>NZ_PQBZ01000038.1 GCF_002964665.1 Pseudoalteromonas sp. T1lg23B | reverse complement strand
CTGGATAGAGTACCTGGCTACGAACCAGGCGGTCGGAGGTTCGAATCCTCCCGCGTCCGCCACTTTTCTCTAAGTGGTTAAATATAGAGACATTGGAAAATGTAACATTCAACGACGGACGCGTAGCTCAGCTGGATAGAGTACCTGGCTACGAACCAGGCGGTCGGAGGTTCGAATCCTCCCGCGTCCGCCACTTTCTCAAAGTGGTTAAATATAGAGATATCTTTAAGAGATATAAAATTTTAAATGACGGACGCGTAGCTCAGCTGGATAGAGTACCTGGCTACGAACCAGGCGGTCGGAGGTTCGAATCCTCCCGCGTCCGCCACTTTTCTCTAAGTGGTTAAATATAGAGACCATACAACCCAAAACAGTTTCGGGTTGATAATCAAAGACTGATTTCAACTTCGCCAGAAGTTAATATTGAATACTAAAGTAGATGCTAACTAATCAAATGAATGATTAATTGGCATTGTTTTACTTTTGAAAACTCTTTATAGATACGAATATCTATAAGAATTTAATTATCAGCTTTTCCAAATTTTTAAAG
>NZ_PQBZ01000037.1:45831-78443 GCF_002964665.1 Pseudoalteromonas sp. T1lg23B | reverse complement strand
AACCAGTACTAATTACCCGTGAGGCTTAACCATACAACGCCAAAGTGGTTTTACGCGCTAGAAGTTAGTGTTACTAAAGTAGCGTTTTACAAGTTATCAGATTTTTTCCGAATTTTATGTTGATTGGTTCACAGATGGTGAACGGATTAACAAACCAGCTTTGCTTGGTGATAATAGCGTTTTGGACCCACCTGACCCCATGCCGAACTCAGAAGTGAAACGAAACAGCGTCGATGATAGTGTGGCAGCTGCCATGTGAAAGTAGAACATCGCCAGGCTCCTAATAAGAGAAACCCCGATACGAAAGTGTCGGGGTTTTTTGTTATGTGTGTTTTGTTGGTTGGATAAGCGTAGCGCCATCCGACGTTTAAGATAGTCCCTCAGCGTCCTATAAAATGGCTCATTTCACCTTGCGCAAAAGGAATGTAAGCACTGCGTGCTTTGTCATTAAACTTTTGCACCTAATTCACCTTGCGCAAAGGAAACGCACTCACTTCGTTCGCTGTCGTTAACCCTTTGCACCCCAGCTTGCGCAAAAGGAAACGTCCTCACTTCGTTCGCTGTCGTTAACCCTTTGCACCCAGCGTTCACGTCACAAGCCCCTGTATCCTATCATTACGCCTTAATCTAATCTTTTAAAACTGTACGCAATCTGGTTTTTACGCAGTTGGTGATGTAATCGTTATAATAGTTTTGATCTTGCCACAGTTGCTCGACTCCATTATTAAATACTGAGACCAGAAAATGATGATGCTTGTTTATCAGTAAATATCCTTGTTTGATAAATGCGGGTTTTTCTTGGTAGGTGATCTGCTGTTGCTGTGCCTCTGTGAGGGATTGTGCGTAGGAAGCTTTAGTTTGCTCCGTAAGGATTGCAATATCGGCTCGACCTCGCAATAGATAGGACAAATTCTTAGTCGTATAGGTGGCGTTCACAATACTAATCTCGTAATCCTTAACAGCCTGTAACAACTCCTCAGGATACGTGAGCCCCTGATTTAAAATTAGTCTGTGTGGAGCTAAATCTTTATAGCTTTGATAGACAAAATTGAGCGTTTTTAAATGATAGAACCGGCTTATCTCTTCTGTGATAGGGGGAGTTGTATAGATATAGTCTTGCGCTCTCTTTTCGCTAAAGTACCAATATGCGCTGCCCGCAAACTCCTTCTTCATTCCTTCTTGGTATGCCCTTTCCCATGGCATAAAAACAAATCGAACTTTAAAGTCAGAAAGCGCAAAAGCATCGCGGATTAATTTTGCAACGCAACCTTGGTCCCGACGTGATTGATCCATATAAGGCGGCCACTGACCTGTGCTAATATGAAGCGTCTTTGATAAACTTTGTGCTGTGCAAAGTGGTGCACTGAGCGTAAAACATAAACACGCAAGTAAACGAAACACAGTCGTTCTCGAAGGTAGATTTGGTACTTAAATAATAGTCACTTTCTGATTTTAAGGAAATAAGGCGGTCATTTCCTATGGAAACATTCAACAATATACTGGCACGGGCAAGCAATAGGAAGGGGAGCGAAAGCACCGTGTTGTCTTTGCTTAGTGAATCTAAAACGTCAACACAGCTTGCTATGCTCAGTGATTCCGATTGGCTTGAAGAGTTCACGCGGAAAGTGTTTCAAAGCGGTTTTTACTGGAGTGTAATCAACGCAAAATGGGATGGCTTTCGCGACGTTTTCTGGAATTTTGACGTGAATAAATTGCTGATGATGTCTCCTGAAATGCTAGAGCAAAGAGCCAATGATGAGCGCATTGTACGCAATTATAAGAAGGTAATGACGATACCAGTGAACTGTTTAATGATTCATGAAACCGCTCAGGTCCATGGTTCTTTTGCACAGTTTATCGCGAATTGGCCCGCTGATGACATTGTCGGCCTTTGGCTCTATCTAAAGAAGCATGGTGCTAGGTTGGGCGGTAATACGGGACCATTCGCTCTGAGAGCAATGGGGAAAGATACCTTTATTTTGTCGCGAGATGTTGAAGCATACCTTAGGGCTCATGAGATCATTGATGGCGGTTTGCACAGCAAAAAGTCACTGCTTGGCGCGCAGACGTTTTTCAATACGCTCGTTGAGCAAAGTGGATGGACGCTACAGTCATTAAGCCAGTTAGTCGCACTCAGTGTAGGAGATAACAACATATCAGCAGGTCAAAACGAATGAATTTTTATCAAAGGTACAGTCGCTTAGGAAATCAGTTTTGTGTTATTGATACGCCAATGATGGCACGTGCAAATCAGTCTTCTAGGCCTAAGCTATTGCTGTGGAATGATAAGCTAACAATAGAGCGAAACATTCCATTAGAGAAGTCGTCGGCACATAGCTACTTAAGCGGTCAACTTCCGTTACCTGGCGTTGATGCCGTTGCTTTGGCCTATTCAGGGCATCAGTTTGGTCACTTCAATCCTACCTTGGGGGATGGCCGTGCCCACCTGATAGGTAGCTTTGATGATGCTCAAGGCCAAGCATATGACTTGCAGATCAAGGGATCTGGTGCGACCCCTTTCTCTAGAGGTGGTGATGGACTGTGCGCTTTAGGTCCAGCAGTGAGAGAGTTTGTAATGAGTCAGGCTTTGGGCGCATTGAATGTGCCAACGACGGAGTGTCTGGCCGTGGTTACGACAGGACAGCAAGTATATCGCAACGAGTCTTTACCCGGTGCAGTTGTATGTCGAGTTGCGAGTAGTCATATCCGTGTCGGTTCGTTTCAGTATCTGGCACTACAAGAGGACTTAGTTGGACTCAAAGCGCTTATGGAATTAGCTATCAAGCGCTATTTTTCTGATATTAACGAGCAGGGGGATAAGCGCATCGTCGCTTTTCTAAGAGCTGTGTGTAAGCAGCAAGTAGCCTTGATAGTGCATTGGCTTAGAGTTGGTTTCATTCATGGTGTTATGAATACCGATAATACTTTAGTAGGTGGAGAGACGATAGATTATGGGCCATGTGCAATGCTTGAAGCGTTTGATTTTGAAACCGTCTATAGCTCCATAGATAAACACGGTCGCTATGCATTTGGACAACAACCTAATATTGCGAGTTGGAACTGTGCGCGTTTGGCCGAATCACTCATTGCTTTATTCAGTGTTGAAGAGTCAGAAGCAGTGGCAATGCTCAGTGAGGTAATCGCTCAGTTTTCGCAAGATTTTAATCTCGCATATCAGAATATGTGGGCGAAAAAGCTGGGTTTACTTGATTGGCGCGATACAGATTCAGCGCTGTTGTCTGAATTACTTACCATACTTAACAGCGAGCAGCTTGATTATACAAACACGTTTGCAGCATTGAGCAACTCGCTGTTGGAGTCGCCATATAGCTGCTTTGCCATACCCGATGTTTTACGTTCGTGGTATCAAAAGTGGCAAACTCGTATCGCTGAATATGATTCTACGAAGGTTGTTGAGCTGATGTGTTCGGTGAATCCTGCCATCATTCCGCGTAATGCATTGGTGGAGCAGGTAATTAGTGATTATTATCAGCACAATGATAGTCGTTTTCTGAAAGATTGGTTACCTCTATTACAGCAGCCCTATCGATATCAGGAATATGAACAACATTATTTGGCTGCGACAATGGATACGCATTATAAAACTTTTTGCGGTACGTAATTTAACTGGATTGAGCATGACAGAAACATTGACATGGCAAGGAATAAAGCAGCAGGTATTAGCACATAAAAAGCCACTGATTATCGCACATATAATTGCATTTTTTGCGGCTTTAGTTAGTGTTCCTATTCCCTTGATGATGCCGTTATTGGTTGACGAAGTATTATTGGAGAAGCCAGGTCCAGCAATTGATTTTCTGAACAACATACTTCCCACTGCTTGGCAAAGTAGTGCGGTATATATTGTAGTGATCTTGCTATGTGTCGTCTGTATGCGCTTAGGTGCTCTCGTATTAGGCGTAATTCAATCGCGACAATTTACCTTTATTGGTAAAGATATAAGCCTCAATATTCGTGAAAGATTATTACGCCACCTACCTCGTGTTCAACTCAAAGAGTATGAAACACAAGGCGCAGCGGCGATTAGTTCTCGCTGCATTACGGATGTAGAAACACTAGATACCTTCATCAGCCAGACTTTGTCTCGGTTTTTAATTGGCTTACTGACCATAGTGGGTACGGCTGTTGTTTTGTTGTGGATTGACCTGACTCTGGGATTGGTTATTTTGCTATTGAATCCAGCGGTGATTTATTTTTCTCGCCAATTTGGCAAGAGGGTGAAGGATCTTAAGAAAGATGAAAATGCAGCCTTTGAAGCATTTCAATCCGCTTTAGTCGAAACACTAGATGCAATATCGCAGTTAAAAGCAGTACGTAGAGAAACGGCTTACTTCGATTATGTTCGTAAAACTGCGGTCGATCTGAAACATTATGCGGTGCAGTCACAGTGGAAAACAGATGCTGTGAACCGCTTAAGCTTCACTGTATTTTTATTAGGGTTTGAAGTTTTTCGTGCAATCGCAATGATCATGGTCGTCTTTGCAGATCTTACCGTTGGACAGATCTTTGCGGTATTTGGCTATTTGTGGTTCATGATGGGCCCTGTACAAGAGCTACTTGGAATACAGTATGCCTACTATGGGGCTTCGGCAGCACTACAGAGGTTAAATCAGGTTTTTGCTTTTCAGACGGAAGCGCCAGCACCGATCAATGTGAGTAGCGTATTTAAACGGCAAAGTATTGATATTGTTTTTAAAGACGTCAGTTTTTCGTATCAACCTGAATTACCAGTACTGCAGAATGTCTCATTGCAGATCCCCGCAGGCAAAAAAGTTGCTGTTGTGGCTGTATCGGGAGGAGGTAAGTCTACACTTGTGCAATTGCTGCTTGGGCTTTATGAAAAACAATCCGGGAGTATTGAAATCGCTGGGGTTCCTGTCGAAGAGATTGGTTATCAAGCAATTAGAGAAAATATTGCGACAGTTTTACAGCAACCTATTCTATTTAATAGTAGTATTCGGGATAATTTATCACTGGGAAAGGTGCATAGTGATGAGCAACTTTGGCAGGCATTAGAAGTCGCTGAACTAGACGAAACTGTTCGGCACATTGATGAGCAGCTTGATGCACTTGTTGGCCGAAATGGTATTCGCCTGTCGGGCGGACAGAAGCAACGTTTAGCGATTGCGAGAATGGTACTAGCTGATCCGAAAGTCGTTATTCTTGATGAAGCTACTTCAGCATTGGATATTGAAACAGAAGCAAAAATTCATAAAAACTTAAAAGCTTTTTTGCAAAACAAAACGACGTTGATCATTGCCCATAGGCTCAGTGCGATCAAGCAAGCTGATTTGATATATGTACTTGATGATGGTCATATTTCTCAAGTTGGCGATCACAATAGTCTGCTTGGTCAAGCGGGGCTGTATCAAACGTTATTTGGGCATCAGCATTAGTCAATGTCAGCTTAATAAGATGTTGTTAAGTAAAAATTAATATATAGCCTAATATTATAGGGCTAAATTCATGAGCTATCTGTGCTCACTTGGTATTTAAGGACGGGACGAAATAATGAAATTTAAATCTATTAGCTTAGCGGTTGCAGCACTTCTTGCTGCGTCGGCAGCAAATGCAAATGAGCAAAAAGAGGGTGTCTACCTCGGCGTATTTGGCGATTACTATAGCTCCGATTGGCAGAACATCCGTGATGCTGCTGGGGTTGATGTTGACGATTCCACAGGATGGGGTGCTGAAATAGGTTACCGCTTCAATAACAACTGGAGTGGTCGCTTTGAGTACGCAGATATGGACTTTGATCTGTCAGGAGCGAGTACAGGGTCATTAGATGGTGACCGTTTTGGTATTGATGCGCTTTACCACTTTGACGACAGCCCTTTTTACGGCCTCATTGGTTTAAAATCAATTGACGCTTATGACAGCCTGACGTTTGCAAACGTGGGTGCTGGTTACCGCCACTACTTTAACAATAACTTCTTTGTTAATGCAGAAGCCGCTGTGTATCAAGGTTTAGATCGAGGCTATACAGATATAGGTGCTAAATTAGGTATTAACTACTTCTTTGGTTCAAGTGCTCCAGTTAAGAAAGTAGAGCCAGCGCCAGCGCCAACAGCACCACAGCCAGTTGCTGCTGACAGCGACAAAGATGGTGTTATGGATGCTGATGACCGTTGTGCTAATACGCCAATGTCAGATGCAGTAGATAGTTCTGGGTGTACTAAGTACGAAGAACGTCAAGTTTCAGTCAATCTTTTAGTACGTTTCCCACACGATGCGGCTAAGGTAAAACAGCAATACTTTGATGATATTGCAGAAGTCGCAGCGTTCTTAAAAGAACATGAATCAGCGACAGTGGTATTAGAAGGCCACGCTTCAGCCGTTGGTGATGCAAAGTATAACCAAGCGTTATCGGAAAAGCGTGCTAAAGCTGTTGAAAAGCAGTTAATTGATGATGGTATCGCCGCTGATCGTATTTCTACGATTGGTTATGGCGAAGAGCGTTTGAAAAATACTGCCAATACTAAGGAAGCTCACGCACAAAACCGTAGAGTTGAAGCGACGATCACTTCCTCTGAACGTGTAAAAGTACAGCGTCAGTAATTTAGTTTGTATTATCAAAAAGGCCCGCATCACGCGGGCTTTTTGTTCTTCTGGTTTTTGTTGGTTCGCTGTTCTATGAACCTAAGGAAAAGCGCACTCGGTAAACGCGAACAGAGCATTAGTTTGATAAAGCACATTCACTCGGGTACCAAGAGGAACTTCGTCACAGAGGTGTTCAGTAATTTCAAAGCACAATTGACGCTCATCAAAGCTTAAAAGCTTTGCAGCATCAAAGCCAAAAAATCTTTTTACACTAGGGTAAAGTGCCTTATAAATACTTTCTTTAGCAGAAAAGATAACAGTTAAGGGACATGAGATATGTTCACTAAGAGCTTTAAATGCTTCATCTTCCAGCGGGTGTAAAATTTGTGGCTTTAGTCGCTGTTCTTGGTCATTGGGCATGATCGTTTCTATGTCTATGCCGACGCCTCTCACATCGAGTGAGTCAGTGACCATTGCCATAGCAACCCCTTGAGTATGACTGATGCTACCTAGAACGCCTTCGGGCCATATTGGTGCTCGATCTTCGTTGCTGTCTATTTCAAATTCAGTGATGGCAATCTTTGCTAACGCTTGTTTGGCACATATTCGTCCTGCTAGGTATTCAACGCGGCGCTTTGGAACTGCATTTTTCAACTTTTGAGACATGGTAATGTTATGCGTAAGAAAGTCACTTTGTTGAAAATACTCAGTGCTAAATGTGCAGCAGTGATATGGGTAATCTAACTGCGGTATGAATGGGTTAGCTGTTTGATATTGCATATAAAATCTAGTTGTTCAAGCGCTCTAACCGTACTGTAACACAGCAACCGTAGAAAACTAATCTTAGATAACCGTCATTGTGTACTTTGGGTGGCAGCAAAACATCGCACTTTAGATAATATGACGTAGTTATCTT
Source organism: Pseudoalteromonas sp. T1lg23B (assembly GCF_002964665.1). Classification (GTDB taxonomy): domain Bacteria; phylum Pseudomonadota; class Gammaproteobacteria; order Enterobacterales; family Alteromonadaceae; genus Pseudoalteromonas. Next base: position 70,966 of record NZ_PQBZ01000037.1, on the reverse strand, counting down.
TATCAGGATAATAAAGAACACACTTGCCATCACGCAATTGCAACTCAAAACGTGTGACAACAATATTGTGCGAACCGAGGAGAGGATCGAGCGGTTGCTGAGGGGCGCGTGACTCGATCAATAAGGTACTGTTATTCATAAATACGTTGTCGGCGATTCTTGGCTCTACGCCTCCTCTTAGTTTGACTATGGCACTTTTTATGTCGGCTTTCATCTGTGCAGTGGTGTTATCTATTTTTGCTGCTTGCGGACCCATTGGTTGGCTGTGTTTACAGCCAACCAATGAGAGGCATAGTAAGGCAGAATAAATGCGTTTATTGTTCATTCTTCGTCCTCTGTATGGGAAGAATGTACATACCATCGCGCAGTGAATGTAATGGAACGTCTATGGCTGGGCCTCGCATAATATACTCAGAAGCGCGTGTCGGACGCTGTTGATTAGCAGGTGGGCATAGACCAGTTTCCATATAATTTAGCGCGGCTGCAAATAACGCCTCGTTGGCCGCGCCAAGCGAGTGTTCAAAGTCGTCTGCTACCGAACATCCTGAGACCTGGCTCGTTAACCCGAGTTCACCGTTATTTTGTGCCGCGGGAACCGGTATAAACCCATCTGTATAGTCGCCAAACCCTTTGGCATTTTCATTTTTAAACTGGATGGTATAGTACACCTCGCCACAATTGGGGGTGGGGGAGAAACCAAACGGTTTACCACAGGTTTGATCGCCAATAAGTACTACTTCAACATCAATACCTAGCAAGCTATTGATAATTAACTCACTTGCCGAGCAGGTACTAGCTGTTGTCAGTATGTACACTCGATTGAGCTCTGGACTTGGTAAAACTTCGTCAGTATATACTCGTTCGCTCCAGTCTATGGCGCGGGCAGAGAATTTTACATCGTAGTTTTCTGCACTACGCTTGTCGTTGTAAATAGTCTGACTAAATACTCGACCCGTTTCAGGGGCCGCTGCGAGCGTATTAGTGCTACCTGCTATCATGTAGCCCAATTGAGCGGCCATATTGATTAATCCACCACCGTTATAGCGAAGGTCTAATACAAGTTCATCTATGTCACTACTTGCGAACATTTGGAAGGCGTTTATCAAAGGGCGTTGACCTGCTGAGATAAACTGATTGAATTGCACATAGCCGACCTTACGGTTATTAATGCTTTGTACGTGTGCATTTTGTACAGGAGTTGTTTCTATATCTTGTGCAGTTAGAGATACTTTGTACTGCTCTGCGGTATTTGTCTGTGAATCGGTGCGAACAAACGTAAACGAGTGAGTTGTTCCGAGGTCAGGCTGTAGTCCTGCATTGATAGTGGCTATTGAGGAGGAATCTGTGGCATCAATATCGATACTATCGACTTCGATAAGCGTATCCCCACGCTGAAGTCCGGCAAGCTCTGCGGGAGAGTTATCTTGCGTGTAGGCTACGCGTATCAACCTCGGTGGAGTACGGTTAATAATCGCCCAACGAACACCATAGCCGGCTACCACGCCAGATTGAGCTTCTTTTATGTAATCTTCATAACTTTCAGAGAAGTGAAAGTCGTCTTTGGCTTTCCCTGATGGTGTACTTGCTGAAGTTTTCAGCACATCGAAATAGGCAGCAATGGAGTCAAAAGTGCTTGGGTTTGGATCGGGTAATTCGTCATACCATAAGTAAGTCTCATGGCTAAAGGAGCGGAGCCATAACTTTTCTAGCATGACGCTTCCCGCTTTGTCTGGGTATGGTTCATTGTCTTGTGGGTCGATACCGACTCTGGGGTTAGCACAGTAGTCTTTATACTGACTTGAGGCAGGAAACACACCCGCGGCCCAGTTCTCAGAAGGAAGGGATGGTTGCGGGTCCAGTGCGGGAGAGTCAGTATCACCCCCACCTCCTCCGCCACATCCAACCAAAGTAATACTCAAAAAAAGAGCGGATGCTAATTGTAAATGACTCATGCTGTATGCTTTTTATGTGTGTTGGCTAAAAATTAGCAAAGCAATGTATCAAAGGCAACAAATTGGCAGAAATAAGTACCTATAATGTGTATATAAAATATGCGTGGGCGCATGTTTTCTGTGCTGTAATTGAGATGTGTCTATATGAGGTGCTTTGTATCGTGAGAACGAATCGGTGTTAACGCTAGCCAGTCTGTACTTACTTGGTTACACTTGCATTTAAAGCAGCTATTCCTCAATTCAATCAGTTAAGGTAAAACAGTCCATATGCCAGAAATTCAGTTTTTAAACGTCGATCTTGAGCTAGAGTCAAAGCATGACATTAGTGCCTTAGTCAATGATTTAAAGCGCAACGCTATCGTCTTGCATTACGATCAAGATGAGTACCGCCAATTGGCGCGTATCGAAGCTGATGCCGAAGTGCTCAGTCCAGATAAGGCGATTAACCACTTGTGTGAATTAATTGAATCCTGCTCGAAGCCTGCCTTGAAGCAGTGGTTGTCATGCACTAAGCGGACATTTGATATCGGATTTAACTCTGGTAATGAACCAAAGTGTTATTCACAGGCGTTGCATGCGGACACTTTGCTGCGTATTTCTGCAATTGGTGCGGGAATAGAAATAACTTTGTATCCTGCTGAGTGATAACTCTAATTGCTGAGGTTTTGGTTTGCCAACCTTCTCCGTGTTGGCAGCATCTCCTCACGAAGCAAGGCTAATATCACTATATCTATCCTTTCTAGTGGCCTTCGGCAACTGCGCAAAGTGGTTCGGCTCGTACCTATAAAATTAATTTTGTTAATTTTAAATTAACAGGTTGATAATTTTTTAAATAAGTTTTATCTTCTTCTACTCAAACACGCGGATTATTGTCAGGAGTAGAATATGAATACATTAACAAAATTTACATTGACTGCCTTAGCTGCCATGAGCTTAAACGGTTATGCAGCCAATTCTGAGCTACAGGTTCAACAAGCATTTCCAGCACTGGATGTGTTTAACCCTGCGGGTTATCAAGTTGTTGACATTAAAAAGCAGCTAGCTAAGCAAGTTGCACGTCAATTGCCAAGTATTGCCGCTCCTGTCAAAGCGCAAATGAGCCAGTATCGCTTACAGGTTCCTCTTTCATCAGACTTAGTGCCAGCGTCTTTAGAATCCAATATTCGTACGGCCAACAGTTATACGCGATCTCTCAAAGGCTTATCTGAATCGGATGAATCTATTTACCAACTGCGTCTTGCTGACAGTGCAATGCTGAGTGCTTGGCAGCAAGGAGAGCCAGTTCTCGTGGCATTTGCACCGAAGGGAGACGATAAGAGCTGGGTGCATGTAGAGGCATACGATGAACAAGGTAATGTGCATTTACTTGATGCTAAGAAGATGCCACAGCAACCCGTATTAATCGTTGAAATAGATAGTAGAAAGAGCCTTAAAGAAGGCTTGGCTGTCATGCAACGAGAATTTAGCAAGCACCGTGGTGTGTCACTGCCTAAACAAAAACAGTTTTTTGAAACGCAAAGTGACACACAACCGATTTCTACCAGCGTGTTGAATCGTATTCGTTTAAATGATGATGAAGAACCTTGGATTTCGGGTGCAGCAGAAGTATATGGGGTCGTAACAGGGGTGAGTCCGAGTCGAGATGAACCAGTACTTGATATCGTCGATATGCCTTATTTAGACCATGACGGTCGAGACTATACGCCTAACCAAATCATTATTCATTGGGAGCGCTATCGCTGGGAAGCGGCAGACTTACTGCTAATGGAACAAGATGATAACACCAATTACAAAACGTTGGCGACGACCTTCTTGGATATAGTGACACAGGTTATGCGCACGATTCCAGATCCCAACGTACAAGGTTACGCGATTATCCCACAGTTGACTAATCAGCTTATTAAAGCCATGCCGGATTCTTGGTTTACCAATGATGATGACTATGTTGATGTTTTTTATACCTTATTTGAAGGTCAGCAATACACTGGTTACATGGGAGCCAGTGGAAATGCAAAAATCAGTTTATCTCCCTTAACCATCAACCCTAGGTGATTTCCCGTTGAGTCGGTTAGCGGCCTGAAGGATTAGGCCGCCTTTTTATTCATAAAAACTAGTTAGAAGCGAAAAGTAAAAAGCCACCTTATCGGTGGCTTTTTTTTGTGTTGACCAGGTGTTTACCAAATTTGCTGAACAAACTCAGGGTGATCTACAAATGGATTGCGGTTGCCCTGAAACTCATAAGCTGCTTGATTACGCGCACGTTCAATCGCATCAACAGGATCAGCCTCATGCCAGCGTTTTAGCATCGCGACAACCCAAGGCTCAAATACTTGGTTTGCGCTCCCATTGAGCACAGCATCGCTATACTCGGTATTGTTTTGCCAAGTACTGATCACATCTTCGTAGCGAGTCGCCATATAAAAATAGGCTCTTGCAAAGTCACCTTTGAACTGATCGATTGGTTCAAAGACAGTACCTGAATAGTTTAGGCTAGTTGCTGCTGATCCCAGCTTACTGCCATTACTTGAGGTATAACTGGCACTTGCTACTTCACCGAATGGGAAGTTACTACGTTTTGAGTTTACATATCCATCGGTCGCGAAAATATGATGAATATCTGAGTTCATCGGCTCTATTTTGCCGCCAAACCAGCTTTTTGGAAATGAATGCTCACGGTTGTAACAATCACCTTCAACACTGTAGGTACCACATTGGTTGGTGACAGCAACATAGCTTACAGCATCATTACTGCTAGGTCTTTCAGAGTAGCGATCTAATACTGAGTTATCATTTTCAAAATAGTTATCACGCTCAGATTGGTCGATAAACTGCCAAATAGCGCTGTAACCTTGTGATTGATGATTGCTAATAATGCTATGTAATTGACTTTTTAACGCATAACCAGTCAAACCAGCGGCAGAGGCATAGTATTGTGATGGGTCGGTTGGTGTTCCGCCGCCATTGTCACTACCAATTGTAAAGGTATGCTGTTGTTGCGAGGTAAAGCTGCTGCCTGAAGCAAGCGTCCCCCCTGGGCCAGTTAAGCTATAAGAGCCATTGCCATAGCTACAACACATGCCATCGCCATAACTGTCTAGCACGGTGAATGTGTAACTATCATCAACAACGCACAAAGATTCACTGTGGGTCGTGTTACTGGCGTAGCCGCTGCCACTGGCGATTTGTGTGTTACTGCTATTAGTCAATGTCCAACTGGTTTCTGCACCGTAATTATCCGTTGTTAAAGATAAGTTGAGTTCGGTATTTTGACAGCCAGCTGGTGGTGGTGGGGTGGTTGTGGTGGTTGGTTGGAAGTCGTCAATATATACCACTTCGTTGCCGTCAAAACCGGTGTCGTCATAAAAGCGTAAGCCAACAGAAATTGACGTATTGGCGGTTGCTGTGTATGAATGACTGATCTGCTGCCATTGGTTTAACGTGAATGGGTCTGAATAGCCATGGTAGCCATCAACCACCAAACGTGCTTTAACACCTCTTCAGTATGATAAACCCAAGTACTGAAGGTATATGTTTGCCCTGCTTGCACCGCGACAAGTTGCTGTAGGTCTGTGCTACTTTGGGTGCCCGTTGTGACGGTTACTTGTGCAGCGGTTTGACCCGTTTTAACAATATTGCTTGTTGCGCTTACGGCAATGCCTGAATCGATGGTGGTCCAACCGGTTGGCTGATTTTGTTGCCAATTTTCGAAATCACCATTGCTAACTTGTGCTGCGGCATACTGGCTGCAAATAGCTGTACTTAAGGCAAACGCAAGCTTTTGTTTATAGGATAGTTTCCCGTGTTTCATTTTTGATCTCTTTTATTAGAATTAATATTTTTGCTTTTATTTAAACAAAGGCCGAGCTTACTGAACCTTTGTTATTGCAATGTTAATATTAGAGTGGCTATATTTAAAGCAAATCTTTTAATCTGTTTTTGTTGGTGTTTTTTGTTATTAATAACCAAAAGGAATATAAAAGCAGATCTTTGTCTTTTTGTTGTCCGCATAGATCAGTATGCTGCAAACTATGAAATTACTTGTTGTACGTTATTGTTGAGCAAGTGACACACCAATTTAAGCAAGAGACGTTTTAGGGTTACGGGGATTATTCAATGTTGTTAAGTCAACTTAGCGCTGCGGCCAGCCCGCTTACGCAAGAGCAAGTGCAGAAATTACAAGGTTTAGTGGCCGAACTAAACCCCATCCAGCAAGCCTGGGTAAGTGGTTATTTAGCAGCCAGTGCAAACTCCGCTGCATTAGCAGGGAATGTGGGCATGCCAGCGACGGCAGTAGAAGCCGCTCCGTTAACTATTTTATATGGCTCTCAAACTGGTAATGCTAAGGCAGTGGCTAGTCAGTTAAAAGCACAGGCCGAATCTAGAGGGCTGAGCGTCAAGCTCATTAATATGGCGGACTACAAGACCTCTGCGCTGAAAAAAGAGAAATTCCTAGCAATTGCCGTATCAACATACGGTGAGGGTGAGCCGCCTGAAGATGCGGAAGCATTACACGCGTTTCTTGCAAGTAAAAAAGCGCCTAAGTTAGAAGGTGTGAAGGTAGCCGTAATCGGTCTTGGCGATACCAGCTATGAATTTTTCTGCCAGACAGCCAAAGATTTTGAACAGCGTTTAACGAATTTAGGCGCGGATGTGGTTTATCAGCGTGCTGAATTAGATGTGGACTACGAAGAGTTGGCAACACAGTGGATTGCTGGCGCATTGGATGTATTCGAACCTGAATTAAAGTCACAGCAGGATGGTGCTTCTAATGTGGTAAACATACCAACGTCAGTGGCGACAGCCACAAGCCAGTATACCAAGCAGAATCCGTTTGCAGCAGAGCTGTCTGTGGTTCAAAAGATCACGGGCCGCGATTCGACAAAAGATGTACGCCACGTCGAAATATCTTTAGACGGTTCGGATATCCGTTACTTACCAGGCGACTCACTGGGTGTGTACTTCTTAAATGATGAAGCTCTGGTGGATGAGGTACTTGAATTACTCGCCATTGCTGATGATACGAAAGTGACCGTAGCGGGTGAAAGCATCGCCGTGCGTGATGCGTTAATTGAAAAACTAGAACTGACGCAGTCATATCCTGGTTTTGTTGAAAAGTATGCGCAGGCGACTAACAATGCGCAGTTGCAAGCATTAGTTGAAGATAAAGCCGCGTTACGTGAATACATTGAAGCGAGACAAATTTTTGATGTGATCAAACAAAACCCTGCGGCAATTGATGCACAGTCCTTAGTTGATTGTTGTCGTAAGCTGCAAGCACGTTTGTACTCAATTGCTTCGAGTCAAACCGAAGTAGAAGACGAAGTACATTTAACAGTGGGTCTGGTTGAATTTGATGCATTTGGTGAAAAGCACTTTGGAGGGTGTTCGGGTTACTTGGCAAACCGTGCTCAAGAGGGCGCGAAAGTTAAAGTATTTAGCGAACATAATGACAACTTCCGTTTGCCTGCAAATGATGAAACACCGGTCATCATGGTGGGGCCAGGCACTGGTATTGCACCGTTTAGAGCATTTTTACAAGAACGAGATGCGCGTGAAGCGGCTGGTGACAACTGGCTGTTCTTTGGTAACCCAAACTTTACTCAGGATTTTCTGTATCAAGTTGAAATCCAAGGGTATGTGAAGTCAGGTTTACTGAACAAAGTTGACCTTGCATTTAGCCGTGACCAAGCTGAAAAAATCTATGTACAAGACCGCTTGCGTGAACAAGGCCAAGAAGTCTTTGCATGGCTTGAGAAGGGTGCGCATTTTTATGTGTGTGGTGATGCTACTCGCATGGCTAAAGATGTACATCAAGCTCTGATCGATATTATTAAAGCCCATGGTGGCAAAGATGATGAACAAGCTGAGCAGTATCTGAAAGAGCTGCGTAGCCAAAACCGTTATCAAAAAGACGTGTACTAACCGGCTGTCTGAAGCATTGAAGTACACAACACTGACCGTCACAGTAGAATTTTTAGGATAAGCCATGAGCACCGAATACAAACCAAATAGCAAACTAGACCCAAATGCAAAGTTTGCTGATAACGAACGCCTGAAAACACAGAGCAACTATTTGCGTGGCACCATTGAAGCCGATCTTCAAGACCAACTAACAGGTGGTTTTACAGCGGACAATTTCCAGCTGATCCGCTTTCACGGTATGTATCAGCAAGATGACCGAGATATTCGTCCGGAACGTGCTAAACAAAAGCTAGAGCCGTTACACAATGTAATGTTACGTGCTCGTATGCCTGGTGGCATCATTAAGCCCAGTCAATGGCTAGCAATTGACAAGTTTGCTGAAGAAAAGTCTATGTATGGCAGCATTCGTTTAACAACACGTCAAACGTTTCAATTTCACGGTGTGTTGAAGCCCAACATTAAAGAAATGCACCAAATGCTAAATAGTGTTGGCATTGACTCCATTGCTACCGCTGGAGATGTAAACCGAAATGTGTTGTGTACTACCAATCCAGTTGAGTCACAGCTGCATCAGGAAGCATACGAATGGGCAACTAAGATCTCTGAACATTTGCTACCCCATACCAAAGCGTACGCTGAAATTTGGTTGAATGGTGAAAAAACTGAGACCACGGAAGAACCCATTTTGGGCTCTACCTATCTGCCTCGTAAGTTCAAAACCACGGTTACGATCCCGCCAAACAATGAAGTGGATGTACATGCTAACGATCTTAACTTTGTTGCAATCGCTGATAACGGCAGGTTAGTTGGCTTTAACGTGCTGGTGGGTGGCGGCTTGGCAATGACGCATGGTGATGTGAATACTTACCCGCGTAAGGCCGATGACTTTGGGTTTATTCCACTTGAGCACACCCTAAAAATCGCTGAACACGTTGTATCGGTACAACGTGATTGGGGTAACCGTGTAAATCGTAAAAATGCCAAAACCAAATATACCTTGGATACGTTTGGCGCAGAAGCTTTCAAAGCTGAAGTTGAAAAGCGTGCAGGCGTTGAGTTTGAAGCAAGTCGCCCGTATGAATTCACTCATCGTGGAGATCGCTTTGGTTGGGTTGAAGGCATTGATGGTAAGCACCATTTAACCCTATTTATCGAAAATGGTCGTATTTTAGATTATCCAGGTAAGCCGCTGAAAACGGGCTGTCGTAAAATTGCAGAAATTCACCAAGGTGATTTTCGTATGACAGCAAACCAAAACTTGATCATTGCAGGTGTACCGGCGGATCAAAAAGCTATCATCGAGCAGTTGGCACGTGAACATGGCCTAATCAATGATGGCCATTCTGAGCAGCGCAAAAATTCAATGGCGTGCGTGGCATTACCAACATGTCCATTGGCGATGGCAGAGGCCGAGCGCTACCTACCAGACTTGGTAACTAAGGTTGAAGGTTTACTCGATAAGCATGGTGTGAGCGACGATAACATTATTTTGCGTGTTGTTGGCTGCCCGAATGGCTGTGGTCGCGCGATGTTGGCGGAAATCGGCTTAGTGGGTAAAGGGTTAGGTAAATACAATGTTTACCTTGGCGGTAACCGTGAAGGTACCCGAGTACCTAAGTTGTATTTAGAAAACGTAGGAGAAGATGTTTACTTGCCTGCGTTGGATGAGCTGATCGGCCAGTGGGTGAATGAACGTCAAAGTGATGAATGCTTTGGGGATTTTGTGATCCGAAAAGGCATCGTGGCTGAAGTGAAAGTGTCAAAAACGGACTTTCACGCGTAACTAATAAGTGAATTGGCAAGCATTTGCTTGCCATGCTGGGAATGAGAATGAGTGAATATAAACAACTCTTACAGGTAAGTGGAGAAGCGCAAACGGCACTATTGGCACAAGCCAATGAATTGTTGCTGCCGATGAGTCCACAGCAGCGAGTCGCATGGGCGCTGGAGCATTTACCAGATACGGCTTTTTTATCTTCAAGTTTTGGTATTCAGGCCGCGGTGATGCTACATCTGGTGACATCGGAGCGCATTGATATCCCTGTTGTCCTTACAGACACAGGGTATTTGTTTCCAGAAACCTATCAGTTTGTGGACTACCTTACAGAGCGCTTGAATTTAAACTTAAAAGTGTATCGAGCCCCGATCAGTCCTGCTTGGCAAGAGGCCAAATATGGTAAGTTGTGGGAGCAAGGGCAAGAGGGAATTAAGCAATACAATACGCTGAATAAAGTTGAGCCAATGACTCGCGCACTCAAAGAACTCAACGCTGGTACTTGGTTTAGCGGTTTGCGTCGTGATCAGGCATCCAGTCGTGCGGATAAACAAATTTTAGAGATAAGCCGTGGTACGGTGAAGGTGTATCCAATCATTGAGTGGAACAACCGTGATGTTTATCAATACTTAACCAAACACGATTTACCTTATCACCCACTTTGGGAGCAAGGTTATGTGTCGATGGGCGATGTTCATACAACACGTAAACTTGAGCCAGGCATGAGTGAAGAAGAAACACGTTTCTTTGGTTTAAACCGTGAGTGTGGTTTGCACATTGATGGTGACGGTATTTAACGCTTCCAAGCCATGGATGAAAACAAGCACATCCCTAGGTTGTGCTTTTTTATTGTCTATTGCCTAGCGGACAGTTGTTATCCTTTGCACAAACCTGCGCATGGACATTCAGGTAATCATAAAGCCATTGCTAATCTGTTGATGGGTAGCAAGTGGATACTGGCTGTCAGCTGTGAGCCCGAAGTTAAGTCAGTCGTTTCCTAGGTAGAGCAAGCGTGTTAGACTTTTCAGTGGAGTTATATTGAGGCAAGTACAGTGAAGTATTTTAGTTATATGTTGGTTATGATCATGCTCATAGGGCTTGGCTCTTTGTTTGTGTTAAAGCGACCGGATGGCAAACCTTGGTTGAGTTTGAGTTCTATAACTCAAAAGACAAAAGAATCAACAAGTAACGTCTTTGACGATGCAAAAAGTACGCTCAATAATTCGCTCAAGCACATTGCAAGCTCTTCGACAAAAACGCCCTCTGGCAGTATCTACAAATGGCAAGATGCCAATGGGAATTGGGTGTATTCAGATCAGCCCAATCCGAATGGTCATAGCCAAACTCATGTATTAGATACCAGCAAAGTAACCATAATGGCCGCAGAAGACACCGCTATATTAAAAGACTTAGCGGCTCAAAAGGCGCAAATTGAAGCTAAACTTAAAGTCCCCTCCGCGCTTAACCCTAGTGATGTAAAACAATTGATGTTGGATGCGCAAAATATCCAAAAACTGATGGACGAAAGAACTAAAAAGATCGATCAGGCCATCGAGGGTCAATAGCACCACTCATCATTACTGTGTAGCGTAGACTTGCTTAGCAACCTTGTGGGCAATGGCCAAACTTGCTGTCAGCCCGGGAGATTCAATGCCAAATAAATTGATCAGCCCTTTGATGCCGTGCTGATGATGGTCTTGAATCACAAAATCTTGAGCGCCTTGTAATTGTAGTTTAGGACGTATACCACAATAGCTAAGTTGTAAACGTGTGCTGTCGAGTTTTGGCCAGTAGCGTTTAATTGCCTCTACAAAATGTGGCTTGGCATGCTCGCTGGGCGTGTAATCAAGCTGGTCGATAAATTCAGTATCAGGTCCGAATTTGAGTTGGCCTGCCAAGTCAAGAGTGGCATGAATACCGAGCCCATGTTGTTCTGGCATGGGGTAGATCAAATGTTTAAATGGGTGCTTGCCCTGATAGCTAAAGTATTGGCCCTTACAATAGTGTAAAGGTGGAATATGGTGCTTAGCTAAAGCGTCAATGTTGCTGGCACACGCTTGGGCAAAGAGCCCTGCGGCATTGATCAGGGTCTTACATTTGAGATAAAACACTTCCTCGTCACACTTTAGGGTGACAATAAAGTGCTCGCCGTCAAAGTGTGCTTTGATAAATTGCGTGTTATTAACGTAATGGCCGCCATGTTGAGAGAGCTTATTGAGGTATGACAACATCAGTTGATGGCTGTCGACGATACCTGTAGAAGGTGACCAGACGCCAGCCGCCGCGTTTATTTCTGGCGCTTTTGTTCGTAACTCTGCGGTACTGAGAAACTGTAGATCGGTCACCCCATTGTTACTAGCTTGTGCTACCAGAGCATGCAATTTTTCATTTTCTGACTCATTGGTGGCGATAAGCACTTTTCCTATTTTTTGTGCAGGTACGTGATAGCGCTCGCAGTGCGTGTAAAGTAGCGCTTTGCCTGTGACGCATAGTTGCGCCTTTAAACTATTATCAGGATAGTAAATACCAGCATGGATCACCTCGCTGTTACGGCTACTGGTGTGCTCGCCAAACTGAGCATGTTGTTCAATAACAATCGTGTCTTGCTGTTCACTGAGGATGGCGGCGATGGCAAGGCCAACAACACCTGCACCAACCACTAAAGTATCTACCTGTTCCATAAGCATATCTGTGAAAAAGAAGTATCGGTATGGTAGCAAAGGCTGGAGCTGGGTACTAACGATTCTATGACTTTACAGGGCTGAGAATGAGACATGTTAATGCTTAGACATATTATTATTTTGCGCTTTACAGCGCGGATATTGAATCGCCAGCTGGATCCGATAACCAGTCTACCAAAAAGTCCCTCGAATTATTGTGTGTCGGCTAAACTAATGGTTACAAACAGTATGACAGAATTATGTATGGCCAAATCCTTAAAGATAGCCTTGTATGCGTTCATAGTTTGTGTTGTCAGTGCACAGGCGCAAGTGATAAAAGTGGTTGGTGGGCATAACCCTTGGCCACCGTATATTGAAAATGATGGCTCGGGTTTGGTGAGTGACATTTTGCACGCTGCGTTTGGCTCTCAAGATGTTGAACTGGAAATACAAACCGCGCCATTTAGTCGCATGCTAATATTGCTAGAAGAGCGAAAAGTAGACTTGATAGCGGCACTGTGGTGGACTGAGCAACGTCATAAAACTATTCTATTTAGCCAGCCTTATTTTCACAACGAATTAGCCGTTGTGAGTCATAAAGATAGCCACGCTGATTTTCGTGGGGCAAAGAGCCTGCGCTATAAAACCGTTGCTGCTATTAGGGGCTATGCATATCACGAATTGCTGGACAGTATCGAGCAGATCAAAGTGATAGATGTACACAGTTTACATGCGTGCTTAGAGATGGTTCAAAAACGTAGAGCAGACTTTGCCATCGCAGACGTTTTGGCATTTACGCATGAGCAAAAAAACTCACCAGAGCTGAAAGATTTGATAACGCATATGCCGGTGTTACTGAGCTGGCCATTACACATCGGGGTGAACCGAGCACACCCGCATGCAGAGGAAATCATCGAGCGCTTTAACTTAGGTTTAGCAGAACTAAAAAAAACCGGTCGTTATCAGCAAATCATCGCTAAGTATTTGCACGAGGACGAGCAACAATAGCAGCCGTCATTCGGCTGACGCAGCATAACTCACCCTTAGCATTGGTAATTTTTACTTCCCATACCGAGGTTCGTTTACCGAGGTGTAGCGGCTTGGCTATCGCAGTTAGTAGGCCATTTCTGGATGCTTTTAGGTGATTTGCATTGATCTCTTGGCCGACACAGTAATAGTGCTCAAAGTCCACAGCAAAATTGGCAGCATAGCTGGCCACGGTCTCTGCTAACGCGACATTTGCCCCTCCATGAACCATACCAATTGGATTGTGATGATGAGGTGTGGCTGGCATTGTGGCAACGAGGTAGTCGTCACCGATTTCGGTTATTTTGATGTCTAAGGTTTTCATCAAGGAGCCTTTACCATGGATACCCTCATCGAGCTGTTGGCAAAGTGATAAGGTAATAGGGCGATACCAGATAGACATAGGGTTCCTTTTCAGTTCTCAAGGCTGCCCAGTGTATTGAATATAAAGCTTTAAGTCACCGGTTTTAGATGAAGTTGCGACAGCACAGCTGCCATCGCAACGATAGGTTAGGCATCTGCAAGCATATTTCTGAGTACATATTGCAAAATACCACCATGTTGGTAGTAATCCCATTCTTTGGGCGTGTCTATTCTGACATCTACCAAGAACTCAAGCTGCTTACCATCATCTCTGCTGGCAATGATTTTAACTTCGTCACAGTTGTCACATAACCCCATCACTTCGAAACTTTCTTCGCCGCTTAAGTTGAGGGACTCATGGCTGTCAGGGTGTTTGAACTGAAGTGGCAATACACCCATACCAATCAGGTTTGAGCGATGTATACGTTCATAACTTTCTGCGATAACGGCTTTGACACCAAGTAGTAACGACCCTTTCGCCGCCCAATCTCTAGAGGAGCCGGTGCCATACTCTTTGCCTGCCAAGATAATCAAGGGCGTATCGTTTTGTTGATATGCCATGGCCGCGTCAAAAATACTCATGGTTTTACCATCAGGTATAAAGCGGGTAACCCCTCCCTCTGTGCCAGGGGCAAGCTGATTGCGTAAACGTACATTGGCAAAAGTACCGCGCATCATCACTTCATGATTGCCTCGCCTTGAACCATAGGAGTTAAATTCACTGGGCTTAACACTCTGTTGCTGTAAATAGCTCCCAGCAGGAGATTGCGCTTTGATATTACCGGCAGGAGAAATGTGGTCCGTAGTGACCGAGTCCCCTAATTTTGCTAAACATCGCGCACCCTTGATATGGGGGAGTCCTGGTGGGGTTTTACTCATATCGGTAAAAAATGGCGCATGGCGAATATATGTGGAGTCATCTTGCCAAGGATAGAGCTCGCTGGCTTGGGTGCTGATCTGCTGCCAGTGATCATCGCCGCTATATACTTCTGCGTAGTTCTTAGCAAACATGGATTGGGTGACAGTTTCATCAACTATTTGTTGTACTTCGCTTACACTTGGCCAGATATCTCTTAAGTAAATATCATCACCTTGGGCATTTTGGCATAGTGGCTCATTGTACACATCAATGTCAGTGCGCCCAGCAAGGGCATAGGCCACGACCAAAGGAGGGGAGGCTAGGAAATTCATTCTTACGTCTTGGTGAATGCGTCCTTCAAAGTTGCGGTTCCCTGAAAGCACGGAGCTAACGATTAATTTATGCCGGTTGATTGCATCGCTTATTTCTTTGGAGAGTGGCCCAGAATTACCAATACAGGTTGTACAGCCATAGCCAACCAAATTAAAGCCTAACGCATCTAAATGCTTGAGCAAATCTGCGCGCTTAAGGTAGTCGGTCACAACCTTAGAGCCTGGGGCTAATGAAGTTTTAACCCAAGGTTTAGGTTTGATACCCAGCTCATGGGCTTTTTTTGCAACCAAGGCTGCGGCTAGAATTACACTAGGGTTTGAAGTATTCGTACAACTAGTAATAGCAGCAATAACGCAGGCACCATCATCAAGCTGTATGGTTTGGCCCTTATAGTCGAACTCTGCAACACCAAATACTTGCGCTTCACCGAGCGGCTCTTTGGACTGCCCACCTTCGGCGACGATTTGTGCTTCATCTTGACTCAGGTGGCTGTCGTTACGTTGGTCCTGCATCACCTTGAGATGTGCCTTTATCTCGTTACCTGCTTCGTCCAAATTGATTCGATCTTGTGGTCGGGTCGGACCTGCAATGCAAGGGACCACCGTGTTTAAGTCCAGCGTCAGCACATCACTATATTCTGGCTCATCACCCGTCTCTCTCCACATACCTTGATGTTTGGCGTACTCTTCAATGAGTGCGAGTTGCTCCTCACTACGGTTGGTTAATCGCAGATACGAGAGGGTTTCCTCATCGATTGGAAATATGCCACACGTGGCGCCATATTCAGGAGCCATGTTAGCAATGGTTGCACGATCGGCTAATGGCAATTGAGCGAGCCCATCACCAAAAAACTCAACGAACTTACCCACTACACCATGCTGACGCAATTGGTGTGTAATGGTGAGTACCAAATCAGTTGCGGTGGTGCCTTCGGGTAATTTACCTTCCAGCTTAAACCCAACAACCTGTGGAATGAGTAAACTGATAGGCTGGCCCAACATGGCGGCCTCAGCTTCTATACCGCCTACGCCCCAACCCAACACGCCTAAACCGTTAATCATGGTGGTGTGGGAATCTGTGCCGACCAGCGTATCTGGATAAGCTATGGTTTCTCCCTGCTCATCATTTTTAAATACCACGCGGGCTAAGTATTCAAGATTTACCTGATGCACAATGCCTGTGGCGGGGGGGACAACCTTCAAATTATCAAAGGCTGATTGGCCCCAGCGTAAGAATTCGTAGCGTTCTTTATTGCGTTGATATTCTAGCTTAGCGTTTAAATCGAAGGCGCCAGAAGTACCGTATTCATCGACCTGAACAGAATGATCAATCACTAGTTCAGCAGGAGAAAGCGGATTAATTCTTTTGGGGTCGCCCCCTAATTTAGCCATGGCTTCTCGCATTGCCGCGAGATCGACAATTGCGGGTACACCGGTAAAATCTTGCATCACTACTCGTGCGGGGGTAAAAGCAATTTCTTTATCTGGCGTGGCTTTGGCTTGCCAATTTAAGAGCTGTTCAATATCTTCTTTACAAACGGTACGACCATCTTCATGGCGCAGCAGATTTTCCAGCAGGATCTTCAAAGCAAACGGGAGTCGCCGCGCTTTTGCGCCTAAGCGCTTTAATGAGTACAGGTGAATTTGTTGCTGGTTGATTGTCAGCTGGGTCAGGGTGTTAAATGAATTCTGCATACTGCCTCCGCTTTAAAATTTGCTGAAGCGATGATTGGCATATGCCGCTTACCCTGCGGCATATTTTTTAGCCATATGACTAACTGTATTGTGATCAATTGCAAAAATTCAAGTTATTGAGTCGTTTTAGCCAAAAGAGATTGGCTTGCGACCCGTATTACTGTCCTTCTTATCTTTACGACTTCTATTGCGTTTTTTGCGCTGAGATGGTGCGGTTTGCACCTCATTGGACGTTTCGACTGGTGCAGGGCGCACCGCAGGCTCAACCCCCTCAGCCAAGGTCAGGCGGTAGCTTTCACCATCAAAAGTCAGTGTATCACCCGCGTAAAGCTTTTTACGCTTTACGGTGCAAAGGGCATCGTTTACAGCGACATAGCCTTCACCGATTAACATTTTAGCCTGTCCACCAGTCTCCGCTAAATCAAGAACTTTCAATAGATTACAAAGTTCTATTGGTTCTTCTTCCAATTCGATCTCGATATAATCTGAGTGCTCTTCCAACATTATTTGCTCACGTTCTAATCGTTTGCGTTAGTATACCTCTTTGCTGCGATGAGTGACGAAACTTTTTATAGCATTTGCGTGTCTTTAATGTAATTGAAGTAATTGGCGTGTATCTTGCTGCCAAAATTGAATGAGTTGATTGTTGCAATTTATGAAGAGGAGCAAACAATATGGGAATTCGTTCAGCATTAAAAAAAGAGTTAATGAACCCTGACGCTTTGGGGTTGATGACCGCCGATGATGTGCGAAGCTATCTTCAAAAAAACCTAAATCGCGTGAAGGATAAAAGTGCGCAGCAATTTAATATCATTGCGCGATTTAACGCCCATCATCATAAAGTCCAATCAGGTTTACCTGCACAAGAAGCCACCTTGGTTTATGAGCGTCATCGTTTGTTTAAAGAAGTACTTTACCCAAAGGCCGCCGTACAAAAGTGGCTTGCCCAACTGTGATCCACAGTGGCGGTTTATTTTCGAGAATCGACCGATACCTCTGATTGGGTGTCGGTCAGAAAAGTCACCTTAAGGTCACATTCTTTTGCCGCATCCATCAAGCTTTGAAAGCGACCCTGCAAAAGATTTTGGTCCATTAGATTCTTAATTGAACGTGTGAGTTTTGGCACCAAGTCAGCGTGTTTTTTGTGGACATAATGATATGCTTTGAGTTCTTCGGTCAGCGGTCTGGCATAAATCTCCGTCATACCAGAGGCACAAATAGTGCCAACGGCAAAGCGATCGTTTGCAATCAATGAGGGGGCATAGTTTTTTTGTAATGCACTAAAAGCGGATGTGTCATTTGCCACAATATTGCAGGATAACTGTCTTTTTTTACAAAATTGTTCGGATATAAGTGTGCCTTGAACAATCAAATGACCAACCTGCTCGCTAGGGCGGCAGTCTTTGGATTTTAGACAGTAAATAAAGAGTCTCACAGTCGACAATGGATAGGGAACTTGGATGAGGTTGTCATAGGAGGCCATGGCCTTGTCTATGCGGCCAGCATCTGCGTCAATTTCCCCGTTGTTTAATAATGCTAAGCCTCTCTTACTGGGCAAGTAGACTACGGTGGGGTCTATCGATAAAGGTTGATAAATTTCGCGTAATGCGGTTTGGACTTTATCTTTTCCTATCTGATATGCCAAACCTTCACTTACATTGATAACGTAAGTCGCGGCCCATGAAGTCACAGACAAGAACAAGCAAATAATTGATGTAATGAGCTTTGGCATTGCAAAGAATATCGTGTTTTTGTGTGTACACTTAGCATAGCAGAGCATCGCTTGAATGTGATTTGTGAGTGAGGTGTGGGTATACTGAGAACAATTTAACGACCGACATAAAAGGAGTCTGTTATGAGTAAACATGTGCTTGTTACTGGTGCTAACCGTGGCATTGGATTGGAGTTTTGCAAGCAGTATCTGGAGCAAGGCTATGAGGTGACAGCAGTGGTGCGCCAGCCATCTGATGAGCTTACGGCGCTCAATGTCACTGTGATAGCTGATGTCGACGTTAGTAATGCTCAGCAAGTGGCGACGCTGCCAGTAAAGCTAACGGGGAAAAACATTGATATTGTTATTAATAATGCGGGAGTGTTTCACAACGAAACATTAGAGAATATGGACTTTGTGGCAATTGAACGCCAATTACAGATCAATGCCATTGCGCCATTACGCGTTGTTCACGCTTTATTACCTTTGCTCAAAGCCAATAGTAAAATTGCGATGATAACAAGTCGAATGGGCTCTATTGCGGATAACGGCTCTGGTGGTTATATCGGTTACAGAATGTCAAAAGCGGCTCTGAATGCGGCGAGTGTCAGTCTCGCACATGAGTTAAAAGCACAGCACATTGCTGTGGGCCTGTTTCACCCTGGTTTTGTGCAAACACAAATGGTGAATTTTGCAGGGGATATATCACCGCAAGTTGCGGCAGAGCGATTGTGTCAACGAATAGACGAGTTAACTCTTGATAACACGGGTGGTTTTTGGCACTCAAATGGTGAAACTCTGCCTTGGTAATAGCCAGTTAGCGCTTTCTTCATGGCTTACCCTGAGTATAAGGTGAGCCATCTATCAACTGAGATTCAGTTAATTTATGCTAATATGTGAGAATCTTATAGGTTCTCAATACAACAAACAATCATGGAATTATCTGAAAACACACCACTTAGCTTGCCACTATTTTTACTTAACGATCAATTAGAGCAACGTGATATGGCTCGCCCAGACCTCATTATGGAAGTGGTGCTTGACGAAACCTTGTTGGCAAACTTGTGCCAAAACCCCAAAGCGGAAGAAAACATCAGTATTAATTTGGAAGGCTATCAACTCCATGCGCAGCAGGTCGAGTTTGAATCCATACTTACTGGCGAGCATCAAGCCCAGTTGTTGCTTAACCACGGCCCCGTGCTCAGTGCTGTACTGAGTTTGGATAACGATCAAGTGTTTATTTCTCCGCCCATGGAGATGATGCCAACGTTTGATTTAGGTGAAGAAGAGGATAGCTGATGAAAACACGTGCCTGGTGGATGTTGTGTGTCGCTGTTGTGCTGTCAGGGTGTGTGGCGATTGGCTTTAGCCACTACGATGATATATACGGTCCACAGCACGTACAGGTGCGGGAAGTTGGTGCTTCCAATAGTGACGGAGCGGGTTATCTACAGTTAGTCAAACCAGTATTAGAGCAGCGCTGCGTGGTGTGCCATGGGTGCTATGATGCGCCATGTCAGCTAAAACTGTCTTCTCCCGAGGGGATTGACCGGGGACTGAGCAAGGAGCGAGTGTACAATGGTACCCGCTTGCTAGCGCAATCCCCTAGCAGGTTATTGTTTGATGCTGACAACACCCAACAGTGGCGAGACAAAGGTTTTACCAGCGTTTTAAATGAGCGTCAGCAAAGTGAGCAAGCGAACTTGGGTGGCAGTGTTTTGTACAATACCTTGCTGCTAAAGATGAGCCACCCGTTTCCACAAGAGGGAGTGCTGGGGGGCGAGTTTGATTTTTCTTTAGATAGAGAACAAAGTTGTCCCAGTATGGATGAGTTTGCTAGTTTGGCAAAAGCCAAACCCCATGCGGGCATGCCGTATGGCTTACCGGCAATTTCTCACAGTGAGTTTAAACAACTAGAGGCGTGGCTTAAACTGGGTGCCAAAATGGCGCAGATTGCGCCTCCAACACAGGCAGAATTACAACAGGTGGAACGTTGGGAGCAGTTTTTAAACCAGCATGACCTGAAGTATCAATTGGCTGCAAGATATATTTATGAACATTGGTATCTGGCACATATTCATTTTCCAAAGTTCAGCGTTGAGAATTCTCCCAGCTTTTTTAAATTAGTTCGTTCGCGTACACCCCCGGGGCAGCCTATAGAGCTCGTAGCTACTCGGCGCCCTTATGATGATCCGGGCGTGAGTCGAGTCTATTACAGGTTGATGCATGACCGCAGTAGCATACTGGCAAAAACACATATGCCTTTGGCATTATCAGATCAGAAGATGGCGCGTCTTTACTCACAATTTATCGCGCCCGATTATCAAGTTGAGAAACTGCCTAGTTATGAGCCAGAAGTGGCCTCTAATCCTTTTAAGGCCTTTTCGGTCATTCCTGTTAAATCCAAGTATCAATTTATGCTGGATGAGGCGGAATTGATCATTAAAGGGTATATCAAAGGGCCTGTTTGTAGAGGTCAGGTTGCCCTGAATGTGATCAACGATCAATTTTGGGTGGCATTCATAGACCCTGAAAAAAACAGCATTCCTGCAGTAAGCGAACTACTAATGCGACATGAAGATGACCTTGCCTTGCCAGCTCAAGAGCAAAGCAATGTGTTACCTATTTCAAGTTGGGTGAAATATGCAAATCGCCAACATGAATACATTCGCGCGAAGACGCAACTTGCTAATGAGCTGCTAGCGGATGGCAAGTTGCTGACGACTGATTTGATTTGGCAAGGTGATGGTCACAATGATAACGCTGGGCTGACCGTGTTTCGCCATTTTGACAGTGCAACGGTGGTAAAGGGCTTTGTTGGACAAGCGCCAAAAACAATGTGGTTGCTTGATTATGCTCTGTTTGAACGGATCCATTACTTATTAGTGGCTGGGTTTGATGTATTTGGCAATATCGGGCATCAGCTACACACTCGTTTATATATGGACTTTTTACGTTTGGAAGGTGAGCAAAACTTTATTAATCTGTTGCCGCAAAATGTGCGCCAAGAGGTGAAAAACCATTGGTATCGTAATTCTCATGTTAGTTTGAGTGAATTTATTAACCGCAAGACTCTGCTGGCAGCACCTACAGGAATAGACTATGTTACCGATGACCCAAAAACAGAACTGTATGACAAGATAACCGCAGCGCTTAGCCCCGTATTGAGTAAGCGTTATGATTATACCTCTGTGCCTTCTGTGCTGACTCGCTTAAATAACTTACCTCATAAAGCGATTAATGTGCTGCCTCAAGTATCATTCATTTTACAAAGGCAGAAAAATGGCGAGCACAAGGCGTTTACCTTGTTGCACCATAACGCGCATTACAATATTTCGAGTTTGCTAAACGAAGATGGGCAGCGTGCTTTTGAAGAGGATACAGCCACGTTGGTTCCCGGTTTTATAGGTGACTACCCAGAAGCAATTTGGTACTTAGCAGATCAGCACAACACGCAAGCCTTTGTATCTCAGTTGGCCTCTGTGGAAAGTGAAGAACAATATCAAGATGTTACTGCTAAGTTTGCGATTCGGCGCACTCACCCACAATTTTGGCAATACAGTGATTTACTACATCAAGTCGCTAAAAAGTACCGAGGAATTGAGTACGGTTTATTTGATTACAATCGCTTGGAAAATCGTTAGCGCAACGTTTTAATAATAAAAGTTAAAGGCCAGCCAGTGCAGAAATCATCTTGCTGGGGTATGATATTGGCCTTTTCACAGCATAAAGAGAGAGCGCAATGTCAACCAATATCACTAAGCTGGTCGTGATGTTAGAAATGCAAAATGCCATGAATACAAAAGTACATGAGCAATGGTTTAACCAAGGGTTTGAATGGTATCGCGCAATTTGGGTTGAGTGTGCAGAAATGCTCGATCACTATGGCTGGAAATGGTGGAAGAAACAAACCCCAGATACAGAACAAGTGATTTTAGAGCTGGTGGATATTTTCCATTTTGGATTATCGCTGCGTATTGATGGCCAAACGTCGTACCAAGCGTTAGCTGAGCAATTAGATACCGAACTTAGCCAACCGCAAACGGCTGACGATTTCAAACAAACACTAGAGATGTTGGCTGCCAGCGCAGTGGCGGATAAACAGTTTAATGCTAAAGCATTTGCTGGATGTATGCAGCAGATAGGTATGGATATTGACGACTTATATCGCGGCTATGTCGGTAAAAACACTTTGAACTTTTTCCGTCAGGATCATGGTTATAAAGATGGTAGCTATATCAAAGTGTGGAATGGACAAGAAGACAATGAGCATCTTGTTGAAGTCGTGAAAAGTCTGGATACAGAACACCCTGACTTCGCGAAAAATGTCTATGCTGGGTTACAACAACGTTACCCAGCGTAACAGCTCATTTGATAGGTAATAAAGTCCTATAATCCGTGATGGATAAGTAGTCAGTGATCACATTTGCTGGTAACTTACTGTCAGGGTTGGCCACCGCTAGTAGGTGGCCTATACCAAACTCTTGCGCAGCTTTTAATACGCTCAAGCTATCATCAACGAATAAAGTTCGCTTCTTATCAAACCCTAAATCAGCCTCCACTTGTTGCCAAAGAGATTGGCTTTCCTTACTAACGCCATAAATATGGGTCGAAATGAGAACATCCATATAGTGTGCAAACTCAGTCAACTCGACTTTTAAACTTAGGCTGTCTGGGTGTGCATTAGTCAGAAGAATGAGCTCTTTTCCTGCGTCTTTAAGGGCAGAAAGAAATTCGGGGACATCCTCTCGCACGGAGATCAAATGCTGAATTTCTCTTTTCAGTGCCATAATAGGTAGCCCTAGCTGCTCTTGCCAGTAATCCAAGCAATACCACTGTAATTGGCCATGAACGGCTTCATAGCGCGCCAAAATATCTGCTTTGGCTTGTTCAAAGCTGATATTTTGTTTCTTGGCGTGTTCCGTGGGGATCACGTGCAGCCAAAAGTAAGTGTCAAAATGTAGATCGAGTAAAGTACCATCCATATCTAGCAGTACCGTATCAATTTCAGACCAATTTAGCATAGGCATTTATCGTCAAAGGATTTATGATTAAGTGTATAGCCATGATAACAAATTAATTCTTATGTCACAGAAAAAGCATCCACATCCCCCAGAAATCATTCATTGTGAAGTGGCAGCAAAAAGTCGCTTATTTACTGTAGAAGCACTGCATTTGCAGTTTTCTAACGGCGAACAGCGTCAATATGAAAGAATTAGAGGGGGTGGACGAGGCGCAGTGATGATAGTGCCAATAACTGCAGAAAATGAACTATTATTAGTGAGAGAATATTGTGCAGGGACACACAATTACCAGCTTGGTTTCCCCAAAGGTTTAATCGATCCAGGTGAAACACCGATTGAAGCGGGCAACCGAGAGTTAAAAGAAGAAGTCGGTTTTGGTGCAAAGCACTTTTGCGATCTAAAAACATTATCTTTGGCCCCGAGCTATTTTAACGCCAAAATGCATATTATTGTGGCAAAAGAGCTTTATCCTGAGCAGTTAGCGGGTGATGAACCTGAACCTTTGGTTACCGTTAAATGGCCTTTAGATCAATGGCAGTCATTATTGACACAAAGTGATTTCACGGAGGCACGTAGTGTCGCAGCGTTGTTGTTGTTGCAACAATATTTAGCGCAGGAGGTTTAATATGCAAAAATTGCTAGAACCTTGCATCTCGCTGGCAATCCGAGCGGGTGAGGCGATTATGGATATCTATCAAAATGAAGATATCGGCGCACAGGAAAAGTCGGATCATACTCCCGTCACCGCAGCTGATTTAGCTTCCAATGAAGTATTAATGGCGGGGTTGAAGGAAATTGCGCCAGACATCCCCATTATGTCAGAGGAAACCCCCATACCAGCCTTATCGTTAAGGGAAAACTGGCAGCGCTACTGGTTGTTAGACCCTATGGATGGTACGGGAGAGTTCATATTACAAAGTGGTGACTTTGCCGTGAATATTGCTTTGGTTGAGAATAACAAACCGGTATTGGGCGTTATTTATTGGCCTGCAAAGCAAACTACTTATTACGCGACGAAGGGACATGGTGCCTTTAAACGCACGCCACAGACGCAGGAACAGATATTTGTTGCGACGCCACAAAATCTAACTTTAGCGGTTAGTCGTAGACAAAAATTGGAAGCAGTCAGTCAATATCTCAATAGCCAATTTGATACGGTGGCGCTCGGCTCATGTTCACTTAAAGCTTGTATGATAGCAGAAGGAAAAGCGGACTGCTTTTTACGTGTTGGTCCAACGGGTGAGTGGGATACTGGGGCTTCACAGGTAATCGTGGAAGAGGCGGGCGGCTGCATCACGGATGCGGAATTTAATCCTCTTACATACAATCAAAGAGAGATCACAGAAAATCCAGACTTCATTGTCATGGGTCACCCAGATTGGCAATGGCAAAAGCTTATTACACCGCATCATCGTGGCTAAATATTGCGTTTTGGTTGATATTTGCTCGTTTAGAATACTGTCGTCTAGTTAAAGCTTGCATTTAAAATTGAATGCTATATGATAGCGGCCTCTTAGGAAGACAGGCTCTGAAACTCTTGTTAAAGGTTTGTTTTTTTAAAGGTAAAATTTAAAGCCAAGCTTTAAATTACAGGCGCGGGATGGAGCAGCCTGGTAGCTCGTCGGGCTCATAACCCGAAGGTCGTCGGTTCAAATCCGGCTCCCGCAACCACTTCTTTGTAAACATTAAAAGTCGTCGGTTCAATTTTCACACGTCACAGCTCCAACAACCACTTCTTTGTAAACATTAAAAGTCGTCGGTTCACTTTTCATAAGTCACAGCTCCCACAATCACTTCTTTGTAAACATTAAAAGTCG
>NZ_PQBZ01000037.1:45494-45821 GCF_002964665.1 Pseudoalteromonas sp. T1lg23B | reverse complement strand
CGGGATGGAGCAGCCTGGTAGCTCGTCGGGCTCATAACCCGAAGGTCGTCGGTTCAAATCCGGCTCCCGCAACCACTTCTTTGTTAGGTAGGAAGTAAAATATCACTTAACAGCAGGCGCGGGATGGAGCAGCCTGGTAGCTCGTCGGGCTCATAACCCGAAGGTCGTCGGTTCAAATCCGGCTCCCGCAACCACTTCTTTGTTAGGTAAGAAGTAAAATATCACTTAACAACAGGCGCGGGATGGAGCAGAATGATAAATCATTCGCCGGACTCTCTAAGCCAAAAAGCCGAAGGTCGTCGGTACCCGACGAGATTAGGCAAACAT
>NZ_PQBZ01000037.1:0-45484 GCF_002964665.1 Pseudoalteromonas sp. T1lg23B | reverse complement strand
TTTGTAAACATTAAAAGTCGTCGGTTCACTTTTCATAAGTCACAGCTCCCACAATCACTTCTTTGTAAACATTAAAAGTCGTCGGTTCACACCTTGTAAGTTAAAACTCAAAGTTCTCAAAAATATCGCTATGTTGGACGCGAAGTTGCTGATCCACTGTTGTTAATATGACGATTATTGCAGGAATAAAAGGTGGGAGTGAAGCAAAGCGCTGTCGCGCTTCGCTTGTATTGGTTAGAAGTTGGCCGCGTATTCCTCGGCTTGTTTCCAAACTCGAAGTGTATTGCCTGATAAGATTTTCTTGATATCTACTTCACTGTAGCCTCTATCTAGTAAGCCTTGAATGAGATTAGGGTAGCTTGAGACATCTTTTAATCCCACAGGAAGAGAATCGCCTACACCATCGTAGTCAGATCCAATACCGACATGATCGATACCAATGAGCTTAACCACGTGATCGATATGATCAAGGACTTGCTCAAGGGTTGCAAATGGGAATG
Source organism: Pseudoalteromonas sp. T1lg23B (assembly GCF_002964665.1). Classification (GTDB taxonomy): domain Bacteria; phylum Pseudomonadota; class Gammaproteobacteria; order Enterobacterales; family Alteromonadaceae; genus Pseudoalteromonas. Next base: position 44,984 of record NZ_PQBZ01000037.1, on the reverse strand, counting down.
GATTGTCTTTGATAAAATCATCCCGTTGCGCAGCGTTATCACGCTTCTTATACCAGTTTTGAGCGCTTGAAGTTACAAAGCTTGAGCCAAAGTTTATCTGGATCACCCCGCCATTTTTTTTCAGTGCTTTGAGCATGTCATCATCCATATTACGCTCAAAGCCTGGTGTGTATTTTCTCAGTGATGAGTGAGACGCGATCACTGGGACTTTTGACAATTCCATGACTTGGTAGAACGCAGCGTCAGAAATATGTGATACATCGACTAACATACCAATTTTGTTCATCTCGACAACCAGTTCTTTGCCAAATGGACTTAATCCCTTCCACTTACGGCGAACATCATAAGATGAGTCTGAAATATGATTGCTTTGTGAGTGCGCCAAAGTGATGTAACGCACACCTCTATCGAAGAAATGTTTGAGATTTTTGAGACTTCCTTCAATGGGAGAGCCATTTTCCATCCCCATCGCAATAGACATCTTCCCTTGTTTAAAATGGGTAAAAATATCTTTACTAGAATAAGCAATCGCGAATTTATCTGGTGCTCTGAATGCCAGAGCCTCCATCCCATCGATCTGCTGATTAGCCAGTTGGTAGCTCTTACCTTGGCCTTCAAACTCAAGGTTAGCAGGGATGTAAATAGACATAAAAGGTGCGTTCAAGCCGCCTTTAACGGCCCTTGGATAATCGAAGTCACCACCTTCGGTAGCCTTACTCACATCATCCCACTTGTCTTCTAGTCGATAAGGTACATCAATGTGGGTATCAATCAGGATGCTTTTTTGCGCTATCCTATGTGCGCGTTCTGATGCTTGATAATCTTGCGCTTGTGCGGTCAAAACCGACAAAGCAAGGGCGCAAAGAGTAAAACGTAATGTCATGAGCCTGCCTTAAGTTATTCTGGATTTATTCAGACTATAACTGAAAAAGCCATCAGGCTAAATGCTCTGCGACCAGTTACTGATAGTCTGAGTAATCCTCGTCTTGCATAGCCTGAAATTGGGCCTTCGAAACAATGTTGACTGACTCATGTAACTGCGAATAGACAATCAAGGCTTCGCCAGACTTCAACTGTGCTCTGACGTGCTCTACTTTGGCTTCGGTCGAAAACTCTTGCTCGCCATAGTCGGTGCCTTCACGTAACACGTAGTGTTCAATGAGGTTATCCAGTGTGGTTGCGTCAAGTTGCTGGTAAGGAACTATCATAGACTGCCCTTTGCTTGTAATGAGTTGAAGTAGTGAGGTACGGCTTTTTCAAGCCAAAACTCAGGTTTGAACGGATTGTTTCCACAGATAAAACCAACATGACCACCGGTATCTGAAACGGCTAAGGTGACACTGTCGCTTACTTGCTCGGGTTTTGGCACCGCCTGAGCTGATAGCATTGGATCATCTTGTGCATGGATCAGCAAGGTTGGCGTGACAATATGCTTTAAGTAGCGCTGTGCACTGGCTTGTCTGTAATAGTCTTCCGCGCCATCAAAGCCATGTAGCGGAGCGGTGATTAAATCATCAAATTGCCAAAGGTCATTGATTGCATGCAACTGCTGCTCATCGACCGTGAGCACATCACAAATGGTGTCTAATTTACGTGAGAAAGAGCGCTTCATTCTATCGAGTAGGTATTTTTGGTAGAGCCCATAACAGCTTTTTCTGATCACCTGACATGAGGATGACAGATGGTGAGGGGCGGAAATAACCGCGGCACCTTGTAAACCACTGTGCTGCTGTTGTTCTCCTAAATACTTAGCGAGTACATTGCCACCTAGTGAAAAACCAACGGCATATAAAGGTCTGTCGACAAAGCGCTGTTTTAAGGTGTGGATAAGAAATCCAAGATCTGATGTTTCACCACTGTGATAGGCTCTTGGTAACTTATTGGCAGCGCGTGAACAATTACGAAAGTGCATTAATACAGCATCAAAGCCTTTGTGTGTTAAAGCTTTGAGCATTCCTTTGGCGTAAAAGCTGTTAATGTTACCCTCTAGGCCATGTAAGATAATGGCTAGCGGCGCATTTGGACGTCTCTCTTTTGCCCAAGCTAATTCTAAAAAGTCCCCATCAGGCGTGGTTAGCTCTTCAAACTGTACGGGTACTTTTTGCAGCGGTCGAAAAAAGCGTGGCAAAATTGTTTGTACGTGTCGATTGCGCATCCACCATGCGCTGTTGAATGAGTAGTCCATAAAGCGTCTTACAATCTAAGGGGGATGAAGTTTAACAAACCTCTGCTCAGGATAACAGGTACATTCGTTTAGCAAATAGCGTAACCGAGTTGTTTGACGATAGTCCAAGTTTCTAAGTGACTAGCATCTATTCATAAATAAAAAGCACCCGACTAACAAGGTTAGTAAGGTGCTTTGTGCGTCGTGCTTAATTTGTTTACTACTGGGGGGAACCAGTTGTGCCATGAGTATTTACTCATAGCCCAATAAAACGTTTTTATTAATGAGGTACTTCCGACTCTTGTACTTTTTTAACAAAGTAATAAACGTAGAAGATACACAGCCCAATCACTGTTCCTAAGATCCCAAAAGAGAGAAATAGTACAGGGTCACTGAAAAAATCTCTGAAGAATACGTTCATGGCTGCGGCCTCCTAACTTGTCGATGTAGTAATCTTAGCCCCGCTTAGAGGCGGTTGATATGATCGAGATCAAGTTTCTAAGCGCGCTCCCTTGATGGTGAATCAGACCTTGATCGAGATCATTATTTGTCGACAGTTAAGCTCTGTTGAAGCAGAACCACATCTTGCTCACTCAAGTAAAGTGACAGGTTGTAGCTTGGACAGAGGGGTTTTAGGGTAAGCTGCTGGGTGTGCGTGAGTAGCTCGGCTTGCTGTAAGCGCTCTAGCTGTAGTTCACTTCTTAATAGCTGTTCGCGCAGCTGAAGATAGTGGGGGTGTTTTAGATAATGAAGTTTGAGTTGAGACCTTACCGCCCTGTGCGGAGCGAGTAATTGAGCGTCTAGCTGCTGAGATAGCTGAGCCAAGCGCATCACATCTGCCTTGCTGATTTGTAGCTGTAACTTTTCTAGATACAGCAGTAGCAGACATAGATTGATATTTTTTTGTCGGTCATTTTGCAGCATCAGCAAGGTGCTTTGCGCATTACCCTGCTGATAGAGCTGGCATGAAAAGTCCCAAAAGGCCTGTTCACTTAACGCGTTCATAGGCCTAGGCTTTGTTCAAACGAAGCTTGTTTTTCTTCGAGTTCTTCTAGCGCCAACAGCAACGACTCTTCGACTTCGTTGAGTAGTGGAGTGACTTTTGCCTGCTGTGCAAGTAGTTCTGTAAGTTGGGCTTTATTCTCTTCTTGATATAGGTCGTTGTTTGCCAGTTGCAGCTCGATTGTTGATAGCTGCTCTGAATACTTATCCAGCGACTTCTCAAGTTTCTCAATATCTTTTTTGAGTGGTTGCACAGATTTACGAAACTCGGCTTCAAGGCGTTTTTGTTCCTTACGATTGCTACTTGAGTGTGCTTTGTTTTCTATTTCAGGCTTTTTACTTGCCTCTTTGTTGGCGTTTAATAGCCATTGATAGTACGCATCAAGGTCATAGCCAAATTGGGTAACTTCGCCATTGTCTACCAAATAGTATTCATCAGCGGTATTTTTCAGCATGTGACGGTCGTGCGAGACGGTGACCATGGCCCCCTCAAAGCCTTGTAGGGCCATCACTAAAGCATGGCGCATTTCTAGATCTAAATGGTTGGTCGGTTCATCAAGTAGCAATAAGTTAGGTTTTTGATAGACCAGCATGGCAAGTACTAGTCGTGCTTTTTCGCCGCCCGAAAAAGGCGCTACAGGTTCAAGGGCACGATCCCCATTAAAAGCAAACCCACCTAAGAAGTCACGTAGAGACTGTTCACTCGCCTTTGGGTCTAAACGCTGAATATGGGTGACTGCGCTGGCATTAAGATCTAAAGATTCTAATTGGTGCTGAGCAAAGTAACCAATTTTTAAGCCCTGATGCGTAAAGACTTCACCCGCTTGTGGACTGAGCTCTCCCGCCAGTAACTTAATCAAGGTTGATTTACCTGCACCGTTACGACCCAACAAAGCAATTCGGCTGCCTGGTACTAAATTCAATTTGATTTTGTGAAGTACTGTTACATCACCGTAGCCCGCTTGCGCGCCATCCAAAGTCATCAGTGGGTTAGGTAAGCTTGTTGGCTCAGCAAATTCAAAATCAAATGGTGAATCAGCATGCGCAGGGGCTAGTTTTTCCATGCGCTCGAGCGCTTTTACGCGACTTTGTGCTTGCTTCGCTTTGCTGGCTTTAGCCTTAAAGCGAGTGATGAACTTTTCTAAGTGTGCAATTTGTTCTTGTTGCTTTTCAAATAGAGCCTGATGCTGTGCCATTCGTTCCGCTTTTTGGCGTTCAAACTGCGAATAGTGGCCTTTATAGACATTGATTTTTTGTTGGTCTATGTGCCAGATTTGATCCACTACCGCATCCAAAAACTCCCGGTCGTGAGAGATAAGCACCAAGGTGCCGGTATAGGCACGTAAAAAACGTTCTAACCAGTACACAGCGTCCAAATCTAAGTGGTTGGTTGGCTCATCGAGTAACAGCAGATCAGCATCACGGATCAGCGCTTGAGCCAAATTCAAACGCATTCGCCAGCCACCAGAAAAGGCGCTGACGGCATGGCTAATTTGTTCATTACTAAAACCCAAACCATGCAACAACTCGCCAGCTTTAGCTTCAATGCTATAACCTTTCATGAGTTCTAGTTGTTGGTGAACTTGTGCTTGTTTTACGCCATCTTGTGCTTGCTCGGCTTGTTGTAGTGCCACTCTACATTGGTAATATTCAGGGTGACCTTGTAGAACGTAATCCAAAGCGCTGATATCGAGGGCTGGTGTTTCTTGTTTTACTGACGCTATCGACCAATCTTTTGGTATGAGAAGCTCGCCAGCATCAAGTGTTAACTCGCCTTTTAATAGTGCAAACAATGAGGACTTGCCGCAGCCATTGGCTCCGACTAAACCCACTTTATGCTCAGGAAATAAGGTCGCACTGGCATTTTTTAATAGGCTTTTGGTGCCGCGCAATAATTCAATTTCAGACAGCTGGATCATAATGCTTTGTTGTTAAACCCGAATGGGCGTCATCATAACATGAAGGTTGGTGTATAAGTCAGCACTGTTGTGCTAATTGGGTTGTTCTATGCTTACAATCGTATCTATGGGTGTCGCTTTAGGTTAAAATGAGCACAATTTGATATTGGCTTAACATGTGTAGTAGGGGCTAAAGTCGTGAGACAGAAAAAACGTTTTATTGCTGGGGCATCGTGTCCTGAGTGTAAAGAGCTGGACGTCATGATGCTTTTTAAAGAGCACGATGTAGAAAAGGTCGAGTGTGTTAAGTGTGGTTATGTGATGACACAACCAAAAGAAGCCGTTCAAGCATCCACTCGTCAATTTGAGCAAGTGATAGGTGTGTTTAAGCCAGAGTAACTCTGGCTTAACGTTAATAATGTGGTGGTGGAGGCTCCTGATGTTGTGGCATAAGGCCTTCTTCTCGACTTTCTTTGATCTTCTCACCCAGTAACTCTATTTGACGCTGCATCTTTGCAAGTCTTTGTTGATGCGCCTTGAGTTCATCATTGAGGGTTTCAATGGTATCGTCTTGAAAGGCCACCTTGGCTTCAAGCTCCATAACGCGATTTTCTAACTCTGTCATCGGGACTCCACTTGATTAAAACGCTCTAATAAGCCGCTTGAGCTTTCCGTTATTAGGGCCGTGTCTTGCTCGACAAATGTGACATCGAACACAACTGCTGATTTTGGGCGGCTGCCTTCACGTGGCTGCACTTTCCATAACCCGAGCTTTTCACCATCCTTCACTCGCCATAGAGTTAGTTCTCTGTTTGGCGCGCCCGTAGCAAGCAAAGTGCCGGCTTGATTAAACCGTACAGCGCTAAATATTTTCTGCCGCGCAATATACTGTAATTGTGACACAAGATCACCCGATGTCAGTTGCCAAATACTGGCTTTTTTAAGGCTGTCGGCGGTAAAAGCGTATTGACCCGATGCATCAAGCGCAACTTTAGTCACGCGGCTTGGATGATTAAAACGGTGGATCACTTGCCCTGTTCTGGTATCCCAAAAGTATGCGCTGTAATCATTTGCACCTGTGAGTGCAAAGTACCCGTTGGGTGATAAAGCGATAGAATTAATTTTTTCTTGGTGACCAAGGAACTCTATGCGTCTTCCACTTTCTAAGTCCAGATGCACGACAACATTGTCACTGCGTCCGTAAAGCACATAGCGACCTTGGTTGCTAATGGCAATGTCTCTGATGGTCCCCGTTTGGATTTGGTAAAAACCAAGGTTTTTACCCGTAGTGATACTCCAAACCGCAAAAGTTTCGTTTTCTGCGGTAACTGCCACGCTGTTATCGTATGCAATTGCCAGAGAATGAACTAAATTGCCATCGGGTTTAGATTGTTGCCACTGATATTTTAAGCCATGGACTTGATTGTCCCAAAGACTGACACCATGTTCTACGGATGACACTAAACTGTAACGACCATCATGTGAAATGGCAGCAGCAAATGCGCCTCGCGCAGCATGCTCAACGGTAAAATCGGCTTTTTTATCGGCTGGAGTACAACTGATCAGCAGTATACAGACAAAAAACAGCCATAAACGATAGAGTTTGAGCATAAAATGGGTATTTCCCCCTTAACGCTGTAAATTTCACTGGTTAGACTATAAAAATCGACATAGTTTATTGATAGTATCAGTTTGATAGTAGCGTATCGTTGCAGCAAAGTCGCTACAAGTCACAGAAAACGTTAAATATCTGCCAAAGTGCTATACAATTTGGCATATTTAGTGATGAATGATAATGTGGCTACACAGCTTTAACCATTAATATAATATTAACAGACGGTCGACAGACCTGTCGGAGAGAGAGAATGAAACAGACGATTAAACTGTCTTTGGTGGCAGCATCAGTGTTAGCACTGGCTGCATGTAACCAAAAAGCAGAAGAAAAACCAGCAGAACTAAAACTAGAAACAGAAGCACAGCAACAAGCCTATGGTATTGGTGCTTCAGTAGGTAATTTCTTACAAAAAGATTTAGAAGACAAAAGCAGCTTTGGCATTGAACTTGACCAAGCGCTATTAATGCGTGGTTTTGAAGATGCGTTAGCGGGTAAGGCACAGCTTGATGAAGCGAAAATCCGCGAAGTGTTAACTGCGTTAGACACATCAGTACGTGAAAAACAGGCTGAAAAAGTAAAACTAGAAGCTGAACAGAACAAAGCTGAAGGTGAGAAATACTTAGCTGAAAACGCAAAGAAAGAAGGTGTTGTAGTCACTGAGTCAGGTCTTCAGTATGAAGTACTTGCTGAAGGTGAAGGTAAAAAGCCAGTTGATACTGACCACGTTAAAGTACACTACAAAGGTACGTTACTAGATGGCACTGAGTTTGATAGCTCTTATGCGCGTAATCAACCTGCAAGCTTTGGCTTACGCCAAGTGATCAAAGGCTGGACTGAAGGTTTACAGCTAATGCCAGTAGGTTCAAAATTCAAGTTCACTATTCCACCTGAACTTGGCTATGGTGAGCGTAACTTGGGTAAAATCCCTGCTAACTCAACATTGATTTTCGAAGTTGAGCTACTTGAGATCCAAGAAGAAGAGAAAAAAGCTGAAGCTGAATAATCGACTACAGTTTATGACTATTAAAAAGGGCCAATAGGCCCTTTTTAATATGCTGAATATGTCCGCGGCATATCAGTACTTAATCAGTGTGATTTGCATATAAGTTATCGATTAACTCGTCTCCCAATTCAAAACGTGATTCTAAGACTTCACCTAAATGTGACAGGTCACGATCAAAATCTCTTAACACCTTCTCTTGTGAATTCTCAGCGTATTTATCGTTGAAATCTAATGCGACATCTGTGGTATCAGCAATACGTGGATACAATGCTTGGGCAAGTTTAGCGCTATCTGGACCCTTTTCTTCACAAGCTTCTACTAGGTTGTCGTAGATTTCAAAATGTCCAGCCGACAGGTAATCCATGAGTATCTGACAAAATGACTGTATTTGCAGTTGATCAGGTAATGCGTGATCTTTTTTGTCATAAGGAGAGAACCCCGCAATTTTACAGTATTGCAGTAATAATTCTTGTCGCTCTGCTAACCATGCATCAATAACACTATGGCTGCCTCCCCACTTTTCTTGGGCTTGTTCTAACCTCGAAAGCATAGTGATCTCCTATTGCGGATTGTTTTACTCTATAAAAAGGAAATCTGTTGCAAAGGTCAACCTATTTTTATTTTTATTGCATAAAAACAAGGTAGGTTATTGATTTATATGGTGTTCCTATTTTGAGGTTACACAAAAGAAAAAACCACCTAGAAGGTGGTTTGAATGCAGTTTAGCTAGTTGATAACTATTATTGTTATTATTATAAAGGTGTTTTGTTGTTATTTTTGTAACGCGGCATTTTTATAACAAGTTTTTACCTCGCTTGTAAATACCTTCGCACCATGTATTTTGTCTAATTTCAGTACAAATTTGCTAACAGTTTGAGTTGTGGGCAGTTTAATCTAGATCATAGTTACGCGATTTTGCGCTTTCGTTTAGATAGAGTGAGCGCCAAGATAGTGATACAATCTGCGCAATTTTTAAAGCATTGGAATCGAGATACGCTATGAGCGAATTGAAAAACGATCGTTATTTACGTGCGTTGATGAAACAACCGGTTGATGTCACGCCTGTCTGGATGATGCGTCAAGCTGGGCGTTACTTACCTGAATATCGTGCAACCCGTGCGCAAGCTGGCGATTTTATGAGTTTATGCAAAAATGCAGAACTTGCTTGTGAGGTAACTTTGCAACCATTGCGTCGTTATCCGCTAGATGCGGCAATCCTGTTCAGTGATATTTTAACCATTCCAGATGCAATGGGGTTAGGCCTGTACTTCGAGACTGGTGAAGGTCCTAAGTTCGAGCGTCCGATCAGCTCATTACAAGATGTAAAAAATATTCCAAACATCGATCCTACTGATGAACTGGGATATGTAATGAATGCGGTCAGTACCATCCGTCGTGAATTAAAAGGTGAAGTACCGCTGATTGGTTTCTCAGGTTCACCTTGGACATTGGCAACTTACATGGTTGAAGGTGGTAGCAGTAAAACATTCGGCAAAATTAAGAAAATGGCGTTTGCCGAGCCGCAAACATTACATTTATTACTTGATAAGCTTGCAGACTCTGTGATTGATTACTTGAATGCGCAAGTTAAAGCAGGCGCGCAATCATTGATGGTATTTGATTCATGGGGCGGGGTACTTAGCCCTCGTGATTATAAAGAGTTTTCTTTGCAATACATGCATAAAATCGTGGATGGTTTAATTCGTGAACATGATGGTCGCAAGGTACCGGTAACACTATTTACCAAAAATGGTGGCCAGTGGATTGAGGCGATTGCGGCGACGGGCTGTGATGCGATTGGTCTGGACTGGACGATTGATATTGCTGATGCAAAACGTCGTGTTGGTGACAAAGTGGCGCTGCAGGGCAATATGGACCCTGCGATGCTACATGGTACACCTGAGCGTATTCGCGAAGAAGTGCAATCAATCCTTGCAGGCTTTGGTGAAGGCTCTGGTCATGTGTTTAACCTTGGCCACGGCATTACACCTGATGTTGATCCAGAAAATGCGGGTGTATTTATTAACGCTGTGCATGAGTTCAGCGCCAAATACCATAAGTAATTTGCCAAGTTAAAAAGACAAAAAACCCAGACATAGTCTGGGTTTTTATTTCCTGTAAAGCGGCACAAATATTATTTGTTAAATGCGCGCTTCATAAAGTTAGGGGTTGCTAATGCGCCCTTGTGAATACCCGTGTTGTAATACTCAGTATCAAACTGTGCATTGTCAGCATCTTGCTCTCTAAAGCCATTGAACGACTCACCTTTACGTGCCATGGTTGCTGACCACAAGCCACTTGGATAGATAGGCTGAGGGAAAGGTAGCGTTTGTAAATCAACAAAGCCAACCTCAAGCATGGCTTCACGCATTTCCAGAAGAAGTGACATGTGAGTAAGTGGTGACTCACTTTGCTGAACCATGATGCCACCAGGGCGCAGTGCCTCTAAGCAGCTTTTGTAGAAGGCATGATTGAACAGTCCTTCACCAGGACCAACAGGGTCGGTCCCATCAACAATAACAACATCAATAGATTCAGCGGCGGCTTCACGCATATATTTGATGCCATCATCAAACATCACGGTTGCACGTGGGTCATTGTTTGATTCACACAACTCTGGAAAATATTTCAACGACATTTGCGTCACGACTTCGTCGATATCAATCTGAGTTACGCTTTCAACGCCTGGATGTTTTAATACTTCACGCAAGGTGCCGCAGTCACCACCACCAATGATCACCACATTTTTTGGTGCAGGGTGAGAAAAAAGTGCCGGGTGGCTCATCATCTCGTGATAGAAAAAGTTTTCTCTGGTGCTGACCATAGTGCAACCATCGATGATCATGAGGTTACCAAAGTTGGTTGTTTCATACATCTCAACATTCTGGAAAGGTGATTGGATCTCATCCAGCTTTTTGTTGATGCGTAGTGAAAAGGCGCTTCCATCTCGGTCGCTGACCTCTGTAAACCAACGGTTTGCTTCTAAATTCGACATATCTATTTTCACACTTACTATAAATTGTTGGCAATTTTGCCAGTGCTTTGAGTTTTGCTCAATTTATTTTAGCGCATTTAGGGAAATTATGACGGCCTGTTTTGTAGATAAATTGACTAATTCAATGAAAAAAAAGTGTTTTACAATAATAAAAGGTTTGACGATTATTGCCTCGGGTTATGGCACACAAGCCTTAGAATCGTGAGCCTGTTATCTGCTGATTCATATTGAGTGCTCGGTGACTTTTAGCTAACGGCATCAAATCTTCAACAGTAAGGCCTAAATCGGTCACTAGCTTGGCCTAAAAATGTCATCGCCATATGGTTCTTAGCGTATTAAACTACACGTTTTAACAATGAATAAACGAGTAAGCCATGACTTGGGGTTTAGACACAGCACGTGCTTTATACAATGTCGCTCACTGGAGCGAAGGGTATTTTGATATTAATAAAAAAGGTGAGCTAGTCGCTTATCCTGACGGCGATCACAACAAAACCCCAATTTCACTGAATCAGTTGACTGAAGATTTTAAAGCACAAGGCTTAACTTTACCGGTTTTGGTACGTTTTACCGATATCTTAAAACATCGTGTCGATACCATGACAGATGCATTCGCATTGGCTTGCCAGCAACGAGACTATCAAGGTCAATATAATTGTGTTTACCCTATTAAGGTAAATCAGCAGCGTTCGGTGGTGACAAAGTTGCTGGCACATCCAAGTGGTCAAGTGGGCTTGGAAGCCGGTTCTAAACCAGAACTGATGGCAATCTTAGGGGTTGCAACGCAACCCATTACAATCGTTTGTAATGGATATAAAGACAGCGAATTTTTAAGACTCGCCTGTATTGGTCAAGCAATGGGCCACAAAGTGAATATCGTGGTTGAGAAATTGTCTGAGCTGACGACCTTAATCAAAGAAATTGACGACTTAAATATTGAGCCTGCCATCGGTATTCGGATTCGCTTGAATTCGGTGGGTAAAGGCAAGTGGCAAAACACAGGTGGGGAAAAAGGTAAGTTTGGTCTGACAGCAGGGCAGGTTCTTGAAGCCGTTGAGATGCTAAAACAAGCTGACAAATTGCATTTGATGAATTTAGTGCATTTTCACATTGGTTCGCAAATAGCCAACATACGTGATATTCATCGTGCGTTGAAAGAGTGTGCGCGTCATTTTGCTGAGCTATCTCAATTAGGTGTACCATTAAAAACAGTGGATGTGGGTGACGGTTTAGGCGTTGATTACGAAGGTTCTGGCTCACGCAGTGCGTGTTCAATGAATTACACCGTTGCCGAGTATGCCCGTAATGTGGTCAGTGCTTTTGCTGAGGTGTGTGAGCAGCATGGCCTAGCACATCCCGCTATTATAACTGAATCGGGTCGAGCATTGACGGCACATCACGCTGTCCTAATTACTGATGTTATTGACGTTGAAAAGGCACCGAATCAACATACCCCAATTATGCCAACTCAAGATGCGCATGTAATCTTACAAGAGCTCTGGCAGGCTTATAGTCGTATCACAGCGCGCTTAGCGTTGGAAACATACCCGACGCTATGCATTTATTTAGCGAAGCACATGCCCAATATGTTCATGGCATGGTGAGCATGACTCAGTGGGCGCAAATTGAGCAGCTATATTTCACTATTTTGCACCGAGTTAGAGAGTTCCTCAATGAGAACGCTCGTGCGCACCGTGAAGTGTTGGATGACTTAAATGAAAAATTGGCGGATAAATTATTTGTGAACTTCTCATTGTTCCAATCATTGCCAGATGTATGGGGCATTCAGCAGCTGTTTCCTGTGATGCCGATAGAATCATTAGATCAACCACTGACTCAAAGAGCTATTTTGCAGGATATAACCTGTGACTCCGATGGCCAGATCCGCGATTATGTTGAAGGTTCTGGTATTGAATCAAGCTTACCGATTCCTCCGTATGTCCCAGGTGAGCAATATCATATAGCGATGTTTATGGTGGGCGCTTATCAAGAAATTTTAGGTGATCTACATAACTTGTTTGGGGATACGGATTCCGTCCACGTTGAACTGTGTGATGATGGCTATAATCTAACCAATGCCATTAAGGGTGACAGTGTTCAGGACGTATTAAAATTTGTTCATTATGATCACACTCAGTTGGCAAATAACTTTGTCACACGTGTGAGTGAAACGGTGCAGGATGAATCGTTAAGAGCACAATACTTACAAGAACTCAATGCTGGATTGGCAGGCTATACCTATTTTGAAGACTAGATAAAATATAAAGAGTTAGGTTTTTTGCTGGCTAAAAACAAGGTATCATCGTCGGCCATATTAAAGGCTGAGTTGTCTGCTTATGACTCAGCCAGTTGGCTAGGCTGTAAAGGAAGCATTGCATGTCGTTGTTACGTTGTATTCTGAGTTTGATACTGTATGCACTGAACACATTAGTATGGTTTGTTCCCATTTTTATTTTTGGGTTGATCAAACTATTACCCATTACTGTATTGCAAAAGGCGTGCAGTTGGCTGGCAAAAGAGTGTGCAAGCTTTTGGGTAGCCGGTAACAACCTCACCCAAAAGTTGTTGTCACCATACAGGTTGAATGTTGAAGGCTTAAGTGAGTTGAAACAACGAGACTGGTATCTAGTCATCGCCAATCATCAAAGTTGGGTGGATATTTTGGTGATGCAACGAGTGTTACATCGTCGGATACCTTTTTTAAACTTCTTCTTAAAAAAAGAATTGCTATATGTGCCATTTCTTGGCTTAGCTTGGTGGGCACTAGATTTTCCATTTATGACGCGTACCAGTAAAAGTCAGTTAAAAAAGAACCCCAAGCTCAAAGGTAAAGATGTGGAAACCACGCGTAAAGCGTGTGAAAAGTTTAAAGCCATGCCGGTCAGTATCGTTAACTTTGTAGAAGGTACGCGCTATACGCCCCAAAAGCATCGTCGCCAAAACAGTCCCTTTAAACATTTACTTAAGCCTAAGGCTGGCGGTATTGCATTTGTTATGCAGGCGATGGGTGAGCAGTTGAGTAAAGTGGTCAATGTGACGATTCATTACCCAGATGGCATTCCTACATTTGTTGACTTCGTCAGTGGTCGAGTCAAACAAATAGATGTACATGTGGAAGTGTTGCCAGTGAGTGAGAACTTGATTGGTGACTATAGCAATGACAACGATTTTAGAGTACGTTTTCAGGCGGAGCTGAATCAGTTGTGGAGCCAAAAGGACGAGCAGTTACAGCGGTTACGTAGCTAACAATGAAACAAAGTGAGGTTGCGCAATGCTAAGAAATGTTTTACCAAATTGGTTTTTCGGCTTATCTGCGACTTTGATACTGTTAGTAAACACGTTAGTGTGTGGCGTCGTGGTATTTGCCCTAGGTCTGGTCAAGCTAATTCTGCCAATTAGGGCCGTGTCTGAATTACTTCACCTTGCATATGGGCTTTGGTGTCAGGGCAACAAATTGGCGTTACAAGTCGGTTGTGAACAGATCAATGTGAATATACCAGCAGAGGTCAAGCAACAAGGCTGGTACCTGTTGGTGGCAAACCACATCAGTTGGCTTGACATTGTAGTGTTAAGTGCCAACCAAGCTTTACCTGCACCTAAGTTTTTCTTAAAAGACGAACTCAAGTACGTTCCTTTCATTGGAACTGGAGCGTGGGCGATGGGTATGCCGTTTATGAAACGTGCAAGTAAAGCTCAGGTCGCTAAAAATCCAAAGCTCAAGGGTCTCGATGTTGCGCGTACCAAACACAGTTGCCGTAACTTTCGTCAGCACCCAACGACGGTGATTAACTTTGCCGAAGGAACAAGATTTACCAAGATAAAACAGCACAAGCAACAAAGTACATTTAGTCATTTACTAAAACCCAAAGCTGGGGGAACGGCATTTGCGCTAGAAGTATTAGGTGAGCAACTGGATGGGTTATTGAATACCACCATCATGTATCAATCTAAAAATGAGCATATATGTCGTAGCTTTATGTTGGGGCAACTGCAAAGCGTGCATGTCGATATTGCATTGATAGATATTGCCAGTGTGCCACAAGGTTGTTACCAACAAGACAAGCAATACCGTGTCGTGTTTCAAAATTATCTCAATACCCTTTGGCAAAATAAAGATAAGCAACTTAGCCAACTCTATTTACACTATGAAAAAAAGAATGCTGTGGTTAATAAGGAAACGGCCCCTTTATGACATTGGTTCACATTACCGATTTATTTGATACTTGGTTTGTAAATATGCCGCAAGGTAGTTTATTGAGTGCGCTTACAGCTAACAGCGTTGGAGTTGTCGCCTTGCTGTTACTTTATCTGTTTACGCGCAGATTGGTGTTTCCGAGTATTCAAAAGGGGCTGACAAAAGTTTCACCTACGCGCATTGGTCACTTGGCATCAGAGCTTAATAAAGTCACAGGCAGGTTGGCGGCAATGCTGTGCTGCGTCGCGTTTTTAGCCTTTTATGATAAAGTTTTTGTGGCACCTGCTTGGCTAATGAGTATCTTATTGTCTGTTGGTCAAATCGTCCTGATCATCGTCACCGGCTTTTTATTTAGTGGTTTTGTAAATCTAGCGCATGCAATCTACAACCAGCTGAGATTCGCTAAAGATGTGCCAATACAGGGGATTGTGCAAGTTACTAAGCTGATGACATTTATTGTTAGTAGCATCCTTATTATCAGTTTGATTCTCGACAAATCTCCAACCTATATTCTCTCGGGCTTTGGTGCTATCGCTGCGGTTACGCTATTAGTCTTTAAAGATACCATTTTGGGTTTGGTTGCTAGCATTCAAATCGCTGCCAATCGCTTGGTAAAAACAGGAGATTGGATCCAAGTTGATGCATTTGGGGCGGACGGTGAAGTTATCGACCTAGGTTTGAACACGGTACGCGTTCGAAACTGGGACAACACCGTCACGACGATCCCAACTTATATGCTGATTTCAGATTCGTTTAAAAATTGGCGTGCAATGCAGGAGTCTGCTGGACGTCGCATAAAGCGAGCGGTGTTGATTGATATTCACTCTATCAAAGTGCTAGAACAGCAGGAAGTCGAAGCGTTAAAGCGCGAGTTTAACTCATTAAATGATATTGAATCATGGCCAGACAAAACGACAAATTTAGGGTTGTTCCGCCGATATGCAGAGCAATATTTGGCACAACATCCGGGTATTAATAAAGAATGTGTCATGATGGTACGGGAGCTTGCGCCCGCAAACTATGGTTTACCAATAGAGTTTTACTGCTTCAGCAGTAATAAAAAATGGGTAGCCTATGAGCATTTGCAAGCGGATCTTATCGATCACATGCTTGCGATTATGGGCGCATTCCAGTTACGCCCATATCAAAGTATTTCCGGTCAGCTGCTACAGCAGCATCCCCACAACGCAGAACAGCAGTAACATCATCCAAATAGGTGGTTTAAAATACTTAAAGAGTACAAAGCCACCAATGACTGTTAGCATGTGCGTGATTGAGTAAACAGCTGATTGCCAAATGGGGTTATAAAGCGCTGCGGCTAGCAAGCCAACTACGGCAGCGTTTAATGCACATGTCACACTGGCAAATCTGGGTAAGGAACTCAATGATTGCCAATTGTTATGGAATGCCCACATTAAGAGTAAACCGGGTAAAAATATTGCCACAGTTGCTATTACAGCAAAAAGCCAGATATGTTCGCTTGCTAGAGTGGCGCCTAAGTATGTGGCAATGCTGAACATTGGACCAGGAACCGCTTGTGCTGCGGCATAAGCAGTTAAAAAGCTGTCTTGACTTAACTCTGATACGGTATTTTGCAGTAGCGGTAGTACCACATGACCACCGCCAAATACCAAAGCCCCCGCTTGATAGAACTGTGCAAACAGCTCATTTGGCAGACCGAAGAACGTGATGAGAAAGAGTAGGCTAAAGAGACTGAGTACGGGTAGGTTGACCTTGTTATTTGCTGTGTGAACATTGTGTGTTGGAATGACAGAAAAACGATAAACACAGGCTACGCATGCTGTGACGGCTAACACGAGCAGTTGCGCTTGCAAACTGGGTAAAAGCAGTAAAACCATGGTGCTGACAAAAGCGACAAGCTTAAGAGGGATGGTCTTACAAAAACTTTTTGCCATCGACAAGACTGCATCGGCGACTATCACAACGGCAAACAGCTTGAGGCCATTGATAACACCTAAGAGCGCACTGTCTAGTTGCGAAGCGCTCATTGCTAACAACAGCATGATTAAAAAAGAGGGTAAGGTAAAACCCAAAAATGCTGCTATTCCGCCAAATATTCCAGCTCGCTCGAGACCGATTGCAAAGCCAACCTGACTTGATCCCGGACCTGGTAATATTTGCGACAAACTGATCATGGCTGCATAGCGCTCATTGGAAAGCCAACCCAAATTATCAACAAAATGCTTTTTAAAAAAGCCTAAATGGGCTGCAGGGCCGCCAAAGCTGGTACAGCCGAGTAGAAAAAATTGATAAAAAATACTCAGTGCCATGGTTTTCCTTATGGTACAGTTAACATTACATGCTGACATAATATTGTGACATTTTTATTGCGTATGGTCTCTAGCTTGGTTTTGCTAAGCACTATATGTTCTGTTTGCTATGCACATAATTAGGTCGAAGTTAGAGGTGTGATAATTTGCGACACTTGATATTGGCGTTTTATTTTCTGGTTACGTGCATGGTGTACAGCGCGAGTGCGCAACATCAGATAATCCACGTTGCAGTTGATCATGCCCCCCCTTACAGCCAAGTAGGCAGTGATGGGGATTCCTCGGGCCTGATCTTAGACATAACTCGAGCTGCTGTCGCGGATAAATATCATATCCGTCCTGTCCCTTGTCCACTATCTAGATGTTTACGTATGCTAGAGCAGGGAGATGTAGACATCATGGGAGGGCTTATTAAAACTCCGCAGCGTGAAACCAACATGGTCTTTGTTGATCCGCCCTATATGGCTTTGTCATCCTCATTTGTTTTATATGCTAAGAAAGGTAGCAACATGGTCGTTAATCGCTTCGAAGATTTATACGACAAACGTATTGCGGTGATGCGAGGTGCGGCATTTTTTGAACGCTTTGATAAAGATTCAAAACTGTCAAAAGTCGAAGTGACTTCAGAGCAAGTAGCTTTTGATTTGGTGCTTAAAGAGCGGGTAGATTTGGCCATTGCTGTTGAAGATACAGCTGAGGTTGCAATGAAAGTACTTAAACAGCCTATCTCCCAGCTTGAAAAAATGAATTATCGCTATACCAATGTGATTTACGGTTATATGGCTATCAGTAAAGATTTCGCGCAAAGCGAAGCTGCGCAACATCTACGCAATGCCATGATGGAAATGGCAAAAAATAAGCAGCTAGATAAAATCATTACCCCATACGCACTGCCTCCCATCCCAGAGCATCTGCTACAATAATGTCCCTGAGTTAATCTTACATTCACGAAGCAATCGCTAGCCTAGGCGAAAAATCACTTGGAGAAGATCATGACTTTAAGTAAACAAGGGCTCATTGTAGCCACTTTAGGCTTAGCACTGCTATCAGGTTGTGAGATGACAAATACCGGTAAAGGGGCTGCAATTGGAGCCGCCACGGGCGCTGTACTAGGTAAAGCGACTGGTAATCACAAGGATAAGCGTATTTTTATAGGTGCTGCCATTGGTGCAGTTGCTGGGGCTGCCATTGGCGATTACATGGACAAGCAAGAAGCCGCGTTTCGTAAGGAATTAGCCGGTTCTGGTGTTGAAGTGATCCGAGAGGGTGACAACATGAGGTTAGTGATGCCCAGTAACATTACCTTTGCTTCTAATCAGGCAAGTATTTCTCCAAGCTTCTACAACACCTTGGATGCCATCACTAAGGTAATGAATAAATATGAAAAAACATTCCTTAATATTGTTGGTCATACAGATAGTACAGGAACAAGCGCTCTAAACCAGAAGCTGAGTGAGCAACGAGCTAACAGTGTTAAAAACTATTTATTAGGTCAGCAGGTACTTGCTGCAAGGCTTCATACCCAAGGCATGGGTGAATCACAACCGATCGCCAGCAATGATACCGAGCAAGGGCGAGCACAAAACCGTCGAGTAGAAATTCAAATCATTCCAAATAAAGCCTAGAGCGTGCAATATGTGGCGCGGTGATAAAGTCACCGCGCTACTTAGCTAAGCGCTAAATTGCAATCAACAGCTATCAATGTAGCTAAAAGGTGTTACAGATCTCTTCTGCCTTACAAGATATTACACTGACATTTTGATAACCCAGACGGGTGAGCTGCTCCGCTGCAAATACCGCTCGACTTCCCGCTGCGCAGTGCACATAGATAGGCCGCTCGGCATCTTTTTCAATTTCTGGAAGTTTAAACTCAAGCAACCCTCTTGGAATGTTCAAAGCTCCGGCTGCAGATTTTTTATTGTGCTCTTCTGGTTCTCTTACATCAATAAGCAGCCCATTATTCTGGCTGATTTCCGCTTTTGCTTGTTGCGCATCGATACAGCGTTGTGTTGGTTTAACTATCTTTAGTAAGTCTTGTACTGGAGTCAACATAGCTTATTCCTTTACACCGAGTTTTTTAAGTAATGTGATCATAGGGCACCAATTTGAAAATGCCGATTGAATCAAGTTGGCTGCAATAAAAACACTAAACCATATCCAATTTTGGTCAACATAGTGTGTCAGCGCCAATGATAATAACAACATCATACCAGCTATTAGGCGAAGCATAGGGTTTAGTTTCATAACAGACTCTCAGGTTATATTAGAGATTACTAATATTAGACACTGCTAATGTGTTTGTCTATACTTTGCTCACTCGAAATGATTAACGGAGTAAATATGGATTTTGCAGCGATGGCAGATAATGCCCAACAGGCAGAGGCACTTTTAAAAATGATGGCTAATAAAAATCGCCTAATGATTTTATGCAGCCTTTTGGAAGATGAGTTGAGTGTCAGCGCACTCAACGAAGCGGTGCCGTTGACCCAGTCAGCCTTATCTCAGCATCTAGCCAGCCTAAGAAAGGCCAATGTGGTGGCCACTCGTCGTGAAGGCCAGACGATTTACTATCGAGTGATAGACGACAAAGTTAAAGCCATATTGTTACAGCTCTATCGACTGTTTTGCGCACCGTAGGAAAGTAATATGACTCTTTTTGATAGGACAATGGCAGCGAGTCTTGCGGGAAGGCTTCCTGTTTTTATACTCTTTATTGCCTTAATCATGGGCCTATTTGCGATGCAGTTTACGGCGCGAGAGGAGGAGCCTCAGATAGTGGTGCCTATGCTGGATATCCGGGTTAATACCCCCAATTTAAGTGGACCTGAAGTGGTACGCTTAGTGACGGAGCCACTTGAAAAGTTATTGTTACAAATTCCCGGGGTGGAGCATGTCTATTCCACAACGGATACAGGTGGCACAGTAGCGACATTGCGTTTTCATGTGGGTCAAAGCAGAGAACAAGCTATTTTAAACACCTATACCAAGCTGTATGCCAATCAACATAACATGGCCCAAGTGGTGAAAGATTGGCAAATTCAGCCTGTCGAAGTCGATGATGTTCCTATCATGATGCTGGGCTTATACAGCCAATCTACGCAGCGTTACAGCGATTATGAATTAACTCGCTTTGCTCAAGAGCTTTCAACTCAATTGCAAAAATTACCAGACACAAGTGAAGTGAAAGTGATCGCGGGGCGTCAGCGACAAGTGCAGGTATTACTGGATGCGACAGCACTTGCTGCACACCAGACCACACCTTTGGACGTATTGATGGCATTGCAAGCCAGTAATCAATTGCAGCAAGTTGGCGCAACGGTAACAGGTCAGCAATTGATAGCTTTGCAATCAGGCGATGTATTACGCAGCGCTGAGCAGGTATCACAGCTAACCGTTAACGTACTCAATGGCCAACAAGTGTTACTAAAGGATGTGGCAAAGGTGATGGATGGCCCCAGTGAACCTCAAGCCTATCAATGGTTAGCAATCGACGAACAACATCAAAGCTTGCCTCTGATCACACTCAGTGTAGCCAAGCAACGGGGAAGTAATGCGGTATTGGTTGCAAAGCAAAGTTTGGCGCTTATGGCGCAACTAAAAGCTCAGATATTACCTGCCGACATTGACGTTAAAGTGTTGAGAAATTATGGAGATACTGCAAATGAAAAAGTGAATGACCTAACAGCTAGCCTAAGCTTTGCGGTGTTTACGGTGGTTATTTTTGTCGGGGTATTTTTGGGGTGGCGACCTGCTATTGTGGTCGGCCTTGCCGTGCCAATTTGCTATGGGATCACGCTGGCATTAGATTTTTCATTTGGTTATACGATCAACAGAGTTACCTTATTTGCTTTAATCCTGTCACTAGGCTTACTCGTGGATGACCCCATAACTGGCGTGGAAAATATTAGTCGTTTTATGTCGATGGGAAAGAAACCTTCACGACAACACACTGATAAACAAGTGATAGCAGCCATGTCTGAGATCAAAGTAGCGTTGTTACTGTCGACGCTCACTATTAGTGTCGCATTTTTACCACTCGCTTATATCACCGGTATGATGGGACCTTATATGGCACCGATGGCCTTTAATGTCCCAGTTAGTGTGATTGCGTCTACTTTGGTCGCATTTTTAGTTACCCCTTGGTTGGCCAAAAAGTTACTACATGGTCATCCGATAAAAGAGCCGCAAAGATCACAAAAAGTGTCTGTGTATAGTCGAATATTAACGCCTATGTTGGTGACACCATGGCGCGCTAAGGCGGTATTATGGACAACGCTTGCTCTGTTTGTGATCAGTGTTAGCTTGCCTTTGTTTCGTGCTGTTCCGCTTAAGCTATTACCCTTTGATAATAAAAATGAAGTGCAGGTGTTGATTGAGTTGCCCGAGGGTAGCACGTTAGAACAAACTGCAAAATTGACTCGTCAGGTGCAGCATGAAGTTTGGCAACAGCGGGAAGTAACAGCGATAGCCGCTTATGTTGGCAAGCCATCGAGTATGGACTTCAATGGTATGGTACGAGGTTATTATCGCCGTGAGGCACCTCATCTTGCCGATTTAAGAGTACTACTGTTGGATAAAACACAGCGATCCCACCAGTCTCATGCTGTGGTATTGCGGTTACGCCAAGTATTGCAAAGGTTCAATAACAATGGCGTAAAAGTTAAAGTAGTCGAAGTGCCTCCAGGACCGCCCGTATTGAGCACGCTGGTAGCTCAGGTCTATGCCGAGCCATTTGTATCGGCGCAAACACATCAGCAAGCGGCAAAAGCTTTGATGGCACGTTTATCTCAAGAGGCACATGTTGTGGAAGTGGATAGCTCGATGGCTGCAACCACCCAGCTTGCAAGGTTTGTTGTCGATAAAGGTAAAGCCGCGTTATCTGGTATTAGTACCGATGATATCAATCAATCATTACGTATCGCTAATGATGGTTTACATGCAGGGCTGTTGTACCTATCTCATGAATCAGAACCGGTCACTATTAACTTACGCTTGCCATATGAGGTGAGAAACCAGCAGTCTAATCTGGATGCGCTGCAAGTTAGGGGGCAAAGAGCGCTAAGTAAAGTTGGCAGTGAATATGGCCTTGAGGGCGCTACTCGGCCATTAGTTGCGTTGTCAGAGCTTGGGCGTTGGCAAACCTTTGACGCGCCACAACCAATCATTCGCAAAGACCTACAAAATGTGATTTACGTTACAGCAGAGCTCAATGGTCGTACTCCGGCAGAAGTCATAGCGGATGTAGTTGCCGACGAACAGGGTGATGAAAGTGTGCAAACTCATTGGTCAAAACGCAGTTATATTAACAGCGGTGCTGGGCTTGTATGGCAGTTACCAGAGGGAACATCTTACAGCTTTAGTGGTGAGGGTGAGTGGCGCATTACCGTTGATGTATTTCGAGACATGGGGATAGCGTTCGCGTTTGCCTTAACAGCAATATTTGTCATTTTGCGTTGGCAGACCGACTCCAGTGCACTTGCTTTGATCATTATGTCTGCAATTCCACTAACCATGATAGGGATTATGCCGGGGTTTTGGTTACTGAACCAATTTGGTGAGCGTGAAATAGCCGGTGCGCCCGACCCGATATTATTCACCGCCACGGCGATGATAGGTATGATTGCATTAGCAGGGATTGTTGTTCGCAACTCACTGATTTTAGTTGAATTTATCAATCAAGCAAGAGCCCGAGGGGTAGCGCTAAAGCAAGCGCTGATCCAAGCGGGAGAAGTACGTATGCGCCCAGTGTTATTAACTGCTGGAACCACCTTGTTAGGTAATTTGGTAATCATTTTAGATCCTGTTTTTAGTGGTCTCGCGCTGGCAATTATTTTTGGCATTATCGCATCAACCATTTTTTCTATGCTAGTAGTGCCGTTGGTTTATTTCTTAGTCTTTAAAAATACAGAAGGCGACAGCTATGCTATTGATAAGTAATAAGGTTCACAAGGCTATGTTGCCAGTATCAGCGCTCATCGGATTGTTGGTCATGGTGGCATATATGGCGGGTATGTTTGATGAGGTAGTCATGTCAGGCACTAAGCCCACACCTCAAACCTATCAGGGTGAAGAATACGTGGTAAGCGAAAGTACCGTAGTTCATCATGAAGTGGTCAATGCTAATGTGACAGCAAAAGTGAATACCTTAGTTGCTAGTCGATTATTGGCACAATTGAAGAGTTTGAATGTGCGAGCAGGGCAAAATGTAACCGCTGGAGAGTTGTTGGCCACAATTGATGATGCGGATTTACAGGCGCGGGCTTCGCAAGTACAGGCGCAACAAGATGCACTTGCCGTTCAATTAAAGCAGGCAAAAAAGCAGCTAGTCCGCAGTGAAACGCTACAAAGTCAGGGGTTAGTAGCGGTTAATGTGGTTGATGAATGGCGTACTAAGGTAAATGAACTTCAAGCACAGCAATTGGCTCTAGCACAACAGCTAGAAGGTGCGCTCGTGGCTTTGAGCGATACGCAAATCTTGGCACCCATAGATGGCACGGTAGTGGAACGTTTGCAAGAACCCGGTACGATGTTGACACCTGGCACTGCGATTGTTGCTTTGTATAACCCAGCACAATTGCAAGTAACAGCTGCTGTTCGTGAGCAACAAGCGAGTCATTTACAGCTGGGAGATGAGTTGAAAATACACATCCCTGCCAGCGGTATGACCCAGTATGCAACCATCAGTGAAATCGTACCTGTTGCCGACAGTAACGCGCGCCGATTTATGGTGAAGCTAGATATTGAACTGGCACAAAATGTAAAGCCAGGTATGTATGCGCAGCTGCATTTACCAGAAAAGCCTAGAAGGCAGATCTTAATACCCCGTGATTTGATAAAACGCTACGGTCAATTGACCATGGTCGAAGTGGTAGAACAGGGACAATTACACAGACGCTTTGTGCGCTTGGGACAAGTGCATGATAAGCAAATTGAGGTATTAGCGGGGCTGGAAGTAGGTGAGGTACTGGCGGTGCACTAACCACCAGTACCTAATAGGGATTGCCGACTTATAGGAAAGTGGCTATTTCCTCGAATGGCTTTTTCACTAGAGCGTGCTCAGGTATAGTGGCATCTTCACTGGGGTAGCCCGCAATGAGTAGCATGTACGGACGCTCGTTATCTTTGTCACGACCACAAATGTCAGTTAAAAAGCTCATAGGCTTAGGTGTATGAGTTAAAGTGGCAAGTCCTGCATGATGTAGTGCTTGAATTAGAAAGCCAGTTGCAATACCAACGGACTCGTGAACATAGTAGTTGGTGTTTTTATCTTCACTATGAATACCGCCTTTCTTCTGACTGAATATTGCAATCAGCCAAGGAGCGTGCTCTAAATAAGGCTTGTCGGCATCGGTTCCAAGCGGTTTTAGCGCATCAAGCCATTCATCACCAGCACGGCCTTGGTAGAAAGAACGCTCTAAATCTTCCGCAGCTTCTCTAATTTTCTTTTTCATGTCAGCGCTGTGAATTGCTACAAAATGCCAAGGCTGGTGGTTTGCACCACTTGGTGCACTAGCTGCCGCTTTTATACATGCCTCAATAATTTCTTTGGGAACAGGTCGATCGCTAAAGCTTCGAATGGTATGGCGTCGTTGGTATTCACTCAAGTTATCTTCTGCTCTTTGCAGCATATCCTGTTGAGAATACTCAATAAAGTCATTGAGAGGGACGCTTTTGTGATTTTGCATAATGTAAGTCCATTGTCGTATTCGTTTGTTAGGGTTTTGCTATTTTGTGTCAGCGCTATAAGCAGAGTATGACTCACATCTGAGGGCGTCAACACGAGAATTGTTATAACTAAGAACTCATTGAAGAATCATGAGTTTTCTTCATGTTGGCAGCAGCAAAAAATATTAATGTTTACATTATTGAGTGTTCATCATTGTGAAATTTACTATGTTGTGAATGACGCAAAGGATAGAGAAGGAAAGTACATAAATGAAATGTTTTATTAAGCTTTATTTAACAAAATGACATTCTGAGATATTTTACATCAAGCCGCTTAGTTGGAGCATTCCCGTCTGTAAACTCCGCAATTCAAAAAATCGAAATAATGTAGCAATGTTGCGTACATGAAAAATTGTACTTTGGATTGATATTTGATTTTTGCTGACCTAGCTTTTTCAATGTCGGCACAAATGTGGCGACCGAATCTGTAAGTGGGGAGGAATCTCACTCACATCAATCTGTTACATACTAAAAAGGAAGATAGTCATGGAAATAATTACGGAAGTAGTCAACACATTGGGTAATTTTGATACACAGCTTTTTGATCCTCAAGCACTAGACCCCGTGTTTGTTATCCCAATTATCATCATCATTTCAAACAAATAAGAACAAAGCAGCCCCAATGTCAGTTGGGGCTTATGGCAGTAGGGTTAAGGATAGCTAAATAGATAAGGACATCTGATGAATCACTATAATACATTTGATAATTTGAACTCAGTGCAAGCGGTGCTGGAGATGCTTGCGGTGCAAACAGAGCATACGTTTTCAGCTGATAAGAGTCGTTTGGTACTCAAAGACAGCCCTTCACATAGATTGGTATTGTACAAAGGGCCCAGCTGTTTTGGGGCAACGTTGTGTAACTCAGCACCGCATTCACTGTGTCTGTTGCAAGGGTCTTTAAGGATCAAACAGGTCACTCTAGAAGAAAAACTGATAAATAATGGTACGGCAAGCGTATTCAGAGCATGCACTAAGGCCACTGTGAATGATTTAAACCCAGGCGATTCCATACAAGTCGACTATTTGCAGGCATTTGACTATCAGGCATCTAAAGATGCTTACTGGCTAGCTTTGTATGACAAAGATATTGTACATACAAAAAGCGTTAAACTTTGCGCGGTAACACTTGAACCGATTATCACTTCTTTGCTTTATCACAATCATGCTCGTTTATTTAATTTTATTGAAGTGTTGGCCCGTTCAACCTGTGAAAAGAGTTTTCAAGCATTACTGGTGCTGTCAGCCAGCCACATTGATGAGCTAGCTTGGCGAGCGATAGAGGGCATTTATCTCAGAGATCGATATAAAGCCTCCCAACTTGTTCGTGAATATCAGATATCCCATTGCTCTGAAGTGGTGCGTAATCGCGCAGGTGCATTACTGCCATCGTTAGAACTTATGGAGGCCTAACATGACATATACATTTAAATTCGCTACAACTCATGCTATCTCGTTACAGGAGTTCATTGAGAATGTGACGACAAGTTATCAAGGTCTTGAAAGCTTAACGGAACACACATTGCACCACCTTGCGATGCAATTGCAACTACTGGCCAACAATAAGTACTTTTTGAGTCAGGTAGTAAGTGAGCACGTTTTGCAGGATGCACTCGGTGTTGAAACTGGCATTGTGTATGGTAATGATTCATTTGTATTGCATGTCAATCACTCACCATTTTTTCAGGTAAGAGTTTGCTTTTGGCACCCAGATGGTGAACAGAAGCGGCAAAATGATCAGATGAATGTCTATCGATGCTTACATGATCATAACTTTGGGTTTCTGACCACAAACTATTATGGACCCGGTTACATATCACGTTTATATCAGTATCAGTACCATAGTGATCTTGATGTGGACAGTGCCAGTACTTTAAAGTTCTGTGGCAGTCACCAGCTAAGTAAACATGAAGTCATATATTACGAACCCTCAAAAGATGCGCACTTACAGGTAGCGCCAAGTGCATTCAGTATTTCATTAAATTTAATGTTTGAAACTAACACGAATAAGCAGTTTATTTTTGACCCAAGTACTGGGCGTATCATTGACACAGTTATCAGCAGTAGTGACAAAGCCCAGCAATTTATCAAGGAGCTGAGTAATGCGACTTAGGAATATATTGGTATTGGTAGGTTTATTGTTTGTTGGCAGCGGGTGCAGTGTGATTGGTAAAGTCAGTGAGGCGACTTTGGAGGCGGGGACCATAGGTTGGAAGTTACAGCCTATTTCCGTAAGAAAAAGCTATCCTGAGTTTATTCAAAAAGTCTACTTTACAGCTGAGTTGTTTACTTCTGACGCGACAGACTGGGAAATCTATCTGGTGTCTAAAAAACCGCTCGAGGCGCTTTCTGACAGTGCTTACATCGAGCTTTCTTACCAAAGAGACGAGGAAATGGTTGCAGGGCAATTTCCACTTATTTTGGTCTCTCAACACACGGAAAGTTCAACGGCGGCTTATCGATATAAATATAAGTTAGCCAAACAGGCGCAAGAATTTTTCAGTGAGGGGATGCTATTGCGCCTGTCACGCAGAGCTAAAACAATACGTTTTAACTATCTTCAGCCATTGTTTGATTCTCCAGTTGTAGAACATGGCATAACATCATTGGATGCCCATGTAGAGTATGCCTTATTGCCTGACTATGGTCCCTTGAGCCTTGGGGACTTCATGCGGAAATTAAGCTATCTAGATGATGATGACTGGGTAAAATTTTGTTCAGATCCACACTATATCTACGATAAAACGTCGGCGTGTGGAGAAGTATCTATTAATGAGCAGGAAGACTCCTTAAACTCTTTATAAAATAGCGCGTTATATAACTATTCGTGATAGTCGATATTGCAAACTTGTTGGTCTGTCGTGATTTCATTCATCATTAATTCGCTTATTATATGACTGTGAAGTTTAATCAAGTTGTATAGGCTAAGTGGAGAAGTTATGTATAGGCATCAATGGGTAAATGGCAAACAGATAGACTTGCCAGCAGGCAAAGTCGTGTGTGTGGGACGTAACTATGTTGCGCATGCGAAAGAACTTAATAATCCGATCCCCAGTGTCCCTTTGATCTTTATTAAACCCACGACGACCTACCAAGCGTTTGATGGTGAGATGATGCTAGATGCTGATTTAGGAACGCATCACTATGAAGCTGAAATCGCGTTGTTGATTGGCAAGAAGCTTGATAAACATAGCAGTGCACCGTTAGAAGGCGTTGTGGGAATTGGGCTGGCATTGGATTTAACGCTACGTGATGAGCAAGATAAGCTCAAAAAGTTAGGGCACCCATGGGAACGTGCTAAGGCATATGATGGAAGTTGTCCTATTACTGCATTTTCTCCCGTCACCTCGATAGAGCAGTTACAAAATAATGAAGTACGCTTTTGGCTTAACGATGAACTAAAGCAAGTTGGCCACTCACAGATGATGATCTTTCCATATGAAAAGTTGCTCTTTGAGATCTGTCGCTTTTGCACATTATTGCCCGGAGATGTTATTTTAACTGGTACCCCAGAGGGGGTAGGAAAACTGATGAATAATGCGAGCTTGCGTTTGCAACTTAATGATAAAAAGCCTTTTACAGCGCATGTAAGTATTCAGTAATAAAATTTCAGTGACTAGTTACCATAGGAAAACAAATGAAAATTAAACCACTAGGCACGCCGTTTTCTACAACCGCGTGTAAGGTATTGTTGTGCGGGGGCGGAGAGCTTGGCAAAGAGGTCGTCATTGAGTTCAAGCGCTTGGGTTGTGAGGTTGTGGTGTTAGACCGATATCAACATGCGCCAGCTATGCAGGTTGCAGATAGGAGTTACGTGCTTTCAATGCTTGACGGTGAGCGCTTGGAAGCGGTTATTAAGCAAGAGCAACCTGATTATATCGTTCCTGAAATAGAGGCGATTGCTACCGATAAGCTGGTGGCACTTGAAGCTGAAGGGTTTACTGTTGTTCCCAGTGCCAAAGCCGCACAATTGACGATGAATCGAGAAGGAATTCGACGCTTAGCTGCTGAAGAACTGAATATTGCTACGTCAGCATATCGTTTTGTTGACACATTGGGAGACTTTAAACGCGCTGTTGAAGAAATAGGTATGCCTTGTGTGGTTAAACCCATCATGAGTTCATCGGGGAAAGGGCAAAGTGTGGTGAAATCATCACAAGATATTGAGTCTGCTTGGTCGTATGCACAAGAAGGCGGGCGTGCAGGGCAAGGCAGAGTAATCGTGGAAGGTTTTGTGGACTTCGATTATGAAATCACTTTGTTGACCATTCGCCACATTGATGGCACCAGTTTTTGTGAGCCAATCGGCCATAGGCAGGAGAATGGTGACTATCAGCAAAGTTGGCAGCCGCAACAGATGAGCGAGCTGGCTTTGGCGCGCAGTCAAGAAATCGCTCACAAAGTAACAGAAGCACTTGGAGGTCGAGGCCTGTTTGGCGTTGAACTGTTTATTAAAGGAGATGACGTCTACTTTAGTGAGGTTTCGCCAAGACCTCATGATACCGGAATTGGTGACTTTGATATCTCAAGATCTCAGTGAGTTTGCGTTACATGTAAGAGCCATTCTTGGTCTACCAATTCCAAATATCCATTTTCATGGCCCATCAGCATCGAGTGTTATTCTTGTATCAGGGCAATCCGATCAGGTTCAATACGGTGCACTGACTAAGGTGCTTTCAAGGGCAGATACGCAGCTACGTCTATTCGGTAAGCCAGAGGTCTCTGGGACGAGGCGCATGGGCGTGACATTGGCTCGTGCTGAATCGGTTGAACAGGCAGTTAGCACAGCGATGCAGGCATCAGAAGCGGTCGTTATTTCATTATGAGCAAGGTACAAAAACACAGAGTTATCGCACCGTTAGTACAGGGCTTCTGGCGGTTATTGGATTGGCAGTGGAGTGATCAGCAGTGCTTGGGCTTTTTACAGCAGTGTGTTGAACATGGTGTGCGAGATACCGATCATGCCGATATCTATGGTCAGTACGAGTGTGAAGCGGCATTTGGTAGAGCATTGAAATTGGCGCCTCATGTGCGTGAAGATATTAACATCATCACCAAATGCGGTATTCGCCCTGCCTTAGCAAAAAAAGGGCTTGCAGGTAAAGCAAACCACTATGATTCAAGTAAAGCGCACATTATTGCCTCGGCACAACAAAGCTTAAAACATTTCAATACCGATAGGTTGGATGTACTGCTTATTCATCGTCCAGATTATTTGATGTTGGCTGATGAAGTAGCAGAAGCTTTTACTGCGCTTAAGCAACAAGGGGATGTGCTGCACTTTGGTGTTTCTAACTTTACACCAACGCAATTTTCATTGTTACAATCGCGCTTGGACTTTCCTTTACTTACGAACCAAATTGAGTGCTCGGTTTATGAGATGAAAGCGCTGGATGATGGCACCTTAGATCAGTGTCAGCAGTTAGCCGTTAATCCGATGATTTGGTCGCCTCTTGCTGGTGGTCGATTGTTTGATATGGATGATGAAAAAGCGCAACGCCTGTCAAATGTATTGGCACAGGTGGCTTCTGAAATTGGGGCATCATCGTTCGATCAGGTCGCTTATGCGTGGTTGCACAAGTTACCTAGTGCGCCATCGGTGGTGTTAGGCACAGGTAATATTGAGCGTGTGAAAAGTGCTATTGCTGCGCAGCAACTGACTTTAGACCAAGAGCAGTGGTATCGTATTTGGCAGGCGTCAACAGGTCACAGTGTCCCTTAGTCAATCAACGAGAAAAGGGCCTTACGGCCCTGGGTTTGCAGCAAGTATTTATAAAGCCGTTACAAATCGAAGTCGACGCTGTATTGGATATAAGCTTTGACGCCGTCTTGTGAATCTAAGTCTGTCTTGACCAAACCTAGCGTGAAGCCAGCTTTGCTCAGGCTCACACCATAATCCATGTAGCTGTCATCTTCGCCAGTCCACTCCATAATGGTGTCACCACTCGAGCGGGCGATATGGATTGCCAACTCGGTATCGGTAAAGACGTTAAAACTGGCGTTGAGCTCTAGATACAGCATATCTTCTTCTGAACTTGCATCGTCTTGAGCATGAGTCATGTAGCTTGCTTTTACGCTCAACCACTGCCAGCTCAAAGAGCCATAAATTTCACCAAAGTCACTATCACCCTCTGCATCAGGGTAAGCGTAATATAGATAACCGACATCGTAACCTAAGCCTTGAGTCTCGCCACTAAAGCCTCCGTAAATATCCAGCTCGTAACTGGTCTGATCGCCGAAGTCTACGTTAGACATCCAAGTACCGGCATAAAAGCCACTTTCGTTGCTGTAGTCGAGTCCTCCCGATACCGCGGCTCCGTCATCGGTTTGTGTGACACCTCGCCAATAATAATTAGAGCTGGCGGCTACGTTAGCCGTTACTGCGGCCTGTGAGTTGAAAGAGCTAATAGATAGAAAAGCTAAAGCTAATAAAGGAGCTGTTTTGTTCATTATGTTTCCTTAAAGCGCTGTGAGATATTATTAATATTAGCAACGCTTACGCCAATTTTTTGAAAAATTGAACATTTACTGTATGGCTTTGAAATTTATATGCTTATTTTGCTCTGGTAAGGTGGGTTTTGAGCAGCGGTGTTTAAAATGTGCACTGACATGGTGCGCTGAAAATGAAATTTGCACATGTACCTAGCAAGTACATGTGCAAGATGAAGATAATAAATGTTACCCAAAAATGGTGCGCATTAATGAAATAGTTTCATCCACACTACGACCTTTCTCTACTTCAGCAACGATAGAGTCGCGCTTGGCGCGAATATGTTCAGGAATAGAATCATCGCTCAGTGCTCTATCAACCAACACTTGTGCCGACTCCTTACCACGGCGTGCCACTTTTTTTCCAGTTGCGCTTGTGGCGCGTACAGGTTTATTAAGTAACTTAAGGTAATTTGAGTTTTCGGCGGTCTCTTTATCGGCGTAATAAAACCAACACGGTAGCAGCGCTTTGATACTTACTAGTTCATGCTCAAATTCATTTGCAGCACTTGGCTTGCTGAACCATGGCATAGCGTGTAAGGCTAACACGATATCCTGCCAATATCGTTCAAAATCACGATTGTTGAGTTTCGTGATACCCAACGCCGAACAGAGGGAGTCTAATCTCGAACTGGTAACTGGTGTGAATACATCTGGTCGGCGCATGGCGAGTAAACGTGTGGCAGGCGCGAGAGTTGGTTTCTCTTCACTGTCATTAAAGGCCATGAAATAAGCGACCATAAAGCGCTGATAGTCTTCTTCATTCACTGTTCCCTCAATGGGAATATGTGAGAGTGCTTCATCGAATGCCCCTGGTAAATCAGCTAAGAGTTGATGAAAGCCTTTTGCCGTTTTTGTGGAGCTAAACCATTCCACATCAAAGTTATAGATTCCGGGATCCAGCGAAGCTGCATGCTTACCACTAAAAGCAAGTCGGTCTTCGACGATCATTTCCTTCAGTGGCGTTGCACGTTTATCAGCCAAATAGCGAATTAACTTCATTTGCTCATCTAGTGCGAGTGTTTCTTTATGTTGCTCGATGAATGAGATGAGCACAGGCCAAGGTGTAATGCGTAGTGTCTTTAGTTGCAAAAAGCTAATGGCGTTGCTCAGCAAGTCTTGCAGCTTTTTTACGGTAGGAAGTTGATGGTCATCCAGTAGTTCGAAGTTTATGCGGTTTTTCGCAATATCTAATAATTCATAACACCACAGTAGAAAGTCCTCTGGATGGTTGTCTACTTTCACCGCCATCAGGTTCAAACTGATCTCCGTCGCTTGCTTCAAAATATTTTGGTAAATCTGACTTTCTTGTTCACCTAGAGCCATTCTTGACGGGGAAATGAGCAACTTCTTCATGCTGGTTTGAGTCTCCACACATTAGCTTAAAAATTCATCGTAAAAGTTTAGCCGCTGTCAGTTAAAACTGACAAGGGCGGGCGATCATACCTAAGAATCTTGAAGTTACAATCGAAGCGGTAACATTTACTGAATTAATAGCAGCCAATCTCACAAGGCAGAGGGGATTTTTCTCACTATCATCATAAATATGCATGAATTTAAGGTTTAGCAGCGCTACTATAGTAGTACTAACCTGAGCTAAGTCTAATTAAGGAATGTTATGAAAACCATGTTGAAGATATTGGGTGGCGCCATTTTGCTCATAGTCGTAGTGGCACTTGCTGCGCCTTTTTTTATTCCCAAAGAAAGAATAATAAGTGAATTGTCTGAGCAGGTTGAACTAAACACTGGGCGGCAGCTTAAAATTATGGGTCAAAGTGAGTTGTCGGTGATACCGAGCCTTAAAATTGAATTGAATGATGTACATTTTGCCAATGCTGCAACGGGTTCGCGCCCTGATATGGTGAGTATGCAGTCGTTAGAAGTCTATATTCCTTGGTTGTCTATTTTTAGTGGTGAAGCAAAGCTTGAAAAGTTTGTTATTCGTGAGCCTGATATTCTATTGGAAACAGATAAAAATGGTGTCGCAAATTGGCAGATCTTGCCACAACAAGCTCCCCCAACACGCACAGAGTTACAGCAAAAATCTAACAAAGCAACGTCATTACCAGAAAATTTTGATATCAAGCTGGGTGAAGTTGCAATTTATGGTGGAAAATTCACCTTCAAAGATGGCCAAAGTGGTGCACAGCATCAGTTAAGTGATATCGAAGTCAGTGTGCAATTACCATCATTGTATGAAACATTAGCGATTGCGGGTGCTATTACTTATCAACAGCAAGTGTTTGAACTAAATGCTACTTTGTCAACGCCAGCCAAATTGATCAATGGTGATGCGTTTAATGTCACACAAGCGGTAAACTCGGCGCTTGTAAACATGAGCTTCACAGGTAAAGTGGCTCAAATGGGTAAGGATATTCAAGGGGAACTGAGCTTAAAAGGTGATTCTGTGAAAGCCATTGCACAATGGCAAGGCATTGACCTCAATGCCAAAGATCATGCTTTCAACGACTTTGAGATAAAAGGAAGCATGCACCTGCAAGAGCAGACTTTTACCCTCGAGCAACTTACTGCTAAATTGGATGAACTGTCCATAGTCGGACAAAGCACTATAATGTTAGGCGATCGCCTAAACGTAAAAGCCAATGTAGATCTGGGAATGCTGGATTTAAATCCGTATTTGCCTGAGCCAACAGAGCAGCCACAGGAACAGAGCACTCAGACCAGTGCAACGCCAATTGTATGGGATGACACTAAACTCGATTTATCGGCGCTAAATGCGTTGGATGCCAATATTGTGGTGCGCTCAACGGGGCTCAAAGCGAGGGAGATTAAGC
The DNA here is from genome assembly GCF_002964665.1 of Pseudoalteromonas sp. T1lg23B. Taxonomy (GTDB): domain Bacteria; phylum Pseudomonadota; class Gammaproteobacteria; order Enterobacterales; family Alteromonadaceae; genus Pseudoalteromonas. The sequence continues at coordinate 10,815 of NZ_PQBZ01000037.1, read as the reverse complement.
TGGGAGAGAACCAGCTATCATTAAAGCTCGTCAATGGTAGCGCCAATCTCGGTTTAGATAAATTTAATGCCTATGAAGGTGCTGGGCAGGGAACTGTGAAAGTTAACGCCAGTCAAGTGCCATATAAAATCAACACTCAGTTTATGCTCGATAGTATCAATGCGCAGCCTTTACTTACCGACGCGGTTGGCTTTGATAAGGTACTAGGTAAAGGCAGTATGAATTGGCAGTTAGCCACACAAGGGCAGAGCCAAAAAGACTTTGTTTCAGCGCTGACTGGCAAATTTGCATTTGATTTGAAAGATGGAGGTGTGAAAGGGGCAAATATTGCTGAAATGACGCGCCAAGCCAAAGAAATGATTAAAGGCGACTTCTCATCTTTAAAAGATGGTCTCAACTCAGATTTTAACCCAGAACAAAAGACTGACTTTTCTTCATTAACAGGTAGCCTGATATTTACCAATGGAGTAGGGCGTAACACCGATCTTTACCTTGCAAGCCCGTTAATTCGTATTACAGGTGAAGGTGAAGTCGATTTGCCACAAACCAATGTAAACTATCGGCTGGTAACGGGCATAGTCGATACCATTGAAGGTCAAGCGAGTAGCGATGATAGTACGGGCTTCAAAGTACCGCTGCGTATAAAAGGTCCATTTCATAAAGTTGATGTAAATCTTGATGTCAGTGGTGCCGCTAAAGATAAGGCCAAGGACAAAGTGAAAGATAAGTTGAAAGACAAGCTGAAGGGAATATTTGGCGGCTAGAAAAGTAATCTTCTTGGTATGAAGGGGTTGCTCAGCCCCTTTTTTATCGCTGTGCTGAAGTTGAGATAAGGTATAGCTAACTTCAGTGGTTAGAAGAGAAAAAGAAAAGTCCGCAGCAAAGGTATTAGACTAACAAATGTTGAAGGAGTGGCTCGTTCGTCATTGTAGGGTCATATTCGCAGGGCATGATATGGCCAAAAGATGGACCGTAAACGGTGTAATGCTGTTTGTCTGTTATTTCAACGACTAGAAAATAGCTACTGGCTAGAGACGGTCTGCGACATCCTAGGACATATAAAGAAAAAGCCTCCATTTATGGAAAGATCGCTAGACGATTAAGGGTAGGTTGTTTTTTAACCTAATGAAGTTTAAAGGGAGTTGTAGGTTGAAATCGCTAACTGACGCCCCCACCTAGTAAAACTGTACCTGCTGCAATGGCTGTGTTTGCTAAATTAATTAAAAATTGAACTATCAATACGCATTCTTTGCTGGTACAATTGCCGGCCCTTGAAAGACAAATAACTCGTTTTTTGAGCGGAAAATAATCTAAATGCTTTGATTTTAAACAAAATTAAAGCGAGTTGTAACTACACCGGAGCTCATTAATATGATCCAAATGCAAACTCAGCTGGACGTTGCTGATAACAGCGGCGCTCGCAAAGTGCAGTGTATTAAAGTCCTTGGTGGTTCGCACCGTCGCTACGCGGCTGTTGGTGACATCATTAAAGTTTCTGTAAAAGAAGCAATTCCTCGCGGTAAAGTGAAGAAAGGTGATGTTAAAAACGCGGTAGTTGTGCGTACTAAAAAAGGCGTTCGTCGTCCGGACGGTTCATTGATCCGTTTCGATAGCAATGCGGCTGTTATCTTAAATGATAACCTACAGCCTATTGGTACTCGTATCTTCGGCCCTGTGACTCGTGAACTACGTACTGAAAAGTTCATGAAAATCGTTTCACTAGCCCCAGAAGTACTATAAGGAGTCTATCATGGCAGCAAAAATCCGTCGTGATGACGAAGTAATCGTACTAGCCGGTAAAGACAAAGGTAAGCGCGGTAAAGTGCTTTCAGTTGTAACTGAAACTGGTCGAGTATTTGTCGAAGGCATTAACTTAATCAAGAAGCACCAGAAGCCTGTTCCACAATTGCAGCAAGCTGGCGGTATTGTTGAGAAAGAAGCGTCAATCGACGTATCAAACGTTGCGATCTTCAACCAGGAAACTGGTAAAGCAGATCGTGTAGGTTTCAAGATTGAAGACGGTAAGAAATTACGTATCTTCAAATCTACTGGTAAAACTATCTAATAGTTGGAGTAGAATGATGGCGAAACTGCATGAAGTATATAAAGACAAAGTAGTCGCTGAACTTCAAGAGAAGTTTGGTTTCAGCTCTGTCATGCAAGTCCCTCAGATCGAAAAGATCACATTAAACATGGGTGTGGGCGAAGCCCTAGCTGACAAGAAAATTCTAGAAAACGCTGTTGCAGATCTAGAAGCAATCTCTGGTCAGAAAGCTCTTATCACGAAAGCACGCAAATCTGTTGCTGGCTTCAAAATTCGTGAAGGCTACCCAATTGGCTGTAAAGTAACCCTACGCGGCGAGCGTATGTGGGATTTCCTTGAGCGTTTAGTCTCAATTGCGATGCCACGTATTCGTGACTTCCGCGGTGTTAGCGCTAAGTCTTTTGACGGTCGCGGTAACTACTCTATGGGCGTACGTGAGCAAATCATCTTCCCAGAAATCGATTATGATAAAGTAGACCGCGTTCGTGGTATGGATATCACAATCACTACTTCTGCGAAAACTGATGAGGAAGGCCGTGCGTTGTTAGAAGCATTTAACTTCCCATTCAAGAAATAAGGGTAGGGTTATGGCAAAGAATTCTATGAAAGCGCGCGAAGCAAAGCGCACTAAATTAGTTGCTCAGTACGCTGAAAAGCGCGCGGCACTAAAAGCTATCATCAGCGATGTTAACGCATCAGAAGATGATCGTTGGGATGCGGTATTAAAGCTTCAAAGCTTACCGCGTGATTCGAGCCCTGCACGTCAACGTAATCGTTGTAACATCACGGGCCGCCCACATGGTTTCCTTCGCAAATTCGGCATGAGCCGTATCAAAGTTCGCGAAGCAGCTATGCGCGGTGAAATTCCTGGCCTTAAAAAGGCTTCTTGGTAATAGAGTCACGGGAGTAAGACATGAGCTTGCAAGATCCTATTGCGGATTTGTTCACACGTATCCGTAACGGTCAGACTGCGAAGAAGGTATCAGTATCTATGCCAACTTCAAAGCTGAAAGTAGCAGTTGCTAAAGTACTAAAAGAAGAAGGTTATATCACTGACTTCGCAGTATCTGGCGACGTAAAACCAGAATTGACTATCGAATTAAAGTACTTCGAAGGCAAAGCTGTAATCGAAAACATCCAGCGTGTTAGCCGCCCTGGTCTACGTATCTATAAGAAACGTGACGCATTACCTAAGGTAATGGGTGGTCTAGGTATCGCTATCGTATCAACTTCTCAAGGCTTGATGACAGACCGCGCAGCACGTAGTGCAGGCGTTGGTGGTGAAATCATTGGCTTTGTAGCTTAATCGGAGGGGAACAATGTCTCGTATAGCGAAGGCTCCAATTACAGTTCCTGCCGGTGTAGAAGTTACAATTAAAGGCCAGGACATCACAGTTAAAGGCAAAAATGGTGAGTTGTCTCGTACTATCAACGACGCTGTTGAAGTAACTCTAGCTGACAACGTGATCACAACGACACCTCGTGACGTTGCGAACGCGTGGGCACAAGCAGGTACTGCTCGTGCACTTATCAACAACATGATTGTTGGTACACACGAAGGTTATGAGAAAAAACTTCAACTAGTTGGTGTTGGTTACCGTGCGGCTGTTAAGGGTAAAGTTTTAGACTTAACTCTTGGCTTCTCTCACCCAGTGAACTTTGATATCCCTGAGGGCATCACTATCGAAGCTCCAAGCCAAACTGAACTTGTAGTTAAGGGCGCTGACAAACAATTAGTTGGTCAAACTGCTGCTAACATCCGTGCATACCGTGAACCAGAGCCTTATAAAGGTAAAGGTGTACGTTACGCAGATGAGCACGTGCGTCGTAAAGAAGCTAAGAAGAAGTAAGGTAAGACGATGGATAAGAAAACAGCTCGTCTACGTCGTGCTAAACGCACCCGTAGAAATTTTATTGAACAAGGCACAACGCGTCTTGTTATCCACCGCACGCCACGTCACATTTACGCTCAGCTAGTAAACGCTGAAGGTAAAGTACTGGCTGCTGCTTCTACAGTTGAAAAAGCTATTGCTGAATCAGTATCTGGCACAAGCAACATCGCTGCAGCACAAGCTGTAGGTAAAGCGATCGCTGAGCGTGCAGCTGACAAAGGTGTTGAAAAACTAGCCTTTGATCGCAGTGGCTTTAAATATCACGGCCGTGTGAAGGCGCTTGCTGATGCAGCGCGTGAAGCCGGTTTGCAATTCTAGGAGTAGACAATGGCTAACGTAGAAGCAAAGCAACAACAGCCTGATTTAGCTGAAAAGCTAATCGCGGTGAACCGTGTGTCTAAAGTGGTTAAAGGTGGTCGTATCTTTAGCTTCACTGCACTAACTGTAGTTGGTGACGGCGCGGGTAAAGTAGGTTTTGGTTATGGTAAAGCACGTGAAGTTCCAGCTGCTATTCAAAAAGCAATGGAAAAAGCGCGTCGTAACATGATCAACGTTGAACTAAACGGTAACACGTTACAGCACCCTATCAAGGGTCGTCACGCGGGTTCAAAAGTATACATGCAGCCAGCATCTGAAGGTACTGGTATCATCGCCGGTGGTGCAATGCGTGCAGTACTAGAAGTAACGGGTGTACAAAACGTATTATCAAAAGCATACGGTTCAACAAACCCAATCAACATCGTTCGTGCAACAATTTCAGCTCTAGAGAACATGAATTCTCCAGAAGGTATTGCTGCAAAACGTGGTTTAACTGTTGAACAGATTCAGGGGTAATTAACCATGGCTAATAAAACTGTAAAAGTTACTCAAGTAAAGAGCTCTATCGGTCGTTTACCGAAGCATAAAGCAACTTTACGTGGCCTTGGTTTACGTCGTATCAACCACACTGTTGAGTTAGAAGACACAGCATGTGTACGTGGTATGATCAACCAAGTTTCTTACATGGTTAAGGTTGAGGGGTAATTCGAATGCATTTGAATACACTTTCACCTGCTGCTGGTGCAAAAACTGAAAAGAAACGTCTAGGTCGTGGTATTGGTTCTGGTCTTGGTAAGACTGGTGGCCGTGGTCATAAAGGCCAAAAATCACGTTCTGGCGGTAAAGTACGCGTTGGTTTCGAAGGCGGTCAAATGCCTATGCAACGTCGTCTACCTAAGTTTGGTTTCACTTCTCGTAAATCTTTAGTATCTACAGAAGTTAACCTATACGAAATCGCTAAAGTTGAAGGCGATGTGGTAGACTTGAACGCGTTACAAGCAGCTGGTCTAGTTAAAAAGAACGTTCTGTTCGTTAAAGTTGTTAAATCTGGCGAAGTTTCACGCGCAGTAACCGTTAAAGGCATTAAAGTGTCTAAAGGTGCTCGCGAAGCTATCGAAGCTGCCGGAGGCAAGGTAGAAGAATAAGGAAGTACACTATGGCTAAACCAGGTCAAGATATGCAAAGTGCACAAAGTGGGCTTGCGGAACTGAAGCGTCGATTACTGTTTGTATTGGGTGCTATCATTATTTACCGTCTAGGTTCATTCGTGCCGATCCCTGGTATTGATGCCGCTGTACTTGCCGATTTCTTCGAGCAACAAAAGGGCACCATTGTTGAAATGTTCAACATGTTCAGCGGTGGTGCGCTTGAGCGTGCTTCGGTACTGGCATTAGGTATTATGCCGTATATCTCAGCTTCAATTATTATGCAGCTATTAACGCATATACATCCTGCGATGATAGAGCTTAAAAAAGAAGGTGAGCAAGGGCGTAAGAAAATTAGTCAGTACACGCGTTATGGTACGCTTGTGCTTGCTACATTCCAGTCAATCGGTATAGCCACAGGCTTACCAAACATGATGGACGGGTTAGTTGTTAACCCAGGTTTCGGTTTCTACTTCACCGCAGTGGTGAGTTTAGTAACTGGTACTATGTTCTTGATGTGGCTGGGCGAACAAATCACAGAACGAGGTATTGGTAACGGTATCTCAGTCCTGATCTTTGTTGGTATTGTAGCTAACCTGCCGTCTGCGATTGGTTCGACAGCTGAAATGGCGCGCCAAGGTGATCTGAATGTTCTTGTACTGTTATTGATTGCGGTAATCGTATTCGCAGTTACTTATCTTGTGGTGTTCTTTGAACGTGGTCAACGTCGTATCGTCGTAAACTACGCCAAACGCCAGCAAGGTCGTCAAGTATTTGCTGCTCAAAGCACGCATTTACCACTAAAAGTAAACATGGCGGGTGTTATTCCACCAATCTTTGCTAGCAGTATGATTTTGTTCCCTGGTACAATTGCAAGCTGGTTCGGCCAAGGTGAAGGTCCGGTCGCTGATGTGCTACAAGCTATCTCTGCAGTATTGACTCCTGGTCAACCTCTGTATGCGATGGTCTTAGCTGCGGCTATTATCTTCTTCTGCTTCTTCTACACTGCGTTGGTATTTAACCCGCGTGAGACAGCAGACAACCTGAAAAAATCTGGCGCTTTTATTCCAGGCATTCGTCCAGGTGAGCAGACATCTAAATACATTGATAAAGTGATGACACGCCTGACATTGGCAGGTGCTTTGTATATAACCTTTATCTGTCTGGTGCCCGAGTTTATGACCATGGCATGGCAAACGCCATTCTACTTCGGCGGTACATCAATCTTGATTATCGTGGTTGTGATCATGGACTTTATGGCACAAGTACAGACTCATATGATGTCACATCAGTATGATTCTGTGCTGAAAAAAGCAAACCTTAAAGGCTATGGCCGATAAGGTTATTTTCACGGAGTTGAGCAATGAAAGTACGTGCTTCCGTTAAGAAAATTTGCCGTAACTGTAAAGTTATCAAGCGTGCTGGTGTAGTACGTGTGATCTGCAGTGAGCCTAAGCACAAGCAAAGGCAAGGCTAATAAAAGTCATGCAGGCTAAGTAAATTCTACTTAGCCTGTGTTTTTGAATATGATCTGATCTTCGTTTGAGTATCCTTGCGGGCTTTTCAAACAGATGGGTGTCGGATCTAAATATAGGAGATGTGTTAGTGGCCCGTATCGCTGGCATTAACGTCCCTGATCATAAGCATGCAGTTATTGGTTTAACTAGCATCTATGGTGTAGGTAAAACTCGCGCTAAGGCGATCTTAGCAGCGACTGGTATCGCCGAAACTACAAAAATCGGTGATCTTTCTGACGAAACACTTGACGTACTTCGTGAAGAAGTTGGCAAGTACACAGTCGAAGGTGATCTTCGTCGTGAAGTGACTTTAAACATCAAGCGTCTTATGGACCTTGGTTGTTTCCGTGGCTTACGTCATCGTCGTTCGTTACCACTACGTGGTCAACGTACTAAGACTAACGCGCGTACTCGTAAGGGTCCTCGCAAGCCTATCAAGAAATAAGGTGGGGTAAGTTATGGCTAAAGCACCAATTCGTCGTAAAAAGGTCAAAAAGCAAGTTGTTGATGGTATGGCACATGTTCATGCTTCATTCAACAATACAATCGTAACCATTACTGACCGTCAAGGTAATGCTCTTTCTTGGGCGACTGCAGGTGGTTCTGGTTTCCGTGGTTCACGTAAGTCTACTCCGTTCGCTGCACAGGTTGCTGCTGAGCGCGCAGGTACTGCTGCACAAGAGTACGGTCTTAAGAACCTTGAAGTATTCATTAAAGGTCCAGGTCCAGGCCGTGAGTCTGCTGTACGTGCATTGAATGCTGCGGGTTACCGTATCACAAACATCACTGACGTGACGCCAATCCCTCATAATGGTTGTCGTCCACCGAAGAAACGTCGCGTTTAACAATAGGTTAGGAGAAAGAACATGGCAAGATATTTGGGCCCTAAGCTCAAGCTGAGTCGTCGTGAAGGTACTGACCTGTTCCTTAAGAGCGGCGTGAGAGCTATCGACTCAAAGTGTAAGCTTGAGACAGCACCTGGTCAGCACGGCGCTCGTAAAGGTCGTCTATCTGATTACGGTTTACAATTACGTGAAAAGCAAAAAGTACGTCGTATCTACGGTATACTTGAAAAGCAATTCCGTAACTATTACAAAGAAGCTGCTCGCCTTAAAGGTAACACAGGTGAAAACCTACTACAGCTTCTAGAGCAACGTTTAGACAATGTTGTATATCGCATGGGTTTTGCGAGCACACGTGCAGAAGCGCGTCAGCTAGTTAGCCACAAAGCGGTTATGGTTAATGGTCGTGTTGTTAATATCCCTTCTTTCGTAGTTACTCCTGAAGATGTAGTAGTAATTCGCGAGAAGTCTAAAAAGCAAGCGCGTATCATCGCTGCTCTAGAGTTGGCTGAGCAACGTGAAAAGCCAACTTGGATTGAAGTTGACGGTAAGAAAATGGAAGGTAGCTTCAAGCGCCTACCAGAGCGTTCTGATCTGTCTGCGGACATTAACGAACAACTAATCGTCGAACTTTACTCGAAGTAAAGTTAAGAGTTAAGAGAGGATAAAATGCAGGGTTCTGTAACCGAATTCCTAAAGCCAAGGTTAGTCGATATCGACGCTATCAACCCAACGCGTTCTAAAGTAGTTTTAGAGCCATTAGAGCGTGGTTTTGGCCACACTTTGGGTAACGCTTTACGCCGTATACTGTTGTCATCTATGCCAGGATGTGCAGTAACTGAAGTTGAAATCGACGGTGTATTGCACGAGTACAGCGCGAAAGAAGGCGTTCAAGAAGACATCATTGAAATTTTGTTGAATCTTAAAGGTTTAGCGGTATCTCTAGAAGGTAAAGATGAAGTTTTTCTGACCCTGACTAAGTCTGGTGTAGGCCCTGTGACTGCGGCAGATATCCAGCACGATGGAGATGTAACAATCGCCAACCCTGATCACATCATTTGTCACTTAACTGCTGACAACAGTGAAATCAGCATGAGAATTCGTGTTGAGCGTGGTCGTGGTTATGTGCCTGCGTCTAGCCGTTTATCCTCTGATGACGATGAGCGTCCAATTGGTCGTTTGCTGCTTGATGCATCATTCAGTCCAGTTGAGCGTATTGCGTACTCGGTTGAGTCAGCCCGTGTTGAACAACGTACAGACTTAGACAAGTTAATCATTGATATGGAAACAAACGGTACTTTAGATCCTGAAGAAGCGATCCGCCGTGCGTCTACTATCTTAGCTGAGCAATTAGAAGCATTCGTAGATTTACGTGATGTTTCTGAGCCAGAAGAGAAAGAAGAGAAGCCAGAATTCGATCCTATTCTGCTTCGTCCAGTTGATGATCTTGAGCTAACAGTACGTTCAGCAAACTGTCTGAAAGCCGAGCAAATTCAATATATCGGTGACTTAGTACAGCGTACTGAAGTTGAGCTTCTGAAAACACCAAACCTTGGTAAGAAGTCTCTAACTGAAATCAAAGATGTACTGGCTTCACGTGGTCTTTCACTAGGTATGCGCCTAGAGAATTGGCCGCCGGCAAGCTTAGCTGAATAAGCTAAGTTACTATATTTTAGTTAGAAGGATAGGGTCATGCGCCATCGTAAGAGTGGTCGTCAATTAAACCGTAACAGCAGCCATCGCAAAGCGATGTTCAGCAACATGGCTGGTTCTTTGGTGAAGCACGAAATCATCAAAACAACTTTGCCTAAAGCGAAAGAGTTGCGCCGTGTAATTGAACCTTTAATCACACTGGCTAAGACTGACAGCGTAGCAAACCGTCGTTTAGCGTTTGCTCGCACGCGTGATAAAGAAGTAGTTGGTAAATTATTCAGCGAAATCGGTCCTCGTTTTGAGGGTCGTCCAGGTGGTTACACTCGTATTCTTAAGTGTGGCTTCCGTGCTGGTGATAATGCACCAATGGCTTACGTTGAGCTTCTAGACCGCCCAGTTGCGGAAGAGACTCAAGAAGACGCACAGTCTGCAGAGTAAGTCTTTATAAGACATTGAAAAAGCCGAGCTATTGCTCGGCTTTTTTCGTTATGGAAGCTATTTTTAGAAATTCCAATGAAACAGCAGACCAAAGTGATTACCATCTACTTGATTGTTCTTTGCGATATTGTCAGGAACATTGATAGAGCCAACTTTTGATACTGTGTATTCAACAGAACTATATCGAAGTTCCAAGCTTGCGCTTATATCTTCAAAGGTATACATACCTGAGAAAATTAGTTTACCCGCGTTATCAAATGTTACATCGTCGGAAAAATCACTATCGAGCTCAACCGAAGTATCCACACCATAACCTACACCCAGTTTTACATACTCATTTAATTTGTAATATGGAATTACCTCGAAAGATAGACGATTGAATGACACATCTCCATTATCAGCGTTTGCCGAATCGAAGTGATACGCGCCATTCGCTCTGACATCAAAATTTTGATTTATTGTGTAATTTAAGCCTGCACCTATTACGATACCAGCACCCGCCTTTATACTCTCGTCACTGTTATCTTCATACTCTAATGTGCCTAACGTATCTCCACCTGCAGTGTAGCCAATTGTTAAAGCGTAAGAGATTGGGTTTACTTCACTCTCGTTTGTGTCACTGGCCAAAACAGCAGAACTCGATAATAAGGTAAGTAAAGCGACTGATAGTTTTTTCATTATTTCTTCTCTAAAGTGCAATTAAAATTTTTTTGGACGCGCATTTATAACTAAAATAGATACAAAGTACAGTAAAAAGAGAAATAGAAGGCTTTAAGCTTGAATTTTGACCTGTTTTACTGTGGTAAATATGCTAAAAATGGCTGTTTAGTACGATTTTTGCTCAAGCTGTCCGTTTTTATCACTTTTCTTCAAAAATTCCTCAAAAACCGCTTGCGCTTTTTATTCGCAGCCCTATAATGCGACCCCACTGACACGGAGCGCTACGCTGATTAAGCAAAGCAACAA
>NZ_PQBZ01000036.1 GCF_002964665.1 Pseudoalteromonas sp. T1lg23B | reverse complement strand
CTCGACAGTCGGCGTCGGTATTCTTTTATCTCTTTGTCTAAAAAGAATCTTTGACCTTCGTCTAGACGCTCATCGTGCAGATATTTATGACCCAGAATCGAGCCTTTAAACAACTTGTGCCAACGTATGAGTACAGCTCTGTCACTGAGTCTTTGGGCTTTTTTATCATCCACATACAGCACCACATGGGTATGATTGCTCATCACCGCAAACGCACATATATCAATGCA
>NZ_PQBZ01000035.1 GCF_002964665.1 Pseudoalteromonas sp. T1lg23B | reverse complement strand
CGCGACCCATATCAAGCGTTGATCAAGTTCAGAGAAATGAAATTCTCCAGCAACATCAGCAATTACGATGGTATGCGTAGAACGCTGGCGCATTGGTATCAAGAGTGTGCCAATACGGGAGCAGAGTCGCAAAATCAAAGCATTGATATCTCATCGCTACAATTTGATAAAAGTGAGTTTTTAAATGGTCTGCGACGGGGCAATCAAAATGCCTTAACGACCAAGGTATATAGCGATAATGTGACGGG
>NZ_PQBZ01000034.1:1537501-1625387 GCF_002964665.1 Pseudoalteromonas sp. T1lg23B | reverse complement strand
CGTAGCGCCATCCGACGTTTAAGATAGTCCCTCAGCGTCCTATAAAATGGCTCATTTCACCTTGCGCAAAAGGAATGTAAGCACTGCGTGTTTTGTTTCACCTTGCGCAAAGGAAACGCACTCACTGCGCTCGCTGTCGTTAACCCTTTGCATTTTTGCACCACAGTATGCCTGCTCACTGCCTCTTAAAGGTTCCTAAAAAAGGTTTAAAATTATCATTATTGTGGTAATGTAAATAGATGTGGCATGAATGCCAGCATTTAGAGTAAGTTATTTCGGAAAAAGGAATAAAAATATGCAAGTTATCCCCGTCGATCTTCTCAAATTAATAGTTGGAGGAAACTATACTTGGACAGAGGCAGAAAACTATGATGGGTCTGGAAGTCAGAACCTTGATGGTGATGGAACCTCAGGTGGTGGTTCACATGACGGTGTTGAGCCTCCGCAACTCTAGTTAGTGGGTATCTTGGCTTTACTGGAATGCAGAAATCATGAGTTCAAACTCGTGGTCACTACATTCCAGTATGCATCATGTTATGTTCATTCAACAAAGTAACTAAAAAAAATTTAATATTATTGTGTTAGTGTAAATAAATCTTAGGTTGAATGTCGTCATTCAATTCAGTCAATTTTTATAAAGGAGTATTCATATGCAAGTTATCCCTCAGCATCTTCTCAAGTATATAGTCGGCGGTAGTCGCGGAGCTGATAATGATTGTGGTTCGGGTGGCGGTTCGCATGATGGCGTAGAGCCCCCATTGCACTAGACAACACATATTTTCTATTACATGTAGAAACCACTATATTGCCCTGTGGTTTCTACAGCTTGGTTGTTAGCTTCTAATCGGGATAATTAGTGTATCCTCACCGCGTCTATATTCGACTTCTTTGTTGTCATTATGTGGTAACAAACGCTTATTCAGACGTTGTTCTTTCATCACGGTTTTTAATGCAGCTAGCACATTGTTATCCACTGGATTCGGGCAAAGCGGACTTAATAGATTATTTTCTTCAGTGGGGTCGTCGCTTAGGTTGTAACATTCGAACTCGCTAGGGATAAACCTTGTTGTGGTTATATCATCGGGATTACCTGATGCAACGAGATGGCTTAGGTCATAGCGAGAATCTTGTCGCCCTACATTGTGATCATCTTCCTCAAAATCGTCTATAACCCCCGTATCTGAGTAGAATCTCGCGCTATCATAGTAGCGAACATATTTCCAGCGGGTGTCTCCCGTTAGCTCAGGTAACTTTGTGACAATCGCTTCAATATGATTGGGTTGTATAATACTGTTGTACGCTACACCTGTCGCTGGGTTGGTCATATCAGAGCCAACTTCAACATTGTCACTCGTCATAAAGTAAATAGGCTCTTCATTAGGTGCTTGCTCTCCTAATAATATCCTTGAAAGATCTCTACCAACTAACGGCCTAGCTTCACTATGATTTTCAGCTAGATTTTGACGTATTTGCTCCTTATCAACGCCAGCTAACCCTAGCAGAGTTGGTAATAAATCAACGTGAGATGTAGTGATATCCAATTGACTAGAGCGTTTAAACAGATTTGGATTAGAAATGATAAAAGGTACGTTGAGTACTTCTTGATATGCGGTATACCACTTTTGATGTAAGCCACCATGTGCACCCAATAACTCGCCATGATCCGACGTAAAAACGACAATAGTATTGTCGAACAATGACGTCTGTTTAAGCGTTTCATATACGCTTGTAATATGCTTATTCACTTCGGCCATCAGATAATAATAAAACTGACGATAAGCCTCTGTTGTTGGTTGTGGCAAATACATGTGAGGATAGGTATATAAATAGTCTTTTTGGCAGCGAGGCTTGCTTTGCAGGCTTTCATATTGGCTGGGTGCAGGGTCGACATTGGGAAGCGCTCCAGCAGCTTTTAATTGATAAAACTCCTCAAACCAGTCTTTTTGTCGAGGTAGGACGATATCGTGAGGATTTACAAAAGAAGAAACAAGGAGAAATGGCGGAGCATCTTCATGTTGTGCCTGTTTGTCCAGCATAAGTAAGGTTTCGCAAACTTGTCTCGCAAAGCCCGGATCTCGGACCGTACCGCAATTATTTTCTGCAGAACCATGAGGCTCAGGTCCAATCCACTGACTGAAACCAAATTTATCCAGTCGATCAGCGTGTTGATAAAGTTCTACGCGTTGTGGGTAAGGCTCGCCGGAAATTGAGTTGCTAACTAGCGCTTGTTGAGTTCCTGGAACAAGAATATCTTCATCCGATAAATGCCATTTCCCCCTATAGTAGGTTTGATAACCAGCTTCGCGAAACCAAGAGCCCATCGTTGGGACGGTGTTAGGTTCTAGCCAAAACATATTCTGGTCGAAAGACGATTTACCAATTCCGGGCGTTTGGCTTACACCATGTAGCGAGGGATATTGGCCGGTATAAATGCTCGTTCGGCTTGGCGCACAGGCTGTTGAGGCAGCATTATGATTTATAAACTCAATACCATGTTGGCGCATTTGCAGCAAACTTTCACTATTCCTTAAGCGGTAATCTTTTGCTTCTAGGTTTTCATATGGTGGAGGAAACCTTTCTTCATCGGTAGTGATAATCAAAAAGTTAGGGTGTTTGCCATTTATGTTCATTTGAATATCCTTCTCTGTGGGAGTGTTCATTGCACAACCAGTGTAGTTGAATATTCTCTCATTAGATGTGGTAAATAAAAGGATATTATATGGCAGGTAAATGCGCCTTATATGACCATCATCTTGAGATTGATGGTCAGTAGTTAGTTAGCTTAGGTTTTTAATCGCGTTACTCAAACCATCGAGTGTCAGTGGGTACATACGGCCATCCATTGCATCTTCAATGATTTTAATAGAATGATAGTAACGCCAATGCTCTTTGGGCTGAGGATTAAGCCATGCGACTTTCTCGAAGTGATTCGTGAGCCGTTGCAACCATAAGGCTCCAGGCTCATTGTTCCAATGTTCTACACTGCCGCCAGGATAAGCGATTTCATAAGGCCCCATCGTCGCATCGCCAACAAAGATCAGGCGATAATCCTTACCAAAGCGATTAATCAATTTGAAAGTATCGATTAAGTTTGCTTGACGTCGTTCATTGTCTTGCCAAACATGCTCGTACACGCAGTTATGGAAGTAGAAGAATTCGAGGTGCTTGAACTCGCTATGAGCGGCACTAAATAGTTGCTCACATAGGTGTATGTAATCATCCATAGAGCCACCAATGTCGAACAACATGATCACATTGACAGCATTGTGCCGTTGGGGAACCATTTTAACATCCAACATGCCACCTTGTTTGGCTGTTGCGGTGATTGTCTCGTTCAAATCAAGTTGGTCACTGGCTCCGCTTCTTGCGAATTTTCGTAGTTTTCTAAGAGCGAGCTGCAACGTGCGGCTAGTAATTTCACTATCAGCATCAAGGTTACGATATTGCCTTTTATCCCAGACTTTTACAGCTCTGCGTTGACGACTACCATTTTGGCCAATTCTGATTCCCTCAGGGTTATAGCCATATGCTCCAAAGGGAGATGTACCACCAGTACCTATCCATTTACTTCCACCAGCATGGCGCTTTTGCTGTTCAGCTAACCTTTGCTTCAGGGTTTCCATGAGCTTGTCTAGACCGCCCATGGCCTCAATTTGGGCTTTTTGCTCTGTTGTAAGGTGCTTCTCAAACTCTTTTCTAAGCCAATCTTCAGGCAGATTTGCGCTTTCCCTTAACTTACTCAAAAAATCAATGTCTTCAATACCACGAAAGTAATCCGCAAATGCACGATCAAACTTATCGTATTGAGTTTCATCCTTTACGAAAATCGTCTTACTTAACTCATAAAAAGCATCTAGATCCGCAAAAGCCAAACCGTGGTTAAGGGCATTGATACAATCAAGTAACTCCCGAGGTGAAACCTTGAGACCGTATCTTCTGAGAGTAAAAAAGAAATCGATTAGCATAATTTATCGTTTACTCATAAAAGCAAGCTTTTCGATAAGACTCACATCCTGTTCATTTTTTAACAGTGCACCAAACAGCGGCATCAGGCCTGTGGTATGACTTTGATCTCGTAGCGTACTTATATCAATATCTTCGGCCATCAACAGTTTGAGCCAATCTAGCAGTTCACTGGTACTTGGCTTTTTCTTCAACCCCGGTATTTCTCGTAGTTTAAAGAACGATTCCAATGCTTGCTGTACCAAATCTTGCTTAATGTTTGGATAATGTACTTCAATGATTTGTTGCATCTGTTCAGGCGATGGAAAATCTATGTAGTGGAAAAAGCAACGACGAAGAAAAGCATCGGGCAGCTCTTTCTCATTGTTCGAGGTAATGATCACGATGGGGCGAACTTTGGCACTGACTTTTTCACCCGTTTCATAAACATGAAACTCCATTTTGTCGAGTTCCAGTAGCAAATCATTAGGGAACTCAATATCGGCTTTGTCAATTTCGTCAATCAACAGTACTGGACGTTGTGTTCCTTCAAATGCTTGCCACAGCTTACCTTTGACGATGTAGTTACTAATGTCATGAACTTTCTTATCACCTAACTGACTGTCACGTAAGCGGGATACAGCATCGTACTCGTATAAGCCCTGCTGCGCTTTGGTGGTTGATTTGATATGCCACTGGATAAGTTCGGTGTTTAGACTGTTAGCCAACTCTTGTGCCAGCATGGTCTTACCCGTGCCGGGCTCACCTTTTATTAATAAGGGCTTTTCGAGCACAACGGCTGCATTAACGGCTTGTTTCAGTGCATTGCTGGCAATATAGTTATTAGTACCTTCGAAGCTCACAATAATTTCCTAACGATCTGGTCTGATGAGGTTATAGTGCCATAAAACTACAGTATAACTCTAGACGTGAAGTCTATTTCGTATCTTCACTGGCACAAACGTATTTAAAGCGTGGAGTTGGGACGCCGTTTATGATTACCTGCTCGGTAAACATGCTCAGTGGGCGTACCCAAAAATCAAAATCACCATATAAAGTTTGATATACCACCATCACCTCATCTGTTTCACTGTGTGTTGCTAAATGATGTACTTTGTAATTAGCACCTTTGTAATGTTGATAAATGCCAGGTTTTAGTGATTGTTGCATTGTTCGCTCCTGTTGCTGTGCGGTATACTCGACGGTTATTGAGAGTGCCAATATGGCTGAGTAATGAATTATATTTCTATAGATGAGTTTAAAAAAGCTTGGGTGTTCAAGCATCAGGATTTACCCATAGATGAAGCTGATCTGAACGCAATAAAACCAATGAGCCGTGAACGGGCCGCCGTGCTGTGGAGTACGATGGTTTCCAGAGAAAAGGACCATCCAGATTTTTTCACGAAATCAGAGTGGCCTGGAAATGATGAGACTTGGACTGAGCAGGTGAGTTGGGAGCAGCCATGGGAAGATGGTGAGCAAACATTGCCACAACAGATATGTGCTTTTTTAAATTGGGAAGACAACACCACGGTTTATTTCTGTTTGTCACGAGACCAAATAATAGAAACTCGTTTTGAAGTGTTTAAGCGCTGCTGGCAGAATTTTATGTTCTTAGCAGACGGTAGTTTATTATTGGGTAAAAAGCGTGATGCGGTGGTACAGTTTTTAGAAAACGGTAACGCCAAACTAGGGTTGCGAGCGAAAGGCTAGCCTGCATGTCTTTACCATGCTATAACTTTTCTCAGTTGATGGAGGGTGTGTGGTCAAGCAGAATATAGCGGATAGTAAGCAAAGCAACCTATGGCACAATGAGCACGAGCGATTACAGTTTGCTGAGCTGGTCAACGTGTTTTATGCTCGGGAAATTCCACTTCTCGCCAAGCAATTTAGTGGTGAGCAGTTGCAGCGCAAGTTACTGAGTTTACCGTATTATGTGGAAAGGGCTGCTCGACATATCACACAAGGTGAGGTGCCGTTACAATTAGACAGTCAAAATGGCTGTTGGTTAGCACCACAAAAGAAGACACCGCCACACTTTGACCAGCAGAAAAACCATAGCTTTTTCACACAAAAAGCAAGAGTAGGACTGGTGGTTCCTGTGTTGATCTGTGACTCGGGATATATGCAGGTAGTCATGGACAGCTTAGATCAAGTAAGGGACAATGAGGTACATTGTAACCAGTATGGTTGGTTTGCCAGTTCAGGTGTTAGTCATCAGAGCACCTTTAAGTTGTATACACCAACAAAGCCGTTAATGATTATGGCATGCTGTGGTCACCGCTGGCAATACGAAAAGGTCGTTGCGCCCCGCTTGCTAAGCTTAAGAGAGATGCTGCTTGCCAGTATGATAAATTGGACCAATGTTAAAGCGACTAAACAACGACACCATTAACGCGAATTATGCAATAGCCTTGAGTTTGGGAGGCTAACGCGTGCGTTTATTTCAATTGATTCTACTGAGTCTAGTGCTGTTCCTACAGTACCGTTTATGGTTTGGTAATAACGGTATTCAAGACTATACGCAAATTAAAAGTGCGGTTAATTCACATAAAGCGCTCAACACTAAGTTATCTAAGCGTAACAAATTACTCAAAGCGGATATCGAAGATCTAAAACTCGGCCTAGAAGGGGTTGAGGAGCGAGCTCGTCACGAGCTTGGCATGATCAAAGAAAACGAAACATTTATTCGAGTTTTACCAAGAAAACATAATGAATCAAACCATTAAAATAGCTGCCATAGTCCCTGCAGCAGGAGTGGGTAGCAGAATGCAAGTAGGCTATCCAAAGCAGTATTTAAAAGTCGCGGGAAAAACAATTCTTGAGCATACCTTGGATAAATTAGGTGAACTCAGCGAACTTTGCAAAATCGTTGTTGCAGTGAGTGATAGCGACGAATATTTCAGTGCATTGACACTGTCGGATCAAAGAATTATGCGAGTCAGTGGCGGAAGCGAAAGAGCTGATTCGGTACTAAATGGCCTAAATGCTCTGTCGCAAATCCAGCCAGATTGGGTATTAGTGCATGATGCGGCTCGCCCGCTGGTATTAGCAGATGATATCCGCACTCTGGTTAGTGAGTGTGTGTCCCACAATGAAGGTGGCATTCTTGCCGCAAAAGTAAAAGATACCATCAAAAGAGGGCATACCCACAGTATTGAAACAGTTCCTCGGGAGCTGCTATGGCAAGCACTGACCCCACAATTCTTTCCTTACGAACAACTGAAACATGCGCTAGAGCAAGCACTTAGCAAAGGTGTCTCTATTACTGATGAAGCGTCAGCAATGGAATGGGCGCAACACAGTGTGAAACTCATACCTGGTCGCAGCGATAACATTAAAATCACCACTCCAGAAGATTATGACTTAGCGTGTTTTTTATTAGCAAAACAGCGGGAGAATAAAAGCAATGATTAGAATTGGTCACGGTTTTGACGTACACAAATTCGGTGGCGAAGGCCCTTTGACGATTTGCGGAGAAAAAATCCCCTATCAGCATGGTTTTATTGCGCACTCTGATGGTGATGTGGCTATTCATGCCTTATGTGATGCACTGTTAGGTGCATTAGCATTAGGTGATATTGGTAAGCATTTTCCTGATACTTCGGACGAGTTTGCGGGCATTGATAGTCGGATTTTATTGCGTCGTGTTGTGGCACAAATGAAGGAGATGGGTTATCGGTTAGGGAACTGTGATGTGACAATTGTTGCTCAAGCACCGAAAATGAGGCCTCATATCGACGCAATGCGTGAGAATTTAGCACAGGACTGTGAGGCTGATATAACCCAAGTTAACGTCAAAGCAACGACTACTGAAAAGCTGGGTTTTGAAGGGCGTAAAGAGGGGATATCAGCCCATGCTGTTGTGGTGTTGATGAAATCATGAAGCAGCTAAACTATTTATACGGCAAGCCATTATCGCGTGGTGACTTTAAAAGCTCAGCAGAAGACTTTATGGTCGATGAAATTTTGGACATTGTGCTCACAGGTGAAGGTGAACATGTATGTTTGCAAGTGATTAAGAAGGGTGAAAATACACAGTTTGTTGCCAAGCAAATAGCTAAACTAGCTGGCGTGGCGCCTCGAGATGTAAGTTATGCTGGGTTAAAAGACCGTCATGGCGTTTGCAGTCAATGGTTTAGTGTACCTGTAGCCATAAAAAAGCATATTGATTTTAGCGCCCTTAACAGTGACAGTATATTTGTTGTGAAACAAACGAGGCATAATCGTAAGCTTCGCACGGGTTGTCATAGCGGTAATCACTTTAAAATAATTTTGCGCAATGTGGATATGCCACTAGATATATTGTCTCGAATCAATGCTGTGCGTCAGGGTGTACCTAACTATTTTGGTGAGCAGCGCTTTGGTCATGATGGCTATAATCTGGAAATGGCGGAGCGTTTGTTTGCAGGAGAGCAGATCCGCGATAAGAAGTTACGCGGTATCGTCATATCAGCAGCTCGCTCCCATATCTTTAATCAGCTAGTGAGCCTGCGAGTTGCTGAACACGGCTTAGCTAAGACATGGCACAGAGAAGTTTTTTTACTCAGTGGCAGTAATGCATTTTTTGAAGATGATATTAGTGATGAAACAATCGCTCGTTTAAGCAGTGGTGATATTATGCTTTCAGCCCCGATGGTTGGCAAAGGCGAAAAGGGCTTAGTAGAGCAAGAAAGACAATGGTTAGAACCATATAGTGCTTGGCAACAGAGTCTTGGCCAGTTAGGCTTAAAAATAGAACGACGGGCATTGCGTTTGATACCAAATCAATTACAGGTCGAAACGCTAGATAGCGCTACCATTAAATTGTCGTTTAGTTTACCAAAAGGGACGTTTGCTACGGCTGTATTAAGAGAGTTAGTACAGCATCGAGATGCAAGTAAAGATAACTTTAATCAAGAGGTCGTTGATGCGAATCCTGCTTAGTAATGATGATGGTGTTCATGCCAAAGGTATTGCGATTTTATATCAGGCTCTTAAACAAATTGCACAGGTAACGGTGGTCGCGCCAGACCGTAATTGCAGTGGCGCTAGTAGCTCATTGACCTTACTAAATCCGCTGCGTGCCACAGTTTTGGAAAATGGTTTTATCTCGGTTAATGGTACCCCAACAGATTGTGTACACTTGGGAGTAAGCCAGTTGATGGATGAGTTGCCTGATCTTGTGGTAGCCGGCATCAATTGTGGTGCGAACTTAGGTGACGACACTTTGTATTCAGGTACAGTCGCTGCGGCGACAGAAGGGCGACACTTAGGCTTGCCTGCTATTGCCGTATCTTTGTGTTCCAAAGAAGAAGCGCACTATGAAACCGCTGCACAAGTGACACTCGATATTATTAAGCAATTACAGAGTCACCCTTTACCAAGAGATCAAATTATCAACATTAACGTTCCAGACATTCCGATCACGGAACTTAAAGGTGCAAAAGTTTGTCGTCTTGGAGCTCGGCATAAAGCGGAAACTATGACAAAACAGCGGGATCCGTGGGGGAGAGATGTATTTTGGTATGGCAGTCTAGGATCAGAAAGTGATGCTGGAGAAGGTACGGATTTTCACGCAGTGAACAATGGTTATGCTGCGATTACCCCTTTAAAAGTTGATATGACAGCGTATGACAGTCTTGATGCTATGACAAATTGGTTGAAAGAGGTCAAATAGCCGTGCTGAGCAGCTATAAACGAAGTGCCCATGCGCTAGTTCAGCAGCTAAGAACTCAGGGCGTACAAGATGAACAGGTGCTAAAGGTGATGGAAAACACACCTAGGCACCTATTTGTTGACGACGTATTGAAACATAAATCATACGAAAATACTGCATTACCAATTGGGCAAGGGCAAACAATTTCACAGCCTTACATTGTTGCAAAAATGACTGAAGTTTTAAGGCAGGTGGGCGTTGTAGGGAAAGTGCTAGAGATCGGAACAGGCTCAGGCTATCAAACAGCGATTCTCGCCCAGTTATTCGATGAGGTGTGCAGTGTTGAACGTATTAAAGCATTGCAGTGGCAAGCCAAACGACGTTTGCACATGTTGGATTTGTACAACGTTGCTATGAAACATGGTGATGGGTGGCAGGGATGGCACTCTAAAGCACCTTTTGCGGGCATTATTGTTACAGCAGCTGCAAAAGAGGTTCCTAAACAATTGTTAGCTCAACTTGAAGATGAAGGTGCGTTGATTGTTCCACTAGGGGAGCAGGATCAACAACTTACTTTGTTTGTTCGCAAGGGAGAGCAGTTTGTCGAGCATCGTCTAGCACCTGTAAGGTTTGTTCCTTTAGTTGCTGGAGACATTATTTAATTGTAAAGACTACAACTGTGTGTTGTTCCGTTCCACAATACCGCAAAAATAATAAAGGGAAAAAGGTGACAAATGCTTAAAACATACCTGTTGATACTGACAACTGTTTGTATGTTATTAGCTGGATGCACAAGTCGCCATACTCCAGCACCGGTTACTAGCTTGTCTACTGGTAAGTCCAGTTCATCACAAAAAATTCATATAGAAAATAATCGATATAAGGTGCAAAAAGGAGACACGCTTTTTGCCATTGCTTTTAGCGCAAATAAAGATGTCAGAACAGTTGCGCAAATAAATGGGATAAAGCCGCCTTACGTGATTTACCCCGGACAAACTATTTATGTAGAGTATCCTCAAAACAAAAATAAAAAGCGCAAAAAATACACAACTAACGCCGATAAGTCCAGTAAAAAGAAACAAAAAAATAACAAAATTACGAAAAAAGAGCTTGATCAGCCAAAACAACGAGAGTATGTTCAAAAACATAGCAGAAAAAATGACAACGAATCTAAAGTTATATTTTCCAATAAGGTACGTTGGCGTTGGCCTGCCGTAGGTAAGGTGACTAAACATTTTTCTAGTAAAGAAAATGGTTATAAAGGACTTCAAATCACCAATGTCGAAGGGGCCCCTGTGAAGGCGGCTGCTGATGGGGTTGTGGTATATGCTGGCAGTGCCTTGAGAGGATACGGTAATTTGATCATCTTGAAACACAACGATGATTACCTCAGTGCTTACGCACATAACTCGAAGCTTGAGGTTACTGAGCAGCAAAAAGTTAAAGTTGGGCAAAAAATTGCCGAAATGGGTAGTACAGATGCCACTAAAACAGCGTTACGTTTTGAAATTCGTTTTAGAGGTCAAGCTGTTAATCCGGTTAAATATTTGCCAAGTAAGTAGTGGCGTCACTGCATAGCAAAAAGCGTCACTATTCATTCACTTGGGAGGATGCGTATGGCTCAAACTGCAAATGTTAAAACCAAAAAAACGGACGATTTTGATGATAAGCTCGACGAGCTCGATGTAGATAGCTCAAAAGCCGAATTGTTGGAAGACATTGATGATGATGACGACATCTTCGCCAAAGATGAAAATGTCAAAAACCTAGATGCAACTCAGCTTTATCTCGGAGAAATTGGTTTTTCACCGTTGCTAAGTGCGGAAGAAGAAGTTTATTACGCACGAAAAGCGCTGAAAGGCTGCGAAGCATCGCGTAAGCGCATGATTGAGAGTAATTTGCGTTTAGTTGTAAAGATATCACGCCGTTATAACAATCGAGGTTTGGCGTTACTCGATCTGATTGAAGAAGGTAATCTTGGTTTGATCAGAGCTGTGGAAAAGTTTGATCCTGAGCGCGGGTTCCGTTTTTCAACCTATGCTACTTGGTGGATTAGACAAACCATAGAACGTGCCATTATGAACCAGACACGTACAATCCGTTTACCTATTCACGTGGTAAAAGAATTGAATGTGTATTTGCGCACTGCAAGGGAGTTAACTCAGAAGCTTGACCATGAACCAACCGCTGAGGAAATCGCAGAGTGTTTAGATCGCCCAGTAGAAGATGTCACAAAAATGCTGCGTTTAAACGAAAAAATCACTTCTGTGGATACACCAATTGGTGGTGATAATGACAAAGCGCTGTTAGATATTATCGCGGATGAAAAGGGCCACGGCCCAGAAAGCGAGGTACAAAGTAACGATATTAACAACCATATCATCGACTGGTTAGGTGAGTTAAACCCCAAACAACGCGAAGTGCTTGCAAGACGATTCGGTCTTTTAGGCTATGAACCTTCCACGTTGGAAGATGTTGGTCGGGAAATTGGTCTAACTCGTGAACGTGTTCGTCAGATACAAGTTGAGGCATTAAGACGCTTAAAAGACATTTTGCAACATGAAGGCTTAAGCACAGACAGCTTATTTGAGCAGTTATAAATTGATCTTGAAGTAGTAGTTGCAAAGAAAAACCACCTTTATAGGTGGTTTTTTTGTTTGTCTAAACAGCGCTAGAGAAGTGATTGCTTTAGCTTGTAAAGCAGCGCATGTGCTTCTCTTGGACTTAATTCATCGGGGTCAATATCGCGTAATGTTAACTCAACCTTTGAGGGAGTCGGTTCAGGTAAAGCCAGTGAGTGCTGCGTTGGCATAGGCTCAACTACGCTTTGATGATTCTCTAACTGGGTTAGCTTTTGTTTCGCGAGTTGCAACACTGCTTTGGGCACTCCCGCTAGTCCGGCAACCTGTAGGCCAAAGCTCTTGCTGGCTGCGCCTTCCATAACAGTATGTTTAAATGCAATTGTGTCGTTATGTTCTACGGCATCCAAATGAACATTTACTAGCCCCGGCTGCTGTTGGGCTAACTCCGTTAGTTCAAAATAATGTGTTGCAAACAGCGTCTTAGCTCCGAGTTGACGAGCGAGATAGTCAGCAGTTGCGTAGGCTAATGATAAACCGTCATAGGTACTTGTACCGCGACCAATTTCATCCATCAACACCAGTGATTGCTCTGTGGCATTGTTAAGAATTGTCGCGGTTTCGGTCATCTCAACCATGAACGTAGAGCGGCCTGAGGCTAGGTCATCACTGGCACCTATGCGAGTAAATATCCTGTCAACTTGTCCAATGCTCGCTGAACTGGCAGGCACATAGCTGCCTATATGTGCCATCAAAACAATCAGAGCGGTTTGACGCATATAGGTCGATTTACCCCCCATGTTAGGTCCAGTAATAATAAGCATCTTACGCTGTTTATTGAGGTGCACAGGGTTGGCAATAAATGGGTCTTTGCTGACTTGTTCTACAACAGGATGACGTCCTTGCTCGATGTGTAACTCGTCACCCTCAGTCAGAGTGGGTTTGCAATAATCCAATGTTTGAGCTCGTTCAGCTAACGTATTGAGCACATCTAGATCTGCTAAAGCCGCGGCCATCAGTTGTAGTTGCTCCAGATAAGGCGCTATAAATTCGAATAACTGCTCATATAGCTGTTTTTCCAAAGCGAGTGCTTTGCTTTGGCTACCTAACACCTTATCTTCATGCTCTTTGAGTTCAGGAATGATGTAGCGCTCATTGTTTTTTAGTGTTTGGCGGCGAATATAATCAGCTGGTACCAAGTGGGAATTTGCACGGCTGATCTCGATATAAAACCCATGTACCTTGTTGTAGCCTATTTTTAATGTGCTGATCCCAGTACGTTGTCGTTCCCGCTCCTCAAGCTTGTCCAAGATATCGGTCGCACCTTGGCTTAACGAACGCCATTCATCTAATTCTGCGTTGTAACCCGTGGCTATTACACCACCATCACGAATAAGAATTGGTGGATTGTCGATAATCGCGCGTTCTAGCAAATCTTGGAGCTTAGGTAATGTAGGGGATTGAGCACAAATTTGTGCAATTCGTTCATCGTTACTTTCTGTTAGTAACTGGTGTAATGGCTCAAGGGCTTG
This sequence comes from Pseudoalteromonas sp. T1lg23B, assembly GCF_002964665.1. GTDB lineage: Bacteria > Pseudomonadota > Gammaproteobacteria > Enterobacterales > Alteromonadaceae > Pseudoalteromonas. The sequence continues at coordinate 1,611,696 of NZ_PQBZ01000034.1, read as the reverse complement.
CAATGCGCTTCTTAGCCTCGTCAAATCTCGAGGTCTTGCGTTACACAAAGCTAAACGCGCCACTACGCGTTCGATATCGCCAATTTGCTTGAGCGCTTCATAAGTATCTAAACATAATTGTGTTTCAATCAAGCTTGAGATAGCGTTTAGTCTAGCATTGAGCTCTTGTCGATTACGTATGGGTGTATGAATGCGACGCTTTAATAAGCGTGAACCCATGGCTGTTGCAGTTTTATCTAATATCTGAGCCAATGTATTATCAATGCTACCTGAGAGGTTAAGCGTCAGCTCTAGGTTTTTACGCGTTGCGGCATCTAAGATAACGGCATGTTCATTTTTTTCGAGGGTAACGGCACGAATATGTGGTAACGCGGTTCGCTGTGTGTCTTTAACATATTGCATCACACAGCCAGCGGCAACCAAAGCCGTATGAGCTTGCTCTACACCAAAACCAATCAGATCTTTGGTTTGGAATTGCTGACATAACAAGTGTTTCGCTGTGTCTAAATCAAACTCCCAATCAGGACGACGGCGAGCCCCTTTGTATTGCTCTATAAGGTGCAGATTCTTAAAGGATTCTGGATAAAGCAGCTCAGCAGGCTGCAGACGTTGCAATGTAGAACTTAGGGCTTCATCTGTTTTTAATTCGACAATGCTGAATTGACCTGAATTAATATCTAAGTAGGCAACCCCGTAATGATTTTGTTTGTCTTGCCATAATGCAGCTAACAAGTTGTCTTGACGTTCCTGTAGTAGGGCTTCATCAGTGACTGTGCCGGGTGTCACGATACGGACTACTTTACGTTCTACAGGTCCTTTGCTGGTGGCAGGATCACCCACCTGTTCGCAAATTGCGACTGATTCACCCATTTGCACTAAACGCGCCAGATAGTTCTCTACCGCATGGTAGGGAACACCTGCCATAGGAATAGGAGCGCCAGATGCTTTGCCTCGATGAGTTTGTGAAATATCCAAAAGTTGGGCAGCACGAATAGCGTCATTGAAGAATAATTCATAAAAGTCGCCCATACGATAGAACAATAAAATATCTTGGTGCTCAGCTTTAATCCTAAGATATTGCTGCATCATTGGGGTTTGTTGTTTTATAGTATGTTCTGAATATAAATCTATCGACATGCATCTACCTAAGAGGTTGAATATGGAGCTAAACCAAGAGATTAAGACTCTGGCTGCACAGTTGGGCGCTATTTTAACGGATAAACGTTTGACAATCACTACTGCCGAATCATGTACAGGGGGTGGGATCAGTTATGCGTTGACCGACACTGCTGGCAGTTCGGCATATGTAGACAGATGTTTTGTCACTTACAGCAATGAAGCAAAGCATGCACTGCTAGGTGTTAATGAGCAAACTTTGAACAGTTTTGGGGCTGTTAGTGAACAAACAGTAAACGAGATGGCGATAGGGGCAGTAAAGCAAGCTCATGCGGATATTGCAATCTCGGTCTCTGGCATCGCTGGACCGGGTGGTGGTTCAGATGAAAAGCCAGTTGGATTGGTATGGTTTGCCATTAATATACGCGGAGAGGTGACCACTTATAAACAGGTTTTCTCTGGAGATCGTAGTTATATTAGGTTGCAAGCTATTGCTTTTGCACTAAAAAATACAGTTTCATTAATTCAACCTTAAAAATGTACTTGATACTGTGATTCTATACAGTATACTGAGCCCATTACGCTAGATTGGAGAAGCACATGAACGATAACAAACAAAAAGCGCTCGACGCCGCACTATCACAAATTGAACGTCAGTTTGGTAAAGGTTCAATCATGAAACTGGGTGACAGCCAGGCACTGGATATTGAATCAATCTCTACAGGCTCATTAGGTATTGATATTGCGTTGGGTATAGGTGGTCTACCAACAGGTCGTGTTGTTGAGATCTATGGTCCAGAATCATCAGGTAAAACCACTTTGACGCTGCAAGTTATCGCAGAAGCACAAAAACAAGGTAAAACATGTGCCTTCGTTGATGCTGAACATGCTTTGGATCCAGTCTATGCAGAGAAACTAGGCGTTAATGTTAATGAGCTTTTGGTGTCGCAACCTGATACGGGCGAGCAAGCGCTGGAGATCTGCGACATGTTAGTGCGTTCAGGGGCTGTTGATGTTGTTATCGTTGACTCCGTAGCGGCATTAACACCAAAGGCCGAAATTGAAGGTGATATGGGAGACGCACACGTTGGCTTGCAAGCGCGTTTAATGTCACAGGCATTGCGTAAATTAACAGCTAACATCAAGCGTTCAAATACACTGTGTATTTTCATCAACCAGATCCGTATGAAGATTGGTGTGATGTTTGGTAACCCTGAAACCACGACAGGTGGTAATGCTCTGAAGTTCTATGCGTCTGTGCGTATTGATATTCGCCGTATTGGCTCTGTTAAAGAGGGCGATGAAGTGGTGGGTAACGAAACCCGCGTTAAAATCGTTAAAAACAAAGTGGCACCGCCATTTAAGCAAGCCGAGTTTATTATCATGTATGGCGAGGGGATCTCGAAACAGGGTGAGTTGATAGACCTAGGCGTGAAACATAAACTGGTTGAAAAGTCGGGTGCATGGTATAGCTACAACGGTAGTAAAGTGGGGCAGGGTAAATCTAACTCTATCAAGTTCTTAAAAGAAAACCCTGAGATTGCCAACGAGATCGAAGGCAAGTTAAGAGAGATGCTTTTACTGCAAGCGACTATCAAGCCTGAAGAAGGTGAAACACCGGCATTAGCTGCAACGGATGTTGAGCTATAAGCAAAACAATTAAGCGTAAGAGCCCAGCATTGCTGGGCTTTTTTATTGCTGTAGGCTGAGTCTCATGACTCAAACCCAATTCAGTAGAGAGTGTTTTTGACTAAAACACATATTTGGCCGAGAGCTGTAAGCGATTAAGGTCGCCATCTATATTTGCTTCAGTATCGCGAGTCGCCACTTTGTATTCAATACCGAATGTTAACTGTTTAGCTGGTGAGTATAACAAGTTGGCGCTGTAACTGTGCGTTGACTTGGTAGGGTTACCCGTAATGCTAAAGAGACTTTCGTCATTATCAGCTGAGAAGAAAGAGTATAGGAAGGTTGAGCGGAATTGCTCATTCCAATGATGTTGATAACTAATAAAGCCTGATGTTGAATCAATTGCGTGTAAGTCATTACCATCAAAAACGGCGCCATTGGCGACGTTTAAACCCACATATCGACCTAACCCCTGACCTTGGGTAAGCATGAACTTAAGGTTGTTTTTGCCAAAGTTCACTCGCGCGGAAGCGCTCACCCCAAAAGAGCTTTCGGTTTCATCAATGTTAGCTACTTTATAGGTCAGTTGTCGTGCTAAAGCGGCAATCACAAAGTGACCCCAGTCAGCGTTGTAAGTGTAGCGAGCTGTGAAGTCAGGCATACTTGCATCGTCTGTCTCTACGCGTCCACTGTCAGCGGTCGTCACCGTACTTTCTGGGTTTTCAGCAGAAAATGACCAGTTTCCGATGCTGTATTTTACCATGGCTTGACGCACGAAGACGGTGCCTTCCGCTGGACCAACGAAATCTAATGTTTCAGGCAATGCGGCAACGTTTTGAAAGTTACTCCATGCCTGTCCGAACAGCCAGCCTTTGTATGTTATAAAAGCTTGCCTTAACCTTGGCGAATACGAGTTTGTGACACGTTCATTCCCGCCTGTAGAGGCAATGAAATCTAGTTCAACTTTGGTTTTGATCTCGCTGCCATCGTCTAATTTGGTGTTTGTTGCCAGATTGAATCGAGACTGTCGAGCATGCATATCAAAAACGGCATCAGCAGCTGTAGTCGAAGAAACGGGCGTTGTCCCTGGTACATAAAAATCTCGTCCTATACTGTCGCCGCCAAGTGAGCCATCAGAAAAGTCACTCCAGATAGCGTCGAGTTTTACATAACCACCGTACTTCACTTCAGTTTGGTCTATGGCGGTCGCTATTGCTGGCATACTTAGTACGCTTAGGACACTGAGCGCAGTCATTGTTTTTTTAGTGCAATATGATGTTGTCATAATCGTTGTTCCTGAAAAGCGACTTATCTGTTTGATTTTTTATCGCTTGGTAAAAAACGTCGTTATCCACTTTTGATGAAGGGTGGTAATTACTCAATTACCCATTGGTCTATACGACTAAGGTGTTACAGATTGTCTGCTATAGGCTTCATGAGAAACGTTGAGTTGACCATAATATAATTACAACACTTTGATATAGAATAGATTTATTTCTTTGGTGAAAGCTTAAAGCGGCAAGTTGATAAACTTAAAATGCTTGAGATAATTTCATGTGCCAAGTTAGAGTAGTCAATATCTACAACTAAGGTCTAATACTTTCACGGCCTTGGCTGAGTGATCCTTGGACAAAGCCTAGCGGCAAGTAAATTAAAATGGAGATGACTATGTCACAGAGCATTTATCCAGTTCCTGAAGCTTTCAAGAACAATGCACTCATTGATAACGATAAATATAACACGCTGTATAAGCAGTCAATTGAGGATCCGCAAGGATTTTGGGCTGAACATGGGCAACGCCTCGAATGGTCTAAGCCATATACACAAGTGAAGAATACCACCTTTAAGAAAGGCGAGATCAGCATCAAGTGGTTCGAAGACGGTCAGTTAAACGCCTCTTATAACTGCATTGACCGCCACTTAGAAAAAAAGGCGGACAAGGTTGCACTGATCTGGGAAGGGGATAACCCAGCGCAAAGTGAACATATCACCTATCAACAGTTACACGACGAAGTCGCAAAATTGGCCAATGGTCTGAAAAAGCTCGGTGTGAGCAAAGGTGACCGAGTCGCGATATATATGCCAATGACTCCACAAGCGGTTTATGCGATGCAAGCCTGTGCGCGTATTGGGGCGATTCATTCAGTGGTATTTGGCGGCTTTTCTCCGTCTGCCATTGCCGATCGTATCAAAGACTCAGGCGCAAAAGTGGTGATCACCTCTGATGAGGGTCGCCGTGGTGGTAATTGTGTGCCACTCAAAGCCAATGTTGACGAAGCGTTGTCTCAGCCAGATGTCAACATTGAGCATGTCATTGTGCATCAATTGACCGGTGGCGAAGTTACCTGGCAATCACATGACGTTTGGTGGCATGAGCTAGTTGCAGACGTTGAGCCTATTTGTCCGCCAACACCTATGGATGCAGAAGACCCACTCTTTATTTTGTACACCTCAGGGTCAACTGGTCAGCCAAAAGGGGTTGTGCACACAACAGGTGGCTATTTGGTTTACACGTCCATGACACATGAGTATGTATTTGACTTAAAAGAAGATGATGTGTATTGGTGTAGCGCCGATGTGGGTTGGATCACGGGGCACAGCTATATTGCCTATGGGCCGCTTGCCAATGGTTGTACCCAAGTGCTTTTTGAAGGGATACCAACGTACCCTAATTCTGGTCGTATCGGTGAAGTGGTTGATAAGCATAATGTCACCATTCTTTATACCGCGCCAACAGCGATACGCGCTTTAATGGCTAAGGGCGATGAGCCTACCGCGTCATCGAAACGCACCAGTTTAAGAGTGCTGGGTTCAGTAGGTGAGCCAATTAACCCAGAAGCATGGTCTTGGTACCATGAGCACATTGGTAACGGCCAGTGTCCAATTGTTGATACGTGGTGGCAAACTGAAACGGGCGGCATCATGATCACGCCATTGCCAGGTGCGACGGATATGAAGCCGGGTTCAGCAACCAGACCTTTCTTTGGTATTGCACCAGCCTTATTTGATGCACAGGGAAATGAGTTATCGGGTGAGGCAGAGGGCAACCTTGTGATATTAGATAGCTGGCCGTCACAAGCCCGCACTGTTTATGGCGATCACGAGCGTTTTGAACAAACTTACTTTTCTGCATACCCAGGTGTGTATTTCACAGGTGACGGTTGTCGTCGCGACGAAGATGGTTATTATTGGATCACAGGTCGAGTTGATGATGTGCTCAATGTGTCTGGGCATCGCTTAGGCACGGCTGAAATTGAAAGTGCGTTGGTTGCGCATGAGTCCGTAGCGGAAGCGGCTGTTGTTGGCTATCCACATGACATCAAGGGTCAAGGTATTTATGTCTATATTACTCCGAACGAAGGCGTAACGGTGACAGAAGAGTTGACTAAAGATGTGCGTAATTGGGTTAGAAAAGAGCTCAGCCCAATCGCATCACCAGACATGATCCAGTGGTCACCAAACTTACCAAAAACGCGTTCGGGTAAAATTATGCGTCGAATTTTGCGTAAGATTGCAGCCAACGAATATCAGCAGCTTGGTGACACTTCTACTTTGGCCGATCCAAGTGTTGTTGATGAACTAATAGAAAACCGCTTAAATCGTTAATTGAACGTTAAAAGCTTGAATTTCATTAAATTCTAAACGACTATATCGGCTGTCATTGGTCACGATGACAGCCGAATTGTTAGGAGCAAATATGAATCAGTTTTTAATTGCAGACGATCATCCGTTATTTAGAGCGGCGTTGAAAGGCGCATTAAAAATCAGTTCGAAACGCTCACAGTATTCGAAGCAGATACCTTTGATGCCACATTGGCTATTCTGGCAAAACAGGATGAACTAGATTTATTATTGCTCGATTTGCATATGCCAGGTAGTGGCGATTTGTATGGTTTGATCCGAATTCGAGAAGATTTTCCTAGTCTTCCTGTGGTGGTGGTATCTGGCAGTGAAGATTTAACGGTGATCTCTAAAGTGATGGGATATGGAGCGATGGGGTTTATTCCTAAATCTTCATCCCCTCATGATATCGCCATGGCGATAGATACGGTGTTAGAGGGTGATAACTGGTTACCTGAAAACATCAAAGACAAAGTGGCAAATATTGAACACGAAGATAAAGCGCTTGCGCAGCAGGTGGCCTCTTTAACACCACAGCAGTTCAAAGTGCTTCAGTATCTACATGAAGGCTTGTTGAACAAGCAAATAGCCTTTGAACTACATATCTCTGAGGCGACGGTCAAAGCACATATTACGGCAATTTTCAGAAAGCTTGGAGTGTATAACCGGACTCAGGCTGTTTTGATCGCCTCAAAGTTACAGCTAGAACCTATCGATACACAACCATAAAAAAAGCGCCGTAGCGCTTTTTATATCGCTTAGAGAGCATTATCAACTAAACACAACGGTTTTGTTGGCATTGATAAAGACCTTGTGTTCCGATGCTAATTGAATCGCTTTACAAAACACAGTTTTTTCAATATCGCGACCCATTTTAGCCATACTATCCGCATCGTTGGCGTGGCTCACCTGAGTGACATCTTGGACGATAATCGGCCCTTCATCCAGCTCATCATTCACAAAGTGGGCAGTGGCGCCAATAATTTTTACACCGCGCTCAAATGCCTGATGATAAGGTTTAGCTCCGATAAATGCAGGTAAAAATGAGTGGTGAATATTAATGATCTGATTGCTAAATCGCGCCACAAATTCTGGGCTGAGTATGCGCATGTATTTAGCCAGTCCTATAATATCCGGTTGATATTGTTCTATCACCTCAGCCATTTTTTCATCATGTTCAAATCTGCTTAAACCTGTGTGAGGCACACAGTGAAAGGGAATGCCAAAACCCTTAACTAAGGGTTCCAGATCTCGGTAGTTAGCAATTACGGCCTGTACTTCTATATTCATGGCGTTTTCGTACTGTTTAAGGAGTACACCGCCAAGACAGTGAGCCTCTTTCGTTGCCAGTAAAACCACTTTGGTCTTTTCACCATGATGAAGTGCAACCTTAGCACCGTGAGGGAGTTGTTCTCTTAGTTGTGATAAGAACAGCTCGCTGGGTTCACCGGTTAACTCGGTACGCATAAAAAAGCGTGAGCCCTCGCGGTCTACAAATTCATTGTTGCGAGTGATGTTTAAATTATGTTCAAAACAGAGGTTGGTTATCTTGGCGATTAAGCCAACGCCATCCGCACATTGTGTGGTAAGTATATAGTTCATGTTCCTCATTCCTGTATTCACCCCTGTAAATATGGGGGGTTTAGCATACTAGCAATCGAAATCCATTTGGTTAACTATTAATTTCAACAAAATGGCATATTCTTACTGCTAATAATATTAACTGATTGATTTTTTAGTTTTATTTTGTCTTTATAAAAATTATTCTTGCACAATGTGTGAGCCATTGGCCCACGCGGGAAAATTAAAAAGTATGATTGAGCAGTGCCTTCAGCTTGGCAGGCTTTATTGGCTTACTTAAATAATGAATATTTTCAGCTTTGGTATGCTGTTTTAATGCCTCATCTCGGACCGCCGTGATCAAAATAGCAGGCACGGGATGTTGCCAAATTTCTCGTAGGGTTTTTACCAATGTAATGCCATCGCTTTGTTCACCGAGTTGATAGTCCATCAAAATAATATCTGGTGCGGCGTGGGTCTTTGCATATTCGATAGCATCCAATGAGTGAGTAAACAGGCTGTGTTTCATTTGCCATTTACTCAGTAAGCTCGCCATGGCTTGCAAATTCTTTGGATCATCATCAACAGCAATAATATGCAGTGGAGATTGCTTTTCTATGTCTGACAGTAGCGTGCCGGCTTGAACCTTATGTTCGACCAGTTGCTCATCACCGATTGGGATGGTGATGCTAAAGCAACTGCCTTTGCCAATTTTTGAACTAACAGATAGCTCAAGGCTAAGCAGATCACACAGGCGTTTGACGACCCCAAGTCCCAAGCCAATCCCTTTATTGTCATTGCTTTGAATACGATAGAAGTCATTAAATATTTTACTGAGTTGGTGCTGAGATATACCGGGGCCAGTGTCCCACACGTCTAGTCTCAAGCTATGCTTTCGGTGACGACAGGCAATGAGTACCTTACCTTCGTCGGTGTATTTCACTGCATTTGAAACTAGGTTTTGGATGATCCGACGTAGATAGGTTGTATCACTGTGAACAATCGCATGATTACTCCGTACCTTAAGCTGTAAACCCTTATCACTGGATAAAATGGCGTACTCGTTAGCCAGTGGGCCGAGAATGTCATCAATACAAAAATGTCGTGGCGTGGGTTGCATCGCTCCTTGTTCCAACTTGGCGATGTCTAAAAGAGCTGACATGAGGTGAACCGTAGAGTCTAGGCTATCAGCGAGTTTGTCAAAATTCCCTCGGTCAAATTGGCTCAATGGTCGAGCATCAATGGCTGCTAAGTACAAGCGGGCCGCATTGAGAGGCTGTAAAATATCGTGACTTGCCAGTGCCAAAAAGCGGGTTTTACTATCATTGGCACGCTCAGCTTCTTTTTTGGCGGCCATTAGCGCATGTTCCGTTGCTATTCGAGAAGTTATCTGTGCCTGTAAGTCGGTGTTGATGGTACGAATTTCTTGTGTACGCGCCTCAATACGATTCTCCAAGTCCATATTGATTTCTTCCAGCGCATTTTGGGTGTTGATGTGCATAGTGATATCAGAAAAACTGGTCACAAAACCGCCCTCTGGTAATGGATTACCACGCATTTCATACACTTGCCCATCGCGACGATGGCGAATAAAGTGATGTGGTGTGCCATTACGTAGATGCTGTACGCGCTTTTCAACTAGTCGCTCGATGTCACCGGGTCCACACTCACCTCTTTGTGCGTTGAAGCGGATGACTTTTTCGATGGGTAGGCCAACTTCTAAAAAGCCATCTGGGTAGTCAAACATTTCGCTGTAACGCTTGTTCCAAGCAACTAAATTCAGCTCTTTATCAACTACTGAAAGGCCATGACTGAGATTTTCCAAAGAGGTATACAGCAGGTTTTGATTGAACTGTAATGCTTGCGTGGTTTCGTCGAAGAAGTTTACCACCTCCTCAAAGGCCATTTGTTTACCCGAGGCAACGGTATGGATCAGTGCTTGTGCTGAAGAGGCACCGAGTACACCAGTGAGTGCACGTTCACAATATGCGATAAAGTCAGCGTCGGGATAGGCATTATTGTCATCAATTTGATTGCTTTGTGCGTATTGACTGAGGAGTTGTCCTGAGCGTTGAATACCTAAGAATGTTTGCAGCAAAACTTTAAAGTCGTACACGCTGGCTTTTATGTTTTTATCCAAGCGTTTTGCAAATCCAGCCTGCTCTTTTGGATAAACAAACGCAGCGGCCTGAATTTTGTCGATTAAACGCTCATGTGCCGCGAGCGAAAAACTGATGTAACAGATAACATTCGCACACAAAGCAAGTAATGTTCCTCGAGTAATAATGCTTTGACGCAGTTCGTAATCCAGCGCGATACCGGTGCCCACGACAGGCAGCATTAAAAATAGTGCCCAGCAGATAAAGCCGGCCAGCAAGCCAGCATAAACGCCATAGGCGTGACCTTTACGCCAGTATAGGCCACCGACAATGGCAGGCAACAACTGTGTGACCAGTGAAAACGCAACCAACCCCATATTCGCCAGTGCTTCACCGTGGCCAAACCATTGTTGATATAAATAAGCGAGTAATAAGATCGCAGCGATAATGATGCGGCGGATCATTAAAATGGGGGTTTTATAGTTGCGGGTGAGGGCACTGCGCTTTAACTTTCGTTTCAGTAACAGTGGTAGTACGACATCGTTTGAGAGCATCGTACTGAGCGTGAGCGTGGCAACGACTATCATGGCCGTAGCTGCTGATAGACCACCGATAAATACAAAGGTGGTGATGATTGGGTGGTCTTGCATTAATGGCAGCGCCAATACAAAGCTGTCGGCGGCAATATCAGCGCCGATTTGTGGGTGTATTGCTGCCGTTGCAATTGGAATGATCATGGCTGCAATGAGCAATAGGTATAATGGAAAGGCCCAGCGAGCGGTGCGTAAGTGACGACGATCTTGGTTATCCACCACGGTGACATGAAATTGCCGTGGCAAACAAATAATAGCCGCAGCTGCCATGAGGCTTTGACCTACGAAATTGAAATTAAAGGCATCAAAGTCCAACCAATGCTCAATATTAATAGTGCGACTATCTGGTACCTTGAGTAGTGCAATTATGGCTAAAATCGCAACCGCTCCCAGCGCGATGAATTTTATAATGGACTCAAAAGCAACGGCCAACATTAGACCTGAACGATATTCGGTCACATCCACTTTTCTGGTGCCAAAAAAGATGGCGAATAACGCCATGATCAGTGTACCTGTCAAAGCTAAAGCACTCCCTGAGAGCAGTGATCCCTGTTGCAATAATAAGAAGCTGCTGCTAAGCGCTTTGAGTTGTAATGCAATGTAGGGGATGGTGGCCAGCAGTGCAATCATAGTGACCATAACTGCGGTGGCTTGGCGCTTGCCGTAACGGGCGGAGATAAAATCGGCGATGGTGGTAATGTTTTGCTTTTTACTAACCAAAATCAACTTACGCAAAAAACCATGACCAAAGACAAACAACAAAGCGGGTCCGAGTAAAATTGGTAAGTAGTGCCAGCTACTTTCTGCGGCAGAGCCGACGGATCCGTAATATGTCCATGAGGTGCAATAGATACCTAGCGAAAAAGCATACACAAAGGGATGATGTGTGATCCGCATTGCCAGTGGTGTGGTTTTATCTCCCCAGTTGGCAAGCCAGAACAAGACGCCAATATAGCCGAGAGAGACCAGAATTAGAGCTACTGTCATTATTATTCTTGTAAAATCAAGGTGACTTTACCTTACCACAGATTTATTCGGTGTCTGTATACGCGAAATCACGGAAAAATTCATAACGTATTGTTTATAAATAATAAGTGATTTTTCTCAAGTAGATTTAGACTAATGTCGTATAAGCGTCATATTTTGCGTAGAACATCTCAATAAATGTTTTCAATTTCACCTAACATATTGTTATTAAATGAATTAATTCAACATTATTTTTCCTCAAGGTGCAGTTGACGTAAACGTAATGTTACTGCTACGACTAAGGTCTCAATTTATTCTTATCAAGCCGTTGCTAAGGTAAATGGTGACAATTAACACCAACACAGCTCCAGAGCGAGCACGTGATAGGGGATATAAAATGGCTTTTAAAGATGAACAACAAGCAAAAGCATACTGGTCAGAAAATCTCACCTTAATGTTTAAACTGTTGGCAATTTGGTTTGTCGTTTCTTTCGGTTTTGGCATTTTGCTGGTGGATGTACTCAATGAAATCCGCTTTTTCGGATTCAAACTGGGTTTTTGGTTTTCACAACAAGGGGCAATTTACACATTTGTTGCTTTGATTTTTGTCTACGTATTCAAGATGAATGCACTGGATAAAAAATACGGCGTAGACGAATAGGGGCATTATGATGGATGTACAAACTCTCACATTTATAATCGTCGGTTTGAGCTTTGCGCTCTATATCGGTATTGCAATCTGGGCTCGTGCTGGCTCCACTCAAGATTTCTATGTTGCAGGTGGCGGCGTTCCACCGTTCGCAAATGGGATGGCAACGGCTGCTGACTGGATGAGTGCTGCGTCATTTATTTCCATGGCGGGGATTATTTCATTTGCAGGTTATGACGGTGGCGTGTACCTCATGGGATGGACTGGTGGCTATGTATTGTTAGCGCTGTGTCTTGCGCCTTATCTTCGTAAGTTCGGTAAATTCACAGTCCCCGACTTTATCGGCGACCGTTACTACTCACAGGTTGCGCGTGTCGTTGCCATTATGTGTGCCATTTTCATTTGTTTTACTTACATAGCAGGTCAAATGCGTGGTGTTGGCGTGGTATTTTCTCGCTTTCTTGAGGTGGATATAGAAACAGGTGTATACATTGGTATGGTGATCGTTTTCTTCTATGCCGTACTTGGTGGCATGAAGGGGATAACCTATACCCAAGTTGCACAATACTGTGTGTTAGTGTTCGCGTATCTAGTGCCTGCTATTTTTATTTCCTTGATGATGACGGGACATTTACTACCCCAAACAGGCTTTGGTGCAACACTTGCTGATGGTTCTGGTATGTATGTGTTGGATAAGCTTGATGGTCTCAGTGCTGAGTTGGGATTTGCACAATATACTGAAGGCTCAAAAAGCATGATAGATGTGTTTGCCATCACGGCAGCTCTGATGGTAGGCACGGCAGGCCTGCCTCATGTTATTGTGCGCTTTTTCACTGTACCTCGCGTTAAAGACACGCGCATCTCGGCAGCATGGACACTTGTGTTCATTGCTATTGTTTACACGACTGCACCCGCAGTAGCCTCCTTCGCTCGCGTTAATATGATTGATACTATTAATGGTAAAGATGGCAGTGGTACAGCCTATGCGGAGGCACCAACTTGGGTAAAAAACTGGGAAAGAACAGGGCTGATTGTGTTTGAAGACAAAAACAATGACGGCAAGATGTTCTATTCGTCAGGCAAAATTAGCGACCCAAATAGTGCCAACGAGGTGCAAATTGACCGTGATATTATGGTGTTGGCAAATCCCGAAATTGCTGATTTACCGGCATGGGTGATTGCACTGGTTGCCGCAGGCGGAATTGCAGCGGCACTTTCGACCACAGCAGGCCTTCTATTGGTTATTTCAACCTCGGTGTCTCATGACCTACTTAAGCGAACCTTGAAGCCCAACATCAGTGATAAACAAGAGCTGTTAGCGGCGCGCTTATCGGCCATGGTTGCGATAGTTATTTCTGCTTACTTTGGTATTAATCCGCCGGGATTTGTTGCATCGGTCGTGGCGTTTGCGTTTGGTCTTGCGGCAGCAAGCTTCTTCCCTGCGATCATTATGGGGATTTTTTCTAAACGTATGAACAAAGAAGGTGCGATTGCAGGTATGGTCACTGGGATAACCTTTACGGCGGCATATATCATCTACTTCAAGTTTATTAGTCCAGAACTTAATACTCCAGCGAACTGGTTGTTTGGGATTTCACCTGAAGGAATAGGTATTGTGGGTATGATGGTGAATTTCATTGTCGCTGCTGTGGTACTCAAATTGACGGCGCAGACACCAGAGGAAGTACAGCAAATGGTGGAAAGTATCCGTAATCCTAAAGGGTCCAGTGCCGCCCACGCGCACTAGATTCATTTGCTAGTATTGTAAGGGACAACCCAGCCCAATGGGCTGGGTTTTTAGTTCAAGAATAACGGGTTACCCGATGGTTATTGGCGAACAGTTTAGGAGCGAGGATGATACCTGAAATTGCAGAGGTTAAACGGTTTGTTAGTAAGCAAATGCCGTTTAGTCAGCTACCAGAAGCAGCCAGCCATTTCTTTTCCACCCATATTGAGGTGATTTATCTGACCGAGCAAAACCAGCATCAATGGTTACGCAGTGGCAATTTATATTTGTACCTTGTCCGCTCTGGTAGTTATGACTTACTCACCGCACATGGTGAAGTGATCACACGTTTGGCTGAAGGTGACTACTTTGGTTACCCGTCATTGCTTACTGGTGAAGCCATTAAAAACCAGCTACAGGTCAATGTTGCTGGTTTAGTTTATCTACTCAAAGAAGAAGACTTTGAGTTTTTACGCCGCGAATATAAAGTATTTGAGCAGCACTTTGTAAAAGCACATGCTAACCGTCTACTTTCCTCGCACTATAAACAAAGTCGTGATAGCTGGTCGGAAAAGAAGATCAGTGATGTGATGACTAAAGGCGCTGTTATGCTGGCACCGGATGCGAGCATTTATGATGCGGCAAAAACCATGAGCCAACATTCGGTTTCGTCGATTATTATCAGTGAGCAGCAAAAGTTGTTGGGAGTGGTGACGGACCGAGATTTACGAAATAGAGTACTCGCCGTAGGAATATCACCGCAGCAGTCGATTGCATCGATTATGACTGACTCACCAAAATACATATTTGAACATAATCGGGTGTTTTCAGCACTGCACTTAATGCTCAAGCATAATATTCATCACTTGCCTGTGCTAAACGAGCGCCATGAGCCCCTTGGAATGCTAACCAGTACCGATTTGTTGCGTCAGCAAAAGAGCGATCCGGTACAATTAATAGGTAAGATTTACAAAGCACAAAGCCTCACCCAACTAAAGTTATGTGCAACAGAGATCCCTACCTTGCTAAAAAGTTTCGCCAACAACATCGAAGATATCTCTTTGATAGGTAAATTACTGAGTGGCCTTAGTGATGCACTTACCGCTCGGTTAATTGCGTTGTACCAGTTAGAGCACGGTGAGGCTCCATGTGCCTTCAGTTGGATCTGTTTTGGATCACAAGCCAGAGAAGAACAAACGCTACACTCGGATCAAGATAACGGTTTGTTGCTGCCTGATGACGTGAACGATGAACAGCGGCGCTATTTTGCGGGATTAGGGCAATTTGTGTGCGAGCAACTGGCTCACTGTGGTATTCGTACTTGTCCCGGTAATATCATGGCCAGTAATGCGGATTGTCGAGGTTCGCTCAAGCAGTGGTTAGCACGTTTTGAAAACTGGATAGCTCAGCCAACGCCAAAGGCAATGCTCAATTGCAAAATCTATTTCGATATCCGATTTATTGAAGGCAGTAGTGTTTTGTATAATGAGTTCGCCACACAGTTAAGTGAATTAACAAAGAATGAATTGTTTTTTGCGGCCATGGCGACCGATATTAGTACTAACTCAGTGCCTTTGGGCTTGTTTCAGCAATTTAAATTGGAAACAGACCAACAGCAACATAAGTATTTGGATTTAAAACGTCGTGGGGTGGTGATCATTAATGATCTGGTCCGTCTGTACGCGCTCAAAGCCCAGATCTATAAAGCGAATACCTTAGAGCGTTTAGATGCCTTGCTAGGTGCTACGCTTTTGAACAAAGCAGATATTTACGATTTAAAAGACTGCTGGCGCTATCTCACTCAACTCAGACTCAAAACCCAGCTAGAACATGAGCAGTTACCAGAAAACTGCATCAACCCGCAGCACCTCACCTCACTAGAGAGGCATCAATTAAAAGAAGCTTTTTACCTGATAAAACAAGCGCAACAGGCTTGTGCGTTTAAATTTGCCAGAGGCAGCCTATGAGATGGTTGGTACGCTGGTGGCGTAAGTTATACTGCAGAATGAAGTTGCGCCAACTCGAATTTAACGCTGCACGGTATTTGATCCTGGATCTTGAACTCACCGGACTGGATGCTCAAAAAGATGAGATAGTTTCCGCCGCTTGGCTGGTGCTAGAGCAGGGAAAAGTGCGTTTAGACTCTGCCGAATATTTTTTGAATAAAGAAGTGAAGGCGTTGTCGCAAAGCCCTGTATACCATGGCATTGATGAACAGATGCTGGAACAAGGTGAGTCGATAAACTCTATTCTGACACGATTAGCCGCTGCGTTAGAGGGAAAAATACTGGTGTGTCATAATGCCCCGTTGGATTGGGCTTTTTTAAAAAAGGCATGTCAATGTTACGACTTAGTGTTAAGTCCGTTAGCTATATTGGATACCATGGCAATCGAAAAGCGTCGTTTAGCGGCGCGAACTGAGCCATTAAACATACAGAGTTTAACTTTGTCGGCATGTCGCAGCCGTTATCACCTGCCAGATTATGCTGTGCATAATGCGTTAACGGACTCTTTGGCCACTGCTGAGCTTTTACTAGCTCAGAGCAGTGCAATTAGTTCAGGTAAACGTCTCAAGCTTGGACAATTACTTCAGCGAGCCGCTACTTGATACAAGAGTCGTGGCAAGGTCTAGACTTGCGCTTTGAGCATGGATTAGGTTCATGCGAACCCGTATTTCAACTCGGTATGTAAAAAAAGTTTGTCATTACCCTTACACATTTAACCATGGTCGATTACAATAGCGCCACCTTAGGAGCAAAGCTCCTGTAATTATTCGCATTTAGCTGGATTTTCAATTTAATGGCAATCAAACTGGCAATTAATGGTTTTGGTCGTATCGGTCGCAACATAGTACGCGCTTTGTACGAGTCTGGACGCCAGCACGAAATTCAAGTTGTTGCTATCAACGAATTAGCAGACCCTAAAGCCGTTGCCCACCTCTTAAAATATGATACTTCTCATGGGCGTTTTGCGTTTGATGTAAGCCATCAAGCTCCGTATTTAAATGTTGCTGGTGATACAATCCAACTATTTAATGAAGCTGACCCTAGTTTATTGCCGTGGCAGGCGTTGGATGTTGATGTGGTACTTGAGTGTACTGGAGTGTTTCATTCTCGTGCGGATGCGATGCGCCATTTAAATGCGGGCGCAAAAAAAGTGCTTTTTTCTCAACCAGCGGATGCGGACGTTGATGCGACCATCGTATATGGTATCAATGATGAAGAGCTTCAGTCTTCACATAGTATTGTATCTAATGGTTCATGTACAACTAATTGCATCGTACCTGTCATAAAGGTGTTGGATGATGCTTTTGGTATTGAATCTGGAGCGATCACGACCATCCATGCTTCTATGCATGATCAGCAAGTTATTGACGCATATCATAGTGATCTAAGACGTACTCGTGCAGCCAGCCAATCAATTATCCCTGTGGATACTAAACTGGCACGCGGTATTGAACGTATATTACCTAAATTTCATAGCCGTTTTGAGGCCATCGCGGTACGCGTGCCCACCATTAATGTGACGGCGATGGATTTAAGCGTGACACTTAACGCCGATGTAGATTTAGTGCGAGTCAATCAGGTGTTACAACAAGCTGCATCAGGGCGCTTAGAGGGTATCTTGAGTTATACCGAAGAACCTTTGGTCTCGGTTGATTTCAATCATGACTCGCACTCCTGTATCATTGATGGCACACAAACTCGAGTTAGCCATAGACGACTCGTAAAATTGTTAGTGTGGTGTGATAACGAGTGGGGCTTTGCGAATCGAATGCTCGACACAGCAGTGGCAATGATGGCTGCTAGATAAATTATTTGAATATTGAAGTATCGTTAATGAAGGAGAAGTCCATGTCTGTCATTAAAATGACTGATTTAGATTTAAGCGGTAAGCGCGTGTTAATCCGTGAAGATTTGAATGTGCCTGTTAAAGAGGGCAAAGTGACCTCTGATGCACGCATCCGCGCATCACTGCCCACTATCAAACTTGCACTTGAGAAGGGTGCTAAAGTGATGGTGATGTCGCACTTGGGCCGTCCAACGGAGGGTGAGTATGATGCACAATATTCTATGCAACCAGTTGTTGACTATTTGAATGATGCTTTGCCACAAAACGTTCGCTTGGTAACTGATTATCTTAATGGTGTTGAGATTGCAGATAACGAAGTCGTCGTTTTTGAAAATGTCCGCTTTAACGTGGGTGAAAAGAAAGATGACGAGACGTTGGCTAAGCAATTGGCTGCACTGTGTGATGTGTATGTGATGGATGCTTTTGGTACAGCTCACCGAGCACAAGCTTCAACACATGGTGTGGGGTTATTTGCACCGATTGCATGTGCGGGTCCGTTGCTTGCTGCAGAGCTTGAAGCGCTCGGTAAAGCCCTTGATAACCCAGCTCGTCCACTGGTGGCGATTGTGGGTGGTTCAAAAGTATCGACAAAATTAACCGTACTTGACTCATTGTCAACGGTGGTTGATCAACTCGTAGCTGGTGGCGGCATTGCTAATACCTTTATCGCAGCAGCAGGCCATCCTGTTGGTAAATCTCTATATGAAAAAGATTTAATCGCAGAAGCGAATAAATTAACAGATGCAGCTCGCGCAAATGATGGCGACATTCCTGTACCAACCGATGTGGTTGTTGGTTCTGAGTTTTCAGAATCGGCAGTGGCAACCATAAAGAATGTGAGTGAAATCACAGACGAAGACATGATCTTTGACATTGGCCCCGAGACTGCAAATACTTTAGCCAAGATTATCGAAAAAGCAGGTACGGTAGTTTGGAATGGACCTGTTGGTGTATTCGAGTTTGATCAATTTGGTAATGGTACCGAAGCGATTGCCAATGCCATTGCAAAATCTAGCGCGTTTTCAATTGCCGGTGGTGGCGATACATTAGCTGCAATCGACAAATATGGCGTAGCAGGTGATATTTCTTATATTTCTACTGGTGGTGGAGCCTTTTTAGAGTTTTTAGAAGGGAAAAAACTACCGGCAGTAGCTATGCTTGAGAAAAGAGCAAACGTTTAATTTTTATGGGCCAGCGTTCGCTGGCCTTATTTGTTTATATCACTCTCACTTAGATATCAACAAATGTACGTAGCTTAGGCTACACACAATTTATCCCGTTCAAACAAGATAGCGATAAGCTATCGACTATTGGAGAAAGCATTATGGCTTTAATCAGTATGCGTCAACTTCTCGATCATGCTGCAGAGCATGGTTATGGAGTTCCAGCTTTTAACGTAAACAACCAGGAACAAATGCGTGCGATCATGGAAGCGGCTGACAAAACAAACAGCCCAGTGATTGTACAAGGTTCTGCGGGTGCTCGTGCTTATGCTGGCGCACCGTTTATACGCCACATGATCCTTGCTGCTATTGAGGAATGGCCACACATTCCAGTAGTAATGCATCAGGACCACGGTACATCTCCTGCTGTGTGCCAACGTTCAATCCAATTAGGGTTCTCATCTGTAATGATGGATGGATCTTTACTTGATGATGGTAAAACACCATCAAGCTATGAATACAATGTTGATGTGACGCGTCGTACTGTTGAAATGGCACACGCTTGTGGTGTTTCGGTTGAAGGTGAGCTGGGTGTACTAGGCTCTTTAGAAACAGGTGAAGCCGGTGAAGAAGATGGCATTGGTGCCGTAGGCAAACTGACTCACGATCAGTTATTAACAGACCCTGAAGAAGCTGCTGATTTTGTCAGTAAAACCGGTGTAGACGCACTCGCGATTGCATGTGGTACATCACATGGTGCGTATAAATTCACTCGTCCACCCACAGGTGATATTTTGGCTATTAACCGCATTAAAGAAATTCATGCGCGTATTCCAAACACACACTTAGTGATGCATGGTTCTTCGTCGGTGCCACAAGATTGGTTAGCGGTGATCAATGAATATGGTGGAGAAATTCCAGAAACATACGGTGTGCCAGTTGAACAAATCGTTGAAGGGATCAAACACGGTGTGCGTAAAGTTAATATCGATACAGACTTACGCTTAGCATCAACGGGTGCAATTCGTCGCCATCTAGCTCATAACCCTGCAAACTTCGATCCTCGTAAGTTCTTGGCTGAAGCGACCAAGGCGATGACTGAGATCTGTATTGATCGTTATGAAGCGTTTGGTACTGCCGGTAATGCCAGTAAGATCAAGCCAATTTCTCTAGATGAAATGCACTTAAAGTACCTTTCAGGCGAGTTAAACGCTCAGATCAAATAATAACTAAGTCCACTATTAGTTAAGAAAAGCCTCATACTTGAGGCTTTTTTTTGGATCAGTTTTTTACTATCCGATCATATTTAAAGATCAATATGTTAGTTGTATTTGCGGTTTGGGATCAGTTTTTTACTAGCTCTAAGAGATATGATCGTTGTTATGGCTATATTTGCACAATAAATAGCTAATTCAATGGTTATCAAGGTAATTATGTGGTTCGGGCTAGTAAAATATTGATCCGAAATAGGATCGTGTTGGTAAGAATTTGATCCCAAAGTCTCTACTTAGTACAAATTTGATCCCAAGCATACATATTTCTTGATCTCCCATAATTAACAGCTAATTTTTATATTACTGCTCGTAACAATGAGCTCACCAGTTCAGGGATAAGAACTATCATCATTGACTAAGGCTGCGCTAAAAATGAAAACAAATACGTTAACAATTTTAGGTCCATTATTGCTGATTGCTTCTAATTTGGTTGGTGCAGAAGAAGTGAAAGTGTATGGTCGAGTTCATGCTGGAGTACAATATAGCGATATTGCGGACGATTCCGAAACAAGCATTGAAAGCTATGCATCTAGATTGGGTGTAAAAGGGCAAGCGCAGGTGAGTGATGGGCTTGAAGCCTTTTTTAAATACGAATTTGAAGTGAATCCAGCCGATAACGACCAAGACGGCAAAAGCGGTGAAAATATTACCGCTCGCTCCCAATATGTAGGTGTTAAAGGTAGTTTTGGGCAAGTTTTGATTGGTCGGGACGATACAGCGGTCAAAAAGTCACAGGGCAGTATGGACATGATGAATGACTTTGAAGCTGATATTAAAGGATTCTTCGCGGGGGAGAATCGTCTCGGTGATACAGTCCAATATACCACTCCTGAGTTGAACCATTTGAAATTTGTGGTCAGTTATATTGCAGAAGATAACAGTAAACAAAATGGCGAGTCGGGGATATCTGTCGCGGGAATGTATGGTGACAGTAAACTGAAAAAAACACCAATTTATATCAGCGTTGCTCATGATAATGAAGTGGCAGGCCATGATATTAATCGAGTAACGGTGCAGGGGCGAATTGGTAACGCCACGTTAGGGGGCATGTATCAGCAAAGTGAAAAAGTTGATAGCGACGATAAGATTGACAGCTATTTGGTCAGTGCTTCCTACAAAATTGATAGTTATAAATTATTGGCTCAATACCAAGATTCTGATGGTGCGAGTGGCAAACTTGCTGATGCAGGTAATGCAACGTCATTAGGGGTTGAAAAAAGCCTGTCTAAGCAAGCACGTATGTATATTTGGTACTCACAGTTTAACTTAGACAACACACCTGATCAGGAACATATGGCGCTGACATTGCGTTACGATTTTTAGCTGAATATTATTATTATTTAAATAATCCTGTAACATCAATAGTCTACAAAAAATAATGCGGTAAAATGATATCGCATTTTTTTTGTGGGCTTTTTAAATTCCAAGATACAGTTTCATAAAACTGTCACACTAAGTCATAATAATGACAACAACTTCGGTAATGAAAGAGAACATTGGGATGTCACGTAAAGTACTTGTAGTTGATGATGAAGCACCTATCAGAGAAATGCTGGTATTTGTTTTAGAGCAAAATGGTTTTCAAGCAATTGAAGCTGAGGATTATGATTCGGCGATAGCCGCGATGGTAGAACCATACCCTGATATGGTGTTACTTGACTGGATGCTACCTGGTGGCAGTGGTATTCAAATTGCTAAAAAATTTAAGCAAAGCGAATATACACGTCAGATCCCCATCATCATGTTGACTGCTCGTGGAGAAGAAGAAGACAAAGTTAAGGGATTAGAAGTTGGCGCAGATGATTATGTTACTAAGCCTTTCTCTCCGAAAGAATTGATGGCAAGGATCAAAGCGGTGATCCGTCGTGTATCACCAACATCACTAGAAGAGGCGATTGAAGTGCATGGCTTGCGCTTAGATCCAATTTCACACCGAGTAACATCTGCCGGCAGTGAACTTGATATGGGACCAACCGAGTTTCGATTATTACACTTTTTTATGACCCACCCTGAGCGCGTATACAGTCGTGAGCAATTACTAGATCATGTTTGGGGCACTAATGTATACGTTGAAGATAGAACGGTGGATGTACATATCCGTCGTTTGCGTAAAGCTATTGCACCATTGGGTCACGATAGGTTAGTACAAACGGTACGTGGAGCTGGCTATCGTTTTTCTAGCAAGCTATAAATACGTTAGCGTAGTAGTGTTGGGATACCATCATATATGTACCGAGTGATAAATAAACAGGCGTTGTTTAAACGCCTGTTTTTGTATTTTTTGCCTTTAACTTTGATTGGTATTCTGATCGGAGCCCCCTTCGTTCTGCTATTCATTGGTTCCATATCTTTGTTATTGTGGCATTACCACCAGCTATATCGTCTCAGTGACTGGTTGCTCAACCAACGTAGTTTTAACCCACCTGAAGGGGATGGGGCATGGGAGCAGATCTTTGAAGGGATCTACCACTTACAACACCGAAACCGAAAAAAACGCAACGAGTTGGCCGAATTAATCCGTCGCTTTCGTGAAGGTGCGGAGGCTGTGCCAGATGCCGTGGTGGTATTACAGCAAGATTTAAGCATAGTTTGGTGCAACCAATTAGCGCTAAAGGTGCTTGGTTTGCAGTGGCCTACGGACCATGGGCAGCGTTTAGATAATTTAATTCGCGATCCGAAATTCGTAAAATACATGCAAGGCCAAAAGTTTGATGAGCCACTTGAGCTCGATTCTGGACATGTTAGTGAGCAAGTGCTGGAATTCAGGGTGATGCCCTATGCTGAGCAATTAATGATGGTAGTGCGTGACATCACACGATTAAAGCAGTTGGAGCAAATGCGTAAAGACTTTGTCGCGAACGTATCACATGAGCTAAGAACACCTTTGACAGTTGTCACCGGCTATCTCGAAATGCTCGACAGTGACAATCTACCACCGCCACATATGTGGAATAAAGCCCATTTTACGATGATTGAACAGTGCAAGCGTATGGATAGCTTGGTGAACCAATTGTTGTCATTATCACGTATAGAGAGCGCTCGTAAGCAAGACAAAGATAAACCTGTGGATGTGCCTGCGATGCTGTCGTTGATCGAAACGGAAGCGAAATCGCTCAATCAAGAGAAGCATCATCAACTTACCTTCAATGTGGACGCGTCACTGGATATTGTTGGTTCAGCCGATGAACTGCGAAGTGCATTCTCCAATTTGGTTTTTAATGCTATTCATTACACCAAATCGAACGGTCATGTTGAGGTGAACTGGCAATATGATAAAGATGGAAAGCCAAGATTTTCAGTGATCGATAATGGCGATGGCATTGCACCTGAGCATATTCATCGACTCACTGAGCGTTTTTATCGGGTAGATAAAGCGCGTAGTCGTAAAACTGGAGGTTCCGGTTTAGGCCTTGCTATTACCAAGCATGTTCTTACGCGTCATGATTCTGCGCTCGAAATATCAAGTACTTTGGGTGAAGGGTCATGTTTTTCATTTGCATTTCCCAAAAACAAACTGGTTTTTATGACAACCAGTGAAAGTCACAAAAGTGTCATTTAAGAGTAATTTTTCTGTCATTGAATGACTGCAAAATAGTCTGCGTTATTTAACTGGGACGAACAATTGGAGTAACCCCAATGAAATTTAAAAGCTTAGTTGCCGCAATGGGTGTGGCTGTAACAACCTTAGTTTCAACACAAGTTTCTGCGTTGGATAAAAACCTTCCAGAGTACAATAAAACCAGCGGGATCTCAGGTAACTTCTCTTCTGTGGGGTCAGATACGCTTGCAAATATGATGACGTTTTGGGCGGAAGAATATAAACGTATCTACCCAAATGTAAATATCCAAATTCAAGCAGCGGGTTCTTCAACTGCGCCACCAGCATTAACTGAAGCAACTGCAAACTTCGGCCCTATGAGCCGTAAAATGAAATCTAAAGAAATCGAAGCATTTGAAAAACGTTATGGATATAAGCCTACAGAAGTACGTGTAGCAATCGATGCCCTTGCTGTATTTGTACACAAAGATAACCCAATTGAAGGCTTACGTATCGATCAGGTTGATGCGATTTTCTCTTCAACACGTAAATGTGGTGCAACAGAAGAAGTGACTCGTTGGAGTGATGTTGGCTTGACGGGTGACTGGGCGGCGAAAGACGTACAGCTATATGGTCGTAACTCAGTGTCAGGTACATACGGTTATTTTAAAAAGAAAGCCCTTTGTAAAGGTGACTTCCGTAACAACGTAAATGAACAGCCTGGTTCTGCGTCTGTTGTACAATCAATCTCATCATCAGTAAATGCGATTGGTTACTCGGGTATTGGTTATAAAACGTCTGGTGTACGTACTGTACCGCTAGCGAAAAAAGGCACTAACTATGTTGATGCAACCTTAGAGAATGTTGCTCAAGGTAAGTACCCACTTTCACGCTTTTTATACTTATACGTAAATAAGCATCCAAATAAGCCGTTAGCACCGATTGAAGCTGAGTTTTTGAAAATGGTGTTGTCACAAGATGGTCAGAAGATCGTAGAAAAAGATGGCTATGTTCCGCTATCTTCTAACATGGCTACTGCAGAACTTAAGAAGTTAGGACTGCTATAAATTAGCTCATTGCAGTCTGATGTAGACTGAGGATGTGCTCATATAGAACGGCCCCTCTAGAGGGGCCGTTTTTGTATCTTTAAAGACTGACGATGGTGATGCCATTAAATCCGAAACAGTGACTCAATAGCAGCTGTTGGATTTGAATTTATAACACATTATTTCGCTTGGTAAGTTGCTCTATTTGGGATTTACAGCGATTAAATTCATCGGTACATTCACCACTGCAAACTTGAGCGGATAAGCTGCCTTTGGGGGCTGCACGTTCGCACTGTGCTTCGCATTGAAAGTTTTGCTGAGCACATGCATTGAGCTCAGCAGAGGTGTTCGTTTGACAGCCGCTGACTAGTAGCAGCGTTATAACAGCAGAGAGTACCTTCATGGCATTTCCTTTTTTAAAGGCTGACCTGCAAATTATCAATAAGTCTTACTTTACCTAAAAATGCAGCCGCTAGTATGACAAGTTGTTGATCATCCAGTTTAGCAGGTTTTAGGGTGATGGCATTGGCGATTGCAAAGTAATCAGGAGTTAAGCCATTTTCAAGCAAATTTGTTTTCGCTTGTTGCTCAATTTCAGCAAAATCTTTATTACCAGATTCAAGCGTTTTAGCGGCATTGCTAAGAGTTTGAAACAGGATCTTTGCGGTATCTTTTTCATCACTGGTTAAATATCCATTACGAGAACTCATCGCTAATCCGCTTACTTCGCGCTGTGTAGGAACACCCACTATTTCGATCGGAATAGATAGATCTCGGACCATCGTTTTGATCACTTGCAGTTGCTGATAGTCTTTTTCACCAAAGCAGGCAAAGTCCGGTTGGACCATATTGAATAGTTTAGTAACGACCGTGGCAACGCCTTTGAAGTGTCCTGGACGAGCGCCACCACAATAACCCATAGAGACACCAGGGACGTCTACATAACTTTGCGCTTCCAAGCCATTTGGATAAATCGCTTCGACACTGGGTGTGAAGACCAAATCGGCACCAAAGTTAGCCAAACCTCTTTTATCTTCATCCAATGTTCTTGGGTAGCTGTCTAAATCCTCTGATGCACCAAATTGCATCGGATTGACAAAGATGCTCACTACAACTTTATCTGCTAGGGTTTTCGCTTTTTCAACCAAAGAAAAATGGCCGTTGTGCAGGTTTCCCATAGTTGGCACAAATGCAATACTCAAGCCTTGTTGTCGCCACGCCTTAATTTGACTACGTAATGATTTAATTTCAGAAACGGATTGCATTAATTAAACTCATGTTCAGAAGTTGGGAAAGCGCCAGACTTAACGTCTTGGCAGTATTTTTTAACCGCATCTGGCATATTGCCTGTTTCGGCTAAAAAGTTCTTTGAAAACTTAGGAATATAGCCTGCTGAAATACCGACTAAATCATGCATCACCAAAATTTGTCCATCGGTGTCTTTGCCTGCGCCAATCCCAATGACTGGAATAGTTAATGCTTGTGAGATACGTTTAGCTAGGGTTGCAGGGATACATTCAACCACCAGTAACTGGGCACCTGCCTTTTCAAGCGCCTTGGCATCCGCAATCATTCGCTCTGCTTGTTCATCACCACGGCCTTGGATTTTAAAGCCACCAAAAACGTGCACAGACTGAGGAGTAAGACCTAAATGTCCACAAACAGGGATCCCTTGTTGGGTGAGAGCCTTAATACTGTCTAATAACCATTCACCGCCTTCAAGTTTCACCATATTGGCACCAGCTCTCATCAGTTCCGCAGCGTTTTCACAAGCTTGTGTAGGATTGGCATAAGTCATAAACGGCATATCAGCGACAACGAATAGCTCTTTACTTCCTGCTCTAACACAACGAGTGTGGTACGCGATATCGCTATTGGTTACAGCCAATGTATCATCTGCACCTTGAAGTACCATTCCTAATGAGTCACCAACCAATACAACGTCAACACCATTATCATCAAATAACTTCGCAAAGCTCGCATCATAGGCGGTTAGCGCGGTGATTTTATTGTGCTCTCGTTTCATTTTTGCCAGTGTCGATACGGTTACTTTAGCCATTTCAGTCCTCTTGATGGAATGTGTTTATTATTCTATTGGGGTTAAGTCGTTTAAAGGTAATTGTGTACAGATATCTGCTAATTTCATACCGTTGGGTAGCACTAACTCAGGCGCGATTTCTAACAACGGATAAACCACAAACTCTCTGTCACATAATCCATAATGTGGCACGGTTAAACGCGGAGTTTGGATCACTTCATTACCAAAAAGTAAAATATCTAAGTCGAGAGTCCTTGGACCCCAGCGCTCGTCTTTACGCACGCGACCTTGTTCCAGCTCTATGGTTTGTAGCGCATCTAACAGGGCCTCAGGTGTAAGCTCTGTATGTATACACGCGACCCCATTAATATAATCGGGTTGGTCCTGAGGACCCATCGGCTTTGAACCGTACAAGCGTGAGCTACACACTAAATGGCTTTTGGGCAAAGTCTCCAGCGCGCGGAGCGCATTTCTTAGCTGTGACGTCGGATCGTTAAGGTTTGCACCTAAGCCAATAAAAACTGTTTCCATTATTCAGGTGACTTCTTCTTTGGTTTTCTACGATGACGACGTCTAGGTTTTCCAGAATCTTGAGAAGATAGCGTGCGAACCATTTCTTTTTGACCATTGATATCTTGCTGTAAATAGTTGGTCCACCAATCAGCCAGCGCTTGTTGTTCTTGCTCTCCACTTTCAACACGTAACAATAAAAAGTCATAAGCGGCTTTAAATCGAGGCTGTTGGCTAAGGCGATAAGCGCGTTGTCCACTACGTTTGTCTAGACGCATTTGAATATGCCAGATATCTCTCGCACCCAGTGTAAAACGTTTAGGCACGGCAATATGCTGAGCATTTTCACCAAGCACCTGATTCATTGCCTGAGCAAAGGCATCAAATACCGGTAGCTGCTGTTGTTGTTGCAGTTGCTCGCTTCGTTTTAACAATGGAAACCAAAGTAACGCCGCGTATACAAATGCGGGAGTGACTTTCTTATCTGCGTTAATACGTAGGTCTGTATTTGCAAACATTTGTGCGATAAAACGTTGTTCAAAGCCTGTTTCACTTTGTTCGATGATTTCATCTAACGCAGGGAAAAGCTGTTTAAACAGGCCAAACTCACGCAGCATATGAAAGTTCTGCTCGGCTTTACCATTTAAAAAAAGTTTCAAAGTTTCTTCAAATAATCGTGCAGCAGGAATATTGCTTAGCAATCCAGCCAGCTCTTTTATTGGGGCTTTGGTTGCTGGTGCAATATGCATATCCAATTTGGTAGCAAAGCGCACGGCGCGTAGCATACGAACGGGATCTTCACGATAACGCGTTTCAGGGTCACCTATCAGTTCAATCTTACGTTCTTTGATGGCCTGCATGCCATTGGCAAAATCATGAATAGTAAAATCTTTAACCGAGTAATAGAGCGCATTGATAGAGAAGTCACGGCGTTCAGCATCCTCTTCAATTGTGCCATACACGTTGTCTCTGAGAAGTTGTCCATGTTCACTGGATTGACTGATCGGATTTTTGCCGTCTTGGCCTAGGTGGTGGCCACGCATAGTAGCGACTTCGATAATCTCGCGACCAAAAACAATATGTGCCAACCTAAATCGGCGACCGATTAAGCGGCAGTTACGAAATAACTTTTTAACTTGCTCCGGTGTCGCGTTAGTCACAACATCAAAGTCTTTAGGTTCGATGCCTAACAAGATATCTCGAATACAACCACCTACCAAATAGGCATCGTAACCGCCATCTTTTAGACGATAGAGTACTTTGATTGCATTTGGGCTAAATTGTTTGCGCGAAATACTGTGTTCACTACGCGGGATCAAATTTGGCTCAGTGCAGGTTATTGGCGCTGCCTGTGAATTATTTTGGCCAACCAATTGCCTGCAAAATTTAAATAGCTTAGAAATAATAACCCGTCTCCTAAAACAGTGTATATGCCAGAAATCGTTCATAACGCAGGCGAACCTACAAGGTTCGCTATAATATACCAGTGACAGCAAAAAATTAAGTTACGGCTCCAAATATTGTTGTATCAATATGCATCACTCAGTGGTTTTTCTGTTACTTTTGATATCTTGTGTAGTGAAAATGATTCGATAGCCCAGTTTAGGACGTCTACTATACTGGCAAACTCAGCCTCTGGTGGGGGAGTAAGTCCTAAAAATCGTAAGGCTGCAAGTGTTGCGGGGATAGGGTCTTGCTTGTTAATTGCTGGTGCATGGTTTTGTTTGGACAGTTTCAGTCCTGGTTCGCTCACAACTAAAGGAAGGTGAGCATACTGAGGCGCAGGGTGTTGTAACTGTTTAAAAAGTCCCAGTTGACGTGCTGTCGGTTCTAATAAATCTGCACCTCGAACGACGTGCGTGATTTGCTGATCGATATCATCAAGTACCACAACCAGTTGGTATGCGTACAGTCCATCTCTGCGTTTGATAATGTAGTCTTCCCGAGCAATGTTGTTTGGAATATTAACGAGTCCTTGGATTTGGTCGGTAAAGGAATTCACAGGAAAGTTCTGTTGTAGACGCAGTGCGTTGTGGGCAAAAGGCAGATTAAGTGTTCGGCAGTGGTTGTCGTAAAAGCCACCGCGTTGTTTAATTTCTCTGCGCGTACATTGACAGGCATAAACTAAGCCTTGGCTTTGCAGGTCATTTTGCACGTCTTGATAAAGAGCATGTCGCTGGCTTTGATAAACGACGGTTTCGTCCCAATGTAAACCGTAAGCCTCAAGTGTATGTAAAATATCACTATCAGCGCCTTGAACAACTCTGGGGGTATCTATGTCTTCAATGCGTACTAACCACTTGCCTTGTTGACTTTTGGCTGCGAGAAAGCTGCCTAGGGCTGCGACGAGTGAGCCAAAGTGTAGGGGGCCAGAAGGCGAGGGAGCAAATCGGCCTCGATAGCTCCCTTGATTGGATAATGCTGGGGTGAGCATAACTGGCTGAGATTAGCCTCGGCCGTTTTGCTTTTCTTTAATTTCAGCCAGTGTTTTACAGTCAACACATAAGTCGGCTGTTGGACGAGCTTCCAAACGACGAATGCCAATTTCGATACCGCATGATTCACAGTAACCAAAGTCATCGTCTTCAATAAGTTGCAGTGTTTTTTCAATTTTCTTGATCAGCTTGCGCTCACGGTCGCGCGTACGTAGCTCTAGAGAAAACTCTTCTTCTTGTGCTGCACGGTCAACAGGATCAGGAAAGTTTGCCGCTTCATCTTGCATATGCGTTTTAGTACGATCTACTTCGTTACGTAGGTCTTTACGCCATGCTTCTAATATTGCTTTAAAATGCGCACGTTGTGCGTCATTCATGTATTCTTCGCCCGGTTTTTCCTGATAAGGTTCTAAACCGGCTTGAGCCAATAACCCCAGTCTCTTTTGGTCTGGCATAGCATTCTCCTAAATCCTTAATACATTACCCCAGCTAGCGCCGGCGGCTATAAATATCAGAATCTCCCCATCTAAGCAAATATTTTTTCATTTTTTAGTATGACATTCACTGTGTCATCTCAGTCTTAGAGACGAAATTCTAATGAGCTGCGATATAAGGGCGTATTTCAAAAATTCAACTTATAATAATCGGTACTTGATGACTTAAGGTGATTTCATGTTCTGAAATAGCTGCTTTGTACGCTATAACTTCTACACCTGCATCGCAGGCTTGTGTTAGCAGCCTAGCATATTCAGGGTCAATGTGTGCGGCTGGTGCAACACTATTGATGCCTTCATGCATGACCACAAACAATAATACGGCTCGTATTCCTTGTTGTTTTAAGGTAATAAGCTCACGAATGTGTTTTTGCCCTCGTTGTGTCTGGGCATCTGGGAAATATCCCTGCACCCCCTCTAGCAAAGTAACGGACTTTACCTCGACGTAACAGGCTGGTTTATCGTCTGACTCAAGCATAATGTCGATACGACTGTTTTCTTGGCCATATTTTACTTCTCTTAGTATGCGGGAGTAGCCTGTAACTTCATCCACCACGCCTTGTTCAATACCTTCATAAGCGACCTGATTGGCATGATTCGTATTGACACATATTAGTTCACCTTGGGTATTTTGGGTTAATTCTAACGAGTGTGGGTACTTACGTTTTTGATTGTCACTGGTTGAGTAGTAGGCATTAAAGTTTGGGTCTGCACAGCCTGTCATCTTTCCTGTATTGGCACAATGGACTGTGAACTCACCAAGCTCTTGGCAATGCAGGTCTACAAGGAATCGTTTATATCGTTTTAGCAGGGTGGCTTTATTCAAAGGGCTGATAAATTTCATCAATTGATCGCATTCGGTTGGGTCTAGTTACGCGCTAGTGTACACTTTAGAACACTAACAAGTGCAAGAGTATATAGGATTATGTCTGACAAATTTATCGTTCGTTTGAGTGAACAAAGTGCAGCGCCTCATTGGGGGGCTGGCGCATCATTGTCTTTTGATCAAATGGGCGCAACTATTCATTTGAATGAGAATGAAACGCTAAAAAATATTCAAAAGGCTGCAAGAACCCTAGCGCAACAGGGGATCACACATGTTCAGTTGCAAGGTGAACAGTGGTGCACAGAGTCACAGTGGGCTTTCTACCAAGGGTTTGTTAGTCCAAAACAGCTTTCAGGTGTAACTTTTGTTGAAAATGCCCAGTCAGATATGAATGAATTAATCGCGTTACAGAATTCAGCGATTTGGGCGCGTCAGATGATCAACGGCACCGCTGAGGATATTTACCCAGAAAGTTTAGCGGGTAAAGCTGCTGAGTTTATTCAATCGCTAGCGCCGGAACATGTGAGCTATCAGATTATTAAAGGTAAAGCACTATTAGAGCAGCAGTGGATTGGTATTCATGAAGTGGGCAGAGGAAGTGAGCGTCCCCCTGTGCTACTAGAGCTGGATTATAATCCCACGGGTGATGTGAATGCACCAGTGAGCGCAGCATTGGTTGGTAAGGGGATTACCTTTGACTCAGGAGGTTACTCTATCAAGCCAAGCGAAGGGATGCTGGGCATGAAGTGTGACATGGGTGGAGCGGCAACGGTTACAGCTGGTTTAGCTCTGGCCATTCAACGTGGTATCAACAAGCGAATTAAGTTATTCCTGTGTTGTGCAGAAAACTTGATCTCAGGTCATGCTTATAAATTGGGTGACATTCTCACTTACAAGAACGGCACAACCGTAGAGATAGTTAATACTGACGCTGAAGGGCGTTTGGTGCTGGCGGATGGACTAATGGCCGCTGGGGAAACGGGCGCTGAGTTAATCATTGATGCAGCAACCTTGACTGGTGCGGCATTGGTAGCGGTGGGGCAAGAGTACAATGCGTTATTTGGCTTAGACAAAGAGTTGGTTGCTGATGTACAGCAGTTCGCCAGTGAAGAATTCGAAGCCGCTTGGCCCCTACCTTTGGAAAAATGGCACCAAAATAACTGTCCGTCAGCGTATGCTGATACGGCAAATAGTCGTGCGCAAAAAGGCGGTGGCTATGGTGGTGCGTCAAATGCGGCGGGCTTCTTATCTCGCTTTGTGCCAAATGAGGGTAAGGGCTGGGTACATATAGACCTTGCTGCGTCATTCCAAAACAATGCTGGTAGCCAATGGGCCGCTGGGGCAACCACGTTGGGTATGCGCACCGTGGCACGCACTCTGGCAGAAAAGGCTTAATCTAAAAACCAGAAATGCAGCCTGTTTTATGCTGCATTTCTTTATCTATCAAGATAGCAGTGCCGCAGCTAGACGAACAAAATCAGAGGACGTCAAAATTCCAAGCAGTTTGTTTTGCTCATTTACGACGGGCATACAGCCATGACGATTACTGACGAAAAACTCAGCCACTTCAGCAAGACTTTGAGTAGGTTGAATACTGGCGAAGTCGGTCGCCATAATATCTTCAATGACTGTATACTTTTCTTTTCTTTCTAATGCATTAGGGCCATATGTGGCCATGATCCCCATCACTTTCGCGATCATAATTTTTTGCGTCAACATACCCTGTAAGATGCCCTGTTCATCGATCACTGGAATATGACGAATATTCTTTTCACGCATCAGATCGTGCGCGTCCTTCAATGAAGATTTTCGGTCAACTGCAAAGGGGTCTGCGGTCATGAGATCAGCAACGGTTTGTAACATCATCTTTTCCTTTTAACAGATCATGATTAAGTTATAACGCACATTTGGGTGTGATGCATGTATCGAGATCAAACTAATCGCTGGTTGGGATCAAGAATTCAGCTTGGTGCTGTTGACGTTCGGCCAGTTGGATATACTTTGATTCGACTAACTGAGAAACAGGAACTAATTCATAACCTTGGGCGACGAGCTCGGGTAAAGCCACTTTCAGGAAGGCGACCGTTTGAGGGTAAGGGTGTGCAATTGCGATGGCGAATTGTTCAGAATCGGCTTTACTTTTTAGGGCCTGTAATTGTTGCACCAAAGCGTCATAAGTTGGGTCGTTATCAAGGAAAATATGACGGCCAATGTTTTCAACACCATATAAATTAGCAACGGTTTGTGCCTGTGTGTGCTCAGTCGTGCGGCTGTCTAGAAAGAATAGACCGCGTTTTTTTAACACTTCCATGGTCCACTTCATCGGCTGAACGTACTGAGTGAGTGCAGACCCCATATGATTATTGACGCCTTTAACTTGGGGTAAGGTAGCAAGCGCATGTCCAAGCGTACTTTGTAGCTGCCATTTATTCATATCTAGAGTGAGCGCACCGGGACCCAGTGCCTTTTCTTGTAATGATTGCATGGGAATGTGGAGCAACAACTCTTTGTTGGCACGACTGGCCATAAATGCAAACTGTTGAGAATAAGGGGTATGGGGTAAAATTGAAAACGACAACTGACCAGGCAAATCCAGCAGTTGTAGATCTCTTTCATGATTGCCGACGTCATCAATAACGATGGCAATTTGTTTTGCTGCGCTTGGAAATGCGATTAGCCAAAGCACCAAAACTCCCCAAAAAATTTTATGCACAGTTGAGCTTCTTATTATTTTTTATTGTTCAATTTTTATCTACGCCTGTGTGAAGTGTAGACACTTATAAAATCTAGTGTTTTTTAAGTAACTGTTTTGCTTTTAGCAAATGCGAATCAAGTCTTACGAGTTGTTCATTTCTGGTTGTTTGTTCACCAGTCATTATAACGCTTTTACTTAAATGTGAAAGCATTTGCTTTGTCAGTGTAATATCAGGCGAAATGCCTACGCCTTCAATCGAACGTCCAGAAGGCGTGTAATAGCGTGCAGTTGTCAGTTTAAGGGCTGTTGTGCCGTTACCAATAGGGATCAGTGATTGAACCGAGCCCTTACCATACGAGGGAGTCCCCACCACTAGAGCGCGGTGATTGTCTTGTAGGGCACCTGCCAGTATCTCCGCTGCTGATGCTGAGTTTTCATTGATCATGACGACAACAGGCGCACCATTTAGCACGTCACCTTTTTGAGCTTTAAAGTGCTGATTCGCATCATAAAATCGTCCTTTGGTGAACACTATGGTGCCAGCATTTAAAAACAGGTCAGAGATTGCGACTGCGCTGGTAAGCGTTCCTCCCGGATTGTCTCTTAAGTCAATCACTAACCCAGCTAAAGGTTCGCCATTTTCGGAGGCTAACTTATTTAGGTGTCTGGCCACATCGTGAAAGCTATTATTATTAAAGCCATTGAGGGATATGTAACCATTGCCGTTGGAGAGCATTAGGCTTGTTACGCTCTCCAAATTAATTTCCTGACGACGAAGTGCCAATGTTAGTTGCTGTGTGGCGCGTTCAACAGTAATTTTAATTGTAGAAAATTCAGCTTCTTGAAGTAATTTTGAGACATGTGCAATGTCTTTGTTTGTGACATCTTCAGCATTGATTGCGACTAGTTTATCGCCACCTTCAATACCTGCAAGCTCGGCAGGTGAGCCGGGTAATGTGTTGACGATAACGATACGGTTTTCTATTTCTTCAACCTCAATACCAATCCCTGTATATCGACCATTCGCTGCGCTAAAAATGGCCTCAAGTTCAGTCTCTGATAGGAATTTAGAATAGGGGTCTAGCTCAGTGAATAGTTGCTCTAGGTTACTTTTATCAACATGGCTAAGAGGTACATCTTCGACATAGTAAGCGTGAATGTGGAACAGAATTTCATTGACTTGTTCATGGGTAAATTGTTGCTTGGCAAAAGTGCTGGGAGTAACAAAGCTTAAGCCTATGACAACCCAAAGCAGTACAATAAACCACGCAAAATGATTGCGTACTACGTTATGTTCGAGATTAAAAAGTCGGTTCATGTGCTGCTCCAATCTTTGGTGCAGCACGGGTTAATCAATTAACTTGCTTTACACCATTTTACCGGATCGACAGCGCTTCCTTTATGCCGTATTTCGAAGTATAGACCAGAACGAGATTGTCCGCCGCTTTGTCCAACGAGCGCGATTGTTTCACCAGCATTAACTAAATCCCCCACATCTTTTAATAAAGTCTGTGTATGTCCATACAAACTCATAAAGCCTTCACCATGATCAACGACCATGACCCAGCCAAAGCCATTCAACCAATCAGCATAAACGACTTGGCCTTGTTTGATACTGTTCACAGGTGTGCCGGCTGCGGCCTGAATCAACACGCCTTTCCAGCTCATCCCGGCATGCTTTCTTTGACCAAAACGGTGTCTGAGTCGCCCTTTACTCGGCCAAAGTAAGCGTCCTTTACTGTTTGCCAATCCATCCAAAACGATTTCACTAGGCTCTTGTACTTTGGCGAGTTCCTCAAGTGTCGCTATCAGAGTTTGCTCATTTTCTTTTAGGTAATCTATGGCTTGAGCAGTTTGTTCAAGGGCATTGTTGAGCTCATTGAGGTGTGATTGACGTTCTTGTTGACCCGCAACCAGTGCAGTCTGACGCGATTCTTGTTGGGCGTATAATGCTTTGAGTTCTTGTTGCTTTTTGTTTAATTGTTGCTGATTTTTGTCTAGCTCAGCAACGATAAGTTTCAATTCTTCAAGCTGATTAATACGCGCTTTATTGAAATAATCATAGTAACTAATAGTACGCTCTAGAGTTGAACTTTGCTCTTGATTTAAAAGCATTTTTGAGTAGTCGTGGTTACCTGTCATGTAAGCGCTTTTGAGCTGTGCAGCCAATAGTTTCTGCAAGTGCGCTTTTTTCTTTTCTAAGCTCTTTGCTTCGCTTTGCAATGTATATTGCTGCTGCTGATTTTCGGCGATCCCACGTTGAGTCAAAGACAAAGCTTTGGCATTTTTGGCAATGTCTAGCTCTTGCGATTTGAGCTTTGCACGCAGAGATGCAATTTTATCTCTCTGTTTCTGATAATCTTTTTGGCTCTTTTTGAGCTCTTGTTGTACTTCGGTTAAATCTTGTTTGGTTCTTGATTCATTGGCGGCAACAGTTGTTACCGCCAATGCCAGACCAAGCAATATTAACTTGCTGGGCAAGATGCGCATGGTTATTTCAAGGTCATTATTGGTGTACCAGTCATTTCGCTTGGTTGCTCCATGCCTAGTAGGTGTAACATAGTCGGTGCTACATCACTGAGAGTTTTACCACTGTGTGGTTGAGCATCTCGACCCACATAGATAAATGGCACGGGCTCTGAAGTATGAGCGGTATGTGCCTGACCTGTTTTAGCATTGGTCATTTGTTCGGCATTTCCATGGTCGGCAGTTATCAAAGCTTCGCCACCTACCTCTTCGAGAGCACTGATCACTCGGCCGACACATTTATCAACAGCTTCACAGGCTTTCACTGCTGCGCTAAATACGCCAGAATGTCCTACCATATCGCCATTGGGATAGTTACAAATGATTACGTCATACTCGCCGCTATGAATGGCTTCGACTAATTTGTCGGTGAGTAGCTCAGAGTTCATTTCAGGCTGTAGGTCGTAAGTTGCTACTTGCGGTGAAGGGATAAGTTCTCGCTTTTCACCTTCAAACTCAGCTTCTCTGCCACCACTGAAGAAGAATGTGACGTGTGCGTACTTTTCTGTTTCAGAAATACGTAATTGCGTTTTATTATGTTTCGCTAGCCACTCACCCAATACATTGTTAAGTGCTTCAGGAGCAAACGCTACGGGAGCTTTTATGTCTGCGGCATATTCTGTCATCATCACAAAGGCGCTTAATGCTGGCGCGACTTTTTTACTAAAGCCTGCAAACTCACTATCAACAAATGCTCGCGTCATTTGTCGAGCTCTGTCCGCTCTGAAGTTCATAAAAATCAGCGTGTCACCATCATTGATGGTGGCAGGCGCCGCATCATTGGGCTGGATCACACTGGCTTTAACAAACTCGTCATTTTCATCGCGTGCATAGGCTGCATTTAGCGCAGTAACGCCATCATCGAATGTGAAATCACCTTCTGCGCAGACCATCAAATTGTATGCCGCTTCGATTCGATCCCAGCGGTTGTCTCTATCCATTGCATAATAACGACCAACAATAGACGCTAAACGACCACAGTTGAGTTGTGCAAACAGCGCTTCGATGCGTTCAATTGATGCTTGAGCGCTACGAGGGGGAGTATCTCTACCGTCTAGGAATGCATGAAAATAAACAGCCTTTGCACCACGCTGGGCCGCTAGTTTGATGCCTGCGACAATATGATCTTCATGACTATGTACACCACCTGGACTTAACAGCCCCATTAAATGAACGGCTTTTCCAGCAGCGACCGCTTTGTCGATGCTTTCTAACAATACGGGATTGTGTTCAAACTCACCGTCATCAATTGCTTTAGTGATGCGGGTAAAATCTTGATAAACAATTCTGCCTGCGCCAAGGTTAACGTGACCTACCTCTGAGTTACCCATTTGACCATCGGGAAGTCCTACATCTAACCCCGAGCCAGAGATGAGCGTGCGAGGTTTGCTTTGCCATAAATTGTCTAGCACTGGGGTATTGGCCGCTAGAATAGCGTTACTTTCGGATTCTTCTCTATAACCCCAACCGTCTAAAATCATTAGAACCAGTGGTTTTTTTTGTGCTGTCATTTGGGCTCCTTTAGAACTTATCTCGTTATTTGTGTCTCAGAGATGGATTGACACTTAAGCACGACAAAATTATCGCCATTAGCATACCTTGTTTTGTGTAAATATTCAGCCCTGCCGCTATGATTTATCCTCAACTTGATGACGGTTTTCAAAGTTGAGTGCTTGCATTATGGCAATAACTGTTCACCACAAAGGGCTATACCGAAAGGATCGCAAAATGTATACTGCGAGGCTATTCATTATATGGGTGCTTGAGCTAGACAGAGGCAAAGCATTCAACACTGTTAAGTTGGAAGGTGCATGGAACAATACATCGAATTTATTGGTAATAATGCTATTTTGAGCATTATCTGGCTGGCTTTGGTGATTTTGATTGTCGCCAGCTGGTTCAAAAGTAAATTTTCAGCCATTAGACAGATCAACCCTCAACAACTGACTTTGCTGGTAAACAGAGAAGAAGGTCAAGTTGTTGATATTCGTCCTGTAAAGGAGTTTAACTCGGGCAGAATTGCAGGGGCGATACAGCTAAGTGCTGAAAAAGCGAAACAAAGTGACTTTGCGGGTCTTGAAAAGCACAAAAACAAACCCATTATACTTGTGTGTACTACAGGCATGACAGCCTCGGGCATAGCAAACACTATGCATAAAGCAGGATATGAGCAAGTCTATGTGCTCAACGGCGGTATGGGCGCTTGGCAAAGTGCTGGGCTACCGACCACAAATGGAAAATAATGAGGAGCACATATGACACAAGTTGTGATCTATACAAAAGACTATTGTCCTTTTTGCCATCGTGCCAAAGCATTACTTGATGCAAAAGGTGTCACGTACACCGAATATGATATTGGTAAGCAGCCCGAGTTACGTGATGAAATGATAGAGAAAGCGAACGGTGGCTACACCGTACCGCAGATTTTTATCGACAATAACCACATCGGTGGCTGTGACGATATGATGGCCATTGAAGCAAAAGGTGAGTTAAACGCCTTGCTTAATATTTAAAACTACATTTAATAAAATCTAAAGAATCTAGGAACACTCATGACAGATCAAAATCAAAACGCAGCAGCAGAACAACAACAAGGCGCACAATTCAACATTCAACGCATTTACACAAAAGATGTTTCTTTTGAAACGCCTAACTCACCTGCGATTTTCCAAAAAGAGTGGACACCAGAAGTTAAGCTAGATATGGATACGCGTTCAGAAAAGCTAGACAACAACATCTATGAAGTTGTACTTGCGTTAACTGTAACTGCGACAATCGGTGAAGAAACGGCTTTCTTATGTGAAATTCAACAAGCGGGTATTTTCTCTATTGCTGATTTAGAGGAAGTACAAATGGCACACATGCTTGGCGCTTTCTGTCCAAACATTCTTTTCCCATATGCTCGTGAACTGTTGCAAGCTTAGTAAACCGTGGTACGTTCCCGCAGTTAAACTTAGCACCAGTTAACTTCGACGCGCTATTTGCTCAGTACATGCAGCAAAGAGCAGCGCAGGCAGAGCAAACTGCTGACGCTTAATCAATGAGTTCAGTTCAGTCAGCTGTAACTGTATTAGGGGCGGGGTCTTATGGCACCGCCCTTGCTATTTGTTTTGCCCGAAATGGTCATAAAGTGACATTGTGGGGGCGAAACAAAGACGACGTTGCGACGCTTGCAGCTGAGCGTAGAAACCAGCGTTATTTACCTGATTGTCAGTTTCCTGAGTCATTACAGCTTGAAAGTGATTTAAAGCGTGCCGTGCAAGCCAGTGAAATTGTATTGCTGGTGGTGCCAAGCCACGCGTTTGCTGACACGCTAGCGCTAATTCGTGATGATCTTTTACCCAACGCAAAAGTGGCATGGGCAACGAAAGGGTTAGAACCCGATACCGGACGTTTGTTACAAGAAGTGGCGCTGCAGCAATTGGGCGACAAGGTTCCTTTGGCGGTGCTTTCAGGTCCAACCTTTGCTAAAGAAATGGCAGCAGGTCTGCCCACCGCGATTTCTGTCGCTGCGACCGATACGGATTTTGCCTCTGAACTTGCTAAGTTATTACACTGTGGACGCTCTTTTAGGGTTTATAGTAATGATGACTTCATTGGTATTCAGCTTGGGGGCGCGGTGAAAAATGTCATTGCGATTGGCGCAGGTATGTCTGACGGATTTGGCTTCGGTGCTAATGCGCGCACTGCTCTCATTACTCGGGGGCTTGCGGAACTTTGTCGCTTAGGCAAGGCGCTGGGTGCGCGTTCGGAAACCTTTATGGGTATGGCAGGCTTGGGCGACTTAATCTTGACCTGTACGGACAATCAATCTCGTAATCGCCGTTTTGGTCTAGCGCTAGGTAAAGGTCTTGGCGTTGATGAGGCTATGCAGAGCATTGGTCAGGTTGTAGAGGGCTATCGCAATACCAAAGAAGTGTATTTACTTGCCCAACGCAGTGGTATTGAAATGCCCATTACTGAGCAAATATATCAAGTGCTATATCAGCAAAAAGATGTAAAAGAAGCAGCCATGGCGCTGCTTGGAAGAGAACAAAAAGCGGAGTAAATTCCGCTTTTTTTATGTGGCATTAGCAAAATCTAGCTGACGCCAAGACTCGTATACAAATACGGCCACTGCGTTGGATAAGTTCATGCTGCGGCTGTCTGGGCGCATAGGAATGCGCAGACGTTGCTCTTCAGGTAATGAGAAAATAATTTCTTCAGGTAAGCCACGTGTTTCTGGGCCGAAAAGCAGGCAATCTCCTGCTTGATATTCAGGCTGATGATGGTATTTTTTACCCTTGGTTGTGCAAGCGAATACGCGTTTTGGCTGACGAGCTTGCAGGTAGTCCTCAAACGAGGCGTGTCGTTGCACATTGCTAAACTCGTGATAATCCAATCCGGCACGTTTAACACGCTTGTCATCCCATTCAAATCCCAAAGGCTCAATAAGGTGTAGCGCATAGCCTGTGTTGGCACATAAGCGAATGATGTTTCCCGTATTGGGTGGGATCTCAGGTTGGTAAAGCACAATATCTAACATAATAACCTCGAAAAATTAGCTGTGCTTAGTATAGCGAAATGGCAAGTTATGAGTAAGCTTTGTGTATTGTTTTACGCTTATATGTCATCAATATTTCACTTCATTTAGCTAAACTGTACACTATTGAAATGGTAGGTACTTTTGCAAGTCTGCATGAAATAACAATACTGGGGAAGCTGTGAAACCAAGTTATGATGTACTCGTTCGCTTTGCGAGCATATTCACTATGATAATGGTGAGTTTAATGATAGCGACCAAATGTTGGGCGTGGCTAGCTTCTGGAAGCGCTTCAATGCTGGGCTCTCTAACAGATTCATTACTGGATATTAGCGCCTCGATGATGAGCTTTCTGGTATTAAGTTATGCGTTGCGTCCTGCCGATGATGAACACCGTTTTGGGCATGGTAA
This sequence comes from Pseudoalteromonas sp. T1lg23B, assembly GCF_002964665.1. Lineage (GTDB taxonomy): Bacteria > Pseudomonadota > Gammaproteobacteria > Enterobacterales > Alteromonadaceae > Pseudoalteromonas. Next base: position 1,570,407 of record NZ_PQBZ01000034.1, on the reverse strand, counting down.
GGCGGAGGCGTTGGCTGGGCTAGGGCAAGCTGCATTTATCGCGGGGTCGGCCATTTTACTTTCATTTCACGCTATAGAGCGGATGTTCAATCCCGTCGTACTTAAACATTCTTTGCTTGGCGTATGGGTGAGTTTGTTTGCCATTGTCTGTACCTTGTTGGTGGTTATGGTCCAATATCAAGTGGTCAAACGTACACATTCAGTCGCTGTAAAAGCAGACTCATTGCATTATAAGGGAGATGTTTTATTGAATTTGGCGGTCTTAGTGGCAATCCTACTTTCCTATTACGGGATGTCCAATGCGGATCCTATTTTTGCCATCGGAGTTGCAGGCTACCTACTTTACAATTGCTGGGACATTGCGAAAGAAAGTGCAGCTCACTTGATGGATAAGGAGCTTCCTGATGAAGAGAAAGCCGAAATAGTGCTATTGGCTTCTAGTCATGACGAGGTATATGGCGTACATGATTTACGCACCCGCCAAAGTGGTAAAGTAAAGTTTATCCAATTACATCTAGAACTGGATGATGATATGCCTTTGATGCGCGCTCACGCGGTATCTGATGAGGTGGTTGAGATAATTCAACAGGCTTTTGAAGGTGACTTGGATGTACTTATACATCAGGATCCTGTGTCTTTGGCGGTAAAAGCTAAGTCATCACAAAATTGATAAAAGTGCTCCATCACCCCATAACGGATAGCATCTTGCTCACATAAAAGTTCATGTCTGGCACCTGCAAAGGTGTGTAATTGCGCCGTTGGGTGGCTTTGTACAAAAGCAGCTTGGGCGCGATTATCAACCACTTCGTCTTGTTCTGCGCTGGCAATAAATATCGGGCAATGAATATCTAGCTTAGGTATGGAGCTGATAAATTTAAAAGCTTGATTGAGCCAGCCAAAGCTTACACCACCTAAGCACAGTTCGGCCTCATTTTGATATAATGTTCGAAAGCGTTGATAGCGTGTATGGCAGTGAGTGAGCTGGTTTTCATCAAACGGTAGGTTGAGGTAATTACTTTGTCCAACCGCATAAAATTTACCTAATCCGAGCCAGCAGCCTATTTTAGCTATCCACTTTGCGAGTTGATACGGGGTATTGTGGGTATGAATATCAAACATAGGCGCAGATAAGAAGGCTCCGCTGATGTGGTTATCATGGCGAGCTAGGTAGTCACAGGTAATAGCTGCGCCCATGGAGTGCGCCAATATAAAGAGTTCACCTTTTTGTGCTGGTCGCACAATCTTATCAATGAAGGTGTTTAAGTCATCACTATAGTCTGAAAACTGTTTTACATAGCCAATTTGAGGGTTGGCAGTCAATCGCTCAGATAACCCTTGACCAATATGGTCATAGGTAAAAACGGCGACGCTATTTTGTGCTAGCTCCCAAAGCAGCTCTTGATACTTCCATGCAGATTCAATACGACCATTGACCAGTACTACACTGTATTTAGCTGCTGCGGGTACGTGGTAGCTGTAAAATAAACGCCCAGAAGAACCAACAAAATAGCCTTGCTGGGATTGTTGCCAGTGTTTTTCGATGTCGCCATGATGTAGCGCCAATGCGGAGCTGTAGCTATAAAAGTTCATATCGGTAGTGTCATTATCACTAAAAGGCCATGGGGCTGATTGTGTTTAAACGTCAAAGTACCATGGTGCGCGAAAATAGCACGTTTGGCAATGGCTAGGCCTAGTCCAATTCCACCACTGTCACGGTTTCGCGACTGACTGGTGCGAAAAAAAGGCTGGCACAGCTGTTGGAGTGCATCATCAGATACACCTTCTCCATCATCAGTGATACAAATTTCAACCTGATTATTTGTTACTGAAAAGGACATACTTATAGTTTGCTGCGCATACTTGATGGCATTGCGCAGTACATTTTCAATCGCACTGCTGAGTAACTCTCCATCACACTCTAACGTCAGTTTTGGCAGTGTTGTAACCTTCAACTCTTTACCCATTTGCTCGGCTTCAAAATGCGCATCTAGTAGTAAGTTATCAAGTAAGGTTGCCATACTGACCTGCTGCATATGCAATGTCTGCTGCCCGTGCTCCAGACGTGAAAGTGTTAAAATATCAGACAGCATTTTATCCAGACATTGGGCTTCTTTTTCAATTCGAGTCAAATAGGCGAGTTGTTGTTCGTTTGCGTTGTCCTGAGCCAGTGCATTGGCCAGACTCAAGCGAGTAAGTGGAGAGCGCAGTTCATGGGATACGTCCGCCAGTAGCTGCTTATGTGTGTTAACGCTTTGCTCCAGCTTGTCTGCCATATGATTGAAGTCATACATCAGCGTGGTAACTTCGTCGTGGCGATGCTTGGGTATTTGCACTCGCGCTGTAAGCTCCCCTGATGCCAGTGCTTTCGCGCTGCTTCCTAAAGAGTTGAGCGGGGCAACTAGACGACGACTAAAAAGGATACTCAGTAGTACGGAGGGTAACAGTACTGCGAGTGCTTTGAGCCAAAAGGGCAGCATTTTCATACGCATTAACAAAGGCGGTTCACGCAAAGGCTTTATTTGGAAAAGCTGATAACGTTCACCTTCAGCATTGATTTCAAAAGGGCCGTAAGCAAAGTAGCGCTCTGTGGCGATAAATTGGGGAGCTTGCGGTTCATCAAAGTGCAGTAAAGACAAGTCTAAGTTGTGCTTATTAGGCTGTGATGTCAGGCTTTGCTCTATATTTGAATGGGCTAAATACAGCCATTTATGTTCGTTAAACCTTGGATGATTAATGACCTTCTCAAGAGGTTTGTGTTTGACGTTTACCAACCTATCGATATTGTGTTGTAGATGGACCAGAGAATCTAACAACTTTCCTTTTAGCGCTTTCGTTTCAAGTCGCTCAGGCTGTAGCTGACTGAGTGCAACAAGTAATATTAGAATACTGATAATAGTGAGCCAAAACCCCAAAAAAGCTTGGAAAAACAGTCCTGATGGACGAATGCTTTGGCGCGCCTTTTGGCAGCACTTTTGAATATTACTGATCCAAGAAAACATAGCCGCTGCCCCTGATGGTCTGTATACAATTGCAATCATTGTATTTAGCTATTTTCTTACGCAAGTTACTGACATGTACATCAATGGAGCGATCAAAAGGTGCCAAACGCCGACCAAGTACGTGTTGACTCAATGTATCTTTACTGACGACCTTACCAACATGACTCATGAGCTGATACAAGACCGCAAATTCAGTGCCTGTTAGTGTAAGTTCATGACCATCTACACTCACTCGGCGTGCAGATTCATTGAGTGTGACGTGATTGATATTCATGAGCTGCGTTTGTTGGCTTGCTTGTTTTACATAATCAATCCGGCGACCAATTGCATGTATACGAGCGAGTAGTTCTCTGTGGTTAAAGGGTTTTGGCAGATAATCATCAGCGCCCAATTCAAGACCAAATATGCGGTCAAAGTCATCCCCTTTGGCCGTAAGCATAATAACGGGCGTTAAGTGCGTTGCTCTGAGTTTTTTAAGGACTTCGAAACCATCTAACACAGGCAGCATGACATCAAGCAAGATAACATCGAATGATTCACTGGTCGCCAGTTGTAAACCTGCTTCACCATCAAAGGCCTGAGACACGTCACAGCCTTGAGCGCTTAGGTACTCACATAATAAATCACTCAAAGTGTGATCGTCTTCAATTAATAGCAGCTTACTCATAACGTCTTTTTTCATGGGTCTATAAGAGTAGTTTACCTTGCAAAATATTAAATTGCAGATCTTTACACAGCCTTTACATTGCTTTGCGTTGCTTTGCATCAGAGCGATTAAGCTAACAACGTATTCATTGATAACCCAGAGGAACACCCTATGAAAGTGACATCAACATTGAGCGTATTAGCGCTTACAGGTACGTTATTATTTACTTCTTTAGCCCAAGCTGGGCACGGACATCATGATAAACATTTTTTACTCACTGAAAAAGCAGCTGCAAAGCTCAACCTAACTCAGGCGCAGCAGGACAAGATAGCTCAAATCCTTGAACAGAAAAAGACAGCAATGAAAGCGTTAAAAACATCACGCGTTGAACACAAAGATGAATTTAAAGCATTGATGGAAAATGATTACTTTGATGAGCAACAGGCCAAAGCGTTGATTGCTAAACGTAGCGAAGCAAAGAATGAAGCATTGCTTGCAAAATTGAAGAGCAAACATCAAATCAGGCAGGTGTTAAATCAAGAGCAACGTGACAAGTTGGCTAAGATGAAGCATCGCGAAATGGAAAGACACCATAAGATGGAAAGTAACTAGAAGTAACTTAGTGACCGCCCGTGAGAGGGAGCCCTCTCACGGACAGTTTATATTTTATTGGAAAAAAGAATCTTCTTGCTTTGCCAACATTGCTTCAATATCTTCGATCATTTCTTGTTGATCTTGTACGTCCATTTGGGTATCTGAAGTGATGGCGGTTGAGATCTTATTGTTTTCAAACGACCACTCGCCCAAATCAATCAGTTGACATCGCTTTGAGCAAAAAGGGCGGTTAGGACTTTGCTCAGACCAAATTACATCATTTTGGCAGGTTGGGCATTTTACGATTGTGGGCATAGAAAGCTCCCTTGAAGTAGTGTGGCGACAGTCTAATTAAATTAACTCTTAGATGCTAGAACCGTGTCATTAAAAGCTGGTGACACGGTTGATCTCACTCAAAGACGTTAAGCCTGATGCGGCCTTTCTTAATCCAGACGTTCTTAAATTTGCATAGCCAAGTTGTTGAGCCATTTGTGCTATTTGCATCGAGTTGCCACCTGACATGATCATTTGCGAAATCTCAGATGTGATCGGTACCATTTCATAAATACCAACACGACCTTTGTAGCCATCGGTGCAATGTTCACAGCCCTGGGGGGTAAAAAGCGTGATGCTAGCGGTTTGTGCTTCGCTGAAGCCTTGCTTTAATAGTTCGTCCTTAGGTAAAGTCTCTGGGGCCTTACAATGGTTGCATAAACGCCGTGCCAGTCTTTGCGCAATAATTAGGTTTACTGAGCTGGCAACGTTGTACGCTGGAACTCCCATATTGAGAAGTCGTGTCAGTGTTTCTGGTGCTGAATTGGTATGTAGTGTACTCATAACAAGGTGCCCAGTTTGAGCCGCCTTGATAGCGATTTCTGCGGTTTCTAAATCGCGGATCTCACCAACCATGATCACATCAGGGTCTTGACGCAAAAATGCCTTGAGCGCATTGGCGAAGGTCATTTCAGTTTTGGGGTTTATCTGAACCTGATTAATCCCTTCAAGATTGATTTCAACAGGATCTTCTGCGGTACTGATATTTCGTTCGGGCTTATTGAGAATGTTGAGACCGGTATACAATGAAACTGTTTTACCTGAACCTGTGGGACCCGTTACTAAAATCATACCTTGAGGTTGGTCCAGCGCACTCAAATACATTTGCTTCTGTTCTGGTTCGTAGCCCAACGCATCGATGCCCATCATGGCGCTTGAGGAATCAAGGATACGCATTACAATTTTTTCGCCCCACATGGTGGGCATCGTGCTGACACGAAAATCAATACTCTTGCGTTCCGATATCTTTAATTTGATACGGCCATCTTGAGGTTTGCGTTTTTCTGAAATATCCAGACGAGACATGACCTTGATACGTGCAGCAAGTCGCGTAGACAAAGAGGTTGGTGGACTTGCCATCTCATGCAGCAAACCATCAATTCGAAAACGAATACGATATTTATGTTCGTAAGGCTCAAAGTGTAAATCTGAAGCGCCTTTTTTAATAGCGTCCATCAATATTTTATTGATATACACAATGATGGGGGCATCATCTTTATCTTTTTCTTTATTTTCAACGTTTTGTAGTGACTTTTGATCGTCTTCGATATCAAGGTTAGCAAACTCTTGAAATTCGTCTTCACTCAGTGAAAGCCCGCCGCTTGAGTCAAACAGCTGATCAATTTTCTTTTCTAGTTGTTTGTGATCAACCACCACCACATCGCACTGCAGGCCTGAACTAAACTCAAAGTTTTCAAATGCCCCATAATCAGTTGGATCAGAAGCAGCGATATAGAGTTTTCGGCCCTTTTTGTACAACGGGAGCACTTGATGTTTACGAATTAACTTTTCGTTGATCAGGTTTTCAGGGATTTGTTCAATATCAAATTCATTGAGGTCAAATAATGGCACACGAAATAAATCTAAGCATTGCGCAGCAAGCTCGGCGCTTTTTATTCCGCTGCACAAACAAATTAGCTCAGCGGTTGATTGTGCTTCTCGTTGCTTATTCTTGATTTGCTCTGGGGTTACGCGACCAAGCGTAATAAATTTGCGTAATAATGGTGAATGATGTTCCATAAGCCCTCAGATAAAGATATACCAACTACTTCAATCTACATCAATCGGTTATAAATAAACTTATGAACCAGCAACAAGCTTATATTGAGTTAACGCTGATTTGCGCGCTCAAGTCGCATTTTAGTGCGAGTTACCAGTTGAATGATTTAATGCAATAGAGACAAAGTTTTGATGTAACAACTCTAACTCATTATACATATCAGTTAATGATTTATCATTATTTAGTATAGTGTTTGCGCGCTTTTGTTTCTCAGAGCGAGACATTTGCGCAGCGATGATTTTTTCCACTTGTGCTGTTTGTACGTTATCACGTGCAGCGGTGCGAGCCATTTGAATATGTTCAGGCACGTCAACCAACAGAGTGTGATCACATAGCGTATCTAGATTGTTTTCAAATAATAGCGGGGCTGAGAGCACCACATAGGGACCATTGGCTTGATTAAGCTGAGTTAAAATTTCGGTGCGGATCATTGGATGTAGCAGCTGCTCTAACCACTCTTTGCTTTGCGCATCGGAAAAGATCAACTCGCGCAGCTTGGCCCTATTCAACCTGCCATCAGCCAAAAGCATATCAGTACCAAATTTGTTGGCGATAGCATTGAGTCCAGGACTTCCTTTGGCGACAACATCTTTGGCGATGACATCTGCATCGACAATCACGATACCCTTATCAGCTAATGCATTACTGACTGCGGTTTTGCCGGCACCAATACCCCCGGTTAACCCTAACACCCAATTACTCATAATATCACTCATGCTAGAATTAAATTAAAATACCAATTTTCTATTGCATCACCGTATAGCATGGTGATCCATCCTGCAATCGCAAGATAAGGGCCAAAGGGGATTGGTGTACTTTTGTCTTTACCTTGTACAGCCAGTTGAATACTGCCTATTACGGCACCCACTACACTGGACAATAACACGATGGTTAAGATGGCTTGCCAACCAAGTAGAGCCCCAAAAATTGCGAGCAACTTAAAATCGCCATAGCCCATGCCTTCTTTACCTGTGGCCAATTTAAATAACCAGTAAACACTCCATAAACTAAGGTAACCAACGGCAGCGCCGATAATTGCCTCTTTAGGTGCAATAGTTAGCCCTTGTACACTGGCAAGTAACAAAAGCCATAATAACGGTAGAGTTATTTGATCAGGCAACAACATGTGATCAATATCGATAAAAATCAGCGCGATGAGCGCCCATGTCAGCACTAAATACAGCAGGCATTGTGGAGTTACACCGAAATGATTAGCGATAAACAGAGATACTAATGCGGTGCCAAGTTCAACTAATGGGTAACGTACAGAAATCGTGGTGTGGCATTGAGCGCACTTACCACGTAGTAACAGCCAGCTGAACAGCGGAATGTTCTGCCAAAACCTAATTTTGCTATTGCAGCTTGGACAGTGAGAGCTAGGTGTAGCTAAATTAAATGTTTCTGCTTGGGCATCATCAGGCTCAGCGCTGGACTCGCTTAGTATTAATTTGCACTCGGCGCGCCATTGCTTGTGTAGCATCACAGGTAGTCGATAGATAACCACATTTAAAAAGCTGCCAATACACAGACTGATTAAACCGACACTGAGTAAAAAAAACCAAGTTTGAGCTTGCATTAACACAAAGACATCTAGCATAACTGTTCTTATTTTTCGTTTAGATTTAATGGGCTAGGTTTAAATAACCGAACCCAACTGGAAGATAGGTAAATACATAGCAATGATAAGGCCACCGATCAGTACGCCCAAGACCGCCATGATCAGAGGCTCAAGTAAACTAGACAGGCCATCTACTAAGTCATCTACTTCCTGCTCGTAAATGCTGGCAACCTTTGCCAACATACTATCCAGTGAGCCTGACTCTTCGCCAATGGCGACCATTTGAATCACCATATCAGGGAAGACACTGGTATTTCTCATCGCCCAGTTCATTTGATTACCGGAGCTGACTTCACTTTTTATATCTAAAATGGCATCACGGAAAATCGCATTGCCAGAGGCGCCAGCAGCGGAATCGAGTGCGTCAATCAAGGGCACACCCGCGGCAAATGTGGTCGACAAGGTTCGGGCATAACGTGCTACCGCTGCTTTATCTAAAATGGCGCCAACAACGGGCAATCTTAATAGTAATCTGTCATTAAAGTTGCGTAGTGCTTTAGATTTAAACAGCATCTCCTTGTAGAGATAGCCGCCGAAAAATAACACTCCAAGCACCATCCACCAGTATTTCTGCATTATCTCTGAGATAGCGATAACCATGAGCGTAAAAGCAGGAAGCTCGGCGCCAAAACCATTAAAAATCTCCTGAAACTGCGGCACCACAAATATCAATAAAATAGAGGTCACAATCAAGGCAACAACAACGACGGCGATCGGGTAAAATAGCGCCTTTTTAATTTTCGATTTCAGCGCTTCCGCTTTTTCTTTGTAAATGGCAATGCGCTCAAATACATGATCAAGCGATCCAGACTGTTCGCCAGATTGCACAAGGTCACAGTACAAATCATCGAAATATCGCGGGTAGGCACGTAGTGATTTAGATAGCGGCTGACCAGCTCGCACTTCATCGGCAATACTGGTAATAAGTTTTTTAAGGCTTTTATTATTAATGCCTGAGCCTATCATATCCAACACTTGAATAAGTGGCACACCGGCATTGAGCATAGTGGCAATTTGGCGAGTGGTGACGGCAATGTCTTTAGCGCTAATTTTAGGGCTACGATTAAGGCCAAAAATCGCTTTGGGCTTGCGTTTTACTTTGGAGGGGGTGATACCTTGTTTACGTAATTGTGCTTTGACTAAGGCGATGCTGGTGCCTGTCATCTCTCCTTCAAGGCGCTTGCCTCGGGTGCTGACGCCAACCCATTGGAAAGTGTCTAAGGATTTTTCACCTGTATTTTTCGCCATGTCACACCGCTGCTGTAAAGTAAGGAGAAAAAGCAGATGCTATGCAACTGCTTTTAACCAGCTTTCTAATCTTAATTAGTTGAAGCTGCTGTTGCTGTACAGCCTTGAGGCACTAAGTTTGCGTCGGTTAGGCTGCTCACACAGGTCCATTTAAATGCGTTGTCTGTTGTCACGGCTGTGAATGTGAAAGTTTCACCTTGTAGAGCCGATACCGCTTTAGTGGCATCCATTGTTACCACTATTGTACCGCCAGCTTGAACTTCAAGCGCAGAGTAAGTGCCTGTTGCTGCTAAGTCTTCAAGAGATGGAGCGGTTGTAGCGGTAGGGAACGCCCCATTAATTTGATAATATTCTGCAAGTGCAGTTTTAGCACCAGCAGAAAGTGAAACCGCTTCCGATGCTTGAGAGCGAGCCACGTAGTCTTGATACGCAGGCAATGCTACAGCGGATAAAATACCAATGATGGCTACTACTATCATTAATTCTATAAGGGTAAAACCACCCTGTTGTTGTCTTGCCATGATGTGTCTCCTAAGGAATTTTTGTCTAACTCAGTTATTCTAAGTTAGAAAGATATTAAAATCTTTATGGTTTTGAAACTAGCTAGCTCCAATTATAGGCGTTAAAAGCAATTGATTGCACGTTTGCTATTGAAATGCCGAATAAGTTTGGTAAAGGTGTCTTTTATCACCTGTTAACAAACTCATTCTTTCGTCGTATTTAACGGTTTCACGGTCCGCTTGTCAATCAATTAGCACCAATCATTTGCAATATTTAGAATAATTTATGCTGATTTCTGTGCAAAGCGCATGGATAAGTCGATGCTCTGCAAGTGCTTGGTCAGTGCGCCACTGGAAATAAAGTCAACCCCAGCTTGTGCGTAGGTACTCAGTGTTTCCAAAGTCATATTACCTGAAACTTCGAGCTTGGCTTTGCCCTGAGTCAATGTAACGGCTTTTTTGATGTCATCGACGCTAAAATTATCTAGCATGATGATATCAGCCCCCGCTTGCAGTGCTTGTGCTAGCTCATCAAGGTTTTCAACTTCAACTTCAACGGGTTTGTCAGGGTGGTTCGATTTTGCTTTGCTGACTGCATTAGCAATACCACCGCAGGCCGCAATATGGTTCTCTTTGATCAAAAAGGCATCGAACAGGCCGATGCGGTGGTTTTTACCACCTCCACAGGTAACAGCATACTTTTGCAATGCCCTTAACCCCGGAATTGTTTTGCGCGTGTCCAATAGTTGCGTTTGGCTGCCAGCTAAGGCTTTGACATAGTGCGCTGTTGTCGTCGCGGTGCCAGACAGAGACTGAACAAAGTTCAAAGCGGTACGCTCAGCCGTTAAAATTGCACGTGCTGAACCAGATGCGGTGAATAACCTAGCGTTCGCGCTAACCTGATCGCCATCGTTAACGAGTACGTCTACTTTTACTTGCGGATCCACTTGCTTGAATACTTCAATAATTAAATCCTTACCGCAGAACACACAATCTTCACGGGTGATGACATAGGCATGTGCTTGCTCTGTGGCTGGAATTAACTGCGCCGTGATATCTCCCTCAGCCGCTGACTGATAATTAAGATCTTCATTAAGTGCTTGTTTTACCAATTGGCTTATTAGTTCATTAGAGATAGGTTGGCTTTGCATAGTACTGTCACTTGTCTTAGCTATTATGGAGAGAGTGCGAATTTTACTGTGTTGCGGGCATTTACACAATCGCTGCTAGTGAATTTATATCAACCTTGATAAGGTAACAGTATGATTATTAGCGTTCATTTTATATTATGTCACTAGATTGGTTAAGCTATGCAAATAGGCGACCTTGTACTTTTTACGATGATAGGCCTGAGCATGAAACAATCTCTTTATTGGTGATCCATAACATTTCATTGCCGGCGGGAGAGTTTGGTACTGCCTATGTTGATGATTTGTTTTGCGGCACACTTGATTGTAATGCTCACCCAAGTTTTTGCGATTTAACAGGGCTGGAGGTATCTGCACACTGTTTTATTCGTCGTGATGGGCAAGTACTTCAGTATGTACCATTTAATAAGCGAGCTTGGCATGCTGGTATATCGAGCTTTGAGGGTCGCCAGCGATGTAATGACTTTAGCATCGGTATTGAGCTTGAAGGCACTGATAATACACCATATAGTGAGGCGCAGTATCAGCAATTGGTGGCCGTGACGAAAGAGCTAATGGCCGCATATCCAGCTATTTCTAAGCAGCGGATAGTGGGCCATTGTGATATTGCCCCAGGCAGAAAAACGGATCCCGGACCTGCATTTCAGTGGTCTGAATTTTTTCATCAACTTGAATTATAAAAGAGTCACACATGATTTTAATTTCGATCATTCTTGCATTGGCGATTGAGCGATTAGCTGCCAAAGGCGATTATTGGCAGATGAGTTATTACAGCAGTGGGTATTTAACACACAGTGTTAATAGTGGCATAGTCAAAAGCTTAATGAGTTCTGGGTTTGGTGTATTAGTCTGGTTGGTTGTGCCCAGTGTTTTGGTTGCTATTGTCTACAGTGTATTCGATATCGTTTTAGCGCAACTGGTGTTGAATACCTGCTTGTTATTGATTTGTTTTGGTTGCGCTCAGCAAAGAGCACGCTATAAAGGCTACTTAAATGCGCTGACACGCGGCGATAATGAAGCCGCCACCTTGTATGCATTGCAAATGGGACAAAAGCGTACTGAGCTTGAAGAAGGTGGAGAATGGTTTGGTCAAACCTTAGTGTGGATCAACTTTCGGCACTACTGCGCGGTATTATTTTGGTTTGTCATGCTAGGGGCTCCCGGCGCTGTGCTTTATGCGATAACGCGCAGTCTGTTTGATGATATGGCTGAGAGTTCAGAGCATCCATTAAAAACACAACAAGCTCGGTTTGACACCCTGTTGCATTGGCTTGATTGGATACCCGCTAGATTGACCAGTTTTGGTTATTTGATCATCGGTAACTTTTCAAAAGGTACCAGTTGTTGGGTTAAATATGTCTTAGATTTCAACGTACCAAATCGTAGAGTAGTCACCTCAACAGCATTGGCCGCGGAGCAAATAGAGCAGCAATATGTTGGTTGTACGTACGAAGCAAGTTGTATGATGCGTCTCGTGAAGCGCAATATATTGTTCTATTTAGTATTAATAGCGTTACTGACGTTGTTTGGTAACTTGGCTTAGTGTATGTAAATTACACAATAAAACACAGGGTAAGTGCAGCCAAAGTGTGGCGCGTTTACCCTATATCTTTTAATTCAATAATGTTTTTAGCCAAGTTTGTTTTCTTAGTCGCATTGCGGCGATAAGTTTAGTGTCGATGTCCAAAGTACGTAAGTGTTCATCGGTGACATCTATCAAATCGCACACCCCTGTTACTTTCCATAGCCCTTCTTCCAGTTCTTTTGCTTTATGTAACGCGTAGTGGCTCACATAGCGTAGTTCGTTTGCCAGATAGTCTGTATCAGGACGCCCTGTTTTGGACACGTGCAAATGAAATACAAACAAGATATTTTTGGTTATGGTTTTTTTCTGAAACAAAAATAACGGCTCTTGAGACTCGTCTTGGGTAATACATTGGCCTTTTAACGCCTTGTTTATGTCTTTCTCTTTGCTGTCAAAAGCGACAAACAGGGTGTATTTTAACGGCTTACTTTTACGACTGTGCTTACGCAGCGCTTCAGTTAAATGGCTCTCAATAAAGCCCGCAGGAAAAAGCGGCTTCATATTTAACTGGCCTTGTTTACCGTTGTGATAATGCATTAGCAGTCGGTGAATTGGCGTTGGGTATAGGCCAATCCCTACAGCTCCAATTTTAAAGTGCGATGTCTCTTTATGTAAATAGAACGGGAACTGACACACACTCTTGGTGATCATATTTCTCAGTGCCGTTGATAAACCAGGTATTCTAGGCGCTTCTTGGCAAGGCTGTAATTTGTCTTTATTGCTATTAATCAAGAGTTTGAAAAACTCACTGGCCACCTGAGGCAGGTCAGTGAGCTTGCTAACCTTTAAGTTTATAATGGTTTTTGCTTTACTGACTGCAACCACTTCATAGCGTAGATTGCTGAGTGTATATTGCTTAGTAATTTTCTGTAGATCAGGTAAATCCAGATGGATAATCGTGCCTTTAACCAAATTCGTCGGTTGTGCGAGTTCTACTTGTAATCCCATTTCGGAAAAATCTAATGTGTGACCTTGGCATGCTTGAGCGCCGTCAACGTGCAAAATCACCGATGTTTTATACAAGTACCGCTTGTGTGCCCGCAGGTTTATATAGTCAAGTGACACGACATCCAGCTTGGGTGGATTGAGCGCCTTGCCGCGACCAAAAACTTTGAGTTTGTTGACTAGGCTTTTATCAAAATTGATTTTTTGATATGCCTCTTTTTGATGCTGTGAGGAAATATCAGTCAGTAACAGTAAGTATTTGATATCTTGAATATGACTTTGTACACGCGGTGTTGGGCGCTTGTTGAGTTTCTCAATATTCTTGCTTGCATTTGCTGGCAGTGATAACGGAATAAAGGCATCTTCATGGTGGCTTGGCATCAATTGAACTTTATAAGTACGCCAACTGCTTTTTTGAGCGCCGTACGCTACGAATAAATTACGCAAGTCTGGTTGTTTAGCCAACTCAAAATCAAAGGCTGAATAGTGGTATATTTTCCCGTCTTTTATATGCGTGAAACTATACAATGTCGATTCTTTGACGGCATTCGGTAGCGCAAGTATCGCCGCCAAACGAGGCTGAGAGAAAATTTGATATAAACAAGATACCTTACGTTCATCTTCAAAGTAGTAGTTGATAAACGCATTATTTTCATTGGTCAATGCAATAGTTGGTAGCAGTAATTGCTCTTTTTGCGAAAGAAACACAAATAATGAGTTAACTCTAGGTTGATAGTATTGCTCGTAACCCTTACATGTTATTGCATCCATCGTATTGTCTAGATTAACCTTATAGCGGCGTTTATTGCCGTGAATAAAGCTATTGAGAAAATCATCAAATGAACTGCTGTTTTCTATAAAGGTTCTTTTCAATCTAACATGCTGAAACCCAGCAGAAATAGGCTCAACAGCTATGACTTCATATTGGATCCCTTCTTTGAGACCCAATTCAAACTCTTGTTCAAGGCCTGTCAGTCTGACACTCACTAATTGCCCTGGGTTTACTCGCTCTTTTGCTGAGAGTTTAATTTTTGCGCCGCTGAGTGAAATATCGGATGTGGTGCCAGTGGCCTGATGACCTTTCCCCAGTTCGATAGAAATTTTAATTGAGTAATTCATCCGCTCTTCAATGCGGCTTTCGTAGGAGGCAAAACGCACTAACTTGGCGTGTTCGGGTTGTTGCTCGACAACATCTTGAACCAGACTTTCTGTATCTTGCGCTTTTTTCTGCATGACCCGAAAATTGTTTTCGGTCTGCATTACTTCTTCATACACAGCCAGTGTATAGCCTCCATGGCGCGCAATTTCACGTTCGAATACTTCAATAGCCAGATCATCCATAAAGTGCTGTTTACCTTCATATTCATAAGGCTTAACATCACCTGCAACCTGTCCTCTTAGATCGATAAAACGCGCGATAGGTTGAGATAAGCGAGACATTTCCATTTTTAGCAAGAATCGATCGGGTTTGGAAATATCTTTGGTCATTTGCTCAAACAGCTTATCGAAGTCGGGATTGCCCAACTGCGATTTTAACTCTTTGATCAGAGGTTGATACTTCTGTAGCTTATCTTCAGCCATAATGACCCATCAATTATCCGTGTTTAAGCCCTGAGGCTTATTAGTTATTATTTGTTATATCAAGCTAAAACTATGACAATATTAAATCATAGTTAATTTATTCTAAACAATTCTGTTAACTTCGTCTGCTATTGCAGTGGTTATATTGCACAGAGATTGAGTTATAAGTATAAGCAAAAAGTGTGCCTTAAAGTATGGTTAAAAAGAAAACAGCCTTTGTATGTAGTGATTGTGGTGCTGAGTTTGCCAGATGGCAGGGGCAATGCTCAGAGTGTCGTGCATGGAATACCGTGACGGAGTTTCGCGTCCCCTCAGTGAAAGCACCACCGCGCAGTGCTGCAATGGCTGGATATGCGGGAATGGTGGAAGCTAAAGTACAGACTTTAGATGAAGTAAACCTTGAGAGTCTTCCTCGTTTTAGTACAGGGTTTAAAGAGTTTGACCGCGTATTGGGAGGCGGGGTGGTGCCTGGCAGTGCTATCTTGATTGGTGGCTCTCCTGGAGCGGGTAAGAGTACCGTACTCTTACAGACCATGTGTTTGTTAGCGCAAAACATGAATACCTTGTATGTGACGGGAGAAGAATCGTTACAGCAGGTCGCCATGCGGGCTCATCGTTTGGGGTTACCCACAGATAAATTACGCACCTTGGCCGAGACTAATGTGGAAACGATTTGTCAACTGGCTCTACAAGAGAAGCCCAGTATTATGGTTATCGACTCCATTCAAGTTATGCACATGAGTGATGTACAGTCGGCACCTGGAAGTGTTTCTCAAGTGCGAGAAAGTGCGGCCTATTTAACCCGTTTTGCGAAACAAAACCAAGTGGCTATTTTTATGGTCGGCCATGTCACCAAGGATGGTAGTTTGGCTGGTCCAAAAGTACTGGAGCACTGTATTGACTGTTCGATTTTACTAGAAGGCAGCTCTGATAGCCGTTTTCGTACGTTGCGCGGTAATAAAAACCGATTTGGTGCGGTTAATGAGCTTGGGGTGTTTGCGATGACGGGGCAAGGGCTCAAAGAAGTCAGTAATCCTTCTGCAATTTTCCTAAACAGAGGCGAAGAACAAACGCCAGGTTCTCTTGTTATGGTCATTTGGGAAGGAACACGTCCACTGCTTGTTGAGGTACAGGCGCTGGTTGATTATTCACAGCTGGCAAATCCACGACGGGTCACAGTAGGGTTAGAACAAAATCGTTTGGCTATGTTATTGGCTGTGCTGCATCGCCATGGCGGCTTACAGGTTGCGGATCAGGACGTTTTTGTCAATGTTGTGGGTGGCGTGAAGGTCTCTGAAACCAGCGCGGATCTGGCTTTGATCGTTGCTTTGGTATCAAGTTTCAAAAACTATGCGCTAGAGCGGCAGCTTGTGGTGTTTGGTGAAGTGGGGCTAGGTGGAGAAATAAGGCCAGTACCTAGCGGTCAGGAGCGTTTAAAAGAGGCTGCTAAACACGGCTTTAAGCGTGCAATTGTGCCCAATGCGAACAAACCAAAAGAACCGATTGAAGGCATGGAAGTGATTGGTGTTAATAGTCTCAGTGAAGCGCTTGAAGCGCTATTTTAGTAGGAAATCATAATGAGAAAGATCCTATTGATGGTGGTAGGTGTTGGGTTAGTTGTTTACGGCGTAATACAGCATTTGGCTAATCAAGCAGCAGAAGAAGAGCTTCTAAAACAGCTTTCCTTAATAGAAATAGAAAGCAATGTTGAGATAGAGTACGCCAGTGTAGATGTACACCTACTTAGTGACAAAATAAGTGTCAGGGGACTAGAGGTAAAAAATGCGGCTGATCAAAAGATGGCAAGTGTTGAACTTATGTCTATGCAGGGTTTTCGCCCAGATGAGCTTAGTGAATTTACCGAGGTGCGTTTAAATGGTGTGCGCTTAAATAAACCAGCTTGGCAGCAGCCAACAACATTTCCGCCTTTGTTGCTGGAGAGTCGTTTTGATTTTGCCTTTGCAATGGCCTACGAACCAGACTCAGGAGCGCTTGAAATTAAGCTGGGGATGGACGCAAAAAAGGTCGTATCAATGGCGATGTCTGCCAACTTTCATAACGCGACACCTTTTATGGAAGCCTATCATGCACGTCGTCAACAAAAGTTACAAATGGATAAGCAAAGTAATGCGTTAAATTCGCCCAATGATTCAGAGCGTATGTCAGATGCATGGATACAACTAGAGCCACGTGCTTTTATGTTGGAGGTAAACAGCCTTGGCCGGTTATCAGATTTACTGGATCAACATCTAAAAAACCAAGGGCTGGACAGAGAGGCATTTAAACAAATGTTCACTGAGCAAGTTTATAGTGCTGACTCTACACAAAAAACCAAGGATGCGTTACTGGCATTCGCCGATGGCCTGCAGCGATTGCACATATCGGCTCAGTTACCTGAGGGTATGAATTTTCCAAGCCTCACCAAGCGGCTAAATGAGCTTTATGGTCAGCCTGAAGCTGCCGCGGACTTTCTTAATTTGAAAGTAGAAGGGTCATAAAGCGAGGCTCGTCATGAAAAAGGCCGCAATCAGCGGCCTCTTTCATTAATGTAAATAGAGATTAGTGCAAAATCCTAGCTCGGATAGTGCCCTCAACAGCACTTAGCTCTTTTAAGGCTACCTCAGAGTGGTCACTGTCTACATCAATGACTACGTAGCCGATGGTATCATCGGTTTGCAGATATTGAGCTGCAATGTTGATACCATGCTGTGCAAAGGCTTGGTTAATTTGCGTCAATATACCAGGACGGTTTTGGTGAACGTGCAGCAGGCGACTACGATTTGCCAGTTCAGGCAGCGCAACTTCTGGGAAGTTTACGGCGCTAAGTGTTGAGCCGTTATCTGAGTATTTAGCGATTTTACCAGCTACTTCGATGCCAATGTTTTCTTGCGCTTCTTGTGTTGAACCGCCTACGTGAGGTGTAAGGATCACGTTGTCAAATTCACGTAGTGGAGAAACAAATTCTTCGTCATTTGACTTTGGCTCAACAGGGAATACATCAATGGCCGCGCCAGAGAGCTTTTTATCTCGTAAAGCTTCTGCTAGGGCGTCGATGTCTACCACTGTACCGCGTGAAGCGTTGATAAGGATTGCCCCTTGTTTCATCACTTCAAACTCAGCCATACCTATTAAATTTTTTGTTGATGGCGTTTCAGGCACATGTAAGCTCACCACATCTGAACGTTGTAATAGTTGTGTCAGGTTCTGAATTTGCTGAGCATTACCAAGTGTTAGCTTGTCTTCAATATCATAAAACTCTACTTTCATACCGATATTTTCGGCCATGATGCCAAGCTGTGTACCGATATGTCCGTATCCTATGATACCGAGTGTTTTACCACGCGCCTCGTATGATCCGATTGCTGACTTAAACCACTCTCCACGGTGTGCCATAGCGTTTCGCTGTGGGATACCACGAAGTAACAATAAAATCTCTCCCAGTACTAGCTCAGCGACTGAACGTGTATTAGAAAAAGGCGCGTTAAAAACGGCGATACCACGTTCTTTCGCAGCGTTTAAATCAACTTGGTTAGTACCAATACAAAAGCAGCCGATAGCGACGAGTTTTTCAGCAGCACTCAGCACTGATTCAGTTAAGTGGGTGCGAGAGCGGATCCCCACAAAGTGGGCATCCTTAATGCGCTCTTTAAGTTCATTTTCAGGTAACGATGTTTTCACATAATCAATGTTGCTGTAACCGTTGCGCTTTAGGGTTTCGACGGCACTTTGGTGCACACCTTCTAACAACAAGATTTTGATCTTATCTTTGGCTAACGATACCTTACTCATGACTCATTCCTATTTAGCTGATTTTAGGACCCTCAGGGGTTCCAGTAATAACAATGTCGGCACCACGATGGGCAAATAAGCCGTTGGTTACTACGCCGACAATCTGGTTTATGCTTTCTTCTAACTGCTTTGGCTCTTTGATCTGCAGATTATGCACATCAAGGATGACATTGCCGTTATCGGTAACAACCCCTTGCCTATACACGGGGTCACCACCAAGCTTTAATAATTCACGTGCCACATAGCTGCGTGCCATCGGGATCACTTCAACAGGTAACGGGAAAGCTCCCAAAGTTGCTACGTGTTTAGTGTTGTCCACGATACAAATAAATTGTTGTGCGACTGCTGCGACAATTTTCTCTCGTGTTAACGCTGCACCACCGCCTTTAATCATGTCGTTGCTAGTATTAATTTCATCAGCGCCATCAACATACACATCTAGCTGGTCAACGTCGTTGAGCTCAAATACTTCAATACCCAACGCTTTAAGCTTTTCAGTTGATGCTTCAGAACTGGAAACCGCCCCTTTAATTTGGTCTTTGATGCTGCCAAGGGCATCAATAAAGTGGTTTACGGTAGAGCCTGTTCCTACACCAACAATGGTGTCTTTTTTTACATATTCTAATGCAGCCCAGGCTGCCGCTTTTTTCATTTCATCTTGGGTCATTACGTAATTCACTGTGTTGTCAAATTGAACGATCAGAGTATACCGTAATTGTGTCCGCAGAATGAGCCTGAATATTATTTACCATTGATAAAATTTGCTGGGCGTGATGATCTGTTGTAGTGGAACATCCCAAGCTTGTATTGGCAGCTTGTCAACTTGCTGACAGTCGTGAGCTAGGCCAATTAGTTCTGGCTTTTGCATTTGCTCACGATAGTATCGCGCCAAGGTTTTATCGTAGTAGCCGCCTCCCATACCTAAGCGGTTACCCTCTTTATCGAATGCCACAAGGGGCATCAAGAGGTAATCTAGCTCGTATAAGGGGCAAATATGACTGCAATTCAACTGTGGCTCCAAGATAGCATAGCGATTCAGCGTCATGGGTGAATTTTTTTCATATCTTTGGAACAGCAATGTGGTGCCGTTAAAGGGGTGTATAATGGGCAGGAATACGTGGTGATTTTCTTTTATAAGTGACTGAATTAAAAGTGAGGTATCAAGCTCTCCATCATTGCTCAGATAAAGCCCGATCCGGGCGTTTTTGGGAAGTTTCTTATGTTGAAAAAAATTAATATTAATTTTTTTCGCGGCTTGTTCTTGTTCAAAATTACTTAAACTTTTTCTCGCATTTCGAATACTCTTTCGAATTTGTGAACGAGACAAAGAGGAATTTTGGGCATTGTGCATAACTTCTCTACTATAAATTGAACCATTGCGGATAAATAATAGCCAGCGCTAACACGGTTAGAAGTAATATAAGGACGACCGCTAAGGTGTATTGCAGCGTGCGAGTGGGGATCTTCTTGACAGGTTCCATATCAAGATCCAACTCTTCAAATAGTTCATCTTCTTGCCAGCTATCAGACTTAGAATCATTTTTGTGTTCTTCAGGCTCGTCAGTTAGGCGTTGCTCTAGCTCTTCTAGGCGCTCTTCGATACGAATTAAACTACTCGTAATGTAATCTAGTGCTTCAAATACGCGTTCATCTTTTTGATTTTGCGAAGATGAGTGAGGTGCTTGTTCTACGGCGACCAGTTTTGCTTTTACACCCATTCTTTCTAGTAGCTTAACTTGCTTTAAAGATTTACTTTGTTCCGCTGGCGCAAATAGTGGCTTTTTGGCAAGAAATGCCTCAACTTTTTGAGCTGGAATGTTGAGTTTAGAGCTTAGCGTTGTCACAACCTCTTCGGCTGACGTAGTGCTTTGTAAACCGATAAACACGACTCGATACTTTTGTGACATGATAATTCCTAAAGCGATGCTAATGCTTTGAGTATACCGAATTTTTTGTATGTTGCGAATGTGTTATCGAGGAGCTGAGGGAGATTTGTAAAAAGCAGGTCAGTTAACCCTGACCTGCTAAGTGTGTAGTATTATTGTTCTCTGGCAATCGCGCGATAGCCAATATCGGTGCGGTACTCAACACCATCCCAGTGGATATCTTTAACCAGTGAATAGGCGCGCTTTTGCGCCTCTGTTACTGAATGACCAAGTGCCGTTGCACATAATACTCGACCACCGGATGTGACCACGTCTTCGCCATCTTGCTTAGTACCAGCATGAAATACTTTTTCGCCCTCAGGGTAGCTGACTTGCAGGCCACTGATGACATCCCCTTTAGGGTAGTTACCAGGGTAACCTTTTGCTGCTAGCACTACACCCACAGCTGCACGCGGATCAAATCTAATATCAATCTTATCCAACTCTTCTCGATTAGCCGCTTCGATAAGTTCTACTAAATCTGATTGCAAACGCAACATGATTGGCTGAGTCTCAGGGTCACCAAAACGGCAGTTGTACTCGATT
This sequence comes from Pseudoalteromonas sp. T1lg23B, assembly GCF_002964665.1. Classification (GTDB taxonomy): domain Bacteria; phylum Pseudomonadota; class Gammaproteobacteria; order Enterobacterales; family Alteromonadaceae; genus Pseudoalteromonas. Next base: position 1,549,170 of record NZ_PQBZ01000034.1, on the reverse strand, counting down.
ACTTTTGGTGTACCATCTTCGGTAATCATCAAACCTGCGTATAGGAAGCCTGTATATGGATTGCCTTCGCTTGCCATTCCTTCAACGGTTGGATGAATGACTTCATCCATGATGCGTTGATGAATGTCAGGTGTGACGACCGGTGCCGGTGAGTATGCGCCCATTCCGCCAGTGTTAGGGCCCTTATCGCCGTTGTAAGCGCGTTTATGGTCCTGACTGGTAGCAAAAGGGAGGACATTCTTACCATCTACCATGACGATAAATGACGCTTCTTCACCTTCTAGAAACTCTTCAATGACAACACGGCTGCCAGCGTCACCAAACGCATTACCCGCAAGCATGTCACGAATGGCTTCTTCAGCTTCAGCTTCGGTCATTGCGACAATTACCCCTTTGCCGGCTGCTAAGCCATCGGCTTTAATGACGATAGGTGCGCCTTGTTCTTTAAGGTAAGCCAAAGCTGGCTCAACTTGTTCGAACGTTTGGTAGTTGGCTGTTGGAATGTCATGACGAGCTAAAAAGTCTTTGGTGAAAGACTTTGAACCTTCCAGTTGTGCGGCTGCTGCCGTTGGACCAAAAATTGCCAGCCCTTCTTCGCGGAAGCGGTCAACAACGCCGATTACTAAGGGCGCTTCGGGGCCGACAATGGTCAGTTCGATGTTGTTCTCTTTTGCAAACGTTACTAATGCGTCTAGATCTTCAACACCAATGGCAACATTGGTTAATTTTGGTTCCAGCGCCGTTCCAGCGTTACCTGGAGCAACATATACCGTTTTTACCGATGGATTTTGAGCAGCTTTGAACGCTAGTGCGTGTTCGCGGCCACCACTGCCAATGACGAGTACATTCATGGCGAAATTTTCCTATTTAAAGCTTCTTAAATTTTAGAGTCATGCGATTGCTTTCCCCGATAGCTTTGTATTTTTCGGCCTGTTCTTCACCCATAGTTAAATGGGGTGGTAAAGTCCAAACGCCTTTAGGGTGATCTGCGCTATCTTTAGGGTTGGCGTTAATATCGCTTTGAGCCACTAATTCGAATCCAGCTTGTTTAGCTACATCAACCACATAGCTTAGCTTCATATAGCCAGAACTTTTTTGCTCGACATCATCGCGGTCTTCTGGCAGCTGATGTTCAACAACACCTAAAATACCGCCTGGTTTGAGCGCCTTATTAAATGCTTTAAACGCACTTAACAAACCGTCATGGTCTTTTTGCATGTACCAGTTATGGACATTTCTAAAAGTCAGTACCATGTCAGCGCTGCTCGCCGGAGCGATATCCAAATGGGTCACAGGAAAGAACTCGGTGATTTTCACTTCACTATAACGAGGATCATTAGCAACTTTATCTTTAAAGTTGGCAAGTGACTTCTTGTAATAGCCTATCTCAGAGTCAGCAGGGAAATGAGCCGCATAAAGCGTACCTTTACCTTTTAGCGTGGGAGCCAAAATTTCTGAGTACCAACCGCCACCTGGGCTGATCTCAACCACTGTCATATCATTTTGTAAACCGAAGAACTCTAAAGTTTCCACCGGATTACGGTACTGATCTCGAACGCGGTGTGCTTCAGGGCGCTCCGAACTCTGTACGGCTGAAACAATCGCTGCGCTAGCTTGGTTTGTGTTGACGCTGTTATTTGCGTTGCAACCAGCTAGTGCGGCCACTACGGCTGCAGTAAGAAGTGTTTTTAAACCAAATTTCATTTTTCTGTTCCTTCACTTTGTGATTGTGTTTTAAGCAGAATACTCGAATTTAGTGCAAACAAAAAGCGCGAAACGTTAAACGGTTCGCGCTGTGATTATTAGTGACGGAAGTGGCGCATTCCGGTGAATACCATTGCCATACCCGCTTCGTCCGCTGCCGCGATAACTTCTTCATCACGCATTGAACCACCTGGCTGAATGACCGCTGTAATACCCGCTTCGGCGGCAGCATCTATGCCATCGCGGAATGGGAAAAAGGCATCAGATGCCATTACAGACCCCTTAACTTCAAGGTTTTCATCAGCGGCTTTGATACCTGCAATTTTGGCTGAATAGACGCGACTCATTTGGCCGGCACCCACACCAATTGTCATACCATCTCTGGCGTAAACAATCGCATTAGACTTAACGAACTTGGCTACTTTCCAGCAGAATAATAAATCTTTCAATTCTTGTTCGGTAGGTTGACGCTTAGAAACCACTGTAAGGTCGTCTAGCGTTACCATGCCTTGGTCTCTGTCTTGTACTAAGATACCACCGTTAACACGCTTGATATCAGCTTGAGTCGTCTTCGTATGCCATTGACCACATTCTAACAAGCGCACATTCTTTTTCGCCGCAACAATTTGTGCTGCTTCTTCTGAAACGCTTGGTGCGATGATCACTTCAACAAATTGACGAGCAACGATAGCTTCTGCTGTATTACCGTCTAGCTCACGGTTAAATGCGATGATGCCACCAAATGCTGAGGTAGGATCAGTCTTAAATGCACGGTCGTAAGCAGCAAGGATGTTTTCATCAACAGCAACACCACAAGGGTTAGCATGCTTTACTATCACACACGCCGGTGCATCAAATTCTTTAACACACTCAAGAGCCGCATCGGTATCAGCAATATTGTTGAATGATAGCGCTTTACCTTGAAGTTGCTTTGCGGTTGCTACAGACGCTTCTTGTAAGTCGTTTTCAATGTAGAAGGCTGCATCTTGATGTGAGTTTTCACCATAGCGCATGTCTTGCTTTTTGGTGAACTGCATATTGATAGTGCGAGGGAACTTGGTCTCTACGGCAGCTTCTTCTGTGTAATCAGGCACCATATTGCCGAAGTAGTTAGCTATCATACCGTCATATTGAGCGGTGTGCTCATAGGCCGCAATTGCCAAATCAAAGCGTGTTTTATATGTTGTAGAGCCGTTGTTTTCTTTTAGCTCATCAATAACACGTTGATAGTCGCTGGCATTAACCACAATTGTGACATCTTTATGGTTTTTAGCGGCAGCACGAACCATGGTTGGGCCACCAATATCAATGTTTTCTATGGCATCTTCAAGGCTACAGTCAGCTTTTGCAACAGTTTGTGCAAAGGGGTATAAGTTAACCACAACCATATCAATAGCAGAGATATCATTCTCGGCCATCACTGCTTCGTCTTGTCCACGACGTGCCAGAATGCCGCCATGTACTTTTGGGTGTAACGTTTTTACACGACCATCCATGATCTCTGGGTGACCTGTATAGTCAGATACTTCTGTGGCAGTAATGCCGTTATCAGTTAATAGTTTAAATGTACCGCCAGTAGAGAGGATCTCTACACCTTGAGCGCTCAAGGCGCTTGCTAATTCAACGATACCGGTTTTATCTGACACGCTTAATAACGCGCGACGAATTGGACGATGTATATCCATGATGGTTTAGGTTTCCTCAATGATAAGTTAAGGGCTAGCTTAGAAGGGCGCTATTTTAGCCTAATTTACGTAAGAAAACGATCATAAACCTTGGCTGATGATTGAGATTTTGTGAATTTATAATTCGGGCAAGGCGTTAGCTAGTGCGGGCTGTTACAAGGAGTAGGGTGTTTAGATGTTAAAAAAGCACCCTGAGGTGCTTTTTGTTGAAGGTCAAAACCAAGCGGTGCTTAGTTCATGCCGTATTTTTTCAGCTTCTTGCGTAAAGTACCACGGTTGATACCTAACAAGATTGCCGCGCGAGTTTGGTTACCACGCGTGTACGTCATTACTTCTTCTAGTAACGGCGCTTCTAGCTCTGAAAGAACAAGATCGTAAACGTCTTGCACATCTTGACCGTTAAGCTGCTTTAAGTAGTGATGAACAGCTTTTTTTACTGCATCGCGTAAAGGTTGCGGTTTCTCTTGTGACTGAACATGAGCGTTAGTGATAAATGGAGAAGTCACATTTTGTTCGAACATCGTTATGTCTCTTTCTTTCTTAGTTAGCTGCTAGTGTTTCAAAGTATTGTTCCAATGCCTCAATTTGCTCATTTGGCGTTTCGAGGGCATTAAATACTCGCCTAAACTGACCTGCTTGGTCGTGGGCTTGCAAATACCATGATACATGCTTGCGTGCGATGCGCGCTCCCATTGGCTCACCGTAAAACTGATGAAGGTTAACTAAGTGCTCCATCAAAATACTACGCACCTCAGAAACCTCTGGGGCTGGCAGTTGTTTTCCAGTTCGCAAAAAGTGGTCTATCTCCCTAAATATCCAAGGGCGACCTTGGGCGGCACGACCAATCATGATGGCATCTGCGCCCGTGTAATCCAGTACCTGTTTTGCCTTTTGTGGAGAAGTAATATCTCCATTTGCGACTACAGGTATACTTACTGCACGTTTAATATCCCTTATTGTGGCGTATTCAGCTTCGCCCTTGTACATACACGCTTTGGTGCGGCCATGTACTGCAAGCGATGCAATGCCATTACGTTCAGCAATTTTAGCAATCTCTACGCCGTTGCGGTTTTGTGTATCCCAACCCGTACGGATTTTTAATGTTACAGGTACTTCTACAGCTTCTACTACTGCTTGAACTATCTGCTCCACTAACTCGGGATACTGCAACAATGCAGAACCTGCTAGTTTCTTATTCACTTTCTTTGCAGGGCAGCCCATATTGATATCTATGATCTGCGCCCCATTTGCTACATTGAACTGTGCAGCCTGTGCCATCAATTCTGGATCGGCACCAGCAATTTGCACTGAGCGTATGCCAGACTCGCCTTGATGATCCATACGGTTCATAGACTTATCTGTTTTCCATACCTTTGGATTTGACGACATCATTTCTGATACAGCTAAACCTGCGCCTAATCGACGGCATAACTGTCGAAAAGGTCTATCAGTGATCCCTGCCATAGGGGCCACAATAATGTTGTTATCAAGTTGGTATGGACCAATACGCACGTTGTTCAATCTGCCTCTTTTCAAGGGGCGCTAAGTTTACGGTTTTTTTTGCAAAAATCAAAGGCTATAAATTGAACATTATTGCTTTTTTTTTGAACTTACTGGGTTGACTTTTTATAACAGTTTGAGTCTCTGATTTATTTGGGTGAAATTTAATCAGTTAGAATGAAGGGGATGTTGACAATATCAGCAGTTACTGCTGTGAAAAAACAGTAAAGCCTGTTAAATACAGGCTTTAGCTGTTACAAGTTACTAACTCATAAATGCTTTTTACGGGTTAATTATGCTTACTGCCACTGACGCGAGTCCATTCTCCTTCCTGAGCTATCGCGTCGAGGTCTACATATTTTTCATATACTTTGGCCACCGATAGTGCTTGCTCTTCTAAAATTCCCGACATGGCAATTTTTCCATGTGGTTTTAAGAAGCCTAGAATGATTTCATGTAGGTCACGCAGGGGTTGTGCCAATATATTTGCAACGACAATGTCGGCGCTAAACTCAGGCTGATTCTCAGGTAAGTAAACTTCTAATTGATCGGCCACACCATTTCGCTTCGCGTTATCAAGGCTTGCTGCAAGTGCTTGCGGGTCTATATCGATGCCAATGACACGTTCAGCACCTAGTTTGATTGCTGCAATCCCTAAAATGCCGGAGCCACAACCAAAGTCAACCACGGTTTTACCAGCCAAATCCTGACTTTCAAGCCACTTTAAACATAATGCAGTTGTTGCATGCGTGCCTGTGCCAAATGCTAAACCTGGGTCAAGCAAAACGTTCACAGCATCGGGTTCAGGCACATCACGCCAGCTCGGGCAGATCCATAAGCGCTCACCAAACTTGATGGGGTGGAAATTATCCATCCATTCGCGCTCCCAATCTTTGTCTTCAAGTTGCTCAATTTTGTAAGTAAGCGGCTGTGAACTGTTTTGTTTGAGGTAGTCTACGACTTCATCCATATCATGTGCGGCATCAAATAAACCGATGACTATGGTGTCAGGCCAAAGAATGACTTCTCCGGGTTTAGGCTCATAAACAGGGTTGTTACTGCCATCCATGAAGGTGACAGACGGACAGCCAACATCAAGCAATAGGTCGCTTAAATGATCGGCAGTTTCTTTATTAGCGTGAATGCGGATTTGGATCCAAGCCATGAGCTTTCCTAAATTGTGCAAGTTATTAAAAAGGCCGCGGTAGCGGCCTTTCGTAGATTCTGTTGGCGTAAAAGTCGTTTAACCTTTTACATCCAAGAAACTTTTCAGAAGATCTGAACGTGAAGGGTGGCGCAGCTTACGCAATGCTTTAGCTTCGATCTGACGAATACGCTCACGAGTTACGTCAAACTGTTTACCAACCTCTTCAAGAGTATGGTCAGTATTCATGTCAATACCAAAACGCATACGTAAAACCTTCGCTTCACGTGCGGTAAGACCCGCTAATACTTCATTGGTTGCACCACGAAGACTTTCCATTGTTGCAGAGTCAATTGGTGACTCTATGGTTGTGTCTTCGATGAAATCTCCTAAGTGCGAATCTTCGTCGTCACCGATCGGTGTTTCCATAGAAATCGGCTCTTTAGCAATTTTCAGCACCTTTCGGATCTTATCTTCTGGCATCATCATACGCTCAGCCAGTTCTTCTGGGTTGGGTTCACGGCCCATCTCCTGAAGCATTTGACGAGAAATACGATTAAGCTTATTAATTGTCTCTATCATATGCACTGGAATACGGATCGTACGCGCCTGATCGGCGATAGAGCGAGTAATTGCCTGACGGATCCACCAAGTTGCATAGGTTGAGAATTTATAACCACGGCGATACTCAAACTTATCTACCGCTTTCATCAGACCAATATTACCTTCTTGGATAAGATCCAAGAACTGCAAACCACGGTTGGTATACTTTTTGGCAATTGAAATAACTAGACGTAAGTTAGCTTCAACCATTTCTTTTTTAGCTCGGCGAGCTTTGGCTTCACCGATGCTCATACGACGGTTGATATCTTTAATACGCTCAACGGTCAATCCAGTGCTTTCTTCAATAGCCTTTAACTTGTTGATACAGCGCTCGATTTCAGGTTTAACTTCAGCAAGCTTTTCTGAATGCTTTTCACCTGCGGCGATTTCAGCGTCTACCCAAGCCATATCGGTTTCGTTGTTTGCAAAATGCTTAACAAAAGTTTTCTTTGGTACTTTTGCAATTTGCACCGCTTGCTTCATCACGATACGTTCTTGAACTCGAACTCGGTCCATCATTTCGCGCATGTTGTTAACCATGCGGTCAAACTGTTTTGGTACTAGTTTGAAGGTACGGAATAATTCACCAATTTCAAAGATAGCAGCCTGTGAGTCTGGATGAGCGCGGCCTTTGCTTTCAAATACTTCACGTGCTTTGTTGTAAAGTGTGCGAAGTTGTTCGAATTGAATACGCGCTTCTTCAGGATCTGGACCTGTATCTGCGTCTTCATCATCGTCGCTATCTTCATCATCTTCATCGTCTTCGTCAGCTAAGTCTTCATCACTAAGTTCTGAGCCGATGTGTGTTGCTGAGATTTGTGTTTCTTCGGCATTAGGGTCGAAAAAGCCTGATACGATGTCGCTTAAGCGCATCTCGTCGGCTTCAAACTTGTCCCATTGCTCCAATAGATAAGTGATAGCTTCAGGATACTCTGCCACAGAGATTTGAACCTGATTGATACCTTCTTCAATTCGCTTCGCGATTTGAATTTCACCCTCACGGGTCAATAGCTCAACAGTACCCATTTCACGCATGTACATGCGCACAGGATCAGTAGTACGACCGATTTCTTTTTCAACCGTAGCAAGTGCAGCGGCGGCTGCTTCTGCGGCATCTTCATCGGTGGTGGTTTCTTGCATCATCAATTCATCGGCATCAGGTGCACTTTCAGCAACCTGAATACCCATATCATTGATCATACTGATGATGTCTTCTACCTGATCTGAGTCTATTATGTCTTGTGGAAGGTGATCGTTAACTTCTGCAAAAGTTAAGTACCCTTGCTCTTTACCTTTCTGAATCAGAAGTTTGAGTTGTGACTGAGGAGATTGATCCATAGAGATTTATGCTTCCACTCTGATAAGTTGATACAACAGGCGCCAGCGAAAAAACACCGAACAATTTGCATGACGCAGTGAATAGAACATTATAACAGCAAAATTTAATTTTGACTAGTTCTTCTGCTGCTTAACGCTTGGGTCAAAAGCGCGCATTCAAGCCGTTCTTCGCTATTTAAGCCTTCTGTTTTGTCTTTAATTAATAAGGTCTCTAACCTAAAATTTAAACACTGATCCTCAATAAATTGAAAAGTATTTTGGAATTCTTCAGTTAGAGCTTGTTCGTTAATATCGTGTCGCCACACCGCGAGCTTTTTTAGTGCATCGTATTGCGGCATATCTCTAAAATATTCAAGCAGTTGCGCCGTGGTGTAGTGTGTATTTTGTAAGCAAACCGACTGCAGCTCTAAAAGCAGTTGGATGCCAGGTATATTCATTTGTGCTAGCTCGGGTAAGTACTCAACACTTGTCGCCAGTTGTGGATGCTGTATCAGCAGTCCAATTGCTCGGCGCATGGGTGTAATTTTAAACTTACGTTCAATGTTATGTTGTTGTTTCGGTGTTGCGAGCTTGGCAGAAAGCTGCTCACGAGTACGGCCGATCAGTCGCGCAAGCTTTTCCAGTAAGCTTTCTTGATAATAGTCACTGGGTATCTTACTTATCATAGGTAGAGCTTCACTCATTAATTTGGCTTTACCAGCATCACTAGTGAGTTCACAGCTTTGTGCGAGTTTATCAAATAGTACCTTGGAAAAGTCATCGGCATGAGTGAGTCTGGTTTCAAATGCCTCTTTACCCTCTTGCTGAACTAATGAGTCAGGATCTTCCCCATCGGGTAAAAATACAAATCTCAGCGACTTACCATCTTTCAGGTAAGGAAGAGCGTTTTCTAGTGCTCGCCAAGCCGCATCTTTTCCTGCTCTATCGCCATCGTAACAGCAAATAACGGTATCAGTAGTTCTAAACAATGTATGCATGTGTTCAGCTGTCGTGGCGGTTCCCAGCGCCGCAACGGCATAATTGATACCTTGTTCTGCTAACGCTACCACATCCATGTAGCCTTCAACAATAACAACACAATCTAATTTGTCGTTAGCCTGTTTGGCTTCAAAAAGACCATATAGTTCAAAACCTTTGTGAAAGATTCTAGTTTCTGGAGAGTTTAAATATTTTGGCCCTTGGTCCTTGCTCATGACTCGACCGCCAAACGCAATAACGCGTCCGCGTTTGTCTCGAATAGGAAACATGAGGCGATCGCGGAAGAAGTCAAACTGTCTGCCAGGCGTTTTTTCAGAAGCAAGCTTTAATTCCAGCAGCTGCTGACGTTGCTGTGGCGTGCGTCCGACCTGTTGACATAGGGATTCCCACTCACTAGGAGCGTATCCAATCATGTAATGTTTAACGGTTTCACCGGATAAGCCACGGCCTTTAACGTAGTCGATAACTAGGCTAGAATTTTTGTGGTGTTTCAGTTGATGTTGATAAAAACGCGCTGTTTGCAACATCAGATCATAATCTGAACGTTTTGCTCAATGGTACGTTCTGGTTTTCCAGAGCCTTGTTCGCGAGGAACGTCTAGATTTAGTAAGCTGGCGAGTTCTTCGATGGCATCCACAAACTCAAGTTTGTCATATTCCATCATAAACGAGATAGCGTTGCCGTTGGCACCACACCCAAAGCAGTGATAAAACTGCTTATCACGAGAGACCGTAAAAGAAGGTGACTTTTCGTTATGAAATGGACAACATGCCTGGTAGTCTTTTCCTGCTTTTTTTAAGCCGACACGCGCATCGATCAGATCGACAATATCGGTGCGATCAAGCAGCTCATCAATAAACTCTCTTGGGATCTTTCCAGCCATATTATTTCTAACGATGTTCCCTTATACCTAGACGAAGAAACCGAGCGCTAGGGCTCGGTTCACTTTAATCATACAATCTGTACGCGGGATTATGCGCTTAATCGTTGTTTTATCAAGCCAGAGATTTTGCCCATATCGGCACGACCTTCAGCTTTGGACTTGATTATGCCCATAACTTTACCCATGTCTTGCATACCTGCAGCGCCAGTGTCGGCAATTGCAGCATCAATCAATGCGATGATTTCTTCTTCAGTCAATGGCTGAGGTAAGAAAGCTTCTAGTACATCGATCTCACTTGCTTCAATTTCAGCTAAATCATCACGACCAGCATCTTTATACTGGGTGAAAGAATCACGGCGCTGTTTAACCAACTTCACTAATACAGAAGTGATACCTGCATCATCTAGTGTTGTTTGATTGTCAATTTCGCGCTGTTTTATTTCAGCAAGAACCATGCGGATAGCGCCAAGACTTATTTTGTCTTTAGCACGCATGGCATCTTTTTGTGCGTCTTTTAGCTTAGTTAAAAGGCTCATTTATACAAGACCGAGACCGATTAGTATAATTTAACGCGACGTGCGTTTTCGCGAGAAAGCTTTTTCATGTGACGCTTAACCGCTGCAGCTTTTTTGCGCTTACGCTCAGCTGTTGGCTTTTCATAGTGCTCGCGACGACGAACTTCTGAAAGGATACCTGCTTTTTCACATGAACGCTTGAAACGACGAAGTGCAACGTCAAACGGTTCGTTTTCTCTTACTTTAATTACTGGCATTAAAAATTCACCTACCTAATTAATGAGCAATGCTCACGCTGATCAAGTTTTGATCAAGTGGTTCAAAAATGGTGCGGTATTGTAATCCGAAGCAACACCACATGTAAAGCGTAAATTAGAGCTAAATATTAACTTACTGATTCGTGGCGTTGGTAAAGTCGACACAACACTTGTCCTGCCTGCTTTTCCTTAAGAATTTGCCAGCCCAGAGGAGCTGAAAATTCGAGTTCTTTTTCAACTTCTACATAGATAAGCGAGTCACTTGATAGCCAATTATTTTGCTCTAATAGCGTACAGCATAGCTGTGCTAGATCCTTTCTAAAAGGCGGATCGACAAATACGAGATTAAAAGGTGTTTGCTCATTTTCACGGCTCAGTACATCAAGAGTATTACCATTTATCACTGTTGCATTAGTTAGCTTGAGTGTACTAATGTTGGTGTTTAGCTGTTCTGCAGCTTGTCTATCGAGCTCTATAAAGCACGCTTGTTTGGCAAAACGAGACAAGCATTCGAAACCCAATCCTCCTGAGCCTGCAAAACAGTCCAAAACGGTTGCATCTCTAGTATCTTGCATTAACCAATTGAACAATGTTTCTTTGATCCTATCCGTAGTTGGGCGAAGTCCTGCAACGTCTTTTACGGGTAATTTTCTACCACGGAATTGACCGCTGATTATACGGATCACACCATCGTTTTGGTTATTTTTGGAAACTGTTTTTTTTCTCATAGATGCTACTTATTACGAAATCTTAATATTTTTGCTCAGATAAATCACAGCAGCTACATTTTTCATCTTTACGGAACATGATACACTGCGCGCTAATTTTTGATTTTATTTTTGACGTTAATGCTGAGTATGAATATTAACTTAGCTTTAATGTTACTCACTTATGGTTCTGGTTGTCTTAGGTAAAGACAATTTAGAGAACCATCACTAGTCTATCAGATTTATTAATACGGTATTTAGCGAGCATGGGAAAAAAGAACAAATTTCTGTCTTGGTTTGGATTTGGTAAAAAAGAAGCAGAACAGTCACAGCAACAAGCCGAAGAGCAGGAGCA
>NZ_PQBZ01000034.1:1537254-1537491 GCF_002964665.1 Pseudoalteromonas sp. T1lg23B | reverse complement strand
GCAGAAGAAGCCGAGCGTCAACGACTAGCCGCAGAAGCCGAGGCGAAAGCACAAGCGGAGCAAGCCGCCGAAGAAGAAGCCGAGCGTCAACGACTAGCCGCAGAAGCCGAGGCGAAAGCACAAGCGGAGCAAGCCGCCGCAGAAGAGGCCGAGCGTCAACGATTAGCTGCAGAAGCCGAGGCGAAAGCACAAGCGGAGCAAGCCGCCGCAGAAGAGGCCGAGCGTCAACGTTTAGCT
>NZ_PQBZ01000034.1:1536971-1537244 GCF_002964665.1 Pseudoalteromonas sp. T1lg23B | reverse complement strand
GAAGAAGCCGAGCGTCAACGACTAGCCGCAGAAGCCGAGGCGAAAGCACAAGCGGAGCAAGCCGCCGCAGAAGAGGCCGAGCGTCAACGACTAGCCGCAGAAGCCGAGGCGAAAGCACAGGCGGAGCAAGCCGCCGAAGAAGAGGCTGAGCGTCAACGACTAGCCGCAGAAGCCGAGGCGAAAGCACAAGCGGAGCAAGCCGCTGCAGAAGCAGCCGAGCGTCAACGATTAGCCGCAGAAGCCGAGGCGAAAGCACAAGCGGAGCGAGCCGCA
>NZ_PQBZ01000034.1:428-1536961 GCF_002964665.1 Pseudoalteromonas sp. T1lg23B | reverse complement strand
AGAAGCCGAGGCGAAAGCACAAGCGGAGCAAGCCGCCGCAGAAGAGGCCGAGCGTCAACGTTTAGCTGCAGAAGCCGAGGCGAAAGCACAGGCAGAGCAAGCCGCTGCAGAAGAGGCCGAGCGTCAACGTTTAGCTGCAGAAGCCGAGGCGAAAGCACAGGCAGAGCAAGCCGTCGCAGAAGAGGCCGAGCGTCAACGATTAGCCGCAGAAGCCGAGGCGAAAGCACAAGCAGAGCAAGCCGCAGCAGAAGCCCAAGCCAAAGATGCCGAAGATAAACCGAAGAAAGAAGGCTTCTTCACCAGATTGAAAAAAGGCTTGCTTAAAACCAAAGTAAATTTAGGTTCTGGCATAGCGTCAATCTTTAAGGGCAAAAAGATTGATGATGAGTTATTCGAAGAGCTTGAAACTCAGCTATTAACAGCCGATTTAGGCGTTGATACCACCATGAAGTTAATTGATAGCTTGACAGATGCGGCGGATCGTAAGCAGTTAAAAGATGGTGATGCACTTTACGAGCTAATGAAGCAAGAAATGGCTGAGATGCTCAAAGAAGCAGAACAGCCACTTGAGATCCCAAAAGACAAAAAGCCATTTGTGATCCTGATGGTTGGCGTTAATGGAGTAGGTAAAACTACCACCATAGGTAAAATGGCCAAGCAATTTCAACAGCAAGGGAAGTCTGTTATGTTGGCGGCGGGTGACACTTTCCGAGCAGCAGCCGTGGAGCAGTTACAGGTTTGGGGAGAGCGTAACGATATCCCCGTGGTTGCACAACATACCGGTGCTGACAGTGCGTCGGTAGTTTTTGATGCATTTCAAGCTGCGAAAGCGCGTAATATCGATGTATTGATAGCCGATACAGCTGGTCGCTTACAGAACAAAGATAATCTGATGCAAGAGCTGGAAAAAATCGCTCGTGTTATGAAAAAACTGGACCCAGATGCACCTCATGAAGTCATGCTGACAATCGATGCAGGAACGGGTCAAAATGCTATCAGCCAAGTTAACCTATTCAATCAGGCCGTTGGCCTAACGGGTATTTCTTTGACTAAGCTAGATGGTACAGCAAAAGGTGGCGTCATCTTTGCTGTCGCAGATAAATTCCAGATACCAATTCGTTATATCGGTGTAGGTGAAGGGATTGACGATTTACGCACCTTTAAAAGTGATGATTTTATCGAAGCGTTATTTAGCAACGATGACGCGTAAAATAATAAGTGGGAGACAAAGTGCTCCCTTTCTTTGGTCTAAAACACAATTATAAGCAGGCCTAACATGATCAAATTTGACCAAGTCAGTAAAACGTATCCGGGTGGCCACCGAGCTTTAGAAAAAGTCAGTTTTGAGCTAGGTAATGGTGAATTGGCTTTTTTGACAGGTCACAGTGGTGCGGGTAAGAGTACCTTATTAAAGTTGATCAGCGTTATGGAACGCCCCTCAGCAGGGCGTGTATTTATTAATGGTGTCGATTTAAACGGGGTAAGTAATCGCCAGATCCCCTTTGTACGTCGGGATATTGGTATCATTTTTCAAAACCATCGTTTACTTGAACGCTACAATGTATTTGATAATGTTGCGCTGCCGCTAGTCATAGAAGGCATGCATCACAAGCATATTGCCAAACGGGTCCATGCTGCATTAGATAAGGTAGGACTGTTAGATAAAGTACGATGTCAGCCAAGCACTTTGTCTGGTGGTGAGCAACAACGTGTTGGTATTGCTCGCGCTATCGTAAATTCTCCACCATTGCTTTTGGCAGATGAACCGACTGGTAACTTAGACCCTGAGCTATCAATGGAGATCCTGCGTTTATTCGAAGACTTTAATCGTCATGGTACTGCAGTGTTAATTGCCACTCATGATTTAGGTCTGATTGCGCGTATGAAATACCGTAGTCTGACTCTAAATCATGGTCGCTTAAGCCAAGACCCATTGATGGAGGGACAGCTATGAGTTTACTTTTCAAAGGCCGTGACGCACAAACTAGCAGTCTTGATAAATCTTGGATTATGGGGTGCTACTTTTTCGTATTGACGGTATTTCGCCAAGGAGTTAATTCTCTAGGAGAAATGTGGCGTACACCGATGGCTTCATTGATGACTATTTTAGTACTAGGGTTAAGCCTCACACTGCCAGCAACTTTGTATATCGTGGTTAAAAATGTGCAGCAGGTCAGCAGTGGCTTTAGTGATGCCGCTGAGATTTCTTTATTTGTAAAAGACTCCATGACAGAGCAACAAACTCAGACCTTAGTTAAACGCTTGGCATTGTATCCGGAGGTTGAAGACGTCAAGCTGATCTCCAAAACAAAAGCATTGGAAGAGTTTAAGCGAGTGTCGGGGTTTGGGCAGGCGTTGGATTATCTTGAGGAAAACCCCTTGCCTAATGTGGTTCTGGTCACACCAACCAGCAGATATCGAAAACCACAAGCAGCGCAGCAACTACTGGATAAACTAGAAGATGAAAGAGAAGTTGAATTTGGTAAGCTGGATATAGAGTGGTTAGAGCGTCTAAATGCCTTATTGAGCCTACTGAAAGAAAGTGTTGTAACAATTGCGCTATTGTTACTGAGCGCCGTGATCCTAATTATTGGTAATACGATACGCCTCTCTATCATGGATAAGAAAGAAGAGATCCAAGTACTGAAACTTGTTGGAGCAACCAATACCTTTATTCATACACCATTTATATGGACTGGGATATGGTATGGCATTGTAGGTGGCTTAGTTGCTTTTATGAGTGTAGCCATGATGCTATGGTGGTTGGAATCTGCTGTCTCTATGGTCGCTGGTGTATACCAAAGTTCATTTGTTCTGCAAGGACTCAATGGCAATGAGCTAATCACCTTACTATTGTTGGCGGTAATGTTAGGCTTTGGTGGGTCATTTCTGTCGGTGCACCGCTATATTAAAGATATTGAGCCTGACAAGGTATAGAGTGCTAAATTAAGCACTTGGGCGTTGCTATAATGTCGTTTAAGTGCTTGTGTTTAGTCATAATTAGTTCACAAAAGGTAGGTACGCTGCTAGTAGGTAAGCGAACCTATCGTCCTAGCACGATTCTTTTATCCTATTTAAATCAATTGTTTATTTGCTTTTTAAAAAGAAGAAAGAAAACACTTGCATTTTCTTTGGAAAAAGTATTATATACGCATTAGCACTCTTGCTCAAAGAGTGCTAAAATGGACTGAAATATTTATCACTGAGGTGAAAAATGAGTAAAGATATATATGCATTAGCACTAACAGCTGGACAACAAAGCGCAAGCTTAGACGGTTACTTACAAACTGTGAGTGCCATTCCTATGCTTGATGCTGAGCAAGAAAAAGCGTTGGCCACTCGCCTTCAACAAGAAGGTGATCTGGAAGCTGCTAAAAAGCTTATCGTTTCTCACCTTCGCTTTGTTGCCCATATTGCAAAAAGCTACGCGGGTTATGGCCTGCCTCAAGCAGACCTTATCCAAGAAGGTAACATAGGTCTGATGAAGGCTGTTAAACGTTTTAATCCTGATGTTGGCGTAAGACTTGTTTCATTTGCAGTGCATTGGATCAAAGCTGAAATTCATGAGTATGTGCTGAAAAACTGGCGCATAGTTAAAGTTGCTACGACCAAAGCACAACGTAAATTGTTTTTCAATCTTCGCAAGAACAAAAAACGTCTAGGTTGGTTTAACCAAGACGAGGTGACGACAGTGGCCAATGAGTTAGGAGTCAGTGAAAAAGAAGTCCGTGAAATGGAATCTCGCATGAGTGGGCAAGATATGGGCTTTGACCTAACTCAAGATGATAATGATGATTCTCCAGCAAGTAGTTACTCTCCTGTTCAGTATCTAACGGATGCAAACAGTGACTTAGCTGAAGTCATTGAGCAAGAGCAATGGCAGGAGCAATCAGAGAATCGTTTGTTCTCAGCGTTGAAGACCTTGGATGAGCGCTCTCAGGATATTGTCAGTGCACGTTGGTTAGCTGATGAAAAAGCCACATTGCAAGACTTGGCTGAGAAGTACAACGTATCTGCTGAGCGTGTACGTCAGCTAGAAAAATCGGCAATGAAAAAGCTGCAACTTGCGATGAGCTGATAATTTATTGAATTTAAAAAGAAGCCGCTACATGTTAGCGGCTTTTTTGTTTTTGTGGATAAAGTAATGGGATATTTGAGCTTACAAGTGTTCGCTATTTTGATTATAATGCGCCTTCGAAAATGAGGAGACATAATTTTGTTGGCAGTATTACGTATCGCAGCGATGGCGTTGTTTATTATTTTTAGCTGTATACTTGGGCTATTACTATGCACCGTACGTCCATTTCATCCCAATAACGTGCACACGATAGCTAGTTGGTTCGGCAAAATGTCAAAGGTGATAGGGGTTAAGTTGGCCGTATCTCGTCACCCTGACAGTGTAAACTTAGGGCCTGCGGTATATGTAGCTAACCATCAAAATAACTATGATCTTTTTACTTTAACAGCCGTGGTTCCAGAAAAAACCGTGAGTATGGGTAAGAAGAGTTTAAAGTGGATCCCATTCTTCGGCCAACTATATTGGTTATCTGGCAATATTCTTATCAATCGTAGCAACCGCTCTAAAGCGGTAGGTACTTTGGGTAAGTCAGCCGCCAAGATAAAAAGTAAGGGTCTGTCTCTGTGGATGTTTCCAGAAGGAACAAGAAGTTATGGACGAGGCTTGTTGCCATTTAAAACCGGAGCATTTCATACCGCGTTAAATGCTCAGGTGCCGGTTGTGCCTGTGTGTATGAACAGTACACACAATAGTATTAAGCTAAATCGTTGGGACAATGGTACAATCTATATCGATATTTTAGCGCCGGTTTATTTAGATGAACAAATCAGCGCTCGTGAACATGCTCAGGCAGTACATGCACTAATGGCACAGCGTATTGCCTTGCTTGATGAAAAAGTGAGAGAGAATAATGGAAAACTGGCGCGAAATAAGTGAAGACATTGTTGATTCGCTTTTAGAAGATGGTTCCGCGACTGATAAGTTGTATGAAGTAGAGCATCACTTTGTATGTGAAGACTTCAAAAAACTGGAAAATGCTGCGTTGGCTGCATTTAGACTTGGGTATGATGTTGAAGACCCCGCTGAGCTTGAGTTAGAAGATGGCAGTAAAATCTGGGGATTCGATATTGTAGTCGAGGTTGAGCTAGACGCAGACGTGATTATGGAAGATGTAGACAAGCTGGTTGCGCTCGCTCAAGAACACAATGTTGAATATGACGGTTGGGGAACTTATTTTCAAGAGTAAGTAACTTTATGAGCTGTTCTTAAGCGATTTAGGTGCCAAACGCAGTTGGCACCTACCAAACTTCTGTTTTACCACCTTTCTGTTGCCAAATTCTAATAGTTAATTCTTATTTAACGAATGTAATATAGACTCTTTATACCGAAAAGTGCTATTAATCGTACTTGATGTCTTTATCTTGATTGAATCCAGCTATGCGAGTCACACTGCCAATTTCGGAACTCAAACCAGGCATGTTTGTGGATAGTGTTCACAAACAGCGTGCTGATGCGGGTGTGAAAATCAAATCGCGGGGCTTAGTTCGGGATCAAGGGATCATCAGTCGCTTGCATGATGAAGGTGTGTTAGAGCTGAATATCGACTTTGCACTGAGTGAGATAGCAATCCCACAAAAATACCAAGTGAGTGAAGAAACACTTGAGCGTAATACACCTGAATCTGAGTTTATAGAAGCTAAGCAAAGAAGAAGGCGTAGAGGACAACAACAGGAAGAGTCACAAACACGTTCTCGTAAAAAGCAAGAACAGGACAGCACCGCAAACTCTCTCGAAAAAGAGTTCTTGATCGCAAGTCAGGCCTTTGAGATGCATAACCGTAAGATACAAGTTCTATACGGTGATATTACCTCAGGTATGAAGGCTGACGTCAGTTTAATCAACCAAATTAGCAAAGAGATTGTTGAGTCAGTACTGCGTAACAGCAATGCAATGGCAATATTGACACGTCTACAAGATAGAGAAGGGTATAATTGGCGTCATATGATTAACTGCGCCATTTTGATCAGTGTATTTGCAAAGTACTTGGGGGTTAAGCAGCCGACGATCGAGCAATTGGCGATGGGCGCAATGCTACACGATGTGGGTCACGCACGATTGCCACAGGGTCTAGTTAATAAACGAGACAAACTCAACGAGATGGAGTTCAAAGCGGTTAAAAAGCATGTGGTACACTCGTTGGGTCTGGTCAAGGGCGAGCAAGGGATCACACCGCTTATTATGGATATGATAGTGAACCATCACGAGCGAGCGGACGGTTCAGGATATCCACGAGGTTTACAGGGCGATAAAATAAGCAAAGCAGCGCGCATGATGGCCATTGTTGACGTTTATGATGCAATGACCTCGGAACGACCCTACCAACAGGGAGAAGAGCCTGTCCATGCGCTCAGATATTTACTGTCGAACAAAGAGCAATTTGACCCTGAGTTAGTCCAACGTTTTATCAAATGTTTAGGCGTTCATCCTGTGGGTTCAATTGTAAAACTTACCAATGAGCGTTTGGCTTTAGTGTTGGAAGGTAATCAGCATGCCCCTACAGCACCCATAGTGAGAGTGTTTTACAACACTAAGCATATGCATCATATCACCGCTAAGGAACTGGATTTAAGCTCGCCAGATCACGATATTAAAGTTATTGCCAGTATTAGACCGTTAGACTATCAAATCAACTTATCTCGTTTGTTAAAAGATCACCTCCTAGCTTAGTGTTATTATAGCGCGCTGGCTTTGATAACTTTTCAAACAGTGCCGCACCCATGAGCCAACCCGTCGTTAATATCAACCACAACATTGTTCCTTTGTTGCTATGTAGAGCTGAGCAGCAAAATACTAA
This sequence comes from Pseudoalteromonas sp. T1lg23B, assembly GCF_002964665.1. GTDB lineage: Bacteria > Pseudomonadota > Gammaproteobacteria > Enterobacterales > Alteromonadaceae > Pseudoalteromonas. The sequence goes on along the minus strand of NZ_PQBZ01000034.1, from coordinate 1,530,089 downwards.
AGAGCATGCTGAAAGAGTGATACAGCCAAGCCAATAGAGGCTAATGGGATTGTTGCACTGTCCAGCGTGGTGACAAGCGCAATAACTTGCTCTACACCAACAATAAACACTTACCCCTGAAAAAATCAACGCGCATAGAATGAGTAGCAGCATACCCTTTATTCCTTAATTTACAGCACAGAGATGAGTGTAAGTAATTTTATTAATTACGTCAATGTAAATAGGAATCAATATCATTTACTGGGTGAGGGGGGAAAGAGTAGCGGCTGAAAAGTGAACGTTGATGTAAAATTGTTCGTTTGATTAGAGTATTGTCTCGAAAATGCAGCTTTTTTTCTGAGATTTAGGTAGTGTGTCAGCGTTTTAAAAATGTGAATGTACACGTGGGATTTAAAAATGTCTTTATTTAAAAAAACCGTATTAGCATCAAGTTTGATGTGTATTTCTTCTGGGGCGTTTGCTGCTGCATTTCAACTTGCTGAGCAGAGTGTATCGGGTCTTGGTCGCGCATATGCTGGTGAAGCTTCTGTGGCTGACGATGCATCGGTGGTGGCGCGTAACCCAGCGTTAATGAGTCAGTTTGATAGTGCGCAACTTTCAGTCGCTGCAATGTTTGTCGAGCCAGATGTTAGCCTCACAGGAACTTTTACCAATAATGGTACAGACGCGGCGCTGCTAGATGAGAGCAGTATCGCGCCAAGTGCGGTCGTGCCAGCAGCTTACTACCTACAACCTATTACTCAAGACTGGTTTGTAGGGATGGGAGTGTACTCTCAGTTTGGACTTGCAACCGAATTTGCGGCGGACTATGCCGCGGGGCAGTTAGCGGGTGAAACTGAGATTGTCACCGTTAATACTAATGTGAGTGCAGCTTACAAGGTATCTCCTGAGCTCACTTTGGCATTTGGGATTAATCATGTATATGCCGATGCAAAGGTCATTCGTCATTTCGGTACATCAATGTTACCCGTTCCAGCACAAACACAAGCTGTTCATTTAGAGGGTGATGATCAGGGTTATGGCTGGAATGTTGGACTGAGCTATCAGCTTGATGCTAATAGTCGATTTGGTTTTAACTATCGTAGTGAAACCGAGATTGTATTTGATGGCGAATTTAGCAATCAGCTTCCTGCTGGAGCGCCTTTCTATGGCACGGCTGGCGCTTCACTGCCTGGCGCATTAGAGTTAACATTACCTGCTGTTGCCGAATTTTCTGGTAGTCACCAGATAAGCGAACAAAGTGCGCTTCATTACAGTGTATTGTGGACTGGTTGGAATAGTTTTAAAACGCTAGAGGCTCAGGTAGAAGGGCGTGGCGTGGTATTTAGCAAAGATGAGAACTTCTCAAATTCATTGCGTTACTCGGTCGGTGCACAGCATCAGTATAGTGAAATGTTAAAGCTGCGCGTGGGTATCGCTTACGATGAATCACCGGCAGATCCGTACCATATGTCGATCTCAATTCCAGACACGGATAGACTTTGGTACTCATTTGGTGCTGAATATCAGCTATCAAAAACCAGCTCAGTTGACGTTGGAGTGAGTATCTTACGCGGTAAAACACAGAACTTCGTAGAGATGGATAACTTAGGGCAGGCGTGGGGTTTTGAATCTAAAGGCCATGCGACAGTCGTTGGTGTGCAGTACAACAGGGGCTTCTAAGTTAAGGCTCCAAACGGATAGGGCATATAATGCCCTATCTAACACTAGAATTTATAGCCGATATGAATTCCCGCAGCTCCTTCGAGAGAGTTGGTATCTTCTTTTGGACATAGTACTAAACAGTCACCATCATCTTCTTTCATGCCGATACTCGCGCCTATGACTAAACCAGAGTTGTCGAAGCCGTTGAAATGGTAGTTCAACTTTGTGGCAAAATATCCATCTTCAGCATATCCAACTTGTTGGCCAAGTGTTGCGCCTATACTAAGTTTTTCGCTGAGTTTGTACTCATAACCTAATGCATAACCTATTACACCAAACGAAGCTGAAGCAAAGTGGTTACCACTTAATTGCACCTGATATTTGGCGCCAATGTGGCCTCCGTATTCAAATAAACCAGCTCCCGCTGACCAGTTATTTTGTGCAGCAGCGTTGTGTGAAGCAAACAACAATGCAGCTAAGAGAACATAACGAGTATTCATATGATTTCGATTTCCTTTGAAAATCAGAATGCTATCAAGTTTACCCTGTTTTAGAAACAAAAAACGCGGGCAATGCCCGCGTTTTAAATCTCTGCAAAGGGTATTAAAGACTTTCGATCTTCGCTTTTTGCTCTAGCAATTTGGCTTTTGCATCTGAGAATTCAGCTAACTTTTCTTTCTCTTTTGCTAATACGGCCTCAGGCGCATTATTGACAAACTTTTCGTTAGCGAGTTTTTTCTCAACTTGCTCTAGACCTTTCTGGGCTTTGTCAAGTTGCTTGGCGATACGTGCAAGCTCAGCGTCAACATCAATTAGCCCCGCCATTGGGATTAAGATTTCTAAGTTCCCGATAAACGCAGTTGCTGATGCTGGTGCTTCATCAGCATTTTTAAGCACGGTGAACGTTTCCAACTTAGCTAATGAACTTAAGAACGCTTTGTTGTCTTCTAGACGACGTAAGTCTTGCTCGCTGGCTTTTGCTAGCAATACATTCAGTGGTTTGTTTGGACTAATATCCATCTCACCACGAATGTTTCGGATTGCTAGGATAAACTGTTTTACCCATTCAAGATCAGCCATCGCAGTTTCATCAACCTGACTTTGATCAAAAGTTGGGAAACTCTCTAGCATGATAGTTTTTGCATCAATCCCCGCCAGTGGCGCAACACGACGCCAGATGGTTTCTGTGATGTATGGCATTAATGGGTGCATTAGACGTAATAAGCCTTCCAACACCGTGATGAGCGTGTGGCGAGTACCACGTTGTTGTGCGTCATTGCCTTTAAACAGAATCGGTTTAGTCAGCTCCAAGTACCAATCACAGAATTGGTTCCAAGTGAATTCATAAATCGTATTGGCAGCAAGATCAAAACGATAGTTATCAAGGTGCTCTGTAAATACTTTAACGGTATTTTGGAATTGTCCTAAAATCCAGCGATCAGCGAGTGAATAGACTTTTTCTGCGTCATTGAAGCCACAGTCTTGTTCTTCTGTGTTCATTAACACATAGCGACTTGCGTTCCAAAGCTTGTTACAGAAGTTGCGATAGCCTTCTAGGCGATTCATATCCCAGTTAATATCACGACCAGTGGAAGCCATGGCTGCAAGGGTAAATCGCGACGCATCTGTACCGTGAGGTTCAATACCTTCAGCAAATGTTTTACGGGTGTTCTTTTCAATCTTCTTTGCAAGCTGAGGTTGCATCATATTGCCGGTACGTTTTTCAACTAGACTCTCAAGGTCGATACCATCGATCATATCAAGAGGGTCTAGTACGTTACCTTTGGACTTTGACATTTTATCGCCGTTTTCGTCACGGATTAGGCCAGTAACATAAACGGTTTTAAATGGTACTTGTGGTTTACCATTCTCATCTTTTATGAAGTGCATAGTCATCATGATCATACGCGCTACCCAGAAGAAAATGATATCAAAACCCGTAACCAGCGTATCAGAAGGGTGGAATACGCGTAAATCATCGGTGTTTTGTGGCCAACCTTGTGTCGAGAAAGTCCATAGTGCCGATGAGAACCAAGTATCAAGCACATCTTCATCTTGCGTAAGCGGTACGTCCTCAGCAATATTGTTTTCGCGGCGTACTTCAGCTTCATCACGGCCAACAAACACGTTACCTTGTTCGTCGTACCATGCTGGAATACGGTGTCCCCACCAAAGCTGGCGAGAAATACACCAATCTTGCACGTCGCGCATCCAAGAGAAATACATGTTTTCGTATTGCTTAGGAACGAATTGAATTTCACCGTTTTCAACCGCTTCGGTCGCAACTTTGGCCAGTGGCGCTACACGAACATACCATTGATCAGTAAGTAATGGTTCAATCACAACGCCCGAACGGTCGCCATAAGGAACGGTTAGGCTATGATCGTCAATCTTTTCTAGTAAGCCAGCTTGTTCGAATTCATCCACTACCAACTTGCGCGCATCAAAACGATCCAAACCGTGGAAACGCTCTGGAATTGGGGCGTCTAACTCAAGCTCTTTGCCGTCAAAGCTATAGGTTTCACCAGTTGCTAATATTGCCGCGTCTTTGTTAAACACATTGATCATCGGTAACTGGTGGCGTTTACCAACTTCGTTATCGTTAAAGTCGTGGGCCGGTGTTATTTTCACACAACCAGTCCCTTTTTCCATGTCTGCGTGTTCATCTGCAACGATAGGAATACGGCGATTAACGATTGGTAAAATAATTTCTTTACCTACTAAGTTTTTGTAGCGCTCATCTTCTGGGTTTACCGCAACGCCGGTGTCTCCAAGCATCGTTTCAGGACGAGTTGTAGCAACAACAATATAATCTTTACCATCATGTGTTTTCACACCATCCGCAAGCGGGTAGCGCAGATTCCACATATGGCCTTGTTTGTCTTTATTTTCTACTTCAAGATCTGAGATGGCAGTGTGTAGCTTAGGATCCCAGTTAACTAGTCGCTTACCGCGATAAATGAGGTCTTCTTTGTGCAGACGGACAAACACTTCTTTTACCGCCTCAGAAAGGCCTTCATCCATAGTAAAACGTTCACGGTCCCAATCTACTGACGCACCTAAACGGCGAAGCTGTTTTGTGATCGTGCCGCCAGATTGAGCTTTCCACTGCCAAATCTTGTCGATAAAGGCATCACGGCCCAAGTCATGACGTGTTTTGCCTTCTTCTGCAGCGAGCTTTCGCTCAACAACCATTTGTGTTGCTATACCGGCGTGGTCTGTACCTACTTGCCATAAGGTATTGTTACCTTGCATACGTTTATAGCGAGTCAAAGTATCCATGATGGTATCTTGGAAAGCATGGCCCATATGCAGGCTACCTGTGACATTGGGCGGCGGGATCATTATCGAATATGCATCGCCTTTACCTGATGGCTTAAAATAGCCATTTTCTTCCCAGTCTTGATATAAAGACTGTTCTATATCTTGTGGATTATAGGTTTTATCCATTTCACAGAACCTTAATAAATACTTTAATTTTCAATTTCTTTGGTTGAAATACTGGCGCCAAGTTGACGTAAGTGCTTAAACCGTTCTCGTGCCGCTTGTGTTGCTTGTGGTTCAGCAGGTACAAAATCATATACCTGAGCAAAGCGACGAATAAAGTCGGGTAACTTTGTTGCCAGATTGATCAATACAGTACGGCGTCCAACCGGCGGTGTTTGCCCAATCTCAACGGGGGCGCCCCCTTTTGGGCCTTCCCCTTGCAAATTGTGAGGCACAAAGCTGTCAGCTTCGAAACACCACAGGTGTTCATCGATCGCATGGGCATCTTCAACAGAATCAACATAAATAAATATGCGTTGACCCGCTCTATATTGTTTGGCTGCCGCGCGAGCGGCTAGATCAAAATGAGCCGGTAGATTAGCGTCCGGCTCATTATCATGCTTTAACACATAAAAGCGTGCATTGATGGTCATGGCATCGACTTCATTATGGGCGGTTATTCTGTATTTCTACAGGCAAAACTCAGCGTTCAAAATAAAGCCGCATTTTGACACAGAAACCCCATGCCATCAATCGCTGAGGTAGGGTTAATCTTGCTGTATGTCGGTAGCGTTTACTCGGTTTAGCAAGTATTGCATTAACATTGGAACGGGTCTGCCTGTTGCTCCTTTGTTTTTGCCACTACGCCAAGCGGTACCTGCGATATCTAAATGTGCCCAGTTATACTTCTTAGTAAACTTAGATAAGAAGCAAGCAGCCGTAATTGTGCCTGCTGAGCGGCCCCCTAAATTGCTAAAATCCGCAAACGGACTTTCAAGTTGCTCTTGGTAATCATCCCATAATGGCAATTGCCATGCGCGATCGCCACTTTGTTCGCCGGCTTTTAACAGATCGTGAGCTAGCGGATTGTGAGTGGACAATAAACCGGTGGCGTGTGCTCCAAGAGCGATTATACAAGCGCCTGTTAATGTCGCTACATCAATCACAGTCTCTGGATCGAATGCTTCTACGTAAGTGAGCGCGTCACATAAAACCAGACGGCCTTCTGCATCGGTATTAAGTACTTCAACCGTTTGACCTGACATGGTAGTTAGAATATCGCCGGGACGATAGGCATTTGAACCTGGCATATTTTCACAGCCAGCTAGTACACCTATGACATTGATTGGTAGTTGCATCTCAACTAGAGCGCGCATTAAGCCCAGTACGCCAGCAGCACCACCCATGTCATATTTCATTTCATCCATGCCTTCGCCGGGTTTCAGCGAAATACCGCCCGAATCAAACGTTAGGCCTTTGCCCACAAATACGATAGGCGCCTGATCTTCTGCGCCACCGTTATAGTGAATAACCGACATCATAGATTCATTTGCACTACCTCGGCCAACGGCGAGATAGGAATGCATACCCAGTTCTTCCATTTCTTGCTCACCAACTAAATTCACAGAGACGTTGGCAAATTCTTCTAGAGATTTGGCTTGTTCACCCAAGTATCGAGGGTTGCAAATATTTGGTGGCATATTCGCCACGTCTTTACATAGTTTGGCACCAGAGGCTATTGCTAAGCCATGCTCGATAGCGGTTTCGCCGATAGTAAGTTCACGTCTTGTGGGGACGTTGAAAACGATTTTACGCAGTGGACGACGAGGATCGACCTTTTTGCTTTTAAGCTGATTAAATGTGTATAAACAGTCTTGAGTGGTTTCAACGGCTTGGCGCACTTTCCAATAAGTGTCGCGCCCTTTCACATGTTGTTCAGTGAGGAAACATACAGCTTCCATTGAGCCGGTATCATTTAATGTGTTGATTGTTTTTGAAATAATTTGTTTATATTGCTTGTCGTCCAGCTCTCGCTCTTTACCACAGCCGACTAATAATACGCGCTCACTGAGTACGTTTGGTACATGATGCAATAGTAATACTTGCCCGGGCTTGCCTTCTAAATCACCACGACGCAATAAATTTGAGATGTAACCATCACTGATTTTATCCAGCTGTTCACCGATTGGAGATAAACGACGAGGTTCGTATACACCAACGACGATGCAGGCACTGCGCTGTTTCTCTGGGCTGCCACTTTTTACGCTGAATTCCATTGCGACTCCTGAGTCTAAAGTTATGTCTTTTTGAACTTTATGCCAATGTTATTATCCATACCATAAATGCGTGATTATCTCTGGCGTGTTGGTATGATAATTTAATTTGATGGCATATAATAAACTGACTAAAATAACCAGTTTACTCAAAATCTCCCACTATTCCAGTGAAACACGAAGTTTTATAGGGGCAAACATTGCTAATTTTTCGTTATTTAACTGCTGAGGTATTAAAATCGCAGATCGCCGTGTTTCTCACGTTGATGACGATTTTCCTGTCACAAAAGTTTGTTCGGATCTTAAGTGACGCATCAGACGGCGACCTTCCAGCAAAATTAGTGGCTTCCGTATTAATGCTCAAATTGCCTCAGTTGGCGGTCTACATTCTACCTTTGAGTTTGTTTTTAGGCATTATTTTGGCTTACAGCCGAGTGTATGCTGATAGCGAAATGACCGTACTCAGGGCCTGCGGGGTCAGTGAGTGGTATGTGGTAAGAGTAACGTTAGTCTCAAGCGTGTGTTTTGCGATTTTGGCAGGGGTAGTGAGTCTTTACATTTCGCCTTGGGCGTCGGAAAAAGAGTATCAACTTAAAGAACAGGCCGAAGCCGAATCGGGACTGTCAACGCTCAGAGCGGGACGATTCCAACAAACCGGCAATGAAAAGGCGGTGGTGTTTGTGCATAACATTGTTGATCAGGGTAAAGAGTTGGATAAAGTGTTTGTCGCCCAGCTACCGAATAAAGATTCTAATCAAGCCGCACGTATTGTTTATGCGCAAAAAGGGCGCGTGTTGGAACAAGAAAGCGGTGAACAACAGCTCGTACTTAACGATGGTAAGCGCTATGAAACAGATGGTCTGAGTCAGGCTTTGAACAAGACCGAATTTGCGAGCTATCAGGTACAAATTCGTGAACAAGTGATCGAGCATCAGCGTCGCAAATTAGAAGCGATTCCAACATTACAGCTGTTGGAAATGGATACACCGCAAGCCGCAGCGCAGTTTCAATTACGTTTGTCGGTACCTATCTCAATTATACTGCTCACCTTATTGGCGGTACCGCTCAGTGTGGTCAATCCGCGACAAGGCAAATTTGCCAAATTAGTGCCCGCCATTAGTTTGTATTTGGGATATTTTATCTTATTGAATGCCGGTAAATTTTTGGTAGCCGAAGGTAAGATTCCAGCAGCGGTTGGCTTGTGGTGGATCCACTTAAGTGTATTATTTATTGGCGCATATTTAATTGCTAAAGGGCGTCCATTTGGTGTTTGGGTGCGCTCAATCTTAACTAAGCGAGCGTCAGTTGCATGATGAAAACATTAGATTGGTATTTGGGTCGCAGTATTATGCAAACCACGGGGTTTGCCCTGTTGGTGTTCGTGGGCATCAACACGCTTATTAAATACATTGAGCAGTTAAAGTCCGTTGGCCGCGGTAGCTACGATATGCTGGATGCGATGCTGTATACCGTTTACAGCATGCCAGGAGACATTGTGGTATTTTTCCCAATGGCTGCGCTGATTGGTGGCTTAACTGGATTGGGTGCTTTGGCCTCAAGTAGTGAATTAGTCGTGATGCAGGCCGCGGGTATGTCACGCTTGCAAATAATTGGTTCGGTAATGAAAACGGCCATTGTGCTGGCGTTATGTATGATGGCGCTGGGAGAGTGGGGCGTGCCACAAGCTGAAAAGGCTGCCAAACAGTTGCGCAATAACGCCATTTTTGGTGGTGAGGTGTTCAATGCGCAAAAGGGCGTGTGGGCCAAAGATGGCAATAATTTTATTAATATCGGCAATATCGAGCAGTCGGGTGATCTCAAAGATGTAAATATTTACTATTTCAATGATGCCCTAGAATTAGAGAAAGTGATGCGTGTTGAACGCGGACGAAGTGTACCCCAAGGTTGGATATTTAGTGGTATTGAAGAAGTAACTATTAGCGAAGACAAAATCAATACATACTATCGCGAATCGCAAATTTATAATTCTCAATTAACAGCAGAAAAACTGGATGTGGTGTCTATTGACCCAGAGTCTTTATCATTCCGAGGCATATGGTCATATTTGTCGTATTTAGAACAAAATGATCAAGACACCAGCAGTTACGATTTAGCTCTGTGGCGTAAAGTCATGCAGCCATTAACCATAGCGGTGATGTTACTGGTTGCATTGTCATTTATTTTTGGTCCATTACGATCTGTGAGTATGGGGGCAAGAATAATCATGGGAGTAATAACGGGGTTAGCCTTTCATCTAAGTAATGAGATATTTGGCCCTATCGTGATGGTCTATGATGTGCCCGCCGTGATGGGGGCGATGATGCCAAGCGTATTATTTATTGGTATCGCCAGTTATCTTCTGAAACGCCAGCAGTAGAGATTAACAGCCCAGAGGGCTCTGGGCTGTATGCTATTAATCTAGGCTGTTATACACCTTTTTGTTTTCTTCTTTGCTCAATACCACGACCTGTGTTTTACAGATAAGGTCCTGTAAGGCGCGTTTGTGTTTAAAATCCACTAATACCAGTAAGTTTCCTAAACCACACAAGGCACATAGACTACGGGATATTGCTACCGGCCAAGACAGGAGTTTTCCAGCAGGAGTTTCTACACGTAAACGCCAAGCTCTCATACCAATTGTCTGTCCGCTTTTAGTCCAAAAATAAGCAAAAAATAGCACACTAACTAGGATCAGCAGCGCAGCTCTGATGCCGTATAACAAAGGTGAAGCTTGAATATATGCCGACACATCGGGGTGTTCTCCTAAAGAAAGTAAATCGGCCGATATAAATCCTTGCACAATGAGCAAGTAAACAACCGTTGTTAGCATCGCAAATGCAATCACCACCAAACCATCATAAATTAAGGACGCCAATCGACGAAAAAAACCAGCTTTGGGGAACTCAGACATGGGCAGACTCTTAGTTAAGTTAAATACAATTACTTGTGCTGTATTTTACACAAAGGCAGCAGTAATGGCGAAATCATTATAAATGCTAGTTTTCTATCCGCTTTGTACAAATACCAAGCAGTTAACATAGGTAAATAAAAAAACTACTTGCCGAGTTAAGCGATGTTTGTATAATGCAATGCATAGAGACGAGGGCAATATAAACAAAGCCTAAGCTCAAAGTGGTTTTTCTTTATTTTCTCTTGTTTTAGAAGATGAAAGAAAAATTATGCCAGTGTGATGGAATTGGTAGACATGACGGATTCAAAATCCGTTGCCTTCGGGCGTGGCGGTTCAAGTCCGCCCACTGGTACCACTTTTTATAACCCCAGCCGTTTGGTTGGGGTTTTTTTATGCCTGAAATTTAGAGTGACGCTTGGGGCAATATTGCTCGCTAGTTCTAGCACCGTGCTGTTTCAACCATATTGTTTGTGCTACATTGGCAAACAGTAATTAAAGGATAGAGGCATAAAATGCTTGAGATCAACGATGTTGTTTATAGTGTCACTGGCTATCAATATAACGAGATGGCGAAGGTATTTACACACCTTGCTATTGACGAATTAGACTGGTCACATGCACAAGCTCAAGCGGAGTTTGAGACGCTCATTACGGCAAAGCTAGCTAACCAAAGTAGACAAATATCGCCTGTATTCGAGGTTGTGTCTGGCATTCCTTTTTCAGGAAAAAGTTCGTTTATTAAAAGCAAAAAACGTGAGTTTGAGGGCTACTTGTTTATCTCGTTTGATGCCCTAATGAAAGAACTCTCTTTTTACCAGCGGCTGATGGAACTAGATAGTAAGCTGGCCTTCAACAAGTGTGAACTGGTGGCAAGGATCATTGGCTATGAATTACTACAAAGAGCCGTAGATTTAGGTTGTCATATTGTTTTTGAACATAGTTCAACACCAAAGCAACACTTAGCACTTTACGAGGTTATTGAGAAGGAATATGGATATAAATTGGTTATTAACTATATTCAATGTCCCTTGGCGTTGGCAAAGCAGCGAGCTGAGCAAAACAACTCCTCACTCAGAGATGGTGGCAGATACACGCCGGTTACATACATTGATGAGCGGTTTCATGCATTGCAGGCGATGATGGGCCACTACAAACAGCACTTTCTAGTAAAGGAAGTGGAACAAAGTGAATTCGCTCCACATTAAGGATGAGGGTTAGCTGCACAGCAAATAGAGCCAAGCGATTGATAGAATGATAGGTAAACCAAACGCATTGAGTCTACCTAAATACTTAGCCCAGCCACTGGCTCCAAAATCGATTACTTGCTGAGGTTGCTGCTTTTTACGTTCAATACCAATGCTCAGATATGCGGCTGAGACGCCTGATAAAGTCAGCAGAGCACTTGCAAGGCCGACAGCAGGCAAGACCATTGCAAGCTTAGCGTCCAAAGCTAAACTTCCAGCAAACACTTTAGAATAAGAAGCAAATAAAAAGCCTTGGAAAGCAAGCATCCAACCAAGCCGTCTATGGATCAATTCTTCTTCATGTACGATCCTATCCTTTAATTCAGCCATATTAGTTCCTTAAATAACAATAAAATAATCAGAAAATGCTGCTGTGTCACGCTGATTACAGTCATATGTTTGTACTCAAACACTTTGTTTAACTCACAGAGCAATCTTTATACTTTACTAAGGCTAGGAATAAAGCTAAATAGATCTTTTTATTTGCTCACACATCAGCGCAAGCATTTTCTATTTAACTGCGCTAAAATATGCGGTTATTACTTAAGCTGCGTTAGTTAATTTTACTTTCGGTTGAATCACTAACAGCAGATAACACACGATTTTTATTCGGTTCTCACGGGGTTTTTTGTATGTCAGATAAGTGCTACATCACCGCACAGCAACTACTGGAAGATTCATTTCGCGTTGCAGCGCAAGTCTATGAAGATGGTTTTCGTCCTGATTTTATTATTGGTATTTGGCGTGGTGGTGCCCCCATTGGCATAGCGGTACAAGAGTATTACGATTACAAAGGCATAGAAACCGATCATATTGCGGTACGTACCTCGTCTTACTATGGTATTGGCAAACAGTCGAAAGAAATCAAGGTACATGGACTGCATTACATCATTGAAAACGCCAATGCGGGTGATTCCTTGTTGATTGTGGATGATGTTTTTGACTCTGGCCGCAGCATCTACGCGCTAAAAGAAAAGCTGGCGGAGTTGATGCGTCTTAATTTACCAAAAGATATTCGCGTTGCTTGTCCATACTACAAGCCAAAAAACACTAAGGTACCAATGAAACCAGATTACTTTATCCATGAGTCGGATGAGTGGTTGGTGTTTCCACACGAGCTCTCTGGTCTGACACCTGATGAGATCATTGCAGGCAAGTCAGACTTAAGCAAAATTCAAGATTTGTTTAAATAAGCTTGAGAAAGGCTGGTCTAAAAGGCCAGCCACTGGGTAGCCCCTTAAATTTGTGCAAAGCTATCCACAAACTCTTCCAACGCATCCAAGTCTACGGGCTTTAGGCCTTCACTGCTTCGAACTATTAGCCCTTTATCTACTAATTCAGTCACCACTCGTCGATAGGCCCGCTCCGTGGTAGCAAAACGTTCCGCTTCAGCATTGACCGTTGGATATGCACGAAGTAATGTCGGGTTGTTATTTTCTGCGCGTAATAAACAGTCTTTAGCAATGTTGTAGCTAAGCGGAAGCAGTAATTTGTCGAGATTGATTTTTTGGTTCTCAGCAAATTTAGCTGCAATGGTTTGTGCGGTATATAAACTTAATTCGGGTTTATCAAGTAACAGTTGGCGCCAATGTTTAAGTTCAATAAGATTATATTGCACATCGCTCAAACACGTGACCGTATAGATACAAGGCTGGTTGTTTAGCGCTTCAATTTCACCGATCAACGTATTATTACAATCTAGCTGCCCCAATAGCAACCGACGACCATTTCCCACATCATAACTAAATGATACGGTGCCACTTCTAACTAGAATGAGCTTAGTTAAAGGTTCGTCTTGATGGATTAATACGTCTTTTTTATTGTGTACAAAAGCGTTGCCCGCAAAGCTAAGCAATTGTTCCACTAAGTTCGTTGAAAAATGATATTGAAACATCTAGATGGCTCTTCGGACATTTGTCCTATTTATTAATATTGAATAAAGATAGCATGAAGATATTGCTTTTACGCTAACTCACACTTGCTATTGAGGTTTTCCTCGTTTAGCCCCCATCCCGTGTTAGAGCTTACTAGGGTACTAATTCAAGGGGTTTGTGGGTTAGCTTTTTTCTTCTAGGCTTAATCTTACACACATTGTTACTACGCGACCCACTATGCTAACTCAACTGACCGGAGAGAACAAATGACTTGGGAATATTTAGGCTATATTGCTTCGGTTTTTTTGGTTATCTCGTTGATGATGAGTAACGTGGTTAAACTACGTTGGTTCAACCTAACCGGCTGCGTGTGTTTTACCATTTATGGTGTGATGATTGAGGCATGGCCCGTTGCGTTTACAAATGGTCTACTCGCTTTGGTAAATCTATATCACTTGTATAAGTTGCATCGGGCGCGTTAGCCCGATGCCATGTTTTTGCTTAGTTTTGGTAGACTAGATTACCAGCAAGCCAAGTCTGCTGAACCTTAATATCGTCTATTTGTGATACAGGTACTTGAAAATAATCTTGATCAAGTATGATAAAATCTGCCCACTTACCGTGCTCTAAGCTCCCCAGTTTATGTTCTTGAAATGCTGAGTAAGCCGCATCAAGTGTGAAGGCCCGCAGTGCCTGCTCTCTATTTAGCCGCTCTTGAGCACGCCATCCACCTTCGGGTTGATCATTGCGAGACATGCGCGTGATTGCCGCATGAAGGCCATGAAATGGATTGGCAAGTTCGACCGGAAAATCTGACCCTGCAGCTATTTTACTGCCTTGCTTTATAAATGTTTGCCACGCATAAGCACCGCGCAATTGCTGTTTATCCAAACGTTGCTCAGCCATATGCATATCGGAGGTGGCGTGAATAGGCTGCATTGAAGGAATAATGGCGAGACTTTTAAAACGAGGAATGTCGTCAGGGTGAACAATCTGAGCGTGTTCGATGCGATTACGCAACAATTTACCGCCAACCTGTTTGAATATTTTCTCATAACTATCCAACACGATGCGGTTGGCACGGTCGCCAATGGCATGGGTGTGTGCACTGTAGCCACTAGAGAAACTTTGCTTAAGTAAGCTTTCAAGTTGCTGTTGAGTTTCCAGCATTAGGCCTTGATATCCGGCTCTATCATGGTAGTCATCAAGTAGTGCTGCGCCTCGGCTGCCTAACGCGCCATCGGCGTATATTTTCACACTGCGAATAGACAAAAAGTCGTCTTTATCTTTAATGACGCCTTGCTCTAACATACGTGATAAGTGCTGATCAGCGGCACTTAACATGGCATAGATACGAATGGGAAGCGTGTGCTGCTGGGCACGCTGTTGATAAAGCTGCCAAGTACCATACTCTATTCCGGCATCATGTGCCGAGGTGATCCCGAGACTCAGCAAATGTTCACCGGCTTTGTTCAGTGCAAGCTGCCTTTGTTCTCCACTTAATGGTGGAATATGTGTATTGATCAACTGCTCTGCTTTGTCGATAAATACACCGCTAGGCTGGTTATTAGTCAGTCGTAAAATCTCCCCACCGGCGGGTGTTTGGCTTTGTGCATTGATCCCCGCAAGCTGCATTGCTTTACTATTTGCCCAGATGGCATGGCCATCAACGCGAGTGAGCACTACGGGGCGGTCTTTTACATAGCGGTCTAGATCTGCTGCGGTTGGAAACTCTTTCTCTGGCCACAGTGTTTGATCCCAACCTCTACCAAGGATCCAACCTTTGGGTGCTTGTTTTGCGTACTCACTGAGTCGTTCACCTACCTCAGAGATAGATTTGCTGCCTCGCACATCAAGTCGCATCAGGTTATTACCAAGACCGATAATATGGCCGTGTGCATCTATGAGCCCCGGTAGCAGTGTCTTTCCTTTACCGTCAATTCGAACAGCATTTGGAAACTGCTTAAGCGTCTTGTCATCTCCTGTTTTTATGACTTTTCCGTCTTTAAACACCAATACCGAAAATGACTCTATCGCCCCTTGTTTGGTGGGCGTATAACCGTGGATATTGTGGATCATTGTTGTTTTGGCTTGTACCATGAGGCTACAAAGCAGAACACACAAGCTTGCTATAAGTTTCATATGGTTAGTCCATGTTGATTGCTATTTTTGTAACTCACCTTAGCCTAGTTTTAGCTTTGACTCAAAATAATGATATTATTGGTTTTTGTGTATTAATAAGGGACTAAAATGAAGTTGTTTATGGTGTACCTTGGTGGTCGCGTTGCGGGATGCCATATAGAAATGCACGATGTACGTTTTGTGGTTGGCGAGAAAATCGAAGATTGTTATCAAAAATTAAAAGCGCAGTGGGTTGGAGATAAAGCTGCGGTCCATATGGACTCATATACTGTCATCGATCATGTTGATGGTTATGAGGTTAGTCTCGTAACTGAGCAGCCAATAGATAAGCAAAAATTGTACTTTGTTAACATGGGTGCCTATGTGCCAGAATCATTGGCGGAGCAGCACGACTTTGCTTTGTTTGTGGCGCACAACGAAGGTGAAGCGAAAGAAAAGGCCAAAGCAACGTTACTCGGTGGTATGAGCCACCTACATAAAGATAACTTGCATGATGTAGATGATTGTTTCGCGATAGACTTAATTGACCAACAGTATTTTATTGCACTCACACCGAGCGGTAAGAGCCAGCCCATTAAACCAGACTGGTTTGGCTATCACATCTTATAATCATCATTCGTCTTCTTGCTTGTCGGCCTTAATCGCCAGTTTAATGGCCACAAGCACCACCGCAAACATTAAAAATGGCAGAGCAGCCAGTGCATATTCGGCGATAGAACTGTCTTGATAATTCGGTTGCAAAATATAGTGCCCACCTATGCATAACACTATGGTGATCAGTAACAGTGGCATCATGATGAGTTCTTTTCGTTTCGAGTGTGTTTTCATTATCCATTCTCCTAATAGCCACTATGACGGTGCTGCCGATTTACGTTGTTGATGTTGATCATGATTAACCGCAATGGTTGAACAAAAATATCTCAACCTGAAACTGCCATTTGGCGCGCGATTTTAGCACTTTCTGTCGTTATGAACAAAATTTGCTTGTGCCTTGACGCCGCTCTGATATAACTGACTTTTTATTTCTGAGACTGGGATTATGGGGCAGCAAACAATTGTCATAAAGTTGGGAACTAGTGTGCTTACAGCAGGAGATATTCACCTTAATAAACCACGTATGGTGGAACTGGTTCGACAATGTGCCGCACTCAAGCTGCAAGGCCATCAAATCGTGCTGGTATCAAGTGGCGCGGTTGCTGCAGGTCGTTCTCAACTAGCTCAGAATGTTGGCGATTCGATTTCTGAGAAACAAATGCTGGCAGCTATTGGTCAAGGCCAGCTAATCCACTTATGGCAAACCTTGTTTGCGCTTTATGATATCCCTGTGGCACAAATGTTGTTGACTCGCGCAGATGTAGAGCATCGAGAGCGTTATTTAACTGCTAGAGATACGCTGACGCAATTGTTGAAACATCAAGTCATTCCAATCATCAATGAGAATGATGCTGTTGCGACTACTGAAATTAAAGTCGGTGACAACGACAATCTATCTGCAATGGTGGCTATTTTAGCCAATGCGAACAAGTTGGTGTTGCTGACCGATCAGGTCGGCTTGTTTACCGCAGATCCACGCACTAACCCTCAGGCTGAGTTGATTGCGCAGGTACATAAAATTGATGATGAGCTAAGAGCCCTAGCAGGCGATAGCGGCACATCACTTGGTACAGGCGGGATGGCGACGAAACTTCAAGCCGCGGATATCGCGCAACGTGCGGGCATCGAGACGGTAATAGCCAAAGGCAGTGAAGCAGACATTATTCTGAAAATTATGAATAAAGAAGCGCTCAGCACCACGTTTATGCGCTTTGATGCCCCCGTTGAGGGGCGCAAAAAATGGTTACTGTCAGCGCCTAAATCTACGGGGACAGTGATTGTTGATAACGGCGCTTGTCTTGCTATTGCACAACAAGGGGCAAGTTTGTTAGCCAAGGGAGTGATAGGCGTATCTGGGTGTTTTGTGCGGGGCGATTTAATTACTGTGACGAATGCTCAAGGGCAAGCGATTGCTAAAGGGCTATGTGGATTTTCGGAGCGAGAACTCGATACCATCAAAGGCTGTCATAGCTTAGATATCGCCTCGGCATTAGGTTACAAAGCATCAAGTGTTGTGATCCATCGAGATGATATGGTTTTACTGTAAAAGTGTGTTGTTAATCACATGCAAAATTAGCAGCTTACGCTAAGCTTAAGCTATTGTGCACAACAACAAGATTGCAGATGGAAAAAATATCATCGTGTGGTTATGAGTGGACTATTGGGCTCATTTCGCAAAATAGTGAACACACTTTAGATAGCTGCTTAGCCAAAATATTAACTCAACTCCTTGGTGAATCCTGCGTATATGCTTTTTACTTCAGTAAAAGCCTGTCTGTGCGGCAAACGCCTTGCTTGACCTTTGCGTCAACGGGGGAGTTGCATGAACAATACAAAATGGCGGTGGAAGAGATTGACGTGCCACCGTTGTTAGAGCGATTGAAAAAATTAAATCAGGATGTTCAGCTGCTCAGTTTGGCGCAACTACAAATTCTACCCGTGCGTTATCAGGGACTGGTGCTTGGCTTTTTAGCGGTGCACGACCAATCAATAATTCCTTCTTCTGGGCATACCGTACTTAATCATGTCCTCAATGTGTATGTGCACCAACTAGCAACACTACAATACGCGCGCGTAGACCCACTCACTCAATTGTTAAATCGACAAACATTTGATGAGAAAATTATCGACATTGTGGCAGGCAAAGAGGCTTGGTTGGTTCGTGGCAATGAGCAACAAAAGAACTGGTACATGGCTATCGCAGACATCGATTTATTCAAGCATGTTAACGACAATTATGGTCACGTGATTGGTGATGAAGTGATATTGCTGGTGGCGCAACTGTTGAAAAGTAACTTTCGTGTTGGTGATTATGTTTTTCGTTACGGTGGGGAAGAGTTTGCTATTGTTTTTCCGTGTCGACATGAAGGCGAAGCAATGCAAAAACTCGACAGTGTACGCGCGCTTATTGCTGATACACGATTTCCTCAGGTTGGTAATGTGACAATTAGTATGGGGTTTGTGGAATTAAAAGATGCCGGACAAGTCGCAGAGTTAGTGAACAGGGCCGATCAAGCGCTTTATCAGTCCAAGCAAGATGGGCGAAATAGAGTAACGGCTTTTTCGAGCTTAAAAGATAAAGGTTGTAACCACTCATCCGGTGATATTGAATTATTTTAGCCTGTGATAATATAGTGCCCATTAATATCGTTGAATGGGAGCGAGCATGAAATTTGTACGTTGGTTTTTGGGTCGAGTTATTTTGCTTTTGGATTTTATTTTTACACCACGCAGTAAAAAGCGTCCTGCGGATGAGCAACAAAAGCTGGATGCACAAACAGCACAGTTAAAGCTATATCAGTTTAAAGCCTGTCCATTTTGCGTCAAAGTACGTCGTGCGATTAAGCGTGAGGGATTGAAAATAGAGACGCGTGACGCGAAGAACAATGCCCAATTTCGCCAAGAACTGGCGGAACAAGGGGGCAAAATCAAAGTACCTTGTCTACGCATCGAGCAAGACAACAATGTACAGTGGTTGTATGAATCAAGCGACATTGTTAGCTACTTAGAAAAGCTTGAAAAAGCCGCATAATTTACAGTTGTAAACGTCGTAGGGCGTTTGAGATACCCCGCGGTTATGCTAGCATAGCCGCCCATAATCTATTGTCTGACATTTAAAGAGAAACACCATGACTATCCGTACTCGTGTTGCCCCGTCACCGACAGGTGATCCGCATTTAGGTACCGCTTATATTGCCCTTTTTAACTACTGTTTTGCTAAGCAGCAAGGCGGCGAGTTTGTTTTACGTATCGAAGATACTGATCAGGTACGCAGTACGAAAGAGTCTGAGCAGGCGATAATGGATAGCCTACGTTGGTTAGGGTTGAATTGGGATCATGGTCCAGATGTGGGCGGAGAGTTTGGCCCTTATCGTCAATCAGAGCGTAGCGAACTTTACAAGAAATATGCGCATCAATTGGTTGAACAAGGCAAAGCATTCTATTGTTTTGCCACCGCTGAAGAACTTGATGAGATGCGCGAGCAGCAAATGGCTGAAGGCTTACGTCCTAAATATGACGGTCGAGGCTTATTGCTGAGCGAAGAGCAAGTGAAAGAAAATCTAGCGGCTGGCAAGCCGTATGTTATTCGTATGAAGATCCCCAGTGAGGGCACGTTCAAGTTCAATGATTATCTACGTGGCGAGATTGAAATCCCATGGGAAAACGTTGATATGCAGGTATTGCTAAAAGCGGACGGTTTCCCGACCTATTTCTTAGCCAACGTAGTGGATGATCACCACATGCAGATCAGCCATATTTTCCGTGGTGAAGAGTGGATCAACTCAGCGCCTAAGCTATTAAAGCTATACGAAGATTTTGGCTGGACACCACCTGTACTGGGTCATTTGCCGCTATTACGTAACCCTGATAAGTCAAAGTTATCTAAGCGTAAAAACCCTACGTCGATCAACTATTACAAAGAGATGGGTTTCTTACCTGAGGCGGTATTAAATTATCTTGGTCGTATGGGTTGGTCTATGCCCGATGAGCGTGAAAAATTCACACTTGCTGAGATGATCGAACACTTTGATATGAAACGAGTCTCTCTTGGTGGTCCGGTATTTGATGTTGATAAGCTCAGTTGGCTAAATGGATTATGGATCCGCGAAAACCTTTCCGATGAAGAGCTGATCCAACGTTTTGTTGATTGGAAGTTTAACGCTCAGACCTTGGCGCGCATTCTGCCAGAAGCGAAAGCACGTATTAATACTCTGTCTGATTTAGTCGACTTGGCTGGGCACTTCGTTTCTGGGCAACCAGAGTATGATGCTGCGCTTCTCACCGCGGGTAAAACGGACGAAGAGACAGTTCGCCAAGCATTACAATTCTTCATTTGGCAGTTAGAAGGATTACGTAGCTGGAATAAATCAGAAATTTTCGCTACGGCTAAAGCTGTTGCTAACTTCCACGAGTTGAAGATTAAAGATTTCTTGGAACCAATCTTTGTTGCTATTACTGGTAAGCAGTCATCAACATCGGTGATTGATGCGATGGAGATTTTGGGCTCAGATCTGTCTCGTGCTCGCTTGCGAGTTGCATTGGCACACATTGGGGTCTCTAAAAAGCAAGCGAAGAAGCTTGAGAAAGCTTATCGAGATTTCCCACAAGACTAATATAACGTTCTGATATTATTTAAAAAAGCCACAATACTATTATTGTGGCTTTTTTTATTATGCAGAAAATTAAACAGATATGACCTCTAGCAAGCCATATTCTGTTAACATAGCGCGGTTTTTAGTCGTGAAAGAAAAGGTCTATGTTAAGTCAATTTTTCCAGCAAGATGGTGAGCAAGTTGTGATCAGCCGTGAGCAAGGTAGTGAGTTTGCCAAACGTGTAGCTGATGATTTTAACCCTTTGCATGATGTGGATGCGAAAAAATTCTGTGTGCCTGGAGACTTATTATTTGCACTGGTGTTAGCAAAATATGGTGTCAGTGAGAACATGCATTTTACGTTTGCAGGAATGGTTGATGAAACATCCAAGTTAGATTTCCCTGCGGGAAGTGAGGCATTTGATATCACTTCTAATGACAAAGTGATGCTCTCAGTAAAAAGAGATGGGGCTAATAATCAGTGCCAAACGTTGATTGATAGTTTGACGAAGAATTATGTTGAATTCTCAGGTACTACCTTCCCGCACGTCATTATTCCACTGATGGCACAAAAGCAGGTTATGATTAACCCTGCGCGCCCTATGGTTATTTATGAATCGATGGCTATCCATTTGGATAAATTGGATGTAACCACCTTAGAGCTCGAAGCGTCGACACCCGAGTTTAACTACGAAGGCAAACGCGGCAAAATCATCTTGCGCTTTAATTTACTCAGCGAAGGGCTGAAGGTCGGCTATGGCGAAAAGCACATGTTGGTTTCGGGCATTCGAGACTATTGCCAAGAGATGGTTGATGACTTGATAGAGTACTATAACGATAGAAAAGCCACACTTTAATCGTCAATATCTAAAGCGCGCATCCTATGCGCGCTTTTGCTATACTGCCACCAACTTCGTTTATATCTGGTTTATCCATGTCATTCCAAGCGTTATCTCTTTCTGATGAACTCGTTCAAGCCCTTAATAAACTTAATTTCACCACACCTACACCGGTACAAACACAGTGTATTCCGGTGCTCTTAGCTGGGCATGATTTAGTTGCAACGGCACAAACTGGAACGGGTAAAACAGCGGCTTTTATGCTGCCAATTTTACATCGGTTGTTGGCGAGCGCCGAACAGCAGGGGAGTGTCAGAGCACTGGTCGTGACACCGACCAGAGAGCTTGCACAGCAAGTTGCCCAAAGCGCGCAAAGTTATGCTCAATGTACGACGCTCAAAACAGTGTGCCTATATGGTGGGGCGAATATTGGTCCTCAGGAAAAAGCGCTAAGGGCAGGTGCGGATGTGGTTGTGGCTACACCTGGTCGATTACTCGATCATTTGATCAAAGGGACTTTATCACTGGCGCAGGTTGAGTATCTGGTGTTTGATGAAGCCGATAGAATTTTGGATATGGGGTTTATTGGTGAAATAAAACGTGTCATGCGTCATTTACCGCCACAGCGACAAACGTTATTATTTTCTGCCACCATTGATGAACAGGTGCAAAGCCTAGTAAAACAATGGTTACAAAATCCTAAACGGATCAGCATAGATAAAGAAAACAGTGCTGCACAAAAGGTAGAACAAGTATTTTATGCGGTGGATGAAGACAGAAAGCGGGAGCTGATGTCTCATTTGATAGGTAAAAATAACTGGCAGCAGGTGTTGGTATTTACTCGCACTAAAAATATGGCGGATAGTTTAGCCAAAGAGTTGAATAAAGATGGCTTAGCAACGCTTGCTATTCATGGCGATAAGTCTCAAGGAGCCAGAGACAAAGCGCTTGAGCAGTTTAAAAGTGGTAAAACGCGAGTGCTGGTAGCGACGGATGTTGCTGCTAGAGGCTTGGATATAGTTGACTTGGATTATGTGATCAATGCCGAGCTTCCTTATGTTGCAGAGGATTATGTTCACCGCATTGGTCGTACAGGGCGAGCCGGTAATGCTGGGCATGCTATCTCTTTGGTTAGCATTGATGAGCAATGGCTGCTCGAGGAGATTGAGGTGTTGCTGGATGAGCGACTAACGCCACAATGGTTACCAGGTTATGAGCCAGATTTAACCAAAGAGCCCAAAGATAACCGCAAAAATTCGACAAAGTCTCGTAAGCAAAGAGATAAAAAACGCATATTAAACAAACGTTCAACGCGGCGTCGTTAATTTATTAACTAACAGCCATAAACAAAAAGAGCACTGTGTTGTGCTTTTTTTGTTTATGCTATTTGCTTTTCAGCAAGCGTTAGTTCCATCGTCGCTTTGAGTAGGCGATACAAGTTAATAGATGCGTCAATTTCCTCTTTGCGGTTTGTTAAGCTCTCAATATTTAAACCCAACGGCACATCTAAATGAGCACAGCTTCTTAAGATTTGATCTAGGTTTTCACGGCAAATACGAATAGATTCGCTTAAAGAATTATCGGCATCTAATATGCGCCACTTGGTCGCTTCCGGTACAGAGATCCCCAACCACTGCATAAAGTCGAGTGTCTTCTCTCCGCCACACGGCGTAAACGTCAAAATGATACGTTTAGGCGTAAGCCCCTGTTGTTTGCATGAGCGTGCATAGCTGGTGATCAAGTCTATGGTGGCCTGTGCATTATAAACTGCCTGAGAAATGAAAAACTCACATCCTGGGTGACTTTCTCCAGCAACCTTTCATGCTCGTTTCGTTTGCTTGCGTGACGCTCAGCAATGGTCACCCCCCCTAAGAAAAACTTTTCTTGGTGCGCCGCGAGTGTTGCATAGGCTTCAGATAAACTAAGTTTGATATCACCTGTAGATGATGGACTGCCAACCAAGACCAAATTTTTCAGACCATATTGCTTTTTGGTGTCATCTAGCCAGTCGCTAAATTCACTGGCTTCACGCTGTGCCACACTTTTATAAGTGATGACGTCCAATTGCGACAGTTCACTGATCAACTGAGAATACTCACAAGGATCGACGGTGTGCTTAAACGGAAAAGGGCGCGGTACTTGCGTGCGGCTGCTTTCATCTTGGATGTCATAAACCACCACTCCGTCATATTCAATTTCGTGTAGGCGACCGAGCAGTTTTTTGGCGATGCTTTTTAGTTTCGTGCTATCGGTATCTACTTTTGGTGGAGTAGTTCCGATCAAGTATACCCCTTGGTTTGGGTCTAATATTTTCTCTTGCAGTGATAACGCCATGATCCTCATCCCAGCTCAATGTGTGTCGATAGAGGATAATATAGCAGCCATTTAGACGTCTAGATAGATTTTTTTATTGAAAGTTATTCAATGAATATGAATTTAATTCAAGTTCGAATGCGCCTTTATTGGTCTGTTAACATATTTGTTTACAGAATTTTTGCTCATAAATGGCAACGAAATAAAAAATTATTGCATAATGGTCTTTGAAATAAGCACTTAACAACCGTGACAGTGCAGACAATAGATAACAAATTCAGGGAACACTATGAAATTTAAACTTTTGGCAACAAGTCTTGCCGTAACACTGGCCTTGGCAGGCTGCGTTAGCAATGCTGGTAACCAGGCGGCAAATACCGTACAAGCACAAGCAAATAACAAAGTATTCTCTCAAGACTACGTATTAGAAGAATTAGAAAATGGTTTGCGCGTGATGGTGGTTAAAACAGACTATCCGGACGTTGTTTCAGTACATATTCCTGTATCGGTTGGTTCACGAGATGAAGTTGAACAGGGGCGCACGGGCTTTGCGCACTTCTTTGAGCACATGATGTTTAAAGGTTCAAAGAAATATCCTAAAGATGTTTATGCCGATATTTTGAAAAACTCAGGGGTGGACAACCGTGCTTATACCACCAACGACTACACCAATTATTACCTGAGCTTTTCTAAACAACATTTAGATAAAGTACTAGAGATAGAAGCCGACATTTTTCAAAATCTGACTTACACCGAAGCGCAATTTCGCACCGAGGCGTTGACCGTAAAAGGGGAGTATTTAAAGAACAATGCCAACCCACTGCGTCAGTTGTTGTCAGCGGTGCGTAAAGAAGCTTTTGATAAGCATACATACAAGCACACCACAATGGGCTTTTTTGAAGACATCGAAGCCATGCCAGATCAAATGGCCTATGGTCAAACTTTCTTTGAGCGTTTTTATAACCCAGAGTACGTTTCCTTAGTGATTGTCGGCGATGTTGACCCTCAAGAGACCATTGCTATGGTGAAGAAGCACTGGGGTGGTTGGGAGCGTGGAGACTATGTTTCAAAGGTGCCACAGGAGCCAAAGCAGAATGCACCTAAATATGTACATAAACAAAGTGAAGGCCTGCCAGGTCATTGGCTACTTGTATCTTACAAAGGCTCTGCATGGCAAAGTGAAACGAAAGACAGAGCGGCTCTTGATCTCATCTCCGATCTTTATTTCTCAGAAACTTCTGAGCTATATCAACAACTAGTGGTAGAGAAGCAAATTGCTAGTCAAATGCTCACTTATAACCCAGAGACGAAAGACCCTGGTTTGCGACATGTGTTTGTTAAAGTCGAAAATGCTGAGGATTTAGTCACAGTGCGTGACGCCATTAACCAAACTTATGCCAAGGCGCGCACAGAGCTTGTTAATGAAGACAAGCTAAATGCCCTCAAATCGAACAGAAAATACAGTTTTATTAATGGATTGGACTCATCTGGAGCCATCGCTTCAAGGTTAGCCGAATATATGCACTTTGAACGCGACCCTGAAGTGATTAATCAGCTTTATGCGACAGCAGATGCCATCACCGCTGAGGATATCAAAGCGATAGCCAACAAATATTTTGTGGACTCTAACCGCACAACTGTGACTATGTCTGCCCTTGACTCAATTGACGGGTTTGATAGTGAGGTGTCACTTCAAGCACTTGTTGAGCAAGCAAATCAACCCGTCACACGTCATTTTAATGTGGTAGATAAAAGTAATAGCTCACCACTTGTTGATGTTAATTTACTCTTCTACACAGGGGCGGCAGCAGATCCTCAAGGGAAGAAAGGACTGGCGGCAATGACTGCGGCTATGATTGCCAATGGCGGCTCACAAAATAAAGCATATAAAGAAATCCAAAAGGCAATGTATCCAATTGCTGGTTCTTTCAACTATCAAATTGATAAAGAAATGCTGTCATTACGTGGTCGCGTTCATAAAGATAATATTGAACAATGGTATAGCTTGGTCAGTGAGCAGTTGCTTAATCCAGGGTTTAGAGCCGATGACTTCAGTCGTTTGAAAAAAGAGATACTGGATAACATCAAGGCGGGTTTGAAATCGTCAAATGACGAAGAACTAGGCAAAGAAGTGCTTTATCACAAATTATATCAAGGACACCCTTATGAAAGTTATAACTTCGGTGACTTGTCTGATCTCGAAGCCTTAACATTAGAAGACGTCAAAGCCTTTTATAATCAGCAGTTAACTCAGGCTAAACTGAATGTTGGTATCACAGGTGATATGCCAGAGGATATTAAAGCGAAGTTATTTGCGGACTTGGCTAAGTTACCGAAAGGCGATGAGACACGTTTAGACATTCCTGATGCGCCTGCTTTGCAAGGGCGTCATGCCACCATTGTTGAGAAAAGTGCTAAATCAACCGCAGTATCGTTTGGTTTTCCAATTGATACCATTCGCAGTCATAAAGACTGGACTGCACTTTGGTTAGTTCGCTCTTATTTTGGAGAGCATAGAAACTCAAACAGCTTCCTATATCAGCGAATTAGAGAAACGCGCGGCATGAACTATGGCGATTACGCCTACATTGAGTATTTCCCGCGTGGTATGTTCCAAACTGTACCTGATGCAAACTTGGGCCGTTCTGAGCAAATATTTCAGGTTTGGTTACGTCCATTACGCTCGAACAATGACGCGCATTTTGCAACTCGAGTGGCCTTATTCGAGCTAGATAAACTCATTAAGGAAGGGATGAACGAAGCAGACTTTGTTGCAACTCGAAACTTCCTCACCAACTATGTGGCCCAACTGGTTTCAAGTCAGGACCGTCAACTTGGTTACGCGATGGACAGTCAATTTTATAATATTGAAGGGTTTGTTGATTATGTACGCAAGCAATTGGCAAGCTTGAGTGTTGAAGATGTGAACCGTGTGATCCGAGAAAACTTGCAAACGGAACATATTCAATACGTATTCGTAACGGGAGATGGTAAAGACATGGCACAGCGCTTAGCACAAGAAACACCTTCGCCGTTGAGCTACAATTCTGAAAAGCCAGATCAATTGTTACAAGAAGACAAGCACATAGCATCATACAAGTTAGATATTCCTAAGCAGAATATTGAAGTACTTGAAGTTAGCTCTGTGTTCGAATAAGCAAAACCTTTGATTGATTAATAAAAGCCGCACATTATGTGCGGCTTTTTTAATTGTCAAGCTGTCATAAGCGTACGTTGCGTGGCAAATAGCACTTTGTTATAACTAATTACTATATAGTTTTTTATTACGGTAACACCTCTAGGTGTTTTGTCGTTAGAATCTCTGGTGTTAAATTGAATAAAGGTATCGCTATGCGTCATGAAATATGGCAACAACTTCGCGCCGAAGCAAAAGAGCTTGTTAGCCACGAGCCATTGCTAGCCAGTCATGTATATTCAAGTATTTTGAATCATGAATGTTTGGGCGCTGCCCTAAGTTTTATCGTGGCTAATAAATTGGCCGATGCGGTGGTATCAGCATTTACAATTCGTGAGTTATTCGATCAAGCCTTTGTTGATTGTGACAATATGCTTACTCATGTTGCCTATGACATTAAAGCGGTTAAAGACCGTGACCCAGCCGCGGACAGTTATCTTACGGTGATGTTAAACCTAAAAGGCTTTCACGCCATTCAAGCACATAGATTGGCGCATTGTTTATGGCGACAAAACCGCAAAGAACTAGCACGATTTATCCAAAGCCGCACGTCTGAAGTATTTGGTGTGGACATTCACCCCGCGTGTAAAGTGGGTCACGGCATCATGTTTGACCACGCAACCGGTATCGTAATTGGAGAGACTGCACTGATTGAAGATAATGTCTCGATATTACAATCAGTGACGCTTGGTGGTACGGGTAATGAACAAGGGGATCGACATCCTAAGATCAGAGCTGGTGTACTAATTGGCGCTGGTGCAAAAGTATTAGGGAATATTGAAGTCGGTGAAGGTGCGCGCATTGGCGCAGGTTCCGTGGTGCTAAGCCCAGTAGCGCCCCACACAACTGTGGTTGGCGTACCTGCTAAAGTGGTTGGTAAGCCTTGTAGTCCTTGCCCAGCAGAGAGTATGAATCAAAACTTCTTAGAAGATAGTGACGACCCGAAGAATGAGTCGCAAACCAGTGCCATGATCTAATGGATGCATCATGCGAGGGTTGATAGGTATTGTTTTATTCTTGATAGCCTTCGCATTGGGGATCATGGTGGAGCGGTTGTGGTTGGCCGCTCCCCCTGTGAGCATTCACACAGCAGCTGAGAAACAGAGTGTTATTGCGCCAGATGTACAGACGCGGGATAACCCTCAACCACAGCCCCTACAAACTACTTCTGAGCAGCCTGAAATCGCGCTACAAATAGAGGCTCTAAACAGCACCATTGCGCAATTAAATGAGCAGAACTTCGAGCTCCAACAACAACTGTCATTTATGCGGCAACAAAAAGATAGCGCGGCAGTGCAGGTACCCAATAGCGACTTGAATACGCAGTTATCACAGCAGTATCAGCAGGAAAGTCGTGATGCATTGTGGGCTGATGACCAAGAATTGCAGATCAACGACTTTCTTTATCAAAATGATTTAAGCCATATGGTGGCACTACAGAGCTACGGGTGTAAGTCGACAGTGTGCCAAATTGAACTGGTACCTGCTGGCAATATTCAAGAGTTTGATGCGTCATATTGGCGTGAGGTGAGCGAAAAGCTATTTGCTCAACCTTGGTTTAAACGTTTCACCATAAGCACCTCTACCTCTACAGATCAACGAATGCAGATCTTTCTAAGCACTCAAGAAGTCAAAGACTAATAAGATTTTATATCGATGACTTGAGCGTGGATCTCGCCATCGTACAGTCGCGTGACCAGTGGCTGTTGTGCGTTAACTTGTGTAACGGACTTAACAACTAACCCTTGTTGTTTGGTAATGCTATAACCACGGGCAAGTACACTCAAAGGACTCACGCTATCAAGCCTAGCAGCATAAAGAGCCAATTGATTTTGACGCTGCTGGTGTTGCTTTTGCATTGCTTGAACAAGCGCGTTTGTTAGCTGTTGTAGTCGCCCAGCACTGTCATGTAGTTGTCGCTTAGGGTGCTGGTGGCTTAACCGCTGTTTTGCCATATCGAGTTGAGCGTTGCGTCGATTTTGCATTTGTAAAAATGCTCGACTCAAGCGGCTCGACAACTCATCGATTCTTTGTTGCTGTTGTAGTAATTGGTTTTCTGGATGTTGTAGCTTGAGTCGTTGTTCGAGCGTAGCGCAATAGTGTTTAGCTTGCTTGATAGCTTGTAGTGCCTGCATGTGTAGCGCACGCTTATACTGCATAAGTTGTTGCTGTAAGGCTGTTTGGTCAGGGCTGACAAGCTCGGCGGCAGCAGATGGCGTGGCGGCCCTAAGATCTGCAACATAATCGCTAATGGTTGTGTCTATCTCATGGCCAACGGCACTGATAACTGGCAATCGACTGGCGAAAATCGCGCGTGCTAGCGGCTCTTCATTAAAGCACCACATATCTTCCAGTGAGCCACCGCCTCGGCCAATGATAAGCACATCTACCTCGGCACGTTGATTTGCTACATGCAATTTTTCAATTAACTGTACATGTGCTTCTTTCCCTTGAACTTGAGCAGGATAGATGATGACCTCTAGTTGTGGTGCGCGGCGTTTGAGTACGGTTAAAATATCTTTAATTGCAGCGCCAGTGGCTGAGGTGATCACCCCAACTTTATTGATCTGAGTTGGTATTGGCTTTTTATGATCGCTGCTAAATAAGCCTTCGGCGGCTAAACGCATTTTCAGCTCATCAAATTGTTGTTTCAGTAACCCTTCACCCGCGGGCTCCATTTTTTCTACAATTAGCTGGTAATCACCTCTTGGCTCATACACAGAAACCCGAGCATGTACTTCTACTTGTGCGCCATTGGTCGGTTTGTACTGGCAGTAACGATTATTACCGCGCCACATTGCTGCTTTAATTTGCGCTTTGTCATCTTTTAAAGAAAAATACCAATGTCCGGAAGCGGGGGCCACAAAGTTAGAAATTTCACCGCTTAGACGAATTGCAGCAAAACCTTGCTCCAAAATGCTTCTAATTTCTCTATTTAGCCGAGAAACGGTGTAAGTTGATGAGGCACCAGAATGAAAGCCTGACAATGACATAGAACGCTCCATAAAAAATTCACCGCTACTTTATCATATTTTTTGCGAAATTTTATTTACTCCACCAAGGAACGCTGATAAAATTTCGCCGCAATTCCTTGTACTCAGTTCCACGTGAGAGAAACCGCAACCATGCTAAGAATTGCAAAAGAAGCCCTAACCTTTGATGATGTGCTATTAGTTCCTGCACATTCTACTGTTTTACCTCATACAGCAAATCTATCAACGCGATTGACGCGTGGTATTAAACTAAACCTGCCTCTTGTTTCTGCATCTATGGATACAGTGACAGAAGCTCGCCTTGCTATTGCCCTAGCGCAAGAAGGCGGTATTGGTTTTATTCACAAGAACATGACCATAGAAGAGCAAGCTCGCAACGTACGTAAAGTTAAAGCTTACGAAGCGGGGATTGTATCTTTTCCGGTGACCGTTTCTGCTGATTTAACGATTGCTCAAGCAAACGCATTAGCAGAAGAAAAAGGTTTTTCAGGATTTCCAGTAACTGGCAAAGACAACCAGTTAGAGGGCATTGTTACTAGCCGTGATATGCGTTTTGAAACCAAACTTGATCAACCCGTTTCAACCGTTATGACCACCAAAGAGAACTTGGTAACGGTAAAAGAAGGTGCTTCTCGCGAAGAAATCTTAGGTTTAATGCATGAGCATCGTATTGAAAAAATCCTAGTGGTTGATGATGCGTTTAAACTCAGAGGCATGATCACGGTTAAAGACTACCAAAAAGCCCAAGACAAACCTAACGCTTGTAAAGATGAGCAAGGCCGTTTACGCGTGGGTGCGGCAGTGGGAGTGGGCGCTGGAACCGACGAACGCATTGCTGCGCTAGTTGAAGCGGGTGTTGACGTATTGCTAATTGATACTTCACACGGACACTCTCAAGGTGTAATCGACCGAGTTAAAGCAACGCGTGAGGCGTACCCAGACTTGCAAATCGTAGCAGGTAACGTTGCAACCGCAGAAGGTGCAATTGCGTTGGCTGATGCCGGTGCTGATGCCGTAAAAGTGGGGATTGGCCCAGGTTCTATCTGTACAACACGTATCGTAACAGGCTGTGGTGTACCGCAGATCACTGCAATTTCGGATGCTGTTGAAGGCTTAAAAGGTCGCGATATTCCGGTTATCGCCGATGGTGGTATTCGCTTTTCTGGTGATATCGTAAAAGCGCTGGTAGCTGGTGCATCATGTGTCATGGTGGGTTCAATGTTAGCGGGAACTGAAGAGTCTCCAGGTGAAGTTGAGCTTTATCAAGGTCGTTACTACAAATCTTACCGTGGAATGGGGTCGTTAGGTGCGATGAATCAAAAAGAAGGTTCATCAGATCGCTACTTCCAAAAATCAAATGAAGCGGACAAGTTAGTGCCAGAAGGCATTGAAGGGCGTGTTGCCTATAAAGGTCCTATCGCCACAATTATTCACCAGCAGGTGGGTGGTATTCGCAGTGCTATGGGTCTAACCGGTTGCGCAACGATTACCGAACTAAATACTAAACCGCAGTTTGTACGTGTCACATCTGCCGGTATGGGTGAGTCTCATGTACACGATGTACAGATCACCAAAGAAGCCCCTAACTATCGTCTGGGCTAACACTCAAAAGTGGGCTAGCGATTGCTAGCCCTTCTTAATTTCAAGTAAAGCACGGTATTTGTGCTTTACTGAATTTAGTCGTTTACTAACTAACGAGATTATCAATGAGCAAAGACATCCACGATTCCCGCATTTTGATCTTAGACTTTGGTTCGCAATACACTCAGCTAATTGCACGTCGTATACGTGAAATCGGCGTATATTGTGAGCTATGGGCTTGGGACGTTACCGAAGAGCAGATCCGTGAGTTTAATCCTCAGGGCATTATTTTATCAGGCGGGCCTGAGTCAACGACGTTAGAAAATAGCCCGCGTGCACCTGAATACGTATTTAACGCAGGTGTGCCTGTATTGGGTGTTTGTTACGGCATGCAAACGATGGCGATGCAGTTGGGTGGCCAAGTACATAGCTCAGACAAAAAAGAGTTTGGTTACGCACGTGTTGAAAAGGTCGGTAACTGTAAGCTATTTGATCAAATCCAAGATCATATCGAAGATGGTTTGGATTATCTTGATGTGTGGATGAGCCATGGCGATAAAGTTATTGAAATTCCAGATACTTTTGTAACTACTGCAAAAACAGAAACCTGTCCTCACGCGGCAATGTCATGGGAAGAGAAGCGTTTCTACGGTGTGCAGTTCCACCCAGAAGTTACTCATACTCAACAAGGGCAGCGTCTTTTAGAGCGATTTGTGATTGATATTTGTGCGTGTGAGAAATTATGGACACCGGCGCAGATCATCGAAGATGCAATTGAGCGTATCAAAGAGCAAGTCGGGGATGACGAAGTGATCCTTGGCCTGTCAGGTGGTGTGGATTCATCTGTTGTTGCGATGCTTATTCACCGTGCAATTGGCGAGAAGCTTACCTGCGTATTTGTTGATAACGGCTTACTTCGTTTAAACGAAGGCGAGCAGGTTATGGATATGTTCGGTGACAAGTTTGGTCTAAATATCATTAAAGTTGATGCAGAAGAGCGATTCTTAAAAGCGCTTGAAGGTATTGATGAGCCAGAAGCTAAGCGTAAATCTATCGGTCATACCTTTATTGAGGTCTTTGATGAGCAAGCGAGCAAGCTTAAAAATGCTAAATGGTTAGCACAAGGTACCATTTACCCTGATGTAATAGAATCAGCTGCATCAGCGACAGGCAAAGCGCACGTGATCAAGTCACACCACAACGTAGGCGGTCTACCAGAAGACATGGAAATGGGCTTAGTAGAGCCATTACGTGAATTGTTCAAAGACGAAGTGCGTAAGATTGGTCTAGAGCTAGGCTTGCCTTACGACATGCTATACCGTCATCCTTTCCCAGGTCCTGGTTTGGGTGTTCGCGTATTGGGCGAGATCAAAAAAGAGTACTGTGACCTATTGCGCCGTGCCGATGCAATCTTCATTGAAGAGCTACACAAAGCGGATCTATACCATAAAGTTTCACAAGCATTTACGGTATTTTTGCCGGTTCGCTCTGTAGGTGTTATGGGTGATGCGCGTAAATATGATTGGGTTGTGTCACTACGTTGCGTTGAAACAATCGACTTTATGACGGCGCGTTGGTCACACTTACCTTATGAGTTCTTAGGTCAGGTGTCTAACCGTATTATCAATGAAATCGATGGTATTTCTCGTGTGGTATACGATATTTCAGGTAAACCACCAGCGACGATAGAGTGGGAATAATCATTCCAGCACTCAATTTAGTCTAAATCTAAGGGCGAATTATGTAATATTCGCCCTTTTGTTTATTTTAGAAGCAGTTAAACGGGTTTTTGATAATTTTTCTTTACCTTTAGGAAAACCTCTTTATAATGCGTCGACATTGCAGGGGCGTAGTTCCAATTGGTAGAACAGCGGTCTCCAAAACCGATGGTTGCGGGTTCGAGTCCTGCCGCCCCTGCCACTTCTTCTTTATTTTTGCTTTATATTCTTTAAAGCAGTATATTCCAAACTTATTAATACTCAGTACAACAGGCAATTATGCACTCTTTGTATGCTGAAATCTTAGATATCACACCGCTTGTTTTGAATAATCGTTATAGTGCAAGTGACGGTGAACTTAATGGGGGCGAAACACAGCAGCCCTGTCATCTTAACTCTGTATTGTGGGAAGATATCAAACTTGCGACAACGCGCGAATTGAACAATGTGTTTATAGCACAGCACATTGAGATTCAAGATGCTTCGCTGTACTTACCCTCAGAGCAATTATCTAGTGCGCAAAAGCGTCAGTTATGGGCCTTACTCAGTGAATAAATCAGTACAACGCAACGTATTATCAGATGTGCCATTTGAGCATTTGATGGCTGTCGAAAGCGCATGTCATGAATTCCCATGGTCTGCAAATACGATGCGCTCTTGCCTAGCCGGACGATATTTTAATGGCGCAATATTCGAACAACAGCAACTTGTTGGCTTTTATATCGGAGAGGTTGCAGGACCCGACCATACCTTGATGGACATTTGCGTCGCGCCCGCTTATCAAAGAAAAGGGTTTGCTAAAGCACTGTTAACGGACTTTATCGCCAGCAGTGAAGAGGCCGGCGCAGAAAATTTGTTTTTAGAAGTTAGAGCTTCTAATCAAGGTGCAATTGCTTTATACGAATGGGCTGGGTTTAGTGAGGTAGGCATTCGTAAAAATTACTACCCAAGTGCCAACGGCAATGAGGACGCTATTCTAATGGCGATGACACTTAGCTTCGGCTCTCAGAGTAGTCTATAGCCTCGCTTGTTTGTTGCTTAAGTGTGTATTTGATGGCCTCAGTTAACGAAAGCATTGCGTAGTGCCATTGGTTCTCGTCACTGGTGCGCAGCATTTGCTCTAGTTGATCTGCTGCGCTGTGAATATTCAAAAATCCAAAGCATCCAGCACTGCCTTTTAGGCTGTGTGCTAAAGCCCTCAGAGATTCCCAATCACCATGTTGGTAATGTTGTTGCAATTGTGTGAGATAGTCGGGGAGTTTTTGGTTGTAGTTTTGCGCAATCTGCGCAAATTTCTCGCTCTTAAGTAATGAATCCCACTTTGAGTCGCTAGCTGCTTGGATCTGCAAGTGTTTTAGTAATACCTTTCCTAATTGCTCTCTATCAATTGGCTTAGCAAGTGTGGCGTCGCAGCCAGCCTGCAAGTAGTCCTCAATATCATGCTTCATAACGTTGGCGGTCAAAGCGATTATAGGGCCATCGTAAGCGGCGTGACGTAACATTTGGGTCGCCTCTAGACCTCCCATAACAGGCATTTGCATATCCATCAAGATAAGTTGATAGTCGTTGACCAGTGCTTTTTCGACGGCTTTCGCACCATTGTCTACGATATCAGGGGTGATCCCCCAAGCATTCAGTAACAGCCGGATCAGCTCTTGGTTATCAGGGTTGTCTTCGGCTAATAAAATACGGGCATTAACGTGAATATCAGCAAATTCTTGAGAAATATTAGTTTTGCTTTGTAGCTCCGCGAGGGCGTATTGCATTTGCACAGGGCTAGCTTGGTAATTGCCGGCAATTGTCACAATAAACTGGCTGCCTACACCTTGCTCGCTTTTGACGTTCACATCCCCTCCGAGCAATTGCGCCAAATTTTTTGCAATACATAGCCCCAAACCAGTACCACCAAAGCGACGTGTAATCGTACTATCAGCTTGTTCGAATGGCTTAAACACTCTGCTTATTTCACCCTGTGACATACCAATACCCGTATCTTCAACAATAAACTGGAAGTGCTCGGTAGACTCATCGTACGACACTTCAATGGTAACATTACCATACTCTGTAAATTTGACCGCGTTGCTACAGATATCTATCAAGATTTGCTTCAGTCTAGTCGCATCGCTATATAGCACTTTGGGTATTGGAAATTGGTATTTGATAGCAAAGGATAGCTGCTTTTGCTCGCTCATTGGCATGATTATATCGGCGACGTCCTCCATAAGCGGCTGAATTTCAACTTCACTACATTCCACCGCAAGCTTTTCGGCTTCAATCTTTGATAGATCCAAAATGTTATTAATTAGTTCAAGTAAATGCTTTGAGTTACGTAACATGGTCTCTAGATGTTTCTGATTACATTTTGTATCACGATTACTGAGCAGTTGCTCAGTAAAGCCAATAATGGCAGTAAGCGGAGTACGGATTTCATGACTCATATTTGCTAAAAATCGGCTTTTCAATTCGTTGGCCTGTTCGGCCTGTGTGAACGCAGTTTCTAATTGCTGGTTCATGCGTTCAAGTGCAAATGTTCGATTATCTACCTTTTCTTCTAAGTGCAGCTTATAGTCTTCGAGCTCTCCTTGAAAGTCCCTGATTTGCTTAACCATGTGGTTAAAGTCTTTAAATAGTTTTCCAACTTCATCTTTATTGTCATTGGGTAAGTAAACACTCAGGTCGCCATCACCAACGCGATGGCTAGCCTCGCCAAGCAGCTCAATGGGGTCGATGAGAAATCGTTTGACCACAATCAGCACCAAGATGGGCAAAGCGATGATCGACAACAACACGATAAGCGCCGTGAGGTTTTTTATTGCTTGTCCCGATTCATATAGCAAGTTCTTGGGAATTGCTGATAAATAGTAGTAATCATCACTCAATTGTACTGCGTAGCTGATCATGTCTAACTGATTAATGCTTGGCAAGTTAATACTTGTTAACTCTTCTTGATCTACAAGGCTATGAACCTGTTCCACATCTTGAGGCTGTAAGATTTGCGTGTTTAAAAGCGGTGCGGAGCTGAACAGAATTTTGCCTTCACCTGTGAGTAGTAAGTTGAGGGCATTGTCATAAGGCGACTCTAAAATAGAGTAATTGATGATTGATGGGTCTACACGCACAACGACATAACCAGCCAACGCAGCCTGATTAGTGGAACTACTGCCTTCATATACCTGTTGCACAAAGTACAAGTTTGTCGTGCCATTATCCGTGGGGATCATAAAATACTGTTGGCGTAAGTTACTGGAGAGTACCTGATTGAAAAATGAGTAACCCTTTGGCGGTTCATTCAAGTTATTGGCTAAATAAGCATTACTTTGGCCTTGTCGATCAACCAGATTAATACTAAAAATATCGGGATAGGCTTCAGTGTAGCTTGCAAATACGTTCAGCAGGGCTGTGCGGCGCAGTTCAGCTTCTTCTGAGTTAAGATGGCGTAGAGCGAGATACTCATTGAGCACCGGAGAGGTTGACAGTAATTTCGTTGTTGATTGATATATATCGATATAGTTGAGTATTTTTTGTTGTTGTTGCTCTACAAAGCGGCTGACCGTGAGCTTGGCTTGTTTTTGCGTTGAACTGGTTACATTCGTCAATGTAAAGCCACCGAGAAATAGTGAAGGTAACACCACTAAGGGAGTGATATAGCGTAGCAATTTTATGCTTAACTTGCTTATTTTCATGGCGTTACGATAATGTCCCTATGAAAATCATATCGATATATTTAGGCTCAAGATTACCGTTAGTCTCAAGCCGTTATGTTTTTACCTTCACTAAGTCAGTCGGTCTAAAAATAGAAGAGTTTATTATGAGCCTTAGGGTATCAATGTAGACCAAATTACGAGTAACTGACAATACAATTTCTAAACACTGGAATTGAAAACAATCATTTATGTTTGATGTTTGCATCGATTTTTTATACACCTGTGAGAGAAAGTTGTTCTTTTAGCTTAGATCCGTTATTGAGTTTCTCCATGAATTGTTGGGCAGATGAAAGTTTGTTCTGACATGCATGGCTTGATAAAGCTCATATTCTCACCGAATAACTTAATTTGGCGGCTTTTTTGCCCCGTGTAAAACAGGTATAATCGGTAAAATTTTAACTTGTTTCGCAAACAGAACTGCGAGCACACAGGGCAAAAGCTGCTTACATGTCAAATATCGTTAATGAAATTCAAAAGCGACGTACGTTCGCTATCATCTCGCACCCAGATGCGGGTAAAACCACCATCACTGAAAAAGTTCTATTATTCGGAAAGGCGTTACAAAAAGCGGGGACCGTTAAAGGTCGCGGCTCGAATCAACATGCTAAGTCTGACTGGATGGAAATGGAGAAAGAGCGTGGTATCTCAGTAACGACATCTGTGATGCAGTTTCCTTACAATGAAGCTTTGGTTAACTTGCTAGATACCCCTGGACACGAAGACTTCTCGGAAGATACCTACCGTACGCTGACAGCAGTTGACTCTTGCTTGATGGTGATTGATGCTGCCAAGGGTGTTGAGGATCGTACCCGTAAATTGATGGAAGTAACGCGTCTGCGTGATACGCCAATCATTACCTTTATGAATAAGCTTGACCGTGATATCCGTGACCCAATGGAGTTATTGGACGAAGTTGAAACTGAGTTAAACATTGCCTGTGCACCAGTATCATGGCCTATTGGTTGTGGTAAGGAATTTAAAGGGGTGTACCACATTCATCGTGATGAGACGATTTTGTATCAAACGGGACAAGGCCACACTATTCAAGAAAAACGCGTGGTGAAAGGGTTGGATAACCCCGAACTTGATCAGGCTGTAGGCGCTGAACTTGCGGCACAGCTACGTGAAGAGCTGGAGCTGGTGATTGGCGCATCACATGAGTTTGACCAAGAGTTGTTTTTAAAAGGTGAGCTGACGCCAGTATTCTTTGGTACAGCATTGGGTAACTTTGGTGTTGATCACATGCTGGATGGTTTGACCGAGTGGGCACCAGCCCCGATGCCTCGCCAGACAGAAGAGCGTGAAGTTAAAGCTGAGGAAGATAATTTCACTGGCTTTGTTTTCAAAATTCAGGCGAATATGGATCCTAAACACCGTGACCGCATCGCGTTTATGCGTATCGTATCTGGCAAATACAGCCAAGGTATGAAGATGAATCACGTCCGTATCGGTAAGCAAGTGAGTATTTCTGATGCGGTAACTTTCATGGCTGGAGACCGTGAGCGTGCAAATGATGCTTTTGCAGGCGATATTATCGGTTTGCATAACCATGGCACCATTCAAATAGGTGATACGTTTACGCAAGGTGAAAAGTTAAAGTTCAGTGGTATTCCTAACTTTGCTCCTGAGTTGTTCCGCCGTATTCGTTTAAAAGATCCATTAAAGCAAAAGCAGTTGCTAAAGGGTTTAGTACAACTTTCAGAAGAAGGTGCGGTACAAGTATTCAGACCATTAATCAATAACGATTTGATTGTTGGTGCTGTGGGTGTCCTACAGTTTGATGTGGTTGTGGCTCGCTTAAAAGCAGAATACAACGTTGATGCTATTTATGAGAGTGTCAATGTACAGACCGCACGTTGGGTAAGCTGTTCAGATGAAAAGAAAATGGCGGAGTTTAGGCGCAAGTGTGAGTCAAACTTAGCTTTGGATGGGGGAGATAATCTAACCTATATCGCTCCGAGTCGTGTAAATCTTAATTTATCTATGGAACGTTACCCAGATGTTGAGTTCCATCATACACGTGAACACTAAGGCGCTTGGCTAGAAATAACAGCTCTGAGTTTTTTCGGCCCGTTTAGCCGTTGCTAATCAAGCTGAAGTGGGCGACTCACCGCAGGTAAATTCGCATTCGCTTAGTTACTTAGCACCGCATAGGTGCTAATCTAAAAGCCGCATAGAACCTTGTTTAGTGCGGCTTTTTTGTAAGGAAAAATCATGAAGCTTGAAGATATTCGTCGCGAATACAGCAAAGGTGGCCTGCGTCGAGACATGCTGGCACAGACCCCTATTTTGCAGTTTGAATCTTGGTTGCAACAAGCCGTTGAGGCAAAATTTGCTGATCCAACGGCTATGGTGGTGGCTACGGTAGATGAGCATGGCCAGCCATCACAACGCATCGTATTATTGAAACACTTAGATGACAATGGCTTTGTCTTCTTTACTAATACGGGCTCTCGCAAAGCGCAAGAGATAAAAGGTAACAATAAGGTCTGCCTACATTTTCCTTGGCATGAAATTGAGCGTCAGGTTATTGTGTATGGCGAAGCTAAACCGCTATCAACGGCCGCAGTTGCTAAGTACTTTTTGTCCCGCCCAGCGGAGAGCCAACTTGCTGCTTGGGCATCACAGCAATCGCGTCCTGTTTCTTCACGTAAGGCGCTAATGGAAACCTTTCTCAGTATGAAGGCCAAATTCTCAAAAGGTGAGATCCCGTTACCAGACTTTTGGGGAGGGTATTGTGTTGAGCCCTCTAAAGTTGAATTTTGGCAAGGTGGTGAACATCGTTTACATGATCGCTTTATGTATACCAAACAAAGCGATGGTAGTTGGGATATCAGCAGACTCAATCCTTAGGTAACTTAAGGCAGCCAGCGTGTGCTGCCTTACAACTCAAAGCCATTTATACTTATCTTCATAATGCGCAGCCATTAAGGTGACTATGGAATTCATCGACAGTCATTGCCACTTAGACTTTGCAGAGTTTAAGTCTGATCTTGAGCGCCAAATGGCCCATGCACAGGTGTTAGGCGTCAGATATTTTATTGTGCCGGGCATAACTGTGAGCCAGAGTGAATCCTTATTGGCATTCTCAAAGCGTTACCCCCAGTGTAGAATCTCAGCAGGGTTACATCCGTATTTTATCGACCAACACACTGATGAAGCGGTACGTCGATTTATGACATTCGCCAGAGAAAATAAACAGCATTTGGTCGCCATCGGGGAGTGCGGCATAGATGGCACATGTCCACAACTACACTGGCAACAAGCAATTTTTGCTGAACATATAAAGCTCAGTAATGCGCTGCAGTTGCCCTTGATTGTGCACCATCGACAAAGTCATCACTTAATTGCACAAGCTTTCAAGCAAACACCGCCAGAGTTTGGAGGGGTGATCCATGCTTTTTCAGGGTCTTTACAACAAGCAGAATATTACCTTAAACAAGGTTTTAAGCTTGGGGTTGGCGGTACTATAAGTTATGAACGGGCAAGCAAAACCAGACAGGTATGCAGTCAGGTGCCTTTGGATAGCTTACTACTTGAAACTGACGCACCTTCTATGCCGTTGTCAGGCCATCAAGGCAAGGTCAATGAACCAAAACGTTTGCTGGATGTATTTGCGTGTTTATGTCAACTTCGTAGTGAGAGCCCAAAAGAAATTGCACAGCAGCTTTATTTATCATCTCGTACGCTTTTTCGAATTTGACGTTTTACTTCCCATCCTTTCAAAGCACGACCAATTTGCCACGTAAATACGCCAGTGATAAGCAACATAAGCAGTACCATCCGGCCTAGTTCGTGAAAATGATAGTGGCTTTGACTCATCGCAGATTGGGTTAAGTAGACCATGGTAACAAATCCCAGCGGCCTGTCATTGTCAGTGATTGGCTCTACTACCGACGTTTTGAGTTTACTGATGCCTGGAAGCTCTTGTGGTAAACCGTAAA
Source organism: Pseudoalteromonas sp. T1lg23B (assembly GCF_002964665.1). GTDB lineage: Bacteria > Pseudomonadota > Gammaproteobacteria > Enterobacterales > Alteromonadaceae > Pseudoalteromonas. The sequence continues at coordinate 1,489,260 of NZ_PQBZ01000034.1, read as the reverse complement.
TATTATCGCTTTGTGTAAAGCCTTTACCTGCTACAACCAGCTCTCCGGTGTTGTTATAAATGGCGATACTGAGTACATTCGTATCACTTTCTAGATGTTGACATAGCTGTTCCAATAAAGGTAAGTCATCGTTCAAAAGTGGCTTGGCGGCATTAAGAGCCAGTTGATGAGCCAGACTTCGCGCGTTCATATCAGCTTGTTTGTATAATAACTGGTGTGATTGAAAGCTGGTGTTAAAGGCAAGCCAGGTTAGAGTAATAAAGCAAGCCGCAGCAACCATCAAACGTATTAATCGGCGGCCACGTGAAGACTTTAATAAATCAATTGCTTGTGTATTTTTCATATTACCTATGTTGGTTGCTGACAGTATCATTGATAGATGTTAAAAAGGGCGAGTCTGTTACTTAGGAGCTTATGTATGCCAACCTCTAGCCTTGTGCAATTACCTGATCATGATTTATCTCATATCTTCACTTTAGCAAAATGGTACCGAATTGAAAGTGCGCAGTGCTTACTAAGCGAAATGGCTCCTGACAGTGAGCAAGGCGTGTTTATCACCTTGTTTGGCGAACAGCTGACGACGGCTAAATTACAAAACTTCTTGGCATTTTTACACGACTCGGATTTACCGGTGAGTGCTATCTGCCAATATCACCCACATCCTGCATTACCAGAAGCAATGGTCATGTACGTTGCAAGCCACTATGTACCTGAGGTAACCGAGCAACTAAAACAACAACTCAGAGAGGCGGCCCATTCATTGTCGCTACAAACCGCTATTTTGGCCAAACCAGCAACTTTGTCACAAGCAGGGTTACTGGTAATGGATATGGACTCTACCGCTATTGAGATTGAGTGTATCGATGAAATTGCTCGTTTAGCAAATGTGTATGATGACGTCGCAAAAGTAACGGCTCAGGCCATGGCTGGGCAGTTAGCATTTAGCGATAGTTTGCATCAACGCGTGAGTAAGCTTGCGGGTGTAGAGCTAAGCTTAATCAAGGAGTTAAAGAATAACTTGCCCCTGATGGATGGCATAGAAGCTTTATGTGCTCATTTAAAACAGCATGGCTGGCATTTATACATAGCGTCAGGTGGTTTTACCTGGTTTGCAGAGGCGTTGTTAGCGCCATTACAGTTAGATGGCTGCTACGCGAATGAACTTGAAATCGCTGATGAACGTTTAACAGGCAAGGTGCTAGGTGAGGTGGTTGATGCTCAGAAAAAGGCTGACATCTTAAGTATGCTGACGCAAAAATATGGTTTAGACCAATCACAAACAGTGGCGATGGGCGATGGCGCGAATGACCTGCTTATGATGGCGCAAGCGGGGACAGGGATAGCCGTACACGGAAAACCTAAGGTTGTTGCTCAAGCAGATGCGGCGGTTTGTAAAGGTTCATTGCTGCAAGTGCTATATTTGTTGTCTATTCCGCTTTAAATGGGTAATAGGAGTTGAGAAGATAGAACATATATTAGGTAAATTAAGTGAATATTTTATGTAAATAAGAGTTTAAGCTAAACTTCAAGACAGTCTGACCGATAACTTATATAAGTTCATTAAGAAAAGGATATTTTTTTATGAAAGTTAATGCCAATCAACTGATTGAGATGGGGGCTTTAGCGAATAAGGGCCCCTCAAAATCGATTAAGCAGGAAAATACGGCCACTGTGCAAAACAGTGATCTTAAATTAGCCGCTGATACTTACCACGGTGCAAAAGAGCAGATTCCAGACCCCACTTATAGTCGTCCTATTGTTCTTGGAGAAGCTCAGCAACTTATAGAAGAACCAGAGCAGACAAGTGCGAGACTCAATGAGGCCTATCACCAGCTCTACTTCAATGGTGATATGTATAAAGCAGCGGATGAATTGGCAGGGGAATACAACCAGTTTATGAGTGAGCTGGCCAGCAGTAACCCGCAACTTGCTGAAAAAGACTGGGCATTCTCAGTTGATGAAGAAGGAGCGATTAAGGTCTCTGGTCAGCTAAGTGCGGATGAAGTCAGCTATTTGGAAGACAAGTTGAATGCAAACGAAAAGCTCGTACAGCTAGCAAATGACGTTAAAGATAACTTCTTGAAGTATACAGAACTTGAACGTGGACCAAGCGAGCAAGGAACCAGTCAATACTGGGGAAAGTATGATGTGAATAACGAGAATTTTGCAGAAATAATCGACATGAGATCCTTGATGAAAGAGCAAACCAAAGAAGATGAAGTCAGCGCGCGTATCGGCAATAACTTAAATATGTTTGGCTTCATTGATAATATGTCTAAACAGTTAAGCGGCAAAGCTCAAGCAACATACGCAGCGTAAAAAGTCAGGCCTAGGCCTGACTTCACTTAGTTAAGATTTCTCACTGGAAACTAGGTCTTGGTCGCAAATATGGCCTAGATAGACCCATGGTACGTTTTCTCCACCAATACCAATTTTGTCAATGATCCCATCGTTATCACTGTCCAAGTTGGTCTCTATTTCAAGCCTCCAGCCTTTGACTTCCACATCAGAATGCCAAGTATTTTTGTATCCTAAGCTATACTGGGTGTGCTCTATATTAGTCACCTGTGGTGAACAGGTTCCTAAGTTGATGCTATTTGATATTCTGCCATTGGCATCAGATGTTTGTACATAATCAGTCGTGCCGTCGGTATCAGCTAGCACTAATTTAGCGCTGGCACTTTCGATAGGTGCGCCAGTTGAGTCATTCAACGTCAATGACCAGTTAAGGTTTCTGTACGCTTGAGTTGTTAGATAAGGGTCGCTAAAAGCAGAATATGGAATGCGTATCACATTTGCCTCACCAGAGATTTTGTGACTGGTGAATGACGCGACAACAGACTGTACGGATAAAGTGTACTGGTTATTGGTATTTACCGGCAACGCAGTGTTGGCCCTAACTCTAAGGGTAATAGTGTGGTTTTCTTGTAAACCAGAAATTGGATGTATTTTGTTTGCTGCTAAAGGTACCCAACCATTATTGTATACTTCAAAAATATATTCATCTGAGCTGTTATCCTTTAAACGTAAGGCAAGGTTTTGGCCATTAACAGCTGTGAATTGATACATATCGATATCAGTTGCACTGTCCATATTACCTTGGATAACGTTTTGACCTGTCGATAACATCGTCGCGGTTGCAACTGTATCATTAAATTCATATTCATCCAGTTGTGTAGCTACCGCTGCACCAAAGTTAAATGCAGAACCATCTGACTCTTTTACTTCCATATACCAGTAATAATGGCCTGGTTCAGTTAGTGCGACGACGACTTCGTCATCGGTGCCTGGGTTGGCACTGGTGCCAAGTAAAGCAAACGTATCGTCTGAATTATGTTTGAGTACACTCAAGTCAATATTTGAGGCACCTGTCTGTCCAACCAACAGAGCGGTTGTTTTACTTCGTTCTGTTATCTCGAAATGGTAACAAATCGTATTGCCAGCAGATGCACCACTAAGTGTATACAGATTACCTGTTGAAAGCGTTGGGCATACAGGTGTAATACTTTCAGTGGTGGTTTCTTGTGAGGAAAAGTCAAGTTGGCGATGTGTGTTTTGGGCGAGCTTTGGTTGAGTGGGATTGAGCATGTTTTGTTTAGCTGAATGTAACTTAACTTTTCCAGCTTCGGTTAAATTATGTTCCAGAGCATGTGCACTAGATAGAAACGCGAATGGAACAATAGATAGAGCTATTGTAGATAATTTCATATAAATATCCTTTTATATTGTTGGTTTATCCACCACTATAAAAGCACGTTGGTTAATACAAATCAATGCACTAAATGTAGGTAAGTTTCATATCCCTTATTAGTGAAAAAAGCTTTTAGGGCTATTAACGTTTGTAGAACAAGCCTTGATGAAGGAGTAGCGGGAAAGCTAAAAGTACTCAGCGAGTTTAGTCTTATCATTAGGCATGGAACACATTTCAAACAAGTATTGAAAACAGGTTCGGTGCTGTTGTACATGTTTAAAGTTGCTAATTGATTTATTTCGTTGCAACTGAAGCGTACTTGTTGGAAAAGATTTTAATCCACATTCAACTGGTCAGACCTTTTTTATAAACCTATGCAATTCGATATTTTTGTATAAAGTTTAGACTTCAACTGCGCACTTTCAGTGGTATTTATACGCAGATTTTTGACAGTGTTCATTGATTTTGGTAACGTATTGTGCAAATTTGGTATGACCAATTTACCTTTTGGTTTTAATGGATCGGCTAATCACATTCAGTTGAGGTTAGCTGTACACTGAAATTCGGCGTTAGATCAATGTCTTTAAAGATAAAAGCAGCGAAGTTATCCGATGTTATTTTAGAGCAGCTCGAGAATATGATCCTTGAGGGCTCTTTGATGCCAGGAGAAAAGTTGCCACCTGAGCGCGAGCTTGCTAAGCAATTTGAAGTCTCAAGACCCTCATTGCGCGAGGCAATACAAAAACTTGAAGCAAAGGGTTTAGTAACACGCCGTCAAGGTGGGGGAACTTACGTTAAAAATCAATTGGAAGAGGGGCTGACTGATCCATTATTTGACTTGATCAGCAAGCACCCAGAATCACAGTTTGATTTACTAGAGTTTCGTCATGCGCTTGAAGGTATCGCCGCTTATTACGCAGCGCTACGTGGTACCGATACAGATTTTGAGAAGGTACAAAATAGCTTTGATAATATCGCGCAGGTGCAAGGGGATCTAGCCCAAACCGCCGCAGCTATCAATGCGTTTCACTTTGCGGTGGCGGAAGCCTCGCATAACGTGGTGTTGTTGCATTTAGTACGTGGTATGCAATCGTTACTCGAACAGAACGTATTGCAGAACTTAACGGTATTGGTGCAAAAGTCGGAAGTAAGTGAGCAACTGGCTGAACATAGAAGAGTGTTGTTGGAGGCTGTTATTAATGGCAATCCAGAGCAAGCTCGGCTAGCCAGTAACGCGCACTTAGCGTTTATTGAAGAAGCATTACTTGAAGCGGGCAAAGAGCGTTCGCGCATTGAGCGTAGCTTGAGACGAACAAAGCAGCAGTAAGCGTGCTGATCACATTAAGACTGAATAATAAATTCGTATTTTAAACATAAGGAAAATTCCATATGTCTGAAGTCAATAAATTTGACGTAGACGCGTTAGAAACCCAAGAGTGGTTACAAGCGCTTGAGTCGGTAGTAAAAGAAGAAGGTGTTGAGCGCGCGCAGTTCTTGTTAGAGCAAGTTCTTGAGCAAGCACGTCTTGAAGGCGTAGATATGCCAACTGGCACAACTACTAACTATGTGAATACTATTCCAGCGAACCAAGAGCCTGCTTATCCAGGTGATGTAAACATTGAACGTCGTATTCGTTCAATTATTCGTTGGAATGCCATCATGATCGTATTACGTGCGTCAAAAAAAGATTTAGAACTTGGCGGACATATGGCGTCTTACCAGTCGTCAGCAGCGTTCTATGAAATGTGTTTCAATCACTTTTTCCGTGCACCTAACGAGGTTGACGGTGGTGACTTAGTGTATTACCAAGGTCATATTTCACCGGGTATTTATGCTCGCGCATTTTTAGAAGGCCGTCTAACTGAAGAGCAGTTAGATAACTTCCGTCAGGAAGTAGATGGCAATGGTATCTCATCTTACCCACACCCTAAATTAATGCCTGAATTCTGGCAGTTCCCGACCGTATCTATGGGCTTAGGTCCAATCGCCTCTATTTACCAAGCGCGTTTCTTAAAGTATTTAGACGGACGTGGCTTAAAAGACACTAAGAACCAGCGTGTATACGCGTTCTTAGGTGACGGTGAAATGGACGAGCCAGAATCACGCGGCGCAATTTCATTTGCTGCACGTGAGAAGCTAGACAACTTATGTTACTTGATAAACTGTAACTTACAGCGCTTGGATGGCCCAGTAATGGGTAACGGTAAAATCATTCAAGAGCTAGAAGGTCTGTTCAGAGGCGCTGGCTGGAACGTGATCAAGGTAGTTTGGGGCTCTGGTTGGGATAAGCTTTTGGCGAAAGACACCACAGGCAAGCTACTTCAGTTGATGAACGAAACCATCGATGGTGACTATCAAACTTACAAAGCAAAAGATGGTGCGTACGTACGTGAGCATTTCTTTGGTCGTTATCCTGAGACCGCAGCGTTAGTTGCAGATATGACCGACGAAGAAATCTTCGCACTTAAGCGCGGTGGTCACGAACCTTCTAAGCTCTATGCGGCATTTAAAGCGGCGCAAGAAACTAAAGACCGTCCAACTGTGATCTTAGCTAAAACCGTAAAAGGTTATGGCATGGGTGAAGCGGCGGAAGGTAAGAACATTGCTCACCAAGTTAAGAAAATGGACATGACACACGTAGAACACCTACGTTCACGTCTTGGCCTGCAAGACTTGGTTGCTGACGACGAACTAGTTAATCTACCTTATTTGAAGCTTGAAGAAGGTTCAAAAGAGTACGAATACTTGCATGCTCGCCGTAAGGCGCTACACGGTTATACACCGCAGCGTTTACCGAATTTCACTCGAGAACTTACACTGCCTGAAGTGGATGCGTTTGAGCCACTATTGCAAGAGCAAAAGCGTGATATCTCAACCACTATGGCGTTTGTACGTGCATTGAACGTGTTACTTAAAGACAAGAACATTGGTCAAAACATTGTGCCAATCATTGCAGATGAAGCACGTACGTTTGGTATGGAAGGTTTATTCCGTCAAATCGGTATTTACAACCCGCACGGCCAAAACTATACACCACAAGACCGTGACATCGTTTCTTACTACAAAGAAGCAACCTCAGGTCAGGTACTGCAAGAAGGTATCAACGAGTTAGGTGCAATGTCGTCATGGGTTGCTGCGGCAACGTCATACAGCACCAATGATTTACCGATGATCCCGTTCTACATCTACTATTCAATGTTTGGTTTCCAACGTGTTGGTGACATGGCTTGGATGGCGGGCGATCAACAGGCGCGTGGTTTCTTACTTGGTGCAACTGCTGGTCGTACAACGCTCAATGGTGAAGGTCTACAGCACGAAGATGGTCACTCACACATTCAAGCGGGTACCGTACCTAACTGTATCTCTTACGACCCAACATTCGGTTATGAAGTGGCTGTGATCATGCAAGACGGTATTCGTCGCATGTATGGTCCAGAACAAGAGAACGTGTTCTATTACCTGACGCTCATGAACGAAAACTATCATCAGCCAGCTATGCCAGAAGGCGCTGAAGAAGGTATTCGTAAGGGTATCTACAAGCTAGAAAGTAATGCTGGAGACAAAGCACACGTTCAGCTATTAGGTTCAGGCACTATCCTAAATGAAGTGCGCAAAGCGGGTGTTATCCTAAGCGAAGAATACGGTGTTGGTTCTGATGTATTCTCAGTGACGTCATTCAACGAATTAACGCGTGATGGTCAAGATGCTGATCGTTTCAACATGCTAAATCCTGAGTCGGAAGCGAAAGTACCTTACATAACTTCTGTACTTGGTGAGTCTCCAGCCATTGCCGCGACAGACTACATGAAGAATTATGCTGAGCAAGTACGCGCTTTCATGCCAAGCGTATCTTACAGAGTACTTGGTACGGATGGTTATGGTCGTTCAGACAGCCGTGAAAACTTACGTCGTCACTTTGAAGTTAATGCTGGATACGTTGTGGTTGCAGCACTAACAGAGCTTGTTAAGCAAGGCAAAGTTGAGAAGTCAGTGGTGGTAGAAGCTATCAAAAAGTTTGATATTGATACGACCAAAACTAACCCACTTTACGCATAAGGGGCGTTACTAATGACAATCGAAATTCATGTTCCAGATATTGGTGCTGATGAAGTTGAAGTTACAGAGATCCTCGTAAAAGTCGGGGACTCGGTGAGTGAAGAACAATCGCTTATCACGGTTGAAGGTGATAAGGCATCAATGGAAGTACCTGCTGCACAAGCAGGTACTGTTAAAGAAATCAAAATCAGCGAAGGTGACACGGTATCTACGGGTTCACTTATCATGATCTTTGAAGCTGCCGATGACGCACAACAGAGCGAAACTACTGTACAAGAAAAGTCGCAACCTGCATCAGACTCATCAAGCGCGACTGAATTACAGGAAGTACATGTACCAGATATCGGTGGCGATGAAGTTGAAGTTACCGAGATCATGGTTTCTGTTGGCGACACCGTTGAAGCCGACCAATCAATTTTGAATGTTGAAGGTGACAAAGCGTCAATGGAAGTACCTGCACCATTTGCAGGTACTGTTAAAGAAATCAAAGTGGAAGTTGGCGGTAAAGTATCAACGGGTTCTTTGGTATTTGTATTTGAAACAGGTGCACCTAGCGGTGCTTCAGATGCGCCACAGTCAAAATCTGAGCCAGCCGATACCGCAACATCGTCTGAATTAAAAGAAGTTCACGTACCAGATATTGGCGGCGATGAAGTTGAAGTCACTGAAGTGATGGTATCGGTAGGTGACAGCGTAGAAGCTGATCAATCAATATTAAACGTTGAAGGCGACAAAGCTGCAATGGAAGTTCCGGCACCATTTGCAGGAACTGTTAAAGAAGTGAAGGTTGAAGTAGGTTCTAAAGTGTCTACAGGTTCACTTATATTTGTCTTTGAAGTGGCTGGTAGTGCACCACAAAAAGTAGCAGACAAGCCAGCAGAGTCGAAACCAGCGCCAGCTTCAAGCCCTGCGCCGAAGTCATCAGCATCAGCGGCATCAAGTGTAAAAGAAGACTTTGAAGCAAACTCATCTTATGCGCATGCCTCACCTGTAGTTCGTCGTTTAGCACGCGAGTTTGGTGTAAACCTAGCACGTGTTAAAGGCACAGGCCGTAAAGGTCGTGTGATCAAAGAGGACGTACAAAACTACGTTAAAGAGCTGGTTAAACAAGTTGAGTCTGGCAAATCAGCAAGCACTAACGCTGGTGGTGGTGAACTTGGCTTGATCCCTTGGCCAAAAGTTGATTTCAGCAAGTTTGGTGAAATCGAAGAGAAGAAACTTTCTCGTATCCAAAAACTATCTGGCGCGAACTTACACCGTAATTGGGTTCAAATTCCACATGTTACACAGTTCGATGAAGCTGACATCACCGCTCTAGAAGCATTCCGCAAAGAGCAGAATGTACTGGCTGAGAAGAAGAAAATGGGTGTGAAGATCACGCCATTAGTATTCGTGATGAAAGCGGCGGCAAAAGCGCTTGAAGACTTCCCAACGTTTAACTCGTCACTGTCTGAAGATGGTGAAAGCCTTATTTTGAAAAAGTATGTACACATCGGTATTGCGGTAGATACACCAAACGGCTTGGTCGTACCGGTAGTTCGTGATGTAAACAAAAAAGGCATTATTGAGTTATCTCGCGAGTTGATGGAAATTTCGGCCAAGGCACGTGACGGAAAGTTAACCTCATCTGATATGCAAGGTGGTTGTTTCACTATCTCAAGCCTCGGTGGTATTGGTGGTACGGCATTTACGCCGATTGTGAATGCGCCGGAAGTGGCTATCTTAGGTGTATCTAAATCTGAGATGAAGCCTAAGTGGAATGGTAAAGAGTTTGAGCCGCGCTTAATGGTGCCGCTAAGCTGTTCATACGATCACCGCGTAATAGACGGTGCGTTGGCAGCCAAGTTTACTGTAACGCTTGCAAGCTACTTGAGCGATATTCGCCAGTTAGTGATGTAATTTGTTGTCCCGCCTACTATTTAGGCGGGACATCTTTTTGTGCGGATGATACACTTTCGCACACTTAAAAACTCTCTCTGCCATGTACCTCAATTTTTGTATGCGGCAGGCATTTTTGGGTGCGGATACTCAAAAGAGTACAGTCCCGTTCGAATAATAGTTAAGGTAATAACATGAGCAACGAAATCAAAACTCAAGTTGTTGTACTAGGCGGTGGTCCTGGTGGTTACTCAGCAGCATTCCGTGCTGCGGATTTAGGTTTAGAAGTTACACTAATCGAATCTCGCAATACCCTTGGTGGTGTGTGCTTGAATGTTGGTTGTATTCCTTCAAAAGCATTATTACACGTTGCTAAAGTCATCGATGATGCGGCAGAAATGTCATCTCACGGTGTAACGTTTGGTGCGCCACAAATTGACTTAGACAAAATCCGTTCGTGGAAAGAGTCTGTTATTGGCCAACTAACTGGTGGCCTAGACGGTATGGCTAAGATGCGTAAAGTAAAAGTAGTTAATGGCTACGGTAAATTTACAGGCGCAAACACCATTGCTGTTGAAGGCGACGCAGGCACAACAACCGTTACTTTCGATAACGCTATTATCGCAGCGGGCTCACAACCAGTTAGCCTACCTTTCATCCCAGAAGATGAGCGTGTGATTGACTCTACTGGCGCACTTGAACTTAAAGACGTTCCAGAAAAGTTACTAGTCTTAGGTGGTGGTATCATCGGTCTTGAGATGGGGACTGTTTACCGTGCACTAGGTTCGCAAATCGACGTAGTTGAGTTTGCTGATCAACTAGTACCTGCGGCTGACAAAGACGTTATCAAAATTTATCAGCGTTACGTTAAAGACAAGTTTAACGTTATGCTTTCTACCAAAGTTGTGGCTGTTGATGCAAAAGATGATGGCCTATATGTTACTTTTGAAGGTAAGAATGCACCTGCTGAGCCAGTACGTTACGACAAAGTACTAGTGGCTGTAGGTCGTACACCAAACGGTAAGCTGCTTGATGCTGACAAAGCTGGTATCAACGTTGATGAGCGTGGCTTCATTAACACAGATAAGCAAATGAAAACGAACGTTGACCACATCTTCGCAATCGGTGACATCGTAGGTCAGCCTATGTTGGCACACAAAGCCGTTCACGAAGGTCACGTTGCAGCGGAAGTAATCTCGGGCAAGAAACATTTCTTCGATCCTAAGTGTATTCCTTCAATCGCTTACACAGATCCAGAAATCGCTTGGGTAGGTGTGACTGAGAAAGAAGCTAAAGAGCAAGGTCTGAGCATTGAAACTGCGGTATTCCCGTGGGCTGCTTCTGGTCGTGCAATCGCTTCAGCACGTACTGAAGGTCAAACTAAGCTTATCTTTGATAAAGAGTCTGGTCGTGTGATCGGTGGTGCAATGGTTGGTATCAATGCAGGTGAAATGCTTGGTGAAATCGGCCTTGCAGTAGAAATGGGCGCTGACGGTGAAGACTTAGCACTGACCATTCACGCACACCCAACATTGAACGAATCAATCGGTCTAGCGGCCGAGATTTTTGAAGGTTCAATCACTGACTTACCAAATAAAAAAGCAGTTAAGAAAAAGTAATTTGATTACTGTTACTTAATACTTTAAAAACCCAGCTTATGCTGGGTTTTTTTATACCTTAACGACTATAAAAAGAAGTTGCGCAGTGAGGATACACTATCATCAACTAAGCTCGCTGGTTTACAATGCACGGCTGAGCAGCACTGCGCGGGCTTTGTGTTCTTACAAGATCGCCAATTAGATGTAGAGTGAGGTAAAAAATGTTTCAACCAGTCATTATTGCCGGTGGTGTCGGTACGCGCCTTTGGCCGTTATCCCGAGAAAAATACCCAAAGCAATTCCTCGCTCTCACCGACTCACAACATTCCCTGTTCCAGGAGACCGTTTTGCGTTTGCAAGGATTGGCATACTCCAGTCCATTGGTTATTTGTAATGAAGAGCACCGCTTTATTACTGCCGAACAGCTTAGGCAAATCGATCACACACATGCACAAATCATACTTGAACCCGAGGGGCGTAATACTGCCCCAGCCATTGCACTGGCTGCTTTGAAAGCGCTTGAAAAGGGGAATGACCCTATTTTACTGGTGCAGGCCGCGGACCATGTGATAGCAGATAAAAAGGCATTTCAGCAAGCCGTTGCGCAAGCATTGGTATTGGCCGAGCATAATCACTTAGTCACGTTTGGCATTGTGCCTACACACCCACATACTGGTTATGGCTATATTAAAAGTGGTCAAGTACAGTCTCCCAATGGCTATCGAGTTGAGAGCTTTGTTGAAAAGCCCAGCTTAGAGCTTGCCGAGCATTATCTCAATACAGGTCAATATTACTGGAACAGTGGTATGTTTATGTTCAAAGCAAGCCGTTACCTTGAAGAATTAAAGCTGTATCAACAGGATATTTATACTGCGTGTAAGGCGGCGATGAACGAACAAAAGCCTGATTTAGATTTTATACGTATCAAGCAGGAAGCTTTTTGTGCATGCCCAAGTGATTCAATCGATTATGCTCTGATGGAGCACACGCAACATGCGGTGGTTGTGCCTCTGGATGCTAACTGGAGTGATGTTGGAGAGTTTTCAGCATTGTGGGATGTATCGCAAAGAGATAGCAATGGTAACGCAATCAAAGGTGATGTTAAGGCTCTTGATACACACAACACTTTAATACACAGTGAAGATAAGCTTGTAGCCACTCTTGGTGTGCAAGATCTAGTGATCATCAATACCAAGGATGCGTTGCTGGTTGCACATAAAGAGCACACCCAAAAGGTCAAACAAATTGCTCAACAGTTACAAACTGAAAACCGACCCGAAGTGAGTGTTCATCGTGAGGTATATCGTCCTTGGGGCAAGTATGATGCCTTTGATCGTGGCGAGAGATTCTTAGTCAAACGTATTACCGTTAAACCCGGTGCTAGGTTATCTAAGCAGATGCATCATCATCGCTCAGAGCATTGGGTTGTTGTTGCGGGTACAGCCAAAGTGCTTATTGGTGAGAAAGAACAATATGTCGCTGAAAATGAGTCAGTGTATATCCCAATCGCACAGGTTCACGCTTTGGAAAACCCAGGCAAGGTCGATTTAGAGCTAATAGAAGTGCAGTCGGGCGCCTACTTAGCTGAGGATGATATAGTCCGTTTTGATGACCAATATGGTCGCAACTAACATGTATAGCAACGAAGTGATTGCGCAAAGTGGTGTATGCTTTGGAACGAGTGGCGCTAGAGGTAAAGTAAGTCAGTTTACACCCTCTGTAAGCATGGCGTTCACGCTGGCATTTTTAGCCATTCAAAAACGCCCCAAACGCGTTGCGCTAGCCATTGACAATCGTCCAAGTAGCCCGCAGATGGCTCAGGCATGTATCAGTGCGCTCAAGCTTTATGGCTGTGATGTCGAATATTATGGCGTTATTCCCACTCCGGCATTAGCCTATGCCGCACAGTTACAACGTATTCCCGCGATGATGATCACAGGGAGTCATATTCCTTTTGACCGTAACGGTATCAAATTCTATTTAGCTAATGGAGAGGTCAGTAAAGCGGATGAGTTAGCGATTATGAATGTGGTTGTTGATGTGCCACAACGACCGTTAGCTGACTTACCCAAAGTAAACGATTACGCGAAGCTGCAATATATAAAGCGTTATGTTGATTACTTTCCAGCTGATCTGCTCATGGGCAAGCATATTGGTATCTACCAACATAGTAGTGCGGGCAGAGACATATACCCGCCGATACTGAAAGCATTGGGCGCACAAGTAACTTTACTTGGGCGCAGTGAGCAATTTGTGCCTATTGATACGGAAGCGGTCACGCAATCAGATCGTGTGCAAGCTCAACAGTGGGTGTCATTACACAAGCTTGACGCGTTATTTACCACAGATGGTGATGGCGATAGAGCCCTGTTGGCTGATGAGCAAGGGAATTTTTTAGCTGGGGATATATTATCGCTATTGGCCGCTAAACATTTAATGATAGAAGCGCTGGCAATTCCAGTTAACTGTAATACGTCCATTGAGGCGACAGGCGCTTTTAAGCAAGTAAAAAGGACAAAAATTGGTTCACCCTATGTGATAGCTGGGATTGTCGATTTAAAAAATGATTATTGCCGAGTTGCAGGCTTTGAAGCCAATGGTGGATTTATACTTGGCTGTGCTGTTACTGACAATGACAGAGTACTACAGCAGTTACCAACACGTGATGCTGTGCTACCTGTATTAAGCGCTTTAGCACATTTACCTCGTCACCCGCTGAGCCAAGTTGTGGCGGATACAATACATAGGTATACCCACAGTGACCGATTGCAAAACTTTGCAGCCCATCGAAGTGCTGATGTTATTGAGTTAGCGACCACAAATCCACAGTTGTTACTTGAGCGCTTGCATATCGCGTATCAAGGAGAACTTGAGTTGGATACCACCGATGGTGTGCGCATCAGGCTCATAGATATGGGGTATATTATTCATATTCGACCATCGGGTAATGCACCAGAGCTAAGGTGTTATGGCGAAGCAAATGAAAGGGGTGTTGCAAAAAAATTGGTTTCAGAAGTGTTGTCTGGTATTGCGGCAATATTTTGAAAAGCCCAGATTTAACTGGGCTGTTACGCTTTAGTGAACGCTCAATGCCAGTTGATGGTACACGCCAATTCCAATGATCACGTTAAACGGAAATGTCAGCCCTAATGAACTGAGCATCGCCAGACCAATATCCGCATCAGGAATGGCCGCTTTGATAGCGGCAGGCGCAGCAATGTAGGATGCGCTTGCAACAAGGCTTGCCAATATGACCACTGAGCCCAATTCAAGTCCTAACAAAGTACCGACCCCCACACCAACACTGCCAAGCGCCATTGGGGTGAGTAGCGCGAAGCTTGCGAGTTTCCAATGATGCCAAGGCGTCGGTCGCAGCGTTTGCGCTGCGGTAAGCCCCATCTCTAATAAAAACAGTGCTAATACAACCTTAAAACTATTGGTCAGTAGGCTGGTGACTTGGCTACCTTGTTGAGTGCCATACATCATGCCAATGATGACGCCGCCGACAAGCAATATAACGCTTTTATTAGTGAGCGTTTCATGCCACACATGTTTAAGTGACAAAGTACTGCGAGTGTCGGTGCCATCGCCAAAGCGACGATATAGCAAAAGGCCGACAATAATGGCTGGCAACTCGAGTAAAACTAGATATAGGGTCACTTCTGCGCCCACCTGAAGTTGCTGCGACTCGGCATAGGCTAGGGCAACAGCAAAGGTGCCTGCGCTTACCGAACCATAGTGAGCGGCAATACTGGCGCTGTTTGCAGTAGACAGCTGAATGAGGTGTTTAAGTACAGGGTAAAGGGTTAAGGGGATCAATGCTCCAAGCAACATCACTGTGGCCATCTCCGGGAGCAAGGTCCAGCTGAGATTACCATGAAGACCATACCGCCCTTTAAACCTATGGTCAGCATGAGCAATAGGCTCAGCGTTTCGTATGTTGCTTTAGGGATTGCCAGATCGGAACGCAATATTCCAGCAGTGAGACCCAAAATAAAAAACATAACCACAATATCAGGCATGGTGTATCCCTCGTTCATTTCAATATGTGGACAAGATCTTAGAGCGAATTTATGATAGATAAAAATAAAATAATTGCTTATTAAATATAGATAAATATCTATAGGTGGTGAAATGGATTTAAGGCATGTGTCATTCCGGCTACTAGAAGTGTTCATGAGTGTGGTGAAAAGTGGCTCGATCAGTGAAACTGCTCGACGTTTACACCTGACGCAACCGACGGTGTCTTTGCAGATCAAACGCTTGCAAGAAGCCGTTGCGGAACCGCTTTTTTATACCTATCAACAACGTTTGCATCCCACCGATGCGGGATTAAGGTTATTTCAAACTTGTCAGCAAGTGTTTGGTCACTTTGAAGATTATCAAGGGTATCTCGAAGAGCTGCGTGGTGGAGAGCGAGGACATTGCCGTATCGCGATGGTTAACACCGCACAGTATATTTTACCGAAGCTGTATGGGCCATTTAGCGCCACACATCCAAATGTTGAGATGCATGTTGAGGTTGGAAATCGGGAGCATGTGTTGAGTCGTTTTGAGCGCGGTGAAGATGATCTTTATGTTTTTAGCCATCCACCGACGCTAGAACATGCACAGGCTGCGAGGTTTCTGAAGAATCCGCTAGTATTTATCGCGCCGAAAAATCACTCGTTGTCACACAGGGTAGGGCTTACGCTTGCAGATGTTGTTAAACACCGTTTCTTGTTGCGTGAGTCAGGTTCTGCGACACGAATGTTGTTTGAAAGTGAACTACAAAGTCGAGGTTTGGTGCTGTCCAATAGCGTAAAAATGGCCAGTAATGAAGCTATTCGTGAAGCGGTGAGCGCTGGAATGGGCGTTGCAGTGCTCTCAGAGCACGTTTTGGGACTAGACCAATCAAATATTGCAAAGCTAGACGTATGTGATACCAACCTAGCAAGTCACTGGTATTTTGTTGTGCGAACCGATAGGCATATTTCTCACTCGGCTAAGTCTTTTTTACGCTTCGCTGCATCACATTTAGAGCGTTATCTACAGAGCCCTTGGACTGAAAACGAATTACATCTATTGAATGTGACAGAGCAACAGTCTTAACGATTTGCTCCGTCACGACATTGTCTATAGCCGTTTTCTAAATTGTTCTAACTCGAAATCAAATTCATCTGGGTCAACAATTAAACCTTCCTGATCTGGGAGCGGAAATACCGCAATTGATAGCTCATCGTCGGCCAGTCCATCGGTCCATTTTGCATGCCACTTTTTGAGGCTAATGGCCTGAGGTTCACAATCTTTCCAATCACCCGTTGCCCATAATTCGGCAAATTCCTTGTTGGGCCAAATAGGCACACAGTCTTCGCTATCACTGTTGAGCATCACACAGCCATGTTCATCGGTCAAAATCCAAATCTGTTCACTTTGGGTGACTTCTTTGATTAAGTATTTATAACGTTGCGCGTTATCATTATTTAACATCGCTTTAATACGATCTGAGTTAATGGGCGTATTCATATTTTTATCCATTATTAGTAGCGGCCGACGGTGAATAAGTTAATCTTAGCCTAAGTTTTTCCGATATAGCACAGCTTCCATATCACCGAGTGGGTCACGATGGATGTATTCTTTAACAAAAGACATACCCAGTTTTTTCATTATGTTGATTGAAGCTTCGTTATCAGCAAGCGCTGTCGCTGAGAATGAGTCAATCTCTGGGTTAGAGCTCAGTGCTTGTGCAATATGTGAAGCGGCTTCAGTGGCATAGCCTTTACCCCAAGTGCATTGCTTAAAACGCCAACCTAGTTCTAAATCACTATCATCACGCTCACCATTAAAGAATCCCATGGGGCGTACTAAGACCCAACCGATAAATTGTTGTGTCTCGGACACGTTTACTTGCCATAGACCCCAGCCTTGTTCTGGATTACTAAAAGCGTTTAGACGGGGAATGAAGATGTTCTCGATGTCTTCCATAGAATTGGGAGTACCGCCATTGATGTATTTCATCACAGCTGGGTCTTGATCGAGTTCAAATAGCAATGGTGCGTCATTTGCGTCCATGAGGCGATAGCTCAAGCGTTCTGAGTTGGTAATATTCATCTTATCTCCTACTGCTTTTATATGTGAATTTGATTACAATACGCGCCCAATCTACATGAGGGTGTTCAGTGAACAATTCTGTATTGGCTTTACGCCAACAGCAAATAGCCGCGGCAAAACGTGAATATAAGGCCAGAGGTTCAAAACTAAGTCGTTGTGAAACTTGCTTATTAGCACAAAGTTTGTGTATATGCAGCGGCATTCGTGTAGCACACAACTGCCATAGCGCAGTGTGCTTGCTAATGTACCATAACGAAAGCTTCAAGCCATCAAATACAGGTCGCTTAATTGCGGATATTATTCCTGACAATCATGCTTTTAGGTGGGATAGAACAGAGCCGGACCCAGCCTTGTTAGCCTTGTTAGCTGATCCTAAATATCAACCTGTGGTGGTGTTTCCTGCTGACAATGTAGAAGCTGAGCGAGTCATTGAACATGTGGTACGAGAGGCCAATAAAACACCTTTATATATCTTTTTGGATGGCACTTGGCGCGAAGCCAAAAAAATGTTTCGTAAAAGCCCGTATCTAGAAGGGATGCCCGTACTGTCTATTTCCCCTCAATCTTTGTCTGATTATAAGCTACGTGTGGCACCTCATGCGCATCAACTTGGTACCGCAGAGGTCGCCTGTGTGGTGTTGGAGCAAAATGGTGAAGTTGAGGCAGCGAACTTACTCACCGAGCATTTTATTGACTTTCGAGATGCTTACCTAAAGGGAAAACGCCAAAAGGGCTAAAAACTTACACCGTAAATATACTTAGCCAGCGCTTTTATTTATTACCGAAGGTGTGATTAGCGCTCAAAGTCAATTGGAAAGCGCTTAAAGAACGAAATATTAAGGCCCAGAAACAAAGAAGCGCGACTCAATGAGTCGCGCTGACGGAATCTTTTATAGCGTCCTGCTATGTTGAAATTTTCAACTCCTAATTTCGTCCAGTTCCTTGGTTTCGCTTGGCGTTATGTTTCTGCGAAATCTAGCATCCTGCTAATGTCCTCATCTTCCTTGTGCTCCATGCGTTCCTTCCATTGATAACAGCTTCCTGCTGTATGTCCTTGACCAACGTCCTTTTGAGTCCCTGTTATGAGCCAATGGCTCTAATCCTGCTAACTTAATCCTCGGACTTCCAATTTCCAAATGAGAAGCTTGTTACCTCTCAACGCCACTCCTGTAGCGGGTCCTTTTTGCTTCACTGCAACGACGGGAACTTCCTGTTCACATCAATTCGACACTACACGCATCCATCGTGTTTCTTCCATTATGCCTACCTTCCTAGTAAGCTGGGTATCCAACCCGAGCATTCAGCTTGCTAATCAACTGACGTTCTCCTGAACTTGTTATTAAGTATAAGTGATTCAGCTTTGGACTCTAGGTAGCTATCGCTTATTAAATTTAGACTTAATTACCAATAAACTATAAAGTCTTATATTTATCAGTATGTTATGGGTTTTTTGGTGATATAAACAACAGCCGCTTCCTTGATCGCCTAGTACTCAGTGAGATATATCTCACATGTAAATTCCAATCTGGCCGCAATCGTTCAGCGTGATGCAGGTGAATAGTCGGGCTGAACGGGTGTACAATACTTCGATACAGGTTAGAATTGCCTGAATAAGAATAAACATTATATTGGAGCTTGATTATGAAGCGACTGCTCGCTGTTCTTTTTACCACGTTAGTATGCACGCCAGTTATGGCTGATGAAGAAGTGAATATTTACTCTTTTCGCCAACCTTTTCTGATCCAACCTATTTTAGATAAATTCACGGCACAAACGGGTATTAAAACCAATGTGGTTTTTGCTAAAAAGGGGTTAATTGAACGTGTAAAGCGAGAAGGCCAGCATAGCCGAGCGGATCTGGTGCTAACGTCGAATTTTAGTGCATTGATCCAACTAGAAGAGCTGGGTTTAACCCAACCAATAGAAAGTAAATTAGTTTCTGAAAGTATTCCTGCTGCATTTCGAGACCCACAAGGCGATTGGGTTGCATTGACCAAACGTGTACGTAATGTGTATTCATCTAAAGAGCGTTTGGGTGAGTTAAAGTCGCTCACATACGAATCGTTAGCAGATCCTAAATATCGCGGTAAAATCTGTACGCGTTCAGGTAAGCATCCATACAATCTGGGCTTAGTTGCTTCTATGGTCGCACACCATGGTGAAGCATATACTAAGCAGTGGTTGCTTGATGTAAAAGCTAACTTAGCGCGTAAGCCACAGGGCAACGATAGGGCTCAAGTAAAAGCAGTTAAAGAAGGGTTATGTGATTTAGCGCTGGGTAATAGTTACTACTTCGGAAAAATGCTGACGGATGAAAAACAAAAGGCTTGGGCGGATTCTGTATTTATCAACTTTCCTAATCAAGAAAACCGTGGTTCACATCTGAATGTTTCGGGTGTGGTCATGACCAAATACGCAAAAAACGCTGCCAATGCACTAAAACTTATCGAGTTTATGACCAGCGATGAAGCGCAAAGCATGTATGCTTCGGTTAATATGGAATATCCAGTAAAACCGGGTGTTAAATTATCTCCGCTCGTTGAGTCATGGGGCACATTTAAAGAGGACGCTTTGGCGTTATCCGAGATTGCAAAATATCGTCCAGTTGCACTTAGACTGATTGATGAAGTTAAGTTCGATCTGTAAAACAAGGGGTTAATGTTTGTCTAGGTGGCAAGTCATTGCTTGGTCGATAGGCGTGTGCTTATCGACCCCATTGGCGTTTTTAATTTTTGAATCATTACAAGGTGACTCGGAGGTGTTTTCTCACCTGTGGGATACCGTCCTGTGGGATTACATCAGTAATACCGTATTGCTTATCTTAGGTGTGATCGCATTAAGTTGTATTATTGCACTGCCTTTGGGATGGCTTGCCGCATATTGCCAGTTTCCTGGGCGACGTTTTTTTGAATGGGCTATGATGCTACCTCTAGCGATGCCGACGTATATTATCGCCTATATTTACACAGACTTACTCGACTATGCAGGTCCCGTGCAAGTAACACTGCGGAACTGGTTTGGTTGGCAGTCGCCTGCAGATTACTGGTTTTTTGATATTCGCACCTTGCCAGGCGCTATTGTGATGATAGCGCTGGTGTTGTATCCATACTTATACTTGATTTTTAAAACAGCATTACGAGAGCAGTCTTTTAAATTAGTTCAGGCCAGTCAATTGATGGGGCTCAATCCTATACAGAGTTTTTTCAAAGTGAGCTTACCACTTGCGCGCGGTGCTGTGGTGGCGGCGCTGGCGTTGATCAGTATGGAAACCATGGCTGATTTTGCTACGGTCCACTATTTTGCAGTGAGTACTTTAACGACGGCTGTATATGACACTTGGTTGGGATATTATTCGTTAACGGCTGCGGCGAAAATTTCAGGGATCATGCTGCTGTTTTTGTTTATTTCATTACTGTTAGAGCGCTTTAGTAGAAAAAGTAACACCGTTCATGAACGTCAGGTAAGTATGAATGAAGAAGCGCTGTATTGCCTAACTGGCAAGCGAGCATGGTTAGCAACGGCATATTGTGCCATCATCTTACTCATTGCGTTTGTTTTACCTGTTACCATATTAGTTGGCTATGCCATTGATTATTTTGAACAAGCTTGGAGCAGTGAGTTTTTTGTTTATGCATGGCAAAGTTTGCAAATCGCAATTTGGGTCAGTGCTGTGGCGGTATTGCTCAGCTTGTTGGTGGTGTTTTACCAGCGCATAGGCACTAATGTCAGTAAAACTGTGCCCGGTCGATTTGCAAGTACTGGGTATGCACTGCCGGGGACTGTTTTGGCAATTGCCGTACTGCTTCCTCTTACACTGTTAGATGATAAGTTGAATCAGTGGTTCGCAAATACAAGCTTCGAGCCTGGCCTGCTGCTCAGTGGCAGTATTTTTGCCATGATCTTCGCTTATATAGTACGCTTTTATGCCATTGCACACGGCGCGGTTGAATCCAGTTATGTGCGTATCAGTCCATCGCTTGATATGGCAAGCCAAAGTATGGGTAAGAATTTGCTACAAACATTGAGTTTGGTGCATTTTCCGCTATTGCGTCGCGGCATACTTACAGCAGCCTTACTGGTTTTCATCGAGTGTATGAAAGAGTTGCCTGCTGCTTTATTGTTGAGGCCATTTAATTATGAAACGCTCGCAACTCATGTGTTTCAATATGTGAGTGATGAGCAATTGGAACTGGCCTCAATTTCAGCCTTATTTATTGTATTAGTGGGTTTGGTACCGCTGTATATCGTTAATCGTTCAATGGAACAACACCGCTCATGAGTAGTCTTGTATTAGAAAAGGTATCGTATCAATATCAACAGCAAGCTGTGATTTCTCAGTTAGATCTGAATGTGGCGCACAATGAAATTGTGTGTTTGCTGGGCGCGAGCGGATGCGGTAAAACAACCACCTTAAAAGCAATCGCGGGGCTTATTAAGCCGCAACAAGGGCGTATCGCTATTAATGGCCAATGTATGAGCCATAAGCAACTTTTTGTTGCGCCTCAACATCGTAATATCGGCATGATGTTTCAAGACTATGCGCTTTTTCCTCATCTCAATGTGGCACAGAATGTTGCCTTTGGTTTATCTAAATTAAGCAAACCTGAACGACATAGTCGAGTGGCCCAAATGATGGAGTTGGTGCGTTTAGAAGGGTTAGAAAAGCGTTATCCGCACGAGCTGTCGGGTGGCCAACAACAGCGTGTTGCGATTGCAAGGGCACTTGCTTATCGCCCGAATTTATTACTGTTGGATGAGCCATTTTCAAATATCGATACGCAAGTGCGCTTCCAGTTAATCAATGACATTCGTAGCATCATTAAAGACCAACAAGTTTCGGCTATTTTTGTGAGTCACTCAAAGGATGAAGCGTTTGCCTTTGCAGATAAACTCGCGATTATGCATGAAGGCAGAATTGCGCAATTGGATAGTGCCAAATCTCTGTTTCAAAAGCCAAAAACCAAAGCTGTTGCTGAATTTTTGGGACGCGGTATCTATCTCGATGCGACCCGTTACAACGGACAAAGTGTGACCACTCGGTTTGGTGAGGTGAGCTCATCAATCGCTCTGTCCGAGTCTGAACAACAAGGGCAAATTTATGTACGCCCACAGCATATTGAATTGGTCAATGCGCCGCAAGGAGAGGTCGAAATATTACAACAACGGTTCATTGGCACAGAATACGTCTATCATATAAAGGTAGCTGATCAACAACTTGAAGTTCCGGCACCCGCAGAGCAATTATTAGATACAAATCAACCTGTCTCTTTAAAAATTAAAGCACATGCGGTAAATTTCTTTTCTTAACACTAGATGAACAAAAGGAAAAAGCATGGCGCAAGCACAATCTGGGGTCTGTGCTGAGGCAAACCTACATGGGCTGCATTTATTTTTCAATGTACTGGAGGGCCAAGATGAGGTCGTCCGTGCTGCGCTAGCTAACTGCGAACGGTTACAAAATGAATTGAGTGACAGATTCTCAGAGTCTATGGTTTCGAGCTTTGTTGCGATTGGAGCTCAATACTGGCCGCATATCTATCCGGAGTTCATACCTGAGCAATTGAAGAGCTTTCCTAACGTGACCAGCTCTGAACATGTGGTGCATTCACAGCCATTTGATTTACTTTATGTTATCCGCTCGGACCGAGAAGATGTGAACCACCTATTTGCGCAAAGTGTGCTGCATATGTTGGCACCAAGTGTGGAGCTGGTGGCCCATGTTCGTGGTTTTCGTTTTTTAGATGGTAGAGATTTTAACGGCTTTGTATACGGTGGTCATGCGCCACATGGCCGTTTTAAGCGTCAGGTGGCCTTGGTTAATAGCCCTCAAAGTCGCGATGATCAGGGAAGTTATATTCATGTGATGCGGGTGAAGTTTGATATTGATGCTTGGCAACGTTTACCTCTGGAAGAACAAGAGCAGCTAATGGGTCGTACGCGGCTAGATAATATTTTGCTGGAGCCTGTACAACCTGATAGCCATGCGACTTTGACTGAGTTAAAAGGTGAAGATGGACTGGCTTTGGTCCTTGATCAAAGTATGCCGTTTGGTGATGTGTTTGAGCAGGGAAGTTTGTGGTTAAGTTGTTCTGGCAACGGCTCGGGGTTTGAGCAAATTTTAACATCTAGGCTAGGTAATGCACAGTGTTATGACCCGTTATTGGATTACAGCCAAGCCGATATGGGAGCCGCTTTCTTTGCGCCGTCTATTCAGTTTTTGAATGAAATGGCCAAGCTGTGTGAGCAGTAAAAGCTGTGGTGGTCACAGCTTTTAAATCATGACTAAACGTTATCAAACAGTGTTTTCACACGGTCGAGTGTTTCATCGATTTCAGATATTTTAGCAGGGGCGATAAAAATCGTGTCATCACCCGCTATCGTACCTAGCACGCCATCAGCAGTGCCTAAAGAGTCAAGTAGTCTCGCAATCAGTTGTGCCGCCCCTGGGCTGGTACGGATGATGATCATCATTTCGTTATGCATAATATCAATAACAAGCTGACGTAAAGGGCTTTTTGCGGTAGGTACGCCCATCTCAGCGGGCAAACAGTACACCATTTCTTGTTTAGCATTACGTGTGCGGACCGCACCAAATTTACTCAGCATGCGAGATACTTTACTTTGGCTAACATTATCAAAGCCTTGGTCTTTTAAGGCGTCGACAATCTCGCCTTGGGAACCGAAGTTTTCTTCTTTTAATAGAGCCTTAAAGGCTTTAATCAAGGCTTCTTGCTTTTCTTGTGGTTGCATAATGTTTCATTTCTTCTAAAGCGGTCTTGGGATTTTACACAAAACTGCAGTGTTACCCAAATTTTCACAATGAAATATGCGCTGATCGCATTGTTGAGATTGTATACAGCCATGCGTAAAGGGCAAAGTGCCAAAAGCTTTACAACTATAGTCGAAAAAATCATGAAAATAACTCGGATTAATTTGTCTTTAGCGACGCTTTTCATTATCTTTACAGCTCATTCAATTCCACCTTCAAATTATGGAGAATTCACATGAAAGTTGCTGTATTAGGTGCCGCTGGCGGTATCGGTCAAGCTTTATCGCTTTTACTAAAAAATGGCTTGCCTGCAGGCTCTGAGCTAGCACTATACGATGTTGCACCAGTTGTTCCTGGTGTAGCGGTTGACCTTTCTCACATTCCAACTGCAGTTAAAGTTGCAGGTTTTGGTGCTGATGATTTAGACGCTGCGTTAGTTGACGCTGATATCGTACTTATCCCAGCGGGTATGCCTCGTAAGCCTGGTATGGACCGTGCGGACTTATTCAACGTAAACGCGGGTATCATCAAAACTTTGGCTGAAGGTATTGTTAAAAACTGTCCTAAAGCACTCGTTGGTGTTATCACAAACCCAGTAAACGGCACGGTTCCAATCGTTGCTGAAGTATTCAAAAAAGCGGGTACTTATGAAGCATCGCGCGTATTCGGTGTAACAACACTTGACGTGATTCGTTCAGAAGCATTTGTTGCTGAGCTAAAAGGTGTTGATGTATCAGAAGTGAAAGTACCAGTTATTGGTGGTCACTCAGGTACAACGATTCTACCTCTACTTTCTCAGGTTGAAGGTGTAACGTTCACTGATGAAGAAGTTGCTGCGCTTACACCACGTATCCAAAACGCAGGTACTGAAGTCGTTAATGCTAAAGCGGGTGGCGGTTCTGCGACACTTTCAATGGGTGCTGCTGCGGCACGTTTTTGTTTCTCACTTGTAAAAGGCTTACAAGGCGAGAGCAATGTTGTTGATTACGCTTATGTTGCGGTTGAAAATGGTGATGCACCTTACTTTGCTCACCCAGTACGTCTTGGTAAGAACGGTGTTGAAGAAATCCTGTCTTACGGCGAGCTGAGCGCTTTTGAGCAAAAAGCTAAAGAAGACATGCTTGAAACATTAAATAAAGACATCCAAGAGGGTGTTGACTTCATGGCTAAGTAAGCCTGACAAGTTGTCAAAAAGCCCGCTGTAGCGGGCTTTTTTGTTTTCCTTTTGAGCTTAGCTGATAAAGCAGCCCGCGAGTTATATTCTAGTCCTTCTTGAAGGCTCGACTTGGTGCAGGTATCGCGTAAAGGTGTCTTTTGGGCGAACAAGGTTATTTTGCGCCAGTGTTTTAGAGGCCATCCCTCTGTGGTTACTCCCATGCGTGAGTAAGTGGAGTAATATCTCTGCGACCGAAAGTTGCCCTGCATCACCATCGACAAACTTAAAAGAAATAACTCTGTTTAGCTCTTCCTCGGAGACTGACTGCGCATAATCCACTAGCCAAGCGTCATTTTGAGCCATTGTCTCGCGTAGCTCTGATAATATTGGTGTCTCGACAGTGTTATCTGCACTATATTTTTCAGGTTCACCTAAAATTCGGCTAATAAAAAGGCTATCAACCACCGTGGTATGATTTAAGATCCTAATGAAAAATGCACCATCACTTTCTGGAAGTTGTGAGAATTGTTGTTCGCCAAGATTAAGTAGCTCAGTATTTGCCCATTTTTTATATTGAAACGCTTTAGCAAACTGCATCATTTCTCCACTTTTTGTTATTTAGGCTGCGCGAAATTAGCCTGTAACAGCGGTCTGTTCGACATTGTTTGCAATGCCCATCAATACTTGCATCTCGCCTTTGTCACTTGTCAGCGAAAATGCCTCACAAACACGTACAACTGAAAGGCCGACATTCGCATAGGTATTGGTAATGATTTCATTGGTAAAACCAAAATCATCTTCTGAATTGCTCCGTTTCCAATCCCACTGGATAAATGTACCACCGTCTTTTAAAAGCAGCTTAAGTGTGGATAAGGTGTTCTCATAATCAGGCACAAATGCACATACTGATGATGCCACAATTAAATCGAAGCGGGGCTCAAAAATAGCATGGTTATTGATAGAGTCTTTTGAGATTTCGCAGGCTAGTGACTCTACATTATGTATATTTTTACGCTGGAAGACTTCAATCATTTTCGCTGAAGCATCAACCGCAACGACCGACGAAGCAACATGCACGATTTTTTCAGTGAGTAGCCCCGTTCCACAGCCAAAGTCTAAAACACGCAAACCTTTGAGATCCATAAATTCACACAGTGAATCAAATGCCTTTTCACTGTAGTTGATGACATCGGAATTAGTATCCCACTCACCCGCGTAATCGTCCCAACTATCACTCATTTTTCTTTCCTGTCTTTGAAATAATGCGCTACGGTATAAAATCCACAAAGGGTTGATAACGCTTTGCTAAAATATGGTTCACCATCACAGCTAAGTGTTTTTATCCTTAGCCGTTAACGTCTACCTTAACCACAAGTTAGATGAAAGACAATTCGCCAGTAGATTGGAGAAGGTGCGAAGCAGCGCCATCCAACATGAGTAAAAAGCGGTTACTGCGAATATTTGCCTTACAGATTTACGATGGCTTAGCCAAACACGCTTTGAGTAGCATTTATCTAAGTGCAACAAAAAAGGCCTCAATTGAGGCCTTTTGTAGTGCATCGAAGTGCTTATTTGTTCAATGCTAGCTGTAGCGTTCTGTTACGCTCAAGCTTGGCTAACATCTCTTTGGCAATTGGTTTAAATGCAGCCATCTCAGCTGCCGGTAATGGCTGTGACTTTGGCAGCTCAACTGTTTTTGGATTACGGTGTACGCCGTTTACCAAGAATTCATAGTGTAAGTGCGCACCCGTTACACGGCCTGTCGCGCCCACTGTACCAATTTTCTGGCCCTGTTTTACTTTCTGACCCGTTTTTACCATGCGTTTGTTAAGGTGTAGGTATTTAGTAACGTACTTGTTTCCATGCTCAATAAATACGTAGTTACCGTTTAAGTTGTTACGGCCTGATTTAATGACTTTACCATCACCTGATGATACTACAGGGGTACCGGTGCGAGCCGCGTAGTCAATACCTCTGTGAGCAGAAACTCTGCCTGTGACAGGGTGCTTACGACGAGGGTTAAAGCTTGAGCTAATATATTTAAAGTTAACTGGCGCACGAAGGAAGGCTTTTTTCATGCTGCGGCCTTCAGGTGTATAGAAGTTACCATCGCTATGACGTATGGCGCTGTAGCGCTCACCTTGGTTGATGAACTCAGCTGCAATGATTTTGCCTGTGCCAATTTCTTCGCCATCTACAAAATGTGATTCGAAGATGATAGAAAACTCATCGCCTTTTCTAATATCGTTGGCAAAGTCTACATCCCAGCCAAAGATATCAGCAAAATTCATGATCTGACGCTCAGACAACCCTGATGTAATACCCGCAGTCCAAAAACTTGAGGTGATCTCACCGCCTGCAGATTTCGCCACAGTTTCAATTTCTTTACTTTGGATGGCGGTTTCGTACTGACCTTCATCATTAAGGGTGACGAATAAGGTATCAGTTTTTGATAACACATACTTAAGCTGCGCTAATTGACCATTGTTGTCTGTTGCAAAACTTAACACTTCACCCGGATGAATCTTAGTTAACTTACGAGTTTCTTCGTTGGTGTTAACTATCTGGTGTAGGGTTTGTGCAGAAAAGCCAGCACGCTTAAAAATAACCGCTAGGCTATCACCTGACTTAACTTCATGATCAGTGTAGGTATATTCTACTTTCTTGGTGTTAACCGGCGCATCAGCAGAGTTAAGCTCAGTAAGCTGTTCGGTTACTTCGCTGACCTTTACAGGTAGCTCATAACGCTTTCCGACTTCGAGTGCTTTTTTATCATGATCTTTGGAAGCCGTTGCTTTTTCTGAAGGCCATAGAGCAACAATCAACATTAGGGAGATGAGACCAATAATAAGCAGTTTGTGTTTTTTAGGGAGCTTATACACCACGTGAACCATAACGCGCCTTTTCTGCTGTCAAGAAATTTTGTTGATAATATTGCAGGATATACGCAATAAAGCGGCAATACCAGTATTTTGTGCATTTAAACTCATGCAAATATAGGCTAGAATCGGGCGATAAACTGAATATTTGGAGCGATGAATGGTGGACTTAGAAACTGCATTTGCCGAGATAAAACGTGGTGCAGAAGAAATTCTTATTGAAGACGACTTAAAAGAAAAGCTTAAGTCAGGTAAAAAACTAAAGATCAAAGCGGGTTTTGATCCAACTGCGCCTGATTTGCATTTAGGTCACACTGTTCTCATTAATAAGCTAAAGACATTTCAAGACTTAGGTCATGAGGTCATTTTCTTAATTGGTGATTTTACCGGCATGATAGGTGACCCAACGGGCAAAAGTGTTACCCGTAAACCGCTTACCAAAGAAGATGTATTAGCAAACGCAGAAACCTATAAAGAACAAGTTTTTAAGATTCTAGACCCCGCTAAAACGACCGTTGCGTTCAATTCAACTTGGATGGAAAAACTAGGCAGTGCGGGCATGATCAAACTTGCAGCGCGCCAAACTGTTGCTCGTATGCTTGAACGTGATGATTTTAAAAAGCGTTATTCAGGTGGTCAGCCAATTGCGATTCATGAATTCTTATATCCTTTAGTACAGGGTTGGGATTCGGTCGCGTTAGAGGCGGATGTTGAGCTTGGTGGTACTGACCAACGCTTCAACTTATTGATGGGTCGTGAGCTGCAAAAAGAGGAAGGGCAAACACCGCAAACTGTGTTAATGATGCCATTACTTGAAGGCACAGACGGCGTGCAGAAGATGTCAAAATCTTTGGGCAACTATATCGGTATTACTGACGCGCCAAATGATATGTTTGGTAAAGTGATGTCTATTTCTGATGAGTTGATGTGGCGTTATTACGAATTACTAAGCGCCTTATCGTTGGAAGAAATTGCTGGCTTAAAAGCACAGGTTGCGGATGGTCGTAACCCAAGAGATATTAAGATTGAGTTCGCAAAAGAGATGATTGCGCGTTTCCACAGCGTTGAAGATGCTGAAGCGGCGCACCAAGACTTTATCAAACGCTTCCAAAAAAATGCTTTGCCAGATGATATCCCGCAAGTGAGCATTTCGATTGACGAGCCAGCGACTTTTGTAACTAACCTGCTAAAAGAAGCGGGTTTGGTGGCAAGTACGTCAGAGGCGATGCGTATGATCAAACAAGGTGCGGTCAAGCTCAATGGCGAAGATAAGATAACCGACAGCAAACTTCTGATTGAAAAAGGTAGTACCGCTATCTACCAAGTGGGTAAACGTAAGTTTGCTAAAGTGACTGTTAACTAAGCACTTATCATATTTCATAATCAGGCCAGCCATTCGCTGGCCTTTTTTATTCTAGCGAGAAAGTTTTGTGTTAAAACGCTAGGGCTGCACCGTACAATGTATACGCTAGCCATGACAGCGCAATCAACAATAAAAAGAAGGTTTGAATACGTTTTAATAAGCCAAGTAATGCATCTATGTCTTCGGGTTCTGGGTGACGTTCAATTCCGAGGCGCATTTTTTCAAAGCGTTGTTCTAGATAAAAACAGGGGCCACCCAATTGAACTTTCAAATTGGCAGCAAATAAGGCTAAAACCCAACCGCTATTTCGTTGGTAAAAGTACCTTGCATAATGTTTGATGTAGTGCGCGACTTTTTTACCATTAAGGGTGAGTGCCATCAGCAAGATAAAGGCTCTGAGCGGTAGCCACTCGGCGTAATAAATCGTGTGTTTTAATGGCGCGAGAAATCGGCTATTTGGTTTGATAGTGTCACGCCAAGCGTGATCGCATAGTAGCAATAGCTTGTAACTTAACGCCGCAATGGGACCAAGCAATAGATAGAATATGATGATCACATAGTAGTGCCTCACTGTACGCAGGCTGGTGCTATCAATACAGGCTTTAGCGATCCCGACCTTTGACAGTTGAGAAACATCGCGTGCTACGACGCCTTGCAAAAGTTGCCTCGCGGTAGACTTTTGGCCCTGCTTAAGCAAGGTTGCAATGCGCTTGGCTCGCGTGTTGATACTGGTATCTAAGCATAAATACAGTACTAAACCCCCCAGCCAGTTTGGGTAATAGGCAAACTGGGCCAGTAAAAAGCACAACACAATAATGGTGAGGATTGGCAGTACGAATGCGAGCGTGCCACTCAAAGCAAGGTAACTAGTTGAAGCATGGCTTTGGTAGGTTCTTTGAGCAATACCTCTAAAAACCAACAATAAAATGGTATTGGGGTGATAACTTCGTTGCAGTGGTAACAGGTGCGCTGCACTGAGCGAAAGAGCGAATATCAGCAAGCCCTGATGGGCTTGCATGAGTTCTAGCATCATCTTAAAGCGTGACGTTAGTTAACTTTTCAAGTAAAGCTGTCACCAGCTTTGAAGAGTTAATTGAGGCAACCTCAAGATATTCTTCGAATGACTGTGGTGATTCTTTACCCGCGATATCAGACAAAGAGCGGATCACCACAAATGGTGTATCCAGCACATGACATGCTTGTGCAATCGCAGCTCCTTCCATTTCTACTGCAAGCATAGTTGGGAAGTCAGCGCGTGCTTTGTCAATTCGTACCGGATCACACATGAATGAGTCACCAGTACAGATCAAACCTGTCATGGTTTGAGTATCAGTAAGGCTCGCCACACTTTGCTTAGCGGCTTCAATAAGAGCAGGGTGTGCTTTGAATCCAGCTGGCATTTGCGGAACCTGACCCATTTCATAGCCGAATGCCGTTACGTCAACATCGTGGTGTTTAACTTCATCGGAGATAACCACATCGCCCACGTTTAGACTAGGCTCAAAACCACCCGCAGAACCAGTATTGATAACACAATCAGGTTTGAAATTGTCAATCAGAAGCGTAGTAGCAACAGTGGCCGCAACCTTACCAATGCCTGATTGCACCAATGTCACAGTGTGGCCAGCAAGATCACCTGTGTAAAAAGTGAAGCCACCTTTGCTCATTTGCTGTTTGTTTTGAATGGCTTCTCTTAGGATTGCAACTTCAGGCTCCATCGCGCCAATAATACCGATATTCATGATAAATATTCCTCAAAAAATTTGCGTCATAGTATACCTGAGCGCGCTACAAATGCGAATTTCATCGTCAATCTAGGATATGAAAAAGCGAGCCCGAGGCTCGCTTTTGAAATGTGTTTGAAGCTTTATATTTCAGCCAATTGGGTTGATTGTGCTTTCGCCTGTGAAGGTGATAACACCGCTGGCTTTTCTGTTCGGTTACGAAGTGGCTTAGGTGTTTGAGCATTTTTGCCCAGTTTGAACAAGATGGCACTGCGCACTTCAGAAGATTTATAACCTGCTTTGACCTTCATACGAATATGAGGAATGCCTGCTGATTCTAACGCGCCACTGACAAACCAGTCGCGTTGTGCTTTGTGTCCGCCTTTATTAGCGTTGTTGACCAAGTCCACCGCGGCCATAATTTTAAGAGTATCTTTATCAACCAGAACATAATCAAGCTGCTTATTTTTCGCTTTGATCAGTGCTGCACGACGTGCTTTATCAGAAAGGCCAGGTTTACACTCGATTAAGTCAATTAACTTAACTCGACTCACAATCTTAAAACGATCACCTACGGCTCTTTCCAGCAAAGTTAGAAAAGAAGCTTCAACGGTGCTAAAAACAGAATCTTTTTTATTAAATGGGTAAGGATTACCACCTGCATCGGTATACTTCGCAGCAACGACAGAAGCAACAACTACAAGTGCTAATATTGATAATAAAGCAAATTCCATAAAACACTCCACAACGACAATTTGACAATTTACAGTTAATAAGCAAATGTCGTGCCTGTTTAGGAGTGTTTTATGTATTTATTCTTTTAAACTTGATAGCCGTGAGGTAAGCCTTTAACTGCGTATGCCACTGCATCGTGTGCATGCAAAGACTCATAGTGATTAATCTTGATGTAATAGTCCAGATAATGAGACGCTTCAAATAATGCTTTTAGCTTTCTGGCGGCATCTTCACAGAACATCAAGTTTTGACCATTAAGGCGCGCAAACTCTTGTTCATCTTCTCTTTTAACAGCAGCTTGAACAGGTGTTTTCAATTCATGTTCGACGCTATTGATCACGGCGAGAATGTCAAACTCTTGACTTTCTGTCGCTAATTTTACCTTTATATTTGCGATACTACGCTGTGAATGAGGCGTTGCAACGATCCCTTCTGTGCTACCAAGCCATTGGTGAACTTGATCAAAGCTAAGCGATTGTTGTGAAAACTGTTCGCTGAATGCTTGCTGGATCAACTGTCTAGCCAGTGCCGCTGAACATGGGCAGGTAGATGAATAGGTCACATCAACAGCGAGCTCTAATTGAAATACGCCATCCTGTAATGTGCCAGTAATGGTTACAGGGTAGCTTTTCCAGCCCTGCTTTTGACTAAGCAAAGATGTGCGACGCAAAGGCAACTCAAAAGTCAGTACGACTTTTGCAGCGTTGCTCAACCCTTGATGGCTATTCACAAAACTATCCAGTACTTGCTTCAAAGTCTTAGGTGTTAAAGTCTGTTCACAAGATAAGGTATCTAAAGCTAAGAATAAGCGAGACATATGAATGCCTTTTGCTTGCTCGTTTTGTAAGTTTACAAATGCATCAGCTTTAGCAGTGACAGTGATATCGTTTAATCCTTTGCTAGCAAATAATAAAGGTAGTTCGATATTACCCATACCGACCCAATTTAAGGTGCCGGTTTGCAAGGCTTCGGCGGTATCTGCAATATCTGGCATTATGGTTTGCATCTAAACCCTCATAGTCACGACGATTAAAAGCGTGCATATTACACTATAATCGAACGGGTTGCCCCTATAAGAATTGCTCTTAAGCGGTAGAAAAAATGAAATTGTGCAAAAGATATTACAGTTCATATTGCACAGATTTTAACAAAAAGGATAGTTCGCATCTTGGTGTCGCTTGCGTATAATGTGCGGGTGAATGGGGTATATGGTGACTATGATAGATTCTTCTTTTGGCCCTTGGGCCCGCGTGTTAGCTAACTTAGTTAATAAATATGGTGCAAAGCCTGCGAGCTTTTTGTGCTATATATTCATCTTATTGATAGCGTTGATCTTGTCCTGTATGTTTTATTACGTTGCATTAGGCGAGATAAAAATTGTCGATGTTTTGGCGGTCATGTTTTTTTCAGCTGTTACATCACCGGTGCTGATCTCAATATTGATCCATGCAATGAGACAATTGGAAGACTCAAAAAGCTATCTTGAATCCGCAACCAAACAAGAAAAACTACTCAACCAAACCCTAAAAGACAATATCAATCGCTTAAACAATGAGATCGATGAACGTAAAATGGCGTTACATGCAAAGCATCGAGCGATTGAAGAACTTCGTAAAGAAATAGCCGAGCGCAAGAAAACACAGCAAGAACTTGCGCAACAAGGCATGTTGTTACGCTCCATCGTCGACTCCTCACCTGACTTATTCTATTACCGAGATGAAAATGGCGTATTTGCGGGTTGTAATAAGATGTTTGAGCTGGTGATAGGTAAACCCAGTGAAGAGTTGATAGGCCGCTCTGTTGAACAAATTTATCCACAAAGCTTTCTGCCTGAAGTATTGCGAACCGATACGGAAGTTTCGACAACTCATAAGCCAATTACCTTGGATGTTGAGTATCCAGTTAATGACGAAAATCGTTGGTTCGAAATGCGCAAGTTGCCTTTTATAAATGATGATGGACAATACATTGGTTTACTGGCGTTTGGTCGTGACATCACCAGTCGTAAAGAAGCAGAGCAAGCCCTTGAAACTGCCTATAAGGATAAAGGTAAGTTTATCGCTACATTAAGCCATGAGTTACGCACCCCATTAAATGGAATTGTTGGCTTAACACGTATGTTACTGGATACCGAGTTGTCTCAGCAGCAAAAGAGCTGGTGTAATACCATATTTTCGAGCGCTGAAACGCTTGGTAATATTTTTAACGATATTATAGATTTAGATAAGATTGATAGGGAGCAGCTAGACATAGCAACCGATAGTATCAATGTATCTGATTTTATAAACGATGTCGTTAATTTTGCAGGCTTGATAGCTGATCAAAAGGGGCTCGATTTCACGATTAATCGTTCGGGTATGTTGGATGTCTATGCGTTACTTGACCCTACGCGTTTGCGGCAAGTGTTATGGAACCTTATCAATAACGCGGTTAAATTTACGCACAAGGGTGGCGTAACACTAGAGTGTCGACGTGAAAACAGAGAAACGGGGCCATGGCTAACAATTAGTGTTATAGATACAGGTTTGGGGATCCCAAGTGATCAACAAGAACGTATTTTTGACATGTATTACAAAGCACCAGATTTAACAGGAGCGAATGCGATTGGCTCAGGCATTGGTTTGGCGGTTACTAAAGCACTGGTATTAGCGATGAAAGGCCAAATTAGAGTCAGCAGCATAGAAGGGCAGGGAAGTCGTTTTGATGTAGATATTCCATTGACCCTGTGTAGTGCTCCCAAACAACAAAGCTACGCAGGTAGAAGTCTCTATATTCTCCTTGTTGAAGATGTACCGCTTAACGCTGAAATTGCTACTAACCTCTTAGAACAGCGTGGTCATGAAGTTATTTGGGCAGAAACTGGTGAAGACGCCTTGTCTTTGGTAGCGACAGAAGATGACTTGGACCTGATTTTGCTGGATATGCAGTTGCCTGACATTAACGGAGACCAAGTTGCTAAGGAAATACGTGCTGATAGCCATTACGATGACCTTCCTATTGTTGCATTAACAGCGAATGTTCGTAGCGCCGAGCAAGAGCTAGAAGGTATAAGCATACAAGGAGCGCTAGCAAAACCTATCAATACAACGCGTTTAGATCGAATGCTAGCGGACTTGTTTGGTATTGATGCTAAACAAAACAGCGCCAAAGAGCACTCAGGGAAAGTCACTTTTAGCGAACAGCAACAGCATGAACTCGATATTGAAACCATTACAGATTTTATGGACTCAATGGGGGTTGATGCATTCAAACGCAGTGCACGATTATTTAAAACACTTAACCCTAAATATTGTACTGAACTACGCCAAGCGCTCGATAACCAAGATATTGATGAATACGCATCTGTTGCGCATAAATTAAAAGGTGCAGCGGGCTCTGTTGGGTTAAATCAAGTGCAGTTACATGCTAAGAAAATGGAGCTGGACGCAGAGCAAGTCGACGCGGACGTGCTGAGCATGTGGATCGAGCAACTAGAAGATAAAATTGAGTTAGGACAATCGTTGTTAGAGCAAGTGATAGAAAAGTTGGCGTTGAACCGAAACGAAGCATAAAAATAAGGGGCTGTTACGCCCCTTACTCAATAATTGCAAAACTCCCTGAAACCAATGTTCTATTAGCTATCAATCTTTCCAATAAAGCGATAGCCTTCACCATGAATGGTGCTGATCAGTTCAGAAGTATTACTGTCGCTTTCAAAGTGTTTTCTGATACGACGAATTGTTACATCTACAGTACGGTCATTGGCACGCAGCTCACGGCCAGTCATATGTTTAATTAACTGTTCGCGACTGAAAATGCGACCTGGTGAGTCGAGCATTAAACGTAATGCACGGTATTCACCTTTAGGTAAGCGCTTAGCTTCACCTGCTGGAGAGGTTAGACAACGACTATTCTCGTCTAGCTCCCATCCGTTGAACGTAATAACACCATTGCTGTCAAGAGAAGACTCTTCATTAGAAGACCCTGTTCTTGAAATCAGGTTACGTGCACGAATAGTCAGCTCACGAGGGTTAAATGGTTTTGTGATATAGTCATCAGCACCAATTTCTAAGCCAAGAATACGATCGACATCGTTGTCACGGCCTGTTAAGAAAATTAGGCCAATGTTTCTCTTTTGACGTAATTCACGAGCGAGAATCAGGCCGTTTTTACCCGGAAGATTGATGTCCATAACAACAAGGTTGACGTCGTCATGCGCTGTCAGTTTGTCATGCATGTCATCGCCATCTATGGCTTCAATTACTTTGTAACCTTCCGCTTCAAATAAACTAACGAGGTTCAGGCGAGTTACGTCTTCATCCTCTACAATCAGAATGACTGGCGTTTGCATTATTAATTAACCTTTTCGGAATATATTATTTACATGAAATTCGGTACTATCTAATAAAACCGAATATTTACGATTATAGGAGTATATCTAATTGTTAACAAGTAAAATTAATTAGGATGAAACTTAGAAACTGCAAGCAGTCTTGATAACACTTTAAAATTATGTTGCGAAACTTGTTGCTTATTAATATACAGCCGTATTTTACTCCCTTCTTGGACCAAAGATGCGACTCCGCCACCTTCGAGAAAGTCTATGCTCTCCCCCACAAACACCGTATCAAGCGGGGTTGTATCGGTCCAAGCGGTAAGTATATCATCTTCATTACTTTCATCAATGTATGTGATATCACACTGCTGAGAAAGTTCCCCTAAATTGGTCGGCTTTTTAATTTGTATTATTTCTATTGGCAAGTTTCTAATTTTTAAACTACGGTTTCCCGCCAGAATTAACCCCGGCCCGTTATCTATATTTAGAAAACAAAATCGGGTAGACATTTTTGTTTGCTGATTAGGGAATTCAATAAATTTTGCCATCTGATACAAAAACGCCGAACGCACCTGATCAGGTGATTTTGCACTAGATAAAAATGGAATTATTAATAAAATCGATATCAGCAAGCGCATTAGTTCACCTCACCTAACGGAAGAGTGAGAATAAATCTAGCGCCTGTTTTATAACTTTCATCAAGCGAGATGTTACCGTGTAAAGCTTGGGTAATGAGGTTGTATACTAAATGCATACCTAACCCACTACCGCCTTCACCGCGTCGCGTAGTCACAAATGGATCAAAGATACGTTTTTTGATGGAACTGGATACACCGCTACCATTATCACTGTATTCGATAGTCAACTGGTTTTGGTCTTTGGCTATTTTTATGTCGATGACATTGCCCTCAGCGCTACTAAAGCCATGTAGCAACGAGTTGGATATCAGTTGTTCAAATATTTGTTGTAGGGGACCTGCCTTACTACTAATGACCAAATCTTCTTGGCAATCTACATTAATCGTGGGGTTCTTGCTCACTAAGTCAGGCTTCATTGCCTTAATAATATTATCTAACAGAGTTGCTAGATTAACATCGGAGCTTAATTCCAAGTCTTGACTCACAGCAACGCGTTTGAAACTAGAAATTAGGTCTGCTGCTCGGTTTAAATTTCTATAGATTAAATCGAGGTTTTCAATGCCATCACTAATGAAACGTTCCAGCTGTTTGGAGGTGAGGTGCTTTTGTTCAAAGGCGATTTTGATGTCTGCCAGTTTATCTCGTAACAGAGTTGAGCCTGTGACCCCTAAGCCAATAGGGGTATTAACTTCATGTGCGACACCCGCTACCATCTGCCCCAAAGACGCCATTTTCTCGTTTTCGACAATTTGGTTCTGATACTGGTGCATACGCTCTAATGTATTTAGCAGTTCTTGGTTTGCTTCGCGCAGTGCAATAGTTCGTTGGTTGACTTTTTCTTCTAGGCTTTGGTTTAATTTTTTTATTTCTAACTTGTCTGCTTGATGTCTCTCTAATTGATTCTGGGTTCGAGTTAACATCACGTTTAAACTGCTTGCTAATATATTGATTTCTTCGATGTGACTGCTTGAAGCTCGGGTGCTGTAATTGTGATTTTTTGATACATCTTGCAGCAAAATTGAAAGCTCTTCTATTGGTCGGGCGATGCGTCTTTGAATACCTCTAGCAACCAGTAGAACCAGTAGCAACACAAACAAAGTCAAAGTAATATCGACTAATATCTTAGTATTAATATACTCATTTAAACGCTCTAAACCACCGCGAATATAAACATAGCCTTCGATTTTATCTTCATAAATCACCGGCTTGATAAGCTCAATATAGTCTTCGGTTATTCTAGGCTCTTGAAGTTGCTCAATGCTATTAACCTTTAGTGGTACAGGTGGGGTTTTTGAAGCATTGTAGCTGGTAAAAAATACCGGCTTATTGGTTACATCATCGATGTCATATATGTGAATATTCTTAACGAGTTCGACTTTCTTAAACGACTTTAAACGTTTTTCTTCTGTTTTTCTGTCCTCAAAAATCAGTGTTATTTGTGCGTTAAATGAAATAATCTCAGCGATCATATCGAGTTTATTGATGATCAACTGCCGTTGTTCTTTGATATCTAAGTAAGTAGAAATAGAAATAGATAGAGACAGGCATAGAGCTGTAACGAGCATTACCGCACTAATTAAAACTTTCCTTATACTTGTTTTTGATGCCTGCTTTGTCATTATCAGCCTTAACTCAGCCTGTTACCAAATACTAATTCGCTATACTTTTGGCAACTCATAAAGCAACTTAGGGCGCACAAGTCACTCAAATTGGCTTTATTTGGCGCGAAAAAGAGTCGAACGGTATGAACTACATTCTAGTGTAGCAAAGAGATTGAATAAAATAACAAAAAAATCACTGACTGTGCATGTTATTTTATCCAATATCAGACCTTAAAACCGGTGCAGTTATGGTGATGAGATCACTTTGTCGCTTGATACACTGTGAATTTAGTGTTTTTAGCAAGAATAGTGTACTGGCCAAACTGTTGTTCTAGAATTGGCGGATACTTTAAAAAGTTATTGGCAACAATTTGTACTTGTCCGCTTGGTTTCATAAATCCTTTAGTTTGCTCTAAAAATCGCTCTGCAATACCATAATCTGTTGCAATTCCGGTATGAAAAGGAGGATTGCTAATAATGAGATTGAATTGACCGCTCACTTCTTGCAAACCATCGCTAAGTATACATTCTGCTGTTAGGTCGTTTAGAGCCAAAGTTTGCTGGGTAGCGTATATTGCGAGCGCGCTGACATCGGAACAAAAAAGCCTAAGCTCACTTTGCTGAGTGCCGAGAAAAGTAGCAATGATGCCTGCACCACAACCAAAATCCAGCACCTTACCTTTATATGGTAGTGGGATGTTTTCAAGCAGAAGTTTGGTTCC
Source organism: Pseudoalteromonas sp. T1lg23B (assembly GCF_002964665.1). Taxonomy (GTDB): domain Bacteria; phylum Pseudomonadota; class Gammaproteobacteria; order Enterobacterales; family Alteromonadaceae; genus Pseudoalteromonas. The sequence continues at coordinate 1,450,045 of NZ_PQBZ01000034.1, read as the reverse complement.
TACATCAAGCTTACCGTGATTAAAGACACCGGGGACACTAACCACATCGAAGGTTTTCTCTGCGACGCACACACTGAATGTCGTGTGGTACTGTGTTATATCGAAGTTAGGGTTGACTGTGAGATCGGAAAACTCATACAGCACACAATGTTTGGCACTTTCTAACTTATAAAATTGCCCAGCAAAAGGCTTAAGTTGCTTTTCAACTGACTTAACCCCGCCTTTATTATCACCAACAACCAATAAACGGGTATTTTTGTTTGCAACAGCTCTGATGTTATCAAGCATCATTAAAGCTTCGGGCTTTGACTTTGGATAGTAGTAAATAATTAAATCTACGTCGTCAAGAGTTGGCAAGCTGTGGGCTACATAACTATTAATGTTTGGATACTTACTCGAGTCATTATGATCAGCCACATTGTAGCTAAAGGCGTTAATTTGGGCATTCGGATTAAGCTTGGTCAGCTCAGCAAAAAAACCATCTCGGTTTGTATTGATGACCAAAATGTTGTTGCCAAGTAACTCGTCTTCGTTGCGAAGTAGCAACAGGCTGGGGTTTGTTAACTTACTCATAATCACTCATATTAAAGGGCCTAATAAGGCCCAAATAGTTTTTTAAAACCGAAACGGTTAGGCAACGCGCTTAAACATCAGATCCCAAACACCGTGACCAAGTCTATGACCACGTTGTTCAAACTTAGTTAGAGGGCGGTTTTCGGGACGAGGAACGTAATCATTTGTCTGTGAAATGTTTTCATAACCCGGCGCAGCTTGCATCACTTCTAGCATATGCTCCGCATAGTTTTCCCAATCGGTGGCCATGTGAAAAACACCACCAATTTTTAGCTTCTTCCTAAGGCTTTCAACAAACTCTGGTTGCACAATACGGCGTTTATGGTGACGTTTCTTGTGCCAAGGGTCAGGGAAGAAAAGCTGCATAGTTGTTAAACTTCCGTCGGCAATACAGTCAGCTAGAACCTCAACGGCATCGTGTTCGAATACACGTAAGTTTGTTACTTGCTGTTCATCGGCATCCATCAGACAAGCGCCTACGCCTGGGCGATGTACTTCAATGCCGATAAAATTAAGATGAGGGGCATTTTTGGCCATTTCTACCAGCGATTTACCCATACCGAAACCGATTTCTAGTACGACATCATTGTTATTACCAAAGACTTTTGTGAAATCGAGCATTCCTTGGCTGTGCTCTAAGCCCATGGTTGGCCAGCACTTTTCAATAGCCGCATCTTGTCCTTTGGTTAAACGACCTTCACGTTTTACAAAGCTGCGTACTTTGCGGATGTATTTACCTTCTTGCTGTGCTTGTTCCAGCGCGGTTTTGCTCGATTCACTCATAATCATTTCTGCGGTGTAAAAAACGGGCGCACATTATCCCTATTCATTGGCCCAAGTACAATAGCTTGACTGTTTTTAAAAGCACCATACACTGGCGCCCTAGAAATAAATTAATAAATAGTGTGGTTAATGCAGGTATCTAATGAGCAGGCGACATGGTTCGCCGATCAAGTGGTCAATTGGTATCACCTACATGGGCGTAAGACTTTGCCTTGGCAGTTAGGTAAAACACCTTACAAGGTATGGGTATCTGAGGTTATGCTACAACAAACTCAGGTTGTTACTGTCATTCCTTACTTCGAACGTTTTATGGCTCGCTTTCCTACAATCGAGGCATTGGCTGAGGCTCCAGAAGATGAAGTGCTCCATCATTGGACCGGTCTTGGCTATTACGCAAGGGCTCGAAATCTACACAAAACTGCAAAAATTGTGGCCAATGAGTTTAATGGTCAGTTTCCGCAAACCTTAGAACAGGTTATGGCATTACCCGGTATTGGACGCTCTACAGCAGGCGCAATTTTATCTTTGGCATTGGGTCAGCATCACCCGATTTTAGATGGTAATGTAAAACGAGTTTTAGCACGTTTTTTTATGGTTGAAGGTTGGTATGGTGTCAAAGGCGTAGAAAAGCAACTTTGGGCGCTAAGTGACGCACTCACACCCAAAAATAATGTTACTGAATTCAATCAGGCAATGATGGACTTAGGCGCGAGCCACTGTTCAAGAAGTAATTTTAATTGTGCTGCTTGTCCCTTAGTGCAGCAATGTTTAGCCCATAAGCATGACAAGGTTAAAGCTTTTCCGAATCCAAAGCCGAAAAAAGCAAAACCTAAAAAGCAGGCCTATCATTTAATCCTCAATGCCGAGAATAAGCTATTGATGGAGAAAAGGCCCAGCACGGGTATTTGGGGCGGGTTGTTTGGCTTTTTTGAGTTTCAGACTCTGGAACAAGTGGAGCAGTTTATTGCGCAACATGGATTGCGAGGGCAGTCACATTCATTGCAATCGTTTATCCATATCTTTACTCATTTCGAATTAACGATTCATCCACTGGTGTATAGGTTGGCAGCGATCCCTGATTTTGCACATGAGCAGCCAATTATTTGGTATGACTTAGACGAGCATGCTGAAGTTGGGTTGGCGGCACCTACGAAAAAGTTGGTTAAAGTCCTCAGCGCAATGAGTTAGACTAAGGCTATTAGATTCTAATTTGATGTGGAAAAATTATGGCACGTACTGTTTTTTGTCAAAAGCTACAAAAAGAAGCCCCAGGTTTAGATTTTCAACTGTATCCGGGCGAGATCGGCGAAAAGATTTTTAATAATATTTCAAAAGAAGCCTGGCAGCAGTGGCAGCATAAGCAAACAATGCTGATTAACGAAAAACATTTGAATATGATGGATCCAGAACATAGAGCACTACTGGAAGAACAAATGGTAGGTTTCTTATTTGAAAATAAAGAAGTAGAAATCGAAGGTTATCGCCCACCTGAACAAAAGTAGTTTTTGGACTATTAGCTATTAAAAAAGGCTGCAATTGCAGCCTTTTTTTAATACTTACGAGTAAGGTATTAATGGTCTCTGGCCACTGACAGTTCAGCCAGCGCTATCAAAGCTTGTTTGTATGGTGAATCAGGTAAAAAAGCCAGGTAGCTGATCGCTTTTTGCGCTTCATTTCTGGCTTTTTCCATCGCAAATTCGAGCGCTTTTGTTTGTTCAAGTGTAGCGAGAATATCTTCCAAATAGGCCATGCCATTCCCAGTTTCAATTGCTTCTCTGATTTGAGCGACTTGGTGCTCAGAACCATGCTGCATGGCATAAATCAGGGGTAAGGTTGGTTTTCCTTCGGCAAGATCGTCGCCAAGATTTTTACCCATTTGCTCTGCATTTGCGCTGTAATCAAGTACATCATCCACTAATTGAAACGCGGTGCCTAAATGCATACCGTATAATTTCAATGCTTCTTGTACGTCAGCTGAGCGTTCTAAAACTACAGCGGGTAGCATCGTCGCAGCTTCGAATAGCTTGGCTGTTTTGCTGTAGATAACCTGCATATAACTTTTTTCTGTGGTATCTGGATCGTTGCAATTCATTAACTGCAATACTTCTCCTTCAGCGATGACGTTAGTCGCGTCGGCAAGTATTTGCATGACCTGCATGTTGTTTAATCCGACCATTAACTGGAATGAGCGGGTATAGATAAAGTCGCCAACTAACACACTTGCTGCATTGCCAAACTCCGCATTAGCTGTAGGCTCGCCGCGGCGTAACGCTGATTCATCAACCACATCATCGTGAAGCAGTGTTGCGGTATGGATAAACTCGATAATGGTTGCCAGTGTTACGTGTGTATCGTTCGGACATTCTAAAGCTTTGGCTGTAAGCAACGTGAGCATGGGGCGAATGCGCTTGCCACCGCTGTTAACAATGTAGAGTCCTAGTTGGTTAACTAAAGCAACGTTGGACTGCATTTGTGCGTGAATAAGTTGATTGACGTTAAGCATGTCAGGTTCGATTAACGTCTGGATAGTTTTGATATCCATTGTGCTCCAAGCCAAAAATAAGTTACGAGATACAAAGCGAGTGTACTACAAAAATTTAACTAGCTCGATATTTTGTCCGAATCTGGCTAAAAAAATAACTTATTACTATATCTTGTTGATTATTTAGACAACTTAATGGCTGTTTTATGAGCTTTCTAAATCGTCTTAAAAGTGTAAAAAAGAACTTTGGTTTAGCGGCGTTTTTGGATAAACTAGCAAAAAATAATGATTCGCCCTCATTGCAGTTATTTTTTATTCATTTTATACAAAAATAGGCTTGCTTGTAGCTAAGCATTAGCGTAAACTTCGCGCCCTATTGAAGAATATTAAGTTGCGTCGATTTGAGGGCGCACAGACGGAGTTAATTATGTACGCGGTTTTCCAAAGTGGTGGTAAACAGCACCGTGTGACTGAAGGTCAAACAATTCGTCTAGAGAAATTAGACGTTGAAACTGGTGCAGCAGTTGAATTCGATTCAGTACTTTTAGTTGCTGATGGTGAGAAAATCGAGATCGGTGCACCGTTCGTAAACGGTGGCAAAGTGACAGCTGAGGTTGTTTCACACGGTCGCGGTGAGAAGATTAAGATCGTTAAATTTAGACGTCGTAAGCATTCTCGTAAGCAGATGGGCCACCGTCAGTGGTTCACTGAAGTTAAAATCACTGGCATTAGCGCTTAATTTAGAGGTACAGAAAGATGGCACATAAGAAGGCAGCTGGTAGTACTCGTAACGGTCGTGATTCAGAAAGTAAACGCTTAGGTGTTAAGCGTTTCGGTGGTGAATCAGTATTAGCGGGTAACATCATTGTTCGTCAACGTGGTACTAAGTTCCACGCTGGCACTAACGCAGGTATCGGTAAAGACCACACAATTTTTGCAAAAGCAGACGGTAAAGTTGTTTTTGAACAAAAAGGTCCTTTAAACCGTAAATACGTTAGCATCGTTGCTGAGTAATCGGTAAAAGATTGAAAAAACCCCGCTACGGCGGGGTTTTTTGTTTGTCAAAAGCATAGCTTTATCAACAAAGATTGGTTTTTAATGCACAAAGCAATAAGAACTAAAGCTTTAGCGGTAAAGGTATTATACTTCGATATTAGAATCCCCCCAGTCAAAAGAGAGTAACCATGAAGTTTGTCGATGAAGTTGAAATTCGAGCAGAAGCGGGCGATGGCGGCAGTGGCATAGTGTCATTTCGTCGCGAAAAATTTGTCCCTGATGGCGGCCCTGATGGCGGTGATGGTGGGGATGGTGGTAGCGTATATCTGCTCGCAGATGAGAGCTGGAATACCTTAGTTGACTATCAATTTGAACGTTTTCACAGAGCTGAGCGTGGCACAAATGGTCAGTCTCGTAATTGTACCGGTAAAAAAGGTAGCGATTTATTTCTGAAAGTGCCTGTTGGTACGCGAGTGACAGACGTTGATACTGAAGAGTCTTTGGGGGACTTAACACAGCACGGACAGAAACTATTGGTTGCAAAAGGTGGTTTCCACGGTCTGGGTAATACACGTTTTAAATCGAGTGTAAACAGAGCACCACGCCAGAAAACGCTGGGTACACCAGGTGAAGTTCGAAACTTAAAGTTGGAATTAATGCTACTGGCTGATGTGGGTCTATTAGGGTTACCTAATGCTGGTAAATCAACTTTTATCCGTAGCGTATCGGCCGCGAAACCAAAAGTAGCAGATTATCCATTTACAACATTGATCCCAAATTTAGGAGTGGTCAGGCCTGAATCGGGTAAATCTTTTGTGATTGCTGATATTCCGGGGCTCATTGAAGGTGCATCTGAGGGGGCGGGCTTAGGTATACGCTTCTTAAAACACTTAGAACGTTGTCGTGTATTGTTACATATTGTGGATGTCATGCCAGTGGATGGAACAGATCCGGTTGATAACGCATTTGCTATCATCAACGAGCTTCATCAATATAGTCCTAAATTGGCGGATAAACCTCGCTGGTTAGTGCTCAATAAGATTGATTTGGTTCCAGAAGATGAAGTTGAAGCGCTGTGTGAGCGCATTGCGACTGAACTGGATGCAGACACGGTCTATCGTATTTCTGCCATTAATAAGCAGAATACGCAAGCACTTTGCTATGACATCATGGACTTGCTTGAAAGTATGCCAAAAGATAAGTTTGAAGCTGAAACTGAACAAGAAGAAGTTGAATTTAAGTGGGATACTTATCACCGTAAGGCAACCAAAGACGTCAGCGATGATGATTGGGACGACGATTGGGATGACGATGACTATGATGTTGAAGTGATCTACGAAAGATAAGATACAATTATTTTTGTAATTAAGGGCTATTTGGCCCTTTTTTAATACTAAATTATTAATGAGGTTCAATGTGATAATTTCCATGATAGCGGCGATGGCGAACAACCGAGTGATAGGGCAAGACAATAAAATGCCATGGCATTTGCCCTCAGATCTTAAGCATTTTAAAAGGGTTACGCTGGACAAACCCGTTGTTATGGGCAGAAAAACATTTGAATCAATCGGGCGTCCATTACCCGGACGACGCAACATAGTGATCACACGAAGCGAGAACTATTCAGCACCAGGCATCGAGGTGGTCAGTTCACCTCAAGCTGCGCTTGAGCTTATTAGTGATGTGGAAGAGGTTATGATCATAGGAGGGGGTAATATCTATGAGCAGTTTCTACCTATGTGTGAGCGTTTATATTTGACCTTCATTGATTTAGATGTCGCTGGAGATACTTGCTTTCCTGACTATACCAAAGCAGGGCACTGGGAGGTCATCGAAGAGCAGTCTATAAGTGCAAATGAGAATAATCCACATAATCATAAGTTCGTAACTCTAAAGAAAAAACTATGAGTTTATTGCTAAAATTTGTGCAACTTGGTACAATTACTCTCCTTTTGGGGTACGAATAAAGTATTAGAGGGTGTTTGGAATGAAATTAACTACTGTGCTTGTGTCTGTTTCTTTATGTGCAGCTTCTTTAGCATTTAGTCAAAAAGCGAGTGCTGATGACCAGTTAGCAGTGTCTCTTTGTGAGTACGTTGCCGCGGATGATAAAAGTGCTCTACGTAAAAAACTGAAAAGTTCACGTGTTAAAATCCGTAACGTATTTGATGCGATACAGTGCAATGGCAATAATTTATTGCGCCACGCGATAGCGAGTAATGCAGCGGATACGGGTGAGTTTATTGTTAAAAACTTACCAAAAAGCGCGTTAGAAGATGGCGCGGATATCGCTTGGGCTGAAGGTAACGGTCACGGTGGTTCTCCAATCATTGCTGCAATTAAAGAACGCGCTGGACTTTAATTACAGCTCAGCTTGCGGTGTGCAAATCGCGAGTATAAGAGATATAGAAAAGCCTCACAATTGTGGGGTTTTTTGTTTTTTGGCAATAGGAAATTGAAAAGCTTGATTTGTTGGGAATAACACATTGAGTATAATTGAAAAGGATGTTCCCCGGCGACGCGGATGCGGATGTCAGCCCTTGAACCCTGAGGTTCAAGGCGGAACGCAACAGCTCACCGTAGGCTTCTCGGTACATGCCGAGCTTGCGCAAAAGCAAGCAAACTACATTCCTAAATAAAATTTATCGGCTCAGGGACTTAATCTGCTGTCCTACGAGCTAGGGAACACCTTCAGTATATAAAACATAACGCCCAGCCGAAACCATAAAACGCAAATAGTTGTGCGTTTGCTTGCTTTTTATTCTTCACAGTTGCACAGGTGGTTGATTTTTAGCCCAAAGCATACAATTGCTTGGAGTTGCTATACTTGCGGTGTTAGCATTAAGCGTAAACATGCCAAAAAAGTCGAACTGATGAGTGAACTAAACGATTACATCCAAGCGCAACTATTGCTTGAAAAACACGATATTTATATTGCCCCCGCAGAAGTACATGGTGCCATCAGTGGCTTGTTGGCATGCGGTTTAAATATTGAAGAAAAAGAATATCTCGGGTTATTGAGTGACGTGTTCAATGAAGGGCAAACTTTTCAAGAAGAACTAAAACAGTTCTTTGCCAAAATGTACAAACATGTAGTTGAACACTTCAGTGATACTGAATTTCACTTTGAGTTATTTTTACCAAGTGAAGATGAGTCTTTGATAGATCAAGCCAATGCATTAGTTGGCTGGGTATCGGGTTTCTTATTAGGGTTTGGTTTAAAACAAAAAGATTATGGTAAGTTATCTGCTGATGTTAAAGAGGTGATCAGCGATTTTACGGAAATAACCAAACTCGATACACATTTTGATGACACCGAAGAAGACCAACAAGCTCTGCATGAGATCATTGAATATATCCGAGTATCAGCCATGCTGTGTTTTGCTGAAATGGGCAAAGATCTAACAACAACTTCGAAGACTATACACTAATGATTGAAACAAAAGAGTTTTTACAACGCAGAACACGTTTGTTATCACAGTTAGATAAAAACGCAGTGGCTGTGATCCCTGCGGCGGTTGAGTTGACGCGTAGCCGCGACACTGAGTTTCCTTTTCGTCAAGACAGTGACTTTTATTATTTAACCGGCTTCAATGAACCTGATGCTGTACTGGTTTTGTGCAAAGATAGAGATGAACAAGTTAGCAGTCATTTGTTTTGTCGGAACAAAGATAAAATAGCGGAGATTTGGCATGGCCGTCGCGTTGGCTATGAACAAGCAAAAACGCAATATTTATTTGATCACAGCTATCCACTGAGTGAGCTTGATGAGCAATTGCAAGCGCTGGTCAACACCAAGCGTGTACTGTATTACGACAGGGTACATATAGCCACTTTGATGATAAAATTTGGTCGTTATTGAGCACGTTGCGCGGCGCGCCCAAAAAAGGGTTTCGAGCGCCAGAAATCATTAAAGACATTCGTCCTCTAGTGCATGAAATGCGTCTATTCAAATCTGACGCTGAAATTGCGGTAATGCGCAAGGCGGCAAAAATAAGCTGCGAAGCACACAAACGAGCAATGGGTTTTGCCAAAGCGGGTGCTACCGAGTATCAGCTAGAGGCTGAATTACATCATCACTACGCAATGAATGGTGCGCGTCATCCTGCTTATGGCACCATTGTCGGCTCTGGTAACAATGCCAATATTTTACATTACACCGAAAATAATGATGTGCTAAAAAGTGGTGATTTGGTATTGATTGATTCAGGGTGTGAGTTAGAAGGTTATGCCGCAGATATTACTCGTACATTTCCGGTTTCAGGGCGCTTTAGTGATGCACAAAAGCAAGTGTATGAGTTGGTGTTAAAAGCACAACAAGCGGCATTTGAGCATGTTAAACCCGGTGGTACTTTGGTTAAAGCCAACCAAGCAGCCATGAAAGTAATGACACAAGGTTTGATCCAGCTCGGTATTTTGGCTGGAGATATAGATACACTAATGGAAAATCAAGCGTGCAAGGCATTTTATATGCACGGTTTAGGACATTGGTTAGGGTTGGATGTGCATGATGTCGGCGAGTACAAGCTTGATGAAGCTGATAGACCGTTTGAAAGCGGCATGGTGCTAACTATTGAACCTGGGCTGTACTTTGATGAAGATGCTGAAGTACCTGACAAATATAAAGGTATTGGTATTCGTATTGAAGACGATTTACTCGTTACCGAAGATGGCTTTGAGAACTTAACCGCGGATGCGCCAAAGACCATTACAGAAATAGAAGCGCTCATGCAACACTAGGAGAGCAGGTTGCAACACTTTGATATTCTTATTGTTGGTGGTGGTATGGCTGGTGCCACCGCCGCGTTGGCAATTAGCAAGCTTAATGCTGATCACAAAATTGGCGTTGTCGAAGCCTTTACTCCCAAAGATAAGACACATCCTAGCTTTGATGACAGAAGCATTGCACTGGCGCAACAATCGGTATGTTACCTTGAAAAGTTAGGCTTATTTGAGCCGAGTTGGCCTTTTGCACAGGCTATAAAACAAGTACATGTTTCTGATCGCGGCCACTTTGGTAAAACGCATATTCATCATCAAGACTATCAATGTGATGCTTTGGGGTATGTGGTTGAGGTAAACCCCTATGGCGCATATCTACATCAACAGTTAAAAGATGCGGGGGTTACGCTGTTTTGTCCCGCAACAATTGAAGCATTAACGCAAACCACGGATAGCGTGGAACTAACTTTAAGTGTTGGGCAAACCATTTGCACAAAATTGATGGTGATTGCCGATGGGGCACAATCTCCAACCCGAGCACTGTTGAACCTGAACTTTAACAGTCTTGCCTATGAGCAAGGGGCGTTGATCGCTAATGTTAAAGTACAGGATGGTCATAACGGTCATGCTTTTGAGCGCTTTACAGAACATGGGCCCATGGCATTATTGCCAATGAGTAATGACCGATATTCGCTTGTGTGGTGCATGGAAAATAGCCAGTTAGAGCAGTATCAACACATGGATGCTGACCAGTTTATCAAGCAATTACACGATGCGTTTGGATATCGAGCTGGGCTATTCACGCAAGTCGGTATGCGAGCCAGTTACCCGCTAGTACTGGGGCGTGTCGAAAAAGTGGTTCACCATCGGTGTTTGGTCATTGGTAATGCGGCACATGCTATCCATCCGATAGCGGGGCAGGGTTTTAACCTTGGACTACGAGATATACAGTGTTTAGTTGAATTATTGGTAAGTACCGATAAAGAGCAAATTGGCGACTATAACTTCACGCGTCGTTATGAATTATCTAGAGAACAAGATATTAAAACGGTGATGACACTCACTGACTCTTTGGTGCGCTTATTCTCTAATTCTTCAAGACTAATGGCATTAGGCCGCAGTTGTGGTTTGTTTGCAATGGCATTGTCTTCGCGTCTAAAAGCACCACTTGCTAAACAATTAATGGGCCATGTGATCAAAGGAAATCGCTAATGCAGCAAGTTCAAGTATGTATCGTTGGCGGCGGAGCCGTAGGTTTAACGCTCGCACTCGGGCTAGCCAAAGCGGGTATAACTGTTCAAGTGATAGATAGCTCTGGCGAACCGCAGCCTTTAGGAGAGCTATTTGCTAATCGTGTCAGTGCTATCAGTCTTGCTAGCCAAACATTGTTTGAGCGGTTGGAAGTGTGGCAGGACATAAGGGCTTTACGGGCAACGCCTTACACTCATATGGATGTACGCGATCAGGACAGCTTTGGCAAAATCGCTTTTAACAGCAGTGAGTTGGATTTGCCTGAGCTGGGTCATATCATCGAAAATGACGCAATCCGCTACGGGCTCTACAATAAGCTCAAACAATTTAGTAATGTGAGCTTGGCGTTTAATACACGTTATCAAAGTATCCATCAAACCGACAGTGACGTACTTGTAACCTTAGAGTCAGGTACACCATTGATGGCCAAATTACTGGTGGCATGTGATGGCGCAAACTCTGCGATCCGTACTCAGTTTAAGATGCCAATGACATTTTGGGATTATGATCATCACGCCATCGTTGCAACGGTAAAAACCCAACTTCCTCATGATGCCACAGCACGTCAGGTGTTTTTGCCCACCGGACCGCTTGCCTTTTTGCCATTGCATGATGAGTATCATCATTCGATAGTTTGGTCGACCTCACCACAAGAAGCTGAGCGATTAATGGCGTTATCAGATGAGGACTTTAACAAAGCACTGAACGTCGCCATTGATGGGCAATGTGGCTTGTGTGAAGTGGCACCCGACAGAGCGGTGTTTCCTCTGAGAATGCGTTATGCAAAGCAATGGCTTAACAACAAAGTGGTGCTGATGGGCGATGCTGCACATACCATTCATCCTTTAGCTGGTCTGGGTATGAATTTGGGGTTAAAAGACGCAGAGTTATTAATTGATTTGTTGAGCGCAGAGCAAGGTAGTGAGTTTGCGACTCACAGAACTTTACGAGAGTATGAAAGAGCACGCAAACTGGACGCGCAAAAGCATATTGCCATGATGCAAGGGCTCAAAGAACTGTTTGAAGGTGCTCATCCACTTAAAAAGCTAGTACGCGGTGTTGGCCTAAGTATGGTTGACAAGCTTGGCCCTTTGAAACAGTTATTTGCTAAGCAAGCGGTCGGTAAATAATCGGATGTTCTCGTAGAGCTCTGGTTATATACAGAGCTCTACATCACATTTAACTTATTAAATTATAAACTTTTATTTCCTTATCAGTGATTCATCAGTTATTTATCAATAGATTATCAATCCTTTAGTTGCACACTTAAGTTAGGGTTTTGGCTCGTTTTATAAGGAGCCATTATGAAAAACTTATTCATTGCCATCGCTATATGTTTATTTAGCCCATTAAGTTGGGCTATTAACGCTGTACTTCACGAGTTGGATATTCATTCTGACGTTTTACAGCGTCGCCTTAAAGTGAATCTCTATGTGCCATATAATTATGAGAAAACTGATACTAAACAATACCCCTTGCTAGTGACCAGCGCCGGAAGTAGCCGTATGGAAGTGTTACGTTCGCAAGTTGATTGGCTTAGTCATGTTGATTTTGGTCCTATGCCACAAATGATTATTCTTCAACTACCAGATATAGAGGTGGCCCAAAAGGAGGAATTAGCCCAGGGGGCATATACAAACAAGCTTGCTCAAGTATTACACAAAGATATTTTCGTTTATTTAAAAAGCGTTTTTCGCATAGCGCGATATACGGTGTTGGAGGGGTTTTCCTCTCGGGGAAATATCGCACTGGAGCTGTTTGCTCAGTATCCGCAGCAGTATCAAGGGGGTATTATTACCAGTCCAGCGTTGGGGCTGGCGGATGAAGATTGGCGAAAAGCTATGAGTAAAGCGCTAGAAAATACTTTAAAGGGTCGCTCTTTACATTTGTCATTGGGATCGTTCACTGAGAATAAGCCACACTTTGTAGCTTTAACGAAGCCGTTGTACAACTTTGAGGAGAGTTCTTTTGTGGATCTCAGCGCAGAAAACTACTTGAGTGCACCGCTGCTGTCTTTTGAGCAAGGAGCAAAGTGGTTGTTTTCTGATATGCGAATTGTGGACTATGCGCCTTATGCCAAGGGAGGAATAGCTGCTGTGCTTTCACAACAGCAAAGGGCTAATAAAAAGTATGGTTATGACATGTCACCAAACGGCAAGTTACAAGGATTAGCCAACTACTATTTTGAACAAGGGCAGGCGCATAAAGGCAAACAGGTATTTGAACACTTAATCAAACACAACCCAACCAATGTGATCTATCACCTACGCTACGCACAGGCTTTACTTAAAATATCGCAGCCCATTGCCGCAAAGCCTTTGCTAAAAAGTGCTTTAGCACTTGCTAAAGCGCAGCATAATGAAGAAGCACAGAGTTATATTGGGAGCTTAATCAATAATAATTTTCACTAAATTGGCGTGATGTTCACCTGCTGTTGTTGCTAACAGCGACAGTGGTGTCAGTTTTATATCACTGACTAGGTGCACTCGTTCATCGTACTTACTTAGAAACTGCTTGCTGTGCTCGGTTGGATCAAACGCCCAAATTGTTTGGTCCTTTAACGGCACCACCAACCGACTATCACGATAATAAAAACGCCATTGCAGTTTTTGGTCTTTAAAAGCGCTCTCTTGAGTAATGGAGTGGCCCTCAAGGCGCTGGAGATAGCCTGTTTGTGTGGCAAAAAACACCTCATTTTGCTGTGTTTCTTGCGCCCAATTTACTGGCTCATTTAACAAGGTTGTGACTGTCAGTGTGTTAAGGTCAATTTTTAAAAGATGATTGTTGTTGTCTTGGCTGGCTAGTAAATAGCGATTTTCCTGTTCAAACTCCACATGCTGAAAAAGCTGTCCAAGTGTTACCGGTAATGAGAGCATTGTCAGTTGCCCATCCATGGTTAGCCGGTAGAGCTTCGCATCACTTAAAAACCAAAGAGCTTGACCATTTTGCTGCCATACAAAGTTGCTCACGGGCTGTGCAAAAGTGAGCTGCCGAGGTTGCTGTGCTGTGATCCAAAGTTGTGATGAACCTGAGCGAGAGGATAAAAACGCGATGTTATGTGTGTTTGGCTGATATTGAGCATCACCTTCTATAAACTCACTTTCACTGATGAAATGGTCCTGATATTTCCCCGTGTCATCAAACCGTCTTTCGGTAATGTCCTGATCTTGATACGCCTGTGTTGCCAGTAAAGTGTTTGCGTCAATTACATCGTTTAATTCTATCTTGTATGGACTGTGGATGAGTGCTTGCCCCGTTAACGCGCTGTCTTGGTAGAAAAATAGCTGATTGTTATATGCATGAACCTGTTGCTTGTTGTTAAGTTTCACTATGCTTGTTTGCGTTGGCGAAGATGACAATGACTGGGCGTTTAAGGTATTTAGCGTATAGCCCTCAATGCGCACCAACCACAATTTAGCTTCTCCCGTTGGGTTAACTCCGCTGAGCTGCACAGTGCTGGCATCATGCGGTTGTATATCAACTAGGCGCTTAACATCATTAGGTAACTGTAATGCCTGTGCTTGTTCTGGTGACGCGAGCGAGAGCATACTCAATTGGTTGCTTGCCAATAAAACAACTCGGTCTTCGCTAAGCCAGAGTATTTTCTCAATAAATGGTTGAGCACAGTTACCAACATCTTGCTGTTTAGTAGTTGTTAAGTTGATAAGTACTAACTGACTACATTTATGAAGCTGTGGCTGCAAAGGCTTGCGCTGTTGGCTTATCAGCAAACGTTTTGATTGAGGGGCAAAAGCGGGCGCACTATAAAAATGAGCGGCATGAAGTAAGACTTGGCTTTGCTGTGTGCTGCTATTGAGTACCGTGAGCACCTGTTGCTGTGGTGCTATATCAGTAATGTATGCGTAATGATAGTGGCCATATGTGCCGCTGTGTTCGGAGGCTTTGCTGTATGTTATGGGGATGACTTGCCGTATTTGCTTTGTTGTGGCAGCTACGGAAGAGTCGGTTATTAACTTTTGGAGCAGCAACAATGCAAATAGTGATACTAAAAAACAGGCACTCACAAACATAAAAGCTCTATTAGTAAAAAGGTTGCTGTGCTGAGGCTTGAGGCACAAGCGATAACCTTTTTTCGGGAACGTTTGGATCAGTGTCTTGTCGTCATCATCAAGGTGTTTACGCAATTGAGTGATACAACGTTGTAATGCATTTGGTGCAACTACCGTGTTATGCCAGATACTGTCTAGCAAGGTTTGTTGTGAAACCAACTGTCCTTTAGCTTCATATAGTGCCAATAAAACAGCCAAGACCTTGGGCTCAAGTTGAATTACTTTGTCTTTGTATGTGAGCTCATCAGTTATAGGGTCAAGTCGTTTGCCATTTATTATGATCATTGTTTGGCCTTAAAACCTATGTTTATGACGATTAGCCAAGTCGAAGCGCGATAAACTCGGCGAGCTTGTCGACCGCATTAACCGATTCACCAGAGTTCTTAATAAGGCAGATACCAATTTGTCCTAGCTCCGGTAAAATTGCGGTGTGACTTTGATAATTAAGCTCATTGGGCACGGTGCTTTTTGCCAGTACGGTGATCCCTAACCCCTCTTTAAGCGCGGCCGTCAGTCCGGTTAAATCGGCGTTGCTATAAATAATGCGGTGTTTAATGCCTGCTTGCTGTAAGGCTTCAATTGCACGGCGTCGATAAATGCAGCCCTCAGGGGCTGTGACTAACGTCACCATTCCTTCATTGGCTTTGGATAAGTCTCCAACCCAAACCAACTGATCCTGCATAAAAATAGGGTGTTGGCCAGAATCGAGTTGCTCATTCAGTGCCAGCACTAAATCAAATTGATCTTGCCTTGAAGATGACAGTAAATGCTTACTTAAACGCGATTTAACTTCCAGCGATACATCCGGATATAAAGAGACAAAATCACCAATGATGGAAGGTAAAATACGCGCTGCAAATTCACTGGGGATCCCTAAGCGCACTTTACCCGTTACGCTTTCGGAGGTGAATTGCTGAATGATTGCATCGTTGTGTTGCAACATCTGTTTGGCAAGCGGTAATAATAACTCACCGTATTGGTTAAGTACCTGCCTCTGACCTTGCTTTTTAAACAACTTGCAGTTGAGCATGTCTTCTAACCGCTTGATTTGTAATGATACGGCAGGCTGTGACAAGCCTAACAGCTCGCCAGCTTTAGCAAAGCCGCCAACATCAACCACGGTGACTAACGTACGTAGACCATCTATCGATAAGTTCTTCATATTAATAAATACTATTTAACAAAGCTAATTACATAAGCATTATTTATCAATGGATAAATAATTACAATTTGTTGTTGGCTTTTAGGGTCAATATACTCTGTGCTTATCGAAATTTAATTAAGGTGTCTCTATGACATTTGCACCGACAATGTTTGCTAAGCACCGCCAAGGCTGCACACCAGCCGTTAATAGCATGGCGATGACACAAGACTTAACCGTACTTGATTTTAGTGGGTTTGAAGCGACACCTTTTTTAAATCAACAAATGGGTTTAAATCTCAACAAGCTAATGGCGCCGGGTCTTGGTATTCAAGGCAAACTAGATGGCGGTCAATCTTATTGCGTGTATTACTTCAGTGAAACGGCTTATCGTTTTGTGGTACAAAGCGGTGCGGTAGAGATTTTAGAGCAGTTTGTGGCTGCGCATGTTGAAGACTACGACATAGAGCTGGTGGTACGTGATGATTTAGCGATTACCACCGTATCCGGCCAGCAAGCGTTTGAAACCCTAGTTAACAGCTTTGAGTTGACACCAGGATTACGTTTATCCGACGAACAGGTGTGTTACGGCAGACAAAGCGGTGAAGTATTCGTCACCTCTCTATTAGAGCAAGGTGAGCAGCGTTATCAGTTAATTGCACAATTAGCGACGCTGAATAAATGGCAAGCAACATTGCAAGCGCAAGGCTTTGACCTAAACTAAATCAAAATAACAAGGGCACGCTATATGGCGTGCCCTTGTTGCTATTTGAATTAACCCCACCTCGTTTGAGGTAGTGTCAACAACTCAGCTTGTTGATTAAATATTAGTGAAGGAATGATATGACTTCTAAAACAGTTTTACATGCCAAGCACCTTGAAGCTGGCGCAAAAATGGTTGACTTTCACGGTTGGGAAATGCCTATCAACTATGGGTCACAAATTGAAGAGCATAACGCGGTGCGTAACGATGCTGGCATGTTTGATGTTTCTCACATGACCATTGTTGACGTGGCTGGCGATGATGCAAAAGCATTTTTGCGTAAACTTGTTGCCAATGATGTGGCTAAGTTAACTGTACCGGGTAAAGCACTATACACAGGCATGCTTAACGAGCAAGGCGGTGTTATAGACGACCTTATTATCTATTTCTTCACTGAAACTAGCTATCGCTTGGTGGTTAACTCAGCAACACGTGAGAAAGATTTAGCACACATTGCTAAAGTATCTGAAGGTTACGCTGTAGAAGTGACTGAGCGTCCTGAGTACGCGATGATAGCGGTACAAGGTCCAAATGCCAAAGCTAAAACAGCGACCGTATTAAGCGAAGAACAACAAGCAGCGGTTGAAGGTATGAAGCCTTTCTTCGGTGTGCAAGCGGGTGACTTATTTATTGCTACGACAGGTTATACCGGTGAAGACGGTTATGAGATTGTGGTGCACAATGATGACGCAGCGACACTGTGGGCAAAAATTATTAGACGCTGGTGTTGCTCCTGCTGGCTTAGGCGCGCGTGATACGCTACGTTTAGAAGCGGGCATGAACCTGTATGGTTTAGATATGGATGAGTCTGTATCGCCACTGGCTGCAAACATGGCGTGGACCATCGCGTGGGAGCCTGCGGATCGCGACTTTATTGGCCGTGCCGTTTTGGAACAACAACGCGCTGAAAAAAGCACTGATAAATTAGTCGGTTTAGTTTTAGAAAGCAAAGGTGTACTTCGCAGTGGCTCTAAAGTTATCGTAGAGGGTGGCGAAGGGGTGATCACTTCTGGTACATTCTCACCGACTTTAGGCTTTAGTGTGGCATTAGCACGTGTTCCTCGCTCAACGGGCGATACGGCACAGGTTGAAATGCGCAAAAAGTTAGTTGACGTGAAAGTAGTGAAGCCTTGCTTCGTACGTAACGGCAAAGCAGTTATTTAATATTAAGAAAGGGTGGGTTAACCGCCTAAAACACCGAACCAAAGGAACAAAAAGATGAGCAACATTCCTAGCGAGTTAAAGTACGCGTCTTCACACGAGTGGGTTCGCGCTGAAGGCGATGGCACTTACACAGTAGGTATCACTGAGCACGCTCAAGAACTTCTAGGCGACATGGTATTCGTAGAATTACCAGAAGTAGATGATGAAGTAGATGCTGGCGAAGACTGCGCAGTTGCTGAGTCTGTTAAAGCAGCTTCTGATATTTACGCGCCAATCTCAGGCACTATCGTTGCTATCAACGAAGAGCTTGAAGATTCACCAGAAACGGTTAACAACGACGCTTATGGCGACGGTTGGTTATTCCGCATCAAAGCATCTGACGAGTCAGAGCTTGATAACCTTTTAGATGCGGAAGGTTACGCGAATTCAATCGACGAAGACTAATCGTTTTACGTCTTTTTAAAGGCCCCATTTATGGGGCTTTTATTGTTGTCGTAGAGAATTTTTTGGCCCGTGTGCCATATCACATGGGCTGATTTTGTTTTGTTACTCTGCTGTTACCAAGGCTAGCGTGACAAACACACTTTTTAATTTGGATCATAGGAATCTGGACTAATGTCAAACGCCAAATCTCTTGAACAATTAGAGCAAAAGCAAGATTTTATTCGTCGCCATATCGGCCCAAGCCCGGCGCAAGTAACTGACATGCTAAACGCTCTTGGGGTATCGAGTGTTGAAGAGCTGATCGGTCAAACTGTACCTGCGGCTATCCGTTTAGAGCAAGGGTTAAACATCGGCGAAAGCCGCACTGAAGTGGAAACTCTGAGCTACCTAAAATCAGTTGCAAGCAAAAACAAGGTATTCAAGTCATATATCGGTCAGGGTTATCACCCAACGCATGTACCGAACGTAATTTTACGTAACGTACTTGAGAATCCAGGTTGGTACACGGCTTATACTCCTTATCAGCCAGAGATCGCACAAGGCCGTTTAGAATCATTATTAAACTTCCAGACTCTTACCATTGACCTAACAGGTTTAGACCTAGCCTCGGCTTCACTACTTGATGAAGCGACTGCTGCGGCAGAAGCAATGGCATTGGCTAAGCGTGTAGCGAAAGCGAAAAAAGCTAATATCTTCTTTATTGCTGATGACGTACACACACAAACCATCGACGTAGTGGCAACACGCGCTGAACAGTTTGGTTTTGAAGTGGTTGTGGGTCCTGCTGTTGACGCGGCAAACCACGAGATTTTTGGTGCCTTATTCCAATACCCAAGCACAACGGGTGAAGTGGTTGACGTACAAGAGCTAATCGCACAAGTACAAAACAAAAAAGCGATTGCCTGTGTGGCGGCCGACATCATGAGCTTATTGCTACTTAAAGCGCCTGGTCAACTCGGTGCTGATGTAGTATTGGGTTCTGCACAGCGTTTTGGTGTACCTATGGGTTATGGTGGTCCTCACGCGGCGTTCTTTGCAACGCGTGATGCGTATAAGCGTTCACTACCTGGCCGTATCATTGGTGTATCAAAAGACCGTTTAGGTAACGATGCACTGCGTATGGCGATGCAAACACGTGAGCAGCACATCCGCCGCGAAAAAGCCAACTCAAATATTTGTACAGCGCAGGTATTGCTTGCCAACATGGCAGCGTTCTATGCGGTGTACCACGGTCCACAAGGCCTTAAGACAATTGCTCAGCGTATTAACCGTTTTGCAAGCATTGTCGCAACGGGCCTTAAGTCGAAAGGTGTTGCGCTTAAGCATGACACTTGGTTCGACACTTTGACTGTTGTTGCTGATAACAAAGATGAAGTCATTGCACGTGCATTGGCAGCAGAGGTAAACTTTGCCACTAATCACGCAGGTGAATACTCACTCTCAGTAAACGAAACGACTACACGTGCAGACGTGGCGCAGTTGTTTGATATCATCCTTGGTGAAGGCCATGGTTTAGACGTTGACGCGCTAGATGCACAAGTGAGTAAAGACGACATCACGGGTATTCCTGCAAGCCTAGTTCGTGACGACGAAATTTTAACGCACCCTAACTTCAACTCGTACCACAGCGAGACTGAAATGTTGCGTTACATCAAGCGTCTAGAGAACAAAGACTTAGCGCTTAACCACTCAATGATTTCGCTTGGTTCATGTACCATGAAGCTAAATGCGACTGCGGAGATGATCCCAGTCACTTGGCCTGAGTTTGCAGAGCTTCACCCGTTCTGCCCATTAGACCAAGCACAAGGCTACCAAATTATGATCAACGAACTACATGATTGGTTAGTTGACATCACAGGTTATGACGCCGTATCACTACAGCCTAACTCAGGTGCACAAGGTGAATACGCAGGTCTTATCGCAATTCGTAAATACCATGAGTCACGCGGCGAAGGTCATCGTAACATCTGTTTGATCCCAAGCTCAGCGCACGGTACTAACCCAGCATCTGCGCAAATGGCCAGCATGAAAGTTGTGGTGGTTGGCTGTGATAAGAACGGTAACATCGATATGGAAGACCTACGCGCCAAAGCCGCTGACGTAGCAGAAAACCTATCGTGTATCATGGTAACTTACCCATCTACGCACGGTGTTTACGAGCAGACCATCAAAGAAGTGTGTGACATCGTACACCAGTACGGTGGTCAGGTTTACATGGACGGCGCGAACATGAACGCACAGGTAGGCGTAACAAGCCCAGGTTCAATCGGCTCTGACGTATCGCACCTTAACCTGCACAAAACATTCTGTATTCCACACGGAGGCGGTGGCCCAGGTGTTGGCCCAATCGGTGTTAAATCACACCTTGCGCCATTTATGCCTAACCACAGCGTTATTAACGTAGCGGGTACCACAGAAGGTAACGGTGCGGTTTCAGCAGCGCCTTACGGCTCAGCAGCAATCCTACCTATCTCTTGGGCATACATTGCCATGATGGGCAGCGAAGGCTTAAAGCAAGCCACAGAAATGGCGATTGTGAACGCAAACTACCTAACTGAAAAGTTAAGCGAGCACTACCCAATTTTGTATCGTGGTCAAAACAACCGCGTTGCACACGAGTGTATCGTTGACTTACGTCCAATCAAAGAAGCTTCAGGCATCACTGAAATGGATGTAGCGAAGCGTCTACAAGACTACGGCTTCCACTCACCAACCATGTCGTTCCCAGTAGCGGGCACCTTGATGATTGAGCCAACTGAATCTGAGTCTAAAGTAGAAATTGACCGTTTCATCGAAGCGATGGTGTCAATCAAGGGCGAAATCGACAAGATCATCTCAGGCGAGTGGTCAATCGAAAACAACCCACTGGTATTTGCACCGCACACCCAAGCCGACGTACTTGGCAACGAGTGGGATAGAGCATACGACCGCTTCTACGCTGCATTCCCAGTACCAAGCGTAGCAAAAGACAAATTCTGGCCAACGGTAACTCGTATCGACGACGTATACGGCGACCGTAACCTAATTTGTTCATGCCCAGCGGTAGAAACTTACGCGGAGTAAGTGTTGGGTAAAAGCTAAGTTTAGGCTTGGCTTTGATTAGAATTTAAAAACCGCCTTGTGAAAGCAAGGCGGTTTTTTTTTGCAAAGGGTTAACGACAGCGAACGCAGTGAGTGCGTTTCCTTTGCGCAAGGTGCAATGAGATAGTTTAACCACTGTTACGGGAATCTCTTCCGTCGGATGGCGGCGCTGCGCGCCTTATGCCGACCTACGAGTTTGATGTGTAGGTTGGAAAAGCCGAAGGCGCCTTCCAACGTTGATTATTCCTTGCTTATTTGCTGCATTTCGATTGAGATGTTTTTAACAACAAGTTTTTACTAGAATAATTTGCAAGCTAGCAAAAAGGATCGCGCAATTGGAAAATATATTTCTCAGTTTAGGGTGGGTACTGCTATTCGTCGCTATAGCTATAGCTATAGCTATAGCAGCTGCAGTTTTATTTAAATGGGATAGAGAAAGTAAAGATAAAAAAGAGTTTGATTATGGCATTATGCTCGTTCTATTGCTGCTTTGTTCGTTTGGAAGCATTACCTGTTTTTATTTTTACAGATTCGACTTTAGCCTTAAAGAACCTCTCGAGTCGTGGGTCGAAGCTGCTACTTACTTCAATAATGCCTTTAACCCAATCCTTTTAATTGCCACAATTGTTTTGTTGTACAGAACATGGAAAACCAGTAAATCTGAACTTGAAAATACCAGAAGTTTGGTAAGTACACAGGTTCTTCTTGAGCAATCAAATCGCCTAAAAACGAGTTGCGAAAAGCTACAGAGCGTGATTAAAGCTCCTCTGAACACGTATGGTGTGTTAAATGCAGCTGTTTTAAGTGTATTTGAAAATGCAGTAGATGAATCCGAAAGGAATGATGTAAGTACTCTTATCATTAATAGTGGATATAGGCAAAAGGGCGTAGAGGAGATATTGAGTGAGCCAGACTTAGCATTGTTCAAATCAGTGTTAGAAGTATCCAATTGCAACTCTGCGCATACTCACTATCTACAAAATCCAGAGTATAAAGCCTTTTTAAAGTACGAATGTGGAGAACTTGAGTATTTAAAAACCTTTGAAGATTTGGTTTCTGTGTTTATTCACAGCAAGGTTTCAACGAAGAGAGTGAATAGCTTTCAAGAATCAGTATTACAAAGGCTCTTTAGTAGTCTAAGAGAAGACTTTGAATCGCCCTTCATGCTTAGGGCATATGAAACACTGTACTATTTTAATTTGATTGCAGATGAACTAGTAATGCTATTTAAGTTGATAAAAAATGGTCCCCAAAGGGAATTGATTGAGTCATCATATATAAGAACGGTTAAGCTGTCGTTCAATGAGATACAGCTGGATAATCTTTGTTATCTAAGTAATCGTGATGACGTTTTAGAGCTACTGAAAATTGATAGGCAAAGGGATTTCAAATTGTTCACTGAAGATGAACAGAAATCGTAGGTTGGAAAAGCCGAAGGCGCCTTCCAACAAAGGGGATTTATCGTCGGATGGCGCTTCGCTTATCCGACCTACAAAAAAGCAATCACACGGAGGTGGTATGCGGTATCGGCGCAATTATGTGGCGGGTGGCACGTATTTTTTCACGGTGAATTTGTTAAACCGTAACAGCGCATTGCTGGTGGAGCAGATTGATGTTTTACGAGAATCGGTGCGCTGGGTAAAGCAACGGCAGCCGTTTGATATTAATGCTTGGGTGGTATTGCCGGACCATCTGCATGTGGTGTTAACTTTGCCTGATGATGATCATGATTACTCTAACCGTTGGCGTGAGATCAAAAAGCGCTTTTGTAAATCATTACCAAAAACAGAACTTCTAACCGATTCGCGAAAACGAAAAGGTGAGCGCGGCATTTGGCAACGGCGTTTTTGGGAGCATACCATTCGTGACGAGCGTGATTATTGGCACCATGTTAATTACGTTCATTTCAACCCAATGAAACATGGTTTGGTTAATCGAATTATTGATTGGCCGTATTCGAGTTTCCACAAAGCGATTGAGCAGGGTATTTATCAGCCATGTTGGTGTGGAGAGGGGTTAATGCTTGAATTGTAAATAAAAAAGCTGTATTAGCCTGCCAAAAAACTGAGGAGGGACTCTCAATCGTCGGATGGCGGCGCTTCGCACCTATGCCGACCTACGAGAGTTTGACATTTTTGTAAGTTGGAAAAGTCGCAGGCGCCTTCCAACAAGGTGAATGGAGGCAGTTTAAAGATCGTTAAGTGACTCACCATTGTCGGATGGCGGCGCTTCGCACCTTATGCCGACCTACGAGAATTTGACATTTTTGTAGGTTGGAAAAGCCGCAGGCGCCTTCCAACAAGGTGGACGCAGCCAGTTTAAAGATTCTAAGTGACTCACCATTGTCGGGTTTGGCGGCCTCTAAAGTGTGTTCATCTTCAAATTGAAAACATAACAGTAGGGAGCCGAGGAAAAGGGGATATTCCACATCAAACCAGCACTATAGTATACCGACAACGTTGACTACCTTTTGCTGCACCTTAGAGAGCATGTTTCATGAGCACTCCAAATAAATGGCACTATATAGCGATAAACGCGGATTATTACCAAGCTGTCGCTTCGATGGAAAAGCGCAATATTCAACTTAACGCTTCCCATACACATTGTGCTGCGCGGCTGCGACCCTTTTTACTCAAACATACCAGATGAACCGGCTGTTTATCAGGGTGCTGAAAGTCAGGTAATACAGGTACAAGCTGTCCTGATTGGATTTCTGCGTGAATATAGCTGGGATCGATCATAATGATCCCTTGTCCTAGTACAGCAAACTGCACCAGTGCACGTGCGTCATCAAACAGTGCTGCGGGTGTTATTTTTAGGTTACTCACTTTTCCATCAGGGTGAACAAACATCCATTTGTCCATTGTAATTGTTTTGTTTTTGAATACTAAGCAGCGATGAGTTAGTAGAGCTTGAGGGTTAGCGGGTGTCCCTTGGCGAGATAAATAGTCTGGGCTGGCAAACCAAGCAAAGCATTTATCTGCAATTTTTTTTGCCAATAAAGAGGAGTCAGGCAAGTGTCCAATACGTATTGCGATGTCAATTTGATTATCAATTAAATCAACTACTTCATCGGTTAAATTTAACTCAAAACATATTTCTGGGTAAGTGCTGCTAATGTCAGCTAAACGGGGCAATAGGTAACGCTCGGCGACTAGGGTTGAAGCGCCTATTTTGACTTTTCCTTGTGGGCGGCTTTGCTGTTGAACGCTCAATTGTTCGGTATGATGTAACACTTCTAGCAGTTTTTCTGTGCTTTTAAGCAGTTCACTTCCACTGTATGTCAGTGATAGCTTGCGTGTACTGCGTTCTAATAAACGTAAGTTTAGCGCTTGCTCTAATTGTGCAATTCGTTTACTCACCGATGAGCGTGGTAAAGCAACTTTATCAGCGGCTCCTTGAAAACTGCCACATGAGGCAACCAATCTAAATAGGTATAAATTTTCTAGCTGTTTGTGCAATTCCATTTATTGTTTCTCAATAAGAACTTATGAATTCATCTTTTACCATCTAATCAGCACCAATAGCAATTGCTATGCTAGCGCCACACACTTTAAAAATATAAAGGAAAGATGATGTCATTACCCATTATTTTAATTACAGGCGCTACTGCTGGGATTGGTTTCGAAGCCGCAAAACATTATCTGAGCGAGGGCTGGCAGGTTATTTTTACGGGGCGTAACAGCGATAAAATCGCCACTACGCAAGAGCTACTAGCACAATATGCACAATCGCCTGAGCAAGCTCATGGGGTCTTATGTGATAACGGTGATGCTAATCAATTTACTGTACTGTTGGCCGACTTGCAGGCTAGGGCGATAAAACTTGATGCGTTAGTGTTAAATGCTGGGGTGTTTTATCCAAAAGCATTTAGCCAAACGGGCATTGATGATATTGCTACCACGATGCAAATTAATTTCATCGGTCCAGCTATGTTGATGCAAACGTTATTACCTGTGCTAAATAATCCATGCAGTGTGGTGTATGTCTCTAGTATTGCCGTACAGCGAGCGTTTGTATCAGCGTCGGTGTATGCGGCAAGTAAGGCAGCGTTCGAAGCGCTGGCAAATACAGTAAACATAGAACTTGCAGAGCAAGGTGTGCGCGTCAACTTTTTACGCCCTGGGGTTACGCTCACTGAAATTCAAACGAAAGCGGGGATGAGCGAAGAACAAATTGCACTTTTAAATACAAGTCTCGAAGCGACACCACTTGGGCGGATGCTTAAGCCACAAGAGTTAGTTTCAAGCTTAGCTTATTTAACCAGCCCTGCAGCCGCTGCGTTGCGTGGTGCGCACATTACAGTGGATGGTGGTTTTTGTTTATAGCGGCCTTGATAAGTAACTGTGGCCGCTAGAATAAATGTAGGCAAGGTGGAGTGAGCTAGTTTAACCTCTGTAATGGGGCGCTCTATCTCGCTATTGTTGGATGGCGACGCTTTGCGCCTGATGCCAGCCTACGAGTTACCACCTGCAACAGCTCAATCTTCTGGGCCCAAGAGGGTAAAGGTGAGGTGCTTGCGCATATCTTTTAAAATCACGCCTTTTTTAAGCATGGCGGCGCTTAAACGTTTTTGCCATTTGAGTAAGTCGGGTTTGGCGGCCGTTAATGCTTGCTCATCTTCAAATTGAAAACATAACAGTAGGGAGCCGGGGAATAGGTGATATTCCACATCAAACCAGCACTGTACCATACCGGGAATTTCTGCGCGTGCTTGCTCTTCGAGCATATCGGCTACGTTGATAACCAACGTTTGTTGTTTTTGTTGGACCTTGGAGAGTTTTTTCATGAGCATTCCAAATAAATGGCAAAATACAGCGATAGATGAGGATTATAACCAAGCTGTCATGACGATGGAAAGTTGTAGGTTGGAAAAGCCAAAGGCGCCTTTCAACAAAAGTGCAAAGGGTTAATAAGGGCTCCAAGTTCAAACAAATCACAAAAAAAACCGGAGCTGGCTCCGGTTTTGCTGATTGACGGGGGTTATTTCTCTTGCAAGAAGTTTAATAGGTCTTGGTTTAGTTTATCTTTGTGTGTATCGGCGAGGCCATGTGGAGCGCCTTTGTAAACAATAAACCTAGCGCCTTTGATTAACTTGGCAGACACGGCGCCTGATATTTCAATGGGTACGACTTGATCATCATCGCCGTGTATCACAAGCGTAGGTACATCAATTTTTGCCAAATCTGGGCGAAAATCAGTGGCCGAAAACGCAGCTATTGAATCATAGGTATTTTTAGCTCCACCCAGCATGCCTTGTCGCCAGAATGATTGAATTAACCCTTGTGATACTTTTGCGCCCTCACGGTTAAAACTAAAAAATGGACCCGATGCAATATCAAGATATAACTGTGAGCGATTGTCGTTTGACGCTTTACGTATGCCATCAAAGAAGTCTTTTTCTATACCGTTAGGGTTGGTATCAGTTTTCACCATCAAGGGAGTTACAGCGCTGACTAAAGCCACCTTGTTGACACGGTTTGTTCCGTGGCGACCGATGTAACGGGCCACTTCACCACCGCCAGTTGAAAAGCCAACTAGGGTGACTTTGTCTAATTTCAGTGCATCTAATACGGCTTTTAAATCGTCTGCGTAATGGTCCATATCGTTGCCTTGCCAAGGTTGACTTGAGCGGCCGTGGCCGCGACGGTCGTGGGCAATTACGCGGTAGCCTTTATCGGCAAGAAATTGCATTTGTGATTCCCAGCTGTCAGAGGTCAGTGGCCAGCCATGGCTGAAGGTGACCACTTCACCATCTTTAGGACCCCAATCTTTATAATAAAGCTGCACGTTGTCGCTAGTGGTAATGGTGCTGGCTGTGCGATTAAAGTCATCCGCTTGTACGTTGGTAGTAGATAGTGCCAGTACGCTGGCTAAGAGGGTTGTTTTCAGTATGGTGGTGAAGCTTTTCATTATCATTCTCCAATGAATTTAATGGTGTTTTCGCTTTTTGAGCGGTTTGTTTATTTGTTCTGTTGATGGGTGTTATTGTGCACCTCTTTGCGATACTATTTATTACAGTTAGTCCTTAAAACATTGCAGATCGTATTTTTATGGTGGATCGTCTTGCTTCTTTGTTTGAGCACTTCTCTCTAAGTGCGCATACCTTTCAATCAGGCCCGCTGTGTGGCACTAACATTGTTGCAACTGAAGGGTCTTTTGGGCAATTGCATTTAATCCGTGAAGGCAATGTTGCGGTGTGGCATGGTCGCAAACACGCTTACAGCATTACCGAGCCGAGTTTGTTGTTTTATCCGCGCCCGTTACAAAGGCACTTTGTGGTGGCCGAGCAGACACCAGCGCAGTTTTTATGTGCTAACGTGTCGTTTGAGGGGAATGAGGCCAATCCCATAGCAAGCGCTCTACCTGATAGTTTGTGTTTACCACTGAGAGCACTGCCAAATTGCGAGCAGGTATTATCGCTGTTGTTTGCTGAGGCGCAGGCGTGTCATTGTGGGCGACAAGTGCTGCTTGATAGGTTGTTAGAGGTGTTTTTAGTCCAACTGCTCCGAGAGTTAATGGAAAACCAAGTGATCAAAGTGGGAATGTTGGCAGGACTGGCCCATCAAAATTTGCGCAGGGCTATCGTTGCAATGCATGAACAGCCAGAAGAGGATTGGGCGGTTGAACGCCTTGCCAATGAGGCGCATATGTCTCGTAGTGTGTTTTCAAATTTATTTCGTGAAACAATTGGGCAAACTCCAGCTAAGTACTTACAAAGTTGGCGAATTGGCTTGGTACAAAAGTGGCTAAAAAGTGGTATGCCTCTGAAACTTGTTGCTGAGGAGGCAGGTTACAAGAGTGAGTCCGCACTATCGCGCGCATTTAAAGCACAAAGCGGCCTATCACCAAGGCTGTGGCTGATTGACAATCGAAATTGAATCCTAGTCAGTTTGCGCTCACCGTAACAGTAATCGTATCTGAGTACGTACCCGCATCGTTTAAGCCGTTTATCTGTGGGGTGATTTTAAGTAAGGTGGCTTTTGTTTCACCTGCGCTGCCAGTACCTGCCGCTGTGGCGTTTAAGTGCTCATAAGCGCCAGCTTGTAGGTCTACATCGGTTGTATCACCAATATTGAGGGTATAAGCCAGTTTACTATTTTGTGCGTTGTTTGCGATAAGGTAACCGCCATTCGCTGAGCTGTAGGTTGTGGTGGCATTATCGCCGGTGTTACACCACACATCTAACGTGCCAATTTCTTGTGCTTGTGAGGCTGTGCTCAAGTTTAAGCCTGTAACACTGTTTGTGCCACTGCTGGTTTTACACATGGGTTCCACCGTGCCAGTAAAGGAATACTGGGCATCACTGCTGGTAGTGTCAGTCACTGCCGCCAAAGCAGAAACAGAAAAAACAGTTGATATAGCAAAGAGTGGTTTTAATAATGTGTTCATGGCATTGCCCCCTAACACTAAAGTACAGCAGTTGTATTTCAGTTTGCAACTATTTTACTGCATATGTTGCGCCTGTTTTTCGTTACAAGCACAATTAATCCCAAGGGAATGGTTTTTTATTTAATTGATGCGCTTCAATCAACGCTTCCAAATCAGTTAGGCGCTCAGCAGGACAGCGCCAAAAGAAACTGCCACTATCATATAGTGGTTGGTGATAGCTACGCTGTTTAGCGCAGTATATGGCGATTAAAGTGGGGTCATCCTTGTGTTGAAAAATAGCAATATTGTCAGTGGTTTCAAACTCAACCGTCTTGACCTTGGGCAAGAGTACGTAGTGAATGTGTAATTTACACTCCTGTAAGTCTAAGACCAGAGAGTGTGCTATTTTAGCTAGGCCAAATATGATGGTTGATACAAAAATAGTGACAATGACACTGGATAAAATAAATAGGTTCTTAGGATCACTCAAAAAGCCGCGATCATAAAAACGTTTAGCCCCAGCTATCGGATCATACATGTCAAAACCAGCCCAAACACACATTAGGGCCAATAGTCCCAAACAAAGGTAATAGCTACTTTTGTTTAAAGTGAATCGAATTGGTGTCATATAAAAATGCCGAATGTATACACAACAGTGTGCTACGTCTTTCGTTCAACTGATTTTGTTTGAACCTATTCTGGGTAATATTGTGGTGGATGTAAAGTGTTTCTGCTTACAGAGGTTCAATCTTTTGACGATCACCCATCTGTTGCGGCATGGCTCGTAATACCAGCGTGAACGTAAAAGGGGGGAGTTAAATTGCCGTGTGGGCAAAAAAGTGCAGTGGCAATGTGTGTGAATTGCCGCAAGAGAGGTCGGATGGCATAAAGCCAATCCGGCCACTTAGTTCTATTTGCGGGGTAGAGCAGTGAATATTTCTTCACTGCCAAATACAACTATTAGTTAGGGCTTACTGTCACTGTGATAGTATCTGAGTAAGTACCTGCATCGTTCATGCCGTTTGTTTGTGGGGTGATTTTAAGTGAAGTTGCTTGTGTTTCACCCGTACTGCCAGTACCCGCAAGCGTTGTTAGGTGCTTGTAAGTGCCACCTTGTAAGTCAACACCTGTGGTATTACCGATGCTTAGTGTGTATGCAATTTTACTGCTCTGAGCATTGTCTGCGACTAAGAACCCGCCATTTGCTGAGCTATATTCAGTGGTTGCGTTTTCACCTGTGTTACACCACACATCTAATGTACCAATCTCTTGTGTTTCTTGAGTTGAATCTAGATTTAAACCAGTAACGCTGTTTGTGCCGCTATCAGTTTTACACATAGGCTCAATTGTACCTTCAAACGAGAAGCTCGCTTCAGTGCCTGTTGTTTGCGCAACCGCAGCTGCCGCAGACATTGATGTGATTGCAGACGCAACAAATAGTGATTTTAGTAATGTGTTCATGGCGTTTCCCCTAAAATAAAATACAGCAAAATGTTTTTATATAATTTTAATGATTAGGTATTAGTTACCTATTTCCCAAACATAAAGCAAAGGGTGTGCCAAGGTTTTATTTTCTTTGGTGGTTTTTTTATTCCTAAAGTGGTTTGAAGTTGTTAATTGTATATTTTTCAAGTGGTTATCTTGGGTATACTGTCAGCGATAAATTATCACGATAATAACCCGCAGGCATCAACTCGGTGTTACCTAAAATAAATTCAAAGCCAAACCACTTATTTCTGACGCCTGGAAAATAGTTATAGCTACGGATCAGTCGCTCAGAAGACGAGATTTTGACATTATCAAAACTGATCGAATAATCAATCAGTGCTTGAGTGTCGGTTTCATGACGCAAGCCATTGTATTCAGAGTCTAAAACAATGTCATAAGAACTATTGCTGAGGATTTTTATGCCCCAGTAGAAGCGCATATTACTTTCAAGTTCTCCCAAATTGATTTGGTAGTGACCATTGCTGCCCGAGACTTTACCTCTGCTGGCGTTATCTAAAGATACGGCAACCTGTGGCTCGGAGTAGTAAGACATGTTGAGGTATTGCTCTTGGATAACTCGGTTCTTACGCACCACGGAGACTTTGACGCTGCCAGTATAAGCGCCTGCTGGAAACAGACTATAGTGCCGTAACCTTACCCACATCTGAGTGGCTCGATTATTCAAAGGTATACGCCATATGCCATTTTGCGCCCACATGGTATTAAATTGTGAGTCCAATAGCCTTGGGTATTTATATTCAGTTGGTCCTGTAAATACTAATGAATAATAGTATGTGTCCTCGACCCATATTTCATCTGCACAATCCAGCAGTGTGTCAGAAACTTGTACTTTTAAGGGTAGATACACGGAGACGCGGTCACTGTGTTCTTCAATGATTTCGGAAGGGTCTGACGTAGCCAGTAAATTGCCATAACAGCGGCCGTGTTTCGCCCATGCTTGGTTTGAAGACCATAGAAAACTCATAAAAATTAAGATAAAAATCTTTAGTTTCATCTGGTTGAGTCTCCTTTTGAGTGACCTTTCTCAAGTGTAATGGTGTTAATTGTAATAAATCTTTGTTCTGTATCTTTCACCTGAAAACGACCCTTAAAATCATTGATTTCAATGATATATTCACCAACACTAATGCCTTCCACGACAAATCTACCTACTCGGTTGGTAAAAAATGCCCGACTCAGCGGCGCGGTTTCACGTGCGTCACTATTTTGTTGTTTTATCGCCAGCCCTCGTTGCATTGCAATCGGCGTGCCTTGATCATCCACGAGTGTCCCAATGACGGTATAAGATAACTCTGACCCTATCTGGATATGATGTCCTGTATTTGCGCCACCTGTCATTTGATACATTCCGGGGCCCCAGTCGTAGCCGAGCGGTGCTTCAGGTACATCAATGTTAAATTGATAGCTTGTATAACCGGAGCCGAGGTCAATGAGCGCGCCAATCTTTTGACTAGGTGTTGTCTGTGCGCGACCATAATGATCGACGTTAACCAGCACGTCTGTTTCTTTTAAGGTTTTGTGCTTAGTGACCACGGCAAATGGCGTGGTTGTAGTTGCGCCCATACCGATGTGGCCATCTGCCACACCTAAGCTTGTTGATAGATTGATGTTTGCACCGCTTTCGCTGTTTCGCTGCGAGCGAGTATAGTTGTTTGCTCCCACATCCGCCCTAAAAAAGGCACCGGTATAGCTGGCTTTAAATTGCTCTTGTCGGTAGTCACTGCCTTTTTCCGCCCTGACTTCATAACCGTAGTCATTGACAAAATTGTTGTTGGTTCTGCCATAGCTGGCGCTGGCAACTTTACTTTGATTGTTGTACTGCGCTCTGGTGCGAATATTATTGTGGCGATTGTAGTCATTCCAGATAAAGTTAAGCACAAACTGGTTTTCTGATATTGCTCGTGGGTCTTCACTTGCGCTGTGGTTATAGCCGACTCTAACCCGAAAGCCTTCATAGCGCAGGTTTAACTCTGCTGCCATGTTTTTAGTAACTAGCGCATCACTGTTGGTTGAGCGCGACGCATTGAGGTTAAAATCAAGATTATCATCAATGATATAGCTGTAATCTACATAGGCTCTTTTGTTACTGTTTGTTGTACTGAATGACAGCCATGGGGTATTGGTGAAGTCAGTTTTTACTTCATAGCCTAAACGTAAATTTGGTGAGCCATAGTTACCATGGCCAAAAACACTGTGTTCTGTTTCAATCGAGTAAGCGTAACCTTTAGCGCTTGGTGTTTGTATATCGCTTTGCGAATAACGAAACGATATGTTGCCAAGCGCGCTATTGAGTGTGGCGACGGACCCCAATACATGCCCCAAAGGATGAATCGCCCCATT
The DNA here is from genome assembly GCF_002964665.1 of Pseudoalteromonas sp. T1lg23B. Lineage (GTDB taxonomy): Bacteria > Pseudomonadota > Gammaproteobacteria > Enterobacterales > Alteromonadaceae > Pseudoalteromonas. The sequence goes on along the minus strand of NZ_PQBZ01000034.1, from coordinate 1,417,355 downwards.
TACGCCAAGCGTCAACTGGTCGGTTACCCCGTATTCATAGCTACCAGATATCAGCAAGTCATCATCATAGTGATAACGACCGTTTTCCACCGATGAGATATAGCCAACAGCGAGAGAGTAATCGCTCAGGCCTTGGGCCAGCAATCTGGCGTTGTAATGCGTAGTAAAATTAAACTGTTGTGTTTCACCGTTTGCATACGTGGCGATGATATGAATATTATTGACACCCGATGTGAGTGGTAAGTCATTTAAGTCATAGCGTCCAGCGCGCAGTTTGAGCCGAGAGATCAAAAAGTCATTGATGAAGATTTCGAGTGTTGCAGGGCGTGGCAATACAAACTGTTGGCTATTCCCCGGCGTGATTTTACGCTGTGGCTGTAATTTCGAGTAGGCTTTTTGTATCTCAAAGCCCGCAAGTTGGCTGCCAGCTAGGTGTCCTCGACTACTCGTTTGTGTATCTCCAAGGGTCATTCGTAAGGGCATATCGGGTTGGTCATAAAACAATGCGATATCCCCACGATAAAATTGTTCCTCAAGGTTATCACCGTTTTCCCAAAATAATGCGCTACGCAGATTAATACCATCACCACCACCGACATTGCCATTAATAAGCCACTCGAATTGCGATTGGTGACTTTGGTTGTTGTCGCTTCGCTCATGGTTTAAGTTGAAGTTGTTTAGTATTGCCCAGCTAGCTTCCCCTTTTGGTAGTTCATAGTGCTTCTTCCTACCGTAGGATAGGCTGTCTGTCGCCATCGCAGCTTCACTCAATGACATCTCAATGGTGAGGTCTTGAGGCTGTAATGACAGTGATATCCCTTGAGCTTGAAACTGCTCAACGCTGACTTCTTGCTCTCCTTTGCTGGCTAACCACGCGAGCACTTCTTTACTGAGTGTCGATTCAAGATTGCGTTTAAATTCAGCGGCTGAAATGGACTGCAAGGTTAGACCGTCCACGGTGGCAGAAACTTGGCCCACTTCGGTCGCATTTAGCTTGATTGGAAAATCCATGACGTACACAGCACAATACGCGCGGGATGTCAGCATGCACAACAGTGCCATCAGCGCACACTGCCACTGAGCTGGCCTACGGGTAAAGCCCATTTTCAACATCGTTTAACGGTTACTTTTTATCGAATAGGTTGATAAGTGCTGCACTTTTGGTTGGCTTGTCTGCGAGTAAAGACTGCAAATCTACCACCATGGAGTGGCCCGGCATAATAAAGCGCCCAGAGGTAACCCCTTGGAACTGAGCCCAGTTGATAACCGTATTTCCTTGATGGAAGTGATATTCAAAGCCAGACAGGTCGAGAACGCGAGCGCCGTCATTGTTGATGGTCAATTTACAGTCTGCAAGCTCTTCACAGCTGATTTTGCTGCTTGCCCGAGCCGCCACACCATCGGGGCTGACAAATACCAAGGTTGCGAAATTAAACACCATTTTTACCCCAGACTTCTCTTCATCACCGGGCAGTGGTAGCTGCTTGAATACGATGCGATAAGAGTGGGTTTGCTTTAGTTCTGGTGAACCTAGGTATTTAGCTCGAAACACCTGATGACCTTTTGCTGGCACTTCAATTTGCGGTGGTAAGACGATAAAGTCTTCCTCTGCGCGTACCAATACTTCTTTGTGACTGTCATCGAAAGTTCGTTTATAGACTTCTATTTCAATGGGTAACGGACTATCACTTGGATTTTGTAGTCGATAGGTTACTAACGATTTTTTACCATGAGACGCGAGATCGACGATCATTGGCTGAACTTGATAGGCCATTGTGGGGGCTGATAAACACAATAATAGTAACAACAGTTTACGCATCTGAATTCCAACTGAGAGACGTGACTTACATTTGTGCTATACGATACCCTGACTTTTTGTTAATACAAGCCTAAATTATGAGGTTATGGAGAATTTCAACAAAAGCAAAGACTCTATTGTGCGTTAGAGCGAAGAGCTGAGCGCCACAAAAGTGGCGGATGGTCGCACTAGACATGATTCTAATGAACATACAGGCTGCTCGCTTTTGCAAAACGCCAACGCATCTTGGGTGTTATGAACAACTGGAATGTTAAAAGAAAGTGCCCATTATATTCTCGGGTACCAGCACATGCACTAAGCCATCATCTTGAACCCGCACCACCAAATCAGCGCCATTTGGCGGGAAAATGGTTGCCTGAGCATAGACATCTTCCGTTGAATCCTCAGTCACTTCACGTTTGGCATACTCTTTTTCGGTCACGGCTTTCCAGCGACAACTGATCCCCCACATTTGATTTGCTCGGGCGGGAACAGGTTGGTTAACTAATTCTAAGGTATAGCCCGCTATGTCAACAGCATCTCCAATGCCCGCATTGCGTATCTGCTGTGCGAGTATCGGAGGCGTAATTTGTTGATTTTTTTTGGTTCGTTCTTCGATGATATCAGCAAGCTTTCGACCAAGCACATAGCCATACTCAGTGAGCACCTTGTCGCCATGCGTTTGCCAATTCTGCATTGCTTTAACGGCTTTGCTTTTTTTTGTAAAGCGTGTTGCTTTGTCAACTCTTGCTTCCGTTTTTACACGGTGATGTAGATATTCATCATCTACAGCAACATGTTTGCCAATGGCATGCGTGTCGCCCTGTTCGTCTTCAACTGAACTTTCAGTGCTCAATATATATGAATCAATATCGCTGCGATGATTAAACAAGTCTCGTATATCGAACTCATAAAAGCTATTTTTTGCACTTAGGTGAATTTCTTTTAGTGCGCTATCACTTAAACAGTGTTTAGGTTTTAGTTTGGCTACTTGTTCAAAGGTACGCCATTGCGCGATAAATGCTTTTACATCATTGTAATCTGAGTCGTCAAATTTTCTTTGGATGGGCTGAACATTTGAGCTAACAGCAGCAGCTTGCAATGCACGATTATCAATAAGTGGTTTTGCAGATAAAGCAGATTGTGCCTGCGCAGCAGTTTGTGTTTGATTGCTTGGCTTTTGCAGTGGCTTAAATTGCATACTATTCATTCCCTGAGAGATAGTCAGTTATTCTATGGGCTGTTTGAAATATAACCTATTAGGTGGTTGCAATACACTCTTATTAGCGCTCTCAAACAACCTTGTTTAAAACTTGTAATTCAATGACAAAAATGCCCCTAAGTCTTCACGAGCAGGCAGGGTATTGATGGGGTAAAACACCGGGGTATCATTGGGTTGATAAACAGACTCATCGAGCAAGTTTTTAATCTCTAGTGACACGGTGAGTTGGTTGTCGGTGTTCACGGTAAATTTGCGGCTAGCTTTAAACGTTAGCCAGTCGTAACCATTAGCAGGTGGGTTCACCAATGCCCTGTTGGGGTCAAAAGAAATGTTGTCGTGATATTTAGAGTAACTCAGTAGGTACATGCCAAACTGCCAGCGCGAGTCATCGTAGCTCAAGCCAAACTTAAAACTGTTATTGGGCGATAAATTAATATTTTCTGTGCCTTGTTTATCTTCATTACGTTGGTGTGTAGCAGACATTTCAGCGTACCAGTGAGCAGTTAACTGGTGTTTATACTCCAACTCAATACCATGTGACGAAATTTCACCACTGTTTTTGTTCTCCAAGGCAAAGTTAGGGTCATCGGAGGGTCTGAGTAAGATCAAATCATGTTCTTCGCTTTTATATAAAGTTGCGGTGAAAAGCTGTTCACCTGTTTGATAAAAAAGCTGTACTTCTGTGGTGTTGATGGTTTCAGAACTCAGATCAGGAGTACCTTTTTGGATACCCGGTGTTTCAATGGTGCGCTCACCCGAAGAGGGGTGTCGAAATGCCTTGGCATGGCGAAATTTCACAGTCCATGCGTCATCCAAGTGATAACTTAGTCCAAGTCTGGGTACAAAGTCTGACTGATTATCTATGTTATTGATAAGTTCAAGCGAAGTTACATATTGCCCACCGAGCTCTACACTCAACTTAGGCGTGACCGCGTACTTTATTTGCGCGTACAAACTTGCATAACGTTCTTTGGCGTCTGGGATCGTCGTTGCATCATAGACTCTGCGATGTTCATGATAAGCACCCACAAGTAGTGAGGTCTTGTCAGATAAGTCACCGCTTAAATTAAATTCCAATAATCTGATATTAAATGGCGATTTGATCCGTATAAAGGCGTCTGCTATCCCTTCACTGCTCCATTCCATTACTTTTTTGATGTTCGTGTAGTGGCTATCTAATTGCCAGTTATTATCAAATCGATACCGATAAGTCAGGTTGGTGAAGGTTGATGGATGAAGCTTGGACCAAGGAATATAGTTTGCTTGTGGAGCATCCCAAAAGTTAGCAAACTTCTGCTGCACGCTTCTAAAATGCGACAGTGAAAGTGCCTTGTAGTTTACGTCTAAGTGTAGCGTTTTTTCTTCTTGGAATGCCTTTTTGCTGAATGTTGTAAGGGTTGTGGGATCCGTCGTCTGAGCATCCCATCCACCAACGTCTGAGTACAGCACATTGATGGCAGCGGATAAATCGTCTTGTTTATATAAGTAACTGGCATCGATTGTTTGTGAATCAAAGCTACCGACAGTAATACTTTGATTAGCTTGCCAGCCATCGGATTTACTCTGGCGAGTAATAATATTGAACACGCCCTGATAGGCATTCGTGCCATACAATACGGACCCCGGACCACGAATATACTCAATGCGCTCAATTGAAGACAGCGCAATTGAAGTGTACAGGTTGTGCGCACCGGAGAGATTACCAAATGGTCTGCCATTGAGTAGTCCAAGGTGTTGCAATAGCCCCGTCCAAGGTTTACTGCCTCGCGTGGTAATTGCCGTGAGTACGCCATAGTTGCTATTGACGGAGACGATGCGCTCGAGTAGTTCATAGAGGCTATGGCCACCGAATTGCTCTATTTGCTGGCGAGAAATAACCGATATACTGGCGTTGGAATTGCGCAATGATTCTGCTTGCTTTGAGGCGGTGATCACCGGAGTGTTTAGCAGCTCTTCCAGCGACATATCAAAAAGCGACTCAAAAACATCATCTTGCGATGCAGCAGAAAACGTCAGCATTGCAGCGGACATGAAGAGAAAATAAGAGCAGCGACGTTTGGAAAGTATCATTTATCGTTATTTGAAAATAATGTACTTAAAGAAAGATAGCAGAGATTGGGGGTGATTCAATAATGGCAAGCTTAACGCCTGCCATCATTTACTGTTTGATTTATAGTTGTTTTATATGTGTACCTGTTTTTATCCTGCTTGACCACCAGCCGTTCTCTTCTAACTCGGTGGTGAGGCTTTCAATGTGGCCTGCCGGTGAAAAGTTGAAGCGGATCTGGTTTTTTCCCTGTACCGCTTTAAAGTCAAATACCGCTTTAGACTTGGCAGTGAGTTCGAACATAAATGACCCTGCTGCGCGTGCAAATAAGCGGTTTTCTGCTAGCAAAACCTCAACTTTCGTTCCGTCATCAAGTAAATAGTTACCCGTATAGTTGGTTAGCTGGGCATGGGTAAGTGGGTAAGGTTGGATAAAGTCGGACTCTAAAAGCATTGCGACTTCTTCAGGGATCCAGCGTTTAGCTGTGGGGTATGCGCTAAAGTTTTTTAACAGAATATTGATGACGTCATCTTTTGCAATTTGCTCAGCGGTCATACCTTGCTTATATAATGTTCCAACACGTTCTGTAAAATCTATATGAAGTTTTTTTACCTTAGCTAATGTTGCCTTGTCTCTCACATAGTGTGCTGGGTTTTTTGAGGTATTACCTGTAACGATAATGGTTTTATCATCTGCCAATGCAAGTGCTTTATCAAAGCTTTCTAATACACCTTTCAAACCATTTGGACCATGCGGTGTTAACCAATGACCTTTAAAGCCGTCACTCATAAAAATTACATTACTGTTTTTGAGATGCACATCAATGTGGTTTAGCTGGTGAGTGGGGGAGTGATATGCCGTGACGACCTCATCTCCCATGGCAACCGATATTTGCTCCCTAAATAACAGCTCAGTATAGGCTTTTTCGTAGCGCATATTTTCATGGGCAATGATGGTCGCGCCTCTGTCTGCAAAATATTGATTTGCATGGTGGTTGTATGGATCTGAATCGATGTTAATTACAAACTTGACTGGTTTGTCGGTCAGCTTTTTTATTTCCCGAGCGAGATAGGGGGCGCTGCTTGCCATCAAAGAGCCAATTAACATAACGCCGTTAGGGCCAATTACGACGCCTGCGTTGCCGTTGTTGTTACCATTCCAAATTTGGGTGATCACATACACGTGATCATTGAGTTTACTGGTGGCGTAGCTAGGTTCGGTTTTGGCAAATAACGGTTTAGTGGCTAGTAATGCCAGCGTTGCGATAAGCAACATGCGTTTGAAATTCATAGTATCGCCTTATTATTTATAGTTTTTCTGTGTCAAAATATGCTTAAACTCGATATTTTCAATGAATTAATGTAGCAATGGCGGTGAGATGAGACCAATTAATTTGGCACTTAAAATTGTTACATAAGTTATCTAATGGCACGGTATTGTAGAAGTGCTCTCATCGAGTATGGTTATGGAAAATCAAGGAAATAGCTGATATAACCGCAGTGCATGCCAACCAACGAATAGCGCTATCGCGTAACTAAACAGGGTGCCTAGCATTACGTATTCCGTCAGCTTCATATCTTGATTTTTGGTTAAATCGCCAAACCTGAAAATTGTTTTCGCCGCCACTAAAAAGCCAATGCCTGCAAATTGCCCCATAAAAATAAAGGAAATCGCTAAACAACGTTCCATGTAGCCAATCCACGCACCTGCTGAGATTAAGCCAACATTGATGGGTTCAGTGCCGGCGGGGTTGTTTGGTCTTTCGTTTTGTCGGTTTGGGGCTGTTAAACAATCGGTATGTTTTTTCAAAGCTAATGCAATCAGTATCGAAGCGGGTTTGCATACTAGTAAATAGGCAAGCGCGATGACAATATTTTTGGCGGTGATAAAGTCACTGAGAAAAAGCTTAACTTGCGCCATTGAAAATCCAGATAAATATATCCAGACCAAACAGATAATGAAAAGGTGTACCGCTTGGTCGAGTAAAAAGGGACGCAAGCTATTGCTCAAGTGAGACTTAACGTAATCCATGGCTAAATGTGAAACAGCAAGGAGCATGACCGTCTTACTTGATTGCCAAAAGGAAAACTCCATCAGCAAGAAAACCAATGAGTAGAGAACAAGGTGAACCAAAAAGTGTTTCCACAAACCCGGTGATTTTAAATGCCGAGTATTTCGGCATTTCACCCACGCTGTTGGTTGTAGATAAAAGTCACCAACAAAATGTGCGCCAATGAGCAGCAGTAGTAGATCCATGTTCTTTTCCTTAAGCTATTGTAACTCTTTGGTTTACGACACCAATGTAGTCGCGTATCAAGGTTGCTCCAATACTGCTAAGTCGATTACTAATATTCTGTCGCGACGTTTTTGTTATTTCAGCAATTTTTTGATGATCTGAAAAGTCATTTATTATGTAAGTGTATAATAGCTCAGCTTGGGTTTTGGTCATCTTATTTAATTGATGACTTAAAAATCCTGTTAGCAATTGCATTTCTTCACTCACGTTGCCCGCTAAGCGAATAGTAAGCTCACCACGTGGGGTTTTGTTTAGGCCTCTGCCTGACTCGATAAAAACTGGGCCTGTTGATGTCGTGGGGTTGTCGCTCTGTAGTGCTTGCTCACCATATGCCAAAGACAGTGTACATAAAAGAGGCTTATCGGTTTGAGGTGCACAGTGCAAAGCCAATTTGAGTAACAGTGTACACTCTATGGCGTGAATGGGATTGGGGAACTGAATTTGAAATTCATCGCCTCTATATATTTCACCTTTAGCACCATATCGTTCATTGGCAAGAATCATGGTGTTTTTCAATATTGATATTGCCTCTGCATAAGTGTTCGCGCTCATTTTACTGGAGTTGACGAGATCACCGGTTAGCACCGCTATCATATATTTTTGCTCATAATTATGATTCTCATACAACTATATTTCATTGCCCTGTCGTATGCAATTAAATATGGTTGCTATGTTATTTGCAATTATATTTAGTTGCTTGTTGATTGTTCAGAGTGGCTGGTAAACGTAAACAAACTTAAAACTGATACCTTAGCCCCGCATAATAGCGTCTGCCATTAACATACACACCTGTCGGGGCAAACTCATTGCGATCAAAGGTGTATATGTGCTCATCAGCCCAGTTGATAAATTCAAATTGTGCGTCAAGAGCGTGACTCAGCTTAATTGTAAGACTCGCGTCTAACTGACCGTAGTTATCCATGATGGTTTCACCGACCCCAGTAGCAAACTGAGTTCGATAGTTATAACTTAGCCGAGTGCTAAACTGGTTGTTTTCGTAGTAAGCGGTCAGGTTGGCACTGTGCTTTGAGGTGCCGGGCACTTTGTTTTTTAAGTGGTGGTCGATATTATCTCGTTCGCCATCAACAAAGGTGTAATTTGCGATGATACCGAAGCCATAGGCCAAAGTTTGTTGATAACTCAACTCCAAACCGCGAATACTGCCACCTGCGCCATTACTTGGTCTATCAATCGACATTAAAATGTCTTCGTGGTACTCCAGTTTGCGATCAAATTCTATGAAAGATTCTACGTCTTTATTGAAGATGGCTATGGATGCAAGTCCTGCGTCGTCAAAATACCACTCTAAACTGGCATCAAATTGAGCTGCGCGATACGGGTCTAAATTGGCATTGCTCCTTGTCCCTGCGCTTGTGTGACATTGTAATTAGTCGATGGCATAAGATGATGAAACTGAGCCCGAGACATAACTCGTGCGACGGAAAACCGACCGACAAGTTCCTCATTCAAATCTACCTTGAGATTAATGCTTGGCAGTATATCCGTGTAATCTCTGGTTTCTTCATGCCATATATAACTGTCAGGCGCCTCGATGGGAGAGGCGACGCGTTTGTATGCACCGGAGTCCTGAAACGTCTTAACAATTCGAACACCTATATTCGCATTAAAGTGTCTAGTGGCCAATTGCAGTTGACCATAGCCCGCAAGTGTTTGCTCAATGATATGAAATCGACTGGCTTTTTCAATTTCTTGGCGAAAATCGAGGCGGTTAAAATCCTCAGCTAACGCATGGATATCTGCAAAACTGTATCGCTTTAAGGTGTTAGAGTTCCCCACGTCGGTTAAAAAGTCATCTACAAATTCGCTAGGGTAATCTGCTAATGTGGTATCGAGTTGACCTGCAAGGCCATCAAGCCCACCTGAAGTAGAACGGTAACGTAAAAAGTCACGTTGGTGATCCTTAAATTTTAGTCCGAACTTGATGCCATCAACAATTTTAAAATCTACCTCATGAGTGAAATCGAGTTGGGTAAACCAAGCTTTATCTTCACCATTTTGGCTATCATTTCTTGCTTCAGTGAGAAACCAGTTGGCGGCGTCCAACGGTGAGGTGGTGTAGTTGGCAATAATATTTCTTCCGTTCGAAGTATCGACACTAAAATGTGTATTAGCGGAAAACTGAGCCGTGATATCTTCTTTGGTTCCCCCTGAGCCATGGCTAACGCCGAATTGCAATTGAGTGAACCAAAAAATCCCATCGTAGGCCAAATCAACATGCGCGCTATAGGTGCTAAGCTGTGAATCTCGCCAAATCGCCTCCATACTGGTATTGAATGGACCTGATACGGGTAAATACTGTGCACTAACAAGTGTGTTGTCTATGATCTTTAAATCTTGAACAGCACCACCTAACCCTACTGATTTTGCGCTTTGCCACAAAAAGTTCTGGTTATTATTGTCTGCATCTAGGTGAGAATATAGTAAGTGGCCATTGAGCCTCCAACGTGGCGAAAGTTGCACGGCGGTATTAATTGTATAAGCCTGTAACTCTCTTTTTTGTTGAAATACGGCTGAGCCTCCCCCTCCGGGGAACCACATGGTTTTTGCTGTATCGTGTTGGCTTTGTGGGGTAGCAAACCAGTTATTGTCATTACCCTGATACAAAGTACGCTCATGCCAGCCCCATGATTCCAGGCCATCGCGCCTTAAACTGCGATCGCGTCTGGTGGCAGTAAATAAAACAGCGTAATCGCCACTATCACTGTGGTAGTTGTAAATCGCACTCAGTTGGGGGTCGAGCTTATCGCTCAAATCACTGTATTGTAGTTGCGCTGTAACCATGCTGTACCCTGCGGGTGTCAGTAAAGGATCACGAGTTTTTATATTGATTGCACCGCCTAACGAGCCTTCATCTTGGGAAGCCTGTGGTGTTTTAAATACCTCTAAGGTAGAGACTATTTCACTGGGGAGTAAGGTGAAGTTAAACCCTCGACTGGGTTGACTCGAAATCCACCAATCTGCGGAGGCGAGATATTGGCCGTTCAAATACGTTCTGTTTTGTTCCGGAGTGGTGCCTCTGACACCTATTCTTTCACCTTCCCCTTGTGCGCGAGAAAGAGAAATACCTGTGATACGCTGAAGTGCTTCTGCGACATTTTTATCTGGAAACTTACCGATATCTTGTGCATTGATTGTGTCTGAAACTTGTTGATTGTGGCGTTTATTACTGAGAGACTTGACAACGCTGTCATGAAAGGCACGAATTTCAATGCGTTCAATTGAATTTTCGACTGTCGGATTTTGCTCTGTCGCATAACTAGAACCTGCAATAAAAAGTGCGCTGCAAGACGCTGTTAATAAGAGAGTATCTGACATTGTGCTCAACTTGTAATACGAGTAAGTTATTGTTTGTTGCTTTTCATAATACGCTTTTATTACGAGCCGAACCATAGTTTTACAATATTTTTAGCGAATGCTTGAAAATCTGAATAAACGTTTTTTAATCAATGAGATACTGGTCGATCTGGGCAACTTGTCTGTGCAGGTGAAAGGATCTTGGAGAAGCATCGAAGCGAAACATGCCGCTTTATTGCGCCTGTTGATTATCAATCATGGCGAGGTGGTAACACGAGAACTAATCCTCAATACCCTTTGGCCTGGCACTATAGTGAGTGACAACTCGGTGAGCCAGCTGGTGGCTCAGTTGCGTAGACTTTTGGACGATAGTCCGGCTGAACCTAAAATTATCAAAACAGTCCCGCGTCTTGGTTATCAATGTATTGCGCACGTTGAAAAGGCACCAACACTGTTTGAGCAAATTGAGGAAGTATCTCGAGGTCGAGGTGTACAATTTGCACTGTCGGGATTTCTGACTGGGGCTATCATTGCATCTGCTGGATTTACGATTAGCCACTATTGGCAACAAGAAGTTGCGCCTCAACAGCTCAATACTACGAGGATCACCTCAGCCCCAGGTGCTGAGTTATTCATTCGCTTTTCACCCAATGGTAAATATCTGGTGTACAGCTATTTGGCTGATGGCGCGGATCAGTTTGACTTAGCTGTATATGACTTGGAAACTAAAACAACACATACCATAAAAAGCAGTGGTTATAGCGAGGAGTCGGCGAGTTGGTCAGCAGATGGTAATTGGTTGATTTATTCACGCTCCGATCCAGTTTCTTGTGAAATACGTGCGCTGGATGTGAAGGGGCCAGTAGAGATGTGGCGTTTGGCACGGGATACGGTTTTAGATACCTGTAATAGTGCCCAAGACTCTGCGCCATGGTTGCCCTACAGCAGCAATCAATTTATCACTAAGGTATGGGACAAAGATGGGGCTTATTTACAGTCGTTACATGTAACTTTTGATGGTAGAGCGCCTAAGGTTGCCAGTAAAACAGCACTGCCTATCAGAGATGTGACTCACTATCACGTGAAGCTGCATTCTTTGCTTTATCAGATCAAAGAACACGGGGTGTTTCAGGCCAATCTCGCAGAGTTGGCAAATATTGAACGAACCATTACTCAAGTTGCAGATAAAACCTATGCCTCATTCAGCCATGGGGATGAACCCGGCTCAATGCTACTGGCTGCGAATGAAATTGAGAAAGTACAAGGGGCGAGTAGGCAATTACTTTATGCCAGTTTTGGGTCAATTACCGAAATAGACCTGCACGCCAATGCAGAGGTATCTGCTCATACAGAGGGCGTGGCGGAAATTAACTATTACCAGTTAGAACTGAACGACGCAAATAAAAGTAAACAAATTCAGCTGACGTCTCCGTCTCGGATGGACTTATTGGCAACACTCTCGCAAGACGGCTTACATTTTGTGTACGCATCTATCGCAGCCAAAAATGAAGGGGTTAGCAAATATGAGCTGTGGCACAAATATGCTTACCGACCGACCTCAAGTTTATTGGGGACCATGCCCCAAGGGGAAACTCCGATTTTATTGCTACTGTCGCCAAGTAGTGAATATTTAGCGGTATTGTCAAAATCCAATAAAGTGTATTTAGTGAGTTCTTTTAGCAAAGAAGTAAAAAAAATCATTGATAACTTTTCAGATATTGCCAGCCTTCGTTGGTCAGATGATAGTCGTAATTTGCAGTATCAAGCCAAATTGTCTGATGATGCTAACTGGCAGGACTGGCAATTTGATATATCCCAAGGTCGTAGCGAGCAAGCACTCACTAGCGATGTAAGTGAATTGCCATTGGTAGTAAAAAATTCGAGCTTTGTGGATTATCAATCTCAGGTGCAAGACTTTTTAATCGCGACACTGGCCAATATGTTTGATGTGGAGCAGTTAAGAGTATCACTTTCTCTGTATCAGAGCGCGGTATATCAAGATGGCATATATTTTATATTAAAAAGAGGGCACCAATTGGTGCTTTATCGTTACCTGAACAGCACTGGAACGGTACAAGAAATACAGGCTGTAGGCTTGCATTTGTACGCGGATATAAAAGAATTACAAGTGTTGTCGAGTTTTGATGGTAGTAAAGTCATATTTAATCGAATCAATAATTACGAAAGCGACATTGTGTTACTTGAACAGCAGTAAGCGGCTATTTTAGTTGCTGTGCAAAAGCTTGTATTTCAGCTGTGCTCCAGCCACGTTCCGTTGCTGACTGAAATGCTTTCGATAGTAACTGTTTTGCTTGCGCGCTGGAGGAACTCAGCTTGGCATGTAGTAATAACAACTGTGGGTGAGTGGCGTCTAACGCGAGCCCTTGATTAACCCAGTAGCGCGCTTTTTCAAGATTTTGTGTGGTATTTAGGTGTGTATTGGTCAGTAAAATAATAGCACGCAGGTGCTGTGCATAGCCCGCCTGTTCGAGCATATTCAAAGCTTTTATCAGTGCTGTTTCTTCATCCGTATTTTGTAATAACAGCGTAGCCAGCCTAAAGCGCGCAATATTCATCGTTTTTGCAGCATGTTCCAGCCAAAGAGTTGCTAACTCTTTCTCGTCTCTATTGAGTAGCTGTATTGCAAGTCGATATTGTGCTAATTCGTAATCATTCTTGGCGGCGGCGAGCAGTAGGCGATTACTGGGATCATCAGTACGCCAGTGGTAACGCAATAGCTGATATGCATTATAGTCTTCCATACTTAGCCAGTTAGCAATATTGTATTGCACCTGTGCAACCCCTTTTTCAGCTGCATCAATATTGAGCATAAGTTGTTGCTCGTAATCCTTTTTTTGCAGTTTTAAAGTGGCGTGATATTGCTCGCCCTTGTAAGTGGCGAAGTGGTAAATAAGTGAGTGATTGGCTTTTGCGCTACTGAAGCGCCATTTTTCCACAGCATTGAGCAGACTTGCGGTAAAGGTATGCTTAGGGTAACTGTCAACCACTTCAATATTGATGGCTTTACCGTTATTGTCGATATCAAATTCCAGCCACACCCATCCTTCAACGCCTTGTCGGATTGCCTCTTCTGGATATTTTGGAAGTGCATCGACGACTTTATTGACAGCTGAAACGGTCTCTTTTTTTTCCAGTTGAGATAATGTTAAATCCAATAAATAAGTCTTTGTCAGGCTGTCTTTTTGCAGGCGCATCGCTTCTTTTAAGCGATGGTGGCCATTCGCTTGTTGTAACACGAGTTGCGCGGTTTGCAGTGCTTCTGGGATACCAAAGTCATGGGCCAGTGAGAACCAAGTAAAAGCATCGGCTGTGCTCTTTTCAACGCCTTGCCCATACAAATACATGACCCCTAGATTATACATAGCGTCTGCATTGCCAAGTTGTGCGAGGTGATTAAACTGTGTAAATGCACTTTGATAATCAGCTTCTTGATAGGCAAGGGTGGCGTCATAGAGGTCTGCTCTGCTGAGCCAACTACATCCAAGCAGGAATGAGAAAATAAGCCTGGTAATGAGGTTGCTATGCATCTTATTTGTTACTCACCCTTTGGCTTGTGTTGTTATGCGTTATTCGACTTGACTGGTTATCTAACCACAATATAAGCGAAATTAAAATAATCCACAGACCAATATTCAGCGAGCGAGATGAAAAAGTCGAATTTCGTTCATAACACAATGAACAAAGCTGATAGCAAGTGCTATCAGCTTTAAGACTCCGGGCAGGGAGTCGATAAAGTCGAACCTGTGTTAGCAGTAGTACGACTTGAGTTTGACGAACATCCATGTTCGCATTCATTACTTCTTACGAAGACTAGAAATTAAACCTGACACCGGCGCTAAAGCGTCGTCCATCCGCATAGACACCTGTTAAAGCCTGTTCCACACCTTTTTCTTGGTAACTGAAGGTATGTTCATCTGTTAAATTGATTGCTTCGACAACAAACGCCAGATTCTCGCTGTAGGTATAGGTGACATTGGCATCTACTTGTCCGTAATCATCCATGTAACCGGGCCAATCTCGGCCAGTATCATAGCCAGTTCTATAATTGTATGAGATGCGTGCGCTGATAACTTCGTTTTCATAGTATGAACTTAAGTTTACGGTATGCTCGGAGTTACCAGGAATGGTAATATCGTTGCCTTGTGCATCTTTTGCTTCACCATCTACGTAAGTGTAGTTTGCCGCAATGCCAAAACCTTCATACAGCTCTTGCTGATACCCAAGCTCTAGGCCTTGAATACGACCAGCCTTACCATTGATGGGGCGACTGATAAGGATCTCTTTGCCCTCGTGGGTTTCAAGTGCAGGCTGGCTTTCAATAAATGACTGAATGTCTTTATAAAAAATGACTGCTGAGAATAAACCAGCATCACTAAAATACCACTCGATGCCAGTATCAAATTGAGTGGCGCGGTATGGGTCGATATCAGGATTACCGCCTGTACCAGTTTGCGTTTCGAGGTTGTACGATGTTGACGCGGTCATATCGGCATAATCCGGACGCGACATGACTCTTGCGGCAGAGAATCTCATTAGCAAGTCATCACTGAGATCAATCGCCAAATTTAAACTCGGCAGTATATCGAAATAGTCTTTCTCTTGGGTGGTCCACACTTCGGCACCTGACTCTCCAGCGTAGGCTGATGAAGTCTGTGTTGTATTGACCAATCTAACACCTAGGTTGCCGCGTAGCCCATCTGCATCTAGGTTTGCTTTGATATAGGCTGCTGTAATTTTTTCATTGATATCAAAAGTACTGGCTTTTAGCACTCGGAAGTTCCATCCCAATGCATCGCCCTCTTTGCGAATTTTATTGGCGTCAGTGATTGCGTAGCTACGCGTTGTACCATCAGAACCTAGGCCTGATAGATAGTCACTGGGCATTGCCATGGAATAGTCTGCCAGACTCCAATTTAGGTCTGTGCGGTTATCTGTGGTGTGTTTGGTATTAAAACGGCTGTGATCTCGGTATTTAACGCCCACTTTAATCTGGTTGAAAATCGCTACGTCAATAGGGCGTTTAAAATCAGCCTGAAAGTAGCTCTCATCATCTTTGGCATCGTTGCTATCGTAACGCAAAAAGCCGAGATGCCACTTTTCACCATCGTTAGGGTTTGCACCATAGCTGGTTTTAATATCTTCTGCTTGTGAAGCGTCAAAGCTGTGTACGTAATTGCCTTCCCAGCCAACCGAGCGATCGGCCTGAGAACCGCCAGAACCTTCAGTGTAACCTAGGTGTAAAGAAGACTCCCAAAGCTCTCCTTGATGCTCAATTTTCAAATCATATGATTTGGTTTTTAATTCTGAGTTTCGTACTTTGGTCTCATCAAGAATATTATTACCATCGGGAGATAAACCGAGTGTTCCACCGACTGCCATTTTCCCGACGATAGGGTGGCTTATTACGTTGATATCGGTGTATTGAGAGTCGCCATAACCCGGTAACCAAAGGAAGTTTTGGTTTTCATTGTCGGCCTCTAATGTGGAGTCTAGCGCATTAAAGGTCACATCCATACTCTCGTTCGGGCGGTATTGTAGCGCTAAATTAATGCCAGTACGGACACGCTCCTGTGAGAACATAGCGGAGCCACCGCCACCTGGACTATACACATTTTCAACAACGCTACCGTCCTCAAGGGTGATATCTCGGTAGGTCCATGACCATGCTTCAATACCATCACGTCTCAGGTTGCGTTGCTGACGTACTACGGAGATGAGGGCACCAAACGATTCATCTTCATTTTTGAAGTTATACATGGCAGAAAGCTGCGGGTCGGTTTCACCAGAAACTTCGCTATGTTGGGCTATTATGGCACCTGCAACTTTATTTGCCTCTAAGTTCAGAGGTTTACGTGTTCTTACGATAACAGTCCCGCCAATTGAACCTTCATCTATGTCAGCTTCTGGTGATTTGTATACTTCCAAAGCCGATATAATTTCAGACGGTAGCATAGTGTAGTTAAAACCACGACTCGCTGCGGAGTTGGTCCACCAATCGGCGGAGCCAACCGCTTGGCCGTTTAGCAACGTACGGTTTTGACTCTCTCCAGTACCACGGATACTGACTCGTTCCCCCTCACCGAAACTGCGAGTGATCGATACACCAGTAATGCGTTGCAAAGATTCGGCAACGTTTTGATCTGGAAATTTGCCAATGTCTTCAGCGGTGACCGCATCAACGATGGCGTCCGAGTAGCGTTTTGTGTTGAGCGACTGAACCACACTACCACGGATCCCGCGAACTTGAATTACTTCGACGTCGTTATTGGCATCTGCGTGTTGCTGATTGTTTTGCTGCGCAGCATAAGCTGGTGTGTACAGCAGTGAGCCAACTAAAATTTGGCTGATGATCACCGCCAACTTTTTCTTGTTATTGTGAACCATAGTTTCCCCTTAAGTACTAATGTGCTTTGGTATAAAAATTGTTTAAGCCAACCTTTGATTGATAGCGTTAAAAATTAAACACTAGAGGAAGTTGTTAAATCTTGAATCAAGATGATTAGTTGTGATTTGTATGAAAATCAGCTGTTTTTCATTTTATTTATATGAAATATAAAGATAAAAAAAATTATTTGAAATCAAAATTTGCCAATAAGTTAAACTTACTTAATTGATGAAGTTGCTTATTTGATTAACATTCACAACTATAAAGAATCCAAGGTCAGGATGTGCAAGTCGCTGAGTTGTTTTCTGTGTGTTACTTATTTGGTTTGTTTGTGGTGGCTGTTTAACGTCCACTTGCGGCGAAACCAATATAGTGTCGGGGCGAGGCAGTGTGGTAAGCAACAAGCAGGCCGGTTTAACGGGCGAGTATGCCATAAAACAAAATAGTGCATGGGCATAGTAACTTTATTTACCCCATGTAAAGCTGTTATTCTACGCCCTTGTAAGTTGTAACAGAGTAAAGAGCATGATCAACGATAACAAAGTAATAGATACCCTAGAAGAGTTGGAGTCGTTTTTACGGTTAGTCGATAGTGGAGGCTTGGGGCTGACAAATGCAGCTGGGGTTGCACTGGCAACGAATAACAGTGACGGTCGTCCGTTTATTGCCGTGCTTGATGACAATCATCAACTATTGTTAGGGCGTTGGGTATCGCAAGAGGTGTTTGATAACGGTAAAGACTTAGTGAGAAGTGGACCGAAGAAATTAAACTAACGCGACCGATATCGGCGCGTGTATACAGCCGCTATCGCATGAGCTTATTTATGGTGAATAAGCTCTTAGCGCAACGTCGACATAAAAATTAGCTGCAAGCGTAAGCAATGAGCGGCTATCAGAGAACAGATCCTTGAATCCTCAGTTTTATCCGCAAATAAATACAGTTCATTATTGTTTGTTTTAGGCACAACTTGTTTTTATCGTTTCTACAGTTCCAATAAACAAGTACGTCATACGCCGGATGTCTGAATAAATAATACTGTTGCGTATGCTGGTATGTAGACACCAGCATGGATCGCGATATTTTGCTTCCTATACACCTAAAACTATTTTCATTTAAGCAAGAACCTTGGCTGGAGTAGTTGTTTTGTAACAAATTATGATTAGCTGTAAATACAAATATATTCATGAGTGATTGTTTAAATAAGTTTAATTTTCATTAAGTTAAACCTGTTTCTGGTGCGTGTGGCTCTTCTTTGTCGAAAAAAGATAAAATGGAATTCGCAAAATTCGAGCTTAGGATTTGATTTAAATCAGACAATAAAAAACTTATTGTTGACACAAAAAATAAACCTGTGGTTTATTAATCCAAATAAAAAATTAACAAAAATAATAAATTTTCACTTGGGGTTAACGAAATGATGCAAGGAATAGCGCACTCCTATCAACAAGGAGCGCAGCAGACCGATATGACAGGTGACTTGCAGTCACTTCTTTTTTCTATTGAGAAGCAAGTTACTAATATTTCATATGATGATGAAAAGTCTTCTTTGACCAACGGCTTGGCCAGCAAAATTTTGTTTATTTCCAGTTTGAACAATATTTACCCAAGTGAGCAGCGTCAGAGCTTGATTGATGAGCTAATGGTTAGACTTTTTGAACAGGCAGCAACTGAAGATCTGAATGCATCACTTGCGGATGGTATCACGGGTCTGGGATGGTTACTGGATCACTTAAATCTTAACAAGGATGAAGACCATAATAGCGACATTGATGCGTGCTTGTTAGAGATACTTAGCGAAGGCACATGGGACGGGGAATATGAGTTGTTATACGGATTGGTTGGTTTCGGCGTCTACGCGGTCAAGCGAGCACATACTTCCAATGGTATGCAGATATGTCATGCTGTGCTGGCCAAACTAACGCAATTGCTCTGTGTTGATGAGGACGGGGTGTGTTGGCATACTCAAATTCATTCAACTTTTTTTAGAGCGGATCTTGGTCATCCTCAAACTGATTTAGGTATCGCGCACGGTAACGTGGGCATTATTGGTTTATTACTTAAATTTTATCATGCAAATATTAACTCTCCGTTATGCCTTAGTTTATTAACGAAGGCTGTTAGCTATTTACAGCGCCAAATTTTAAATGTTCAACAAGTCTCAATGCTGCCTTCACATGGTGGCAAAAACAGCCCGAGTTTATTGGGGTGGTGTTATGGGGATCTGAGTACGGCGCTTATTTTAGTTCGGGCTGCAAAAGAATTGAACTTGCCGGACCTAATGGTGTTTGGTGAGTCTATCGCATTTAAAACATTAAGCAGAACGTCAGACACTGAACACGTGAAGGATGCTTCTTTGTGCCATGGTGTATCTGGTATAGCGCTTATTTATAGGCGTCTTTATCAGCTGACGCGGCGACAGGTATTTTTAGATGCAAGCCAAAACTGGAGTGACGAGTTAATTCGAAGAAGTCGCACACCGTGTGGACTGAGAGGTTTAATGCCAAAACATAAAGTGAGTGATGAACCGTTTGATGGACGGGGCTTACTTGTTGGCTACAGTGGTATTGGTTTAGCAATTATGTCATTACTTCATCCGCAAGCTTCCGGCTGGGATGAGTTTCTTTTGTTATCTTAGTGAGTTATGACTACGATGTCAGAATTAAAGCAGCTGCAGTCTCAGTTTAAGAGCGCCGACTTTTTTGTGATACGCTTTCCAAAGTACAGTATAGACGCGCTGGATCGTTGGCAAGGAGACGAAACTGAGCTTAGGGATCAGCTACAAGTCTGGATACAAGATCCTTTGGTCAAAGAAGCGCTGTACATTGCCTCTCCTTCTTTGCAAGAGCGACTAGACTATTGGATAAAAGATCCAACAAGTAAAAAGGGCAGAAAAATTGAAAGAGTACTGGCCAAGTACTTTATCCGAATGGCGAGCCGATGTACGCCTTTTGGCATGTTTTCAGGCGTCGCGCTCGGCACAATTAGCACTGATACTCGTCTTGCAATTGAAGCATTGCACTATAAGCGAAAAAGTCGCTTAGACATGCTTATCCCGTTTCAGCTCAAACAAAAAGTGTGGCAAAACTTAGATGTGTTTGAAAATCTGAGAATAAAGTCCAATGGCACAATATATAAACTGGGCAGCACCATTCGATACATTGAAAGTCAAAGCAGCGCAACAGAGCAATTATATAGTTTAAGTAGCATTGATAGTAATGAGTTTGTTGAAGCGGCAATCGATATATGTCGTGACGAAATTCAAGTTGCTGAGGCAATCAGCCGCATTTGCGATTTAGATGACGAATTTGAACGTCAAGGTGTTAAAGAGTTTGTCTGGGATTTGATGGCTGCGGATGTGTTGCAAGTCAGTTTACCCATGTCACTCACGCGTTCAGGCTGCATTGCAGGTATTATTGACTATTGTCATCAATGTGGTTTAGATGAGGTTGCTGACACTTTGATACAAAGTCAGAAAAAGCTGGCGGATTTGGATCAAGATTTTGGACATAGCAGTGCCGCGTATCAGGAGGTGTTGCATACGCTCATGCAGTTGCCGATTGATGTAAATGTCAGCTCGTGCGTTCAAACTGACTTATGGTACGACACTGAAAAGCTTAGATTACAACGGCAATTTATTGATAGTTTGATGTCGGATCTCTCGGTATTAGCACAGTTAAGTTGTTATGCTGATCAGAGCTTAGCAGATTTTAAATCACGCTTTATAGCAAAGTATGAAAGTCATAGTATACCGTTACTTGAAGCGCTTGATGATGAAAGCGGGGTAGGGTTTTCTACTTCGTCTGGTGTAAACACCCCCATTCTTGATGGTGTTTCAATCCCAGCTGGGCGCTCTGAACAGAACTATAAATTGACGGCGCTAGATAAGCTGCTTATTGCAAAACTGTCGGGCAATCAACATGTTGACGAAATTGTGCTAACCAAGGCGGATATAGACAAGGTGGGGCCACTTCAAAATGCTCAGCTGCCTCCTTCTTATTATGCCTGTGGCTCTTTAATTGCCGATGCCGCAACGAGCGATGGTAATGATCACATTTCGTTATTCGAATTTAGAGGCATGGGTGGGCCTTCTGCTGCGAATACATTGGGGCGATTTTGTCACTTAGATGAGCAATTGTTGGCTGCTACTCAGTCTGAACTGGCGTTTGAACAGTCATTGTATCAAAATGCGATTCTTGCTGAAATCGTTCACTTCCCAGAAGGGAAAGTGGGCAATGTGATTGCTCGTCCACAATTAAGAGAGTTTGAAATTTCACTTCTGGCAGATGCCAGTGTAGCGCAAGAAAATCAGCTTGAATTAAAAGACCTCCACGTATTTGTCCAAAATAATCGCGTAGTATTGTGGTCACTCAAACATAATAAGGAAGTGGTGCCTAGACTATCGTGTGCCCATAATACTCGGAATAACTCGTTGGGACTGTATGGCTTTTTGGCATCACTGCAAAATCAAAATATTGCTATGCCAGGCTTCGAGTTGCCAGTGGCACTAAAAGAAATGGCCTATACGCCAAGGATCAGACTCGGTAAGCTGGTACTGGCACCACGTCGCTGGCGTGTAGATGTAACTGAGTTGACTGCGCTTTTAAATCATTTTTCAGATGCTACAGTTCATCATTTGCGTCGTAAGTACAAATTGCCCCGTTGCGTTATATATAAAGAATACGATCAAAAGCTACTCGTTGACTTGCATAATGTGTTGGCATTAGGCGCTTTGTTAGACAGTATTAAACAACATACTCAACAGGTTGAACTTGAAGAGTGCTTGCAAAAAGAACTTGGCAGCGCCTTGCATTACAATGACAAACGCTACTTTAATGAAGTTGTTTTACCACTAAGAAATACTGAGTTTAAGCATCAACTCGTTCACTTTCCCGGCTTTATGAATGACGCCAGCTATCAGAGTAAATTTCTCAATGGAGATCAATGGCTGTGTTGCAAAATTTACTGTGGCGAATCTTTAGCAGAAGACATATTAACCGATGTTTTGGCTCCTTGGTTGACAGACAAATATGCTAAGGGTGAGCTGCAACGGTACTTTTTTCTACGATATGCAGATCCTGAGTTTCATATTCGACTGCGGCTTTATATTCCAGAGCAAAGTTCGCTTAAACTGCTTCAGGAGCAGCTATCTTCCTTACTGAACGACTTGTATCAGCGTAGCTACATAAGTGATGTGGCATGGATATCATATACCAGAGAAACTCAAAGGTATGGCGGCGCAAAAGCTATGCCTCTCATTGAAGAAATATTTACCGCAGATAGTGTGTGCACCTTGCAATTGCTCTCTTTAGGGATCAGTGATGAGTTACTGTGGAAAGTCGTCATCAAAGGGTGCGAGCAGTTGTTAACAGACCTTAATTTGTCGTTGAGTGCCAAACTTAATGTGACAAATAACTTACGTGCTGCTTATGGGAGAGAGTTTCATGAGAACATTGATACAAGGACATCCTTAGGCCGCAAATTTAGAACCAACAAAGCGTTCTTGCAGGCTTTGTTTGAGAACCAAAACCATGACCCTGAGTTACAACACATAACAGATATTTTGGCTATACGTTCAAATGCAATTCGATCTATTGTTGCTCAGTTAAACCGCCTTAACCAGCAAGACCAGCTAATTTGTTCACTGGAAATGATCGCTGCGAGCCTGCTACACATGCATACCAATCGATTACTGAAAGGAAATGGTCGTATGCAAGAGCTCTGTATTTATGACTTCTTACTAAAACTTTATAACCAGAAAAAACACCTAGAAAAATGATAAACAGTGAGTTAGGCATTGGCCAGCCTGACTTACCTACAACATAGGCCAATAAATAAAAATTAAAGGAAATAAAATGAAAAACAAACTAACGTTCAACAAGAAATCTGTAATGGGCCTTTCAAAAGATAGCGCAAAGCTTTCGAAAGAGCAGTTAAATCAAGTAGCAGGTGGTATGCCGCCTAAGTCTGAGCACACTATATACAACAATGCTTCAAGCTGGATGTGTTGCAACGGCTAATCCTATTGACTGGGGCTGAGCATTCATGCCCCTCTCGTTATCAGATGTCAGGCGTACAGAAATGTTTAATGTGCACGTTATGGCTAAATGCTCAATGTAGCAAATTCAAGGAAATAAAAATGAAAAACAAATTAACATTCAATAAAAAATCAGTAATGGGCCTTTCAAAAGATAGTGCAAAGCTTTCAAAAGAGCAGTTAAATCAAGTGGCAGGTGGTATGCCGCCTAAGTCAGAGCACACTATATACAACAATGCTTCAAGCTGGATGTGTTGTAACGGCTAATTGGCAAAATTGGGGCTGAGTATGCAGCCCTTTTTTATTCAATCTGAGACAATACCAAAGTGCTGTTGGTACCGCAGTCATGTAGTGCGTTTGACAGCAAAATAAATTGCGTCTGATTTTGCGGTTATTGTTTCTGTAATTAAGGCGTTTACGCATTATAAAATGGTGTATGTGTACACATTTCTCCTGCCAAGTATTGAGCGCCCGCTGAGTATTACCTACAATAGCTATCACTTTATTTATCGAAGAACAGATTATGAACGACACAACTGCAAGACCAGATATTCCTGACCAGCTTTCTATCAACCCACGCAGCCGATTCTATAACGAAGAAGTGTTAAAGCACGATATTGGTGTGCGCATCAATGGTAAAGAACGTGATGATGTAGAGGAATATTGTATCAGCGAGGGATGGATCAAGGTTGCTTCGCCAAAAGCGTTAGACCGCCGCGGCCAGCCACTTCTTCTTAAAACCAAAGGGACAGTGGAAGTATTTTATCGCTGATAATTAGCGAGCAGGCATTGCTCTTACAGGTTATGCCTCGATGGTAAAATGTAAAGATAAGCACTGGTAATTATCGCCTGCGCTTATCTTAATTCCGGCTTTGATTTGGTCACATTACAGTGGGCATTGGCCGTTGCCAAAGTCTGAAAATTGTACCTCCTCCCCACCTACTGAAAAGCACATAAAACGAAGGCGAGCGTATCTTTTTTGGGGATATTGTTGCTATTTTTTTTCCTGTCCGTCAATTTTCTTTTGACTCAGCCGTTTACCTTTTGATGTAAAAAACACAATACAGTACCTATGCTTTGCAATTGTGAAATTGGGATGTTTTTTAGCAAAAAATTTGGCTGTATATGCATCCATATTGATCACCTTAATCAGGATTGCATTTAATAACTTACCAAAAAAGCATGATATAAACCCATATTTTTGTACCAATAAACATTGTTGACATCTCATACTCCTGTACTAGGTTTGGGCTGACTAGTTACTAGTCAAATTCACTTATTTAGAAGGAGATTAAATTATGAGTAAAGGTGTAGGAATCCGAACCAGTGAGGCCGTAAAGGCCTTCAGACAGCCAGCTGAATTAAGGCTTGATAAGCTAGATGTTCAGTCTCTAAACGAGGAGCTTGGTAAGTCCAGAATCATGGAAGCTGTGAAGGGTCATATTATTGATGACTTAAAGCTTGATGCATCACAGATTAGCTTTTCTTTGAGCTTTACTTTGGACATCTAACCCGCGTGTGCTTAACCCGGCACTTCACTTAATGTGAGGTGCCGATTTGCCAAAAAGGAGTGTTTATTATGGCGTTTAGTGCAGCAATAGTGAAGCTCAATAGTGTGTGTAATCTGAACTGCAGTTATTGTTATATGTTTAATGGACCCGATCGTACTTTTGAAGAAACGGCCAATAAAATGGATGTCGCGACGGCGACACTCATGATAGATCAAATTGCTCAGTATTGTGTAAGTACAGCACAACAGCATTTTAAGGTGACGTTACATGGAGGGGAGCCAACTTTGTGGCCCGTTAAGCGTTTCGCTGCCTTGTTTGCGCATACAGATGAATTAAATCGTAGGTATGACCTTGCTATCAGGTTTTCAATCCAATCAAACGGTATCACCGTACCGGACAGTTTATTAGCGCTGTGCCTGAAATATCAGGTGTCTATTAGTGTCAGTATTGATGGCCCACAACAGTATAACGACCAGTTTCGCGTCGATCATAGTGGCCATGGTAGTTATCAGCGCATAATGAAAACGGTACAATATATCGCCAGCAGTCAATACAAGTCTTTGTTAAGTGGCTTCTTAAGTGTGATTAATCTCAATATTAGCCCGCAGGAATACTTTGACTGGATCAAAACATTGCCCGTCACCAGGATAGATGTGTTGTGGCCGATAGAGATAAATCATGACACAGTAAAACAGGATGTGTTGCATGATAGCACCATTAAACAACACCGCTATGGCAAATGGCTACAGGCGTTGTTTAATATTTGGATGCGCAACGATGACCCCAATATTTATATCCGCTCATTTTTCAATATTCTAACGGTATTACATGGCAGCAAGGTACACATTGACTCCATTGGCAATGATGTACTGAATATGTTTGTGGTCAATACACAAGGACAAATCGAATACCCAGACTATTTCCGCTCAGCCAAAGATGGTGGATGCAAAACGGACTTACATATTTCAGATGGAATCTCTCAACTTGAACAAGAACCCATGTTTGCTAAGTTACTGACGTTGAAAGACTATCAGCCTCAAGATTGTCAGCAGTGTCCTCACAGAGCGCTGTGCGGAGGAGGCTTTTTACCTGGCAGGGTCAAAGGGCAACAGTTGGATTTAAGTCAAAAGTCTATTTTGTGTGATGATCATTATATGTTGTTCAGTACCGTTAAAAATATATTGGGGCAGGGTTAAGCGACGTAATTAACTGCGATTATATACCTCACTGTGGGTTGAGTATGGGTTCTAAACAAAGGACTTTGAGTTGCTAGGCCGCTGGTGTGATAGGAAAGGCCTGTAAAAAAAGCAGCCAAGCGGCTGCTTTTGGATATATCTAAGGGAGATATGTCTAATTAGTTACTACATTTTTTGCCTTTACATGGCTTATCTGTGCCGCCATCACCACTGTTGGTGACAGTGACGCTCAGCCATGACGTCCAATCTGAAGCTGCGACTTCATTGATGGCGCGTACTCGATAACGAAACACTCCTTTATCACTATAGTCTGTGTAAGCTGTGTCATCGGCATTCACTGACGCGATTATCTGATTGGCTTGCCAGCGGCCGTTTTTATGCTGTGATTCACGTTGTATTTCGAACCTCTGCTCGTTATCACTGTTGTCTTGCCAAGTTAACTGGGCTGTACCATCTTGTCCGTCTTGCACAGATAAATTGCTTGCCGGATTAGGGGGTAATGGCGCAGGCGGAGGTGTTTGAGTGGTGGCGCACAAACTGGCAGAAGGTAGTGTGGTGTTGGCACTCAAGTCTTTGGCTTGTACGCTGAAACAGTACTGAGTTTGTGGCTGCAAGGATGTCGCTGTAAACTGAGTGTCACTTTGCCAATCACTGCCTTGGCAGACGTTACCGTTTTGTGTGCAGTTGAAACGGTAGCTGACCACACCGCCATTATCATCCATGGCACTGACAGCTTGCATTGCGATTTGTGAATCACTCACTCCTGTTGGAGCTTGAGCAAAACTCATTGGGTTAGGGTCCGGTGGTGTATTATCTGGGGTTGCCGGTGTAACTTGACCCTGTAAATAGAAGTGGCCTTGGCTTGCATAGTCGCTTGCATATGGCCCCTCAGCACCAAATACTTCAAGGGTATAAACCCCTTGTGCTAGGTCTATCTGAATATGCGCGTTGGTATTGCTGTATTCGTTACTGGTATTGATGAGTGTTCCGTTCCCATCGTATAGACGCAGGCCTATATCAAGGTTTGCGCCGCGCTTGCTACTGCGTGTAAACGCATCCCAAGCAGGGGTTGCGATAAACTCCGCTGGGCCCGCGCCGACACTAAACTGGAACCAGTCGCTGTCACTAACTTGTACGCTGCCTTTATTGTATGTGGATACATTATCTGGATCGATTTGGCGGTTGGTCGCGGAAAATACCCCATGGCTGTCCACATTTAAAATCACAGGGTTATCGGCGCTGCCCTCTGTATCTAATGTCATACCTAGCTTGGTTGCTATAATAGCGATGTCGTCTTGGGTTTGATTCGCGTCAGGGTATTCACCTTTGCTCCATTGCGTTACATTTTTATAGTAACTGACGCCCATGATAGGCGCCCAACTGCTGGGTTCGCTATCACTACCTAAACCCGCATAATAGCTTTGCGTTGAGGTGCCATCGTGGCTTAAGCCCAAATTATGACCCAGCTCATGAGAGCCTGCCTCAGCCATATAAGTTGCTACGCCTGCGCCGAGACGATTGTAGTAAACAAACGCCGGCTGGTAATAACTGAAATTACTGCGTCCCCACACATTAACATACGCTACACCGCCTGCACCTTGATGTGGCATCGCCTTACCCGATAAGTCTGTATCTTTGGTAAATAATACCCAGCCAACATTGGGGCCAAATTCAACGGGCGCTTCTGTCGTTACATCAATATCAAAAGCGGCGAAGTCATCCGCCATACGGTTCCAGATCTCATGGATACGTGCACGTTCATTGTCGTTGAAAGTCGTAGGGTCGCCATCTAAATCATAGGGAACAGAATCATAACTGGATCCGCTTCCCCAAGCACGGTTGCTGACAGTACCGCCATCGAAATCTAAAAATACTTTGTTATTTGAGTGCTCATTGCTATGTAGTTTAAACACATCAACAGGCGGTAAAGTATATGCTTCCTCACTATCGGGGGAAGTGGTTTCAACCAACCCTTCTTCGATATAGAACAGTTCACCGCTGCTATCTGCCTGCATAAGCAAGGTATCAATGGCTGGAATTGCCAGTTCGTTGAGCTGCACGAGCGCTTTTTGTTGGGCATGAGGGGGGAGTTTACTCAGGCTAGTTTTTAGTTTGCCATTTGGTAAGTTCTCAATGGCTTGTATTGGGAGTGTGGTTTGTGCAACACCGTTGTTCGCGGCATAAGACGCAGAACTCAAAGCGATACCAACACACCCACAAAGCTTAGCAACTTTGCTTTTCGTTAATAACTTCATTATATGCTCCAAATAATAACAACTTGGTCATTTGGAACGGAAAGATAGGCAGCCGCATAGCTTGGCTGCGCTAGCAATCCCGCTATCATAGGGCTTTACTGCCCCTTAGACCGGTGACTTTGCGCCCCATCCTTTCGAATGGTTTGCCCATAGCGTCGAATATAGCCGACCCATGAACTCTAACAAATAATTGCAAAGATGAAAACAAACTAATCAACTGTGTTAAATATAGGTAATGTTTTATACATCTGTAAGATCTCGTGAAGTCATCTACACCCTAGTCATAGCTAGCTTCTTGATTGTTGAAAGAATGTGGAATTACACAAAATATTAGCGACACAAATAATTAACGTTTTTACTCTAAAAAGGGCTGGTAATCGTGAGATGAGCTTGTATACTGCGAACAAACTTGAGTACCCGTTACGGGGTCTTTGTCTGAAGTATGACAAATTATCTCATTGTTAGAGAATATGACTATGGTCCAGGGGGGATGATGAGCAGTGAAGAGATCGGACAGCAAATTTTGTTGAGTAAAATGAACACGCAATTTCGATTAGAAGGAGAGCTTGAGAAGTTACGTCCAGGTATATTTATCCATTGTTTGAAGGCGATGATTGTTTGTGCTTTGGTATTTGGTTGGAGCGCTCTGCTGCCCAGTGTATCGGATCAAATCACCTCTTACTTTTTGCTGTATGGTACGATTTTGATGGGGGTTAGCCTATGTTACGAAAATTATCGCACCAATAAACGCATTGATACTCTCTACAAACTTTTAAAAAAATCAGCTTAAAATTGCGATATGTTTTTCAGTAGGTGAATGAACGCACGGGATTGTGTACGATGACACTTTTTGAGTTTAAGTACAGACTATGCAGTACCTTATTTCAGTGACCGTGTTATGGGCTTTTTCATTCAGTTTGATAGGCGTCTATTTGGCAGGGCAGGTAGACGCTTGGTTCAGCGTTTTAGTGCGCATAGCATTGGCGACCTGCGTGTTTCTTCCCTTCCTAGAGTTTTCCGTCATACCTAAAAAGCTCGCTGCTAAATTGATGTTAATCGGGGCCATTCAACTAGGTGTGATGTATGGCTTTTACTACCATTCATTTTTATTTTTAAGTGTACCCGAGGTGCTGCTTTTTACCGTTATGACGCCTCTTTATATTACCTTGCTGAACGATCTGTTAGATAGGCGCTTTCATATTGGTTTTTTAGTCGCGGCTTTAATTGCGGTTATTGGTGCCATCGCGATTCGTTATGAAGGTGTGGATGGTCAGTTTGTGATTGGCATGTTGTTGGTACAAGGTGCAAACATGTGCTTTGCAACAGGGCAGGTTTTGTATAAACGTCTTATGCAAGATAAACATATTGCTCAGCAAAGTGTGTTTGGTTGGTTTTTTATTGGCGCATTGTTAGTCGCGGTAACCAGTTTTGCTGCGTTTGGCGACTTATCTCGTTTACCTACCACCAGCGTACAATGGAGCGTTCTTATATATTTGGGCGTGGTCGCATCGGGTCTAGGTTACTTTGCGTGGAATAAAGGGGCCATCGAAGTGGACGTGGGTGTACTAGCTGTTATGAATAATATGCTGATCCCAGCCGGTATTTTGGTTAACGTTGCAATTTGGAACCGAGATGCGGACATTATGCGACTCGTTATTGGTGGAGCCATAATAATGTCGGCGCTTTGGGTGAATAAGCGATTTAGTAAAACTTAACTGATGAACCCAGCATCGGGTGCTGGGCTCGAGTCCGTTATTGGCAATCCACAAGACTACCTGTTTGGTTGTAGCAGGTTTCTTCCTGTTGCAAAATATGCTTGCACATGTAGGCAACATTGTTTTCCATACAGTTTACGTAAGTGCCGTAAATACCTGACCCTACACTGAAATCTACACGCCACTCGTAGTACGAATAGGGTTTTGTTGTTTGGTCCTCAAGCCAGCGCTTGAATACGACGCTTGAAACAATGTCGAACAAAGCAATGGGACGTATTGAGTAGCTGCGCCAACCGTTATTAAAACCAGTGTATGAGCCTGGCATTGTGACAACACTGTTGGCTGCCTTGTAGTATGGGTTACTAAAGTTACTTTTCTTAGCAACCTTAGTTAATAGGCCTTGGTAATCATCTACCCAGGTGATGCCTTCGCAACTATTTAAAAATAATACGCCTTTATCGTCGCCGCTACCGCAGCTGCCTTCTGGAAACATATCAGCAGTCCAAATATAATCGGCATTTTGACCGCCTTGGATTTTTGCATCAAACTCCGTTGATGAGGTGATGATCACGTCGTTGCCACTGCCACCTTCTTGAACTGAGTTTTCCAAGTAAGTAAATAGGATGTCGTCTCCAGCGTTGCCCCATGCTTTGTGCCACTTGCTGGTGTTAACCACGCCACCATCGCCCACTTCAAACAAGGCATCATTCCCATTGCCTCCATACAGACGGTCTTCACGGCCTTTGTTTCCCGCGAGGTAATCATCGCCGTCTCCACCATAGAGCTTGTCGTTACCTTTATCGCCACTTAAGACGTCATCACCGCTGCCACCATTTAAGATATCATCGCCATCATTGTCACTATTACAGCCGCTTTGTTCGTAGATATAACCATTATTTGCATTGGCAAGGCGACAGCCGCCACCGAGATAGTCATTGTCATTTCCACCGATCAACAGGTCTCTACCTTGACCACCCATTAACAAGTCGCCGCCGTTATCACCGCTAATCACATCATCATTGTGATCACCAAACAATTGGTCGTGGCCATTTCCACCCATGATTTGGTCATTGCCGTAGCCACCATAGATCACGTCGTTACCGTCTTCCCCAAATAGGGTGTCGTTGCCGCCACTGCCAAAAATGGTGTCATCACCTGCGCCACCATACACTCTATCTTGTTGAGAGCCCGTGGTGATTGTGTCGTCGCCATTTCCACCATAAATGTATTGCATGACGGCGATATCTTTTGCACCGAAGCTGTCATTGCCATCGCCTAAGCGGGCATCAATTTGCCGAACTTGGCTTAGGTAAAAGGTATCGCAGCTGGTGTTACCGTTGGCCGTTCGGGTAACCGTTAATGTGTCTTGTGAACTAGTTAATGAAAAAGATTCTGACTCATCAGAGCCTAACACTCTTAGCGACATACCTTCTAAAGACACACTGGCTCCATCGCCGATGCCGTTGCAAGCAGCCGCTGCATAGTTTGAAAGTCCTAGCGATAATGCAAGGCACAGAGAATTAAGTTTAAACGCCATGGTTCTATCCTTATGTTCTATTTTAATGGTTGTGTGAGTACAGCAGACACAGACTTTATTTGGCGCTAAGGTAGCGTCGAATCGTGCAAAAAAGATGGAGAAATATGAATTGTTTGAGAGAATAAAGGCACTGAACTAAGAAGCGTTCAATGCCGTTAGATGGCGAGTTAACGGTTTAAATTCATCACCTTGGTTCACGCTTTTAGAAAGTCTTCCACACACTTTTTAGATGTGTTAAATGCGTACACTTGTGCAACAGCGCGTAACTGTGAGTTCGAACCAAATTACAGTAGTGTAAGAATATTTGCTGGTATGTTCGCATTTGCCAGACTGACAACAGGTTTAACAGGGGTCATTTGCGCGACACCATTTGGGCGAGTCAGTAAAAATCGTGGCGAAATCATTTGTAACTGACTGTGTGTCAGTTTTGTGAACTGAATTCCACCGCTTTGCGTGCTGCGACCACCTGTGGGGGCTCCTATGAGTTGAGCAAATTGATAATCCTGTACAGTGTTTGCAAATACGATAGATGATGAGTAAGTACCCGTACCTATCAATAATGATACTTTGCCTGTGTAGAAGTTTTCTAGCTGTAAGTCAGGTTGGATCAGTCGGGTATTTTCTCCTTGTTCTATGTTGCCAACTATTTGCCCTGGATCTCGATATTTTAATAAAATTTTCGAACGATATGTGGAAAAGTGTCGGTAAGGTTTATCGGCGATATACCTCAATATTCCTGCCATCCACATGTCGTCGTTACCCCCACCATTTTTACTAATGTCTATGATCAAATGGCTAATTCCTTTGGCTTTAATATCGCTGAATATTGAATCCATAAAGGTTAGATATTGTTTTAAGTCATCCCATGCGAAAGTATTCACGCGCAATATGGCAGTGTTATCTTGGAAGGTCACATTGAATGCCTCAGCAAAGGAAGACACGACGAGACTTTGCGGCAGTGCGGCTTTGGCATTAAGGGTAATACGATGTTTTTTATTATCGTCAACCAAGTCAATATCAAAGGAATCTTGAGGACCAAATGTCATATAAAACAAACGATTAAATTGATCTTGCAAGACGTTTTGGCGAAAAGCCAGTGTGTCACCATGGGTATTCTCAAGTAGCGTTTGTAAAATGCTGGTTATGCCTTTGCCATTTATTGCTTCAATTTTAGCGCCTTGGTAGTGACTACTTTGAGCACTTAGATCTCGTGCTACATACATCCCGTCATTGGTAATGTGTACTTCTAATGGAAAAAGCGCAGTTCCTTGTGCTATCCACTGGCGCCATTGTGAGGCTGAACCATGTCCTACTTTGATATGGCCGTCTGCGAGCATGGAGTTAAGAGGTGCCATGGCTTGCCAGAGTGTCATGGCGGTTATAGGTGCTTTGAGAGTACTTTTTATCTCGGCCACTTTTTGATAGAAGGCGTCAATATCTTTTACGCTATGTGATAAATCTGGGTGGGTCTGATGAAGCCAGTTAAACCATTGTTCGAAATCTTGCTGAGCCTGTTCGACAGAAAGGGGTGTTTGTAATGGTATAAATGATGTCGTTTGGGCTTTACTTGTTATTGAGGTCAGGGTACAAAAAATGAAAATTACAGCGAGGGAAAGCCATTTGTTTAGATACTGCATTTAAATAGTCCTTTGTTATTTTTGCAAGGTATGACGCAGGTATTTGCAAAAAGGTTTAAGGCACTTTTGTATTATTAATAAGTCATGGTTAAACGAAAAGTGCCTGGTTTGGTTAGTTAACCAATTTCAAATGAGGTTACGCCGTATATTCTATCTAATGGTAGATTTGGCGTTTCAAGAGTGTACATTCTGGCGGTTTCAAAAGCTGGCTGCATATCATTACGCTGTGCCAAGGTAACGGCTGCTGCATTAACTTCGGGGACATCCAAGTAAACTGTATCACTGGGAAGGGTCTTTGCTCGCAGTGCTTGGAATAATTGCTGTGCCTGTTGAGCGCTGTTCGCAAACAGTGGGCCAATTTTATATCCGCTTTGGCAGGGGCGGATCACCCCATAACCTGCCAGTTTTCCAGCTTCCATAATGGCCAAAGCATGACAATTTGCTTGGTTAACCCACGCGCGGAGAAAGCCATTTCGATCGGCTGGAAAAAACGCCTGCTCGTAGTCAAAGAGCATTGCCAAGGATAGGGTGCTTATCGGTACAATTTGACTGAGTTCAGACGCAGAACTCCCGCCCGTTCCAGCGAAGCGAATATTGCGATAGGCGAGCTTAAAGCCTGATTTTCTATAATTGTCTTGTTGGGCTACGAC
Source organism: Pseudoalteromonas sp. T1lg23B (assembly GCF_002964665.1). GTDB lineage: Bacteria > Pseudomonadota > Gammaproteobacteria > Enterobacterales > Alteromonadaceae > Pseudoalteromonas. The sequence goes on along the minus strand of NZ_PQBZ01000034.1, from coordinate 1,383,735 downwards.
GCCATCTAGCGCGATATTACATCCCTTTAAATATTGCAATCCTGCTTGCCATATTTGCCAGCCATAACCTAACCCACGGTATTGAGGGGCGACGATATAAAAACCCAAGAAGCCAAACATGTCGTTGTATTTCACTACAGAGATAGACGCGATGGGCTCATCGCCCAAGTAACCCATTAGAAAACCATTCGGGTCTGCCTGATAATAACATTGTGCATCACTGAGGCCTGGGTTCCATCCCTCGTTAGCAGCCCATTCGACGGCAATATCCAGCTCATTAGGTGTCATGGTTTTTATTGTAAAGGGCTTATTTTTCATGCTTTCTCCTAAAGCGTTACGCAAAGCGAGCGTTGTTAAACTCATACTAGCAAGCTCGGACTTATCCGTACAAGCTTAGTTGAGCCAAGAGGTTTTTCGAATATAATCACGATGTTGGCCTGTACTACGCCTGTGTTAATTCAGTCAGACTTAAGATTAAGCGATTAGTATGAGTGGGGTTACGGGTCTTTCAGGTGGTGGGGCAGACACCTATGTCTCTCATGCTAAGAAAGTAATGATACAAGATAAGGAAAATGATGAAATTAAGTATGATAGCGGTTATTTGCTTGGCCGCGCTGACATCTTTTAGCAGTTGGAGTACAACCATTTTGGATGCACCTCCTGAGTCTGTATCAACAAGCGACAAATTTGTATTTTACGCACATGGTTATATCGTCGAGGGAAAGGATCCAAAGCCTATAAACACTAAAAATGGTTGGGGTGTGTATGATTTTCCTGCCATTAAACAAGCACTGTCCGACAAAAGCTATACTTTAATTGCACATCATAGAGAAAAGAATACCGATCCCTTTGCCTACGCTTATGAGTTAAATAAGCAAGTTCGTAGCTTAGTTGAAAAAGGTGTTTCAGCGAGAAATATCACCTTAATTGGCTTCTCTCGTGGCTCATTTATTTCCGCGATTGCGTCTGACAAACTCTCTGATTTAGAAATCAATACCGTTATATTGGCAGGATGTGGTGGACTCACAGCTAGCAAACACACGGATATAAAAGTATTTGGGCACGTATTGTCGGTTTATGAGCAATCGGATGAGGCTCAAAGTTGTGCTGCATTACATAAACGAAGTACACAAACACGTTCGTTTAATGAGATTGTGATTAATACAGGGCTTGAGCATGGTGCTTTCTATAAGCCTATGAACGAGTGGGTGACACCGGTAAAAGCTTGGGTTAAGGCTCATATGGGTAGATAACCTAGCTTTGTATACCTCACTACGAAAAATTCAATGTGTAGTTTTTCAACCATATGTTTTTATTGGTTTTAATCTAGTTATTGACAGTGAGTGAAAATAATATGAAAAGTACTTGCGTGGGCCATTATTTACATTAATAATTCGCCTCGTCATACGACGTTTAAATAGACAATTATTAGGAGCTCTAATGAGTAAAAAGCATCATCATCATGCGCATCAGCGTGGTGAAATAAAAGACAATGCATTAAAAGCACTGGTCACCAGCCCACTGTTTAAAGCCAAAGTTGAGAAAGCGAAAAAAGGTAAGGGGAGTTTTAAGCGCAATGCAAAACATAAAGGCCAAGAGCCTTATCTTAAGGCAGCGTAAGTAAGCTTTAAGATAAGGTTTTTGTTTGTCTGCAAATAGCCCACAGCAACAGTATATTGAGGGTGAACATACAAGATCCTAAAGCCCGATATGTTCACTCATTAAAGCGCATAGCCGCACCTCATTCCCTCCATGTTTAATACCAGCACATCATCATGCAATCAGTAAAATCAGAGATTGAAATTTAACGGCATTCACAAGGCACTCATAATTCAATAGTGGTACTATATTGCGACTTAATTCAATTGACTGCGTAAGGATGCGTCAGCATTGATACCCGTTAATGATAATTGAGCACCAAAAAATATGAATGAATTAGTTGGCTTTTTCCAACACGTGATCAGTGGCTTTCAGGCGATGTCGGTTTGGGAATATAGCGCCGTTGTATTATCAATCGCTTATATGTTGCTAGCGATGAAACAGAGTGCTTGGTGCTGGGTTGCCGGTGGTGTCAGCACCTTGATTTATACTCTGTTGTTTTTCAACGGTGCATTACTGATGGAGTCATTGCTGAACTTTTTCTACATGGCGATGGCGGTTTATGGCTGGTGGCAATGGCGACAAGGCCAGATGTTAGGGGCGAGACTGACTCTACATGAAGAAAATCAGTTACCTATCAGCAGCTGGTCATTGCGCGCCCACACTTGGTTGATTGTTATCACTAGCATAGTTGCCGTGGCAGTGGGATATGTCATGGAGCATTACACTTATGCAGACTTTGCTTATTTAGACTCCCTCACTACCTGTTTTGGAGTGGTAGCCACCTATCTCTTAGCAAAAAAAGTATTGGAGAACTGGCTATACTGGGTTGTGATTGATGCTGCATCAATTTATCTTTACGTAAATAAAGGCTATTTTCCAACTGTGGTGTTGTTTGTATTTTACACTGTGCTGGCGGCGGTAAATTATCTCCAGTGGAGAAAGTCCATACTGAATAATTAACCATGAATAGGTGTGTCTTACACTCACAATTACAAGGAGGTTTTATGGATCATCGGCAAGTTCATCAGTATTTTATGAGCAAACCAGAAGCCACGGTGAGTCAGCCATTTGGCGAAGGAGTGGATGTCTATAAAGTGAAAGATAAGATGTTTGCCACTTTGGCCCAAGGTAAGGCTATGGGCGATACTCACGGTGAGACTTGGCGGATCAATCTAAAATGTGATCCTGATGAAGCTCAAGCACTTAGAGATATCTTCCCATCGGTGTTACCCGGTTATCATATGAATAAAAAGCTTTGGAATACGGTGTTACTTGATGGCTCAATCCCGCAGGGAGAAATTGAGCGTATGATAGATAATTCATACCTCTTGGTGGTGAAGAAAATGCCGAAAAAGGCACAAACATCACTGTTGTTACATCTATAACAAGCCACAATACGGATTAGGGATGAGTCCCTAATCTCACTTTGGCAATCTTTTGCTTGCTCTTCGGCGCTCATAGCACGTCCTTGCTGAGCTATTTATCAATCCATCACGCATAACATTAGCCGTCAATAGCCTTAACCGCAGCAGTGCGCTTAATTGTTGGATAGATGACGCCTACATGATGCACTCTCAGTTACAGCCTCTTTCTTGGGGTCTTTGCCCATGTAGAGCGAATGATGATAAATGTAAAATTAAAATTCTCATAAAATCATGGGGTTATATTTTTTATAAGAAAATTTAAAAAAAATCTCTTGAAAAGAATTAGCCCCGTCCATAGATAGGATTATGAGGACGCCGACAGGGTCCAAAACAAATTTAACTTTATGTTTTATATGCTGTTTATTGGTTTATTTTAAAGAGTAAACAGCTTAGTTATTGCTTTATGAGGATACAAATTATGCAAACAGTCGATCTATCTCCACTATACCGTTCATTCATTGGTTTTGACCATTTAGCATCACTGATGGATGCCGCTGCCAGAAATGAAAAGCAGCCTAGTTTTCCGCCTTACAACATTGAGGCATTAGGTAAAGATAAATATCAGATCACCATGGCGGTGGCTGGATTTGCTGAGCATGAATTATCTCTACAGTCTGAGGGAAATGCCTTATTGGTTAAAGGCGAAAAGCAGCAACAAAAAGAGCAAGACGAAGATCGTCGCTTTATCCATCAGGGTATCGCACAGCGCAACTTTGAGCGTAAGTTCCAGTTAGGGGACCATGTGAAAGTACTTGGTGCAGAACTGGAAAATGGTCTGCTAGTGATTGACTTGGAACGTGAAATCCCAGAGGCGCTAAAACCTCGAAAAATTGAAATTGGCACGAGTAAGCTACTCGAGAAAAAATAGCCCGTAATTATTCCTTATTACGTTGTTGATCCTAATCAAGCCGCCCTAAGGGCGGCTTTTTGTATTGTGCACTAGGAGTGTTTTGTTTCAGGCTGCTGTCCTGAACCTGACTTACCTACGCAGTGTTTACTCCAAAACCCCGCTAACATTGAGCCACTGACATTGTGCCAAATCGAAAATAATGTGCCAGCGATGGCTGCAGTTGGCGTAAAAAACTTCATCGCCAAGGCCACTGCCAGTCCCGAGTTTTGCATACCCACTTCGAATGCGATGGTTCGACAAACGGTTTCATCTTGCTTGAAACACTTAGGTATCCAATAACCGAGTAGTAGCCCTGTCGCGTTATGTGCGACCACGGCCACAAACACTAGTAATCCAATGCTTTGCAGCTTAGTGCTATTTAATGCCACGATGATGGCAATAATTAGCACAATGGTCGCCATCGAGATGAGTGGTAAATGGGGCTTGATAGGTTTGAGCTGAGCGGCAAAAGCGTGATTTATCAGCACGCCTATTGTTACCGGGAGTAGCACTATTTTTAGCAAGCTGGCGAGCATCGCCGTAACGGGAATATCGACGACCTGACCAATCAGTAGAGCCGTGAGAAATGGCGTGAACATCACGCCGAGTAAGGTACTGATTGCGGTCATGGTGATAGATAAAGCCACATCGCCCTTGGCTAAATAGCACATGACATTACTTGCTGTACCTCCTGCCACTGTGCCAACCAGTACCATACCAATCAGCAAGTCAGTATCAAATCCCAGTACGGTTGCTAAAGCGTAAGCCATCAAGGGCATCACAGTAAATTGCAGCAGCACGGCGATTAATACTGCTTTTTTGTGCTGAGTTACCCGCAGAAAATCTTGGCTAGTCAGTGTGAGGCCCATACTCAACATAATCACCATCAACATGGGAATGATGGCAGACTTAAAATTGATAAATAAGTTTGGAAAAAATAATGCGAATGCACTGAGTAATATTGCCCAAACGGGAAAGAGTTGTGTGGCAGCTATCATGATAAGGGTCGCTTTAGTTAAAACTTCTTCTAAATTATTAGCAAGATAGTATCTTGTGTTACCTCAACATGCTATGCCAAGCTGCACCGACCTCTTTGCGAAGTAATGCCCGAGATTACTATTGGGCAGTTAAAATTGATAACTAAACGACAGTCCAAAGCGTCTTGGCGGTGCCAAATAGTATTCCGCTACTCCAAAGGCGCTGGTAAAGTCATTGGCCCCTATCACATGATATTCATCGGTCAGGTTGGTGACAAAGGCCGATGCTTTAAGGTGTTGATTGATAGGGTAGCTGACGTAAAAGTTCAGTAGAGAAATTGCCGCTTGCTTGGCATGTTCGCTATTAAACACATCGTTGTAGACCTCACTGCGATAGGCCCAACTGAGCCGAGTTGTGAGTGTGTGTTTTTGGGTGAGGGGCCAGAGTTTTTGCAGGCTTAAAGCGGCGGTCCAACGTGGTGTTTTTATCAATTTACTGGCAGTGCTTACTTCTGTAGCGTTACCCACATCGATAAACTTCGCGTCTGTGTAAGACACGCTGAAGCTGAGATTTAGGGTGTTAGAGAGTAAGGCTTCTGCTTCAAGCTCAATGCCCTTGCTTCGTGTATTACCCACATTGTCGATAAATATCTCAACACCAGAGTCTTCTCCTGACTCTCCGCCGCGCAACTGCATATCTTGATGCTCAAGTAAAAACGCGGTGCTGTTGAGTCGTAATCGACTGTCAAACCATTCAGAACGGACGCCAAACTCAAACGAGGTGAGGTATTCAGGTTCAAAAGGTCGGGCTGATATGGTGGAATTAGCAACGCCGTTAAACCCTCCTGACTTAAAGCCTCGTGCGGCATTAAAGAAGTACATGGTATCTTCCGATGGGGTATATTGTAGCCCTAATAGTGGTGAAAAAACTCGCCAACTTTTCTCAATTGCACCATCAGGGGTGCTATCTGTTCGGTTAATCGCGATAACGTCAGCAACATTCAAACGCGTGATCACCTGCTGTTTTTTTCGCTCCCAAGTTAAACGCGCACCGCCAGTTAAACTCCAAGAGGGCGCAAACTGATAGGTACTGTGGGCAAACAGTGCAACGCTTTGGTTGTCGACTTCATTGTTAAAGGTGTTATCTAAGTCAAGGCCTAGATTAAGCGGGTTGTTTGGGCCACCAATGGTTGTCGGCGCGTTCAAAGGAGAGCCATCAAGTGGCTCTGGTAGGGCTTCCAAGCCCTGATATAAGCCCTCAAGAAACACGAATCTAAAGTCATAATCTATGTGCTCATCAATGGCAAACAGCCCTAGCAACCATTTAAAATCATCACTCTGGTAGCCAGAAAGGTTAAACTCTTGGCTAAGTTGGCGCTGAGTTTGCTCATCATGAGTAAAGCCGATATTGACAGGGTTATTATCGAAGTCTCGGCCATAGATAGCATCCAGAGTACGATAACTGGTAATGGATTTTAAATGTGTCTGCTTATTGATATCCCACTCGAGCGTGCCACGGTAACCGATTTGACTCAGGCGGTTTTCATTTTCAGCGGTAGCAGCACTCATAAATGGGTCTGCAAAAATTTGTAACTCAGGGAGCGGGTCAATGGCGGGTGAAAGCTGTGCGACTGAGTTAAAAAGTGAGATCAAATCTGCTTGGTCATTTTTTTTAGACAGCACCGATGGCGCACTGCCATTGCTTTGTAACTGCCTGTCTAAACTAAATTCAACGCTTAACGTTTTTGAAGGTTGGTAAGCTAGCTTCGCGAGTACTCCCAATTCATTCTGACCACCTTCCAAACCACCATTTAACCGCTTAACAAAGCCATCTTCGTGATACTTAGCAACGGCTAATCTGACGCCCCATTGCTCAGTAAATGGCTGGTTGATAAGCAATGAAGCGTCAAACCGATTGAATTGCCCCGCTGTAAGTTGGGTCCGAATCTGTTGCTGATCACTCACCTTGTGGGTCAATATGTTGATGGCACCACCAATCGAATTTTTGCCGTACAAGGTGCCTTGTGGCCCTCGCAGCACCTCAATCCGCTCTATATCGAGAAAGTTAACTATCGACCCCGCCGAACGAGCGTGGTAGACCCCGTCGATGTACAAACCCACGCTAGGATCGGTGGTTGGAATGGGATCTACTTGACCGACACCACGTATGGTAATCCCTGCGCAGTGAGTACAGCCTGAGTTTTCACCCACGGTGGTAATGTCTATGTTAGGTATAAAATAGGCAGCGTCCACCAAGTTATCTAATGCTCGTTGCTCTATAAATTGATGAGACATCACAGAGACGGAAAGTGGCGTGTTTTGTAGGTCTTCTTCCACTTTTCTTGCCTCAACCGTTACATTCATCAGTTCGGTAAGATCTAAAGAGAATAGATCGATGTCATTACTGGCGTATAGATAAGGAGAGCAGGCGACAGTGGTACAGCCAAATATATAGCGAACGTATTTGCTTAACAGCATCATGTCATCCTTACCCTCATTGTTATTGCTGTATTTGTCAATTATTGACCTTAATCAAGGAGGCTCTTAGACTATGTCTTCATGGTCTTTTGGAATTCACTGGGTGTCATATTAGTGCGGCTTTTGAATGCTTTATAAAATGACGATCGGGCGTTAAACCCAACTGACATAGCAACCTCTAATATACTGCACTGACCCGCTCGCAACATTTCCTTCGCCGCCTCGATTCGCGCGTTATTTATACATTCAAAAAATGACGTTTGCATGACCTGACTCAGCGTTTGCGACACGTATTGGCTAGGCTCATTTATATGCTTTGCTAGTTTGTAAAGAGTCAGCTGTGAGTCGAGATAAAGTTTATCACTTTCAATTGCCTGTCGTATTTTCTTGGCGATAAGCTGACTTTGCTGTTCGCTAAGAGCGGAGCGTTGATAGCGCGCTAGGGCGGCACTATCGAGGTGGGCTTGTTCCGTTGCTTCATTATAGAAAGGCTAAATCCAGGTTGTTGGTTTAAGCCAAAATAGCCTAACCCCCATATCGTCAACAAACACAATAGTTGTCCCCAAACGGCTTCAAATAGAACAAAGTTAATATCCGTGATGGCTAACAGTGCCCAAGTACCGTTTATGAACATGGTTGCCACGATAACCCGTAACCATTTCAGTTTTTTATGGGTGAGATCACAAAATACATTGGCAAGTTGTCGGTGATAGCGATGGGAGAGTTTTGCCAGAGAAAGTAAATAACCTATGGTCTGTAGTAACCATACGCCAATGACAAGCATGATAGCGATACTAATAAATATCGAAAGGAAACCGGGCGCTACATCAAGGTCGCTGAAAAACATGTTTTGCAACAGTGTGTTTGGTGCCAATACGATAGCAAGGCTCAGCACTAAACTCGTCATTGCAGGAATATAGTGTTTGATATCTGAGCCATTGAAACGCCATGGAGTGCTGGCAACCAGAGCATTGGCGTAGAGCCAAAGACTGGGTGCTAACAGTAAAAAACACGGTGCCAGAATCGCGATATAGGCAAATACATGTTGCTCAAAACCCACGAAAACAACGCCTCCAGCGCTGAGCAAAGTGAGTGCGAACAGCAGCATAAAAAGCGGAATATAAAATGCCTGTTGGCACATTTTATGGGCAACTAAAAAACAAGAAAATCCACCAACACCAAGAGTTATACCTGATAACAGCATTTCAAAGGGCTGAGACATTACACTTCCTAAATGTTTTATCTTACTGATTAATATGCTTATATTAATTTATTGTGTCTTCGCTAACTGGCTTGGACGACACAGCTACAGATTGAGCATAGCATGAGTCTAAATTTAAATTATGCCTAAATTTTTGGAGTTGTTATGGAGCAATCAATGATGCTTGTTGGTCATATCGTGGCTGGCACAATCGCCATATTTGCAGGTTATATTGCGTTGTTTTCGCAAAAGGGTGGCAAGCGACATATCAAAGCGGGTCACTGGTTTGTTGCTACTATGGTACTAATGACGATATCTGGCGTCGTGGTGGCCTATATTAAACCTATGACCATATCGGTGATCGCCGGTGTTTTTACACTTTATTTAGTACTCACTGCGCTAGCAGTATTTAGGGGCGAAATGCAAAGAAACAGTGGTTTAAACTATGTACTGATGTGTGTCGCTCTGACAATCGGGTTATATGGCTTCTATTGCGTGTATTTGGTGAGTCAGTCACCAATGGGGCGTTTCCAAGGGTTTGCTGCTGAGCCTTTCATCATGTTTGCTGTAATTGCCATAGTCAGTGCTGTGCTGGACTTTCGCTACATCAAAGTTAAAGAAATCAGCCAACGTTCGCGGTTGACGCGTCATGTATGGCGCATGTGCTTTGCGATGTTTATTGCTGTGGGCTCGTTTGTGGAGCAGGGGTTAAAGCGTGTATCAGAGGACATTCGTCACTTTCCTTTAATTGAATACGCAGATCTTATTATTTTATTGCTTATGCTCTATTGGCTCGTTCGTGTGAACCGGTTACTGCCAAGAGCAAAGCAAAAATTATTAAAACGAGCAAAAAGCTAATGGGCGTTATTTATTAGTGGGCTGCTAATTGACTCAGTTGTTGGTAGCGGCCATCAAGCTTCATAGCTTTAAGCACATCAGCAAGTTGATCGGCAAGCTCAGGATGATGTTGCTTGTTGATATAGGTGTGTAGGTTTATTTCAACTAACGGAGGGCTGTGGATTTTTATCTCATTAAATAACCGCGCCGAGCTTTGCATTAAGCGCTGTGCGGTCGCTTTACTGGTCACGGTGATATCGGCCCTACCTGCGAGGATAAGTTCAATGGCTTGGTCAAAGTCGTCGACTAAGATCACATCTTTAAAACGGCTTTGGTTTTTATCTAAAAAAGCGGTGCCTCTTTCATAGGCGATGGTATAGCGCTTCATACTTTGCCAACCATTGACCACCACATTTGCTCTACCGATGACGGATTGATCAATCGTGGCAATGGCTTCGTTGACTCGTGTTAAATTGGGATAGGTTGAAAGGTCTAAATCACTGACTCTGAATAGCTCACCGTCTACTTTTCCCATATTCGCCCAGCTCAAACTGCGTTTGCTCGGTAGCGTCATCACCGTGAGCGTGTAGCCAAGCTCAGCCAAGGCAACGTGCAGCACTTGTACTGTTTTTTGATATAATGGCGTTCTTGGGTCGTTAGTGGTGGCCAAAGTAAACGGTGTTAATGTTTCACTCTGAGCCTTGATTACAGGGCTAAAAAAACCATGTATAGATAAAAAAGCAACGACCAGAAAATACAGCTTTCTCAAGGTAGCTCTTTCTGTTGGCAACAATAATAGTCAGTATAGGCGGTTTTTATTTCGAGTTTGTAGTTTGCGGTGAATGCCTAGATATGTGTTGTAGCGTTAGTAAGGGGACTTTTGAGAGGAATGGGTTGACTAAATTTGCAAGGCAATGCGTGCATAACGTGTATCATGCACAAAATTAGTCAGCTTTATAGTTGAGAATGAAGCTCGCAGATAGCCTGGAGACATCACTCTCTAATTAACTAAATATATTAGTAAACACTAACTTTCTTTAACCGCGGCAACCACCGAAACTTCTACCAATAGCTCAGGGCGCGCCATTGCGGCTTGCACACAGGCTCTGGCAGGGGCGTGGCCCTCCGGCACCCAAGCATCCCATACCGCATTCATTTGCGCAAAATACTGCATATCACTGATGTAGACCGTCGCGCTCAGCAAGTGGTACTTATCGCTGTTGGCTTGAGCGAGTAAATCATCCACTTTGGCAAGCATGGTTTGAGTTTGTTCGGTGATGTCTTTGCTGGCGTCTTCACAGACTTGTCCGCATAAATAAACGGTGTTGTTGTGGGTAACAATTCGGCTCATGCGCTGGTTGGTGTGTACTCTGGTGATCGTCATAAATGCTCCTTGGAAAACCTCTAGTTTACACATGCCTTTTTTACCTTGGATAGCGTTTTATCGTCTTGAGTGTAGGCTGTTTGGTTATATATCATGATTTTTCGATTGTTAGATAAAAAAACATTCGCAGACAAAGTTAACCATAAGTTAACCTTTCTTGTAACTGGCTCATAAACCATTGCTATTTATGGTGTTGTTTTTTCTGGTTATTTATGATTTTTGACAAATAAATCATTTAAAAACAGTGTGTTGTATTTAATTTTGATTTGTTTGTATTTAGTATTTTGCAAATGTAAATTTTTTGGGTTAGTTTTCGGGGTTGAGATCATTCTCAAATTACAAAGGAAACTAACATGATAACAATGAGAAGACGGATTGCTTTACTGATCAGCCTCTGCGTAGTTGCCAGTGAGGTGGCTGCCAGTGATGTACTTCCATCCGAAGAACCGGATTTAGATGCCAAACTCGCGCAGTTGATCGCACAGCATGAATTAACGGGAGATTTAACCACCGGCGCCAATATTCCCGCCGTAGATGACCCCGAAGTACAACTTGGCAAACTGCTATTTTTTACCAAAGCGCTCAGTGGTAACAAAGATGTCGCATGCGCTAGCTGTCATCATCCCTATTTAGGAGGAGGAGATGGTCTCGCGTTGCCAATTGGTACGCTGGCAAAAGATGAGGATGTACTGGGACCGGGCAGAGAAACCTTGACCGATAATCTTTACATACCTAGAAACTCCCCCACTGTTTTTAATGCTTGGACTGAAAAACGTAGCTTGTTTCGCGATGCGCGTGTTGAATTTTTGGATTGGTTAAACCCCGAACGAGGGATTAGTACGCCAGATGTTCCCTATGAGCAGGCTGACCCGAAAGCGGGAGACAGCTTATTACAAGCGCAGTCTCGTTTTCCTGTGATCACCGCTTCCGAAATGCGCGGTTTTGACTTTATGCAGGGGCAATCCAACGAGGCGGTTAGGGCACATTTAGCAGCACGCATTGGCGACTATGGCAGTGGTCAGGGAGAGTTGTTTAAGAACAATTGGCGAGCGCATTTTGAAAAGGTGTATGGTGCAAGCACTTCACCCGGTGAAGAGGTGGTCACCTTTAACAATATCACCAAAGCGATTGCCGCTTACGAAAAGTCCATGAATTTTACCAACAACCCTTGGTTTGCCTATGTTCGGGGTGATAAGTCTGCTATCACTGAGTCACAAAAGCGTGGTGCGTTCTTGTATTTATATTTACCGCCCCCTCCATCGGATGGCGGTGAGCCACCAACGGATATTCCTACGCAGTGTGTTGGCTGTCATAACACCGACAGTTTTACGCAAACCAAGGTATCTAACTATCATCGCCTAGCGTTTCCACAAATTGGCCCAGGTACGGGGGCGGGAGAGACGACAACCAATGATCTTGGCCGTATGCATCGCAACAACAGTGAAGCCGATAAGTTTAGCTTCCGCTCTGGGACATTGTTAAATATCGAAGTGACCGCGCCATATGGGCATGCAGGTAATTACGATACCCTTGAGCAAGTAATGGATCATTACAATGATTATCGCGCCAAATTACGCGATTATTTTGATAACAAAGGTTGGTGTCAGCAGGCGCAATTTAAGCATCGAGAGGATTGTGAGTCACTATTCGTTGATGCTGAGATAAACACCGAAGAAGCCGCCAAAATCGTAGATTTTGAAATATCTGACGGGGCCCCTGTGTTGGTTCCACTGGAGCTCAGTGAGCAAGATCTCACCGACCTTGTTAATTTCATGAAAGCGCTGACAGATCCGTGTGTAAAAGATGCGGCCTGTCTACAAGCGTGGTTACCACAACCACATGAAGGCGACCCTGATGGCTTACAACTGCGAGCCAAAAATGAGCTCGGCGTACCACTTTATCTGCCTGCTAATTGTTTAGAGGGGGATACCGCAAGCTCTGGAGATACTTTGAAGCTTGACCAAGCGGAGTGTGTCAGCGGCAAGATGCAGTACTTTAAGGTACAGGTTGAACATGACAACACGACCTTATATTTGAGTACCCGAGGCGCACAAAAAACCACCCGCTTACTATACAACCCACGACAATGGGCAACGGACAATAATGCGTTGGTGCGTTCGAAACCTGTAAGCGCTGAACAAGTACTGACCGTTACGCTAAACAAGGGCACTCACTATGTGTCAATCGTAGACTCTAAACCTTATCAATCGGTGATGTTGGCAGCAAGCTATGACAGTGCGCTCAGGGAGGCCACGAAGAAACCAAAAGCGTTGCCCGACATGTGCAAGTCTATGCCACCACTCAATTATGGCCAATTATTTGATGCACAGCCGGTCTGCGCGGGCGCGGGAGATAGCCATTTCTACATCAAGATAACGGAGCCTGATAGCCAAGTAGAAATTCGTACTCGCCATGGTTTTGGCAACACCAATTTATATGTTGGACAGTTTTGGCCAAGTCGCAATTTTTACGACTTCTCATCACAGCATTTAGGCAGTGATGAGTATCTCAGACTCGATGGTTTACAACCCGGTTGGTATTTTGTATCAACACTGGGGGAGGGAGCCAATTATGGCACTACAATCGAGGTAGATATCAAATAAGTTCTTTAAATGCAGAACGTTAAAGAAAGGTGATGGCAAACTCAGTGCCTGCCATCGCCTTTATTTGCGTTTACTTACTGTTGGTTGAGGATCCATTTCGCTGAGCTGTGATGTGGCTCGCCATGACGATTGAGGTGTATGCTGTTATCGCTACTATCGAGCCAGAAATACTGTTGCCAATAGGTGTTTTTAATATTCCAAACACCGCCTTGATAAATAAGCTGATAGGCAGATTGGCGCGGTGAATCAACGAGCTTGGCATAACCAGATGACGTTGCGCTGTAGCTGAAAAACAGCTCAGGATTCTGTTTGCTTCTTAAATAAAATGCACCATCCGATGTAGGGACTTTGATAAATTCAGTGGCAGTCCCAGAGGTGGCGACCAATCTGGCGTCATTGCTGAGGCCATTTTGTGTGTGGACAGGTTGGCCGTTTAGCGCAGATTTGAAACTAACTGTTTGGCCCTTGTCGGCGGCTTGTTGAGGCGCTTGCCAATCACTTGGTGGTGTTTTCCAAGTAAGTGACTTCCAGCGCCAGTTATAAGGCATGTCCATGTGTGGGTCAAAGAGGTCTTCATAGCCAGGTTCAGCTTCAATATTATATAAACATTGACGGCGCTCGGCATCGAGTTGAGCCACACGTTCAGCTTGGCTACTGGTGCCGACATTAAGCTCAAGCATACATTCTTCCAGTGTTTTACCCGGCCCCGTTTCATTAGGTGCAAGCACATAGGTGTGATCGCGATGTTGTTGATTGTCATACCAGTTCAGCATGGCTTGTTCATCAAATGATAGCCAATTGTCTACGAGCGTTTGTGCTTCTAATCGAGCGACCTGCTCTCTTTGCTCTGGGTGCACAGCCATCGTACGAATAAATGCGGCCCATAGATCTTTACTGGCTTCAAGCGCAACCAATGCAACTGGTTTCATGCTGCTGATTTTATAGCTATTCCAACCTGAGTCTAGGCGAGTATTTTCATGCCAGATCACATCGCCGCTGCTAAAATTCAACACATCTTTTGTGTCGTGGCTATGTTGCTCGGCACCTTCGGAGCACAAGTAAGCTTTAACCTGCCACACTTTTTCGTAGTTATCTTGAGGTAGCCTAACGGTATGTTCAGGGCTAAATGAGTCTTGGAATAGGTGAACTGCGCGACCAAACAAAAAGTAGTTATGATCAACATCAGCCAGCGCGGAGTAGCCGCCGCCATCCCAGACCTTGATTCGTTTTTGCTGTGCCGTTGCAGCGTCTACAAAATGTTGAATAAAACGTTGCTGACCACGGCGAGCCGCGTCTACACCACCTTGACCTGCAACATCATCATAGCGGCGCATAAAGTGATCTTGTTGTAAATCCGCTGGTTCTTGAGAGATAGCGCTGAAGCAATTTGGGCCGGTTGGATCAATACTGGCATTAGACACATTGAACCCGGCAATATCAACCCAGCGTTCGCCCACAATTGCGGCATACACATTATCAAAGCGAGGTTGATAATTGGTGTTGTTATTGGTGTTTGCGCTGATCTTTGAGATTTCACTGTAGGCACTACTTAGATCGGTATTTTTCGCTAAGCCATATTGCCATGTTGGACGAGGATCGTTGGGATCTGGGCTAATAATATGCTCAGCATCTAATAACTCCAAAGCGGCTGTGCGTGTTAGCCACTCATGGCCCATTGGCATAATACCGCCGCCACCTAGTTGCGTAAAAGCAATACTATTGGTTGATGTTGTTATAGCCATTAATAGGCAAAAGCTGGTTTTTTTCATTGTGTTTCCCGTGTTATTAATGATTTTTTATTAGTAAACACATGCTGGAGTGTTTACGCGGGAAACACTAAATTATTTAACTGAATATTACAAATTTTTTACTATAAAGGTTTAAAATTCACTTTTGTTCCTTTAAAGTAATTATTGTCTTTTTAATGGGGGCAAAATAATGCCCTCCATCAGCTTGGATTTACAAATAACTCAAGATTGCATTGTTAGATTGTCGTTTAAGATTGGCATAGTGTTTACACGGGTAGTACAAGGCGAAAAGTAGCAGTAGCCAAACCGCATAGGTTAGCCACAAACTGGGCTGATAGCTTGCTGGTAAGTCACCTGACGCAAAAAACATATTGATAGGTTCACCAAATTTTTGCCAGGTATATAGGTGGGCAAAACCATTGATGATGGGCACATGAACGACGTAAAAAAACAGCGGTACGGCGCCGAAAACTTTAAGCCAACTAAGGTAGCTATACAGCTTGTGTTTGGTGTTAAGCTTTTCTAATTGCCCCAATAAAATGAGTCCAGGTCCAAGAGTCATGAGCACGTATTGTAATGAGGGTGGATATTTATGGGTGTTTAGAAATGATAACAAGGAGGTAATAGGGTTATGTTGTGATTCAAACATGTACGGGTCGCCATACACGCCCGTAGCTCTGAGTATGACAAAGCTAATGATCAGACCCAATCCTAAATTAGTTAGGTAAGTGATACGCTTATACGGTTGCCACATGTAAACGTTCCCAACAACATACCCCAGAGCCATAACACTGAACCAAGGTATCAATGGATAAGCGACATAGACCGAAACGGCCATATCCGCAAAGTTAATACCGCCTTGTACGTGGAATATATGCCAAAGCCACCCAAGTGGCCCTAAGCTTTCTAATATTGCCGCATCATTAAGCGCATTGTGTAGTATGAGAAAAGGTAGGGTTAGCATAAGGATCCATTTAGCACTCATAGTAATAAGAAGTGACAGCAATACCATTGAGCAACCAATAACCCAGATCACTTGCAATACAATGGTGTTGTAACTCACCTGCCAGCTAGGTGTGATCAGCGCAATTTCTAAGATGATGAGCCAGACACCACGGGTAAATAAGAAGTATCGCAACTGCTTTGAATCTTGTACTTTTTGTGCATATAAAAAGGCGCTAACACCTGTCAAAAAGACAAACAGTGGGGCGCAAAAATGGGTGATCCAGCGGGTAAAAAACCATGCCCAGTTAGTCATTTCTAAATCGGTAGGAGAAAAAGGCGTCACTCCCCAATAGTTTCTTGTGTGATCTAGCGCCATTAGAATGATGATTAATCCACGCAGTAAATCAATTGATAGTAATCTGGCAGGCTGCTCGTTGTGTACTGTATGTTCCATGGTTGTTGACCTTTGTTTGCTGTCCTTTTTAGCTTTTACCACGCAGTGGCTAGGCGGTTTATGTATAAGCGTAGAGTAAATTGGGCTGTTGTAAAATAACTGTAAATTAAGGTGGCGAGTAAACGAGATCAAAGTTTGCTTAAAAGCACCAGATATAGGATGTGAACTACTTGAGGTGGTTAATTTATGTACTAGAGCTGAGTTTTTACTCAACTTCATTCAGCGTGCATTTCAATGTTCTGTCATTCTTCGCTTGCCACTGCTTGTTGCAAACATGATTATGAGCGCTGTTGATGTGCTTATATCAAGTTACCTCAATGATGAAAAATCGAATATCAGAGGCGCAATAAAGACGTAAATTACGCCCCTGAAGTAGAGTGGGTTGCAACGGGCTTATTGTTTGTAAACTTTACCGTCTTTCATCACAAAGCTGACGTTCTCCAGCGTTGCAATATTGCGAAGAGGATCATCGTCAACCGCGATAATATCGGCAAGGTAACCTTCTGAAATCTTTCCTAAATCTGTTCGTTTGAGCAACGTTGCGCTATTAATGGTAGCGGCTTGAATTGCTTGTAGCGGTGTCATACCAAATTGCACCATGCGAGAGAACTGTTTGCCGTTGTCTCCGTGAGGGTAAATCGCCGCATCAGAGCCAAATACCATGTTCAGCCCTGCTTTTACTGCACGGCGAAAACTCTCGCGCTGCGCCTTGGATACCTGTTTTTCTTTATTAATATTTTCTTCGGGAACGCCATTGGCTTCACCGAAGGCCAAGGTGTACTCGGTGTTATAAATATCACAGGATAAATAAGTACCATGCTTCATTGCCAACGAGATGGCTTCGTCATCCATGAAACTACAGTGTTCTATGCTATCTATTCCCGCGCGAATCGCTGCTTTAATGCCATTTGTTCCGTGGGCGTGCGCCGCAATAATGAGACCACGTAAATGGGCCTCTTCTGCTGCAGCTTGCAACTCTTGCTCTGAAAATTGTTGAACGCCAACCTTAGTGCCTTTGGAAAACACGCCACCTGTTGCGCATATTTTTATGGTGTTTGCACCATATTTTATATTTTCTCTCACCTTCGCGCGTACAGCCCAAGGCCCATCAGCGACACCCGCCGCGACTGATTTTTTCTCAGGGGCGCTAAAGTTGTCGTCACAATGCCCGCCGGTGATTGAAATGGCATTGCCAGCACTGTAGATTCTTGGGCCACTCACCTCTTGTGCATTGATGGCATCTCGAACCGCTATAACACTATAGCCCGGTGAACCAAGGTTACGTACAGTGGTAAAGCCCGCCATTAGAGTTGTGTGGGCATTTTTTACGGCTTTAACGGTTTTTCTTGGAATGGAATAATTCTGTGCGGCAAGAAAGTTATCAGATGGATCACCCGTTAAATGAACATGCATGTCCATTAATCCTGGCAACAATGTTTTATCGTCGAGGGTGATGACCTGTGCATCAGTTGGAATTTGTAATTCTCCTTGTTTGGCAATCTTGATGATGCGATTGTCTTTGATCAACAAACTTGGGTTATTGATACGCTGACCCGACTCCACATCAATATAGGCTTTTGCGTTGAGGACAGTCGTGTTTGCCAATGCCTGTCCACAAAGCAGCGCAAATGTGCAAAGAGAATAAGAGAGAGCTTTTTTCATATCGTATTATTTTATGTGTGATTGGTTTGTCCAGTATAGGCAAGGCTAAGTTCGCTGCGAGTATATTGCGATAAAATGAAACCATTGTGAGCTGGGCTTAATCTCCAGAGACCTGTTGTGGGTATTTGGCCATTGCTTTATCAAAGAGCTTACAGAACCGTTGTAACTCTTGTTCTATGTCGCCGTGAATATGCTGAGCAGGCATAATGACAAATTCTTTTTTGCTATAATCCAATGCCATCGGCACCACGGGGACTTTTGCTGACTTGGCAATATGTAAAAAGCCAGTTTTCCATTTCGGTGTTTTTTTGCGGGTTCCTTCAGGGGCAATACCTAAGATTAAGGCATCACTGTGGCTAAACACCTCGCTAATTTGTGCAACCATACCGTGAGCATGGCTTCGCTCTACTGGAATTCCACCCATTTTCTTCAATAGCCAGCCAATTGGTCCAACAAAAATGCTGTGTTTCCCTAAAAATTTAATTTCAATACCTAAACTCAGCTTGACAGAGATTGCCACAAAAAAATCCCAGTTTGAGGTATGGGGAGCGACGGCTGCAACAAATTTACTGTATTGTGGAAATTCACCGCTGATACGCCAACCTAGTATGCGTAGCATAGTCGTACCAAGTTTACGAGATAGCACCCCCGAAGTTCGAGGGATTTGCTCAGGCACCTTAATTAGGTTATCGGTCTCTTTTTTTTGTGTCATGATGTTATCTTGCTTTATTGGTTTGTTATTAGATTTGTTCGTTAGTGCGCATCATACCCAAAATCACATGGGCTACATCGAGAGAATAAACATCCTCTAGCAATCCTATCACGTCATTCCAGCGAGGGTTATATTCATTATTTTCCCAACGTCTAAGAGTTCGCTCTTCAATGCCATAACTGGCGGCCGACTCGGCTTGAGTATACCCTCGACACTTGCGGGCAAACTTTAAAATATCAGCCCCTTTGGGCGTGCGATTGGCTTGAATGTTAATCTGTGTAAGCATAATTTATAAATTCCTTCATTTATTACGCAAAAATACTAATGTCCAGTGAAATGCTTCATAAGTTGATGTATAATGCAGCACTAAATACGCATAGATTGAAATTGAAAGGGAATTCCCATAAGTTGTTGTGCGTATTTTTTTGAATTTTAGATCTAAAAATTACGCATTTCAATAATTATTTTGGCTTTAACGTCACTTTTGATTTGATCAGTGTCATGAAACGCGGGTTTTTACTCTTAATTAATAAGGGAAATCATATATGTATGAAAATTATAGCGATAACGCGGCGAGTGAAGAGGGAGGAGCTGCGTCATTCTCTGCGCGCGTAGAACAAGCCATTAAGCCAGACAGTATTCGTAATTTTGCGTCAAAAATTGGTGTTTCAGAAGGGACGCTGCGTAGAATTCTAAAAGGAGAAGATCCAAAACTGAGTGTTATTGAGCGGATTGCCAAGCAAGCAGGGGTGGATTTTATGTGGTTGGTGAAGGGGGTTGGTGAGGCGTCAAGCAAACGTGATGTTTCCCCGTTACTCAGTCAACGTGTTGTGAGTGTCGATGAGTTCGAAGAAGAATTTATCCTAGTACCTGGGTATCATATTTCAGTGAGTACCGGTCACGGAGCTTTTAATGGTGCGGCACGAATTGAGCGTCATTTAGCCTTTAGGAAAAAATGGGTAGATTATAAAGGGCTGGATAAGAGTCAGTTGGCGGTTGTGTTTGCCAAGGGCGATTCCATGGAGCCAACCATTCATAACAACAACACCATTTTGGTCGACTTATCAGATAAAAAGTTAAGTGAAGGGCTGATTTACGTGGTAAGACTCGGAGAAGAACTTTACGCTAAGCGATTACAGCAATACTTAGATGGCTCGGTTCGGCTCATTAGTGACAATAAGGAATATGTTGATCAGCACGTTCAACCTCATGAACTCGAACAATTAGAGATCATTGGTAAAGTTGTTTGGATTGGAAAAGACTTAGCTTAAAAAACGGTGCGCTATATTAGCGCGCCGTTTTGTCACTGGGAAATTAAAGATGAATGATGCTGTCAGCGTTACCATCTGGATCGTTAGTCGCTTTACCATCAACGCTTGGGTTACCATTACTCATCATGATAACAGCACATGCAGCTGGCGATGCCATTGACGTACCTGACATTGTTGTTGTGCCTCCACCTTTACGTGTCGACAGAATGCTCACACCAGGTGCTGCGTAATCTACCGGCGGGTTGCCATAGTTAGAGAAGCTTGCAAAACGGTCATTTGAATCGGTTGCTGAGATAGTATAAACGCGGTTATGTGATGCGCTCGCTGGAGAAACGTTACCAGCGTGTTGGCTTTCATTACCCGCTGCAACAACAAAGAACGCTCCTGATTGTTGTGCTGCATTTTCAACTGCATCGTTTAACTCTTGGTTAAAACCGCCACCTAAGCTCATATTTGCACAATCACCAGAACTTGCATTCGCTGCTACATGGTCAATACCTGCTAGCACACCTGACCAACTACCAGAACCACGTGCATCTAGTACTTTAACAGGTACAACTGTCGCGCCTGCAGCAACACCAACAACATCAATACCGTTGTCTAATGCTGCGATGGTGCCAGCTACGTGAGTACCGTGACCGTTACCATCATCAACACCCGCATTTCTACCTTTTGTGAATGCAGAGAAACCCTTGCTTGCATCAACATTTAAATCAGCATGGTCAAGGTCGATACCTGTATCGATAACCCAAGCTGTGTACTGGCTACCATCAACCGGACCGCCAACACGTGTTACGCTCCAAGGAGTTTGTTGTGCAGCACTGATATTTACCTCAGGCTTACCTTGAACTTTTGCAGGGCTCGCGTGTACTACGCCATCTGGAGTGAATCGCATAATGTCACTGTGACCTGCGAAGGCGGCTTGAGCCTTTTCACAGCTCATGTTTACAGCCATGCCTTTGATGCTGTTTTTATAGATATGCTTAGCTTGAGCGTTTGCTTTAGCAACCATGCCGCGGGCTTTTCCCTCAACATCAAACTTTGATACGCCATCATTAAAACGCACGATACACGTGTTAGCAATTTCCATATCAGCAGCTGCACCTTGGTAGCTAGGCTCTTGAGCCAATGAGCCAGTACTGGTAATAGCGAAGGCGATAGACAAAGTAAGAAGAGATTTTTTCATCATGTTGTTCCTATTTATAATTATTAGATTATTAACCTTTATTTAAAGGTTGTTACAAAGTTAGCCATTATTTAACAGTTGTCAAAGTCGAAATGGTAAAAAAATTTATATTTCCTTTTGTGGGTGCATAAATGATTTTTCTTATCGTTAAAAATACGGTTTTGTTCGATTTTTGTTATCCATAGCGTATTTTTTATGCTTATTTATAATAATTGAGCGTCTGGAAGTTTGAATGTATAGGAGTGTAATCATTGGTTTTTTTGGTATATTTTGGTTTTAATTTAGGCGCTGTTTAGTTGTTAGAAAGTTGCTCGATTGGCAATAGGCTTGTGCTCTAGGGTAGGCAGATAGAGCTTTGAATTTTAGCTATGCAATCAATCGGCTGTTAAAAAATGGAAGCAGTGCATTATCGACGGGATATTGTGTAACTAGGTGTTAGTTGCTAATTTGAGGCCTGAGTTAAGGAATTAGGAATAATAATAAATGAAAAAGCTACTGATGTGTTTGCCTATGCTGCTTGCAAGCCAAGCGTATGCCACGCCATTGACGCAAAGCATTCAAAACGACATGCCAAATTTAGAATCGTTATATTTACATTTACATCAAAACCCAGAGTTGTCATATCAAGAAAAAAATACTGCTGCGCGATTGACCTCAGAGCTAAAGATGCTTGGCTTTACCGTCACAGAAGGAGTGGGTGGTCATGGCGTGGTTGGCTTACTCAAAAACGGTGAGGGGCCGACAGTGATGATCCGAGCTGATACGGATGCGCTTCCCATAATTGAACAGACGGGGAAAAAATATGCGTCAAAAGTAAAAGTGTTAGATAGTAATAACAATGAAGTCGGTGTGATGCATGGCTGCGGTCATGATATTCACATGACCAGCTTTGTTGGTACTGCCAAACAACTTGTTGCATTGCGCTCCAAATGGCAAGGGACGTTAATGATGGTAGCCCAGCCGGCCGAAGAAGTGGGCGCGGGCGCTAAAGCAATGCTCAAAGAGGGACTCTTTAGTCAGTTTGCAAAACCTGATCACGTATTAGGTCTACATGTCAGCGCGTCGGTACCTGCAGGAAAAGTCGCCATAGCGCCAGGCTACGCCTTGGCAAATGTGGACTCTGTTGATATTACGGTTAAGGGCAAGGGCGGCCACGGCGCATATCCACACACGACGGTTGACCCTGTGGTACTTGCCTCACGTATCGTGTTAGCACTACAAACGATTACTAGCCGAGAAATATCGCCGTTACAACCCTCGGTGATCACGGTCGGGTCAATTCACGGTGGCTCAAAACACAATATCATCTCTAATGAAGTGAAGCTTCAGCTCACGTTGCGCTCCTATGACCCTAAAGTTAGAGAGCAGCAAATTGCCACGATAGAGCGTATGACCAAAGGGATTGCGTTGAGTGCAGGGTTACCTGAAGAGATGGCTCCGACTGTATACGTAAACACCGATGAGACAATTCCTTCGACATACAATGACCCAGACTTGGCCGCTAAGGTGACTAATGCTATTAGACAAGAACTTGGTTCACAAAATGTACTGAAGTCAGAACCCGTCATGGCAGGAGAAGATTTTGGCTTATATGGTTTAACGGATGAGGATGTGCCTATCACAATTTTCTGGTTAGGCGGTGTAGAGCCAGCGTTATATGAAAAAGCGCAAACGCATGGCGAAACCTTACCATCGTTACATTCAAGTAAATTTGCCCCTGATTATCCACTCACCATAAAAACAGGGGTTAGAGCAATGACAGCAAGTGCTCTGGATTTGTTCAATAAAAACAAGTAGCGTTCAGAGTATTTGCTCACTTTGTTAGGCTGTTTATTTTAAAATGGCGCTAGGGCTTCAAAGGTCATCATTTGGCCTGTGTCAGGGTGACAAATTTGCAGCATCTGCGCATGTAACTGTAAACGAGGTGCCCCAGCCAGCGCCTCGTCTTTAGCATACAGTCTATCGCCCAATATGACATGACCAAGTGATAACATGTGTACGCGTAGCTGGTGTGAGCGACCGGTGATGGGGGTCAACTTCACTCGGGTGGCGTTATCTTCATAGCTCAGCACTTCAAAGTGAGTCAATGACGGTTTGCCTGTGTCATGGCAGACCATCTGTTTAGGGCGGTTCGGCCAGTCACAAATGAGTGGTAAGTCTACCGAACCCGTTTGCTGCGCTAATTTGCCGTATACGCGGGCAATATAGTACTTGTTTGTCAATCTATCTTGAAATTGGATACTTAAAAAGCGGTGTGCTTCTTTGCTCATCGCCAAACACAGCACACCTGATGTTGCCATATCCAAACGATGTACAATGCGTGCGCTTGGGAACACCGTGTTGACTCGACTGATAGCACTATCGGCATGTTTGGGATCTTTACCCGGCACAGTCAACAGGCCGCTTGGCTTGTTGATCACCAACATGTGATCGTCCTGATATAAAATTTCTAAGTAAGGGTCGCGCGGTGGCGCATAGTTCAACAACACGAGTATGACCTTAAAGGGAACAAGCGCGACATTTTAACGAGGTTTTTGCTAATCGCAAAGTATAGCGTTAGGGTTGGCTAATAAAGCCTTAGGTTAAGGCTGAATATTGCACCCAGCCTTAACCCAATCACTTTATTCGTGAGTCACTACGATTAAGCGAATAGCGTCAAGTTTTAACTGCGCTTTAGCGATGTGATTGGTCAACTCAGTACGTTGCTGGTCAAACACTTTAATTTCCTCATCTCGAATGTTCGGGTTGACGGCTTTAAGTGCGACCAAGCGACCTTGTTCATCAGCCATCACTTCCAACATTTTCTGCTGGGCTTGACTCTGGATAGCGTCTAACTCCTGCGTCGCCAAGGCATTGGCTTTGGTGATCAGCGGATGAATGGCACCTTGAAGGGCATTTGCTAATTTACTTGCCGTTTGACGACCCACAGCGGAAAGCTGATTGTTGAATGCGTCAAATGCCACGTTCGCTGCCAAATTGTTACCCGCTTTATCTAGCAGGATACGTACCGGTGTTGGTGGTAAGAAACGTCCTAGTTGTAAGGCTTTTGGTGCGGATGCCTCTGCGATAAAAATCAACTCCACGAAGAAAGTGCCAGCGGGGAGTTTTTTGTTTTTCAACAGGGCAACGGATGCGCTGCCAAAATCATCATCACAGATCATATCCATGGTGCCTTGAACCATAGGGTGATCCCAGCTAATAAAGTGTGCATCTTCTTGTGACAGCGCGGTTGCGCGGTCAAAGGTCACTGTGATCCCATCATCTTTTAAGCAAGGGAAAGAAGGATTTAGCATGTGCTCAGTGGGCTTGAGGATAATGGTGTTCTCCCCTTTGTCTTCTTGGCTCACACCAAAAATATCAAACGCATTGATCATGTATGCAGGAAGTACAACGTCATCATCCAGCGCTTCAATTTCTTGCACCAAACGTTCCGCCTTGCCTTGTCCACTTGAGTGTAGTTCCAGTAAGCGGTCACGGCCTTGTTCCATTTGGCTGCGCAACACCGCATTTTTCTTAGCAGCTTGCTCTAGCAAAGGATCCAGCGCGTCTTCATCACAGTTGTGCTCGCCAATTAACTCAAGTAGGTCTTCTGAAAACTCTTTGTAAAGCATCTGTCCTGTGGTACTGGTTGTTTCAAAGGCATCTAGACCTTCTTGATACCAGCGCAATAGGACTTCCTGAGCAGTATTCTCAAAATAAGGTACGTGAATGTTAACATCGTATTTTTGACCTATACGGTCAAGACGACCGATGCGTTGTTCAAGCAAATCTGGGTTTAACGGTAAATCGAACAGCACCAAATGGTGTGAGAACTGGAAGTTACGTCCTTCAGAGCCGATTTCTGAACACAATAAAACTTGTGCGCTGTCATATTCATCAGCAAAAAACGCCGCGGCACGGTCGCGCTCAACAATTGACATACCTTCATGGAATACCGCTGCTTTGATTGCCTCGCGTTCGCGCAATACTTGTTCTAGGCTGATAGCGGTTTGTGCTTCAGCACAAATAAGAAGGACTTTTTCATGCTTCAGTGATTTGAGCGTATCGATTAGCCATTCTACACGAGGGTCAAATGCTGTCCAACCACTGCCAGCACCTTCGAATTCTTGAAAGATCTTCTCCGGAAAGAGTGCTCGCAACGCTGATTTTTCGGCAGTTTGTACTCCCCCCATGCTACCAAGCACTGACATGGCGGTCTTGTATTGCTTTGGTAAGGCAACCGGATAGCTGTGTAGTTTACGTCCTGGGTAACCGTCAATGCCGCTACGACTGTTGCGGAATAGAATTCGCCCTGTGCCATGGCGGTCTAAAAGCATGGACAGGATCTCTTGCTTGGCGCTTTCATCACCCGCTTGTGCGCTGTTAAGCAGGCCAGAAATATCCGTATCTTTAAGCAACTCGATTAAGGTTGCTTGACCCTTTTCATCTAAAGCACCATCTTGTAACAATTGATTGGCCGCTTCGGCGACTTCTTTGTAATGACTTTCTTCTTCTACGAAAACCTCATAATCATAGAATCTGTCAGGGTCAAGCAATTGTAGGCGCGCAAAGTGGCTGTAGTGTCCTAATTGGTCCGGTGTTGCGGTTAAAAGGATCAATCCCGGAATATCTTGGCTTAATTCAGCCATACGTAAATATTCGGTACTGGGTTTGTCTTTAGTTACTGTCAGGTGATGGGCTTCGTCAATGACTAATAAGTCCCAATCGGCAAGTGTGGCTTGCTCAAACCAGCGGCGCTTTTTGGTAATAAATTCAAGACTGACCAAGACTAGCTGTTCGGTTTCAAATACATTGGGTGAGTCAGCGAATGCTTCATCACAACGTTCTTCATCAAAAATCGAAAAACGCAGATTGAAACGACGTAGCATTTCGACTAGCCACTGGTGTTGTAGATTCTCAGGTACGACGATAAGTACTCGGTTAGCGCGACCCGTTAAAATTTGTTGATGCAGGATCATGCCCGCTTCAATGGTCTTACCCAAACCTACTTCGTCAGAGAGTAGTACACGAGGTGCAAAGCGCTTTCCAACTTCATCTGCTATGTAAAGTTGATGAGGGATGAGACTAGCGCGTTGGCCAACAACCCCTTTAAGATGAGATTGCTGACGATTGAACTGATGTTGCCACGTTTGGTAGCGTAATGTGTAACGGTCGAAACGATCAACTTGGCCTGCGAATAATCTGTCTTGAGGCTTGTTAAACTTGATAAAGTGATCAAGAAAGGTTTCTTTTAAAACTGTTTTTTCTTCGGTATCGAGACGTACACCGTGATAGCACAACAGATCGCCTTCTTGTTCAACTTTTTCGACCTGTAATTCCCACTCTTCTACGTGACGGATAACATCTCCGGGGTTAAAGATGACCCGAGTTACTGGTGCTTCTTGCATGGCGTAAACGCGGTTTTCTCCACTGGCTGGGAACAATATTGTTACTTGGCGGCCCTCTAAAGCCACAATAGTGCCTAGTCCTAAATCTGACTCTGTGTCACTGATCCAGCGCTGACCTAAGGAAAAATTCATGTTTGTCTCGTCTTAAGCAGAAAAAAGGCGGCTATGTTACCCGTTCGCTTGATGTTGTTCAATCTTGTTTATTGTCGTTGAATGTGCATGTTCAGGAACGTCAGAAGCGCGCATATAAAGTAACTTGCTTTGTCTAAAAAATGAGCGCTTGATTGTCATGAAACGGACTTTTATGACAAATAGACTAAACTAGGTTTATAGCCTTATGTTTATTGGTGTTATCACCAACGAATGTAATGGGTATAGCATATATCATTGCAAACGACAGGAATGCGCTATGGGAAAAGATCAAGACCTCGACAGAAAAGTGTACGTGCTTGACACCAACGTACTGCTCCATGAACCCCTCGCTTATCTTTCCTTTCAAGAACATGACGTAGTCATCCCGATGACCGTACTTGAAGAGCTAGATCATATTAAAGACAGAAAGCGCGATGTAAGTCGTGATGCCAGAGTTGCTATTCGTAGCCTAGACGATGTACTCAAAGACGCCTCCCCAGAACAAATGCTAGAAGGAGTTCGTTTACCCAGTATTCAATCTGATAAAGAGCATGGTCCACTTGCACGCGGTAAGTTAATTATTGTGAATGATCATTTGTTTCCAGACAGCATTTCCGGCTTGCCCGGTAATGAAAACGATCATCGCATTATTAACTGTGCCGTTCGCTTGCAAAAACAATACTGTGAAAAGAAAGTAGTGTTGGTGACCAAAGACATCAACATGCGCTTAAAAGCTAAAGGAGCGGGGTTAAAGTTTGTTGAAGACTATCGTACCGATCAATTAATCGACGATATTAAGTTACTGAGCACTGGCTTCAAAAAAATAACCGGTGACTTTTGGCAAAACGTGGGAGATTGCACGTCAGAGCAAAAGGGCCGTTACACATTACATCATGTACCAAAATCTCTATTACCCGATGTATTTTGTAACGAATATTTAATTGATGATGGGGAGCATTTTGCCGCCAGAGTGGACAGTTTTGACGACGAGCACATTACTTTAAAAGACCTAAGTCGTGAACGACTAATGCATCAAACAGCTTGGGGAGTGAAACCAAAAAATATCTATCAGGGGATGGCGCTAGATGCCTTACTCGACCCAGATATAGAGCTGGTGATTTTAACGGGCCCGGCAGGGTGTGGTAAAACGCTATTGGCATTGGCCAGTGCCTTGGAAATGATTATCGAAAAAGGTATCTACGATAAAGTCATTGTGACGCGTAATACCCCAGAAATAGCTGAAAGTATTGGCTTTTTACCAGGTACGGAAGAAGAAAAAATGGCCCCGTGGTTAGCGGCGATTACCGATACGCTAGAAGTGCTACATAAAAATGATGAAAGCCCTATTTCGAGTAGGAATTACATCATGGAGAAAGCGAACATTCAGTTTAAGTCTGTGAATTTTATGCGTGGTCGCAGTATTCAAAACGCAGTGGTCATTTTGGATGAGAGCCAAAACCTAACGGCCTCTCAGTTGAAAACCATCATTACTCGTTGTGGAGAGGGCACTAAGCTGATCTGCTCGGGTAATTTAGCACAAATCGACAGTAATTATCTTACACCGGTTACATCTGGTTTAACCTATCTAGTGGAGCGTTTTAAACATTTTGAAGGCAGTGCAACGATTAATTTAAATGGTGTTGTACGCAGTCGTTTGGCTTCTTTTGCAGAAGAAAATTTATAAACCGATATTCGATGCAGGTGATGGGTTTATCACCTGCATCGACCTAATTTTAATAGACATACACCACATTACTGGTAATGTTCCTGCTTAATAATAATTACTTCATTCGGCTCAATGGACGATAATCAAGAGTTTATTCCCCTTAAAAAATACCGAAGGGCAGCCCTCATCGGCCTGTTGATATCAATTATTGTGGCCGGGTTTTTATGTTTACATCTATACCATATTAAGCTCAACCGAGCATTTGAGGAGCATCGAGCTTACTTTGATGCCATAGACACTCAAGTTGTGCAAAAAGTCGCTGAAGCAAGCAACGTAATAGACAATATTTTTATTAGTTTAGATCAGCCCTTAGCCTATGAGTACGATCAGACGATTCTGCGTGCTATCCAAAAAAGTAATAACTATTATCATAAATTAGACAATGATGCGGGTGAGATTATTGCTCGCAAAAGTGAGCAACAGCCGTTTGCCATACCTGAAAATTGGCAGCAAATTTTGGCGTTGGGTCCTGCGTTTAATACCGCATTGGCATTGGTGCCGCCACTGGATGCGATCGGTTATGTAAAAGAAGGGCAATTTGCATTTGTCCGAAGAAAAGACACCTCTACCAGTCACTTGCTAAGCGCGATGTTGGATGGGGCGTTGGCTCCAGATTTTTCCCTTTATAATTTTAGTACCAGCCAGCGTGTTACCATCAATAATAAGCATTACTTCAGCATCGCCAAGCAAAGCGGCAGCGCCCAAGGGGAGTATGTGGTGCTCGTTTATGACAGTGAAGATGTTGCAATTTGGCTTAAGGATATTACTTCTGACCATGTACAGATCAGTTTAATCAATAAAGATAAGCGCAACTTGCTCAGCGACGAACTGGTGCAGTTAAAACCTAAGCATCAAGCCAATCAATTTTTACCTTGGCAAGGTGGTGTGCAGCTCTATACCTTACGCTCCCAATCGCCAATTGATTTAGTTTATGAGCAAGATGAAACTCAGTTTATCAAACCGGTTTTATTTGAAGTCTTGCTCGAATTTGGGTTTCTGTCACTTTTTGTGGTTGCGACCTATATCTTACTTAGCTGGCTAAGTAATCGGATTTTTATTCGACCGGTGAGTTACTTTGTGAGCTATTTGACTCATCAGGACAATGCCCCACAGAATACGTTTGACTATGTCATCCCTGTTGATTGGCAGCCTTGGTTTGCGCGGGTAAAACAAGTGGTGATGCAAAAACAAAGCTTGTTAGAGCAGTTGCAAGAACACAATGAAATGCTTGATGAGCAAGTACAATCACAAAAACGAGCACTGTCTCGTTCATTGGAAGCCAAAGAGCGTCAAGCGGCGCTTCTGAATACGGTGTTAGATAGCGTTCCAGACCTGATTTACTTCAAAAATATTGATGGTTCATTTATTGGATGTAACCGAGCATTTGAGCAGTTTTTAGGGATTGATAAATCACAATTGGTTGGGCGAGAGCTGGGCGATGTGACGAATCTATATCCACAACTACTGACACTAGAACAGCAAATGCGCGATGAACGGTGTGCCATCACAGAAACGATTATGCTGGATCACAAAAGTTATATGTTGACGGTCAGCCCGTTGTTGGATGCACACAGAGGCGTGTTAGGTAGCTTGGGGGTGGCTAGAGATGTCACTGAGCAACAACGTGCCATGAAAGCGTTGCAAACATCCGAAGAAAATTTTAAATCGGCAATGGAATATGCCCCCAATGGCGTGATCTTGGTGTCTTTGGATAAAAGCGTACTGGTGATGAATAAGGCGGCGAAACGTTACCTTAGCTGTGAAGAGCTGCAGGCGAGTACGCACCTGTCATCCTTGTTTAATTCTGACAGTTATCTTGCTATTTCTCATATTCTTAGCATGTTATTGAAAGACAATAAGCATGTTCTAGAGTTGAGCCTATCTCATGGAGAACCGCTTTATTGGTTACAACTCAGCGCTTCTTTGGTTTGGGATAAAAACAAAGAGCCGAAGTATTTTGTTTTGCATTTGCAAGATATTACCAGCTTGACACAAGCAAAGTTAGACGCAGAACGAGCAACATTAGCTAAAAGCCGTTTTATTGCCAATATCAGTCATGAGATCAGAACTCCTCTGAATGTGATCCAAGGCGTCATCGATATCGTCAAAAAGCAAGGTGTCAGTGAGCGACAAAGCAATTTGTTGGGCCAGGTTCAACATGCCTCAAAGCAGTTACTAAGTATGCTAAACAGTATTTTGTCTTTTGCTAAGGTTGAGGGGCAGCATCAAGAACTGACTTTCGCACCATTTTGTATTGCAGCTTTGATTAAAGACTGTCAGGACTTGATTTTGCCTCTGAGCGAGCAAAAACAGTTGCAATTGGACGTTAATGTGGATGAGCGCATTTGGCCTATCCTGAAAAATGATGAAAACAAGATAAAGCAGGTACTGCTTAATCTGCTGAATAATGCGGTGAAATATACCATTAAGGGAACGATTACACTGAGCTTGGAAGTTATGAGCAGTAGCAGTACACAGCAAAGTATTCGATTTAGTATTCAAGACACTGGGGTGGGTATCAAACAGCAAGACCAGCAAAGACTTTTTGACGCATTTACGCAAGGCGATGACTCTCCAGCACGACGTCACGAAGGGATAGGATTGGGTCTGGCGATTGTAAAACATGAGGTGACGAAGCTAGGGGGAGAAATCGCGTTAATCAGCGAACCTGAGCAAGGCAGCGAATTCTATTTTACGCTCACGCTGGATAAGGTGAGTAATATGATGCCAAAACGCGTGACCCATACCTTGTGGTTGTGCAGCACTCATCGCGTGATGGAATACATGAACAAACCTTATATCGATATTATTCATGAGCCTGAAGAGGTACACGGCAAACTATCTGAGCAACATTTTGATTGTCTTATAATTAGTTGTGCCTCTGATGCAAAAGCGGTGCTGCAATCCAAACCTAACGCCCTAAAGTCGCTAAAACATATTTTGCTTCCAGACTCGGTTGCGATAGCGGAATTACCCAACTTAGACCAAATTAAGCTATTGAGTGAGAGGATGTTTTTGCAAAGTGCATATTGCTTTTTATTTGAAGAAGATAAGGATACCGAGCAGCTACTATTATCCGATAAAGCAGTGTCAGGTAGTCTTTGCTTGGTGATTGATGACAATCAACTCAATCTAAGTATTACCGCAAATATGCTGCAAACATTAAGTGTGAATGTTGCAGTACAAACCTCAGCAGAGAATCTGCTAGACATAGTTACACAGCTTCAACCGGATCTGATTTTAATGGATATTCATATGCCAGAAATTGACGGTTATCAAGCTACAGAAGCGCTGCGAACTAGGTTAAGTGATTTTGAAAAGCCAATCATTGCGTTAACTGCAAACTCATTGCTTGGAGAAAAAGAACATGCCTTGTCGGTAGGGATGAATGATTACCTGACAAAGCCTTTGTCTCAGACAAAATTGCTGGAGACATTGCAAATATACCTCAATAACGAGGGAACGTTTTTCGACCAAGATATGGGATTACGGCAAATGATGGGCAGTAGTGAGCTCTTGAGTAAAATGCTAGAGAAGTTCGCTGTGATGTGTACAGACTACCTCCAAAAAATGGATGCAATTGACGATGATAAACAGCTCCAGATGCTGGCTCACAATATAAAAGGTGCTGCGGGTGGAATTGGTTTTAGCAACTTGTCTAAGGCTGCAAAAGACCTTGAACTGCATATTAAAGAAGTGGGTAGATTACAAAAAACAGACCTCAAAGGCACCTTGAAATTGCACCTGCAACAAGTGCGACAGTTTATCTTAATGAGATATAAAGGTGAGTAACTGCGTGGTACAAGGTTTTATGTATGGCTGCCATCCTAACGTTTGAACAAGAATTCCTTAAGCAAAGCGACTAATTGGCCAAAATTATTCAAGTAGGTTTGCATCACGACATGCTAATCATACAACTTAAAATTAAACTTGCTGGCGCTGATATTTCAAGATTTAACATGGTTCGCGAAAAGCAGTATCTGACGTTCAAAACTCTGCCAAAAAAAAGCAATTATGGTAACATGCAAAAAACCAAATAAGTTGTAGTATCGGTACTTGGGTCAAAGGGTGATGAACCAAAAGATAAATACGTGCGGGGCAAGCAATTTACATGGGCAATATTGTTTGCATTGATGGTGAACAATCATCCCATAAGCGTATAATAGCTGGAATATCGTGGCCATAGGACTATTGCATGAAAGCTGAGGGTGCAACGAATTGTAAGACGTAGAGTCTTGACTGTGTTAGTTGGTACAGGTCGTTGTCAGATACGTCCCCCTTAACCAAGTCTGCAGCAACGGATATACGATACAGTGGCCTAGTATGCTGGGCTAACTTGAGTGATGAAATAGAGACGAATATGAATATCAAAAGTTTATTAATTGAAAAAGCATCGAAAGCGATGTTAGCTGCTGGACTACCAGAAGATACTAATCCTGCTGTAACTCAAAGTACCAAGCCACAGTTTGGTGACTACCAAATAAATGGTGTTATGGGCGCGGCTAAGAAGCTAAAGACAAACCCTCGCGAACTGGCTCAATTGGTTGTCGATAACTTAGAGATTGATGAACTAGTGGATAAAGTTGAGTTGGCAGGTCCAGGCTTTATTAATATTCATCTTAAGCACTCATTTCTTGAATCAAGTATTACTGCGGCTAACCAAGATAGTAAGTTGGGCGTAGCGCCTCATCAGCAGACAAAAAAAGTGGTTGTAGATTACTCTGCGCCAAATTTAGCCAAAGAAATGCACGTAGGACACCTACGCTCGACCATCATCGGTGATGCGATAGCGAGAACCTTGGAATTCAGAGGTGATGAAGTAATCAGACATAATCACATGGGTGACTGGGGAACGCAGTTTGGTATGCTCATTGCCCATTTGGAGCAATTAATAGCTCAAGGTGTTGACTTAGAAAAAGTCGCTTTGGCGGATCTGGAAAGCTTCTACCGCGATGCCAAGAAACGATTTGACGATGAAGAAGGTTTCGCTGATTTAGCAAGAAGCTACGTCGTTAAACTGCAAACTGGCGATGAATATTGTAAGTCGTTGTGGCAAAAGTTTATTGATACATCAATCAAACACTCTGAGGAAGTATACGATAGGCTAAACGTGACTTTAACTCGAGAGCATATTCGCGCAGAAAGCTCGTACAACGAGTTACTACCGACGATAATGGAGCGACTCACTGAGCAAAACCTCGTTGTAGAAGATCAAGGAGCTCAAGTTGTTTTCATTGATGAGTTGGCAAATAGTGAAGGGGAGCCTTCTGTCTTTATCGTTCAAAAATCAGGTGGTGGCTTTTTGTACTCCACGACTGATTTGGCAGCCTGTGAATATCGTTCGAATGAATTAAAAGCGGATCGTATTTTGATATTCACCGATGTTCGCCAAGGTCTACACTTTAAACAAGTTGAAATTACTGCGCGTAAAGCACATTTCTTGCGTGAAGAAACAAGTTATGAGCCTAGCCTATTTGGCGCAATGTTGGGTCAAGACGGAAAGCCATTTAAGACTAGAACAGGTGGCACAGTTAAGTTAACCAGCTTACTTGATGAAGCGGTGAGCCGTGCAAGCCAATATTTAGAGCAACGTGATCCAAATATTTCGGCCGATGATCTCAATGAAATTGCTAGGAAAGTGGGTATCGGTGCGGTTAAGTTTGCAGATTTATCTAAGCACCGCTCAAATGACTATGTTTTCGATTGGGATAGCATGCTTAGCTTTGAAGGAAAAACAGCACCGTATTTACAATACGCTTATGCACGTATTCGCAGTATCTTCCGTAAAGCACAAGTTAATAGCGAAGAGCTTAACGGCAAAGTGATCATTTCAAATGAACAGGAAAAAGCATTAGCGATTAAATTGCTGCAATTTGAAGAAGCGCTGGACTTAATGGGCAATGAAGTGACGCCACATGTTTTATGTAACTACTTATATGAGCTAACAAGCCTGTATATGACGTTCTATGAAGCGTGTCCAATTCTAAAAGATGATGTTTCTACAGAGACTCGTGAAAGTCGCTTAAGCCTTTGTCGCTTAGTTTCAAACACGGTCAAAACCGGTTTAGATTTACTCGGTATTGAAGTGATGGAAAGCATGTAATTTCCGTACTGTAGTACAGCCAAGTATTTTAAAAGCCGAGTTCATAGAAGCTCGGCTTTTTTATGCGCGGGTTAGCCTAAAATGAAGTCAATCTCTGATGAAGCGACGTTAAAGTTTGCATTAATCAACCTCGCAGATACTAACCAAGGTATGAGGTGGAGAATAAGCAAACAAAACGCTTGAAAAGTTTGCTATTATGAGTACAGAATATTTACATATAATTAATAGATGCAAAGATGATAAACAGCCTCAGGAGCCAGCCAATCATATTCAAGGCGCTGCTATAAAAGGCTCCTATGGCTGAGAATTCCTTGAACTGCATAAGAATAATGAAGCCGGTACACGATAACACTTGATTTGAAAGACACCTCAACAGTGCATTTACAACAGGTACGGCAGTTTATATTAATGAGATATAAAGGGGAGTAAATGCACAGTAATGCCCAAGTTCTAGTCGTTGACAGCGATCCTTTAAACCGAGTTGTACTTGAAAATACCCTCAGTGAAGACTGTAGGGTCGCTTTGCTGGATAATTGTGAGGAAGCCATTGAGTTTATTGCTACCCACAAAGTAGACTTAATCATTACCGACATTACCTTGGTCGATAGTCAAGGTATCGCCTTTATTCAAAGGCTCAAAGATAACTCTGACACCTATACAATTCCTGTCATTATAGTATCTTCCAGCAATAGCTATAGTGATGAAGTCAAAGGCTTGCAAATGGGAGCGGTGGATTATATCACTAAGCCTTTTAGCCCGTTAATCGTCAGAGCCAGAGTAAGAATACATTTAGTGCTCAAGCAAAAAAGTGACTTACTAGAAGAATTGGCTTCAATAGATGGGCTTACAGAATTACCTAATCGCCGCTTGTTTGATAAACATTTGGCACAACAGTGGCAGTCTTGTCATACCTCAGGTAAGACTTTAGGGGTACTGCTGGTCGATATAGACTATTTTAAGGCCTACAACGACGTCTATGGCTACGGTGCTGGGGATGAGTGCTTAGTTAAGGTGGCACGTTCACTCAAAGAAACGGTTGATTGTCATCAAGGATTTATAGCTCGCTATGATGGGGTGCGCTTCGCGGTGATATTGACCGAGTGTACGATGGCGCACATTGAGGCGCTGTCTCATTTGATGCATGACGCAATCGACAAGTTAATGCTTCCTCATAAATCTTCTCCAATCTGTGCACATGTGAGCATTAGTACGGGCATTGTGTTAATTGAGAAAGAGTTTTCTTTAGGGGTAGCAAGATGTTTACATTATGCTGACAGTGCCTTGTCGCAGGCGCGTATTAACCAAGAGCGTATGGTGCTGCTGATGAGGTGAGTAGCACTCACCTCATCACATGATTTACAGTATTTCTGACATCGCAGTGTCACCAAAACCAATTAACTTGGCATCTTTGAACACCAGCGGAGTGCATTCGTCCTTGGTTACCTTGCCATCCGAGTGTTTACTGTTAGTAGCAAAATACAGTACTTGATAAACACTGTTGCCTTTTTTGACTAATTCGGTGAAGTCAGGGGTGTTAAAGGTGTTTAAAACACTTTGATAGTCAGCGCCAATATTAAGCTGAGAGATCTTTTTTCGATTGTTTCTTTGCGTTTTTTCCCAATTGCTGTGTTCGCTTGTCCAACTATGTTCAACTTCACCATCAGATACGGCAACGATACAACCAGAAAGTAGAGGTGTGGCAAGTGCAGCGATTAAAAGTAATTTTTTCATTTTATATTTGATCCTTAACAATATGTACTAACACCTAAGCAATTTGGTTGCCAATATTAAAAGTCAATTTATATCAATGATTTACTGTCTTTTTTATAGATTGCAGTGTCAATATGACTAATCGATGTGGCTTGATTCATCACAATTTGGTTATTTATATCACTCTATTGAGCTGCTCACCGCGATTAAAACTCTGAATATTGTCAGCAATACTTTGCACTAGGCGTGCGATAGACTCTTTGCTAGCCCAAGCAATGTGTGGGGTAAGAATTAAATTACCAGCGTGATACGAAAGCAGTGGATTGTCACTTTTTGCAGGTTCTAGAGAAAGCACATCAACAGCGGCTCCGGCAAGCTGGTGGGTAGTAAGCGCTTTGACTAAGGCTGCTTCGTTAACTATGCCGCCTCGCGCAGTATTGAGTAGAACACAGCTTGGTTTTAGTGAGGCAAACTCTCTTTCATCAAACAGGTTACGTGTTTGCTCTGTTAAGGGGCAGTGGATGGAGATGATATCGGCTTGTTGTATCGCAGATTCAAAGGGGATACGCCCAGCCCTAATGGTTTTACTGCCACGTTGTTCCGCAACGATAACCTGAGCACCGAACGCTTGCGCCACTTTTGCAACGGCCTGACCCAGCGCACCATAGCCAATAATTGCAAACTGCTTACCTGCTATCTCACTGATTGGGTGGTCCAATCGACAGAACATATCACTTTTTTGCCAAAGGCCTTGGTGACAGTCTTGAATATATTGATGCACGTTTCCTAACAGGTTACCCAGTAGCGTAAATGTGTGTTGCACGACACTCGGTGTTGAATATCCAGCGACATTTGTCACGGCTATATTGCGCTCTTTAGCTGCAACAAGGTCGATGTTATTGGTGCCTGTGGCGGCAACACATATGAGTTTTAACTTTGGTAACTGAGACAGCGTATTGGCATCCAACACCACTTTATTGCTAATAACAACATCCGCGTTTTGGCAACGAGCAACCACATCTTGCGTTGGAGTGTTGTTATATGTTGTTAGATGACCACAGCGCTCTAACGGCGTTAATGGTGTATGTGCAAGGGTTTGTGCATCAAGAATAACTATATTCATCACTTTTCTCAAAAAGGCTTGACCTTGGTGTTAACTCTAAGGTTTATACTGTAACACGAAATAAGGAGGCTCAAATGAAAATTGGTGAATTGGCAAGACTGTTGGGTGTATCTACAGACACGCTGCGTTATTATGAGCAACACAATTTATTGTCGCCGAGTGCCCGCAGTGAGTCTGGTTATCGTCTTTACGACCAAACTCAGCTTAAGCAAATGCAATTTATTTTGCGTGCCAAAGAGGTGGGCTTTAGTTTAAAAGAGACATCTGAGCTATTACAAATTAAAGTAGACAAGAATCAACACAGCTGTGAGGAAGTCAAAGGGATCACATTACAAAAGTTAGAGCTAGTACGCGCACGTATAGCCGAGTTACAGTGTTTTGAAAAGTCATTGTCTAAATTGGCGAAAAGGTGTTGTGGTGGACAAGAAAGTGCAGATTTTTGCTCAATTTTAACCGCGTTGGAGGATGTCGATGGAACTCATAAGTAATTTTTGGCAATTGTTTTTGCTATCAGCGCCATGGTTGATGTTGGGCTTATTTTTGGCAGGCGTGATCAATGTATTTATCGCTAAAGACTTTTTACAAAAGCACTTGGGTCAAGAGGGGCTTTGGACCACAATCAAAGCTGCTTTGATTGGCGCACCTATGCCATTGTGTTCTTGTGGCGTTATTCCCGCCGCTATTGGGCTGCGCAGAGCGGGCGGCTCAAAAAGTGCGACCACTGCATTTTTAGTGTCCACGCCCGAAACAGGAGTGGACTCCATTTCGGTCTCTTATGTGTTGCTTGGACCATTTATGGCAGTTATCCGCCCGATTGCGGCTGTGTGCAGTGCAATTGTCGCCGGTGTGTTAGTTGGCAGAGATACGAAATCTCAATCGTTACCGTTGCAAGCCACCTCAGTACATGAACATACCAAGCAGAGCTGTTGTGACAGTAAGCCAACTGTGCAGACATCAAGTTGTTGCGCCAGTGAACAAACTCAGACTATTACGCAAACGAGCTGTTGTACAACACAGCAAGCACAAGTCCCCGAGCAAAGTACATGTTGTGATACCAAAGATACGCCTGCACAGCAAAGTTGTTGTGATACCGAGCATACAACGCAAGAATCATTTGCAGGAAAAATATGGCAGGCGACTAAATTCAGCTGTAATAAGCTCTTGTCAGACACCATGGTGTGGCTGATGGTTGGATTGTTTTTTGCTGCGTTGGTACAAACCTATGTACCAGAATCGTTTTTGAGTCAGTGGGGAAGTGGCATCATCGCTATGATGGTGGTGATCTTGATTAGTATTCCCATGTATATTTGTGCGACCGCTTCAACCCCCATCGCAGCTGGTTTATTAATGGCGGGAGTTTCCCCCGGTGCGGTTTTAGTGTTTATGCTGGCAGGGCCTGCCACTAATATTGCGACCTTGGGTGTGGTAGGCAAAGAATTGGGTAAACGAGCGGTGATTGCGTATTTAGGTGGTGTTATTGGTGTTGCTATCATATTTGGGTTTTTAACCGACTTTCTGGTAGCGAGTTATGGTTTTGCAGTAGAGCCGATGGTACAAATACAGCATGAGGTGTTACCACAGTGGTTTACGTTACTGACAGGGCTGGTTTTACTGGCATTGATGCTTAGGCTGATACTAATAGATGTATGGCAAAAAGTAGCAGGAAAATAATTATTTACAGACTTGCAAAGGTGGTCAGACTTGATAATCTTAGCTTCCTGCAGTTAAGCACGATAAAATACTGCGTTTTTCGGTTTAATCCTTGTATAAATGAGTAGTTTAGTGGATACGTACGCACAAATAAGACCTTATAACGACGATGAAGTACCAGCTGCACTAGCACGTTTACTGGCAGATGATGACTTCATTGACGTCATTGCAAAGTACAATTTACCTCGCTGGTTAAGTCATTGGTCTGCCTTGTCTCGTCCACTCGTTCGCGCGCGTTTACGTGGCAAGTGGGGCAAGTTTACGAATGTTGAGCAAGTACAACAGGAAGTGGCACGCTACCTAGAGATATTAATAAAAAATACGACTTCGAAGGTCACTTACTCTGGTCTGGATAAGCTTGATAGAAACGCGGCTTATTTGTTTATTTCGAATCATAGAGATATCGTTTTAGACCCCGCATTAATGAACTGGGGACTACACCAACATAAAATGAACACGGTGCGTATTGCCATTGGTGACAACCTGTTACAAGTGCCATATATCACCGAACTCATGCGATTGAATAAGAGCTTCATCGTAAAGCGCTCGGCTAAAGCACCAAAAGAAATGCTTAAAGCGCTAAGTCAGCTTTCCAATTATATTTATGATTCTTTGCAGTCCGGACACTCTATTTGGATCGCGCAAAAAGAAGGAAGAGCAAAAGATGGTGTGGATCAGACCGACCCAGCCTTGCTCAAAATGTTGCAATTACAAGGGCGTAAGCTAAAGCTGCCGTTTGACGAGTATGTTCGTACGTTAAAAATCGTGCCCGTGTCTATTTCTTATCAGTATGAGCCTTGCGCTATCGCTAAAGCCAAAGAGTTGGTTCACAAACGTGAGTTTGGTGCTTATGTTAAGGCCCAAGGTGAAGATATAGAGAGTATCTTGGAAGGTATTCGCTCTGATAAGGGACATGTTCATATTGCATTTGGCGAACCTATCGTCAATGGCTGTGAAACGCCAGACCAACTAGCTCACAGCATAGATCAACAAATTTTGGGTCACTATTACTTGCACCCAAGCAACTATATTGCTGCAGGTGAAGACCAACAAATAAGCTCAAAAGAGCAGCAGGATTTCTCGCAGCGTCTTGAGTTGGTTCCCGAAGAGCTAAAAGCTCAAGTGTTAGCAATGTATGCGGAGCCATTTAAACGTAAGTTAGCGCCTTAACCTAACTAGCTCGTTTATTTGAAAATAATAAAACCACTCGCTTTTGCAGTGTTTTTTTTGTTTGCTATTTGTCCATCAAATCGCGTTATACTGAAACGAGTAAAGTGATGTGGGCATTATGGAACAGATTGAAATTTTTGAGATCCCCAGTCCGTGTAAGGGGATCTGCCAAGTTAACAACCAGGTTACTGCAAGGGGTGCTATCGCAGTAGAGAGGAGCGGTTTGCCTGGAATAATTTCACAGATGCCCAAAAAAAACGGGTTATTGCCCTGTGTCAGCAGCGCTACAAGCGTTATCTTGCCAACAAAAAACATCAGGATACGCAAAATCCTTCACAGGATGAGCAACAATCTCTAGACTTTTAATTGTTCGGCAAAGCACGTAAGAGAGGGCAAAACCTATGTTATACTCTCCGCCCTACTTTAATTTTGATTGTGATAGTTATGAGTTACAACCTTTGCAATTTGCCTAGACAAGAAAAATATCAAATTCAGTTGGACTATGAAGCCTCTTTTTGGGCGTACCAAATAAAACGTGGTAAGAATACCCGTGAAGCCGTATATGAAGCCATCAATAGTCGCCCAATCTCTGATCAGGCAACACTCAAACAGCGCTTTGAATATTATTTGAGCATCATGCTTGCGGGCTGATATGCAAATTTGTTTACTTGATCCCCTTGCAACGCCTTTGGTCAATAAGTTTTATCAACACCACAAAGGGCGTGGTAGAGCAACAAAGCAAGACCAAAATTGGGTTGTTAAAGCGCCGGATATCGTAGCCGCGTGTCGTGTACAGAACAAAGACGGTGAATTGCTTTTATCCTCGGTACTCGTTGCCGAAGGCCTACGAAATCGAGGGGTTGCAAGTGCTTTGCTTACTCAGGTAATTACCGCTCAAAATACCACTGTTTACACCTTTGCCTATCGTCATTTATTTGAGTTTTATCAGCGGCTGGGGTTTTCTAGATGCACATTACCATTGAAATTGCAGCCCTATTTTAACAGTTATGTTGCGCAAAAGCGTGATATTGTGGCAATGTGTTCGTCCAAGTAATGTAATCTATCGCGCTTATGCCAAAGTTCTTGCAGTCCATAATTCTATTTTTCTCGGTCATTTTACTTTGTTTTGCCAACTCAGGTGATGCGTCACAAGTAAAACGCTTATCACCAGCCGAGGGATTATCACAAAGTTATGTAAACACTTTAATGTTTGATAACAAAGGCTTTTTATGGTTATCCACTGAAGGGGGGTTGAATCGCTACGACGGTTACCAAGTACTTAAGGTGAAAGGGCCCGCAGGCGTATTAGATGAAGCCATCATAGATAGAATTTATCAAGACCCTCAAGGTATTATTTGGATCACTTCCAGAGCGTCGGGACTGTACTCCTACGACCCAGAGAAGGACGTATTTCGTAAATATATGAATGGCCCTCGAAATGAACAAGAATTCGTGCAGTTTGGGGTCAATGATATGTTGTCTAAAAGCGCTCATGAGTTGTGGCTTGCTCGTGGTGA
The DNA here is from genome assembly GCF_002964665.1 of Pseudoalteromonas sp. T1lg23B. Lineage (GTDB taxonomy): Bacteria > Pseudomonadota > Gammaproteobacteria > Enterobacterales > Alteromonadaceae > Pseudoalteromonas. Next base: position 1,341,784 of record NZ_PQBZ01000034.1, on the reverse strand, counting down.
TAACGTATCTGTTTTGGATGTGAAAAGTGGTGAAATCAGCATAGAAATTCAGCTACCTATAGACAAAGAAGAGGGCTTTGTTCGTGACTTGATGAATGTTGGAGATTACCTCTTTATCGCCAGTTCAAAAGGCGCGTTTGTTTATCACATCAAAAAACAAAAGTTATTGGCTATTGAGCATATCGCATCGCCACAACATGAGTTCCAAACTTATACAAAATCACTGGCCCTACTTGATTCTGAAACACTATTAATAGGCGCGGTACAAGGCCTTTATCAGGTTGATATCAGTCAACTGGAGGGCATGTTCGATTATCAGGATAATCGTTGGCAGTATGAAACACTGATCAATGACTTTAATGTTTGGAAAATATCAGTAAAGCCAGACTCCATTACACTGGGGACTGACAAAGGGCTGATGTTTTTTGATCAGGATACCAAAAAATTGCGCCGCGACCAGCGTATTGCGCAAAGTGCGTACAGCCTAACAGATACCAGCATTATTGACTTTGTTGAGGATCAGCTAGGTTCACTGTGGGTCGCAACGAAAATGGATGGGGCAATGTATTTGCCGAAAAAGAATGAAGCATTTACTAATATAAATGCCCTCACTGTTCAAGGCGACGGCTTTTCACACAGTAATGTCTGGGATTTACAGGCACATAATGGCAATATCTGGGCCGCAACACACGATGGTTTAACGGCATATGATCCAAAAACAGGTAAAACCACCACTTATCTCAAGGGGTATCTAGGTGAAGCTGTTATGCCAGAGTTTTCAGTTTTACAGATTCATTTATACCAAGATGAATTTTGGCTTGTTACCCATCGTGGATTGTTTATCTTCGATCCGATTAGCTATGAAGTTCGCCGCCCAGAGGTCAGTGATGGCCCAAGTCAAAACATTATGGAAGATTATGTTTTTGGCGTCACATTACTGCCTGATGGCGACATGTATCTGGTACACCCCGAGGAAGGTTTTTTTCACTACAATATTGAGCGAAAAACCGTCAAGAAACTCTATGGTGATTTACAAAATAAAGACCCATTCTTGTCATTTGGGTTTCGAATGCCATTGTCTGATAAACCGGATCAGCCGCTATTCTTCTATGGTGGTATATTGTACCGATATATACCTCAGACTCAGGCTTTATCTAAAATCTATGAAACACCGAATGCCAATGAGCACTCACCGGATAACCTACTTACATACACCATAGATAAGAACAACATTCTGTGGCTTGCTATGTCCAACATGGGGCTAATTGGGTTGACGCTTGATGGCTATGAAGTAGCGCACACCATAGATTTGAGGAAGCTTAAGCTCGACACCCCTATGTATGAAATGCGTCAGGATAAGGTCGGCGTTATTTGGATGTCATCGCACAAAGGAATATGGCGGTTAGACCCTGATAATCTTCACATGCAGCAGTTTGCAACCGACGATGGTTTATATACCAATGAATTTAACTGGAATGCGTCAGAGCAGCTCGAAGATGGCAGAATCGTCTATGGGTCATTAAAAGGGTTTACTTGGTTTGACCCCGCGGTAGTGAGGCCAAAGAAGCCATTATTGTCGCGGGTTAACATCACTTCGGTAGAGTTGATGTCGAGGAAATTACAGCAAAATGGTCTCAAAGCCATTGATGAGTTAGTGCTCAATCATGATGACATTGGTCTGGAAGTCGCTTTCTCAGCCATGGTATTCAATTATCAAGACCGTGTCGTGTACGAGTATCAAATATCGGGTGGGCAAAAGACACTGACACGCAGCAACAATCGAGTTGTGTTTCCTAAGCTCAATCCTGGTAATTATCAGTTGAAGGTATGGGCAAAAGACCCATACACAGGCGACTATACAGAGCCGGCAAAGCTCAACATTAAGGTGCGTTATCCGATATGGCGTTCACCTTATGCATTGGCCGCTTATATTCTTTTTGCTTTATGTTCTTTTAGTTTATGGATGTATCGTAAAAACAAAGTTGAGCAGATGATCATCGCGGCACACAAAGAAACTCAAAACAGTGAAGCCAGACTTAAACTCGCGCTCGAAAGTAGTGGTTCCGGTGTGTGGGATTGGCAGCTTGATAATCACCTAATTTACCAGCCGAGGTTGACCACCGAGCTGGATTACCCGCACGATAATGTGACTTTAGATGAATACCTTAACATTGTGCATCCAAACGATAGGGCACTGTTTCGAATAGAATGGCTGGAATTTGTTTCAACCAATAAAGGGACTTTCAATTGCACCTATCGCTTGGCACACAAGCAGGGCCACTGGCGCTGGTATAAAGATTACGGCAAGGTGATGGCTTGGCAAGAAGGGATACCCGAGCGTGTGACAGGCACCTATACCAATTTAACAAGAGAGCGGATTTTCGAAGAGCGAGCGCGTTTGTTTGGTGCTGCCTTTGAACAGACGCGTGATTGGGTGTTTATTCTTGACAAAAATTTGCGAATTCAAGCCTGTAATACAGCGCTACAACAAGCGTTTGACATTGAAGCTGAGCCCGATTCAAGTACCAAACTAAGCCTTGGTTTGAGCAGGCAAGTTAGAATGCGTTATCTGCGAGCAATGACACAACTTCAACCGGGTGAACACTACAGTTCTGAGGAACAATTGACCCAGCCTAGTGGTGAAGTGTGCTATGTATTGATAAAAGTGAGTGCTGTAGCTGATGCTCACGGTGAACTGGCAAACTATGTTGTGGTCATGACCGATATTTCGTCACAAAAGCGGACGGAGCAAGAGCTATATCAGCTTGCAAATTATGATGTGGTCACACAGCTTCCCAATAAAGTGTTGTTTATCGATAGAGTGCAACATGCTTTGTCACAGATGCAGCAACAGAGCCCCGTAGTGATTGTTGCATTACGCTTTAGGCGTCTTAAACGTTATCAGGAATCTTTGCCAGCAGAACAGTACGCAAATGTGATGCGTCACATTGTGGGTATTTTGCGTCAATGCTTTAGAGAGCAGGACAGCGTTGGTGTAGAAGGCAGCCAAGAATTTTATGTGCTGCTGGAGCAAGTAAAAGAACTATCAGAAGCGACGCGATGTATTAGTGAGCTTATCCAACGCTTTGAAAAGCCAATCAATGTCTCTGGATATGAGCTGTCGCTGGATGTGTGCATTGGCGTTGCTTGCGGACCGGAGGACGGTAACGAAGCCTTTGCGTTATGTCAAAACGCTAAACTGGCGCTCAGTCATGCGGTGCAGCAAAATAGTGCCGGTGTGTATTTCTTTAAACAGGAAATGAATCAACAGGTACAGCGTACGTTCGTGTTGGAGAAAGACTTACGTCAGGCGTTGGATAATGGTGAGTTTTCTAATCTTTATCAGCCAATTATTAATGGTACTAGCAAAACCATAGACGGCTTTGAAACCACGATAAATTGGCCGAAAATTGTCGGCTGTGATGGTGACGCTGTTATTACCAATGTCGCTCAGACCGGGTTATCTACCTTAATCATGCTGCAAACGCTTGAACGTGCTCTTTTTGAACTAAAACAGTGGCATACCTATCATTCAGAGTTGTATATTTCAATCAATCTGTCGGCGCTAGACTTTCAAAATGCGCACTTGGTTGAGCAAATCAAAGTTATTCTTCAACGCACCAAAGTGCAGGGGAGATATATCGCCTTTGAAATCACCGAGTCTGTCATGATGAGTGATATCCGCCATGTGATTGATGTGATGTACCAACTAAAGTCGCTAGGTTGTAGATTGTTTATGGATGACTTTGGTACGGGATACGCCTCTTTGACCTACCTTAAACAATTCCCAGTCGATGTGCTGAAAATCGATCATAGTTTCGTCAGTGATATTGGTATTGATAATGAACATGAAGTGATTATTCACGCGAGTTTATCGCTGGCTCACAGTCTGGGCATGCAATGTATTGCAAATGGTATATCGACACAGGAGCAATTACGCTTTTTAAGAATGTTAGGGTGTGACCATTTCCAAGGCCCGCTATTTTGCGATGTTCAATCTGGCGAACAAGTTGCTGCTTTACTGGAAAAAACCTGGCAACCCGTATTTTAATTTTGTTGGTGCGAGTGAATTAGCTTACGCGCACCAACAACCACTCACCTAGTCTACAGCTTATTGCCACAGTGTTTGCAATAAAGCGCGTGCACACGTTGTGAGGTCATGATTTTGATCGCTTGATTGGCTTCTGCATGGCTAAGCCCCAGTTCGATACGCAACATTTCAAGGTGTTCCTTTTCACTAGGGTCAATCTCACCGTCAATCAGACTGTGTAACACAGCCTCATTAAATGCATCTCTGCGTTTACGCAGTTGATCGGCAAAGCTAGAAGCTAATAAGCCGGTCGGGATAGCAACCATCCCCATGCTGAGTAAAGTGATCACTCCGCCAAAAAATCGGCCTGCTGCGGTCACGGGGACCACATCACCATATCCGACGGTGGTTAACGTTGCCATGGCCCACCACATAGACTGCGGGATGGAGCCAAATTTGTCGGGCTGTATATCATGTTCGAGCAAGTAAATACCGCATGAGGCCATGATCAATACCACAGACATGATAAAGAAAGCGGCTAATAAACTACTACCTTCTTCTTTAAAAGCTGCAAGCAATAACTGCATTGCCCGAGAGTAGCGAGTGAGCTTAAAGATACGCAGTAACCTAATCACCCTCAGGAAGCGCAAGTCAAAGGTAATAAACACCATCAGCAAAGTAGGTAAGATAGCGAGTAAATCTATGATAGCCAGTGGTGAAAAGGTGTATGTAATACGTTTTTTCAGGTTACTGCAGGATAGATTTTTGTATTCAATTTTGTCTACACTGCACCAAAGACGAAGCAAATACTCAACGGAGAATATTGCTACGGATACCAATTCAAGTTCTAAAAAGAACGCTTGATACTGCTTGGCCAAACTTGGAACAGACTCAAGCACGATGGCAATAACGTTGACCATAATCAAGGCAATCAAAAAGATATCCAGATAACGCCCTGCTTTGTGGTAGCGGCCGCTGCCTTCCAATAAAGCGGCTGTTTTTTCACGATAAGTAGTTAGCATAATTAATTTAGTATTAGTTGCATGTTGACCGTGCCTTCTTCAAAGTCACGGGTGATGGTGAAACCAAGTTTTCTTGATAATTCAATCATACCGCTGTTTTCAGGCAAAGTAATACCACTGAGCGTTTTTATCCCTTGCTTAGCTGCATAATCGATAATGGCGCTCATCAGAATGCGACCTAAACCCAACCCTTTCGATTGTGACCGTACCACCACCGCAAACTCCGCACTGCTGTTGTCCGGTTCTATCAATATGCGTGACACACCAAGCGTCCGATAGCTGCTTTTGTAGGCTTGGGTAACAATAAATGCCATTTCTCGGTCGTAGTCTATCTGTGTCATTTTAGCCAGTTGTTCATGATTAAACTGTGGCAGTTCACCAAAAAAGCGCCGGTATCTATCTTCTTTTGTTAAGGACTGATCAAACTCCTGATGCGCACGTTCATCTTCCGGTTTTATAGGCCTCAAAATTGCTGTTTCACCATTTTTCAAACTCACGTTTTTGACGAGATCTTTTGGGTAAGGTCTTATCACTAAACGCTTCTTACCCAGCTTGGGCTGATAGGGGATGAGAGTAATGTTGGCATCCAGTACTAAAAACTGCCCTTTACTTGCCAAAATCGGGTTTAACTCAATGCTATCGATGTCACTTTGATCAATGATCAGCTGTGAAATGCGCGTGAGTAAATCGCACAGCCTATATTTATCGACCTTGTCAGGTAGTGCGCGCTCCTTAAGTACGCCTTTGTCTTGGGCCGCTGCTATCAAGTACTTGGCGAGATTCATATTCAAAGGCGGGAATGCTACGGCGGCTTGAGAAAACTCCAATCCTGTACCGGCTTCACCAAGTAGGATAACGGGACCAAAATTTGGCTCGGTTTTAACCGCGATACGCAGCTCTTGCGCACCAGCCCTTGGCGCCATTTTTTGCAAAGAAAACCCTTCAATAATGGCATCTGGATAGGCTTTTTTGATCCGCAGTAACATGGCAAATGCGGTTTGTTCTACTTCGTGAGAGTCGTTCAAGTTGAGTACCACGCCACCCACTTCTGATTTAGAGGCGATGGATGGACTTATCAACTTGAGTGCAACGGGAAAACCCAGCTCGATGGCTTGTTCCTTCGCCTCAGTGGGTGTCATAGCGACGCGAGTCTCAATACACTCAATGTTGTATTGAGACAGTATTTGGCTTGCCTGATGGGTCGAGATCCGCGAATGTCCTTCTCTGAGCAGCATTTGAATGGTCTTTTTCGCGGCCTTACTATTAATTTGGCTATTATCACTGCCAGACTCGGGGGTTTGTGTCAGGTGCTTTTGATTTCGTCGGTAGCTGACCAAATGCATAAACGCACCTACTGCACCTTCAGGAGTACGATAAGTCGGAATATCATGGTCTGCACAAATATCACGTGCCGCATAGGCCGCACCTTCCCCCATAAAGTTTGTCATGACAAAGGGCCTTGCCATTTTAGGAATCGTCTGCAACGTGCTGGCAATTATTTTGGCGTATTCCTCGCTTGGCGCCAGCGCAGAGGGGGTATGAATTATCAATAAATTCTTAACCTCAGGCGCTTTGAGCAAAATTTCCAGTGCTTTTTGATAACGCATTGGCGATGAGTCGCCAAACAAGTCTATAGGATTGGTGGTCATATTGGATTGCGGGATCACCGCATTGAGTGCAGCGCGGGTGGTATCATCTAGTTGTGTCAGTTTACCTGAGCGTTGTAGCAGGGTATCTACAGCCATGATCCCCGGGCCCCCTCCATTGGTGAGTATGGTGAGTTGTTCAACCTGTAGTAACTTCGGATGCAGAGCAAGGGTTTGTGTTGCTGCAAACAACTCTCTGAGATCACTTACTCTGAGCATGCCTGCGCGTTGAAACATTGCGTCATAAACGGAGTCGTCAGACGTTCGCCCTCCGGTATGAATATATGCCGCTTCTGCTCCTGCATGGGTTTTGCCTGTTTTGATCACGATGACGGGTTTACTAAACGCCGCGGCTCTAGCGGCTGAAATAAACCGCCTAACATCATCAATGTTATCGATGTACAACAAAATGGCCTTGGTTTTTGCGTCGCGACCAAGGAAATCTAGCAGCTCATCGAAATCTATGCCCAAGCAATCGCCCACCGATACAAAATAAGAAAAGCCAATGCGTTTGCTTTGGGCCCAATCCAAAATGGTTGAACACACCGCAGCCGATTGCGAAACAAATGCCAATTTACCTGGTTCTGCCACGGTATGGGAAAAGCTGGCGTTCAGCCCGATGTGTGGAACTAATAAACCCAGACAATTGGGACCGAGTAATTGAATGTTATGCTTCTGCGTTACCCCTTTTAACGCTCTCTTTTGTGCGTTACTTAAACCTGCTGCGATGATAACGATGTTATGGCAGCCGATACAGCCAAGCTGTTCAATCAACAGCTCTAGAGTGTTTTTATTAGTGCATATGACAGCCAATTCTGGGGTTTGTGGCAAGGCGGCAATGCTGTCGTAAGCTAACACGCCATGGACCGCTTTATGTTTTGGGCTAACGGGCATGATGGGACCATTAAAACCACCTTGGAGGAGGTTTCTCATGACCACATAGCCTGCGCGTCCAGGAGTATTAGAAGCGCCTATCACAGCCACAGAGCGAGGGTTAAAGAATTGTCCTATTTGTTTTACGCTCATTTACCTTCCCGTTTTGGGTCTTGCCTACTGACATGACTTGTGTATTGGCCAAATCGCACTGGTACATGAGTCGTTCAGGTGCCGAGCCTTAAATTAGCGATTAGGCTGATGAAAACAATGATTTGTGCTATCACTGTAATCAGTTTTTGACGATTGATCGAGTCATATTCAACGAGACTTTGATCTCACAACTAGATATCGGAGTAACAAACGGTGAAAGAAGCGTTAAGCAAACACTTGGGGGCGGCGGGGGTATTGGCTGTTGGCATAGTATTGAGTACATGGCTTATTACTCAGTCTCTACAAGACATTAAGGCGATGGAACGTACCGTACAGGTTAAGGGGCTGGCCGAACAAGAAGTAATAGCGGATACGGTGATTTGGCCGGTATTTTACAAAGATGCTGATAATGATTTAGAAGCGCTGGTGGCGAGAGTAGAAGAAAAAAATGCCGCAATCAGAGCATTCCTAACGCTACATGGCTTTGATGAGCAAGAGATGAGCCAAGCAACCCCTTCAATTGTCGACAAGTTTGCACAAGAGTATGGTCAGAATGAACGAGGTTTTCGGTATATCGCTAAGGCTGGTGTCACCGTGTTTAGCCACCATCCCGACAAGGTGAAACAAGCGCTTGGAAAGCTAAGTACACTTGCTAAACAAGGTATTGCGATCACTCAAGATGATTACCAAAACCGCATAGAGTATATGTTTACTGGGTTGAATGACATCAAACCGAAAATGGTGCAAGAAGCAACGCAAAAGGCACGAGAAGTGGCACTTAAGTTTGCCAAAGATTCAGATTCAAAGTTAGGCAAGATTAAGTCGGCTCGTCAGGGGCAATTCAGTATTAGTGACAGGGACAGCAACACCCCGCAGATCAAAACGGTTCGGGTGGTAACCAGCGTCGAGTATTATTTGTCGGATTGAGGCGCTGACAGTTTCCAACGAGCCAGAATTTGCTGGTACACACCGCTTTGTTTTAGGTGATGAACAGAGGCCTTTAATTTCTGGGCGGTTGTGGCGTCTAGCTGTGGGTTGGCGACTAACCAAAGTTGCGAGGGGAAATCAGTCAGGTGCAGTTTTTTGGCGACCAGCGTTGGGTCTAAGCCGGTGCTCAAAACTTCTTTTTCTAGTGTGAGCGTATTGGTAAGTACCAAATCAATGCGCTTTTTATAAAGTAACTGCCAAAGCTGATGATAGTGGCTCACCAGCACGAGATTTTCTTCTTCGCTGAAGCCTTGTTTACGTAAAAAGTGCTCACTGGAGTAGCCGCGGATGGTGCTAACACGAAATTGCTTAGCCTGTTGTAAGGTATCAAGTGTGATGGGGCTATCAACATGGCTTACCAAGTAGGCATCGGCGAAGTAGGTTTGTGCAATCCAAACAAACTGTTTACTGCGCTGAGGTGTTTTGAGTAAAGAGAGCATCAGCGTATTCGGCTGGGTTTGTAGTTCTTTATAGGCACGGGCCATGGGGACAATTTCGAATTGTCCTTCTAGTTGTGCGTGTGACAGCGCGCTACGCGCTATATCGACCAGAGCACCGGACACTTCTCCTTGCGCATTTTTAAAATGGTATGGTGGGAGGTCTTCTGCATAAAGCGTGAGTGTTTGAGCGTGACTCAAAGTGGATATGAGTAATAGTATCAGGGCGCAAAAAAAGGGTTTTGTCGTCATGTCACCTCCGATATGTTTGTACTTAGCCGATTATGATATCAAGCGAGTACCTCAATGAACCTCGCCCTGAACAAGCGTCTAAGCTATCAACCACTCAGGGCTTGAATTCGCAGAAAACCATCATAAAAAATGTCACATAAGCCTGTCTTTTATCTGTTGCAATAAATACAACTCTCGCAGTAAAGATTGACCTTGTTTGTCGCTATTAGCAAGCGTTTTTTGGTTATGAGAGATAGCTGCATCTATATCCACCCAGACAGGCTTCATACCATTGGCATGTTCATAGTCTTCCATTTGTGGTGACTCGAATTGACCACACACCTCACAAACATAGCAATCAGAGATGATGTGAATCGTATCATAGTCTGGCTTATACCAAGGGCGATACTCTTCATAACGGCCAAACTCGGAGCAACGCTTTAGGCTTTTGGCGCCTGTTTCTTCACGCAGTTCCCTCAATAGTGCTTGCTCAGCGCTTTCATGATCATCAACGCCTCCACCCGGTAGCGAGTAATCATCATATCTTGCGGTATACAGTAAGAGAATTTTACGCCCATCTAACACTATCGCTCGGGTGGTACGACGGGTAAAGCAGGTGCCAGGTAACGGTATAACAGGCTTTGGATTAAGGCTATGCATATCACTGTTAATCATATTCTGGTAATTCGCTTGATTATACGTGACTGGTCAGCAAAATTTAACGACGGTAAGATAAAACTCAGCCAATCAACCGTGGGTGATTGGCTAAGTTGTTTGATTTAAAAAGGAGAAGGGAAGCGTTTCAGTAATTCACCTATTGCTGCCAACTGAGCCTTATCTAATTGAAAATCAAAGGCTTGTAGGTTCTCTTTAAGTTGAGTCATACTCGTGGCACCAATGATGGTAGAGGTTACGCCATCTACTTGATTCACCCAAGCTAAGGCCATTTGTGCAGGGGTTATGCCAAACTCTTGTGCGAGTTGTACATAGGCTTTAACGGCTTGATTGGCTTGAGGGGTATCTCTGAATAAGCCATTTCGTTGCCCATATGTCCAGCGTGATCCTTCAGGCCTTGCGCCATCTATGTATTTACCGGTCAAAGAACCTGCGGCCAGCGGCGACCAAGGTAAGTAAGCAACATCTTCATGGATACAGTTTTCAATGAGATAAGGCCAATCTTTGGTATGCAATAAATTGAACTCATTTTGAATCGATACAGGCTTGGCGAGATTATGTTCAGAAGCTAAACGTAAGTAGGTGTTAATTCCCCAAGTGGTGTCATCAGATAAGCCCCAATGGCGAATTTTACCGTTATCAATACAAGTCTGTAGGGCTTGTAAAATTTCTAGCATTTCACTGAGTTCTTGAGCACGATTCTCGTTTGAAAACTTCACCATACCGGGCCAGTGATTTGCAAAGTGAGGGGAAGTGCGATTGGGCCAATGCAACTGATATAAATCAATGTAGTCTGTATTTAAGCGCTGTAGTGAATCATCCACGGCTTCAAAAATGGTCTTGGCGCTTATTGGTGCTCCCTCTCTTATCCAGCGCAGTCCACCACCTGCTATTTTGCTGGCTAGCACGACTTCCTGTCGTTTTTCCCTATGACGGGCTAACCAATTGCCGATGATTTTTTCTGTTTCACCATAGGTATCAGGTGACGGAGGCACGGCGTATAGCTCAGCGGTATCAATAAAGTTAATTCCATGGCTGAGTGCATAGTTAATTTGCTCATCAGCATCATGCTGATTGTTCTGTAGCCCCCAAGTCATACTGCCTAAACATACTCTTGAGACTTCGAGTGTGCTACTACCTAGTCGACTAAATTGCATGTTAAATCCTTGTTGAAGTTTTATTTGGCAACAAATGCCACGACGCGATCAGTTTAGTGTATTAAAAGAGTGAGTAAAAGTTGCAACGCCAGTAAATTTATGAACATAATATAGCTGTATATAAATACAGTTATTTGCTTGTGTATATATTCAGCATATTGAAAAGGATTGTTGCTAAACATCAAGTGTGTAAAGCCTATGGATAGGACTATATCTAGAGGATAGGGTTAGTTTTTTACACCAAGGACATCGTACTTAAGCGGAAGTGGTAAGTGTAATGATACTTGGAATGAGTCATAGGATTTATTTGCATGCGCAAGATTGCCCATATAGATATGGATGCTTTCTATGTTTCTGTTGAAATAAGAGACAACCCAGAATTAATTGGAAAGCCTGTCGCTGTTGGAGGAAAATCAGACAGAAGAGGTGTGTTGTCTACGTGTAACTATATTGCTCGGCAATACGGTGTTAGTTCGGCTATGCCCACTTCTATAGCACTGAAGAAGTGCCCAGATCTCATTGTCGTTCCAGGTAGAATGGCAGTCTATAAAGAAACAAGCGATGTTATACGAGCAATTTTTGAAAGGTATACAGATATTATTGAACCCTTATCTTTGGATGAGGCCTATCTGGATTTAACTGAATGTCCGCTGCATAAAGGTTCAGCGACGTTGATAGCGCAACAGATCAGGATGGAAATCTTCCGAGAAACGGGCCTAACCGCGTCCGCAGGCATCGCACCATTAAAATTTATCGCTAAAGTGGCGTCCGATCTAAATAAGCCGAATGGACAATATACCGTTACTCCCGACAAAGTGCTTGAGTTTTTAGATACGCTGTCACTTCGTAAGATACCGGGGGTTGGTAAAGTAACATCTGAAAAACTTTCACTTTTAGGGTTTGAAACATGTGGTGATGTTCGAACATCAACAGAAGCTTTTTTGGTAGGCCATTTTGGTAAATATGGCCGCGTGCTTTGGAATAGGTGCCATGGCATTGATGAAAGAGCAGTTCAAACAACGCGGATTCGCAAATCTGTTGGTGTAGAAAGAACCTTTGAAAATGATGTTAGCGAGCTTTCACAGATGATTTTGATTATGAAGCAAAAGCTTTTGCCAGAGCTCGAAAGACGGGCTACTTCATACATCGAATCAAGAGGTATGAATAAGCTTGGTGTAAAAGTAAAATTTTCCGATTTTCAGCAAACTACAAAAGAACAGGCGGCAAACGCCATTAGTGGAGACATTTTAGAGCAACTGCTTATAGAAGCTGTGAAAAGAGGTAACGGAAAACCAGTTAGGCTACTGGGAGTACATGTAGGTCTTGGTGATGAGCCTTCTACAACTACGCAATTAGGTTTTGAATTTTAATAGCAGAGCCTGTCGCTCACTCTGTTCTAAGGCTGTTTGTTATTGCACGTTATGCAACCTCAAGGTGATTCGTAGACACCGGCTTCCCTGTGTCGAGAGTTGATCAGAGTAACCAACATCATTGACACATTAATTTTCACCGCTTTCCTTTTTAGCCAGCCCGTCCTATTAGCTAAGTCCAGCATAGACTCTCGTCGTTCCTTCTACAGTACACATTCTTTGCCAAAATTTTAGATCAGCCTCTTTAAGTGGCTGTATTGGTTTTGAGTAGTGATTAGATTCAATATCTATTGAGCATCCCCAATGGATAGTTTTTATAGTCTATAGAAGTAAGTCATGTTTAATTAACTGTAATTCGTTTTCTCATTAAGTTAGGACTTTTGTTTTTATTTGAAAATGTCATTATATTATTTAAATTATTAATATAGTTTATATTAATTTTATTGGTTATAAGTTGTTATTTATTGTTGAATAATGTGATGTCTAGATGGCTATCTGCTGTTTTTGTAAATATGAGGTTTTATTGCTCGTTATATCCCTCACTTTTGAGATGTATGGTGTCTTATCTTATGGGGTTGATATGTTGGGTTATTTTTTATGTGTCGCCTATTGGTGAAGTAAAAAATTAACAGTGTAGGTGCGTGTTTCTTGTTTCGTTCTTTTTTGTGTGGTTTTGTGTGATATCAAATTTGCATCATAGGTTAATTTGTTGTTAATTTATAAATAATCGCTGAGTGCTCTCAGTTGCAGCTTTAAAGCCGTTGAGCTCAGAGCTGTTTGTCTACAAGATAGTTGAGAAACGAAGAGAAGTTACCCATTGTCTTTTGTTTTTATATTGTATTTATAATGCTTTTATTTAGTGTATAAAGTTTGTATCAAAAATGTATATGTGATTATTGACAGGTTTGAGTGCTTGTTGTTAGTATCTCGGCGCTCGTATATTTTGGCTAAGAAATAGCCTGTGCGGCAAGGATTGAATGTATGTAGTCTATTTTAATAAATAAACTAAACGGAATTTTCATGAAGTATCGAATCTTTTCGCCCAAAATCTCTTTGTCCTACACCTTGAGTGCCGCTTTTGGCTTGCTTTTTTGCACGCTATTCACCCCGTTTTTATCTGCACAAGGCACGGAGTTGTCAGCTGGTCAAACGGTTGACAAAGTGATCCCTTTTTTCGGCATAGTGCATTATCGCAACGCTCGTCCTGTATATTCTCAGTTCGGTGGCATTATTTCACAGCTGTTCGTACAAGGGGGGCAACAGGTCGATGCTGGCCAGTCGTTAGTGAAAATTGAGCGCCTAGAGATAGGTTTTTCTACCATAGAAATGAAAAATGAAATTCCCGATGGTGTTGTTTCTCGTGTCAACGTCAGGGAAGGTCATCATATTGAACCTTATGACCCTATTATGGTGGTAGCGGATGCCAGCGAGTACATTATCAAACTCAACGTTTCTCAAGTCGACTTGAATAAGCTACAGCCGATTGGTAAGGCTGAAGTCGTTTTTGCCCCTAACTCTTCTCAACCCTTTAGCAAAAGTGGTCAGGTTCATGCCATTCATGAACCTAATCAGGGGAAATTTGGCTTATATGAGATCGAAATACTCGTAGATTGCAGCAGCGATTGTGTTGACGTCGTGAAGTCCGGCAGTATCGCAAAGGTGCTGATGAGCCCTAAAACGCCTGTTCAGGTTACGGCTACGGTCAAAGACCAAAGCTCAAAAACACGGCAATTAAATTAAATGATGGCTTATTTCTTAAGGCGAAATCAGAGTGCGTTAATTGCGCTTACCCTGTTTTTGGTTTGCATGGGAGCCTATCAGTTGGCTAATTTGCCAATATCTCTCTACCCCAACACCAGTAAGCCAGTGGTTAGGGTACAGTTGTTTTTTAAAGATGATGTTTCCCAGTTTATGCGGTATTGGGGGGAGAAGGTCGAGACCTCACTAAAAAACATCAAGGATGTGGAGCTGGTTGAAGGGGAATACCGTCAAGGCAAGGCAACCTACCTAGTACATTTTGAATGGCATAAAGATAATGATGAGGCAATCCGTGATGTAGCCTCTGTTTCTGCCTTTTATCAGGCTCAACTTCCTCGTGATTTACCACCGATTAAGGTGGGATTTTTTAACCCAGGTAGTGAGTGCTATATCGTTGTTAATTCAGACACTTTATCCACAGAGCAACTGAGTAAAGAACTTAAAAACAGCTTATTACCAGCCTTGAATGAAATCGACGGTGTGTCTCAATCTTGGGTGTCGGCTCTTGGAGAAAAGCATGTTTCCGTGCGTCTAGATCCCATCAAGGCCGCTGAATACAATCTAGTGATAGATGACATTATCAATACCATTAAAACCCACGAGTTTGACTATTCTCTGGGCAGTATAAGTACAGAACGTGATGGTAAAATTGCAGTCAACGTGCAAAAGCGTAACAGCAGTATCGCAAAACTGGAATCTATCACCGTCGCTAGAATCGAAGGGCGAGCAATCCTGTTAAAAGATGTTGCACAGGTGGTGATTGCTGAAACAGAGCTGGCGAGGGTACTGCAGCTCGATGGCAAAAATGCGGTGGCAGTGGCTGTTTGGCCTAAACCTGATGCCAACTTGTATCAGGTTTCGCAGGATTTTCTGGCTGAAGCTCGAGCCTATACATCAAGTGTTGGCACCATACACGTGCTCAATGATCCCTCTGAATTTATTGACGAGGCCATTCATACCGTTATCAAGGCCATTTTGCTGGGTATGACCATCGCCGCCTTTTCCGTGCTGATTTTTTTCCGCTCTTTCGGTAAAACCATAGTGGTATGCTTGGCGATGCCGCTATCTTTATTGGGAGCAGGTGTGCTGATGAGCGTGATGGGCGTTGACATCAACCTGTTATCTCTGGGTGCCATCAGTGTGTCTATCGGCATGGTGGTTGACGGCGCGATAGTGGTGATTGACAACATAGACCGTCATCAGCAACGTTCAGGCAGCGAGGACAATCTTGTTTTTAGGGCGGTCAGCGAAGTCGCACCGGCAATTTTTGCGTCGGTACTAACGACGATTATCGTCTTTGTGCCCATGGCATTTACGATCCCCATCGCTTCCTCATTGTTGTCGGATATTGCCTTTGTGGTGGTTTCCATCATGCTGTTTTCTATCCTGATCACCTTGGTATTTATTCCCGCGCTATTTTCTCTGTGCACAGTGAAAAGCAAACTCGGCGAAGGGCAAATATCTAACAAACGTGTCAACCCGATTGAATATGTGATCCAGCGGGTGTGTGATGTGTACTGTTTCCTCCTCAAGACGCTATTGATCAATCGCTTCATACAGTTGCTGTTTGTTGCGGTTATTTCTGTGGTGGCATGGGCTGCAAGTAATGTGCTTGGAGACATCCGTCAGGAATTGATTGCCAAACCTGAGGCTGAAATTATTGATGTGATTGTTTCTTTCAAAAAAGATGGGCTAGAAATGGCGGATAGAATTGCCTTGCTTGAGCCTATTCGCCAGCAGATAGATGCGGCTTATCATCAAAAAATTAAGTTTGCTTACTCTGATATCCGTAAAAATGCTGGTTATATTTCTTTGCACTTAACGGATTATCGTGTATTCGAAGATGTTTTCATGGGATTGCAACGGTTATTGCAAAACAATGAAGATGTGGATATTGAGGTGGAGCCTTGGATCACATCGGCACTGGCGGTGCCTGATTTCCCAGATTTACGCTTGTTAGTGACCGGCGAAACCGAACATGAAAGGCGTCAGCAACTTGACCAGTTATATGAGGCTTTTAGAGGGCAGGCTGAAGTTAAGAAGGTCAAGGTTACGCCAAAGAATCAGCAAAGTACCAAATATGAGATCACCTATAACCAGCAAATGCTGACTCAGTTGTTTGCAGAGCAAGATATCGACGATATTAAACAGCAACTTGCCGACTATGTCGGGATGGCTATCGAAGAAAAATACCTGAGTGAAATCGAGCTTTTTGGTGAACAAAGTACCCTTTTCGCCCAATTAGGCGACGAAACCCTCAGCAAGATCGAAGAAATTGGTGATCTGCCATTTTTTATCGATGAGCAGATCTTTCATTTACGCGATATTCTTGAAATCCAAAATATTAAGCAATGGAAATTGTTCTACAGCCGCAACAGTGCCCCCATTTATATGGCGGAAGTGTGGCTTAAAGAGGGTGAACAGCATCAGGCTAGCCTTGTTCTTGACAGAGTTTATGCTGGGCAAAGCGGGCAAAAGGCGATTCCATTCATTCTTGATAAGCCAAAGGAGCAGGTTACAGAGGGGATCATTTCCTTGATCAAATCTTTACTACTTGCTTTTGGTTTGGTGCTACTGGCGGTGTTGTTTTTGTTTGCCAGCTTGAAGCTGTCGCTGATCATCTGTGCCGCGATCCCGTTCGCTATTCTTGGGGCCATCATCTCTTTATATCTGTTTGACAGTACTCTGTCGTTGAATTCTATGCTCGGCATGATCATGTTGTGCGGTATTTCAGTTAACAACTCTATTATTTTTGTTGATGTCTACCGCCGAGTACTTGCAGAGAGTGGCGATATCGTGACGGGTATTATCGGCGCTGCGAGATTAAGATTTCGCGCCATTATGGTGACTAACCTAACGACCATTGCCGGCTTGGTGCCCTTGGCGATTGGTTTTGGCAGCGGTGGAAAAATACTCCAGCCGTTGGGGGTTTCAGTCGCTTGTGGCATCGCCTTATCCACCATATTTACCATGTTTTGTATTCCTTTATTACTGGTTTTATTTGACCGGAACAAGGCAGAACAGTCTGACGCGTTAGTGGCGACATCCTAATGGTCAGCGGGCAGTAAAGGTTGAGAAATTAAATGAACCGGAGAAATTCATGAGCACAAAGCAGTTTAAAGTACTAGTGATTGGCGGCAGGGACTTCCAAGTGCAGGGCCTTAATGATTTGGGTATTTTCTATACCCTTTTTCAAAAAAAAGATGAACTAACGCCTTATCAAATTGACCATGCCGATGAGTTGCTGATCACTGAGTATCAAGAGCTGGATAATACCTTAGCGCTGGCGAAAATGTTCCATCGAGAGCGTCAATACGATGCGGTGATAGGCTATCGTGAATTTGCACAAACCGTTTGTGCAGAGATTGCACAACAACTGGGATTACCCAGCAATTGTGATAGCGGGGCGGTGTCGGTTTCTCGAGACAAGCTGAAAATGCGTCAGGCACTGGCTGAAAATGGTCAGGGCAACGTAGCGTTTGCCAAAGTTGAAAGCTTGGCAGAATTACAAGCGTTTATGGCCGAGCTACAAAAGCCTGCGATCCTGAAACCTTTAGATGGTACGGGTAGCCTAGGGGTGATCAAAGTGACCCCTGAAACCGTTGAGCATGCTTACCAGTACGTGAGTGCTCATAGCAATGGCGCCATGTTGGCGGAAGAATATATTGGCGGTAGTGAATACAGTGTCGAGTCGCTGTCCAAAGGCGGGAAGCACCAAGTGTTGGCTATCACCGAGAAATTGACGACTCAGGGACCTTACTTTGTGGAAATGGGCCACAACCAGCCGGCTTCACTCAGCTCTGCGGATACTGAGCGCGTTGTACAGGCCATCACCCGTTTGCTTGATACTTTGGGACATCAAACCGGTCCTTGCCACAGTGAAATTAAAATATTTGAAGGTGAAGTCTTTGTTATTGAAACCCATACCCGTAACGGCGGCGACAATATTTGGGAGATGACTCGACTGACAACGGGGGTCGATATCTTCAAACATACCATTTGCCATCTACTGGCAATCCCTGAGCCAATTGAAAAACCCGCCAGCAATGCCATCGCTGTACGCTATTTTCTGCCTCAGGTAGAGCAAATCAGCAAAATCACTGGTGTAACACAAGTCGAACAGCAGCAAGGGATTTACCGTTTGGAAATTACCTCAGGAGAAGGCAGTCGTATTGGCAGTCTGGAAAGTTCGCACAACCGTGCAGGTTATGTAATGGCGCTGGGTGAATCGCTGAAGCAGGCGGTTGAACAGGCAGACTTCGCTTTAGACAGCGTTATTTTTGAATAGGAAGAGATAATAATGAGAGTTTTGGTTATCGGTACAGTGCGTCAAGCGCATCAGGCTATAGTTAACTTAGAGCACGAGCTGGTTTTATTCATCAATAAGGGCTCTTCCCGTCCCGGAGATGTCAATTTCCCTTACCATGACTTGTTTTTATTCAATGAAGAAGCCTGTTCGGCAGAGTATGAAGATGTTGCCCATGCACTACACCAACATAAGCCATTTGATGCTATCTGTAGTTTTAACGATACCACGCAGGAAATTGCTATAGCGGTTGCTGATCGTCTTGGGCTTAGCTTCCCAGTTTCAATGGATTGTCTATCAGTACTTTACAATAAAGATAAAACCCGTCAGGTATTAAAACAGCAAGGGTTAGATGACACGGCTTATGCGGTTATAGAATCGGTAGAAGCTCTGAATTTATTTGTCGATCAGGTGGGCGGACCTGTGATTGTCAAACCCTTTAACGCCACCGGTAGTAGTGGGGTGACCAAGGTTCACCACCGTGGTGAAATTGACGGTGCACTGAGGTGGCTGAAGCAATGTGGCCACGATTTTCCTGTGATAGCCGAAGAATTTTTACTCGGGGATGAATTCAGCATTGAGGCCATCTCTGAAAATGGTAAGCATTGCATTTTAGCCATCACGAAAAAAATCAAAGATGAAGTTAATTTTGTCGAACTTGGGCATGTGTTGCCAGCTCCCATTGATGACGCAGCGAAGGAAGCTATCAGCACTTTCGTGCGTGACGCTTTAGATGCGTTGGGGCTGCGCGATGGCCCTAGTCACACCGAAGTGATGTTGACACCTAATGGCCCGAGAATCATCGAAACTCACTCTCGCGCTGGGGGCGATCGTATTTTTGAACTGTTGGAACTGGCAACTGGCATCAATGTGCTAGAAATGACGGTCCGTCAAGCAACTGGTGAACAGGTACTGCCGCTCATTGAAAAGTCGATGACCTCCACTAAGGTTGCGGCGATACGTTTCGCCGCTATGGGTTTTGATGATAAAACCCGCCTGAGTTCGGTTGAAAACCTAGAACAAGCTAGAGAAATTCCCGGTATTGTGGAAGTTAGCTTGATGAAAAGCCCAGGAGACGTGATGGGGGCGGTCACTAACAGTTTTGCCCGCTCTGCTTTGGCCATTGCGGTGGCCAACGATGCTGAACAAGCCTTGGCACAGTGCCAACAAGCGCTGGATACCCTGAAATATAACCTGAGCTGGGAACAGAAATAATATGTACTGGTTCTGCGCCGGCGAATTCGCCATCAATGTTGCTAGGGGCATGTTTACCCTAGCGTTGGGTATGCTGCTCTATAGTGCAACTAACAGTCTGTGGGCATTTACCTTGGCGTTTGCCAGTGAATTTCTTGTCAGTATTTTCTTGCAAGGGATAGCTGGCAGTGTGGTAGACCGCATAGGCGCTAAAAAAGTGCTGCTAACGGCATCTGCAGGCAGTTTCTTGATGATTGCAGTCGCTGCCTTGATCAGTCCTGATATTGCGACAGAACCGACGCTGCTCATTGCTGTGGCAATCGGCTTTAACTTGTTTCGTCCGTTCATCCGTAATGCTGTGTTTGTTTTGATCCCCGAAGTGGCAGGCAAAGACAGATTAGAAAAACTCAACGGCTATATTTCCATTGCACTCCAAGCTGGCCAAATACTGGGCATGGCCTTGGTGGGTATATTCTTGGAAATGGAGCAAGCTATGTGGGTGATTTATGCCGTAGCGTCCGGTTATTTGGCTGCATTTTTATGTTACTTGATCCTGATATTGGGTCTGCGCGCGAAGCAAAAGCTGGCAAAGACGCTGGAAAAAACGGACGGTGGCAGTTGGGGCGAGGTCTTTCGGTTCCTGTTATCAAATAAACCTGCGATCTTCATTTTTATAGTCGCTGCCTGTGATTACCTGGCAATTGCATTATTTAACCTGCTCCTAGCACCTGCCATTAAGCATAACTTTGACAACCTCGCCCGCTGGCTGACATTTCTTGATGTTGGTTTTGCCGTGGGGGCTATTCTTGGCGGTCTCTATGTGGCCAAAAATACCATCGAAGAGCGCTATAGAGTAACAGTAACCTGTGCTTCGATGCTTGCTGTGGCAGGGGTTTTTCTGGGGTATGTCTGGCAGCTTCATCCGTATGTGATTTTGGTTTTGACTTTTATTTTTGGCGCGCTGACGACTTTATCGACGGTGTGCTGGATGTCAGCACAACAAAAATTATCACCGCCTCACCTAAAGGGACGTATCGCTTCTGTGCGCTACATGGTGAATGCGTCAATGGTGGCGCTGGGAACTGGCATTGTTTCTTATGTTAACGATATCGGTTTTTCGCAGGCGGCGCTTGCCGCTGTGATAGTAATGGCTGCGATATTATCGATTGCGGTTGCTGGGTTTACGCTCAGTACTCGGCAGCACTGGAAATCAGCAGAGAACGTTATTTAGCTGGTGAGAAAATTACACAACTTTTGATTTATTACAGATAACAAAATCCTCGCTAACAATATATTGAATTTCAATGATGTATATGAAATTAGCAGTTTATATTTAGAGCGTAAGGAAGACTTAATTACAAAGGAAATATGTAATGGAAGCTTTATTTGACAAGAAAACCCCTAGGGCACTGCATCTTGTTTCGCCGCAAGCTACGCGTGATGCTATCCGTCAATTGCTTAAAGCCTTTCCGCAGCTGTCAATCAGTTTGGATGTGGAAAACGTGGTAATTGAGAGCCATTATCCGTTTGTGGCAGGTAGCTATAGCCGAAATAAAATATACCAGGATGAACAGTGCGAAATTGTTCTAGCTATATGGGATAAACATATTTCCTGTCCTGTGCATAACCATGGCAACAGTAAATGTAGTTTTATTATGGTCAGCGGTGAATTGGTTGAACAGAAAGTTATCACGGACAGGTTAGAGCCGACTAATGCCGAGATATGCTCTCACAAGTGTTTAAAGCCGGGTGATTACGACTTTATTGACGATATCAACCAGTTTCATTTCATTGAAAATCACACGGATGAAAAAAGTGTCAGTGTCCATATCTACAGTCCGCCCATCGGTGAATATGAGACTTTAGATTTCAATTCTAAAAATAAATAAAAGTCATTTAGATGTCAGTAAACATTACATTTTATATTGTTATAAGGAGTATTGGTGAATGAAATCCACCATCAATCAGGATGAGTACGGTCAAATATGTGAACTCACTCATCAAGAAAGCAATGAACTGTTAGAAATCGTTAAAGACTTAAATTATTCTCAGGAGCTAAAAACTCAAGATAATCAGGTTCTTAAAAAGATATTCGATGCCCGCTCACAGATTCCTGGAGAAATACAACAACAAGTTGAGCAGTTTAGGAACAGCAACCTGTCGTATTTCCTAATGAAAGGTCTGTCGACGGAGAAGGTCAGCGAAACTTTGCTGCTGCTGACCGGCTTGCTCGGGGTACCGTTTGCCCATGATCAGGAAGCCGAATTGGTTAGCATCGTTAAGCCTAAGAAAGTGGAACTTAAACCGGGAGAAACGGGTTATTACACTTGGAATAAGTTTGATCTGCATTCCGAGCTGCCGTATGTAAAAGATGCACCGGATTATTTGAGCCTACTATGTAAACACAATGTCGAAAATGGCTTTACCTACACGGCGTCGGTGAAAAAAGCCCTAGAGCTGATGAGTGAAGAAGATATCGACATGTTAATGAAGCCGGAATTTCAAATCATGATCCCGCCGCATTTTGGTCATGATGAGTCACATGCTGAATGTCGTCCTATCATAGAATCCTATGCTAACGGCCACCGGATCAGAATTCGCTTCGATGGCATTAGGTTATTGAATCAGGCGGCGAAAGAGCCGTTAGAGCGCTTGTACCAAGCCCTGAATCAAGTGCGCGTTGCACACTTATTGCAGCCAGGAGAATTATTGATAATCAATAATAATACCGCGTTGCACGGGCGTTCTGAATTCGAGCCCAGCTTTGCTGACGGCGATCGCGAACTACACCGGGTTTATCTCTACCGGGAGTCATCGAAGCTGATGAGTAATTTCGACTTTGTCGAAAAGCGTATCAGCGGTTTTTAGCTATTTAATTCAATTTGATATTTGGGAGTTTTCAATGTTTTCAGGTGGTTTTTCTGATCGTAAGATCGTATTGCTGTGCGAAGGGAATTTTGGCGTAATTGAAAGTAAGATAGCCTCAGCCTTTATTCGTTATAACGAAGAGCAGTGTGTGGCCGTGATCAACACTGAGTATGCTGGACAAAATGTTTCTGACGTACTGGGGTGGGGGCATGGCATCCCTATTGTGGCGACCTTTGCCGAAGCGTTCAAATATGAACCAGATACGCTATTGATTGGTGTTTCAGTGCAGGGAAATTCCTTTCCCGAGGCGTGGCGTCCGTTTCTTGTCGAAGCCATCAGCAATAAATTAGATATTGTTGCGGGTCTGAACTTCAAGCTAAATGACGATGCTGAGTTTGCTGCTCTGGCACAAGAGCATCAGGTGAAGTTGATCGATACCAAGTCAGTTCCACAAGATATTGACTTGAGTCGTGGTAGGGCTGAAAACGTAGACGCCTTGATCATACATACTGTGGGTACAGATTGTCGTGTAGGTAAAAAAACAACGGCATTAGAACTGACTTTAGAAGCGAAGAAACGCGGTATTAAGGCAAACTTCGGTGCAACAGGACAAACCGGAATCATGATCTCGGGCACTGGCATTTGTGTTGACTCGGTAATTGTTGACTTTCTCGGTGGTGCCACGGAAAAAGTGGTGTTGGATGCAGCTGAAGGGGCTGATTGGGCTGTCATTGAAGGGCAAGCTTCTATTGCTCACCCAGCCTTTGCTGGTGGGACCATGGGAATGTTATACGGTGCAATGCCGGATGCATTGATCTTGTGTCACCACCATAACAGAGAGAAGCACTATGGTTATGAGCGCCCCATTCCAGCACTTCAGGATTTAATCGAGATGTATGAGACCGTCACTAAGCTTTCTAAGCCTGCAAAAGTAGTCGGCGTGAGTTTAAATACATATCCTTTATCTGACGAAGAGGCAAAAGTGGCTATTGCGGAATTAGAGCGCGAGTTGAATTTACCGGTTACCGATACGGTTAAGTTCGGCGCTGGCAAGTTGGTAGATGCCTTAATTGATTTCGAAAAGAACAAGTAACCTTTGTGTTTATCCCTTGTCCGTGTCGACATATACGTCGACCGGGCAGCGGATTTTTAGGGCCTTCGGCCGAGAACGACTCAATCCTGAGATTTTGGCCTTACTTCGCTAGATGGCATTGGGTCTTATACAATGCATATCTGTATGAGGGCTCGACTCTGGTACGCATCAATTGAAAAGTGTTGTCACACAAGTCTCACAAACCAGTTTGTTTGAATTTTAGCCCGTCTGTGTCGGCGCAGATGAAATTAATATCTCCTTAGTTAAAACCATTCGACTCAGACTAAAAGGTAAGTGCATTACGTGATAACTGTGTTAATTTTTAGAGTCTAACAATAATACCTGCAGGAGCCTAAAATGCAGTCAATCATGATAGTACTGTTTGGGGTAATCGGAATGTTATTTGGCTGGTTTGTGTATTCCAAATTCATTGCCGAAAAAATATTTAAAATGGATGACAATTTTGTCACGCCCGCTCATGAGCTGAATGATGGCGTTGACTATGTGCCAACCAACAAAGTGGTGTTATGGGGGCATCATTTCACATCTGTAGCGGGGGCCGCTCCTATCGTTGGACCAGCCATTGCCGTGTACTGGGGGTGGGTGCCGGCAGTGCTGTGGGTCGTGTTCGGGACTATTTTCTTTGCGGGTGTTCATGATATGGGGGCGCTGTGGGCGAGTGCTCGACATAAGGGTAAATCCATGGGCGCATTGTCAGAAACCGTTATCGGTAAGCGCACTCGCGCACTGTTTATGATAGTGGTGTTTTTGGTGCTATTGATGGTTAACGCTGTGTTTGGTGTCGTGATAGCCAATTCATTTGTGGCTAACCCTAGTGCAGTCTTTCCTGCTTGGGCTGCGATTGCGGTGGCTTTGGTGATTGGTCAGTTACTAAAGCGCCAAGTGCCACTGATCCCGCTATGTGTGATAGGTGTCGCCATTCTTTACGCGACAATTTATATGGGATCGAGTATGCCTTTGGCGCTACCATCTGAAATGTTTGGCCTAACTGACAAAGCAAATTGGATTGTGATCTTATTTATTTACGCTGCGGTTGCCTCGTTATTACCCGTTTGGATGTTACTCCAGCCTAGAGATTTTATTAACGGTATGCAGTTGCTGGTGGGGTTGATATTACTTTATGGCGCGGTGTTTGTGGTGATGCCAGATATCACCGCGCCAGCATTTAACACTCAAATGGCTGCTCAAACACCCAGTATTATTCCCTTGTTGTTTGTTACCATTGCTTGTGGTGCTGTGTCTGGTTTCCATGGCATTGTCTCATCAGGCACTAGTTCTAAGCAGTTGAATAAAGAAACAGACGGTCGTTTTGTTGGGTACTTAGGTGCTGTAGGGGAAGGCTCGCTGGCGCTAATTACCCTTGTTGCGGTGAGCGGCGTGATGTTAGCCATGTCACCAGAACAATGGCATGAAATATATAGCCACTTAGGCGCAGGCAGCGTGGGCGCTTTTATCACTGGTGGCTCTAATCTGATCAGCAGTGGCTGGGGGATACCTACGGAAATCGCAGCTACGTTATTGGCCGTGATGGTCGTGTTATTTGCTGGCACAACGATGGACTCCGGCGTACGGTTGCAGCGCTATATCATTCAAGAGTGGGGGGAAATTTACCACTTACAAGTTTTAAAAAATGGCGTAGTGGCAACCTTGCTGGCGGTTGCTTGTTGTTTACTGCTTGCTTTTGGTGCTGGTGGAGCATCGGGGAGTGGCGGGATGATCATCTGGCCATTGTTTGGCTCAACCAACCAAATACTTGCTAGCCTCACCTTACTAGTGATCTCGGTGTATCTAATAAAACTGGGTCGTCCAGCTAAGTACACGTTGATCCCAATGAGTTTTGTGCTGTTGATGGCATTTTTTGCCGGTCTTATAAAATTGCAGGAGTACTATCAGCAAGGTAATTGGTTGTTGGTAGTGCTGGATGTAATCGTGCTTGTAGTGAGTGTGTTGGTGATGTTAGAAGCGTGGTCGGTGATCGCTAAACATCGTAGTAAGCAAGTAAAAAGTGTACAGACCCAGTAACCGACTTTACTGGTAAAGCATTATCAAATAACCCATAATCGGGCCCTTATTATCGTAACTAAGGGCCTTTTTTATGTCTTTTCCTCTCGCGTTACCATGTGATGATTTTTTCAATGCGCATTCAGATGCTGTCATTGTCATAGCCGCTGATGTGAATAACCTTCACGATGAACGTCTTAACAAAGCGCTTGCGCCGTACTTGGCTGTCGATGCCAGAATTGCTAACAAGGCGACGCTAGTACTTGCCGAAGAATTTCCTGGTAAGCGCTTAATTGTATCGCCAACCGGACCACTAAACCGAGATTATGACGACGTGCGACGTGTATTTGATGCGGCCAAAGCTGCTATTAGTGAAGCGAAAGCTGCGGGTAG
Source organism: Pseudoalteromonas sp. T1lg23B (assembly GCF_002964665.1). GTDB lineage: Bacteria > Pseudomonadota > Gammaproteobacteria > Enterobacterales > Alteromonadaceae > Pseudoalteromonas. Next base: position 1,315,569 of record NZ_PQBZ01000034.1, on the reverse strand, counting down.
CCAAGCACCAACGCTCATCGTCAGTGGCATGCCACAAGATGCACGTTATCAAAATGCCTTACAAGTTGCTTATTTGGGAGCCTGTCAAGCGCTATGGCAACCGTTAGAAGCGCGCGAATATCGCGGTCCAAGTATTGAACCCATCCGTCAAATTAGCCTATTCGGAGCAACGGAAACACAATGTAAGCAACTCAATGCCTTGGCTGCGGGTCAATATGCTGCTCGTGATTTATGTGGTACAGAACCTGAGCGTATGGCACCACCAAGATTTGCAGATTACTGTGTTGAACTGTTCAAAAACACCAGTGTTTCCGTTGAGGTGGTATCGGATATCAACACCATAGAGCAGCAATACCCTATGTTAGGCACCGTGGCGCGCGCATCTTATGCGGTAGAGCGTCATCATCCTCGTGTGGTTAAGCTGGTTTATACGCCAAGCGACGAGGTGACACGTACACTGATGTTTGTTGGTAAGGGGTTAGTGTATGACACTGGTGGGGCTGATCTAAAAGTCGGTGGCTTTATGGCGGGTATGAGCCGAGATAAAGGCGGCGCAGCGTCTGTTGCTGGCTTTATGAAAGCGGTGGCAGATTATCAACCAAGTGGTGTGAAAGTGGTTGCTTACCTTGCTGTAGTACGTAATTCAATTGGCTCAGATTGTTTTGTGCCAGATGAAATTATCACCTGTCGTGAAGGTTTGAAAGTGCGCATTGGTAACACTGATGCGGAAGGGCGTTTGGCGATGGGCGACCTGTTAAGCGAAATGAAAGATATGGCTAAGAGCGAAGTTAATCCAACGCTGTTTACTGTTGCAACATTAACGGGACACGCAGCACGTGCCGTAGGGCCTTACAGTGCCTATGTTGAAAATGGTCCGGCTCGTGTGGCTCAGGTGTCTCGCCAGCTTGCTGATTTTGGCGATTTATGGGCCGATGGCGCAGAATTATCGCGCAGTCGTCGTGAGGACTATGACTTTGTTAAGCCTCGCACTTTGGCTGACGATGTGCTGTCGAGCAACAACGCACCGTCAGCGGTGACGGCGCGTGGTCACCAATTCCCAATGGCATTTTTGGCCATCGTGGGTGGATTGGATAAGCATGGTTGTGACTCTCAGTTACCTTTACCGTATGTACATATGGATATTGCTGGCAGTGGTGTTGAGGGTGGTGATTGGCAACACGGTAAACCTACCGCAGCAACGGTAAGTAGCCTGTTTGCAAGATACTGTCTGTAACTTGGGCGGTTAAAAAGGGCACTGACTGTGCCCTTTTTTGTTTTTAATGTTGGCTGTTGAAATGTCTATCAAAAAAGTTTGTGATCGTTTGATGTAAGTGCGTTTGTACTTTTTTACCTCGCAGGCTGTGTTTTGACCCCGGGTAGGTCATCATTTCAAATGGCTGCATATTGTCTTGCAACTGTTTAAATAGCTTTGTAGCGTGGGTAAATAGTACGTTGTCATCCGCCATACCATGATAAATCATCAATGGCCCTTGCAACCCATCCGCATAGTCAAAGACTGCACTTTGTTTATAGCCTTGCGCATTGTCTTTTGGGTGTCCTAGATAGCGCTCAGTATAATGAGTGTCATACAGTGTCCAATCTGTAACAGGCGCGCCAGAAACCCCCGCTTTGAAATATTCAGGCGCTTTAAACATGGTCATCAGCGCCATATATCCACCATAGCTATGGCCATAAATACCGATGCGTTGCGGGTCTACATAATCAAGGCTACGAAGAAACTCTACGCCACGAATTTGATCAGTAACCTCTACTACGCCTAACTTTTTGTAGATAGGATCTTCAAAGCGCTTACCGCGATTGTACGAACCGCGATTATCAAGTTGAAAAATCACATAGCCTTGTTGTGCCATGTATTGAAAGTACAGGTTCTTACTACGCCAGTTATTCACTACGCGTTGCGCGTGTGGGCCACCGTATACGTTGACAATGACAGGATACTTTTTACCTTTTTCAAGTTTGGCAGGTTTAAACAAGCGATAATGCAGTGTTTGGCCGTCTTCAGCCGTCAAAGTACCGTACTCGGGCTTTGCTAGGTCGTTCAGGTATGGAGTAAGTGGATGATGCTCATTGAGTTCATTTTGCTCTAACCATGTTACAAACTCACCATTGACTTTACGAAGGGCCACCGAATTGGGTTGGTTGACCGCAGAGCTGTTATCGATAAACGTTTTGGCGTCTTTGGCAAGCACTACATTGTGGTAGGTTCCCAAGTTTGTGATGCGGGTAATCGGTGACTTTTCAAAAACCGCAGTACTGTATAGATGACTCTCAAGCACTGTGTCTTTGCGAGCTGCAAAGTACACCTTGCCAGCTTTTTCATCGACTCCTTTAAGTGCATCGACAACCCAATCGCCGTGAGTGATTTGGCGCACAAGTTGGCCATTATTGCGGTATAAATACAGATGTTTGAAACCATCGCGCTCAGAGGCCCAGATAAAGTGCTTATTATCTTTTAAGAAATGCAGGTCAAAGTGTAGGTTGAGCCAAGTATCACTTTGCTCTGTTAAAGCAACGCGTTGTTGTTGTTTTTCGGTATCATAGAAACGCAATTCAAGGGTTTGTTGGGCGCGATTTTGCCATTGATAAGACAGTGTTTTGCTGTCGTTGAGCCATTTAGCCCGAGCAATATAAATATCTTTATCTTTGCCTAAGTCAATCCAGTCTATCTGCTGGTTATCGATTGATACCACCCCCAGCTCAATGGTCACGTTTGCTGTGCCCGTATAAGGATAGCGCTGATTAAATAGTTTCACTTCATCGGCATATATTTCGTTGCGAATAGCCTCTTGAACAGGGCTTTCATCTATGCGAGTAAAGGCGATTTTTGATTCATCTTTGGCCCACCAATATCCGGTCATTCGGCTCATTTCTTCTTGGGCTACGAACTCCGCCATGCCATTTTTAATGACACCACCACCGTCTTTGCTCAGAGCAATTTCTTTGCCTGTTTGTAGCTCCAACACATACAAGTTTTGCTCACGAATGAAAGACACATAGTTGCCTTTGGGTGAGAATTTGGCATCCGTCTCAAAAGCGTCGGTATCGGTGAGTTTTCGACTTTTACCAGAAGCGAGGTGATAGTAGTACAAATCCCCATTGAGCGGGAATAGCAGGGCTTTACCGTCATCTGACCAAGTGTATTCTAATATTCCTCGGCCAAAAATACGTTGCCGTTCACGGCGAGCTTTCTCTTCGTCGGAGAGAGTTTCAGGACCAGAGAACAAAGCTTGAGAGTCAACCAATAAGCGGTTTTTATTGTCTTTAAGATTGTACTCCCATAAGTCGTAGCGATTATAATCCTGCTGTTTACCTTGCAAGTAAGTAACACGACTACCATCCGGAGAAAACTTAAGCTTTACGGGCGCTTTACCCGCAAGACCTGGATCATCAAAAATACGCTCAAGCGTAAGTGGCTGAGCTGCTGCACTAGCGGCTAGCGCTAGAGACAACCCACATATCAAAGAAGAAAATGTAACTCGCACAGTGCACCTTAACTATCAATAAAAGTGATGTGATGGTAGCGGCAAGCTTTGCAGATGACAATTAATTGGGATGGAGTACCGTGCGTGAGCGGTTAGTCGCACAGTCTAAAGAATAAAGGCGCCGGAGGCGCCTGTAGTCTAGAACAATGGTAGCTTATAGACCAAGTACGGATTTACCTTGTTTAAAGGTCACATCCACTGGGATATTTGCTTGCGCTAGCTTTTCTAAATCAGCTTTAAGCTCTGCTTTAATATCACCATGAGTGGCAATCAATTGATCTACTTTTTGATAATCACCATCGCCTTGTAGTGTCAAAATCAAATTAGAAAGATTCTTCATCGCGGTTGCCATTTTATCCATGTTTACTTTGTATAGGCCTTGCTCATTTTTAGAAAATGCACCTTGCTCTTTAAAGAAATTGAAACGGATCATATTGGCTTTACCATGTGCACTTGAAGCACCAAAGCGTACAGAGCGGAAGATACCGGCCATAAAGGTAATGTAATAATCCTCAATGGTCCCTTCTGTGATTTCACCTTTGTTCAATAACTGTTCAACCATGTAAAGGCCAAGAATATCGGCTTTACCTTCTTCGATAGCACTGGCATGTTCCTGTAGCGATTGACGTACGGTGCCTTTGCCTGTGATGGTATTTTTAATACCTAGCCCGTGCGCAACTTCATGGAACATTGTATTAGCAAAAAAGGCGTCAAAGGTAATGTGTTTACGTTGCTCAGGCACGATTAGCTGATCGGCAATCGGTAGCATGATTTTATCAAACTTAGCACGCATGGCGTTTTTAAGTTGTAAGCGACGTGTCCCTTTTTCAAGCTGAACCTGCTCATCGTTTGGCAGGTTAATCGCAATGGTTTTACTACCAGCATTTGAATGCCCAGCATAATAGATGACATCATACGCATTCAAGTCTGCATCCGACCCAGGTACTTCTTGCTTATATTTGTCATCGACAGGCAAGCCTGTTTGTAGTTCAGGCAAGAAGGCGGCAAACTTAGCTAAACGCTCACTCCAAGCTAAGTCTTTAACCAAGACATAAGACTCAAATCCAGCTCGGTAGCCAAATAGTTGATCTTCATAGGTTTCAATTGGACCAATAACAACATCGATGGGGTTATTTTTCATATCCATCCAAGCGAAATCAGACGTTTGATAGCTATTATTCAGTAGTGCATCAGCACGTAACTTAAGATAGTTGGCAAACTCTTTATCTTCGGCAAGCGCACTGGCTTCTAGCAATAGTTTCGCCGCGTGCTTGAGCTCTTTACCATAAATTTCAGAGTAAGGAATGCTATAAAGTTTTCCCTGTTCATCACGCTTAATGATTGAATACAAGCCATTTTTATCTTTGATGTCAGAGGCGTTCAGTTCTTCTTTGCTCATATCATGAGGGTAGAATTCGGCTCCGGGGGCTTTTTCTTCGAAGCCACTAAGAAATACTTTGTCTCCATCTAGTCTATCCCATGGACCATAGTTGATATCTGCGAAGCGACGTACTTTTTCATCGTTGATACGGCTTAGAAAGGTGTCTTTGTCCATACCAAAGCTTTGCTTCCAGAATAGATCATCCATCAATTTAGACGCATCAATCAATTTCGCGATCATTTGCTTTTGGTTGTCGCTTAGGTGAGACAAATCGGTATTAAGCGTCACTTGTGTGTAAATGTCTAAACGCGAAGGCTCAGTGTTACAAGCTCATAGTTTGGTGTTTGTGCTTGTTGTGTGTCTGCGGCAGTCGATGTGTTAGTTGCTGGGTCTGAACATGCACCCAGTGCCAAGGTGCTGGCAATAATCAGTGCCTGACTAATTTTTGAAAGTCTCATGCTGCTCTCTTTTTGTTATTGGAAATAAAACTTGAGCGCCTACTTTACATGATCCAGCGTAATTATGCCTAACTGCTGCGACCATTTTTATAAAATTGTCCAAACATCGACCGCGGCTAATATTTTTATGTTGCTTTCTTAACTTTATAAGGATGTTAGACAATACTAAAGGCTAAAACACGGGCGTTTAGCGCTACTTAATCAGTTTTGGAATTAAGCTCATGTCAACAGAGAATGCCTTACTTACCATCCTTATAGACAGAATCAATAGTGACACCTTAGTGTTGCCTACTTTGCCGGATGCGGCCGTGCGTGTGCGTAAAGCCGCAGATGACCCAGACGTTAATCTAATGCAAATGGCAGAGGTGATATCTCATGACCCCGCGCTATCAGCGCGGATGATAAAAGTGGCTAATAGTGCCTTTTTGGGTCGCTCTGTTAAAGTGAACACACTCAATCAGGCAGTGACGCGTATTGGGCTAAGACAAATCAAAAATATTGCTACGGCAATGGCAATGGAGCAGCTATTTGTATCTAACAATAAGCTGATCAAAACCTATATGGATAAAGCGTGGCAGAAAACGCTTAAAGTTGCCTGCCAAGCCATCACCACAATGGATTTTTACCTTAAGGCGCATAAACATACCTCTTTAAATAGAGATACGATCACATTGGCATCTTTGGTATTTAACATTGGTGTTTTGCCTATTTTGACGGAAGCAGAAAGACACCCAGAAGTATTCGCTAATCCAAGCTTTTTGGCACATGCTATCCAAAAATTAGCGGGTAGAATTGGAGGCGCAATTATGCGTGAATGGGGGTTTACCGAGGAGTTTATTGATGCCGCGGAAAACTGGTCCAATCCAAATTACAAACCACAACAAGATTGCTATGTGGATTTCATTAGAGTGGGCGCTATTTTAGAAGGAATCTTACAGGTTTCCGATAAAACCGCCTCACTGCAAGTGTATGCGGATAAAGGCATTATAGAATCAGTGGAAATGTTTACCAGTGACGAATATATTCATGCTCTGGAAGACATAAGAACGATGTTTGCTTAGCAAACATCGTAGGCGATAGGCGCATGTGCTTATCGCCTCAATGAATTACATATCCGAACCATCACCCAAGCTTTGAGTCAGCTCTTCAAGCAATTCTTTTATCTCTTCACTGACTAGAATAAAATCAGCGTCAAGCTTAACGGCCATATCCTCTTTGGGAATATCGGCATTTTGCTCTTTTAGCGCATCGGCATAGCTTAGACGTTTAATCGAGCCGTCATTTTGCAAGATAAACTTCACGCGTTCACGCCAGTCAAATGCAAGTTTTGTGACGCGTTTACCATTGTCTAAGTGACTTTTGATTTCGTCAGAAGATAAGTCGTGTTGCTTGAGCTTAACTTGAGCACCATTGTCGTCAGGTTCTTGTAGCTCAGCATCAGTACCAATTGCAAAACCTTCAGGGGTCTCAAACTTTGTCAGCCAATCCGTTAAGAACACGTCTAAATCGTAATTTGCAAATGCAGGTACGACAGGTAAGGTGCCTAGCGACTTTCTCAGCAAAGCAAGTAATTCTTCGGCTTTATTAAAGCTGGCGCTATTTACCACGACCCAGCCATTTTTTTGGTCAATAAAAGCAAATTGTAAGCTAGATTTCTTAAATGCTTGAGGCAGCAAACTACTCAGAATGTTCTCTTTTAATTCGTCTTTTTCTTTTTTCTTTACCGGGCGGTTTTCTTCACGCTCGATGAGCTCGACCTTCTCAGCGACCATGTCGTTTATTACAGAAGCAGGGAGTACTTTCTCTTCTCGCTTTGCACATAACAAAATACTGTCTTGTGAAAAATGCGATAAGCTATTGCCATGTTTTCCAAGCGCTTTGGTCCAACCAAAGGTGCTCATGTCTTGGCTTCCACAAGGTCTAAATACGTCTTGCTCTAGTGCCTTTTCAAACTCTTCTTGATTGTATGAAACATCTTGCTTAAAACGATAACAGATCAGGTTACTAAACCACATATATTGAGTATCCGTGCTTAAAAATTGGCGCTCATGATAGCAAGAATTTTATCGTAATGGGGAGGACTACACGTAAAACTTTACGAGTAGTCCAAACAGTGTTAGCTGAACATAGTCATAGGGGCTTGCATATTTTTTGGGAATTGAATGTAGTAGGTCAGCCCTTTACCTTCTTCACTGGTCACTTCAATATCACCATTGAGGGTTTGTTTTACTAAGTTAAGTGTAATGTGTGTGCCTAAACCACTGCCTCCCTGATCACGCTTTGTGGTGAAGAATGGGTCAAATAGTTTCTCTAGTTGTGCTTTGGTCACACCACGGCCATTATCTTTGTAAACTATTTTCACATCGTCATGATCATCGGTGATGATGATATCGATTTCACCCTTATCAACGCCATCAAAACCATGGATCAATGAGTTCATGATCAGGTTGGTAAATATCTGGCTGATTGCTCCCGCCGGCAGGTTAAGAGTTAGGTCCTCTGGACACTCGATATTAATGATGTGTTTGGTCTTTTTGATCTTTGGGTGTAGTGAGCGGACAACTTCGGCCAGATACTCTTTAAAGTTAATCTTTCGCACCGCTTCACTAGCCTGATCAACTGCGATTTGTTTAAAGCTGGCAACTAACTCTGAGGCTCTATCGAGATTAGTGGTCAGAAGACTGGTGCTTTGTTTTGCTTCGTTAATAAATTCTTCCAAAGCCTTGGGTGAGAGGGTTTTATCTTTATACGCCGCTTCAAGCTTATTTAATCGCTCCTGTAAGAAAGACGTTGCCGTCACCCCAATACCAACAGGGGTGTTGATATCATGCGTAATACCTGCAACAAGTCCCCCAAGAGCGGCCATTTTTTCTGAGCCAACCAAGCGCTCTTGCGCCATATTTAGCTCGTCTACATACCGCTCGAGCTCTTTTTGTTTTGTCAGTAGCTCTTGCTCTGTTTGACTACGAAGATCGACCTCTTCGGTGAGAGTGAGTTTTTGTTTTTCCAGCTCATATTTTTGTTGTTGTAAGTCCATCATGGCCTGACTGAGATTAGACGTTTTACGTGCGACCTCTTGTTCAAGCTGCAAGTTGTGTTGATCGAGCTTCTCGTTACTTATCAACAATTCTTTTTGCGTTTGATCGAGTTGTTTTCTGTACTCTGAGACTTTATCAATGAGCTTGTTGAATGCTTCTTCCATTACTTTAAGCTCATTACGTTCCGTGGTACCGATATCAATCTTCCGACCATCAATATCGTCCAATTCAATTTCTTCTATTTGATCGGTAAGATCAGTAAGTGGCTCGGTGAGCAAACGACGAAAGGCAATTAAAAATAGAATAATTAAGAACGTAGTTTTAATCATCGCATTACCGATCAAAAAGTAGATCGATATCATAATACGGCTGAAAACGACGTCTCGAGATGAGAAAAGTGTTACGTCGCCAACTTGTGTCGCGCGGCCAGAAAATTCAAAAATCAGTGGGAAGGTATAGCCAAATAGTCCTGATGGGGTATCTTCGATAATTGCTTCTTCTTGCACCAATTGTTGGCTATAAAGTTCATGAATATCTAAAGATCGGCCCAATTGAGAGATTATTTCACCACTATCATCTCGCACGATGATGCCCTCAATCATGGGGATCGCCAGCAACCCCTCTGCGGTGGTGACTGTTTGTTTGGTGTTTAATTCCCAAATTGCGCGTGTAAGACTACGGCTGAACGTTTTTTGCAGCATAGTCAATTCATTACGAATGTAGTCTTTGGTATTTACGTATTCAGCGACAACCTGACCACAGGTCACTACGAACGTAAGTAGGAAGTAAACCGATAGCACATTCGTGAGTAGCTTTTTAGATAGACTTTTTTGCAGCATGAATGAACTTTGGCTCCCAAAATTAGAGTTTGTGCAGAATGGCTAATCATAAACTTAGCTAATAAAGGTTTAAAAATAAATAAATATCTCTGATTTTCACTCTTAAATGCTGCTTTGGTTTAATTGCAGCTTGCAACACTTACTGATGTCAGAATATTGTGTTATAAGAACGAGGTATAACAAATAATAGTAAAAATAGTAATGGCTTACTCAATATTAGTCTGTGATGATTCGACAGTTGCTAGAAAACAAGTTATCCGTTGTCTGTCCAGCGCGCTTGAGGTGAACGTATTACAAGCAAAAGACGGTGTCGAGGCGTTAAACATTCTAAAGCAGCAATCTATTGATTTGTTGTGTTTAGACCTGACGATGCCCATCTTAGATGGCGTGGGTGTTTTAGAAAGAATTAAAACAGAGCCTAGTATCGAAACTTTTGTGGTGGTTATATCCGCTGATATCCAACCTGAAATGAAAAGTAGGGTCACGCAATTAGGTGCGCTAGATTTTATTGAAAAGCCGGTGGATAGTGAACGACTGATCGCACTTTTGCATCGCTACGGAATACGTTGAATCATCTCGTTACATGCTATTAACCCCTACCTTTTTCCTATTTCAACTCCAGAGTTTCTACCCCTTCCTTTAAAAAATGCATAAAATAGTCCTAAAGGGAATATGTGTATGAGTAAAATGCATATTGTTTGTCGCATTAAGTTGTTGACAGAATGCCTACATTTCGGGCAAGCTAAAAAACATGAAAACAAATTTTAACACTACGACCATTATTACAACCACCATCCATTCTGGATAGTGGCATAGGTCGGTGCGTATTTGAAAAAGGCCTGTGTTCACTACGAACACAGGCCTTTTTTCGTTTTAGGAATGAGGAAAATAACAATGCGTGTTTTGAAATTCGGTGGTTCGTCACTAGCTGATTTTGAATGTCTTAAGCAAGTTCACAGCTTGATCCTTAATCAAGCAGGGGCGGAAGCTTTGGTTGTACTGTCAGCACCGGGCGGTATGACAGACCAACTTGTGGAGCTGGTTGACCTAGCTGAACAAGGGCAAGACTATAGCGAACAATGGTTGCGACTTGAAAATCGAGCACTCGCTTTGCTTGAACAAGTTCAAAAGCTTTATGGCGAAGTGGCTCATTGGCCCGCTTTATCTAGCCTTGCCGAAAAGCTGGCTGGGGTAAAAATGCTACAAAACTGTCCTGATTCAGTGCGAGCTTATGTTATCAGTTTTGGTGAACGAATCAGTGTTGCACTTATGCAAACTATGCTAGGTGCCTCACAAGCAGCATACCTTGAAGCCAGCGACTGTATTGTTAGCCACGGTGGTTACTTAGATGCCGAAGTGGATTTACAGCTGAGCCAGACCAAGTTTGTTGAGGCGATGAATGCAAACCCAAGTAAGTACTACATCATGCCTGGTTTCACTGCAAGTAATGTACGTGGCGAGCTCACTACGCTAGGTCGTAATGGCTCAGATTATTCAGCCGCGATTGCCGCTGCGTGTTTACGCGCCGAAGTCTGTCAAATCTGGACTGATGTAGATGGGGTATATAACGCCGATCCTCGTTTTATCAAAAAGGCCAGCAAAATTGACTGGTTATCATATAAAGAAGCGATGGAGCTATCGTATTTTGGTGCCAAGGTACTGCATCCAAAAACCATCCTTCCTTGTGCTAAGTTCTCTGTACCTTGTGAAATCAAAAATACCCACAACCCGGATGTTGCAGGTTCTGTAATAAGTAACGAGCGACGCGGTGATGAAGCTGTAAAAGCGCTATCTAGTTTAGAAAACTTAGCCATGTTAACTGTCTCTGGACCGGGGATGAAGGGTAAAGTTGGCATGGCTGCTCGCGTATTTGGCGCGTTGGCAAATGACAATGTATCCATTGTTTTAATCACTCAATCTTCTTGCGAATTTAGTATCAGTTTTTGCGTCCATGAGTCGGATTTAGATTTGGCATTGAATGCGCTAGAGCAAGCCTTTGAACTTGAATCGCAAGCGGGTTTGATTGAGCCAGTTCAAGTGCAGCGTGAGTTGGCAATTGTGACACTGGTGGGTGATAACATGAAAGCCCATAAGGGACTTGCTGCAAAATTCTTTGCCTCGCTGGCACAGGCGCAACTCAATATCGTCGCAATTGCTCAAGATTCCACAGAAAGCGCAATTTCTGCGGTGATAGATGGCGCACGTTGTAATGATGCGGTGAAGGTGTGTCACGAGAACTTTTTTACCCATATACCTTCAATCGACGTCTTCTTACTTGGTTGTGGCCTTGTGGGTCAAGAGCTTATCAAGCAACTAGAAAAGCAACAGACTTGGCTCGAAGCGCGCAACATCAAGCTTAATCTCTATGGCGTCGCCAATTCTAAGCAACTATACCTAAACGCCGACGGTGTGCCGTTTGATTCATGGCAGGCAGAATTGGCAAACCAGCAGCAAGGATTTACTTTGCAGCGAGTTGAAGAGTTCGTCAAAGCAAATCATTTGATAAACCCAGTCTTGGTAGACTGTTCTTCATCTCAGTATCTTGCCGATCAATACGTTGACTTTTTGAATGCTGGTTTCCATGTGGTAGCTGCCAATAAGAAAGCCAATACCGGTAGTTATGAATACTATCAAGCGCTCACTTTGGCGGCGCAGCGCAAGCAAAGAAAGTTTTTGTACGAGACGAACGTAGGGGCTGGTTTGCCTGTATTAGACAACTTACAGTTGTTATTTGGTGCGGGCGACGAGCTGTTATCATTTAATGGTATTTTATCTGGGTCGCTGTCATATATGTTCGGCGCTTTGCAAGACGGTTTGAGCCTTTCTGAAGCGACAGCAAAAGCAAAAAGCAACGGCTTTACAGAGCCAGACCCAAGAGACGACCTATCAGGCACTGACGTAGCAAGGAAACTCCTGATCATCGCCCGCGAATCAGGATTGCAACTTGAGCTCAGTGATATTGAAGTGGAATCCGTTGTACCTGACGATTTCGCCCCCGGAACTTCTGTTGATGAGTTTATGGCACGTCTGCCTGAGCTTGATGCCAGCTTCGCCGACAAAATTCAAAGTGCAGCCAATGAGGGTAAAGTATTACGTTACGTTGGTAGTATTGAAAATGGCCGTTGCCGCGTAGGCATTGAAGCAGTAGACAAAGCACATGCACTTTATGATATTCGTGACGGAGAGAACGCTTTAGCAATTTTAAGTCAATATTATCAGCCACGTCCATTTGTGATCCGTGGTTATGGTGCAGGCGCTGAGGTAACTTCAGCGGGTGTATTTGCCGATATTCTTAAAACTTTATAGAGTGAGGAAGTACAAATGATCTCTATTTATGCGCCTGCCTCGGTTGGTAATTTTTGTGTTGGTTTTGATTCGCTGGGTGCCGCTTTGGCACCCATAGATGGTTCATTGTTAGGGGATGTTGTGCATATTGAGCACTCGGAGCAGGATAGCTTTACTTGCTCTGGTCCCTATGCGGAAAAATTACCAGGTGATGCCCATGAAAACTTGTCTTATCAATGTTTGCTTCATTTTAGAGAACATGTCGCACCAGGCATGCCGCCCGCCGCTTTAACGCTAGACAAGCGTTTGCCGATTGGTTCGGGGTTGGGGTCCAGTGCTTGTTCAGTGGTGGCGACATTCGCAGCATTGGATCAATTTGCTGGCACCCAGTTGTCGCAAGAAGCGATGATTGAATTGATGGCCGACTTTGAAGGTAAAGTTAGTGGAGGTCGTCACTACGACAACATTACTCCTTGTTATTTAGGAGGGTTGCAGCTGACGGCCGATATCGTGCCTAATAAAGCGCTGGCGTTACCAGTCGATGAACGTTGGTACTATGTAGCGGCTTACCCCGGTTTTGCCTTAAATACCTCTAAAGCGCGTGGTGTATTGCCTAAGCAGTTGTCGATGCATAGCGCGATAGAATTCGCACAGCGGCTTTCAAGTTTTTGCTTGCTCATGCAAAGTGGTCGTTTTGATGAGGCCTTAGGCTTGATGCAAGATGACTTAGCAGAACCTCATCGTCAGGATTTAATTTCAGGATTTAGCGATGCAAAAGCTGCATTACCTGAGTTTGGGGCTGAACTGGTCAGTATTTCAGGCGCAGGGCCGACATTATTTGCGATTTGTAAATCACTCGAAGATGCTCAGCAATGCCAACAATGGCTTGAGCAACATTATATAAATGAACATGGCTTCAGCCATATCTGTAAACTCGATAACTTAGGTACTCGTGTCGTTTCTCAAGGAGCTAAATAAAAATGCAATTGGTTAATTTAAAAGATGATAAGCAAAAAGTATCGTTTACAGAAGCGGTAAAAACAGGACTCGGGCGCAATCAAGGGGTGTTTTTCCCAACGGATTTGGCGCCGCTAAGTGATGTCAATGCTTTGCTAGATTTACCTTTTGTTGAGCGTAGCACACAGATATTGTCACACCTTATTGGCGATGAACTGCCTAAAGATACATTGGCAGACATGGTTAAACGCGCCTTCAACTTTCCAGTCGAGTTAGTAAAGGTAGATGAAAAAAATTACTGTTTAGAGCTCTTTCATGGCCCAACATTGGCATTTAAAGACTTTGGTGGGCGTTTTATGGCGGAATGTATTGGCCTGTTCAATCAGGGAGAGCGCGTAACAATTTTAACCGCAACGAGTGGTGACACTGGAGCGGCAGTAGCTCACGCCTTTTACAATAAGCCAAATGTTGACGTTGTTATTTTGTATCCCGAGGGCAAAATTTCACTGGCTCAGCAAAAATTGTTTACGACTTTAGGCAACAATATCCATTGCTATGCCGTAGCGGGGAGCTTTGATGATTGTCAGGCGCTAGTAAAGCAAGCCTTCTTAGATGACGAAGTGAAAGAAAAGCTGGGCTTAAACTCAGCTAATTCAATCAATATTAGTCGTTTATTGGCTCAGGTATGTTACTACTTCGAAGCATTGGCGCAATTACCAAAAGACCAGCGAGCGACGGTTCATGTATCTGTACCAAGCGGTAACTTTGGTAATGTTTGTGCGGCAATGATAGCGTCAGTAATCGGCTTGCCAGTGGATAAGCTTTCTGCGACAACTAACCAAAATGATACAGTGCCACGCTATATTGAATCCGGTGAATGGTCACCGAATGCAACCCTTGAGTCATTATCTAATGCAATGGATGTGAGTAAACCTAATAATTGGCCTCGTGTTCAAACTATGTTGGACAGTGGTAAATTTGCTAAACATGATTTTTATTCACGTTGTGTCAGTGAGCAACGTACACAAGAAGTGATGAGAGAAATTGCCGCAAATGGGTATATTGCTGAACCACATACGGCGATAGCTTACGAAGGCTTAAACTTAGATAAAGATGCAAAAAGCACAGGTGTATTTTTGGCAACTGCCCATCCGGCAAAATTCAAAGAGTCGGTAGAACAAGTGCTAGCACAGCAAATTGATATGCCTGAAGTGTTACAAAGTGCATTAGATAAAGCATGTTTAGCACAACCAATGACTGCCGATTATGAGCAACTCAAAGCGGCAATTTTTGCTAAATTACTATAGTTAAAATGCGACGTCAGGTGGTGACTGAATGCGGTCTCACCTGATGTTAATATTAAAATTGTTAATTCCACTCTCTGAACTCATAAAAAAAACAAATGTTAAAATAAAAAAATATCATTACATTAACACTGTGAAATAAATTCAATCCCTGTTTAAATATGCTCATGCCAAGATCGTAGGCATGATACGCATTAGAGCGTACAATATGGCTTTTTATACCTTACGTGCACCTAGGAGACCCCATGTTAGAACGTAACATGAACATTGCAGATTTTGACCCTGAATTAGCAAAAGCGATCGCGCAAGAAACTACGCGCCAAGAAGAGCACATTGAGCTTATCGCTTCTGAAAACTACTGTAGCCCGCGAGTACTAGAAGCACAGGGGTCTCAGTTAACGAATAAATACGCGGAAGGTTACCCTGGTAAGCGTTACTACGGTGGCTGTGAGTACGTTGATGTCGTTGAGCAACTGGCGATAGACCGTGCCAATGAGTTGTTTGGTTCAAACTACGCGAACGTTCAACCTCACGCAGGTTCACAGGCTAATGCTGCGGTATTCCAAGCGCTACTTCAGCCACATGACACTGTATTAGGCATGAGCTTAGCGCATGGTGGTCACTTAACACACGGCTCACACGTTAACTTTTCAGGCAAAACATACAATGCAATTCAGTATGGTTTGAACGAAGAAACTGGCGAGATTGACTATGCGCAAGTAGAAGCACTTGCGCTTGAGCATAAGCCTAAAATGATCATTGGTGGATTCTCGGCCTACTCAGGTATTGTTGACTGGGCTAAGTTCCGTGAAATCGCAGACAAAGTTGGCGCTTATTTACTGGTAGATATGGCACACGTTGCCGGTTTGGTTGCAGCTGGTGTTTACCCAAGCCCAGTACCACACGCTCACGTTGTAACGACAACTACACACAAGACCTTAGCAGGCCCTCGTGGTGGTTTGATTATTTCAGCTTGTAATGATGAAGACATCTATAAAAAGCTAAACAGCGCGGTATTCCCTGGCGGCCAAGGTGGTCCTCTATGTCATGTTATTGCTGCAAAAGCGGTTGCATTTAAAGAAGCATTACAGCCTGAGTTCACTGAGTACCAGAAGCAAGTTGTTAAAAATGCACAAGCTATGGTTGCGGTATTACAAGAGCGTGGCTACAAAGTGGTATCGGGTAAAACAGACAACCATTTATTCTTACTTGATTTAATCGACAAAGATATTACTGGTAAAGACGCAGATGCTGCACTGGGCCGTGCTAATATCACAGTTAATAAAAACTCAGTACCTAACGATCCGCGTTCTCCGTTCGTTACTTCAGGTTTACGTATTGGTTCTCCTGCCATCACGCGTCGTGGCTTCAAAGAAGCAGAATCAAAAGAATTAGCTGGCTGGATCTGTGACGTACTAGACAACATCAATGATGAGTCTGTACAAGCGCAAGTAAAAGAGAAAGTAAAAGCAATCTGTGCAAAATTACCTGTTTACGCATAATTTTACGCACAAAACAGCATTTTTTGTTATTATGAAGGCCGCTATAGCGGCCTTTTTCGTAAGATTTCTAAAGTGAACTAATATGCACTGTCCTTTTTGTACTGCCAAAGATACCAAAGTAATCGATTCTCGTTTAGTGAGTTCAGGCCATCAGGTTAGAAGACGCCGTGAGTGTATTGAATGCCATGAGCGCTTCACTACCTTTGAAGGCGCTGAATTGGTTATGCCTAGAGTGATCAAACAAGATGGCTCTCGTGAGCCGTTTAATGAAGATAAGCTGGTCAACGGGCTCGCCCGAGCTCTGGAAAAGCGTCCCGTCAGTACAGAACAAATAGATGAAGTTATCCATGAAATAAAATCAAAGATCCGGGCCACAGGAGAGCGTGAAGTACCCAGTCATCTCATTGGTGAATGTATAATGGAAGCGTTAAAAAAGCTCGATAAAGTGGCGTATGTGCGATTTGCCTCTGTTTATCGTTCATTTGAAGACATTAGAGAATTCGGTGAGGAAATTGCGAGGCTGGGTGATTAACTATGTTCAGTGAACAAGATCATCACTACATGGCCATGGCGATTGAACTGGCGAAGAAGGGGCGTTTTACTACCACGCCCAATCCTAATGTTGGATGTGTCATTGTCAGAGATAACCAAATCGTCGGTCAAGGTTATCACCAACGTGCTGGCGATGCTCATGCGGAAGTATATGCTTTGCGTCAAGCAGCAGATAAAGCGGCGGGGGCGACTGCGTACGTCACACTTGAGCCTTGTAGTCATCATGGCCGCACACCCCCTTGTGCAGAAGGTTTGATTAACGCCGGAGTTCACCGAGTGGTTGCCGCTATGGTGGACCCCAACCCTAAAGTCGCAGGCAGAGGTCTGGCCATGTTGCAACAAGCCGGTGTCGAAACGGCTTATGGTTTACTTGAAGAAGAAGCGCGAGCGTTGAATCGAGGCTTCTTAAAGCGCATGGAACAAGGTCTTCCTTATGTTACTTGCAAACTTGCCGCCAGTTTGGATGGTAAAACAGCACTAAAAAATGGTCAGAGTAAGTGGATTACAGGTCCGTTAGCGCGCCGTGATGTACAACATTTTCGAGCGCAAAGCTGTGCAGTTTTAACAGGCGCAGATACGGTGATTATGGATGATGCCAAGCTCAACGTGCGAGCGCATGAGTGTGATATTGAGTTACCACAGGGCCATACCTTGAGGCAACCTGTCAGAGTTATCATCGACTCGCAAAACCGCTTAACTCCTGATCTGGCGCTATTTCAGATAGATGCACCGCTAATAATTTTTCGAACACACCTTGATAATAAACACCAATGGCCTCATTTTGTAGAGCAAATTAAGCTTGATGCAGAGCATGGCAAAGTGCCTTGTCGAACTGCGCTGGAACACTTGGCAAATCGTGGCATAAATCACGTGTGGTTGGAATCCGGTGCAACCCTAGCGGGGGTGTTTGCACAGCAACAACTCATAGACGAATATGTGGTATATTTAGCGCCCAAACTAATCGGTCATCAGGGGAAAAGTTTATTTCATTTACCTGAAATAACCCTAATGGATGATGTAACTCAGTTAGCGTTCACTGATGTGACCACAATAGGCGATGACATTCGTATAACGGCTAAAACTTGCTAATTTAAGAGGCAATATGTTTACAGGTATTATTGAAGCAACAGGTACATTAAGCGAGTTAAGAGCTGCGCAGGGCGACTTAGTTGTTCGTGTCAGCAGTTCTGACTTGGATATGAGCGATGTAAACCTAGGCGACAGCATTGCGACTAATGGCGTATGTTTAACCGTTGTCGAAAAGTTCAAAGACGGATTTCGCGCTGACCTTTCAAATGAGACGATTAAACTCACTCAGTTTGCTCATTATAAAACTGGCCAGAAAGTTAATTTAGAAAAGGCCTTGCAGCCGATCTCGCGCTTGGGAGGCCACCTTGTTTCCGGTCATGTTGACGGTATCGCAACTGTAAGTGCAATTGAGAGCAATGCGCGGGCAACAGAATATTGGCTAGAAGCGCCAGCGGAGTTGATGAAATATATTCCTCATAAGGGTTCTGTTGCGATTGATGGGATCAGTTTGACCGTCAATGAAGTCAAAGGCCAGCAGTTTAAACTTACAATTGTGCCCCATACGGCACAAGAAACGACCATTGCTGACCTAAAGGTGGGCAGTCAGGTCAACTTAGAAGTCGATCAAATAGCCCGTTATTTAGAGCGTTTGGTGCTAGGAGCACAACCCCAGGCTAACGAGTCTACTCTCACAGCCAGTTTGTTAGCCAAAGCGGGCTTTATAAAATAACCCCAAAACCTTAATCAGATAGGTAGATTATGAATTTAAACAGCGCACAAGAAATTATCGATGACATTAAAGCCGGTAAAATGGTCATCTTAATGGACGATGAAGACCGTGAGAATGAAGGTGACTTGATCATTGCCGCCGAACATATTTCAGCAGATGCGATCAACTTTATGGCCACTTATGGCCGTGGCTTAATTTGTTTGACGATGACGCAAGAGCGCTGTAAACAACTAGATTTACCTCTTATGGTACGTAATAACGGCGCTCAATTCTCGACCAATTTCACCTTATCCATTGAGGCCGCCAAAGGGGTGACAACAGGTATTTCTGCAGCAGATAGAGCACGCACTGTTCAAGCCGCAGTCGCCAAAGGAGCGCAACCTGAAGATATCGTCCAACCGGGTCACATTTTCCCAATTATGGCGCAACCTGGCGGAGTATTAACGCGAGCAGGGCATACAGAAGCTGGGTGTGATTTAGCCCGTTTAGCCGGACTAGAGCCTGCTTCTGTGATTGTGGAGATCTTAAACCCAGATGGCACCATGGCGCGCCGTCCTCAGTTAGAAGTCTTTGCGCAAGAACACAATATTAAAATAGGGACTATTGCGGACTTAATTGAATACCGAAACCTCAATGAAACCACGATTGAGAAGGTTGCTCAATGTAAGTTGCCTACTGAGTATGGTGAGTTTGACTTAGTGACTTACAAAGACACTATCGACAATCAACTACATTATGCGTTAGTCAAAGGTGAGGTAAAACCAGGTGATACCACCTTGGTTCGTGTGCATCTACAAAGCACCTTCAATGACATTTTGCTTTCAGATCGCGGTGCCGAAAGAAGTTGGAGCCTGCACAGTGCGATGCAATATATCAGTGAACACAAGGGTGTATTGGTGGTACTTGGCAAACAAGAACAAAGTTCAGAAATCGAAGCGATGGTTAAAGCATTTGCCGCGCAAGATCAGGGTGAACAAGTAAACGTTCGTAAATTCCAAGGAACGTCTCGTACAGTGGGCGTGGGATCACAAATTTTAGCGGATCTGGGCATTCAAAAAATGCGACTGATGAGCATGCCGAAAAAGTATCACGCTTTATCAGGTTTCCATTTAGAAGTTGTCGATTACGTAGAACCGCAATAAGACGATAAAAGTTACAAGCAAGCGGGCCCAATTCAGGCCCGTTTTAAGTTGTTTGGGGATAGTTAAAATTGTGCTATCATGCGCCCCAATTTGGCAATTGCTGGACCGAGAATTCGGTACATGCTTCAGCGTTGGTATTTATAAGATTAGGATCATCTAATGAACATTATTGAAGGTAACAAATATGCACCGGGCAAGAAATTTGCCATTGTTATTTCTCGTTTTAACGACTTTATCGGTAAAAGCCTGCTTGAAGGTGCGGTAGATGAGCTAAAGCGTACGGGTGGCGTAAGTGATGAAGATATCACGGTTGTTTACGTACCGGGTGCCGTTGAGTTACCTCTAGCAGCTAAACGTATTGCGATGAAAAAGCAGTTTGATGCGATCATTGCTTTAGGTGTTATCATCCGTGGTGGTACGCCTCATTTTGATTTAGTTGCAAATGAGTCAAATAAAGGTCTGGCAAGCGTATCACTAGACTATGATATCCCAGTTGCATTTGGCGTACTAACCACTGAAAGCATCGAGCAAGCCATTGAACGTGCGGGCACCAAAATGGGCAATAAGGGCGGCGAAGCTGCACTTGGCGCTTTAGAAATGGTTAACGTGCTAGAGCAAATTTAAGAGGATCCTCTGTGAAACCAGCAGCAAGACGTAAGGCACGTATATTGGCTTTACAAGCCGTTTATTCTTGGCAATTAAGCGGTAACCCAATCGCCGACATCGAACAGCAAATGTTGATCGAAAATGATGTATCTAAAGTCGACGTTGAATACTTCAAAGATTTGGCGCGTGGTGTAGCGGTAAATCAAAAGCAGCTTGATGAGATTGTAAAACCACACTTGTCACGACCTTTCGATGATTTAGATGAAGTGGAAAGAGCGGTACTAAGAGTGAGTGCTTATGAACTTAAGTTCAGAGAAGATGTACCGTATAAAGTTGCTATCAATGAAGGTATTGAATTGGCAAAAATGTTTGGTGCGGAAGACAGCCATAAGTTTGTAAATGGTGTCTTAGATAAAGCCGTAAAAGACATTCGCAAGTAAGGCCAAATAAAGGAGAGCCGGCGTTGGCCGGCTTTTTTGTATATGAAGGAATTTGAACTCATCAATCGCTATTTCACAGGTAGGGGGATTACTCGCCGTGATGTTGATTTGGGGATTGGCGATGACTGTGCGTTGATAAGCGTGCCAGACAACTGCCAATTAGCAGTGACAACCGACACCTTAGTAGAAGGTGTACATTTTTTTGCTGATATTCCTCCACGCGCTTTAGGCCACCGTATTTTAGCGGTTAATTTAAGTGATCTTGCAGCAATGGGTGCTGAACCTGCTTGGGTGTCGATAGGGCTGACATTGTCAAGCATCGACCAGCAGTGGCTGGAAGAGTTTACCGAAGGAATGCACGATATCGCCGAATACTATAATGTACAGATTATAGGTGGAGATACGACTCAAGGGCCATTGACCATTACGGTATGTGCTAAAGGTATTGTGCCCAAAGGTAAAGCTTTGACTCGCTCTGGGGCCAAAATTGGTGACTGGATTTATGTTACAGGGCCGCTAGGAGATTCAGGCCTTGCGATTGAAGCGCGTAAACAGGGTTGGGATATAGCACCTGAACATTTAAAAAACGCCACAGAGCGTTTTAACTTTCCTTCACCTAGAGTGGCAGCAGGTCAAGTCCTAAGAGGCACGGCAACCTCTGCTATAGATATTTCGGATGGCTTATTAGCTGACCTATCACACATTCTTCGTCAATCCGGTGTGGGTGCTGTGATTCACGCCGATAAAGTGCCGACATCAGAAGCATTGAACAGTATCAGTGACGATAATATGCGTCTTAAATTGGCGCTAGCCTACGGTGATGATTATGAATTGCTATTCACCGTTAGTGACGATAATAAGAATTTGCTTGAAGCCAAGTTACAGCAGTATGGTGTAGAACCGGTATGTATTGGGCAAATTATTAATAATGACGGCAAGTTAGAATTACTTTACCACAACCAGACATGGCCATTTCCCGATATTGGTTATGAACATTTTAGCTAGGAGTAGCTTTGGCTAAGCAGTATAAATTTGATCTTAAGCGCCCCCATCAGTTTTTTGGTTTAGGTTTTGGTTTGGGATTGTCCCCCGTTGCGCCTGGCACTTTTGGTACGCTAGGTGCGTTACCGTTTATTTTTATTACCGCAAGTTATCCATTGTGGTTACAGGTCGTATTTGCCATTGTCATCAGTGTGTTTGGTCTGTGGGTGTGTGGGCAAACCGCCAGAGATGTACAAGTTCATGATCATCCAGCTATTGTTTGGGATGAAGTGGCGGGCTTTTATATTACTATGTTGGGGGCCGCATTGAGCTGGCAATCTTTGATTGTGGGTTTTTTATTGTTTCGATTTTTTGATATTGTAAAACCTGGACCGATAAAAATGCTCGATAAAAGGTTACATGGCGGCTTTGGAATTATGGTCGATGATGTACTTGCGGGTATTTTTTCATTGATTTGTGTACAGGCTTTGTTTAAAACTGGTGTTTTAACGGGCTGATATTAGGCAGAAAATAGTGTCAACTATGGACAGAATGTTAAGGTTAGTATTTGTAGTGGCGGTGAGCTTAATTGCGCACTTTGCACAGGCTTCAATTAACGATTATGTGGTCAAGCAATGGAACTTACAAAACGGCCTGCCTTCTCAGTCTATTAAAAGCATTACACAAGATAAACAAGGGTATATTTGGCTGGCGACTCAGTTTGGTTTGAGTCGCTTTGATGGTCAGAAGTTTACCAATCTCACCACACAAAACACCGATTTTCTGCGTTCTAATGCTATCCACAAGTTGTTGGTTGGAAGGGATGGGATGCTATGGGTAGGTACTCGCCGTGGCGTACATCGCTTAGACCCGCAAACTTTGGAAGTAGAATCACTGGATATACAAGGGCCAGTAAGGGACTTATTAGAAGACCAACAGGGCAGTATTTGGGTTGCAGCAAATGGTTTGCATTATATTTCCCATGCTAGTCTATCTGTCGCTAGTGGCACGTCAGTTCAGTCTCGCAAACTATCAGTAGTTAGAATCAATCAGATAGTCGGGGCTGTAACTAAAATGGCTTTGGCATCAGACGGTATTTGGCTTGTCAATGAGCGCCATCTTCTTAAAATTAAGCAATCGAGTTCATCTACTGAAAACGCATTTAGACTGGAATTATCTAGTCGTTTATCACTGCCACAACAGCTAGCGCAAACCATACTACACGACTTGGCTTGGATAGATGGCCGTTTGTTTTTAGCCACTGAATTAGGTGCATATTTCCTAGATATTGACGAAGTACTACGTCGTTACGATGAAATTGGTAACACCGCTGTTTACAAGTTCATGAGTGATGGTGAAGGTGGCGTTTGGGTGTCGACTTCCAATAATTTGATGTTTAGAGAGGGCCGAGGCGAGTGGCAATCCGTGCGTCCGGTGCTTTCCGAACAAAGCGTATGGTTTTCAGATATTTTCAAAGACAGAGAAAATAATATTTGGTTGGCAAGCCTAAATGAAGGGTTGTGGTTTGCACATGCAGGAAAAGTAGAACGTTACTCAGTGGGTAACGACGTAAACCAAGGGATCACTGCGATTACCCGTGCACCCAATGGCAAAATTTGGGTGGCGAATCGCTATGGTGTTGGCGTCTTGGATGAGAGCAACCAGTATCAACAAGTGATTGATATGAACCGCTTGCAGCGCCTTACCGTGAATGATCTAGAATTTCAGGGAGACGTTCTGTTGATGGGCACCGACAGAGGCGTTTTAGCTTATGAACGGGGTGAATTGCGCAGTTTGCCCCATCGAGAGTTAAGACAAAACCCTGTTTTTTCTATCAGCCCCTCTAATGAAGGTGGGTTATGGTTTGGTACGGGGCGTGGTCTATACCGACTTGAATACTCTGAACTGACCCCATTCAACTACAACACATTTTTAGGTAGTCAGTTTGTCACCTTCGTGGTCGATTTCCCTACATTTGGTTTTATTGGCACGAATAAAGGCGCATATCGCTATAACGAACGTGGTATCGAAAAACTGGGTGGCCAAACTTCATTAGAAACAGCATATATCACCAGCATCTTCCACATTCAAGATGTTGCGACCTTAATAGGTTCTTGGAGTGATGGACTATTCTATCGAACCGCCGCGGGTCAATGGTATCAGCTAGACGCGTCAAATGGCCTGCCATATGGCTCTATTACATCGCTATACTTTGACAAACAGCTGCGTCAGGTGTGGGTTGGCACTAAAAAGGGTGTTTATCGGATGCCGGTTGGGCAGTTCAAAGGTCCAATCACCAATCTAAAGGTTGATCAGGTTATCAGCCAATTTGATAGACAGCTAGACGGTAAAGCGAGTCGTTGCTGCTCAGGTTTTGGCCATGATGCGGTAATGGAAACGATGGACGCTATTTGGTATCCAAGCTCCCAAGGTGTGGTAAGAATACCTAAAAATATGCAGTTATTTGGCTCGGATGAGCTGATGTTAAAACTGGAAGCCATATTTACACCAGAGCGCCGTATTGCGGGTAAAGCACTACAAGATAAAATTTTTCTTGATACCTCAGAGCGTGATCTGACCGTGCAGTATACCGCAATTGACTTTTATGCTCCGCAAAGCATCGAGTTTAGATATCGGCTACTGAGCAACGGTATGACAAGTGGTGATTGGCGAGAAACGCCAAACCGCCAAGATGCTATTTATACCAACTTGTCGCCAGGTTCATATGTATTTGAGTTACAGGCGAAAAGGCGAGGGCAAGACTGGCAGGCTGCTACTTCTAAGCGAGTCGACATTGCAATCCCTAGGCGCTTTGACGAAACCATGTACTTTAGATTGCTGATCACTTGTGGATTTGCCTTCTTGTTCTATTTGATATTTTGGGTCTTCAGAGCACAGGAGCGACGCAAACATCAGGCGCTGGAGGACTTGGTAGCTGAACGCACTACAGAGCTGAGAAAAGCGAATGAAAAACTCAATCAGGTCAACACTCAGTTAAAGCTGGTCAGTCATACAGATGAGCTAACAGGTTTGCGCAGCCGTCGTTTCTTATTCGATCAGTTACCCAAAGATGTTGAGCATTTTCAGCGCAACGCACAGTCTTTGCAGCAGCAAAATAAAAGCTTAGTGTTGATGATCCTAAATATTGATAAATTCAGCAAAGTTAATGACGCTTATGGCCCCATTGGTGGTGATAGCTGTTTGCAGCAGATGGCGGCGTTGCTGAATTCAAGAACGCAGGGGTCAGACTATGTTGCACGCTGGAGTGGCGATGAGTTTTTACTTCTATTGCGTGATTTTAAACGTGATGATGTTGATAGCTACGCCAGAGAGCTATGTAAAGCGGTGGCGAATTTTGACTTTATGCTGCCAAATGGTAAGTCGATGTCGATGAGTATATCCATGGGCTGGTCGCTGTATCCTCTGCCTTTGTTGGGGGGACAGGTGATTGGCTGGGAGGCATCGGTAAATCTGGCTGATATCGCGCTGCATCAGGTAAAACAACGTGGTGGTGATGGGGCGGCGACGATTATATTTGATGATCAACTGGATGCCTTTGAATTTGAACAAAGCAGCAATGTTGAATCTCAACTGGAAGTGTTACAAAGCAATGGATTAGCTGAAGTTAAAGTGTGGATGCGTTAAC
Source organism: Pseudoalteromonas sp. T1lg23B (assembly GCF_002964665.1). Lineage (GTDB taxonomy): Bacteria > Pseudomonadota > Gammaproteobacteria > Enterobacterales > Alteromonadaceae > Pseudoalteromonas. The sequence goes on along the minus strand of NZ_PQBZ01000034.1, from coordinate 1,290,176 downwards.
TTTGCCTTGTTAGCCAACGCCAATACATTACCCAATCCGCAAGTAACGAGTAAAAGGGATGAGTAAAAGTGGCAGGTCGATTATGTTCAAATACAAAATGGCCTACCCAAGCAAATCCATAGCCAAATACAGGTGCTAGCAGTAAATACCAAGCACTTTGCCAGTACAATGCGATAAGACAAGTTGCAATCACCATTGTACTGCCCAAATAGTGGCACAATCGACACCAAGAGTTTTGGTGTTGTTGTAAATAATACGGGTAAAACTCTCGAAACGTTTTAAATTGCTTTTCCATTGGCAGCGGCCTAGAGATAAAAAAAGGAGCATATGCTCCTTTTTTATACTAGCTTTTGCACTTTTTGCAAAATACCTTGTTCATCAAGGTTCATCTGAGCGTGCATCTCATCTTGCGTACCATGCTTGATAAACTCATCAGGCAAGCCAAGGTGAGTGACTTTAGGTGTCACCCAAATGGTTGCAAAAAACTCACTGACTGCACTACCTGCACCGCCAGCGATTGCATTGTCTTCAAGCGTCACAAAGTGCTCGTGTGTTTTTGCCAGCTCAGTTAATAACTCAGTATCAAGAGGTTTCACAAAACGCATATCAACCAGCGTTGTATCGCACTGCTCGGCAGCAAGTTTTGCATTGTGCAACAGGGTACCAAAGTTGAGAATCGCAACTTTCTGACCACTTCTTAGCAGATTAGCTTTGCCGATAGGAAGCTTTTGCATGGCGACTTGTACGTCAGCATCACCAGCGCTGCCTCTCGGATAGCGCACTGCTACTGGGCCATCATAGTGATAGCCTGTGTGGAGCATCTGACGGCACTCATTGGTGTCACTAGGTGCCATGATAACCATATTGGGGATACAACGCATAAAGCTTAAGTCATAGGCTCCTTGATGGGTTTCGCCATCAGCGCCAACGACACCTGCACGGTCAATCGCAAACAGCACAGGCAAGTTTTGTAACGCTACGTCGTGGATCAATTGGTCATAAGCGCGCTGTAAGAAACTCGAATAGATGGCAACTACGGGTTTTAACCCTTCACATGCGAATCCAGCAGCGAGTGTTGCAGCATGTTGTTCAGCAATAGCGACATCAAAATATTGCTCAGGATACTCTTTAGAGAAACGCACCATGCCAGAACCTTCACGCATGGCTGGTGTGATTGCCATTAGCCTTTTATCATCAGCAGCCTCATCACATAGCCAGTCACCAAATACCTTTGAGAAGGTTGGCGCGCCCGGTTTTGATTTGGGTAAACTATGCACGCTTGGATCGAATTTTGGCACAGCATGATAACCAATTGGGTCAGCTTCGGCGGGCTTATAGCCTTTCCCTTTTTGGGTTTTGATATGCAGTAGCTGAGGGCCTTTCAAATTACGCATATTACGTAGTGTATCGACCAACATATTCACGTCATGGCCATCAATCGGACCGATATAATTAAGGCCCAACTCTTCGAAGAAAGTACCCGGTATGACCATACCTTTAAGGTGCTCTTCCATACGACTGGCCAGCTCCTTGACCGGAGGAACACCTGATAGAAGCTTTTTACTCCCTTCACGGATACTGGTGTAGAAGCTACCCGATAGAATACGCGCAAAGTGATTGTTTAATGCGCCCACATTCTCAGAGATAGACATTTCATTGTCATTGAGCACTATCAGCATATCTGACTTTATATCGCCAGCATGGTTCATGGCCTCAAATGCCATACCCGCGGTAATGGCACCATCACCGATCACAGCGACGGTTTTTCTACCCTTACCCTCTTTTTGTGCGGCTATAGACATGCCCAGCGCCGCAGAAATAGAGGTACTTGAGTGGCCAACACTGAATGTGTCGTATTCACTTTCTTCTCTATAAGGGAATGGGTGTAAACCATCTTTTTGACGGATGGTGTGAATCTTACTGCGACGGCCCGTCAGAATTTTATGTGGATAGGCTTGATGACCAACATCCCAGATAAGGCGATCTTCAGGTGTGTTATAAACATAATGCAAAGCAACGGTGAGCTCTACTGTGCCTAAACCTGAAGCGAAATGACCGCTGCTTTGCGACACTGAGTTTAATAAGTAATCTCTCAGTTCATCGCTGAGCGTGCTAAGTTTGTGCTGCGGTAACTGTCGCAGTTGCTTTGGTTCATCAACCAAAGTTAATAAGGGGTACTTGCTACTATCCAATTTCATCGTATCGATTATGTGTCCTACGCAAACTTCGCACAATTATATACAAAGCCTGCTGTTAATTTTATTTATTTTATGCAAATTAGCCATTAATTTGTCATGAACTTAGATTAAGAAAACGAATTTTAATGGTTACGTTCAATGATGTAGTGGGCTAAACTGGCCAGAATTTCAGTATCTTGATCTATATCTTCCAAGGCTTTCAGCGCTTGCTGAATTAAGCTACTGGCTTTTTGCTTGGCACCATCCAAACCTAGTAATGCGGGATAGGTGGATTTTTTGTTCTCAATATCAGAACCTTTGGGCTTACCCAAGGATTCAGTGTCCCCTTCAACATCAAGAATATCGTCCTGCACTTGAAAAGCTAAACCAATATTCTCTGCATAGCGACGTAAGGCGTTAAAGGTATCTTCGCTGACACTAGGAGCACACAGCGCGCCAAGCTCAATGGCTGAACCTAGCAGAGCACCGGTTTTTAAGCGATGAATTCGTTCCAATTCAGCGAGAGATATTACTTGGTCGGTCCCCGCTAAATCAAGCGCCTGACCGCCAATCATGCCTTGTAACCCCGCAGCGTGTGCCAGTGTGTTGATCATCTTGATTTGTTGCTCAGGGGGGACCTTAAAGCGATGCTCACTAAGCAGTTCAAATGCCAAAGTTTGCAACGCATCACCTGCGAGAATAGCCTGTGCTTCATTAAAAGCAATGTGGCAGGTAGGCTTACCACGACGTAAATCGTCGTCATCCATCGCGGGCAAATCGTCATGTACCAACGAATAACTGTGAACGCATTCAATCGCAGCGGCAGCCACATCTAAGTCTTCAATAGTTGCACCAAACATTTTACCTGTCGCGTACACTAAAAAAGGCCTCAGTCTTTTACCACCATTATTGATACTGTAGTAAGTTGCAGCCTTAACGGTCTCATCGGTGTCCAAAGGTCGCGCAAAATAATTAGCGATAAATGCAGCTAAACGCTCCTGTGTATTTTGTAGTTGCTCCTGTAATTGCACGGTCTATTCCACGTCACCTTGAAATGGTACGGTTTCACTTTGCGTATCATTGGCCATAAGAATAGAGACTTTTTGCTCGGCTTGTTGCAGCTTACTGGTTGAAGAATTTGCCAGTGCGATGCCACGTTCAAATTGCTTAAGCGATTGTTCCAGAGTCAGCGAACCTTGCTCCATAGAGTGAACAATCCCCTCTAATTCGGCCATTGCTTCTTCAAAACTCAGATTTTCTGGTTTTTTTGTTGCCATGATGATGTCTCGTACCTAACCAATTTTAAGACTAAATGAATTTAAGAGCCCAATTCTAGGGCCAATGTAGTGCGAGGTCAAAGTTTGCAGGACTATTTTGCGATACTGTTGCACACAGTGATAGGTTTTGTACCAAAGAGTGGCTCGCAATTTCGGTGCTTTTTAATATAATTGACTTAAGATATTCAGTAGCTTGCCGATAAACAAACACTTACTAAACGCTTTGCCTCATTTCAATAATAATGGCATGTGTTTTGAATGCCTTTTGGCAATGGTACCTGAGCAATAATTTAGAATAGATAAGACTCTCTGGAGGGTATGTGGATTTAGCAACCGTAATTGGGATCCTGGGCGCAATAGGCCTGATTATTATGTCCATGTTCATGAGTAGTGACGGTGAAATAATCATGTTTGCCGATGCGGCTTCAGGCGTCATAGTGTTTGGCGGTTCATTGTTTATCGTATTAGCAAACTTTTCTATGTCTAAGTTTTTTGCCATAGGTAAAGTTGTTGGTAAAGCCTTCATGTTCAAAATTGAGACACCTGAAGAGTTGATAGAAAAAGCGGTTGAATTGGCTGATTCGGCACGTAAAGGTGGGTTCTTGGCTCTAGAGGAAGCGGACATACCGAACTCCTTTATGCGCAAAGGGGTTGATATGTTGGTGGATGGACACGATGCGGATGTCGTTAGAGCTACGCTACAAAAAGACATCGCTTTAACTTCCAGCCGTCATGAATCTGGCGCACTACTTTTCAAAAAGCTTGGTGATATCGCGCCTGCAATGGGGATGATTGGAACATTAATTGGTCTGGTTGCTATGTTATCTAATATGGATGACCCAAAAGCAATTGGTCCGGCTATGGCGGTTGCGCTATTAACCACTTTGTATGGCGCGTTTTTGGCCAACGTTGTGGCAATTCCAATTGAATCGAAATTGGGGCTACGTAAAGACGAAGAAGAATTGAACCAAAGGCTAATCTTAGACGCTATTTTGGGTATTCAAGATGGTCAAAACCCAAAGGTGATAGAAGGTATCTTGAAAAATTACTTACCAGAATCAAAACGCCTGCATGAGAAAGAGGAATAGCGTCTATGTCTTCTGAGGAGAGAGAGTGTAAATGCCCACCTCCCGGCCTGCCTGCTTGGATGGGAACATTTGCTGATTTAATGTCGCTATTAATGTGCTTTTTTGTACTGTTACTGGCTTTCTCGGAAATGGACGTATTAAAGTTCAAGCAGATTGCGGGCTCAATGAAGTTCGCATTTGGTGTACAAAATAAGATTGAAGTTAAAGATATTCCCAAAGGCACCAGCGTCATCGCAATGGAATTCACTCCGGGTAAACCCGAACCTACTCCAATAGAAACCATTCAGCAGCAGACTGTTGAGATGACCCAACAAATGTTGGAGTTCCAGGCGGGTGAGGAAAGCTCCGCAGGGGGGCGTCAGGAGCAGCGAGGTAATAAACGTGGTGGTGATTCACAAAGTACCTCACAAGAACAGGCTATGACGCAAGCTATTGCTGCCGCTGAGCAAGAGCAGGTCAATGAGTTGGTGAAAAAGATTGCTCAGCAGATGGAAAAACAAATCATGGATGGGGCAATCGAGCTTGAATCATTGGGCCAGCAAATCATTATACGCATACAAGAAAATGGGGCTTTTCCATCGGGGAGTGCATTTTTACAACCCAAGTTCACTCCGGTTATTAGAGAAATCGCTGATTTATTGAAGGATGTACCCGGTGAAATCACCGTTTCGGGGCATACCGATGATTTTCAAGTCAGTAATGAGTTGTACAGCAACAATTGGGATTTATCTGCGACACGCGCAGTGGCCGTTGCCAGTGAAATGGTCAAAGCCCCTGGCTTTGATAAAAATCGGTTAGTTGTGGTAGGCCATGCTGATACCCGTCCGCTGGTACCCAATGAAACAAATGCAGATAGACGGCGCAACCGTCGCGTAGAAATATCTATCTTACAAGGTAAACCACAAGAGTCTGACCCGATTGAAGTCAGACAGAATCCACAAAGCAACTAATAATCGTTGCTTTGTGATGTCTGATCTTTTTATCCTAATGAAGGAATAACCCCTGACATTTGCAAGCCTTGTGCTGCAATGATAACGATGCCACACAGTGCGGCCATCGCAAGCCCTAATGTGCCGCCTCTTACCTGATAACCTGTTGTTGGTGTGCCACGGCGACGTTGTGACCAGACCATAGCCACGGGTAAAAATACCGCTAGAATAACCAAGGCGATGGCTGCATAACCCAAGGCCATAATAAAGCCTTTTGGGTAGAACAAGGCAAACCCCAGTGGGGGTAAGAAGGTGATCAAAGCCGTTTTACTTCTATCCAGACTTCCATTTCCCTTTTTAAATGCGTCAGCAAAGAAGTCGAACAGTCCTAAGCTCACACCTAAAAATGATGTGGCGAGGGCCAAGTCGGCAAAAATCGTTACGAAAGTTGTGATGTGTGGATTGTGGGCGATGCTAGAAATGTTGTTAACAAACCCTGTTAATCCCTCACTTTGCATTAAACTTTGTTGGCTCATAACACCTTGGCTTAAAAGCTGCCAGAATACATATATGGTCAGTGGAAGCGCGGCACCAAACATCATTACGCGGCGCAGTGACTTAATGTCTAAGCCCACATACTTTACCACCGATGGAATGGAGCCATGGAAACCAAAAGAAGTGAACACCACAGGAATAGCAGATATTACAAGCCCTTGTTCAATCGGCATATCTAATAAATGTTGGCCATGCACATAAGGAGTTAAAACATAAAATAGGCTAGCTAAAACAATAAGCTTAATACTGAAAAGCACCTTGTTAAGTTTGTCTACTGTACTGGTGCCTGCGGTGACGACCGTTGCCACTACAATGGCTAAAATAACAGAACCTACCTGTGGGGCAACTTGCATACCCAGCGCGTGGTTAATTTTCTCTTGTAACTGGGCACCGCCGCCTGCAATGTAGGCCGCACATAGCGCGTAAAATAAAAATACCATTGAGAAGTTTGCAATGTATTGGCCGCGTTTACCCAAAATAGATTTTGCTAGGGTGTTCAATGTTGCATCGGCACTGGCATACTGGTGAAGTTCAAGCATGAGTAATGCGGTATAGGTCATTAGTAACCAAGACAGCACAATCAGAATTAATGCTGTGGTAAATCCTAACCCCGCAGATGCAATCGGAAGCGCTAGCATACCTGCGCCTATGGTCGTACCTGCAACGATCAGCATACTCCCCAGTGTTTTATTTTTAAGCACAAAATGCCCCTTTGTATGTGAGAGAGTCCAGCAAGATATACTGCTGTGTTATAAATTGAAATAGTTTTGCCATAAATCAATGTTAACGATTGTAATCTATGTTTTACGAGCAAGTAATAGAGCAACAGAATGTAGCAAACTTGCCACCTTGAAATGGTCTTACCACGGTAGAGCGGATGAAAAAAAAGCGCCAAAAGGCGCTTTTTTAGTAGAAATCGTGTTATTTCACTTCTTTACCAGCAGCTTGTTGGTCTGCGTGGTAGCTAGAGCGGACGAATGGCCCACATGCAGCGTGAGTAAAGCCAATTTCATCGGCATACTCTTTTAGTGCATCAAACTCAACAGGCGGGACGTAACGCTTAACTGGAAGATGGTGTTTTGAAGGCTGTAGGTATTGACCAACAGTCAGCATGTCTACGTTATGTTCACGTAAGTCACGCAACACTTCTTCTATTTCAGACATCTCTTCACCTAAGCCGACCATCAAACCTGACTTAGTTTTAACGTTCGGATGAGCTTCTTTAAAGCGACGTAACAATTCCAAAGACCACTTGTAATCCGCTCCAGGTCTTGCCAACTTGTACAAACGTGGTGCGGTTTCTAGGTTGTGGTTAAACACATCCGGTGGCGTTTGAGTTAAAATTTCTAGGGCACGCTCCATTCGACCTCTAAAGTCTGGTACCAAAATTTCGATGGTAATATCTGGGTTGTGTTTACGAATAGCAGTAATACAGTCTGCGAAGTGCTGTGCACCACCATCACGAAGATCATCTCTGTCTACTGATGTGATAACCACATAACTTAACTTCATGTCTTTTATTGTTAAGGCGAGTTTTTCAGGTTCCTCGGCGTCAGGTTTCAGCGGACGACCATGCGCAACATCGCAAAATGGACAACGACGAGTACAGATAGCCCCTAATATCATAAAGGTTGCAGTACCGTGGTTAAAGCATTCCGACAGGTTAGGGCAAGATGCTTCTTCACATACCGAGTGCAGGCCATGTTTACGCATTGCTTGCTTGATACCATCAATACGCTCGCTTGACTTAGGCAAGCGGATCTTAAGCCACTCAGGCTTTCTAAGCATTTCCTGTCGTTCAGTTGGGAGTACTTTTACTGGGATCAATGCCATTTTTTCAGCATCGCGAAGCTTTACCCCTGGCTCCATTTTTACTGGTTTACTCATTCGTTTTCAAACCCTTCAGTTTGCTCAACATGTTGCGCATTAAGTCGCTTCAACATGTGTTTGACTAGCCCATTGCCAACCTCAATCATAGAGTCTGGGCCATTTAATTCACTGGTTTGTACCATGTTCATGCCGGCATAACCGCATGGATTAATTCTTAAAAAAGGCGACATATCCATGTTTACATTGAGTGCAAGGCCATGAAATGAACAGCCGCGACGAACTCTTAATCCTAATGACGCTATTTTACTCTCGCCAACATACACGCCCGGTGCATCTGCTTTAGCATACGCGTTGATATTATGCTCAGCTAGAAAATCGATGATACATTCTTCTAGCCATGTTACCAGTTCTCTTACACCAATCTTTAAGCGTCGCAGATTAAACAATACATACATCATCTGCTGTCCTGGGCCGTGGTAAGTTACTTGACCACCCCGATCTACTTTGATCACGGGGATATCCCCCGGCGCTAGCAAGTGCTCATCTTTACCGGCCTGACCTTGAGTGAATACCGGCTGGTGCTCAACCAACCAGATTTCATCGGCGCTGTCGTCGTCTCGCTGATCGGTATAACTTTGCATTTTTTGCCAAATAGGTTCGTAGCTACGTCTACCTAACTGGCGAACAATAACGGTATGTTGGCTCATAATCACTTCTTTAGTCCGTTACAGTACGTAACGTACGTCTTCTAGTGAGCCAATTTCATTATAGATCTGTTCAATATGTTCTTTTGACGTCACTGTTGCTACAACGGTGATAGATTCATAGGTGCCTTTACTGCTTGGCTTGACTTTTGGTGCATAATCACCGGGTGCGATTGCCTGTAGTTTCGTCAGCACTTGATCCGTCAGGTTTACATTTGCAACGCCCATAATCTTGAATGTGAATGGGCATGGGAATTCTAAGTACTCATCAAACTTAGTATTTTTAACTGGCTTTACCACAACGGTGTCCTCACAACTGGAACTTGCTTGTATTAATCACAAGCTTGGCTAATCGAGTTAGTGTTCTAACCCTGAATAATGGCGGCATTCTACCATTTTTATGACAAAAAAAAACGCCTCCAGTAGGAGGCGTTTATTTATACTTTTATAATTATTGCATGATCTGTAAACGTAGGTAGTCGTATATTTTGCTAAAGAAACTGCCTTCGCCGATTTCTTCAAGAGTAACAAGCGGATACTGAGCAATTTCTTCGCCTTCTAGCTGTAAGAACAATGTACCTACTTTGCTGCCTTTAGCAAGCGGTGCTTCTAAGGTTTTATCCAGTTCGAAGTTCGCTTTTAGGTTTTTACGTTGTCCACGTGGGATAGTAATAGGGGTATCTTGCAAAATACCTAAAGAAACGGTTTCTTTATTACCCATCCAAATACGTTGTTCTGCGAAGCTATCACCAGCCTTGTATGGGGTGATGGTTTCAAAAAATCTAAAACCATAGTTAAGTAGTTTCTTGCTTTCTACTTTACGTGCTCGCTCACTCGCTGTACCCATTACAACCGCGATAAGACGCATATCGTCTTTAACGGCAGAGGTAACAAGACTGTAACCTGCTTCTGAGGTGTGGCCAGTTTTGATACCATCCACGTCAAGGCTTGCATCCCACAATAAGGTGTTGCGGTTGTATTGTTTTATGCCGTTATATGTAAAAGACTTTTCTTTGTAAAGTGCATACTCATCTGGGACATCACGGATTAAAGCAGCGCCAAGAGTCGCCATATCACGAGGTGTTGTATAGTGTTCGTCAGTATCAAGGCCATGGCTGTTGATAAAGTGGGTATTAGTCATACCTAACTTCTCAGCGTGCGCATTCATAAGATCAGCAAATGCGCTTTCACTTCCTGCGATATGCTCGGCCATTGCAACACAAGCATCATTACCAGATTGAATGATGATACCGCGGTTTAAATCATCTACACTAACCTGCTTACCCACTTCGATGAACATTTTAGAAGACTCAGGAAAGTTTTTAGCCCAAGCCTTTTCACTTATAGTCACCATATCTGAGCCAGAAATATTACCTGCGTTCATTTCTGTACCAATCACATAACTGGTCATCATTTTAGTTAAACTGGCCGGCGCTAATTTGGTGTCGGCTTCACCCTCAGCAATGACTTTGCCTGTTGTGAAATCAACTAAAAAATATCCTTTAGCGTTAACTTGAGGAGGTGATGGCAAGATCTGTGCGTTAGCCGCAAAAATTGAGGCGGAACACACAAGTCCGCAAAGTTGAGTGATAAATTTCGATTTTAATAAAGTCATTATGCTCGCAATTTTAATTTAGTTAGTCAGCGTCACCGCAATATTCTAAAGTTGTTGTTCACTATAAAGCAAGAAGGCTTGGCTAAATTGGCCTTTTCGCAAACTATTCAGTACAGATTGTGCCTGATTATCATCTTGCATTGGTCCCAAACGCAGCTTGTATAAGCCATTTTCTAACGTGATGACATTAGCGATGGCCATTTCTTGCTCAAGAGTGCTCGCCATGGTTTGGATTTTGTCTAATTGACTGCCAGCCGCTACTTGGATGTAGGTTAAGCGGGGCGCTTTTCTTGATAGGGTAATCGCTTCTACCTTAACTTTGGCTGTACCATTTAAGTGATAGCCTAGCTTGTACGCGGCGGCGTAAGACAGGTCAATAATTCGATCGTCATGAAATGGACCTCGGTCATTAACCCTGACGATAGCGCTCTTCCCGTTGTCTAAATTGGTTACCTTAACAAAGCTTGGAAGGGGCAGGGTTTTGTGCGCTGCGGTCATATCGAACATATCGAATACTTCGCCATTAGAGGTGTGATAACCGTGGAACTTTCTGCCATACCATGAAGCTGTCCCTTGTTCTATGTAGCCATGCTCATCAGACATTGGCGTGTAGCGTTTACCCATCACCACATAAGGGCGTCCGGTGCTGGCACTTTTGGCTTCATTGGTCACGATTGCGTCTTGCATTTCAAGTTCGGTAGGCGCTCTCAATGGGGCTTTGTCATGTTTTATGTGGTAACGACTGCTGCACGCGCTGAGCAATACAAGCAGTATCATGCCCAAACTCAGATGTAACTGCGCTTTACTCATGATTTTAAAAGCATCCTCTTGTCTGTTGCGATAGCCATAATAATGCCAAATCCAGCCATCAAGGTCACCATTGAGGTTCCACCATAACTAATCAGTGGTAGTGGTACACCCACTACAGGCAGTAATCCTGATACCATTCCAATATTTACAAATACATACACAAAGAATGTTAAGGTCAGTGCACCTGCTAGCAATTTACTAAAGGCATCCTGAGCACGGACCGCGATGTACAGTCCTCGGCCAATAATAAACAAATAAAGGCTTAATAATATCACCACACCAAACAAGCCAAACTCTTCACTGAGTACGGAGAAAATAAAGTCAGTGTGACGCTCTGGTAAAAACTCCAATTGAGATTGGGTGCCTTGCAACCAGCCTTTACCCTCAATGCCACCAGATCCGATGGCAATTTTTGACTGAATAATGTGATATCCCGCACCTAGCGGGTCGCTCTCTGGGTTTAAAAACGTCAAGACACGCTGTTGCTGGTAGGCATGCATACCATAGTGCCAAAAAGCAAACCCGGCTGGTCCCGCTAACAATGCAAATATGCCGATGAGTTGCCAGCTTAAGCCTGATAAAAACAACACAAAAATCCCCGAACTAGCGATAAGAATCGAAGTCCCCAAATCTGGTTGCTCTTTAATTAAAATGGTGGGCACAATGACAATGGTAAAACCTACTACCAGATTCCAGATTGAGGGCGGAAGGCGGTGTTGACCTATATACCAGGCGACCATCATGGGCACGGCTATTTTCATGATCTCAGACGGTTGAAATCGAGTGATACCCAAATCTAGCCACCGTTGTGCGCCTTTGCTGCTGACTCCCACAAACAAGACTGCAACCAACATGGCAAGGCCTATTAAATACATTGGGATCACTATGCGCTTTAACGTGATAGGTGAGAGTTGTGCCATAAACAGCATGGCAATGACAGCGCCTGCCATACGAGTACCGTGGCGTATCATCATATTGATATCTTGACCACTGGCACTGTAAACGACGGTTAAACTGCCCACCATCATTAACATTAAAGCCACTAGCAAAGGCAAGTCTAAGTGTACTATTTGCCAGATTGTGCGCCGATTATGTAACGGGGTCATTGAGCCTCCGTATCAAGTGGGTACGCAGAAAAGTAGTAATCCATGATTTGCCTAGCGATTGGCGCTGCAATTGAACCACCGCCAGCCTTTTGGTTTTCAACGATGATAGCAACGACTATTTTCGGGTCATTAAATGGAGCAAAACCGGTGTAAACTGCATTGTCGCGATGTCGCTCCTTGAGTTTCTTAGCATCATATTTTTCGCCTTGCGCTATGCTTACGACCTGTGCTGTTCCTGTTTTACCTGCAGGGTCATAAGTTACGCCTTTAAAGGCTTTATGGGCCGTACCTGTGGTTTTCGTTACGGTGTTATGCATCGCATCCAAGGCAATTTGCCAGTGGCGTGGATTTTTGAGCTGTACAGGAGGTTTTTCTTCTGTGAATAGCTGCGTGATGTTTTCTTCCTGTCTGGCTACTTGCACCAAGTGAGGTTGGCGGTGAACGCCGCGATTTACCAAGATACTGAGTGAATTAGCTATCTGGATGGGGTCGCGGTCCAATAACCTTGACCTATCCCGACCGAAATCGTATCACCGGGCCACCAGTTTTCTTTAAATCTGGCACGTTTCCAATCAACCGTTGGTAATATGGCGGTTGTCTCTTCATGGATATCAATACCAGAGAGATCGCCAAAGCCGAATTGATCCATAAAGTCGGCAATCTTACTGATGCCGAGTTTGTAGGCTATTCGATAGTAATAAGTATCACATGATTCCTCGATCGCGCGGTATACGTCAACGTGTCCATGCCCCCAGCGTAACCAGTCACGCCATTTATGATCGACATTGGGAATTTGAAAAAAGCCAGGATCCCAGATCTCGGTTTCTTCGGTTACGATACCTTCTTCTAAGCCTAAAATAGCTAAATGTGGCTTAATTGTTGAAGCGGGCGCGTAGCGCCCTTGAGTGACTCGGTTGATCAGTGGTCTATCTTCGTTGAGTAACTTTTTATAATCTTCGCTGCTGATACCGTGTACGAACAAGTTAGGGTCATAACTAGGGTTCGAGTACATCGCTAAAATCCCCCCATCTTTGGGATCGATGGCAACCACAGCGCCACGGGTATCTTTCAATGCATGTTGAGCAATTTGTTGCAGACCAATGTCCAATGTCAGTACCAAGTCTTGGCCCGGCACGGGAGGTTCCACACTGAGTGTTCTCAGCACTCGGCCACGGTTGTTTACTTCAACACGCTGTGAACCGACAATACCATGTAGTTGCTCTTCGTAATATTTTTCGATACCACGCTTACCAATATCGTGTGTAGCCCGATAATTGGTTGCCTGCCCATCAATCTCAAGTTCAGCCAGTTCCTTCTTGTTAAGTTTGGCAACATAACCTAGCGCATGGGTGAGTGTATCGCCGTATGGGTAATGTCGAGATAAACGGGCTTCAATACTAAAACCTGGAAATTTATGCTGATTAACAGAGAAAATGGCAACTTCCTGTTCATTCAAACGGGCTTTAAGTACTTGGCTTTTAAAGCGTCGGTTGTTGCGGATGTCCTCTAAAAATTCTTTTATTTGCTGATCTGTAATGGGGATCAGTTTACTCAATTGCTGCAAACTCTGCGTTAAATCTTCCACGTCTTCTGGGACCACTTCGAGATTGTAAACAGGGCGGTTCTCAGCAAGCAAGACCCCATTTCTGTCGTAAATTAGCCCTCGGTTGGGCGCTACAGGAATGACCTTGATACGGTTGTCGTTTGAGCGAGTTTTATAGGTATCGAAGTCTACAACTTGCAGGTTGTAGACATTCATTAACAGAATACCGATTAGAGAAACTACGAAAATAAAGCCAATAAATGCGCGACGGGCAAAGAGGTTTGCCTCGGCTGAATGGTCACGAATCGTTGGCCTTTTTTTCAACATCGTTTATTAACTATTCTCTATGATAGGGGTGGTTGTTGTTCAAGCTCCATCCGCGATAGAGACTCTCTGCAACAATTATACGCACCAATGGGTGCGGCAAAGTTAAATTCGATAATGACCACTTTTGTTCAGATGCTGCGATACACTCGGGTGCTAAGCCTTCAGGGCCGCCAATAAGTAAGCTAATATCACGGCCATCTAGTTGCCATTTTTGCATATTACTCGCCAGTTGATGAGTATCCCATGGTTTGCCTGTTACTTCGAGCGTAACGATACGATTACCTTTTGGGATTGCAGCTAGCGTCTTTTCACCTTCAACTTGCAAAATGCGTTTTATATCAGCATTCTTACCACGCTTTCCTGCTGGGATCTCAATTAACTCCAGCGGCATGTCTTTAGGAAAGCGTCGTTGATACTCTTTAAAGCCAGTTTCTACCCAAGCAGGCATTTTAGTTCCAACAGCAACTAACTGAATCTTCAAAGTTTAGCCCCAAAGTTTTTCAAGGTCATAGAGGCTTCTAGTTTGATCCTGCATGACATGCACAACCACATCACCGAGATCAACTAACACCCATTCACCCACATCTTGACCTTCTTGTCCTAGTGGCTCCTCGCCTGCGTGACGCGCTTCTTTTGCAACATGCTCTGCGATTGACTGTACATGACGTTTTGAATTGCCTGAGCAAATAACCATATAATCCGTGACTGAAGATACGCCGCGTACATCAAGTTTTACTACATCACGGGCTTTCATGTCGTCAACTTTGTCCAGTGCAAAGTCTAAAAGTTGTTCAGAATTCAAGTGTATTTCTCTTCACTAAATAAAATAATCGGCGATTCTATCACAGCATACACGCTTATTCAGCATACAGGAGGTGTTCATTAATGTAGTTTCTGACCTTATCAGTGAGTAAATGTTCCGTATTCTCTCTATTTTTTATGCGCTTACGTATTTCACTTGAGGCTGCATCTAATTTCTGACCTGATAAAAAGTAGCACAATCCACCCAATTGGTGGTGTAAGGCACGGCTGTCTACCGTAAGGGATCGAGCTAAATAATCGCTCAGCTCTGCTGCTGTTGATTGAATTTCCCCAGGTCTTTGATACACCACTATATGACAAAGCTCGATTATCTCTTGCCACTTAAACCAACTGGGTAGGCTGTTAAAAGAATCCATGCCCATTAAAAATACTAACGGCGTATTTGGTTGTTCGGCACGACATTCTTGCAAACTGAGCAGCGAGTAGGAAGGTCCCTGCCTTTTGAGTTCTCTATGATCAATCCTAAATTTTGAATTCCCTTCGGTGGCCAACGACAACATGGCTAAACGGTGCGTGTCAGTGATGCCTGGTTGCGCTTTGTGTACAGGCACAGCACAAGGTAAAAAATGCAGTGCATCAAGAGACAACTCAGTAATACATTGAGTTGCCATATTTATGTGGCCAAGGTGGATGGGATCGAATGTACCGCCAAATAATGCAATCATAATAAAAGGTTAACTTGATGGTTGATGAGGCAATGAAAAGTTCACCGGTTGACAAAATGCCAGTGCAATGTGCGCGAGTGCTTGATATGGAGCGACCATTTCTGCACGCTTGTATGCGGAGTCAAACTGCGCAAGCAAATTGATCAGGTTCTCTATATGGGTCAGCGTTAAGCGATCGAGAGCTTGTGATGTGGTAGCTTGTTGGTTTTTCCACACGCCATGTTGCTTAAATAGTTGCGCGATATTCTGTCCCGACTGTAAGCCTTGTTTGATGGTCAGTAACGTTTGCGCTTCTTTGTTTAAATTCCAAACAATACTCGCTGGCTCAACATTATCATCAGCCAGTTTGAGCATAACTTTAATGACTTGTTTGGCATTTCCACTGAGCAGTGCAGTATTAAGATCAAAAATGTCGAATTTTGCTTGATTGAGCAACCCCATTAACACCTGTGACTGGTCGATGGGCTCAGATTTGTACAATAAAGAGAGTTTCTCAAGTTCTTGGTGTGTGGCTAGCAGATTCCCTTCGGTCGCTCCTAGCAAACTACGCTTCGCATCTGCGGAAAGATTCAGTTTTAGGAGTCTACATTGGTCATCTAGCCAACGGTGCAGATGGTTACCCGCTAACACGTAGCAGGGGACAAATACGCCTTGCTTATCTAGAGCTTTGAACCAAGCTGTACGTTGAATATCTTGACCAGCCTTAGCACCTTTTAGGATCACTATGACATCGGGGTTTGGGTTCTCACTCAGTGACTTAAATATTTGGCTGCCCTGGGTGCCTGGCTTTTGCTGATTGAGATCAAACTCAATGATCGTTCGCGCGCTAAATAGCGACATACTGTTATATTGTGCGATGAGTTCTTGCCAGTCAAAGCCCGGTAATAAGGTAAATTTGATGACTTCATCAAAACCTTGTTTTTTGGCGACCTGTTTGATCTCCAGCACACAATTAGCCTCTTGAAAGGGCTCTTCTCCGAACACCATGTAAAAAGGCGCTAGAGCTTGCTTTAACTGTGCGGTGAGTTGATTTGCGTAACAGCGCATTACAGTTGAGACAGCTCGCGAACAATGCGTTTACTGGCAAGTTGACGCAACTCATTAAGTAGCAACTCTAGCTCTTTGGCTTTTGCCAGTGCGTTATCGGGGTCGTCTTGATAATTTCTATACAGCTCAAAGCGTTGCTCGATAGGTTCCTGATTTGGTCTAGTCAAACGATAAGACACACCATAGGCGAGTTGATACTGTGCTACCTGACCATTTTTAAACAGACTCAGCGTTTGGCGCTCTAACGTATCGCGATATAGATGCAGCTGTACCAGTTGTTTGTCGGCTTGAATGTCATCTACTAACGTCACTTTGGCTTGTTGCAGATCATTGGCCAGTAGCTCATAGAGCTCGGCGCGTTTGTCGTCGCCATTGAGCACAATGGTACGCATCTCAATAGGCAGGTATGAGGCTTTCTTAAAATGAAAGCCACAGCCTGATAGCAGAACACAGACTAGCGCAAGCGCTAATCCGTGTTTAATTAAAGCGCCAAGATGCATCTTAGTTAGCTACCACGTTGAGTAGTTTACCCGGCACGTAAATCACCTTACGAATTGTCTTATCATCGGTGAATTTAGTCACGTTCTCATCAGCAAATGCAAGGGCTTCAACTTGCGCTTGTGTTGCATCAGCAGCTACGGTGAGTTTGGCACGTAGCTTACCGTTAACCTGAACAACAATAAGCTTTTCATCTTCTACCAATGCTGCTTGGTCAACCTCAGGCCACGCAGCGTCAAGAATATCGCTCTCATTGCCAAGCTCTAACCACAACTGATGACACATATGCGGTGTGATAGGCGCAAGCATGATGATCATGGCATTGAGTGCTTCGTTTGCTAGGGCAATATCTTGCTCGTCTTGCATAGGGGCTTTTGCCAACTTATTAGACAGCTCCATGATAGCCGCAATCGCGGTATTGAAGGTCTGACGACGAGATAAATCATCCGTTACTTTAGCAATGGCTTTGTGAATTTCGCGGCGTAACGCTTTTTGATTGCTGTTTAGCGCAGCAACATTTAGCTGTGCTTTACCGGCTGCGTTAACGTCTACGGCGTACTTCCACACACGCTTCAAGAAACGGTGCGCACCTTCAACACCAGAGTCAGACCATTCAAGCGTTTGCTCAGGCGGAGCCGTAAACATCATAAACAAGCGTACCGTATCAGCACCGTATTGCTTGATAACCGTTTGCGGGTCGATACCATTGTTCTTTGATTTAGACATTTTACTCATGCCCGCAGAGAATACAGGTTGCCCATCTTCTTTGTGCCATGCTTTGGTTACGCGGCCTTTTTCATCCGTTTCTGTTTGTACGTCTGTAGGAGAGATCCAAATATCACCACCTTTTTCATCTTTACGATAGAAAGTATCAGCCAATACCATGCCTTGACATAGTAGACGCTCAAATGGCTCATCAGAGTTAACTAAACCAAAATCACGTAGCAATTTGTGGAAGAAACGTGAGTACAGTAAGTGCAAAATGGCGTGTTCGATACCACCAATGTATTGGTTTACTGGCAACCAGTAGTTTGCCGCACCCGGCTCTAACATGCCTTCATCGTAGCGTGGGCTACAGTAGCGTGCGTAGTACCAAGACGACTCCATAAAGGTATCAAATGTGTCAGTTTCGTGGAACGCAGGCTGACCATTGATGGTGGTTTTCGCCCACTCAGGGTCTGCTTTGATTGGTGAGGTAACGCCATTCATTACGACGTCTTCAGGAAGACGTACTGGCAGCATATCGTCAGTAGCAGCAAGCTCTTGTCCGTTTTCATCGCTTAGCATTGGGATTGGAGAACCCCAATAACGTTGACGGCTTACACCCCAGTCACGCAAACGATAGTTAACCTTACGCTTACCGGCATTAAGAGCTTCTAGCTTGTCTGCCATCGCATTAAAGGCACCTTCGAAATCAAGACCGTCGAACTCGCCCGAGTTAATTAATACGCCTTTTTCTGTGAACGCTTCTTTGCTCAAATCAGCAACCAGCTCAGAGCCAGCTTCCGGTGCGATCACTTGTTTGATCTCAAGACCATAGGCAGTAGCAAATTCAAAATCACGTTGGTCGTGACCTGGTACGGCCATTACCGCACCTGAGCCGTAATCCATGAGTACGAAGTTGGCTACCCAAATTGGTACTTCCTGACCGGTTAATGGGTGGATGGCTTTAAAGCCCGTATCAATGCCTTTTTTATCCATGGTTGCCATATCGGCTTCAGCAACTTTGGTGTTTTTACATTCTTCAACAAAAGCTGCGATCGCTGCGCTGCTTTTAGCGGCTTCTTGGGCAATCGGGTGGGCTGCTGCAACGCCAACATAAGTCACACCCATGAAAGTATCAGGGCGAGTGGTGTATACCGTGAAGATATCGTTGTTGTCTGCGCGCTTAAAATCGATTTCTAAACCTTCAGAGCGACCAATCCAGTTGCGTTGCATGGTTTTCACCTGCTCTGGCCAGTCTTCAAGTTTGTCTAAATCATCTAACAACTCTTGTGCGTAGTCAGTGATTTTAATAAACCACTGTGGAATTTCTTTTTGTTCTACAATTGCACCTGAGCGCCAACCGCGACCGTCAATAACCTGCTCGTTAGCAAGTACCGTCTGGTCAACAGGATCCCAGTTAACGGTAGACATTTTTTTGTATACCAAGCCTTTTTCATACAGCTTAGTGAAAAACCATTGTTCCCACTTGTAATATTCTGGGTGGCAAGTTGCGATTTCACGATCCCAATCATAACCAAAACCAAGCTGTTTCAGCTGGTTACGCATGTAATCAATGTTCTCATAGGTCCATTTTGCAGGCGCAGTGTTGTTTTTAATTGCTGCATTTTCAGCCGGTAGACCAAAAGCGTCCCAACCCATAGGTTGCATGACGTTCTTGCCTTGCAAACGTTGGAAACGTGATACCACGTCACCTATGGTGTAGTTACGAACGTGACCCATGTGCAGACGACCACTAGGATATGGGAACATTGAGAGACAGTAGTACTTCTCTTTGCTCTCGTCTTCGACGACTTTAAATGTCTTGTTCTCTTCCCAATATTGTTGGACTTTTGACTCAATGTCTTGCGGGTTATATTGCTCTTGCATCTACGTTTCCAGACTTCTTGCAAATTGATAGAAAATTGCCCGATAGCATACCCGAATTTGACCAGTAATCACAGCACCTAAGGTGTAATTATTTTAGTCAATTTCTTGCATGTGAAGGTATGTTTATCAGTAGTTATTCGATCAGTTGCATAACAGCTTAAAGGTCGCTCTAAATGTAGTGCTTTTGGTGTTGTGATAATAATTGCGAAAATTAACGCAAAGACAATTTTATTTTACAAATAGAAATGAGATTGGTTCTTATTTCTATTGATCTTTATTGCTTTCCGCCATACTATATCGCCGCTTTTTAAATCATTATTATTCTAAATCCAGCAAGGATACCCATGTTAAAATCGACTCTCAGTATACTAGCGGTTTCTATAAGTACAGCGGCTATCGCAGACAGCGCTCATGTTGAACATTCTCAGAACTCAGATATGGAACATGTCGTTGTTTCAGGAAGTCGGGTATTTGAAAGCATTGATGAGGTGCCAGCCTCAATTACCGTCATCAGCCAAAAGCAAATAGAAGATCATTTGAAGGTAAATCCTGAATTACAAAGTTTGCTGTCGCAAATCGTGCCAGGCCTTGCCCCAGATACTGGCAGCTCAAGCAATACCGGCCAATCGTTAAGAGGGAGAGCACCCTTAGTGATGATCGATGGTGTACCTCAGTCAACGCCACTGCGTAATGGTTCCTTGGGGATTAAAACATTAGACCCAAGTGCGATAGCTCGTATTGAAGTGATCAAAGGTGCGACCTCTATTTATGGTAATGGGGCGTCAGGAGGCATCATTAACTACATTACAAAACAGGCCCGAAGCGGTGAAAAAGCAAGTGGTGAAATTAGCTTGTCTAGCCGTTTTAGCGCTGTAAAAGTAGCTGAGAGTGCTGGCGCAAGAGTGGCAGGGGCCATTAACGGCCGCCTTGACCAATTTAGCTATTTAGTGACGGCCAGTTATGAAGAAAACGGGGTTCAGCGCGATGCTCAAGGTGATATTCTTGGCTTGCAGTATGGTCTGTCGGATACTGAGACTGAAAACTACTTCACTAAATTGGGTTACAACCTTGATGAAGATAAGCAGATACAATTTAGCTATAACTACTACAGTTCACAGCAAAAGACAGACTTGGGTGATGTATTTGGCAATATGAATTTAGGTGAAAAGTCTTATGCTATTCACATGCCTCCAGCCCAGCAAAAACAGGGTAAACCCCAAGGGCCAAAAGGCAATGAAAATGTCACTTTGAAATATACAGATCAAGCGATTTTTGCAAACACGCAGCTGACTCTTGATGCGTATAAGCAAGACATTGAAAATGTATTTTTCTTCTCCCCAAGTCTTGCTAACCCTGATGAAGGGTATACCGGCGGCCAGTCAATTATCCGCTCTGAAAAGCAAGGTGCTAGAGCAACGTTTCATAGCTCAATCGATTTTACTGACACTGTGCAGGCTACGTTTATCTACGGGGTGGATGCATTGAATGATGTCACCTCTCAGCCACTCGTTGACGGTAGAATCTGGGTACCAGAAATGGATATGGACAGCCTAGCGGGTTATTTGCAAACTAAATGGATTGTCGCTGATGACTTGATAATTAAAGCGGGAGTGCGAGAAGAAAGCATCGATATCGCGGTGGCTGATTATCGTACTTTGAAGCTATGCCGCACGGCAGATACCTGCTCTGTGCCGTTTGATGTAAAAGGTGACACCGTTAATCATGATGCCACTACTTACAATGTGGGGATAAAGTACAATGCCAATGAGCGATTTAGCCCCTTCGTAAGTTACTCACAAGGTTCTGATATTTCTGATATTGGCCGATTGCTGCGCAGTGCAACGGTGACTGATATTGCTCAGATCCAAACTGAGGCATCGATCATCGATAGCTATGAAGTTGGCTTTAATTCCCAACTCTCAAAGCTTCGTTTTGAATTTGCCGCCTACAAGAGTACTTCTGAGCTTGGTACTGTCAACAAACTTAACAAGGTAACGGGTGTTTATGAGCCTGTACGTGCACCACAAAGAATTTGGGGCTACGAGGCATTAGTTGATTACACCATCTCAGCAACTTTAAAGCTCAATACCACTTATAGCTATACTGAGGGGAAAAACACCAGTTCGGATGAGTACTTAGGTTCAAAGCATATTAGTCCCCCAAAGTTAACAGCCAACTTGAACTGGCAACCACTGGATGGTTTGTCAATGACGCTAAGCTGGTTACATGTGGGCGACCGAAAGCGTTTTGAGAAAAACGACAAGAATGAATATGGCTTAGATCAAGGCCTAGTTGATAGCTATGATGTGCTGAATTTCAGCGGCCAATATCAATTTGCCAATAACTGGCAAGGGTTTGTCGGGGTCGAAAATCTATTGAATGCTGATTACTTCCCTGCACGTGCACAGTCCTATACCTATGGTGGATATAATGTCAAAGGATTGGGCACAACCGTAACATTGGGCATGAAATATCAGTTTTAGTCCATTTTGGGGTTTACCGCTTCTATTCGGTAAACCCTAATACATTGAATAGCATAACTGGTCTACACTTAATCAGAAGAGGCATTTGATTAGGAGTGTAGCAATGGCTGATTATCAAAAATGGCTCGGTCAGTTTACTGATTGGCTAAAAGATGTAAAAGAACATGAAGTCGATGATCTTGTTGAAAAGTTCATGGAACATCAACAAGCTTTGAAAAACCTATCCCAAGAGAAGTTAGCAACATACAAACGTTACTTACGCCGAGATCTGGCCCACCTAAAAGACAACAACAAGTATTACGATGATTTAGCTTGGCAAGAACTTAAAGCATCCATATGGTACGAGTTGGCACAACTCGAAGATAGAACTCAGCTGGAATGGCATTCGCTGTTACAGGATTTTGACCACAAAGGCACATACAAGCAAGGAGAATGGATAGCCATGGGGCAATTAGTATGTAAGAATTGTGGCAATAAATCGGATGTGTTTTACGCCAGTGAAATTATGCCTTGTTCTGAATGTGGACATGGCGAGTTTGTGCGCAAAGCGTTGTCCCCATAGAACCTAACCCTATAGTAGTTAGCGTTGAGAAATAAGAAGTTAGGAATGACCAAAAAAATATCGCCATTATCTACCGATGCGCTTGCGCCGTCGGTTTCTGTTACTCATGTCCAATCATGTATGCATAACCCTTACCCAGAGGTGCTTCCGTTCATTGGTCAACAACGAGCACAAAGTGCATTGGATTTTGCTTTGGGTATGGAGTTACCTGGCTACAACGTGTTTGTGATGGGGGAAGCCGCGCTTGGTCGTTTTACTATGGTGAAGGACAAACTTGACGCACACAGTAAAACGCGTCCAACACCAAAGGAATGGCTATACGTTAATAACTATGATGATCACCGTGAGCCGATTGCGATGTTTATGCAAGCGGGTCAGAGTAAAGAGCTTGCAGATGATATAGACGAGTTTTTGGATGAAGTCGCAGATACCTTCCCAGCAGCCTTTGATAACCCAGGATATCAACGCAAGAAAAAGTCCATCGATAGAGATTTTGATAACAAATACAATGCGGCGTTAACGGCGGTCGAGCAATTAGCGGCGGATAAAAGCGTGGCTTTGCTTGAAGAAAGTAATTTAGTGGGCTTTGCGCCAGTAGTGGATGGCAAGCAATTAGATGACAATGAGTTTGCAGCATTGGATGAGCATCTTCAAGCGCACTTTATTAACGCCATTGAAGAGTTAGAAGATGCGCTGATCGAAGCGTTGCTCGAACTCCCTCGCTGGAAACGTGAATCATCAGAGAAGTTACGTAATTTAAAAAAGTCTACCGTAGAGATGGCGACTAAGCCGCTGTTGAGAACTTTGGAGCATAAGTACTCAAGTCACATAGGTGTAGTGCGTTATCTCAAAGATTTACGCACAGAAATTGTTGATGCGGTACTTGAGTGGCTAGATGACGACGCGAACAGCGATGAAAACAAAGATGATTTTGACGCAAAAGGTATGCTGAGTGACTTTTTTGCGCCAAATATTCTGGTCGAATATAAAGATGATGATCCAGCGCCCGTTGTTTATGAGCCAAATCCGACCTTTGGCAACATTTTTGGCAAGGTAGAGTATGCGACATCGCAAGGTACTTTGATCACCAGCTATCGCTCTATTCAAGCGGGTGCATTGCACCGAGCGAATGGCGGCTATCTGATCATGGATGCTGAGAAGGTACTCGCCAATCCACAGGTGTGGGATGGCTTGAAACTCTCTTTGAAAACCCATCAGATCAAAAATGATTTGCCTTATCAGGACAACTCAGTAGGTAGTAGCTTTACTTTAAAGCCGCAGTTGATCCCATTGGATGTGAAAATCATTCTGTTAGGCTCGCGAGATTTATACTACACCATAGGTGAGTATGATGAAGAATTCGCTGAGCTATTTAGAGTGCTGGCCGATTTTGATTATTACCTGCCAAGTTCTGACAAGATGCAATATCAGTTTATTAGCAAAGTGCAAGATTATGCTCAACAGACGCTCAACTGTACACTGACTGCTGAAGCGTTTGCGCGTTTACTCAAATTTAGCTATCGACAAGCTGAACACCACACCAAATTGTCAGCACGTTTTGCAGATGTATTGGAATTGGTGGCAGAAGCTAGCTTTTATGCAAAACAAGATGAAGTAACGCAAATCAATTCAGAACACATCGATGAGGCAATTGCGGGTAAACAATATCGCACCGGTCAATTGAGTGAAAATATGCTCAGTGATATTCAAGAAGGCCACACTCTGATAGCAACACAAGGTAAAGCGGTAGGTAAAGTAAACGGCTTAACGGTGTTGCATATTGGTGATACCGCCTTTGGTACGCCAGCACGGATCACAGCAACGGTATATGCTGGAGCCGATGGCGTGATTGACGTAGAAAGAGAAGCCGAGTTAGGTAAAGCTATTCACTCAAAAGGAGTGATGTTGCTGACCGGTTATCTGGGCAACAAATATGCACAGAACTTTGCGTTAACACTGAGCGCGAACATCGCTATTGAGCAAAGTTATGGCTACATTGATGGAGACAGCGCATCACTGGCCGAGTTGTGTGGACTTATCTCAGCCATCACACAACTGCCTATTAATCAATCATTAGCGCTGACAGGATCGATTAACCAGCATGGTGAAGTTCAAGCCATTGGTGGTGTAAATGAAAAAATCGAAGGCTTTTTCAAGCTCTGTAAAATGCGAGGTTTAACGGGCGAGCAAGGGGTTATCATACCCAATTCGAACCGCGTTAACCTAGTATTAGATGATGAAATAGTGGCGGCCGTTGCGGCTGGCCGCTTTAATATTTATGCGGTTCAAAGTGTAGACGAAGCCTTGACCTTGCTGATGGATAAACCGGCCGGTGCCTTAAAAGATGGTGCTTATCCAAAGGATAGTATCAATGGCTTAGCGCTTGAACGGTTGCAGCACATTGCCAATGTGGTCAATGGCGAAGACAAAGACGAAGATAAAGAAAGCGAAAAAGAGAAGGATGCGTGATGTCTACCACGAACATAATTTTACTAGTGGTGATTTTGGTGATGGCCGCCCTAGTATACAAACAGTCTAAACAGCAAAAGCAGTCTGCACAGTATAACCGCAGAGCGGCACAGACGTTTTTAGCGCAAAATACAGATAAGCCGAATATAAAAACCACAGAATCAGGGTTGCAATACGAAGTTCTCACTGAGGGAACCGGTGATACACACCCAACAGCGACGAGCAAAGTGAAGGTACATTATCATGGTACGCTTTTGGATGGCTCTGTATTTGACAGCTCAGTGCTGCGAGACAGCCCAATTAGTTTTGCATTAAATCAGGTTATTCCAGGTTGGACTGAAGGTGTACAACTAATGAAAGTAGGGGATAAGTATCGCTTTTTCATTGGCCCAGAACTAGGTTATGGCGATAGAGCTGCAGGTAAAATTGAACCTGGGTCGCTGTTGATTTTTGAGGTGGAGTTACTGGCGATAGAGTCTTAAATAAGATTTAAAAAAGCCAGCGTTCTATCACTGGCTTTTCTGCGGTTTAAAATGTGACTGGCACATCATCAATGGTGTCATGAGGTTGGTCGGCAATTTGACATCTTCTAGTGCCGAAACATGCGCCATTTCCTCCACCGACACGCGGTGTTAAAGCTTTACCCACTAGATTTTTATTATCCGTTAGGCGCTTAAGCATTTTCTTTTTAAGTTGTACTTTCATTTTAATATCCTTTTTTCAAAAACGTCTAAATTCAGGACAAACAAAATAGGGACAAATGTAAATTAAATTGCTTTATTTCGCCTTAAAGCTTATTTAATGATCTATTTTGGTTAAATCTTATCATGTATTGATTTAGCTTGATCATTTGCGAAGGGCAGCGTCTGCAAAAAAACGTTGCCCTAACAGGATTAGCCTAACTTTTGCTCCGCTAAGCACACTTCGTTTAGCACCACAGTCTGTGCACGCTTGAAGAAGTTAAAATCTGTGGCGGTCGCACTGGTGTATGCGCCCATCATGCGTGCCACGATCAAATCACCGTTGGCAAGTTTAGGGAGCATAATGTGCTCAGCAACAACATCTATGCTGTCACAGGTAGGCCCAGCCAACACGCTTGGATAACATAAGGTATCCTGATTTACTGTGACAATCGGATAATTCGCTTCATCAAACATTAAGCCGCTGAATGAACCGTAAATTCCATCATCTAAATAATACCAAATCTTACCTTCGCGCTCTGCTTGACCCATTACCGAAGCTACACTCATCACCGCTGGTGCAACAATGAAACGTCCGGGCTCTGCAAGCACTTGAACTGTCTCTGGTAAACTGGCTAATGCAACGTTGATCGGCGCACAGAATTCATCAATAGGCATCACTTGTTTTGCGTAGCTAACAGGGAAGCCGCCACCGATGTCGAGCGTACTCAAAGCCGGTAAACCCAATGCCACGACTTTTTCCATTACTTGCTTACACGCCAAAATAGCATCCACATATTTTTGAGGGCTGCTAGTTTGCGAGCCAACATGAAACGATAACCCTTTAATGCGAATACCTAACTGCTTAGCCTGTGCAATGATGGTAATTGCTTGATCAGGGCTACAGCCAAACTTTTTCGATAAGTCAGCGAATGCTTCTGCGTTTCTAAAACTCAAGCGTACTAGCAGTTCAACTTCATCTTTGTATGGAATAAACTTTTCAAGTTCATTTAGGTTATCCACCACAAACACAGTACAACCGTATGCGAGAGCATCTCGAATATCACTATCACGTTTTATCGGATGGGTGTGAATGGTTTTTTCCGCAGGCACACCTTGGCTGGCAACTAAGTCCACTTCACCGCTGGTGGCAAGATCAAAACTTGCCCCCTCTGCTAGTAATGTACGTACCACGGCTTCATGAGGCAGGGGTTTAAGTGCAAAGTGTAAAATTACATTAGGCAGAGCAGCCGCAAGTGCACGGTATTGTTGGCGTACAACATCACAGTCCAAAAGCAAAAGAGGTGCGCCAAATTGCGCTACTGAAGTTTCAATAAGTTGTGTTTCTTCAGCGCTAAGTGCTGAAGGTGAAAAAGCAGAAAAATCCAACGCCGAGTTAGCCATAAGAGCCTCCAAAAATAGAAACAAACTTTCCAAACCATTCGAAAAGTTGAGCGTCAATAAGCGCGTAAATACGCAGTCAAAGTCACTCTTGGATAGTTGCTCTATCGCCTTGCCACACTCGGGGTGTGATGTACTCGGATTGGCTATCATCAAGAAGCAAGTGGATATTAGTTGCAGTTTTTTTATGACGCAAGAATTATTTTTAAAAAATTGAATATATTTTTAAAGTTATTATTTTTCATATGTATATGAGTGTTTGGTGGAGTGTAGCTATGAGTCATAGACCCGTGTTATTGCTGTTAATGAGATAGACAACCCTCTTTTTATCCTGCTAGTGTATCGCACCGTATATCTCTGTTTAAAAGGAAAGTAGCTTGAACAAAGTTGTTCTTGTCACAGGAGCAAGTCGTGGTATAGGCGCGGCGAGTGCCATCAAATTAGCAACGCTAGGCTACAAGGTTGCCATCAATTACAAAGAAGATAGTCACGCTGCCGGGCAGGTTAAGGAGCAGATCCTGAGCATGGGTGGTCAAGCCGCTATATTTCAAACTGACATTAGTGATGAGGACGCGGTTGTCGCTTTGTTTGCTAACATAAAGTCTGAGTTAGGTCCGCTGAGCCACCTAGTCAACAATGTGGGTATACTCAAACCGCAAATGCGTGTTGAACAGATGAGCGCTGAGCGAATTAACTCGGTGCTAATGCATAATGTAACGCCTTATTTTATATGTGCCCGTGAGGCTATCAAGCAGTTTAAAGCACATCATGAAGCAAGCCAATGCGCCATTGTTAATGTATCCTCTGCAGCATCTAGACTGGGGGCGGCCAATGAATACGTTGACTATGCAGCGTCCAAAGGTGCAATAGACTCTTTTACTACGGGACTCTCATTGGAGTTGGCTGCCAGTGGTATTCGGGTCAATTGTGTGCGACCAGGTTGTATATATACTGATATCCACCGCGATGGAGGCGAACCAGATAGAGTAGAGCGTCTTGCATCTTTGTTACCACTTGGGCGAGGTGGTACAAGTGAAGAAGTTGCCAATGCCATTGCTTGGTTACTCAGTGAAGAGGCCAGCTACGTGACCGGAAGCTTTATCGATTTAGCTGGGGGCAAGTAGCGATAGCAGGCTCTTCGGGCAAAACTTTATAGTAATAGCTGGTAGCATTGAATTGACCACTCGCATCGGTGACAAAATTTGGGATTTGCCCCGATTTTTGATAATTGAGTGCTTGATAAAATAGCTCTGACTTATCGCCAGTGTGTGTATCTAGTATCAGTAGCCTCAATTTTTTTGCTACTGCTTGTTGCTCCAAAAACTGCACTAACTTGCGTGCCAGTCCTTGACGTTGTGCACTGGGGCGCACTAGCAGTTTTTCTATTTCAGCGCGGTGGGTGCCATTTTGTTTGTCACAAGGCACCAATTGTACGCAAGCCAGCACCGTATCACCGGTAAAAATAGCGTAAAAATGACGCTGCTTTAAACGCAGTTCATCACTGATATCATGCCAATATTGCTGCAATAAGTCAGCTTGTGCGGGTTTATGAAACCCAAGTGAGGCACCTTCATTGATGCATGCGCCAAGTATTTCTACCAATTGTGTAAACACTGGGGTAATGCAGGCCAGCTCTGTGGCCTGCAAGTGTAAGGTTTTCATGCGCGTTGCAACCCTTGTAAGGACCTTTCTATGTCACTCAGATGCTGCTCTAGCAACTGTTTGGTTGCTCTTAAGCGCTCGTTTTGTTGCTTTGGTTTAGCCTGTGCTAATCTCACCGCTCGATAGAGCGAGCGCTTTGGTAAAGCATACTGTTGCGCAGCTTCGGAAATTGAAAACTGTTCGCTTAAGACTTTATGCACAGCCTCAAGCATAAGAGGATGTTGTAGTGATAGCGCTCTCATAACTGCTTCCTTACACCTTTAACAGGATGTTTCACATCGTGAATTTGCCAAATACTGATGTCTAAATGCCACAATAAATATAGGGTTTGATATAAATCGACCATGTTAACCACCTTCGCTTGTTGTGATTGATAGACATGATATTGGAAGAAGCGTACCAACTTTTTATTGTTAATAAATTCAGTTGGTTAGTCTTTTCTGAATGAAAGCGAAGGGCGAAGTTGCACCAAAGTTGTGGGTATTTCATGATTGTATGCACTAACGAGAGGCATTGGCTTTAACAAGTGTTATATCAAAAATAGGCCACTATTTGTCCTAAAGTAGATCTTGCTCGAAGCGGCTTAAAAAGTAAGCTTTTGCTCTACTGACCGCGACAGCCACAGCCAATAGCGCAACAATAAGCCAAATCGGTTTCTGACCGTATTGACTAAAAAAACTGTAGCCGGATATTAATTGCACCTCTGTCTTAAGTACATCCGAGGTAAATTGTGCAATTGTTAATTGTTGCTGTGAAATTGGGTCATATACACCGGTAATGCCATTGTTTGTGGCTCGGAGCAGGGGCCTTTGTAATTCAAGTGCTCGCATGCGCGCGATTTGCATGTGCTGATGTGGGCCATGTGAGTCACCAAACCAAGCATCATTACTCACCGTAAACAAGATGTCTGATTGTTTAGTAAAATTGTCTCTCACGAGTTCACTAAAAGCGATTTCGTAGCAAATGGCAGGAAGAATATGCAAACTATTGGCAACCAAATTGTGCTGGATGCGTTCACCACGAGTAAATGAAGACATGGCTAAATCAAAAAGTGGGGCCAGTGGCCTGAGGATACTTTCAAATGGTACGAACTCGCCAATGGGTAACAGTTGGTGCTTTTGATAGCGGTTTGGGTGCAGGTATTGGTAATGCCCTTGCTCATCCTCTTCATGCCGTTTACCCAGCACTATCAGAGTATTGTAAACAGTTTTGCTGTTTAGCTGATAATCTGGAATGCCCGTTATCAGTGCGGTGTTATTAAATGCAGCGGCTTTATCCAAGTCGATTAAGAATGCGTTAGCAAAATCTTCAATTTCAGGAATAGCAGCTTCAGGCCACAGTACTAAATCAACATCATGCCAGTGTGGGCGCGTCATATCGCGATATTTAGACATGGTTGGCCAAAATTGCTCAGGTTCCCAGCGTAGGCTTTGCTGAATATTACCTTGTACTAACAATGTGGAGATATGTTTGTCAGAATGTTTTGGTTTATCAAGTAACATATCTGTGCTGAACAACAGTAGTAGGCAGCTTGCCATGAGGAGGGCGGGCTTAGCACGAGGTTTTTTCCAAGAGTAGTAAATACAACCGCCGACGAGTATGCACAGCAGTGTTAAACCAAACTCTCCGATTAACGGCGCTAAAGTATTTAGCGGGCTATCGGTGAGTGTGTAACCAAAGCTAAGCCAAGGAAAGCCTGTCAGTAGTTTGCCGCGCAGCCACTCAAAAACAGCAAAACCGACAATTAACATAGCGATACGCTGCCAAGGCTTATTTACAAAGCGACTAGCTAGGGTAAAAGCCAACATAGGATAGAGCGCCAAATAAGCGCATAGCAACGCCATGAGCAGCAAAGAAATAGGTAATGGTAGGCCGCCGTATTGCGCAATAGAAACATGCACCCAACTAATACCCAGTGAAAACCAAGCAAAACCGAATATAAAGCCGTATTTTGCGGCTTTTCTAGGGCTTGGTGTGTCTGTAACATAGCAGGCTAGGGCAATTGCGATAAACGTGAGTGGCCAAACATTAAATGGCGCATAGCCAAAAGTAAGCGCAAGGCCAGCAAATAATGCCAGCCACGCTTTTTTGTCTTTCAATAAGGAGAATAGGTTATTCAGCTTCGTCGTCGCCATCTTCAGTTTTTGGCACAGTTACTTGTAACTGAATAATGCGACGGTTGTCGGAATTAGTCACCTTAAATTGCAGTTGTTCTATGTCGATGGTTTCGCCACGACTAGGCATGTGCCCAAACGCATGGAGTATAATTCCACCGATGGTGTCGGCTTCTTGGGTGTCGTAACCTGTTTTGAAAAACTCGTTAAACTCATCCAGTGGTGTTAAAGCCTGTACCATGTATACATGTTTAGACAACTGGCGAATATCCTGCTGTTCTTCATCATCATCGTGTTCATCTTCGATTTCACCCACAATGATTTCAAGGATGTCTTCAATGGTTACCAAACCTGATACACCACCATACTCGTCCACAACAATTGCCATGTGATAACGCTTTTGACGAAATTCATTGAGCAGGGCATCCACTCGTTTGCTCTCAGGCACTACAATCGCTGGTCGCAAGTACTCCCTAATAGCAGGTAAATATTCGTCCTTATTCAATATCAACGGCAGTAAATCTTTAGCTAGCAAAATACCTTCAACATGGTCTTTGTCTTCACAAATCACAGGAAAACGTGAGTGAGACGACTCGACCATCGTTGGCAATTGTTGTTCTAGAGATTCATCTACGTCCAGCGTGATCATCTGCGAGCGTGGGATCATAATATCGCGCACTTTAAGCTCAGAGACGCCTAACACACCTTCCATCATATCCTTTGTCTCAGGGTCTATAAGACTTCGTTCCTGAGCATCAGCAATGACTTCTACCAACTCTTCTTTGTTTTGGGGTTCCCCTTGCAGCATCTGTGTGATGCGTCCCAACCAGGTTTTGCCAGAAGAACCCTGGCTACTCTGCGAGTTATCGTCGCTCATTGTCGTGTTTTACTCCATAAAATAACAAATTGGATAATGATGCTATTTGACCATTAAATAATTACAAATCATCGCGGTAGGGGTCACTGATCCCCAACTGCGCTAAAAATTCTTTTTCTAGACTTTCCATTTCCATGGCGTCTTGTTCATTTATATGGTCAAAACCAAGTAAATGCAAGCAGCCGTGGATCACCATATGAGCAAAGTGTTCGTGAAATGGTTTTTCTTGCTCAATGGATTCAAGCTTGACAACCTGTGGACAGATGATGAGATCACCAACTAGCGGTAGCTCGATACCTGGAGGCGCTTCAAACGGAAATGACAGCACATTGGTGGGCTTATTTTTGCCTCGATACTGATGGTTTAGCTCTTGGCTTTCCTTTTCATCGGCAATTCGAATGGTTAATTCTGCATGTTCAAGATAAGGAGACAATGCTTTATCGGCCCATAGCTCGAATTGTTGCTCACAAGGCAAATCATCAAACTCACAGGCAATTTGTAGATCTAACTCAACGCTCATCAGTCTTGCTCTTTTTGTTGTTTAGCTTGTTTAAATGCTTGTTCTTTTAGAGCCTTTTCTTTGCGCTCGGCTTCTTCTTTTTTCTCATATGCTTCGACGATACGCGCCACGACAGGGTGACGCACTACATCATGTGACTTAAAGAAGTTAAATGAAATTTCATCGACATCGCTGAGCACTTCAATGGCGTGGCGTAACCCAGAGCGTGCGCCACGAGGTAAGTCAACCTGTGTAATATCACCGGTTATTACGGCTTTAGAGTTAAAGCCGATACGTGTCAGGAACATCTTCATTTGTTCTGTGGTGGTGTTTTGGCTTTCATCAAGAATAATAAAGGCATCGTTGAGTGTTCGTCCGCGCATGTAAGCAAGCGGGGCGACTTCGATAACATTTTTTTCAATCAAACGCTCTACTTTTTCAAAGCCAAGCATTTCAAACAAGGCATCATAAAGAGGACGCAAATATGGGTCGATTTTTTGTGTTAAATCGCCCGGTAAAAAGCCTAACTTTTCGCCCGCTTCAACCGCCGGACGAGTCAGCAAGATACGGCGTATCTCCTGACGCTCTAGTGCGTCAACCGCAGCGGCTACGGCCAGATAGGTCTTACCCGTACCAGCAGGGCCAATACCAAAGCAAATATCATGAGTGAGAATATTAGCAACATACTGGCTTTGATTAGGATTACGTGGTTTAACCACCCCACGACGTGTTTTTATGTAGACTTCTTGGTCCCAAACAGCGGGGGCATCCTGTTCTAACACATTCGCTTCACTAATTGCCAAATGAACATTGTCAGGTTCAATCTCGTTGACTTGACCACGTACAGGTTGAGTGTCAACGTACAGTGACTTCAAAATATCCATTGCGGCTTTGGTTTGCACGGGCTTACCTGTGACTTTAAACCAATTGTCGCGATGGGCGACTTCTACCCCTAAGCGGCGCTCTATTTGTTTTATGTTCTCATCAAACGGACCACACAATGATGAAAGACGATTGTTGTCGGCGGGTTCTAGGTAAAACTCTATATTTTTTAACTGACTACTCAAAATGGCTTCCTATAACAAGTACGCCAGCAAAGGCTGGCGTAATCAATCTGACTATGGCGTAAACGTTGTTACACCCAACTCATCAGCTTCTGGCTCTAGCGGGGCACGATTTAATATATCTGCCGGTGCCACGTCCTTACGTAAGTTCATTTCTGATTCTGTACGAATTAACTCCCCACGTAAAGAGTTTGGTAACGCTTCCGTTATACGTACATCTACAAACTGACCGATCACAGAGTGTGGGCCTTCAAAGTTAACCACTCGGTTATTTTCAGTACGACCACGTAGCTCCATTGGATTTTTCTTCGATGGGCCTTCAACTAGAATACGCTGCTCGGTATCAAACATCTTGCGGCTGATGTCTTGTGCCATTTGGTTGATGCGATTTTGTAGGATGTACAAACGCTCTTTCTTTTCTTGCTCGGTGACATCATCCGGTAAATCTGCAGCAGGTGTACCTGGACGAGCTGAGTAGATAAAGCTAAAGCTCATATCAAAACCAATATCATTGATAAGATTCATTGTAGCTTCGAAATCAGCGGTGGTTTCACCTGGGAAGCCAATGATAAAGTCTGACGACATACTTAAGTTTGGACGAACCTTACGTAGCTTACGAATGGTAGACTTGTATTCAAGTGCTGTATGGCCACGTTTCATTAGATTCAAAATGCGGTCAGAGCCACTTTGTACCGGTAGGTGTAAATGATCAACCAACTCTGGTACATCGGCGTATGCTTCAATAATATCCGGTGTAAACTCAACAGGGTGAGATGTGGTGTAACGAATACGGTCAATACCATCAATTGCAGCAACATAGCGCAATAAATCTGAGAAATAGCAGATTTCACCATCATGTGTTTCACCACGGTAGGCATTCACATTCTGGCCAAGTAGGTTTACCTCTCGTACGCCTTGTTCTGCCAATTGAGCAACTTCAAGTAAAACATCATCAAGTGGACGGCTTACTTCTTCACCACGTGTGTAAGGAACCACGCAGAAAGTACAATACTTCGAACAACCTTCCATGATAGAAACAAACGCACTCGGACCTTCAGCTTTAGGTTCTGGTAAACGGTCAAACTTTTCAATTTCTGGGAACGAAATATCAACCACCGCGCCTTGTTTGCTTTGTACTTGCTTGATCATTTCAGGTAAGCGATGCAGTGTTTGCGGGCCAAACACGATATCAACAAAAGGAGCGCGCTGGCGAATCGTGTCACCTTCTTGTGATGCTACGCAACCACCTACACCAATCACTAGATCGGGGTTGTCATCTTTTAGTAACTTCCAACGACCGAGTTGATGGAATACTTTCTCTTGTGCCTTTTCTCGAATTGAACAGGTATTGAGTAAGATAACGTCAGCTTGCTCGGCTTCTTCTGTTAGTTGGTAGCCATTAGTGGCATCCAGTAGATCAGCCATTTTCTGAGAGTCGTATTCATTCATCTGACAACCCCAGGTTTTAATATGCAACTTTTTACTCATTGAAATATTGCCTCGTTTTCAATTCGGATCTTATGCACAACGTCGCGCAATTCGTGTTCGCTATGCAATAGCAAAGCTTAAAGGACGCGTATTTTATATGACCTAGGGTCACTAGCCAAGTATAGTTTTTAACTTTAAAAAACTGGATCAAGGTTGAGCGTATTGGTGTGATTACAAATGGGCAAAAGGGGATGACTTAAGATACAATTCTGGTGGTTCAAATTACGTAAGGCAAAGTTATGAAAAACAAGATAGTGATTGTCGGTGGTGGTATGGTCGGTGCTGCAGCTGCGCTAAAGCTGGCCCAACAAGGCGCGCAAGTAACGGTACTTGAACAGCATCCACTTGATGCTCAAGCTGTGCTGGGCGATCCGCAAGTTGACATTCGTGTTTCCGCAATCAATCGTTTTTCAGAGGCTTTGCTTGACCAGTTAGGGGCAATGCCATTACTTAAAGCGGCTCGGGTTGCACCTTACTATCAACTCGAAGCCTATGAACAACCAAATAACAGCCTGTTATTTGACGCCGCAGACGTATCGCAAACGCATTTGGGTCATCTAATAGAGAATAAACTGATCCAAGCTAGCTTATGGGCTCAATTTGCTGAGCACGGCATTGAGGTAGAAGCGGTTAACACATTGCCGACCTTAATTGAGCAAAACTTAGATTCCATTTCCTTACATTATGCGGACAAAAGCTATCAGGCCGATTTGCTTATAGCTGCGGATGGTGGTCGCTCGCCACTTAGGACACTTGCCAATATTGGCGTGACAGGGTGGCAATATCAGCAAAGTTGTATGGGAGTGCTGATAAAGTTAGATGCACCACAACAGTACAAAACTTGGCAACAATTTAAGCCTTCTGGACCAATTGCTTTTTTACCCATGCGTGCTCCGTATGCAAATTTGATTTGGTATCAGGATGCACAGACGCTTGCTGATATGTCTGGCTTGTCTGATGAGCAGTTAAAAGCGCAAATATTAGAACACTTTTTTGAATTGCCTGGAGATTTCACCGTGGAGCAAAAAGCTGTGTTCCCGCTGGCACGTCAGCACGCTAATCAATATAGTCAAGGCCGTTTAGTGCTGTTAGGCGATGCCGCTCATACTATAAACCCGTTAGCCGGTCAGGGAGTCAATCTAGGATTCAAAGATGTGGCTGCGTTGGCTGAATGCTTAGAGGGGCTAGATGATCTAGGAGACTCTAAAGCACTTAAGCATTATGAGCGTAAACGCCGTACAGATAATCTCGCTATGATGAGCATGATGGATGCGTGTTACTTTGGATTTTCTAATGATATAACGCCTTTGAAGCTCATACGTAACGGTGTTTTAAAAGTAGCGAATCAAGCAGGGCCTCTAAAGCGTAAAGTGCTGGAACATGCCATGGGTTGGTAATCGAGAACGGGTTTTAAAAGCGGGCTTCGGTCCGTTTTTTTGTACTCACTATTTTATAAACGAAGAGCATTAAATTATATGGGGTTTGTTGCGTAAATAGTTTGAGAGAATTATAGAAGAGTTATAGAGCCTGTATGGTGCGGAGGGAGAGACTTGAACTCTCACACCCGAAGATACTGGAACCTAAATCCAGCGCGTCTACCAATTCCGCCACCCCCGCATCACAGGATATATTCGTAAAGAATATAATTTTTCAGTAGTTTAGCTACTAGCTTTCCTCTGCATTACCAAAGGATTCGACTTTCCGCTCTAATTGGTAGATTAAAGTGGCTGGAGTACCAGGATTTGAACCTGGGAATGGCGGGATCAAAACCCGCTGCCTTACCGCTTGGCGATACTCCAACAGTCGATTATTCAAATCTTTAATTTTCATCTTTAAAAGATGGTGCGGAGGGAGAGACTTGAACTCTCACACCCGAAGATACTGGAACCTAAATCCAGCGCGTCTACCAATTCCGCCACCCCCGCATGGCTGGAGTACCAGGATTTGAACCTGGGAATGGCGGGATCAAAACCCGCTGCCTTACCGCTTGGCGATACTCCAACAACGTTTACTTAATTCAAATCATATGCTGGTCCCAGGATTTGAATCTGGGGGGAAATGAGTGAGGGATCAAAACCTCTCTCTTTTGCCTTACCGCTTGGCGATACTCCAACAAAAGGTTTGATTATTTTACTTCTTATCGAGAAGTTGGTGCGGAGGGAGAGACTTGAACTCTCACACCCGAAGATACTGGAACCTAAATCCAGCGCGTCTACCAATTCCGCCACCCCCGCATCAAAGGATATGCCCAAAGGCATAATTTAAGTAGTTAAGCTACTAGCTTGCCAAAGGTGTCCTAAGGCTTCGATATACACTTTAATTGGTAGATAAAGTGGCTGGAGTACCAGGATTTGAACCTGGGAATGGCGGGATCAAAACCCGCTGCCTTACCGCTTGGCGATACTCCAACAATCGATAATTCTATATTTAATGTTTTACATCTTTAATAGATGGTGCGGAGGGAGAGACTTGAACTCTCACACCCGAAGATACTGGAACCTAAATCCAGCGCGTCTACCAATTCCGCCACCCCCGCACAAGGAGGTTGTGCCTTTTACCACATTGCACTTTGTGGGAGTAAATGGTGGCTATGCCCTGATTTGAACAGGGGACCCCATCATTATGAGTGATGTGCTCTAACCAGCTGAGCTACATAGCCATTGGCTGGAGTACCAGGATTTGAACCTGGGAATGGCGGGATCAAAACCCGCTGCCTTACCGCTTGGCGATACTCCAACGATTACTCAAACCAACTTAAAAAAGTTGGTGCGGAGGGAGAGACTTGAACTCTCACACCCGAAGATACTGGAACCTAAATCCAGCGCGTCTACCAATTCCGCCACCCCCGCAATATGACCAGCTAAACCGATGAGTTTGGTAGTAAATAAAAGCATGGTGGCTATGCCCTGATTTGAACAGGGGACCCCATCATTATGAGTGATGTGCTCTAACCAGCTGAGCTACATAGCCATCTTTTTTTATTTCCCATCATCGCTGATGCGGGGCGTATTATGCTGATATGCCCCAAACACGTCAACACCTTTTTTGCAAAAAACTGACTCAAAGCGTTTGTTTGCAGATTAAATAGCCGAATTGGTCATTGAAATGTCACTGTCCGCTGCTATTTTAATCGATTAATAAAAGACTATGTTGTTGCCTTGACCATGCATGTATGAGGCAACAAACAAAAAAGGGCCTAACAGGCCCTTTTGGTGTTTAATGGAGTCTTAAACATTAAATAAGAAGTTCATTACATCACCATCTTTGACGATGTAATCTTTACCTTCTTGGCGGAATTTACCCGCATCTTTAGCACCGCTTTCGCCACGATATTGAATATAATCATCAAAAGCAATGGTTTGTGCACGGATAAAACCACGCTCAAAATCGGTATGGATTTTTCCTGCAGCCTGTGGTGCGGTCGCGCCAACAGGGATTGTCCAAGCGCGAACTTCTTTTACACCTGCGGTGAAGTAGGTTTGCAGTTTAAGTAATTCGTATCCGCCACGGATCACTAGGTTTAGGCCTGGCTCTTCTAAGCCAAGATCTTCCATAAACTCCAACTTGTCTTCATCTTCAAGCTCAGACAGTTCTGCTTCAATGGCAGCACATACAGGAATAACAACAGCATCTTCAGCGGCTGCGATTGCACGTACTTTGTCTAAGTGAGGGTTATTTTCAAAACCGTCTTCGTTCACGTTTGCGATGTACATTGTTGGTTTAATTGTTAAGAAGTTCAGCGGCTTGATAGCTTCTTTCTCTTCTTTATCCAATTGTAGTGAACGCAGTGTTAAGCCTTCATCTAAATGCGCTTTTACTTTTTCTAACACAACGTTCTGGAATTTTGCTTCTTTATCGCCACCTTTGGCTTTTTTAGCGTTACGTTGGATAGCACGATCAGCGGCATCCATGTCTGCCAGTACTAATTCAGTGTTGATAACGTCAATATCATCAGCTGGATCGATAGTACCTGCAACGTGAACGATATTTTCGTTTTCAAAACAGCGTACTACATGACCGATTGCGTCAGTTTCACGAATGTTCGCTAGAAACTGGTTACCCAGACCTTCACCTTTTGATGCGCCTTTAACCAGACCCGCGATATCAACGAATTCCATGCTTGTTGGTATGACACGCTGAGGGTTCACGATCTCGGCTAATTGATTTAGGCGATTATCAGGAACCGGCACCACACCTGTGTTTGGCTCGATAGTACAAAATGGAAAGTTAGCGGCTTCGATACCCGCTTTAGTTAATGCATTGAAAAGGGTAGATTTACCAACGTTAGGTAAACCAACAATGCCACATTTAAAACCCATAGTTTTGAACCCTAATTTGTCTCAGATAAACGCAATATAAATTTAGATCACGGCTTAAATGAATGTAGTCTGTTTTGTGCTTTTAACACACCGTCTTTTGCTAAAATTTCCATACAGCGAACAGCTTCATCCACTGCAGCGTCAATTTTTTCCTGATCTTCTTTAGGTGCTTTACCCAGCACCCAGCCTGTCACTTTGTCTTTGTGTCCAGGATGACCTATACCAATTCGTAAGCGCATAAATTCTTTATTGTTGGCCATTTTGGCTATGATGTCTTTAAGACCATTATGACCACCATGACCACCGCCTTTTTTAAGTTTGGCGACACCTGGGTCTAAATCCATTTCATCATGGGCAACAAGAATATCTTCAACTGGAATTTTATAAAAATTCGCTAAACTGCTCACGGATTTACCACTTAAGTTCATGTAGGTGGTAGGGATCAGAAGTTTGAATTCTTTATTATTTATAATGATTTTACCCGTCAGGCCAAAATGTTTGGCGTCAGGCTTTAATTGGCAGTTGTAGCGCTTGGCAAGTTCGAGAATGAACCATTCACCAGCATTGTGACGTGTGTTTTGATATTCGGGGCCTGGATTAGCCAGGCCCACAAGCATTTGAATATTATTCAAGGTGCTGACACCTTAATAATTATTCTGCAGCTTCTTCAGTTGCTTCTTCAGATGCAGAACCTTTAGGCGCGTTTAATGTAACAACCGCTTGGTCATGACCTTCGCCTTTAGCAAGTTCAACTGAAGCAACACCAGCTGGAAGTTTGATGTCAGTTAGGTGTAAAGTTGCACCAACTTCTAGAGCTGCTACGTCTACTTCGATGAACTCAGGAAGTGCAGCTGGTAAACAAGTTACGTCGATTTCAGTAACGTGGTGAGCAATAGTGTTGCCGCCCTTAGTTGCTTTTTCTTCGTTTAAGAAGTGTACAGGCACTTTAGTGTGGATCTTGTGGTTCGCATCAACACGTTGGAAATCAAGGTGAGTGATCTTTGGCTTGTACGGGTGACGTTGAATGTCTTTAAGAATTGCTTCTACAGACTCGCCAGCAATGTTAAGCGTAAGAATGTGGCTGTAGAAACCTTCATCTTCTTGAGCTTTGATTACTTTGTTGTGATCAAGAGTTAGCGCTAGCGCTTCTTTATCAGCACCGTATAGGATTGCTGGCACCTTGTCTGCACGACGTAGGCGGCGGCTCGCACCTGTACCTAAGTCAGCACGTACTTCGGCATTCAATGTATATAATTCGTTAGACATAATGTCTCCAAAAATTTTAGTTTAAAGTTTAAGGTGCTCGCGACCAAACACCCTACCTAAAAAGGCGCGCTACTATACCATTGCTGGTGAATAAATAAAACATAGAGATACAAAAAAAGCACCCTAAGGTGCTTTTATAGCGCTAGCAGCTATGTTTATTCAGCATATTAGTGCTGAAACATAGCTGAAATAGACTCTTCGTTGCTAATACGGCGAATCGTTTCAGCAAGCATATCAGCCAAAGTAAGCACTTTAATGTTATCTAAGGTGCGTAACTCGTCTGATAATGGAATTGAGTCTGTAACAATCACTTCATCAATTACAGAGTTGCGAAGGTTTTCAGCAGCAGCACCTGATAAAACAGGGTGTGTAGCGTAAGCAAATACGCGTTTTGCACCGTGCTCTTTAAGCGCTTCAGCTGCTTTACATAATGTACCGCCTGTATCAATCATATCATCGACGATGATACAGTCACGACCAGCAACGTCACCAATGATGTGCATAACTTGCGATACGTTTGCTTGTGGACGACGCTTATCAATGATAGCTAGGTCGGTATCATTAAGTAATTTAGCGATAGCACGTGCACGTACAACACCACCGATATCTGGTGATACTACAACCACATCTTCAAACTCACGTTCTTTCATGTCATCTAACAGTACTGGGCTACCAAATACGTTATCAACTGGAACGTCAAAGAATCCTTGGATTTGTTCAGCGTGAAGATCAACCGTTAAAACACGGTCAACACCAACGCTAGATAGGAAATCAGCAACAACCTTAGCAGTGATTGGCACACGGGCAGAACGTACACGACGGTCTTGGCGAGCGTAACCAAAGTAAGGGATCACAGCAGTAATACGACCCGCTGAGGCACGACGTAGCGCGTCGACCATTACGATAAGTTCCATAAGGTTATCGTTAGTTGGGGCACAAGTTGACTGGATAATGAAAACATCCGATCCGCGTACGTTTTCATTGATTTGAACACTGATCTCGCCGTCGCTAAAACGACCAACTACAGCATCACCTAATTCAATGAATAAACGTTTTGCAACTTTTTGAGCTAACTCAGGTGTTGCGTTACCAGCGAAGAGCTTCATGTCAGGCACGGTAGGGTTCCTCAGGCACTGAATTTTTGGACTAACATGCAATGACAGAGTCAAAACAGGCTAACTTAAACAATTTACTTCTGCATTTTAAGCCAACTATCAAGCTGCGTATGTGCAGGCGAGATATTGGTACTAGGGGCTACAAACCCTTGCCAGCATGACGGTAATGAATCGAGCACACGCTGTGCTGATGTTGCGCAATCAAGTTCCACAAAACAACACGCTCCGGTTCCCGTCATACGAGCCGGCCCATATTTTAGCAACCACCCTAGGGTCTTTTCAACCTCAGGGTACAGCTTTTTAACCAAAGCCTCACAATCATTGTTGGTATTTGCCAGTTGCCAATCACCGGATAGCTTGGCCGTGTCCCTCGGTAAATCAGGATGAGTAAATACCGTTCCGGTGCTAACGTGAACATTGGGAAACACCACGCAAAACCAGCGCTGGGGCAGGTTTACGGCGGTTAATTTTTCTCCGACCCCTTGCGCCAACGCAGTTTTTCCGTTGACAAAAACGGGAACATCCGCACCTAATTTGAGGCCAATCTCAGCCAATTTTTGATGACTTAAATGACATTTCCATAATTGATTTATTGCCAATAATGTTGTGGCAGCGTCCGAAGAACCGCCGCCGACACCTCCTCCCATAGGGAGTTTTTTGCTGAGCGCGATAGAAATACCGGTTTCAACGCTACGAAAGGGTCGCAGTGCTGATGCCGCTTTGTATATCAGATTGTCTTCAAGCGCTATACCGTGGGTATCACCGGTAATTTCGATATTATCTTGCTCTGTGCAGGTAAAGTTGAGTTCATCCCCAAACTCTAAAAACGTGAACAGTGTTTCCAACTCATGATAGCCATCTGCGCGCTGTGCGTTGATATGTAAGAATAAGTTAAGTTTGGCTGGCGCCATTAATGAAAGCGAAGTCATATTAAAACTGCCATGAGTTAAGCTGAATTTTGATTTTGAGGGTATTATGAGTCAGGTTAATTCGTGTTGGAAGCCACATTTCATTGAATAGGGCATATTGAACATACTTTGCTTGCCAAAGTTGTCCTTGTTCGTCGCGCCAACTGCTAAACGTTAAACGTCCATAGGCATCGTATTGGTTACTGTCATTTTCAACTGTGCCAGTAAGCCATAGGGGGGCTTGGGCAACGGGCAAATCCATGCCACTTAAGCGTTTTACAAGCTGCTGGCTGTCATGGTCAAGATATGTGTTGCCATCATATTCAAGTTGACTGTACTGACCTAACTCGGTCAAAGATAAAATTCGCGTACCGATAAAACTGGTTAAAATGAGTTGCTGCTTGTTGTCTTTGAAATGCCAATTAAAGTTGGCAGACTGACGCTGAGTGTCACTAAGGAAGGCTAACTTGCCACTTGCTTGCCAGTTGGTTTGTTCCTGTAATAACGCCTTCCAGCCTTGGTTTTGCTGCTGTGTGGGAGAGATTTTTTGCGCACATCCATTAAGAAATAAAAAAAACATGAGCAAAATCAAATGAAATCGTGTCAAATGATGTTCCTTACTTTCCATATTCGATTGATTTTTGGTAAAATTGCTGGCTTTAAAACAGGGCTCGGGCAATTCTGGCATCTATGACCATCATCGCACTCGGTATAAATCACAAAACGGCATCGGTAGAACTACGCGAAAAAGTTGCCTTTTCCCCTGAACAATTATCTCAGGCACTCACTGAGTTGGCGCATCATGCTCAATTTAAAGAGTCAGTGATAGTTTCAACCTGCAATCGTACCGAAATCTATTGTAGCCTTGAGAGTGAGAATTCCCAAGCGCTTCTTCAGTGGCTCGCATGTTTTCACAATATAGATGAAGCGCAGCTGAGTGATAACGTCTATGTTCATCACAATCAAGATGCGGTTAATCACTTGATGCGTGTAGCGTGTGGACTCGACTCACTGGTGCTTGGTGAACCACAGATATTGGGCCAAATTAAACAAGCCTATAATAGTGCTAAGCATCACAATGGTATTAAACCTACTTTTGAGCGTTTGTTTCAAAAAACTTTTTCGGTTGCGAAACAAGTTCGTACCGAGACAGATATCGGTGCCAGCGCGGTGTCTGTGGCTTATGCAGCAGTTAACTTAGCGAAACATATATATGGTCAGTTAGATAAAACTCGGGTGCTATTGATCGGTGCGGGAGAAACCATTGAGCTGGTCGCTAAACATTTGTTCCAGCATCATCCTAAATCTATTACGGTTGCAAATAGAACCATTGAGCGTGCTCAAGGACTGGCTGAAGAAGTGGATGGACAAGTAATTTCGTTAGCGCAATTGCCGGATGAATTACATAAAGCTGATATTGTCATTTCTTCCACAGCAAGTACTTTGCCGATAATTGGTAAGGGAGTTGTAGAGCAAGCACTCAAACAAAGGCGACATAAGCCAATGCTGTTCATCGATATCGCCGTACCACGTGATATTGAAAGTCAGGTGGGTGATTTAGAT
Source organism: Pseudoalteromonas sp. T1lg23B (assembly GCF_002964665.1). Lineage (GTDB taxonomy): Bacteria > Pseudomonadota > Gammaproteobacteria > Enterobacterales > Alteromonadaceae > Pseudoalteromonas. The sequence continues at coordinate 1,246,121 of NZ_PQBZ01000034.1, read as the reverse complement.
GCTGCCTATTTGTATTCAGTAGATGACTTACAAGCCATTGTCAGCGAAAATATGGCTAGTCGTGAACAAGCGGCGCGCCAAGCACAGGCTATTATCGAAGAGAAAACCAGAGAGTTTGCTCAGTGGCAGCGCTCTTTGAAATCTGTGGATGTCATTCGCCAATACCGTGACAGCGCCCAGCAAATTAAAACAGAGTTGGTTGAAAAAGCACTTAACCAACTAGAGTCAGGCAAGCCTTCAGATAAGGTATTGCTAGAGTTGGCCAATAAGCTCACCAATCGATTAACACACGCCCCAACCAGAGCGATTCAAGAAGCTGCAAAATTGGGAGACGTTGAGCAACTGGCACAACTTAAACAAACATTAGGAATTGAGCAGGAATAAGACGTTAATGAAAGAGTCCGTATACCGTAAGTTAGAGACCTTAGCTGAGCGCTATGAAGAAGTTCAAGCAATGCTAAGCGACCCAGGAGTGATCGGTGATCAAAACCGTTTTCGCGCGTTATCAAAAGAGTATTCAGAACTTGAAGATGTCGTGAAGGCGTTTGCTGCTTATCAACAAGCCCAGGAAGATGTTACGACATCAGAAGAGATGCTCAAAGATTCAGATCCTGAAATAAGGGAAATGGCGCAGGAAGAGTACAAGGAGGCCAAGGCCACGATTGCTCAGCTTGAAGATGACTTACAAGTACTGATGCTGCCAAAAGATCCAAAAGATGACAATAACGTATTTCTTGAAGTGCGAGCGGGTACTGGTGGTGATGAAGCCGCTATTTTCGCCGGCGACTTGTTCCGCATGTACAGCCGTTATGCAGAAACACAGAAATGGAAGGTTGAAGTGATCAGTGCCAATGAAGGCGAGCATGGTGGCTATAAAGAAATTATTGCTAACATCAGCGGTGATGGTGTTTATGGCAAGCTTAAGTTTGAATCCGGCGCGCACCGAGTACAGCGTGTACCAGAAACAGAATCTCAAGGTCGTGTACACACTTCTGCATGTACTGTTGCTGTAATGGCTGAAGTGCCTGAAGCTGAAGCCATTCAGCTTAACCCTGCGGATCTAAAAATTGATACATTCCGCGCCTCGGGGGCCGGTGGTCAGCACGTTAACAAAACTGATTCTGCAATTCGTATTACTCACTTGCCAACGGGTGTGGTTGTTGAATGTCAGGATGAGCGTTCACAACATAAGAACCGAGCAAAAGCGTTGTCAGTGTTAGGGGCTCGTTTACAGCAAGCTGAAGATGAGAAGCGCCAAGCCGCTGAAGCGTCAGAGCGCGCAACCTTGTTGGTAGCGGTGACCGTTCGGAACGTATTCGCACGTACAACTACCCGCAAGGGCGCATTACCGATCACCGTATCAACCTGACGTTATATCGTTTAAATGAAATTGTGGCAGGTGATCTGAGCGCCATCATCGATCCGCTACTATTAGAACATCAGGCAGACTTACTCGCCGCGATGGGTGAAGAATAAGCGTGACGACACACAATGTTGCCCAAGCGATTGCATGGGCTACTAAATTTTTAGAAGCCTCTTCAGATAGCGCCAAGCTAGATAGCGAAGTCTTACTGCTCCATGTGTTGGATAAACCTCGTAGTTTTCTTTTTGCTTGGCCAGATGCACAACTTTCAGAGCAACAGCAAACACAATTTATCGCCTTGATTGATAGACGCAGACAAGGGGAGCCTGTGGCGCATATTGTTGGTATACGAGAGTTTTGGAGTTTGCCGTTGGAGGTGAACGCCAGCACATTGATCCCAAGACCTGATACAGAAACCCTTGTTGAATATGCATTAAGCTTAAGTTTACCAGAAACCGCCAAGGTACTTGACTTGGGAACCGGTACAGGTGCAATCGCGCTGGCGCTGGCTTCTGAACAGCCCAAGTGGCAAATTACCGCACTTGATTATTCTCACGATGCTGTAGCTCTTGCCAAGCGTAACCTGAACAAATTAGGCTTTACTAACGTCGACATTGCACAGAGCGATTGGTATCAGACCGTAAAAGATCAAAAGTTTGATCTGATAGTGAGTAACCCTCCGTATATTGAACATGATGATCATCACCTGACGCAAGGAGATGTCAGATTTGAACCCTTGAGCGCCTTGGTTGCTGATGACGAAGGGATGGCCGATATTAAGATTATTATTGCTAAAGGCACGCACCATCTTAATCACGGCGGCTATTTACTGATTGAACACGGCTATAGGCAAGCTGTTAAATTGCAGCAGTATTTTGCACAAATGGCTTATAGCAATATACTTACAATTAAAGATATGGCAGGCTGTGATCGTGTCACTCTAGCCCAATGGCTTGGGTGAGTCCCCATAAACCTTATTGATGTGCACTGAAAGGATCCCTGTATGGATGATTTTTTGTTTTCTGATGAACCGAGTGAAGTCATTGAGCCAGAGCATAGTGGCAAATGGAAAGTGATCATCGTAGACGATGAACCAGAAGTCCATGCTGTGACCAAGTTGGCTTTGAGTGATTTTGAATTTCAAAAGAAGCGCTTAGAATTTTTAAGCGCCTATTCTGGGGAAGAAGCGCGTAAGGTTATCAGTGAACATCCAGATGCGGCAATTGTGTTACTTGATGTGGTGATGGAAACAGACGATGCAGGATTACAAGTTGCCAAGTTCATTCGAGAAGAAGCGAAGAATAATCACATTCGTATCATCCTCAGAACGGGACAACCGGGCCAAGCCCCTGAGCGTCAAGTCATCGTCAACTATGATATTAATGATTACAAATCAAAAACTGAATTGACCGCTCAAAAGCTTTTCACCGTGGTGATGTCGAGTCTTCGCTCGTATAGAGATATTCTTGCTATTGATCAATCCCGCCAAGGTTTGGAAAAAATCATTTGTGCATCACGGGATATATTCGCTACTCATTCTATTGAACACTTTATCCAAGGGGTTATGCAGCAACTGACATCTTTACTTGGCACTGTTGATGAAGCCATGTATGCCACGTCATTAGTAGCAAGCAATTTAAGCAATAGAAAGAGTGATCAACTCGTGGTGTTTACGGGTCGCGGCGAGTTTGAACGCTGTGAAGGGAAGCCCATCACAGAGGTATTAACACCTGAACAGCTTGATGCGTGTAACCAAGCGCTTAGCGAAAAAGGAATTGTATATAAAAACAATTACTTGTTTGCCTACTGTTCGAGTGAGTACAACCACAGCTCCATGCTCTTTGTGTCGGGTATTCCAGAATTCTTAACCGACACGCAAAAGCACCTAATAAAAATATTCTCGCAAAACGTACAACTGGCATACGAAAACGTGCAATTACAAGCTGAAATTGAAAGCACACAGCAAGAACTGGTGTATCGCTTGAGTGAGGCCTTAGAACAGCGTTCTACAGAAACAGGCAATCACGTTAAGCGCGTCGCCTACATGTGTGAGCTATTCGGCAGCCATAGTGGTTTAAGTCATCATGATGTTGAGCTGCTACGAATGGCATCGCCACTACATGATGTTGGTAAGGTGGGTATCCCTGATGCCATTCTTAATAAGCCAGGCAAGCTCAATGATGAAGAATGGCGCGTGATGAAATCACATACCACCAAGGGCTATCGAATTCTCCAAGACTCAAGACGAGAAATCGTTAATGCAGGAGCGGTTATCGCCAAAGAGCATCATGAAAAGTGGGATGGTACTGGCTATCCAGAAGGTAAAAAAGGTGAAGACATTCATGTTTTTGGTCGTATCGTTGCATTAGCAGATGTGTATGATGCACTGCGCCATAAACGTTGCTACAAAGAGCCTTGGAGCAAAGAGCAAGCATTGGCTGAGGTTAACAATCAAAAAGGCAAACACTTTGACCCCAGTTTGGTTGATATTTTGAATGAACACATTGATGATGTAGAAGCCATCTTGGCTCGCTTTCCTGACAAACAACACTAACTAAGAGTAAATATGGATTATTTAGCACTAAAACACACACATATGCTATTTGTTGTGCTCAGCATTTTGTTATTTTACACCCGCGCTTTTTCTCGTTTTGCCAGTGGCAAGTTAGCTGCTAATAAAGGCGTTTTTATAGCCAGCCACAGCATAGATACATTGCTACTGGTTTCGGCAATCGCTTTGTTAGTGGTGGGAAGTATTAACCCTCTGGGACAACCTTGGCTACTAGAAAAGATAGTACTGGTAATTGCTTACATTGCACTTGGAGTGATAGGTGCAAAATCAACAAGTAAACAAACACAGATAGCGACTTTTATTGGGGTCACGGTCTCGTTATTGGGGATTGGCTATTTAGCAGCGACAAAATCTGCGTTTATTTTGTAATCTAAACGCCACAAGCCTATGTTAAAAAAGCGCTTTCATGCGCTTTTTTGGTTTCTATAAATTAGCACTCTACGCCGCTATTGGTTGACGGTGATAATTAAAAGTATGCAGCTCATAGCATCGCTATTTGGGTCTGTAGCAAAAAGTGGTAGACTAGACTTTCGTTTATTAGAAATTGTGAGTTAACTCGGTATATATGACTGATATCTGGTTCGAAGAACAAGACGGTAGTACAGATTACATACCTCAAGATCCGCTATTTCGCTGTATCAAGGCGGAGAGGCATTGGGATGCGCAAGCCAAACTAGAAACCAGCTTTTGTCAGCTAGCAGAGTTAGAATTGCTGACGGATCAAATCTGTGCCCAATACTCGCACCAACATGAACGTTTAGATAAATTATTAGATGCCTTTTACACAGTTTGGTTGTTTAGTGGCAGCGATCAGAATATTCCTGAATATACGCTCAACAGCGTGTGTTATGTACTCAATATGCGTAGTGGCTCTCCCACGGCGCTTGCAATGATACTGAGTTATCTATTGCAACGTGCTGAGTTTGATGCGAATTTAGCCTTAAGTCAGGGTGAGGTCATGGTTCACGTGACTATCAGTAATGATGAAGGGTATTTAGTTGACCCAAATAATGGGCAGCAAAACTGGTATATTGTGCCTGAAAACGACCCGGACGCTGATAAGAATGAAGAACCATTAGAACTTGTAATGGGAGATGAAGCTGTAAAGCTCTATCTTGCGCAACAAAAGTGGGCCTTTATAGCGGCAGATAAGTTCAGCCATGCATTAAGTTGTGTGGAATTACTGATGGACTTGATAGGGGATGACCCATACGAACGTCGCGATAGAGGTTATTTACTCAATCAATTGAATTGCCCAAAAATGGCAAAGGAAGATCTACAATTCTTTGTTGACGAGTGCCCAGATGATCCAACCATTGAGATTATTCAGCACCAAATTGCAGAACTTGCCGATCACAACAACATACTCCATTAAAAATAATAACGAGGGCTGCTATGGAAGAAGGATCAGCTTTAATCACAAATAATGCTGTCATTTTGGGCCTGCTTGCGCTCATTCTTGGATTTGTATTTTATACATCAAATTTAAAACAAGGTTTTTGGGCTAAGTTTTATAAGTACGTACCCGCATTATTGATGTGCTACTTTTTGCCGTCATTACTTAATACCTTTGGCATAGTTGATGGTAACAATAATGATGTTTACACCGTCGCTAAATACTTTCTGTTACCCGCATGTTTGGTACTGCTAACACTTAGTATTGATCTCAAAGCTATTCTTGGTTTGGGTAAAAAGGCCATCATTATGTTTCTAACAGGCACCGTAGGAGTGGTTATTGGTGGGCCTATCGCTTTGCTCATAGTGGCGAGTATCATGCCTGAACTACTCGGTGTAACGGGGCCTGAGGCTTTGTGGCGAGGCATGGCAGCTTTAGCAGGAAGCTGGATTGGCGGCGGGGCGAATATGCTTGCCATGAAAGAAATTTACGGCGCGGGTGGAGAGATCTTCACCGTAATGGTCACGGTTGATATTGTGGTTGCCAACTTGTGGATGGCTGCGTTGTTAATGCTTGCTGCAAAGCACAAAGAAATCGATGCAAGAACCGGTGCTGACACTCGCTCAATCGATCGCTTAATTGATAAAGTTCAGCAATTTGAAGCTCAGCACGCCCGAAAACCTGAACTTAGTGATCTCATGATCATGCTGGCTTTGGCATTTGGGGCTACGGGCCTTGCCCACTTCGCCGCAGATATATTGGTGCCTTTCTTTGTTGAACATTACCCTGGCCTGAAAAAGTTTTCGCTACACAGTAAATTGTTTTGGATCATTGTGTTAGTGACCACTATTGGCTTGGCGCTCTCGTTTACTAAAGCGCGTCAGTATGAAGCTGTCGGTGCTTCAAAGGTTGGGGCAAGCTTTTTGTATATCTTAATTGCGACTATCGGGTTACATATGGATATAACAAAAATTGTAGAAGCTCCTAAGTACATGATCATAGGCTTAATTTGGATGGCGATCCATATTGGACTATTATTCTTGGTGGCAAAAATTATAAAAGCACCGGTGTTCTACGTTGCTGTGGGCAGCAAAGCAAATATTGGTGGTGCAGCTTCGGCGCCGGTGGTTGCATCGGCATTTCACCCCGCACTGGCTCCGGTAGGGGTATTATTAGCAGTACTTGGTTATGCGCTAGGTACGTATATGGCGTGGCTCTGTGGTCAGTTGCTGCGTATCATTGGCAGTTAAGTTGGAAGAAATATGAATACACAAACGATCAATCTGGCTAACATAGAAATCGCAAACGACAAACCGTTTGTCTTGTTTGGTGGGATGAACGTACTGGAGTCACGTGACTTAGCGATGCGTATCGCTGAGCACTATGTTGAAGTCACACAAAAGCTGAATATTCCTTATGTTTTTAAGGCCTCTTTTGATAAAGCGAACCGCTCATCAATTAACTCGTATCGTGGTCCGGGTATGGAGGAAGGTCTAAAAATTTTTGCTGAGATCAAACAGACTTTTAATGTGCCAATTATCACAGATGTGCATGAGCCATTCCAAGCACAGCCAGTATCAGAAGTGGCAGATATCATACAGTTACCAGCGTTTTTAGCACGTCAAACTGACTTAGTAGTGGCGATGGCAAAAACAGGTGCGGTGATCAATGTTAAGAAACCACAATTTCTAGCCCCTCATGAAATGCGTCATATTCTGAAGAAAATAAATGAAGCTGGGAATGACCAGGTTATTCTGTGCGAACGAGGGAGTAGTTTCGGTTACAACAATCTAGTTGTCGATATGTTGGGCATGGATGATATGAAGCATATGGCACCCGTAATTTTTGATGCCACACATGCACTACAGCGCCCTGGCGGACGCAGTGATTCAGCTGATGGACGTCGTGCACAGGCAGCCGAATTGGCTCGCAGTGGTATGGCGCTTGGTTTAGCTGGGTTATTTATCGAGGCACACCCAAATCCTAACGAAGCAAAATGCGATGGTCCTTGTGCTTTGCCATTGGCTAAGCTGGAAGGTTACTTACAGCAAATGAAAGCGGTCGATGAACTGGTTAAGAGCTTCCCAGCGCTTGATACCAGTGCCAGTGACTTATAACCCAAACAGATAGCCCAGCATCAGCTGGGCAATGATGGCTTAACTTGTAAGGCATTTTCGCTATGTCCAGAAGACTTCCTCCGTTGAATGCGCTTAAAGCGTTCGAAGCCGCCGCCAGACATTTGAGCTTCACCAAAGCAGCAGAAGAGCTGTACGTTACACAAGCGGCTGTTAGTCACCAAATCAAGATTTTAGAAGAGCACTTGGGGCTTAAGTTATTCCTGCGCAAGAATCGCTCTTTACTGCTAACAGAGGAAGGTCAAGGCTACTTTCTGGACATTAAAGAGATCTTTTCTCAGTTGATTGATGCCACTGAAAAGCTATTAGCACGTGGTGCTAAAGGGTCATTAACCGTTAGTTTAACGCCGAGCTTTGCTATCCAATGGTTGGTGCCAAGGCTCAGTTTGTTTAATGAACTTCATCCTGAAATTGATGTGCGGATCAAAGCGCAAGATCATGATGAAAACTCCCTAACTGACGATGTTGACGTAGCCATCTATTATGGTCGTGGGCATTGGAGTGGCGTGCAAACACATAAATTGCATACGGAATATTTAGTACCCTTATGTAGCCCATTGTTACTCAATGGCCCCAAGCCTTTAGATCAACCCAGTGATTTGGCCCATCATACCTTGCTTCATGACACCTCAAGAAGAGCATGGAAAGCGTGGATGAAAACGGCAGGGGTTAGGAATGTACAGGTAAATCAGGGCCCAATCTTCAGTCACTCCTCCATGGTCTTGCAAGCTGCGGTACATGGCCAAGGGGTGGCGCTGGGTAACAGTGTACTAGCGAAACCAGACTTGGACTCTGGGCGTTTGATTATCCCGTTTAATCATGTGCTAGAAAGTAAAAATGCTTACTACTTAGTCCTGCGGGAGTCTCAGTCTGAACTCGGTAAAATCGTATCATTTAGAGACTGGATGCTCAGTCTTGTTGAACAAGAGCAATTGTAATGACAATACAGTGGTTCAAACCAAAGCAACCCATCGCTCAGTTTATTTTTGCCCATGGGGCGGGAGCGGGGAGCGACTCAGCATTTATGCAAACTATCGCGCAACATTTGTGTGACTTGGGTATTCAAGTTGGCTTGTTTGATTTTGAATATATGCAACAGGCCAAAGCGCTGGATAAACGTCGACCGCCAGACAGAGCCCCAAAATTATTAGCATGCTTTGCCAATCAGCTAGCGCAAGCAGACCAAGCGCTTCCACTGTTTATTGGTGGCAAGTCAATGGGTGGGAGAATGGCTTCAATGTTAGTCACTGAAGGGAAATATCCTGTTAAAGGTGTGATTGCTATGGGTTATCCATTTCATCCACCGGGTAAACCTGACAAGCTAAGAATAGAGCACTTTGCAGAGATCCCTTGCCCCTTTTTAGTCTTGCAAGGGGAGCGTGATACCTTTGGCAGTCAAATTGAGTTAGCGCAGCTTAAAATGGATAATGCGCCAGATTTCATATTCTTTGCAGATGGTGACCACTCACTCAAGCCGCGCAAAAAAAGCGGTTATAGTGAAGCTGAACATCTGCTAGAAGCGGCTAAGCAGGCCGCTAAATTTATGCAGGTTCATCGCGATGATTAAATTATTTCTATTAGCAGGCAGCGGCTTTTGTATGTTGTCGGTGATGCTCGGCGCGTTTGCTGCACACGGCCTAAAGCGTCATTTAGATGATTATGCTTTGAGTATTTTTAAAACCGCTAGCGACTATCAAATGACTCATGGTTTAGCGTTGATAGCGGTCGCCTTGTTATTAAAATGGGGTATTAAGGTTGGTTTATCAGGTTGGTTACTGATAGCGGGTATTATGCTATTTAGCGGTAGTTTATACTTACTTGCACTAACGGGGTTAAAATGGCTTGGAGCCATCACGCCGTTAGGTGGCTTGTGTTTTATCGCCGCTTGGCTAGTTATGATCATTAAAATAAGTAAACACACATTTTAAAAGAGAGCACCCATGTCGAGTGTTGTAATTTATTGTCGCAGTGGATTCGAAAACGATGCCGCTGCTGAAATTAACCATCACGCCGCTTTGCAGGGCGTTGGGGGCTATGTTAAAGCAAAACCAAACACGGGCTTTGTGACTTTTGAGTGCTTTTCACCCAGTGATGCTCAAGAGCTTATCAAAAAGGTCGATTTTAAGAGCCTAGTTTTTGCTCGTCAGTGGTTTGCAGGCGTGTTACTGAGCAATATGTCGATTGAAGACAGAGTAAGCGAAGTTAAAGCTGTTGTTGGTGATTTTCCATTATGTGGTGATTTGCGCGTAGAAACACCCGATACCAATGAGGGGAAAGAGCTCTCTAAGTTTTGTAAAAAGTTTTCGACACCACTGGCAAAAAGTTTAGAGAAGCTAAACAAACTGACACGGGATCACAAACCGTCAAAACCGGTGTTACATGTCTTGTTTTTAGCCAATGATACCGCCTATGTGGGCTATTCATTGAGTAACAATAACTCACCATTCTTTATGGGGATCCCACGTCTGAGAATGCCCGCAGATGCACCGAGTCGTTCAACCTTGAAGCTCGATGAAGCGTTTAACGTATTTGTTCCTAAAGATGAAGTAGAAAAGCGCGTACAACCGGGGATGCGTGCCGTCGATTTAGGGGCATGTCCCGGCGGTTGGACCTATCAGTTAGTGCGCCGAGGCATGTTTGTTTCTGCCATCGACAATGGCCCGATGAACGAAGCGCTGATGGAATCAGGACAAGTAAAGCACTTTACAGAAGATGGCTTTAAATACTTACCTGAGAAGCGCAACATCAATTGGTTAGTGTGTGACATGGTTGAAAAGCCATTGAAGGTGACTAATTTAATGTTAGATTGGATAGTTAATGCTTTTGCTAAAGAATTGATATTTAATCTTAAGTTACCGATGAAAAAGCGTTTTGATAGTGTTTATGAGTGCTTAGCGCTAATTCACGAGGAATTAGCTAAATATGAAGTGGACTATGAGTTGCAGGCAAAGCACTTATACCATGACCGTGAAGAGGTAACGGTCCATATCAAGGTCAACCGTGTACCTGAGAAACTATACAGTTAACGCTTATACTGTACCCCAACAGTTGTTGGGGTCGCACCTTGTTGGCGCTTGGTCATTATTCATAGGAGGTGGTTCATGCTGAGCTGCAATGAACATGACTACATTGAGATTGTTTGCATGTATCAATACCCTGTTAGATTAACCTTAAAAACGGGGAGGATAGTGGTTGGCATCGCGGTCGATACAAAACGTAATGAGACCCGCCAAGAGTGCATACAGCTAAAGCATGATGGGCAGATGGATTTGGTCGTGCTTGATGAAATCGTCAAGTTGGCAGTGACTGTCGCGAACCCACATATTAGTGAGATTACTTTTTCTGCAAGTTAAGAAAATAGAAATCAGCATAACAGCCTGAATAATAGAATTAAAAAAACATTTCTCAAATAATAGAAGTTCGATAAGACCCCCCATCGCTAATTGCATACTGTGTTTTGGAATTTACACAGGAGCATTTATGAAACATCTTTTTTTAATTTCAATCATTGCCGTAAACACAGCGCTATCGAGTGTTAAAGCGGTGACTACAGACGATGTCATCGAGCCCATACTGCAGCGCATTTCGACCAGTGAATCCTCCAAAGACAGAGGCTTTTACATGAGTAAGTATGAAGTGACGGTGGCGCAGTTTAGCCAGTTCATTGCGGATACGGGTTATCAGGTACCAAAAAACTGTATGGCATTTACAGATACGCGTTGGCCTGATCCACAAAACCCCGCATCTTGGGATTTGCCCGTGTTCATTGAAAACCCTTATCGGCCCGTTGTTTGTACGGGCATTCAAGGGGCATTGGATTATGCCAACTGGCTTGCGCAGAAAACGGGTAAACCATATAGGCTACCGAGTGAATCGCAATGGCGTCAAGCCGCTTTAGCGGGCAAAGCGGGACGTATGGCGTTTGCGGATGACTTTCAACAGAGGGAAATCTGTAACTATGAAAATACCGAAGACATCGCCAACATAGCTGGTTTTAAAAAGCACCACCAAGTGCGCTATAAGCGCAGTGCCAATTGTAATGACGGTGCTGTTTATCACACGGTTGTGGGCATGTATCGGCCTAATCAATTTGGCCTGTACGACATGATGGGTAATGTTAGGGAGTTTACGCGCACCTGCCATGAGTACAGTGACGCACAGCGCACGGATTGTAAGCGTTATGTTGTCGCGGGTGAGGCTTGGCACTGGCAACCAAGAGGGGTTAATGTATTAGATTGGATAGATAGAGACTTCCAAGGTGGTCTTGAGGGGATCCGATTAGTGCTGGAGGCTGATGATTTGGGCAGCGTAACCGCAGCGACGATGAAATTCTCAGAGCAACTTAACAACGCACAAAACGTGCAGCGTTCGCATCATGCTAAGCTCAAAATGATCCCAGCTACACCAACTGGTGTGAAGGTTGGGTCAGACAAAAATAAAAGCATAAAGATTAGTTGGTTAGATGTAGAAGGTGAGGGGAATAAGTACGCAGTTTACCGTGCTATCAGTGATCCAGCCAATAATCTGGCGACGCACTTTGTGTTACTCGTTGACGAGCTACAGTCTCCTGAATATACCGATATTACAGTGCCTGAACAGGCATATGTTCGCTATCAGGTATTTTCTTACAATGAGTATGGAGAAGGGCTTGGTAGTCATATCGTGGCCTATGGTAACGCGAAAATATTCAAAGAAAGTGAGCGAATAGAAGCTGAACACTTTTTTGATGGCCAATATTATTGGCTAGGCAAGCGAGAGAGTGCCACAATAGTGGGCTTTAGTGATAACCCCGACCACTTTCCAACAGGGGTAAAACCGCACAAACCCGCTTGGGTGAAAGTGGCTTTTGAGGCCAAACAAACCAAACATGCTCAGCTGACATTTAGGGCAATGGCTGAGCAAGACTCGGGCTTTGAACTTTGGCAGGGAGCCCATTTAGTCGGTCGCTACCATATTCCAAAAGGTGACAAATTCACAACTTACCACGCAGCGGCCTTGCTTATCGCGAGTAATGAACCGTTGGAAATTCGTTTGGATAAGCAGGTTTGGTTTGAGCTGGACTGGTTAGCATTTAAATAAAGGCATCGTACGGTTTTCTATTTGAAAGTCTGCGCGATGTTTAGCAACGGCAAAGCGCAATTCAAATTCAATGAGACGTTGACGGCCTTATTCGCGAGCACTAGCCTTGTTTATTTTGCTGGTGCTCTAACCATTTCTGCTCGCCATTACGCTGCAAGAAATCATAGTAAAATTGTCGTTTTTTATCGTGTTTATCTAAATATTGATACAGTGCTCGGGCGGCATGGATACTGCTATTTTTATCGAACTCGCGCTGCGACTGTTGATAACTTTGTTCCAATATTGAAATAGCTTGTTGGGTCTGGTTTTGTGCAAGCAAGAGTCTGGCATGAAGCAGGTTATGGCTAACTGTACGTAGTTTCTTGGTGACTAACAAGGAATGTGCTTGTGTGAGCATATCGGCTTTGATGTACATATCAAAAAGTCGCTCATAGGCGTCATCTAAGACCCAAAAATTATGCTCTGTGCGAGGTAACTCAACAATCTTCTTCAGATACTTAATCACCGTGTTATTGTCGTTGGCAAATAAGGCGTAGTGTAAATAGACAAAAGCCAAGTTAGCAGGGTGTAATTGCTGTTCTGTGATAAGTTCTTGAGCTTCGTTCAACTGCACATATTTACGTTCATTCAAACCGAGCTTTGCGGATAAAATAGAGTCCAATATGTGTAATTGGAAACGTCCCATGGCATCAATATTTTGCTTGGCAAGCGTAGCGCCTAGACGTAGCTGTGTGCTTACTTGCTCGGAGTCGCGCATGGCATAGGCTATAAACGCGCGGGTTTTGACGAGTTCAAACTTAAGTGGCCAAATTTGCGTGGTCAGTTGAGCATTGGCCTCGACGTTGTTTAACATCTCAAGCGCACTATCGTACTGACCATTGTGCTTATAAATGAGCGCTTTTTGCAACGCGGCCTTGACATAAATAGGTAAGGTCTCAATCGTTGTTGGTAATGCAAGTACGCTATTTAAATAGGCCAGTGCTGTATCGGTGTGTCCCAAATCATCAAAGTATTTAGCTAAATATAAATCAATACTGGCTTGTAAAGGGTGCGCATTTTGCGTGCGTAGTAAGCTTACCCATTGTGCTGAAGTTTGGTTTACTTTAAATAGCCCAAGTTTTTGTAGCTCAGACATTTTGTTATTCAGTAGGGAGCCTAGTTGTGCTGGGTCGAGGCTATATACATAGTCATGCCAATACTGATCACCCCGTTGCAGGCGAAATTCTAACACAGCGCCGTTGTTGAGAGTGTAAACGCGACCTCCAAGCAACCAATGACCGTTATCGGCAAAGAAATCTTGCCATGTAAGCACGGGCATAGTTAGAAAGTCTGTAGCAAAGGGGGGGAGTTGCTCAACGGTGGTAAACTCAAAGTTACGATTGATTAGCTCAAGCTCACTGATGCCATTAAAAGGTAACACATCAATGGGTGTTGTTGAGGTGAGCTGTGAACTTCTGAACAGCCAGTAACTGAGTGCTAAAATGAGCAGAAAAACAACGACCATCACTGTGCGTTTTGGTGTCTTCAGTTGATTTACCAAAACGGGAATCGACGGTGAGTCTAGGGTGATTTGCTGTATTGGTAGATTCCATTTGTAACCCCTGCGGGAGTAGGTTTGAATCGCCCGTTCGCCGATAATAGCTCGCAGTTGACTAATGGTTTGAAACACGACCTGCTCAGAAACAATACGGTCGTGCCATACGGACTCTAAGATACGTTCCTTACTGAGTGTGGTTCCCGCATTATCGATAAAAAGTGCTAATAACGCATGTTGTTTGGGTTTTAGATAGATAGACTTGCCGTGACGAGTTAATACCCCATTGTCAGTGTCAAAACGAAACGTATCAAATTCTACCAGCATGTGTTTGTTCTTATTATCAGTTATGGGAATATTATAAACATTTAGGTACGTAGGTAAATGCTGGTATTAGGGCGCATAGCCAATCGATATCAATGGTTACACGAACCGCATGAGCCGTGTAACCGCTATAGCACAGCAAAATGCCAGTGGTTAACTGGCCACTTTGGTTAGTCTTGATATTTCCACCGACTCAAGCATATCGCCAATCACTTCAAAGCACTGCTTAATGTGTGATGACTGCAAATGGTTATCTAAATCCTGCTCAGATCCCCAGTTTTCATGGAACATAAATACGGCATCATTCTCATTGTCGATATGCATATCGTAGTTAATACACCCATGTTCATTGCGAGTCGGTAGCACAATTTTGCGAAGTTCCGATGCGACGGTTTCTTTGTGTTCAGGCTTTGCAGTGAGTTTTGCGATACACGTTAATATACTCATATAGTTCCTTATTCGATAGTGATGAACAATGTGTCATCAATCGTGTTTTATCGCGTGATACAGTAGGTCATCTGATTTTGCAGGTCAATCATACGCGCATTGCATGCACAGCTCACTCAAGCGATTGACCTTTGATAATGTTCGCAGGTGATAGGAAGCGAGCGTTGTTATTAACAAAAAAAGCCCCTCGAAAGAGGGGCTAAACACTACTTAATGGTAACTTGTGATTAAATGCTCGGGGTCATACCCATACAACTTGCATAAAAGCTGGTGGTAGCAGGCCAGTCGCTAAATACACCGATGACACCAACTTGCTTAGCCAGTACATCAAGCAGTACCAGCGCATCAGCATCGCTATTAATGGCATTGCTGATGGATTGATAATACCAGCCACCGCCGTCTGCCAGCGGGCCTGAGCGCTCTAGGGTCCATGTGATAATATCAAGACCAGCGCCTTTAGCTGCTTTGGCGTACTCGGATGGGACGATGTTGCTGTTGTTGTCCAGTGTTACGAGCATCCAAAGAGGTGGTGCGATAATTTGCACGCCAGCATTTTTAAGCTCCGCCATGGTTGGCTGCCAGGTTTCGGGGTTGTTCGGGTTAAAACCTGCAATGTCATATCTATCGTCGAGATAAACGGCTTGTGCACCAAATTGTGCTTCATTGTTTATCCAGTACTTCACATCATCTAGGTTAAATGATTGCGCAAATACATTATCAGCAGCGACATCAAGCGCTTTATATTCATCAATCATTTTTTGTGCGTACATGGCTTGAGTCATACCTTCATATGGCATGGGTACGCTGGCTGATTTTAGCTCAGGCGTCATTTTTACGTTGAGTGATTTGAACAGCTCGATACTTTCTTTGTGCGTCAACAGCGTACCTTGACTTGCGTAAAGGTCCGTGCGCCAGTTTGCCGTACCTTGTAGGTATTCTTCCACTGTTTTAGCGTTCGGATTTGCGCCGTCCATCTTGCCTTTGAGCTGTCTAAATTCAGCAAGGGTGATATCAGAAGTACAGCACAGGGCGCTGGCGGGTGTGCCACTCGTTTCATCGGCTGGGGTAAAAGGTTGTGAGCACTTAGCCGCTAATTCGGGCATAGCCAAAATATTGGTCGTGGTGTGTAAGTCACATTGAGAATGACGACACACGAGTTCTTTATCTTTAGTAAAGGTGACATCACATTCTAATACGCCAGCACCCATCTTGGCCGCTGCAACATAGGATTCTCTAGTATGTTCTGGATACTGCATTGGCGCGCCGCGGTGACCAATTGAAAAATCAGTCTTGTAAAAAGGTCCATTTTGACAAGCCTGAAGCTTGGACTTTAGTGCCCCGTCTTCAAGTTGGTTTACTAAAAATTGTACTCTGGTACCCAGTTGTACATCGTTAGCCGACCCTTTTGGTACTTCGACAATGACGGGTACTTCAACTTTTTCAATGATGGTAACGGGCTTTTCCACTACCACTTCTTTGGTAACTTCTTTTATTTCCGTTTCATCACAACCACTTAATGCAGCTAGTGCGGTGAGAGAGAGTAATAGTTTGAACTTCATTTGTGTACATCATCTTGTTTATAAATAGAAAATAAACGCTACCTTATAAACATGACAATAGAATGATAACTCTATGACAAGTAAGACAATAGAGCCAATTTAGATTTATGACTCTATTGCTTTAGTTAAGTACCTTATTAGCAATAGTGCTGACGATAGTTTTCAACCCATAGGCGAGTCGCACCACACACAGCGACGGGCATGACGATAAGGTTTACCACTGGTATAGAAGTCAGGACAAACACCGCAAAGCCAAATCCATAAGACAAGCCCTGTTTCGTTTTCAAGTCTGCCTTCATTTGTTTGAAGTGAATTTTATGGTTATCAAATGGATAATCGTTGTATTGCACGTTGTACATCCAGCATGTAAACATCACCCAAAGTATTTGCCCAACTAACGGTAAGACCCAAAGCAGAATGAAAAAGCCGATGGCACGAGGTAAGTAGTAACATAACTTGGTCCACTCTCTGCCTAACATGCGAGGTACATCTTTAAGTAAGTCAGCCAGTCCATCGTCATTAATTTTCTGCCCAGTTAAGTGCATTTCAACTTTCTCGCTCAATAAGCCATTGAAAGGGGCTGCAATAAAGTTGGTTATCACCGTGAAGACCATACTATAACTAAACAAAATGACCATAATGGCAATGGGCCACATAAGCCATTCCAGCCAACTTAACCAACTTGGTAAAAGATTATTAAGGTAATCAAACCCTTGTGTTAGCCAATCGTACAGGAAGAACAATGAGCTCCCGAATAGTAAGATATTGATCAACAAAGGAATAAAAACAAAACGCTTCAATCCTTTTTGCGTAATAAGAGAAAAGCCTGAGAGGAAGTACTCTATACCTTGAGTCAACTGCACAACATACCTCAAAAAACATGGTTAATTTGCCCATAGTATAAGCCCGCATAGGTGGATGAATAAATGAAAATGCGTAACAAACTATTGCATAACTCAATCACTTAAAAATATATATTTTAACTTAATGATTATAAAGGGTTTATATTTGTTGCTTAGCATGTCGATTACGCTACAATTGCTCGCTTTTTGACTAATTCTTAAAGCGATAACCCATTTCTAGCGGAGAAAATAAGTGAGCGAACTGCTTGGTATTGTGTGCCTGATCCTGATCAGCGCGTTGTTTGCTATGTCAGAGATAGCGATTGCGGCTGCACGCAAAATAAAACTCAAGATTATGATGGATGAAGGACATCATGGTGCTGAACAAGTCTTAAAATTGCAGGCTCATCCGGGGGCATTTTTTGCCATGGTACAAATAGCCCTGAATGCCATTGCTATTTTAGGGGGGATTTTAGGAGAGCAAGCGCTTACAGAGTCAGTTAGTTACTATGTCGGATTGATTTATCAGGGGCCTATGCTTGATAAGATAAGCTTTGCAGTGTCGTTTTTAACCATCACCTCGTTGTTCATTCTGTTCGCGGATCTATTGCCTAAGCGGATCGCAATGTTGATGCCTGAGGCGGTTGCAGTCAGAGTGGTGACCTTGATGAACGCCATCACCGCTGCGTTTAAGCCATTGGTGTTGTTTTTCAATGGTGTGACAAACTTGGTACTTAAAATCTTTGGTTTTCCAACGGAGCGTAAAGATGAAGTCACGACCGAAGAAATCGTTGCCATCATGGATGCCGGTGCTAAAAGTGGTAGTTTACAGGCACAAGAATATCAACTGATAGGGAACGTATTGGATTTGGAATGTCGTACCTTGCCCATGGCTATGACGACCCGAGAGTCAATCGTATTTTTAGACGTAGAAGATGACAGTGATACCATAAATCAGAAGATCTTAAATAATCCACATAATCAGTTTTTGGTGTGTGACGGTCATCTCGATAAGTTATTGGGATTTGTCGATACCAAGCAACTCTTAAAGCAACTGTTACGTGGTGAGCCTGTACATCTGAATGAGCAAATAATTGAAAAGGAAGTATTTTATTTACCTGAAACGCTTACGCTATCAGAAGCACTTAATGCTTTTAAGTCAGCAAGTGAGCAGTTTGCGGTGGTGGTGAACGAATATGCGCTGATAGTTGGCATAGTGACCATCAAAGATTTGATGAGTAGTTTTATGGGTGATTTAGTAACTTTTCATGGCGAAGAGCAAATCGTGCAACGCGACAGTGAATCTTGGCTGGTGGATGGTGCGACGCCGATGGTTGACCTATGTCGTGTATTGGGTTGGGAAGATGTACCAGAGACCAACCAGTATGAAACGGTTGCAGGCTTTTTGATTTATCGTTTAAAGCGTTTACCCAAGCGCGCTGATCATGTTATTTGCGATGGTTATAAATTTGAGGCGATTGATATTGAAGGTGTCAGAGTCGAGCAGCTTTTGGTTAGCCGTCACAAAGAGGGGAGCACGGAATTCACCCTTTAACTCTTGCTTATTTTTTATCATGCCAATACACTGAAAATTAGGCGCTGCAATTTAGCGCCTAGTCGTCGGGAGATAAAATGCGGTTCAGTAAGTGGTTTGTCATATCTTGTTTTTGTGTGTTGTTCCTTAGTGTGATCAACGCTCCTCTGAGCTATGCCAAAGTTGAAAACCACTATGAACAGCAACAATCAATCTATATTGACGCAGACCCCATCGACCATGATCCACAAGAGCCACTGGTTGGTTCACTAGATTATGAGTTTTATGTTGCAGGCGAAAGCCTCATCAAGTGTAAAGATAGTCTTCTTTGTACTCGCACATCACAGCACTTTAGCATTCGCGCGCCACCTGTTTTATAAGCCTATTAAACTCAAATAAATACACATTTTTTGTCGTCAGCTTATATTTAAAAATAGGTGTTGTTATGTCTACATACCAAACTATTGGCAGCCAAGCGCTTGCCGCAGATACACGTTTTGATACCGCGTTGGATAGCAGTGTGACTATTTCCTTGGACAGTCCCGCAACCGCGGTCATGCACGGCTTTCATCAGGTTCCTCCCCAGCTTATCGACAGTAATACCAGCGTTAATGATGCTTTACTGATCATGCAACAAACTCATATGCGCATTAGTTTTGTGGTTGATAAGCAAAATAACATGCTCGGGATTATCTCAAAGGCGAGGTTATCCAGTAGCTATGTACTTAGAATTTCTACAAAAAAAGGCATAAGCCGCACAGAAATGAGTGTTGCTGATGTGATGATCCCCTTATCGTCACTTAACAGTGTTAATGAGTTAACGTTACGTACAGCTAAAGTAGGTGACATTATGAAGAGTATGGAAGCGGCGGGTCATGAACATCTACTGGTTGTCAGTCAAGTCCCTGCTCGTGTCTGTGGTTATTTTGATCTCATTGATATCAGTCGCATGACGGGTAAGGCAATGAATCAACACAAGCCGGCGAGCTCGTTCAGTGAAATAGTTGATAGCCTGTGGCACCACGCAGAAATTTAATCAAATTCCGATTTGTTTGCTGTCAGTTTTCAGCGAGCGAATTAGATGCTCCTATGAAATAAAGTTAATGAAAATCAAGGCACCGCGAGGTGCCTTTTTCATGCCAGAATTCATTTGAGAACGAGTGAATTTATTACTCTTTAAGAGTGAAATATTTTGTTAGACACGGGGGCATGATTTATTTCTAATGCGCAAAAATAAACAGTGAACACTTTAGATTTTTAAGGAACTTGAATGGCCAAACACATCTCTTCTGAGCACGCGCGTGATTGCTATAACGTGCGTCATTGGAGCCAAGGCTTTTATGGTATCAATGATCAGGGAGAGGTTACTGCGATGCCTAAGCTGGCACAGCCAGAACATGCAGTAACTTTGGTAAGCATTGCCGAGCAAATTAAATCGCAAGGATATACCTTGCCAGCATTAGTGCGCTTTCCACAAGTATTGAGTCAACGCGTACATAGCATTTGTGACGCGTTTAATCAGGCGATCGCGGACTATCAATATCCAGAAGATTATCTGTTGGTTTATCCAATAAAGGTAAACCAACAGCGTGAAGTAGTTGAAGGCTTGATAGCTAGCCAAGCCGGTACTGACAAAAAGCAGCTTGGGCTAGAAGCGGGTAGCAAGGCTGAGCTGCTTACAGTGTTGGCCATGAGTGAACAGACCTCAGCTGTGATCGTATGCAACGGCTACAAAGACAAAGAGTATGTGCGTTTAGCTTTACTTGGTGAAAAGCTGGGCCATCAGGTTTATATCGTTTTAGAAAAGCGCTCTGAGCTTGATATCGTAATGGAGCAGGCGAAAGCACTGAATGTGACTCCTCGCTTAGGTTTGCGAGTTCGCTTGGCATCACAGGGCAAGGGTAAATGGCAAGCAAGCGGTGGCGAAAAGTCTAAGTTTGGTCTGTCTGCGTCGCAGGTTTTGGCGGTGATAGATCAGCTAGCGCAGGCCAAGTTGTTAAGTGCACTACAGCTAGTGCATTTTCATCTTGGCTCGCAAATGGCCAATATTCGAGATGTTAGGCTAGGCGTGGGCGAAGCCGCGCGTTTTTACTGTGAACTACGCCGCCTTGGTGCCAACCTACAGTGTTTAGATGTGGGTGGGGGCTTAGCGGTTGATTACGATGGAACGCGCAGTCAGTCACATAACTCAATGAACTACAGCTTAGCTGAATATGCAAACAATATTGTCTACACCATAGGTGACACGTGTAAGCAGTATGAGCAGCCGATGCCAAGGATTATTTCAGAATCTGGGCGAGCATTGACTGCACACCATGCTGTGTTGATCACGGATGTAATTGGTACTGAAAGCTATCAGCCAGAAGTTGTGGTTGCGCCAGAGCATGATGCACCGCGCTTATTGCACAACATGTGGAGTTCATGGCAGGCGCTCAATGGTCAGCGTGATGATCGTGCCCTAATTGAAATTTATCACGACACGCAAGGCGATTTGTCTGAAGTACATAGCCAATTCGCTATGGGGCTATTGAACCTTGAGCAACGCGCATGGGCTGAGCAAATTAACCTAAGAGTGTGTTACGAGCTTAACCAGCGCATGGACAACAAGAACCGTTTTCATCGTCCAATCATCGATGAGCTAAGTGCGAAACTTGCGGATAAGTTTTTTGTGAACTTTTCACTGTTTCAATCATTGCCTGATGCTTGGGGTATTGAGCAGGTGTTTCCGGTATTACCGTTAAGTGGTTTAACCGCTGAGCCTAAAAAGCGTGCAGTGTTATTGGATATTACCTGTGACTCAGATGGCACCATTGAGCACTATGTTGATGGTCAAGGTATTGAAAGCACGCTACCAGTGCCGGAATATCATGCGGATCAACCTTATTTATTGGGCTTTTTCCTTGTTGGTGCCTATCAGGAAATTTTGGGTGATATGCACAACCTGTTTGGTGACACACACAGTGTGATTGCAACACTGGACAATGACGGTGTGCTGCATTTGGGTGATGTGGATGTCGGTGACTCGGTGGCGGATATGATGCGCTATGTTCACTTGGATGTTGAGCAGTTTAAAGCGAACTACGCCAAACTGGTAAAAAGTAAGTTGCCACAAGCAGAGCAAGCAATGTGCCTTGCTGAGCTAGAGCAAGGGTTAGATGGTTACACGTATTTGGAAGATGTTTAATTTATGAGCCAGTTGTTTGATCATACAGATCACTCGTTGTACTCAAATGGTATGACATTCTTGCGCCAGCCAATGGTACGAGATATGACCCAGATTGATACTGATGTTGTGGTGTTGGGATTACCATTTGATTTGGCGACCTCGGGTCGACCGGGTGCACGTTTGGGGCCTGATGCAATTAGAAGAGCCTCGGTTCATTTGGCGTGGGAAGCTAAGAAATACCCATGGACATTTTCATTGTGGGACAAACTAAGCGTGTCGGATGCGGGAGATTTTACCTACCCAATCGGAGATCCAGAGTATTTTACTGCGCAGCTTGAACTGGCGGCGCAGCAAATCATTTCTCAAGGTAAAGCTTTACTTGGGTTAGGTGGTGACCACTTCGTGACACTACCGCTTTTGCGAGCGCACCATAAGATCTACGGAAAAATGGCACTTATCCATTTTGATGCGCATACAGATACGTATAGTCAAGGTTCTCGTTATGACCATGGCACGATGTTCTATCATGCGCCAATGGAAGGCTTGATAAGCCAAGAACACTCTATTCAGATTGGTATCAGAACTGAATATAATCAAGAGAATCATGGCTTTGGTGTTATTGATGCCATGCAGGCAAATGATTTAAGCGCCCAGCAAATGGCTGAACAGATAAAATCACGAGTAGGCGATTTACCGGTTTATCTGACCTTTGATATTGACTGCTTAGACCCAGCCTTTGCGCCTGGTACAGGCACACCGGTATGTGGAGGCCTAACCAGTGACAAAGTATTGAAAATTTTACGTGCCTTACAAGGTGTAAACATGATTGGTATGGATGTAGTTGAAGTATCTCCTGCATACGATCAAAGTGAACTCACAGCAATCGCGGCTGCGACTATCGCTCATGAGTTATTACATCTTTGGGCAGTAAAGCATAGGCCGTAAGTTAAGCCTGTTATTAAAATGCCGAGTTAAGCTCGGCATTTTTTTAATGATCAATAAAGGGTAGGTGGTAGCGTCTGGCGTACCAAATAAATAGCGGTACTTCGAGCAATAAGAAAGTCACCAGTGTAAACCAGAACCAATTAACATCCATCACGATAAAACTAAATCGCATATCGGTGTTATAAAATACCGAACCGACAACACTAAGAGAAGCACAGGCTGCTATGCTGTCTTGAATCGATATTTTCTTCAAAGTATTTGCGCGATATGGATAGACTAACCCATATGCGATAGTGAGCACGAT
Organism: Pseudoalteromonas sp. T1lg23B; assembly: GCF_002964665.1. Taxonomy (GTDB): domain Bacteria; phylum Pseudomonadota; class Gammaproteobacteria; order Enterobacterales; family Alteromonadaceae; genus Pseudoalteromonas. Next base: position 1,222,921 of record NZ_PQBZ01000034.1, on the reverse strand, counting down.
CATATTTAATACGACCACATTAAACTCAATTCCCATAACTGCTTTGGCCTACTTCTAATTATTGCTATCGGCTAGGCTGGTTGATGCGCCTATTCCCATATTAGACATACTGTTACATGCCATTTAGACAGCTCGATAGCAGAGATTTCGTACTATACATCAAATCGGCCAGAACATAGTTTTCTTTAGTACAAAATGATTATTTATTTATATCGAGGCAATGTTGCAGAGCTGACTAGAATCTAGTTAATAGGCAAGTTGTTAAAATTTCATGGTAAATTATATTTTATCAAACATCCGTAAAATCATGAAATTAATAATTATATTTAACTTAATATTAATATTTTAGTTTTGTTATAAAACATAATATTTACATATAAGCGGATTTTGTGTAGCTTGAAGATTCATGGGAACAAGACAGGCACAAATGGGGTTTGTCACTAGGTATAGTAGGATTGAACATGGTCAAAGTGAATTGTAAAGCCACAATCGTCACCCGAATCTTACAAGGGGGAGAGGAACACAGTCTAGAGTGTATCAAGAGCTTACTCAAGCTTTTGCAACTGCCATGCAACATTGTGCGTTGCGAGAAGTCATTCGTCGCATTGCCCGATGAACAATTGGTCTTTGTTGATTTGACTGGATTCACCTGTGAAGAAGTCTTTTCGTTTGATATGGCGGTATTGGCGAAAAGAAAGTCACTGGTGCTATTCAATGCAATAGATGGTCAGGTTGACGAGCGTAGAGCGTTGCTTTCGGGGGTTAAGGGCGTGATATATGCTAAGGATGAGCCTGACATCAAACTCAAAGGTATCAAGGCTGTCAAAGACGGAGAGCTATGGTTTAGACGTAGTATTATCAGCAGCACCTTTTCAGAGTTATTGGTGGATCACGCTATTTTTAATACGCCAACGACAACCCTAAAACAGGACGATAGTTCTTTTAACTTAACCAAAAGAGAAAAAACCATTGTTAAACTGATAGCCGAAGGCGCGCAAAATAAAGAGATCGCCAACAAATTACATATTAGCGATCACACAGTGAAAACGCACTTGTACAGCGCATTTCGTAAGACTAAGTCAAGAAACCGTATTGAGTTACTCAACTGGGCTAGGCAGTTTTTCCCGGATGCGTTGACTCGCTCTTATTCTGAGTAGTGCTTTTGGCTGACCATAGGCCTTTTTCTATACCGCTTTTGATAAGGTCTACCAATGCCTTTTCTATGGCTTGTTTGACGCAGATGTGCATAGGTTCATTGTCGGAATATCCGCCTTCAGCTTCGGCCAGGCGTTTGTAGCTCACATATCTGAAGAAGCCCGCGCGCATTTCTACGCTTAACACTTTTTTGGTCGTGGCGACGGAGGTTAATACTACCCCAGAGCGCACATCAACAGCGCGCATATAGATTGAAATCACATCTTCGCGATACAGCTCAGACAGGCCAATACCAAAATATTCGGCACCTAAACCACCAGTTTTGGTGTTTGAGTCGTAGCTAATAATTCCCCCTTCAAGAATAATCTTAGCCGTGGTGAGTGGGGGGAGTTGATTGTTATTGTTATCATTCTCTTGTGCCGCCCGGATAATTTTTCGCTCAGTGAGAATATTTTGCAAACCTTCTCGCTCAACAGGAACAAACCAGTCGGTTTCACTTAGGGCTTGTACTAAGATAGCTGAAGCGCCCTGAGTTACCGCTGTAGAGAACGAGCTAACATTGGCTATGGGCTTGTATTGCCCCGTTTGATCACGGAATGAGTAGACAGAAACAGGAATGCTGCCCATTGGCTTTGGTAGCGACTTTAGCTGCGAAAAAGTTTCTGTTTGCTCTAGGGTTTGTGCCAAAGAGGTCTGTGGTGGCAAGGTTTTACTGATGTGGCTACAGCCAGCTAAAAGTAAATATATTAAACCCGTAAAGGTGAGGTGTCGTTTCTTCATTAGCCAAACCTCGGGATTTCAATTGTCGTCACTTCTCCGGAAATAAGATGAGTGATCTGGATGGTAATACTGTCAGCGTTGCTGGTAAGTAATTGAATTTGATAATCACCACTGGTGAAGATTGAGTCTTGTCCAAACACATTGTCGTCTGAGCTTTCGCCAAAAGCCAGATCGGTCACTTCCCGTACGATTCTGTTGATATAGGCCCGCTCTAGAGATTCTTGCATTTTTTCCGCATAGCTTTTGGGTTCAACATGTGCTTTGTGTTTGTTTTGTGCCTGCGCCTTGTTCATCAACATGTTGGCATTGAGAGGGTTGCCACCAAAACTTGGATTGATAGGAGTGTAAACCAGTTCACTGGCGTAGCTGGGCTGGCAACAAGCCAACATTAAGAGTATGTATTTTTTCATAGTTAAAGACCACTGCTTGATAAGTCATCACTAAACTTGCTGAAGTTATTACTGGCAAGTACCTTGATAAGAATAAGTGCTGCTTGCTCCACTTGTTCATCTATGGGGGAGAGGCGTCGTCCCAAATAGGTGGTGTAAACAGTCTGGTGATTAAGTTCTACCGTTAAAATCGTGCCTGCTTTTGGTAACAAGGCTTCTTTTATGGTAACTGTAGCACCTGCTGTAGAAGGGATGTCACGCCATAAAATACTGAGTTGACGATAAAACTCATGGCCTGAGCGGCTGATACTTTGATCTAACAAAAAGCCACTAATATCTTCGGTTTTAGCACTGAAACTCGTGCTGATAAAGGCAATTATTCCCAAAATTTTTATGATCTTGTGCATAGAACTCACTGCTCGCATAAAAAATGGCGACATCGCCAAACTGCTTGATTACACAATGAATGAAGTAAAAAAGGAGGGCGCATTAATCGCCACTCCCATTAGGATGGAGAATCATTGTTGTACAATTGTGGTGGTGTTGTAGTCACCAATTTGAGTGACAGACACATCGCCATTGAGTTGTGACATACCCCCTTCAACCAGGTTGCCTGTACCTGTCTGAGTAATATTTAAACTCAAATCATTGCCAGCGACCACAAATGCCCCTTGATCGACTCCAACAACCATGTTCATATCTCCCGTTTGGGCAATATCAATGCTGTTATTTGAGCCTTCTAACATAAGATCAATGGCATTAAGGTTGCCTTCTTGAACCAAGTCAAGGGTGTTATTTTGGCTGCTGGTTTCGCTACTAAGCGTGACACTGGTATCGTTTTCGTTACCAATTTGATTAAGTGCAATGTCATTTGATGAAGTCGCTAAACTAGTATCAGGGTGAGAGGTTTGTATCATTGCATGGTTAGCATCGCCAACTTGACCGATACTAAACACGTTGTCAGACCCATTGAAGTTAGCTAAGTGGCTCTCATTACCATCGCCAAGTTGTGTATTGGTGAACTGGTTATCATCCCCAATCACACCCATATAAGCGGTGTTCAAACTGCCCATTTGTAATGATGTGAAAGAGTTGTCATTGCCAACCATGTCCACTTCAAGTGTATTCTCATTGCCGCTTTGTTGACCATTCAAATGGTTGTCGCTACCAACGATTAGGCCACTGGTAAAGCTGTTATCGTCGCCACGTTGTTGCACAATCAGATTATTGTCTTCACCTTCAACAACGGCAAAGGCGATTGCGCTGTTGTTTCCGTATTGTTCTGTGCTCAAACGGTTGTCGTCGCCATTGAGCAAGTCCACTTGAAAGTTGTTTTGGTCGCCATCTTGTTTAACTTTGAGCGTATTGTCATTGCCAGTCAGCTCATTGATGTCTGCGATGTTCCAAAAACCAGTTTGCTCGACTTCAAACTCATTGCCATCGCCGACGGCCTCAACAATTCTCGCTTCGTTCCATTCGCCGTCTTGCTCTATGGTTATCTCGTTATTATGACCTTGAAGATCATTGATATAAGCCCAATGTCCACCTGAGCCTTGATTTATATTTATACTGTTGGCATCGCCTTGTGCTTTGATTTTCACTTCATTGGCAATTTCACCTAGCCCAGCATTACCAGTTTGTGAAAGAGAAACCATGTTGGCGTCTCCAGTCACGGCTAGTTGGGTTTTTGCATCATTACCTGATTGGTAGTTGCTAATTTGGTTGTCTAATCCATTCACTTCAGTGAGTTGTAGATTGCGATTGCCAGTTTGTTCGCTGGTGAGCCTGTTCGCATCACCTGTAACAGATAGCTGGGCGCCGTTTGTTTCCCCACCTTGGGTCAGGTTGATTTCATTACCAACGGCTGAACCACCTGATGAGTTTTGAGTGATTTCAGCGCGATTGTGCTGCGCACCCACCATAAAGTCTGATTGAATCGCGCTTTGAGTGTTCTTGCTGGTTTGCTCTGCTGCGAGTGCAGCATTACCATAACCTAATGCCATTGCTATGGCACAGGTAAGGAGAGACTTTTTAAGCATGATAGTTTCCTTCGTTAATCGTTTTTATTTTGTAACGCTAATGTTGAGCACCATGTCACTACCAAGCTGATGGATCAGCAAAGATTGCTCACCAAGTTGCGTTAGATTGACGATATTGGCGTCACCTTGCTGCACTATGGAGGTAAAATTGTTATCGCCATATTGAACTAAGTTAACGCTGTTGTTGGCGCCGGCTTGTGTTATATCGGCCAAATTGTTTGAACCCAATTGCACAAGAGACACCAAGTTTATGTCGTCGCCTATTTGATTTATCGTTGCTTTATTTAATGTTCCGTTTTGCTTAATCGTTGCTTGTAACTGTGCATGTACCGACAACGACGGGCTTATACTCAAAGATAAGGGGGACTCTACTAGGTCTGGAGTGTCTGCTAAGCTTAACGGGCTATAAAGAAAAAAAGCTGCAAGTACGCTTAGGGCGCGACGATAGATGTGCGCTTTGGCTAAGTAACAGGTCTTTTCTTTTGTTAGCATTTTGTTTCACTTTTGCTTCATTCTCAAACCTTGTACCTCACATTAGAGAAGTGTCCCCAAATAAGAAATACGAAATTTTAATGAAATATTAATTGATTTAAATCAAGTGGTTATTTTTTTATTTGTGTTTTTAGATTTAAATCCAACAAAAAAGTGTGAGTCGTTATTCGCGAAACAAGCATTGTAATAATACATTATTGTTAATTTTATGTTTTGTTTTGTGTTTTTAACCTGTTTTTGTGATTTTATGACTAAGTACTTGCAGAACCGTTATTTTTGGTGTTTTCTGATTAGGTTGCTTAATTTATGTTTTGAGTACTTTGTAATGTGCGTACGAAGTATTTCATATGAGTATTCTCAGTACTCACCGTTACTTATTAGATAAGTGGGAATTCATGAACCGTAGGCTCATTTATTGAGGCTACAGATGATGCTGAGCATTTTGGCAAATGCCAAGGCTGAGCGACTGTAACTTATTATGGATCCCAACAATGAAATTAAAATTATCTGCTTTAACACTTGCACTTATCCCTTGTCTATCTCAGGCGACAATTTCAATGGACACGCAGCCATCGATCACGGCGGCTGAAGATGCGCTTATTGTTGTTTACAAAAAAGAGTCAACCAAAGAGCAGCGTGTTGCGGCGCGAAAACTAGTCGCAGCAAAAATATCTGATCTGAATAACGATGAAATTGATGATACCTATCGCTTTGTTTTACAAGGCCGTCTAGCCAAATTTAAACTAGATAAAAAGCGTTCACATAAAGAAGCTATTGCCATGCTAAACAAGCATCCAGCTGTTGAATACGCTGAACCAGATTATAAAGTGAGCGTTATGGGTATTCCTGACGATGCACGATTCGACGAGCTTTGGGGTTTACACAACACAGGTCAAACAGGTGGTACGGCGGATGCCGACATCGATGCACCGGAAGCATGGGATATCTCAGTTGGTAGTCGCGATGTTATTGTTGGTGTGATCGATACGGGTGTTGATCACACTCACCCAGACCTTGCAGCGAACATGTGGATTAACCCAAATGAAATTGCTGGAGATGGAATTGATAACGATGGCAACGGCTATATTGATGACGTTCATGGCATTAATGCCATCACGGGTGCAGGTGATCCTATGGATGATCAAGGCCACGGAACACACGTCTCTGGTACCATTGGTGCGGTAGGTAATGATGGCACTGGTGTAGTGGGTGTAAACCATGAAGTTTCGATTGTCGGTTGTAAATTCTTAGATGCCTCTGGCAGTGGTTCGACATCTGACGCTATCAAGTGTATCGATTATCTAGTTGGTTTGCGTGAAGCGGGTGTTGATGTTCGCATTTCAAACAATAGCTGGGGTGGTGGTGGCTTTAGCCAAGCATTGGCCGATGCACTCACGGCTTCTGAAGAAGCAGGTATTTTATTTGTTGCGGCGGCGGGTAATAGCGCGGTAGATAATGATGCATCACCACACTATCCATCAAGTTATGAGCATGAATCTGTATTGGCAGTAGCAAGTACTACTCACACCGATGCTATGTCTAGCTTCTCACAGTGGGGCCTAACCAGTGTTGATTTAGGTGCGCCAGGTTCAGCTATCTTATCGACAGTACCAGGGGGCGGCTATTCTTCTTATTCAGGTACATCTATGGCAACACCACATGTTGCCGGTGCAGCTGCGTTAGCTCTGTCAGTTAATCCAACGCTTACAACCGCAGAGCTAAAAGCGGTATTGATGGACTCAGGTGATGATAATGCCGCGCTCAATGGTAAAGTCGTTTCAGGCAAACGCTTAAATGTGGCTAACGCACTGGAGGCTGCCGATCCAGAACCTGGATTTAGGCTCTCTGCGACACCTGTATCGCAAGATATCACAGCTGGTGAAAGCGCAAATTACAATTTCGACGTGTTATCAGTCGCAGATTGGACCGGTGAGGTTGCGTTAACAGTTGAGAGTGAGTTACCCGGTGCGGTGTTGTCTACGGACATCGTTCAACCAGGACAAAGCTTTGCGCTTACAGTACCTACATCTGAAGATACACAATGGGGTAGTTATACATTCACAGTGACAGCAACCAGTGGTGAATTGGTAGAAACTAAGTCAGTGTCGGTATACGTTTATCCTCAAGGTCTAAGTGAGTTTAACTACAGCAATGATACCAGTGCAGATATCCCAGATAACGACCCAACAGGCATTACTTCTGTGATCACGGTTGCGGATGAGGTTACTATCTTTGGTTCAAGCACTTTCTTAGATATCACCCATACTTATATTGGTGATTTGATTGTGAGCTTAACTTCTCCTTCGGGTACAACTGCAGTATTACACAATCAAGCCGGTGGCAGTGCTGATGATATTAATCAATCATTTGCATCAGATGCATTCAATGGCGAAGTGGCAGCGGGTGATTGGGTATTACGAGTGGAAGATACTTATGCGCAAGATGTGGGCACGTTGAATCAATGGTCACTGACATTAACTGGCTTAGGTGATGTTGCACCAGCAGACCCTGTTGCTGGGTTTAGCTATGCGGCGGATATGTTAAATGTATCCTTCACTGACAGCAGCACAGATGCGAATAACGACATTGTAAGCTGGGCTTGGGACTTCGGTGACGGTAACACGTCTGCCGAGCAAAACCCTATGCATTCCTATGCTGCAGCGGGGACGTATGAGGTATCGCTTAGTGTAACTGATGAAGGTGGCAGAACAAATACACTCGTTCAGTCTGTAACGGTTGCTGATGCGGCACTTGAGCTCAAAGTGAAGCGTGCTAACAAAACACGACTTGACTACGCGCGTATCGAGCTTTCATATCAAGGTGCGACATCTGACACAGTCGATGTATATCGTGATGGTGTGAAAATAGATACTACCGACAATACAGGCACATACCGTGACTTCATTCGTCAGGCCACACAAGATCAGTATGTTTATAAGATTTGTGTTGGTGAAAACATCTGTTCTGAAGAAGTGACTGTTACTTTTAGATAATTTATAGATAGAGTTATTGGAAACTAACAGAGAATAAAAAGCGAGGCCATGAGCCTCGCTTTTTTAGTGTGTAAATTAATAACCGATTTTATGCTTTAAAGTTACTTCACATGGTGCTGTGTTGCTGTTGAAGCCAGATTGAATAAATAAATGATCACCTGCTTTTAGGTTCATTAATATTTGTTTCGTGTTGTTATATCTTCTTTTAGCTGTTTGATATGTGAAATCAGTTGAGCTATCTCTGTTTACATCATAATAAATGTTACAGCCGCCACTAACACCTTCGTTAGTTACCCAATTGAACGACACAGTATAGTTTGAAATAGTGTAATCAAACTTTGCATTGCCTGTGCCGTGCTCACCGACATACACATCTGTCCATCTTGCTTGAGGTACACCTGGGCGTGGCTTTTCAGTGATACTGACATCTAAAGCTGCCGCGTTTGCGAATGAAGAAAATGCCAATGTTGATAAAATAATAGCGATACTGGTCTTTTTCATAATTAATTCTCCTTTTAAAAATTCCAAGCGAAGGTAACGTGTTGATTTTATTAAGTCAATGGCGTTTTTGTGACAGCTTTTCTATATTGTTTCGATTAATTAAACAGTTTCTAATGTGTTGTCTATTTATAGCATTTCGTCTTTTTGGGTTGTTTGTTGCTGTTTTGGGGTCAATAAAATTTTTATTTTTTTGTTGCTGCTTACTGTGAGTTTAAAAGCGCTAAGAGCTTGAGATAGGTCGCTCTTTTTCTTGGCATGTAAAAGCGTAAGCCATCAAGTGTTGTTAAAAAGTAGATGTGGCGCTGAGCTCTCGCAATCTTCACAGCCTCAGGTATAATTCGATGTTCATTTATCGGGGCTGTTATGATCTCTAAAAATCAACTAAAACTCTTGCGTGCGCTAGCGCAGAAAAAATATCGCAAACAACACGGCTTGTATTTGGTACAAGGGGAAAAGAATGTCTTGGAGTTGTTGGCTGCAAATATACCAGCCGAGCAGTTGTTCGCCAGCGCTGAGTTTATAGCCCAATATCAGTCACAGCTCGGGGGCGTCAACGTTATTGAGGCTGATAGCGACAGTTTAACTAAGGCCAGTACGCTAACCAGCAACAATGCTGCCATTGCGGTGGTAAAATTTCCAGACTCACAGCCTATTGATAACTCTGGCATGATTTTAGCGCTTGATGGTGTATCAGACCCAGGTAACCTAGGCACTATCATTCGCGTCGCTGATTGGTATGGATTTAAACAAATCGTGGTCAGTGAGGAGTGCGCAGATCATCTTAATCCAAAAGTGATCAGCGCCACGATGGGATCGTTTGTGCGAGTCAATGTAGTGCGCACCAACTTGGTCGAGTTTTTAGCGCACTATGATGGCGCAATTTATGGTGCCTATCTAGATGGGCAAAGTGTTCACAGCACTCATTTTGAGGCCAAAGGCGTCTTGGTGATGGGCAGTGAATCTCATGGCATTAGTGAAGAAGTCGGTCAATATGTTAATACACCCATTACCATTCCAGCGTTTGGTGGGGCAGAGTCTTTAAATGTTGCGATGGCAACGGGCATTATTTTGGATAACATTAAGCGTGGTAGTTAATTTTTATCGTGCACTTTGCTATCTTTCATTTAAGTAGCGGATAAAAATAACAATATGCGGTTAAGCAGTATCAAGTTGGCGGGCTTTAAATCTTTTGTAGAGCCTACCAAGATCCCATTTCCAGATCCAATGACCTGTGTGGTCGGCCCCAATGGCTGCGGCAAATCCAATGTGATTGACGCGGTGCGTTGGGTGCTGGGCGAAAGCTCAGCAAAAAATCTGCGTGGCGACGCGATGACCGATGTTATTTTTAACGGTTCTACCAATCGTAAAGCCATCTCACAGGCCTCTGTTGAGCTGGTTTTTGACAATGCGGCGGGAAAGTTACCCGGTACTTTGGCCGACAGAAATCAAGTTGCAATAAAGCGCTTGGTTACCAGAGATGGTCAGTCTCTGTATTTTTTAAATGGTAGCAAGTGTCGCAAGCGCGATATTACCGATATCTTCTTAGGTACGGGCTTGGGCCCGCGTAGCTATGCCATTATCGAGCAGGGCATGATCTCTCGGCTCATTGAAAGTAAACCGCAGGAACTCAGAGTCTTTCTTGAAGAGGCGGCTGGCGTATCAAAGTACAAAGAACGGCGCAGAGAAACGCAAACTCGTATTAAAAGTACGCGAGAAAATTTAGAGCGTTTGCTGGATATGCGACAAGAGTTACAGGCGCAGTTAGATAAATTAGCGTTACAAGCTGAAGAAGCAAAATCCTACCGCAATTTAAAAGCACAAGAGCGCACTCTAAAGGGAGAGCTTGCGGTACTTAAGTGGCAAACGTTACATCAAAAGCAACAGCAAAAGTCTGAGCAAATTGCCAAGCTCACACAAGAGCTCGATTTTTTTAACAATGCCCATGGCGGGCATGATGATATTTTGGCGAGTCTGGAAGGGCAAGTGACCCACATCAACGAGGGTGTCAGTGCTCAACAACAAAGTATACATGCGACCCATACCGAATTAACACGCAGCGAACAGCAAAAAATTCATCTGGTGGATAAACTGCGTGCGCTACAAGAAGCGGTAGATAAACAACAACAAGCATATCGCGAAGCAGAACACTTACTTGTAGAGCAAAATCAAAGGGTTGAAGAGTATTACGATACATTGCAGCAAAGTACTGAAGAAGTACTTATTTACGAAGCGCAATATCAAGAATGCGAGCAAAGCTACCAATCTTTATTAGAAGCATTTAGTGAACTTGAAGCGCGTCAGCAAACACTGCAAGCTCAGCAGTCACAAGCGCAGCAGCAGCAACATCAAGCGCAGCAAAATTTATCTCAAGCGCAGCAGTCTGTGATCCATGAGCAGGAGAAATATCAGGCTAATTTAGAACAACTTGCACAACTTGAACAGCAAAACCCTGAGGCGGAATTGGCACAACAGCGTCAAGCTTATAGTAGAAAGCGCAAAGTATGGCCCGCTTACAGTCGCAAGCCAAAGAGTGCTCAGAACAGGTTATACAGCTGCAAACTCAACAGCAGCAGTTACAGCAACGTTATCAACGTTGCCAATCAGACTACGCAAATTGCGTTGCAAACATTAACGCCCTTACTCAAGTATTGTCTAAGCACAGCACCAGCGACGAAGAAAGTTATTTGGCTTCTTTGCGCGTGAAATCAGGGTATGAAAGCGTAGTAGAACGCGCACTGATGGGGCTTACAGAGCTGAAACACACTTCAAGTGAAAGCCAGAATGCGGTTTGGCCTTTCGACGGTGAGCTACGAGATGGTAGCGTAGCAAAAATGGTAGACTCAGGCTGTTATCCAGCGCTACTCAATGACATTCAGTTGCTTGAAGGCAGCCAATCCTATCAGCCAGATGGTCAGTGGCTCATGGCTGTGGATATGCAAGGTACTTTGTATGGTAAAAACTGGCGGGCGAGCCTAGAAGAAGCACAGCAGGAAAGTGGCGTGCTATTACAACACGCCAAGTTGCGAGAACTTGAGCTACAACAGCCCGAACTTGAACGCCAGCAAGTGCAAGTGCAAAATGAACTCAGTGAGACTAATGAGGCACTGGCACAAAGTGAACATGTTCAACAGCAAAATAAAGAGCATATTCACCAGTTAGCTCAAGATATGGCCAGTTCACAAACGCGTATTGATATGCTCAACGTGCAAGTCGAGCAATGGCAGGAGCAAAAGCGAGTATTAAAAGAGCAACAGCAACAAACATTAGCCCAAGAAGAGTTACAAGCGCAAAAACAACAGGCCTGTCAGCAAGCGTTAATGCAATGTGATGAACACTTGGCGCAACTTGAACAAGAGAGCGTGCGCTTTGCCCAGCAGTTTACCGAGGCCAAACAGGCTCAGCAGCTTGCGTCAAGCGCCAAACAAAAGGCACAGCAGCACTTACATGATGCTAAGCTTATACAGCAACAAGCTAACAGCGACTGGCAGTTGAGCCAATCAAAGGCTGAGCATCTTCAACAAAGTCTTGAGCAAGGACAAATTCGCCTACAAGAACTGTTGGAAGAGCAGATGATGTTGCAAGAGCCTCTGGCCGAAGCCGATGAAAAGATTGCGCAACTACTCGCAACGCATGAAGAGCAGCAAAAAATGCTGGAAGGGTTGCAGCAGCAGCTCACAGAAGCAAAGACTAAACTGCAAGAAAAACAAGCCAGTTTGAAAAATGCGCAGTCCGAAGTACAAGCACTAAACGAGCAACTACAACAGCTCAAACTGGACGAACAAGGTTTAATGATCAAAGCTCAGGCTGCGTTGGAGCCTTTGCAAGAGCTACAACAAAACCTAAAAAGCGTGTTGCAGCAGCTCAGTGATGATGCTCAGCAGGGTACGCATCAGGCGCAGTTAAACAAAGTCAGTCAAGGTTTGTCTGAGTTGGGTGCTGTTAACCTCGCTGCGATTGATGAGTTTGAGCAGGCAAAACACAGAAAAGAATATTTAGATACCCAATTAGCGGACTTAACAGCGGCGCTGGACACCCTTGAGGGGGCGATAAAGAAAATCGACCGAGAAACTAAAACACGCTTCAAAGCAACGTTTGATCAAGTCAATGAAGACTTAGCAGAGTTGTTCCCTAAAGTGTTTGGCGGCGGCAGTGCGTACCTAGAATTAACCAGTGATGACCTGCTTGAAAGTGGTGTTTCTATCATGGCGAGGCCTCCGGGTAAGAAAAACTCGACAATTCATCTGTTAAGTGGTGGAGAAAAAGCGCTGACCGCATTATCATTGGTGTTTTCTATATTTAGACTGAATCCAGCACCATTTTGTATGCTCGATGAAGTTGATGCGCCACTTGATGATGCCAACGTTGGACGGTTTTGCCGTCTGGTTGAAGAAATGTCGCAAACGGTGCAATTTATATATATTAGCCATAACAAGATAGCCATGGAAATGGCTGGACGGTTGACCGGGGTAACCATGGCAGAACCTGGAGTTTCGCGTATGGTTGCGGTAGATATTGAACAAGCAGTGCAAATGGCACAAGCGTAATAATAAAAAAGGTGAGTGATGGCCACAGAGTTAAGATGGGCGCTAATTGTGATCAGCGCGTTGGTGATTGGTGGACTGTTGATCCATGGGCTTTGGTCGGTACGCAAAAAAGGCGGCGAAGAATCTATGCAGCCAACAAGCAAAGCAGAGCCTAGCGATGAGCCAAGCACAGCCAAAGCGACATTTGATGATGAACCTCATATCGGAGAATTAAGCTTTGCTGCCACGGACGAAGAACCTCACCGTGAAGATGACAATGAGATACATCCGAGTGCCGATGAACCACAAGCGGTTCATCATGATGAAGTAGACGAGAAGCAGGCTCCGTCTGCACAAGAGCCGCAAGACTTTATTATTTTGCACATCGAAATGCCAGAAGGGTTGACCATGGCTGGCTCTCGTTTATTGCCGTCGGTACTAAGCCTTGGCTTTAAATATTCAGAAGAAGGCTTTTTTAATCGCCATGTTGAGCCATCGGGCAATGGCCCTGTATTGTTCAGATTGGTAAATATGTTTAATCCAGGAACGTTTGATATTGATAATATGGAACAGTTCAGCACCGCAGGGGTGAGCCTGTTTATGACGTTGCCGTGCGATGGCGATGGATTAGCGGCATTTAACATGTTACATGGTGCGGCCAAGAAGCTAGCCGATGAGTTTGGTGCAACTGTTTTAGACAGTAACCGAGAGCCTTTGAGTGTCAACACCGTACGCGCCTATGTTGAAAGGGTACGTGAGTTTTCATAATCCCTATTGTTTATAAGTCATTATTTTTTAAGCCACGAAGCCTTGAAGTGCGTTCGTGGCTTTTGTGTTTTAGAGGTGCCAATGTCAGAGTCAATTAATAATCAAATCCTCAGCCTAAGGGCGCAGTTGGAAGAACATAACTACCAATATTATGTGATGGACAACCCCACGGTGCCGGATGCCGAATATGACCGTCTAATGCGTGAGCTTATTGCCCTTGAAACGGCCCATCCTGAGTTATTAACTGCGGACTCCCCTTCGCAAAAAGTGGGCGGAGAAGCGCTGGGTAAGTTTGAGCAGGTCCAGCACCAAGTACCTATGCTGTCGCTAGATAACGCATTTGATGAGGCTGAATTTACGGCATTTAATCGACGCATCAAAGAGCGCTTATTAAGTACTCAAGAATTAGCGTTTTGCTGTGAACCTAAGCTGGATGGTTTGGCGGTATCGATTTTATACCGTGATGGGGTGTTGGTTCAGGCGGCGACGCGAGGCGATGGCCAAGTGGGTGAAAACATTACCGAGAATGTTAAAACCATTCGTAATATTCCACTGCGCTTGCGTGGTGAGGATATTCCTCAAGAGTTAGAAGTGCGTGGTGAAGTGTTTATGGATAGCGCAGGGTTTGCGCGGTTAAATGAAACTGCGGCAGCAAAAGGTGAAAAGACCTTCGCGAATCCACGTAATGCAGCGGCGGGTAGCCTACGACAGTTAGACTCAAAAATTACCGCTAAGCGGCCTTTGATGTTTTATGCCTACTCACTGGGGGTGGTGCAGGGGGCGCAATTGCCTAATGAGCACTATGCACAACTCAAGAAGCTTACTGAGTGGGGCTTCCCCATGTGTCCTGAGACACGCCTCGTTGAGGGAACACAGCAGGTACTTGAATATTATAAAGATATTTTAACACGTCGTGGTGAGCTGGCTTATGAAATCGACGGTGTGGTTATCAAAGTCAATGATAAGGCCTATCAGGAACAATTAGGTTTTGTGGCACGAGCGCCACGTTGGGCGATTGCGTTTAAATTTCCAGCCCAAGAAGAAATCACGCAACTGTTAGATGTTGAGTTTCAGGTGGGCAGAACTGGGGCAATTACGCCTGTAGCAAGGCTTGAGCCGGTGTTTGTTGGTGGTGTGACGGTATCGAATGCCACCCTACATAACCGAGATGAGATAGACCGCTTGGGGGTGAAAATTGGTGACACCGTGATTGTACGCCGTGCGGGGGATGTGATCCCTCAGGTGACACAGGTGGTCATCGACCGACGCCCCGAGCATGCCCGTGACATTGAGTTCCCAGAGCAGTGTCCGGTGTGTGACTCGCATGTGGAGCGTATCGAAGGCGAAGCCGTCACACGTTGTACCGGTGGTTTGGTGTGTCAGGCACAGCGTAAACAGGCAATTAAGCACTTCGCCTCTCGTAAAGCATTGGATGTGGATGGTCTGGGCGATAAAATCGTCGAGCAATTGGTGGATAGAGAGCTTGTTCACACTCCCGCTGATTTATTCGTGTTAAAACAAGGGCACTTTGAATCTCTTGAGCGAATGGGACCCAAGTCAGCGAAAAACCTTGTGGAGGCTCTAGAAGCTGCGAAAACAACCACGTTAGCCAAGTTCTTGTATGCGTTGGGTATTCGCGAAGTGGGTGAAGCCACGGCACAGAATTTAGCAAATCACTTTTTGACCCTTGAAAAGGTGATGAGTGCCTCGATAGATGCTCTACAAGAGGTCAGTGACGTTGGCGTTATCGTGGCTAAACACCTGCATGCGTTTTTCAACGAACCACATAACCAAGAAGTGGTGAGCGCACTATTGGAAGTTGGCTTAAACTGGCCAGACATAGAGCAAAAATCTGAGCAGCAACAGCCGTTGGCGGGTTTAACCTATGTATTGACGGGAACGTTAAACCAGCTAAACAGAAATGATGCAAAGGCGCGATTACAAGCGCTGGGCGCAAAAGTCTCTGGCAGTGTATCTAAAAACACACATGCGCTGGTGGCTGGTGAAAAGGCCGGCTCCAAGCTTACCAAAGCGCAAGAGTTGGGTATCGATGTGCTCGACGAAGATGCACTGATAGCATTGCTTGCACAGTACGAGTAACGAAGAGCGCTTTAAAAAAGTGCAGATATGCTCTTAACACCACTCGTTTAAGGTGATGAGATCCTGACGAAGGTCAGGATCTCTGAAGCGCATAGCATTAAGGCTTAGTCTGCACTTTTTAGCACCAGCCCTTATAAGGTGAGCAACCTTTATTGATGATTGTCTTCTTCCCAATACTTTCCTGATAGATACCAGAAAAATATCGGGAAAATAACAATGAAGCCAATATTTTCAATCATAAACCAAGTTATGAAGTCGGTTATGGTAAAAGTAACCAAGCTATGACCAAACTCATTTTCATATCTTGCTACTGTGTTCATTAACACCGCACTTAACACAGCTAGTAGGGTGGACTTGAATCGATACCAATTTTTCTTCTGCTCTTTCACTCTTTGGGAGGCGACATGAGTATTTCTATACTTAGTCACTAACCCAGAACAGAAACAGACTATGGCAAGTGTCGCCAGCGTCATCGTATTCTCTGTAAAAGAACGAGCTATCTCTAACTCACCTGTTTTAAAGTAATCAACGATAACAATGAGTAGCAGTAGCGAAAGGCCGACACACACGCTTAAGCTCGTGGCAAAGAAGAAAGGTTTTAGTTTAATGGCTGTTTTATTCATAGGCTCTTAACTAAAAAGTAGCTGGTGTGCCCAGGAGGGGTGTCTGCAAGCTCACCGTACACTTGGTAACCTAGCTTTTCGTAAAAGGGTTTGGCTTGAAAGTCCAATGTTTCGGTGCGAATTTGGTGTAGGCCTTTACTGCTGGCAAACTCCTCTAAACGTTGCATCAACTTTGACCCGATACCGAACCCGCGAGTGTGTTCTGACAGCCACAATAGTTCAAGTAAGCAATAACTCCAGATGATACTGGCTTGTAGTCCGCCTATGATGTCTCCCGCTTCATTTTGCACCGTAATAACAAAACGACACCCCGAGTCAAACTCACCTTCACACTGCATATATTGAGCATTAAACGCAGCGATACCTTTGCTAATAGCACTGAGTTGTTGCGGTGTGGGTGTGGTAGATAGTTCTATTTTCAAAAAAAGGTGCTCCAAGATTACCGCGCCAAGAGTTGATAGCTTTGTGCTAATACCAAACATGGTTACAAACATTATGGCTAAGTCTTGGAGGAGTCAACCGAATATTCATTTGAAAGTCGTCACTTACTGAACGTTCAAATTAAGCCTTTGGTAAGTTTTCGTCATCAGTAACTATACATGGTAAAGTGATCATATTATGGCCTTGAATAATGCAAAAAAGATCACCATTTCGGTTTAATCTAAAACAGTACATTCAAATTGAATACGAGTCGGTGGTTGGAGAACAAAATGAAGCAGTATGGCCCAGAATACTGGGATAAGTATGGAGTATATCGTACACCGATAGGATTTAATTTAACCTTGGTTGTGCTATTGCGAGCCTATTTGCTGTGGGTTTTTTCTGCGCTTGCTCGTCGCCCTGATTTAGATTTACTGTCTTTATTTTTCCAATCAAAAACACACTTTTTTGTATCTTTAGGGATAGGTGCAATCGCATTAGTACCGACTGTGCTCTTCTCCTTGCGCCGACCCAGTAGCTCGCAAAAGCTTGCTAAATATTGGCGTTATATGCGTTGGCCGTTGTTGTTTACTGCAATTGCGGATTTAAGTTGGTTGACCATGCAAGCATCGCAAAGTCACTATCAATTTTCCATGTACATCGCAGTACAAATGGTGATGCTGCTTTGGGTCATTCTATACTTACTTAAGAGCAAATATTTGGGCTGTTTCTTTAACGATTGGCCCGAACCTGAGCAGCAAAGCAAGAAAAAATAAGGAACCGTTATGCTTAAATGGCGCGATATTTTAAATTTTGCCAATCATGGCAACCCACAGCCGAGTAATAGAGTAGAGAAAACACCACAACAGTGGCAAAGTGAACTCAATGAGGATGTGTACCAGATTACTCGTAACAAAGGTACTGAGCGGCCTTTCAGCGGTGCTAGTTGTAGTGTGTTTGAACCGGGCAAATATGCTTGCGCGTGTTGCGGCAATGTCTTGTTTGATGGCGACGAAAAGTTCGAAAGTGGCTCCGGGTGGCCCTCATTCACGCAACCCGCACAGGACAATGCTATTGCTTATATCAGCGACAGTACCCATGGTATGCAACGCATCGAAATAGTGTGTAACGTGTGTGATGCGCATTTAGGGCATGTATTTCCCGATGGACCACCGCCAAGTTGTTTGCGCTACTGTGTTAATGCGTTATCTATGAAGAAGCTTTAGTCTAGTGATAGCCCAAGCTCTTGCATATGCGAGAGTATTTTTGCGAATCGAGTATGTTGTTCAGCATCAAGCGACATAGTGCTTAACGTGGTGTAGCACTTTTTCGCCAGTGCAGAGTTGAAGGTTTGCCCGCTTTTTCCTGCATGATCTAACATACATTGCAGCAAATTTAAGGCAATGCTGGGGTTTTTGGGCATGATCCTAAACGCTTGTGCAAAGGCCTCCATAGCCACTTCCAATTGACCTTTTTTAAACTGGGTAACGGCGTGGTTGTTGAGCTCTTTTGGTCCCATGGTAATGTCGCGTCGCTCATCTTGTTGCTGCTGTATATAACGCATGGTGATGGGATCGCTGACTTGCTTGTGGCGCTTACAGTGCTCAATTATCTGACTAAATAAATCTTGTGCCTTGGAGTGAAATCCGAGCTCATGAAAAGCTTTTGCTTTGTCTAACGCGGCATCCACAGAGCGAATGCTTGGCTCATCATCTAATTGTTCGATTAACTGGCGTGCTTTTTTGCTTTCGTCTTTTAGATAGTGAATGCGTGCATGGAGCACATCAATCTGTTCTTGATTTGTGGCATCTGGAAATTGTTTTTTTAAATCGCCAAGATATTGCTGAGTTTGCCTTGTAATGCGATTAATTAATTCTGCCTGATCCGTTGTTAGTGCAAAGTCGATACCGGCCCTTGCCGCATTTAAATAGACCTCAGGCCCATCATGAATCGAATTCTTAGCGTAGTGGGCGATGTCTTTCATCGCGTTATAATTACATTCATAGTCATGATTTAGAGAGGCCACACGGCCCAGTGATTTTTGTCTATCAATATTACGAGGTGCAATAAGCGAGGCCTCTTTTAGTCGTTGCTGCGCTTGCTCTAATAAATTCAATTTGATTTCAAGCCTGCCAAGCAAATCTAAAGCAACTAGGCGTGTTTCTGGCTGTTCTAGCATGCCAGCTAGCATACGTTGTGCAATTGCATCCTCGTTGTTCATCACAAGCGCTTCTATCAAACCCACTTTTGCCCAAGTAAACTTTTGTAACTCAAGCGCTGACTTATAAAAGTGTTTAGCGTCGTCAATGCGCCTCAAGCGTAGTAATATTTCACCTTTTAGCTTTAGTAGGATAGGGCTGTATGCATGATCTTGTTTATCCAAATCATCATCAATGAGCTTGAGCGCTTTGGCATCATTACCATCATCAATCAGCGCATAGATATTTTTGAGTGCGTGTTTACGCTTGAGTACTCTATCAATTCTTGTTTTCAGCTCTTTGATTGAAAAAGGCTTTACCAAAAATTCATCAGGGTTAAGCTCTAAAATACTGTGTACAACGGTAGGGCTCGTTTCGGCAGAAACGAAGATAAATGCGGTGGTCTTTTTGATAAGCTTTTTATGCTTGAGCTCTTCGTAAAGTTGATAACCGTCTTGTCCATGGGTTAGGTCAAATGAGCAGATAATCAGTTCAAAGTTATGAGTCTTACATAGCTCTTTAGCAACAGCGCTATTCTCTGCAAACTGCATATCTCTGAAGCTTAATTGTTCTAAGGAGCGTCTCATGTAACTCAATGCGAGTGGCTGCTCTTCAACAATTAAAATTTTGGAATTAACAAAGGGCTGAATACTCACTTACCAAAGCTACTTCTGATGAAAGACCTGTTCCAAGTCTAGACGCTTATCCATGGATTTAAAATATTTAGAGTAATTTGATAAAAGCAAATAGTACTAATGTACTAGTTTTTGTGTTGGGTAAGCTTTATCCCGCAATGGAGAACAACAAATATATGTGTTTGTTAAACAATAATGGGTACTTTCGTTACCCGTGTTAAAAGGGCGGCGATGCTCTGTGCGGTGTTTTTATAAGGTTTTTATGTAGAGGTTTTGATTAAATGGTGGGTCGTACTGGACTTGAACCAGTGACCTTCGCCTTTTTGTTAAAAGGGCGGCGATGCGCTGTATGGAGTTTATTAAAAGACTATCTTCTAGAGGTTTTGATTAAATGGTGGGTCGTACTGGACTTGAACCAGTGACCCTCGCCTTTTTGTTAAAAGGGCGGCGATGCTCTGTGCGGTGTTTTTATAAGATTTTTATGTAGAGGTTTTGATTAAATGGTGGGTCGTACTGGGCTTGAATCAGTGACCTTCGCCTTTTTGTTAAAAGGGCGGCGATGCGCTGTATGGAGTTTATTAAAAGACTATCTTCTAGAGGTTTTGATTAAATGGTGGGTCGTACTGGACTTGAATCAGTGACCTTCGCCTTTTTGTTAAAAGGGCGGCGATGCGCTGTATGGCGTTTATTAAAAGACTATCTTCTAGAGGTTTTGATTAAATGGTGGGTCGTACTGGACTTGAACCAGTGACCCTCGCCTTGTAAGGGCGATGCTCTCCCAACTGAGCTAACGACCCCAAATAATCAGTTCTTTGCGTACACCATATAAATGGTGGGTCGTACTGGACTTGAACCAGTGACCCTCGCCTTGTAAGGGCGATGCTCTCCCAACTGAGCTAACGACCCGCAAAGAGTATCTAAATGGTGGGTCGTACTGGACTTGAACCAGTGACCCTCGCCTTGTAAGGGCGATGCTCTCCCAACTGAGCTAACGACCCATTTAGATTTTATACTTTCATATGAAAGTGGTGGGTGATCTGGACTTAACCAGTTATCTTCGCCTTTCGTTATGAAGGGCGGCGATGCTCTCCCAAATTTACCACATTTGGAATGTGGTGGGTGATCTGGACTTAACCAGTTATCTTCGCCTTTCGTTATGAAGGGCGGCGATGCTCTCCCAAATTTACCACATTTGGAATGTGGTGGGTGATACTGGACTTGAACCAGTGACCCTCGCCTTGTAAGGGCGATGCTCTCCCAACTGAGCTAATCACCCAAATCTGTTGTTCTATAATGGTGGATGAGCTTGGCTTAACCAGTTATCTTCGCCTTTCGTTATGAAGGGCGGCGATGCTCTCCCAAATTCTACCATTTTATAATGGTGGGTCGTACTGGACTTGAACCAGTGACCCTCGCCTTGTAAGGGCGATGCTCTCCCAACTGAGCTAACGACCCAATATAGAACCTTAGATAATAAACACACCACCTTTAAAAGTGGTGGGTCGTACTGGACTTGAACCAGTGACCCTCGCCTTGTAAGGGCGATGCTCTCCCAACTGAGCTAACGACCCATATCTAAGTTACAAACGACAATTGCTGCGTCGTTGTGGGGCGCTATTATAGGGAGACTTGAAATAGTGTCAATACTTGAAGTTACAATTTTAGTTTATGTGCGGTTTTTATCGCCAGATTACAATTGCTCTTCATTATTACAGTAATTAAGAAGCTGCAAAAAAACACATATGCTTTTACAGCAATGTATTACTTAACACTCATAAATGTGGCCTTAATGAGAAACGTGAGAGCGAAGGCAGGGGGTTATGAAAGCTTATTTAGCAATTGTATGATAAGACTCTATCACTCACTACTACACTTCATTTTAGAAAAAGTAGGAGGGGACTAGATTATGAGAATACTCAATTGCTGAATATTTTTTGATAATAAAGGGAAAATAGAGGAAATATATTAGTAGTCATAGCTGTTTCTGTTAGAGTTGATTTTAAAAGCATTCCCAAGAGCTGTTTTTTTGAGCTAAAACAAGGGTTTTTGTTGTTTTTTAATGGCTTGGTGGTTATATTGTCATCGAATTGGTGTTTTTTAAAACGTTTGATAAAAAGTTCGAGAAAAACTGTTGACTTTGTTTGTGGGCCTGCATAGAATGCGCCCCGCACTCAGCGATACAGACGTGTAATTAACTTTACAAAGTTTGTTAGAAATGGGGCTATAGCTCAGCTGGGAGAGCGCTTCGCTGGCAGCGAAGAGGTCTGCGGTTCGATCCCGCATAGCTCCACCATTTCATTAGTGCAATGTCCTAGAACACATATTTGTGTCCCCTTCGTCTAGAGGCCTAGGACACCGCCCTTTCACGGCGGTAACAGGGGTTCGAATCCCCTAGGGGACGCCACTTTACTTTTAAGTGATGTTTCTAAGCGCTCTCGAGTAGCACTTAGATAGATTAAACTCATATGGTGAGAGTTAAAATAACCAGTCCTAGTGACACTAATCAGTGTCCCCTTCGTCTAGAGGCCTAGGACACCGCCCTTTCACGGCGGTAACAGGGGTTCGAATCCCCTAGGGGACGCCACTTTACTTGGGTAAAGTAATAAAAGCTCGTATGGTGAGAGTTAAAATAACCAGTCCTAGTGACACAGAAAATTTTCTGTTTTAAATAAGGCCATTCGCCTCGCAGGCTCGGTCTCATCTAATGCAGAAATAGCAAATCAACGATTTGCAATACGATTTCTGCGTCCCCTTCGTCTAGAGGCCTAGGACACCGCCCTTTCACGGCGGTAACAGGGGTTCGAATCCCCTAGGGGACGCCACTTTACTTAGGTAAAGTAACAAAAGCTCGTATGGTGAGAGTTAAAATAACCAGTCCTAGTGACACAGAAAATTTTCTGTTTTAAATAAGGCCATTCGCCTCGCAGGCTCGGTCTCATCTAATGCAGAAATAGCAAATCAACGATTTGCAATACAATTTCTGCGTCCCCTTCGTCTAGAGGCCTAGGACACCGCCCTTTCACGGCGGTAACAGGGGTTCGAATCCCCTAGGGGACGCCACTTACTTTTAAGTGATGTTTCTAAGCGCTCTCGAGTAGCACTTAGATAGATTAAACTCATATGGTGAGAGTTAAAATAACCAGTCCTAGTGACACTAATCAGTGTCCCCTTCGTCTAGAGGCCTAGGACACCGCCCTTTCACGGCGGTAACAGGGGTTCGAATCCCCTAGGGGACGCCACTTTACTTGGGTAAAGTAATAAAAGCTCGTATGGTGAGAGTTAAAATAACCAGTCCTAGTGACACAGAAAATTTTCTGTTTTAAATAAGGCCATTCGCCTCGCAGGCTCGGTCTCATCTAATGCAGAAATAGCAAATCAACGATTTGCAATACGATTTCTGCGTCCCCTTCGTCTAGAGGCCTAGGACACCGCCCTTTCACGGCGGTAACAGGGGTTCGAATCCCCTAGGGGACGCCACATCTTCTTTTACCAATGCTCTGTTGGTATGTGTTAATTCTTCACGTTAAAAACTTTTCTTAGTAAGCTTTCTGAATTATCTCAAATATCTTATATCCATTGTTCCGTTTCTTATCTGATCATTGATATTTATTATCTTGTTTACCAAGTACTGAGCAGAGTTATTGCAAGGATCATCTGTTTCAGTGAATTGTATTGAGCTAGGTATTGTGGATACACCACGGTTAAAGTAAGCCTTTCCCAGATAGCTTGCATGTTTTACCCTTTGGCGAGAAGGTTAGTTGTACGCTCATGTAGCAAAGGTATGCAAATGGGCGTGTGAGAGGTTTTCTGGTTCTATCCACACATTTAAAAATATTTGGCGTGATGCCATCGTGATCTACAAAAAATGCCCACCACTTGGGCGGGCGATTTAATAAAACCTCACTGGGGAGAGGTTATTCAAATAAACCTTTTACAATGGGAAGCCCATGTTCAACCATATGTAGGCCATTACTCCAAACATGCACAGGCATTAGGGTTTGTTTGTCTAACAAAACCAAATCAGCGTCACTATCAATCTTGATCAAGCCTTTATTTAACCCGAGTACGCGCGCGGGGTTAGCAGTAATCGCCATTAATGCATGCTCCATTGGAACATCAAACTCATATACTGCCTGAACAAAAGCTTGGTGAAGAGCCGCTTCCTTTCCGACTTCGAGACCAACCAGGTTAAGTTGCTCGTCAAAAATCGGCAAGCTAGCATGGCCATCAGAGCTAATGGTCAATAGCGTCGGATCAACCCCTTGCGCGAGACAATATGCCAGCGCCTGAGCTGCTGAATATTCACCGTGTGCCAAATCGTACTCAGTGGTACTGGCAGTAAAGTCGATATGACCACCGCCTTGGCAAAAAGTGATACCAGCATCAAGCAGTGCTTTGCTGCGGTTCATATGGGTCGGATAAAAAGTGGCTAAACTAATGTCACTGGTTTGAGCCACCTGATGCAAAAGACCCAAGTGAGTTGGCTGAGGCCCGACGTGTATGCTGACCGTACCTTTTTTACCGCTTAGCATACCTGCTACTTTTGCTTGCGCGGCCAGTTGTGCCAGTTGTTGCGCTGTGGGCTGACTACTGCGGTGATCTGAAATTGCCACTTCCCCAACGCCAATAAATTCCTCAATGTACATGAGATCATCAGTGATGCATCCTGTGAGTGTTTTAGCAGGAAGGTGATATGATCCAGTGTGACAAAATACATTCAAACCGTGCTCTTTTAACCCTTTAGCTTTGGCTATCAAGTTACTTAGAGTACGACTGCTAGAATCTGTGCCTAGGGCTCCAATTACTGTGGTGATGCCATTTAACGTTGCATCGGTCAGATTCATTTCTGGTGTCCGGCTAGCAAAACCTGCTTCACCGCCACCCCCTGTAATATGTACTAATGAATCGACAAAGCCCGGTGCGAGGATCTGCTTGTGCGCATCGATTATTTTAACCGCAGTGTTGCTCGTGAGCTTGATCTCAGGCTGGATGTCAATGATTTTTGACCCTGCCAGCAGTACATCCATTTTACCTTGCGCTGTAGGAGCGTATAAGTCTGCTCCTTGAATAAGAGTTAACATAAATAGCTCTTTTTATTGATAATTAATGAAGTAAGCGATGAAAATAAAGCTACTGGCAAGGACAAACAACGCCAGAGTGAATCGCCAAATGAACGCAGCCCATTCACCCCAATCTAGTTTTACTATGCCTAAGCAGCCAATTAAGCTCGCTGAAGTTGGAATAAAGATATTGGTGAGTCCGTCACCGAGCTGAAAAGCCAGCACAACTATCTGTCTTGAGACGTTCAGTAAGTCACCCAAAGGTGCCATCAGGGGCATAGTGATTGCGGCTTGTCCCGAACCAGAAGAGACGAAAAAGTTAAATAGGCTTTGAAATAGCAACATGCCCCAAGCAGCGATAAAATCTGGCACCGCTGCGATGCTGCTGGCGCTGTAGTAAAGTAAGGTATTTAATATTGATGGGGCATTGAGGTCACTGCCACCGAGCAATAGTACGACACCTTTGGCAAGTGCTACTAACATAGCTGCGGGGAGTAAATCCTGAGCACCTTGTTTAAATGCATCTGCGCTATCGTTGGCGCTCAACTTGTTAAAGACTTTTGCAATAAAGGCACTGAACAAACCAATACAGAAAAACTGCGCTGCCAATTCAGGAATATAATACTGTCTGGCCATAACACCCCAAACTACCCAAATCATCCCGAGTACAAAAGTAGCCAAGATCAGTTTGTCGCATATATCAAGTGAGGTGTGTACGGTTGGCGCGTCACTGCTAGCGCTATTGGTTTGTTTAATTGAATTGGCGTAGCGCACCGTAAAAATAAGACCGAACAGGGTAAACACCAACCAAGCGACCATTCTAAAACTGGCTCCTGAAAACACCGGAATTTCAGCGATAGATTGAGCAATCGCGATACTGAACGGGTTCATCCATGAGGTGGCAAAGCCAATTTGCGTCGCTACATAGGTAGTGAGTACCGTTACTTTTGCGTCATAACCCAGTTGTTTCATGATAGGTAGCAGTACGATGCAAAAGGCGATTGCTTCTTCTCCCATCCCAAATACTGCTCCGCCCAGAGAGAACAAGGTAAACAATAAAGGGATAAACAGCCATTCAATACGCTGGGTTTTGTTGATGAGCGCCATAATACCGTTATTGATGGCACCGGTTTTCATGATGATGCCAAAGGCACCCCCTGTAATAAGAATAAATGCCATCACTCCGATGGTCGCGCCATACTTATCACCTGCTACGAGACCTTCAAATAGTACATTGGCAAGGCCAATATGACCGCCTTCAGCAAAAAGAGGCGCAGCTTGAACGCCTTCAACGGTTTGATACTGAGACAGCGTCACGGAATGACTCTTGTCTTCAACATTAAACTTTCCTGGTGTGATCAGCAAAGACGCGATATAGGCGATGAATGCCACCGTCAGCAAGATAATACTTGCATCGGGCATGATAAATTTATTTGTTTTCATAATTCCACTTCAAGCGCAGGATGTTGAGCAGCGAACTTGCCTAGGGCAAAAGCTGTCAACGACTAATTAGTGCAGTGGCTCTACTTAAACGGTAAAGCCACTGTAAATATCGGCATAGTGTACACAGAGCTTAGTCTGTGCTGCTAGCTAGAAACGATAAGTTGCGCTGAGGGTAACACGAGTCCCATAGGCATTATGATTGATAGAATCAAAACCTCGCGCTGAACCGTAAACACGTGGTGGTGCTTTGTCGAACAGGTTGTCAACGCGTGCTCTAATGGTGAAGTTGTCATTCACATCGACTCCCGCAGACAGATCCCATACTAAGAAGCTATCCACCTCACGTCCACCTTCTGCATTCAAAACTCCTAAGTCATCCAGTTCGCCAATTTCTCGGCCTCTGAGTCCCTCGATGTCGTCTTCATAGCTGCTGGTGTAGTTTGCACCCAGTGTGATGTAGTAAGCTTCGCTGTTCCAATCTATCGACATACGAACAATGTCACGAGGGTATTGATAGCTGCCAACGAGTTTCTCTAATGAATCAGAGCCAGGCTTGTTGCGATCAAACTTCAAATAGTGTGTACCGTTTATTGCCAGAGTCAGTTCGCCTGCATCGAAGTTAAAACGGTGATCTATTTTAAAATCAAGCCCAGAAAGTGTCTGTGTTCCTGTGTTTTCAAGTGGGATCACATGGTCACGATAAAGAGGTAGGTAAAGCTCACTTTCACGCGGTGCAAAGGTGTTTATGTATGCCGTTAAGATCTGCCCTAAATCAGCACCATCTTGTTCGATGTTCAAACCTTGGCTGTCGGTAACGTCACATAATAGCGCGTCATAAGAAATACCTTGTGCACCGTCGGGCACCAATCCACAGTGACGCAGTGACGCATCCGTCATGGCGCGGTCTAGCACTGCGGTCATATTGGTGTCTATCACTTGTTCGTGATCAAAGTGCCAGAAGTCCAATGTAACATTGGTGTCTATGCTGGGACTCCAAGCCACACCAAAGCTCAGAGCTTCAGATTCTTCGGCTTGAAGATTAGGATTGCCGAGCTCAAGTGAGTTAACACTCACTTGCGTTCCTTCACCCATACAATATAGGTCTGCAACAGCTTGGTTAGTACCGCAGTCAAATGATGATGTTGTCGTTCTAAGTTTGACACCAGCTTGCGTGAGAGAGGGCGCTCTGAACGAAGTAGACCATGAACCCCTTAAGATCAGTGAGTCAGATGGGCGAAAGCTCACGCCAATTTTAGGGTTAAAGGTGCTGCCAAAATCATCGTAATGATCATAACGGCCAGCCAGTTGCAATTCGATTTGCTCGGTTAAGGAAACGTTGAGCTCAGCAAAGGCGGCATATTGCGTGCGTTTGGCACGCGATAATGAGGAACCAAACCCAAATACGTCTACTAGGTAGTCATTGTCGGCTTGGGCTTGTGAATCGGTGGATGGTACGTCGTTTAGCTCTTCTTTTCGAGCTTCAATCCCGAATGAGGCATACGCGGGTAGTTCATTGAAGGTAAACAACTCACCGCTAATGTTGGCATCCCAACCATAAACGCTGCTTTCTCCGCTGCGAGTAGGGCGCGCTTGTGTCAGTGCCAAAATCGCATCGTTATTGGCATCGCCTTGCAAGAATGGATTGTAAAATGGTAGTAACTCACCACTTTGACAGCTTAGCGTCTGCTCATCAAGGCTCGCTAATGACCCATCAGAGCAAAGCTCGCCTGTAATTGCCCCATGGAATTGGTAGCGATTATATACACCGGCAATGGCTTCTTGTTCAGAACGTGAGCGTGAAATAGTGATCCCAGATTCCCAGCTCCAATCGTTAATCTCCCCTTCTAGTGTGCTGACTAAACGGAAATTTTTAGTTTCTACTTCGATAGTTCTTGGGTCATTAAACCGGGCATCAAAGGCAAAGCCATAAACTTCTCTACCGAGTTGCGTGGTAAATGGGTCGATGTATAGTTGGTCCATCAACGCGTTGCTGCCATCTGCTTGGTCGTAAATAAACAGCGCGTCTTCGAGTATGTACGGGCCATCGCTGTCATCTAACTGGTTAATAGCAGCCGGTGATGAATAGGCCTGCGCCTTGGTTTGGCTGTAGAAAAAGTCTGTGTGCCAGTCAAGTTCGCCTACTTGGGTGTTAAACATAAAACCAGTAGAAACACTTTCAAAAGGTGTTTCTAGGTAGTCGTGTTGATTTGTGTAGTAGGCACAGATCTCTTCGCCATACTCGGTTGTTACCAGCGCGGACTGGCAGTTTGGTGCGGCGAGTTCGTTGCCATCACGGCTACTGTAGTAGTAAATATTTGGTGCGTTTTCCAATGTCGGCAAGTAAGAATATGAGCTAACCAAACTTGGCGATGCGCTGAAGCTGCGGTCTGTCGCTTTGAAGGCATTCCTATCATACATGTCTAAAAACACACTAAGGTGGCTGTCACCAATTTGCGTGCCGTATAGCAAGTTGATTTGCTTTTTGCTCTCATCATGACTGTTTGTGCTGTCACCATATGAAGCGTTGATTTCAGCGCCTTGATAGTCATCTTTAAGGATATAATTGATGACCCCAGCAACGGCATCGGCACCATAAACTGCCGACGCTCCCGTTGCTAGAATTTCAATGCGTTCGATAGCTGCAAGCGGGATAGCATTGATATCAACAAAGTTCTCAGTTCCAGCAGCAAATGAGCTAGGTGCAACGCGCCGTGAGTTTATCAGGGTAAGTGTGGAAGAAGGGCCCATGCCTCTTAGGCTGGCTGCCGACTGACCTGCTGGAGTCGAGGTGGAGGTGCCACCGCTTTCGGAAGTTGAAAAGGTGCCGTTTCCTCCTTTAAGCACGGAAAGATCTTTCAGTAGTTCAAAAATGGTATTGGCACCTGATTGTTTAATACTTTGTTGGTCCAATACAGTAAGAGGGACGCTGCCCTCTAGATCAACGCCTTTGATGCGTGAGCCCGTAATTTCTACTCTTTCAATGTTATCTAATTCGTTTTCTTGTTGTGCATACGCAGACGCAACCGGACACAGCGAAGCGCTGATTGCCGCGGCAATAGTTAATCGACGAAACATGACGGATTACCTTTATGTCTTTATCGAGCAGACGCAAGTGTGCCTAAGCTCAATTATTATGATTATTCAGACAGGGCAGTGATGCATGAATACAAATAGCCCCCCACAAAACAATGACGTTGTGAGGTGTTGGCTACTCGTCAAACCACTCCGAAAGGTAGTGAGGTGAGTAGAAATATGTACAAAGCGATGTGGCTTTTTTTAACATAATTCCAATCCAACTAAGGTTTTTGACAAAGCTAACAAGACAGTGCTAGCTTACTCGCGTTTTAAAGTTCCTTTTTTTTATAGCAAGGCATAATTGTGTCTGCAAGTACTTTTTTTAACCTCAGCATGAGCGAGAAGGTAATGAATAAAATTTACACAGCGTTAAGCGGTAACTTTAAAACGACTATTTTAACATGTTTTTCTATTCTTTTGGCTGCTTCTTCGCAGCATTTGGCAGCAAGTCAGCAGTCGCAAACATTGGTTTTGATAGGTGGTGCGCTGACAACATGTTCTAGTATGAATTCCGATAATTGCAATAATCATGGTGCACCAAATGGTAAATCGGCTAGCTTATTTCAGCTATCCAAAGCTAACCTTAAGCTATTAGACACTCATTGGCCGAGTGAAAACACGATTCACAAACATCAAGTGAGCAGTTTGCTTAGCAAAATGGCGAAACAGCAGCCCCAAGCGCTGAGTAAGAAAGCTTTGTTATGGGCATGGCGGGATGCGAATAACACCTTACTCAATCAGTTAAGTGATGCCGAGTATTACTTCGTGATGGATACTCTCGAAGTCCCGGTATTGGACGGTCAGGGCAAGCGTCAAAAAGAGCGAGTCAATGTCAAAAATAATTTAGAGCCTGCCAGCAGTGACATTCTTAACTTTATCAGAGCGTCGGCGAGTGTTGCGAACCAATCACCCTCGTTATTGGCGATTACAGCTTCGAGCAGAGATCCATATGAGTCAGCGGACTTTTACGAAGAATTGTTGTCGCAAACAGGGCTCCAAGCAGCATGGTTGCCGCTGACTCCTGCGCTTGCAAAAGCGATAACAACAGGTCAGTGCAAACAACTTGATGAATTGCGCGCACAAGTCATGCGAGCCTACAAGAGAGGATCAGTCTACGCTGACAGAATCAACGCCGAACAACGTCTGTGTGAGCAAGGCGCAGAGCATTTAGTCAAGCTAATCACGTCTGCGACAGGGGTGATGTTTAACGGCGGAGATCAAAGCCTGACCAAACAGGTATTATTTGATGACAAAGGCAATCCTTACCCGTGGACACAAGCCATTAAGGACCGTCCACTTTTGATTGGCACGAGTGCGGGTACTGCGGTGCAAAGTGGTAGCCACAATCAGTTTGGTCAGGTGGCAATGATCACCAACGGCACCAGCACAGCAGCTATTGAAAATGGCGCGCATGCTTTGGCAGCCCCCAGTGCACGCTGTCTTGATGACTGCCAGCACGATTTGTCGGCTGATGCGCTTACTTATCAGGCTGAAGGTGGGTTGGGTTCATTCAGTTTTGGTATTCTCGATACACACTTCAGTGAACGAAATCGTTCGCTACGTTTGGCAACGTTACTGGCACAAACAGAGCAGACATATGGATTTGGGGTAGATGAAACCACTGCACTGGTTGTGATCCGCTCTCCCCAAGGAGAGGTGATGACGGTGATTGGTAAACATGGGGTGGTACATATTAAATCGCTGTCATCGCGTTCATTTTACTATTCATACTGGCCTAGTGGCACATTTGTAGAAGCACACAAAAATGGCTTTTCTTTACATCAACGTACTTTAGGTAAGGCTTTGGCTAATGTTGCCATTCCTGCGTTACCAGACCAACGTTTTAAAGACATTTTGGACGATGAAAAACTACGTTCCTTGACACAGGCCATGTGTTTGGCAAAGCAAAAACAAGCTTTGGCGCAACATGGTAAATTTAATTTTGCTTTTCAAGCAGATAACAGCACCCGCTACCTGAGAGTCAACAAATCAAAGTTTGGTTGCGCGATAGAAAACTTAAAAATAAGCTATTCAAACAACAAGTAAGGTTAGCAGCAGGCCAATTTGGCCTGCTTTTTAAAGCAACAGCTTAACCGCATCCTCATAGCCCTGAGCGTGCAAGTATTCACGTAGCTCTAAAATAGATTGACTAGAATCGCTGTAATTCTTTTGCAAATAGTCCCTGAACAAGCGGACTTTGTTTGAGTTGTTGTGGACGGCAAAATAGCCAATCAGTCTTAACACATCGTCTTTTTGTGGCGCCACTTGGAAACCAACTATCGAGCATGGCTTGATGATAAGGTTAGCACCTCGTCTAAACACCTTAAACTGGAGTAGCTCAAATGCTTTGACTTGAGCTACTCATAGCAGAATTAGGCTCTACCTAGCATTCTGCGCAGGGTAGCGTCTTTATCAACCATATGATGTTTGAATGCCGCAGCAATGTGCGCAACGATGAGTGCCGATAAACCATAGCCAATTAGACTATGGGCATTTTTGGCGATAATAAAAATGGTTTCGTTGAATGGTACGATTTCATCGTTCATGATGTTTTCAGGCACTAGGTGAAAGCCAAATATATCAATGCCATAGCCACCAAATCCCGAGTACAGCATACCACTAATAGGCATGAGAACCGTACCAAGCAACAACAGCCAATGTGCGACATGAGCGAGTTTTTGATTGCTAAGTGACACGCCATCAACCGCGGCTGGAAAACCACGTTTAACCCGATAAATGACTCTGGGTAGAATCAGTAATAACGCCAGTACACCCAGCGCTTTGTGAATAGGGTACAACGCCCAGACTTCAAGGTTAACCATATAAAAGCCGACCATGATAAGGCCCAGCATGGTAAAGCCAACTAACCAGTGCATGGCTCTGGTTGTAACACTAAGAGGTGAATGAGTATTCATACTTGCTCCTTAACTAACGGAGCTAAAAAGTTACTCAGTTTTATACTTGGTCTCCATACCTGCGGGATAAATAGTGGGTCTTTTGGGATCAATGGTTGGCACTTTGCCATTCGTCCCTAGCGCAGGTGACTTATGACTTATCAACGAATGAGCATGTTTGCGGTTACCTTTACTCACCGGCACCAGCTGCTCTGTGGTAAGCAAAATCTGGCCATGGCCTGAGCGTTCATTGATGACAGCTTTTGCATGCGTGATATTTACGAAATAAGATCTGTGGCAGCGAAAAAACAGCTCATCAGGTAGCAAGGATTCAAGCTCTTTCATGGTGCCACGCAGAAGGTGTGTCTTTTTATCGGTGACAACTTCAATATAGTTGCCTGCTGCTTTAACAAATAAAATGGCTGCGCTGTTGATATGTGTGTCGTCGATGGTGAGCAGGTTAGGTTCCAGCTCACTCTCAGTTGTATTCGTTGTGGTCGTTGTTTCTGTGAGTTGCTCAGTCTTATGTTCGAAAAAGGAGTGTTTAAGGTGCCACACCAATACTATGGTGATATACGCGATAACATGATGATGCCACTGGTAAAACAAACTCTCTTGCCATGAGATCTTTTCAATAGTGATATCTAAAGTGGTATTAACGGCAAGTGCAAACCCAATTGCGTATAACCCCACCACAGAATACTTATTAAACTGTGATGTAAAACGGGGGTGATTAAATGCATTACACAATGCAGGAGTCATCACCAGCCATACGCCAAACTTTTGCAATGACCAAACAATAGATGAATAGATATCTACACGCTCTTTGGCTATCAACACACTATGAACCGTGCAGTTTAAACACACAACCGTGAGAATAAGTGCCCAGCCAATCAGCATAATTTGATAGTCTTTGAGTTTGTAGAATTGGTTTTTTAGCAGTGTATCCACGGTTCAATCACCTGACGAGGGGTTTGAAGTCATCTTAAAGATGATAAATTAACATAAACAGACCGCAAATTGAGATCAAAAGTTCTGATTTTGGTAAATTTAAATATTTGTTGCTAGATGCCTTATCAAGGCTTTGTTACAATCGTTTACCTTATCCGTCATACATTTTAACTAAATTATTTGTTGAAGCGATGTTTAGAAAGTAACATGTGAAGGCCTGTGAGTTCAGCTAGTCGGCTGTTCAGGTATGAATATATTAATAATTTTGGATAGACCAAGCCTTTGCGACTCACTCAAATTCACATCATGTTGCTGATTTGCGTACACGGAGTTAACATTTAAATGCTTAGGTGAGGTATGTATCCCTAAAAGTAAGGATTTGGATAATGAAAACCTCAATTAAATTGAAAATAAAAGCAAAAAAGTTAAAAGAACTATCTCAAGTGCAGGCGCAGCAAGTTGCTGGTGGAACTAATGACGGTAGCGAACCACCAGCAGCCAAAGCGAATTACTGGCAAACATTTTGTACTTGCAAGTGCTAGGAACCAATACAAAGGATGATACATGAATGATATTTTATACGGTTTAGGCTGGGGGTTAAAAGGAGTTGAGCTGTTAATAGTACTTTTTTGGCTATATAAGTTCTCCAAAATGAGATGGAAACTTTTTTTTGGTCAAAAAAAGGATCTAGCCTCTGTACAGCATCATGAATTGTATTCCAGTTTTTTAACCGCGTTTTGCTTTTTAATATTTCATTTAATTGGCTCGGAGTTAGAGCAGTTTCTTTTATCCCTTCAAATGGATAAACAGAAACACATAGGGTTGTTTTATACCTGTATGATAGTATTAAGGTTCTCCTCGCTACTAACTCTATTTAGCCTACATTTAGTACGTGGTTGCACCTTTTCTCCAACAGCTAGAGTTTGTGTATACTCAACAATTGTGGTGATGGCGTTAATGGGGATGCAGCTTATTACCAGAAACTACTTTGACTATCATGACCTTAGTATCATTTACAAAGTTGGTTTGTGGATATGCAATTTAATGGCCATTACAGCGCTATGCACTTATCCTATCCGCTGTTTAAAGGGGTATTTCAGAGAAAAATACGCGATGGCATAGTTATATTAGCAAACGGAAAATATCATTTATTTTAAGATGGTGAGCCTACTCACCATTTTTATTACTCAAAGAAAAGAGTAAAAAAATTACAACAATTAGTATGTGAACTATGTGTAGGCGTTGGCATTTGTTATTGTATTTATACAGAGCAATGTTTGCGATATCCATATTCATGGACTGCAATCTTATGCGGGTTACGTTTAATGGCACTTAATGAGCTTTTATCTCGAGCAGGATGGGTTGTAAAGGGATTTGAATTTTTAGCGATAGTTTGGTTTTTGGTTACACAGTTTCCTCGTCACAGGTGGTCACTATTTTTTGCAACCAGACGAGACCTAGTCACTCGCGATTTACATGAAATGCATTCGTGTTTTATTGTCGCGATATGTGTATTTATGTTCCATATGCTCAGTTCAAATTACGGAGCGTACATTATCAACTTAACTTTTGGTAGAATCCCGGTAATCCGGTTGTTCTATCTAGTGATGATGGTAAATGCCTTTTCGTTCGTATTGGTCTTACTCATATTACATTTATTGCGCGGTTGTGCCATGTCGGCAGCTGCACATCGGTGTTTGTTCTTAACTTTGTGTATGATTGTGGTACTCGGTATTCAGTTAACCGCCAGAGGGTATTTTGACTATCACGAGCTCAAGCCATTATATGCCACCAGTGTCTGGATCATTAATCTATCCACTTTAGCGGCTGTCTATCAGTATCCGATTAAACATACCCGTATGTACCTTAAAAAATCAAAAGAAGCATGATGTGTTTTAGCCCTCTTTTGAAGGACTAAAACTAAACGTCATATAAGCCATTTTGGGTTTGCTAGCAGTAAACATAACAAGTGTGCAAAACAGGCCAGTGATGGACATTCACTGGCACGACTTTCTCAAACATTTTTTCTCCTGAGCCAAATCTATGCCGATGGCAAATTGAGTACGGTGAGAGGTATGAAAGACATGCCATCGACGCTGACGGTGAACCAACTCAAGTAAAGCGCAAGTCGATGTTGGTTTATAAAACTGTGACTCACGAATTACGTCATTTCTTTTTTAAAATTGAACGTTCAAAGCGAATATGTTTTAGCATTTGATTGCTTCTAAAAAACAATATTGACTTGTTCACAAGTACCGTGGACACGGGCTACTGCGCCTCTGCTATTGCTACGAATCAAGTATTTAAATTCTATTATATTTGTTCTGTTTGTGAACCCAGTTTGGCTTCTGTTCGTAAAGAATGTAGTGTTGTTAGATTAATACGTCGTTTTCCAATTATTTCCGGTGGGTTTATGTTCTTCAAAAAAAATATCGTCCGAGAGGCAAACATTCAATTTGTTAGCAGTCTCAGTGGACATGCGTTGTTAGTTGATCAAAAAGCCAATATCCTTGCTACTAGCCATTCGGCAAGGCGATTTGTGCCCACCGTTCAAGAACGAGAAGCGGTTGCCTTGAACAGTGTTTTACCCACCGTACGATTAACGGAGGGACATCAAGAAACTCTGATTGATGGAGCTCACTACAAAACAATTGTTACTAAAATTCGCAGTGACAATAATCCTCTATGGCTTTTGCAATTTGAGCTAGATAACTTATTGCTGGGAGTTGATGAATTTCTTGACGCGTTTCTCGCTGTCGATGACGATGCCTATTGCCTAATAAGTGCAAATGGTACCGTTTTGAAGTGCTCTGCTACGCTAGAGTCGTTTATCAAGCAACTTGATGTGAATGAGCTGCTATCTAACTTCTCTGGTACCCAACAGATTGCGTTAAATGACAAAACATTTGAGGTGTTTTGCTATCAGCTTCCTCACATCAAAAATGCGCGATTATACAAATTTAAAGAGATAGACCAAGACGACAGTGAGTCAGAGAATATTGACCTCATGAAGCGGGTCGTAGAAAACACCACCTGTTCTGTCATTGTTACCAATACCAAGGGAGAAATTTTATATGTTAACCGGGGTTTCGAGAAACTGACCGGTTATAGTGCGTCTGAGGTTATGGGAAAACGTCCCGGTAGAATGCTGCAACGAGAACAAACAGATAAAGCAACGGTTGCACGTATTTCAGCAAACTTGAGAAACAAACAGCCATTTTACGAAGAAATTCTAAACTTTGATAAGGAAGGAAATCCCTACTGGATCGTGTTGTCAGTCAACCCCACGTTTGATGAAAACGGCATACATACAGGTTTTGTTGGTGTAAGTTCTGACATTCGTGATATTAAGCGTCAAGTCATCGAACAACTCACCCAAAGAGATGCGGTTGATAAAAACTCGGTCGTTATGGAGTTTAAACTTGAAGGGGAGTTAAAAGAAGCTAATGAGTTTTGCCTTAACCAGTTAGAGCTGCGCTCATCGTCAGCAGCCAGCAGTATTATAGGTAATTTGTTTAGTCACACATCGGGCGAAGATAAGCAGAAACTAATAAATGGCCAATCAATAAGTCTGACCATTAACTTGAACAACGGTGATAAAGCAATACTACTCGACTGTATTGTGACACCGATCGTTAACTTAAATGGAGAAGTGCACAAGTTTATTGCGTTTGGCGATAATATATCTGATAGGAACTCAGTAATTGAAGGGACCCACACAGCGATGAGTCAAGTTTTAGATCGCATTCAAGGAATCGTGAAAACCATAAATTCCGTATCTGAACAGACGAATTTACTCGCTTTAAATGCGGCGATAGAGGCTGCCAGAGCAGGTGAAGCAGGCCGAGGTTTCGCTGTCGTGGCTGATGAAGTAAGAGCATTAGCTTCAACTTCTACGGATGCAGCTAGTCAAATAGGCGGGTTAATCAAGGAAACTCAAGAGCATGTAAATGGTCTGTCGAACTTCCTTGCTTCTTAGTTGCCGTGAGGCAAAACAATTTAGATAGGTTTATGATTAGCGCTCAGGTGGCGCTAAACATGAACACTAGCTTATAGATTTGTTCCTGTTCAAAAGGCAGTTCGAATTAGTATCAAAACTAATCAGTTTTGCCTTTAAACTCACACAAGTCTTCATTCAAACACGAGCCACACTTTGGTTTACGCGCCGTACACACATAACGGCCGTGTAAAATAAGCCAGTGGTGTACATCAACCTTAAACTCCTTGGGCACGACTTTTTCAAGCTTCTTTTCCACCTCAACGGCATCTTTACCCATTTGGTTTGAAACGCTGAAGGGTTGGTGTTAATGACAAAGGACATTTAGTTTAAAATACGCCATTGTCGTTACGAATGGTCCCACCACTTATCAGTGAATAAAAGCGCATAAAGCCGTCTAGTGCTTGAATTGAGTCCCAGTGCTCGACAATCTGGCCATCTTTAACTTGCCAAGTATCAATGATATTCATGCCTTTTTGGTCGTTGCCCCTATCGTCTTTGTACAAAGTGGCGTGAGAGTGAAAGACCACAAAATCACCATCAACAAGAATGCGCTGAACGTCGTAAGAATACTCTGGGTAATCTTCTACAAAATCTTGTAAAAAACTAACTAACCCAGTCATTTTATCTGGAAGGTTACGGTTATGTTGTTTGTACGCACTATTGTTGTAGTGTGCCAAAACATAATCAAAATCGTGATTATTCATCAGGCTTTGCACAAAATCTGTGATGAGCAACGCATTTTCTAACTCTTGTTTTGTCCAGTTTGATTTTTGCAATGATTTAAAATCAATGCTCTGTTTATCAATACCTTGTGCGAGTGAGCCCATGCTTATTAAAGCAAATAATAAAAATGTAATAGCCTTAAACATAAATACTTCCTAAAATTCTATTTGGTTACTAAGTGAGACTATAGTAATTATTAGTAACCAACCTTGCAATTAGGCACACAAACCTACCCTAGGCACAAATAGGTAACCTAATCGAGGTGTATTTTTAAATAAAACAGATAGTTAAGGGGGAGTTGATGGCTGCAAAAAACATTCAAGAAAGACGGAGATTTTATAATGATGAGACATGTCCAATCCGTAATGTGATTGCTCAAATTGGGGATAAATGGTCAATGTTAATTTTATTTGCTTTAGTGGATGGCGCTGATCGGTTCAACTCTTTGAAGTCTAGAATCATAGGGATCTCACAGCGGATGCTAACGCAAACGCTACGAGACTTAGAGCGTGAAGGTTATGTAAAAAGAACGGTATTCCCCGAAGTACCAGCACGCGTTGAATATGAATTGACAGCCATGGGAAAAGGAATAGTAAAGCCTCTATATCAGCTTGTTACTTGGGCTGATGAACACCATGATGAAATCCATAAAGCGCGTAAAGCGTATGACAGAAAAGCTCAGTCATAAGTTTTAGGTCTTTCACTAGTTGGATGATACTCAGCAAGTACTGATGACTCATTGGATTGTTATTTTAAACTCATACCGTTCTTCAACCAAGCAAGCCCGCATTTAGCCTCGTACCTAGTCGCCATGGAAGGTCAACCTGTGATGTGTGTCAATGGCGATGGTCGCCAGCCAAACGATAAGAGAGGTAGGTTATGATTGTTCATTTACCTAAGTTTATACGCTGATGCTTGGTGATGAGGTGCAATTTAACATAGAAAACTCTCAAGTTGTCGAATATGAGAAGAGTGTAGATGAAATTTAGGGTAGGTTGTTTTTTATACTGTCCATTTCATTTCAATTTAAAGCAAGAAGGAAATCGCTTTCATGTTCATAGCTTCAATTAACCCCAGTTATTTAAAAGCATTATTTTTTAGTTTTATCATTTGTATAACATTAACAGCGACAACTAGCTGGGCGGGGGAGGCTAAAGAATTCCTGAGCACACTTAAAGCTCACTATGAAAGCACCCGTTCAATTAAAAAGTTCTCACTGAATTATCACTTCTTAAACAAGCAATATAGATCGCATGACTATTGGGATTACGCAGCACCGAATAGAATAATGTCGGTTAGAATGGTTGAAGTTGACATGGTTAAGAAGTACTTCTATGACAATGATATCTTGTACACGCCGGGAGGTCAGATACTTGATAGAGTGCAGTTCCAAAATGACACGCATAGTTACTACTATGAAAAGAATGGTAACTTTTTAGGTAAGCGTTACTTTAATGTAGGGCTAGGAAACTTTGACCGATTCATGAGTTATAACATCTTGAATATCGACTTTTTAGCTGTAAGGCCGTTACTTGCAGAAAAAAACATAGCAGAGAATGTGACGCTGCACAAAGATGAAAGATTTGGAACGACTGTACTTACACACCGAAACGCGGATGATCAAGTTATTGAATATGCCTTTAGTCATGAGCCATTGCAATTAGTGTCGCTTCACAATAAAACACGGCAGGCGCTGTTTATTTATGATGATTATCAAACTACACGAGGATTAACCTTTGCCCGTTCGGTTAATAAATATTACGACGGTTCAAAAGTCCCCGCATACATAAGCTTTAATGATAAATTTGAAATTATTGAAGAAGTTGATGCATCTAAACTGCAACTTCCTTCTGGTTATGGCCCCGAAATACCAGCAGGTGATGGTGTGTTAGTAGCGGATGAAATAGCAAAAGGTCTCTACTTGGTTACTGACTCGGCTGCTTGGCGCAACAGTCTATTCAAAGTGAATGGTGATGACATTATGGTATTTGGTGGCAGTGGGGCACCAACATTGGCAGAGAAAACCATTAAGGTTATTCAAACACTGTTTCCTGATAAGACCATAAGCACAATTCATGTTACACATCCCCAAGAATCTGATATTGCTGGACTAGTAGCCTATGCAGAACTAGGTGCTGAAATACTTGCCGATGAATATACAATTGAGGCTATCAAGGCTTACCCTGATTTTGCCAAGGACATTCATAAATTTAAGTTTCGCACCATCACAAATGACGAAGTTATTAGTGGAGTTCACTTTTATGTATTAGAGAGTATGCATGCTAAACGACAAAGCTTTGCGTATTTCAAAGACAGTGGCATTATTTTTCAAGCAAACTTCTTAGATATTGCTTTTGATAATACCATCCCTAAAGTTGTTCCCAGCTATACTCGAACTTTTATTGACTTTGTTCGTAGTAAAAAACTTAACATCAGCCGTATTGTCGGCAACTATAAAAACAACAATATTTCTGTAGATGTTATGAACAAAACTTATGATGCAATGATGTAACAGTATGGACCATACAGATGGAGTTGATGGAATAGGGTGTTCATCAGTGACATTGCCATAGGTTATTGTTTAAAGGCTGAACTATCTTTATAGGATGGCACGTGGGTGAACGGAAATAATTTGGTTACATCCACGATTAGCTGCTCAGTCGTTGCCTTAAACTCTTTTGGCGCCAGCTTTTTGAGACGTCGACTATGTTTTGACCCATAGCACACTTGATACGGTTTGAAGCACGAAAGTGCAAAGTTTGGCCAGCCGATTACCAAATTTTCATGGTCGCGCATTTAATTTAAGGATTGTCGCAATTGTTCAAGACAGGTAGCACACCTATCTGTAGCCATACTGAGACTTTAATCGACAAGAGGGCAATACCTTGAAATTTAAATACACGATACTGTATGTTGAAAATGTCAGTGAAACTTTCAGTTTTTATGAAAAGGCATTTGGACTGAAAAAGAAAATGCTGCATGAAAGTGGAGAGTATGGGGAGTTAGATACAGGTAGTACAACACTTTCCTTTTCTTCCCTAAAGCTTATGAATGAGTTAGGCAAGAACCCCGCAGAACCTAACCCTAAAGCCCCGACATTTGAGATAGCTTTTGAAACTGATGATGTAGAGACTGCACTTGCTAATGCGCTGGATCCTGGGGCGTCACTGGTACAAGATATAACACAAATGCCTTGGGGTCAGACAATAGCTTATGTAACGGAGAATAATGGCTTTTTAGTTGAAATATGTACGCCTGTTAGGCCTTAGGCGTAGCCTTTGCTATTGAGCTGCCTGATGATAGCTGGATAACTTAATAGCTGTACTGGTGTCAGCCCAAGCCAGCGTTGAAACTCTCTATTCATGTGGGATTGGTCAGAAAAACCATGGTTTTGGGCTACATCAGCCAAAAGAGTGTTGTGTGTTAAGCTTCGAGCTGCTTTTCTAACCCTAGCTAACTGCAGCCAATAACTAGGCGTTCTTTTTGTTTTATGCAAAACCAGTCGTTGCAAGGTTCTGACACTGACTCCAAGTTGGGCTGCGCTTTGTTTTATAGACCCAGTGTCGCAGGCAAAGCATTCCAAAACTTCTTCAATGGAGCTTTCAGAAGAAACAAAATCGCCAATAAAACTCTTTACATCTTGCGCATGACATCGTTTGGCTTCAATGTATTCTAGTAGCGCTTGTTCTTTAATTTGTGCGCCTGGACTTAAACGAAAGCCAGCCCACTGGCTATTCGCTTCTATTTGGACTAACTCTGGGCGATCAAACAGCTCAGAAACAAACCAATTTTGCTTATCATTTCCGAGCGTTTTTACTATCAAGTCGCGACAACCATCCGGAATGATAACGGTCGATGATGTGCGACTATATTCTGCTCGCCAACTAGCAATTAGGTTATTGTCCATATTTTCACGCTGATATTAGCTATCGACTTTATCATTAAACTCACACAAGTCTTCAATCAAACACGAGCCACACTTTGGTTTTCGCGCCGTACACACATAACGGCCGTGTAAAATAAGCCAGTGGTGAACGTCTACCTTAAATTCCTTGGGCACGACTTTTTCAAGCTTCTTTTCCACCTCAACGACATCTTTACCCATAGCAAACTTGGTACGGTTAGAAACACGGAAAATATGCGTGTCTACCGCGATAGTTGGCCAGCCAAAGGCGGTGTTTAGTACCACGTTAGCGGTTTTTCTACCAACGCCCGGTAGTGCTTCAAGGGCTTCACGGTTTTCAGGGACTTCGCTACCATGCTTTTCAACCAAAATTTGGCACATTTTATAGACGTTGTTTGCTTTTGAGTTAAACAGGCCAATGGTTTTAATGTAATCTCGCAGACCCTCAAGACCTAAATCTAGAATGCCCTGTGGTGTATTGGCAACAGGAAACAGCTTGCGGGTGGCCTTGTTGACCCCCACATCTGTAGCCTGGGCAGACAAGGTAACCGCTACTAACAATTCAAACGGCGATGAGTACTCAAGTTCGGTTTCTGGATGTGGATTGTCATCGCGCAGACGGGTGAGTATTTCAATACGTTTTTGTTTGTTCATAACTGCTTCTTTATTCTTTTACGTTAAACTGGTGACGCGCGCTCTCGGCGCTTTTTCCGGCTCTGTTGAAGGCGCGGCTTTGGCTTTAATTTGTGCGTCAATCACATTCTTAGCCGCGATCAAAAGTCCTAAGCCTAAGAAAGCTCCGGGAGGTAAAATTGCCACTAAGAATTGACTGTCAAACTGAAATATTTCCACTCGTAAACTGGCCGCCCACGGGCCCAGTAACAAGTCTGCACCGTCAAACAGCGTACCTTGGCCAATCAACTCACGCATGGTGCCCAATACAATTAATACAATGGCAAAACCAAGGCCCATCATAACGCCGTCCCAAGCGCTAAGTAAGGCGTTGTTTTTCGAAGCAAATGCTTCTGCGCGACCAATAATGGCACAGTTGGTCACAATCAAGGGGATAAATATTCCTAGGGATTGATATAGATCATAGGTATAAGCGTTCATCAACAGTTGTACTATGGTCACAAACGCCGCGATGATCATCACAAACACTGGAATACGAATGTCTTTGGGAACCCAATTACGCACCACAGATACGGTTACATTTGAGCCCACCAATACTAATAACGTTGCAAGTCCCAATCCCAAGGCATTGGTAATCGTGCTAGTCACTGCCAGCAATGGACATAGCCCCAATAGTTGTACAAGGGCGGGGTTGTTTGCCCACATGCCTTCTTTGAATAAGGTTTTCATTTCGCTCATTGTACGTCTCCATTGCATTGGTTTTTAGCTGCAAACAAGGCGGTAAAGTTTTGTTGTGTATACTCTACAGCTTGCTTCACTGAGCCAACAACGGCACGTGGTGTGATGGTGGCCCCTGTGAACTGGTCAAATTGACCGCCGTCTTTTTTAACCGCAAATTGCGCTGCATTGTCTGCGTTAATGGTGAGGCCGTTGAATGTGGTGATCCAAGCAGATTTTGCCAGCTCGACCTTATCGCCAAGGCCTGGAGTTTCTTCATGACGAGTAACGCGTACGCCGCTAATACTGCCATCGGCTTTAACGGCAGTTAAAATATCAATATTACCACTGTAACCTTTTGGCGTTACGTGGCGCACTAATAGGGCTGCGGGTTGTCCTGCTTTGGTTGCGCGATAAATTATATGTGGCGCACCGGGGCCAAGCTCGGGAGCACTGCTGCTGGTACAGTCTAAATATAAGATGTTGTCATATTCATCGGCGCTTAAAACTTGCCCTAATAGCTGCATTAAATGTTGTTTCTCTTGTAAAGCAATGCGCTCAGCGGTCATTGACTGAACAAGGCGACACCACCTGTGGTTGCCAGCGCAAAGGCGGTTAATATCGCGCCATTTCGATACATAGATTGCGCTATCATTTTGCTACTCCATGGCCATAAGTACGAGGTTGCGTGTAGTGATCAATTAAAGGCACCGCCATGTTCATGATCAACACCGCAAAGGCGACGGCATCAGGGTAACCACCGTAGTTGCGGATTAAATAGACCAGCAAGCCAATACACGCGCCGTAAATTAATCGACCACGATTGGTGGTGGAGGCTGAAACTGGGTCAGTGGCGATAAAAAATGCACCTAGCATGGTGGCGCCGCTGAGTAGGTGAAACAGGGTGCCAGCATGATTTCCGGGGGCAAGGATAAAGCCAATGGCCGAGCACAGAGCCAGTGTGCCCAGCAGTGCAACAGGTATATGCCAGTTAATCACTTTGGTTTTTAATAAAAATAGGCCGCCGGCTAAGAAGGCGAGATTAACCCACATCCAACCAATGCCAGCGTAGGTTGTAAATTGCTTACCCATCATCGCTTCGGTCACAGTCAAGTTTTGTGATACAGCGGTTTTTACAGCATCAAGCGGTGTTGCCATGGTGGTGCCATCCACTGACGTCATCGCGCCGAGTAAGTCTTTATGGTGTGTTGAGTACTCGAAGAAAATGAGCGTTATTTGATCTACCAAACTCGGTGGCAGCTCAAGCAGGCTGCTGACAGGTGTCCAGCTGGTCATTTGTACTGGGAATGAGATTAGTAATAACACGTAGGCTGCCATAGCAGGGTTAAATAAATTGAAGCCTAATCCTCCGTAGAGTTGTTTAACCATGGCAATAGCAAACACAGTACCTATTACAATTACCCACCAAGGTGCCAGTGGTGGAATACTGATAGCCAGTAACACAGCGGTTAACCAAGCACTGCCATCGCTAAGGGCGGGCCAAACGGGTCGTTTACGAATGCGCAGCATCACAGCTTCGCTGAGGCTTGCGGTGATCAGTGCTAAAATCAGTTGCACAATCACGCCAAATCCAAAGAAATAGCACTGAGCGATAATGCCGGGAATACAGGCCGCGATGACCGTCAGCATCAGCCTACTGAGGTTTTTATGACTGTGATTGTGTGGGGATGAGGCCA
Organism: Pseudoalteromonas sp. T1lg23B; assembly: GCF_002964665.1. GTDB lineage: Bacteria > Pseudomonadota > Gammaproteobacteria > Enterobacterales > Alteromonadaceae > Pseudoalteromonas. The sequence goes on along the minus strand of NZ_PQBZ01000034.1, from coordinate 1,178,208 downwards.
TGCTTAGTTTCATGACGGATCATTTCCTTCTTGTTCTTTGGCTTGTTTCTTAGCCTTTGCTTTAGCGACGGCTGCTTTGATGGCTGCCTGACGTTTCTGTTCTGGCGTTTGCGGCTCTGCGTCTGATCCGTGTTCGCCTTGCGACGCACTTTGTTGCTCGGCCTGTTGCGCAGCTTTTTTGGCTTTGGCGCGGGCGATAGCAGCGGCAACGGCGGCTTTACGCGGGTCGTCGTCTGTTTTGTTCGTCTCAGGCTCAGCGGTTTGCTCAGCTTGGGTTTCACCTTGTTGCTCGGCCTGCTGCGCGGCTTTTTTGGCTTTGGCGCGGGCGATAGCAGCGGCAACGGCGGCTTTACGTGGGTCGTCGTCAGTTTTGTTCGTCTCAGGCTCAGCGGTTTGCTCTGCTCGGGTTTCACCTTGTTGCTCGGCCTGCTGCGCGGCTTTTTTGGCTTTGGCGCGGGCTATGGCAGCGGCAACGGCGGCTTTACGTGGGTCGTCGTCAGTTTTGTTCGTCTCAGACTCAGCGGCTTGCTCTGCTTGGGTTTCACCTTGTTGCTCGGCCTGCTGCGCGGCTTTTTTGGCTTTGGCGCGGGCTATGGCAGCGGCAACGGCGGCTTTGCGTGGCTCATCATCCGATTTTTTCGTTTCAGACTCAGAGGCTTGCGCTTGTTGTGGCTGTTCATTTTGTTGCTCACTTTGCTGCGCAGCCTTTTTGGCTTTGGCGCGGGCAATTGCGGCAGCGACGGCATCTTTTTTGCTACTGGTCTCATTTGAACTTTCACTTGATGCTGCGTCCTCGGAGTGCTTTTGCTCTTTGTACTGTCGAGCCTGTTCTTTACGTCTGGCGCGCTCTAATGCAACTTCACTGTTATCTGGCTCTAAACTGCCATCCGCGGCTTTTTTCGCTTTTGCACGTTCTATAGCAGCTTGCACTGCCGACTGGTCGCCTTGCTTTTGTTTCACTCTGGCAAGTGCATCAGCCACTTTGGCTTTTTCTGCATCAGGTTTGGCCGCACGAGAGGTTGAACGTTTGTGTTTATTTTGTCTTTCTTGCTGCTCGCGTTCCAAACGTTCTTTACGAGCTTCAAAACGCTCTTTAGCCCGTTCTGCTTTGATCTGATCCAGTTTTTGCTCTCGAATCTCGGCCTTTGCGACTCGATAGTATTGCACTAGAGGGATTTCGCTTGGACATACGTAAGAGCAGGCACCACATTCGATACAGTCAAATAGGTTGTAGGCTTCGAGTTTGTCGTAGTCTTTGCTTTTGGCAAACCACTGCAACTGTTGAGGGAGCAGAGTCTGTGGGCAGGCATCCGCACATGCGCTGCAACGAATACAGGCTTTTTCATCGCCAGGTTCAGCTAATTCTTGATTGTCGGGTGCCAAGATACAGTTTGTGGTTTTGACCACGGGAATGCGTACGGTCGGTAGCGTAAAGCCCATCATGGGACCACCCATTACAACACGTTGCTCAGGTACGGGAGTAAAGCCTTGGCAATCAAGTAGGTGTTTGATCTCAGTGCCAATCAGTGCCCAAACATTCTGAGGTTTGTTAATCGTATTCCCTGTGACTGTTACAACGCGTTCAATCAGAGGTTTACCTTTATAAACGGCTTCACTTATGGCAAACAAGGTTCCCACATTTTGTACGAGCACACCAATATCTGCTGGGATCCCCGCGCTGGGTACTTCTTTTGAAGTGAGTACGCGAATAAGCTGTTTTTCACCACCTGAGGGGTACTTTGTTGGTATTGATCTCACTAGAATTGCGCTGTTATGTGCGCAGGCTTGCTCCATAGCCGCAATCGCTTGAGGTTTATTGTCTTCAATGCCAATCAAGACGCGTTGAGGTTTGAGGAGTTGCTGCATCACTTCGATGCCTTGCACAATTTCTTGCGCATGTTCGCGCATCAAAAGATCGTCTGCGGTGATATAAGGTTCACATTCAACGCCATTAACAACGAGAAACTCAATCGGCTGGTGGCTATCTGCCTTTATATAGGTTGGGAAACCCGCGCCACCCATGCCAGCAATACCTGCATTGTGTAAAATATCGATCAAGGTTTTGTGGCTGAGTTCTTGCAAATTACTGATAGGGCTAAGTTCACACCATGTGTCGTTGCCATCTGGCGCAATAACAATGCTTAACTCAGGCAAAGCAGATGGATGTGCAGATGGCATTGGTTTAATGTCAATGATCTCACCTGATGTTGGCGCGTGTACGGGTAATGACCAGTTGGCACTGGGTTTGGTAAGCGCTTGACCTTTTTGTACTTTATCACCCACATCAACCAATAACTGACCGTTGGCACCTATGTGTTGTTTAAGAGGTAGTACAAGCTTGTCAGGCAGTGGCAACCTTGCTATCGGCTGCTGATTTGACAGTGACTTTTGCTGAGGTGGGTGAACGCCACCCGGAAATTGCCACAGGGTGCCACGTTCTATTTGTTCAAGTAACGAGTCCACTTAAACCTCTTAATCTATTTGTTTAACGGCAATGGCGTCCAGTTGCCATTTCCAAGTTTGTTTGGTTTGTTCAACAGGTAGCATATCAATGCAATCAACGGGGCAGGGCTCTACACATAAATCACAGCCCGTGCATTCATCGTCAATGACCGTATGCATTTGCCTTGTTGCGCCAACAATGGCGTCAACCGGACAGGCTTGAATACACTTGGTACAGCCAATACACTCATCTTCTCTAATATAAGCGACTGTTTTTACTGGCTCAGCTTGTTCACCACCGGCTAGGGGCTTAGGTTCAACGCCCATTAAATCAGCCAATTTTTTTACGGTGGCTTCCCCCCCCGGAGGGCATTTATTTATCTCGTCGCCATTGGCGATTGCTTCCGCATAGGGGCGACATCCTGGGTAACCACATTGTCCACACTGTGTTTGTGGTAAGATTGCATCCACTTGATCAACGATAGGGTTACTTTCAACGCGATATTTCACTGCGGCGTAACCGAGTATGAGTCCGAATACAAGCGCCAGTGAGCCCAGCGCAATTAAGGCATAAAACAAAGTCATGGTTATAATTTCACTAATCCAGAAAAGCCCATAAAGGCCAGCGACATTAGCCCTGCAGTTATCATCGCGATAGACGCACCTTTAAAAGGAGTAGGAACGTCTGCGGCAGCAAGTCGTTCTCGCATAGCGGCAAATAATACCAACACTAAAGAAAAACCCACGGCTGCGCCAAATCCATAGACAGCGGAACCAATGAATGTGTGATCTTTTTTAATATTCAATAACGCAACGCCCAGTACAGCACAGTTAGTGGTGATAAGCGGTAAGAAAATACCTAATAGTCGATAGAGTGTAGGACTCGTTTTGCGTACCACCATTTCAGTAAATTGCACCACAACGGCTATCACCAAAATAAAGCTCATTGTTCTTAAGAACGTCAGATCCAGTGGCAATAGGATATATTGGTTGACTAAATAGCTGGTTACGGACGCCAAAGTCAGCACAAAAGTGGTTGCCAAAGACATACCCACAGCTGTGTCTAACTTTCCAGAGACTCCCATAAATGGACATAGTCCCAGAAATTGAACCAGAACAAAGTTGTTTACCAGCACAGTGCCAATAAGCAACATGATATATTCAGTCATTGCAGCCCCTTTTGCGAAAAACTGAGGTGAGTTTTAGATGGCCGTGATTTTAGCAATTTTGTGCGCCAAGATCATAAAAAAATTACAGAATTAAAAATGGTGGCAGGGCACATATGCCTTAAATTGTTGACACTTAACCAATACGAAAGAATAAATTAAGGCCATATAAAATGGCCTCATTTAAAAAATAGGGCGAGGCCGCTAAATTTCTTTTGGCTTTTCTATATAGTAGCCTTGTACGCCATCTAGGCAGAGCGTTTCAACGATATGCTTTTCTTCTTGTGTTTCAACGCCTTCGGCGAATACATTGACCCCGATCCTATGTGCTAAATCGACCATTAAGCGCATGAAATATTGATTGTTTTTATCTTCTTCCAAGCCTCGTGTATAGCTGGCGTCCATCTTAATAAAGTCTGGTTTAAGGTCTCTAAAGAACTTGAAGGAAGTTAAGCCAACACCGAAGCGCTCTACAGTAATACGGGCACCGACGCGATGAACCATATCGATAAAGCGCTTACTGGCTTTGATATTTTGTTGTAGGCCAAACTCACTCACTTCGAATATGAGTTTAGAGGCAATATTGGCATCTTTCAGTAAACGACGCTCTAACCAGATCACAAATTGGTCACTGTGCGCGCTGGAAGCGGTGACATTGATACCAAAATATTTCTCGGTAAAGTTGCGGGTCTTGATGAGTTCCAAAGAGGTATCAATGATTAAGCGGTCAATATCAATGGCCATTTCCAGTTTTTCAGCCATTGCCAAAAAAGAAGCGGTTGGCAGCATCTGGTTTTCTTCGGTTTTAAAGCGCGCTTGGATCTCGGCATAGGCCTTGGTGTTCTTACCCACTGGCATGATATTTTGCATCATCAAAGACACACGCTTAGAACTTATTACCTCACTGATCACTTTACGCCAGTTTTGATTACCAAAACCTGCACCTACGTTATTTACTAGGTCAGACTCTCGCTGGATGTGCCAAGCATTGGCCTGTTTACTTTGTGCCATGCTCATGGCGTTATCCACCACAGAGAGTAGTTCGCCTAATGGTTTACCTGTTTCGTAAGGCACGATACCTGTATTAGCCACGGAGCTTAGCTCTTGGTTTTGTTGGAACTGGGTAAATCTAGCCTGTAATGTTTCACCGAAATGTTCTGCTTCTTTAGAAGGTACATTGGGCAGAAGTACGGCAAAGTCAGAGCTATTGAGCCTAAATGTTTGACTACCAGTATATGTACCACTGACGTGCTTGATGATGTCGGAAACGGATTTTATATACTCATCACCCTTTTGATAGCCACGAGTCTGGTTGATGATTTGTAACTCACTACAGCGGATCATCGCTAAGCTACCAAAAGTCTTTTTAGTCGCTGACTCAATATGATGTTCATAGTGTTCGACAAACATATTGCGATTACCAAGACCCGTGATGACATCTTTATAGGCTTCTTGTTTAATACTTTGCGCAGCGCTTTTTATATCGTGTTCTTTACTCTTTAAAAAATGTGCAAGGCGTTTAAACGAGGGAGTAAGATCGGCACCTAGAGACTGCATTTCTTCGGTATCAAATTCGCTGTCAATATTTGCTGAATTCTGATTGCGGGTGATGTAAACATCAACGGCGTCAGCGACGGTGGTACTGACATTACGAATAAGGCGACGATAAATGGTACGCATATAAAAGATGGGAATAAACGCAAGTAGGGCGGTTACCGCAAAGGTTAATAGCATCGCTTGTTGTAATAGTTGGCCTTGGCTTTGTGCATTGATCACAAACTCAATTTTAATATCTTTGCTCTTATTTACGGCAAATTGTGGTCTGACAGCATTTATACTGGATTCAATCATACTGGCTAACAATGGCAGTGCACTTGGCTCACTAATATTTAAAACGGTTTCGCCATTAAAATTGCGCACTATAAACGTAGAAAAGACTTTGCCATCGGCGAGGGCGGTTTGAATATGCTGGGGTGTCACTTCGGCCATTGTTTTATCATGAATGTATTGTGTGACCATAGCTTGAGCACTTTGCTGTGCTTTACTTACCGCAGAGTCGAAACTCGATGCAAAAAATAACACGCCAAGGAGTGAAAACATCAACCATGAGAAAAATTGTAACAATACGAGTTTCTTGAAACTAGCCATTATTCAGCCATTATTTTTATCTAAAAACGAGGGAAGAAAACTGCAATAAATCAAAATCTTTTTGATTGGATCTAAGCTGTTGTAGGGTAGTGCAAAAGTACTTGAATGTCTATTTAAAAGTGATATTGGCTCCCCCTCCCCGACTCGAACGGGGGACCTGCGGATTAACAGTCCGTCGCTCTAACCAACTGAGCTAAGGGGGAACAATATATAAAGAAGAGTGTGTAATGTGGCTCCCCCTCCCCGACTCGAACGGGGGACCTGCGGATTAACAGTCCGTCGCTCTAACCAACTGAGCTAAGGGGGAACAATTACATTAACGATTGGCTCCCCCTCCCCGACTCGAACGGGGGACCTGCGGATTAACAGTCCGTCGCTCTAACCAACTGAGCTAAGGGGGAATCGTTACATTGAAAAACTTGGCTCCCCCTCCCCGACTCGAACGGGGGACCTGCGGATTAACAGTCCGTCGCTCTAACCAACTGAGCTAAGGGGGAAGCGTGTGTCTCTCAACGGGGCGAAATATTAATGACCCCTTTGCAAGGTGTCAACCAATAAAACGTCATAAAATTAAAAAACTCTCTTATTCGCTGCTTTTCTATTCGATTTGTTGAAATTTATGTCACTCACAAAGCCTTGAGAACAAAAAAGCAGGGAGTGAATTGTTCGTTAAGTCGGTCAAACACACAAAATGTGTGATTATTAAGCTTTTGAGCTAAAAAAGCATCGAACTGCGTTTTTTATAAACTTTTCTGTGCGATCCAAATTCACAATTGAAGATCTGACAAAAAAGATCGCCAACAAGCGGGATGAAAATAGTCTCCAATTCTTGTTTGAATGGTAAATTTGTGACGAGTGCGGCCAGTAATTCTGCATAGATTATCTGTAACTTATAAAAACTCTTTAATAATCAGGTGGTAATGTTTTTGTGCCGTTAAGTAGAATAAAAGGTATCGATAAAAGGAACGAAAGTGTTACCGCTTTTGCACAAAGATCAAGCCTAGAAATAGCCACTTTAATTTGTCAGATCAACTTACGATTATTAGGGTGTCAGAAATGATCTCTCTACAGCCCCTTATTCTATTGGCGTTTCTTGAGTTATCCACGGAATCTGTGGATAACATTGTTTATTAATATTTAAGAAGTGTGTCAACGCCATGAAAATAAAGCCCTGCGAGCATTTCAATATGTTTTATATAATTATTTTTGTTTAATAAAATCAGCGACTTATTAAAATCGCTTATAATTGGCGCAGTTTTTGATAGAAGTGAACTTTTTATGACCAAAACGCACTTTTGTTGTGCAAAAAAAATACTCAAGGTTGTTAAATGTGTAACTAATTTGTCATTTAAGGGGGTTTTGCACATTTTTGAGCGCTAGCTCGGTCTATCATAGACAAACCCTTTGATCCTGATTTTCAGTATGGTAATCGACGAGAGGCAAAATCGTAAGTTAATTGACTGGGTTTCAAGTCGGGGATGATCTAAAATGCCAGGCTCACAATAGGAGAATACTCATTAATATGTCGTCAGTGAACAATCCAGATAAAAGCAATGATATCTTACACGGGGACATTGCTGGTACTTTGAAACGAATGACCATCCCTATGATTTTCGGCATGATCACACTGATGATGTTTAATATAGTTGATACGTTCTTCATCAGTTTGCTGGGTACCGAACAATTGGCTGCGGTCAGTTTTACCTTTCCGGTGACATTTACCGTTATTAGCTTAGCCATTGGTTTGGGGATCGGCACGTCTGCCGTGATTGCTAAGGCACTTGGCGCCAACAAAATAGAAGAAGCTAAGTTTGATGCAACCATCTCACTGTTGATATCAGCAGTGTTTGTGTTTTCTCTATCTGCTTTGGGTTTTGTACTCATTGAACCAATATTTAAATTACTCGGTGCTAATGCGCAGGTAATGCCTTACATATTCGACTATATTTCCATTTGGTTTTTAGGCAGTGTATTTTTGATCACCCCCATGATAGGCAACTCGGTCTTGCGTGCCAGCGGTGATACTAAAACACCGAGTTTTATTATGGGCTTTGCGGGTTTAATCAATGCGCTGTTGGACCCGCTGCTTATCTTTGGCGTGGGACCATTTCCAGAGCTAGGTATTAAAGGCGCAGCGATTGCCAGTGTCATCGCATGGGCAGTGGCGGTCGTGATCATTTTATATCTGTTAGCAATTAAGAAGCGCCTGTTGAGTTTACATGGTGGTCAACAAGGGGTGATAAGCGCAAGTCGTAAAATTTTAAAAATCGGTTTTCCTGCCGCAGGAGCGAACATGCTCACGCCGATGGCGATGGCGGTAATGACCGCGATAGTAGCAGGATATGGCCCTGAAGCGGTGGCCGCATTTGGGGTTGGCAGTCGCATAGAGTCTATTGCAAGCTTAGTGGTGTTAGCATTGTCCATGACTCTGCCCCCATTCGTCAGCCAAAATTATGGGGCAGGTAAATACGATAGGGTCAAGCAGGCGTATCGTAAAACGCTCCAGTTTGTGTTGTTATGGCAGTTAGCTATCTATTTGCTGCTATTTATTTTTTCTGGAGTCATCAGTCGTACCTTTGGTAATGAGCCAGAAGTAGTAAGGGTGATAGAACTATTTATCTACATCATGCCGCTAAGCTATGGCTTGCAAGGTATTATTATCCTGACTAACTCCTCGTTTAATGCTCTACATAAACCCATGAATGCATTAGTGTTGAGTATTGTTCGCCTATTTATTTTCTATGTGCCGTTTGCCTATGTTGGGTCTGTGATTGGGGATTTAGCCGGTTTATTTATCGGAGCGGCGATAGGTAATCTAGTGACCGCTACAGTGGCGTATCAATGGTTTAATCATAATTTGACCAAAATGCATGATGCATCATTAAAGGAGTTTGCCTAATGAGTGACGAGTTTAAACTGGTTTCGCATTTTTCACCCAGTGGCGATCAACCCACTGCAATCGCTCAGTTATGCGATGGTTTAGAAGCGGGTCTTGCACATCAAACCCTATTAGGTGCAACGGGCACGGGTAAAACATTTACCATGGCCAACATTATCAGCAATCTCAATCGACCAACCATTATTATGGCGCACAACAAAACATTGGCGGCACAACTTTATGGCGAAATGAAAGAGTTCTTTCCCGAAAATGCTGTTGAGTACTTTGTTTCTTACTACGATTACTATCAGCCAGAAGCCTATGTGGTTGCCAGCGATACCTTTATTGAAAAAGACGCCTCAATTAATGAACACATCGAGCAAATGCGTTTATCGGCCACTAAAGCGTTGCTTGAGCGTCGTGACACCATCATAGTGGCATCCGTTTCGGCTATTTACGGTTTGGGCGATCCAGACTCGTATATGAAAATGATGTTGCTACTTAAGGTGGGGGATACCGTTGACCAGCGGGACATGTTGCGACGTCTGGCTGAGCTACAATATACGCGCAATGATATGGACTTTAGTCGTGGTACGTATCGGGTGCGTGGTGAAGTTATCGATATTTTTCCTGCTGAATCAGATTCATATGCTATTCGTGTGGAAATGTTTGACGATGAAATAGAACGTATCAGCATGTTTGATCCACTTACGGGCGCAGTTGAAAAACATCTTATTCGCGCGACTATTTACCCCAAGACTCACTATGTGACGCCACGAGAAAAGATCTTAGGTGCGATTGAAAATATTAAAGTAGAACTCAAAGCTCGTCGCGCACAGTTACTGGAAAATAATAAACTAGTTGAAGAGCAACGGGTTGCCCAGCGTACGCAGTATGATATTGAAATGATGACCGAACTTGGATATTGCTCGGGTATTGAGAACTACAGTCGTTATTTATCGGGTAGGGCACCAGGCGAGCCGCCACCAACATTATTGGACTATTTACCAGATGATGCGTTGATGATCATCGATGAATCCCACGTGACTGTGTCGCAAATCGGTGCCATGTATAAGGGTGACAGGAGTCGTAAAGAGAACTTGGTGGAATATGGGTTTAGGCTGCCTTCTGCGATGGACAATCGGCCCCTGAAATTTGACGAGTTTGAAGCCATTGCCCCGCAAACCATTTATGTGTCAGCGACGCCAGGGGATTTTGAACTAGAAAAGTCTAACGGCGATGTAGCTGAACAGGTTATTCGCCCCACAGGGCTGTTAGACCCACAGTTGGAAGTGCGTCCAGTTGCTACTCAGGTTGACGACCTGTTATCCGAGATTTACCTGCGGGTTGAAAAGCAAGAGCGGGTATTAGTGACCACACTGACCAAACGAATGGCTGAGGATTTAACGGATTATCTCAATGACCACGATGTTAAGGTACGGTATTTACACTCCGACATTGACACCGTTGAGCGCATGGAGATCATTCGTGATTTACGCAAAGGCGTATTCGATGTGCTAGTGGGTATTAACTTACTGCGTGAAGGCTTGGACATGCCTGAGGTCTCTTTGGTGGCGATTCTAGATGCCGACAAAGAAGGTTTTTTACGTTCCGCTCGTTCACTTATCCAAACAATAGGTCGTGCTGCTCGACACTTAAACGGTAAAGCGATTCTATATGGTGATGTGATCACTAAGTCCATGCGTAAAGCGATTGATGAAACGGAGCGCCGTCGCGCGATTCAGCAAGCGTACAATGAAAAACATGGCATAGAACCACAGGCATTGATTAAGAAAATTACCGATGTGATGGATACTGGAGAATCGGTTTCACAGGCGGACATTGCCAAAGCCAAGTTGCATAACAAAGCCAAAGTGGCGGTGGTGGACTCAGATCCTAAACAACTGGCCGCGCAAATTAGCGAGCTTGAAGCGAAGATGATGCAACATGCCCGTGAATTAGAATTTGAACAAGCAGCCAAAGTACGTGACCAAATTCATGAATTACAGCAGCAGTTGTTGGGGATTTCATAACTCAATGATGGTCAAAGCGTTATCTATACTGGATAACGCTTAGCTAAATGACGCCTTCGCGTAAGTAAAAAAATGCCAGCATAACGCTGGCATTTTTCGTGATCTTCTAGATAAATGAGTATTTAGAATGTCGCTTTGTAGCGTACACCAAATTCACTGGCATCATTGCTCTTGATCACTAGGATGTAATCACCCGTGTTCAAGCGTGCATCATCATAACGCTCATCGAAAATGTTACGGCCATACAATGAGATGTCCCAGTTAGCGTTCGCTGGCGCATATGAAATATCGAAGTTTGTGGTGGTACGCGAGTCGATTTGCGTCATACGACGCGGATCTGAACTTGGCTCACCGTACATGTCGTCACGGTAAGAAATATCCAAACGAGTCGTGATTGTTGCACCATTGCTTAAACCAAATTCATATGACGGGCTAATTGACGCTGTCCACTCTGGAGTCAGTGGCGCGACAGGTTTAACACCCTCTTGCTCTTGTACATCAACATCCATAAAGCCAAAGCTTGAATGTAGCGTGAAGTTATCAGTCACATAATAAGTACTTTCGAACTCTACACCACGAGACGTTTGTTCAACAATAAGGTTATTGGTATCGAAGCCCGCGTCTGTTACAACGTTAACCTGATATGGTAAGTCTTCGTATTCTGTATTGAAAAACGCCAAGCTCATGCTGAAATCATCTGTTAACTGACCTTTAAAGCCTGTTTCGTAGTTGATTGCGCTGATGTTGTCGCTGGCTAAAAAGGCGTTGTTTGCACGTACGATAGCCGCTGCGTCTGGGTTGTCAAAACCACCTGCACCGAAGAATTGGCCAATTAGGAAGTATGGACGAGCAGGGAACTGACCCGACTGGTAACCGGTTTGTACAGTACCGTACCAGTTTAAGCCATTCTCAAAGGTATAATTTGCAGCTAATTCCCAAGAGATCTCATCCCACTGGCGACTTGAATAAATGGTACCGACTGGGTCGAATACGTTGGTAGAAGCTGATTTTTCGTCTTCAGTGTAACGTACACCACCTGAGATGCGTAAATCGTCAGTGGCATCGTAGCCAACGTTAACAAATACCGCACGGCTCGTTGTTTCTTGGTCTAGCTCAAGCTTTGTTGGGCCACCATCGAAGCTCGCTTCAGATGAATCTTGACGGTTTGAGCCTTCTTCATTGAACCAGTAAACACCCGTTACAAAGTCTGCACGGCCTAAATAACCAGTAAGCTGTAATTCAACCGAAGTTTGGTCAGCGGTACCGCGCTCTGGATAGTGATCAAGCGCAACTGCTGTGCTGTCATCATCTAGACCTGCTTTGTATTCACTTGAACGCTTAGAGAAAATAAATTTAGTGCCAAAATCTGGGTTGATATCGTATTCAGCGGTTAATGACACGCCATTTGCTTTGTTTGAAACAGTCGATGTTTCCATGGTACTGGTGGCGTTGTCGTATGGATCCGCTGTGGTTTGCTCATTGCGTAAACCATTTTGATATAAACGACCATTTGGTAACTCGTCAATTAACGTTGTATAAGGGCGTGTACCGCCTTCACCGTCATTGGCATCCGCTGTAAATACAAAGCGCAAATCTTCGCTGGCATTGTATTTTACTGATACACGGCCGTGGAATTCTTGGTTCTCACCCACATCGTATTCAGCGTTAGGTAGGTTTACAAACTCACCAATGCCGCCACGACGATTGAAGCCTATGTTAAAGTTAAAAGCCAAGTCTTCTGTGACAGCTTGGTTAGTGAAAATACTGCCTTTCAGGCGACCACGAGTGCCCACCTCAGCGCTGACTTTCGTCACAGCAGCTTGATCTGGCTGCTTGGTGATGATGTTGATTGCACCGCCGATTGAGTTACGGCCATACAACGTACCTTGTGGGCCACGCAACACTTCGATACGCTCGATATTCGCAAGGTTCCAGTTTTGGCCAACTTGGCGACCAAGGTATACACCATCTACGTAAACGCTCACGCCAGGGTCGGTCGTGATTAAGTGATCTTGTAAACCGATACCACGAATGAACGGGTTGGCTGAAGAATTGTGGCCAGCTGAGAAGCCAGTGATATTTAGGTTTGGAACAAATTTACCCACATCAGTAATGTCTGAGATACCTTGTGAGTCAAGGTCATCACCAGAGAACGCACTCATTGCAATTGGTACTTCATAGATAACTTGTGAGCGCTTCGTTGCCGTTACGGTAATGGCTTCCATTTTTGATTTTTCGGCTTGTGCTTCTTGCTCTTCGGCCATCACTGATGTTGAAGCAAAGCTTGCAAATGCTAACGCCAAAGCGCCTGCGACAGGGTTTAAATTGCGTACTGTGGTGCTCATATTTGTTCCTCAGAAACGGTTAATATTTTAAATCTCGTGTGTGTTTGGTTTCTGCGAGGTACTCGCCAACCGTGAATGCAACAGCTAACCGATTTCGTTTGTAAAACGCGCGCGCAAAAAAATGCAATCATCCGTTGGAGACTGCCTATACGTTTTTAATTTTTTACGGCTAATTACGAAAATGAAAGGTCAGCAAAATGCTGCTATTCGATTGGGAGGGTATTCTACAATGTGTGAGGAGAAGTATGCAAATTAAATTTTAAAAAACTTGACTTTAGGTAGTGCCTTTTTTAAAAACATTTGCTATAAATAGAAGGTTTGCTAGTTGCTCGTAAAGCTTGGCAAACCTAAACCACCATTGTCCGCTTTTTCTAAATTAAGACAGTTTGGACTCAGAAGATAAAATGGCTGAGGGGTTCAACATAACTTCAATAGCGTACTTTAAATCCTCGGGCTTACTAAACAGGTGTTTAGAGTAAAGCCAGTTTTTGTACTTTCCAATTGAGAAACTTCCAGAGCTCTGATATTTGGATTCTTGTGTGACTGCTATTACGTGGTTACCCGTAGCAGGAATGTTCCAGCTGTAGTCCTCTTTTCCTTGAGTCTGTAAATAATAGGTCAGTCCGTTAATCGTTGGCATCAGGTAGGCGTTTTGAGTGTTGTTGCTGAGCACTTTTAATGCGGAGTGTTTGGCAAACTCAAATGTCTCCTTTGGTGAGCGGTTCATCAAGGTTTGTAACTTATTCAATGCTTCACTAAAGTTGACTAGTTCATTGCTTTCAAAATCTTTGATATTTTCATCTGAGCTTTGCACAAACTCTAATAAATCAATGATATCTTCCGCAGAATAACTGACATTTTGCAGTTGTTGCTGTAACTGTTTTAAATGTAATTCTAAATCTATGAAAAAAGAAGATTTGTGTCTTGTTTGACTAATTAGTATCGCTAGATTGTTGAGCCTTTGCTTAGATAAAGCATGTTCAGTATTTAGCGCCGTAACTTGTGATTCTAGCAATGCGATTTCTGTGCGAGTCGCTGCGATATGACCATTTTTCTCATTCAGCACCGCTTCTTGTGCACGGATACTGTTCACATAGGGGGTAATTGATTCCATTGAACGCAGAGCATCAAGCCCTTGTGAAGCCTTAAAAATGGCCCCTATAAATGGGATTTTAGACAGTGTATTGAGCTTTTTTTGTCGTCTTTGAAATGCTTTTTTTTGCGCCGCTATGTCTTTTTCTAGTGACTCAACTTTCTGTCTTAGAGATGTCAGTACACTTGTCAGTTCTCTAACAGTAACTTTCTTTTTTTTAAGTTGTGTATGTTCCTTCTTTAGTTGTGATTGGATAGCCTCGACTGTGTTCAGTACTGATTGTTCTTTTTTATAGAGCTCTTGCTCCATATCTTGCATGAGCGCTAATTGGCTAAGTGCACGGTATTTTGCTGAACTAGCTATCTGTAAATCCAAATCAACTTTGGCAATAACCTGTGTAATGAGCTGTTGGCTTTTTGTCAGATCATTGGCTTGGATAGCGTTTAGAGCACCGCGCAGATCGGCGGTCAGTGTTTTGCAGTTTTCCAAATATGCCTCCTGCACCAAACCTCAGTTTGGTGCAATATGTTTATTTAATTACACAGCGTGTTGATACGAGTTGCTGTTTGGTAACTGAGCCAAAGTTTGTTCACTAGATGTATGTAAACGTACGATGGCTTCGTTGGATGCCTCTATTTGTCGGCTTAGCTTAGTCCCCATTTCCTTGGCGAGCTGAGGGGCAAGTTCTCTACACAACTCGATAGAAGGATTCAATTTCATGTGTTCTAGAGCTTTCACTTGAGCAAGAGAGGCTTTCGCTTGATATTCTTTTGAAATACCGTTTAGTGCAGCCCACTGACAGAGGTAGGTTAAGTATTCTTCGATAAACATTTCATCTTCATATTGCTCCTTTCTGGTGTCTTCATCTTCATCCTTAATGTCTTCAATCATTGCTTGAAAACCAGCGTCTTGCATTCGGTCGCAGTAGTTTGCCATTTGCTCCCAAAACAGCGCAGCCTGAGTCAAACTGCTGACAATTTGCCCCATTGCACCCACCGCTGCATGTAATGACTGTACCGAAGATTCACTAATGGTGAATTCGTCCTGCGTGTTAGCCAACATAGAAGTGAACTCACTAAGCTTTTCTAAAGATTCTCGTTTGGCCTTTTCTAATTCAATTTTTTGCTTTAGAAATGCCATTTTTTCTTGTCGGTATGATGCTAAGGTTTTTGCTGAGGCATCAGTCATATCTTTTAGCGTGCTCTCAATAGCATTGAACGCAGACATAGCTGTGTTGTAAATCCGCTTGGCGTCATCAGCTGCTTTCTGAGCGGCTTTCTTGTTTTTGTGTGCATTTTCAAGGTGTACATCTAACTGCACTTTTTCTGTTTGTAGGCCTCGAATTTGTGCAAGCAATGCATCCTCTTCATCTTTTGCATCAGGTTGGCTGCGTTTTACCTCAAGCTTCTGCTCTAGCTCTTCAAGTCTCGAAACAGTGTGTAATGCTTTAGCTTCGAGTTCTTCAAAAAGTTTACTTGCAGTTGCAAGTTGTTCCTCATGACGTTCTAATTGTTGCTGTTTTTCATTAGCATCCTGCTGTGCTTTAGCTTTTTTCTCTCGTTGTGCTTGAATGGCTTCATTCTCTTGGTCACTTCCTCCAAAGGCCGCGCCAATGCCTGCTTTAAAAACACTGAGCACCATACTTACAATCTGAACTGTTCGGGTATGCTTTACTTCGCTTTCTTCACGGTCTTTGGCATCTTGGTAATCGAGCTCTGCTTGCATTGCGTTCGCGACTAACTCTTTTTGAGAGGTTTTTTCTGCTTTTAATTTGGCATTGAGGGTCGAAATAGACTGAGAAAGCTTTTCTTTACGAATATGTTCTTGTTCCTCGGCGTACATGGTGTCGGTGTAGACTGAAGTTGAGTCTTTTTGCAGTACGACAAATGCATCAGCTAATTGCTTTGCTTCTTGCGCCATGCTCTTAGAGGCCTCTTTGCAGCGCGCGAGTTTTTTTATTGCCATACCTTCTTTGGCTTTAGATAGCCATTTATGCACTTCAATCAGCTGCTTTAAAATAATTGCGGTTTGAGACTCAAAAGAGGTCATAGTTACAATGCAATCATTGCTCAGCATTGCAAGCTCACTTTGGAGTTTGGCAACTCTTGGTCTAAGTGTGCCTTGCCCAGCTACGCCATGATAAGCGACATTGAGGAGATCAACACTCAGTTCTAGGTTTTCAGTGACCTCACCTAAGTTAAGTTGTCCGAGCACCCGTTGCACTTCTTTTTGTACCATTGAAGATTGAAAGCTTGGTATTTCCCGTAAGCTATATGATTCCGTACCTAGCGTGATCTCAGTTGGTGAAATGATGTTCAGATTTTGTCCCATAATTATTCTTCCACGATGAAAAGGTGTACCTATGGATCATCATGAGAAATCATGAATATGTAAATTACAGGGCATTACGCTCAAAAAATGAATACATATTGACTGAAAATCGTGGGAAATTACTTCACATCGACCACTTTACTGGCTTTTTTGTATCTAACTTTAAAGCCCGGCCAAGCGGGAAGCTCCCATTTTTTTGGCGCATCTTTTCTATTACCGCTGACATGGGTTAACAAGATACGCTTGCCAGTGAATGAGTACTCTACCTGCATCAGTAAATCATTGAGCTTGACGTGTAATGGGTGCTTTTCAATAAAGGGTGCAAGCTGCCAAGGTTCAAGTGTTTGATAGAACAGATCCTGCGCTTCAATCAGTGCAATGTCATCTTGTTCCTCAATACCCAGTTGTTGTAGCTTTTGTTGTAAATATTGCTCTGTGGTGAGCGCTTCAAAAGGTGTACCGTGAGCTTGGTAGTAAAGCTGGTGTTCTGCCAGTGACTGCTTGACTTGCTCACCTGCAGGGGCCAGTAGTTCTCCTCTTGAAATTAAGGTGACGCAGGCGTCGATGAGCAATTGACCCGCAGGCTCTATGAGCTGCTCATTAAGCTCAAGCCCCGCATAACTGGTGCTAAATTTTGCCATGATACGTTCATCAATAACGCATGCATCAATAAAGTGCTGCTCACCTAGTCCCAACGTTGTGACGAGGTTTAGATTTACAGGGGCATTCATGGTTGCCAACGTCATGGCTTGCTTAGTGCCTTTACCCGCTAATGCATAAGTATCGAGTACTAACATGGCTTGGCAGTTGTCATTGATACGTGTTTCTTTTGCTGGGATCACCTCACTGTTGCCATTGCCGAATGCGCCGCGCCGATTATTACGTTTGACGTATAACCAATCAGGCTTGGCCTTGGCGATAGCTGCAACAAGTAGGTTCCGATCGTAGCTGGCTGCGTGCTTTCTTTCTGGTAAATCAAACGCAATACGCAGTTGATCACTAAATTGTTTTGCTTCTTTTAGGGCATCATGCTCGACGTTGATACCTTCTAGTTGATCCCGCACTAAGGCGATGACGAATTCCAAATCACAGTGATTGGGTAATTGTTTGTTCAGTGCATCGACGTGCTCTGGTGAACTTGGCAACTGATAAACTCGAGCGGGAACGCTCAGCACTGAGATGGCATCAACCATCGCCTGTTGCAACGATTTACTGGGCATAGTGCTGATTAAATACGCGAGCTGGGCATCCACTGGCAATGGATAAAGCTGTTTGCCAAGTTCAGTGGCGCGTTGGTGCGCATCAATGGCTTTAATCTTGGTAAGTTGCTCGATAGCAGCCGATTTAGATGCTACAGGCAGAGGCTCAATAAACTCTAAGCTATCAACCCCTTCACTTGAACATCCTGCCGCCAACACCAGCTCAGTAAGGTTTTCACGGTGTATTTCTGGTGGCGTGGTATCAAGGAGCGGCGCATGTTCACCGTAGAGACGAATGCATAGGCCTGATTGTGTTCGTCCCGCGCGGCCTAAACGCTGTTTTGCTGAATCTTTAGCGATGGCTTCAAGGTTGAGTACGGTTTTCCCACCGCGTAGATGCGTGCGTCGTTCAAGTCCTGAGTCAATGACACAGCTTACATTGGGAATGGTCAAAGAGGTTTCGGCCACATTGGTCGCCAAGATAACTCGTTGTTGATGCTGAACATTCAGCGCCAATTGTTGTTGCTCTGGGTTACAGCCACCATACAAACGCACTACCAGCGCATCTAAATGCGATAGTTGCCCCGCTGCGGCCTGAATTTCGCCTTTCCCGGGTAAAAACACCAAAATATCACCCTCTGTAATATCAAGGGCTTGTTCACAAGCTTCACGCACTCGTTCACTCAAATCATATTTACTGGGCATAGCGCGTGAGTCACTGGCGATAAAACGCTCCTCAACAGGGAACATTTTGCCGTCTGAGTGCAATGTGGCAGCTTGTAAATAGTTGATAAGTGGCTTGGTGTTGAGCGTCGCTGAGGTCACGATTAAACGGTGTTGGTTATGTGTTTTGAGCAATGCAAGTAGCAAGTCCATATCCCAGCGCCGCTCGTGAAATTCATCCAGCATGACAACATCATAATCGCTGAGTTGGTTTTCAAAATACCAGCGTAAAGCCACACCAGGCGTGGCAAAGACGACCTGTGTGTGCTCAGTAAAATGGTGCTTAAAACGTATGGCATAACCAATCTGCTCACCCAGCGCGGTATTCGCTTGTTGTGCAAGATATTCAGCCAGTGATGTACATGCAATACGCCGAGGCTCTATCACCAGTACTCGACCTTGATCACGTGCCCACAAAGGTAAGCAGGTAGATTTTCCAGAACCAGTTGCTGCGCTGACTACCACATGCTCTTTGGCAAGAGTGGTTAAAAATTCAGATTGTATGGCAGCGATAGGTAAAGTCATAAATAGGCACGTAGATAAAAGTCACACAAAGGCAAATATTATCAAAGCTGTATTGAAAATGCCGCAGTTTGTACCAACTATGTTTAAAAAGATGAATAAGTAATCAATATGATAAATGGTTTTTTACTGTTGGCTTTAATGGTTTTTGTGGTGGTGTATTGGCGTTGGCAACACATTCAAAATCTATTTTGGGCACGAAAATATAAAGAAATAACCCTGAGCCAACCTGATAGGCAAGTGCTACTGCAATATATGCCTATTTACCGGGCAATGACGGATGCCGACCGAGCCGCTTTAGAAAAGCACATAGTGTGGTTTTTGGGAGAAAAGCGCATTTTGGGACGAGATGGATTGCGGGTAAACCGCGCAATGGAATTAATTGTTGCGGCCGATGCCTGTTTGTTGGTGCTCAATCAATCTTGGCCGCTGTACCCCAATGTCAAAGAAGTATTACTTTATCCTAGCAGTTATTATGTGCCGCAAACCAGCCGTGATGCGGCGGGATTAGTGAATTATCACACCTCAGTTAGACAGGGGGAATCTTGGCCTGGTGGTACATTGGTATTGAGCTGGCACGATGTGTTGGAGGGCAACCGTTTACCGGGGGATGGCCATAATTTGGTGTTTCATGAGTTTGCTCATCAGTTAGATCAACAAACGGGGCAAACTAATGGTACGCCGCTGCTGGCATCAAAACAGGACTACGCTGATTGGGCAAGAGTATTCAATCGTGCATATAGTAATTTGAAAAGTCATGTGGCCTATCAAATGCCCCATGTGATGCATAGTTATGGGGCAACCAATGAAGCGGAATTTTTTGCGGTGCTTACCGAAACCTTTATTGAGAAACCGACCCAATTGCGAAGCTATGACCCTGAGCTATACCGCCTATTAATACGCTATTTTAAGTTTGACCCACAGCAGTGGCAGCGATATTGAGAATAAATACAGACAATAGCCGCGTAATTCTGTAACTGATGGCATTTTACTGGCAACTTTAGCTAATTTTTGCTGTGATGGTGCAAATTTTAGTTGAGAGTATAAGAATGATGAAAAAGCAGTTTTATAGCGCACTGTCGCTCTCTATCGCATTAGCACTGGGAACGAGCAGTGCAGCCATCAATGCAGCAGAAGAAAAATCGCAAAAATGGCAAGTGGATGCCCCTCAAGGTGAATTTTTAGACGCCAAGATTTCCGTGACACAAGGTACTTGGATGAACGTTGACGTCAGTCCTGATGGACAAACCTTGGTGTTTGACTTGTTGGGTGATATTTACACCATGCCTATCTCAGGTGGGGAAGCCAAGCAGCTAACCAGTGATATTGGTTGGCAGATGCAGCCACGTTTTAGCCCTGACGGTAAGCACATTGCTTTTACCTCGGATCAAGGCGGTGGTGATAACATTTGGCTTATGAACGCTGATGGTTCAGAGCAACGCGCAGTCACCAATGAGACGTTCCGTTTGTTGAACAGCCCAGCTTGGAGTCCGGATGGGGATTTTCTTGTTGCGCGTAAACACTTTACCGCATCGCGTTCTTTAGGCGCAGGTGAAGTTTGGATGTATCACAAGTCTGGCGGCAGTGGTGTACAACTGACTAAGCGTGAGAACGATCAAAAAGACTTGGGCGAACCGGCATTTTCGCCAGATGGTCGTTACGTGTACTTCTCCCATGATGCGACACCGGGCAAAACGTTCCATTACTCTAAAGACTCGGTAGCGGGTATCTACAAAATCAAACGTTTTGACCGTGAAACAGGCGAGATTAAAGTTATCTTATCCGGCATGGGTGGTGCTATTCGACCTACACCGTCACCAGATGGTAAAACACTGGCGTATGTAAAGCGTGATGATTTCCAATCAAGCCTTTATTTGTACGACTTAGAGTCGGGCAAAGAAACCAAGCTGTATGGCAATCTTGAACGTGACATGCAAGAAACATGGGCTATTCATGGGGTATACCCAACGATTGCTTGGACACCGGATAACGAAAGCTTGGTATTCTGGGCGGGTGGTAAAATTCACAAAGTAGCGGTTGATGATAAATCGTTTGAAACCATCGAGTTCAGTGTTAATACCACGAAGAAAGTACAAAAAGCATTACGCTTTGCACAAGACATCGACCAAGCACAATTCGATGTAAAAATGTTACGTAATGTACAGGTTTCTCCAAATGGTGAAACAGCTGTTTTTGAAGCCATGGGCCACATCTATTCACGAGACTTGGCCTCGGGCAAAGTGAAGCGTTTAACCAAACAAAACGATCATTTCGAATTCTTCCCGCAGTTCTCTCGTGACGGTAAAAAAATTGTCTATACCACTTGGGATGACAATGAGCAGGGTAGTGTACGTGTGGTTTCAGCCAGCGGTGGCAATGGTAAAGCTATTACTAAAGAGCCGGGCAAATACGTTGAGCCGACCTTTAGCCCAGATGGTAAAACCGTGGTGTTCCGTAAGTCTCGTGGCAGCTCAATCTTGGCACCAGAGTGGTCGTTAAAGCCAGGTTTATATCAGGTGTCGAGCAATGGCGGTGAAGCAGAGCTTATCAGTGAAGTGGGCTATCAAGCACAATTTGCCGATAGCAACGATGTAATTTACGTGATGGCACAGGGCAAAAACCCAGAGTTACGCGCGATTGAATTAGCAACGAAAAAGTCTCGCACGCTTTATGACGCGGAGCATGCAACCGAATATCGTGTATCACCAGATGGTAAATATCTGGCATTTGCTGAGCGTTTCAAAGTGTTTGTAACACCATTTGTGCAAACTGGTAAAACCATTTCAATCTCTCCAAGTGACAAGCAGTTCCCTGTACAGCAGTTATCTGTACGGGCGGGCGAAAATATCAGTTGGAGCGCTAAAGGTGACAAGCTGTATTGGAGCCTTGGGCCTGAGCTATATCACGCAAGCTTAGACGGCATGTTTGATATTAAGCAAGATAAAGACGCTGATTTTAAAGTAAAAAGTGGTACTGACATTGGCTTTAAACAAGACATGGCAGAACCAAAAGGTATGATTGCGTTAACCGGTGCGACCATCATCACGATGCAAGGCGAAAAAGTGATTGAAAATGGGGTGGTACTGACCGATGGTAAACATATCAAAGCGGTTGGCAGTGCCGCGGATGTGACCGTTCCTAAAGACGCTCAGGTGATTGATGTAACTGGTAAAACGATCATGCCAGGATTGGTAGATGTGCACGCCCACGGCGCGCAAGCCAGTGAGGAGATCATTCCAGAGCAAAACTGGAAGAACTTAGCTGGATTGTCGTTAGGTGTGACCACTATTCATGACCCATCAAATGATACCACTGAAATCTTTGCGGCCAGCGAAATGCAAAAGGCAGGTAAGATTGTTGCACCACGCATTTTCTCAACGGGTACCATTTTATATGGTGCCAATGTACCGGGTTATACCGCACACATTGACTCATTAGATGATGCGAAGTTCCACCTTGAGCGCTTGCAAAAAGTGGGTGCCTTTAGCGTTAAGTCATATAACCAGCCTCGTCGTGAACAGCGCCAACAAGTTGTTGAAGCGGCAAGAGAAATGGGCATGATGGTGATGCCAGAAGGGGGATCACTACTACAGCACAACCTGACCATGGTGGTCGATGGTCATACGGGTGTGGAACACTCTATTCCAGTTGCTAACATTTATGATGATGTGAAGCAGTTATGGTCGCAAACTGAAGTAGGTTACACACCAACACTGGGCGTGGCATATGGTGGTATTTGGGGTGAAAACTACTGGTACGATAAAACCGATGTGTGGAACCACCCACGCTTAAGTAAATTTGTGCCTAAGAACCAGTTGCTACCGCGTTCTATGCGCCGTATCAAGTCACCTGAACATCACTATAACCACGTAAACAACGCGCGCGTTGCCAAAGAACTTCAAGAGTTAGGTATTTTGGTGAACCTTGGTGCGCACGGTCAACGTGAAGGCTTAGCAGCACACTGGGAAATCTGGATGTTCGCCCAAGGTGGTATGACGCCTCATGAAGCACTACGTGCGGCAACATTAGACTCGGCTAAATACGTAGGCCTAGACAAACATATTGGTTCGATTGAAGCCGGTAAACTTGCTGATTTAGTGGTACTAGATAGCAACCCACTTAAGAACATTCGTGACACCGATAAGGTGGCTTACACCATGATCAACGGTCGTTTGTTTGACGCCGAAACCATGAATGAAGTAGGTAAAAAAGAGCGTGATAAGTTGTTCTTCGAATAACCATTTTTTGCTTTGAATTAAAAAAGGCTGCAACTTAGGTTGCGGCCTTTTTTGTTTAAGGTGTCTCGTCCTGAAATGTGTTCAGCATGACAAGTGCGTCAAACATATATGCTGTCATCCTGACGAAGGTCAGGATCTTTTAAATGAATGGCTCTAACACCAAGTTATTGCCTTTTGATTGAAGGTGACGAGATTCTGAAACAAGTTCAGAATGACGAAAGTAACCAAAAGAGGGCATTGCTTAGAAACTAAGGAAACGGCATTGTTCATGCAAATATGTCGTCTTCCCGACGAAGGTCAGGATCTTTTACTAGGTGATGAGATCCTGAAACAAGTTCAGAATGACAAGCGAAATTGGGACGAAGGCGCGGCTTAAACAAACTAGGATGAAGGCATTACTCATGCATATATGTCGTCATCCTGACGAAGGTCAGGATCTCTTACGAAATTTCGGTCACATTCGAGTTTTTGTGACATTGCTTGTTGAGAAATACCCGCCTTTAACCGCATCGACCTTAGGTCGTCACCATTAATCACGTCCTTTCCCTTTTTATTGCGATGGGGAGATTTTTCCGCATCTAAATATACATAATATTAACAATGGTGGCTTCTGGTAAAACAAAAAATGGCTTTTTAACTTTAGTAATGCCAGTAATAAACAGTGTTTAAGCCGTGCAGGGCTTTAAGGGACAGATTATTTCAACAGGGTTAAAAAATAAACATTTTGTTTACTATTGGTGTAAATCCATTTATCAGTACGTAAGCAGCTCGTTAGCATTCACATGCTAACGAGCTTTACCTATACGCCTAAGCGCCACGGGTGGCGATGGCGGGGGAGACTCTACTGGCTCGGGTGGCAGGGTAGATAACCGCCAGTTGGCCGAGTACAAAAATCATCACTGTGCCTATCATTAAATAGCTTAGCGGTACGGGGTTAATGGATAGCAGTTCTACAAACTGATTATTGAGAATAATGGCACCGAGCAAACCAATCACCACACCAATGCTTGTGACAACGGCGTTTTCAACCATAAAGTAGCGAATAACATCCCATTTGTTTGCGCCCAGCGCTCTGCGAGTACCGATTTGTTGGGTTCTGCGACTCACGTTGTAACGCGCCTGACCGAATATACCGAGACCCGTAATAATGGCCAGCCCCACGCCAATGGCGGTAAGTATTTTGCTGGTGGCTAAGTCTTCTTTGTAGGCTTTTTGCCTGACCTGCGCCATCGTGCCGATACGCTCTATTTTCCGACCTGGAGTTTTAAGTAGCATATCAACAGTGTTGTTCATCACTTCTTCCAGCCTGCCCGGTTGGGTGCGGATCGCAATATGACTGGCTGAGGTTGGTAATGCTTCGTTCACGCCAGCAAGTACTGTTAATTCCACCATGGACCAAAACTGCCATGAGCTTTGCAAGGTTTTAATAACGCCCTTCACGCGATGTGGGTTACCACTGAAATACAAGGTGGTATCGACAATATCACGCCAATTATTGGGGTAGATTTTTTCTGCTAAAGCTTGGGTAACAACCACAGGAGACTCAACAAACGTACCATCGCTCATCACTGACACAATATCGGTGGGCGTAAACCATTCACCAGCGATAAGCTCTAGGTTGAGTGCTTTTAGGGCATGCTCATCACTGTTAAAGTACCCGCCATAGGCCACGCTTTCACCTTTTGGGTCTAGATAGAAGTCGGTGTAACGTCCCCAGCCGATAAGTGGTATGCTTGGTAAAGGAGCTGCTGCGACCACACCGTCTAACGCTCTTATTTGTCTTAAATTGTCATTATGCTCTGCAAGTACTTGATGGCCTTCACGCAAAATATTCGTGATGACATAAAAGGTATTGGCTTCGTCAAGGCCAGTAGGGCGCTGCATTTTTTTGCTGCGCTCACCTATCATATAGGCGGTATTGACCAGCACCATAAAGGTAATCGCAACCTGTAATGCGAGCAAAATAGGCGCAATTTTTTGCTTTTTAAGCGATTTTAAAATTGGGAAAAAGTCTTTCATATCTCGCTCCTATAGGCTCTTAAGCTGACTAGATGGCGTGGTTTGGCTCGCCTTCAATATTGGCAAAAGCCCAAATAGCAAACTACAGAGCAGGGCTAACAACAAAGTCGTGGCGGCCAAAGATAGGTTCATCTGCATAATGCCTGCGGGCATGTAGTAATAAATGCTGGTGAGTATTTTAAGCCCAAGCTGTGCTAGTGCGAGTCCCAGTAGCCCACCGAGCGCCCCTAATAAGGCCAATTCAACAGAAAACTGTATAAAAATGGCTTGCTTGCTAGCACCTACTGCTCGGCGAAGGCCTACCTCTTTTGAACGGCCAAAAAATTTCGCCATCATAAGGCTCATACAGTTGAGCAAACAAACAATCAAAAAGAGCACTGCAAGCCACACCGCAAGTTTACCGTCATTGGGGATCATTTCATCGTCAATTAGACGCTCTCGCACCGTCAATAATTTGGAGCGAGTGCTATTTGGAAAGCGGCCAAAGGCTTGCTGCTGTTGGGCATAGCTAGTGAGAAAGTCTTTATACTGTGCTTTAGTTTGTTCATCTGGTAATTCAACCCACATGTTGATCATCGAGCATTCAGAGGCAATGAGGGCGGCAAAAGAGCCATCTTCCGGTTCTTGCCAACAATGGGTATCGGCGCTAAAGGAGGAGTAAAACTCATTTTTCATCTGTGTATTTAAAGGGATAAATACATCATATGGATCATTATACGTATCCATGGCATGGCTGTAATACTTAGGAATAGGTGACCAGTGTTCCATCACACCAACAACAGTAAATACCTTATCTGCGAATAGTACTGTTTGCCCAACGGAGTTTTCACCGTTAAATAGGCGTTGGTTAGTTTTTTTACTTAACACAATCACCTGTGCTGCATTGTCTTCGGCTTGCTGGTCCCAACCATTACCAAATGCAATAGGAACTTCAAAGATGTTAAAAAAGTCAGGTGTGGTGGTACGTACAGTAACATTTTCAGGTTGTAAATCAGGTCGAGCGGGGTTAGAAAGCATTTCTTCACTAGAATTGAGCGCTACCTGATAGCGGGGAATATCTGATTTAATCAGATTCATTGCATCTTGATAGGTCAGTGTGTAATTTAGTTTGTCACCCATTTCTATGGCGTATTCTTTACTGAAGTTATCAAGCTGTACATTAAAGAGCGTTTGGCTTTTTGCTGGAATGGGGTCTTTTGACATCATATAGCTGACGGTATATGTCGTCATGGTTGCAGCAATGCCAATGGCTATCATGGCGACGATTAAAAAACTCAAAAACGGGGTTTTACGCACGCCCAAACAGGCGAGCTTAAAATAGTAGGTCATCATGGCTCGTTACTCATGCAATGGCTTTTTCAAGCGATTGTAATTCGCTCAAATGGCCGTCTTTAATTTGAATTATGCGGTTGGCTTGAGCGGCTTGTTCATTGTCGTGGGTTACCATAATGACACTGGTGCCTTGGGCGTTGATGTCTTTTAGTAATGTCATGATCCCCTGTGCCATGTGTGAATCTAGATTACCTGTTGGTTCGTCGGCGAGGATAACTGTGGGGGAACCAGCAATGGCTCTGGCAATGGCTACTCGCTGTTGTTGCCCACCTGACAATTGATTTGGATAGTGGTGTTTTCTTCCTGCTAAGCCCACTTGCTCTAACGCTTGCATAATGCGTTTGTCACGCTCTTTTGCGGTGAATTTTCGATAACGCAGTGGCATATCCACATTGTCATACAAATTTAGCTCAGGGATCAGGTTAAAACTTTGAAATACAAAGCCGATTTTTTCATTTCGATAAGCGGACTTTTGTTTGTCTGTCATTGCTTTTACATCTTGTCCATCAAGTAGATAAACCCCTTCCCTGGGTTCTTCGAGTAAGCCAGCAATATTTAAAAATGTGGTTTTCCCAGAGCCTGATGAGCCGATGATGCTAACAAACTCGCCTTGCTCCACCTGTAAGTCAAAAGGATGCAATGCCTGTGTTTTGATCTGATCTGCGAAAAATGTTTTGGCTAATTTTTTCATTGTTAACATACGTATCTCCCTATTGTTATATGTATATGGGTTTTTGATAACAAAACTGAGTGGTGGTTTTTATGCTTAATGAGATTATTCATATATCGATGGTTGGCGCGTAAATACATGTTACAGAGGGTAAAAAGCGCTGCCAGATAATTGGCTGTAGGTGCGAACGTCATTGATGTTATTCCTTTGTATAAGCACGTAACGAACGAAACTGGCGTGACACTATTTTGGAGGGACTGTACTAAGCTATCCATGTTAAACAGAACCAGAATGTGCGGTTATTTCAAAATCAATCGTGCCACCAATTTCGCACATCAGTGTACACTTTTTTAACACAAGATCAATTGTTGTTAACCTTGTGTTCATTTAAATTTCAGCAGTAATATAGGTTGGGAGGGGGAGTAAACAGGTAAGTATCAAGCGTTGTTAGGAGCTACACGCTATACATTTAAAAGCCTTTGCATAACGCGAGACTTAGGGGCTGCAAAAATACTTTGGGTATTCCCGTATTCGGCGATTTTGCCTTTGTTTAGCACCAGTAGCTGATCACTCATATGCTTTACCAAACTCAAGTGGTGGGTGATCAATACATAACTTAGGCCTGATTCTCGCTGTAACTCCAACAACAAGTTGACGGTTTGCGCTCTTACCGATGGGTCAAGCGATGATAGCGCTTCATCAAGTACCACTACTTTTGGGTCTAATATCAGGGCTCTCGCTAATGCGATACGCTGCAACTGACCGCCGCTGAACATGTGGGGATAATAGTCATAGTGCTCGGTTAGCAGACCCACTCGGGTGAGGGTATGCTTAATCTTATTATCTCGCTGTTGTATGGTCAGCTCGGTGTTGAGGCGCAAGCAATCATCCAGCATGTCACCAATGGTTAATCCTGGGTTTAAAGAGCGTGTTGGGTCTTGAAAAATTAAACGGATATGACGGCATTGGGTGTTACGCAAGCCATCATCCTCAATGGTGTCGCCATCGAGTAAGATCTGCCCTTTGTCAGCATGGTCCGCACCCGCCAAAACTCTGGCTAGGGTGCTCTTTCCAGAGCCTGTTTCACCGATGATGGCGAGAGTTTCACCGACACCGACCGAGAAGGAAATATCAGTAAGCACCTGAGCATGAGTGCGTTTAAATACACCCGCGCGAGTACAGAACGATTTGTTCAGTGCTTGTACTTTTAAGAGTGGTTGCATTTAGGCTTATCCTTCATCAGTGGAAAGTGGCATGCGTAAGTATGGTTGTGGACTTTACTTTGCGTTGGTGTAACAACACACTGTTTTTGTGCTTGTGGACAACGTGGGCCAAGTCGGCAACCTATGGGTAAATGCTGTAGCGGTGGTATGGTCCCTTTAAGCGCATAAAACGGCTCTTTGTGGGCAAGCCCCTGTGCGTAGTCCGGTAAACTTTTTACCAAAGCTTGCGTGTAAGGATGAAATGGGGCGCAAAATACTTTATCAGTGGGGCCTGCTTCAACCATCTGACCACAATATAGAACATGCATGGCGTGTGACCAATCAGTGATCTCCTCCAGTTCATGTGAGATCATCAAAATAGACATGTTTTTTAATTGATTAAGGCTTTTTAGCAGACGAAAAACTTGTGCTTTGGCGATACTTTCCAGTGCTGTGGTCGGCTCATCGGCAATCAATAATTTTGGGCTGCGGGCAATGGCCATGGCTATCATGACTTTTTGACAAACTCCCTCAGAGAGTTCGTGAGGATAGCTGCTGGCCACTTTTTTGTCATCTCTGATCCCGACCTTATGCAGTAGTGCCTTGACCTTGCTCTTTCGCTTGCTGTTTCGAGAGAAAAAGCTGCTTTTGATACTGTTGTCAGGTATCGACTCTGCAACCTGATCGTATATTTTGGCGGTCGGATCTAGACTTCGGCTCGGCTCTTGGTAAATCATCGCCATGTCTCGGCTGACAATTTTACGTCGCTTCTCAGGGCTTAACCTCATTAAGTCGACCCCTTGCCAGTGCATCCTGTCCGCAGTGACCGTCCAACGTTTGTTCAACACACCGACAATGGCTTTGGCAATCAAACTTTTTCCTGAACCAGATTCACCCACTAGGGCATGAACCTCGCCTTCTTTGAGGCTGAGATTGATTTTATCAACGGCTCGGATCACACCTTCTTCGGTTTGCAATTCAATGGTTAAATTTCGAATATCGAGCAACTGCATTAATCCACCTTTCGCCCTTTGAGTACTTGCCTTAAGCCATCGCCTACAAGATTAGTAGACAATACTGCGATAAATAGTAACACACCGGGCAGGCCAACAGTCCACGGCGCAAGGTAAATTAGGCTGAGGTTTTCAGCCAAAATGGCACCCCATTCGGTTGTGGGTGGCTGTGCACCAAGTTTTAAAAAGCCCAGTGCGGCAATATCCAAAATCGCGGTAGATAAAGCCATGGTAAAAATAACCACAATATGCTCGTAAATGTTCGGCAACACGCCGCGGATAAGAATTTGCCATTTAGATGCGCCATCCAAACGAAATGCACTGATGTAATCTTTGCTGAGTTCCTCTACCACCAAATTTCTTACTGAATGCACATGCTGGGGTAATAAGGCGAAGATAATAGCCCATACCGTGTTGAGTAGTCCCGGACCCAACACCGCAATAATGATGATAGCCAGCAATAGAGACGGGATGGATAATGTAATGTCCAAAAGATGGTTCAATAGGCTGGAACGCAGTCCTTTACTGATCCCCGCGAAAGTACCTAACACAACACCGATTAAGGTTGTTACAAGGGCCGCGACAATTGATAGGCCAAAAGTAAATGTAGCGCCATTCATTAATCTCGATAGTACATCTCGGCCAAGGTCGTCGGTGCCAAGTATAAAACGCACATCTCCCAGCTCATGCCACGATGGAGGCAGTAATAGGGCATCACCATGCTGTTGGTTGATGCCATAAGGCGCGA
The DNA here is from genome assembly GCF_002964665.1 of Pseudoalteromonas sp. T1lg23B. Taxonomy (GTDB): domain Bacteria; phylum Pseudomonadota; class Gammaproteobacteria; order Enterobacterales; family Alteromonadaceae; genus Pseudoalteromonas. Next base: position 1,148,106 of record NZ_PQBZ01000034.1, on the reverse strand, counting down.
TAAATGGGGCGGTCATTGCCAACAGTGTTAGGGCAACAAAAACCCAAAGCCCCACCAATGCAGGGTGGTTAGACTTAAACTTTCGCCACAATCGAGACAGTGGCGAGCGGTTTGACTCTTCACTAAATAAACTAAACTTTGCCATGGGCCTGATTTCTCGATAATGGGTCAAATAACGTATGACTGAACTCAGCCAGCATGTTGGCTAAAATAACAAACATTGACACCGCCAACAGTCCTCCCTGAATCGCAGGGTAGTCACGTTGATAAATACTATCTATTAGCCAGCGTCCAACACCCGGCCAAGAAAAAATAACTTCGGTGATCATGGCGAGGGTGATCAAGGTACTAAATTGCAGACCGATTTGTTTGATAACAGGTAATAGTGCATTTCGTAAAGCGTGATGCATGATCAATTGGCGTCTATTGAGGCCCTTAGCTCGCGCCGTTTTGATATAGTTTTGTTCCAACACATCGAGCATAGAATCACGGGTAAAGCGGATCAGCACCGTCGTTGGATACATTGCAAGCACGATGGTAGGCAAAGCTAAATGATGAAGCGCATCGACAAATGCGAGACCTTGGTAAGGGAAGCCCTGCAAAATAATATCGAGCAGAATAAAGTTGCTAATGGGTTCAACTTCATACAACAAGCCAATTCGGCCAGACATCGGAAACAACCCAAGCCCAAGGCAAAACACCATTATCAGCAAGAGTGCCAACCAAAATATCGGTACAGAAAACCCAAGTAAACTGAGTGAATTGATTACTTTTTCGGGCCAGCGTTTGTGATAGGCCGACGCAACTATTCCGCTTGGGATCCCCACCATAATGGCAACTGCTAAGGCATAAACGCATAGCTCTAGAGTGGCAGGAAAGAGCTTGACCACATGCTCAAATACACTTTGTCCAGAAGATAAAGAAACGCCCCAATCACCCTGTAGAATGCGCTGTAAGAATGCCAAATATTGAACGATAACCCCTTCATTGAGGTGATACTTTTCTGTCAGTTGTTGGCTTTGCGTAAAAGAAGGATTGACCTGACCACTGACATTGGCGAGTAATTCACCGGGGAATAAATAACTCAAAGAAAAAGTAAACACGGTTAACGTGAAGACCATAAACAACAATAAGGATAAGCGTCGCAGCAAATATTCAAATAACATTAGTCTCGCCTCGCTTTGCCAAGAGAGATGCCACCAAATGGGCGAAGGGAAATGTCTTTGACATCAGCGCTGGTGGCTTGAAAGCGCATACCGTGAGCGATAGGTACCAAAGGTAGCTGATCAATGATCATCTTTTGTGCCTGATAATAGAAGGTTTTACGCAGTTCTACATCCGTAGTATCCAGCGCTTGAGTAAGCAGTAGATCGAACTCAGGGTTACACCAGTTTGCAGGGTTTTTACCGCTGAAGGTGGCCGTACAACTTAGCAATGGACTGAAAAAGTTATCTGGGTCAGGGGTGTCAGCAGCCCAGCCTAATAACACGCTATCATGCTCATGTTGGCCAATGCGCTCTAAGAATGTGTTCCACTCATATCCACAATCCGTGCTGATATACCAATCCCTTTTAAATCACTTTGGATGAGCTCGGCCATTTTTCTGGCATTAGGATTGTAAATGCGCGATACGGGCATAGCCCATAAGGTCATACTAAAACCATCTTCATATCCAGCTTCGACCAGCAGTTGTCTGGCGTATTCAGGGTTATAAGTGGGCATATGATCCTGAGCTTGAAATGCCCACGATGAAGGCGGTAAATGAGAACGGGCGATGATGCCATTACCGTAAAAAACCGCCTGCATAATCTTTTCAAAATCAACGGAGTGCGCCAGCGCTTTACGAACTAAAAGGTTGTCAAAAGGAGGCTTCTCTGTATTGAACGCCCAATAACCAATGTTGAGGTTTGGCGCTTTATCTACACGAATGTCATCACGAGCAGCCAACACGCTTAATTGTGTGGCACTGGGATGTGCCGTGATGTCGCACTCTTTGGTCAGCATTTTTGCAATGCGGCTGGTGCCATTGGTGGTAATATCAAAAACCAACTGCTGCATCGGCACGGGGTGTTTCCAGTAGTGCTCGTTGCGATGGTAGCGGATCAGGTTATCACGCAAAAAGTGCTTATATTTGTAAGGGCCAGTCCCTATCGGATAGGTATCAAACAACTCTTTTTGTTCAAGGGCAGCGAGATGGTTTGCATATTCCTCTGACAGGATCACCGCAAAGTCAGTAGCTAAATTAGATAGAAAGCTGCTTTCAGCATTGAATAGTTCAAAGCGGACTGTGTAATCGTCTACTTTTACCACCTGACGGATAAGCTGATCTAACCCAACACTTTGAAAGTAAGGATAGTTGGCATCGCCCACAAAGTGATAGGGGTTATACACGTCAAACAAACGGCTAAAAGAGAACACCACATCATCAGCGTTGAGAAAGCGAGTTGGTTTGAAGTAGTCGGTATGATGAAACTGCACATCTTTGCGCAAGTAAAAAGTGACCACCTTACCGCCATCACTGACTTGCCAAGAGTGGGCAATTTCGGGCTTAAATTCAGCTGTTTCTGGATCAATACTCAATAGTGTGTCGTATAGCTGACTCGCTATGATATCAATGGTTGAGCCTGTAGTCGTCACTTGTGGGTTAAACGACACTGGATTTGCTTCAGAGCAATACACTAACCCTTGGGTTTTTCTGATCGTCTGTTGGCTGGCATCTATACAGCCTAGCAAGTAGGTGCACAATACACCTAACAGCAAATTACGCACGCTTATGCCTCTTGTTTTTGACCCGAGTCTAATAAGTTGTATTTTTTCAAATATCCACGTAGCTGATGATACGTTAAACCAAGCATTTGTGCAGTTTTCTTTTGATTAAATTGGCTATGTTTAAGTGCTTTTTGTAATAAGTCGATTTCAAACTCATTAGAAAGTGATTTGAGATCGCACGGAAACTCGATGACATGTGCTTTGCTTTGCGATTCTGTAATCTGTGTTGGCGCTTGTTTAGCTGGGGTTTCAGTTGGAGAAACTGTCTCGGTCATCACCTTGGCTTTAACACGTTGAGCGGGTCGATGGGGGCTTTCAAACGGGTCTAAAACAATATTGTGTACCGGTAAACTTTCACTGCCGTGGCGATACAAACTACGTTCAATGACATTTTTGAGTTCACGAATGTTACCGGGCCAATCGTACTCTAGCAGTTTATCGGTGGCCTTACGGGTAAACCCGCTAAACAAAGACCAGTTGAGATCCCGAGCCATGTTCATAGCAAACTGCTCAGCCAAGAGCATGATGTCATCTTGACGCGCTCTCAGTGGCGGTAAAGTGATTACATCAAAGGCTAGTCTATCGAGTAAATCGTGACGAAATTCACCATTATCAGCCAAGGTTGGCAAATCCTCATTGGTAGCACATACCAAACGAGTATCGACTTTTACCGTGCTTTTGCCACCAACACGCTCAAATTCACCATACTCTATGACTCGCAGCAGCTTTTCTTGCACCATTGCGGAGGTGTTTGCTAATTCGTCTAAAAATAAGGTGCCACCATTAGCGCGCTCAAAGCGTCCTTCATGACGTTTGTTGGCTCCGGTAAACGCACCACTTTCGTGGCCAAACAGTTCACTTTCTAGCAAGTTTTCATTGAGTGCGGCGCAATTAAGTTTGATATAGTTTTGTTCCCATCGCTCAGATAAATAATGTAATCTTGCTGCGATAAGCTCTTTACCTGTGCCGCGTTCACCAATAATAAGAACGGGTTTCTCAAGTGGAGCGAGTTGTGACACTTGGTCCAATACGGTTAAAAAGCTGTCAGATTGGCCGAGTAAGTTATCCTGTTGGCGAAATTGGCTCATATTGCCTAACTCTTAGTTATTTTTGCTAACTGTTAGTGTATTTCAAAAACTGAATGAACTAAAGTTATTTTTAAAATCAGTTAACCGTATGATATTGTTGTTCTTTTATGATTTTGAAAAGTTGGCAAGTAATTTGATACATACCATGTCAGCAATTCAAATTTATAAACCAAAGAGGTAAAGATTATGGGAATTTTCTCTCGTTTTGCAGACATCGTTAATTCTAATATCAATGCCATTTTAGATAAAGCCGAAGATCCAGAAAAAATGGTTCGCCTTATCATTCAGGAAATGGAAGATACATTAGTTGAGGTGCGTTCTACATCTGCCAAAACACTCGCTGAAAAGAAAGAATTGACGCGTCGTGTTGAGCAGTTGGATGCGCAAACTCAAGAATGGCAAGAAAAAGCAGAGTTAGCTCTGAGTAAAGATCGTGAAGATCTAGCGCGTGCAGCGCTGCTTGAAAGGCAAAAATCTGAAGAAGCAGCACAAAGTGTGCGCTCTGAACTTGCACATGTTGAAACGCACATTGAAAAGTTGCAGCAAGAAGTATCAACGTTGCAAGAAAAATTGGCAGACGCTAAGGCAAGACAAAAAGCGATTGTACTTCGTCAGCGTTCAGCCGAGTCACGCTTAGAAGTTAAAAAAGCGCTAGATAGCTCAAAAGTGGAAGATGCACTGAATCGCTTCGAACGCTATGAAACTAAGATTGATGGTCTAGAATCTCAAATTGAGTCATATGATTTAGGCAAAAAGTCGCTGGCCGATGAAATTGCAGACCTACAAAAAAATGAAAAAATTGATGACGAACTAGCCGAGCTTAAGAAAAAGCTGGCAAAAAACAAATGAACTTAACTGGTATCTGCTGAACTAATTCAGTAGATACCAAACTGCAAGGTTACGCCTTAGTTTTGGAGTAATAAATTATGGAATTAGACGTTTTAGTAGCACCGATTATTATTTTTATGGCGGTAGTCGCCCCGTTGTGGTTGATTCTACACTATCGCAGTAAAAAGCAGGTAAGTCAGGGATTGAGTGAACACGAACATCGTCAGCTTAGTGAGCTTGCTAGTAAAGCAGAAAAAATGGCTGAGCGTGTTGAAACACTAGAAGCTTTGCTTGATCAAGAAGCACCAGAGTGGAGACGCAAGGTATGAGTAGTTTAAAACGCGAGTTATATCGCGACCCTAAACGCGGCAAAATTGCTGGAGTATGTGCGGGACTGAGCGATTACTTTAATATGGAACTGTGGCTAGTACGTATCTTAGTCATCACAGCAGTACTGCTCTCTGGCGGTCCTTTGTTTGTCGTTGCTTATATAGCATGCTGGTTTATTTTAGATACTAAACCATACTCAGGTGCCCATAAGAGCGATAATGATAACGATGACCCTATTTCCGTCAAATTTAAGGTTTGGCAAAAAGGTGAACCACCAAGACGTGCGTTATTTGACTTAAAAGAGCGTCTGACACGTTTAGATAGTCGTATTCAAAATATGGAAAAGTACGTGACCTCTAGCGAATTTACAGTGAGCAGAGAGATCAAAAAGTTGTAGCCCTGGACTTAAAAGCTAGTGTGGCGTTTATACGCCACAGCGCTTAAAACCAAAATAAGAGGGAATCTGATTAAACATGAAAGCTAAGCTTATTACCCAAAAAGCCCTCGAAAAACTCAAATCAAACACAAAAAAAGCCATTAACCGTAGCTTAGACAGACATGTCAAACTCGCAGTGACGGGGTTTAGTGGCAGCGGTAAAACCGCATTTATTACCGCCTTAGTGAAGCACCTGACCAGCCAAGCGAATAAGAAGAATCTGCCGTTTTTTGATGTAGTGCGCGAACAACGTCTTATTGCTGCAAAGCAAGTCCCACAAAGGGCTTTGGATATTCCTACCTTTGACTATCAAAGTGCAGTTGCATGTTTACTTGCTGATGAGCCTAAGTGGCCGCCTTCAACCGAGCGCATCAATACATTAACGCTGGCGATTAAATTTGAAACACAGCACGGTATTAAGCAACATCTATCTGCCGATAGCACTTTATATCTAGAGCTTATCGATTATCCGGGGGAGTGGCTGGCTGACTTACCCATGATGTCACAGGATTATAAAGCTTGGAGTGAGGCGATGTTAGCTTTGTTAAAAGCTGATGCCTATAAGCCTTACAGTCAAGAGTTTTTATCGTTACTGGCGGACTTCAACAGTACTGAACAAGTGGATGAACAGGTACTTAAAACACTGGCAGACAGCTACCAGAACGTGTTAACCACACTGAAAAAAAATACTCATCTTGCACAACTTCAGCCGGGCCGAATGTTGATCCCAGGCGATCTGGCTGGCGCGCCGATTTTACTATTTTTTCCGGTTGATGCCCAAGCGCACGGCGGTGACAACAGTCAGTATCAACAATTACAAGCGCGGTTTGAAGCATACAAACAACAGGTGGTCACACCGTTTTATAAACAGCACTTTTGTCAGTTTGATAGACAACTGGTTTTGGTTGATGTGCTTAGTGCTCTCAATGATGGACCAGATACATTACGTGAACAGCAAGAAGCGATAGGGCATGTGATGCAAGTGTTTAATTATGGTAAATCAGGACTACTAAAGCGGCTGTTCTACCCAAAAATAGACAAAGTACTGTTTGCCGCCAACAAATGCGATCATGTTAGCCCATCACAGCAAGCGGATATTGCTTTGTTGCTCAACGATATGTTGGGTGGACACAGTAATGATTTACGTTTTGCTGGTGTTGCTGTGGATACCATGGCTATTTCTTCAGTACAAAGTACGCAAGTCAAGCGAGTACAAGAAGGTGGGCAGTCACTGGAATGTGTCTATGGCAAAGTATTGGCAGAGGACGGTTGGACCACGTATTTACCTCCTCAACCACCAAATCATTGTCTAACAGCTCAACAATGGCCAGAGCAGGGGTTTGAATTCTTGTCTTTTTCTCCCCTTAAGGCTGAAAAGGGAGAACTCGGTCACATCCGTCTCGATCACACATTACAATTTCTCATCGGAGATAAATTAGCATGAATGAAGTTAAAAAGTTGCGCGCTGGGAGGCGTATTGCAACCAGTGTTGAACCGGACCATGCTGAGCCGCCACTAGAATCGGGGAAACGGGTAGAAAGTGCTCATCTTGATAGCGTTGTCGACAATGAAAGCGCTGCACTTGAAGTTGAGCAAGAGCTTGAACAAGTATTTCAAAAGCCGAAAAGAAGGTTAGGCTTGTTTGGCTATTTTGTGATTAGCTTACTCACCCTTGTTTTAGTGGAGAGTGTTTACAGTGTTGTGCAAGCGCTACAAAGCTCCTGGCTATTGGCGATACTCTACGCCAGTGTGTTGGGATTAGCGGTGTTAACGACACTCGTTTTTATCGCCAAAGAAGCAAGCGCATTGCGAAAATTAAAACACCATCAGCAGCATCGTCAAGATGGGCAGAGGTTACTCAATAGCACCCAAATAGGAGAAGCTCAGGATTGGTTGAGTCCATTACTTGCTCATCATCCTAAACAACAAGTTGATGAGTTTAAAGCGGCAATTAAATCACATCATACTGACAAAGAAGTGCTGCAACTATATGAGTCCAGTTTATTACAAACGCAGGACCAGCGGGCTAAAAATATTATCAATCAACACGCAACAACCAGTGCTTTGCTGGTGGCCATGAGTCCGTTAGCACTTGTAGATATGCTGGCGGTACTTTGGCGCGGCATCCATTTGATAGAAGCTATCACCAAGCATTATGGGATTAAGTTGGCCTATCGAAGCCGCATCACTTTGTACAAGTTATTGTTCAAACAGATGGTGTTTGTTGGGGCGACGGAGCTGATCACTGATCTTGCTGCGACCAGTTTAGGGGCTGAACTGTTAGGTAAGCTCTCCGCAAGGGCTGGTCAAGGATTAAGCGCTGGGGTGTTTACCGCGCGCTTGGGATATAAGACGATGGAACTATGTCGCCCCTTGCCATGCCTTGAACATAAACCTAATTTACTTAAATCTACAGTTGATCAAATAGTTAAAACATTATTAAAACGAACCGACGTGTCTGCAAAGAGCGATAGGTGACAACAATTATGTACACCTGTGTGGAAGCGAGTGGAGTGAGCTAGCCGTCTTAGCGTCTGGCTTGCTTGTGAATTTTACCTCGCTGACTTATTTATTAGATAAATCAATTAAAGAATAATAAGTTAGCAGGTTAATTTATGAAGAAGTATCACGATAACACGCAATGTATTCATGGCCCTGAGCATTTCAATGACCCACATGGTGCGCTCACAGCACCACTGTATCAGACATCTACATTTGCATTTAAAGACGCGGCACAAGGTGCAGCGCGCTTCGCAGGGGAAGAAGCAGGCTACATCTACACTCGTCTTGGCAATCCAACCACGCGTGAACTAGAGCAAAAGCTTGCTCAGCTAGAAGAAATGGAAGATGCGGCTGCTACTGCTACCGGTATGGGGGCGGTTTCGGCCTCTGTGTTGAGTTTCCTGCAACAAGGCGATCACTTGATAGCTTCTAGCGCCTTATATGGTTGTAGTTTTGCTTTGTTTGCGCACATGTTACCTAAGTTCGGTATCGAGGTAACGTTTGTCGATATGACCAATGAAGATGAATTGAAAGCAGCGCTAAAATCGAACAGTAAAATGTTATTTGCAGAAACACCTATCAATCCAAACATGACGGTTTTGGACTTAAAGATGTTGGGAAATTTTGCAAAGCAACATCAATTGATAAGTGTTATCGACAATACCTTCATGACGCCGCTTTTACAAAAACCTAAGCACTTCGGTATCGATATTGTGATCCACAGTGCTACTAAGTATCTGAATGGTCATGGTGATGTCGTTGCTGGCATTGTGTGCGCCAGCAAAGAACATATCGAACTAATCAAGCTGACAGTGCTAAAGGATATAGGCGCAACTATCAGCCCACACGATGCGTGGTTAATTAACCGCGGCTTGAAAACTCTCGCTGTGCGTATGGCGCGTCATTGTGAGAGCGCACAGCAAGTCGCTGAGTTTCTAGAAAAACATCCGAAAGTAAGCAAGGTTTACTATCCCGGCCTTGCATCCCACCCAGGCTATAAGTTTTTGGGTGAACAGATGAAAGGTGCAGGTGGTGTGATTGCATTCGAGATAGCTGGCAGCTTGCAAGATGGTGAAACATTTATCAATGCGACCGAGCTATGTACACTTGCTGTGAGCTTGGGCGATCCTGAAACGCTTATTCAACATCCTGCATCAATGACACATTCGCCTTATACCCCTGAAGAGCGTCAAGCGGCGGGAATTGCTGATGGCTTAATCCGTATTTCTATCGGTTTAGAGGATGTTGAAGACATCATTGATGACTTGGAGAATGCTTTTAAAGCGATTTAGTGTAAATTTATATTCACACCCTATCTTCGTCAAACCCGCCTGCGTGGCGGGTGTTTATTTTTCAATACAAATTTGTAATTTTATATGTACAAAATTGCATATTGCTCAGATGGCGCTGTGAGCGTCAGCTATTACACTTTTCATTACTTTTACTTAGTATCGTAGTAACAAGTTGAGGCACGATCATCACAGATCGACCGATGTAAAGAGAAGGTTAAAATGGCTAAATCGAGCAAATACACCTCAAAGCAACCTGATGCAAATGGCATTATTGCTTGGAGCGATGAAGAGAATAAAATTTGGTCAGAGCTAGTGGCTCGTCAGTTGAAATGCATTGAGGGTAAAGCCTGCGATGAATACATGGAGGGATTGCAGAAAATCAATCTACCTCATGATCGCATACCGCAGTTGCATGAGCTTAACGAGGTGCTTGGTAAAGAAACAGGCTGGCAAGTTGCGCCTGTTCCTGCGCTTATCGATTTTGACGAGTTCTTCCGTTTGTTGGCAAATAAGCAATTCCCAGTTGCGACATTTATACGTAGCCGAGAAGAGTTTGACTATTTACAAGAACCTGATATTTTTCACGAGATCTTTGGTCATTGCGCAATGCTGACTAACCCTGACTTTGCTGAGTTTACGCACAAATATGGTCAGCTAGGTTATGCGGCACAAAAGAAAGACAGAGTTTATCTGGCGCGCTTATACTGGTTTACCGTTGAGTTTGGTTTGATGCAAACTGCAAACGGGCTGCGCATTTATGGTGGTGGTATCCTGTCTAGCCCAGGGGAAACTCAGTACGTTTACACTGACAAACCAGAGATTTCACCTTTAAAAGTGTTGGATGTGCTTCGTACACCATATCGCATTGATATTATGCAGCCTGTGTACTACACCATTAACTCAATCCATGATTTGTTTGATATTTCACAAATGGATATCATGTCATTGGTTGAAAAAGCAAAAGAGTTGGGCTTATTCGAGCCAAAATTTCCACCTAAAGAAAAATTAGCAAGTTAAGGATTTATTAGATGTCTGATTTAAGTGCACAAAAATGTGAAGCGTGTCGTGCGGATGCGCCTAAAGTGTCAGATGAAGAACTAGCGGTATTGATTAAGCAGATCCCAGATTGGGTTCCTGAAGTACGTGATGGAATTATGCAGCTTGAGCGTGTGTTCAAGTTCAAAAACTTCAAAGCCGCGCTTGAGTTCACCAACCAGGTGGGTGCAATGGCAGAAGAAGAAGGCCATCACCCAGGCTTGTTAACCGAGTGGGGCAAAGTGACCGTGACTTGGTGGAGCCATTCTATCAAAGGCTTGCACAAAAATGACTTTGTGTGTGCAGCTAAAACAGATGATGTATTCGCTGCGCTTTAACGAAGTGCGATTCAAATTAAAAAAAGCGCCATTTGGCGCTTTTTTTATCACTGCGATAGTTAGTCGTCAATAGCGCGAAGTAGGGCATTAATTCCCACTTTTTCACGTGTTTGTTGATCAACTTTTTTCACAATAATTGCAGCATACAAGCTGTGTGAACCATCTTTGCTTGGCAATGAGCCTGGCACCACAACGGCACCCGCTGGTACTCGACCATAGTGAATTTCGCCAGTCTCGCGGTCATAAATACGTGTGCTTTGCGAAATATATACACCCATAGAGATCACGGCACCTTCTTCCACAATCACACCCTCGACGATTTCAGAGCGTGCACCGATAAAGCAGTTGTCTTCAATGATAGTGGGGTTAGCTTGCAACGGCTCTAGAACGCCGCCGATGCCCACACCACCCGATAGGTGTACATTTTTACCTATCTGTGCACACGAGCCTACGGTTGCCCATGTATCAACCATCGTGCCCTCATCAACGTAAGCGCCGATATTTACGTAAGATGGCATCAGTACTACATTCTTACCAACAAAGCTTCCCTGACGAGCTACAGCGTTAGGAACCACACGCATACCGCCTTGTTTAAACTGCTCAGGTGTATAGTCGCTAAATTTTAAAGGTACTTTATCAAAAAATTGGTTTACACCGTCGTGCATAGGCTGGTTGTCACGAATACGAAACGACAGCAATACGGCTTTTTTTAACCATTGGTGTACCACCCACTCGCCACTGATTTTCTCAGCCACGCGAGCTGCACCAGAATCAAGCAGATCGAGTACTTGAGTGATTGCATTTCTTACAGGTTCTGATACTTGCGTTGGGGTGATGTTGTCGCGTTGCTCCCACGCTTGTTCAATGATTAATTTTAGATCTGACATAATGTCCTCTTTTATTCGGATTCTGCGTTTAATTTTTTCATTAAATCACGATGCAATTCGGCTTTGTGTTCTTCACTTAAAGCTTGGTATTTTTCATCGGATACCACAAAGAAATCTTCCGCACGTTCGCCCACGGTTGTAATCCGCGCGGCATGAATATGCAGTGAATTAGCTTGAAATACTTCTGCGATTTTAGTTAACAAACCTTGAATATCAATCGCTTGGATTTCAATTAGGTTTCTGTCATTGCGCGGATGTGGACGCACGATGACTTTGGGTTTGATGTTAAAATCTTTGAAACGCTGTGAGCGATTCTTTTTAACTCGTATTTTCTTTTTAGGATCTTGTAGTACGGCTTCAATGCCTTTGCGGATTGAATTGGCTCGAGCACTGGCAACAGGGTTTCCGTTGACCTCCAAAATCACAAAACTAAATACCACGTAGCCGTCTTTGGTAGTCATCACTTGTGCGTGTTGAATTTGTGCTTTTTTGGAGCCAATGACACTCACCAGTTTGGCAAATAACGTGGCCTCATAAGGGCTGTATACGAATACCTGCGTTCCGCCATGAAGTGGTTTTTCACTGACCATAACACTGGCTTGACTTAAGTCTTTTGATTTAAGTAAGTGCTCGCTATGCCAAGATATTTGCTGCTCACTAAAGGCGGTAAAGTAATTCGCTTTGAAGCGTGACCAACTTAGGTCGATAAACTCTTCTTCAAAACCTTTATTGATCAATCTCTGCTTGGCTTGATGCTTTTTATCACGGATTTGATCACGCATATCCATGGGGTTTTCAAGACCGAGGCGCAGTGCGCGTTGCGCATGCAGGTAAAGCTCTCGCAGCAGAGTATTTTTCCAATCGTTCCACAAGTTGTCGTTGGTCGCACGAATATCAGCAACGGTTAGGCAGTATAAATAATCTAACTGACGCTCGTTCTTAACCTGTGAGGCAAACTCATTGATCACATCAGGGTCGTTGATGTCTTTGCGCTGTGCTGTCACTGACATCAACAGGTGACTTTTGACCAACCAAGCCACAAGGCGTGAATCTGAGGTGGTGAAACCATGCATCTTACAAAATGCCAGTGCGTCCACTGCGCCTAACTCTGAATGGTCACCCCCGCGGCCTTTGGCAATATCATGAAATATCGCGGCAAGGTACAGTAACTCGGGTTTATCCATGCGAGTGACGATTTCGCTACAAATTGGAAATTCACTCGGCTGAGTTCTATCAAAGTACTGATAAATATTTTTAACCAGTTTGTGGGTGTGTTCATCCACCGTGTAGGCGTGAAATAAGTCAAACTGCATTTGGCCGAAAATGTTTCGCCATTGCGGTAGGTAGGCGGCCATCAAACCATGTTTATGCATTAGCGTAAATGCGCGTCCCATGCCGTTTGGATGTTTTAGCAAACGCAAAAAGGCATCTCGGCAACCGGCATAATCTTGTAGGTCGCCAAGTAGTCTTCGGCGCACTTGACGCATGGTTCTTATGGTATTCGGATCGATACTAATAATTTCTGGGTTGTCGGCAATATGTTCAAAAAGTACAAACAATTGTTCGCGTCTGAAAAACACCGAAGGGTTTTTAACACGAATCTTATTGCCTACACGCTCAAAGTTTCTATCCAGTGGCACAACAGCCTGTTCACCGCTATCTGGTAAGATACTTTGCTCAAAATAAGACAACAGCATCTGATTCATTTCACGTACGCGACTCATGATCCTAAACAGGCGCTTCATCATGCGTTCTACCGATGCTTTGCCTTCGGCACCAAAACCCAGTAATTCAGCAGCGTTTGGTTGGTGATCAAACAGCAAACGGTTTTCGTTGCGACCCGCAGCTAAATGCAGTGCAAAACGTATATTCCATAAGTTTTCAATGCACTCTAAAAGCTCTTGATACTCTTCATGGGTCAAGTAGCCGTGATTGATGAGCTCTTCAAGGGTTTCGGCGTGAAAATGCTTTTTGGCTACCCAAAAAATGGTTTGTAAATCTCGCAATCCCCCAGGGTTTTCTTTGATATTGGGTTCGAGATTATAAGCGGTGCCATGACACTTTCGGTGGCGAACTTTTTGCTCATCCACTTTGGCAATAAAAAACTCGTCAGAGCGCCAGATTGGCGTTTCCATGATGTGACTTTTTAAACGCTCAAACTCAATGTGGTTGCCACAGATCAAACGGCTTTCAAGGAGGCTCGTGGTAAAATGAACGTCTTGCTTTTTTTGTTCCAACACTTGTTCGTGCGTTTGTACGCTGTGACCTATCTCTAGGTTTAAGTCCCACAGCATGGTGACAAAATTCTCAAGGTTGCTTTTGAGTTGATCGTCGGGGGGAGACTGCACCAACAGCAAAAAGTCGATATCGGAGTATGGATGAAGCTCGCCTCGGCCATAGCCTCCGATAGCGATCAGCGCGATTTCTGGATAGTGCGCAAGGCCAGTGTCGCTGAATAACTTGATCAACAAGCGGTCGATAAACTCAGCGCGAGCGTTGATCAGGTTTCTGACAGGTTGCTTTGAAAATTCGTTGTGTAGCCATTTGTAAAAATAAGCAGAACAATCTTTATAATCATTGAGCTGCTCGGCATTGTCGAGCAGCGTTTTTACTCTGTTAGGCAGTGCCACCTAAGGCTCCTAGTGTTCAATCACTCTGTCAATTGTTTCGTCGTTACGCAAGGTAAGGATCTCAACGCCATTTTCAGTGACCAGTAATGTATGTTCCCACTGAGCTGATAGACTACGGTCTTTAGTGACAACAGTCCAGTCGTCTTTTAGCAACTTACATTGGCGTTTACCCGCATTGACCATCGGCTCAATCGTTAAACACATGCCAGCTTTTAATACTTCGCCTGTGCCTGCTTTACCGTAATGCATAACTTGAGGTTCTTCGTGAAATTCTTTACCAATGCCGTGACCACAATATTCACGCACGATAGAGTAATTAAACCCTTCAGCAAATTTTTGAATGGCTGCACCGATATCACCTAAACGTACGCCAGGCTTAACCATTTTAATAGCTAGGTAAAGGCTTTCCTGAGTAATTTCGCTTAAGCGTTTACCTTGGATGGTTGGTGTACCAACATAAAACATTTTTGATGTATCACCGTGGTAGCCATCTTTAATCACCGTAACATCAATATTGATGATGTCACCGTCTTTTAGTGGTTTATCATTAGGAATACCATGACAAATAACATGATTCACAGACGTACAAATTGACTTTGGAAAGCCATGGTAATTTAGTGGTGCGGGTATCGCATTTTGTTCATTCACAATATAATCGTGACAAATTGTATTTAGCTCATCTGTAGTGACCCCAGGCTTCACAAACGGCCCAATCATTTCTAATACTTCTGCGGCTAAACGCCCGGCAACACGCATTTTTTCGATTTCTTCAGGGGTTTTTATCACTGCACTCATTGAGACTCCAAGTCGGTATTTTTAAGTTAGCAACAACGCACAATTTTTGTACTTATCGTTGAGTTATGCACTTTTATATGGTATAAAGCGCGCCGTCTTTTTACAAATAAATCTTACGGGGTTGTTTGTATTTAAGATAAACACATTCATATTAACACACACACATATCGACACATACACTTGGGTGCATGTCTTGGTAAAACTGAGCATGTTGGTGCTATGGGATATGTGGAGGCTTAACCCTAAACTTATAGAGGAAATTAAAATGGCAAACGTTTCAATGCGCGATATGCTTCAGGCTGGTGTTCACTTCGGTCACCAAGCTCGTTACTGGAACCCTAAGATGAAGCCTTTCATCTTCGGCGCTCGTAACCGTGTACATATCATCAACCTAGAAAAAACTGTTCCTATGTTCAACGATGCACTTAAGTTCTTACAGAACACTGCATCTAACAAAGGTAAAATTCTTTTCGTAGGTACTAAGCGCGCTGCAAGCGAAGCAGTTAAAGAAGCAGCTCTTCAAAGTGATCAGTACTTCGTAAATCACCGTTGGTTAGGTGGTATGTTGACTAACTGGAAAACAGTTCGTCAATCAATCAAGCGTCTTAAAGACCTTGAGACTCAAAGCCAAGACGGTACTTTCGAGAAGCTGACTAAAAAAGAAGCGTTAATGCTAACTCGTGAAATGGAAAAGCTTGAAAAGAGCCTTGGCGGTATCAAAGATATGGGCGGTCTTCCTGACGCTATCTTCGTTATCGACGCTGACCACGAGCACATCGCTATTCGCGAAGCTAACAACCTAGGTATTCCAGTAGTATCTGTTGTTGATACTAACTCGAACCCAGATGGTGTTGATTACATCGTTCCTGGTAACGACGACGCTATCCGCGCTATCCAGCTTTACACTGGCGCTGTAGCTGCTGCTATCACTGAAGGTCGTGAAAGCAACATCGTTGCTCAAGCAGAAAGCGACGACTTCGTAGAAGCTGAGTAATTAGCTGTCATCAAGTCTTCATCTAAATGAGGTGAAGACTTGATATTCTTGAAGAGCGGTTATTCCGCTTCCCTAAAACAGAATTCATATTTGAGGATATTCTAATGGCTGTAACTGCTGCCCTAGTAAAAGAATTACGCGAGCGTACTGGCGCTGGCATGATGGATTGTAAAAAAGCGCTAACTGAAACCAATGGTGACATTGAGCTAGCGATTGAAAACATGCGTAAGAGCGGTGCTGCAAAGGCTGCTAAAAAAGCGGGTAACATCGCTGCTGAAGGTACAATCCTTATCAAAGAAGGCGAAGGTTTCGCTGCTCTATTAGAAGTTAACTGTCAGACTGACTTCGTTGCTAAAGACGCTAACTTCCTAGCGTTCGCTAACTCTGTACTAGAAGTTGCTGCTGCATCTAAAACAACGATTGCTGATCTTCAAGCACAGTTCGAAGAAGCACGTGTTGCGCTAGTTGCAAAAATCGGTGAAAACATCAACGTTCGTCGCGTTGAGTACATCGACGGTGCTAACCTAGCGACTTACCGTCACGGTGAGCGTATTGGTGTTGTTGTTGCGGGCGACGCTGACGAAGAGACTCTTAAGCACGTTGCTATGCACGTAGCTGCTTCTAAGCCTGAGTACGTAAACCCTGAAGACGTTCCTGCAGACGTAGTTGAAAAAGAAAAAGCGGTACAAATCGATATCGCGATGAACGAAGGTAAGCCTGCTGAAATCGCTGAGAAAATGGTTGTTGGCCGTATGAAGAAGTTCACTGGTGAGGTTTCTCTTACTGGTCAAGCTTTCATCATGGAACCTAAGAAAACTGTTGGCGAAATCCTTAAAGA
Source organism: Pseudoalteromonas sp. T1lg23B (assembly GCF_002964665.1). Lineage (GTDB taxonomy): Bacteria > Pseudomonadota > Gammaproteobacteria > Enterobacterales > Alteromonadaceae > Pseudoalteromonas. The sequence continues at coordinate 1,131,344 of NZ_PQBZ01000034.1, read as the reverse complement.
AAAAGGCGCTACAGTATCTAACTTCGTACGTTTAGAAGTTGGTGAAGGTATCGAGAGGAAAGAAGAAGACTTCGCTGCTGAAGTTGCTGCACAAATCGCTGCTGCAAAAGGCGAATAATTTTGTTCAGTAGCAAAGGCAAATACCGATGGTGTTTCCGCGATTTGCTTTTGCTTCGATGCTGAAAATTCTTTAAAATAGCCGCGCATTTATGAATATCATAAGCGCGGTTATTTTTTATCTCACTTTCTCAAATGGCCCGGAAAATATGACTATCAATCGAAAACCTGTTTTTAGACGCGTTCTTCTTAAATTAAGCGGTGAAGCTTTAATGGGAGATGAAGGCTTTGGTATCGATCCAAAAGTGTTGGATCGCATGGCACAAGAAATCAAAGAACTTGTAGAGCTCGACGTAGAAGTGGGTTTAGTTATCGGTGGTGGTAACTTCTTACGCGGTGGCTCTTTGGCAGAAGCGGGTATGAACCGAGTTGTGGGCGACCACATGGGTATGCTTGCCACTGTGATGAATGGCTTGGCAATGCGTGATGCGTTGCATCGTGCTTTTGTTAATGCACGTTTGATGTCTGCTATTCCTCTAAATGGTGTTTGTGATGCGTACAACTGGGCCGAAGCAATTAGTTTATTGAAGTCTGGCCGAGTGGTAATTTTCTCTGCAGGTACTGGCAATCCCTTCTTTACTACCGATTCAGCTGCCTGTTTACGTGGTATTGAAATTGAAGCGGACACAGTTATCAAAGCAACCAAAGTAGACGGTGTGTTTAGTGATGATCCTGTGAAGAACCCTGACGCCACACTTTATCGTCATTTGACGTATAATGAAGTGATTGAACAAGAATTAAAGGTTATGGACTTAGCGGCATTTACGCTAGCCCGTGACCACGATATGCCTTTGAGCGTATTTAACATGAATAAACCAGGCGCTTTAAAACGCGTTATCATGGGCGAAGAAGAGGGCACATTAATCTCTTCTGCAGCCTCGGAATAATCAGTTAAGACTAGGATTGAATTGTGATTAACGATATTAAAAAAGATGCGCAGGAGCGCATGCAAAAAAGCGTAGCAGCACTTGCTAGCCAATTATCTAAAATCCGTACTGGCCGTGCTCACCCAGCTCTTTTAGACGGTATTACCGTTTCTTACTATGGTGCCGATACACCGCTTAATCAGGTAGCGAATGTATCTACAGAAGACGCACGTACACTAACAATCAGTGTATTTGATAAGTCTCTTGCACAGGCTGTTGAAAAGGCGATTATGTCGTCAGATTTAGGTCTAAATCCGATGTCAGCAGGTACCATCATTCGTGTTCCGCTTCCTCCGCTAACGGAAGAGCGTCGTAAAGATCTAATCAAGGTTGTACGTGGCGAAGTAGAAAGCGGTCGTGTTGCTGTGCGTAACATTCGTCGTGATGCAAATGGTGACATCAAAGCGTTATTAAAAGACAAAGAAATTTCTGAGGACGAAGCGCGTCAAGCTGAAGATGAAATTCAAAAGCTGACAGACAAATTTGTTAAAGAAATGGATACACAATTGAGCGCAAAAGAAGCTGAGTTGATGGAAATCTAAGCAGTTCAAAACTATTAGTTTTGCAACGCCGTCTGGGGTATACTAGGCGGCGTTTTTTTTTAACTAAATCGGGATTATGGTTTTAAACGCTGAAACAATTTCACAGCAATCTTTGCCAAAACATGTAGCCATCATTATGGATGGAAATGGTCGCTGGGCGCAGTCCCGTAATCGACCTCGTACATATGGACATAAAAAGGGTGTCGACGCTGTCCGCAACTCTGTGCAGTTTTGCAAAAATCTGGGCATTGAATCTTTGACGCTATTTGCATTTAGCAGCGAGAACTGGCGCCGTCCAGAAGATGAAGTTACAACTCTTATGGGGCTGTTTTTATTTGTCCTGACAAAAGAAGTTAAGAAACTACACAAAAGCAATGTTAAATTAACCGTTATCGGAGATTTAAGTCGTTTTCCCTCATCTTTGCAGGAACGAATTAATGCCGCGCATCAGTTGACGAGTGAAAATACTGGACTACAACTTAATGTTGCTGCTAATTATGGTGGCCGTTGGGACATTGCCCAAGCTGCACAAAAGTTAGCAACACAGGTGGCTGAAGGAAGCTTAGCACCAGAGGAAATCACGGAAGATGAAATTTCAAAACATCTTACAATGGCAAACCAAAGCGAACTGGATTTACTAATACGAACGGGCGGTGATTACCGCATTAGTAACTTTTTGCTTTGGCAGGCAGCTTACGCTGAGCTTTATTTTACAGATACTTTATGGCCAGATTTTAATGATGAGGCGTTTTCAGAGGCAATTGCCTGCTTTGTATCTAGAGAAAGGCGCTTTGGCTGCACCGGCGATCAAATAAAACAACTACTCGCTGCGTCCAAAACAACAAGTTAAAGGTAAATTAGTTTGCTAAAACAACGAATTTTAACCTCAGTGGTGCTTGCACCACTGGCGATGCTTTTGGTGTTCTACACACCATTGGCATTATTTAGTTTTATCGCTGGCGCAATTGTATTGCTTGGTGCTTGGGAATGGTCCGCTTTTATTGGCCTATCTTCGCTAAAACAAAGAAGCAGCTTTGTCGCATTAATGTCGGGTGTTTTACTACTACTGCATTGGCACTGGCCTATCACTACTTTGTGGCAGGATGGGCGCTTACTCGCTGATGCTAATTATATTTTTACACTGGCCTTTGCTTGGTGGCTGGTTGCTACCTTTTTGGTTGTTAAATATCCTCGTATGGCAAAAGCATGGAGTGAAGGGGTTGTAATGCGCGCTGTGGCGGGTTTATTGACCTTAGTACCTTTGTGGTTAGCGCTTAACGTATTACGTAGTGCAGAGTATCAGCAAGCTCATCAATACGGTTCAACACTTATTATGGTGGTGTTAGGAATTGTTTGGAGCGCGGATATCGGGGCGTATTTTGCTGGTAAAAACTTTGGTAAACATAAGTTAATGCCTAACGTGAGCCCGAATAAGACGATTGAAGGCTTGGTCGGAGGCGTGATCACCGCGGTGGTATTTGTGGTGCTATTTTGTCATTTTGCCCAAGTTGAACAACGGTTATGGCCAATTTATGCGGTAATGACGTTGTTCATTGCTTTATTTTCTGCGGTCGGAGATTTACTTGAGAGTATGTTTAAGCGTGAAGTTGGCTTAAAGGATTCAGGCTCTTGCTTGCCAGGACATGGTGGTATTTTGGATAGAATTGATAGTCTAACTGCTGCAGCGCCGATATTTGCGCTGTTTTACGCATGGACGGTAACGCTATGAGACAAGCAGAACAAGTTGTTATTTTAGGGGCAACGGGTTCTATTGGTCTGTCAACCATAGATGTGATCGCGCGCAATAGTGAGCGTTACAAAATTTATGCCCTAGCAGCGGGTCGCAATGTTGAATTAATGACGCAGTTGTGTGTGACGCATCAGCCCAAATTTGCGATTATGGACTGTGAGAATGCGGCTAACGCGCTACGTGCCAACTTAGCCCATACGCAAACAGAAGTATTACAAGGCAGCGAGCAGATGGCGCACATTGTTGCACATGGTGATGTGGACACGGTGATGTCTGCCATTGTTGGCGCAGCGGGCCTCATACCCACGCTAGCCGCAGTTGAAGCGGGTAAAAAAGTATTACTCGCCAACAAAGAGTCCTTAGTGATGTCTGGTCAATTGTTTATGGATAAAGTAGCCAAACATGGCGCGACTTTGTTGCCGATTGACAGTGAACATAACGCTATTTACCAATGTTTACCGCACGCCCTACAACAAGATGCAAAACAAGGGCTTAGTCAGTTTGGTGTCAGTAAAATCTTGTTAACAGGCTCTGGTGGCCCGTTTCTAACGCGAGATTTAAATAGTTTAAAAGATGTAACCGTTGAACAAGCTGTGGCTCACCCAAACTGGTCCATGGGGCAAAAAATATCAGTAGATTCTGCAACCATGATGAACAAAGGCTTAGAGTTTATTGAGGCCAAATGGTTGTTTGCCTGTCAGGCGGAAGATATTGAAGTGGTGATCCATCCACAGAGTATGATCCATTCTATGGTTCAGTACACCGATGGATCTATTATCGCGCAAATGGGACAACCCGATATGCGTACACCCATAGCGTATGGATTGGCATACCCAGAGCGGATCGACGCGGGTGTTAAACCGCTAGATTTTGCTGCGTTGAGCGACTTTACCTTTACCAAACCAGATTTTGCTCGTTATCCCAATTTGGCGCTCGCCATTGATGCGTGTCGCGCTGGACAAGCCGCTACAACAGTCGTTAACGCTGCGAATGAGGTGGCTGTTGAGGCATTTTTGAGCCGTAAAATCGGGTTTTGTGATATTTACCGTGTTAACGCTGAGGTGCTTGAAAAGTCAACGCTACATTCTTTAAACTCGGTACACGAAATTATGGCGCAAGATGCGCAAGCCAGAGCATTGGCACATGAATGTGTAAGTCGAATAAGGTAATTTATGTTTGATTTTCTATGGAACTTGACGTCGTTTATTGTTGCTTTAGGTATCCTTGTTACGGTACATGAATATGGTCATTTTTGGGTAGCAAGGCGAGCTGGTGTTGAGGTTCAAAGATTTTCCATCGGTTTTGGTAAACCTCTTTGTCGTTGGTATGACAAACAGGGCACCGAATACGTGATTGCCATGATCCCTTTGGGCGGTTACGTGAAAATGTTGGACGAACGAGTCGATGATGTTCCCGCAGAAAAACGTCATCTTGCATTTAATAATAAACCGGTATTATCGCGCATCGCGGTTGTTTCAGCAGGCCCGATTGCTAACTTTCTATTCGCGATCGTGGTACTCGCTGCGATGTATATGATTGGCGTGCAAAATGCCAAACCAATCGTGGGAGAGGTTCAGCTTAACTCTAGAGCTGCGCAAGCCAACATGCAAAGCGGCGATCATATTCTCTCCATGGCAGGTCAAGAAGTCAGTTCTTGGCAAGATGTAACCTTTGGTTTAATGCGTCATCTAGGTGAGGAACGCATCGAGATTAAAGTAAAGGATGCAGATCAACAAATCGCTATCAGAGTACTTGATATTGAGGGTTGGAAGCTTGATAAGCAGGATGAAGCACCTCTTAATGCCGTTGGTATTGTTCCCTTTAGACCCGCACTAACCTTGACGCTTGGGCACATCGCCAACGATTCAGCCGCACAACAGGCGGGGTTACAGGTTAATGACACCCTAGTGGCATTAGATGGTGAGCCAATCGAGAATTGGCAGACGTTTGTGCGCAGTATTCAATCCTCTGCAAACACCACGCTTATGCTGAGTGTATCCAGAGAGGGCAAGGTACTGGAATTGCCTATTACTCCGCAGCAACGCACGGGGCCAAATGGTATACAGCAGGGCTTTTTGGGGGTCGTTCCTTTGCTTGAAAAATGGCCAGACGGGTATATCGAAACTAGACATTATGGTCCATGGGATAGTATGGTGCTTGGCGCTGAGAAAACTTTCGAGTTGATCCGCCTGAGTTTTGATATGATAGGTAATCTCATTACAGGGCAAGTGTCGGTCAAAAACTTGAGTGGCCCTGTTGGTATTGCCGTTGGTGCAGGTAACAGTGTTAGCTATGGAATTGTTGCGTTTTTAAGCTTCTTAGCACTAATTAGTGTAAATCTTGGTGTTTTTAACTTATTGCCCCTTCCTGTCTTAGATGGTGGGCATTTAATGTATTACATAATTGAACTAATTCGCAAAAAACCAGTCTCTGAAAAGACACAAGAGTTAGGGTTTAAGGTAGGTGCGGTAGTACTTATAGCTTTAACTTGTTTTGCATTACTTAACGATGTCTCGAGGCTGTAGCTCGAATGGCGTGAGTGACGTCCATCAAAGCGCTTAGGGCGCTAACTGTTGTAAAGGATAAAGATAATAAAATGCCTATAAAAAAACATCTTGCAGTAACGAGTTTACTTGGCGCTAGTTTTGCCGCTTTAGGGCAAAACTCCTTTATCGTTGAAGATTTAAAAGTGGAAGGCTTGCAGCGTGTTGCACTGGGTGCGGCATTAACGCATATTCCGATTAACGTGGGTGATACTGTCGATCAGTATACGATTTCTCAGACGATTAAGGCGTTATATAAGTCTGGCCATTTTGACAATATCGTTGCTTTTCGTGATGGTGAGCAAATCATTTTCAAGGTGCAAGAGCGTCCAACTATTGCGGGAATTGACTTTGATGGCAACAAAGACATCAAAGATGAGCAGCTTAACGAAAGTCTTGAGCAGCAAAATATTCGTGTTGGTGAACCGTTAGATAAGACGGTTGTAGACAATATCGAAAAAGGCCTGATAGAGTTTTTCCACAGTATTGGTAAGTACAATGCCAAGATTGAAATGAGCATCGTTGACTTACCCCGTAACCGTGTGCGATTAAAGTTGGAATTTGACGAAGGTGATGCAGCATCCATTCGCCAGATAAACCTCGTGGGTAATGAGCTATTCTCTGACGAGGAGTTGCTAAAGCTTGTTGAGTCACAACAAGATTTGCCTTGGTGGAAGTTTATGTCGAACGATCGCTACCAAAAGCAAACTATTGAAGGTGACTTAGAAAAGATTCGTAGCTTCTACTTGGATAGAGGGTATCTGCGCTTCAATATTGACTCAACACAAGTGTCTGTTAGCCCAGAAAGAGAATCTGTTTATGTAACGGCTAATATCACTGAAGGGGATACTTACACCGTTAAAGGTTACGATTTCATCGGTGACCTGTTGGGCCGTGAAGAGCTTATCAAGAGTATCATTCCTCTTAAAGCGGGTGAGTTATACAACGGCTCTATCGTAACGTCTTCTGAAGAATTCATTAAAGGCTATTTAGCTCGTTTTGGTTATGCCAATGCCGAAGTACGTACCATCCCAGAAATTGACGACGAGAGCAAAGAAGTCCAGCTTACCTTATCGGTAAACCCCGGTAAGCGCGTATATGTTCGTCGCATCCTTGTTAACGGCAACCAAGTTACCGCTGACGAAGTAGTACGTCGAGAAATGACGCAGCTAGAAGGTGCATGGTTATCTAACCAGAATCTAGAGCGCTCTAAGTTACAGATTCAACGTTTACCTTACATGGAAAAAGTTGATTTTGAAGTAAGACCATTGCCAGGCGTTGATGATATGGTCGATGTTGACTTTACCGTTAAAGAGCAACCAGCAGGTAGTTTCCAAGCAGGGGTTGCTTACGGTTCATACGGTGGTTTACAGTTCAACGTGGGCGTGAGTGAGTCTAACTTCCTCGGAACGGGTAATCAGTTAGCCTTTAATATTAATACCTCGAAAAGTCAGAACGTTTATCGTATATCTTATAACGACCCGTACTTTACACCTGACGGTATATCTCAGGGCACAAGTATCGAGTACAGTAGCTTTGATGGTAGTAAATTGGGCTTGATTGGTTATGATTCACGTCAGTATAGCCTTGGTACTACGATTGGCTTCCCAATCAATGCGATAAACCGTGTTAATTTTGGAGTCCGTTGGATAGACGAAAAACTGGATTATATCCCAGATTATGAGCAGACTCGTATTTTACGTCTCGCATTCCTAGACCCAGAAGATCCAGATGGCGCGTACAACTTTACTAAATACGAGTTGAGTGCTGGTTGGTCGCGTATGACTGTAAACCGTGGTATGTTCCCAACAGCGGGTTCTCGTCAAAATTTAGTGTTTAGAGCTACGTCGCCAAACTCAGATCTTAACTATTTTAAAGTTGATTACGACTCACGTTTTTACTGGCCTATCAGTAATGACCATCAGTGGGTATTCTCAGCAAGAGCAGGCCTTGCATACGGAAACGGTTACGGTGAAACAAATGGCTACGAGCAAACCTTACCGTTCCAAGAGTTCTTTAGAATTTCTGAAAACGAGCTACGTGGTTTTGAGCGCAATACCATACTGCCACGAGCGATTCAGCGCAGGATGACGGAAATCCCAGGTTCAACCTTACCAGATGGTACGAGCACTTCGAATATCGGTGGTAATAGTGAGTTTGATATCCTAGTGCCAGGTGGCCGTATCGGTGGTAATGCAAAAGCCACGTTAGGGGCAGAGTTAATCGTGCCAACACCATTTTTAGATGAAGACAACACCAGTTCTGTACGTACCAGCTTCTTCGTTGATGCTGCCAACGTCTGGGACACTGAGTTTGATGTAGACCGTTATTCAAACCTACATGAAGATCAATACAAAAAGCTCTCGGATTACTCGGATCCAACCCGTTTTAGGGTCTCAACCGGTTTATCGGTTCAGTGGATTTCGCCGATGGGCCCCATGCTGATCAGTTTCGCTTATCCGTTGAAGAAAGAAGATGATGACGAAACCAAGACGATCAGTTTTAATATCAGTAATACATTCTAAGGAGTTAATTGTGAAAACACTTATAAAAACAACTGCAATGGGTTTAATGGCTGCATTAATGATGGGTACATCTGCCAGTGCATTGGCACATAAAGTAGGTATCGTAGACATGCAACAGATCTACAAGAATATTCCTCAAGTAGCTAAAATTGAACAGCAGTTACAAGGTGAGTTCGCTGAGCGTCGTCAGGCATTAGAGAAGTTACAAGGCGACATTCGCTTTGAAATGGAAAAATTCCAGCGTGAAGGCGCAACCATGAGCGACGAGCAAAAGACAACATTGCGTGACAAAATTCAAGGCATGCAAAAAGAGTTGGCTGAGAAAGGTCGTCCGCTTGAGCAAGAAATCAAACAGCGTCAAAATGAAGAGCTTGCTAAAGTTCAAAAGTTAATCATTGATGTAATTGAAGATGTCGCTAAAAGCGGTAAGTTTGATGAAGTTAAAGTAAAAGATACGACAATTTACTTCAACCCTGATAAAGTAGCGGACCTTTCTGACAAAGTTGTTGAAGCGGTAAGCAAAAAGTAATGACCAAACATTATAGTTTAGCTCAACTGGCGGCATCAATTGATGCTTCGCTAGTTGGCGACGGCGAATGTCAAATCGATAAGATAGCGACACTCGCACAGGCAACAGACAAAGATATCAGCTTTTTAGCGAATAGTAAGTATCGTGCGCAACTGGCGACCACTCATGCTGGTGCGGTGATATTATCCGAGTCTGATGCCGAACATTTCAAAGGCAATAAATTAATCGTTAAGAATCCTTATATTGCCTATGCCAAGCTTGCGCAACTCATGGATACGACGCCTCGTTCCGCCGAAGGTGTACACCCAAGCGCGGTGATCCATGAGTCGGCAACGCTAGGAAAAAATGTTTCAATCGCTGCCAATGCAGTTGTTGAAGCGAATGCTGTACTGGGTGACAACGTACAAGTTGGCGCAGGATGTTTTATAGGTAACAGCGCGAGAATTGGTGACAACACCAAACTGTGGGCAAATGTCAGCGTGTACCATGAAGTTGAAATAGGTAAAAACTGCTTATTCCAATCGGGCGCAATCATTGGCAGCGACGGTTTTGGTTATGCAAACCATGCAGGCACGTGGGTAAAAATTCCCCAAGTTGGACGCGTTATTATTGGTGATAGTGTTGAAGTGGGTGCCAATACCGTGATTGACCGCGGGGCATTAGATGACACTATTATTCATAGTAATGTAATTTTAGATAATCTTATTCAAATAGCACATAATGTAGAAATCGGTGAAGGCACTGCGATAGCCGGTGCATCGGTGGTTGCTGGTAGCACTAAAATTGGTAAACATTGCCAAATTGCAGGGCTAGTAGGCATCAATGGTCATATGGAAATTTGTGATGGCGTTATTATCACCGGTATGACAATGATCACCAAATCGATTACTACGGCGGGTGTTTACTCCTCAGGTATACCTCACAGTACCAACAAAGAGTGGCGACGCAATATGGCTCATTTACGCAATCTGACAGATTTTAAGCAGCGTTTGAAGGCGCTTGAGTCTTTGACAGAGCAGCTAAAAAAGATAGATGAATAAAAAAAGGATGCTATTTTGGCAAACGAACTGAACGGTTTTGATATCCAAGAAATCTTAAAGTTATTACCACACCGCTACCCAATGTTGTTGGTTGATAAAGTTATTGATTACAAAGCAGGTGAGTATTTACACGCGGTGAAGAATGTGACGGTAAACGAGCCAGTCTTTACAGGGCACTTCCCAGACCAGCCTATTTTTCCGGGGGTTATGATCCTCGAAGCCATGGCTCAGGCAACTGGATTGCTAGGTTTTAAAACGGTAGAGAATCGTAGCGAGAACGAGCTATACTTGTTTGCAGCCATTGATAATGCACGCTTTAAGCAGCCTGTTCTTCCGGGCGATGCAATGCATTTGCACATTGAGTTTGTAAAAGAGCGTCGTAATATCTGGAAGTTTTACGGTGAGGCAAAGGTAGATGGCAAAGTAGTTTGTAGTGCCGACCTTATGTGTGCAAGAAGAGAGTTATAATAGTGATTCATCCTACTGCGATTATTGAACCAGGCGCACAGCTAGGCGATAACGTCTCTGTGGGTCCTTATAGCTATATCGGGAATGATGTAGTGCTTGGTGATAACTGCATCATTGAGTCTCATGTGGTGATCAAAGGACCTTCAACCATAGGCTCTGGTAATCATATTTATCAGTTCGCTTCAGTGGGCGAAGCTTGCCAAGATAAGAAGTACAAGGATGAACCAACACAATTAATTATGGGTGATAACAATATCATCCGTGAATGTGCCACAATCCACCGTGGTACGGTTCAAGATCAAGGCGTCACAAAAATAGGCAGTAATAACTTGTTTATGGCCTATACCCATGTGGCTCACGATGCAGTGATTGGCAGCAATGTTATTTTCTCTAACGGTGCTAGTGTGGCGGGTCATGTGCATGTGGGTGATTGGGCCATCTTGGCGGGCAACACAGGCGTTCACCAGTTTTGTAAGATCGGTGCTCATGCCTTTATTGGTATGTATTCAGGGGTTAGTAAAGATGTTCCTCCGTTCGTAATGACGACGGGAACTCCAGCAAAACCCGCAGCAATTAATACGGAAGGGATGAAACGCCGAGGCTTTAGCAGTGAAGAAATCATGGCCGTACGTCGAGCTTATAAAGCGATGTATCGTAAAGGGCTAACTTTAGATGAAGCGATTGCTCAGATGCGTCAAGAAGCATCTGAATTTGCTGCAGTGCAGCAAATGATAGATTTCTTAGATACGTCGGATCGCGGAATTATTCGTTAACGATAAGACTGCGATAGCAAGGCCTATATGCTGATAAACGCCATACAAAGCTGATGTATGGCGTTTTTATTTATAAAATAGATTAATGTGATGACAAATAACAAAAAGTTAACTATTGGCCTCGTGGCGGGTGAATTATCTGGTGATATTTTGGGGGCGGGATTAATTAACGCGCTGAAAAAGAAATATCCAGATGCTGAGTTTGTTGGGATCGCAGGCCCCAAAATGCAGGCAGCGGGATGTCGTACCCTGTTCGACATGGAAGAGCTGGCGGTAATGGGGTTAGTAGAAGTACTTGGTCGCTTGCCCAGACTCCTTAAAATCCGTAAACAGCTAGTGCAATATTTTATTGATAATCCGCCAGATATTTATATTGGTATTGATGCGCCTGATTTTAATTTACGCGTTGAAAAACCGCTCAAAAAGGCGGGTATTAAAACCGTCCAATATGTCAGTCCTTCAGTATGGGCATGGCGGCAAAAGCGTATTTATACCATCGCTGAGGCGACCAATTTAGTGTTGTCTTTGCTACCGTTTGAGAAATCATTTTATGATAAGCATGATGTACCTTGCAGGTTTGTTGGTCATACCTTGGCGGATGAGATTGAACTAGAGCACGACAGCAGTGCTGCGCGTGCAGAATTGGGCTTAACCGAAGATGATTTAGTATTGGCTTTACTGCCGGGAAGTAGAGGCTCAGAAGTCGGGCTATTAAGCGAAACCTATATACACGCTGCGCAAAAGCTTAAGTTGCGCTTGCCATCTTTAAAAATCATCGTGCCGTTGGTGAATGCAAAACGCCGTATTCAATTTGAAGCTATCCTTAAGCAAACCGCCCCTGACCTTCCTGTTATGATGCTTGATGGCCAATCTAGTGCTGCTATGTCTGCTGCTAATGCTGTGTTATTGGCGTCGGGAACGGCGACATTAGAGGCCATGTTGTATAAAAAGCCAATGGTAGTTGGCTATAAATTTAAACCGCTCAGTTACTGGATATTTAAGAACTTTTTTACTTTTAATATCAAATATTTCTCATTACCAAATTTATTGGCTGACGAGCGTTTAGTACCAGAATTTTTGCAGCAAGAATGTAACTCGGATGCGCTTGTTGATGCTTTGTACCCGATGCTCAAAGGGGATAATAGCGCCTTAATTAACAAGTTCTATGAGATTCACAATAACATTCGTCTTGATGCCAGCAAACAAGCGGCAAATGCAGTAGAGGAGTTAATTAATGCAGATTGAACGCCCTGACGTGCGGTACATCGCAGGTGTAGATGAAGTTGGCCGTGGACCACTGGTAGGTGATGTAGTGACCGCAGCGGTCATTCTGGACCCTAACAATCCAATTGCCGGGTTGAACGATTCAAAAAAGCTGACCGAAAAAAAGCGCACATTGCTCGCGCAAGAAATCAAACAAAAAGCGTTGAGTTTTAGTATCGGCAGAGCGTCAGTGGAAGAAATTGATGAGCTTAATATATTGCACGCGACGATGCTTGCGATGAGTCGAGCGGTTGAAGGGCTAAGCATACAGCCTGATTTTGTATTTGTTGATGGCAATCGTTTACCGAAGCTGCTGATGCCTGCGCAAAGTGTTGTCAAAGGCGATAGCCTTGTTGCTGAGATCAGTGCCGCGTCAATCATCGCCAAAGTCGCACGAGATCAAGAAATGATGGAGCTCGATGCCAAATACCCTGAATTTGGTTTTGCGGGGCACAAGGGTTATCCTACTAAAGCACATTTCGCTGCATTAGAAGCGCATGGTATTACCCCGCACCATCGAAAAAGTTTTAAACCAGTGCAGCGCGTGTTGGCCATGAAGGAGCTATAGGTATGGCTGCGCCAGAGTTTGTTCATTTACGTGTTCACAGTGATTTCTCTATGGTGGATGGGCTTGCCAAAACCAAGCCTATCGTCGCCAGAGCACAGGAGTTAGAGCTCCCCGCATTTGCGATTACCGATCAAATGAATTTATGTGGCTTGGTGCGTTTTTATGGCGCTGCCCATGGCGCGGGCATTAAACCCATCGTGGGAGCTGATATTTGGCTCAAAAGCGATGAGTTTCCAGATGAGCCCAGCCGTTTAGTCATCTTGGCCAAAGACAATGAAGGTTACAAAAACCTGACGCTGCTCATTTCAAGAGCATACCAACGAGGACATGTTTTTCACCGTCCTGTGGTGGATAAACAATGGCTGGCAGAACATAAATCAGGCTTGATCCTTCTGTCGGGTGCCAAAGATGGTGATGTGGGTAAAGCGTTGCTTAAAGGCAATCAGCAGCTTGCGTTGGACGTGTTGGCATTTTATGAGCAGCATTTTAAAGACCACTTTTTCTTAGAGCTCACCCGTACAGGCCGAGCTCAGGAAGAAGAATATCTTCATGCGGCGGTCGCTTTGGCGAGCGAGCGAGACCTTCCCGTGGTCGCGACCAATGAAGTGGTTTTTCTGCATGAAGAAGATTTTGAAGCGCACGAGATCCGCGTTGCCATTCACGATGGTTACACACTAGAAGACAAACGTCGTCCCAAGCGTTTTTCTAAAGAGCAATATTTAAAAACGCCCGAGCAGATGCTGGAGCTGTTTAGTGATATTCCAGAAGCGCTTGAGAATACAGTAGAAATTGCCAAGCGCTGTAACGTAACGGTGCAATTAGGTACTTACTTCTTACCAGATTATCCAACTGGGGATTTAAAAATTGAGGACTTCCTCGTTAAGGTCTCCAGAGATGGATTGGAAGAACGTTTACAATTTTTATTTCCAGATGAACAAGACAGGGCTGAAAAACGTGTTGAATACGATGAACGCTTGCAAATAGAGCTAGACGTTATCAACCAAATGGGGTTCCCTGGTTACTTCTTGATAGTAATGGAGTTCATTCAGTGGAGTAAAGATAACAATATTCCTGTGGGCCCAGGACGGGGCTCGGGTGCCGGTTCACTGGTCGCTTACGCCCTTAAAATAACCGACCTCGATCCGCTGGAATTTGATTTGCTTTTCGAACGATTCCTAAACCCTGAACGTATTTCGATGCCCGACTTCGACGTTGACTTTTGTATGGACCGTCGAGACGAGGTAATTGATCACGTCGCCATGTTGTATGGCCGTGATGCGGTATCGCAGATCATCACTTTTGGTACCATGGCGGCAAAGGCGGTTATTCGAGATGTGGGTCGTGTGCTCGGACACCCCTATGGATTCGTAGACCGAATTTCTAAGCTAGTTCCGGGCGATCCCGGCATGACACTGGCCAAGGCCTTTGATGTGGAGCCTAGGTTACCAGAAGCCTATGATGGTGATGAGGAAGTTAAAGATCTCATCGATATGTGTCGCATTTTGGAAGGGTGTACCCGAAATGCAGGTAAACACGCCGGCGGGGTTGTTATCTCGCCGACCACCATTACTGACTTCGCCGCTTTGTATTGTGACGAAGAAGGTAAGTTCCCCGTTACCCAGTTTGATAAGAACGATGTTGAAACTGCGGGTTTGGTTAAATTTGACTTCTTGGGGTTAAGAACGCTCACTATCTTACAGTGGGCGCTGGATATGACCAATGAGCGACTAGCCCGCGAAGGCAAAGAGCCCGTTGATATCAATGCCATTCCATTAAATGACAAAGCGAGTATCGAGTTATTACTCAGAGCTGAAACGACGGCGGTATTCCAGCTAGAATCCCGTGGTATGAAGGATTTGATCCGTCGTCTTAAGCCCGACTGCTTTGAAGATATGATAGCCTTGGTTGCACTGTTTCGACCGGGCCCACTGCAATCAGGCATGGTAGATAACTTCATTGACCGTAAACATGGCCGTGAAGAACTTTCTTACCCAGATGTACAGTGGCAACACGAAAGTTTGATCCCAATACTTGAACCAACCTACGGTATTATCTTGTATCAGGAACAGGTAATGCAGATTGCTCAGGTCTTAGCGGGTTACACGCTGGGTGGAGCAGACATGCTGCGTCGCGCCATGGGTAAGAAAAAGCCTGAGGAAATGGCCAAGCAGCGATCAACCTTTGAAGAAGGAGCGATTGCCAACGGCGTTGATGGCGAACTAGCGATGAAAATCTTCGACTTGGTGGAGAAGTTCGCGGGTTATGGCTTCAACAAATCTCACTCGGCAGCCTATGCGTTGGTGTCTTATCAAACGCTGTGGATGAAAACCCACTATCCGGCTGAATTCATGGCTGCGGTAATGTCTGCGGATATGGATAACACCGATAAAATCGTCACATTGGTTGATGAATGTGAGAATATGAAACTCACCTTATTGCCGCCAGATGTAAATGCTGGGGTGTATAAGTTTACCGTAAATCGTCAGGGCGAAATTGTGTATGGCATTGGCGCCATCAAGGGAGTCGGTGAGGGTCCCGTCGAAGCAATCCTCGAAGCCAGAGAAAAAGGCGGGGAGTTTAAAGACCTTTTTGATTTCTGTGCCCGTGTTGACTTAAAGCGACTCAATAAGAGAGTTGTTGAAAAGCTCATTTATGCTGGCGCTTTAGATAAACTGGGGCCGGAAAAAAATCAGCCAGGCAGAGCCACCTTACTGGCTAGTCTGACAGGTGCGATGAAATCCGCTGAGCAGCACCACAAGGCCGAGTCGCTAGGCCAGTCAGACTTATTTGGTCTGTTGGCGGTTGAGCCCGAGCAGGTTGAGCAAGCCTTTACCAGTGCTTTGCCCCTCACAGATAACCAATGGTTAGATGGGGAGAAAGAAACGCTAGGCTTGTATTTAACGGGTCACCCGATCAATCAATACAGAAAAGAGCTAAAGCACTACACTTCGGGCAGATTAGTGGACTTGCAGCCGACTAACCGCGATGTTCAGTCTACTGCTGCGGGTTTGGTGATCAATGCTAGAACCCTGATAAATAAGAAAGGGAATCGCTGGGGCTTGATAACTTTAGATGACAAGAGTGCCCGGATTGATGTACGCTTATTCCCTGAACAGTTTGAAATGTACCAAGAATTGCTGCAAATTAACCAAATCTTGGTAATAACCGGACAGGTCAGCTTTGATAACTTCTCTGGGGGCATTACAATGACCGCCAGAGACGTCTGCACTATAGCTCAAGCACGAGAAAAACGAATTCGTGCGATAAAAATGACGCTAAATATGGTGCAAATTGAAGCAAACTTCTTCGAAAATTTACGAAAAGTACTGGAACCTTACAAGTTTGGCACGTGTCCGATAAAGATTACGTATCAACGTCCAGACGCGTTAGCTGAGCTAACGCTGGGAACCCAATGGTGTGTGACGCCTACTGATGATCTGTTGACTCGATTATCACAAATGGCGGCGCAAGAAATAGAACTAGAATTTAACTAATTAGGTAGTTTAGAGCATGAGCCTCAATTATCTTGATTTTGAACTTCCAATTGCAGAATTGGAAGTAAAAATAAAAGAGTTACAAAATGTTAGCCGTTCAGGCAGTTTAGATCTGAGCCTTGAAGAAGAGATTACGCGTTTAAAAGAGAAAAACGTTGAGTTAACCAAAAAGGTCTTTTCAGGCTTAGGTGCTTGGCAGGTTTCTCAATTGGCTCGTCATCCTCTTCGTCCGTATACTCGCGATTATATCAACCGTATTTTTACTGAGTTTGATGAGTTTGCAGGTGATCGTACTTTCGCTAATGATCCGGCTATTTTAGGTGGCGTTGCGCGTCTTGACGGCAAACCTGTTATGGTGATTGGTCAGCAAAAAGGGCGTGACACGGCTGAGAAAATCAAACGCAACTTCGGTATGCCAAAGCCGGAAGGTTATCGCAAAGCGTTGCGCCTGATGGAAATGGCTGAGCGGTTTAAAATGCCGATTGTCACCTTTATCGACACTCCGGGGGCTTATCCTGGTGTTGGTGCTGAAGAGCGTGGTCAAAGTGAAGCTATCGCACGTAACCTAAAAGTTATGGCCGCATTGAAAGTGCCAACTATCTGTACTGTTATCGGTGAAGGTGGTTCTGGTGGTGCACTGGCAATTGGTGTGGGCGATCGCGTGAACATGCTGCAATACAGTACCTATTCGGTTATCTCGCCTGAAGGGTGTGCTTCAATTCTTTGGAAAAGTGCAGAAAAAGCGCCATTGGCTGCTGAAGCTATGGGTGTTTCTGCGCAACGCGTAAAAGAGTTGGATCTAATCAACAACATCATTGAAGAGCCGTTAGGTGGTGCACATCGTGACTACGATGCTATGGCTAAGAATCTAAAAGTACAATTAAAGCGCGATTTGGCTGAACTAGAAGAGTTGGGTACTGATAAGATGCTGGAACAGCGTTATCAGCGACTCATGTCTTTTGGTTACTGCTAAAAGTCTATTGTATTTATACACTGATTCGTGATAAAATGAAAAAGCCGCTATGAGCGGCTTTTTTACATTGTGAATTATGAAAAATACCACGCTATATAAACAGTTTTTATCAGCGGTTAATACGCTAAACCCCCATCGACGGCCCATGAGTGTTGCCTTGTCGGGGGGCGTTGATTCTGTGGTGTTACTCCATCTGTGTCATACGTTACGCGCAGAACAAGCACCTCTTCACCTAGAAGCTATCTATATCGACCATGGTCTATCAGCCGACTCAAAAGCTTGGCAGCAGTTTTGTGAGCGTCTGTGTCAGTCCTTAGCGATTGAATTCAAAACTACCTCTGTGACTATCGAACAAAAAGCCCGGCACTCTTTGGAGTCACAAGCTCGTGAGGCACGCTATGCTGCGTTGGATAGACTTGCTCGTGAAGACAGTTTGTTGGTGTTAGGGCAGCATGCTGATGATCAACTTGAAACATTTTTACTTAGATTGAAGCGTGGCTCAGGGCTCAGTGGCTTGGCGTCAATGCGGCAAAGCACCGAGCTGGCATCGGGGCGTCAGTGTATCAGGCCATTGCTCAGCGTCAGTCGCCAAGACATTGAAGCGTTTGCTAACCTATTGGCAATTTCCCACATTGAGGATCATTCTAATCAGGATGATAGTTTTGACCGTAACTTTCTTCGCAACCAAGTATTACCGCTGTTAAAATCGCGTTTTAAGGGGTTTTTGAGCAGTGCTTTGCGCAGCATTGAATTGTTACAGCAACAACAGTTGTTGATTGATGAAATCACCGAACAAGATTTACAGCTATGCCAAACTGCTGAGCAAACGCTAAACCTTGTCACGTTGTCGCAGCTTAGCCAAGCACGACAGGCCAATACAGTGCGCGCTTGGCTACAAGGCCACAACCTGAAAATGCCCTCTAAGGTGGTGTTAGAACAGTTGTTATATCAAGCTCTTAATAGTAAGCAAGATGCGCAACTTAGCATCTCTATTGGACAGGCAGAGGTGAAGCGATACCGGCAGCATTTGTTTGTAGTTATACCGCAAATAGTTCCTGCATCGCAGATCATTACTGATTTAGACAGCGTAGAAATAAGTGATTGGCAAATGCTCAAACCCAAGTTGGGACGGGGAGTGCGCTTACCTTGTGATGATGAGCAAGTCTCAGTGATGTTTGGTCGTATGAATGACAAAATACGACCGCTGAATAAGCCGGGCCGCAATACAGTAAAACACTGGCTTAAAGAAGCGGGTGTGCCAAGCTGGCAACGTGCTCATGTTCCCCTTATTTTTTATAATGAGCAGTTGGTGCAAGTCGTAGGATTTTATTTGGAGCATACGCTGTTTGATGAACAGCAAGGTATACAATGGGAAGTAACGAGAAGTGAATAATCAAGAAATCGGAAAATCTTTGGCAGGTAAAGCGCCTTGGGGTTTATTGTTCAATGTAGCGGTGTTTGCACTGTTAGGTGTGATCGATGGCGCACCACTGTTGGCAAACCTTTTATTTGCGTTATTGTTTGGTGCGATAAGTACGGTGTTTCTGCTGCTTTATTGGCATGAAAAAGGGGGGAGTTTTTTTATCTTCGCGCTACTGATGCCACTGTTGCTTATCATGCTGAGCGAACTAAGCAATTTTGTTGCTTTGGCTTGGGTAATAAATGGTTTCTTTTTTGGTTTTGCCGTCGCACTCATTATCTATCGGCTCGTTTATATCAAAGAGTCAGTAGAGAACTAACAAGTTGCAGGCTCCGCTAGGGGGACTCCGCTTGGAGCGCAGAGCCTGCTCAAAAATGACTAGCTGGTTCTTGCGCAGTCACGGCCATCCGCTTTTGCTTTGTACAAGCCTTTGTCGGTGCGCGCAAAGATACTCGCCTCACAGTCTTGTATAGTCGACAGTGTAAAACCAATACTGGTTGTGACCCCAAATTTAGACAGCACATGGCAGTTACGAACAGCACTCATTACTCGCTCGGCAATCACTTTGTTGGTGGTAAACTGCGGGTCGTCAATAATGATGGCAAATTCATCACCGCCAAAACGATACACGGTATCGGTGCTGCGTACCGATTGCTTTAAAATATCCGCAAATTTAATCAATACCTCGTCACCTGCACTGTGGCCGTGACGGTCGTTGACTTGTTTGAAATTGTCCAAATCCAGCAACATCAAACTGAAGTTGCTTTGTAGACGACGTCCACGCTCAATACGCTGCGCCAAACTATCACTGAATTGGCTGCGATTATAAAGACCCGTTAGAGAATCTTTGGTTGCAAGCTTTAACACTCGGTTATAGGTCAACGCATTGCGCATCGGATACAACAATGTGCTGTGCAATCGACATAACTTAGCCTTGATAGCATCGTTTATCTGATACTGACAAAAATATACCAGTTGCCCCAGATGTTCTTCGTTGAGCTCAAGATCGAATTTAAACGGTGTATGCTGATTGTCACTATTGTACATCTGTGCCACACCCAACGATGAGTGAAACTGTAAACCTGATAGTTTAATAATGCGCTGTGCATGCTCTGCGAACACAGTTAGCAATTCGTCTATATGAAGCGTGGTTTGTAATTGTTCCACAAGCTTGTGGATGGGATCCGCCTCACGGTTGATGTATTGCTCGGTGTTGAACGGCAAATAATCGCCGCGCGTTGACACGCGTTGAGCCAAAATATGGACATTTTCCATTCAGTATTCCCCTAAGTACTACTATTGTCTTACTCTAAGCGAAAAATGTGCCAATAATTTAAACTGGCTGAAAAACAATTGCTTGCTATATTTAATGACAAGCATCTTCGCTGATTCCCTGATTTTTGACACTTTGGAGGCCATTTGCAGAACATTTTTGCCGAGGTTTTTGCCCTATTGCTTGCCGCTGCTGTTTTAGTGTGGCTGTTTAAGCGTGTCGGCTTACCTGCAATTTTGGCCTATTTAGTGACTGGGGTACTTGCCGGTGGGTATGGTATTGGCTGGATGAGTATCAGCTATGAGATGCACTTTATCGCTGAGTTGGGCATTGTGTTTTTATTGTTCAGCTTAGGGCTGGAGTTTTCCGTGCCAAAACTTATGGCGATGCGCAATCTAGTGTTTGGGCTTGGCAGCTTACAGGTGTTAATAACCACCATCGTTGGCATGTTTGTTGTCAAAGCGCTTAATTATGATTGGCTAAGCGCATTTGTCATTGCAAGTTTAATGGCGCTCTCTTCTACCGCCGTGGTCGTGAAAATACTCAAAGAAAGTGGCACTCTAAACTTACGCAGAGGGCAACTGGCAATTGGCATGTTGCTATTTCAAGATATTGCCGTTGTGCCCTTATTGATTGCTTTTCCGCTGATCGCTCAGTCAGATAATCAAGTGCTTGTAGGTGCTCTGGCCTTTGCTTTGGCAAAAGGGGCGTTCGTGTGTTTACTGCTCTGGGCGATTGGTAAGTGGTGCTTGCCGAAAATATTTAACGAAGTTGCCTCGGTGCGTACCGATGAATTATTTGTCCTGACCACCATTGTGGTTGCTTTGTGTGCGGGGGCATTGACCTACTTGTTCGGACTATCGATGGCCTTGGGCGCTTTTCTAGCAGGTATGATGCTTGGCGAGAGCCAATATCGGCATCAACTGGAAGCCGAGATCAGGCCATTTCGTGACATTTTAATGGGGCTATTCTTTGTCACAATTGGCATGCAGCTAAATGTACCTTATGTTGCTAACAAAATAGGGTACATCGTTTTGGCTTTGGGAATATTGCTGCTTCTTAAAGTTTTGATCATCGCCTTGCTTGCTCAGCTCATGGGAGAGCGAAAAAAAGACGCGTTGGCGTCGGGTATCTTGCTATGGCAGATGGGGGAGTTCGGTTTTGTGTTGGTGGCATTGGCAAGTAAACACAATTTGCTAGATGCAAACAGTACATCCTTTTTGGTGGCACTAGGCGTGTTATCCATGGCTATCACTCCGTATTTAATCGACCGAACCCCCGTGATTTTGCAAAAGCTCAATGTTAACGGTGGGCACTATAAAAATGATTACAGCCAGCGATTTAATAGTGAATCGTTGAGCGATCATGTGGTTATTTTAGGATACGGAAGAGTTGGTCAAACCATCGCGCGTTTTTTAAAGCCCGAAGCCATTCCTTATTTGGCGATTGAGCGTAATCCAAGCCTAGTACAGGAAGCGCAAACGGCAGGTGAGCCTGTTATGTTTGGTTATTCAGGGTCTTCAGCACTGCTGAAATCAGCCAATGTGGATAAAGCCCGATTGGTTATTATTACCTGCTCGGATTTTAATCAAAGCCATGAAGTGATAGACGCAATTCGCCGCGTTGCCCCCGATGTGAAAATATTGGCTCGCTCTACCGACGATAGTCACCTTGATGCGCTCAAAGAGTTGGGTGTGACCGAAGTGGTACCAGAAGCGCTGGAAGCCAGCTTGATGCTGGTGTCGCATGTGTTGCATATGTCAGGCGTACCGATGCGACGTATATTTAAGCGGGTGAGTAAAGAGCGCCATAATCGCTACGAATATCTACATGGCTTTTTTGCAGGAGATGAACAAGACCCATTAGAGGCCAACGTTGATAGGCTGGAATACCTTCATGCTTTAGCATTGCCAGAGTCAGCCTATGCGGTTGATAAGACCATTGAACAGCTCAACCTAGACAAACAAAAAGTGGTGATCACCGCGCTGCGCCGAGGGGGGCAAGAATTGTCTGCCCCCGTACAAAGTATGGTAATTCATGCCAATGACGTTTTACTGCTAAAAGGTAAACCTAGAAGAGTAGAGCGAGCCGAACAGTATTTGTTAAATGGTTAGCCTAATCGCTAGTCATCTAGGCCCAAAAATGCCCGCATTTCATCAAGCCTAGCCAAACCATCCTGATAACCTATTTCTATTAGATGTTGGGTGTAACTTTTCTCGAACAACAGATAGCTGGTCAAACTTGAGCTAGAGTGACGTTTTACACCCAAAGTACGCATCAGTAACTTAATTGCCAGCGGCATATCATCATAATATTGTTCGGCGATGTCTCTGAAATTTACCGTGGGGTTGATCACTAAGGTGTCAATCGCTTTCAGCTCTCTATTTTGATCCTTGGGTGGCAGCTGGCCGATGGTGCGATTGACGCGGTGCAAGCGCTCCAGATCAGACTGTAGCGTGTCGCTAAATACACTATCGAGTAAGTGACCAGCAATGGCTGACATGCCCGGAAAATGAGGCTCATAACCCAGCGGAGCGCGTATTTTTGGTTGCTCTACACCAATTACAAATATTTTCTCAGCCCCTAAATGAATCGAAGGACTCAGTGGTGACAATTGGTGAATAGAGCCATCACCGTAGTAATGATGTTTAACTCGGACACTTGGAAAAACCATAGGAATGGCACTGGAGGCCATCAACACATCTAGTGAAATTCTACCGGGCACGCCCTCACGTTTTGCTCGTTGCCATGTTTCGGCATCTTTAGCTTGGTAATATGCTACCGACCGTCCGGTGGAATAACTCGACACGGTGACCGAGATAGCATCAATAAACTGCTTATGTATGTTGCGCTCAATACGGCTTAAATCTAATACCTGACTGAGTAAACTGCGCAGCGGAGAGTTATCAAGCAAACTTGCTGGTGGGTGATTTAGATGGCTCGACTGAAAACTGCGCATGGCATTGGCGATCAGGTAGCCAAACGCCCCAAGAAAGTCGCTGCGATACACCATATGCGAATGGAAGCTCTTCCATACCCATTCTATTTTACGTACAGCAAGGTGCATACAAGAGGCGTAACAGGCCAGCGCCGCTGAATTAATGGCCCCAGCGGAGGTGCCATTAATGATTTGAAACGGGATCGGCGCGGTGCGCGGCATACTAAGAGCCAGAGCCTTAAGTACGCCAACCTGATAAGCGGCTCGGGCACCACCTCCAGTTAGCAGCAAGGCAACCTTTGGCCGATTAGCTTTACGTTGTTTTAAATTCATATATCCTCGAAAAATAATGAACTTTTTACTATATTGCTCATCAGTAGATAATAGTCCTGCTATCATCGCAGTATAAGTGCTTTCACTTTTACTTTATGTTTTAATTTTTAAATATTCAAAAGAATATTGTTTTTCAAGCTAATTTTATGGAGCGGTTATGTCAGAGCACAGTTCGGAGCATACTCACAAGAAGGGCCCGTCACGCAGTCAGCTGTTGCTGGCGGCCAGCGTGCTAGTGGCGTTGGTGATAGTGGTGACTTTTGTGTTATCAAAACAAAATGAACAAAAGCAAGAAAACGCGAAGTTCTCGCAGGATGTGGTGAAGCAACAGCAGCAAACCTCGCAACAGCTTAATACTGCACAATCTCAACAAGACCAACCTGAGCAGGACAGTGCCCCTGAACTTGTTGAGCAGCCTCCACAATCAGAGCGTAACGAAGCACCTTTAGAAGTAAGCACGGCTACGCCTGAAGCACCAGAGCTCCCTGCGCTTGATAACAGCGATGAAGTGGTAAAACAAAGTGTGGCGCAGCTAATGAGTGAAAAAGCTCTGGCATTGCTGGTGAGTGACGACATGGTTCGTCGTGGGGTGGTGTTTGTTGACAACCTCGCTAAAGGTAAAGTCGCACAAAAGCATATGCCAGTGAAGAAGCCTCAGGAACCATTTATGGCCCTTGAAGGCGACATTGTGGTGACTGATCCAAACAGCTTTGAGCGTTACACGCCATATGTTGATATGCTATCAAGTATGAGTACGGCTCAACTTGTACGCCTATTTGATAAGTTTAAGCCTCTCATATCACAAGCTTATGAAGAAATTGGTTACGATGGCGAAGACTTTAATCTGACTTTGGATAAAGCCATCACCGAGCTTTTAAACACACCGATCCCAGAGAGTAATATTCCGCTTATCAAAGACTCTGTGACCTATCGATACGCTTATCCAGAGTGGGAGCAGCTATCAGAGGCGCAAAAACAGTTTTTGCGCATGGGCCCAGAAAACATGAAGAAAGTAAAACAGCGCTTAGCAGCCCTGCAAAAATCGCTCAATAAGTAACAATCCCAACAGCCAACTGCTGGATGTTTAAGCAGTTGGCTTAATTAACCTAGTTTTCCCTTGAAACTACACCCGAAAGTAGAGATAATCCCTCCCGCGCCAAACAAGGCCCTCAATGGTAGTCTTATTGGTCCTCTCGCAACGATAGCAGGTGAATCTGGTCAGGCCCGGAAGGGAGCAGCCACAGCTTGTGACTCGTGTGCCGGGATGTGGCTGGTAAGACTACCACCCAAACTCCAATGTTTGTTGTTTGAAGTGCTTACACTACTAACTCCAAAGCTTGTTGTTCCAGCGTTAGTTTCATCCATACCCTCTAAAGCTTTACTAATCTTCGGTTCTCTCATTAAACTTACTTAAATCTTATTATTAGCTCTCTAAATCAATAGTTTTCACTATTCACCCCTGTGGCAATTATCCATTTAACATCTAGACTAAATAAATTCGATTATTAATTGATTTATAGAATTCGACTTGGTCCTAGTTAAACAAACCCCCGTAATGTGTACCATCTTCATTTTAAATACCTTGTGTATGCAATGGCGGCACGCTTACTACGATAGTCATAAAAGTGTCTTTTAAACGCACTATTTCTTGCAAAAAATCTTCATAAAACAAACAGGTTAGAGTAATCATTCTGACATTCATTGTGGTTATTTTCGTAGCGCAATTTTCACTCGTTCATTACTGCGTCTAGTAAGCATGGCAGGGGTGAATGTCTCATAAATATGAAAATAATAATGAATGATTGGAGCAATACATGAAGATAAAGTACGCCTTGACGTGTGCCTTGATGCTGTTGAGTACACAAAGTTTGGCCGAGTCACTTAAAGTCATGGCTTATAATATTATGCAGTTAAATGTACAGGATTGGGATCAGGCGAACCGAGCCGAACGTTTACCAGCAGTATTAACAGCAATGAGCGACAGCCCTGATGTTATTTTGGTCAGTGAGGTGTTTAGTAGCGATGCGGAACAAGCTCTAGCAAGGCTAGCAAATCTGTATCCTTATCAAACCCCGAATGTGGGGCAAGATTGTAGCGGTAGCGGTTGGGATTCGCTCACAGGCAACTGTTCAAATAGCCCGTTTGTTATTCGTGGTGGGGTGGTCATTCTTTCTAAGTATCCAATCATCACGCAAAAGGCGCATGTGTTTAATCATAGCTTGAGCGGCAGTTGGGATTACTTGGCAAATAAAGGCTTTGCCTATGTGGCGATAGCAAAAGACGGTCAACGCTATCATCTAGTTGGTACTCACTTACAAGCCACGCACGATGGTGATACAGAGCAAGAGCACCGCGTTCGTATGGCGCAGCTTGATGAAATTCAAACCTTTATTAAGGCTGAAAATATTCCTGCGGATGAAGCGGTTATCATTGGCGGCGATATGAATGTGGAGTGGAGCAAACAGCAAGAAGTAGCTGATATGCTGGAAACCGCTCGCGCAGAGTTACACTTTCAAACGCCATTGGTTGGTTCATATTCTGCAAAGCATAATTGGTTTACCAAAGCCAATGCTTACTATTTTGATTACAGCCTAGATTATAATGACACCCTAGATTACGTGTTTTGGCATCGCGATCATAAACAGCCTACAAACACACCGAGCATGAAGGTGCGCTATCCCAAAGCAAATAAAAACTGGTATTGGAGCTACCTGCGCGGAAACTGGAACTTAAGTGATGGCCGCTACTATCATGATGGCTATTACAACGAGTTATCTGATCACTACCCAGTACAAGTTAACTTAGAGTTTTAATGGGTATATGAGAGCGATGTACGCTACATCGCTCTTTAGTTTTATATCGGCAGTTGAGGTTTTGAGGGTACTGACTAGTTAGATATTATTTGTATCCCGTCATTGATAGTTTCGGCCTGAGCTGTTCAATCACTGCGGCATCGACCCAATAAATATCACCATCTGAAGAAGATTGCGTTACCCCTTCTTTTAGGAGGTTTCTATTAAAAAATAGATAGTTACCATCAGGAGAAACATAAGCCCCAGCTTCAATTCCCGAAGTGTTGATAGCGTCACCTAGGTTTATCGCATCGCCCCATTCACCAGTGGGTAGGCGAAAACTGATATATAAATCTTTGTCGCCAAAGCCGTCGTCTTTTTCACTGTCCCAGATAATGTATGAGCCATCTTGGGCAATAAACGGATGGGCAGTCCATTTACCCGCGTTGATGTGAGGGCCAAGCAATACAGGCGCTTGGCGTTTGCCATTTTTTACCTCAGAGATACGCAGCACATCATTATTTTTATAATCATCAAATATATACGTGCCATTAGCCGATGCTGACAGGCGCATAATGCCCCAATCTTGCCTATCAATCATAGGCCCAAGGCTTTTGACTTCTGACCAGCCACTGCTGGTACGTTGCATATATTTACTACCTAAATACATGGTATTGCCATCAGGTGATAGGATAGGTCTGCCAATCCTTGGGCCCACAACAGATTCATGCCATACGTTGTTTATTTGTTTAAATTGAACCAGCCACCAGTTTTGTGTGTCGACATCCTTTCTAGAAAAGTAAAACTCCTGCATGTCTGGGGTAAACGAGCCACTGTGATCTCGGTGTCTGGTACTGACATAACCGGGGGCAAATACTTTTGGTGTCATACCTGGTGGTGTTTGGCCAAGATAGGGGCCTGTGAGTAACGGGCGCTCACTCGCTGTCAAAGCTTCGCTATTTACCATTAGTAAAGAGATGAATAGCATTAAAAAATAGCGATATTGTGTCATGATTTATCCTCGTTTTATTTAGTCTACCCAAAATGAGCTTGTACAGTTCTACCTTATGTAAGTTGTTATCTAGATACCTGATGTTGTCATGATTTCTTGATGATTTTTGCTTGAGGTGAAGTTGAAGATTGGATAGCAGCCATCGGCTGGGCTTGCTTGTGATGAGGTGAACAGCAATGGAGGCGTTGTGTAAGTTAGCTTAGGTTAGGAGTCATACACTTTATTATGTTCTTTTAAATTTTTAATCATTTGTTTTTACTAGTTAAAGTTTTCGTGCAGGAAATTATCAAAGTGGTGAGCATCGCCACTACAAACATCATTGAATTCGTTTCTCTATATGGTACGATACCGCGCCTTTATTGCCATTAAAGATGGCAATACTTTGATTTATGAACAAATTTTAGTGGAATATAATGGATTTGATATTTAAAAAACTCACTCTCTTTACACTTTGCTCAACATTGCTAGGATGTGGTGGGTCAAGTGACACACCCACACCGAATGATAATAACGTTGACGAAATCGTTAGCACCCCCTCACCAGCACCAAACTCATTACCTGTTATTGAACAAGTTGCGCATTTAGTTGTAAAAGAGCGTGATCGTTACGTAATTGATGCAACCGCATATGACCCAGATGGCCAAATTGTTTCTTACCAGTGGAAATGGACTGAACAGGGCACTAACTACTTTTATTCGGGCTCAAATGAGCTTCATATGATGGCCCCAGCGGTAGACACAGCCACACCGATTAACTACACATTGACCGTGACTGATGAGCAAGGGGCTCAAGCTGAAATGTCAGGTACCGTTTTGGTTGAAGCCTATCCAGAGTTTGATGCTGAACAAATAAAGGATTCACGGCTGCTAGATTGTTTAAACGATAATGCAGCAGATACAGGCACATATAGAATTCTTTGTTCTTCACCTGCTATTAAAGACTTAAGTGGTCTATCTCAATTTTCACAACTGCAAGAATTGGCGATTCGAAATGCAGAAATCCAAAGCCTTGCGCCTCTTAGTGCTTTGCCAAATTTAGAACGTTTGTTTTTAATAGACGCGTTTAATTCTTACACAGGCGCAACAGAAAATGTTCTTAATGATATTAACCAACTAGCCAGCTTAAAAGAGCTCTATGTTGATTCTCGTTATGGCGAAGTGTTGCAAGGTTTGTCGATAGACAAACTTCAAGAGCTGGAATCAATCACATTGTCTGGTTCTACAATGGTTGATTTTGACGCATCACAGCTAATCTCAAACTCGTTGCAAAGCATAACCATAGACGGGCTGAACGTTTATAACCTAGACAAACTGGGTTTGATAGCGTCATTGAAAGAACTGAAATTAGAAAACATTTGGCAAATTGAAAATCTAAACTTTTTATCATCGTTAGAAAATTTAGAGCGTTTACATTTATACAGTGCAAGGATCACGGATGCGTCAGCATTAACACAGTTGGAGCACCTTAAATCTTTGGAACTTATAAGTTCAGAGCTAAAAGATACAGATATATTGTATGAATTAAATAACTTAGAGAGTTTGCAATATAACCTTTCGTCAGATGACTTTAAGGTGTTTGATCTCGCGCGTATGACACAGTTTACTAATTTACATACGCTATCCTTATCAAATCTAGATGTAATTAACAAAGATAAGCTAAGTCAGTTTTCAAAGCTTAAAAACCTGAGACTTCACAATAATGACCATGCTCAAGAGGCATTCAGTACAAGTCATCTAAATGGCTTAAATGACTTAGAGAGCGTATCACTTTATGCGAATAACCTTTCTGAGTTAGATGCTTTATCTGCCCATAGTAAACTCAAAACGTTAGAGCTCAGTGACATCTCTGAAAATACTCAACCAGACTACACACAATTTAAATTGTTGGAATCTCTAGACTTAAAGTTTAGCGCAGAGTCGTCTTTTAATGGTGATTTAGTATCACTGAGAGAAAGCAGCCAGTTATCATACTTAACTATCAGTGCTAAAGCCTTTATAAACGGTGGATTTGAAGGTAGTGATAGCGTGCGATCACTCTCACTGTTTTTATCAGACACGGTAGAGTTACCCCAATTATCAATGTTTGCTAATTTACGTAGCTTAAACCTGTCGCTGGGTGACAGTAGCAACGTATCGTTAAACTCACTTGGAAAGCATGACAGGCTTTCAGAACTGCGTTTGTCAGGTAGTGCCCTTGATAATATGGAGTTCGCTAAAAGTTTAACCCAACTTAGGGCGCTGGATTTTACTGGGAAAAATATGACTGATATTTCTGCCATTAAATCATTGCGTAATCTAAGGTCACTAAATTTAAATCAAATTGAAGCGGATTTTAACGCAGAAGTTATATTGGAAATGCCATTTTTAAGGGTGCTAGTAATTAATGACAGTGCGCTGAGCTGCGATACAACAAAGCAGCTGCAACAATTTGCTCAAGAAAATGACATAGACTTCAGTATTTCAGGTCAAGCTTGCACTGACCTCTAATCTTATTGTTTATCCTAGAGCCTTACCCAAAGTACAAAGGGTAAGGCTTTCTTGGATGGCTGATGAGTGACAGTTAGTCGTCAAACTCGATTTGTTGTGCAAGCACGATGTTGTTGTCCTGCAAAATACCTTTAACGTGAATTTTAATGCCTCGTGTCAGGTCGTTCGCTTCTCCGCCAATGTATTGCGTGTCCGCATCCGTGGTGATTTTGCGTGCGCCAATCGAGAACTCTGTCGCTGAGGTAAACTTGTTGATTTTACCGCTCACTTCAATATGTTCGTCTTGTTCATTGTCAACGAACTCTATTTCTTCGGCACTGATCAGCGTCTCACTGTGTTTACGACCTTCAACTTTAAGCGTGATACCGATAGCCAAGTCAGACGCATCACCATGTTCAAACTGCGTTTGCTGTGAATACTCAATGGTTATGTCAGCGATGGTGAAAGCCTGTTCAGAAAGGGCGGTCACTTCACCAGTGAGCTTCACTTTTTCAAGCTTTTCAAAGGCGACTTTTGAGGCCACTAGCACGTTATCTTGATTTAGTGTGCCCTCAATTTCTACGGTGACGCCATCGGCCAATCTACTTGCATTACCATTTTTGAAGGTGGTTTCATCGGTTGTGGTGACGGCCTGTTCATTGACAGTAAACTCTTGCGCCGATATAAAGTTGCTTATTTCACCAGAAACCTCGGTTTCATCCTGATCTGCGTCAATATCAACTTTATGTGCAACCAATACTCCGTCTGAGTTGAGCACACCTTCTACTTCAACTTCCACATCAACTGCTAAGCTATCGCTGTCTCCGCCTTTAAAGATGGTGTGCTCATCGGTTGTCACAGGTTGGTCGATGACGGTGAAGTCGGTGATGGAGGTAAAGGCCGTGATGACACCTTTCACTTCTACTTCGTCTACATCATCCTCTGACTTAAATTCGATTTTTGTTGCCAAAATACTGCCATCAGAATGCTCTTCGCCTTTTATCTTAACCATCACACCATCTTCAAGCGATGCTGGTGTACCGTCTTCAAAATGGGTGAATTCGTTGGTCGTGATGGCGCGACCGTTAACCTTAAAGTCTTCGGCAGAAACAAAATCATGTACAACACCAGATAGTTTTACATATTCAGGTGTTTCACCGTCAGCACTGGTTTTTGCTTCTATCTCTAAAGCTAATACCTCACCTTCAGACGTTGCTTGAGCATTAACCGCAACAAAGTGTCCGGCTTGTATCGCAGCAAAGAAACCTTCGGTGTCTAGGGCTTCGCCATCAACTTCAAACTGTGTTACCGCGCTGGTGGTAATATTGACATCCTGAACTGTGAGCGTAGGCTCTGCAACGCTACTGACGAGTCCTTCAATCTCCACGTTGCCCTCTGGTGCTTCATCAGATACGGCTTCTCTGGTTAATTGTTTCACCAATAAAGATTCACCATCAGATGAGGCAAATGCCTTAATCGCAACAATATCTCCAGATACTAGATCAGTCATCACCATGCGGCGTACTTTCTGGCTAGATTTGTCTTTTAGTTTACTGTGGTCGTCCAGTGTAAATAGCGTATTGAGCACCAGCACTTGACGAGTATCGATATTGACCTCTTCAATGGCACCTTCTAACTTAATGACACCTTGCTTGTCGAGGCGGATTTTTCTTGCGCTCAGTTGGTCGCCAGTCAGTGTTCCGTGTACTTTAACACGCACGCCTACCTCAAGTTCACTGGCCTCACCACCAAAAAACTCTGTATCAGACGACCAGCTAACGGATTTATCGCCTAGTGTGAAGCTACTGTCATCAATGACTGCGCTTATCACACCGTCTAACGCGTACTGAATGCTTTGTTCTTGGCTGTCATCTTCACTTTCGCGCTCTATCACTTTTACCTGTGATGCCAGCAAAACTCCGTCATTTGCAGTGGTTTCACTATAAACCACCACGTGCTCGTCATTGGCAAGTACTCCTTCAATCTCAGCTGCACTGTAATCAATCACTAAGTTGTCGAGTGAGAACGTACTACTTTGCTCATCTAGCAAAGAGACAACCCCTGCGACTTTGAGTGTGGTGTCCACATTGTCTAGTTCAATATGCGTGGCGACTAGTTGTTGCTGATCATTTTGAATGGCACTGACTTTTACAAAGTCATCTACTTGTAAGGTTTCAAGTGTGGTATTTTCAAACTCAGTAGACTCGTCTATGAGGAAAACAAAACCAAGCACTTGCAAAGTGGAGTCTGTCAGTGAAATAGCTTCGGCAGGCCCTTTGGCTTTAAGCTCAAAATAGACTTCTTCCGCTTGAGCGTGTTCACCGTCTGCGTCTGAGCGACCAACTACGGTCACGAGCATACCGACTTCAAAGTCATCTTCACTGCTTGGCTCGCCGTCTTCATCTTTAAAGTCTGTGCCAGATGTATCGTAACGTACCCCATTGACATAGATACTACCAAAATTACTGACGATACCTTGGCTAATAACTGGGGACTGATAAATCAGTTCAATATTGTTTGTTGTGTTTTTGGAAACGTTCACGGTGTATTCGGCGGGTAAAACGTTATAACTGAGTGAATTTGCACTGACTGCGTTTACCGTCACTGTATAGCTGCCGACGGTTAAATCTGCAATGGTTTTAGATTGATTTAAGTCGCTACTGTAACCGTCTGGTCCCGTGATAGTAACATCGGCACTGACCCCTTGTGGGAGGCCTGCGATACTGACTTTAAGTGTGCCAGTATCAACCGTTTGTGCTGGAGGATCTGTGGGGGTTGGTGTGGTCGGTGTGGTGCTTTGATCGCCACCGCCGCCTCCACAGCCTGATAGGAAAATCAGACATGCGCCGTAAAAATAAGTATTTAAGCGTCTCATATAACAGCTCCGGATTTTAAACATAAAATAACTCACTCGCTGAGAAAGTGCCAAACAGTCACTCAGCGTAATTCAAGGTGAAGTGTTAATTTTGCTAACACAGTCTAACGAGTTTTATTGACTTATACAAAAGAATTGCCGTTTGTGTTTTATATGGGTAAAAGGTATGGGTTTTTGGTGCAGCCATGACCATGAGATGACGTTGATGCAATTAACTATGCTGAGTTTTAACTGGTGCTAAAACGCAACAGTAGGTGAATATTTTAATCCACGACCCAAGTGACTGTAATTGCTAGGATAGTGAAAACAATTAAGGAGAAAGTAACCATGAGAATAGGTATCTTAATGATGCTGTTGTTAGTAAGCAGCAACGTCTTGGCTCAATCCAGTGAAGCTAAAATTAGCGCACTGTTTGATAGTTATATGACGAAATATAATCACTATTTACAGCATGGTGTATTGCCACAAACACCAAAGTTATATGCCGACACAATCATGTTGATGTCATCAAACTCAAAACCCAGTGTTATTACGCACATGCAAATGGACGAACAGGTACAAGTTTTCTTATCAAATTTGAAGGCACAAGGGGTGAGCCACGTCAAATGGGCAAAGGTGTTTATCCACCAACTGGATGACAACATTGCACTAGTTAGCAATATTGCTGAGCGATACACCAAAACGGGGGCCCTGTATAACAAAGTTGGCGCCAGTTATTATGTCTATTTAATTGATGGACAATGGCAAATTTCGGCATTTGCTATACACAATGCAAAAAACACTTTAATTTAATAGGCATGAAAACGAATAACGCTGTGATGTATGCAAAACTGGGATGACTTTCAATTACTGCTCGCATTGCAGCGCGCTCAAACCCTGCGTGGGGCAGCTAAGTTGTTGGGGGTAAACCATACAACCGTCGCACGTAGACTAAATAGCTTAAATCGACGTTATTCCACTTCTGTTTGTACGACAACTCAAAACAAATTGGCTTTCAGTGAACTCGGTAAACAGTTGCTGTGTACCGCCGAAGCGATGCAAACTCAGTTGCACAAGCAACTCCCAGAGATTGAAAACACCATTAAGCAAGCGACGCAGCAGGTTAATCTTTCCTTACCTCCAGCGATTTTACAGTTTGTTTTAATGGATGCATTGGCTGAGTTTCAACAGCAATATCCAGAGATCCAACTTAATATCAATGCAACGTATGCGCTGAGTGATTTAGATAACAGCGAAGCGGATGTTGTGATCCGTGCTGCTGAGCAACTTGATGACTATTTAGTTGGCCATCGCTTGTGTCCAATTTCATTAGGATACTTTATGCACAAGGATTACCTGACACAGCGTGATGACCAAGACATCGCTTGGATAGTGGCAAGCAGCCAAGCTCGTCCGCCATGGTTGGCCGAAACGCCATTCCCGAATGCTTCAATTAAATTAACGGTTGGAGATTTAGTGTTGCGCCACCAAGCTGCTGCAAATGGGCTGGGCATGATCAGAGGGGCGCATTATATTGCACAACACTTTCCTCAGTTAGTTGAGTTTGCGCCTTGTTCAACCTCATTTGCTGATTTGTGGGTGCTTACTCATCCAAACAAGCAATCATTACCTAACGTTAAAAAGCTCATCCACTTTTTGCTAACTACAATGAGAGGTAAGCAAAGCGTAATTAATCGGAAAAGTTAAAGAAGAGACAACGGCAATGCGATGTTTAAGATGATTACATGTCACAACAAGTGCGGCTCATCACTGAGTGCCTCGTTGTTTTAATACACGTCAGTTGGCTGAACGAAAGTAACTGATAATGAGCATTAAAATGTCACTCTTAAAGTGAGCAAATATTTTAAGGGATGTGTTTAAGAACGCACGCTTTTACACCTTAGTCAGAGGCACTCAACATGAATCCCTCTGATACATGGCAAAGGTGTCGAGTTAGCCACCCGCAATTTTTACTTTGAATTTGAGGGTTTCGAGTATTTGTTTAAGTTTCTCTCTATCGTCACCTTGAATTTCGATGATGCCATCCTTCAACGCGCCGCCTTGCCCCATTTTACTTTTTAATGTTTTTGCTAGCTTTTTCAAATCATGTTGTTGTGCATCAATGCCTACAACCAGCATGACCCCTTTGCCTTTTCTTCCCTTTGTTTGTCTCTCAATTCTCACGAATCCATCTTTGAATACTTTTGACTCAATTTCCTTTTTTGGTTCTTTCGTATCAATTCGGCCCGTTTCTGTTGAATAAACTAAACGACTATCAGACATTTTTCTCTCACCGCTAAAAAAGATCAGTGTGGTGATCATATCATTAATCTATTTCTTAGCAGTAATGTTTACGATGATGAAGCAAAGAGTAAAAAAATAAGCTGAATTTTTTCGCAGTAGCTTATTTGTGGCTAAACTGAATAAAGCGTTTATATTTAAGTCAGTGTACTGGATAACAATTTCGAAATATATTAGGAGCTTAACATGAGTTTGAGCAAGAATTCTTCAGCAGACGGCAAGATTTTAACAATACAAATTAGAGGGAAGTTTGATTTCAACCTAGTACAGTCTTTTCGTCAAGCCTATGCCGATGTTGGAGAACGGACCGAAAAAGTAGTCGTTGATTTGAGAGAAACAGATTACATGGATAGCTCCGCATTAGGTATGCTGCTAAACATGAAAAAAACGCTCGCAGACACAATTGAGACCATTCAAATTACCAACTGCCGACCTCAGCTAAAGAAAATATTACAAATATCAAGATTTGATAAAAAGTTTGATATCGATTGATAAAGCCTTTCATCAGGAGCCGTTAAAGTGCGCGTATTGGTTGTCGATGATCAGCCGTTAAACTGTATTTTGCTAAAAGCAATGTTAGAGCAACAAGAATATGACGTTGTTGTTGCTAATGACGGGGCGCAAGCAATTGAGCTGATGCAGCAATATGACATTGATGTGGTGTTGCTTGATGTCATTATGCCCGTAATGGATGGCTTTGAGGCTGCTCCTAAAATAAAAGAGTTGGCTGGGGATGTGTATCTACCCGTTATCTTTATTACCACACTTGAAGACCATGATAGCTTTGAAAAATGTCTGGCTGTAGGTGGCGATGACTTTATTCATAAGCCATTCGATAGAGTTATATTGTCAGCCAAGATCAGAGCCCATGCCCGTACTCGTCGGTTGAGTCAAGAAGCCAACCAGCAAAAAAAGCAGCTTGAATATCACTACAATCAAATAGAAAGAGAGCATGAGATTGTAGAGCATATTTTCAGTAATGCGCTCGATCAATCCATAAAGTATCATCAGCATTGCGACTATCATCTTTCCCCCGCTTCAATGTTTAACGGTGATATGTTCTTGATGGCAAAAAGTCCTATGGGCGGGTTTTACTGTTTACTTGGGGATTTTACTGGGCATGGTTTGGCAGCGGCAGTAGGGGCATTGCCGGCGTCACGTATTTTCTATGCAATGGTCAGTAAAGGAATGGCGGTGAACGATATTGCCTATGAACTTAATGGAGTATTGAATACTTTACTACCAAGCAACATGTTTTGTGCGGCGGCCATAGTGGAGTTAAGTGAATCTGGGCGAAGTGTGTCAGCTTGGTTGGGTGGATTGCCTGATATCTATTTGATTGACGAGCAAGGTAACGTAATACAAACACTAGAGTCACAGCATATGGCGCTCGGGATCCTAAGTGATGATGAATTTGAGCGCACGACAATTCACTTAGAAGTTAATGCAAACCAACGATTGGTGATGGCCACTGATGGCATCATCGAAACCGAAAACAGACAAGGAGAAATGTTCGGTGAGCAGCGTCTCAAAGAAGTACTTCGAAGCTGTAACAACATTTCCACTGAGCAAATTATTCAACTGACCCAAAGCTTTTCTGAGCATAGCGCACAGCAAGACGATTTG
Source organism: Pseudoalteromonas sp. T1lg23B (assembly GCF_002964665.1). Lineage (GTDB taxonomy): Bacteria > Pseudomonadota > Gammaproteobacteria > Enterobacterales > Alteromonadaceae > Pseudoalteromonas. The sequence goes on along the minus strand of NZ_PQBZ01000034.1, from coordinate 1,094,819 downwards.
AGCATCGCGATTATTAATTGCATAGCGAGCGAAAAAATCAAAACAGCACCCATAGTGTACTCGAAAATTCCTTTTGAGCTATCTGTACATGTCAACGCACAATGTATTGTGGGAACAGATCCGATACTAGAACTGGTTGACGTTTTGAGCAAAATCGAGGGAGTGAGTGAGCATAGATCAAATATTTTTTTACTGCTTTCGGAGGCATACAATAACGCTGTTGACCATGGTGTACTTGGCTTAGACTCTAATATTAAAAATCGAGATGATGGCTTTTTGGAATATTACCAAATAAGAGAAAAAGCGCTGGCAAAACTAGAGAATGCGTTAGTCAGTATCAGTGTTAAATACGTCCCCAAAGATGGCGTCTTGATATTTACGATTGCTGATTCAGGCAGAGGATTTAGAGTTAAGGACAATAAAGATGACAACCTTCAATTAGAGTACGGCCGCGGCCTGCGCTTACTTCAAGAGATGTCTTGTGACATTCAATTTAACACGCAAGGTAATGAAGTAAAAATAGTTTATTCTTTGCAATAATTTCTATTTGCAAAGCTTTATTTGCATGCTAGTCTAGAGCTGTTTTTAGATGTTTGGATGGCTAGATGGTTTCTTCGTATCTCACTCAATCGGCTCTTAGTGTAGAGCCTGCCGATATAGAATCGGCGTTATCTCAATTAGATGACTTTTTACAAGATCAGAATAACTGGCAAGATGCTGTGTGGTCTTATCGCATTCCTGAACTTGGAGAAGGTGGTGCGTGTAGTTTGTTTGGTCATCTTCAAGACGAGCCTTTTGAGCTCACATCATTACTTTCTCAAGATCAGCAAACTTCACAAGCTTTGGTTAAGTTACAGTCGATGGTGGCGTATGTACAAAGCCAAACCGATGTGGATTGGTTTGGCATATATCAAACTCGTCAGACACCACAGGGAGCTCAGTTGTTGAAGCTGGCTTACCATGGTGCACCTAGCCGACCATTGTTTCCTATCAACGAACAATTTGCAGCAACAAGTAATAATGTACAAGTGGTCATGAGCGGCCGCGCCCGCGTGATCAATGATGTGCCGCAATACGTTAGCAATGGTGGCGAATATTATACTTGTGATCCAAAAGTGCAGGCGGAAGCTTGTCTACCATTGTTTGATAATGCAAACAACTGTATCGGTATTATTGACGCAGAAGCGTTTAGCAAAGATTTTTTTACACCAAACGTGCTAGCTTTACTAATTGCTGTATGTATTAAAATTCCTCAGTATCTACCTGAGTGATATGGCTCGTTTTGACCAATATTTATGTTAATATGAGCTCAGTTTAAACCCTAGTGTTCAGCGATGCTTAGCGCCCGTGCAGTGCAAATATTGCTCGCTGATATAACGTAAAATAAGAGATGACCCATGTTCAGTGAATTAAAACCACTACCAACAGATCCAATCCTAGGATTGATGGCTGCTTACAAGCAAGATACAAACCCAAACAAAATTGATTTAGGCGTTGGGGTTTATAAAGACGAACAGGGCGATACACCTGTGCTGCGTGCCGTTAAAAAGGCGGAAGCATTTCGACTAGAAAATGAAAAAACGAAATCTTACATTGGGTTAGCAGGTAACTTAGAGTATTGTCAGCAAATGGAGTCTCTGCTTCTTGGTGAGCACAGCGCATTATTGGCTAATCGAGTTCGCACAGCTCAAACCCCAGGTGGAACGGGTGCGTTGCGTGTAGCGGCGGAGTTCATCAAGCGTTGTAATACCAATGCGACGGTGTGGGTTACTACACCAACATGGGCAAACCACATTAGCTTATTTGAGGCTGCTGGCCTGACGGTTAAAGAGTATCCTTACTACGACTATGAAAACAAGGGACTACTTTTTGATGAAATGATCAGTGCGTTAAAGCAAGTTCCTAAAGGTGATGTTGTATTACTTCACGCATGTTGCCACAACCCAAGCGGTATGGATCTGAATGAAGAGCAGTGGAAAGTTGTTGCGGAGCTTGCAAAAGAGGTTGGTTTTACACCATTAATTGATATTGCATATCAAGGTTTTGGTGCGAGCTTAGACCAAGATGCTTATGGCTTACGTTTACTTGCTGACACTGTGGATGAGCTTATTATCTGTTCTTCATGTTCAAAGAACTTTGGATTGTATCGTGAACGTGTGGGTGCGTGTACGTTGATTTCTAAAGATGCAGCAACAGCAGACATCTCAAATTCAGTATTGTTGAGTGTTGTGCGTAGCATTTATTCAATGCCACCAGCGCATGGTGCTGATATTGTAAACATCATTTTAAGTAGCTCAGAGCTTACGCAAATGTGGCACGACGAATTGGATGAAATGCGTTCACGTATTAACGGCTTGCGTACTTTAATCAAAGATAGCTTAGCGGCCAAGGGCGTTGATCAGGATTTTTCTTTCATCGATAAGCAAAATGGTATGTTCTCATTTTTAGGTATCAACAAAGATCAAATTGATCGCTTACAAAAAGAATATGGCATCTATATTGTTGGGTCGAGCCGAGTAAACGTCGCCGGTATCAGCCAAGCAAATATAGATTATTTTGCTAATGCAGTTGCTGATGTATTGAAGTAACTGACAGCCTGATGTTAAAAAAGCCGCAGATAGCGGCTTTTTTATTGTGAGTTGTAACCTTTACTAACTACGCCTCTTTTAGCGGCGTTACGTTTTCAGTGTTCGTTTTGGCTGAAGGCTTAGCTTTTTTTGTTGCAACGGGTTTGCCGCCTTTGAGTACAGCTAAGAACTCATCTTTTTGCTTGGCAATCTCAAGTGCTAGCGACTCAACTTGTTGCTCGCTAAGAGGAACATCAACTTTGCTCAGCATCTGCTCTAACGACTCTGCAACGTCTAACATTTTGTCGTATGCATCAGCCTCTTTTTTACTGGTAAAGGTCATGCGCTCGACTCCATTTCTTTCAACCACATACTTAACAATAACAGCCATGATCACTCCTGCTAAACACTGTTTTTTTATACAGTAAATCTTTCTGGGGCATTATGCAAGGTTTTATTCACCTTTGCTACCTATCCTCACCAGCATAACGCAGCTTTATTAAATTAAAACGACTATGTGGTTTTCATAAGTAAGTATCTTGACAAATTAAGGTGCATTTCCTTTATTTAATATTCCTTGATAGTAAGTAGTTTAGAAGTATGACTACATACACAAAGGATTAAATTAAGGAATATAACTAGTAAGGAACTACTATGATGAAATCAATTATACTTGTCGTAACTCTGATCATGGGTTTTGGGCTTAATCATAATGCGGGTGCTCAAGAGCTCAATCAATCTGCTAGCGTTAAGGTCGTTGAACCCACCACTCACTTGGTCGATATTAACTCCGCTTCAGTCGATGAACTGGCAAAGCTGCCTGGTGTAGGGCAAAAGAAGGCGCAAGCTATTATCGACTATCGCCAAACCAACGGTCGATTTGTGGACTTCGATGGATTGCAGCAAGTCAAAGGTATTGGTAGCCGTATTGCTGCTAAGTTAGAGGGCAAGATTCGTTTTTAAAAAATGATTAAGGGCCCATGGGGCCCTTTCTAGGTTTGCTCAGAGTCAAACTTGTCTACAGCTTTGTTGAACCATGGTTTGGCAAACATGATTTCAATTGGACTGGTGAGGATAGGGTAGCTAAGTCCAGCTAACAATAATACCGGTAATAAGCTCCACCCTTCAAAGTAAGCTAACGCGATGAAAAAAGGTATTAATACCGTAAGTTTAGTAATACGCAGTGCCACTTTACGCGTAGCAGGCATTTCATCTAATGCGATAGCTAATATGCGTTGTTTATCACGTAGCTTGTAGCGCTCCAGCGATTTTATCTGACTAAGGCGGATTATCATTTTGTGCGAACCAAAATACTTGATGCCAAAATGGCGATGAAGCTTAAACTATAAAACGCAAATATGATCTCCATCCACCCTGGCATACTGAGTGATAAGAAAGACCAATCAATGTTTCCACAGTCTCCAGTGGCGGCGAAAAAAGCAGGGAACCACTCGTGCAATGGCATGAAGCTGGGAAAGTTTGGCACGATGTCACAGGTAAAGGCAAAAGGGTCTGTGGTCGTTTGCATATTGATATGTTCACGGGCGATCACCCAACCCCAAATACTACTGACTCCCCAAATGGTGAAGCCCAATCCTTTAACCAACCAGTTTGTTGGTGATAAATAGCCTACGATGCCTGCGGCAAATAAACCAAGCATGGCAGTTCGTTGATAAATACACATGATGCACGGCTCTAGGCCCATCACATACTGAAAATACAATGCTGTGACTTCGAACAATCCAGCACTCAAAGCCAGTAACGCCCATGCCTTTTTAGATGAAGACAGTGAACTTAACCAATTCATACCTACTCCTGAGTATTATTTTGTGGTTATTATGAGTCATAAACGCTTTTTGCTGCAACTAATCTCGGTATAGCGACAAGCTGGCCGCTAATCGTTATCTTTGCTTGTTAGTTGAAAATCATCTGGTACAATCAGTGGATTGCATAATGTGCGGTCATTTTTTAAGAAGTGGTGCTAAATGAGAATTTTCAAAGCCAAGAGTCCAGCAGGGTTTGCTGAGGAGTATATTGTTGAATCTATATGGAACGGAGAGTTTCCACCGGGTTCTATTTTACCTGCCGAGCGAGAGCTGTCTGAATTAATTGGCGTCACTAGAACCACACTGCGTGAGGTGCTTCAGCGTTTAGCCAGAGATGGTTGGCTAACTATCCAACATGGAAAACCAACACGTGTAAATAACTTCTGGGAAACATCCGGTTTAAACATCCTTGAGACGCTCGCGCGTTTAGATGAAGACAAGATGCCGGAGTTAACAGATCAACTATTGTCTGCTCGCACAAATATTAGCGCAATTTATACTCGCGCCGCTATTAAGTTTAATCCTCAATCTGTAATTGAAATACTATCAAAAAGTGATGAGTTAGAAGATACCGCTGAAGCGTTTGCTGAATATGACTATCGTGTTCATCATCAACTGGCCGTTGCGGGTAATAACCGCATCTATGTGCTGGTACTTAATGGTTTTAAGGGTCTGTACTCAAAAATTGGTGGCCATTACTTCTCCGATGCTCGCACTAGGGAATTGGCAAGACAGTTTTATAAAGACCTGACTGTACTTGCTCAGGAACAAAACCATGATGGTGCAATTTCGTTAATGCGTAAATACGGTCATAAAACCGGTGAAATCTGGCAGCAACTCCGTGGTGAAATGCCAGACAATATTATGGACTAAATAGACTCACAAAAAGCGCCTCTTAATTAAGAGGCGTTTTTTGTATACGCGATGCAAAGTCGTAATCAAAAAAATTGATGATAGTTATCGCTTTATTCGATTGTTATTTTACAGTGATGAGGAATACACTGGGGCCAAATTTTTTTGAGGTTGTTTTTTTGAAAACCGCCTCAATATAGACAGTACAGTTTTAGCGCATGGATATGTGCTAAATATAATTGGACAAAAAACCTAACTATTTGGAGAAAACAATGGGTGTATTAGTTGGCCGTCAGGCACCAGACTTTACAGCAGCAGCGGTACTAGGTAATGGCGAAATCGTAGATAGCTACAATCTACATGAAAACATCAAAGGTAAAAAAGCGGTTGTGTTCTTTTACCCACTAGACTTCACTTTTGTTTGTCCTTCTGAATTGATCGCATTCGACAAGCGCTTTGAAGAGTTCCAAAAGCGTGGCGTTGAAGTTATCGGTGTTTCAATCGATTCACAATTCTCACACAACGCATGGCGTAATACACCTGTAAACGAAGGTGGTATTGGTCCAGTTAAGTATGCACTTGTTGCAGACGTAAAACACGAGATTTGTAAGGCGTATGACGTTGAACATCCAGAAGCTGGTGTTGCATTCCGTGGTTCATTCCTAATCGACGAAGAAGGTAATGTACGTCACCAAGTAGTTAACGATCTTCCTTTAGGTCGTAACATCGACGAAATGCTTCGTATGGTTGACGCACTTGCGTTCCACAGCGAGCATGGTGAAGTATGTCCAGCAGGTTGGACTGAAGGTAAAGCAGGTATGGACGCAAGCCCTGAAGGTGTTGCTAAGTTCCTATCTGAAAACGAAGGCGCGCTATAATAAGCCATCTTCCGCTTTAAGAAACCCGCCGCTTGGCGGGTTTTTATTTGCCTGCACGCCTCGTTTATTCTTGATACCACCATATAGTTACCCCATGCTGAGTCTTTGGCCGACAAAGCGAAGTAGCTCTATTCCCATGTATGCCACAAATGTGCTTAGTACTGGTAGAGAAAGCAAGCTTATTAACATTAGTTCAGAACTCATAGTGAGCTTTCCTGTTCTACTTGAGTCGACTTTGACACCACGACAGTGGCTTCTTGCTCTGAAGCGTTGTCTAGAGATTGAGTTACAGCTTTAAGCGTTGACGCTTTCAACTCTTCAATACTGTTATTGATACTTGTGGTGATGGCATTGCTGATCACCTCAGATAGTTCAACGGAGGCATCAGATTGTAGGGGGTTTGCATAGCTGGTTGCACTCGCACAACCTATTAATACGATAGCAGTTAGTTTAGATAAAGTTTTCATAATATTGCTCCTTTGCATTGTTAGTCGTGATTACTATTACAAAGGTTGTGCCATATTATAAATTTTCTTTAACTTACTGATTTTTATTCATTTTAATTTTTCATCTAGTGGTCAATAACTCTGTGAGTGCGAAATTGACCACTCTAAATGGTTAAAAAAGCTATATTTTAGCTATCTTGTTCAAGCAACTGATAAATCAATTTTTTCACAGTGTCAGGTTCAAAAGGTTTGTCACAAAGTGCGTTCACGCCAGATTGCATAATGTTGGATAAGTGCGCATCGTTTGCCTCTGACGTAACCATAAGTACTGGAATATGGGCATGTTTGTCACTATTACGGATTGACTCTGTAAGCTCCTGACCATTGACCTGCGGCATATTGTAATCGGTCACTATCAAATCAAACATTTGTGTTTGCAATATCTCAAGGGCTTGAGCACCATCTTCAGCCTCAGTGAACCGGCTTGCTCCCAAGTTAGTCAATACTCTGTGTATGTACTGTCTTGCCAACTTTGAGTCATCAACGATGAGGACGCGCAAATCCTGAATATCATAAAGGTCTAGCTCAAGCTCCTGTGGAGATAAAATATCCAATGTGGCGTTGATGGCTTTACCTAAATGCTGTTTGTTAAATGGTTTAGGTAAAATCGCAATGACGCCGGACTGTTTAAATATCTCCAGTTGCTCTTTTCGCGTTTCACTGGAAATAAGCATAAATGGAATGGAGTATTCGCTGAGGTCATGGTTGATGTGATGTTGGATATCTACCGCGCTGCCATCTGGGAGGTGAAGGCAAGAAATAATCAGATCCGGAATGTTGCTTTCTAATTGGGCTTTTGCATCAGCGATAGAATCGGCAAAATCAATGTGTAAGATACCTTCGCCTTGCAGCTCTTTTGTAATAATTTTTCGTTGCGTCGGAGATGGCTCAATAAGCAAGATAGCAAGATCAGCACTTAGTAATTCGTTCATATGAACCCTGTTAATGTATGCGTTATCGATATTCGTTATCGGGCATATTAACCAATGGTGCGCTTATGAGCCAGTTAATTAAGAGTATCGCGCTGCTTAGCGCCTAAACTCATCCGATTGCGGCAGGTCCACTAAGATTAAAACAGCACCTTTGCCGCCGTATTCGAGCGGAGCCTGATGCATAGCGAGTATATCTGGATGTTGAACAAGATACTGCGGCACCTTGTGTTTTAATATGTGCTCACCAATTCCGTGTACGACACAGGCACAGTAGTAGTGTTGCTTTTTGCAGGCATGGATTAACGCAGCCAACTCTTCTTTAGCGCGATCTTTATTTAAACCGTGTAAATCGAGGATCAACTCTGGGGCAATATCTCCACGACGTAGCTGCTTAGCAAGGTATCTGTCAGCCCCTGGTCTGACATAGTTGACCGTGCCATGGGTATCTATGTCGGGGATATACTCGTCGGAAAAATAAAATTCAGACTGATGCTGCTTTGTTTGACTGGCAAGCTCATTTAGTTTGGGCTTGCTGGGGGCCTTTTCAAAGCGCACTGTATCTTGCTTATACTTGGTTGCACCAGCAATAGACTGACGGAATAAATCAAGATCAGCATCATCAATCATGTGGGAGTTTGGGCGTTCTTTTTTCATTGGCACATTCTAAATAAAAAAAGCATAAAAACCCAGCTTAAAAACCGCTACAATAGCAACAATTACATTATGATGACTGAGATAAAAACATGAGCGAATTTCAGGTAACAGAAGCGTTAACGCAAGAAACAGTAAGTGATTTACTAACAATCAGAGATTGGCTGCGTTGGACCACTAGCCAGTTTGCAAGTGAGGGGCTGTTTTTTGGCCATGGTACAGATAACGCGTGGGATGAAGCGGTAAGCCTTGTGTTACCTATTTTAAACCTACCTTTGGATACGCCAACGGAGTTAATGAACTCCCGTCTTACTCGTACTGAGAAACTTCGGTTGTTGAGTTATATAGAAACGCGAATTGTTGAGCGCACTCCCGTTGCTTATTTGACCAATCAAGCGTGGTTTGCGGGAATGCCTTTTTATGTTGATGAGAGAGTATTAGTTCCGCGTTCGCCTTTTGCGGAATTAATCAATAACAAGTTTGCTCCTTGGTTGAGCGCTGAGCAAAGTGTGACGCGCATTTTAGATATGTGTACAGGCTCTGGCTGTATTGCAATCGCATTAGCCCAGACTTTTCCTGAAGCACAAGTAGATGCTGTGGATATCTCGTATGACGCTCTGGAAGTGGCAAATATCAATATTGATGATTACATGCTACAAGATCAGGTGTTTGCAATTCAATCTGATGTATTTAGTGGCATTGAGGGTCAGAAGTACGACTTAATTGTTGCTAACCCACCTTATGTTGATGCTGAAGATATGGCGGATTTACCCCATGAGTTTCATCATGAACCTGAGCTTGGATTGGCATCAGGAGAAGATGGCTTGGATGTCACTCGTACGATTTTACAACAGGCCGCAGAGCACTTGACGGATGACGGATGGTTATTTGTCGAAGTAGGTAACTCTATGGTACATATGGAAGCACTGTATCCAGGGGCACCGTTTGAATGGGTTGAATTTGAACATGGTGGTCTTGGGGTGTTCGCGGTTTCAAAGCAGCAATTAATCGCATATTTTAATGATTGAGTTGGTTTATTTGTGAAGTAACTCAGTGTGTTAGGGGTGTCATTTGGAATGAGGATAAATAATGGCAGGTAATAGCATAGGTCAACTTTTTAAAGTGAGTACCTTCGGAGAAAGTCATGGTCCGGCCTTAGGTGGTGTGGTTGATGGTGTTCCGGCGGGGCTAGAGCTTTGTGAAGCTGATTTGCAAATTGATTTAGACAGACGAAAGCCCGGACAAAGTCGCTACACCACACAGCGCAGAGAAGGGGATGAAGTAAAAATTCTTTCTGGGGTATTTGAAGGTAAAACAACAGGAACCAGTATTGGCTTACTGATTGAAAATACAGATCAACGCTCGCAAGACTACAGCAAGATTGCCGATGTGTTTCGCCCAGGCCATGGAGATTATACCTACTGGCATAAATATGGTCACCGTGATTACCGAGGGGGAGGGCGCTCATCCGCCAGAGAAACTGCGATTAGAGTTGCGGCAGGTGGTATTGCCAAGAAGTATCTTCGCCAAGTACATGGTATTGAAATTAACGCGTGTTTATCTCAATTAGGTCCAATCAAAGCTGCACAATTCGACTGGCAGCTTGTTGAGCAGAACCCATTCTTCTTTCCTGACGAAAGCAAGCTGGATGAACTTGACGAGTACATGCGCGAGCTGAAAAAGTCTGGTGACTCTATTGGTGCGAAAGTCATGGTTGTGGCTAAGAATGTACCCGTTGGCTTAGGTGAACCTGTTTTCGACCGTTTGGATGCGGAACTTGCCCACTCTTTGATGAGTATTAATGCGGTTAAAGGTGTAGAGATTGGAGATGGCTTTGCGGTTGTTGAACAAAAAGGTTCACAACACCGTGATGAGTTGACACCAGAAGGCTTTACCAGTAACCACGCGGGTGGAGTTTTAGCGGGTATTTCAACAGGCCAAGATATTGTTGCCTCAATTGCGCTTAAGCCAACATCTAGTATTACTATTCCAGGCAAGAGTATTAATACATCCAATGAAGCAATCGAGATGATCACCAAAGGACGTCATGACCCATGTGTTGGAATTCGTGCCATACCCATCGCGGAAGCAATGATGGCGATTACCTTGATGGATCACTTGTTACGTCAGCGAGGGCAAAACCCCGATGTGCAATTAGCACATGGTCCTATCAAAGCAAGTAAAGAATAAGTCTATATCACTGGTTTTCATGATTATTAGCAAAATGAAAACCAGTCCTTACCTCAGATGTATTTAGCCTAATGTTGTTTAATCATCCTCTCTCACTTGGGAAAAGTTATTCCAAACACTTAAAAATCAGCTACCTTATTAATCAGTAGATGGAAAAGCACCGTATACCAATAAAAACTGTTATGGATTAGATGATGAAACGTATCTTAATATTATTTCTCTTGCCTATCGTGTTGTGTGCCACAAGCTATGTAAACGCGCAAGTAGAGTTTAAATTGCAACAATTATCAACTCACCTTCATGTGCTCTATGGTCAGGGGGGGAATATCGCCATCAGCGTGGGCAAGGATGGTATTTATTTGGTTGATGATCAGTTTGCAAAATTGAGTGATGACATTAAAGCGCAAGTGAGTAAGTTACAACCGGGTGCCACAGAGTTTGTGATTAACACGCATCACCATGGTGATCATACTGGAGGGAACGAAAACTTTGCTAAGGCAGGTAGTCATGTTATTGCACATCATAATGTCTATCGCCGTTTAAAAGACAAACATGGTGAAGGTTCACAATTCTTGCCAGTGATCAGTTTTAGTAAAGATATGACACTGCACTTTAATGGGGAGCATGCCAGTATTTGGCACTACGCGAATGCCCATACAGATGGCGATGTTGTGATCTTTTATGAGCAGGCTAATGTGGTACACACGGGCGATATCTTTTTCAATCTAAGCAGCTTGCCATTTGTGGATGTAGATAGTGGTGGTTCGTTAGATGGTGTGATTGCTGCGGTTTCGAGTATCCTAGAGCGTATTGATGATAAGACGAAAGTGATCCCAGGTCACGGTCCAGTAACTAATAAAAGCGGTTTGCTGGAATATAAAATGCTTCTTGAGCAAGCAAAAAAAATTATGCTTGTGGCAATAGAAAAACACACAACTCTAGATGCGGTCGTAGCTGCGCAGCCGCTGGCAGAGTTAAAGCTCAGTTATTCCAATTGGCTTCCCCAAGAACGAGTTACGAGATTGTTTTATCGCAGTTTGACATCATCAGCAAACAGTCAAGAATAATGGCGAGTTACTCAGCGGATCCAGTACAGCCTTGTTTTTAATGCTGTAAATCATTGCTGTAGGAACACATAATAGATGGCGTTGTGATGATCTCCACGCATATGAAGGAATAGTAATGACACAAGTAATAAACTCTTTACAGCAGCGCAGCAACTTTTCGTCATTAGAAAGTATATGGTGGCGACGAACTCAATTGCTTAACTGCGCTGGCTCAGAAAGTGTGTTGGACAGCGAAGTCGATCGCGCGATATTTGATTTGCTGGGAGTGAGTCAACATCAGGGTATTACTGCTGTATTCGAGCATGCTTCATCATTTGATGGGTTTTTAAATCATGTTGAGCAGTTAAGCGGCATTAGTGGGCAGGGCCTCGCGCGTGCTAATGCTTATCTAAATGACTTAGCTCAGCCGACATGGGTGCAGCAGAAATTTGACGAGATAGCTGCTATGCCTAATGTTTTAACTGACGAAGATATACAGCAGTGGCATGAGGATGGTTATGTGATCTTGAGACAGGCACTTGACCTTGAACTGTGCAGCAAAGTAATCAAGGCGATTGCTGATTTTTTAGATATTGATATCAACGACCCATCACAGTGGTATGGTCTAAAGATGCGTAATGGCATTATGGTTGATTTAATTCAACATCCAGCGCTAACACAAGCACGCAATGTCAAACGAATTCATAAAGCCTACAGTCAGCTATGGGAAACAGAAGATTTAGTCGTTTCAGTCGATAGATGTGGCTTTAATCCTCCACACACTCAAGAACACCCATTTTCAGGGCCCGATTTGCACTGGGATCTTAACTTTGCTAAACCATTAAAATTTGGCACTCAAGGCATCGTATATTTGACTGATACGGCACCTGAGCAGGGAGCATTAACTGTTGTGCCGGGCTTTCACCTCAAGTCGCCCGATCTGATTGGGCAATATGCAAACAATCAGCATCAAACTGACTTTCATCAATTTGGTTCCAGAGCGATTGGCGCAAATGCTGGAGATATGGTGATTTGGCATCACTTTTTGCCACATGGTAGTCGAGCGAACCTCACCGAACAGCCTCGAATTGTTCAATATATAAACATGTATCCGTTCCCACAAATTAGCTGAATCACCAACAAAAACCGGCTGAAGGACAAGCTCTTAGGAAAAGTACTGAGTTTCCCGTCAAGTTATACTTATTGAAGGTGTGCATGGGTCGTTATAGATAGCAAAAAGCCACAACAGTGTGTGGCTTTTTTGTTTTGTAAAATTAGGAAGTAAGTTTAGCTATGATATTTTTCACAAGCTTCTAAAGTATTTTCAATCAAGCTAGCCACTGTCATCGGGCCCACACCTCCTGGTACGGGAGTAATAAAGCTGGCGTTTTGCTCAGCAACATTGTATTGCACATCGCCAACCAACTTGCCAGAATCTAAACGGTTAATACCTACATCAATGACAATCGCACCCTCCTTAACCCAATCACCAGGGATAAACTCGGGCTTACCGACTGCTACAACCAATAGATCGGCTCTTCTAACGTGAGCTTCTAAATCTTGGGTAAACTTGTGGCACACAGTGGTTGTACAGCCTGCTAGCAAAAGCTCTAAAGACATCGGGCGACCGACAATATTTGAAGCCCCCACGACGACAGCGTGCATACCTTTGTAGCGTACGCCGGTTGAATCTAGTAACGTCATGATACCTTTTGGCGTGCAAGGTCTAAGGGCTGGCATTCTTTGCGCTAAGCGTCCAATGTTATATGGGTGGAAACCATCTACATCTTTATGTGGATGAATACGCTCAAGTATTTTTTCAGCATCTAGGCCTTGAGGCAGAGGTAATTGAACTAAAATACCATCCACTTCAGGGTCGTTATTTAAAGTATCAACTAGCTCTAGTAATTGTTGTTCACTTGCATCCCCTGGGAGGTCGAAAGATTTTGAAATAAACCCAACTTCTTCACATGCTTTGCGTTTTGAACCAACATAAACCTGACTGGCAGGATCTTGTCCTACCAATACAACTGCTAGTCCAGGGACGCGAAGTCCCTGTTCAACGCGCTCGGCAACACGTTTGGTTACTGTTGTGCGTACTTGTTTGGCGATTGCCTTACCATCTATGATGTTTGCCGTCATGGGTGACCTTTCTTGGGATTAAAAACTTGAACGATAGTGAGCGTATAGGGGTTGCGCTCATATTGCCACTTTCACAATAAAGAAAATGGCGTTATGGCGCTATTTTCTCAGAAAACAGCGCAAGCGCCAAGCTGATATACCGTTTTAGCTGTTAATATATATGCGTTGCTTTCATTTTGAGTCCAAAATTGTTTAATTTTCAGCAAACTGATCTGCTTTTTGAACATTTTGTAGTAAAAGTAGTCAGTTGAAACGATTTTTTGAAAAAGTGTTTGACCTAGTTCGGCCAAATCACTATTATGCACCCCGTTGTCAACGAGGTCACTCGAAAACAACAAAATGGTATCGGCGATTAGCGCAGTTTGGTAGCGCACTTGGTTTGGGTCCAAGGGGTCGCAGGTTCAAATCCTGCATCGCCGACCACTTTAAAGTAAGAATAGTAACATGAAGATGTTCGTATGCGCCCTTAGCTCAGCTGGATAGAGCAACGCCCTTCTAAGGCGTCGGTCGAAGGTTCGAATCCTTCAGGGTGCGCCATTCTTATTTTAGTCCCTATGTAGTGGCGGCTGTAGCTCAGTTGGTAGAGCCCTGGATTGTGATTCCGGTTGTCGTGGGTTCAAGTCCCATCAGTCGCCCCATCTACATACTTCGTCGGCGATTAGCGCAGTTTGGTAGCGCACTTGGTTTGGGTCCAAGGGGTCGCAGGTTCAAATCCTGCATCGCCGACCACTTCTTCAAAGATACATTTATCTACATCGGCGATTAGCGCAGTTTGGTAGCGCACTTGGTTTGGGTCCAAGGGGTCGCAGGTTCAAATCCTGCATCGCCGACCATTTTGTCCTGTTTTAAGTAATCCTATCTACTAATTAATTAACCAAGTTTTAACCATTCAAGCCTTAAATCTTCATAAATTTATCCTGATTGCTCGACTAAACGGTTTTATAGGTTATAATGCCGCGTCTATTGTTTAACATAGCGCCCATGAAGGGCAGGCAACAAGAACAACACATGCAATTAGTGCTCAAAACGGACTTCCGTTGATAGGCTGATTACGGCATGATGTGCAACTTGTTTGTAAGGAAGGCGCGTTGTCGCCAAAATTGAAGATTGAGGTAAATCATGCAAGTTTCTGTTGAGACGACTCAAGGCCTTGAGCGCCGTCTGACTATCACCGTTCCTGCAGAGAACGTTGAGACTGAAGTTAAAAAACGCTTACAACAACTGTCTAGAACTCAGCGTATAGATGGTTTCCGTGTTGGTAAAGTTCCAGTGTCTGTTATCGCAAAGCGTTTCGGTGCTGCTGTTCGTCAAGAAGTAGCGGGCGAGCTAATGCAACGTAATTACATTGAAGCGATTGTAGCTGAGAAAATTAACCCTGCAGGTGCGCCTTCTTTTGCACCAAAATCTTTAGAAGCAGGTAAAGACTTAGAATTCGATGCAACTTTTGAAGTATATCCAGAAGTTGAATTAAAAGACCTTGATAAAATCACTGTTGAAAAACCAGTTGTAGAAGTAACTGATGAAGATTTAGCAAACATGCTTGAAACGCTTCGTAAGCAACACGCTACTTGGGTAGAAAGTGATGCAGCTGCAGGTGAAAAAGACAGAGTTACTATCGATTTCGTTGGTACTGTTGACGGTGAAGAATTTGAAGGCGGTAAAGCAGAAGACTTCCCTCTTGAGCTAGGCCAAGGCCGTATGATCCCAGGTTTTGAAGAGGGTATCGTAGGCAAAAAAGTAGGCGAAGAAGTAGTTGCAGATGTTACTTTCCCTGAAGAATACCACGCAGAGAACCTAAAAGGTAAGCCAGCGCAATTCACTATCACAGTGAAGAAAGTTGAAGTTCAAGAACTTCCTGAGCTAAACGACGAGTTCGCAACTAAGTTTGGTGTTGCTGAAGGTGGCGTTGAAGGTCTAAAAGAAGAAGTTAAAAAGAACATGACACGTGAGCTTACTCAAGCAGTTAAAGCGAACGTTAAAGACCAAGCGATCAAAGGCCTTTTAGAGCATAACGAAACTGATGTTCCTAAAGCGTTAATCGATCAAGAAATCAATGCATTGCGTCAGCAAGCTGCACAACGTTTTGGTGGCAACGCGCAAAACATGCCTGAGCTTCCTGCTGAATTGTTCCACGAGCAAGCGGTAACACGTGTTAAGACGGGTCTACTACTTGGTGAAGTGATCAAAGCAAACGACATTAAAGTTGATGAAGCGAAAGTTGACGAGCTAATCGAAACCGTAGCGTCTGCTTATGAAGATCCAAGTGAAGTTGTAGCTTATTACAAGAGCAACGAACAAATGATGCAGCAAATGCGTAACGTAGCGATGGAAGAGCAAGCGGTTGAAGCTATTTTAGCTGCTGCAAACGTTTCTGACGTTACTAAAGCATTTGACGAAATCATGAATCCGCAGCAAGGTGCTTAATAAGTCATTGACTTAAAGCTAAGCTAACGATTTAATGGCTCGAGATGTTCTACACTGGTTTGTAGTCTATCCGAGCCATTTTTATTTGTAGGCACAAAATACCAACTAAACGCAGTGCTGAAAACAAGCTGCGGATTAAGGAATAAAAATATGAATGACGGTATGATTGATCCCCTAAATGCATTAGTCCCTATGGTTGTTGAGCAAACGGCTAAGGGTGAGCGCTCTTTCGATATTTATTCGCGTCTTCTAAAAGAGCGTATTATCTTTTTGACGGGTCAAGTTGAAGATCACATGGCAAACTTGATTGTTGCACAGTTGCTGTTTTTAGAGTCTGAAAGCCCTGAAAAAGATATCTTCCTTTACATTAACTCTCCAGGCGGTTCGGTAACAGCTGGTATGTCTATCTATGATACGATGAACTTTATCAAGCCAGACGTGAGCACAGTGTGTGTAGGTCAAGCTGCTAGTATGGGCGCATTTTTGTTGTCTGGTGGTGCCAAGGGTAAGCGTTATTGTCTACCTAATTCAAGAGTGATGATCCATCAGCCTTTAGGTGGTTTCCAAGGGCAGGCATCAGATTTCGAAATTCATGCTAAAGAGATCCTATCAATTAAAGAAAAGCTCAATCGCTTAATGGCAGAGCACACCGGTCAGCCGTTTGACATCGTTTCACGCGATACCGATAGAGATAACTTCATGAGTGCTCAGGATGCGGTTGAGTACGGGCTAGTAGATGCTGTTCATACGCGTCGAGAAATCAAGTAAATCTTACAGGTGAGGCAAGAAACCTCATCCTGCAACTATGCTAAAGTGAACTTTATTTGGTATAGTTAAAATCATGTATATGGTTACCGCATTGTTAGGTAACAACGAAAATAAGAGGTAGCTGAATGTCAGATACTCCAACAGACGGCGACAAAAGCAATAAGCTCTTGTACTGCTCTTTTTGTGGTAAGAGCCAGCACGAAGTACGCAAGTTAATTGCCGGTCCTTCGGTATATATTTGCGATGAATGCGTCGAACTGTGTAACGACATCATTAGGGAAGAGATCAAGGACATTGCACCCAGACATGATACGGGTGACAAACTTCCTGTTCCGAAAGAGATTAGAAATCATTTGGATGATTATGTTATCGGCCAGGAACATGCTAAAAAAGTGTTGTCTGTAGCGGTATACAATCATTACAAAAGACTACGTAGCCAAGGCTCAAAAAATGATGTTGAGCTAAGCAAGAGTAATATTTTGTTAATTGGTCCTACAGGTAGTGGTAAAACACTACTTGCTGAAACACTAGCAAGATTACTTGATGTGCCATTTACTATGGCCGATGCGACGACCTTGACTGAAGCGGGCTATGTTGGCGAAGATGTTGAAAATATCATTCAAAAACTTCTGCAAAAATGTGATTACGATGTAGAAAAAGCGCAGCGCGGTATTGTCTACATTGATGAAATTGACAAGATTTCTCGTAAATCAGATAACCCTTCCATCACGCGAGATGTATCTGGTGAAGGCGTACAGCAAGCTTTGCTTAAATTGATTGAAGGTACAGTTGCTTCGGTGCCACCACAGGGGGGTCGTAAACATCCTCAGCAGGAATTTTTGCAGGTTGATACGTCAAAAATCTTGTTCATTTGCGGTGGAGCGTTTGCTGGTTTAGATAAAGTTATCGAGCAACGCAGCCATAAAAATACCGGTATTGGCTTTGGAGCAAATGTTAAGTCGTCAGATGCTTCACGTTCTTTGAGCGAAACGTTCAAAGATGTAGAGCCAGAGGACTTAGTAAAATACGGTTTGATCCCTGAGTTTATTGGCCGTTTACCTGTGGTTGCAACGTTAACTGAACTTGACGAAGATGCGTTGATCCAAATCTTAAATGAGCCAAAGAATGCGTTGACGAAGCAATTTGCAGCGTTGTTTAAGATGGAAGACGTTGAATTAGAGTTCCGCGAAGATGCCTTAAAAGCTATCGCACACAAAGCGATGGAGCGGAAAACTGGTGCGCGCGGTCTTCGTTCAATTGTTGAAGGAGTGTTGCTTGATACGATGTACGAGCTACCCTCTATTGATAACGTCAGTAAAGTGGTTGTGGATGAGACTGTAATTAAAGGCGAATCTGATCCTATTCTAATTTACGAAAATAGCCCTCAGGACAAAGCTGTATCTGAGTAAGCTTGTGAATAGTGTAAAAAGGAGCCAATGGCTCCTTTTTTTATCAACGAGTTGAACTTTTTAATCACTATCCCCATATAGACCGATATAAATAAAAATTAACGAAGTGTGAAGAGAATAAAATGACGCTTGAGAGAACGGATCGAGTTGAAATTCCTGTGTTGGCACTGCGCGATGTAGTCGTGTACCCACACATGGTGATCCCGCTTTTTGTAGGTCGAGAAAAATCGATAAAGTGCCTAGAAGCGGCGATGGAAAATGACAAGCAAATCTTTTTAGTTGCGCAAAAAGACGCAACGATTGATGACCCTAAAGCTGATGAAATATACGATGTAGGCACAATTGCAACGGTATTACAGTTGCTCAAGCTGCCTGATGGCACAGTTAAAGTACTCGTCGAGGGCACTCAACGTGCAAAAATTGAAGAGTTTCTAGTAACTGACGATTATTTCTTAGCGCAGGCACAATTCCTTGAATCGCAAGATATTGAAGAACAAGAACAAGATATATTTATTCGCAGCGCGGTGAGTCAGTTTGAAGGCTATGTAAAGCTGAATAAAAAAATCCCACCTGAAGTGTTAACGTCAGTATCTGGTATTGATGAGGCCTCACGTCTTGCTGATACCATGGCCGCACACATGCCTATCAAAGTGCCTGAAAAGCAAAAAGTGTTGGAACTCAGCAGTGTCACTGAGCGTTTAGAGTACTTAATGGCGCTAATGGAAGGCGAAATAGACTTGCTACAAGTCGAGAAGAAGATCCGCTCGCGTGTGAAGAAGCAAATGGAAAAATCACAGCGTGAGTACTATTTAAACGAGCAGATGAAAGCTATTCAAAAGGAACTCGGTGAATTAGATGATGTGCCAGATGAATTTGAAGCGTTGAAAAAGCGCATCGGCGAAGCACACATGCCTAAAGAAGCTGAAGAAAAAGCACTTTCAGAACTTAACAAGTTGAAAATGATGTCGCCTATGTCAGCAGAAGCTACCGTGGTTCGCTCGTATATTGATACGATGATAGGTGTGCCATGGAAGAAACGCTCTAAAGTGAAAAAAGACTTAGCAGGTGCGCAAAAAATACTGGATGCAGACCACTACGGCCTAGAAAAAGTTAAAGATAGAATCATTGAGTATCTAGCTGTCCAACAGCGTACTAATAAACTTAAAGGACCGATCCTTTGTCTCGTTGGACCTCCAGGGGTCGGTAAAACAAGCTTGGGTCAATCAATCGCACGTTCCACTGGCCGTAAATATGTTCGTATGGCGCTGGGTGGTGTGCGTGATGAGGCTGAAATTCGTGGTCATAGACGTACTTATATCGGCTCAATGCCGGGTAAGCTGATCCAAAGTATGAGCAAGGTGGGTGTGAAAAACCCACTATTCTTGCTAGATGAGATTGATAAAATGTCATCAGATATGCGTGGAGACCCTGCATCGGCTTTACTAGAGGTTCTGGACCCAGAGCAAAACAGTACTTTTGCTGATCACTATCTAGAAGTGGACTATGACTTATCGGATGTCATGTTTGTAGCGACCTCTAATAGCTTCAACATTCCAGGTCCACTGCTTGATCGTATGGAAGTAATACGCCTGTCTGGATACACAGAAGACGAAAAGCTAAATATTTCCAAACAGCACCTTATCCCTAAACAAATCAAGCGTAACGGTTTGAAAGAAGAGGAAGTTGTGATTGAAGATAGTGCCATCATTGGTATTATTCGCTATTACACTCGCGAGGCAGGGGTGCGTAACCTAGAACGTGAAATTTCTAAATTGTGCCGCAAAGCTGTAAAGAACATCCTGTTAGATAAAGGTATTAAGCAGGTTGTTATCAATCAAGACAATCTAGAGTCATTCCTTGGTGTACAACGCTTTGATTACGGTAAAGCTGAAGATGGTGATCGTATTGGTCAAGTAACGGGTCTAGCATGGACCGAAGTCGGTGGCGACTTACTTACCATTGAATGTGCAGCGGTGCCAGGAAAGGGTAAGTTGACGCATACCGGCTCGCTTGGTGATGTAATGCAAGAGTCGATACAGGCTGCGATGACAGTGGTTCGCAACCGTGCTGAAAAGCTGCGCATTAATAGCGACTTTTACGAAAAACGAGATATCCATGTACACGTACCAGAGGGCGCTACGCCAAAAGACGGTCCAAGTGCAGGTATCGCGATGGTGACGGCGTTAGTTTCGAGTCTAACAGGCAATCCTGTTCGTTCAGATGTGGCTATGACCGGTGAAATTACTTTAAGAGGTGAAGTGTTACCGATCGGCGGATTGAAAGAAAAGCTTCTGGCAGCGCATCGCGGTGGTATTAAAACTGTAGTGATCCCAAAAATTAATGAAAGGGACCTAAAAGAGATTCCACAGAACGTACTAGAAGGGTTGGATATTCACCCAGTTACTTGGATTGATGAGGTATTATCATTAGCCTTAGCCAATCCAATTGAGAGTTTTGCCGTACAAAGCGACAAAATTGAAGAAAAAGTCTAAAAAAGTGCATGAAAGGGCTTTTCAAATTGAAAAGGTATGTTAACTTAAGCACTGGTTTCAAGCCTAGCCCTTATGTAGCCTAGGCTTGATAAAGATTTCCGAATTAGAGAGTCGCTGTGATGTCTCTAAATTAACAGCAAAAGTGGTATTCTTTTATATAGTCAGACCATTTTTGATAATAACAATGTAAGAGGATGATATTGTGAATAAATCTCAATTAATCGATCAAATCGCAGCTGATGCTGATATTTCTAAAGCGGCTGCTGGTCGTGCTCTAGATTCATTCATCGAGTCAGTAACTGGCGCCCTAAAAGACGGTGATTCAGTAGCACTTGTTGGCTTTGGTACATTTTCAGTACGTGAGCGTGCTGCACGTTCAGGCCGTAACCCACAAACTGGCGAGACAATTCAGATTGCTGCAGCTAACATCCCATCTTTTAAAGCGGGTAAAGCATTAAAAGACGCTGTTAACTAATCCACTTCGGGATTGCAAACGCGGCTTTACGTTGCTTCACAACTTTTAAATTGTAAAAGCCGTGAACAGCTTCAAGAAAAAAAGCGTATCTGATAAGATACGCTTTTTTTACATTAGCGATTAACTTCAAAGCGCAGCATGTGCTTTGGCTTAGATAAGAGAAGAACAAATGCTTGAAAAGATCAGAGAAGGGTCTCAAGGCCCAGCAGCCAAAATTATACTTGGCCTAGTCATCTTGTCTTTTGCGTTAGCAGGGATTGGTGGTTACCTAGGTCAAACCACAGAGCAACCTGTAGCAGAGGTCAATGGCACAAAAATTAGTCAAACTGAATTTGCTCGCGCCTATCAAAATGAAAGAGCAAGACTTGAACAACAATTTGGCGAGTATTTCACACAAATCTCAGCTGACCCAGCGTATATGGCACGTATTCGCGAAGGTGTGGTAGACAGATTGATACAACAAGAATTACAAAACCAACTAGCACTAGAGTTAGGCCTTCGCGTCAGCGATGAGCAAGTTAAAAATGCCATTTTAGAAATGTCGTATTTTCAACTTGGTGGTCAATTTAGCAATGACCGTTACTTACAACTTATTCGTCAGATGAATTTTCAGCCGGATACTTTCCGTGAATACTTACGTGAGGAAATGACAAGAAATCAGTTAGTAACTGCCGTAGCAGGGACTGACTTTATGCTGCCGTCTGAACTGAAAAACGCTATTGCTTTACAGCAGCAAACACGTGACTTGGATTACCTCCTGTTAAACAAAGGCAAGCTTGCTGACAAGGTTGAAGTTTCTGAGCAAGAAATAAAAGATTATTACCAACTTAATCAGAGCCAATTCCAGTCTCCTGAGCGTGTTGCCGTTCAATACTTAGAATTGAAAGCAAGTGACATCGCTCCAGCGAAAGAGATTTCTGAGCAAGACGTATTGGCTCATTATGAAGAAAGTAAAAATCAGTACACTGCGCCAGAGAAGCGCCGAGTATCACACATTCTAGTAGAAGGCAGTGTTGATGATGCACAAGTGCAGCAACGAGCGCAGGCGATACTTGACGAGTTAAAAGGTGGAGCTGACTTCGCAGAGCTTGCACAAGAAAAGTCTGATGATATCGTCAGTGCAGAATTGGGCGGTGATTTGGACTGGATTGAGCGTGAAATGATGGATCCTGAGTTTGAAGCTGCTGCGTTTGCACTTGAAAATGTAGGGGATATCACAGATGTGGTTGCATCAGAATTTGGTTTGCATGTGATCAAATTAACTGATATTCAGCGCGAACAAGTTAAACCTTTTGAAGATGTGAAGGAAGAATTGCGTGCTGAGCTTGAGCGAGCTGAAAAAATTGATGCGTTCTACCAGAAGCAAACCGAAGTTGCTGAGCTTGCGTTTGAAGTTGCTGATAGTCTTCAAGATGCGGCAATTGCTGCGGGTGTTGAATTGAAAGCAACCGAGTTGCTTGCGCGTAACATGTTGCCAGAGCCTTTGAATTCTCCAGCTGTAAGCAGCGCTATTTTTACACCAGAATTGTTAGAAGACCGTGTAAATTCGGAAGTGCTAGAAGTAGGCAGTGAACATATCGTAGTCGTTCGAGTAAAAGATTATCAGGCTGCAGCGGCTAAACCGCTTGAGGAAGTCAGTGCTCAGATAAAAACTAGACTGGTAAATGAAAAAGCATCTTCATTAATCAAAGAACACGCACAAACTTTATTTGCGCAGTTGCAAGAGGGCACATCACTTGAAGAAATAGCTTCCAGTGAAGAGTTAGAGGTGCAATCTGATAAAGCGCTAAGTCGTCAGTCATATAGCCTTGCGCCAGCGATCGTTAGTAAAGCATTCCAACTACCGCACCCAGCGGAAGGTCAACCTCAGTTCGCAATGGTTGAGTTAAATAATGGTGATGCGGCCTTGCTGAAACTGAACGCTGTGACAACGCCAGAATTGAGTGATGATATTGACGCTCAGCAAAAGCAAAGCGTTACGATGGCTCAAATGAATCAGAACTACAATGCATTAGTGGACGCACTAGAAGCGCAAGCTGAAGTAAAACGTCCTAAAATCAACGTAGCAGAAGAAAATTAATCTATTAAATAGTCATGAAAAAGGCGCCGGTTGGCGCCTTTTTATTTGCTCTTCTACAAAGCCCTTATCTAACTTCAGAGGCCAGCTTTAATAGGTGGGCGCTAAAGGTTAGTCCTCGACGTTTGGCATCCGTCAGATTAACTCTAAAACTCAAGTTGTTTGCATCGGCAATCAAACCAATCATAGCGCCTTGACGAAACCCTTCACTGGTGTCAGCAACAACTAAGATAGGAGATTGTTCTATCTGGCTGAGCCAATATTTAGTTTGCTGGCGATTTTGTTGACTCAAAAATAGCACATCACACTGCTTTACTTGCTCACTACTTGGCATCTCTAGAACAGAGCTAGTTTGTTGCAAGTTTTGAGCATACAGTAGTGCTGAGACAGCTTTGAACAATTCATGATTGCCAACCACGCAAAATTGTAACGAATGAGGCGGTGGAGGCGGCCACTTACTAAATTGACTAAAGCGATACAAGAAAGCTGCTTTGAGTTCGTTCTCACTGAGGTTTTGTCCATGACTCGGTAGCACAGACAAAAGCAAGAGTAAAAATAAGCAGGCTTTTATCATTGTCCCCAACTCCAATTTATGGACAAATGAGCTTGCCGACGTTGTTGCACATAAGGGATTAAGCTGTCATCAAGAATCTCGGTAATTTTTTTATCTGTGATATTACGTATCCCAAGCGCGAGCGACATATTATTAAAAGGCTGCCAGCTAATACTGACATCATGGCTAGCAAAGCTCGGCAGTGTTTGAAAAAGTACCCTCCGCTCACTTACTACATGAGAGTTAATGCTAAAAAGTATGTCAGGTGATCCAATAGGTGCGCTAAACCTAAGTTGACCTATAAATTCGGGAGAGTTTGCCACTTTGATGCCGCCGCTAAACTCAGAGTGCTGAAAGGCTGCACTTGCAACCAAAGAAACCCCGTTAGCCCAGCGCTTATCAAAGCCTAGCTCTAATCCCTGACTTTTTAGCGGAATGGTATTGACGTATATAGGGGTTAAAATAGCCTGACTAATTAAGTTCTCTATTTTTGCCTGATATGCGGTGATAAATGTGGACAATGATGGAGACCAATTTTGTACAAGACTGGCTTCGTTGTAGTGAGTGGATTCGTTTTCTGGTATGGGCAAGTCAAACGATGTATTGGTAAAATGTTCTAAGAAGTTGGCAACTCTAAATGCCCGACTATGGCGTAGCAATAGCTTATGCTG
Source organism: Pseudoalteromonas sp. T1lg23B (assembly GCF_002964665.1). Lineage (GTDB taxonomy): Bacteria > Pseudomonadota > Gammaproteobacteria > Enterobacterales > Alteromonadaceae > Pseudoalteromonas. The sequence continues at coordinate 1,070,360 of NZ_PQBZ01000034.1, read as the reverse complement.
AGGTGTCCAATTGTATTTTAACGTATAGCTCGGAGACCAACGTGGTGTGCTCGAATCTGAATCATCATAGCGCAGTGCCCATTGTAATTGTAACTTATCGCTCCAGCGCCATAAGTCTTGTACATACACACCATATCGAGATTCATCTGCGAGGAAATTGAGCTCCGTGGGCTCGGGAATAATGTACTGTGCCATGAATTTTTTTCTATGATCTCGTTGATAATCAAAACCGAACATCAACTCGTGATCCGCTAAACCGAGAAAAATTAGACGGCTGTCTAAATTGCTCCAGCGTCCTGAGTTAAGGCGCTGCTCATATAACAGAGCGCCGCTTTCTAGAACAACGGGAAGTCGACGCGTAAAGTCATTACCATGTGTGGAAGCATGTAAATACAGCTCAATATCATCAGATATTCGATCATCAAAGCTGACACTCAGTAAGTATGATTCATTATCTACTTCTGCATTAAGAGGGCGGACATTAGGGTCAAACGCAAATAAGTCAGGATATTGTCGTTCACGCTTCGACCCTGCAGCTTGGATTTTAAAGCCTCCATTTTGATGGTTCAGCATTAGCCGCGTACTTTTCTCCTCATTTAAGTGCTGCCATTTTGCTAAATGCGGTGGAATATTGATAAGCGGATATTGAATGTTGTCTAACTTGGTTTGACTCAAAGAAAGCCAGCTATCTGAGCCCGAGTCTGCCCGTATTCCACCGGTTATTCTAGCGTGCTTGGCTTTGTTGTTAGCCACAGATACCGAGGTGTTGATACCTCGTAATTTGGAAGATGTTTTAGTGACAATGTTAATAACACCAAGCAAGGCATTATTACCGTATAGCGCGGCTGAAGCGCCTGGTGTGTACTCTACGCGCTCAATTAGTTCGACATCCACAAAAAATTCATGTCCAACGAGTCCTGCATCAAGCAAGCTTTCATTAATACGCGTGCCATCCAACATAAAGAGAAACCGAGAGTTAAAATCACCAGGGCGACCAATCCCTCTGGCACCAATATAAGTAAAAGCGGAGTCTTCGCGGGTCGTAATGCCCACGAATTGAGCGAGAATGTCGGCGAGTGAGCGCAAGTTAAACTGCTTTATATCTTTATCGTTAATTACATGAGTGACCGCCATACTATCGCTACTTGAGCGGGTAACGCGAGACGCTGCGGAGATTTCAGTATTGGCTGGCAACTGGTGTAATTGTTGGTTTAGTAAATCTTCAAGCTCAGGTAATACCTCTTTACCAGCGTCATTCTCAGGTTTGTTGCTGTTATCAGCTAGTGTGCCAGCGGTTTGTGCTGTAGCAGCGGAAAACCAGAACAGTAGCAGAGCTAGCAATGCCTTATTCATGCTGAAGCCTTCTTGTTGTATACCTGAAAATTATTTTTGCCAGCTCGTTTGGCCGCATACATTGCATCATCGGCGCAGTTCAGCAACTCCATCGGTGAGCAGGTATCTAGCGGAGTGTAGGCGAGCCCAATACTGATCCCTATGGGCATAATCGTGTCTTTTATGACGATTGGTCTATTTATACTGCTGACGATACGCCCTGCCAAGCGCTCGGCATTGTCGGTAGATTCAATGTTAGGAAGCAGTAGTGCAAATTCGTCGCCGCCAAGTCGACATAACAGATCATTGCTGCGTATGATGGCACTGATCCGTTTTCCTACTTCTATCAGGGTGTCATCGCCTGCGTCATGACCGAAATTGTCATTAACAAATTTAAAATTATCTAAATCAATAAACATTAAGCAGCTTAAGGGAGCTGAGCCGCTCGACTCTGTGGTAATTTCTTTGAGCATCGTATTGAGAGCCAACCGATTAGGCAGGTTAGTCAGAGGGTCAGTTTTGACCATTTGTTTGAGCTGTAGCCCTTGCAATTGCTCCTGCTCGAGTTGTTGACGCAACTCAGCTTGGGAAATATCCACGCGTTTGAGCAGCTCATTAAAGCTTCGGGTTAGAATACCAATTTCATCGTTACGGACCACCTTTGCACGTAGTTGAAAGTCATGTTCTCTTGATACTTTTTGAGCCAATTCAGAGAGTGATAACAACGGTCTTAACGCGCTTCTTTGCACCTGAGATAGTAGCAAGGCTGATATGGTAAACAAAACGCTAATGAGTACTGCCAACATTAAAATGAGTCTAATAAACCAATACAGCATGTTGGTAAGGTCTATCACCATGATTAGGTCGCCTTCCACTTGTCCTTTGAAAGAAACTGGGTGATAAAGCATCATTTTTACGCCTGAATATACTATATACGGCTGCTCTGCATTGTGTTGATAAATCTCAGGGGGCGGGATAAAACTGGGTGCACTGTATTCGCTGAAAACATCTTGGCTGGTGTTACGTAGCGCGATAAAAAGTACGTCTTTTTGCGCGCCTACAAGGGCTAATTCACGCTGCGCGGTGTCTATGTCGCTAAATACTAGCATGGGCACGATATTATGAGCGAGTTGGGCAAGGTTCACTTGTGCGGTTTCGGCGTGACGATCTCTTACGACAAACCACAGTAATATCGTTGTTAAGGTGAATACCAAAACCATGCTCGCTGCCATTACTGACATGTTAAGTTGAGTTAACCTTCTAACAAGAGACATGGTAGGAAATTGTTCGCTCAATCGTACCTCACAAAACAAATCTTTGTATTGTCTTAACAAATATAGATTAGAGATCTTTAAATGGCAGTAAAATCCCTGTGATTTACTGATAATTTATTGAATTTTTATTAATTGATAGGGAAGGGATTAACAATAATGGGAGAGGGTAAAGGGTAGAGATGAAATGCGTGCTGGCGAGCAAGGTTGTAGTGTTAAGGTGTTGCAGTTGCCTCTGTCATAGCGCAACTGCAAGGACGACTTGCCATGTACTTACTAGGCTTGAGCGTCACGACGAAGGTTAGATAATTCATCAATCAACTCGAGTAACTCAGGCTCAAATTGAACAATAGGTTGAGATTGCTTTAACGCGGTTTCCAATACCTCTGCTAGGCTCTTGAGTTTGGGCACTCCGGTGTAGCAGCACGCTCCATGGAACTTGTGAATCGCACTTAGTAGTGTTTGAGTATCCTGCTGTTCATAAGCCGTTTCAATTGTTTCCAGTAAAGGGCTTAAACCATCTAACAACATGTTTAACATCTCTAGTGCCAGATCAGGCTTTCCGCCAGCATGTTGTAAAGCGAGTTGCCAATCCAATAATGGGCTTTCAAAAGGTGCAACGCTATGTTCATTGACCACTTTACTCTTTTGTTTACTAACTGGAGCGCTAGAGCTGTAGTCGCTTATCGTCTGTCGTAACATATCTTCATCAATAGGCTTAGTTAGATAACCTTTAAAGCCATCTTTTAATAGTTGTTCTTTTTCTCCAGATAGCGCGTGGGCTGTTACCGCGATAATGGGTGTATCTTCATTTAATGAAGATTCTAAAATTGTTTTGCAGGCGGTGATACCATCCATGATTGGCATTTGTATATCCATAAAGATCAGGTCATATTTATGTGTCTTACATAATCCAACTGCTTGAGCGCCATTATGAGCGGTATCTATTAATTCCACCTGTTCTTCAAGTAGTGTTGATAGCAGTTTTAGGTTGGCATCATTGTCATCAGCAATGAGTACTTTCATGGGGAGTATCTGTGTATCACTTTCTTCAATGGCGATACTTGGGTGGTCAAGTCGATACGGTGCTGCCAGTACTTCACATAATTTACGGTGGTTTAGAGGTTTACTCAAGCAGGCATCTGCGCCACTGCCAATCAGTGACTCTCGCATGTTATGTGAGATAGTATTGAGCATCAAGTAAAGATAATCGGCAGCGCCACGGGCCTTAGCAATGTAGCTCTTCACCAGTTGCATATGTTCAACACTGGCCATATTGCCAATGAGACAGATATCGAAACTGAACTCTTTCTCCAATGCTGCAAGAAATGACTGCTCATCTTCGCATGAAGTGATTTGCATATCCCACTCTTCCAGTTGAGAGACCACCGCAGCATGGGTATGGCTTTGTGGCTCAAAATAGAGAATCCGCTTATTGGCTAGAGAGCTATTAGGCAAATCGTCGTTGTAAATCCGATTGGGCAGTTCAAAAATTGCGTTAAAGGTAAAGCAAGTGCCATTTCCTGGGGCTGAGTTGAGCGTGATCCTACCCTTCATCGCTTCAACGATATGTTTGGTGATGATCAAACCAAGACCCGTACCACCGAACTTGCGGGTAATGCTGGAGTCCGCTTGTGCGAACGGGGTAAACAAGGCATCTTGTTTGTCCATAGCAATACCAACACCCGTGTCGCTTACAGATACAAGTAATGATGCATGAGAGTCATCAAGTAAGCGGTATGAGACATCAATCTTCACAGACCCTTTTTCGGTAAATTTAATCGCGTTGCTGACAAGGTTTATGAGTACTTGCTTAAAACGAGTGGGGTCGCCAACTAGGTTGTCAGGCACTTGGCGGTTAATCGCTATGGATAACTCGAGATTTTTTTCATGCGCGCTAGGGGCTAGCAAGGTCATTACTTCATTGACGGCATCACGTAACTGAAATTGAATGCTTTCCAAGTCCATAGCGCCAGCTTCGAGCTTCGAGAAGTCCAAAATATCACTGATAATTGTCAAAAGACTATTTGCTGATAACTCGATGGTATCCAAATAATCTTTTTGGTGTTTATTCAACGGTGTTTTGTATAGTTGACGGGTAAAGCCAATCACCCCGTTTAGTGGTGTTCTCAACTCATGACTCATCTTGGCAAGAAAGTCTGATTTTACGCGGTTAGCGTCCTGAGCTTCTCGTTTGGCTATGTTTAACTGAATATTTTGTGTTTCGTACTGTTCAAGCGTTTCTTTATAATCACTAGTGGCTTGGTCGATATGCTTTTGCATTTCGTCACGCTGACTGATCATTTTCTCATTAATGGTGTTGAGACCCTGACGCAATAGCTCAAACTCACCTATCATCTCATGTTCAATATCAATGTCTCGTTTACCTTCTACCAGCTTGTCAGTGGCGAGCAGCAGTGCTGACAAAGGTTGGGTGAACATTTTGCTGATCCGCAATGACAAAAATGCAGCAAGGAACAGCGCAAACAAAATGATACTGCTACTCCAAATCAGCGCCTTTTGTTGGGATATCAAGGCCTGATTTTGGCTTACTTCGATTGCCAGAATCGCCAGTGTTTTTGGATGTGTAGTATGCCAGCGATCCGACTGTTTCGAAAAATGTTTGATGGGTGTAAAGAACACGAAAGAGTCATTGAGTTTCACTAACTCTGTTTTGTGTAACTGAGAAACGTCACCGAAAAAATACAATTGCTCAAATTTTGAGTGATAGTTGCTGGTTAATAGCAGCTGATTATCTTGGTCAAATAACGCAATACTTTTTATCAAAGGAGAATGCTTGTTGTGTGCGGTACTGATAATTTGGTGTAATGCGGCTCTATCATGTTTGAGCACGGCCTGTTCTGCTGCTATTGCCAAGGGCTCAGAAATACTACTACCTTGCTGATAGAGAATTTCTTCAAGCTCAACATAGCGATTTACTGTAAAATATCCACCAAGTATTAAGCCTATCAGCACTGTGGGAATTATAGTTAATGCAAGAATGCTGTCACGAAGACTAAGTTTGGTCATGTTGGGCAGTGAGCAAGGTCGTTAATTTTTCAATAGATTATCTAGTTAGGCGCTGATTAGCAATGTTTAAGGGGTAGAGTATGGCGCAGTTTTTTCGTGCTAAGACATCATCAGCTAAAGGCAAAACGATAGAACTTGCCATTGAGTCGATGGATCACCAAGGGCGCGGAGTGGCCAAGCATCAGGGGAAAGTATGCTTTGTTGACGGTGCTTTGAGCGGTGAGCGTGTGAAAGCACAGATTCAACAAGATAAGTCCAAGCTAATCATTGCTAAAATGGTTAAGTTACAGCAAAGCAGTGAACATCGGGTCAGTGCTTTTTGCGACTATTATAATGATTGTGGCGGGTGTCAGTTACAGCATTTGGCACATAAAGAGCAGCTCATTGTTAAACAGCAAGCGCTTAATAAGCTCTTTGCTAAATTCGCTAAAACCGAACAGTTGCCATGGCAGGAGAGTATCGAGAGTGAGCCAACTCATTATCGCAGAGCGGCGCGCCTAGCCTGCTTTTATGACAAGCAGAGTCAACGGTTGAAAGTGGGGTTTCGCAGTGCCAAGAGCAAGCATATCGTAGATATCAAAAGGTGCGATGTTTTATCAACACCGTTTGCTAGCAGCCTCGAGAAGTTAAGTGTCGCATTAAATAGTCATAAAGCGTTTGCCAGCGTCACTCATGTGCAACTATGTGATGCTGATAATGGTCAGTACTTGCTGCTGCGACACACTAAGCAGATTAATGAGCAAAGCAAAGAGATGCTCGCGGCGGCTTTTGCTGCACAAAATTGGCGATTGCTTTGGGATGATGGCAAACAAGCCATCAATTATGAGGTGTTGCCAAACTATCGTGTGGCCGATTTAACCTTTGAATTTAAACTAAGTAACTTTATTCAAGTGAACAGGGCTGTGAATGAAAAAATGTTACTTCAGGCTCAAACATGGTTGGCACTAAAGGAAGATGATCAGGTCCTTGACTTATTTTGTGGTATTGGAAACTTTTCGTTATTGATGGCAAAACGAGCAAATAAGGTGATTGGTGTCGAAGGCTCGGAGTCTTCGGTTGCAATGGCTAAACAAAATGCGCACACTAACCAAATCAGCAATGTGCAATTTTTTTGTTCTGACTTAACGGCGTCTTTGGCTGGCACTCAGTGGTTTTCTGATTCATTGAATGTTTTGCTTCTTGATCCATCGCGAACAGGGGCGTATGAAATCTTACAGCAGATGCCACTGCAACAATTTGCAAAGGTCCTGTATGTTTCGTGTGATCCTGTAACTTTAGCCCGTGACAGTGCATTGTTGCTTCAAGCTGGTTTTGAAATACACAAAGTTGGCCTTATGAATATGTTCCCTCATACAGGACATATTGAAACTATGGCGTTGTTCCAAAGGAGGTAATAGGAATGGTTGCAACTCGCCAATCGCATCAGCAGCAGCTTCCCGCTGACTTTTCAGCGCGGCTCTCATTATTAGCATTGTCGGATGAGAAATTGACGCGTCTACAGCAAGCACATGGTTTGTGCCCAGCAGAACCTGCCCCCGAAATGCTCAATAATGCCATTGAAATGGTGGAGATACTGGCAGATCTAAACCTTGATGCTGAGTCTTTGGCAACCGCCTATCTAACCCCATATTATCTCAACGATTTGATCGATATAGATAAAGTTAAAAGTGAACTGGGAGATAATATCGCGCTGCTACTGAGCGGTGTTGAGCAAATGGCCACTATTAGTACGTTAGCCCACCAAGGTAAGGGCAATGTGCAAATCGATAATATTCGTCGCATGTTATTGGCCATGGTGGAGGATGTTCGAGCGGTTGTGATTAAACTTGCTGAACAGATCTGTCATTTGAGAGCCGTTAAAAATGCGGATGAGGACGAACGGGTTATTGCAGCCAAAGCCACGGCTAATATTTTTGCCCCCTTGGCAAATCGCCTCGGAATTGGTCAATTGAAGTGGGAACTAGAAGATCTATCATTTCGCTATTTGCACCCAGAAATGTATAAAAAAATAGCGAAGCAGCTTGCTGACAAGCGCCTTGACCGTGAAGCTTATATGGAAAATATGGTTGCATTGGTGAGTGATAAGCTGAGTGCCGCGGGGATCAATGCACAGGTATATGGGCGTCCCAAGCACATTTACTCCATCTACAAAAAGATGTCGCAAAAAAACTACGAGTTTGATCAGTTATTTGATATTCGCGCCATGCGTATTGTTGTGGACGAAATTCAGGACTGTTATGCCGCGCTTGGCATAGTGCATACCAGCTGGCGACATTTACCAAAAGAGTTCGATGATTATGTCGCAACACCGAAGCAAAATGGCTACCAGTCCATTCACACTGTGGTTTTTGGTCCCGAAGGAAAAACGGTTGAGATACAAATCCGAACCGAAGAAATGCATCAAGATGCCGAGTTAGGGGTCGCTGCACATTGGATGTATAAAGAAGGCGCGTTACCGGGACGGGGTTCAGGGTATGAACAAAAAATCAGCTGGCTGCGTAAACTCTTGCAGTGGCAAGAAGAAGTCGTTGATGGTAGCGATCTGGCTGATGAATTGAAAAACCAGGTGGTTGAAGACCGTGTGTATGTGTTTACACCGAAAGGGGATATATTCGACTTACCCTTGGGAGCCACGCCGCTAGATTTTGCGTACTATATTCATTCTAACGTCGGTCATCGCTGTGTGGGCGCAAAGGTATTTGGCAAGATAGTGCCGTTTACTTATAAGTTGTCAACAGGTGATCAAGTTGAAATCTTAACGCAGAAGAACGCCTCGCCAAGTCGAGATTGGTTGAACCCATCACTGGGTTATATCCACTCATCCCGAGCAAGAAGCAAAATCCATCATTGGTTCAAACAACAAGATAGGGATAAAAATTTACAGGCTGGTAAGGATATATTGGATGCCCAGCTTGCTAAGCTCGATTTAACCTATAAGCAACTTGAGCCAGCGATTGAACGTTTTAACTTCAAAGAAATTGACGACTTGATGGTGGCGATTGGCGCGGGCGATATTCGTCTGAATCAGTTCTTGAATTATGTACAAGACAAGCCCGAAGAACTACCCAAGCTAAAAATTGGTACGCCACGCAAAAAGCGCGGAGACAAGAACGGTATTGTGGTGGACGGCGTGGGTAGTTTAATGAGCCATGTTGCTAAGTGTTGTCAGCCTGTACCAGGGGATGAAATCGTTGGGTATATCACTCAAGGTCGAGGCATAGCGGTGCATAGAACGGACTGTGACGCTTTCGCACACATCTGCGAGCTTCATCCTGAGCGTGAGATTGCCGTAAGTTGGTCGGATGAAATCCAGTCAGCTTATGCGATTACCGTGCGTATAGAAGCTCATGACAGACAAGGCTTGATCCGTGATATCAGCTCGGTACTTGCGAATGAAAAAGTGAATGTCCTAAGCATGAATGTACAAACGAATGATGAAAGGGCTGTGGCAATTTTCGAAATGAAAATAGAAATCTCTGATTTGTCAGCAATGAATCGTTTGTTGACCAAATTACACCAGATTGAAGGTGTGTTTGAAGCAAAAAGGCAGCATTAGCAACAGTAAGTACTTACATTTGTTTAGGTTTTAGAGCACTTGGTAGCAATGTCTGTGCTTCTAGGCTCAGTTTAATTGGGAAGTATGCATTCAAACGAAGAGCACTGTCGTTGTATGCATACTCATCGATTAATCATCACCCGAGCAGCAGGATGACCCTTGTTGGATGGGCGGGCATTTTACAGTCCCATATGAGCAATATACACAACAGTCACCATACAATGGTGTAAGTATTGTTTTGCAAGATTCACATTCATAGAACCATTGGCAAGCATTTGTGGGCATTTGCTCTGTTTTTGAATGTCCACACTCGGGACAGGTGATAGTTGAATTCAATTCTATATGTGGCATGTAGGCTTCCTCGCAGGTTTTACAATGTCTAACACTGAGATGCTAATCATTAACGTTATTCCAAAATAAAACAGATAATTGCTCCAACCATATTGCCACAGTGGATACAGGGTTAATAATACCGCTATTGGACCAAGCACACTCACTAAGCCTCGAGTAGTATTTTTATGTTTGAACCAGTTGTACAAATTTGCAAGCAAAGCAATGCTGGCGAACAAAGGAAGCAAAGTATTCACTGCAATTGCTTCAAAATGTGAAAGAAACCCCAGTCCCAAAGCGGACGAGAGTGAACCTAAAGCCGGAAAGCATGCAGTGCAACTTAACGCAGCGAACCATACTCCACCAGAACCTATTTTTTCGACGATTTTACTAACCATAAACAAACCCTATTACTAAACTCAGAAGTCAGCATAAGGTCCGTACTATAGTACTGTGTCAATCTTTACTGAGTGAATTTATAATCGGGCAGACATCTGAATTTTGGTTGGTTTGGCACGTATCTGTAAGGTCGCTGATCACTGTTTCTAGTTTTTTTAAATCATTAATTTTTTGTCTAATGAGTGCTAACTTTTGTAATCCAATAGATTCCACTTCTTTGCAGTTATGACTTAAGTTTAACAGCGACAAAATCTCGCTTAACGTAAAACCTAATGTCTTTGCTCTAAGTATGAACTTTAATCGCTTAATTGTGTTCCTACTGTAAACTCTATAGCCATTGGCGGGTTTTATTGGTTGTTCAATAAGACCTTTTCGTTCATAAAACCGTATGGTTTCCACACTGATACCAAGCTCCTTAGCAACAACTCCAATTGTTTTCATTGTTAACTCCAATTTCTAGCACGAGCAAACGAACTGACAAGATTGTGTAATTTAATTTATAGATAAGCAAAGAAACAAGTTAAACTGGGGCGCATAGTTATAATATTTTTGCCCAGATGTGAAAAATGACCATGTTGAGTGACAAACCTGCAATAGAACAACTTCGTTGGATTATGTCTCGTCTACGAGACCCTGAAACAGGGTGTCCTTGGGACATAAAACAGACTTTTTCATCCATTTCACCTCATACAATCGAAGAAGCGTATGAAGTAGCCGATGCCATAGAAAGCAACGATATGATGGCACTAAAGGATGAACTGGGGGACTTATTATTCCAAGTTGTGTTCTATGCACAAATGGCCAAAGAGCAAGGTGAATTTGATTTTGAAGATATTGTGGTTGGCTTGAATGAAAAACTGATGCGCCGCCACCCTCATGTATTTGCTAAGCAAGAATCGTTAACGGACGAACAGCTTGAGGTGCAGTGGCAGGCAATAAAAGCGCAAGAACGCTTACAAAAGGACAATGCTAAACAGGCCCAACCGCTTTGGCATGATATTCCTAAAATGCTGCCGGCATTGTCACGTGCCCAAAAAATCCAAAAGCGCGCTTCTGCGTTAGGATTTGATTGGCCTGATTATCATGGCGCTCTTGATAAAGTGGCGGAGGAAGTGCAAGAAGTCTCTGAAGCATTGTCAGTTGATCCATACTCAGCGCATAGTGCTGAAGAGTTGGGTGATCTGTTGTTTGCTACGGTGAATGTAGCGCGTCATGCAAAGCATGATCCTGAGCAAATTCTGCGATTGGCATGTGATAAATTTGTGCGTCGCTTTGAGCGGGTTGAGTATACACTTCGTCAGCAAGGGCTCAGTTTAGACAGTGCGACGTTAGAAGAAATGGACCTAGCGTGGGAGCAAGTTAAAAAACAACAACGTAGCTGAACAAGTACAGGGTGACGTAAATATTTAGCTGGATTGATTTATGGCTCTTTGCTATACTATCGCCCCGTCTTGATTCTTATTTAAATTCCATTTTTCCTGATATTCTAGGGTTCGCATGAGTACAAAATTTATCTTCGTAACGGGCGGAGTTGTTTCCTCCTTGGGTAAAGGTATTGCAGCTGCATCTTTAGCCGCTATTTTAGAAGCACGTGGCTTGAATGTAACTATTCTTAAGCTGGATCCTTATATCAATGTTGATCCGGGCACCATGAGTCCAATTCAACACGGTGAGGTGTTTGTAACCGAAGACGGCGCAGAGACTGACTTAGATTTAGGTCACTATGAACGCTTCATTCGCACCAAAATGACAAGTCGTAACAATTTCACGCAAGGCCGTGTTTTTGAAGATGTATTACGTCGTGAACGTAAAGGCGAATACCTAGGTGCAACCATTCAGGTTATTCCTCATATCACAAATGATATCAAACGTCGTGTGCTTGAAGGCGCTGACGGTTATGATATTGCAATTGTTGAAGTCGGCGGAACGGTTGGTGATATTGAGTCACAACCTTTCCTTGAAGCGCTTCGTCAGTTGGGCACAGAACTAGGTCGTGAACACGCGCTGTTCATGCACTTAACACTGGTTCCTTTCCTTGGCACTGCGGGTGAGGTTAAAACTAAACCAACACAGCACTCGGTTAAAGAACTACGTTCTATCGGTATTCAGCCTGACATTCTTGTTTGTCGTTCAAGCTGTAAATTGCCTGCTAATGAGCGCGCCAAAATTGCACTATTCACTAATGTGGAAGAAAAGGCGGTTATTTCACTTCCTGACGTAGATAGCATTTATAAAATTCCTGCGTTGCTTAAATCTCAGGATTTAGACAACTTGGTTTGTCGTCGTTTCTATTTAGATGTGCCAGAAGCAGACCTTTCTGAGTGGGAGCAAGTATTGTATCAAGAGTCGAACCCAACGGGGGAAGTGACAATTGGTATGGTGGGCAAATACACTGAACTACCAGATGCTTACAAGTCGGTAAACGAAGCCTTGAAACATGCGGGTCTTAAAAACCGTTTAACGGTAAACATTGAATATGTTGATTCGCAAGATATTGAAAGTAAAGGTGTTCAGAGGCTTGCACATTTAGATGCTATCTTGGTACCTGGTGGTTTTGGTCACCGCGGTGTTGAGGGTAAAATCCTCGCTGCAAAATATGCGCGTGAAAACAAAATTCCGTATCTTGGCATTTGTTTGGGAATGCAAGTTGCGCTGATTGAGTATGCGCGTAACGTAGCAGGCCTTGAAGGCGCAAACTCTACTGAGTTTGATTCTAAATCTGCACACCCAGTTGTTGGCTTGATCACCGAATGGTTAGATGCTGAAGGTAACGTTGAAGTACGTGATGAAGAGTCAGACTTAGGCGGAACGATGCGTCTAGGTGCACAGAAATGTCATCTTAAGAAAGGCTCAAAAGTTCACGAAGTGTATGGTAATGATGAAATAGTTGAACGTCACCGTCATCGTTATGAAGTTAATAACCACTATGTAGAACGTCTTGAAAAGGCTGGCTTGCAGTTTACAGGGCTGTCTGAAGATAAAAAGCTGGTGGAGATCATTGAAAATAAAGATCACCCTTGGTTTATCGCAGCCCAGTTCCACCCAGAGTTTACATCAACTCCGCGTGATGGACACCCATTGTTCGAAGGTTTTGTTGCGGCGGCATACAGCCACCAAAAAGCAGAATCTTAATATATTTAAAGCCGTGCTTATGCACGGCTTTTTTATGTCACAGTAAGTGTTGTTTTGAGTTTAAAATATAAGTTCAAACCAGTGCTTATTTTATAAGTTATATACATATTACACTCACCACTTTGGGAATAAGAGGAATCAAGATGTCAAAAATCGTAAAAGTGATTGGCCGTGAAGTTATGGACTCACGTGGTAACCCGACGGTTGAAGCTGATGTTCACTTAGCTTCAGGCGCATGGGGTCGTGCCTGTGCACCATCAGGTGCATCAACGGGTACTCGTGAAGCACTAGAGCTACGCGATGGTGACAAAGCACGTTACTTAGGCAAAGGTGTTTTAACCGCTGTTAACTACATTAATGTAGACATCGCTCAGGCGCTAGAAGGTAAAGATGCGTTAGAACAGCGCGTGATTGACCAAATCATGATCGATTTAGATGGCACTGAGAACAAAGAAAAATTAGGTGCAAATGCGATTTTGGCGGTATCTCTTGCCAATGCTAAAGCTGCAGCGCAAGAGAAAGGCGTTGCTTTATACGAGCATATTGCTGATATCAATGGTACTTCTGGCCAGTACTCCATGCCTGTACCTATGATGAATATCATCAACGGTGGTGAACACGCAGATAATAACGTCGATATTCAAGAATTTATGATCCAACCTGTTGGCGCAAAGAGCTTCCGTGAAGCACTGCGCATGGGTGCTGAGATTTTCCATAGCTTGAAAAAAGTATTGAACGCACGTGGTCTGAATACCGCTGTGGGCGATGAAGGTGGTTTTGCACCTGATCTAAAATCTAACGAAGAAGCGCTTGAAGTGATAGCGCAAGCCGTGAGTGATGCAGGTTACGAACTAAACAAAGATATCACATTGGCATTAGACTGTGCTGCATCTGAGTTCTATGTTGATGGTAAATATGACCTTAAAGGCGAAGGCAAAGCGTTTGATTCAGCAGGTTTTGCTGATTTCTTAGCAGATCTCGCTGCGCGTTATCCTATCGTATCAATCGAAGATGGCTTAGATGAAAGCGATTGGGCTGGCTGGAAAGTACTGACTGATAAAATCGGTAGTAAAGTTCAGCTTGTAGGCGATGACTTATTCGTAACAAATACTAAAATCTTAAAGCGTGGTATTGATGAGAACATTGGTAACTCAATCTTAATCAAGTTTAACCAGATTGGCTCGCTTTCAGAAACTCTTGATGCAATCAAGATGGCACACGATGCAGGCTTCACTGCCGTTATTTCACACCGCTCTGGTGAAACTGAAGACGCAACGATTGCGGATCTTGCAGTAGGTACAGCGGCAGGCCAAATCAAGACTGGTTCGCTTTGTCGTTCAGACCGTGTAGCGAAATACAACCAGCTACTTCGTATCGAAGAAGCACTAGGTGAAAAAGCCGTATACAAAGGTCGCTCAGAGATCAAAGGTCAGTAATCAAGATATTGGTTATTGACTTGAAAGATGCCGCTACGTAAAAAGTAGCGGCATTTTTTTATGCTTTAAATTGGTCATACAAAATACCTTGTGTGAAATTGGTTTTTAAATAAAACCCTCGCGGTAACGTTTTTATGAGCTTGCCATTCGGCCCGATGGCATCCGTTGTTACACGGCTATTAGCGGCCTTGGGTCTTATTTGCATCACTTGCCCCAAATGGCCAGATATCTCTTCAACTCTGCCAAGTGCTATCAGTTCTATTTGCTCTTCCCAGTCTCGTTTTAACAGCGCATTTTGTATCTCTGTCGGTTGCCATAAAAAGCCATGCCCCACGGTTCGATTTACCGGCTGTATGTCTCGTTGGGCGAGTACTGGTAGCCACAACACATGATTGAGCTTTTTTCTGACAGTACTGTCTTCCCAAGTTGCTCCCGTAAGTCCTGTTAAAGGCACTACTGAGACATACGTGGTTTCAAGGGGTTTGCCTTGGTAGTCGATAGGAAGTGATTTTAGCTCAATGCCTAAGTGCTCAAAGTCCGGAACGGGTTTGGATCCAGCACTGGCTCCAAGTACATATTCAAGAAGCTGCCCTGGCCAACCTTTTTCGCGCAGCAGGTGCTCTGGGCTTTTGAACTGGTATTGTTCAGCCAACTCACCCAATGTGAGTCCAGCTATCGCATCAACACGCTGCATAAGTTGTGTAATGGACTCTGGTGGCTGTGGTTTGTACATGATGAGCAACTTGTGAAGATGATAATGGCTATTATTGTAACCAAAGAGCGCTTAATAAAGAAATGTTGATAAAGTAAGTGGCTGATTTTTGAACTGTCTTTATTTTGGCTATTTATTCCCCGCATAAATATCCAGTGCTTTCTTTTAGCCTATTGAAAGTAAATGGTTTTTTATTTTTCATTTACAAAGCTCAACCTGTTAGAGATGACAGGTTTTGGATAAATACAACAATATGAACACAATTATCCACAGTTTCTGTGGAGAAAGTACTGTATAAATCACTTAATTGTGGATTTGTTTGTTAATTAAGCATACTTATGAAGTTTTATGTACAACCTGTGAGTAACTTGAGTAAAAGCAGGAATAATATTTGCTGTGTGTGAGAAGTTGTGGAACAATCATTAAAAATCGACTTATAAAAGAGGCACTAAGGTGATTGATGCCGAAGGTTTTCGTGCCAATGTCGGAATTGTTATCTGTAATAACCAAGGGCAAGTATTTTGGGCTCGGCGTTTTGGTCAACATTCGTGGCAGTTTCCCCAAGGTGGTGTGGATGAGGGGGAGACCCCAGAACAAACCATGTATCGTGAACTGCATGAGGAAGTTGGCTTAAAACCTGAGGATGTGGAGATAGTAGCTAGTTCAAAACACTGGTTACGTTACAAACTACCAAAACGTTTGATCCGCAGAGATTCAAGTCCGGTTTGTATTGGCCAGAAGCAAAAATGGTTTTTACTTAAACTTAGGTGTAAAGATGAAGATGTAGATTTGCTACATACGCATCACCCTGAGTTTGATGATTGGCGCTGGGTAAGTTATTGGTATCCAGTTAGGCAAGTTGTTTCTTTTAAAAGAGATGTGTATCGGCGAGTGATGAAAGAATTTGCGCCATTTGCGATGCCATTCAATAAAAAAGAACAGCAAGGCCGAGATACCAATTGGCGACAACGCCGATAAAGGAGTGAACAGTGTTAGCAACGTTGCGGTCGATAGTGGAGTCGGTTTCACAGCAAGCCAATTTAGAGGATGCGCTGACGCAATTTGTTACCTTGGTCAAAGAGGCCATGAACACAGAATGTTGCTCAATTTATTTCGCTGATTACACACAAGATAACTTTGTTTTAATGGCCAGCGATGGTTTGAATCCACAAGCCATCGGTCAATTTCGTATCGGTTTTACAGAAGGATTAGTTGGCTTAGTTGCCCAACGTGAAGAACCAATAAACATAGCCCACGCCCAATCTCACCCGCGGTTTAAATTATCTCCAGAAGTAAATGAAGAAGGGTATAACGCCTTTTTATCTGTGCCCGTTGTGCATCAGCGCAAAGTACTTGGGGTTATTGTGGTTCAGCAGAAAATGGCGCGTGTTTTTAGTCATGATGAAGAATCATTTTTAATTACTTTGTCAGCTCAGTTGGCATCTCAGTTGGCACATGCTGAGATACAAACGATATTCGCGCAAGAAGCAACTGCCCACCAAACCTCAGTACTTAAGGGGGTTTCGAGTGCGCCTGGTATTGCGATTGGTGAAGGTTATGTGGTTCTGCCAAAGTTAGACTTTGATAGTATTGAACCGCAAAAGGCTGAGCATACGGAGCAGCAGAGACAGCTATTTTTGCAGGCTGTTGCCGCGACACGTCAAGAGTTTCATATTCTAGCCAACACGCTCAGTGACAGTATTCCAAAAGAAGCGTTGGCGGTTTTTGAAGTTTATCAGCAGTTGTTAGATGCTCAGAGTCTGGGACAGCAGGTAGATGCGCAGCTAAATTTAGGCTGGAATGCCAAGAGTGCGCTCAAGCATGTTATTGAGAGTTTGGTACATCAGTTTAATGAGATGAAAGACCCTTACATTAAAGAGCGTGCGGTAGATGTCAAAGACATCGGTTTGCGTGTGCTTCACCATCTGGTTAGTACAGAACATGCGGTTAAATCCTACCCAGATAATACTATCTTGGTCACTCATACACTCACACCGAGTATGCTTGCTGAGGTGCCCAAAGAAAAGTTAAAGGGAGTGGTGAGCGTACATGGTGCAGCTAACTCTCATGCCTCTATTTTGACCAGAGCGATGGGGATCCCTGCAATTTGGGGCATAGAGGACATACCGTTACTCCAGTTAGAGGGTAAGGAAATGATTTTGGATGCTTATGCAGGGCGAGTTTATATTTCACCCTCTCAAGCGTTGCGCCATGAATACGAGCAGATGCGTCATCAAGAAAGTTTATTGCATGACAAGTTTGAAGCTGAACATGCCTTGCCTCCAGTGACTCTCGATGGTGAGCGTATTAGTTTACTGCTCAATGCAGGTTTAGACTTAAGTACCGAATCATTGACAGCAAAATACTGTGATGGGGTAGGGCTTTATCGCACTGAAGCTTGGTTTATGCAAAAGGGTCGGTTTCCATCACAAAGTGAGCAGGAAGTCTGGTATCGAGAGGTGTTGACTCGGTATCACCCCGAACCTGTGGTAATGCGTACGCTAGACATCGGCGGCGATAAGGTACTAGATTACTTTGATATTAAAGAAGAAAATCCGTTTCTTGGTTGGCGTGGAATACGCGTTTCACTGGACCACCCAGAACTATTTCTAGACCAATTAAAGGCCATGATTAAGGCTAATACCGGTCTGGGTAACTTACGCATTATGTTGCCTATGGTGAGCCATACCGAAGAAGTCGATGAAACACTTGCCTTGCTTGAGCAGGCGTACTTTGAGCTACAAGAAGAGTGGGCTGATCAATTCTTATTGATTGACAAGCCAGAAATAGGTGTGATGTTGGAAGTACCGTCCAGTGTATTTTTACTGCCTGAATGGTCCAAAAAAGTTGATTTTTGCTCAGTGGGCAGTAATGACCTTACTCAATACTTGTTAGCGGTAGACAGAAACAATGCACAGGTAGCTGATTTGTTCGACCCTTATCATCCAAGCGTTTTACGCGTTTTAAATAGTATTGCCAAAAGCTGTCAGGAGTTTGAACTGCCCTTTAGTTTGTGTGGTGAACTGGGTGGTGAACCTGAAGGGGCAATTTTGTTGGTTGCTATGGGTTACAGACGATTGAGTATGAATATTTCTTCTTTGAGTAAAGTTAAGTGGGTGCTACGTCGATTGCATGTCAGCAGTATGGAATCACTTCTGCAGGAATGTTTAGCGCAATCTTCAGCTAAACAAGTCCACCGTCTATTGCGCAATTTTATGATTGAGCATAATTTCAGCGAACTATTTTATCAGTCCAAATAGAAAACCGTGCAAGGGTGCACTGTAACGGATAATGCGTTACCATAGCGCGCTCAAATAAATGAGAGATATAAGTATATGAGCGAAGCCATTTTGCTGGTAGTCAGCTGCGCATTGCTTGGGAGTTTTGTTGGTTTCCTCGCTGGGTTGCTCGGCATAGGTGGTGGTTTAGTCATTGTACCGGTTTTGTCTGGTATTTTGCGTTATTTTAATATTGTACCCGAGTCTCAAATTGTCTTGGTGGCAATTGCTACTTCACTGGCCTCAATTCTTTTTACGTCAACTTCCTCAGCGTTGGCGCACCATCGTAACAAAAATGTGCCGTGGCATATCGCGCCATATGTGATGGGAGGCGTTGCATTTGGTGCTTTAATTAGCGGCTTTTTAGCAGCGTTGCTACCAGAGCCTGTGATCAGAAGTATTTTTGCCGTGAGCGTGGTATTGATCGCCATCAAAATGCTATACAGTAGCTCAAAGAAAAGTGTTACACAGCGCGCCCTACCAAGTGGCCCCGTGCTGGGAGCCTTAACCTCTGTTATGGGCGGATTGTCAGCGATGATAGGCATTGGAGGGGGAGCTTTAATCGTGCCTTTACTGAGCTTTTTTTCCATGGATATGAGAAAAGCTATCGGTTGTGCTTCAGCTTGTGGCATTGTTATCGCCTTGTTCGGTTCACTGGGTTATATTACCGCAGGGAGTGCCCATTATACTTTTTCACAAGGTTTTGCTGGGTTCATCTATTTGCCAGCTTTGTTTGGTATAGTGCTCACTTCGTGGTTTATGGCACCTTTGGGAGCAAAGTCAACTCAGTTTTTACCTGTGTCGACCATAAAGAAAATTTTCGCAGCATTGCTACTAGTAATTGCTATTAATATGATCATTAGTTAAGGAAACGCGATGGCTTTGCAATTTCCACAAATAGACCCAATTATTTTTTCGATAGGTCCGCTCAGCGTACGTTGGTACGGTGTGATGTATTTAATTGGTTTTTTGTTTGCAATGTGGATGGCAAATAAACAGGCCGAAAAGCCAAACTCTGGGTGGAGCAAAGAACAAGTCAGCGATTTGTTGTTTTATAGTATGCTCGGGGTCATTTTAGGTGGGCGTATAGGTTACGTGCTGTTTTATCAGTTTTCATATTTTATTGAAAACCCAATCTACCTTCTGAGGATTGATCAAGGTGGAATGTCGTTTCACGGTGGGGCACTTGGCGTTATAACTGCCATTGTTGTATTTGCTTGGCGTACAAAAAAATCAATTTTGTCAGTAGGGGACTTTGTGGTCCCGCTTGTTCCTGTTGGTCTAATGGCAGGGCGAATTGGCAACTTTATCAATGGCGAACTTTGGGGACGTACGACGGATGTACCATGGGCATTTGTATTCCCAACAGGTGGTCCTTTACCAAGACACCCCTCACAGTTGTATGAAGCATTTTTTGAGGGATTAGTGTTATTTATAATGCTAATTTGGTTCGCGAAGAAGCCAAGACCAGCTGGAAGTATTGCTGGACTGTTTTTATTTGGCTATGGTGTGTTTCGTTTTGGTATCGAGTACTTCAGAGAACCAGACGCGCACATTGGATTATATGCAGGGATGATTTCACAAGGGCAGATATTGTCTTTGCCTATGGTGCTTGCTGGCGCCGCATTGATTGCATGGGCGTATAAAGCACAGCCCTCATTGAGTCACACTGAGAAGTAATTAAGACCGTTGCTATGAAACAATATTTAGAGTTAATGCGCTATGTCAAAGAACATGGCACTGTAAAACAAGACAGAACTGGCACTGGAACCATCAGTGTTTTTGGCTATCAAATGCGCTTTAATCTGCAAGAGGGTTTTCCTCTTGTGACGACCAAAAAGTGCCACCTTCGCTCTATCATCCACGAACTATTGTGGTTCTTGAAAGGTGAGACGAACATCGCGTATCTGCAAGACAATGGTGTGAAAATTTGGGATGAATGGGCCACTGATGAAGGTGAATTGGGTCCTGTTTATGGCAAGCAGTGGCGTTCATGGACGGGCGAAGATGGTCAAGTGGTTGACCAAATAAAAGAGCTGATCCAGCAAATTAAAACCAACCCAGATTCTCGCAGACTGATTGTGAGTGCTTGGAATCCGGCGTTATTGCCAGATACACAGTATTCTCCAAAAGAAAACGCCGCAATGGGTAAGCAAGCATTACCTCCTTGCCACACGTTATTTCAATTTTATGTGTTGGATGGCAAGCTGTCATGTCAACTTTATCAAAGAAGTGGTGATATTTTCTTGGGCGTGCCATTTAATATCGCCAGCTATGCTCTGCTGACTATGATGGTTGCACAAGTGTGTGGTTTGCAACCCGGAGATTTTATCCACACGTTTGGTGATGCTCACTTGTATTTGAATCACCTAGAACAGGTTGATGAGCAACTCTCACGGACGCCATATGCAAAGCCTACGATGAAGATTAACCCAGAGGTAAAAGATATATTTTCGTTTACCTATGAAGACTTTGAGCTTGAAGGGTATCAAGCTCATCCCCATATTAAAGCACCAGTTGCTATTTAGGAGATTTAATGAAAGTTGTTATTCCAGTTGCTGGCTTAGGCACTAGAATGCTACCTGCAACCAAAGCTATTCCAAAAGAAATGCTACCCATTGTAGATAAGCCGCTTATTCAATATGTTGTTAATGAAGCGGTGATGGCTGGTGTCAAAGAAATTGTTTTGGTTACGCATTCGAGTAAAAACTCAATTGAAAACCACTTTGACACCAGCTTTGAACTTGAAGCGATGTTAGAGAAACGTGTAAAGCGTCAGTTGCTTGAAGAAGTTCAGTCAATTTGTCCTGCAGACGTAACGATTATTCATGTACGTCAAGGCGAAGCTAAAGGGCTTGGTCATGCTATCAACTGTGCTGCTCCAATAATTGGTGATGCGCCATTTGTAGTTATGTTACCTGATGTATTAATTGATGAAGCGGCGAGTGATTTGTCTAAAGACAACTTAGCGCAAATGATCAAGCGTTTTCACGAAAATGGGCAAAGCCAAATTATGGTGGAGCCTGTGGCGCATAAAGACGTCGATAAATTCGGTATTGCAGATATCGGTGATAATAAGCTCAAAGCGGGTGAAAGTGCAGATTTAAATAGCTTGGTTGAGAAACCGCATGTTGACGAGGCTCCTTCGAATTTGGCTGTTGTAGGCCGATATGTGCTAAGTAAAAATATTTGGCCTTTACTGGCAAAGACGCCACTGGGTGCTGGTGGTGAAATTCAATTGACGGACGCTATTGCGATGTTGATGGAAAAGGAAAAGGTACAAGCATATGCGATGAAAGGTAAAAGCCATGATTGTGGCAGCAAACTTGGCTATTTACAGGCAAATGTTGAATATGCATTGAGACGTAGTGAGTTCAGTAAAGAACTGAAAGCTCATATAAAAAGCATTCTTTAAAGCAGTCAGTAACGTTAACAAAAAAGGTGCCTAATGTGGCACCTTTTTTGTTTATAGACTCGTTTGTAGCGGCAAAGTATTGCCATACTAAATCTATCGCAGAAGCAGCCGATATAAACGTTAGGTCAGTAAACGTAACGCTTAGGAAATAGAAATAAGGTTTTTACGTTGCAGGATGCTTGATTGACTCGTTTAGGTATGCTTTTTGCATCGAACAATCATAGTTATTTACTTAGGTTAAACAATCATGCGGTTTTTACTACTTGCGCTATGTGTTGGCTTGATTGGGTGTCAAAGTCCCAATGACGTCAAAAAACAACATCCGTTGTATGTAACACCAGAAAAGAAGATGGCTGGCTATACTGTTCACCAGTATATTGGTGATTTAAGTGTGCAACTAAGCAACATATCAGGTGTGCGTAAACGTAATGCGAGAATCGCTGTGATGAGCTTTTTCAGGGCCGACGGTTTAGGGGAAAAACTAGCTAGTCAACAAGCTTCTGGTTTGAGCCAGCAGATTCAAGAAAGCTTGCTCACACAGTTTACTCAGTTGGGCTATCACACGGTAGAACACCGTTTAGAAAATCAACTTACTCTGCTGGCAAATGCCGATAGTATGATCAGTCGAAATATAGATAATCTACGTGAACGTCAGAACATTGACTTCGTTGTTGCAGGTACACTAACCCAGCAACAGCATGCATATATCGTAAATGCCAGACTCATAGACATGCAAAGTGGCCGAATTGTCTCTGCGGCAACAACAGAGATCCCCATCAATGTGATGTGGTCCGATGAAAAAGTACAGCAGCGCGATGGTTTGATCTATCGCAGTGAATATTGATGAGGAACATGCGATGAAGAATTTTTTGTATATTTTGCTACTACCCTTAAGTGTTGGCTGTGCGAACATGATGAGCAGTTGGGACACACCAACACAGCAAGTGACTGACGAAAGTGGGCAGCGCAGTGTGAAGGCTCCTAGCACATCAAAAGAAGCCTTTCAGTCTCGCAATGCAATACCTAACACTGCTAGCCAAATGGCTAATATGAGTCGTAAAAATATTAACCACTATGTGCGTGGAATAATGCAAGATATGGTTGAGAACTTGCAGTATGTTAATGCAAAAACGCCGCTGGCAGTCTCCAGTTTTGTTTACTTAGATGATAATTATGACCAAGCAACACTGCTTGGAAACCAGTTATCAGAAAGTTTTATGCACGAGCTGCATAAGTTTGGTGTTGCTGTGGTTGACTTTAAAACGACCGATTATATGCGAGTTACGCCAGATGGTGATTTTGTGTTTAGTCGAGATTATTTGGAGCTCAATGAAACACAGAACTTTCAGTATGTACTTGCTGGCACCTTAGTAAATCATCAAGGTGGTGTGTTGGTTAATGCTCGTATCGTGGGAATTAACAGTAAAGCTGTGGTTGGTTCTGCACAAGGCTTTATCCCACAATCTGTTGTAGATGCGCTGGGTAATAGCTATAGAACAGATGGTATTTTACTAAAGAAAGCCAGTAACTGAGGTGTAGCATGAAACAGCAAATTTACCTAGCGACTGCACTATTGCTAACGCTTAGCGGCTGTCAACTTTTGATCCCAACTAAGATATATATAGAAGATGAGCATACTGCGCCAAACCACTCTGTTAAAGGTCAAGCTAAGCAACAATCAACACAGGATGAAGATGTGCAGATAGACGAGTTCTCTGCACTACAAAATACACGCCGCTTTAACCCATCACAGCATCATTTACGTTTGGCTAATTATGTTGAACAAATGGCTCTCGACTTAGTAGATACTATGAATTCTGAGCAGGATATTAATATTGCAGTGACGTCATTTGTGGATTTTGATAATAATTTGCGCACAACAAACCAGTTGGGAAATCAGCTGGCTGAAACTTTTATCCATCAGTTACAGAAGTTTGGTTATGGGGTCGTAGACTTTAAAACTGCCAATTCTGTTTCTGTCACCTCCAGTGGCGATTTCTCCTTTTCCAGAGAAGTTAGAGCGCTGGCGAATAAACGTATTGCTAGTCATGTACTGTCCGGCACCATGATATATCGCAGTACGGGAGTGGAGGTGAATGCACGTGTGATTGATATAGACTCGAAGCAAGTGATTGCTACCAGCACTAAACTAGTGCCTAACTATGTGCTGCAAAGTGCTGATATTGTGTTATCTAGTGTGCATTGATTTTTTATTAAGTAGCTGACTTTTATAAAAAATTGTTGAAATTTATTGGGCCAAGAGGCTATACTTTTAAGCATTCTGGCCCCTTAGTTAAATGGATATAACAGTCCCCTCCTAAGGGATAGTTACAGGTTCGATTCCTGTAGGGGCCGCCAGTTCTTTTGTTCCTCATCTCATATCACTTTATACATAACGCCAGTTCCATATATGGCAAGCTCAATGTAATCATAGATTTTATACTTATCTTTTTCTATCAGGATGGGTATATGAACACAGACTTTATTATTAAAGCACTAGATCTAGAGCTATTTACACCATTGATGTCCCTAGATGAGCACGCACTAGCCGCGGTTGGTGCTAAGTGGGTTTCTGTAGATTCTAAACCAGGCTTCCCATGTCGTGTTTCTTTGGTCGAAGCGCAAATAGGGGAGCGAGTTATGCTTATACACTTTGTGCATCATGATTGTACTTCTCCCTATCGTTCTTCTGGCCCTATCTTTGTCAGAGAACGAGCAAAAGCAAGTAACTTATCGGTAAATGAAATTCCCGAAGTATTAAAGCTACGTTTGCTAGCACTGCGAGGGTATAGCCCTGACCATGACATGATGGCAGCCGAGATCGTAAAAGGGGAGCGGTTAAAGGAGGCTATACATCAGATATTCGCTAATCCAGAAATTGACTACGTTCAGATTCACAATGCAAGTGCTGGGTGTTATAGCTGTGTTGCATATCGAGCTTAAAACTTTAATGATTGAGCTAGTGGCGCGAAACTGCGCCACATCCAGTTAATGTGTCTAATTATCCAGAGTAAAGCTCTCTTCGCTTTTAACTTGCACTTGGACAATATCATTGAGTTGGACATTACTCAGTGGACGGGTGTTTAAGTTTACCGCCGTTGCATTTTGCATGTTCACATTGACTACTTTGAGTTGGTCTATCGTTTTTGTTGTGGAATTAATAATGGTGCCATTTCCCATCATTATGTCGCTACGGTGCATTATGGATAGCACTCTACCGGGTTCCAGCCCATGATCTTTCCCTAAGTTAATAACAACCTGATCATTATCTAAATAAAGAATTTTGCCTTTAGTGGGAATACATGACACCGCGGTATTCAGATCTTGGCTCACTTTATTAAAGACTTCCTGAATGCGCTGTCCATAGTGGGAGCGCCAAAACTTTTCACTATAGACATCTATCAACTCCGTTTTTTCGAATGGCCAAATCCCCTGAGTTGTATAGTGTTGAAACCATACTTTTTCAAAGGTCATGGCATCATAAAGCGCGAAATCAATCTTAAAGCTTCTGAGGTATTCGTCGTCTTGCCAGAATGCATAATCGTTATTAAGTTTATCCAGGCCCGCTACATCGGTGATCTGACTCAATAATACATACTGGCTGTTGCTATTCATTGCGATGGTTTCGACGAGCATATGATTGTAGTCAAACTGCTGCGAAAAGTACTCTCGTACATTAATAGCTGAGTTCAGGTAGGGGATAGGCTTTACCGCACTAGTGCGTTCGTTCAAAGTATTGAACAACCGTTGTGATGCGGATTTCGATATGTCAAATATTTGACCTAATCTAGCTTGATGAGGCTGAGTTAGCTGACTTTGTGTAATCGCGATTTGCTTATTAAACTGCTGTGCTAAGCATTTTCCTTTTGTAGCATAAATATCTAGATGTAAGGTGACGGTGTATTGGTCCTGTTCTTTACTTTCGCTGACTAGGTTAATCTGTTGAATCTCTCCGTGTGATTTCACTTTCAAATCGTCTTGACTTAGTACGCCGTCTGCTACGCTTTGTACACTAGTAACAGTGGCTCCAGAGAATATAAGTGCTTGTGTAATAGCATCTTTTACCGCTGCTTGACGCGCTTGAGACACATCGCGCCCTTGGGTGCTTGCGTAGCCAACAACCTCGTACCACTCAGCTTTGACACCCAAGCTCATCGCACATAGCGCGAATAAAGTGATTGCCTTCATCATAATATTGAACCTCGAAAGATTGATAGTTATCTAAAGCAATTCATGTACCATAATTTTTGGCAAGGATTGTGCATTGTGAATTTCATTATTTTGATGAGGTGAGCAAAGATGAACATCAGTAGAGCGATAAATCTAGCTAATTTTGTAATAACCGTAGGTTTACTATTTATTCTAACCAGTTGCAGTAGTGTTTTCGACAAGCACATTGAGTATGAGTACATTGAACCGGATCATTATCCTGTGTTGAAAGCTATTGGCTATGCCCCTTTGAGCACCCAGCCTGGAAAAAATGACACACAAAAAATGCTCATGGCGGTTAAGGTTTCAAAACTAGAAGCGTACCGCGAACTGACAGAGCAGGTTTATGGACAGAATATCTCATCGACCATGACGGTAAAAGGTGCAGTCGCACAAAATGATGGATTACAAAGTCAAGTTAACGGAGTGATTAGAGGTGCGAAGGTGGTAAAGAGTTACTCTGCTGGTGATACTTATGTAACAGAGCTTGAACTCGACATGAAGCGAGTTCATGATTTGTATATTACGCAGGTGAAGCCAAGAAAGATAAAAAGAGTGACATATTACTGATATGATCTGAGGCTCTGTATTGACTGCAGAGCCTAAAATATTAAGCCTTTAGGTTTTTAACCAGCTCGTCATTGCGTGAAACCACTGCGCCATCTTGGCTGTATGTGACTGAAGAAGGCACACCTATCAAAATATCTTTTAACTCTCTAACACTTAGATGCGCCAAATGAGCCGCATGAGCGTTCACTTCATTTTTGTGTTTGCATTCTTGTAGTAAAGCTTCAATTTTCGTTGTAACGTCTTTGGCTTCTTGCTGTTGAAACAAGCTACTGTCAAAGCCGGACAATTCTTTGTCTAATTTCTGAATAGTATTAAGTAGCAGCAGCTTCTCTTTGGCGAGTTCTTTCAGGCCATCGCCTTTTTTGGCTGCCAAAGTATTCAGCTCACTGTCTAACAACTGGGTCAGAGTAGTTAGATGAGTGAGCTGCTTTTCAAGCTTGTGTATACAAAGTGAGAGTTGATCATCCATACATGTCAAACTCGAATGCGGCAATATTCTTAGCCAGCTTTTGAGCGTCTATTTGATACTTGCCCTCGCTGATAGCTTTTTTAAGCTCAGCCACTTTTTCACTGTCAAATGCTGGCGCATCTTGCGCTTTGTCTTGCAGGTTTTTTAACTGCCTAGCTTGAGGTGTTAGGCTTACTGAATCAGATGCGGCTTTTTCAGGTGCCTTAGTTGGCGCACTGCTACTCGCATTTGCTTCATTTTTTTGCAACTCAGCTTTTTGTTGCTTAATATTGTTAAGCACGCTGTTAGATTGCGTTTGACCTTTTACGTTATTTACCATGATGGTGACCCAAAAATTACTTTCTTGTTTAGAATATCGGCTGCTACTTGTATAACTTTAGCAAAAATTTTAGATATTGACCTCAACAGAATCAACATCTTTTACCCTCGCTGAGAGTATTTTTCCAGACTTTTGATTTTTAACCTGAATTTGCTCACCAATATTGCCGTCTTGCATAGCGATCCCTGTGGTTTTTATGGTCAAGGTCGCTGTTTTGGCATAAATATTGACAATATCACCTTTACACACCATACAAATTTGGTGCATGCCGATGGGCATTCCTTCTCTCAATGTTCGCTTGCTTCGACTTCCAATCAATAAATTTTTATCGTCAATATACGAAGGTCGAACAAAATGCTTGGCTCGATATTCCAGTTTTAGATGCTCTTCGCTCAACAGCTCACCTTTGGAAATAACAGTATTACTCACAATGACTGGATATAGTTCTTCAACGCGTATGTGGACATACTGTGTCCAGCCAGATAAATCGTCACATTTAAGTTGTACAGTTACCTGCCGATTAAAAGGTGGCGACGCATTTGTTGATATATCAATTGGCTGCTCGCAGTAACGGGTTGGAAGTCTTGCATCCAAAGGAATGGCACTAATCTGAAGTTTACTGTCAGGCTTTATTGAAGTTAGGTCTTCAATATAGGTCCTAGCAACTTCTTCAAGCGCTTGATTGTTGTAATTTTGAGCATAAACTTCACAACTGAGTAGAATATATACCATTGTGGAAAAAAACCCGAAGGTTTTGGTTTTTTTTAACAAACTCATGATGTTTCGACTATGCTTATCATGTGAAAAAGGGTATAAAGATTTTGCGTTAATTGTGGCACCTCTTCAAGAGTTATCGTTCCTTTATTAGCGTCTGCAAGTATCGTTCCGTTAAGCAATGTTATAGGTAGGAGATTGAGATGGCAGGTATTTTAGACTCAGTAAACCAACGCACCCAGTTGGTTGGGCAAAACCGCCTAGAGTTGTTGCTTTTCAGGCTTAAGGGTCGACAACGTTTTGGCATCAACGTATTTAAAGTACGCGAGGTGCTTCAATGCCCGCCATTGACGAATATGCCTAAGTCAAATCCCTTTGTTAGAGGCGTTGCGCATATCAGGGGGCAGACCATCTCGGTGATTGATATGTCATTGGCTGTAGGTGGCCCACCTATCGAAGACATCTACAACTGCTTTATCATTATTGCTGAGTATAATAGGTCCGTTCAGGGCTTTTTGGTTGGCGCTGTAGAGCGTATCGTCAATATGAATTGGGAAAAGATCATGCCTCCACCATCTGGAGCTGGCCGTTACTCATATCTTACCGCTGTCACTGAAATCGAAAATGAACTAGTAGAAATATTGGACGTTGAAAAGATTCTCAATGAGATATGCCCAGTGAATACCGAAGTGAGCCAAGACATTGTGTCAGATGGTGAGATGCAAAAAGACTTGGGAGAGCGAATCGTTTTTATTGCCGATGACTCTGCTGTAGCTCGAAATCAGGTAAAGCGTGCGCTTGAGCCATTAGGTGTTCAAACAGAGCTTGCCAAAAATGGTAAAGAAGCCTTGCTGAGACTCAGAGAAATCGCTGAAGTAGATTGCCAGAATAATATTACCGAGCGGGTAGGTTTGCTTATTTCAGATGTGGAAATGCCTGAAATGGATGGCTATACCTTAACTGCAGAAATAAAAGCAGACCCAAAATTGGCACCCTTACATGTTATCTTACATACTTCCTTGAGTGGGGTATTTAATCAGGCCATGATCGAAAAGGTCGGTGCCGATGATTTTATCGCAAAGTTTAACCCGGATGAATTGGCAGCAGCCGTTAAAAAGTGGGTTCACTGTGACTAATGAATGGCGGTAATACTTTGGAAAATAAGCACCTTCAACAAAACGAATACGATCAATTCAGAACTTTTCTAGAGCAGCAGTGTGGCATCGTACTGGGCGATAACAAACTGTATTTGGTGAAAAGTCGTTTGGCACCACTGATGGCACGGTTTGGTGTTGATACATTATCTGCATTGGTTGGTAAGACTCTAAGTCCACATGAGCGGCAATTACGTGCCGCAGTGGTTGATGCAATGACCACGAATGAAACCTTATGGTTTCGTGATACCTATCCATTTGAACTGTTAAAAACCAAAATCTTTCCAGAGTTTAGTGATTTAAGAAGACCCGTTAAGATCTGGTCCGCAGCAAGCTCCTCAGGACAAGAACCATACTCCATTGCCATGTCTGCGAGCGAGTACCAAAGCAAAAGTCCAGGTTCGTTGAAAATGGGTGTTCAGATAATAGGCACTGATATTTCCAATACCATGCTAGATATGTGTAAGAACGCGGAGTATGACGCACTTGCTCTTGCAAGGGGTCTATCGGCTGAACGCAGAAAGAAGTTTTTTAAAGATAGCGGCAATGGTATGGCTCAGGTTGTTGACCCTATACGTAAGATGGTAAGTTTTAGACATCTTAATTTGCTTGACTCATACGCATTGATGGGGAAATTCGACGTTATATTTTGTCGAAATGTACTGATTTATTTTTCTCCTCAAGTAAAGGCTAAAATCATTTCTCAGTTTGCCCAAGCTTTAAACCCTAAAGGTTATTTATTTCTTGGCGCTTCCGAATCAATGGCTGGATTAAGCGACTCATTTGATATGATTCGATGTAATCCAGGTATTATTTATCAGAAAAAACAATAATATACGGCGGTGATCCCGCCGTTTTCACTTCTGGCCCACCTTTTGCTTTAACTCCTAAGAGTCAAATTTTTGGAGTTGTGTTATGGCAATTAGTTTTGATAAGGCGCTGGGCGTACACCCGCATGCTTTGCTTATCCGTTCTCAGCGTGCGGAAATTTTAGCAAGTAATATCGCCAATGCCGACACCCCAGGCTATAAAGCCAAAGATATTGATTTTGCACAGGCATTTAAAGCGGCAAAATCGAGCCAGCAGCGCGGCAATACAATGGTTCGTACCGATGATAGTCATCTCAATGGGGGAACTAAAATGACTGGTGGTGTTGAATTATTTCGTAATCCAAATCAAGCAGATACAGGTGATGGTAACTCGGTTGATGTACAAGTGGAACGGAACTTGTATGTACAAAACTCGTTAGAGTACCAAGCAAGTTTGCAGTTTCTTTCTGGTAAGTTTAAAGGGCTAAATAAAGCCCTCGGTGGTCAAGGGTAATTATTATGAGTTTATATAACGTATTTGATATAGCAGGTTCAGGTATGAGTGCTCAGAATATTCGCCTCAATACAACTGCCAGTAATATCTCAAACGCAAACAGTATTAGTTCGAGCCAAGATAAAGTATATCGTGCGAGACACCCTGTTTTTGCGGCTGAGTTAACGAAAGCGTCATCGGTGCAAGATCCCACTAAGTTAGGTGCATCGGTTGGCGTAAAGGTATTGGGCATTGTGGAAAGTAATAAGCCACTGCAAGTGGAATATAACCCCAATCACCCAAGTGCAGATAAGGATGGTTATATCTATAAACCGAATGTGAATGTTGTGGAAGAAATGACCAATATGATTTCCGCATCACGCTCGTACCAGACAAATGTACAAGTAGCAGACGCCGCTAAACAAATGCTTAGCAAAACTTTACTACTTGGTCAGCGTTAACGGGAGTATAGCTGATGAGTAATGATATTAATGCCGCATCGTCCTCTTATTTGGATTCGCTTCGTTGGTCTGAGAAAAACAGACCTGAAGAAAAAAATGACACGTTAACGCAGGAAGACTTCTTTTCATTGTTGACGCAGCAATTGTCATATCAAGATCCTAGTAAGCCTGCGGACAATGATCAGATGATCGCACAAATGACGAACTTTACCATGGCGGAAGGTATTTCAAATCTTAACAGTAAATTTGAAATGCTATCAGCCTCAATGACTTCTAATTCAGCATTGCAGGCATCGACGCTAGTAGGCAAAAAAGCATTACTCGAATCAGATACGATCAACATAGGCGCAGACCAACTCGCTAAGGGATCCGTTATTACTACCGAACCAGTTGAAGACCTGACGATTAGCATCTACGACGAGAAAAACCAACTGATCAGAACCATGAATATGGGGAGTCGTACCGCTGGTGCATTAAGGTTTGAGTGGGATGGTAAAAACCAAGATGGCACCATGATGCCAGATGGTGAGTACACAGTTAAAGCTGAGGGCAGAGCGAACGGTCAATTTACTAGTCTGCCCATGGCAACATTCAAGAATATAGATAGCGTAAATGTGAATGGTGCGAATGGCATCATAATTAACACAGCTTCTGGCGCGGTGAAACTCACTGATGTCGCAGAAATCGCATAACTATCGTTAGTCACAGAATTAACCTTACAGTACAAGAGGTGAGAGTATGAGTTTCAATATTGCATTAACAGGCTTAGCGGCCGCGCAGAAAGATTTAGATGTGACCGCAAATAACATTGCGAACGTTAACACCACAGGTTTTAAAGAATCACGTGCTGAGTTTGCAGATGTATATGCTGCTTCAGTATTCAGTTCTGCTAAGACAAAAGCTGGTGATGGTGCACAAACTACGATGGTTGCCCAACAATTTCACCAAGGCTCATTGAAGTTCACTAATAATTCACTGGATTTGGCCATCACGGGTGAAGGCTATTTTGCAATGAGTGAGGAGTTTGGTTCTCAAGATTATACTTACACACGTGCCGGTGCGTTCAAGCTAAATCGTGATAACTTTATTGTGGATGCGCAAGGCAATTTCTTACAAGGTTTCCCTGTCGACCCGTCAACCGGTGACACGACATCCGTGAGTTTGAGTACCTCAACAGCATTACAAATTCCAGATGCTTCGGGCTCCCCACGTGCAACGTCAACGATTTACTCATCTTTTAATGTTGATTCGCGAGAGTCAGTACCGACGATTCCGTTTGACCCAACAGAATCTGCGTCATTTAACTCATCTACTTCGGCAACAGTATACGATTCTTTGGGTGAGCCGCATGTTATGCAGCTATTCTTCAGAAAGTCTGCCGCTAATACTTGGGAGGTGTTTGGTACGCTAGACGGTACTCAGTTTGATAATACCGGTACCGCAGGTACTGGTACGCCAATCGCAACATT
This sequence comes from Pseudoalteromonas sp. T1lg23B, assembly GCF_002964665.1. Taxonomy (GTDB): domain Bacteria; phylum Pseudomonadota; class Gammaproteobacteria; order Enterobacterales; family Alteromonadaceae; genus Pseudoalteromonas. The sequence goes on along the minus strand of NZ_PQBZ01000034.1, from coordinate 1,037,802 downwards.
TGGTTTTGATGCCAGTGGTTTACCCTCTACAACAGATGGTGCTGCCAATACTGGGACTACTTTCAACCCGCTAACTTTAACGGGTGGTAACCTTACAGGTATGCTATCAAACGGTGCGACATTCCCTAATGATGTTACAATGAACTGGCGTGACGAGGCTAACACCACTAACAAATTACCGACTCAGTACGCTAGCCGTTTCGAAGTGAAAGTACTTGAGCAAGATGGTGCGACAGTAGGCCGTTTGTCGAGTATTGATATCGGGGCTGACGGTAAAATTATTGCTGCATACAGCAATGGTGATTCAACGTACCTCGGTCAAGTGGCCATGGTACGCTTTTCAAACTCACAAGGCTTATCTCCAGTGGGTAACACAGCTTGGAAGAAAAGTTTAACGTCAGGTGAGCCAATCGCGGGTGAACCAGCATCAGGCACACTAGGAAGCATCAGCTCATCATCTTTAGAACAATCTAACGTGAATCTAACGAATGAGCTGGTTGACTTAATCAGCGCACAGCGTAACTTCCAGGCTAACTCACGTGCCTTAGAAGTTAACTCAACACTTCAGCAAAACATCTTGCAGATCCGATAATATCAAACCAGTTAAAAAGGTCGCCACAGTGCGGCCTTTTTTGTCGCTGAAAAACCTCACTAAAAAATGTCAGATATTTGTTGGCACTATTATTGCTTTATCTAGTTAGATGAATTTAACAATAGGATTAGTGATATGGATAAAATGCTTTATATCGCTATGTCAGGTGCTAAACAGAACTTGCGTGGTGTGGCAATCAAAGCAAACAACCTTGCTAATGCAAACACAGTAGGTTTTAAAGCCGACTTTGCTCAAGCTCGCTCGATGCAAGCGTTTGGCGAAGGGCTGCCTACTCGTGTTTTTGCTATGCAAGAGAGGCCTGGCACAAACTTAACGTCTGGGCCTATTGTTGAAACTTCGCGAGACCTAGACATATCTGTAACTCAAGAGTCTTGGATCAGCGTGATGGATGAAGCGGGTAACGAAGCGTATACCAAAGTTGGTAGCCTCAACATCCGCGCAGATGGTGCGCTAATCACCAGTCATGGCCGTCAAGTTATTGGCGAAGGTGGTCCAATTATTTTGCCAATTCCAGTTGATAAAGTCATTTTTAGTGATGACGGCTCAGTACAGGTAAGGCCACAAGGTGCGCCCGCTAATTTTATGGAAGTTGTCGATCGGCTAAAAATAATTGATGCAGATAATAGTCAACTTGAAAAAGGTAATGATGGTTTATTTCGCCCAAAAGAAGATGCTCTGGTAAATGGCCTGTGTGGCTTTTGTGATATTTCGCCGACAGCGCGAGTTATGAGTGGAACTTTGGAGCGTTCAAACGTAAACCCAGTGCACGAAATGATTGACTTGATAAATCATCAACGTCAATTCGAAATGCAAATGAAACTAATGAAAACCGCAGAAGAGATGGATGAACGTCATGTCACTCTACTGCGTATCGTCTAACCAAGTGAGGTAGATATTATGAACCCAGCATTATGGATCAGTAAAACAGGCTTAGATGCGCAGCAAACTGACATCGCCGTTATTTCCAACAACCTCGCGAATGCTAGTACGGTTGGTTACAAAAAGAGCCGAGCTATTTTTGAAGACTTGCTCTACCAAAACATTAATCAGCCTGGGGGGCGTTCTTCGCAAGATACCGAACTGCCTTCTGGTTTAATGTTAGGTGCGGGTTCAAAAGTAGTTGCAAACCAAAAGAACTTTTCTCAAGGTAATCTGTTGAGCACTGAAAACTCATTAGATTGGATGATACAAGGTCCAGGCTTTTTCGAAATTCAATTACCAGATGGTACAACTGCTTACTCTCGTAATGGTCAATTTACGACTGATGAAGAGGGGCGTGTAGTGACATCGGGAGCTGGCTTTCCAGTGCAACCAGAAATGAACGTACCAGATGATGCACAATCGATTACGGTTTCTCAAGATGGCGAAGTTTCCGTGGCCATCTCAGGTCAAGCTGAAAACGTGGTGATAGGCCAATTGGTGATCAGCGACTTTATTAATCCGTCTGGTTTAGAGCCTATGGGTCAAAACCTTTATACGGAGACCGCAGTAAGTGGGGCTCCGGTACAAGGTAACCCAGGGGTTGATGGCCTAGGGACAATAGTACAGGGCGCATTAGAAACCTCTAATGTTAACGTTACCGAAGAGTTAGTAAATCTTATCGAAACTCAACGGGTTTACGAAATGAACTCGAAAGTAATTAAGTCTGTCGACGAAATGCTTAGTTACATTAATCAACAGTTATAAGCGTTAGGGGGTTGTATGCGTGATCTTAGCTTATTCATTATAGCGACTGCTTTACTTTCTGGGTGTGTATCAACACAAAATAGTGATGTGGTAAGAGATGACCCATACTATGCACCTATGTATCCAGAGCAAGAGGCAGAGCCTATCGTTGCAACTGGCTCTTTGTTTGATCAGCACCGTGCTAATGATTTGTATTCAGACAAAAAGGCGTTAAGAACCGGAGACATCATTACGGTGGTGCTTCGAGAGTCAACGCAGGCTTCTAAAGCGGCTAATAGTCAGATGGATAAAGAGTCAGAAATGTCGCTGGATCCGATAATTGGTCTCGGTGGCGCAGCAGTAAATATTGGTAGGGAAAGCATCCAGTTTGGTATGGAGTCAGAGTCTTCATTTCAAGGTGATAGTCAAGCAAACCAATCCAACAGCTTATTCGGCAATATTTCAGTAAATGTGATGCGAGTACTACCCAATGGAAACTTAGTGATCCGTGGGGAGAAGTGGCTCACATTAAATACTGGTGAAGAGTTTATCCGTCTTGAAGGTCTGGTTAGAGCCGCAGATGTAAAGGCTGATAATACCGTTGAGTCGAACCGTATCGCCAATGCAAGAATTCAGTATTCAGGCAAAGGTCAACAGCAAGAAGCGCAAAGCCCAGGTTGGTTAGCACGTTTCTTCATGAGCACATTGATGCCATTTTAGAGGTAAAGACGATGAGGTTGTTTCTTATAATAAGCGTTTTATTTAGCTGTTTGTTTATGCAAGTAGCCAGTGCTGAACGTGTCAAAGATGTCAGCATGGTGGAAGGCGTTAGATCCAACCAATTGGTTGGCTATGGTTTAGTTGTCGGTTTGCCAGGAACGGGAGAGCAAAGCCGTTTTACAGAGCAAAGCTTTAAGGCAATGTTGAGCAGTTTTGGTATCACCATGCCAGCCAGTTTAAAACCAAAAATCAAAAATGTTGCAGCGGTTGCGGTACACGCTGATTTACCGCCATTTGTGAAGCCGGGTCAGCAAATTGACGTCACAGTTTCATCAATAGGCAGTGCGGGAAGTTTACGCGGTGGTACTTTATTACAAACCTTTTTGAAGGGCGTAGATGGGAATGTATATGCAATTGCACAAGGTAGTCTGATAGTCGGTGGTCTTGGTGCAGAAGGACTAGATGGTAGCCGCGTTGTTATCAATACCCCCACTGTTGGCAGAGTGCCAAATGGTGCGACAGTGGAACGCGCAGTAAAGAGTCCTTTTACACAAGGGGATCATATTACCTTCAATCTGAATAGCCCAGATTTTACTACCGCTAAGCGTTTAGCTGATACGATTAATGAATTGGTGGGACCTAATAGTGCCAAACCTATGGATGCTGCATCTGTTAGAGTAATCGCACCACGTGACCCTTCGCAGCGTGTAGCCTATTTATCTACTTTGGAAAACTTAGAGTTTAAACCGGCGGAAACCAACGCCAAGATTATTGTCAATTCACGTACTGGCACCATAGTGATCGGTAAAAATGTCAAGTTACAACCTGCGGCGATTACACATGGTGGGTTAACCGTGACCATTGCTGAGCAGCAAAATGTTTCTCAACCACAAGCGTTGGCTGAAGGTGAGACGGCGGTCACACAGCAGAGCATCATTGATATTGATTCGGATGATTCTAGAGCGTTTGTATTTGACCCAGGTGTGAGCCTTGATGACTTGGTGCGCGCAATTAATCAGGTCGGTGCAGCCCCTGGCGATTTAATGGCGATTTTAGAGGCACTTAAAGAAGCAGGTGCAATCAATGGTCAATTAGTCGTCATTTAAAGTTTTATTTTTAATCAAATAGTTAGCCTCGAAATATCGAGGCTTTTTTTTGGCTCGCTTTTTGCATTTATTTGACTATGAACTTTTACTTTGTGTCGTTGAGCAGATGAATACCAATCAGTTAGACAAACAAAACTTTTTTGACTTGGGGAACCTAGACTCCCTGCGTCAGGATGCTTTAAAAAGTGCTTCCGATCAAAAAGCATCAAATGAAGCGCTAAAAAAGGCTGCCCAACAGTTTGAATCAATCTTTACGCAGATGCTGTTAAAGAGTATGCGAAAAGCCAACGAAGTATTAGAAGACAAAGACAGCCCTTTCAACTCAAGTAGTGTGAAGTTCTTTGAAGAAATGCATGACCAACAATTGTCAATAGAGCTTGCTGGCAAAGGGAGTCTTGGTCTTGCCGATCTCATTGTTCAACAGCTATCGCCAAATAGCGAAGGTTATACGCCAGCGTCTGTATTACGCACTAACGCCGAATTGCAAAGTGACAAAATCGCCAACGGTAAAGCTGCATCTATTGGGGTGTCAGGTGCCGTTGATAAGAGCGACAAAGCACAGCAAGAAACACCACAAGATAGCTTCGATGACCCTGCTTCGTTCGTTGCAGCTATGTGGGATCACGCTAAAGAAGCGGCTGAAAAAATTGGTCTCAATCCTGCGGTAATGATAGCCCAAGCGGCACTTGAAACGGGTTGGGGTAAGCATGTGATAGCCAAACAAGATGGCTCTAGCAGCTTTAATCTATTTAACATCAAGTCAGATAAGTCATGGCAAGGCGAAAGCGCCAGAAAGTTGACTTTGGAATTTGAACAAGGCTTGCCTGTTCAGAAGCAAGCAAATTTCAGAGCATATGATTCTGTGAAAGAGAGTATTAATGATTACATCGAGTTTTTACAAAACAACCCTCGTTATGACGAGGCTCTGAAGAAAGTGAAGCAACCAGCTCAGTACTTGGATGCGTTACAGCAGGCAGGCTACGCCACAGATCCAAATTATGCGCAAAAAATAAAGAGTGTGTTACAGCGTGGCGAGTTCAAGCAAATGCTGACATCGCTTATTCGTCAAGGAGTAAATTAAGATGTCTTTCGATTTAATGCATATTGGTACAAGTGGTATTCGTGCAAGCACGGAGCTACTACAAACAACCAGTAGAAACATCTCAAACCTTAATACCAAAGGGTATATTCGCGAACGCACCGAACATGCGACGACTGTGGGCAACCTAGTCGGTCGTGGTGAGACCGTCAGATTGATCAATGAGTTTGCGGTTAAACAACTGAACCGTGATACTTCAAACAAAGCTTACTATGATCAATTCGTGACAGAATCATCGCGCATTGATACCTTGTTTGCTGAGGAATCAAACAGTCTAAGCACAAGTATTAACAATATGTTCAATAGCTTGCAAGAGTCTATGAACCAGCCATCATCTACGGTATCTCGCTCCTTATTTATGAACTCAGCCGAAGGCTTAGTGCAGCAAATGCATCGTTTGTCGAATATCGTATTTGATCAAAAGAGTGTTGTTAATGAGCAGCTGAGTTTGTATACCGATGAAGCGAATAGCTTGATTGAAAAAATCAGTGAGTTAAATAATAAGGTTGCCTCAACATACACCAGTGATGACCACACAGTGGCTCTGTCGGTACTCAATGAACGAGATCAAGCTATTCGTGATTTGTCAGGGTTAGTTGATATTGAAACATTAGATGGTCCAAATGGCGAAAAACTCATCTTTTTAGGGTCTGGTCAGTCTCTTGTTATGGAAAATGGTACGTTCAATGCGTTTGCGCTTGACGGTGATCCAGATCCAAATGTGAAAGATTTAAAGCTAGACGTCACTGGCGGCAGTGCCATTGCGCTCGATGTAGATCTGGGTTCATTGAAGGGAAAAATTGGTGGTTTGCTGGCGTTTCGTGACGAAATTTTGCAGCCAGCCCAGAATCAATTGGGTCAAATTGGTATTTCGATAGCAGATGCGTTCAACCAGCAAAATGCACTGGGTATGGACCTAGATGGCAATTTCGGTGGTGATATTTTTGATATACCGACTGTGCAAGGCTATGCATTTCAGAACAATACTGGCACAGGCGTGGTGAACGCGACTTTAGAGTCAGGCCTTGGCAATTCCATTCCAGCGACTGACTTTCAAGTAACTTTTTTGACGGCAACGACGGTTGAAATAGCGGCAATAGATAGTAAAGGAAACGTGATTGGTACGCCATCTACGGCGAACGTGACCGCAGGGGCTATTAACTCGGGTACAATTACCTCCGGTGAATCATTTGGTCTGGATATGACAGTTACAGGAGCGCCAGCAGCGGGTGATAGTTATGTGATTAAGCTCAATTCAATCGCCGCGGGCTCACTTGAAATGGCAACCGAGCGACCAGAGCATTTAGCTTTGGCGTCCCCTATTAGAACCGAAGTAAGTGCAAATAATATTAGCACAGCCAGTATTTCAGCAGGTGTGGTTACGGACACCAGTGCTACGAGTAATTTTTCTAGCCCACCGATTACACTGACGCAAGGGCAGATCACAATTACCAAAACAGCGGTGGCAAACCAATATCAAATTAATGATGGTAACGGTACGAATTTAGTGACAATCACGCCGCCGGGTAACGGTATCCTAAACCAAGCTGGTGCACCTTACGATAGTTACGGCTTTGATTTTGATATTTCAGGACAACCAGCCACCGGTGATGTCTTTACTATTGGGGTTAATACTGATGGCTTTGATGATAACCGAAACGGTTTAGCGCTGAGTCAGTTGAAGGACACGGAGCTTGTTCGTCAGGGGGTAATAGCGAGTGCCGATAATTTGAAAACATTTAATGAATCTTATGCAGGTTTGGTTACGGAAATCGGTGTGATTGCTAACCAGGCTAAAACCAATGGTGCTGCTTTTGATGCGTTAGCCACACAATCTGAAACCTGGTTTGAGTCTATATCGGGTGTAAACTTAGATGAAGAAGCGGCCAATTTACTGCGCTTTCAGCAATCTTATTCAGCATCAGCGCAGATTATATCTGCGGCGCGTACCATATTTGATACGCTACTCAGTGCGGCGAGGTAATGAATCATGCGATTATCTAACAACTTAATGTTCAGAAATAATTTGAACACCATTTTGAACAATCAGCAGGAAGTGAATAGAGCACAGCAGCAAGTTAATACACAAAAAAGAGTATTAACAGCCTCGGATGACCCCTCTGCGATTGCCAGCTCAATGCTATATACGGACAAGATCCAATCGAACGAGCAGTTTGCGAAAAGCTCTTCCATGCTAAGTAGTCGCCTAGAAATGGAAGAAAGCGTCTTAGAAAATATCAAAGGTGCGATAGCTAAGGCACAAACTTTAACAGTGCAAGCTGGTAACGGTGCATTATCTGATGCTGATAGAGAAGGGGTTGCTGCGGAGATCAGTTCACTAAAAGAGTCAATTTTTGAATTGATGAACGCAAAATCCGAAGATGGTGGCTTTATATTTGCGGGCTATCAAGATAGTAAGCAGGCATATATTTATAATAGTGGTACTGGTAGCTACGAGTATCAGGGGGATCAGGGCCAACACAGCATTAAAGTTGCCGAAGGAATTAGTATTAAATCCAGTGATAATGGCTTCGATGTGTTTGAAAAAGCGGGTAAACGTTTGGATGTAGACCAAACAACGATTGTCCCTGCAACAAGCACTGTTTACGTCCAACAGCAAGGTGCGTTTGATACTTTTCATCGTACTAACTATAACGCGGATCCAACAGCGCCTGCGAACGCCAATACTGTGACTATCAACTTTACATCTGCGACGACGTTTGATTTACAGGTTGGCGGCACAACGATTGACTCGGGTACTTTCTCTGGAAATAAAGTTGCGATTAATGGCTTTGAAGTCACATTTACTGGTGCCCCTGCGAGTATTGACTTTGATCTGGAAACTCCACAGAAGCAGAATGTGTTAAATACTTTAAACGACTTGGTCAATACTTTGACTGATACGAGCTTAGACCAGGAACAGTATAAACAAGCCTTGGCCGATGCCACAGTGGGTTTAGATAATGCCAAAAACTTGGTGTCGCAAACGCAGTCTGTGTTGGGTGGGCGTTTAAATACCACTAAACGGATAGAAGCGGCAAATTCTGACCTAGACATTAATAATAAGTTGTCCAAAGCAAACTTAGTTGAGCTAGATATGGCTGAAGCGATTACTGAGCTAACTAAACATGAAACGGCCCTGCAAGCCTCACAGGCAACATTTGGCCGCTTATCTAATCTCTCCTTATTAGACTACATTCGTTAAATTTGAAGCTGCCAAAACTTTGGCAGCTTCAAATTTTTTTTCTGAGTTTTTCCCAAGTTTTATTCCCTAACACTCTGTTTTAAATAAATAAAGATATTCTAAATATCCAAGTTAAGTCACAAATTCCATTTTCATGCATAAATCTGAAATAGATACTATTTCCAATTTAAATTCAGCAGGTTAGGATTTTTTTTAAAAAAATACTAAAGGATTTTTTTTGGCTTCCGATAACTTAAGTAACCGAGCTGGAGATTAAAAATTAAATTGAAGGCTTAAAGTTATAAGTTTGAGAGTAAACCGAAAGTTTACATTGGGAGAACTATCATGGCACTTTATGTAAATACTAACGTAAGTTCGTTGAACGCACAAAGACAATTAATGAATTCAGGTAACGCTTTAGATACATCATTTAAGCGCTTATCTTCAGGCTTCCGTATCAACAGCGCAGCTGATGATGCAGCAGGTCTACAAATCGCTGACCGTTTGACTTCACAGATCAATGGTCTTAACCAAGGTAACCGTAACGCAAACGATGGTATCTCACTAGCACAAACTGCTGAAGGTGCGATGGACGAAGTTACATCAATGTTCCAACGTATTCGTACGCTTTCACAACAAGCAGCGAATGGTTCAAACACTGATGAAGACCGTTTAGCAATCCAAGAAGAGATCCGCTCTCTGTCTTCAGAGGTAAACCGTGTTGCAGCTGATACAACCTTTGGTGGTCAAAACCTTCTAGATGGTAGCTATGCGGCAAACTTTCAAGTAGGTGCAGATGCAATCCAAACGATAGGTTTCAGTATGCAAAACGTGGGTGGCACAGCTAACTCGCTAGTTGCTAACAACGGCTTTACATTATCAGGTATTGCAGGTATTGCCAGTGCGGTAACAGGTGCTTCTTTAAGTGCGGTTGCAGGAACAATCAGTAACGTAGTGGGTGCATCGGCAGATGCGGCAGCATTCTCTAACGTGTTTACTGCAGGTGGTATCTCGGTATCTTCACAAGCGAATGCGCAAGCAGTACTAGCAGGTATGGACCAGTTAATCGCTGTAGTAGATAAGAAACGTGCTGAGCTAGGTGCTGTACAGAACCGTTTCCAATCAACGATTCGTAACCAGTCAAATATCTCTGAGAACTTATCGGCTGCTAAATCTCGTATCAAAGATACAGACTTTGCACAAGAAACGGCAAACCTAACTAAGATGCAAATCTTACAACAAGCTAGCCAAACAATCTTGAGCCAAGCTAACCAGCGTCCACAGGCTGCTCTAAGTCTACTAGGATAATGGGGAAATAATTAGAAAGGGTGTCCGCGCTTAATGGGGTATTAACGCGGACACCGTGTTTGGACAAAAAAGCGGAGTACTTTAAATCCAAGTTTGTTCACAAATTCAATGAACAAGTATTTATAAGCATAAGCTATGCCAATGTTTATGCTAATTTATTGACACTCACTCTCAAACTTTTAAAAAGGGGCTGTATAGCCCTTTTTTTTCGCCTTCGAATAAACTATTCCCCCGACAAAATAAGTTGGCCCATGTTTTGCTTATTCTCTTGTAAGAAGTTTTTGTATGCGCAAAGCGGCAATTTTTGGCCCCGTCTAAAGTGAACGCGATAGACAAAAATGCCGCCTTGTATTCGATTTGAACTTATGAACCTCTTGTTGGTTCGAGTTAGTAAAGAGAGAATGAGTTATGGCTTTATTTGTTAACACTAATGTCAGTGCTTTAAATGCACAAAGACAACTATCTAATTCAAGCAATGAATTGGACACGTCATTCAAGCGTTTATCTTCAGGTTTACGGATCAACAGTGCTGCTGATGATGCGGCTGGTCTACAAATATCTGACCGTCTGATGTCACAGATCAATGGTCTTAACCAAGGTAACCGTAACGCAAACGATGGTATTTCATTGGCGCAAACCGCTGAAGGTGCGATGGATGAAATTACGAATATGTTCCAGCGTATACGTACCTTGTCGCAACAAGCGGCAAACGGTTCGAATACCGATGAAGACCGTTTGGCAATTCAAGAAGAGATCCGTCAGCTTGCAGCTGAGGTAAACCGTGTTGCTTCTGATACCACATTTGGTGGTCAAAACTTACTAGACGGCTCTTATTCTGCAAACTTCCAAGTCGGTGCGGATGCAATCCAAACCATTGGTTTTAGTATGCAATATGTAGGCGCTACCGCAAATAGCATGGTTGCTAACAATGGCTTTACTCTTTCTGGGGTTGCCGGTGTGGCAAGTGGTGTATCTGGTGCTTCACTTAGTGCGACAGCGGGTACAATCAGTAATGTTGTCGGTCAGCCGGCAGATGCTGCAGAATTCTCGAATGTATTTACCGCTGGGGGTATTTCGGTGTCTTCGCAAGCGAATGCTCAAGCTGTATTAGCAGGTATGGATGCGATGATTGCCGTGGTTGATAAAAAGCGTGCGGAACTTGGTGCGGTACAAAACCGTTTTCAATCTACCATTCGTAACCAAGCAAACATTGCTGAAAACCTAGAGGCTGCAAAATCACGAATTAAAGACGCTGATTTTGCCTTGGAAACAGCAAAATTGACTAAAAACCAAATTTTACAACAAGCCAGCCAAACAATATTAGGTCAAGCAAATCAAAGACCTCAGGCGGCATTGAGCTTGCTACAAGGATAAAATTAAAAAAATTACAAATAAAGCTAAAGCTTCCGCTTCATAAGCCGATAGTTGACTTAGAGAACTATAAATCTAGGACTCTAACTTGGGTGTAACAGGGTAGGGGTATCCCGTTACTCACCAATCCAACAAAGAAGCGGAGGCTATTATGGCTTTATATGTAAATACAAATGTGAGTTCATTGAACGCACAAAGACAGCTGAATAACTCAGCTCTGTCGCTAGATACATCTTTCAAAAGGTTGTCATCTGGTTTCAGGATTAACAGTGCGAAAGATGACGCGGCGGGGATGCAAATCTCGAACCGTTTAACAGGTCAGATCAATGGTCTGAACCAAGGTGTTCGTAACGCTAACGACGGGATTTCTCTTGCGCAAACTGCTGAAGGTGCGCTTGATGAAACAACCTCAATGTTTCAGCGTATCCGTACGCTTGCACAACAGGCCGCTAACGGTTCAAACACTGATGAAGACCGTTTGGCAATTCAAGAAGAGATCCGTTCTCTTTCTTCAGAAGTAAACCGTGTTGCTGCTGATACGACCTTTGGTGGTCAAAACCTATTGGATGGTACTTATGACGCTAACTTCCAAGTTGGTGCTGATGCAATCCAAACAATCGGTTTTAGTATGCAAAATGTGGGTGGCACAGCTAACTCACTGACAGCAGACAATGGCTTTACCCTTTCTGGTATCGCAGGCATTGCGAGTTCCGTAACAGGGGCATCGTTAAGTGCTGTTGCAGGTACAATCAGTAATGTTGTAGGCGCATCTGCGGATAGTGCTTCATTCTCTGGTGTGTTCACTGCAAGTGGTATCTCGGTATCTTCGCAAGCAAATGCGCAAGCAGTGCTAGCTGGTATGGACCAACTTATCGCCGTTGTTGATAAAAAACGTGCGGAACTAGGTGCGGTACAAAACCGATTCCAGTCTACAATTCGTAACCAATCAAACGTTTCTGAGAACTTAGAGTCAGCACGTTCACGAATTAAAGATACAGACTTTGCACAAGAAACGGCAATGCTGACTAAAATGCAAATCTTGCAACAAGCCAGTAGCTCAATCTTGAGTCAAGCTAACCAAAGACCTCAGGTAGCATTATCGCTACTCGGGTAATTTAGCTTGAAGTATACTGCCAGTCCGGGTGCAAGGTATCCGGATTTGGCGTATGCTATAATGTATAGGGTCTAGGAGGTGTTCAATGAAAGATTTTGACTCTTCAAATCTGGTAGCCAATGTTTTGACTTCTCCCTCATCTCAATTGAGTGAAGTGAAGAATCAGGAGTCGGCGCGTGCGATTGAAAAACCATCTAAGTCTGAAAAGGAATCAGCTAGAGAAAAAAGTCCGCAACTAGATACGGAAAAAAGCAGGCAACAACTGGTTGATGAGGTTAAGCATAACCTTGAAAAGCTCAATGAGTTCATACCTGTCACTTCAACAAACTTGTCATTTGAGTTTGATGAAGCTGGCGATCCTCCGTTTATTCGGGTGATTGATAGAGATAATGATAAGGTGATTAGGGAAATCCCTTCGGAAGAGTTTAGAGCAGTAGCTAAAGCTTTGGACGAATTTGCCGATAAGTTAAATGGAAAGGGCTTTTTGTTCGATAGAACAGCCTAGTATTATTGGAGTTGGAGGTCGTTTATGCCACTTATTACATCTGCAGGTATTGGCTCAGGTCTTGATTTAGAAAGTATTATCAAGGCTTCAGTTGATGCGGAAAATCGCCCGAAGATGCTCTCTTTTATGGAAAAAGAGGAGACACTTCAGGTTGAGTTGTCGGCACTAGGCGAAGTCAAATCGGCAATGTCTAAATTACAGGATATTGTTAAAAAACTAGCCGACCCCGATAATTTCGGTAAACGCATCGCAAATATCACACAGCCCTCTACGGGTGATATCATCAGTGTTACGCCTACATCAGAGATTTCTGTGGGAACATTCGATATTGCAGTTAAACAACTCGCGCAAGGTAGCCGATTGGTTTCTGCTGATGCTGCGTTTTCCTCGGTAGATGATGTGGTATCTGCATCAGGAGGTACACTTACCTTTGATGCTGGTACTGGAAACACCTTTTCTCTAGCTGTAGACGCTGGCGCTACGTTGTCTGAACTTAGAGACGCGATTAATAGCTCAACAGATAACTTTGGCGTAACGGCCAACATTGTGAATACTGGTGACCCAGCCGTGGGTTCGAAACTGGTACTTACATCAAACGTTACTGGGGATACGAATGACCTCACCATTACTTCTGACACATCGGAATTAGATGCGATTAGCACAGCCGCCTTTGGTGGTGCAGCTGGTAGTGGCGGAATGACATATGAGCAATCAGCCCAAGATGCAATCATTACGGTTGACGGGTTAACAGTAAACAGTGACACAAATACCTTTAAAGATGCTGTTCAGGACATGACTATCAAAGCCTTAGCGGAAAGTGAACAAACCGCAGGAGCTGGCATCTATGATGAGGCTAAACTGAATGTTGAATATGACAGAGAGTCAGTCAATAAAATGATTGATGAGTTTGTCACAGCCTACAACAATTTAGTTGGTAACATTGGTTTCCAAACTCGTATAGGCAAACCACTTAATGGTGACGCATCTATGCGTTCATTGAGCGGACAGTTGGTTAATACCCTTTCTACACCTTTAACTGGTGCAGGACCTTTCGAATCGATTTTTGATATTGGTTTAGGTGTAGATAAAGATGGTTATTTACAAAAATCCTCTTTGGTACGAAGTTTAAACGAAGCAATGGATAGTAATTTTGATGATATTGGCACAGCTTTTGCTGGAGAAGGAGGTGTGGCGTCACAACTTGAGACGTTACTCAGTGGCTATATCGATTCGGGTGGCCTAATTAAAGAACGTGAAACAAATTTAAATGGTCAATTAGACGATTTAGAGGACGACGTAGCTAACCATGAATATCGCATGGCTTCGTTAGAAGAAAGGTTACGTAAACAATATGCCGGACTAGATGTGTTGTTAGCACAAATGCAGCAGACACAAGCGTACTTAGGTGCGCAATTGGCTAACCTCCCTGGTTTCACAAAAGCTAAATCATAGAGGGTATTACTATGTACAACGCGAGAGTTAAAAATTACCAACGAGAAGCTTTGAAAACTCAAATAGCTGGGGCTGATCGGTACGAAGTAATCCAAATGCTAATGGCTGGTGCGATAGAAAAAATGGTGCTTGCTAAAGTTGCAATAGAAAAGCGTAACCTTGAAGCGAAGGCTGAACACATTTCTAAAGCTTCTGCCATAATAGAAGCGCTTAGAGGCTGTTTAGACTTTGAGGTAGGCGGTGAAGTAACTGAAAACTTGTATGCGCTTTATTCGTACATGTTAGACCGTTTACTTGATGCGAGTGTACAAAACGAAGCGAAGTTTGTAGAGGAAACCTCTACCTTACTAAAAGAAATCAAGTCAGCATGGGATGCCATCCCACACGATGTGCGAGAGCAAACGCTAAGCCAAAATGGTGCTGATGCTCATGCAGGATAGCGGCAAGTCTCTTAGTGCACATCTAAATGAGATTGAGCAAGCAGTAAAAGATGGTGAACACGACGTCGCAGCAGGGCTTATGACTGCACTAGATGAGCAGCTTCGCCAAATCTTTGACAGGGGAGTAGAAGAAGGCGATCCCTTGATTGCAGAACTTCAAAGCCTTCAAGACAAAATGCAGTCGCTCTCCAATACGCTTTCCGATGAACGTACCAAAACGGCATCGGAATTAGCGAAAATGCAAGGCAATAAAAAGAAAATTAACGCCTATAAACAAACTTAACATCGCCGGTTGATGTAATGAAGCAAGATTCACTCGAGAAACAAATTGAAGCGCTGGATCAGCGTTTATCAGAAACAGTAGAACATCAGCAACGTGAGGCTATGTTCGCAGAAGAAGCGAATGTCAGGTTTGAGAAGAATGTTAAATGTTTCGAAAAATACTATCCAGATATCGCTAAAGCAGTTAACTCATATCAAGTAAGAGAAGACTTTTGCCTGCACGTTACTAAAAGTGGTCATGGCAACTTTATTCCTACTGGCGAGTCATCACTGTTATACAGCCAAGATCCGATAGCTCAAACCAAAGAGCAAATAAAGGCTCAAACAGAGTCTCCGGTTTTTAGCTTGACCGACTATACTAATTATCCCCAAAAAGAAGACGGGCGTATACATACAAGGTATATGACCAAGCTCACTCAGTTTATGGGGCAGGTTAAGGGTGAAGCAAATAAAACACTGGCTACATTACCGGATACTTTTCCAACTGCGATCATTTTTGGTCTGGGGCTTGGATATCATGTCCCTCTTTTAATGGCAAACACTCAATTTGACTATGTTTTTTTGATTGAACCAGATTTTGAACAGTTTTTTGCAAGCTTGTTTTGCACGAACTGGTATGAAGTTATTACAGACATAGACGAGCAGGGTGGATGTTTATTCTTTCACTTAGGCGCAGATCACCAATCTTTTATAAAAGATGTAGAAAAGATAGGTGAAGATATTGGCGCATTCTCATTAGTACGCAGCTTTTGTTATCAACACACACCTGGAGCAGAAGTTAATACCCTGATCAAAAGGTGGTGTGCAGATTATTTTAGGTTCCAGTTTGGTCACGGTTTTTATAATGATGCCATAACGGGCCTCGCCCACAGTATTCATCACGTGAGAAATAAAGCTGCAATATTGGTTAATGAAACAAAAAAACTAGATTACGATACGCCAATTTTCGTAATTGGTAATGGTCCATCACTAGATGAAGCAGAAGAGTTTATCAAAAACAATTGTGACAAGGCGCTTATTGTCTCGGCTGGTACTTCTATTGCTTCATTGTACAAAAAAGGAATTCAGGCCGACTTCCACGTGTTGGTAGAAAGACCGTTTCAAAACTATCAAATCTTTGGTGAAATACTACCTGAAAGTGAGTATAAAAAGGTCAATTTGCTGGGCCTGAATATGCTGTACCCAGATACAAACTTCCGTTATAAGTGGGCTGGTGTTGCAGTAAAAGGGAATGAGGCAGGAACCAGTTTGATGGATCTTATGTCACTAAAGTTGCTCAGCAAAACCTTGCCAAAAATACCTTATTGTAACCCTGTGGTAGCAAATACTGCATTGTCATATTTCTTGTTTATGGGCTATCGCAATATTTATCTATTTGGAGTGGATAATGGTAAGGCGGAGCATGGCAATCACCATAGTAAAGACAGTATATACAAGGTTTGTAATGATGATGATTCACAAGGTTATAAAGCGACTGTGATCCAAGGCAAAAAGTTGCCGGGTAACTTTGGTGGGGAAGTGGTTTCCAATGACTTGTATATGGTTGCCCATACACAGCTTGAAAAGTTGGTTAGTCATTATAACGTGTCTACAGTGATGAACGTCGGCAGCGGCGCAAAAATTACTAATACCATATCAACACATGCTGAAGATTTGCTTGATTTACCGGCTCCACTGGACAAAAATCGAGTAATAGAAAGTATTAAAGAAAGTTTTTTTCAGCAGTTGCCGGTTGATGATATTGATGAGCAGTATAAGGCAATTGAGAAATTTAATGCGCTGTGTGACAACATCATATCAATAGCTAAAGAAGAAGTGACGAGCCGACAGCAGGCTGCCAGTAATTTAAAGCGGCAGCAACGTTATGTGTATGCATATAGAGATACAGCGCTTGGCCACTTGTTTCATCTCATTAAGGGGTCGCTACTGTACTATCATTGTCCTTTGTTGACCTTATTGTATAGTTATGAGGATGAGCAGCTTACTTTAGAGAAGTTTGCCACTTTGAATCAGTTGTGGATTGACTATGTTACTGATATTAAAAATGACTATGCAGTTAATGTCGAGACTAAATGTGACTGGGTGATTGCGTAGAAGCGATACCCAGAATACTGTATTCCTGACTTGGCGCACTGCGCAAGCTCAGCTTTAATGATGTTATCTTAAGCCGCATTTTCGAGCACCAAAGTGTAAAGTTTAAGTTAGTTTTGCGCCAGTAACTGAGCCCTCTCATAGTTTTCAGGTGTGCCTATATCTAGGTACGCCTCATTGGTGCGCCATCCCAACATTGAACCGATCATACTAGGCACAATGTCTGAACTAAGATCATAAAACATATTTTTGGGTATTGTTTTAAAATACTTTGAATAGACAGCAGGTGAAAATATAAATAGTGCGCCACTAGCTAAATTCCCAGGTGGATTAGCAACTTTCTCATGAAACTCGCACACCATATTATGATTATTGAGTTGAACAATACCACAGCTACTAGGTTTGTCTGTGGCAAATAAAAGCAGTGTTACATCCGCTTGAGTCGGCCGGTTCTCATGCGCTTGCAACATGTCAGACAGATCGCTTTGGCAATAGTTATCTGCATGTATCACAAAACAGGTATCATGCCGCCAAAAATCACTATTTTTCACTAAAGTACCACCAGTTCCCAACAGTTCTGGTTCATAAACAAGCGAGATTCTTGACTTATATGGGTGCCCAGAAATGTACTGTTCAACTTGTTCGCAAAAATAGTGTGTATTTATCAGGATTTCAGTCACACCTAAGTTGATTAGTTTGTCTATCCATAGTCCCAGCAAGGTCTGTCCATTGATAGGGACTAAGCATTTTGGGATATTATCTGTAAGTGGGCGCAGGCGAGTACCCAGCCCCGCGGCAAGTAAAATAGCTTTCATGTTATGTAAAAGATTCCTTAGCTGCTCGTCTTAGCAACTCGACGGATAATGGGGTGTTACCTGTTGTACTTACCTGACAAGCTGATGCTAGGCTACCTAAATAATATGCAAGCCAAGGGGAAGCGCCTGAAGCTAGCGACAAAGCACTGGCGGCTAAAAAGCAGTCACCGGCTCCAGCTGGGTCTACAGCAAGTTTGTTTATTGCTGGAAGACGATCATTTTCCCAGTTTTTGAAATCATCGCTCGGTTTGTGAATTAAAATACCTTCCTCTGCTAGGGTAATAACCAGGTTCCTAGGTTTCGATTTTTCGGTCAGTTTCTGTGCTAGTATGACTAATCCGTCATCTGGGTTATTCAAAGCTACACGCACTTCTTTTTCTGTAGGAGTGATTAAATCCATACCTATATATCTTGATATATCACCAACTTGAGATGAAGTCTGACTATCTGCAACCAACTTAATCCCTCTTTTTTTGCATATGGTAGCGACGCGCTCGACGAGGGAGTTTGGTAATAAGCCGTAATTAAAGTCTGAAAAAACCACTAAATCAGCTTCGTCTACAAGTTTCTCAAGCTGAGCGATAATGGTGTTTTGTAGCTCCTTGGAAATTTTGTGTTGGCGAACTTGATTAACTCTTAATAAGGTTTTGCTGCCAGCCCGATACCTTGTTTTTAATGATGTTGGACGGCTTTCATCACGATAGAAGTAAGGAGTAACACCGTAATCGTGTATTTTTGATTCGGCATAGAGCGCTGATTTGTCATTTCCTAGAACCGAAATCAAACTAACGCTTTTTGCTCCAATGGCTTTTATATGGCCAGCAGTGATGGCCGCGCCACCCAAAAACGTATCTGTTCGGCTTGGTGTCATTACAATGGTAGGATCTTCTTGAGACAGTCCCACTGCTGTGCCTTGCACATATTCATCGACTATTACCTCTCCGATTACCACGGCAGTAATCTTTTTTACGCTTTCAAGGCACTCAGACACTGACTCCATGGTGATATCATGCCTTTGTGCATAGTCTCTTGATTCAGAATAATCAAAGCTACTTTTGACTCTCTCAGAGCGTGTTATAAATTGTTCTGCATTGGCTTCAAATTCACCAGAACCAAAAAATAGCTTGCCGCCGTACTCGTTAAGTGCTTCAAGTTCTGGGTTGTATTTCTCTTCAAACTCTTTGCCCTTTACGACGGCATAAGGCTTCAGCTCACTAACCAGTTGACTGGGAGTTTGTGTTGTTAAAAAGGCTTCATCAACGCATTCAAGTGATTTTACAAGTTCAAGGCGGTGTTTTTCTTTGACCCTGCTTTTAACCGACATGGTACTGTCGGTATTAACCGCAACGATGAGTCGATCTCCACACTCTTTAGCGAACTTTAGCAATCTAATATGGCCTGGATGAAGTACGTCAAAATTGCCTTGAACTAAGACCTTACGCATTTCTGTTACCTTTATTTTGGATTACAAGCTAATACAAAAAGGTAATGACACATTGGTGTGTAACCTGTATGCAAGACTTCATCATTCATGCCGAATAGAAAAACATTGTGAAAATGTTGTTCAAATGTCTCTTGTAATCTCTCACCAGAGTATAGGTTGACATGCTGTTCATTTAGCGTTGCATATTTTTCTGCAGTGATGTTGGGAGTACCAATGATAACTGCACCATTGTCTGCTAGGTTTCGCTTTACTGATTCTATGAAAAGGTGTTCATTTTCAGGGTAGATATGCTCAATCACATCAAGCGAGAAAACCATATCATGTTTACCATAATCAGCTGTGAGTATATCGCTTTGTATAAACTCTACTTTTTCGTCAGCTAGGTGCTCTTTAGCCCAGTTTATTGCTCGGTGATCGAAGTCGACCGCATGGATTTTCGAGGCTCTCTCTTTTAGTAGCTGTGTCCCAAAGCCATCAGAACAGCCAAGCTCAATGACGCTGGAGTTTTTCTTCAACATTTTTAAAACGAATTTATATCGAGCTAACGAAAACACCAAATGCTTTGGATCTGTATTTGCGTATACTGAGAAATAGGGGCCAAGAGAAAAGGAGTCACCTTTTTCTACGCCCGGAGTGGTGTCAAACCATAGCTTTTTTTCTTTACTCATTATTTTGTTCCCGTTAGGTATTGGTCATAGTTAGTATCTTGATACCAAGACGCGTAGTCATCCTCAGCTAAAAATGGCCCCTCTGCGATTTCATGCAAAACCAGTGGCGTCTCAATAGGGATGGGCAATATATAATAATCACAAGACAAACGCACAAAGCGCGTTTCTTTAAGGCTCATGTCGATGGTTTTTACTAGATTTCCAATATTGTCAAAAAGTACTAAACGTAGTTTTCCACAAATAATAGCATAAGTGCGTTTGGTACCTTTTCTGCGGTGAGGCTGAAGCTTACTGTGCGCTGCCATAGCGATAAGCATTTCTTGTATCAGATCGCTTTGCGATT
This sequence comes from Pseudoalteromonas sp. T1lg23B, assembly GCF_002964665.1. Taxonomy (GTDB): domain Bacteria; phylum Pseudomonadota; class Gammaproteobacteria; order Enterobacterales; family Alteromonadaceae; genus Pseudoalteromonas. Next base: position 1,017,582 of record NZ_PQBZ01000034.1, on the reverse strand, counting down.
GATGCAAGCAAATACGATATCGACCATTGCTTGCTGCTTGCGCTTGTTTACAAAGGTGTTCCAAATCAGCGTCTGTAACTGAAAATATATCAGCATTATTAAATATTGCGTTACTCATAGTGCTTCACAGAATTGTTCTATTAAGTTACAGATTCGTTCTCTTTGCTCTGGTGTAAGCTTTTCACTTACAGGTATTGCCAATTTAGTTGCAACAAGCTCTCTGGCCAATACCAGGCCTTCATGATTGGCATGCTGATAAGCAGGTTGGTCACAGATCAGTATATTGTCGCGTATTCTAGCCTCTACTCCTGCATTTTCTAAAAACTGATACAGATCATCTCGCTTGGGGTGACCAATGAGGTATAAAAAATGCGCATGTTCGCTGTAAGTTGGACATGTTGGAGTTTTAACAAGCCCCTTTAAGCGCTGGTTATAAAACTCAGCGTTTTCCCTTCGAATAGCAATTTTATGCTCAAAGCTTTTTATTTTCTCAAGTAAAATAGCAGCTTGCAATGTGTCCATACGACCGTTTATTCCAGCTTCATAGCAATGAGACTTATTGACCATGCCATTGTAGCGCGCGATCACGAGTTTCTCAGCCAACTCATCGCAATCCGTTAATATCACGCCAGCTTCTCCACAGGCGGCAAGAGATTTCATGGGGTTTAAGCTTATACATGATGCGATGCCAAAGCTTCCTACTTTTTGCCCCTTATAGTTGGCCCCAAATGCTTGGGAGCCATCTTCGATTAGCAGTAGATTATGTTTAGAAGCAATTTCTTTTAACTTATCATATTCACATGGCAGCCCGGCATAATCTACGGCCAATATCGCTTTTGTTTTGCTGGTGATGGCGGCTTCGATGTGCTCTGGTGAAATATTCAAATCTGACTGAATATCGACAAAAACAGGTTCTGCGCCAAGAAGAGCAAATGAGTTTACAGAAGCTATCCAAGACAGTGGTGTCGTGATGATTTCGTCTCCCGCTCTAATGCCTAAGCATTTAAAAGTTAAATAGAGCGCATCTGTTCCTGAACCAACACAAATAGCGTGTTTTCTGTCAGCATATTTAGCTACTTGGCTTTCAAACTGGTCGTGTTCTGGGCCTAAAATGAAGATACCGTGATCAAACACACGCTCGATGGCTTCTAATAGCGATTGTTTTTCTGTCTGAGTTACAGACAGGTCCAAAAATGGAATTTTATTCTGAGACATGATTGGCCTCGTTCGATGATAAATAGTGCTTCTCGTGCAGCGTGAGGAAGTGCTCAAAAGCTCGATCAATTGCCTCAAAAGAGTCATTTTCCCACACTAAGTGTTGGAGTTCATTTTGCCTAAACCAGTACTGCTCGCCAATTGGAATACCGAGTTTTTTAAATAAACTCGGAGATATTGCAGGGTTCTTCTCATTGGTCCATATGAAATTGATATACCTACAATCTTTAATGAAGTTAAGTACCAGCGTGGGGCCATTATTAACGCTGAAGTTTACAAATGCAGTTTGATAAAATGCTACACGAAGCGCAAAATCAAGACTTGCTGCGGGCATATAATGAACATCTAAATCTGCAAACTCTTCGGGTTCTTTGTCAAAACTATGGTATGTATCTCTTATCACTACAATTAGGTATTCCTGATTATTTAGTGTTGCAAGAAATTTAGCCCACTCCTTAAGGTTTGAGTTCCTTTCAGGGGAGTATGCGTACTCCCTTAAAGTGAGTGTGATGAGCTTTCTACCTTTAAGGAGTCGCTGAACAAAGTTATTGACTAAAACTGTTGCATTGCTTGGAGCTGAAAATGAGCAAAAATCGTGATTAGTAACACGTGTTCTTGGTAAGTCAGATGTGGCGAGGGTTTTATCTCGATACTCTAACGTATAGTCAGCGGGGAAAAGGTGCTTATTTTTTGTTAAAGGTTGTGCATCTTCGCGCAGCGGAAGCACTGAGATACCTGCACATGATGGAATGCATTCAAAGTTACCACGGAGTATTTTGTCAATTCTCCATTGGTAATCCACACTGCTAAAATAAGTAGCTGAGCCCAAATGTCCACCTGCTCACTGCGGCTGGGCACAACTACAAAATGGATATGGTCTAATCCAAGTGATTTTCTTTTTAGCTCGGCCAAAACGCAAAATACAGTGACGTCGTAACATGGAAGGTTAAAAGATAAATCATAAAACGCATATAGTGTATTGTTTTTACTCACGCTTGAGAGCGAGATATCAGTAAGTGGTACAGGAATTTTCTTATGATAATCAAAAAAATATAACTGCTCTAATGTGAACCCATTGTTGATTAAGTTAGCGCTTATCTCTGCCACAAATTCTGAGCAAATAACAACTCTGTCTATCTCATTTCGGTTCATTTTGACCAATTGTTCTAGACTTAATGAAGGCTCTCCTTGATAGCTCTCACCACCTTTGGTACAGGCAAAAATATTTGAACCTTTATTAAACCGAGAGTTTAAAAACAGGGTCGTCGTTTCGTTTATGCCGTAAATTACTGTATACATCATAATTCCAAAGATGATTGCGTTTTAAGGTTGCTTCAATGCAAAGTACTTTATTTCATCGTGCAACTCCAAGACTTCTTGTAGTTCTTCAATATTGCTGACTATTTCGCCTATATCTTTTGTTGGCAGTTTTTTTGTAACAGGCTTTTTAGTTACGCTCATTGCATCCTCTTGGCTACAATTACTGCCAATAAATTGAGTTAGAGCGTAAAATTGTGCCTCAATGTCGCTGTAATCTAAACTATAGAAGTTGGTTACCCTGCAACGTAGCTTCTCAACAGCTAAGTCGTTTTTTAACAAATTACGCATTAGCCTTCTACAGTGCCCGTGGTCAATCGTCCTTGGAGAATTATCGGATTCAGACTTATCGTCCAGAGAGTTAGATTTAAGAGTTTTTAAAAGAATAGAAGCTTCCTCAACCGCAACATCGTCATTAAGAATATTGATTGGCTTGCCTCGCATGATAGAAGAAAATACTTCTACATAACTTCTGGTTAAGTGAATAACTTTGATCTCGGGGTCGATTGTCTCTAAGAGTTCTAATAACTCTTCATCGGTGTGATATCGGGGATCAAATACCAACTTAGAACCAACAATGGGGGCGGTTGGAGATATGCTCTCTAGTGCTTTTTTACAACTAAAGTCTTTACTATCAACTCTAATATGCAGAGGATGAGGATCGTATGGTGGTTTCCATTTAAACTCATACTCGACCTTTACATCACTAAGCTGGCCTAGCATGGTTTCAAGCCAAGTGGAGCCAGATCGTCCATTACTGATAATTAAAAATTTATTTTGTTTCATATTGCTCGAACTCCTAGGCTTCCAAAGTCACAGATACTTTGTATTTGACACCGTCAATAATTACTTCTGGTTTTGATGTGTCATTGAAATCGTGAGATAGGGCCCAGTTAATTGTGTCTTGAATAGACATAACTTCTTGGCCCTCTTTTACTCTGTCTTGGTTTGTTTGTTTTCTGGTGTGATAGACTGCATCGCCCGTTTGCGCAATGGGTTTGATGGTACCTGATTCTATATCGGTCCAATTCTCCTTGAATAAATTCAAACAAGCATCAAGCAAGGCTTCATGTAGTTGTGCGCCTTTAGTTGGGAACTGGTAGTGGACCTTTTTTTGGCAATATACATCCCCGTCATCGATGCCTTGCGCAACAGTTATGATAGACACGCCTGCTTCAGTTTTGTCTCTGAGTGTCCAGGCCGCACAATCATTCCCTTTATTTAAAGGTACTAAAGAGGGGTGAATATTGAGGCTGTTTTCGAAGCTGTCTATCAATTCTGGCTGTAACTTTATTGAGCTCCAAATGGTGAGTAACCATTGCTTGTCAATTTCTTGGTTTTTCGCAAGCTCTGTTTGTAATCCTGAGTAATATATTTGATAGGGGACTTGGAACGTTTGGCACAGCGAAATGATGCCCACCTCTTGATCGTTAGGTACAACAACAAGCTCTGGTTTGGTAGCATCTTGTATCAAAAAACTAAGTACTTCTTTTCCGAGCCACCCGGACATAAACGCTAGCACTATAATAACTCCTGACTAAATGGGGGAACTAATGATGTTAGACCAAAGTTGTGTTCAAGCTTTTGGCTGATTTGCTTTGCTTGTTCAATTGGAAACGGCAGTATTACTGGAATATGTTTGTTTGCTTCAGCAGGCGGCATTACAGCTACACCTTCAATTAATTGATTTAGAGAACTGGTATCTTCATCTAAGTAGCCAACAATGTTTAAACCATAATTAGCAGCCAACCACCGTGCCACGTAGGTTGTGCCAAGAATATATAGAGGCATCGAACTATTGGCGTACTGCTTTAACTGAAAATCAATTTTTTTCAGTAGACGAATATTTTCCTCCAGAGCGTGTTCACATTGCTTAGGCTTGAACTTTTTAGGTTCTGCTTTTTTACAAATTAAGGTCATTTCCTTTGGCAACGTCGTGGTATCTAAATGCATTACTTCAAAGCCATAACCTGCCAGCAAATTCGTTAAGCCATTCGGCGTAAAGTTGTAATATTGTTCGTATATTATTGGCAGGAAGTAGTTACTCTCCAAATTGTTGGTCTGTAAATGCAACACGCCGTTTGAAGCGAGTTTATTATATAAGCTAGCCAATAATTCGGGTAAATCTGCTATGTGCTCAAGTACATGAGTAACAACTATAATATCAAACTTTTCAGCTAATTTAGAAATTGGTGAGGTGGTAAAATGAGTATTCTCAGAGATTGACTCAACTTTACTTTTAAAGCGGTCGCTGACATCAACACCATATAAGTGCCAAAAAGGGAAGCCATCATGGAAGTTTTGTAAGAACGAGCCATAGTGACAGCCAATATCTAGTAACTTACCGGTACTCTTTATGTCGATATTCTCTTTTAATTTTAGGTAGTTATATTTTGACTTGGTAATCCCGCCTGCATGCACATTAAACAACACCTTGGTTTCTTGGCTGGTACCCACACTGTGCAGCGTATATCTATTATAGATACTATCGATAACATGACTACTTGCCTCGCAGCCAAGATGAGATTTACTCAGGGTTTGACAGTCATTGCACCAGTGCGCATCAATTGGCATATCTACGAGTTGCCCATCGGATGCAACTGAGGTTTGCGTTGTCAGGTAAAGCTTAGTATTTAGCGACTGACATAGTGGGCATTTGAACTGTTCCATTTGTTCAACCTTCGCTACATTTTATAATGGATCTGATGGCGCTGCCTTGGTGGAGATCCTCTAACGCATTGTTGACGTTATCAAGTGAATACTCATTTGTGATTAGCACATCTAAGTCCAGAAGCCCTTTATGGTATGCGTCTACAAACTTGGGTATATCTCTATCTGGCATTGATGCTCCACCCCAGCTTCCTCTAATCATTTTTCCTCGGTGAAATGCATGAGGCTCGAGCTTGATGGTGTCTCCTTCTGGAGGGTGAGAAGCAAAAATGCATAATCCACCTTGGTCGCGGACACTGTTAAACGCAAGTTCGATAGATTGTGCTTTACCACCAGCCTCGATGCTATAGTCAACACCGCCTTTGGTTAATGTAACGATTGATTCTACTACATCAGTATTTTGTGCATTTAGAGTATGTGTTGCACCGAGTTGTTTAGCTAACTCAAGTTTTTGTGGGTTGATGTCAACCGCTATAAGTGTAGTTGGTTCATACAGTTTTGCCGCCAGCAGGGCGCTCATACCAACTCCACCAAGTCCAAATACCGCGATGGTTTTGTTTTTCTCTGGTTGTAACTCGTTAAATACTAAGCCCAGTCCGGTTGGCAGCGCACAGCCTAGCAGCACAGCCAGTTTGTCAGGAAACCCATTCGGTACTTTGACGAGCCTGTTTTCCGCTACGATGGTTTGCTCAGATAATGTGGTAGCACTGCCGGAGTTAATCGTATAATTTTCGTGGAGATATTTTCCACCCGGAGCATCTAGTCCTTCACCTTTTATCCATCCAATCACAACTTTATCGCCGACAGCGACTTTGCTTACACCTTCTCCAATTTGCTCAACTATTCCAACGCCCTCATGGCCAAGAAGGTGGGGAAGGTATTTATCTTCGCCTCTACCGCCAGATACTTCCATAAGCTGAGAGTGGCAAACACCACTATATAAAATTTTTACCTGAACCTGCCCACGAGTCAGTGGTGGCATTTCGATGCCTTCTAAGATCTGTAATGGTTCTCCGGTTTTGAATAAAACAGCGGCTTTCATTAGTTTTCCTTGTGACTAATCTTTTTAAAGTAGAAATAATTACTCATCGAAAGGTGAGCCTCTAAATCAGGGACATCTGGGAATGCATACTTTATAAGTTCATAATCGGTAGATACCAGCTCAAAGCCGAAGCTACTCACTAGTTGAATGAACTCATTCATGGACCACGCATTTTGATGGTTAAATTGAAAATCTGTTTCTGTCGCAATGATTTTTTGTGTCAGTATTTTTGAGATCTCTTGAATCGAATCACGGCTTAGGATTGTTTTAAATTCGTCGCTGGATAATTTCGCTGGACCGTAGTAACCCTGTCTGGGCGTAGACTGGTGTTGGTATAAATGGCCGAAATCAGCGTTCCAATAGCTGGTAATGACATTTGCAGCTAGTGTGAGTGCACACTTAGGGTCTACATTGTTTTGTTGCCAGTTGCTAAGCATTTCTGAAGTCAGAGGGAACTGTTCAAAGTAGTCTAAATCTCCTTTGAGGCCTGCCTCTCTAGCGGTGTCAAAATCAGGGAGTTTGATGAGCAAATCGCCATCGTTAAGTAGTATTCGCCAGCTTTCTCCAAGTAGGTTATCTAATGTCAGGTTGTCTATGTGTTCAAAAAAGTGAGAAGAGTATACTAAGCTACAAGACTCATTGCGATTGGGTAATATGGTGTTTGGAGAAAATGTAATATGCTCGATGTTTGCGCCTTCACGCTCATCGTAGCAAATCCAGTTTTCGCCATTGAAGTTAGCTCCACCACCTAGATTTACTTTGTTCGCTCCACAGCGTTTCCAGGGTTTATAGGGATATTGTGAAGCGTGTCCTTTGACAAGGATATCCGTATTTTTGTATTGGCATGGCGCTATTGTGATTTCGCATACGATTCTGTTTAATTTGTCTGTTGATAAGCCACGATGTAATAAGCGACTATTTTGAAACAACAGCCAAGTTCCTGACGCACCTGTTACCGTCAGTTCAGTGCCATCTTGTAGTTGCAAAAAAGTTGAGCCATGGTCATTGCTAGGAGGTGTTAAATATAGCAATATTTTTTTTACAGCCTCAGGCATGGCATCCAGATGCAATTTGTTAGACCCGCGTTGTGAATTTTTAACTTTAGCTAATTGGGTAATTCTAGTATTAACAATCCGCCAGTTGCTGCCCATTTGTATCGCTATTTCATCATAATGAGTTTGTACAAACTGACTAACACAGTGTTTTGCTTGGTCAGTTACTTCGAGGCGAGCCAGATCTAAATTGTCTTCACCAGTGAGGTAATTTGAGAAATAGTCAAAATCTTGTTTGCTCGACTCGATGTCTCTTGGAATAACATCCAATCGCTGACAAAGCTCTAGAAACTCGTTGGCACGAGACTCACTATATTGACCGATGTAATAGCCATGATCACTCAGCTGAGAAGTTGACCAGTTATGCTTATTTCGGTACGCAGACTCAGCATGGCTTTGATACTCTTGCCAAGCCAATTCGGAGATATACAACCGATTGGTGACATTTTCACTATAAGGCATCAAAGGAATAAGTTTGGATTTAAAAGCAGGGTTATGTGCAGTAAGCGCACGCTTTATATCACTGTAAAAGGAAATGGATGAAACCACCACAGGGTGCTCTACGCTTACTAAATCATAGGCACTTAATGTATCCACCGGCTTATTTTTCGCTTCGTTATCCAAGACAGCGATAGGGGCTCTAAGTTTTTGTTCTTTAATAAAACATAATATTTCTTGAGCACCGCCACCTGAGCCATATAAGTAATAATCTAGGTTATCTAGATTCCGCTCTTGATAAACAGACTTAAAACGAGTGGTAATTTCAGACATGTTATTCCTTATATTTTCCAGTGCTGTGCACTTAGTATATCGTCAAGTACGTTTAGCTTTTCAGGTATAGCTTGCATGTACTGTTTGCATTTATTCAGTTGCATTGTGGTTTTTGACAGCTGATTGTTACTGCTTTTTGAGTCAAAGCAATATTCATGCCTAGCAAAAGCTCTGCGTTGTGCTATTTGTGGGTCAAAAGCATTAAGCATAATGAGGCACCACTTGAGTTGCGTAAGCTCGAAGCATGCCAAAAATTCTGCTTTATGATTTTCAAAGCTGGGGGAAACGTTTAACTTAGATGCGCTACTAAATGTATTAGTATCGACAGGAACTTTTGGTTGACTGAAAAAATCACACACCAGTTTCCAGTAACTGTCTAGTCCGGCATATTCAAAATCAAAAAATGCTAGCTTGCCATCAGCGTCAATTAACGCGTTATGAAATCCAAAGTCTGATGGAGAAAGGTGCTGACACTCAAGTGCTAATGTCCATTGCAGCGTTTGTTCGCTAATCTGTTTAGCGCGTTGTTCAATTTGAGCTAGCAAGGTTTTAACTTCTACATCCTCAATCGTATTTATCTGAGAAAAGCGTTGTAATCTGTTAAACACAATCTTTAGGAAGTCGGCGACTTCCTCGGTAGCGTCTGAAGCTTTTGGTATCGCCAAATCATATGTTGCAGTATTAATCCTGTTTATAAAGTCAAATGCGTCTTCAACTAGGGTTGGGCTGCTTCTACGTATAGGCTGGCCAGGAAGCAAGCTGTATAGTGCAACGAGATTCTGCTCGCAGCAGGCTATCGGCGTTGCCACATCTTTTATACCTTGCTTATGCAGGAGTTGAGTAAATTGGAATTCATTGACAAGTTTTTTGTGCGAGTTCTGTGTATGTCCACAGAAGCATTTTAAAAAGTAATTTCCTGTGTTTGATAAAATCTTAAAACATTGGTTATTTGCACCATCAATCACTTTTTCAATCCGGTAATTTGGACCAACATGCTGCTGAATAAATGGTTCTACAATGCTCAAATACACAGCTGAATGTTCTCCCAGTGAGGATGATGCTCTAAGCACTTGTCTTCAGAGGAAATATCTACATTGAACAGTACTTTTCTAGTTTCAGGGGGGAAGTTGGGAGCTAGCAAGATAGACTCCAAATCATCAATAAAGACGTCACATTGCTGAGCGGCAATACAAGCGATTTTTTCTGCTTTAGTTTCGTTGAAAAAAATATTACTTCGCTCAAATGGAGAGTCAGGGTGGTCGATGAATGCGTTATTTCTTAGCCATTCAGTAGCTGCACTATGAAAGTCTACCTTGTCCCCGATAATTGGATAGCGGGTCTTGTGTGATATTAATTTTAACAAGTGGCCCTGTGCCTTGAATGTTTTTAGCACCTCAAGGCAGTTTTCGTAAGGCTTTGCTTGATGAATTTCTTTGCCGTAAACGATCCCCTGAAGCTCAGTCCACTGTGGTTCAATACCTTGCTCAATGAAATAGGACTTTACATCACTCTTGCTGGTACCAATGTTTGTAGGCAACCAACCTAGCGCAACGGCAACACTGTGAAAAACACCTGTGTAATTGGCTATTGTATTATCAAAATCAACACCGATTATCACATGACACCTCTTTGCTTTAGTTTATTGCTGAGAGTCTCAATGTTAAGTCCTGCTTTGTCTCGAGCATCAGGTGTGTTGTGAACTTGATCGATAAAAAAGTCGGGTATACCAAAGCGGTGTACATTCACGCTTAAGTCGTTATCAGAAATATACTCCAGTACGGCGCTACCAAAGCCACCATTGACATTGTGTTCTTCAAGCGTAACGAGGTGATCAAATCGGTTCGCAGCGTCTTCCAGATAAGCTTTATCTAACGGCTTTACAGTGTGAAAACTCACCAGTTCAGCGTCGATGTTAAACGCCTTTAAATGTGCACATAATTGCTGAGCTAAAGGCATAATGGTACCTGTAGACAAAATAGCAACCTTATATCCATGCTTCATGATATGTGCTTTACCAAATTCTAGTTTAGGTAATTCAGGGTGTACTTTAGGCTCATTTTTTTTGCCAATTCTAAAGTAGCATGGCTTGTTTAAGGCGATGAGCTGCGGCATCAAAACTTCTAGCTCTTGTGCATCTGCCGGACAAACGATGTGCATGTTTGGCAACGACCTCATCAGCGCGATATCTTCAAAAGAATGATGAGTTGGCCCTAGGTTAGCGTAGGATAACCCTGAACCTGTGCCTACGATGATAACGGGCTGATTTTGGTAGGCTATATCAATTTTAATTTGCTCAAAGTTACGTGCTGTTGTAAACGGTGTAATGGTGTATATGAATGGCTTATGTCCCATCATCGCGCTGCCTGCAGCCATTGACGCCATGTTCGCTTCAGCAATGCCAGCATTGATCGTGCGCTCGTCAGCAAACTCTTTCAGGGGATTAAATAGTCGGTTACCAATATCGGCATAAAACAAAACCAGCTTATCATTGTTTTTTGCCAGTTCAGTTAGCACGCGTGCAAATGCATTTCTCATGATACACCCAGCTCCTCTTTCGCTAATAAGACTTCATCAGCAGTTGGAATGCGATAATGCCAGTTGTTGTCATTTTCCATAAACGACACCCCTTTCCCTTTTACTGTGTCAGCGACAATACAGATGGGCTTATCAATGTTGTCTGTATCAGAGAGTGCATTTTGCAATGCATTGATATCGTGGCCATCGAGGCGGATGGTATGCCACCCAAATGCGCGCCATTTCTCTTCAAGAGGCTCAAGATGCATAATGTTGCAACTTTCTCCTGTGCCTTGAAGCTTATTAAAATCAATGATAGCAACGAGGTTGCTAAGCTTTTTACCAGCAGCAAACATCGCGGCCTCCCACACCGTACCTTCATTTATTTCACCATCGCCCATCAGTACAAAAAAGCGGTTAGCTTTCTTTTGTAACTGGCAGCTCAATGCCATCCCAGTGGCCAGTGATAAGGCATGGCCTAAGGATCCTGAGGCGGTTTCTACACCTGATGGTGCATGTATGCCTGGATGTTCTTCAAATTGACTACCTGTTTGCCCATGTTGATAGAGATCTTCAATTGGGAAATAGCCCCTGTAGGCAAGGACGGTATACAATGCACTTGCAGCGTGACCTTTACCCAGCAAAAAATAGTCTCGCTGTGGCAGCTTGGGAGTGTTGGGGTCGATGTTCATCACGCCAAAATATAACGCCGTGAGAATGTCGGTACATGATAAACAGCTGCCCAAATGTGGTGTTTTGGTTTTGCTGGAAACGTCACATAAGGTGTGCCTGATTTGTGCTGCAATGGGTTCTAATTTCATACAACGCCTATGGAATAAACCAGTAAAAGTCGCCTGTGTAACCATTATCGGCAAAAAATTGCTTCCAATCGTCCACATGCATAATGGTTTTTGCTGTTAATGCCCATTCGAGCATGCGTTCTTTTTCTTCATCATTTCGATATGCATCTACCGTGATAAAAGACTTTCCACGACTCACACGTTCGATTTCTCGTAACGCCATGGCGCACTCTTGCTCATCTAAGTTATGAATTGTATTAATAGACATCACAACGTCAAAGCTATTGTCTTCAAATGGAAGTGACTTAGCGTTACCTTGTGATAGCAGGTTTTTGACTTCTTCTTTGGCGTTGTCCAAAGCATACTGAGAAATGTCTAGACCACGTAATTTGATACCGGGGATATGCTGCTGTAAATCATAAAGCATGAACCCTTTTGCGCACCCCACATCAAGCAGTGAACTGTCGCTTGTGAGACCAAAATGCGCTTTTAAATCAGGTACTACGGGTTGCCAAAAGCGTGGCATATAGCTAAAACCGCCGTAACCATAAGTGCGGTCACCATCGAAAAAGTCTTTTCCATATTGGCGGGCTATTTCACGGTCGGCTTCAGTAATGACGTTGGCACGACCCTTGGTATCACGCATAGACTTTGGATAGTTTCTTAATAAATCGATTTCGTTTCCTAACATAGATTTCTCAAGCCTTATGTATGTATTCGTTTGGTTGTGTCTTTAACACATCTAAATTGTTTTTCACCCAGTTGATAGTACGTTCTACACCGGTCTCTAGTGCGACTTTGTCACTCCAGTTGAGCTCGTTACGTACTTTTTTGCAGTCCAGCAAGTAGGCAGCATCTTTGCCAAGCCTATCTTCTGTCACTTCACAAACTTGCTCAAACGGTACATTTAACATGTCACATATCATCTCGACTAAAGCGCGAATCGTTATCATGCGTTCGGTTGATATATGATAAATCTCGCCCGATTTACCGTGCTCACCAATGCGCTGTGTTGCGTCAGAAACATCGTCAATGTGAATAAAGGAACGTGTAGAGTGGCCGCCACCATGCAACGGCAATACGTTACCTAGCAGGGCAAACAAAATTGTTCTGGGAATAATACGATACAGCTGCTGACCTTCACCGTAGACATTTGCAGCTCGAGTAAAGACAACAGGAAAATCATATACATCACTGAAGGTGTGTAGGCTCATATCCGCAGCTGCGCGGGAAACCGCATAGGGTGTACTTGGCTGATAATTTCTGTGCTCAGGAACGAGTCCCTCACAGCTACCGTATACTTCAGGGGTGGAAATATGAATATATCTATCAAGGCCATCAAGTTGACGTAATTCATTATGCAGTTTTATCGTTGACACGGCATTGGTCATAAACCAATGCTCAGGATACTGCCAGCTCTGGCCTACCATACTTTGTGCAGCGAAGTTATATACTTGTCTGATATTCTTTTGCTTGATTAAAGCAATGATTTCATCCAAGTGATGATTAAGATCCAGTTGATGAAAATCGGGTTGATTGGCTTGCCATCGATAGGGAAGCAGTGCCTCAACGGGTTCCTGCGAGCGGCTGACAGCAATCACGTTGTGTTCTTGTTTGAGCAGGTGGGCACAAAATGATGCACCAGAAAAAGAATTGCTTCCTAGCACTAAAATAGGGGAGTTAGCCATGATTTAATTCCTGATATAAGGCTTTCATAAGAATATGTCCGATCACGACCTGAGTATCCTCCGAGATCTGCATATCTTGGATATCAAAATGGAAGACATGTTCTAGCATAGGTTTGGCTTTACCGCCATCAAAACCCAGAATACCGACTGTAGACATGCCTGAGGACTTCGCCTGCTCTATGGCTTGGAGGATATTGCCAGAGTTACCGCTGCCTGATAGGACGAGCAACACATCATTGTGGTTGGCTTTGACTTTAAGCTGGTGGGCGAAAATATTATCGTAACCGATGTCATTACCTAAACAGGTTAAAACCGAGCTGTTTGCAGCCAGCGCTTCAACTTTAAGGGCATCACCTTGTGGGTTGATCCCAAAGGTAAAATCATTGGCTAAATGAATTGCGTTAGCGGCAGAGCCACCGTTACCACACAAATACAAAGTACCACCACGCTTTTTCATTAACAATAATGTATCGACAAACGCTCTTATCTTATTACCATCCAGTTGCGTTAGCACCTTGCTCAGGGTTGCGACATATTTCTGTGTTAAAGTGACTACAGGGTCTTTAGATGGTATGGCGGTAACGGCACTTTGTTGTTTAGTCATAATACTTCTCGCTGCATCCACTTAAGGTTGTAGTAACGATCTTCATCCGTTAGCTTACCTTGTTGATAGGCATGTATTATTTCGTCAATTGCAGTGGCCACTGATTTATTAGGCTTGAAACCAGTCGCAAGCAGTTTATCGGAGTTAATACGGTAACAACGGGGATCATTCGAAGGGGTCACTTCAATCTCACAATCAATCTTTTGCTGTACCATTTTAGCAATATCCATGATCGAGATATTCTCAAAGCCAGCATTAAATACGCCAGATGTTTTCTCTGGGTTTTCCAACATATAGATGTAGAGGTTGGTGATATCATCAATATGAATGTTCGGGCGTACTTGCGCACCACCGAAAACGGTGATCTTGCCATTTTTTAAGGCTTGCATTGTCAACATATTGACGGATACATCTAGGCGCATTCTAGGTGATAAGCCACAAACTGTTGCTGGCCTTACAATTTGTACCGCCATGTCATCGGCATAGCTCAATAGTACGCGTTCTGCGACCATTTTGGTCTTATTGTATTCAGAAATGGGCTCAAGGCTAAGATCTTCCGTCACTTGTTCTTCATCTTTGACACCATATACACTGCCAGATGAGGCATAGATAAACTGTTTTATCCCGTGACGTTTAGCCTTGTCGGCCAGTTGCATCGTAGCCAGCGCGCTGACTTCCCAAGTTAGTTTGGGGTCTAAATCTCCACATGGGTCATTCGCAATTGAAGCAAGATGAATGATGCTATCGATATTTTCAAGATCGATATCATTGGTAAAACGCACATCAGACTTAATCACCGTTAAGTTCTCGTGCTGAGGCAAAAAGTTACCAAACCATTGTGTATCAATAGCTATAACCTGATACCCCTTAGCAAGAAGTTTGGGCACTAGAACGGTGCCTTTGTAGCCTGTGGCGCCAGTAACTAGAATCTTTTTATTCATTATCATTTCTCGATCTAAAATAGGTTCTACGAATTGTAAATAAACAAAGTGTGTGCCAGTTTTACACGTTTTTCTGTTCTACATGTTTATTTATATCGGTAAGTTCGGGGAATTTCTTTAGAGTTTTAATTAACTCTGAATAGGAAAAGTCAGTTTTATTGCCGAATTTTCCATAAATTTGCTTAATTGCAGTGTAATCATCCTGTTCATCAAGCGTTAGTCGAAGGTGGCTGAGATCTTCCAGAGCGCTAAATATATATGAGCTAACTTCATTGAACTTTGTCATCCCTAAGGTAACGTGCTCTCTATCTGCTGGTAGCGTTGCTTTCTGATGGGTGTTGCTAAGTAGATTAAAACCGAATGCGCAGCAATCTAAGCCACGGGGATAGCCACTGTGTGGTCCAAGGCTGACTATATCGTAGTCGCCACAAAGGTGCTTGTTAATGACCCGCAAACACAGTGCCTCATCAATGAGCGGACAATCACTGGTTAGTCTTACGATGGTGGTTTTCTCGTTCGCACCAAATTGTTTGGCCGCGTAATAGTAGCGCCCAAGAACATCATCGGTTTCTCCACGAAAATACTTTATATTCAGGTTTTTACAAAGTTCGATTATAGGAGACTCACTACCATCATTGGTGGTTGCGATAATAATATTGTCGTGTAAATTTGGTAGTCGTTCTAACATTGTTTGTAAGACAGATGAATTACACAACGGCAACATGACTTTGCCCGGTAACCTGGTTGATGTCATGCGTGCTTGAATTATTATTTGAACGTTTTTCACAATTTGCCTTGGATCGTCCCTATATCAATAGTTTAATAGTACAATAGCCTAAGTTGAATGGCAAAGTGCACGCCCTATAGTCCTGTTATAGTGAATAAAACTCGGCTTGAAACTTGCTTAGAACTCTACTCTACAGATTTATTAGATGACTCGGAGGTTTTCTTGGAGCTTAAAAATAACGCGTTCTATATCTATGGTGGCAGCCACTTTGGTAAAGCGTTGGTTGAATATTTTATTGAAATCAACATTTTACCTTCAGCGGTGCTAGATAGAGCCCCGAAATTTGAGCATTATTTAGGAGTTCCGGTACTTCCTTTTGAGCAAGGCAATTTTGATCATAAGCTACCTGTTTTGGTATCTATATTGGGATTTGATGGCGTAGAACAAGCTATTGAAAAAGCAGGGTTTGAACAGATAATCCCAACCCTTGAAGTGTTTAAGTTGTTTCCACAGGCACTGAAAATTCTGAATCAATGTGGGGTGCTATGGATGCAGCCACCTCTAGACAAACAGGTTGATGAACGTAGCTGTGATGCGTTACAAAGCTTATGGTCAGACTCTAGTTCATTGAATTTGTTTAATAAAATAATCAATTATAGAAAGTCTCCATCGCAATCTAGTTACCCTCTGCCAGAAGGCTACGAAATGTACTTTCCGACTGACATTCCGTCGCTTTATGCATACGAGCGATTACGAGTATTAGATGTTGGAATTTTTGATGGTGACACATTTGCTGGGTTCTATGAACGCTATGGCACATGTATAGAAAAATACTCTGGCGTGGAAGTGAGCACTAAAAACATAGCAAAGCTGCAAACTAGATTAAAAAATATGGGCTTGAGTGAATCATTCATAGAGGTTGAACGCCTAGCAGTTGGATTGCCTGAAGGTAGCGCTTTGAAAGTTATTGAAAATGACTCAGCATCAACAGTGGAACTAATTGATAGTAATGCTATTGCATCGTGCGATAGTGCGGTGGTTGTACAAGCTGGAGATCTAGGGAGATTATTGGTAAAAACGCAATGCAATATTTTAAAAATGGATATTGAAGGTGCGGATTATGATGCCCTAATTCAAGCAAAAACTTATATTAGTAATCATACACCTACGCTGGCTCTATCGTTGTATCATAGGCCGCAGGATTTATGGGCTATTCCATTATTAATTGAAAGCTTTGCACCGAATAAATATAACTATTATTTAAGACAAGAAGGGCATTGGCTTCTAGAGACTCAACTCTATGCCGTACCTAAAGCTATGGTGGTTTAGGTCGATAATAGAGGGAGCTTGGCGGCGGATGTATCAGAGATAAAAGATGAATTTTAAACAACAGTTCCAGATAAATGAGCGAACAATTGGGCATGACTTCCCTTGTTATGTGATAGCTGAAATGTCAGCAAACCATGGTCAATCATTAACTAAGGCAAAGGAGCTTGTGTACGCAGCCAAAGAGTCGGGAGCAGATGCAATCAAGCTACAAACTTATACAGCAGATACGCTGACCATGGATTGCAAACTGCCGCATTTTGAAGCGACAGGACCTTGGCAGGGGCAATATTTGTACGATCTATACAAAAAGGCTTACATGCCATGGGATTTTCATGCTGAGTTGTTTGAGTTAGCACATAAGTTAGGCCTGACATGTTTTTCATCTCCGTTTGACAAAACAGCGGTTGATTTACTTGAGCAATTGGATGCCCCTGCTTACAAAATTGCTTCCCCCGAATTGATAGATCATCAGTTAATTAGGGATGTCGCTGCGACTAAAAAGCCCGTGATTATGTCAACTGGCGGCGCAACACTGGCTGAAATTGCCAATGCTGTGAAAGTCGCTCGTGATGCTGGTGTGACAGAATTAGCCTTAATGAAATGCACCAGTACTTACCCTGCGCCAGCGAAGACGATTAACCTTCGCACTATTCCACACATGCGAGAGGCATTCGGGTGCCCTGTTGGTTTGTCAGATCATACACTAGGTAATGATGTGCCACTGGCATCGGTAGCCGTTGGTGCATGTATGATCGAAAAGCATTTTGTGATGGACAAAAAAGATGAAACAGCGGATAGCTTTTTTTCAATGACACCGGATGAATTGGCGGCCTTGGTGCACGGTGTTAGGCAAATCGAACAAGCGATGGGAACGGTACATTATCCTAGTGAGCCGTCCAAGGCGCGTCGCTGTGTATACATAGTTAAAGACATCGCCGCGGGAGAGGTAATAACCGAGGAACATGTGGCCCAAATGCGCCCGGGGGGCGGAGAAATCATGCCTGAGGCACTTCCAACTTTGATAGGAAGGATCACTCGTAAAGCTTTGACCAGAGGCACACAACTAGCATGGACAGACTTACTATGAATACCAATAAACGTGAATTACTATCACTGATCCAGCAGTTCTTTTTAGAAAGAGGTGTAGTGATCTCGGACGATCAATTACCTCGCTATGATTTTATCGCAGCAGGAAGCCTAGACTCTTTTGAGGTATTGTCCTTAATCATGCATATTGAAATGCATTGCCAAATTAGTGTACCAGCCGAATTGTTGTTGGATAAAAATAACGCAGAAATTGGTAACCTAGTTGATGCTATTTTAGGATTGCAATGATAGCGTTTCGAATTGATAGCCTCTGTGGGCTGGGGCATTTTATGCGCTGCAAGTGGCTTGCATTGGCACTAAAAGAGCAGGGTGTAAAGACCATTCTCTTTGTGGATAACCAACCTGAACCTCAATTGTGTGAAAAACTCCATCAGGATATCGTGATAGTGCCCTCAGGGCTGACAGAAACACAACAAGCAGCTTGGTGTAATGAGTATTTAGCCGATGAGGGTTTAACCCCAAGTCACTGGGTGATAGATGGCTATAATTTTTCGACGCAGTGGCAAGTGGCAGTTAAAACGCCACAAGTTCAAGTGGTGGTCATAGATGATCTAGCTCGTGTTCATGAGGCCGATTGGGTGATCGATGCAAAATGGCAGGGCGATGCAACCTTTCGACGTTACGACAATAAAGTTTCCAACAACACCAAACGATTGCTTGGCCCTAAATATGCGTTGTTGGCTCCACAATATGGGCAGCCTAAGGCACAATTAGAAAGACAAAACAGTTTGTTGTTTTCATTGGGCGGTGGTGGTGATTGGTCGAAGCTTACAGAAGTCATCAATTATATGCTCAACCATGACGAGCAATTGATGATTGATGTGATCATAGGGCCCTATGCAACCTCAACACAAAAGCTAAAGCAGTTAAGTGAAAAGTATCCCAACCTTCGGCTGATAACGGGTGAGAGTTGTCTGTATCAATATTATGTTAGATGTGGCTTGTTTGTGGGCGCATTGGGAACGTCCTTGTATGAATTGGCGGCTACAAAAACGAGTGCGGTGACCTTCAGTATCGCAGACAATCAGCTGAATAATCAGCAAGACTTAGAGCAACTAGGCCATTACTTTCATATTCCTGATCTGTTAGATAATCCAGTAGATGAGATTGCGAGTACGTTAAGCACTTTGTTACATCATCAAGTGCGGGTGAACAAGCTTGTCCAGTCAGCAGTTGTAAAGGTTGATGGACTCGGAGCACAAAGAGTATGTTCGATGCTGTTGAACAATGATGGCCCAGAAAAACCACAACCACCGAAAGCCCGACACACACCAGCAAGCATTCAATTTACTCCTGACCTTACTCTTAGACCGGTACAAGACTCAGATATTAACCATTACTTGAATGCGAGAAACCGGCCAGATAACGCTTGGCGCATGACTATAACTCAGCAAATAAGCCAGTTACAGCACTATCGCTGGTGGTTTTCTAATCAACGCGCCTCATTCGTGCTGGAATCCGAAGGTGAGGCATTGCTGTATGTATGGCATCAACAATATGTGAAATATGACCAGCAGTATTTAATAGGCGGATGGTTTGCTGCCAGTGACAAAGTTGGCTTTGTTCATGCGCAGCTTATTTTAGATTGGCAGCTTAAAGAAACGGCTAAGCTATGGCCCAATGCACATTGGTTAGCGGTGATAAACAAAGAAAACAAATTTGTGAATTTGCTGAACCAACGCGCTGGATTTATTGGTGTGACAGAGGGAAGTCAAGAGTTTGCGAGCATTTTGGAGCTTTTTCCTGATGCTAAACCGGAACAATTTAATTTTGTGGTTAAATTTGCCGATAACAATACATAGACCGTAATGAGTAATACGTTTTGAACAGTATATATCAACTATTTCAACAACATGTGAATACTTCTGCAAATAAAATAGCCGTTATCTATAACGATAAGAGTTTGAGCTATCAACAGCTAGATGACCAAGTTGGGGCACTTAGCAGCTATTTTACGTCACTAGGCTTAAAACAAGGTCATCGAGTCGCTTTATTTGCACCAAATGGTTTGGAATACCCGACGGTGATGTTAGCTGCGGCAAAATTAGGCTTGGCTATTGTACCATTGCCCATCAGCTTGAAAGGTGATGCACTTATTAATGCCCTTAAAGTGATGCCTGTCGCCGCAGCAATAGCTTGGCCAACCATTAGCAAAGTCCTCCTGCAACAGAGATTGGTAGAAAGAGAAAGTATCATTACTCTTGGTGAAGCGGTTGATGGTGAGAAAACGTGGGATACCGTGTTTACATCTGACTTTGAACCATGTGATACGCCTGATGTGGATATTTCAGCCCCATTTATCTTGACGATGACATCGGGTTCAACAGGTCAGCCAAAACCTATCGTATTGAGTCAGCAGTGCAAAATAAAGCGCGCGTTTTCCGCCACGATTGATTACTACCATTTAAGTAAAGCGGATGTGGTTTTGGTTGCGACACCACTTTATCACTCGTTGGCACAACGTGGGGTGTTGATGCCACTGATGTTGGGTGCGACAAGTGTGATTATGCCCAAATTTTCATTGCCTCATTGGTTAAAGACGATTGAACAACACAAAGTGAGCTTTTTATTTGCTGTATCGGCCCAGTTGGAGAGCTTTCTAGCTCAGGACTCGATTACAGAAGATATCAGCTCGGTTCGATGCTTAGTCTCCTCATCAGCGGTACTAAACAATGACAGCAAACAAGCAATAATGGCGCGCTTAAATTGTGATTTTCACGAATGCTATGGGGCTTCTGAGGTCGGTGTGGTCACTGATTTCTGTGTTTCTAAACAGCCTCAGTTAAGCGGTAGCGTTGGTAAGGCTTTGCCATTTGTTGCTATTAAAATAGTGGATAAACGAGGACATACCCAGCCTAACAATGAAATTGGTGAGATCTGTTGTAAAACCAGCACCGCTTTTAATGAATATTTCAAAATGCCCGAAGCAACTGAAAATGCCTATGACAGCAGTGGCTATTTTAAAACGGGTGACTTAGGTTATCTGGACGAGCAAGGTTATCTGTATTATGTCGGGCGTAAAAAAGAAGTCATCTCAAGTGGCGGTATCAATGTGTTCCCTCAGGATATTGAAGCTGTTGTAAAATCACATCCCATGATTATTGATTGTGTTGCATTTGGTTGTCAGCATCCCCAGCTAGGGGAATATGTTAAGGTGGTGTATGAGCAGCGAGGAGAGCAAGATCTTGCTATGGAACTTCGCAAGTTATGTTTACAAGAGTTAACAGATTACCAGCAACCGAGAGAGTTTCTGAAGGTGTCCGAGTTATTCAGAAACCCGATGGGTAAAGTGTTACGCAATCAAGTAAAAGAACAGTATAAATCGTAATAACGGGGTGATGAAGTTATCACCCTACGCTTTCCCAAGTTTTACTGTGGTTAGCTCGCTTCGCTGCGCTAAACAGGTCTAAGCCTTGCTTCGCTTGCTCTAATCCAAATACGTATTCATTGGTGTTAGGGCGGCCAGCTTTGAAGTTGCTGAGTGCTTGATGGATATCCGTGTACAGGTTGGCAAATGCCTCAACAAAGCCCGTTGGATGACCGGGCTTCATGCGGTTGTATCTGAATTGGTTAGCATACTGGCATTGGCCTGCTCGGTCTAAAATCTCTCTTCTGCCATCATTAAACTGTAGTTCCAATTCGTCTGGATTTAGCTGATACCATCGAGCACTGCCAAGGGTTCCATAAATTCTCACTTCTAGACCATTGCGGTGGCCGATTGCTGTCTTTGACATCCACATGCTCCCTGTCACATTGTTTGGATACTTTAGTAGCATGGATACATCATCTATCAGATTGGCATATTCCGAGTGGTTGGCAAATTGAGCGCACGTTTCAGTGGGCTCACACTCAAGCAGATAACTGGATAGATGGTGCAAATGTACCCCTAAGTCTAAACAAATAGTTGGCACTGAATAGTCTTTAAGACGCCAAGCCTGAGGTAAACTCGGTTTGCCCGCAATATCAGGTGGTCTTTTAAACCCTTCTTGCGGCATTTCCAAGTGTATCTTTTGCAGTGTTCCTAACTTGCCTTGTTTTATGATGTTTTTTAGCTCGCGCACCATAGCGTAACCACTATAGTTATACGTAACGGCTAAAAAGTGTTTCTTTGGATCATAAAGCTGTAATAATTTTGCCGCTTCTTCAGAGCCACAGACGAGTGCTTTTTCGCAAATGACAGGCACATTTTTTTTCAGTAAGTACTGTAATGCCTCTAAATGATGAGGAGTAGGAGTGAGTACAACGACGGCGTCAATATTTTCTTGCTCGTTATCTATCATCTTGCGCCAATCATTATAGGTTCTGTCTGTCGCAATGCCCCACTGCGCAGCAGTCAATGAGTTATTGTTTGGGTCGCGACTGAATGCTCCTGCGACTACTTGAAATTTGTTATCTAAATGGGCAGCTGAAAAATGAACATAGCCGACAGCGGAATTTACGCCACCACCAATAAATGCCAAATTTAAAGGCTGATTACTCATAAAATTTTCCATCCGCAATTATTAAGTTTGTTTAGTCGTTAATAAGGGCAAGCAAATTATCGACGATATCTTGTTGTTGTTCTTCACTCAATTCAGGAAACAAAGGTAAGGTAATTGCACAGTGATAATATTGCTCTGCGTTAGGACAATAACCTTGTTGAAACCCCTGTTGATGATAATATGGCTGCAGATAAATCGGGATATAATGTACATGCGCGTATATACCCAAAGCTCTGAGCTTGCTCACCACATTACCGTGCATAACAGGATCGCAATCTTGCAACTTTACCACGTAAAGGTGGTATGCGCTGTAGCAATTGCTGCGTACGACTAATGGTATAACCTTTTCATTTGAGCTTAATAACTTGTCATAGCGCTGCGCTAATACATTGCGCTGACGTACAAACTCGCCTAGTGAGTTGAGCTGGCTGTAACCCAGTGCTGCATGGAGATCTGTCATTCGGTAGTTGTAGCCAAGCGCATGTTGCTCGTAATACCAAGGACCATGACTTGCTTGCGTGAACAGACTATCATCGGAAATAACGCCATGGCTGCGTAAATGGCGCATTGTCGCAGCTAGTTCCTCGTTATTAGTCATTGCCATCCCGCCTTCTGCGGAAGTGATGATTTTTACCGGATGGAAGCTGAAAATACAGATGTCGGAATATTCACAGCTACCAATGGGCTTGTCGTCATATCTGCCGCCCACTGCGTGAGAAGCATCTTCAATGACTTTAAAACCGTATTGCTTTGCTAGCTGCGCAATCGCTTTCATATTGCATGATTGACCCGCAAAATGCACTGGGATCAAAACCTTAGGGAGGCGCTCATGTTGCTCAGCATCAGCAAGTTTGCACTTGAGTGCTTCAATACACATATTGCCGGTTTCGAGCTCTATATCGACAAAATCTACGCTGGCGCCACAGTATCTGGCACAGTTAGCTGAGGCAACAAATGAGTTTGGTGACGTCCAAACCACATCTCCTTCAGATACATTCAGCGCCATGCAAGCAATGTGTAATGCAGATGTAGCACTATTAGTGGCAACAGCGTATATGCTTTTACAGTACTGGGCGATAGCAGATTCAAATAGGGGAACCTTTGGCCCTTGTGTTAGCCAATCTGATTTTAAAACGTCAACAACAGCATCTATATCCTGTTGGCTGATATTCTGTTTCCCATATGGGATCATGGCAGTGCCTTTGCGTTGAATGCTTTTATTTCTTCGACAGTTAAATAATGCTCATTGGTCAATGAATTGTATTCAAACCCAGGTTTTACGGATACCCCTTGTTCACCCAGTCCATTGGTATCAAAACGATTATTTCTGCTACTAAATTTAATACCAGGCGCTATCACGAAGTGATCAGAAAACTCATAAGTGTCAAAACTTAAGTCCTGAGGGCACATGACTTCATGCAATTTTTCACCCGGTCGAATACCGATGATTTTTTGCGGTAAATTAGGCGCCATCGCGGTAGCTAAATCAGTAATTTTGATAGAGGGGATTTTGGGCACAAAAATTTCACCACCAAGCATACGCTCAAAATTCTTTAGAACAAAATCGACACCTTCTTGTAGACTAATCCAAAACCGAGTCATATCTTCATGTGTGATTGGGATGTGTCCCGTATTTTCGTCAATAAATTTCTGGAATACAGGGACTACCGAGCCCCTAGAGCACACAACATTACCGTAGCGGACTACGGAGAACATGGTTTTATGTCCACCAGCAATGTTGTTAGCTGCCACAAATAGTTTGTCAGAGGCGAGTTTTGTTGCGCCGTATAAATTGATAGGGTTCGCTGCCTTATCTGTAGAAAGTGCGATGACTTTTTCTACATCGTTATCTAATGCGGCATCAATAACGTTTTCTGCACCATTGATATTAGTTTTGATACATTCCATAGGGTTGTATTCAGCGGCTGGTACTTGTTTTAATGCCGCAGCGTGAATCACATAGTCCACACCTTGCATAGCCCTGCGTAACCTCTCTTTGTCACGGACATCACCGATAAAGTAGCGCATGCAGGATTGATTAAATACTTGTTGCATTTCAAACTGCTTGAGTTCGTCACGAGAGAAGATGATGATCTTTTTAGGTTTGTATCTTTCTAATAGCGTTTTGGTGTACTTCTTCCCGAAAGAGCCAGTACCACCCGTTATTAAAATAGTTTTATTATCGAACATGCTGATCCACCTTGTGGTGCAATTAAATCTTTACAATATCCACAACAGGTTTAATCCAAGCACTTTTGTGGAAATCTATAAATCGAATACCAGTCAATACTTTATATCAGTTTTCTCAACTTTGCAGTATTTATGGCGCGACAGAATGCAGTTTATGTTGCTACAGGTGACATATTGAACAAAAAGGAGTATGGTCATAGTAATACCACTTGATGGGGGGCGGTATGAAAATCCAATCACAAAGTAGTAGTATTTTTAACAGAATTGAAAATACGAGTAACAAACTGAACCAACAACTTGCAACAGGCAAGCGGGTTAATTCTGCTGCAGACGATGCGGCAGCTTTACAGATAATCGATCGTTTGACTTCGCAGCAAAATGGTTATGGTCAGTCAATTCGTAATGCCTATGACGGCATTTCCTATGCGCAGACTGCTGATTCAGCGTTGTCCGGTGTAAATGATGCGGTTTCTAGAATACGTGAATTATCAATCCAATCTGGTAGCGGTGCACTGACTGATACAGATAGACAAGCGCTTCAAGAAGAAGTGGCTCAGCTACAAACGCAAATCACGGAAACATTTGAAAACACCACGTTTGGTGGTGCGAAACTGTTTAACGGTGACTCCGCAACATTCCAGATTGGACCTGATGCGTTGACTACCAAAGAATTGACTCAAACAGATGGCAGCTTTGCCAGTGCTATTTTGAGCGTTGATATTTCAACAGAAGCTGGTGCTCAAGCCGCGATTGATGTTGCTGATACAGTTTCTCAAGACCTGAATACACAAAGAACCCAATTGGGCGCTTTTGAAAATACTGTTTCAAGTACAATTCGTAACGCGGATAATCAAAGAGAAAATATAGCAGCGAGTCAAAGTCGTATTCAAGATACAGACTATGCTAGAGCTGTCTCTGAGCAAACTGCAAACGATATTCTTTCACAAGCTTCAATTGCTTTGAGAGGACAGGCTAACCAGTCAGCATCTGCGGTATTGGGTCTTTTATAGGGATTAATGCAAAAGTATTGATTCCAATCACTCTTGGTGGCGTTTTTTTGGCGAAAGTGTCAAAAATTTGCCACCAAGGTATTGCATCCCATCCTAACTACCTTACAATCGTAATATATTCTCGCCATAAGTAGTTGGACTCGTAAGATGGTTTTGATCTTAGATAATAATAATAATCGAGCTAATAGTCTTTATAGTGCGCTGACTTTTGTCGGTCAGGGGGCACAGATCATTGATGAGTCTGAATTAGATCTACAAAGCACTTTTTCGAAAGAATCAATTATTGTGCTCGGAGCTCTGACGGGGTTGGACCACGAGCAAGTTATTAAATCCCAGCCAGCGTCTCCGTTTCTATTGATTGGAGAAACATTAAAACCGTTATTAAACTTGGCGAATGTGGTAGGACTTATATCCGAACCCTTCGGCCATGATGTCACTATGCAGCTGCTTCATGACTGCCAGCAATATCAGAGAATGTTGCCAGGGCAATCAGACAAAAATAGTGGTAAATCGTTTGATGGCTTGGTTGGTGAAACCGAAGCGGTAAAACAGGTTAGGTTTTTGATATCTCAAGTTGCCAAAACAGATGCGAATGTGCTCATTTTGGGTGAGTCGGGAACGGGTAAAGAAGTGGTTGCTCGTAATGTGCATTTGCTATCACGACGTAACCATGGGCCATTTGTGCCAGTAAACTGCGGTGCAATTCCCGGTGAGTTGCTCGAAAGTGAACTGTTCGGGCATGAAAAGGGGGCTTTTACAGGAGCTATCTCGGCGAGAAAAGGGCGTTTTGAATTGGCACAGGGAGGCACGTTATTCCTTGACGAAATTGGTGACATGCCTTTACAAATGCAAGTCAAATTATTACGAGTGTTGCAAGAGCGCAGCTATGAGCGCGTAGGTGGCACCAAGGCTATCCAAGCTGATGTTAGAATTATTGCCGCTACGCACCGAAATTTGGAGCAGATGATTGAATCTGGAAAATTTCGAGAAGATTTATATTATCGTCTAAATGTCTTTCCTATCGAAAACCCATCTTTGCATGAACGTGCTGATGACATTCCTTTATTGCTCAAAGAGCTAATGCGTCGTGTTAATGAACAAAGTGGTGCGACAGCCAAGTTTACTGAACGTGCGATTGAAAGCTTAAAAGCGCACGATTGGCCCGGTAATATTCGCGAGTTAGCCAATTTAGTGGAGCGGATGGTGATCATGTTTCCAGAGAAGGTGGTTGATGTTACTGATTTACCCAATAAGTATCGCCATATTGATGTGGAAGCTTATGAGCCAGAGTACCCAGAAGAACTGCTGGAAAAAGATGCTTTTAATGAACTATTTAGTGATGGGTTCAGTGATTTTGAAGATGACACGGACGATGACGTGAGCAATGTGAATAATGCAACACACATGGGATTGCTACCTGATGAAGGCATTGAGCTGAAAGAGTACTTAGCAGATTTAGAGATTAGTTTGATTACACAAGCGTTAGAGCGCTATGACTATGTTGTGGCACGCGCAGCAGAAGTGCTAGGAGTGCGCCGTACCACATTGGTTGAGAAAATGAAAAAATATAACCTTAATCGCGATTAAGGTTATAGGGTTGCAAAGTCAATATGACTGTAGCTTGTCGTTATCTGGGCTTTTCTAAAACACGCATTATCATGATCGTTAATCATACCGGATGCTTGCATGTGAGCATAAACGGTGGTTGGGCCCAAAAACTTAAAGCCTCTGCGCTTTAAATCTTTTGCGAATAATACGCTGATTTCACTTTGAGATTGGTAGTCGGCTTTGCTTGCAATGTTATTCACGATAGGAAAGTAGTCTACGAACTGCCATTGATATTTTGCAAAGCTACCAAATGCGTTTTGAATGTTGATAAATGCTCTGGCGTTATTAATGGTTGCCAATATTTTCTTTTCATTGCGGACAATAGACGATTCAGTCAATAGTCTTGCAACATCTTCATCACCCATACTCGCTACAAGCTGCACGTTGAAGTCAGCAAAAGCTTGCTTATACGCATCTCGCTTTTTCAAAATTGTATACCAACTTAGGCCTGCTTGAGCTGATTCTAATGTTATAAATTCGAATAGAGTCCTATCATCAAGCACTGGCACACCCCATTCATCGTCATGGTATTGAATATAATCTTCTTTACTTTGGTCTAGCCATAGGCATCGAGTACACATGTTTTTTCCTTGTAGAGAGCGGTTAGTTGATTGTACATATTGCTGTATAAAAAAACAGTGTCAAAAAAGCGTTATCAAAAATTTATTTATAACTCATTGATTAAATTTAAAAATAAAATTGGCCCGAATCCTGCTTATTCAAGTGTAGAGTCTTTATGAGAGAATGACGTTATGGCTTTGGCACATGTATTAAATCCACAATTTGTGACGCCTGCACAATTTAGTCCAGGTTTGCTTCAAGAAGCGTATGTTGGTGAGTTAAGCGAACTACGTCAGCAGGCGAGTTGGCTTAGTCACTTAGTTGACACCATGCCTGCGGGTGTGGTCGTGCTTGATGGACAAGGCATGATAGCCAAAGCTAATCAGATAGCAATTGATATGCTAGGTGAACCACTCGAAGGCGAGAAGTGGTTTAACATCATACAGCGCTCTTTCAGTCCTCAGCAAGATGATGGGCATGAAATATCACTCAAAGATGGTCGCTTGATCAAACTGGATATTACGGCTTTGGCACCAGAGCCCGGGCAACTTATTTTGATGACAGATTTGACAGAGACGCGTCGTTTGCAGTCGCGAGTCGCACATATGCAGCGCCTGAGTGCGCTTGGTAAAATGGTTGCTTCATTAGCACATCAAGTCCGTACACCTTTATCTGCAGCTATGTTATATGCGGCTAATCTTGGTTGTCGTGGTTTACCTGATACATCGCGTACTCGCTTTCATGAAAAACTCATGTCTCGACTCAAAGATTTAGAATCACAAGTGAACGACATGTTGTTGTTCGCCAAAAGTGGTGATCAACAGGTTGTAGAGAAAGTATCAATGCAGCAACTGCTTAACGAAGTTAAAGCGGGAGCTGATGCGATGGTTGCAACGAATAACAGTATGTTAGACGTTGCATTGCCAGAACCAGATATTACGGTAATTGGCAATAAAACGGCGCTTGCGAGTGCGGTGCAAAATTTAATACACAATAGTATTCAAATTATTGGCACTGGTGCACAAGTTAGAGTCAATGTGCAAAGAGAGCATGATAGAGTAAGAATTTCGGTTATTGATAACGGTCCAGGCATAGATCCGAAAATAGCGGACAAAGTGTTTGAACCATTTTTTACGACCAAAAGTCAGGGGACTGGCCTTGGTTTAGCTGTCGTCAGCTCAGTCGCACACTCCCATAAAGGGCAGGTAGAAGTTAAAAATATGGAAAGCGGTGGCGCTTGCTTTAGTTTACTGCTCCCTATTTCATTCAATACCGAACAATTGGAGGTTGTATGAGTCATTCAATTTTAGTGGTGGAAGACGATGCAGGTCTACGTGAAGCACTGATCGATACTTTACAGTTATCGGGGTTCAGTTGTGTTGAAGCGTCTAGCGCTGAACAGGCCGTTATTCTGCTAAAACAACAATCTTTCTCATTGGTAGTAAGCGATGTGCAGATGGGGGCGATGAGTGGTATTGATTTGCTTAAAACGATCAAACTAAATTACCCAGACTTGCCAGTATTGATGATGACCGCTTATGCGACCATTGATGATGCTGTTGAAGCAATGAGGCTGGGGGCCATCGATTATATGGCAAAACCTTTTGCGCCAGAAGTGCTACTTAATATGGTGAGCAGGTACATGCCACCAAAAGATAAAGAAACAGATGGTCCCGTTGTTAAAGATCCAAAGAGCATTCAATTGCTGGAGCTTGCAACTCGGGTCGCAAAATCTGATGCCAGTGTTATGGTATTGGGCCCAAGCGGTTCTGGTAAAGAAGTCTTAGCCCGTTACATTCATGATAAATCCGAACGAGCACATGAAGCATTTGTGGCAATTAATTGTGCTGCGATCCCAGAAAACATGTTAGAAGCAACGCTGTTTGGTTATGAAAAAGGGGCGTTTACAGGTGCGATCCAAGCTTGCCCTGGCAAGTTTGAGCAAGCTCAAAAAGGGACAATTTTACTTGATGAGATCACCGAAATGGATCTTGGCTTGCAAGCTAAACTGTTGCGTGTATTACAAGAACGTGAAGTTGAGCGTTTAGGTGGACGTAAGACCATAGACCTTGATGTACGAGTACTAGCAACCAGCAATAGAGATCTGAAAGAGGCTGTAGCTGCTGGTAAGTTTAGAGAGGATTTATACTATCGCTTAAACGTATTTCCACTAATGTGGCTACCACTTTGTGAGCGTCCTGGTGATATTGTGATTTTGGCAGAGCACCTCATCGCGAGACATTGCATGAAGGCCAATAAGCCAGTGCCTAGTTTGACTTCTGACGCACAAGAAAAGTTACTGTCTCATAGCTGGCCGGGTAATGTACGTGAACTAGACAATGTTGTGCAACGGGCGCTGATTTTACAACAAGGTGAGAAAGTCGCGGCGGATGATATTTTTATAGAAAGCTATCAACCAATGACTGCCAATATTCAAGGTTCTACTACAGTAGCACAGGACATAGAAGCCCCTACACAAACGATGGAAATGGATAACAGTGATACCACAAGCTATAAATCCGAGCTGCAAGATAAGGAACATCAAATTATTTTGGACACATTATCTCGTTGCCAAGGTAAACGTAAAGATGTTGCTGAAGTACTAGGGATGAGTCCAAGAACCTTACGTTACAAACTTGCAAAAATGCGTGATATGGGCATACCTGTACCTGCATAAATCCACCCTGTGAAGTAAAGCCAGCTACCGCTGGTTTTACTTTGTCAAAAACATGACAACAATAAAAAACACATTAAAGCATTGATTTTAATGTGTTTTTTATTGGCATGAATTGTGCTTTATACCTACTATCTTTAGTAAAAAGGGTGAGCACAATGAACATTCAACCCAATGCCTTATATCAAGAAATGCAGTCTCTAGCTTTAGAGGCTACGCGAAATAAACCACAAGATAGTTTGCCTGTGCAATCTTCTGCAACATCAACAGCGCAGTTCGGTGAGTTGTTGTCGGATGCGATTAACACTGTTAATGGATTGCAAAAAGAGGCAAAATCCAAAGTGACAGCATTAGAGATGGGCGATCGCAGTGTCTCTTTAGCAGAAGTAATGATTGCGTCGCAAAAATCATCTGTGGCGTTTGAGGCTACCGTGCAAGTTCGTAACAAGCTTGTCGAGTCATACAAAGAAATTATGAGCATGCCTGTTTAAACCTAGGTAGTGGAGAGTAACTGTGGCAACGAATCAATCAACAGAACTCGCTTTATCAGACGGCGCTACGGGCACCGAGGCTGAAGAGCAGCAAGAGCAAAAGTCAGGGTATCTGAGTGCGCTAAGTGGCGTTGATATGCTACGCCAAGTTACTTTAGTGATAGCGCTGGCGATATGTTTAGCAATTGCAGTATTCATTATCATTTGGGCACGTCAGCCAGATATGCGACCACTGGGCCAATACCCAACCGAAGAGCTCGTACAGACTCTTGATTTTCTGGATGCACAGAAAATTGACTATGAGCTGGACGGTAACACTATCATGGTCGCTGAAGGTGATTACCAAAACATTAAGTTGCAAATGGCACGTGATGGTTTTTCGCAAAGTCCAAGCTCTGGCACCGATATTCTGATGCAGGATATGGGGTTTGGCGTAAGTCAGAGACTTGAGCGTGAACGTTTAAAGCACAGCCGTGAACAGCAGCTAGCTCGCACTATTGAAGAATTACAGGATGTGAGCCGAGCAAAAGTTTTGCTGGCAATCCCTAAAGAAAATGTATTTGCACGTCGAGAGAAAAAGCCCTCTGCCACAGTGGTTCTTACCCTAAAGCGTGGCAAGACACTGGACGGTGAGGAAGTTGACTCAATTGTTGATATTATCGCATCTGCGGTACAGGGTCTGGAACCTGCGCGTGTAACCGTGACGGATCAAAATGGTCGTTTGCTCAACTCTGGTTCACAGGATTCACTGGCAGCTCGTTCGCGCAAAGAATATGAAATTGAACGCAAAAGAGAGCAGGAATACCTAGAGAAGATCGACAGTATTCTGATCCCTGTGGTGGGTTTAGGTAAATATACCGCTCAGGTAGATTTAACCATGGATTTCAGTGCCGTAGAAGAAACACAAAAGCGGTATAATCCTGACTTACCTGCAGTTCGTAGTGAAACAACATTTGAAGAAAACAATATTGGTGGTATTACGGCAGGTATTCCTGGTGCGCTTACTAACCAGCCTCCACTTGATTCAAATATCCCAGAAGTTGCAGGAAATGGTAATGCTGCTAATGGCACTAACCCAAGCAGAATGCAAAAAGAAGCAACGCGAAACTATGAATTAGACACTACAATTAGTCATAAGCGTCAACAAACTGGAGTGATCCGTCGTATTAGTGTATCGGTAGCCGTTGACTACCTACCAAAGGCGGATGCTGAGGGCAACGTAACGTTAGCACCACGTACGCAAGAAGAGCTATCGAACATTCGCCGTCTATTACAAGGTGGCGTAGGGTTTGATATGCAACGTGGAGATGCATTAGAAGTTGTTACCGTACCGTTTGTGCGTGAAGATTTAAGTGAAGTAGCAGAGGTGCCACTTTGGGAGCAAGAGTGGTTTATGAAGATGGCGCGTTTAGCGTTAGGTGCTCTCGTAATCATTGTACTTATCCTAGCGGTTGTCAGACCTATGTTGAAACGCTTGATTTACCCAGATGATACGCTTGAAGAGTTTGATGAAGATTCACTTACATCGGGCGTGGATTTAGGAGATAGCACACTAGATATGTTAAATCATGAGTTTGATTCATCAGCAGTTGGCTTCTCTTCGGATGGTACTTTACAATTGCCAGACTTACATGGTGATGAGGATCTACTCAAAGCAGTACGTGCCCTTGTTGCCAATGAACCAGAATTATCCTCTCAAGTAGTGAAAGCGTGGTTAACAGAAGATGACTGATGAACAAAAACAATTACCCGCTGCGTATGATGTAAATAAGCTCGATGGCGTCGATAAGGCCGCCATCTTGCTACTCAGTTTATCTGAAGAAGATGCTGCGCAAATCTTAAAACATCTTGAGCCAAAGCAAGTACAGCGTGTTGGTATGGCAATGGCCGCGTTAGATGATCTATCACAAGCCAAGATAAGTGCGGTACACAACTTATTTATCGAGCAAATTCAAAGCTTCAGTACAATCGGCTTTCAATCAGAAGACTTTATTAAAAAGGCGCTTACCGCTGCACTTGGTGAAGATAAAGCCGCGAGCCTTATTGACCAGATTGTCATGGGATCTGGTGCTAAGGGTTTGGATTCGCTCAAATGGATGGACTCAAAACAGGTTGCGAACATTATTCGCAACGAACACCCTCAGATCCAAACCATCGTATTATCGTATTTAGAACCGGAACAGTCAGCAGAAATACTGTCACAGTTCCCTGAAAAAGTACGTCTTGATTTGACAATGCGGATAGCGAACTTAGAAGAAGTTCAACCAGCAGCTTTACAAGAGCTTAATGAGATTATGGAGAAACAGTTTGCTGGTCAAGCGGGTGCTCAAGCAGCGAAAATGGGCGGCTTGAAGGCCGCTGCAGACATTATGAACTACTTGGATACGAATATAGAAGGTCAACTTATGGACTCTATTCGTGAGCACGACGAAGAAATGTCTCAACAAATTCAAGACCTCATGTTTGTATTTGAAAACTTATTGGATGTGGACGATCGAGGAATTCAAACCATCTTGCGTGAAGTTCAGCAGGATGTATTGATGAAAGCCATTAAAGGTACAGATGATGCTCTGAAAGAGAAAATTCTCAGCAATATGTCAAAACGTGCTGCGGAAATGCTGGCGGATGACCTTGAGGCTATGCCACCTGTCAGGATCAGTGAAGTTGAAGCTGCTCAAAAAGAAATTCTATCAACGGCACGTCGCCTTGCTGATTCAGGTGAAATCATGCTTGGTGGTGGCGGTGGTGAGGAGTTCTTGTAATTTATGAGCGATACCAAGTTTTTTAAAGGTCGGCCAGTGGAAGGGGAAGCGCTTGATGAGCTTCTTAAAAATTGGCCAATACCTGATGTGACTGAAGATCCCCGCAAATATTCCGGACGTTCAACTGCGTTTGGTAAACCCTTGGAGCAGGTGTATCAAAAGCCAGAAAAGCGCAATGAAGAGCCTGACTCTGACGAGCCTGAATTTCCGACATTGACGTTGGAAGAGTTAGAGCAAATTCGTCAAGATGCATACGATGAAGGGGTCAAGCAAGGTCACGAGCAAGGCTACATTGATGGCTTTGATAAAGGCGTAACAGAAGGAAAGGAAGCCGGTTATAAAGAAGGTGTTGAGATTGGCAAACAGCAGGGTCATGACGAAGCAAAACCACTGATTGAAGAAAAGCTACAGACCTTAACTCTAATAATCAATGAGTTACATGAACCCCTACGTCTCGTTGATGAACGCTGTGAGAAGCAGCTGGTAGAGCTTGCCAATTTATTGGCGCAGGCAGTGATCTTCCGAGAAGTTGAGCTGGACAGTAGCATTGTATTACTCGCCTTGAAAAAAGCGATGGATGCATTACCGATTTCGGATCAGACGGTTAAGATTCACCTACATCCGGATGACTTAGAGCTTGTAAAAGAAGCCTATGGTGAGGAACAGCTGGTAGAGCAACATTGGCACCTATTGCCAGAACCCACATTGCATCGCGGTGATGTTGAGGTGAAAACTTCCCAATCTTCAATAGATATGACGCTAAAAACAAGGATTAAAGAAATCTTGGACGATTTTTTGCATGACAGTGGTATCCAGTCGTAATTTTTGGCTACACCATGAGTGTTGAAAGTCCTTTAGCTGAGCGTTTATCGCAATATAAAAAACACATACATCAATTTGCTGTGCCCGTTGCTGGTAGTTTAACCAGAGTGGTAGGGTTAACACTCGAAGCAAAAGGGCTCAGCGCACCTGTTGGCAGCAACTGCAAAATAGAAACTATCAGAGGTTTTGTTGATGCAGAAGTGGTTGGTTTTAACGACGATACACTTTACTTGATGCCCAATGATCACATTTCTGGCGTATTACCCGGCGCTAGAGTTATTCCTCAGCTCAAAGAAACTGGGCTCCCCGTAGGGATGAGTTTGCTCGGACGAGTTGTTGATGGCCTAGGTCGGCCACTAGATAACCTAGGGCCAATCAATGCTGAACATACCTTGAAGTTTGCGCAGGAACAGATAAACCCTCTTGCTAGGCGTCCATTAGTCAACCTATGGATGTGGGGGTAAGAGCTATCAATTCTATTATAACCGTTGGACAAGGTCAGCGTATGGGCTTGTTTGCCGGAAGTGGTGTAGGTAAATCTGTGCTGTTAGGCATGATGACTCGCGGTAGTGAAGCGGATGTCATAGTGGTTGGTTTGGTCGGTGAACGTGGACGGGAAGTTAAAGAATTTATCGATGAAATATTGGGCGCTGAAGGGCGTAAGCGCGCTGTCGTGGTTGCAGCACCGGCGGATGCTTCACCGCTCATGCGTCTGAAAGGGTGCGAAAGTGCAGTGACTATCGCAGAGTATTTTCGCGATCAAGGTCTTAATGTGTTGTTACTTTTGGATTCAGTGACTCGCTATGCGATGGCCCAGCGTGAAATCGCGTTGGCCGTTGGTGAACCACCAGCGACTAAAGGCTATCCACCATCAGTATTTGCAAAGCTACCTGCATTGGTAGAAAGAGCGGGTAATGGTGGAGAAGGACAGGGTTCTATAACCGCATTTTTCACGGTGTTAAGTGAAGGTGATGATATGCAGGATCCGATAGCTGACGCTGCGCGAGCTATCTTGGATGGACACATTGTACTGTCTCGTGATTTGGCTGACAGTGGTCACTATCCGGCAATTGACATTGAAAAGTCCATCAGCCGAGTTATGCCACAAGTGGTCTCAGATAGCCACTTACAACAAGCAAGGGTACTCAAACAAGTATATGCGATGTACCAGCAGAATAAGGATATGATCACGCTTGGAGCCTACCAAAAAGGCAGTGATCCTATGCTGGATCAAGCTATCAATATGATGCCCACGGTAAATGCATTTTTACAGCAAGGTATGAAAGAAGTACTAAGTTACGACCAGTGTCTACAAGAGCTTGCGAAATTATTGGGACAAGAATAATGGCGACAAATAAACTTAACTTGCTATATAAACTTGAATCAGAAAAAGAAGAATCCTTGCGTGTAAATTACATGCAGGCACAGCATCACTTAAATGATAACCAGCAGAAGCTGGCTGGTCTGAATGATTTCCGTCTTGAATATAGTCAGCAGCTACATCTAAAAGCGAAGCAAGGCTTAACCAGCAGTGGCTTAATTCAATATCAGGCCTTTATTAAAAAAATAGAAGATGCCATGCAACAACAAGCAAGAACTGTTAATACAGCTAAACAGGTTGTAGAACAACGGAAAAAACTATGGTTAGCGCAACAAGTTAAAGCCAAAGCAATCGAAAAGCTTATTGAGAAAAAGCAGCTTGAATTGCAGAAACAACGTGATAAAGCAGAGCAAAAAATGCTTGATGAATTCGCGACCAATCAATTCGTGCGCCGCCGAGCTTAACCTTCAGCTCCACTTGGTTATTGCTTCGATGCGCCACTTTAGACACTGTGGTGCCTCAGCTATAAAATTGGCCTGAGTTTTGCTTTTATTCTTCTAGTGATGTATCCGCGGCTGTTAATTGCCGCTTTGGCAGGTAAAAATATGCTTAATGTAACTATCAACAACTCAGTCAAAACTAGCATTGATGCTGGTGCTGCGGAATATGCAAATACTCAAGGTGAAGGCACTAATGAAGAGCAAAGCTTTTTTGCGACCTTTGCTCAGATAAGTAGCTATGACACCAGAAAGGAGTCGAACAGCACTCAAGGTGAATCACAATCAGAAGATGTGCAGGACACGAGTGTTGAGTCTTTAGCTGAGAGCGAATTAGATGCAGTGCTATATAGCTCTGAAGAGGACGCTGAACAAAGCACAGTTGATCCATCAGAAGCTGATGCTGACACCACTGTGTTATTGGATGCACAGCAGACAAGTAAACAGAGTCAACGCTCAGCAGATGATTTACTAGCGCAGATAAACGCTGCTAATCAGCAAAAAACAGATGTGACTAGATATCAAACTGATGGGTCTGCGGCCAAAACTACAACGGCTTTACAAACAGGCCAAATTCCGCTGGGGTTAGATCAAAACATCAGTGGTTCTGATATCAAAGTTGAGTTAATAGAAGAACCTGCTGATGATATTGTACTCCCTCCAAAATTTGTTGCAATGACGGCAGAGGAAGAGCTTGCTGAGCAACAAAATGGTGCTCAATCTTCTGATAGTAAAGGCAAAGCCATTTCTTCAATGGCTGAGTCGCAAAGTAAGCAAAGCAGCGCTGAGTTAGTTTCACAAAATCCAGCTGACGGACAAGAGAAAGCAGGTGACAAAGCGGTCAAATTAGAGCCGTCTTTGTTGATGCAAGAACAAATCAACTCAACAGACGACACAGTGCAAGCAACGGCGATGCCAAAAGAGCAACATGGCGTATCTAATAGCGCGACAGTAAGAAATGCTGTGGACTTGGCGGAGCAACAATCAAATGTGTCAACACTCAAGAAAAATGAGTTAGCGCAACAAGTCAGTGATATAGCCAAACAGAACAGCGCGAAAACGACTCTAGGTAGTGCTCAGGATAATCAGGTTCCAGCGGAGCTCAAAGCAACGCTAGAGCAGCAACTGGCATTGTTGACACCCAAAGAAAGAAGCGCTCTACAGCAGGGATTACAGCAACTCAGCAATGAAGGTAAAGCGTCCCCAGTGGTTGAACAGGCCTTGCAGCAGTTGAAAGAACTTGAACAAAGCCAGGCCACGTTGACGAAACAAGTTACTCGTGGTGATGATACTGTAGCTGCTAATGTCGCTACGGTTGGCAACAAAAGTGTTTCTTATAACAGCACTAAAATAGATAAAGATGCAACTAAACAAGACGTGAAGGTGTCGCAAAAGGCGATGGACTCCGCAGATGGCGATAGTTTCCATTCAGATATGAAACGAGAAGCACTGAATGTTGGTCAGTTGGCTCAAACGATGCCCACTCCGCAGGTTGAGCAGCTTTTCAAAGCGATTGCAACGCCAATCCAAACAAATTCACTTTCGTCGCAATTTAGCGAGCTAGTCCAGTATCTTGAGCAGTTGGATGCCGCGCCACAGAGCACACAAACTCAACAGCTCAACGCCACTTCACAAAAAGTGCAAGTAGATGCGCAAATGCTGCAAGCAGTAAATATTGCCCGCAATGATGCGGCTAAAATTTTGCAAGAGAAAGTGTCAATGATGTTGAATCTCAACAATCAAGAAGCTGAGATCAGACTCGATCCGCGAGAGCTCGGTAGTATGCAGATCAGAATCCGTACAGATGCAGAGCAAGCGCAAGTAAACTTCGTAGTGCAAAATCAACAAGCGAAAGATTTACTCGAGCAATCAATGCCGAAGTTAAGAGAAATGCTAGCTGAGCAAGGTATCGAATTGGGACAGAGTAATATTGAGCAAGGCGGAGAAGGCCAGCAGGAGCAAATGTTTGGTTCAAATGAAGACAGTCATGCACATTCTCGATTGGCAGAACAATCAGAGCAGGATGAAAACTCGCCATCACAAACAGGTGGTTCTCTAAACGATGGTTCTTCAATAGATTATTACGCCTAACTACTGCTATTATATAGAAATAGACCCTAAGCGATGTGGCTTATATAAGGATTAACAATGGCAGAAGAAACCGACTTAGAAATAGAAGAAGCGGGTGGTAATAAGAAAAAAATTATTATTGCGGCTGTTGCAGTAGTGGTATTGGTTGCTGCTGGTATTTGGTTTTTGACTTCCTCAGATGAGGCGCCAGTTGAGACACTGGCTGAAGAAGAAACGGCACAACAAGTTACAGCCAACTCATCTTCGGCAAATACAGGTAGTGCTCTTTACGTGGCCATGCCAAGACCATTTGTATTTAATGTGCCAGGCGCAAGCAGAGACCGCATCGTACAAATCAAAGTACAGCTTTTGGTCCGTGGTGATATCAACGAAGAAATAGCAAAAAAGCATATTCCTTTGATAGAGGGAACGCTGTTAAGTGTATTTTCGACAACAACAGCGGACGAGCTAAGTACCAGTGCAGGAAAGGAATCGTTACGTTTGTCAGCAGTAGACAAAGTACAGGAAGCAATGGAAGGGGTTGAGGGCAGTAAAGTCATTGAACGTGTGCTATTCACCGGCTTTGTAATGCAGTGAGGTCTTAAGTGAGTGATTTATTATCCCAAGACGAAATTGATGCGCTACTCCATGGTGTTGATGATGTCGAAGAGGAAGAAATAGGCGAAGGTGATGACGGGGAGTCGACTGCACTACAGTATGACTTTTCATCACAGGACCGTATTGTTCGTGGTCGTATGCCGACCCTCGAAATTGTTAATGAACGTTTCGCTCGACATATGCGTATTAGCCTATTCAATATGATGCGCCGCACTGCTGAGGTATCAATTAACGGGGTACAAATGCTCAAGTTCGGTGAGTATATTCATACCTTGTTTGTTCCAACTAGCTTAAATATGGTGCGCTTTAGACCTCTAAAAGGAACCGGTCTGATTACGATGGAAGCGCGTCTAGTCTTTATTCTAGTAGATAACTTCTTTGGCGGTGATGGCCGTTATCATGCGAAAATTGAAGGTCGAGAATTTACACCAACAGAGCGTCGAATAGTCCAAATGCTTTTAAAAATAATCTTTGAAGATTATAAAGAAGCTTGGGCTCCCGTTATGGATGTATCGTTTGAATATCTCGACTCTGAAGTAAACCCAGCGATGGCTAACATCGTGAGTCCTACTGAGGTTGTGGTCATCAGTTCATTCCACATTGAGTTGGATGGTGGGGGTGGAGATTTTCATATTTCACTACCTTACTCGATGCTGGAGCCTATCCGTGAATTGTTAGATGCTGGTGTGCAGTCGGACACTGAAGATACCGATTTGCGTTGGAGTAAGGCACTACGTGATGAGATTATGGATGTTGAAGTTGAACTATCTACACAATTACTTGAGATAGATTTGACTCTAGAACAAATTATGGGCTTAAAAGCAGGAGATGTTATTCCTGTGGAGATGCCAGAGTATATCACCGTATTTATCGAAGAACTGCCTACATTTAGAGCGAAGATGGGGCGTTCTAGAGACAACGTTGCATTGCAAATTAGTGAAAAAATTAAACGCCCAGAGTCGGTTAAATCTGAACTACATGTGTTCACTAAAGGTGGCAAGAAGCTTGACTCGGATGCAGAGCTTGCGGAATTGGAAGAAGATTTACATCTTTCTGAAGGTGTGGACTTAGATTGGTAAGAATTGATTACATAAAGGTTTTGATAGTATGAGTGATGATCAAGATACAATGGACGAATGGGCTGCGGCATTAGCTGAGGCAGAAGAAAGTGAAAATGTCTCCAGTGAGCCAGAAGTGGCTGAATTGGATGAACTAAAAGACACGACTTCCAACCTATCGCCAGACGAGAAACGTAAATTAGATACTATTTTAGATATTCCAGTTACTATTTCGATGGAAGTGGGGCGCTCTAAAATAAACATTCGTAACTTGCTACAATTAAACCAAGGTTCGGTTGTTGAGCTTGACCGAGTAGCTGGTGAACCGCTAGATGTTCTTGTTAACGGTACACTAATTGCACATGGTGAAGTAGTGGTTGTGAACGATAAATTTGGTATACGCTTAACTGACGTAATTAGCCAAGTTGAACGTATCAAAAAACTACGATGAAGGTATTAACCAGCACATTTTTGCTTGTGGCAGCGATGCCAGTGATAGCAAAACAGGAAATGACAGGCTTGAGTACAGAGCTGTTGTCGATGGGCTTGTCATTAATGCTGGTCGTTGCAGTGATTATTGGTTTGGGATTGTTGGTTAAAAAACTCAATCCTAACCTAGGCAATAGCAAAGACTTTAAGGTCATACGCAGTCTGCCATTAGGCACAAAAGAGCGCTTAATGGTAATAGAAATAGATAATAAACAGCATTTGCTTGGCGTAACGCCTCATAGCATAAACTATTTATATCAATTAGATCAGCCGCTAGAAGAAGCACAGGTGCCAGCATTTGCAAAAGAGCT
Source organism: Pseudoalteromonas sp. T1lg23B (assembly GCF_002964665.1). Taxonomy (GTDB): domain Bacteria; phylum Pseudomonadota; class Gammaproteobacteria; order Enterobacterales; family Alteromonadaceae; genus Pseudoalteromonas. Next base: position 976,842 of record NZ_PQBZ01000034.1, on the reverse strand, counting down.
TGGGCGATTTGTAGGTAGACAAAATAACAAGAATAGTTCTTATGATTAGATTTTTAATAGCGCTTATAGGTCTGGGCTTTTTACCTTTTGCAGGCGCTGAAGGTATCGATGCGCTAAGTGTCACCACTAATCCAGATGGTTCGCAAGAATACTCAGTAACATTACAAGTCCTTGCCATTATGACTGCCCTGAGTTTCATTCCAGCAGCAGTAATAATGATGACTTCATTTACGCGCATCATCGTGGTTTTGGCCATTTTAAGGCAAGCAATTGGTCTTCAACAGTCTCCTTCAAACCAAATTCTTTTGGGTATATCTTTGTTTTTAACGTTCTTTATTATGGCTCCCATATTCAGCCAAATAAATGACAGAGCGGTACAGCCATACTTAAATGAGCAACTGACATCACTACAAGCATTAGAGCAGGCGAAAGAGCCGCTAAAAGCTTTTATGCTTTCGCAAACACGTATAAAAGATTTGGAGACCTTTGCCAAAATAGCTGGGTATGACAAATTAGATAGGCCAGAAGATACCCCTTTTGTGGTGATCATCCCCGCATTTGTGACCAGTGAGCTTCAGACTGCATTTATTATTGGTTTTATGTTTTTCATACCATTTTTGATTGTTGATCTTGTGGTTGCCAGTGTATTAATGGCAATGGGTATGATGATGTTGTCACCCATGATCGTTTCTTTACCATTTAAGATCATGCTATTCGTATTGGTCGATGGCTGGGGGTTAGTGATGGGTACGTTGGCCCGCAGTTTTGGCCTAGGGGTGTAATATGGAACCCGAAGTATTTGTCGATATACTCAGCGATTCACTGTTTTTGGTCATAAAACTGGTTGCGGCAATTGTACTTCCCGGATTAATGATTGGTTTGGTAGTTGCTGTATTTCAGGCTGCAACCTCAATCAACGAACAAACTTTGAGTTTCTTGCCCCGTTTGATAGTTACTATTCTTGCATTGATCGTTGGAGGTCACTGGTTTACCCAAGAACTCATGGATTTCTTCACGAGTCTTGTGATGCGGATCCCTGAAATAGCAGGTTAGTGATGGAATTTCCAATTGCAACTATCATGCAGTGGCTCAGTGATCTGTTACTGCCTCTGGTGCGGATCAGCTCAATGGTCATGGTTATGGCCGGCTTGGGAGCGCAAACAGTACCCACAAGAATTAAATTGGCCTTATCTGTTGTCATAACCTTTGCGGTTATGCCTGCACTTCCAAAGGCTGAATTTGTTCAGCTGTTTTCTTTTTCAATGTTACTGGTGGTAATCCAACAGATGATCATTGGCATTGCCATTGGTTTTGCGTCACTGTTGTTACTCAATACGTTTATCATTGCTGGGCAAATTCTTGCAATGCAAACGGGTCTGGGGTTCGCTTCAGTTGTTGACCCTGCGAATGGCTTGAGTGTACCTGCAGTGGGGCAGTTTTATCTCATCTTGGCAACTTTGTTATTCTTTGTTTTTAATGGTCATTTGATGATGATGAATATGATCATTTTTAGCTTTGAAACTTTTCCCATTAACGGTCAGTGGTGGGTGGTAGATAACTACTGGCAGATTGTTAATTGGGGTGGTTGGATGTTTACGACCGCGCTAGCGCTTTCGTTAGCTCCTCTTACTGCAATGTTAGTGATTAATATATCGTTTGGCATAATGACACGTGCGGCACCACAAATGAATATTTTCTCTGTGGGCTTTGCATTCACACTCGTAGCAGGTTTAACCATTATTTGGGCCACCCTGGGTAATTTTGTTGTGCAGTTTGAATTTCAATGGCTAAAAATGACAGAACTGATGTGTAACTTAATAGGTTGTACGGTTTAGCATATGGCAGAAGATTCTGGTCAAGAACGCACGGAAGAGCCCACCGAGAAGAAAATTAGTGAGGCTCGAAAAAAAGGGCAGGTTGCTCGCTCTAAAGAGCTGGGAACAACTTTTGTGCTGATCTTTTCAGCCATCGCTTTATTGTTGTATGGACCAGCGATAGGTAAAGGGTTGTACAACATCATGGGCCGCGCACTGAACCTAAATCGCAACGAAAGTTACGATACCACCAAAATGTTTGCTGTATGGGAAAGTGTTTTTTCTGAGCTTTTTTTTCCGATGGCGATGTTTGTTTTAATCATTGTTATTGCGGGAGTCGTGGGTAATACCTTACTGGGAGGGTTCAATTTCAGTTGGCAGGCCGCAGCACCAAAAGCGAGTAAGATGTCACCTATGAAGGGTCTTAAACGGATGTTAGGGCCACAAGCCGCTGTCGAGCTTGTAAAATCAATACTCAAGTTTGTGTTGGTGGCTGGTAGCGCGATTTTCCTGATCAGCGCTTTCTTTTATGAAATTCTTCACCTGAGCATAGAAGTTATGCCGAGCAGTGTGATCCACGCGTTGGAGATTTTAGCGTGGATGTTTTTAGGCTTGAGCTGCACGTTAGTGGTTATCTCCGCGATCGATGCCCCATACCAAAGCTACAACCACCACAAACAATTAAAAATGACGCTGCAGGAGGTGAAAGATGAATATAAGAATTCTGAAGGTGATCCACAGATAAAAGCTAGAATTAGGCGCACGCAGCGAGAAATGTCGCAGCGACGTATGATGCAAGATGTACCCGACGCGGATGTGGTGGTCACTAACCCGACACATTATTCTGTTGCTCTTAAATATGATACGGAAAAAGCAGGAGCGCCAATGGTTGTTGCAAAAGGGGTGGATGAAATTGCTATGCAGATTCGAAAAGTCGCGATTGGTAATGAAGTCCCCATTGTTGAATCGCCCGCGCTGACGCGCTCGTTATATCACACCACAGAAATAGGGCAGCAAATTCCAGATCAGTTATTCACCGCAGTGGCACAAGTGTTGGCCTATGTATTCCAGTTAAAGCGTTTTAATAAAGGCCGAGGACGTCGCCCTACGTCACTCAGCAAAGACTTACCTATCCCAGATAACTTAAAACATTAGACCTAATAATTGGCTCGTAACTTGCTTTATCTGCATAGTGTCAATATTTTGCAGTTGTTAAGTTATGGAATTTAAAGCGGTTTTAGCACAGCTCAACAAAGATAAAAAAGAATACGCCAAAGGTGTCGGTACACCGTTGCTGGTATTGGCGGCTTTGGGGATGGTGATACTACCTCTACCACCTTTTTTGCTGGATATTCTATTCTCTTTCAACATTGCATTAGCTTTAGTGGTGTTACTGGTGACGGTATACACCATGAAGCCACTTGAATTCGGTATGTTTCCTGCCGTTTTACTCATTGCGACTATCATGCGTCTGGCTCTGAATGTTGCCAGTACACGGGTAGTACTATTGGAAGGTCACAACGGCGGTGACGCCGCGGGTAAAGTGATTGAAGCATTTGGCTCGGTGGTTATTGGTGGTAATTATGCCGTTGGTTTAGTGGTCTTTCTTATCTTAATTATCATCAACTTTGTGGTTATTACAAAAGGTGCGGGGCGTATCTCAGAAGTTTCAGCACGTTTCACATTAGATGCTATGCCAGGTAAGCAGATGGCGATTGACGCCGATTTAAACGCGGGTTTTATCAGTGCGGATGATGCCAGAGCAAGACGTGAAGAAGTGACACGTGAAGCCGATTTTTATGGTTCGATGGATGGTGCCAGCAAATTTGTAAAAGGGGATGCGATAGCAGGTATCGTCATTCTTGCTATTAACATTATTGGCGGTTTGTTTGTTGGTATGATCCAACATGATTTGCCTTTTAGCCGTGCAATGGAAGTCTACACATTGCTAACAATTGGTGATGGCTTGGTTGCCCAACTTCCTTCACTGTTGCTATCTATTGGTACTGCGATTGTTGTTACCCGTCAAAATGAATCCCATAACATGGGTGATCAATTCAAAACCCAACTAGGTAATGAAAAGTCGTTATTTATCGCTTCTGGCATCTTAATTGTTATGGGTCTAGTGCCTGGAATGCCACATTTTGCATTTTTGAGCTTAGGGGCACTACTTGGGTATCTAGCTTACTTCACTCAGAAACAGAAAAAAGATGTGGCCGAAGCCGCAGCTGATGAAGCTGCCAAAGGCACTGCAGTGGCAAATAAACAAGAGCAAAAAGAGCTTGGCTGGGATGATGTTCAGCCTGTTGATGTAATTGGCTTAGAAGTGGGCTACCGTTTGATCCCGCTGGTTGATCAGTCACAAGGCGGGGAGTTGTTGAATCGCATTAAGGGTGTGCGTAAAAAGCTATCTCAAGAGTTGGGCTTCTTGGTACCGCCTGTTCATATTCGTGACAATCTCGAGTTAGACCCAAATGCCTACAATATTACCTTAATGGGTGTGGGGTCTGGTGAGGGTGAGTTAAAGCATGGTGATGAGCTGGCCATTAACCCAGGCCAAGTCTTTGGTCCTATAAAGGGCATTGAAACCAAAGATCCCGCTTTTGGCTTAGATGCAGTTTGGATCAAGCCTGAACAAAAAGACGAGGCACACTCGTTAGGCTATACCGTTGTTGATGCTGCGACAGTGGTTGCAACCCATATTAGTCAACTGTTGACAAATAATGCTGCGTTATTATTAGGTCATGAGGAAGTTCAGAACCTATTAGACATGCTGGCCAAGAGCCATCCTCGCTTAGTCGAAGGGCTCGTGCCTGATGTGTTACCACTTACAACCGTTGTAAAAGTACTACAAAATCTACTTAACGAAGGCGTTGCAATTAGAGACATGCGCTCAATTGTTCAGACTCTTGTTGAATATGGACCTCGTAGTCAAGACCCAGATGTATTAACGGCTGCGGTACGAATTTCACTACGTAGGCTCATCGTTCAAGATGCAGTTGGTAACGCTGATGAAATCCCTGTCATAACATTGGCGCCTGAGTTGGAACAGATGTTGCATCAGTCACTTCAGAACGCAGGTGATGAAGGGGCGGGCATAGAACCAGGCCTTGCAGAGCGGCTTCAAAACTCATTGAGAGAAGCTCATCAAACGCAAGAAATGCTAGGTGATCCGTCCATTTTATTAACCTCAGGTATGTTAAGAAGTGTGCTTTCAAGATTTGTTAAACATACGATCCCCGGCCTTCGAGTGATGTCATATCAAGAAGTGCCAGATGAAAGACAAATTAAGATTGTGAGCTCAGTTGGACAGTAATAGGATTTAAGGGGTTGTAACATGAAGATCAAACGTTTTTTTGCCAAAGATATGCGAACTGCACTAAAAGAAGTGAAAGAAGAGCTTGGTGTAGATGCGGTTATTATGTCGAATAAAAAATTGGCCGATGGCGTCGAAATTGTCGCTGCAATTGATAATGATCGAGCACCAGCAACTCCTAAGCCAAGTGCACAGGAAGCTGCGCAGCAACAGGTGCAGCAACCTCGCTCAACATCACCTCGCTTTGTACGTCCTGAGCCTCAGCAAGCACGCCCTGAACCACAAGCACAAGTAGCGGACAGCCTAGAAGCTCTTTTGGAACGTCAAGCTCCACGTCCTCGCTCACCGCAGCTTGCGTCTATGTTTTCCCAATCGGGCATTGATACTGAACAAGTATTTAAACCTCGTCAGCAGCAAGCCGACGCGCAAATGCATAATCATGAGCGTTTTAGACAGCCAGAACACAGTCACAGCACGCAAGCTCAGACATCAAATTGGCAGTTTGATGATGAATTAGAGTCAGGTTTTGGCGATGACATGGAGCACAGTGATCCTAAACATGATGAAATGACATCAATGCGCGAAGAAATGAATGCCATTCGTCAGCTTCTTGAACATCAAGTCTCTGGCTTGATGAAACAAGAGATGGCACGCCGAGATCCAACACGCGCTTGTCTAATCGACCGTTTGCAGGGTATGGGCATTGATGCTGATGTAGCTGAGCAAATGGCGTGTTTCATTCCTGATGACGTATCACGCAAAGAAGCTTGGAATGCATTACTAAACATGGTTGTAAACCAGATGCATACCACTAACAATGATATTCTTCGCCAAGGTGGAGTATTCGCTTTTGTTGGACCAACAGGGGTCGGTAAAACAACAACCGTTGCTAAATTAGCTGCGTTAGGCGCGCAGAAATTTGGCGCTGACAAAGTTGCTCTAATTACTACAGACACTTACCGTATTGGTGCATATGAGCAGTTATCAACCTATGGCCGAATTATCGGCTGTCCGGTTAAGCAAGTAAAAGATGCAAATGAACTGGCTGAAGTGTTATACCACTTGCGCAATAAACGACTAGTATTAATAGATACGGCAGGAATGAGTCAAAGAGACTTGCGTTTGACTGAGCAGTTGAATACTTTGATGCGTAGCACTCGCGTTGACATTCGTAGCTATTTGGTATTAAGTGCGACATCACAAATGCATGTGTTACAAGAGACGGTTCGCCATTTCCAAAAAGTGAACCTAACTGGCTGTATTTTTACTAAACTTGATGAGTGTCTAAGTTTGGGCGAGATTATTAGTATTGCGATTCAAAATCGCTTACCAATAGGGTATCTTACCAATGGACAGCGAGTTCCAGAAGATATTCGCGTAGCAAATGCACAAAAGCTAGTCAAAAAGGCTGAGCAATTGTATTTAAAAAGAATAAAAGCACAACATTCGAGACCTGTACCAGTAGCGTCTCAGACAGTAGGAATGTATGATTAACACAGTATTAGATCAAGCAAGTGGCCTGCGTAAAATGAGTCAAAATAGTAATCACGGTGTTAAAGTTATCGCGGTAACGGGCGGTAAAGGTGGAGTGGGTAAAACCAATGTATCTTTGAATACCGCAATAGCGCTAGGCCAGCAAGGAAATCGAGTGTTGGTACTCGATGCCGACTTGGGGTTGGCGAACTGTGATGTGATGTTGGGTTTAAGAGTCGAAAAGAATTTGTCACATGTTTTATCGGGTGAATGTGAATTAGACGAAATTTTGGTGGAAGGTCCTGCTGGTATAAAAATTGTTCCTGCAACATCAGGTTCGCAAAGCATGGTAGAGTTGACGCCAGCTGAACATGCTGGCCTGATCCGAGCATTTAGCGAGTTAAACACAGAGTTTGATATCTTAATCGTTGATACTGCCGCAGGTATTTCGGATATGGTATTGAGCTTTTCTCGTGCTGCACAGGATGTAGTTGTGGTGGTATGTGATGAACCTACCTCGATAACTGATGCCTATGCTTTAATTAAAGTATTGAGTCGTGAACACGGTGTTTATCGGTTTAAAATTGTTGCTAACATGGTGCGTAGTTTGCGAGAAGGACAGGAATTATTTGCTAAACTGTCAAAAGTAACAGACAGGTTTTTAGATGTGGCTTTAGAACTTGTTGCAACTATCCCGTTTGATGAAAATATGCGGAAGTCTTCAAGACGTCAAAAAACCATCGTAGAACTCTTCCCGAATTCACCAGCAGCAGTTGCATTTAGAGGTCTAGCAAGTAAAGCTGTGAAATGGCCCATACCGCATCAACCGTCAGGGCATCTTGAGTTTTTTATTGAACAACTTGTCAATGGGTAACTATGGCATCATCGGTGAGTAAAGCGATGGGGTATCAAACGTCAGAACATCTACATAAAGTGGTTGAACGTCATGCGCCACTTGTGAAAAAGGTAGCTTGTCACCTATTGGCTAGGTTGCCTGCTAATATTTTGCTAGATGATTTGATGCAATCAGGAATGATTGGTCTGATAGAGGCAACCAAAAACTTTGATGCTTCAAAAGGTGCCAGCTTTGAAACTTTCGCCGGCATCCGCATTCGTGGAGCTATGTTAGATGAAATCCGTCGAGGCGATTGGGCACCACGTTCAGTACATCGCAAAAGTCGTATGGTTGCAGAAGCCATTGCAGAATTAGAATCCCTCCTCAACCGAGAACCAAAAGATACTGAAATAGCTGAAAAACTTGCTATTACGCTGGATGAGTACCATCATATTCTAAATGATGTAAATACCAGTAAAGTAATAGGTATTGAGGACTTAGGTGTAGATGAAGACGTCATTTCGCCTGCAGACAACGATTTATCGCTAGACAAACCATTTAATAACGTTAAAAATGAACGCTTTAACGAGTCGTTGGTGGCAGCGATAAAATCTTTGCCAGAAAGAGACGCCCTAGTGTTGTCGCTTTATTACAACGATGAAATGAATTTAAAAGAAATCGGCCAGATACTAGATGTAAGTGAATCTCGTGTTAGCCAAATTCATGGGCAGGCAATGATAAGGCTTCGTGCCAAGATCAATGACTGGGTAAATTAGAGTAAAAAAATAATAGGTTCAAACCTCACTGGAGGATGTTTTGGATAAAAACATGAAAATTCTCGTGGTTGATGATTTTTCTACAATGAGGAGAATAATCAAAAACCTGCTAAGAGATTTAGGCTTTACCAATGTACAAGAAGCTGATGATGGCAGTACTGCGCTTCCAATGCTACAAAATCAAGATTTTGACTTTGTAGTAACTGATTGGAATATGCCTGGTATGCAAGGGATAGATCTGCTACGCGCAATCAGAGCAGATGAAAACCTTAAGCATATCCCAGTGTTAATGGTAACTGCGGAAGCAAAGAAAGAACAAATCGTAGCCGCTGCCCAAGCTGGGGTGAACGGTTACATCGTCAAACCATTTACCGCAGGAACACTGAAAACTAAGTTAGAAAAAGTGTTTGAACGTTTAGGCTAATAAATAAGAAGGAGAGGCTAATGTCAACGCCTTCTGTGCCTCAGATCAGCCTTGAGCAGGCAAAGCAGCTTGTTGCTTACTTAGAACAAGGTGAACAAGAAAAAGCAGATCAATTAATTTTGGACGCTGCCAATAAAGAGCAATCCGAGTTGTTTGCTGAGGTGGGTAAATTAACTCGCCAATTGCATGAATCTTTGAAAAATTTTGAACTCGACACGCGTCTTGCTGATTTGACGACTGAAGCCATTCCCGATGCTAAACAACGTTTAAACTATGTCATGGAAATGACAGAGAATGCCGCCAATAAAACCATGGACGCTGTTGAGGCGAGCCTTCCGTTGGCACAAGAACTAGCAGATGAACTGTCAAGTATTAAACCAACTTGGGACCGCCTTATGCGGCGTGACATTCAGCTAGGAGAGTTTAAGTCTTTATGTCACGATTTAGACAGGTTTATGCAGGGGTCACAAACACGTACTGATGAATTACAAAGTTTGATGACAAATGTATTAATGGCTCAAGACTATCAAGATTTGACAGGGCAAGTTATTCGTCGGGTTATAGAGCTAGTTAGAGAAGTCGAAGATAGCCTAATTAATTTATTAACCGTTTTTGGCACTACGGATGAGCTACCGAGCAAGAAGAAAAAGTCTGAGGCTCAGGTTGCTGCGAAAAGTGAGGTTGATATTGACGTAAATGAAATTTCAGGGCCAGAGGGTCCGATTATTGATGCTGAAACCCGGGATGATGTTGTTTCAGGTCAAGATGAAGTGGACGATTTACTGTCAAGTTTAGGCTTCTAATAGGAGAGTATGCATGAGCTTTGAAGTCGATGAAGATATCTTACAAGACTTTCTCGTTGAAGCTGGAGAGATCCTTGAGTTACTGTCTGAGCAGCTCGTAGAGTTAGAAAACAACCCTGAAGATAAAGAGTTGCTCAATGCAATTTTCCGAGGTTTTCATACGGTCAAAGGTGGTGCAGGGTTTTTGAGCATGACCGAACTGGTCGATGCCTGTCATGGCGCGGAGAACGTGTTTGATGTGCTACGCCAGGGGCAACGCAAAGTTACATCTGAATTAATGGATGTTATTTTGCAATCACTTGATACGATTAATGAAATGTTTGCTCACATTCAGAATCGTGAACAACCAGAACCAGCCGACCCTGCGCTACTTGAAACGCTTCATCAACTTAGCAAACCGCAAACAGAAGACGAAGCTATCGATACTCCACAAGACGAAGAAGTCGTTGTCGAGCAGCCTCCCGAAGAAGAGATGGGAGCTGACGATGTTTTCTTCGACCTTGACGCATCGGGCCCAGAAACAGGGCAAGATGATGGCAGTATCGACGAAATAACCGAAGATGAATTCGAAAGCTTGCTAGATGAATTACATGGTGCAGGCAATGGTCCTGCAAAAGCTAGTCAATCTGCTGCCAGTAGTGAATCTGATAGTGATGGCGATATTACCGATGATGAATTTGACAGCTTGCTAGACGAGTTACATGGTGTTGGTAGTTTTGGCACAATTAATAAGTCACAAGAGACGGCCCCAGTAGAATCAAGCAAAAAGGAAACTCAATCATCAAGCAGTAGTGATGATGAGATTGATGATGACGAGTTTGAAGCGTTATTAGATGAGCTTCATGGCAAAGGGACAGCACCGCGTTCGGTTGAAAACACACCTGCTACTACGGCTAAAGTTGATAAACCAAAGGAACCACAGAAGCCTGTAGAACCTGTGAAGCCCGAGGTTGCTAAGCCAGCAGCCGCTGCAAAAGCGGCACCCGCTCCAGCGCCTGAGAGTAAAACAGCAGCTGCACCTGCGGCAGCGAAGAAAGCGCCAGCAGCTCAAGCTGAGACCACAGTTCGTGTTGATACTAAACGGTTAGATCAAATAATGAATATGGTGGGCGAATTAGTATTAGTCCGGAACCGCTTGGTGAGTTTGGCAAATAATACCAACAGTGAAGCGATGGGTAAGGCTATCTCAAATTTAGATGTGGTGACCGCCGACTTGCAAGGCGCTGTGATGAAAACACGCATGCAGCCCATCAAAAAAGTATTTGGTCGCTTCCCGAGAGTTGTTAGGGACTTAGCCAGAAGCCTGAAAAAAGATATTAATCTAGTGTTGGAAGGTGAAGAGACCGACTTAGATAAAAACTTAGTAGAAGCACTAGCCGATCCGCTTGTTCACCTTGTGCGTAATTCAGTTGACCACGGTATTGAAATGCCAAGTGTGCGAGAAGCCGCAGGAAAAGCACGCACAGGTACAGTGACGCTGTCAGCATCGCAAGAGGGTGATCATATCTTGCTGACCATTCGCGATGATGGTGCTGGTATGGACCCTGAAAAGCTGAAAAAGATCGCGATTAGTAAAGGTGTTATCGACTCAGATCAAGCGAGTAGATTGTCTGATACCGAGGCATACAATTTAATCTTTGCACCTGGCTTTTCGACCAAAGAAGAAATATCGGATATTTCTGGTCGTGGAGTGGGGATGGATGTAGTGAAAACTAAGATCACCCAGCTAAACGGTTCAGTCAATATTCAATCTGAGTTGGGTGTAGGTACAATTTTAGAAATAAAAGTACCGTTAACCTTAGCGATACTGCCTACACTAATGGTCATTGTAGGAGAGCAGACCTTTGCGTTACCTCTTGCTGGCGTTAGTGAGATTTTCCATTTAGACCTAACTAAGACCAACATTGTAGATGGACAACTAACGATTATCGTGCGTGAAAAAGCAATTCCACTGTTTTATTTGGAGCATTGGTTAGTTAAAGGTGCAGATAAGAGCACTCGTAAAGCACACGGTCACGTGGTGATAGTGCAAATCGGAACTAAGCAGGTTGGATTTGTCGTAGACTCATTGATAGGTCAAGAAGAGGTTGTTATTAAACCTTTGGATGCGCTATTGCAGGGTACGCCAGGTATGGCTGGGGCGACAATTACCTCGGATGGTGGTATTGCTTTGATCTTAGATGTGCCGAATATGCTGAAGCATTATGCGGGCAAGTAGAGTTTCTAAGTAAGAGTTAGACACAGTGGTGCCTTGCGCACCACTTTTTAGATCTGAATATTTAATGAGCGTGCCAATGGCAGTTAAAGTGTTAGTAGTTGATGACTCAAGTTTCTTTCGCCGTAGAGTAAGCGAAATTCTTGAGCTAGATAGTGATATTAAGGTGATTGATTTTGCTGTTAATGGCAAAGAGGCTGTTGAAAAAGCAGCACAATTGAAACCTGACGTTATCACTATGGATGTTGAAATGCCGGTCTTGGATGGTATTAGTGCTGTGAAACAGATTATGGCTTCTAATCCTACGCCAATTCTCATGTTTTCATCTTTAACCAGAGAGGGAGCGAGCGCTACTCTGGATGCTTTAGACGCAGGCGCCTTGGATTTCTTACCAAAGAAGTTTGAAGATATTGCTCGCAACAGCGATGAAGCCATTAAGTCTTTACAGAGTAAAGTAAAAGAAATTGGCCGTCGTCGCTTACCACGATTTGTGAGCCCGTTTGCAGCAAGACAGGCTAGTCGCCCTACCCCAAGCCAAGACCTTGGCACTAATACGAGAGTTAGCCAGCCTGATAGAACGTTTCAGCGTACCGCGCCAGTCAGTGGCTCTAGCGCTTCATTCAAGGCATCAGGCAAAAAATATCAAATTGTTGCGATTGGTACATCAACGGGTGGTCCAGTTGCGTTGCAAACCATTTTGACACAGTTGCCGAGTAACTTTCCCCATCCAATTTTGCTTATACAACACATGCCTGCTGCGTTTACTCCTGCATTTGCCAGCCGTTTGAACAGTTTGTGCAAAATCAGGGTAAAAGAAGCACAGCAGGGAGACCGTTTAGAACCGGGAGTTGCCTATTTAGCGCCCGGTGGCCAGCAAATGATGGTTGAAGCAAGAGGGGCAAGTAAGACACTTCGAGTGTTTGAAGATGATAGTCCACGTATCACCTATAAGCCAAGTGTGGATGTTACATTTGCAAGTGCCGCTAAGGCTTATCAAGGGGATGTATTAGCTATCGTATTAACAGGCATGGGAGCGGATGGCCGTGATGGCGCTCGTATGCTCAAGCAAGCAGGTGCTACTATTTGGGCTCAAGACGAAAAAACCTGTGTTGTTTATGGGATGCCACAAGCCGTTGCGAATGCAGGTCTAGCATCTGAGCATATTGCTTTGCCAGAGGTTGCGGCAAAGCTCAACAAAGAGGTTGGGTGTTAGCTGCAGGTGCCAGTAAGCAAATAACAACAAGAATAAGCGCACAACTTGGAGAATGCATTAGCTCGTGAAGATCTGGACAGTAGCAAACCAAAAAGGGGGAGTAGGGAAAACGACCACAACAGTGAGCTTGGGGGGAATTTTAGCACTCCAAGGTAAACGTGTGTTGTTGATAGATACAGATCCACATGCGTCTTTGACCTACTATTTTGGTATCGACTCTGAAGAGTTAGAGATTAGCGTTTATGATATTTTTGCTCGTGGTAGTGCCATGCAAAGTGAAGAGATCTTGCAAGCATTGTGCCCCTCAACGATAGAAAACCTGGATATATTGCCAGCTACTATGGCTATAGCCACTTTAGATAGAAGTATGGGAAATCGAGCTGGAATGGGTTTGGTACTCAAAAAAGCGCTAGAAAAAGTTAAAGACCATTACGACTATGCAATTATCGATTGTCCACCTGTACTTGGTGTACTTATGGTTAATGCGTTGGCTGCCAGTGAACGGATTTTAATCCCAGTACAGACTGAATTTCTTGCTCTGAAAGGGTTGGACCGAATGATGCGAACCATGGAATTAATGCAAAGTTCGCAATCCAAGAAATATCAATATACCATAGTGCCAACAATGTATGACAAACGGACGAAAGCCTCGTTGGAGGCCTACAAAACCCTATTAGCCAATTACAAAGAGTATGTTTGGCCTGGAGTGGTTCCGGTGGATACAAAGTTTAGAGATGCAAGTTTAGCTCAACAGGTCCCCGTTTCTTATTGTCCAAAATCTCGGGGAGTGTTTGCTTATCGGGCCTTACTTGATTATTTATTGCAGGTTAAATAGAGGTAGTAATGAGTAAACACTTGTTTGCTAATGAAAAAGTTATGAAGCAATATTTAGGGGCGCTTCTCAGTGAAGAAGAACCTGAAGACAGCTCATTGCTGCCTGTAGCCAAATTACTTGAACAGGTTCCATTGGCATCAGAAGCTGAAGAGCAAGTTCAAGTCGAGCAGCTTAAAAGTGAACCGTTAATTGAAGCAAAAATACCACCCGATGCGGCACAGGAAATCCCTGAAGAACAAACGAAAGATCTTGAGATAACAGAAAATAATACTATTATCAAAGAATCGACTGAAACAAAAAATCAACCAGTTAGCGCTAAAGAAGCGTACGGTGAGCAAGAGTTTCAGGCACTATTTTTTGAAGTCGCAGGGCTTACCTTGGCTGTGCCATTAAAATCACTAGGTGGTATCCATCAGCTAGGAGAAGTAAATCAGTTGTTTGGTAAGCCTAAGTGGTTTAAAGGCGTGATGTTAAATCGTGATGAAAAACTTAATGTAGTTGATACAGCGCGTTGGGTAATGCCAGAAAAGTATACGGCAGAGTTGGAAGAGAGCTTAGATTATCAGTATTTAATCACATTGGGTGATAGCCCATGGGGATTATTAGCTGAAAATTTGGTAAACAATATTACATTGCGGCCAGATGATGTGAAATGGCGCACAGGCAATGGTAAAAGACCATGGCTGGCAGGCGTAATCAAAGAAAAAATGTGCGCGTTGATTGATGTAGAGAATTTAAACCGCTTGCTTGAGCAAGGCCTCGATAGTCGAGAGCAGTAAACAAGATCTTTTTGGAGTTAAACCATGAGCCAAGATAGACTACTTTCCGCAGACAAAAATGCCGATAGTAATGATGAAGTTCTTCAATGGGTGACCTATAAACTCGAGGATGAAACATACGGCATTAATGTGATGCAGGTACAGGAAGTATTGCGCTATACAGAAATTGCTCCTGTTCCTGGTGCACCAGCGTACGTGCTAGGTATTATTAATCTACGTGGTAATGTTGTAACGGTTATAGATACTAGAGCACGTTTTGGATTGGTCAGCGCTGAGGTTACAGACAACTCTCGTATCGTAATCATAGAAGCAGAAAAGCAAGTTATCGGTATTTTGGTCGACAGCGTTGCTGAAGTAGTCTATTTACGAAGTTCAGAGATTGACAGTGCGCCTAATATTGGAACTGAAGAGAGTGCTAAGTTCATTCAGGGTGTCTCTAACCGCGAAGGTGAGCTTCTTATTCTGGTCGATTTAAATAAACTACTCAGTGATGATGAGTGGGACGAGTTGAGTCATTTGTAAACTGTGGAAGTAGTAAATAATAACCTCGTATTACTTATATTGATCGCCTCAAGCTTACTCACTTTTGTATGCTTGGGGTTGGTTTTTATGTTGAGCAAACGTTTGGGAGGCAGTCATCAGCAAGTCTTGTCTCTGAGGCAGAAAATAAAAGACAATCATGATCAAACTGCTATTTTGCGTAGCGAAATAACGGAAGTACGCAGCAGTTTAATGAGTATTGGTAAACGTTTAGTTGCGTGCGAGAACTATGCAAAGGAACTGGCTCAGCAACAGGCTGTACAAAAATATGATGATCCTGATGCAAAAATCTACTCTCGTGCAGTTAAGATGATTGAATTGGGTGCCGATTTGGAAGAAATCATGCGTGAGTGTGAAATCCCTCGAGCGGAAGCTGAGCTGTTAATGTCACTGCATCAAAAATCTTGATTAAGCCTTAATATCCAGTTTATTACTAAAACCTTTCCATCCTGGTGGAAACTTTCCTCGTAATACATATGAAAAAGCAATGAGCTCGGCAATGACATAGTAGAGCTCTTTGGGTATTTCCTGATGCAAGTCGAGTTGTTCCAAGGTTTTCGCCAGTTCAGCATCCTCGTGGATCATGATCCCTTTTTCCTTGGCGAGGGCGATGATCTCTTCGGCAAGCTCACCAAAGCCTTTACAAGCTACATGTGGTGAACTGCCTGCTTCATACAGCAAACCTATCGCTGTTTTTTGTTCCATACTGACTCCTAAACTTTAATATTAACGATAGCATGTTGTTCGTAAAAGGTATGCGTTTGCTGTGCATCTTCACTAAGCGTAATCTCATTCACCTGTAAACCATGTGAGCAAAGCTTTCGTCGCAAAGCATCTAAATGTGGCTCCGCCAACGAACATACCTGCTGAGTGTTGGCAACCAATTGACAATCGAGCGCTTTATCCATCAGCTCTGCTTGAGCACTCAGTTTGCCTAGGTGGGCATAATCAAAATTAAGACGCACAAACCATACGGTTTTTTCTGGCATTTTTGCTTTTGCTGGCTTTTTATATTTTCCTATTTGGAGCTCGGTTTGTTTACATTCGCTTGGTAGTTTCATGGGCATAAAAAGGCTGAGTAACAACTGAGTTTCACTATCTACCTTTTGACTAGTTGGTGTGATTTGTACGCTATTGGTTAGCGTGTTTTGGACCTGAGCTAAATCACTGAGTAACGTGTTATTCAACTGCTGTAAATGAGGAAGTACCTGCTTTGTCGCAATGCTCTTTGCATTAGGTAATATGGTTTCCAGCAATGCTCCAAGACGCTGAGTTTGGTCTATATTTTCGGGCAAAGACTGCGGTGCAGTTGCACGAGGTGATGCAAGCATTGTCACCAATAGCTTATCTAGAGCCTGTGTAAAGCTGTTAGTCGGTAATGAGGTTGGTGGGTGTTTACTAACCAACCCTGGGACAAGGCTATTTAGTTCAGCCATAACATGATTAGCTGAAATATTATTCGCATCAATCATACGGCTGAATGCTTGATGGACTAGTTTGGTCATATCCACTGACTGTGGATCTTTGTATTGACTCAGCTGCGCTATCTTTTCGGTTGCTAGTTGGCTATTAAGCATCGATACGGTTTGCTTTGGTGTCTGAGCAACTAACTTTAAGAGCGGCTCCAGCAACTTACGCTCTATGGGATGGCTAGCCTGATAGTCTCCCCTTGGCATGGGCAAGAGTGTGCTAACATTCGAGCTTGCCGTAGTTTTCAGCGGCGTTTTTAGCATTTCGGTGATGACGCTACGTTGTTCAGCTTTTATGGTTTCGTTATCTAGTGATTGAGTTGCTGAACTTAAAGATAAGGTATTCTTGTCTGACGTTTGGTTAGTTGCTTTAGGTGAGCTCGGATGGCCGCTTAGGTTATTACCTTTCTGACTCCCTGCATCTGCTGGGTTTTGCAACACGTTTTTTATTTGCGCAAACAGCTTTACTAGCGGCGGCAGAGCATCGGTTGATGGTGAAACTGACAGAAGCGGTGCCATTGCAAATTTTGGCAAACTACTAATTTGGCTCGGCAGCATGCTAGGAATGGGGGTACCTTGTCCTGTTTTCGCCGTGTTGTTCGTTGCTAACTGCTTAAATGGTTTAGATAGCCATTGCGAAAGTGCTTGTTCGACAGCCTTTTTTATATCGTTAATGGTGATATTAATCAGAGGCTTGTTATAACCTAGGTTGAGATTGCTCGATACTGTTTCAAGGCTCTGTGTTGGTGCGATGTGGGGGCTGACTTGAGCAAACTTACCTTTTATGGGTTGTTTTAAATCCAAATGTTGTAGGTCACTGAGCGCTTTAATTTGTACGCCCATGGTCGTGGCTTTTAATTGTGCTTGTTGCCACTGTGCAGTACCGATAGGTTGTGGGCTTTGTAAATTGCTCAGTGGTAGGGTGAGCGCTTTGAGCGAGGGAGCGAATTTCACTTGTAATGCATGTTTATCAACCAGCAGAAGTAGGCTTTTCCCCAAAGTAGCCAGCTGCTCGGACACTTTCTGCTTCGCTAGTACGCTGGAGAAAAGCTGGTCGGCAAACCCATTTGTAAGTTTTAACTGAATTTTATGGTCGTTTGCTTGTAACTGCGCAATGAGTTTGTGCTCTTGAGTTAGGATCTTTGCAAGGGATGGATCCAAAGCAAGCTTTAGGTCGAGCTTGTCCAATACAAGCTGCGGATTATTACCGCCAGTGACATGCGCACTGGTTTTTAAACTGGACTCAGGCGTGCCACTTTTCATCAAAGTTAATAGAGACAAAAGCTGGTTAGCTGCTTTAATATTGACGGTTTGTTCTGGCGACTTGATAGTGAGGGATTGGCCATTTTCACCTAAGGTGATCACTGCTTCGTTTAAGCGCAGAGGGGGTTGGTTATTATCTTTTACGGCCAGTCGAATCGTTTGCCAGCGACCATCAATTTCAACCTCCATCTGCAGCGCATCAGGTTTAATTAACACATTTCGCGCAACAAACTGGCTGGCTTGTTTAGAGAGGTCAATATTTGCACGCCCTTCGTTTAAAGCTGAGCTTGTATCAGGTGTGTTCGAATATTGAATAGAAATCGGTGGCTTATTCATTATTTTAAATCAAATTTTCGCTAATCGGTCGCAACGCGTTATTCGTATTACCATACCATTATGGTAGACTAACGCCCAATTTTGGGTAATGAGAATAACCAATTTGCTAGAGATTAAATCTGTTACTTGTACTAAACAAGAACGCTGTCTGTTTGAATCGTTAAGCTTCTCGTTAGAAGCAGGGCAGATCATGCAAATTGAGGGCCCAAATGGCGCAGGTAAAACGTCATTATTACGGATCATCTCTGGGTTTGCACGTCCTGATGAAGGGGAAATTCATTTTCAAGGTCAGTCTATTAGCAACAACTATGATGAGTTTGCAGCGCAATTACTTTTTATCGGCCACAAAACGGGTGTGAATGGCCAACTAACGGCCTATGAAAATGTTTGTCACTGGCTGCGTGTTCATGGCTGTGGTGTGGACGAGCGTGCTTACGATTTGCTATCCCTGTTAGGACTGGTTGGCTTAGAAGATGTGCCAGTGAGAACACTATCAGCAGGTCAGCAAAGGCGTGTTGCGTTAGTGAGACTATGGCTTAATAACGCTAAACTGTGGATACTGGATGAGCCTTTTACAGCGCTCGATAAGAAGGGCGTAAAGCTGCTACAGACACGTTTTTGTGAACATCTGGCTCAGGGAGGCGCGATTTTACTCACCACCCACCAAGATTTAACAACCCATTTTGCGGCACTCAAAACCCTCGTATTGGAGTATCAATTTTGACGGCCCAGCATTCTTATTGGCAACTATTTATTAGCGTCTACAGTAAAGATGTGACGTTAGCGTTTCGCCAGCGCTCGGAAATTGTTAACCCTCTGCTATTCTTCCTCATCGTGATCACATTATTTCCTCTTGCGATTGGTCCTGAGCCCGCTCTGTTGAAAAGAATGGCACCAGGCATTATTTGGGTAGCGGCTTTGTTATCGACCATGTTAGGGTTAGATAAATTGTTTAGGGATGATTACAACGATGGCTCACTGGAGCAGCTCATAGCATCTCCTTATCCACTTTCTCTGTCAGTACTGGCAAAAGTATCTGCCCACTGGACTATCACGGGTTTGCCCATGGTACTGATGGCGCCCATGTTTGCTCTGTTGATGAATTTAGAATCCCAGGCTCTTGGTGCAACTGTATTAACCTTACTGATTGGTACGCCTTTATTGAGTTTCATTGGCGCAATAGGTGCAGCACTGACAGTAGGATTACAAAAAGGTGGAATATTAATGAGTTTGTTGGTTTTACCCTTGTATATTCCCGTACTGATTTTTGCGACGTCTGCCATCGATACCAGTAGTATGTCTTTAGACTATGGCGGTCAACTCGCAATCCTAGGTGCCATGTTAGCCGTTGCTAGCGTTTGTGCACCTATCGCAATATCTTCAGCTTTAAAAGTGAGTGTTAGTTAACATGTGGAAATGGTTACATCCCTATGCAAAAGCAGAGCGTGCATATCAATTATGTAATACGCTAATGCCATATTTTGCGGTGATTACCGTAGTATGTTTGACGGTCGGTTGGGTATGGGGTCTTGCCTATGCTCCGGCGGATTACCAACAAAAAGATAGTTATCGCATTATTTTTATCCATGTTCCCTCGGCAATATTGTCAATGGGTGCATATTCTTCTATGGCGATAGCCGCAATAGTTGCTCTTGTGTGGCAAATCCGTAATGCTGAGTTGGCGGTGATATCTATTGCTCCGGTAGGGGCCGCTATGACGGCGATAGCATTAATCACTGGCGCTGCTTGGGGCAAACCCATGTGGGGCGCTTGGTGGGTTTGGGATGCTCGTTTGACATCCGAGCTCATATTACTGTTTTTATATTTAGGCGTATTATCTTTATACCACGCGTTTGAAGATAAAAAGTCAGCAGGACGCGCCGCCTGTATTTTAGCCGTTGTTGGTGTGATTAACCTACCAATTATTCACTTTTCAGTGGAATGGTGGAATACCTTGCACCAAGGGGCCACCATAACCAAATTTGATACATCCGCGATAGATTCATCAATGCTGTGGCCATTATTAATCAACATCGCCGCATTTGCAGGGGTTGTTGGTGTCGTGACGTTGATCCGTTTGAAGAATGAAATCTTACAATGTGAGAGGCACCGCCCATGGGTGCGAGAACTAGTCAGTCGAGGTGAGTGATGCAATTTGAATCATTGAATGAATTTCTGGCTATGGGAGGCTACGGTTTTTATGTGTGGTTGTCCTTTGGTAGCTGTGCTGCGATTCTTCTGACGCTGTTTGTGAGCTCATTAAGAGACGGTAGCAGGTTGCGCAATGAAGTTCGTGCGCAAATAAAACGTGAAGAACGCATTAAGAAAGCCAAGCAGCAGGAGCAAGTATGAACCCGAGACGCAAAAAACGTTTACTCGCCGTGGTGGCAATTATTTTTGGGGTTGGCTCAGCGATAGGGCTAATGCTGTATGCGTTACAAGAAAATATTAACTTGTTTTACACGCCCACAGAACTAATTGAAGGCAAAGGTGAAAACAAAGAAAAGCCCTTTATCGGCCAAAAACTACGAATTGGTGGTATGGTCGTGCCGGGGTCAGTCGTTCGAGATGAAAGCAGTCTCGATGTTAGTTTTAAGCTGATGGATACGGGGCCAACGGTCACGATTCGCTATGAAGGAATTTTACCTGACTTGTTCAGAGAGGGTCAGGGGATCGTAGCACAGGGAACTTTGGTTGAACCCGATGTGATTGAAGCGTTTGAAGTGTTGGCGAAACACGATGAAGAGTACATGCCACCAGAAGTAGCAGAAGCGCTAAAAGGCATTAAACATGAGAAGCCAAAGTACAACTTAAATAACGAGAATTAATATGATCCCAGAGATAGGTTATTTTGCGTTAGTGCTGGCTATGGCACTAAGTCTATTGTTGTGCATTTTCCCATTATGGGGCGCTCATACAGGCAATCTGAGATTAATGCGTGCTGCGCCTTCTTTGGCGGTTGGTCAATGTGTGTTTGTTTTGTTTTCGTTCGCGATTTTAATCTACATCACGCTAACGGATGATTTTACAGTGGCGTATGTTGCGCACCATTCAAGTAGCACTTTACCGTGGTATTACAAAGTAACGTCAACTTGGGGCGGACATGAAGGCGCCATCTTATTGTGGTTGGTGATGCAGTCCTCATGGACAGCGTTAGTTGCACTCATGTCTAGGTCAATACCTTGGGTATTGCGTGCCCGAGTTCTGGGGGTTTTAGGCTTCCTAGGCGTAGGTTTTATGCTTTATACCTTGTGGATGTCGAGTCCGTTTGAGCGCTTGTTGCCATACTACCCAGTGGAAGGCAGAGATCTTAACCCGCTGTTGCAAGACCCAGGTATGATAATCCATCCACCATTGCTTTATATGGGATATGTAGGATTATCAGTTTCTTTCTCATTTGCTATTGCAGCTTTATTGACTGGTAAATTAGATAATACTTGGGCGAAATGGTCTCGACCTTGGACCATGGTAGCGTGGGGCTTTTTGACTTTAGGAATAACCATTGGTAGTTGGTGGGCATACTCAGAACTCGGCTGGGGTGGCTGGTGGTTCTGGGATCCTGTAGAAAACGCTTCATTGATGCCATGGTTGGTGGCGACAGCTTTACTCCATTCACTAGCTGTGACTGAAAAACGTGGTGTGTTTAAATCTTGGACCGTGTTATTGGCAATAACTGCCTTTAGCTTGTGTTTGCTAGGCACGTTCATTGTTCGTTCCGGAATTATTGTTTCTGTTCACGCATTCGCGACCGACCCTGACCGTGGATTGTATATCTTACTGTTTCTAGCCGTTGTAGTTGGTGGCAGTTTAGCGCTCTATGCGGCGCGAGTTTCACAGGTGAAAAGTGAAGGGCGTTATCAGTTCTTCTCCCGAGAAGTTGCTCTATGGATCAACAATATATTTTTAGTGGTAGCAACTTTGGTGGTGTTTTTAGGCACCTTACTGCCGATGATCCATAAAGAACTGGGCTTGGGCTCAATCTCTATCGGGGTGCCATTTTTCAATCAAATGTTTGCAATCTTAGTGGTGCCGTTTGCTTTATTACTCGGCATTGCACCTATGTTACGTTGGAAGCAAAACAAACTATCTGTGCTGGTTAAAAAGTGGTTGGTTATTTTAGTCGCAACACTTGTTATCAGCGCAGCTTGGCTATTTGGCAGCTTTGATAACGTGACGCCATTGACGTTTGTGGCAACGGCGCTGGCTGTGTGGATTGTGTTAGCAACAGCAGTGGATTTTGCACAAAAAGTATCAGCACAAGAAAGTCTCACTGAAGGATTAAAACGTCTTGGTCTGAGTTATTGGGCCATGGTATCAGGCCATATTGGCATTGCGTTTGTTATTGCAGGGGTAACATTGACATCTGCATATTCAGTAGAGCGTTCAGTGCGAATGCAGCCAGGTGACACCGCTACGCTGAATGAGTATGTATATCGTTTTGAAGGCGTCAAAGAGATTGTTGGGCCTAATTACAGTGGTCATGCGGGGGTTGTAACGGTATTAAAAAACAATGAGCAAGTTACTCAGCTGCACGCTGAAAAGCGTTTATATACCATAGGTATGCAGTTTATGACCGAAGCAGCCATTGATGACGGTTTCTTCAGAGACCTGTACCTTGCGCTTGGCGAACAATTTGAGGGGGGGGCTTGGTCTTTGCGAATCTACCACAAACCCTATGTACGTTGGATGTGGCTGGGTGGCCTACTCATCGCTTTCGCTGGGTTTATTGTGTTGGCAGATAAACGCTATAGAAGAAACGCAGCACCGAACAATAAACAAGAGGTACAGCAATGAATCGCAAGTTATTAGGGCTCGTGCCGTTTCTAATTTTCATTTTATTGTGTGTGTTTTTATATCAAGGGTTATTTGGTAATCCACGGGAACTACAAACTGGTCGCTTAGGGCAAACCATGCCGAGCTTTACCTTGCCTGACCTCATGGACGATACCAAACAATGGCAAGACGGTGACCTACTTGGGGAAGTGTACTTGCTTAATGTATGGGGAACTTGGTGCCCAACCTGTATTGCAGAGCTAAGTTATCTCACTGAGTTACGCGAACAGGGGGTACGTATTATCGGTTTGTATTATGAACAGGCATATGACCCTGATTTTGGTGATCAGTTTGATATTAATAAATTACGCTCAGAAGTCAGTACTATGCTTGCTAGAACGGGTAACCCGTACCAGTTTAATATTCTTGATTTAGAGCGCACCTTAGCGTTGGACTTAGGGGTTTCGGGGGCTCCTGAAACTTTTTTGGTTGATAAGCAGGGTAAAATCTTACTTCATCATACCGGTGATATAAATCAACGCGTATGGCGTGTTAAGTTTGCGCCTAAGCTGATGGAGCTGACGCAATGAGATTCGTGATTATTTTTTTTCTAATGGTATGCGGTAGTGCAATTGCTACACAAGATAAATATGAATTTGCTAATGCGGAGCGTGAGAGCACCTTTCGCGAGCTAACACATGAGCTGCGCTGCCCTAAATGTCAAAACCAAAACATCGCTGATTCTGATGCTATTGTTGCTAAAGACCTAAGAGATAAAGTATTGGCTTTAGTGAATGAAGGTAAGAGCAAAGATGAGGTGATTGATTACATGATAGACAGATATGGCTATTTTGTTCATTACCAACCACCAGTCACACCCGCTACCATCGTATTATGGGTACTGCCCATCTTGATTGTTGTCGTGGGCTTTGGCTTTATCGTTTTTAGGCAGAAGAAGGCGTCAGGTAAACAGACATGGAGTGAGCAAGACGAACAACTGCTGAACAAGTTAATTAAACAATATCAGCGTAGGGAGCAGTAATCGTGGACGCAATTATGCAAATGTGGGTGATGTTTGCGTTACTCACTCTATTAGCAATTCTGTTTGTAGTTGTTCCATTCATCCGCCGAGAAAAAGTGCTGACGGTTGACAATCAGGCGAATGCTGAGCGTATTGATATCTATCATCAACGCCTTAATGAGCTAAACGCTGAACTGAGCAATCAACGCATTGAACATGACGCTTATCAAGAGTCGGTGCTTGAACTTAAACGCAGGCTACTCAATGAGCTGTCGCCTGAACAGCAACTTCGCAGCCGCGGTAACAACCGTATCTTTGCCTTAACGGGTTTGCTGTTCACCATTACGGTAAGCGGTGTGTTTTATCATTTTACAGGCAGTCAGCAGCAGATAGCTAATTGGTATGATGCTATAGAAAAGCTGCCAGAATACGGTGAGCGAGCCGTGTTGCAACAAGGCCAAAGGCTCAGTGCAAATGAGTTACAGGCCTTTGCATTAGGCTTGCGTACTAAGCTGGCTCACAGCGGTGATGACGCAGTGGCATGGATGTTGTTGGGTCGTATCGCTATGTCGTTAAACGACTATGAAATGGCCAAACAAGCATTCGACAAAGCGTTGAAAATGGAACCTAACAATAGCAATATTCTGGTCAACTACAGTCAAGTACTGTTGGTTGAAGGGTCTGAGTCAGGTATGAACAGAGCAGCGAGATTATTGGCCAAAGTACTGAGAAATGAACCAACTAATATTGATGCTATTTCTTTGTTGGCACTTATCGCCTACGAAAAGCAGGATTGGCGCGAAGCAAAAACGGCCTTTGAGGTACTGCTTGCTAGTATGAACAGTGACGATCCGCGATACTCGATGATTGAACAGCGTATTGTTGAAATTGAACAAAAAATTGCACCTCAGACCACAGTTTCGCCCGCGGCGCTACAGATTGAAGTATCACTAAATGCTCAGCTGATGGATCAACTGCCAAAGCAAGGAACTTTGTTCGTGTTTGCTAAAGCTGTAGATGGTCCGGCCATGCCGTTAGCCGTTGCGAAGCTTACAAATTTTAACTTGCCTTTACGTGTAACACTGGATGATAGTATGGCGATGATGCCGAGCTTGAAGCTTTCCAGTTATCAAAATGTAATCATCACCGCGCGCATTTCAACAGATGATAGTGTGATGCCACAAGCAGGAGAGTTGGAAGGGCAGAGTGAGGTTATATCATTGAGCAATGCGCTTGAGGTGATCCCAGTAGAGATTAACCGGATTATATCAAACACAGGAAATTAAATGTTTAAGCCTTTTTTAGCTGTTCTGACAGCTGTTGTGATTTCAGGGTGTAGTACGATCCCTGAAGAAAAACAGGACGAACGTGATCCATTGCAGTCACTCAATCGCCCTGTTTATGATTTTAATATGGACGTTTTGGATAAATATATTTTACGGCCTGTAACGGTCGGTTATGTTGCTGTAACCCCGCAGCCGGTGCGCAGTGGTATCGTTAATTTTACCACCAACTTACTTACTCCTACGGATGCAATTAATGCAGGCTTGCAGGGTAAACCTAGTAGTATGGGCGTCAATGCAGCACGCTTTTTGGTAAATTCGACCGTCGGTCTTTTTGGCTTGTTTGATGTGGCGAGTAGTCTAGGTCTTAAACATCAAGATGAAGACTTTGGACAAACGTTAGGAGTATGGGGACTCGGAGACGGTGCTTATATCATGCTACCTGCGATGGGGCCATCAACAGTTAGAAACCTCACTGGTGATATTGTTGATAATTATGTAATGCCAGAAATTGCGCTTACTACGCCACAGACAATCGCTGTATTCACACTTAAAGCCATAGAAGCAAGAGCATCGTTAATGGCACAAGAAAAGCTGTTAGAGGAGTCTTTAGACCCATACATTTTTGTTAAGGATGTATACTTTCAGCGTCAATTATATGAGCTATATGATGGAAATCCGCCGTTGAAAGAAGAGCCAACCGATTTCGATGAAGATTTCTTAGAAAATTTGTAATTTCAAGAAGTAACTTTGAGAAAGAAGATAGGCTGGCGACGGGCAGTGCCAGCCTATAGTGGGGAGAGTAGGCTCCCCCTAATCAGTCCTAGTGCAAAGCACCATTATTTTTACGATAAAAACCCAAATCATTGAGCTTTTCAACCAATAATACAGGATCGTCTATACGTGACGGTGTGTCCTCGTCTCGTAGAAAGTGGTCATTCGGTACATTGTGTAAATCAAGCATTTTATGAAATAGCACATTGCGAATTGCTAACGCTGTCATCCCGTTGTCTTGGATCTCGTCAAGTCGATTTTGCAGCTCGGAAAATGGCCCAGCTTTTACGTCATCAACGACAGCAGCAAAGTGATTTACCTGTTTAGTTTTAAGCATATTGGCCTTCTCCCAAAAAACATCCAATTGTTATGTTAGTCACGCACATCATATTTTTTGTGTTAAAAATAGATACTTACGTCCTCTTTGTTGAAAACAGTGTACTCTGTTTTTAGGGTAGATTACTAACTTCGATGTAAAGCTTTGTAAATCGAATAATGTACGATTTGAAATGATTAATTAGGAAGCAATAGACATCTAGAAGTAAGACATTGATGCGCAAATAAAAATAGTTCTCAGTACCTTTTGTGGTACTAAGAACATAGGATGGTATTAGGAAAATAAATTTTGTTTTACGTGTTCAGCAAAACCACTTCCAGCCTCAAGATAGAAGTTATAGGTTGAATTTACCCCCATATCTTCAAGTTCTTTTTGTTGGTCGGGGTAGTTCGCAATGGCGGTAACCTGGCCCTTAAAGCCAGACGCTTTTAATTGCTCCAATGCGTAAATATTTTGCATGTGTTTGGGCATTGCTAACATGACCATATCAACTTGGGAGTGGTTTACTCGTTGCCAAAAATCGGGGTCTGTCGCATCAGCTAGCAATACTCTCGTCCTCTTTGTACGTGCTTGTCGACCACTTCAGGTTTGATATCAATACCTGCTATTGAGCCTGGGTGGGTTGCTTCTATGGTTTCATAAGCACCCGTACCGATGCGGCCCATGCCAAAGATCACAATGCGAGTGTCGGCTAGATTGACGGGTAATTCTTCTTCAAGGCGCTTGCTGCTTTCAAACTTTAATAAAAAGGGCTCTAGTTTTACGTAGAAGCCATTTGCACGTTTGTTCAGAGGCGAGGCAATCACAAATGTAATAGATACGGCGATTGCGACAACAGCTAGCCAATCTGAAGCTATCGCCCCAGAGCTGGCGGCAACCGCACAAACGATCAGTCCAAACTCACTGTAGTTTGCAAGCGTAAAGGCGCTGAGCAAAGATGTACGAGCACGTAGTTTGAAAATATTGGTAAGTACGTAATAAAGACATACTTTTACCGGCAAGACCAAGGTCAACAAACAGGCAATAAGTAAAGCATCAAAACTCATATTGGCATTGAGACCAATGTTGAGGAAGAAACCTACTAACAAAACGTCTTTGAGATTCATCAAGGACTTTGATAACTCACCAGCTTTTTTGTGTGGAGCGAACAGCATTCCAATGATCAAAGCCCCAAGGTCTCCTTTTAAACCCGCAAATTCAAAGGCGTGGTAACCAACCACCAACGCAAAGAAAAAACCAAACAAAGGGAGTAATTCACCGTGTTTAGAGCGATTTAACACCCAGAACATAATCGGTCTGAATACTGGCAGGCACAATAGTAATACCAATGCCCAGACATTTGGTGCTTTTCCAGTACTGATCGCTAAGAACACCACGGCGAAGATATCTTGCATAACCAAAATACCGATGGATATCTTACCGTGTAGACTCGCCATTTCACCGCGCTCTTCGAGTACTTTTACTGCGAACACTGTGCTTGAAAAGCTAAAGGCAAAGCCTACGAGTAAGGCGGTTGAAACACTCAAATCGGTAAATAGTGGCAGACTCATAGCGCCAAGTAGCAGCAACAGACTCGCGAAAAATGTACTGCTGAGCACAATATGTAGGGTTGCAGGTGCCCATACTTGTGCCTTGACGAGGTTGCCAATTTTGAGCTTTAAACCAATGCTAAATAGCAGTAAGGTTACACCTAAATCAGCGAGCTGAGTGAGTAGCTCTGTACTGCGATATCCCAGTAGATTTAAAATAAACCCAGCCATTAAGAAACCAATGAGCGGCGGCAGCTTTAACTGATATACAGAAAAGCCACAGGCGAACGCTGCGGCAAAAAACAAAAGTTCCATGGTGTGCCTATGTTAGTTCTATCTACCACCAGTGTACCAAAACTCTCTGATTTATAAATTGAAAAGTTCTTTTGAAAGCAGATAACTCAGATCTTTTTTATAGAATTCTTGAATAATATAAAAGAACCCATAAATTTTCGCTGACAATATCCTGCAAATGTGGTTAAGATGCGATAAGGGAACATTCTCACAGGAGAAGTAATGTTTAAAAAGATCCTCGCATCTGTTGGTATAGGTGCGGCAAAAGTAGATACGGTATTAGAAACAGAGCACTTGCATCCTGGCCAAAAATTTCAAGCAAGAATCATCATTGAAGGTGGTGATGTGAGTCAGGAAATTAATGGCTTAGAAATGGCGTTAATGACCAAAGTAAAAGTCGAAAATGACGATGGTCATTACTTTGCAAATCATGTAATAGAAAAGTGGAAGATAGGCGAGCGGTTTGAGGTTTCGGCAAACGAGAGAAAGATCATACCATTTGAAGCTCGTTTACACTCAGAGACACCGCTTACCGAGCTTAACGCTGGATATAACCACAGCCATGTATGGCTGGAAACGGGCCTTGATATTGACCTAGCACTAGATCCTACGGATCGAGATGCACTTCATATATACCCCAATGATGCGATAAAGACTTGCATGATGGCAATGGAAAAACTCGGCTTTGGACTTGTGAAAGCCGATGTTGAACAAGGGTATTTGCGAGCGAGTAACTTTCACACTGTTTCTGGATGTTATCAAGAGCTCGAGTACCGTCCTCAACGTCAATCGATGTTTGGTATCCAAGAAGTTGAATTGTCATTCGTTCCTGAAGCTCACAAGACTCATGTGTTGATTGAACTTGATAGAGCATTTCGCGGTGATGGATATGTAGACTTGACGATAGAGCATGACCAAGTAAATTTGTCACAGTTGTGTGATCAGCTAGAGCGCCTATTTGCTTAGCAAAAGTGGGTGTAAGTTATAGAGCCCAGCATTGCTGGGCTTTTTTGTTATTTGGAGTGAAACTAATGCATTGGCAGGTAAATACCTTTTCACAACTTGATATAAACACCTTGTTTGGTTTACTTAAGGCCCGCGTCGACGTTTTTGTGGTCGAACAACAGTGTGCCTATCCTGAATTGGATGAGATAGATAGACAACCAGAAACCTTCCATGTAATGGCTTATGATGGAGAATCCCTGTGCGCCTATGCGCGGGTATACAGAAAGTCATACCACGAATGCGCAATAGGGCGCGTATTAGTAATGCCCAATGCGCGAGGTAAAGGTTTGGCTAGCCCCTTGATGGAAAAAGCACTAGAGGTATGCAATACACATTTTAATGGGAATGATGTAGTGCTCAGCGCACAGACATACTTGTTGAAATTTTATCAATCTTTAGGATTTGTAAATGAAGGTGATGAATACTTAGAAGATGGTATACCGCACCAAGATATGAGATTAAATTCGGCGCTCAAATAATGTGAACCTACCGCAGCTTGTGCAAGGCCTGATTTCTCAGGCCTACTTTCAAGCTATAGCCTATAGCGTATGGATAAACACCAAAGCAATGGCAAGTGGACAAACGAACTTGATATACCAAGGCCATATTTTCCAAAACACACTGTGCTCGGCATCAGGGTAGCCACTTTTAATCTCTGTTAGCAATCCGTTTCTATGCCAGATCCAACCCACAAAGATACAGCAAAACATCCCTATGAGTGGCTGACCGAACTGAGTGGTTAAACTTACAACAAATCCAAACAAGCTGCTGAAGTTAAAAATAATGGTAAAACTAACCAATGAAATGAGGCCACCAATTACCCAGGTTGCTTGTAAACGCGATAAAGCAAAGCGCTCTACTGCGTACGACACGGGGGCTTCAAGCATCGAGATAGAAGAGGTTAATGCGGCAATGCTCATTAGTGCAAAGAACGCAAAGCCTACAAATAAACCCACCTCTCCCATACTTTCAAATAGCGCTGGCAAAACTTGAAATACTAGGGTGTCTTCTGAGAGAAGTTGTCCACTTGGGCCAAATATCTCAACTCCCTGAGCTTGAGCTACGTACATTGCCGGTATAATTAGTAGACCCGCGACAAAGGCAATAAACACATCTATTAATGTTACATACGCCCCCAAAGACACTAAGTTCTCTTGCCTACTAATGTAAGAGCCGTAAATAATCATTACGCTGGTTCCTAAAGAAAGCGAAAAGAATGCTTGTCCTAGTGCGCTAACTAACAACTCAGGGTTTAAGATGGAAGAGAAATCTGGCACGAGATAAGCCTTTAGACCTTCACTGGCGCCTTCTTGCATTAAAACATAAGCGATAAGTAAAAATAGGATACCCAATAGAGCGGGCATTAATCGTTTCGACCATTTCTCAATACCATTTTCGACGCCTTTACTGATAATCGAAATAGTTAAGACCACAAATAATGCAGTAAAAATCAAGTCTCTAGCGAGTGATTGGCTGTTTAGCCATTGTGCGGTGTCCGATAAACTGGTTAGTTTAGCGATGGGTTCCAACGTTGCACTAAACATCCAGCCAGCAACAATTGCATAAAAACTGAGGATAAGACCTGCGCAAATAATACCACCAAAGCCCACACCGAAAGCAAAGCGTTTATTGAATGCATTCCCAGAGAGCTTTTGAAGTGACGATACCGCGTTCGCTTGACCGTGTCGTCCGATAACTAATTCAGCCATTAAAGCCGGATAGGCTAAACAAAACGCAAGCACCAAATAAACCAAAACGAAAGCCGCCCCACCATTGCTAGCGGTTTGAGTGGGAAAACCCCAAATGTTACCAAGGCCAACAGCTGATCCCGCTGCTGCCATGATGAATCCAAAGCGAGAACTAAATTCTCCGCGCACAGTGCTCATATTATTTTACTTCTCTATTTTTTTTTACGGCGGCTGACAATCTACTGTAAATACAGCGAAATAAAAAGCGCTAATTGTTATTAATAATGCCATGATCTAGCGCAATATTTTGGCGATTTTATGAGTGTAACACTAGCTCGCCAGGCTAAAAATTCAACTGCTGAGTATAAGTTATTGCTTTTCGGTCGATTAACTAAAAAAGCAGCTGCCTGATGTGAGTATTACTTTACGCTGCTCACTTAGCTTTACAAGGCAAAGTTAAGGTGAATTTTGCGCCACCTAAAGTATCAGATTGCGATACGCTGGCTTTGCCATGATGCCAATCGACGACCTTAGCTACAATTGCCAGTCCTAGGCCGTAACTCTTTCCAGCCCGATTGCGATGTGATTGCTCTTGGAAAAATGGACTAAAGACTTTGTGCCAGTTTTGTGGGGCAATACCTGGGCCATCATCCTCAACGTGAACCTGAATAACTAGGCCGTCACTGACCACTCTAACAAGAACAGTTTGAGTTGCAAAATCACTGGCGTTAGAAAGCAGGTTTGTTACCGCTCTTGCCAACCAGTGTAAGTCTGCATATATGTCTAGGTGTGGCTCGATTTCATAGTCAATTCGTAGACCCGCATTTTTAAGCTTTGGGGCTACTTGTTCTATGAGTGAGACAAAATAAGAAGTCGCATCGGTCGATTCAAAGTTCAGCAAGTGCGCTTTTTGTTCTAAGGTAGCAAATGATAGATAACTGGCTAGCATATCCTCCATTTGATCTAAGTCTTTTTCCATTCTATTCAAAATACTATGAACTTGATGAATGTCTTTTTCGTCCAATGCTGCGTCCAATCCAAAGCGAAGACAGGCAACAGGAGTTCGTATATCGTGCGATAAACTTGATGCGAGGAGTTTGTTCTCTGCCAGCAGTTTGTCAATTTGACTTGCCATTCGATTAAATGTCAGCTCAACATCTTTGATATAAGTGAACTTATCGGTAGCGATTCTTGCACTCAAATTACCGCTTGCAAATTGTTTAGCTGCCTCAGTTAGTACCGATAAACGCTTTGCTAACGGGGAGAGTATAAACCACATAAAGGTACATACACCGGTATAAAACAATAACGTCAGTATTGCATCATTGTCTTGTTGGTCTGCTGGTTTATCTAAACGCAGTTCAAGATAGTCAGGGAGTAATGCATGATTGGTTTTTAGGAGATAAAAACCTTGCTGATCTTCTAAAATTAGGCCTTTACCTGTGAGCATTTGCTCTTTGAGTTCGGATGGCACGGCCAAGGTGTCGCCTTGTTTGTAACTAATAGCTAAACCGTAGTCATCGCTCAAAGCTGCAATGTAATCAGCTCTGAGTGAAACAGGTTGCCTTGCGGTTTGTTTTGCAACACCGCTGGCCAGTGTGCTTTGCCAGCCGAAATTATCATCGACTTCCAAGGTTTGCTCGCTAAATATATCAATTAGCCAACCTAAAACGACGATTGAAACTAAGGCACTGGTGAGCAAATAAATATAAAGCTTTCTCACAAATTAGCCTTTTACCATGCGCTTGGAACCATTAAGTAGCCTTTACCCCATATGGTTTTAATTTTTTCTGGGTGCTGTGGGTCATCGTTGAACTTTTTACGCAAGGCTGAGATGAGCACATCTACGCTTCTGTCCAGCCCATCATATTCACGCCCTTTGGTGGCTTTGAATACCGCATCTCTAGAGACAACTTCCCCAGCGTTGGATGCCAAAAAGTGAAGCAGCAGATACTCAGCACTAGAAATATTCACTTCTTTACCTTGCACGAGTACTTTGCGTGCTTGAGTGTCAATGCTCAAGTTACCAACACATAGTGATGTATCATTATTTGTATTGGAAGTTTTTTGCTCATTTGATGCGCGCAACATGGCTTTAATCCTAGCTAACAAAGCACGAGGTCTAACTGGCTTTATTACATAGTCACTGGCGCCGACTTCAAGACCTATTACTTCATCCATTTCTTCGTCTTTGGCTGTCAGCATAATGATCGGATGTTGGTAAAACTGGCGAAGTTCGCGGCATACGCTTATTCCATCTTGGCCAGGTAGCATAACATCCAAAAGTACGATATCAGGGCTAAGAGACTTCACCATGGCGACCACTTGGTCTCCTCGAGGGCAGATATGGGTTGTGTATCCTTGGCCATTTAAATAATCCGCGACCCATTGAGATAGAGATTCGTCATCTTCGACGAGTAAAATCGTACCGTAATTATCCATTTTAAAACCCTCTAACGTATTATATTTGCTGTTTAATCATACATACTCACAGGCATTGGTTTGATTTTGCCTGACTAATTTAGTGCTGTCATTCATCAGTGCTGTGTTATTGGTAAAGTATGCAAATCAAAAGATTTCTCGTATTGATTTAGGCACTGATGATCACTCACTAAAATACATACCGCACACCGATTTTCGCCTTATGTTGGTAGTTTTGAGCAACAATGGGGCTGTGATAAATTTGTTCTGAAAACCAAGTAGTCATCCAACCAGCTAGGAAAATCCAGTTTTCGTGCAGTGGATATTCTGCGTGAAACTCGTAGACCACTCCCATCGCGCTGGTAGGACGATATACAGCTCGGTCAATTCTTTGTTCTTGAGGAGAAATACCAAAATAATAATTAGTAAAGTCTTTGGAATAAAAATTGACACCAAGCGCGGTTCTAAACTCCCAGTTTTGCCAGGGGATAATTTTGCTGTAAAAAGCACTGACTATCCAACCGTTATGGGTACTACTTATGTCTTGCAATAATTCTAATGATACTTGATCGTCTGTGAATCTGCGGCTTAAACGTAACCCGCCTGTCAGGTCAAATTTTCGTTTAGTAATACCTTTTAGTTCAGGGATCTCATCTGAACTATACAAATCAAAGCCTTTTTCATCAAAGCCATCCTGTGCTTGTGTAACAATAATATCTACATCCCAATCATTATGTTCAAGGGCACTGTAGCCAAGTATCCAGCCTCCACTCAGTTGGCTGCGATCAACATCCAAATACCAGTTCTCATATGACGCAAAGACATTAATATTAAACAACTCTACACCATCTCTTGTCGCATTCGCACCGATGAGATAGGAATCTTCGAAGAGGTAACCCACGCCGATATTGATATCAAGATACAGGCCATCAGTGGGCGTGAGCGTGTTGTCAGAATACAAGCGATTACTCGCATTAACTGCCGAAGGCAAAAAAACAGTGATGAGTATTAAGAGTGCTAAGGTGCGGAGCATAATGTTCACCAACAACTAAATTGATGAACATTATATTGAATGCGGCGTTAGTATCTGTAAAAAATTGTTGTGTGTGGCTTACGCGCAAGCACGGGTTTCGATATTATTTAGCCTATAGGACATTAATTTTATCAATCAAGACTGCTGCAAGTTGTTGATGCATGGCACTGCTAAGCGCACTTACTTCTGTTTCGGTACACGCACCTGCGACTTTTTGTGGCTCGCTAATCACATCCTCAACAATATACTTAGGTACATCAACAGGTGTGTCTGCGCGCGCAATTCTGGCTTGCTCGGTATTTTGTGAAACGATAAACGACACTACATCATGTTCATTGGTTATCTTTTGCTCTTTGGTATAGCTAAATTGCAATGGGATACCTTGAAAACTGGCACTATCAATCGACGACTTTGCGAACCATACAACATCGGATGACGCAATGTGAGTCAAACGCATGCTCACGCTAGCGATTATATTACTACATTGATAGCTAGGTGATTTTTGTGTGACAAGTTGATACAAAGCATGAGATGTTTTAGGCGCATTTAAGACATATGTTTTATTTGGACCAAAAGTGAGATCTAGCTGATGGATGTTAAGTACATAATCCGCTTTTTTAGTGGTAACAATTTTTAATCCGTGTTTTTTGAGCGCACGCTCAATGTGGGATTTCAAGGTGTCTGTCATGGCGACTTTATCAGCTACAATTCGTACTGAATTAGTTTTCTCAATAGGGTGAGCTGGCAACTGTACCGACTTTATTCTTGCTGAGTCTAATTCGGTACTATAGCTAAGCTGATAAATTTCCTTACTTAATATGGGCTTAGGAGGCACATTTAGTTTAGGTGCCATCTCGGGAGTCAAAGAACAACCAAACGAGAAAGCCAAAGTAATAAAAATAAGCAGAAAACGCATTCATGTACCTCTTGTTACAGTTTAAGTCTCAATTGATGATGTAAACACAAGCTAACTTCGTGATAAACTTTAATGAATTCTAGTTTAACGAGTTTTTATGAAGTATTTAGTTCTTATTGTCTTCTGGCTGTTTGCGACTAATACAGTTGCATCAGAAGACAAAAAGCAGCAGTGGCACCAATTTTTGAACAGCTATTCTAAGCAAGTCGAGCGAAAACTAAAAGAAAAATCAATTCCAGGTGCAGCATTGAGCGTCGTACATGGTAAATTTGGCTCTTTAGCGAAGGGATATGGCAAAACCAAAGTTAATAAAGGTCAAAAGGTTGATGAAAATACGCGCTTTCGTCTCGCATCGGTCTCCAAGACATTCGCAGGCTCTTTAACAGCAAAACTGGCGAGTGCGCAATATTTGGAGTTAGATGAGTATGTGAGTACATATTTACCTTACTTGAAAGGGACCGATTATCAATCCCTCAAGGTTTATCATTTACTTAGCCATTCCAGTGGCTTGGTGCCAAATGCTTACGATAACCTCATAGAATCCAGAATGTCATATGAACAAATTGTTGAACGTTTAATAAAGGTTGAGCGAATTTGTACGCCTGGACAATGCTATGGCTATCAAAATGCCATGTTTAGCTTGATTTCCGATGTGATTTTGCATGCGACGGGTATGTCTTATGAGCGCTGGTTGCAGGAGTTTATTTTCACACCATTAAAGATGAATGATGGAGGTGTGGGTCTTGAGAGTATGCTAAAGGACGATAACCATGCGTTACCACATGTACTTGGACGCAAACGCTGGCATACCGCAAAACTTAAACCTCACTACTACAAAGTTGCGCCAGCGGCGGGTGTCAACGCCAGTGCCAATGACATGGTGCAATGGTTAAAAGCACAGCTTGGTCTTTATCCTGAAGTTTTGTCATTGGACGCATTAACACTACAAAGCAGGCCTTATACACACACTAAAAGGGAATTGAGAAGACGAATTTGGCGTGATCATGTCAATGAGGCATTTTACGGATTAGGTTGGCGTATATATGATTTTGATGGTGAATTTATCATGTATCACAGCGGTTGGGTGCAAGGTTATCGAACTGATTTGGTTGTAATACCCGCTTTGAATGTAGGATTCAGTTTGCTGTTAAATGCAGAAAGTGGGGTGATAAACCAATTGACGACTGACTTTATTACTCAGGTTATTGAAAAGTACAGACAGGCGCCAACGCATGAAGGCGATGGCGCATAAGAAAATCACTGGCGAGGCAGTTGAATTTTCTTTTCTTCGCTTTGACGGTACAAAACGATGACGTGGCCGATGGTCTGCACTTTATGTGCGCCAGTTTCGCGCACAATAGCGTCAAAAATTAATTGCTTTGTCTCACGGTCATTCGTAGGCACTTTAACTTTGATAAGTTCGTGAATGTTCAAAGATTGATCTATTTCAACTAGAACACCTTCAGTTAAACCATTTGCACCGAGTAAAACAACCGGTTTTAGTGGATGAGCTAACCCTTTAAGGTACTGCTTTTGTTTATTTGATAAAGTCATATTGGTACAATTTACTATATGTAGGCTTGAATTCTCATATTCTACCGCCATCTAGACAATATTACTAATGAGTTGCAGTGAATAATGGCAAATAAAAAGCACTCAGCGAGCTCTAAACGCTGGTTAAAGGAACATGTGGACGATCCTTACGTCCATGAAGCGCAAAAACGTGGCTTTCGCTCCCGAGCTATTTTTAAACTCGAAGAGATCCAACAACGCGATAAACTCATCAAACCTGGCATGAGCGTGGTTGACTTGGGCGCGGCTCCTGGTAGCTGGTCACAGTACTTGGCAGAAGAAGTAGGTGAAAAAGGACAGGTTATAGCTTGTGATATTTTACCAATGGATTCATTAGCCGGGGTGGATTTCTTACAGGGAGACTTTCGCGAGGAAGCAGTGTTAAATGCTTTGCTTGAGCGTATTGGAGGGAAGAACGTTGATGTGGTTTTTTCCGACATGGCACCAAATATGAGTGGCAATATGTCGACCGACCAAGCGGGTAGTATGTACTTGGTGGAGCTTGCGCTAGATATGTGTCATCAAGTGCTCGGTAAAAATGGTGCTTTTGCAGTGAAAGTTTTCCAAGGGGAAGGCTTTGATCAGTTTGTACAAGAAGTACGTAAATGCTTTAACGTGGTAAAAATCAGAAAGCCAAAAGCCTCTCGTCCACGTTCCCGTGAGGTTTATATAGTGGCGACAGGCTACAAACTGTAGTACAGTTGAAAAGCATTAAAGTCGAATTTAAATAATTTTTGGATACAAGAGGTTAACCCCTTGAGCGATATGGCGAAGAATCTAATACTCTGGTTGGTAATTGCAGTTGTGCTAATGACCGTCTTTCAGAGTTTCAATGGCGGCGATCACATTGATCGTCAAACCAGTTACACGCAGTTTGTCAAAGAAGTGCGCAGCGGCGCAGTACGAGACGTAAACATTGACCGTTCAACCGGTACCATTACGGGTATGAAGGGCAATGGTGAACGTTTTCAGACTATTATGCCTATGTACGACGAAGATCTGATTAACGATTTGCTAAAAAATGACGTGAACGTTAAAGGTGTAGCACCGGAAGAACAGTCGTTTTTGGCCAATATTTTTATATCTTGGTTCCCAATGTTGTTGCTTATTGGTGTATGGATATTCTTCATGCGTCAGATGCAAGGTGGCGGTGGTAAAGGTGCCATGTCATTTGGAAAGAGTAAAGCCCGTTTAATGAGCGAGGATCAAGTGAAAACTACCTTTGCTGATGTTGCTGGCTGTGATGAAGCAAAAGAAGATGTGACAGAACTAGTTGATTTTCTTCGCGACCCATCAAAGTTCCAAAAACTAGGCGGTAGCATTCCGAAAGGTGTGTTGATGGTCGGTCCTCCAGGTACGGGTAAAACGCTACTGGCTAAGGCCGTAGCTGGTGAGGCTAAAGTACCATTTTTTACGATTTCTGGTTCTGACTTCGTTGAAATGTTTGTAGGTGTTGGTGCATCTCGTGTGCGTGACATGTTTGAACAGGCCAAAAAGGCCGCGCCATGTATTATCTTTATTGATGAGATTGATGCTGTGGGCCGTAAGCGTGGTGCAGGCATGGGTGGAGGCCACGATGAGCGTGAGCAAACACTTAACCAAATGTTGGTTGAGATGGATGGTTTTGAAGGCAACGAAGGTATCATTGTAATCGCTGCGACCAACCGCCCAGATGTGTTAGACCCAGCGTTGTTACGTCCTGGTCGTTTTGACCGTCAGGTGGTGGTAGGCCTACCAGATATTCGTGGTCGTGAGCAAATTCTAAATGTACACATGCGCAAAGTACCGTTAGATGATAATGTTGAAGCATCACTGATCGCACGTGGCACGCCTGGTTTTTCAGGTGCAGATTTAGCCAACCTTGTGAATGAAGCCGCTTTGTTTGCAGCCAGAGGCAACAAACGCAAAGTAAGCATGGCTGAGTTTGATGCCGCTAAAGATAAAATTATGATGGGTGCTGAGCGTAAGTCCATGGTGATGAGCGAGCATGAGAAAGAAATGACCGCATACCATGAGGCGGGTCACGCGATTGTAGGTCGTTTAGTGCCTGAACACGATCCCGTTTATAAAGTATCCATTATCCCTCGTGGTCGAGCTCTAGGTGTTACAATGTATTTGCCAGAACAGGATAGAGTGAGTCACTCGAAAGAGCATCTCGAATCAATGCTGTCGAGCTTATATGGTGGCCGTATTGCGGAAGCGCTGATCTACGGTGATGACAAAGTAACGACCGGTGCGAGTAACGATATTGAACGCGCGACAGACATCGCGAAGAAAATGGTAACGCAATGGGGTCTGAGTAGTAAACTTGGTCCGCAAAAGTATGTTGAAGAGCAGGGCGAAATGTACATGGGCGGCAGTTCAAATCGAATGGCTGGCATGTCAGATGAAACGGCTAAACTGATAGATGCAGAGATAAAAGATTTCATTTCGAGAAATTATCAACGTGCTGAGCAGATCCTAAAAGATAACATGGATATTCTGCACAGCATGAAAGATGCGTTAATGAAATACGAAACTATTGATGCAGGCCAAATTGATGACCTAATGGCTCGAACAGAAGTGCGTCCACCTCGTGATGCCCATGATCGTAAGCCAGAGACTAAGTCTGATAAAAAGGCGTCAAAGCCGACTGTCGAAGACGCTCAAAAGCCTGTCGATAAATCAGAGTCATCATCAGAGCTTGATGATAGAACAGAATAACGGTTAAAATAGCCTTATGTCTAAAGCCCCGCTAAGTCGGGGCTTTTTCATACTTATTAAAAATGAAATTTTTTGATAGATTTTTGCACAATATGAAGTTGCTGAGCATACTTACTTGCTTTTGCTAACATTACTCTAAAACGAGTAACGACAATGACAACCACAATTCGTTTACCTAGAGGCAGAGCGATAAGCCTCAACAAGCCGCAAGTCATGGGCATCGTTAACGTAACTCCTGACTCGTTTTCAGATGGTGGCTCGTTTTACCACTGTGATAGCGCTGTCAATCAGGCGCTTACCTTGCTCGAACAAGGAGCAACTATCCTTGATATAGGCGGAGAGTCGACTCGACCAGGCGCACCTGATGTTACATGTGAAGACGAGCTTAAGCGTGTGATACCCGTTATCCAAGGTATTCGTCGTCGAAGCGACTGTGTTATTTCGATAGACACCAGTAAAGCCGAAGTGATGCGTCAAGCCATCGAAGCGGGTGCCGACATCATTAATGATGTGCGTGCATTACAAGAGCCTGGAGCACTTGAAGTCGCAGCGATTTATCCTGACGTTGCGATTTGTTTGATGCATATGCAAGGCCAGCCTCGCACTATGCAACAAAACCCTTCGTACAGCGACCTAATTGGGCAGATTAAGGCATTCTTCAGCGAACGTTTGCTAGCGTGTGACAAGGCGCAAATATCCAGAGAGCGTCTTATACTCGATCCTGGATTTGGGTTTGGTAAAAATTTGACACACAACTTTGAATTGTTGGGTAACTTTGAGGCTTTCCAATCTTTTGGTCTGCCTCTACTTGCTGGTCTATCGCGTAAGTCTATGTTTGGCAAGTTATTAAATAGAGAAACAAATGAACGTTTAGCTGCAAGCCTCGCTGGGGCATTGTTATGCGCCCAACAGGGGGCGCACATAATCAGAGTACATGACGTTCAGCAAACAGCTGATGTTCTGAATGTCTGGCAAGCAGCAATTAATGGAGTAACCATATGACAACTAGAAAGTATTTTGGCACAGATGGAGTAAGAGGTTTAGTTGGACAACATCCAATTACGCCTGAATTTGCGCTTAAATTGGGATGGGCTGCCGGTAAGGTTTTGTCTAAAGCTGGCACAAAGAAAGTAATTATCGGTAAAGATACCCGTATTTCTGGTTACTTGTTAGAAACTTCTTTGGAAGCAGGACTCATTG
Organism: Pseudoalteromonas sp. T1lg23B; assembly: GCF_002964665.1. GTDB lineage: Bacteria > Pseudomonadota > Gammaproteobacteria > Enterobacterales > Alteromonadaceae > Pseudoalteromonas. Next base: position 936,202 of record NZ_PQBZ01000034.1, on the reverse strand, counting down.
CGGCGGGTATTGATGTTGTGTTACTTGGACCTATGCCTACACCCGCTGTAGCGTATTTGACGCAAACTTTTAGGGCTGAAGCCGGTATCGTGATCAGCGCGTCTCATAATCCATATCATGACAATGGTATTAAATTCTTTAGTGGCAATGGCTTGAAGCTAGCGGATAGCGTGGAACTAGAAATTGAAGCTATGTTGGACGAAGACATGACGTGTGTCGCTTCTGAAAAGTTAGGTAAAGCAAGACGTCTTGAGAATGCAGATGGCCGTTACATTGAGTTTTGTAAGAGTCAATTTCCCAAAGAGTTATCACTTGAGGGGCTGAAAATTGTTTTAGATTGCGCCAACGGTGCAACTTACCATATTGCACCGGCGGTAATGCGTGAATTAGGTGCAACGGTGATTTGCCATGCCTGTGAACCAAATGGGTTGAATATCAACCATGAATGTGGTGCGACCCATATTGATAGCTTAAAGCGTCAGGTTTTAGAGCATAAAGCGGATGTTGGTATTGCTTACGATGGTGATGGTGATCGCGTGATGATGGTTGATCACAAAGGTCATGTTTTTGATGGCGATGATATTGTTTACATCATTGCTTGTTTGGCGCATGCCAATGGCACGCTTAACGGTGGCGTTGTTGGTACCGTTATGTCGAATATGGGCCTTGAAAACGCTTTACGCAGCCAAGGTATTGAATTTGCTCGCAGTAAAGTGGGTGACCGATATGTCATGGAATTGCTCAACCAGAAAGGTTGGACAATCGGCGGTGAAAGTTCTGGCCACGTGTTAAATCTAGGTCTCATTGGGACTGGTGATGGTATTGTTGCGAGTCTACAAGTCTTAGCAGCAATGGTCTCTCAGAACAAGACGTTGCAAGACCTTGGCAGCGGCTTTACAAAATACCCGATGAAGATGATTAACGTTCGCTATTCTACCGACTCTGATCCAACGCAGCAGAGTGTTGTTAAACAAGCTGTGGCAGAAGTTGAAGAGCTGCTTTCGGGTAAAGGGCGCGTCCTGTTAAGAAAATCAGGCACAGAACCGGTTGTTCGAGTGATGGTTGAAGCAGAACAAGAGAAACAAGTGCTCGATTTTGCAACAAAAATAGCTGAAGTTGTTGAATCTGTGAGCAATTAATCTGGTTTTTAATTTTATTTCTTGTAAATCAGGGTGAGGAGAGTTAGTATCTCACCCGCTTTCTGATGCGGAGTATCGTATGGCGCAACGTAAGCCAATAGTAGCAGGTAACTGGAAAATGAACGGTTCGTTAGAACTTGTATCTGAGATCTGCGGCGAAGTTGAAAAGCACAAAAATGCAAACCTGGATGTCATTATATTTCCTCCAGCTTTATTGCTCAAAGAAGTGGTAAGTAAAGGCGTAATGGCAGGCACTCAAACCATATCAGAGTTTGACTCAGGGGCATACACCGGAGAAATCCACGCTCAGTTAGCTCGCGAACTAGGGGCAAAATATACCCTAGTGGGGCACTCTGAAAGGCGTAGTTTGTTCTCGGAGAGCAACCAGCAGGTAGCTGATAAGTTCGCTAAGGCACAAGAGTTTGACTTGATTCCAATACTCTGTGTTGGTGAAACAGAACAACAGCGAGATGCTGGAGAGACAGAAGAAATCGTTGCACAGCAAATAAAAGCCGTAATTGATAAATTAGGTGTAGCAGCGTTAAATAATTCTGTGATAGCATACGAACCCGTTTGGGCTATAGGGACTGGTAAAACAGCTACCCCTGAGCAGGCACAAGCGGTACATAAATTCATTCGCGACATGCTTAGTGGTTATGATGAGCAAGTGGCGCAAACACTACGTATCCTATACGGTGGTAGTGTGAACGAAAAAAACAGTGAATCATTATTTGCACAGGCAGACATCGACGGTGGCCTTATAGGCGGAGCGAGTTTGCAAAAAGATGCCTTCATCAGCATCTGTAAAAGTGCACTAGGGAACGTATAAAATGTACGAAATATTATTGGTTGTTTACTTGATTGTTGCTTTAGCACTTGTAGGTATGGTGTTAATTCAACAAGGTAAGGGTGCCGACATGGGCTCATCGTTCGGTGCGGGTGCATCAGCAACGGTTTTTGGTTCATCGGGTGCGGGTAACTTTATGACTAAGACAACGACGATTCTTGCGTCAGTGTTCTTTGTTTTGAGTATTATTCTTGGCAACCTTACAACGGGTCAAATTAAAAAGACAGACGAATGGGAAAACCTAGAAGTGCCAGCATCTACCACTGTAGCGCCAGCAACTTCAGATGTACCGGTGTCTCCTGAAGAAAATAAAACTTCAGACGTACCAAATTAATAGCTTAGTAACCTAAAGTTACTCGGTAGTTTGATTCCTCAATCAGACAATAGACCGACAAAAATGCGGATGTGGTGGAATTGGTAGACACGCCATCTTGAGGGGGTGGTGGCTTCGGCCGTGGGGGTTCAAGTCCCCCCATCCGCACCAAATTATAAAGACCAGCGTTTTGCTGGTTTTTTTATGTCTGCTGTTTACCATATGATGGCGTAGAGCAGATGTTATTCCTTAGCCAATTCTTAAGTGCCATAATTGAACTTTAATCTCTCTTCTTTAAAAAAACGAGTTGCTCATTTTCATAGTTGTAGCATCCATAAACGGTCGCTAATGTTACTAAACGGCGCGGTTTGTAAAGAGATTGCATGGCAACAAATGCAAAATCCACCGAGACTCGTAAAGGGTTCTATCCTCTCTAAATTGCAGATAAAGTTAGTTGATAGGGAGGCTTTGTTGAGCGTTACAGTTGCGCATAGCGAGCATACAAATGACGACTTTCAGAGGTACTGGATTAATCAGCACCATCTTCGGTTGATTAACGCAATTGGTAAAATAGAAGCGTTACTAAAAAATCACTATCTATCACATTCTAATCTCGAAGTATTACAGCAAAGCGTCGCTGTTCTTGAACAGCAATGGCTGAGTTGGAAGCCTAGTATTACTTTATCGCCCGATCTCGCTCAGGCACTGTATACGCTCAAAGAGCTACAACAATGGCAAGCATTTGATATTGATGCATTTCGGGCCATGTTCATAGAATACTATGCGAGCCAATATCAACACTTTTTTGATAACGTTGAGCGCCAACCATTAACTTGGGCACAAAGACAGGCTTGTATTATTCGCGATGACCGTCATTTACTGCTAGCTGGCGCAGGTACTGGAAAAACCAGTGTGATGATAGCCAGAGCTAAGTTTTTAGTTCACTGTGGCGCAGTGCAGCCCGAGCAGATATTGCTGCTTGCTTACGGCACTGAAGCTGCTAAGGAATTAAAACAAAGAGCTGGAGAAGGGTTTGAGTGTATGACCTTTCACGCATTGGGAAGATTAGTGATAGCACAAGTTGAGGGCAAGCAGCCTCGGCTCAGTACGTTAACTAGTGATGCCAAGCAAAGATACAGGTTTGTTCACGACACCTTACAAGCACTTTGTTTTCAGCCTGGCTACAAAGAACTGTTCGCGCAATTTTGCATAAAGGAATGCAATATCAAACCAAGTGGAGAGATGGTTGAATTTATCAGTAGTTCAGGTTGTAAACCCGTCATAACACATATTACCGCTTTGCTTGGCGTGTATAAGCATGTCACAGCTTTAGGTCAAATGAAGGCGGTAACATCACAGCATGACGAATTGCTTAAATGTCTAACCCCAATAGCCACAGAGTATCAGTCATATTTGGCTAGTGAGGGAGCCATTGACTTTGAGGACATGATAGCTAAAGCGATAGCGTATATTGAGACGGGTCACTTTAGTGCGCCTTGGCAACATATTATGGTCGACGAATTTCAGGATTTGTCGCCGATTAGGGCTAAGCTTCTCAAAGCGCTGCTGCGAGGGGAAAATAAACGATATTTATTTGCGGTAGGGGATGATTGGCAGTCGATTTATCGATTCAGTGGTGCAGATATTACATTGACCACGCAATTTGATAAACATTTTGGGGATGCTGCGATTACGGCATTAGATAAAACTTTTAGATACCCTCAAGATATATTAGATATTTCCAGTACCTTTGTATGTAGCAACCCAGCTCAGCTCAAAAAGCGGGTAAAGTCTGCTCGTAAGTCAGCAGTACCCGCACTGCTAGTGGAAACCATAGCAAGCAGTGAACTTGAAGCGCTTGAAAAGGTACTTGAGAGGCTCAATGCGCAAGGTGAAGCGAGTGTATTGTTGCTTGCACGCTTTCATAAAATGCTGCCCTCACGCGAGAGGTTGTCAGACTTGCGAAGCAAATTTAACTTGTTAGATATTAGGGTGATGACCTTTCATGCAGCAAAAGGCAAAGAGGCGGACTACGCCATAATGATGGGGCTGTATGAGGGCAGTACAGGCTTTCCTACCAGCCGTGCGATTCAGCCATTGATGGATGCGATGTTACCATCACGGGAGACGTTCCCGTTTGCAGAAGAAAGGCGTTTGTTTTATGTGGCTCTGACGCGCGCTAAGCAACAAACTTTTGTATTGAAACCACAAGAAAACGCCTGTCGATTTTTAGCAGAGCTAGAAGTAGGGAGCAACACTAAGTAGGTTTGAAAGTTTCACTCTTTAATTGTTACCCTCAGTTACGAATGCGAGTTTTGATATTGAGAAATTAAAACTTCCCAGCACATTAGCTATTCCAAGATGATGTTTCACTCATACAAGTGAAAATAACGAAGAGAATGTGCAGCAGAGGTTAATTACACTACGCTTGTAGTTACATCCAAAGAGCAATATTAAAGGAGTTGAATATGAGAAAAGACCTGCTAGGAGATGCGCTAGCGCGATTGAGTACCATAGCTCAAGATACTCCCCAGTTTAGCGCTGTATTAGAAGCGTTGAGTCAGCCGCAAAGTACCTTGACCAGCCATATCGCGATCCGTAAAGACAACGGCAATACCGCCTACTTTAAAGCTTATAGATGTCGATATAATGATTTATTGGGGCCAACAAAGGGGGGCATTCGCTTTCATCAGGATGCAGACCAAAGTGAGGTAGAAGCGCTAGCGTTATGGATGACACTAAAATGTGCCGTAGTTAATGTGCCGTTTGGAGGGGCAAAAGGTGCGGTGACTGTTGATCCCAAAAAACTCTCACCGATGGAACTGGAACGTTTATCTCGCTCTTACATTAGAGCAAAAGCGGATTTTATCGGGCCTGAACTCGATATTCCCGCGCCAGATGTCTATACCAATGCTCGTATAATGGGTTGGATGATGGACGAGTATGAAAAAATTACCAGAACAAAATGCCCTGCGGTGATCACAGGTAAGCCTTTAGCATTTGGCGGGAGCGTTGGTCGTGAAAGTGCCACTGGACGTGGTGCCTTTTTGTGTATTCAAGCATTGGCAGGAAAACTAGACTGGCAAGTTAACCAAAAGACGGTTGCAATACAAGGGTTTGGTAATGGTGGTTACCACTGTGCGAGGCTGTTACAAGCCGCTGGGTATAAAGTGGTTGCCGTGAGTGACTCCAAGGGCGGCATTTATTGCGAACAAGGGCTTGATGTGCAAAGCGTATTCACAGAAAAGCAACGAAGTAATGAGCTAAAAGCTGTGTATTGCCAGCATTCGGTGTGTGAAGATATTGAGCACACTCGGATCAGCAATGAGGAGTTACTGTCTCTGGATGTTGATATTTTAGTACCCGCGGCATTGGCAGGGGTGATTAACAAAGATAATGTTGAGCAGGTGCAGGCAGATTACATCGTTGAAATTGCCAATGGCCCAATAAGCTCCGATGTTGACCAACAACTCACAGAGCAGGGAACTCATGTGATCCCAGATATTTTGGCTAATGCTGGCGGTGTTGTGGTGAGTTTTTTCGAGTGGTGCCAAAATCGTCAAGGTGAAACTTGGACTGAGCAAAAGGTTAATGAGAAGCTCAATGATTATATTCACAAGGCGTTTGAAACAGCTTGGCAGCGCTATCAGCAAGCTAATGGGTCAATGCGTGAAGTTGTTTACCAAATAGCGCTAGAGCGCTTGTCTGACGCGCTACATGCGCACGGTACATCGGACTACTTCTCTGGTTCACAGTAATGGTTGTGTGCACCCACTGGTAGATAAATGCCAGATCTATGCAAAAAAGCCGCGAACAAAAAATGTTGCGGCTTTCTTGTTTCGTGGCTTCAGCGATTAGCTTTCTATTAAATCCTCTAAGCCAACGATCAGCCACGGAGCATTGCCTTGAGTTTGACGCTCTAAGTGCCAGATTTCGTGAATAGGCTCTTCTTGCTTGTCACCCAAATCACGGTACTTTCCTTTAAATAAGATGCTCACTTCCCAGACCTCAGGGTTAGTATCGGCACGCACTAGTTGTGCGTCTACAAACATCACCTCGGTGGCTACTTCTCCAGCGCCTTCACGCTCTAGTTTAAACTGTTCAACTAACTGTGGGCTCAAGTATTCAGCCATGGTCGTGTAATCTTTGTTGTTCCATGCTTCTTGTAAGGTAAGGTAGTGCTGACGAGCACCTTGCAAAAAGCCATTTACGTCAAAGTCTCTTGGTAGATTGAAAGGCACCGAGTCTGGCTGACCAAATCCGCCTGTTGCCGCTGACTGTGTCTGAAACTGCTGAGGCTGGCTGAATTGGCTAGGGTTAACCTGTGGGCCACCTGCCATATGCGGATGTTGGCGCTTAACCAATGCACTTTTTACCAGTTTAAAGATTAAAAACGCCGCACCTGCTAGCAATAGCATTTCTAGAAACTGGAAGCCTTCGAAGTCATCACCAAGCATTGCAGCGATGAGGCCCCCAGCAAGCAGGCCACCTAAAACGCCTGCCATAATGCCTTTTTTACTTGACTTAGGCTTTGCGGTTGTAGGGGCTGATAGGGACTTGGTATCAGTTTGTTGTTTTTGCTGTGTGGTGCTGGTTTGATGTGTTTTACCTGTTGATTTACTGCCAAACTTTTTTCTGGCTTCCGCGTTAAAGCTGCTAACAAATAACAGTGAGATCAGTGAAAAAAGTACAATAAAGTTTTTCATAACTATCCTAAAGAACTAAAATTGCTTTGAATTCTAAAGAATTAGCCCTGTGAGATAAATAGAAACAGGGTCAACGAGGGATTAAATGGGGAGAGCGGTACGTGCCGAACGTACCGCTTTATTTACATACCTATAGCCAGCGTAGGGCGTTGCTAACGTTTTTTTGATACTGCACAACAGGTGAACCTAGGTTGGCAACTAATACAGTGGCACCGTGGTTGTCTTGTTCAATTACACCATTGTAGCGTTCATCGGCAAATTGCCCATCTCCACCTAAACTATTCTTACCAGATAAAGGCACAATAAACACTGTCATCGGACCGTGTTCAGACTGAAACACCAAGTGTAAGCTTTTCTGACCTTTAAAATTACAGAAAGTCGCGTATGTAACTTTACCCGGCAGAGCCTCAAGTCTGGCGCCAAACAGCGATAGCTTGTCGTTTACGGTTTGCAGGGCAATTTCATCTTTGCCCTCAAAAGCCACTTGCTCGTGACGTACGTGGGCTAAAGCATGATCTCCTGCCAACAACGGTGCTTGTGTGGCACTCAAAAAGTACAAGCCCAGCGCAAAGGTTGCACTAGCCGCCGTGGCGAATGGCGTGCGATAGCGACGAAACCAGCTTTTTTTTACCACATTATTGTGCGAATTGTCAGCCTGCTGGTTTGCTAAAATACGTTCAGCCAAGCCCGCTGGCACTTCTACATCCAGTGCTTTTGCTAGTTGAGCATCAAAGGCCTTAAGTTCCTCTAATAGGGCGTTTTGCTCAGCGTTATTTGCTGCCTCTTGCGCAACGTCCTTATCGTTTGGATCTGCAAAAAGGCGGCGACGAAATTCTAGTTCATTCATCAGTTTTGTGCCCCTTTCAATGGTTCTTGACGTTCGGTTAGTGCCTCTTTGAGCTGATTACGAGCTCGATAAAGACGCGTCATCACTGTGTTTTTGTTCAGCTCTAAAATGTCTGCGATTTCATCGCCAGAGCAGCCCATTACCACTTGTAGTAGCAACGGCTCTCGGTACTCAACAGAGAGTTTATTAATCTGCCTCTGTATAACGGCTTGCTCCATTTCATCATCTAAACTTACGCCGGTGTTATCGACGAGAGTGTCGTTATCCACGTCGGCGTAATCAAACTGCTTTCTCTCAAAACGCCGTGCATTTTCTCGGCGTAAAATTGTTAACAACCAAGGCTTGGCTGCGTTTTCATCTTGAAGTGAGTCAAGTGAGCGCCATGCCCGTAAAAAAGTTTCTTGAACTAAGTCTTCGGCTATGTTCGGGTCTTGGCATAACCAGTAGGCAAAGCGATAAAGCTCGCCATGGTAGACCTGTACCAAAGCTTCGTAGCGTTTTTGTTTTGTGGTCATGCTAATAAGACCTTATGATCCGCGACTTTCTTACATCACGATAAAAATTAATTTGCACCTGACTCAGTATAGTTGAGTCAGGTGAGCGCTATCCTGTGCTGCATGTTTTTTTATTGCTGTTTGCAACAGTTGGTATATCTTCTTTAAATCAACACTATGGTTGCTATCACTATAAAGAGATGCCTGTAGTTTAGCAATTTCATCGCTAAGCTCAGAGGCACTTAACTGGGCAAGCCACGCATCAAATCCAAGCGCTGGAGCCTGTTGCTTGGCGAACGTTCTCAATGCTTGATAAAAACCGCGCGCATTATTTTGTTTTACAGCTGCTTTCAGGGCTGCCATCGGGTCTTGGGCTGGTGTTTTCGATATGCTCTTCGGCGCTACTGCTTTCGGTTTCCGTAACAGCCAAATGGCCAAAGTCAGCAACCATAGTACATAACCCGAACCCATCAACAGCCAGTCGAAAAGTGTTTTATTCGCTGCCACAATAGGGGGCTCTGTCGGTAAAGCTGGTAATGACTGATTGGTTTGTTCAGTGCTAGTTTGGCTATGTGTTTGCACCGTTGGTGCAGCAACAGAGGATGCTGCTTGATTCGGATCGGCAACCACAGTAATACTTCGAGCAGGTAAAGTGGCGTAACTGACCTTATTGATAACCGTGTTAAACCATGGGATTTTCACTTCTGGCAGCGTGTATGTGCCTGGCTTTTGCGGAACTAATGCGTGGGATGACACCAATTGTGAGATCACGCGCCCGTCACGACTAAGTTGATTTCTCTCGCTTTCATCTGGATAGCTACGAATGCCAGAGAGGGTATCCAGCTCGATATCTGGGAGTTGTTCTTGTGTCACACCGAGGGCGGTGAGGGTAATTGTGCGAGTTATGGGGGTGCCCACAGTGACCGTCTCATCGGCGGGTTGCCACTCTTCACTGAGGTTGACCAACTCACTGGGTAACCATGCACCTTGATAAGTATCAGGAATTGGCTTTACATCAAGCTGTGTATCCTCGGCAATGGCTGACACGGCCATACGGCGATAATTTTCTCTTACTTGACCATTAAATACCGGCGCAGTAATGGTAAAGCTGCCACTTTTTTGCGGCTGGATAAGATACTCGCGAGTGATGACCATATAACGACGTCCGTCAACTACTTCGTAATCTTCCTTTTGTTTACCCATTTGTGAAATCTGGGCATCGGCCATTTCAGGGGCCGTTAGCTGCCCATCAAGCAAGTCTTTACCTAGATATAGCTTAACTGTGTATAAACCGGCTTGTTGCACGTACAGAGTGCTGGGAGTTAGCTCAGCTGAAACAAAAATGTCTTTTTGTTGCTGTCCATCATTACTGCGTGGCACTACTTTTAGCTGGATCGGTTCAGATCGTTTGCCGGCCACTTCAAAGGTCGGGATCGTGAAAGTGCCTGGCTTTCTAGCCATCATCCGCATTTGCCATGTGGTTTGGCTACTCATGCTACCGTTAATAATGCTAGTACGAGAGCCAACGCTGACTGGGCTGGTGACAAACTGCTGTGACAAAGCGCTGGTATCAGGCTGTTCGCCAGAGACTTTTCCATCAGCTTCAATCGTGAGGGTGAAATATTCTCCCACCAGCACGGGATTTTTATCGACGCTGGCGGTAAGGTTGTCTATCGCCAAGCTTGGGCGTAAAAACAGTAAAAGGAATACGGAAATAAACAAGCGTATTACCATGATTTTTCAACTCCTTGTGGACGGCGTTGTTGAGCGCGTTGCTGGGCTTTTAGTTGCATTTTATTGCGTAACAAAATAGCAGGATCATCAGGTACTTTACGTAGTAGCTGGTTGATCTGCTGCGCCTTTTCTTTTTCTTCTGGGGTGAGTGGCTGAGCTGCTACAGAACCACCTTGGGCCTCATCGGTTGCTTCTTCTGAGCTAGGTTGAGCTCGCTGTTGTTGCATTGCTGCTTGTGTATCCTGCTCGTCAGTCTCTTGTTGTGTATTTTGATCGGCACCTTGAGGCTGTTGTTTGGTGTTGGGATCACTTTGCATATCAGGCTGATTGTTTTGGTCACCTTGTTGCTGTTGGTCACCTTGCTGCTGTTGGTCACCTTGCTGCTGTTGGTCATCTTGCTGCTGTTGGTCACCTTGCTGCTGTTGGTCACCTTGCTGCTGTTGGTCACCTTGCTGCTGTTGGTCACTTTGCTGCTGTTGGTCACCTTGCTGCTGTTGGTCACCTTGTTGCTGTTGGTCACCTTGTTGCTGTTGGTCACTTTGCTGCTGTTGATCACCTTGTTGCTGTTGATCACCTTGTTGCTGTTGGTCACCTTGTTGCTGATTTTGTTGCTGCTTGAGTTGCTCCACCAGTTTTTTGTTGTCAGCCGCCTCACTAAAGTCTGGGTCAAATGTTAACGCTTGCTCATATGCTGCTATGGCGGCATCGAGTTCGCCTTGATGAGCAAGCGCATTGCCATAATTGTATTGGCCTAATGCAGATTGTGTGTCTTTCAGAACCTCAGCGGCCTGCTCATAGTTGCCTTGTTTGTATAGAGCGGCACCTTTTAGCTCTGGATTGTTCGCAACAGCGGCGCTACTAAAGTCATCATTTTGGTATGCGCCAAGCGCATTCTGATCGGTATTTTTAAACCAGCTTTGCCAATCAGCGGCCACTGACTGCTCAACGGGTGCAACCATAAACATCACGGCGATGAGTGTGATCCCAGTACGACGCATGAGTAATAATGCCAGAGGGAGTAATAGAAGCAAACCATATTGTCCCGCATCGACACGCCACAGCGCCTTACTTTGCTGAGTTTCATCAAGCACTTCATCATTTTTTATTTTAGGTTTAAAGGCTTTAATGTCCTGTTCTGTTGGAGTGTAGCGAACCAGTTTACCACCATGACCTTTAGCCAGTCCGGCCAAACGGGCAAAGTTAATTGTAGGAATGACGATTTGTCCAGAAGCATCTTTCAAAAATCCGCCTTCAGGTACAGCGATTGGTGCGCCTTGTTCGGTACCAATACCATAAATACTCAGTTGATAATATTCGTTCTTTAATTCTGAGGTTATGTCGTCCACGTCATTTTGATCGAGGCCATCAGTCACCAGAATGATGTCTCCTTGGGTATAACCCGCCTGCTTGAGTAACGAAACCGCTTGCGCGATGCCCGCTAATACATTGGAACCTCTCCCCGGCATAATCTCAGGGCTGAGACTGGGGATCAAATTTGCGAGTGTAGCTGCATCGCTGGTCAGTGGAGAAACAGTGTAAGCATCACCCGCATAGGCAACCAAGGCCGTTTCGCCTTCTTTAAACAACTCGATCATATCCAGTGTTTTAAAACGCGCTTGTGTCAAACGGTTTGGAGTTATGTCCGTTGCGTACATCGAATAGGACATATCCATTAACAGCACTCTGGCCTGTTTCGACTGATAAACAGGAACCTGTTGCTTTTCGAAACTTGGGCCAGCTAGGCTTAGAATACCCACCAATAAAAATAGACTCATTAACAGCGGACTAGTTTGCTTTTGCTGTTGTTTACCTTGGCTGAGCATAACATTTGCGAGATGGGGGGCGATTAGCTCGCTGTGCTTGTGATGGCTTCTTTTTACAAACTGTATGCCAGTGATAAGTAACCAAGGAATGAGCAGCCACAGCAGTGCAGGGCGAATAAACATAAACTCCATATTACACCTCCTGTCTCATGCCACGCAGGGCTTTTAGTAAAATGGCTAGAGCAATCAGTAGTAAAGCTCCGCCAAGTGGCCAATAAAAGAGCGCTAGTTGTGGGCGAAAGGTTTGCGCCTCATCGGATACTGGCTCAAGTTTATCCAGCTCTTGATAAATCTGCTGTAAACCTGCGACGTCTTTCGCTCTGAAGTACAGCCCACCGGTTTCTTTAGCAATATGCTTCAGTGTTGCTTCGTCAATGCTACCACCGCCGACTCCACCCATTCCAAATAGACTAAATCCACCTCTGCCGTCAGAGCCGACTCCCACGGTGTACACTTTAATCCCTTCCTCTCGGGCTAAGATCAACGCATCGTCGGGGCTTAGATTGCCCGCCGTATTTTGACCATCGGTCAGCAAAATTAGCACGCGGTTACTTTGTTGCTTCTGACTGAAACGTTTTACTGCAAGCCCTAATGCGTCGCCGATAGCCGTTGCACGACCCACTAAGCCTATTTGTGCCTCGCTTAGCATTTGGCTGACGGTATTGAGATCTCGTGTAAGCGGGGTTTGCAAAAATGCCGTATCGCCAAATAAAATTAAACCTAATCGGTCACCTTGTCGCTGTTCAATAAAATCACCTAACACGGCTTTTACAACCGATAAGCGATCTATATAACGGCCTTGGTATTCCATGTCTTGCTCCGTCATCGAGCCGGATAGGTCCACTGCCAGCATGATATCACGGCCTTCGTTGGGTAGGGCGATTGGCTCATCAAGCCATTGAGGGTTAGCCGCAGCCACAACCAGTAACAGCCAAAGCAGTGACTCTAGCCAGTGCATTTTACGGTTGTGTTGCACCGCTTTAGGAGCCAGTGTTGCGAGGTTCGCAAAACTAGGCATACGTAGACGCGCACTGGCGGTGTGTTGTACGGGTTTTAATTTCGCAAGTAGCCATGGCAAGGGTAATAATACAAAGGCCCAAGGCCAAGTGAACTCAAACATCGATGGCCTCTTTCAATTTAAAGTTTTTGATGGCCAGACGCAGCTTAGGCGCCAGCTCAGCACTTGGCTGCGGGCTGTAAAGCGTATCAAGCTCTTGCGCATTAAAGGTTTGTCCACTCAACTTGGTTAAACGGGTTGCCCAGAGTTGATTAGACCCCGCCACTGCCTGATTACCATAGTAATGTTTAGTCAGACGTTTAATTAATATGTGTAACTGCTGAGCGTCGTGCTGATGCTGCTCACACTGGCTAATAGCTTCGCGTTTTGCGCGCTTATGCTGCCAAATTCTGTATCGCCAGACGATCAGTAAAGTTATGATGATGAATAGCGCCGCTATGACGGCCCATGTAGCAGGTGATAGCGGCCACCATGACACTTCGCTTGGTGGCATCACGTCGTGTAATGCATCTAGTGGAGAAGCCTGCATAACTGTTAATACCTCGAAAGCTGTGATTCTAAGGGCGTTGCCGCACTAAAAGATTGCATGGTCATACCCGAGCGCTTTAAACGAGCTAGGCGCTTGGCAAATACATCTGCCGCTTGCTCGGCAAACTTACTGCGAAATTGTTTGTCCATCAATGGCAATGTCCAGACACCTGCACCCGCTTCAACCATAATCGCTTCACGATAAGCGGGTAGCTGATGTTCAAATGGATCGCTGATGTGACAGCCGATCAATTCACAATGCCGCGCCAAGCGCTCCAATTGTTTAAAACTGGTGTCACTGAGATGGTTAAAGTCTGAAATCAGATAGACTAGGCTGCCCGGTTTAGCTAGATGAGTTAGCCGTTTTAGGTTATCGGCAAAGCGGTTTTCTAGCTGTTCACTGTCCAATACTTGCTCGCGGTTTTGTAGCGCCAGTTGGTGGATATCACATAGTTGATGACACAAGGCTAACACGCCTTTATCTCGCGCGGCTGGTTTGAGCTCATGATGCCCATATTCGCTAAACACAATACCACCGAGCCTATCACCGCGCTGACACGCCGACCAAGCAACCAAAGCACTTAAATGAGCCGCTTGTACTGATTTAAGTAGTAATTTACTGCCAAATAGCATGCTATTTGTAAGATCCGTAAATACGAATACTGGCCGCTCTTTTTCTTCTTGATAAAGCTTGGTGTGCGCTTCACCCGTTCTTGCAGTAACGCGCCAGTCTATAGCACGGATATCATCACCATACTGATATTGGCGCACCTCAGCGAACTCCATACCTCGGCCTTTGTGAGGAGCTAAATATTGACCCGCTTGATTACTTTTAATACGTGATCTGGGCTTTAGCGACAGTAAATTGGCTTTGGGCTTGTAATATAGTAACTCTTTCAAGCCCAATTGTGCGCCATTACTGTGGCATTGCTCTAACCATGCTTGGGTTGATAACTGAGTTGGTTGCTTCATTACGGTACAGGCACTAATTCAACGATTCGACTGATCACTTCATCTTTGCTGATGCCATCTGCTTGTGCTTCGTAGCTCAAAATAATGCGGTGACGTAAAACATTGTGGACCACGGCTTGAATATCTTCAGGAGTGACAAAGTCACGTTCATTCAGCCAGGCATGTGCACGCGCACACTTATCTAATGCGATGGTGGCACGAGGACTTGCGCCAAACTCAATCCATGCTCCAAGCTGTTCATCCAGTTTAGAGGCCTGACGCGTGGCGATAATCAGCTGTACTAAATATTGTTCAAGCGGCTCGGCGAGGTGCATTGACAAAACACTTTTACGAGCAGCAAATAAGGTAGCCTGACTAATAGGGGCAAAGCTCTCAGTTACTTGCTCCAAAGCTTCTCCACGCGTCAGTCGTAAAATCTCAAGTTCATTTTCGGCGTGTGGGTAATCAATATTTAGGTGTAGCAAGAAACGGTCTAGTTGGGCTTCGGGTAGCGGGTATGTGCCTTCTTGTTCTAGCGGATTTTGTGTCGCCATAACCATGAATAGGTCGGACAATGGGTAAGTATTTTTGCCTACTGTAATTTGTCTTTCAGCCATTGCTTCAAGAAGTGCCGATTGCACTTTAGCTGGAGCTCGGTTGATTTCATCAGCGAGGATCAGGTTGTGAAACAATGGGCCTTTTTCAAATACAAATTCGCTGGTTTGTTGGCGATATATATCCGTGCCCGTCACGTCAGCGGGTAACAAATCTGGGGTAAACTGCACGCGCTGAAAGCTGCCCTCAATACCTTTTGCCAACGCATTAACTGCACGCGTCTTAGCGAGTCCAGGTGGGCCTTCTACTAAAAGGTGGCCATCAGCCAAAATAGCGATAAGTAAAGCCTGAGTCAAAGCAGGCTGACCAATAATTTGTGTATCGAGATAGCGTTTTAATTGTGTAAATTCATTTACTGCCATTGCTTTGTCCTTGTTGTGACAAATTTTTGTTCTAAGTTATATGGGTTTGTTGTCTGATCTCAAGTGTTGATTGACATTTTTGCGTCATACTTAGACTCTGGTTTTTTGAATAGTTCCCGAGTTTTTTCAATAACTTTTGCGACTGTATAAAAAAACGACTAGGGTAAGGGGTGTTTGATTCTTTTGTAACCAATTTTGATTTTACTATTGGCATTGCTGTAGCGGTTGTTTAGAATCAGGTAAAATTTAACAGGTCAGACCTGTCAGCGGGAGAGCATATTAATGTCTGAGCAAAACATTCTAAAAACAACGAAAGGCGACCGTATCGCGATTGTAAGTGGGTTACGTACTCCATTCGCAAAACAAGCGACAGCGTTCCATCATGTACCAGCACTGGACTTAGGTAAATTGGTAGTGAACGAAATGCTTGAGCGTTTGAACTTTGATAAAAATGAAATTGATCAGTTGGTATTTGGCCAAGTTGTGCAAATGCCAGAAGCGCCAAATATCGCGCGTGAGATTGTATTGGGCACAGGTATGCCAGTATCTGTGGATGCATATTCGGTATCACGTGCATGTGCAACCAGTTTTCAGGCGATTGCCAATGTAGCCGAATCAATCATTGCAGGGTCTGCGACGGTTGGTATTGCAGGTGGTGCAGACTCATCATCAGTATTGCCAATCGGAGTGAGTAAAAAACTCGCTGGCAGCCTTGTTGATTTGAACAAAGCGCGTACCTTAGGTCAGCGCCTAAAGATTTTCTCAAAATTACGTTTAAAAGATTTACTGCCAGTACCTCCTGCCGTAGCTGAATACTCAACCGGACTGTCAATGGGGCAAACCGCCGAGCAGATGGCTAAAACTCATGGTATCAGCCGTGCCGATCAGGATGCGATGGCGCATCGCTCGCACACACTAGCAGCTAAAGCGTGGGCCGATGGATTATTGGCAGAAGAAGTGATGACTGCTCATGTACCGCCATATAAATCATTTATTGAGCAAGATAATAACATCCGTACTAATTCATCATTAGAAGGGTACGCAAAACTTAAGCCGGTATTTGATAGAGTACATGGTTCGGTTACGGCAGCAAATGCCACTCCGCTAACAGATGGTGCAGCGGCGGTATTGATGATGAGTGAGAGCAAAGCTAAAGCACTGGGGTATGACATCCTAGGTTATGTTCGCAGTTTTGCATTCTCTGCAATTGGTGTACACGAAGATATGTTAATGGGTCCAGCTCACTCGACGCCTGTAGCGCTAGATAGAGCGGGCATTAGCTTAAAAGACCTAGATTTGATAGAAATGCACGAAGCATTTGCTGCGCAAGCGTTAGCAAACATGAAGATGTTTGGTTCAGACAAGTTTGCGCAAGAAAAGCTTGGTCGTTCAAAAGCGATTGGCGAAATAGATATGGATAAGTTTAACGTTAACGGCGGCTCATTAGCATATGGTCACCCATTTGCGGCAACGGGAGCACGTTTGATCACGCAAAGTTTGTATGAGTTAAAACGTCGTGGCGGCGGCTTAGCATTAACCACAGCCTGTGCGGCAGGTGGTTTGGGTGCAGCCTTTGTATTGGAGAGCGCGTAATGTCAGTATTTAGTTATGAATTAAACGAAAGACGAGTAGCCATCGTTACCATCGATGTCCCGGGTGAGAAAATGAACACCCTGCGAGATAGTTTTGCCGAAGACTTGTTGGCGATTTTAAAACAAGGTCGCGATGACAATATTACTGGGATGGTTTTTATCAGTGGTAAAAGCGATAACTTCATTGCAGGCGCAGACATAAAAATGCTGGACAACGCAAAAACGCGTGAAGACGCATTGGCGTTGTCTGAAATGTGTCAGCAAGCATTCTTTACCATGAAAAAGCAGCCTTATCCAACGGTTGCGGCTATTCATGGTGCTGCACTTGGCGGTGGTTTAGAGTTTGCTTTAGCATGTGATTACCGAGTGTGTACAGATAGTGACATTACTAAGTTGGGTCTACCAGAAGTACAGCTTGGTTTATTACCTGGTGGCGGTGGGACGCAACGTTTGCCAAAACTTGTGGGTATTCAAAAAGCACTTGAGTGGATGCTAACCGGTAAGCAAGTGCGTGCTAAGCAGGCTAAAAAGTCAGGGTTGGTTAACGACTGTGTACCAGCTAGCATCTTGTTGTCAGTTGCCTCAGAAATGGCAACCAAGGGTAAAGCGAAACCCTCTAAACCGCGTTTAGACAGACTTAGCCAACTGCTTGAATCAAATCCATTTGGTCGTAATATTATCTTCAAAAAAGCACAGGAAAACGTGCTTAAAAAGACGGGTGGTCATTACCCAGCACCGCTTAACATTATTAAAGCTGTGCGCGCTTCGATAGAGCTTGATGAGCTTAAAGCATATAAAACCGAGGCAGAAGGGTTTGCTGACTTGGTTATGACAGATGTGTCTAAAGCACTGCGCGGTATATTCTTTGCCACTACGGAAATGAAAAAAGAGTGGAAGAATGATGACGTTGCACCTATCTCCCGTACAGCCGTTCTTGGTGGTGGCCTGATGGGCGCAGGAATCGCTCATGTCAGCGCGGTGAAGGCTCAAGCCTTGGTACGTGTTAAAGACGTAGCGCAGCAAGGCATCGCAAATGCCATGAATTATAGCTACAAAATTTTGTCTAAGCGCCAAAAGCGTCGCATCATGACAAAGGCTGAGTTGCAACAAACCATGAACCGCATAACTGGCACCACAGATTATTCTGGCTTTAAACATATTGATATGGTTATTGAAGCGGTATTTGAAGATCTTAAGCTTAAGCAGGGCATGGTTGCTGATATTGAGCAACACTGTCAAAAAGACACCATTTTTGCTAGTAACACCTCGTCATTACCGATAGCGCAAATTGCTGAAAAAGCAGCGCGTCCTGAAAATGTTATTGGTCTGCATTATTTCTCTCCAGTTGAGAAAATGCCGCTGGTTGAGATAATTCCTCATGCTGGTACTTCGGAGCAAACCATTGCTCGCACTGTGAATTTTGCACGTAAGCAGGGTAAAACGCCGATCGTGGTACAAGATAAAGCTGGCTTTTACGTAAACCGTATTTTGGCCCCTTATGTCAATGAAGCGGCTAATTTACTGCTAGCTGGTGAGCCAATCGAAAAGATTGATCAAGCGTTGGTGGAGTTTGGCTTCCCAGTAGGACCGCTGGCATTACTTGATGAAGTGGGTATTGATATCGGCTCAAAAATCGCACCTATTTTGGAAAAAGAGCTAGGCGAACGTTTTAAAGCGCCAACAGCTTTTGACCGCCTCATAGATGCAAAGCGTCTGGGTCGTAAAACAAGTCGAGGTTTTTATAGCTACGATAAGAAAGATAAAAAAGTCGATGAGTCAGTATACGAGTTGTTGGGTATTACCAGCAGCCCACGCCTGAACAAGCAAGAAATAGCTAGTCGCTGTGTTGCGCAGATGCTTAACGAGGCAGCACGCTGTTTAGATGAAGGCATTATTGCCAGCCCTCGTGATGGTGACATTGGTGCGATTTTTGGTATCGGCTTCCCGCCATTCCTTGGTGGCCCATTCAGTTACATGGATAACGTGGTGTTAGCAAGGTTTGTTCAGAATTGTCGACTTATGCTTCTGATAACCCAGTGTTTACTCCAGCCGAGCCGTTGATGAAAATGGCTGAAAAAGGCGCGAAGTTTTATCAAGAGACGAAGCCTGCATTGAGTGAGGTGAGTAAACCACAACCTCAAGACGCATCTAAGTCAAGCGAAGAGCAGACTGAAACGCCTTAAGACAATACTAACTTTATTGTCCTGAGTTTTAAAAAAAGGGAATACACCTTGCGGCGTGTTCCCTTTTTTGTATTTTATATCAAGCTCTAATAAGCGCTGTAAATTATTGCTGTCATGTATTTGTTAGCTACACTTATGCTTAACACTTTAGCTTGGATGCAAAGTTATGGAGCGGCGTTTTTACTGGCAATTAGGCGTATTGTTATCGTTAACAATTATCGTTAATTTCGCGCTGTTTTATTGGAATACTGTTGCCGTTCAAAAGTCAGAGCAGCTAAATACAAACTGGCAGCAAATTACCAGCAGTAATCTCGAAAAAGCCGTGTTGCTTGCTAAGTTAGATCAAAACTTGGGCTACGGTGGGTTTATTCATCATTTCAAAAATTATGTTTTGCGTCGTGAGCCGAGCTATCTGCTAGGCGCGCAAACAGATCTCTCACAAGTTTATGATAATATTCGAGCCTTCAGAAAGCTCACACTGACAGATGAAGAAATAGCCGCAATCGATATTATTGAAAGCACTGTTCGAACCTATGCAAGTAAACTCTCTGAAGCTCAGTCTGAAGGATATAAGGAATTGAGTGTTGAGCAATTAGATGTGCTTGTGCGTGTTAATGATGACAGTGCCGAAAGCGCACAGCAGAGCTTACGTGCCAGCTTACGTAGCAGTTATCAGCAGGCCTTAGTTTTGCAGACTAAGCTTCGTAATGAGACGTTGTCTACCATTAAGCTTGGTGCTTCTGTGGTGTCTCCCATCGTGTGTTTGGCAGCACTGCTTAACATAATAGCGCTGTGGCGCATAGCAGTACTATTTCGTGAAAGAGACGTTCTGTTTGAAGTCACCCCTGATTCAATTCTTTATTGTGACAAGCAGGGGCATATCATTCGTGTTAATAAAGCGATGGAAGAGCTGTTTGGTTACACTAAAGCACAATTACTTAGCATGAAGGTCGAAGATCTGATCCCAGAATCTTATCGGATGCGACACATCAATTTAAGGCAAGACTACTCTGGCAAGTCTAAGATGCGGCATGGTAAAAAAGACGGGTTAAACATTGTTGGCTTGCATAAAAATGGTACTCAATTGCCCCTAGATATTGCCATCGCCAGTGTTAACCATGGTGCGAAGGATTTCTCAATCGCAATCGTTAGAGATATTCGCCAAGAAGAAGAATTAGCTATCAAGGCTGAACGAGACTATTTAACGGGAGTGTATAACCGCCGGCATGCGTACTCTTTGCTCGAGGATGAACTTATCCGCGCTAACCGCTATCGTCGTCCATTATCATTGCTGCTAATTGATCTGGATAATTTCAAACCTTTAAATGACCAAGAAGGGCACTTCGCTGGCGATGTGGCGTTGAAAAACTTATGTCAGTTTTTAACCGAGTCAGCTCGGCCAACCGATATTATTGGCCGTTGGGGTGGAGATGAATTTTTGATTGTCTGTCCAGAAACGGCCCATCATAGTGTTATGAGTTTTGCACAGCGCTTGGTTAAAGAGTTTGCTGAGCAAGCCGAGCATGGACTTACACTGAGTATTGGCGTTGTAGCCTATGATTTTGTCAGCGATCAACTCAGCGCTAACGATTGTGTCGATCAGGCTGATGCAGCGCTATATCGTGCTAAAAGCCGCGGTCGAAATCAGGCTGTCATGTTTGAGGCAGAGCTATTGATGACGTCAACCTAGAGCTTTTTACTTCCTGCCTAAAAGTACGTACAATCTGCGGCCATTAAATAACATATGGTTTGCTCGTAGTTAATGCATCACATCAGCGATTTGATCACTATCTTTGATCAACTATTTTCAACTCAATATAACACGCGACTAGTGAAGGGAGATGATGAGCCTATTTATCTTCCCGCAAACAAACGTTGTGATTATCACCAAGTGGTATTTGCCCATGGGTTTTATGCCAGTGCACTGCACGAAATAGCGCATTGGCTGGTGGCTGGAGCAAAACGACGAGCGCTAGAAGATTATGGCTATTGGTATTGTCCGGATGGCCGTGACAAAGCAAAACAGCTTGAGTTCGAAAATGTTGAAGTTAAACCTCAGGCTATCGAGTGGGCGCTGAGTGTCGCTGCAGGATTTGAATTTAATGTCTCGGTAGATAACCTCAATGGCGAACAAACTTGTCGATTCAGCTTTCAACGACGGGTACATAAGCAAGTAATCGCGTTACTTGAGAACGGTTTTAATCGCCGCACGGAACAGTTACTCCGTGCGCTAAGTGATTTTTATAAAACCCCCTGGCCGCTTTCACCGACACAATTTAGTTGGCATTGTCCAAAGGAGCTTCTTGATGCAGTTTAAACTTGGTTTGATAATTAACCCAGTGGCTGGTTTGGGTGGTAGCGTCGCTCTAAAAGGGAGCGATGGTGAACACACCGCTAAGCAGGCGTTGGCACTGGGAGCCATGCCAAAAGCGAATCAAAGAACACAGCTTGCCCTTGAACAGCTACTCGCTCATCAAGCGCACATAGAAGTCTTTACGGTGAATGGTGACATGGGCGAAACGACAGCCAAAGCGCTTGGTTTTAAAACTCAAATTGTTTATCAGAGCAAACAACCGACAACACCACAAGATACAGAGCAGGCCGCTAAAGCTATGCTGGCATGTGGCGTTGATATGATTCTATTTGCCGGTGGTGATGGCACCGCGCGCAATATTTGCGCGGCGGTTGATGATAATGTCCCTGTGCTTGGTGTACCAGCGGGTTGTAAAATTCACTCGGGCGTATATGCCATTACCCCTAAAGCTGCGGGGCGAGTGGTAGACATGTTGGTAACGGGAGAGTTGGTTACCTTGTCTGAGGCTGATGTTATGGATATTGATGAAGAGGCTTTCCGTCAAGGCACTGTGAGGGCGAAACGTTACGGTGAAATGCAAGTACCCTCTGAGTTGCGCTATGTTCAAAGCGTCAAAAACGGCGGTAAAGAAAGTGATGAACTCGTACTTGCTGATATCGCAGCATATGTTATCAGTGAGATGGACGCCGACACACAGTACATAATGGGCTCAGGTTCAACCGTCGCTGCCATTATGGAAGAACTGGGTTTAGAAAATACCCTATTAGGCGTTGATCTTATTCAAGACCACCAACTTGTCGCTCAAGATATGACAGCCAGTGAGTTATTAGCCAAGGTTAAGTGCGTACCAAGCAAATTAGTGATCACCCTCATAGGTGGTCAAGGCCACATTTTTGGCCGAGGTAATCAGCAACTCAGCCCAGAATTAATTAAAACAATAGGTAAAGAAAACATCATTGTTGTAGCAACCAAAACTAAGCTACAAGCGCTTAACGGTCGCCCCCTCATTGCCGATACCGGTGATGAGCAATTAGATGATGCCCTGAGCGGTTATATCAAAGTCATCACAGGATATAATGATCATGTGATGTATGCCGTCGGCCACCCAGATTTAAACTAGGAGACACTTATGTCATTTCAAGAATATGTAGATGCAGCACAACAGTTTTTTGATGCGCTGGTAGATAGAGCAACAGATGATGAGTTGTTTGCAGGTGGCTACCTGCGTGGTCATTTCGATTTGGCTGTGGGCTATGCGCAAGTCGCTGGTGAACAAATGAGTGCACAAGAATTAAACGAAAGCGTTGAAAAAAGCCTAGTTAAAGCATATCGCAGTGGTGAACTCACTGAAGAAGACAAAGCACATGTCGTTGATATTTGGGAACAGTTAAAAGCATTAGCGGCTTAAAAAGCTATTTTCATTTCAAATTTTGTATTTATAATAGGGAATTTCAGAAAGGATTCATTATGCCTTATACGTCACGAGCGCTGCTATTAACCAGCGCACTATTGTGTTCAACGGCGTCTGCGCAACCAGATGTACGTGAGCAATTTAATCAAAATTACCGCGCTTATCAGCAAGCGGTTGAAAAACATGAAGACTTCCAAGAGATTGAACGATACGCCAAGTTAGCATACGAACAAGGCCGCGCGGTGTTTGGGGAGCAAACTGAAAACACTGCCAATCTGATTATTAACTACGCTAAATCTATTGCTTTTGATAATAAAGAAGAAGCGTTGAATCTACTGGATCGTGCGATTGCGACATTAGAAAAAATCTATGGTGATAATGCGGTTGAGCTAATAGATTCTTATATGCTTAAGGCTGACTGGTTACTACCGAAAAAGGATCTCACTGCGAGGGAATATATTTCTAAGTCGCTTGAGATTGCGAAACAGTCAGGCAATAAATTGCTTGAGTCAACAGTCTATTTTGAGGCCGCTAAGACGTTAAATATCGTTGGAGATTACAGCCGAGCTAAAAGCTACTTACGCCATGCTGATGAGATCAACCAACAGCACTTACCCAAGGACTCAGTTCATAGATTAACGGTTGATTTATGGGTTGCTGAACTGCTTGCTGCTCGCAAGCAAAACAATAATGCCATCGAAAAGTTGAATCAAGTTGTGGCTGTGTTTGATGAAAAGTTAGATTTTGATCACCCGCTAGAACTTGTGGCTCACTCGCGTTTGGTTGGTTTATATGAACGGCTCGGTAAACGGGAGCTGGCGACACGCCACTGTGTTGCTATTGCGAAAATGAAGCCTTGGCAGGATGATATTGAACAAACGCCTTTATACAGAATAGAACCAATATATCCAACCCGAGCGGCTAGAGCACGTAAAGAAGGGTGGGTTGATTTAGAGTTTACAGTCACGCCTGAGGGATTCGTAGAAGACATAAAGGTGTTGGATAAAGAGCATGGTGAAATGTTTGTGAAGAACTCCATCAAAGCATTAAAAGATTGGCGTTACGCGCCTAAGTTTGTAGATGGTGAAGCCGTGAGTGCTAAAACATCAGTGCGGCTGGCGTTTAAAATGAGTCGTTAACGGTTTAATGGCAATAAGGGAGCCAACTATGTGGCTCCCTATCAAGGTTAAAAGCGCCAGTATAAAAACAGCAGTGTAAAACCGAACAAATACGCTAATCCTAGCCAACTTAACAGCTTCATAAAACCTCGGGGCTGATTATCAATCACCTTCATTAAACGATAGTTAAACCAAGCAAAAATAGGCGTGGTGACGAAGGCTAATGTCATTGCAAACGTCAGCATGTCTTTTAAATTAGCTTTGAAAAACAATACCACAGTCATACCCAGCGCAGCTTGAAGCAGTACCAGTAGTGACAAGGTGTATTTAGGAATAGACTTTCGTGTTAAGTGCAAAGATTCATTTAGTGTTCTAGCGTAACCATCTAATACCGTCAAAGTGGTGCCAAACATACATAAGAACGCAATCGCGGCAACCAGTGAATGAGACCACGGGCCAATAGTTTGCGTATACATGCTGATAAGTTGCTGACTAAAAGCGACGCCTGCCAGTTCAATCTTTGTGGCGCTGCCATATTGAATGAGCACGCCCAGTGAGAAAAATACCACCGCAAGTGCAGCGGTGAGCCCATAGCCAAGGTTAAAATCAAAAAGCCCTTGCTTGAGCGTGAGTTCGGATGTTCTCGTCTTAGCTTTAAGCCAAAGAGAGTTGATAGCGGAGATCTCAATAGGGGCTGGCATCCATCCCATTAACACGACTAAAAACCCTAACATGGCCATTTGAAAGGGTTCAGGCGGATTTGCGGGTGGTGGGTTTGCCGCACCTTGTCCAATTGCGATACACAATGCAGTAACGGTTGAAACGGTCAGCGTGAGCATGATCCACTTACTAGCCTTATCAAGCAGCTTGTAATGACCTAGTAGCAAAATCGCCAGACATAAAGCCAAAATTGCAAAGCATAATACGGTGATGTCAATTGCCCAAGGCAGCGCATAGTGCAACAAACTGGCCGTGAGTAACAACACGCCAGCTGTATTGACGATAGCAGCAATAATATTGAGCACAATAAAGGCGATGAAAACAGCCTTCCCTTGTTGCTGATAACCGGCAACTAAACTGCTTTTACTCAATAGCGTGTATTCAACACCAAAGCGGAAAAAAGGATATTTAAGAAGGTTTACGGCCAAGATTAGCCATAGTAGCTGCCAACCAAACAGTGCGCCTGCCTGTGTTGCTGCCACCAAATGCGAACCACCAATTGCAGCGGTAGCCATGAGAATACCGGGACCAAGTGTGGAACCGATGGAATTGAGTTTGTGTTTTAGCGCCAACAGCACGATGATTCCTTATAATTTTTTGTGCCATAGTAGCGCTTGCGCTTTTAAAACTGAACAATTAGTTTACATATTTCGGTACTGCTTGACAGTCTAACTAAAACGCTCCTGAAAGTAGTCTGCGACATCTTCCAAGATATCTTGATAATCGTCATCGTCTAATTCTAATGTGTTAAGCACGTGGGATTTAATATGTAACCAATCCGGCGTATCCCTAAAGCGTTTTTGCGTGTGCACGAGGTTCTCAGCCATTTTTAGCGTGGCGTAACTGAGCAAAGACTCTTGATCATGAGGCTCTAATAAAAACTCTAAATCATGATGACGTAAAATCAGGTGGCATATTGGCTTTGGTAAATGCCAGCCGGATGCTAGAAAGTAACCCACAATAGTGTGATCCGTATTGTAAGCCTGTTCTTCAAATTGAGTCAGGGGGGTGTCGAGACTGTTATTGGCGATATCGAGTACCTTGACATAGTCTGGATATTTCACCGCCATAGCGGGGATCCCTGCATCGTGAAATAATCCGAGCATGTGTAGG
This sequence comes from Pseudoalteromonas sp. T1lg23B, assembly GCF_002964665.1. Classification (GTDB taxonomy): domain Bacteria; phylum Pseudomonadota; class Gammaproteobacteria; order Enterobacterales; family Alteromonadaceae; genus Pseudoalteromonas. The sequence continues at coordinate 910,374 of NZ_PQBZ01000034.1, read as the reverse complement.
TTTTCAGCGGGGACCTGAGACTTAATTTTTTTGCCAATGAGGGTCGCAATCGCCGCAATTTCGCTAGAGGTATCCCAAAATCTCTCAAGACTAATACAGCAGGTATTTTGTTCGAATGATTGCTGTAATAAACAGCTAGTTACTAATTGAGTAACACTATCAAGACCCAAAAACATCACGGCTTGCTTGATATCAGTGACGGTGCGAGACATGCCGTAAGCGGGCGAATTGATCACCTTAAGGACCGCTGCAGATGTTGACAGGTCGGTGGCTATTAATTCTGCTATGTAAGTTAATTCCGGTTCTGGTTGTTTAATAGCAGCTTGTAGTTGCTCTAGAAGCTCGGGTTTTGGTGGTAAATTGAAGCCACTCTTTATGTCGTTTATTACTTTGTCATCAATATTGATCATAGTAGCCCCATCAGGAAATCTAAGTATGAGCTAAAGCATAGCCTATTTGTCTGGAAGTAAAGGGTATTACCACAATGCGGCTGTGCTGGATATTGCGACGAATGTTAAATTTAAGTACAGTTAGGTGATTTTTTTATTAAGGAACAAATATGGACTCACAGGCGAACGGTGCAGTAAATAATGGCGCAGTGACTCGATTTCTGAATTTTATTGAGCGGGTCGGTAATAAACTACCTGACCCAGCCATGATTTTTTTATTCTCAATGTTATTGATTTGGCTGCTTTCTTGGCTTTTTTCTAACACTCAATTTGAGTCGATTGACCCAAGAACAGGGCAAGCGATTGTGGTGCACAATTTATTAAGTGGTGATGCGCTCGCTAGCTTCTTGGCATCGATGGTTAAAACATTTACCAGCTTTGCACCGTTAGGTGTGGTACTGGTTGCCATGTTAGGTGTCGGTGTGGCAGAACATTCTGGTTATATTAATGTTGGTCTAAAATTGATGCTTAAACGCACCCCTCAGATGTTACTTACTCCTTCTATCATTTTGGTTGCAATTGTAAGTCACACGGCAACGGATGCGGGTTATGTATTGGTTATTCCACTTGCTGGCGTTATTTTCTACGCCATGGGACGTCATCCTTTAGCTGGGATAGCGGCTGCATTTGCAGGTGTAAGTGGCGGCTTTAGTGCTAACTTTATTCCGTCAGGTATTGACCCACTATTACAGAGTTTTACCCAAAGTGCGGCGCACATTATCGACCCAGATATGTCAATTAACCCTTTGAATAACTGGTTTTTTACATCAGCATCGAGTGTATTTATCATTCTGTTAGGTTGGTATATCACAGATAAAATTATTGAACCTAGATTGAGAAATACTCCAGTAGATGGAGATACAAACGATCTCCCTGAATTCCATGAAGTTACGGATGTTGAACGTAAAGGTTTTTATGTTGCAAGTACCGTGATGCTCGCGGGTATTGCTCTACTTACATATGCTGCAAGTGGTGAAGATTCGGCACTGCGTAGCCCCTCAGGTGCATTAACAGATTTTAGCGCGCCTTTGATGCAATCAATCGTACCTCTAATATTTTTACTATTTTGGATACCAGGTGCCGTGTTTGGCTTTATGGTTGGAACTTTTAAGTCCTCTAAAGACATGATAGATGCGATGAGCAAATCAATGGGCAGTATGGCTTATTACATTGTGATGGCATTTTTCTGTGCTTTGTTTATCGCCGCGTTTGCTCAGTCGAATCTAGGTGCTTTGTTGGCAATTGAGGGGGCGGAAGTACTCAAGTCGCTCGCATTGCCAAGTGGTATTACTGTGGTTGGGATTATCTTCTTAACTGCATTTGTAAATCTATTCGTGGGCTCTAGTTCGGCAAAATGGGCGTTATTGGGACCAATATTCGTGCCTATGTTGATGCAATTGGGTATTTCACCTGATTTAAGTCAAGCCGCGTACCGTGTGGGTGATTCTAGCTCCAATATCATTACCCCATTGATGCCTTATTTTCCTCTGGTTGTGGTCTATTGTCAGAAATATGTAAAAGGAACTGGCATTGGTACATTGATAGCGATGATGCTGCCATATTCGATAGCCTTTTTGATTGGCTGGAGCTTGTTCTTATTGATATATTGGGGGCTGGATATTCCCTTGGGTTTGCAAGCGAGCTATGAATATTTAGGTTCATAAGTAGATAAATTTCAATGGTATGGGCTCCGCAGTGGTGGTAATCTTTTTATCACGCTATTGCATCAAATGGAGCCCGATATGCAAGTTAACGTGACCTCAGACTCTCACCTTATCCTTTCTTATTTGGATGATATACACGCGTATATAAGCCAATCTTACTGGGCAGAAAACATTCCCAAACCACTGCTTAAAAAAGCATTAGAGAACAGTGTGTGCTTTGCCATCATAGACCCACAAGATGGTTTAATCGCATTTGCTAGAATGGTCACTGACAAGGCTACATTTGGCTACTTGGCAGATGTTTTTGTGCAGCCTGCTTTTCGTGGTAAGGGGTTTAGCAAGAAATTAATGGCCGCGGTCCATGCACATCCTGAATTGCAGGGGTTACGTCGCACCATGCTAGCAACTAAGGATGCACACGGATTGTATAAGCAATATGGCTTTGAACCCATCAGCGATGCTTACCCGTTTATGCAAATAACGGTGCCAAATATTTACAAACAAAACTTGTAACAAAAGGCAGTTACGATGCCCTCAAGAGTTTATGTGTATAAATTAAAGTGGTTGTTGTACAAACTCCTGCTAAATTTACTTATTGTGCAGGAAGTTTTTGCAGCAAGCAGTAGAGGTATGCGGTGAGAATAAAAAGCAAAATTATATTAAACGTGGCAATTATTGTCGCGGCAGCGGTGATAGCGACAGCAGGCATTCTAACAGTGTTAGCAAAATCTAATGCTAATGAAGCTTTGCAGGAGCAGTTACAAAATCGTTTAGTGGGTGTCAGGGATGCAAAAAGAGAGCAACTAGAAAGCTACTTTGACATGATGCAGCAGCAAATCAAAACGCTGGCATCCTCGGCAATGACGGTCGATGCGACTATCGCATTTCGCTCTGGTTTTTCTCAGTATCAGCAGCAGATTTCGGGTACGAGTCAGGCTCAAATAGACACCTCTTTGCAACGTTTCTATCAACAGCAATTCGCTGCTAACTATCGAGAGCTAAATGATAATGCGGAAATAAATACGCAAAAGTTGTTGGCGGATCTCTCTAGCAATGCCAGAGCTATTCAATACACTTACATTTCTAACAATCGGCACCCGCTGGGCAGTAAAAGTGAGCTCTATGATGCCCAAGATGGCAGCGACTACGCACAAACCCATGTGAAATATCACGATTCTTACAAACAGCTATTAGAGTCATTTGGTTATTACGATATTTTTATCGTTGATGCGCAAACTGGCGATGTTGTTTACTCAGTGTTTAAAGAACTCGACTTTGCTACCTCGTTACGCTCTGGTCCATACAGCAACTCAGGCTTGGGAGATGCGTACCAAGCTGCAATGAAAACCCAGCAAGGAGAAGTCTCGCTCATAGATTTTAAACCTTACACACCTTCCTACGAGGCGCCAGCTGCATTTTTGTCAACGCCTATATTTAGTGACAATCAGCGTATAGGGGTGCTTATTTTTCAAGCGCCAGTAGACAACATTAACAACATCATGAACTACGGTCAGCAATGGCAGCAAAGAGGGCTTGGAGAAACTGGAGAGACCTACCTAGTGGGTGAAGATCATTTGATGCGTTCTCAAAGTCGTTTGTTTTTAGAAAATAAGGCTCAATATATAACGGGTCTTAAGCGCCTAGGCATTGCCAGTCATGTAATTAACCAAATTGATGCGAAAAACTCTACACTGGGCTTAGCGACGGTAAAAACACAGGCGGTTGAGCAAGCACTGCAAGGACAAAATGGTTTCTTACAAGGCAATAACTATTTTGACATTGAGGTGGTCTCTGCTTTTGCCCCATTAGATTTAATGGGGCTACGTTGGGCGATAGTCAGTGAGATCAGCACAGAGGAAGGCTTTGAGGCGAGCGAAAGCCTGTTGGAAACTATGTTGATTGCCGCTGTGATGCTCAGTGTTGTACTGATCTTAATGGGATTAGCAATAGCATGGTTCTTAGGCGGTTATTTATCTAAACCGGTACTGGCGATTAATGATTTTGTTGTCAAAGTAGCGACCTCGTTAGATTTGTCTTTAAGAGCAAACTTACGATTCAACAAGGCTGACAATGATGAAATAGGTCAGGTTGGTCGCTCACTCAACAAGATGATGCAAAGCATCAATGAAGCAATGTGTGAAGTTTCGGACTCATCTAAAAACTTGGACCGTTCAGTGACTTCGCTCAGAGAGAACTTTAACAAAGTGGCAACGCAGTCATCTGAGCAATCAAGCATGACCTTACAGCTATCGGCAGCGATAGAACAGATGGCACAGACCTCTGAATCACTGGCGCAATCAGCGGAAAGTTCTAACGAAGCAACCCATACAGCCGTTGAGCAAGTGGCGGGTGGTAAAGCCAATGTAGAGGCCAATGTCCGCAACAACAACGAGCTTAAAAGTATCATCACCGCGACATCGCATGAAGTGGACAAGGTGGCAAAAGATAGCGCAGATATCGGCTCTGTTTTAGAGGTGATAAAAGGGATAGCTGAACAAACCAACTTGTTGGCGTTAAATGCCGCGATAGAGGCTGCTCGTGCTGGAGAGCAAGGGCGCGGATTTGCGGTCGTGGCGGACGAAGTGCGTGCGCTGGCGCAAAAGACGCAGGACTCGACTAAGGAGATCCACACTATCATTGAAGCCTTACAAGGTGGCTCTAAACAAACTGTGGCTTCGATGCAAGGGGCTTTGGCGAGCGTTGAGCAAACCTTTGCTACAACTACCTATGTCACGACCTCATTTGAGCAAATTAACGAGCAAGTAATGGCGATTGAAAGCTACAACTCTCAGGTGGCAACAGCAACGTCACAGCAAAGTGCAGTGGCAAAAGATATGGCACATCAGGTATCAAGTATCAGTGATCTGGCCGAGAACAACAGCAATAATATTCAGATAGCATCTGGTTGTTGTGATGAAGTCGAATCGGAATATCACCGCCTGCAGGCTTTGGTAGGCCGCTTTAAACTCTAGTCAGCTAACAGCCTGACTAGAGTTTTATTGCTAGGTTAACCTAACATGTTGTACAGCAACGCAGAAACCGCAAGTAGGCCGACAGTGAGCACAAAGTAGGTGCCAATGTGAGTTCTGTATGACTGTAAGGCGGGTACTTTAAATACTGCGACCGTTGGCATAATAAACAAAATCATGGCAATGATAGGTCCGGAAATGGCTCCCATCATGTCTAAGATACTTGGATTTGCAACGGCGCACACCCAAATAGCAATAAACATAAATCCGATCCCCAGTTTGTCTGCCTGTGAAAAGGTCAATGAAAGTTGTTTAGTTATCAGCCCATTAAAGCTTTCGCGTGCTCCCATAAAATGGCCCAAAAATGACGATGTTATGGCCACAAAGGCGACGAGTGGCCCAAGCATCGCAATAAACGGGTTATCATATATATTGGCTAGATAGGAAAGTACAGATACATTTGCTTGCTTTGCGTTATCCATTTGCTCTGGTGTCAGAGACAATACACAGGAAATCACAAACAACAGTACAAATAAAATCAAGAACACCGACGTGTACTTTAGGATACGTTCAGCTTTACTGGTTGCTTGCTGTTTGTAGTGACGTTTTTGCACGTTAGCAAAGCTAGAAATGGCTGCAGCGTGACTAAATGAGAACACCACAATAGGCACCGATAACCATAAGGTAGAAGCCAGTTCACTTACCTCGGGAGTCTCAACAATAGGTAGTTGCCAGTGTGGAATTAAGTACAAAGACAGAAACAGGAGTATCGCGACTAATGGATAAACGAGTATCGCAAAAGCGCGCATAAGTAGCTTCTCGCCACCAAGCATAATACCAATCATACCTGCAACCAAAACCCCAGAGAGTGCAGCGCGCGGTAAGGACTCTAGCCCCAATTGATTAATCATAAAGCTATCAACTGTGTTAGTCAGGCCAACCCCGTAAATTAGTAGAATCGGAAATATTGAGAAGAAATACAGTAATGAAATGAGGCGGCCCGCCATCGCGCCAAAATGTTCTTCTACTACGTCGGTAAAATCTGCATTTTTTTGCTTAGAGGAGAGTACAAAACGGGCAAGTCCTCGGTGTGCCAAATAGGTCATTGGAAAAGCCAATAATGTCATTACCAGTAACGGCCAAAAACCACCAATGCCGATGTTAATTGGTAAGAACAAAATGCCCGCACCTACAGCAGTACCAAATAAACTAAGGAGCCAGTGGGTATCATGTTTGCTCCAATTACCCCAACTGACTGAAGATGTATCGGTAGCGATTACTTCTGGGGAATGACTCATAAAAATATATCCTGAGTTTTAAAAATTTCCCGCATCATAATAGAAGTTAAATAAAGATTCATGTGTAATTCAGCTCTTCGGATGAGTTGTGCTTAAAGAGTGTTCAAAGTGTTTAATTGTTGCGCTCAATGCTTTGGGGTATTTGTATTTAGGGTTATCTGAAAAATAGATATATGGACGCTCTTTAGTGAGGGTATCAAGGCAATAACAACTTTATATTCATTCAAGGAAGAAAAAATTTCACAAAAATAACCTATTAAATTCAGTTATATAGTAGAAATTAGTTTTAATTTGGTTAATAATCATTTCATTTTTTTCACATTTCCCTAATATAAATATGTTCGTGGCGTGTTTCCTAATATGAGCAAGTCCATGAATAGCGTATCGCTGTATAAAATGTTACATCTTTTGGACGTCTAGAATTGACGTAAGGTTATTATGTGTTTAACATTGGGGTAACATTTTGTGCGGCATTCATTATACAATTTATACCAAGAGGTAAATGAAATGTTGGCACTGAATAAAGTTATAGGGAATATTTTGAGGCTGGATACTTGCGATAGAGCATTGCCAAAGAATAAGAAGCTTGCTTCGAGCGAGAGACACAGCAGTCAATTGGAATTACATCAATGTCAATTGGTGTCAGGTGCAGGTTCATCAGGACACGGTCACCAGCCTCCAGAATAAGGCTCGCCGAGTATTTTAAAGGAAAAACATGAATGAACTTTACACATTAGTGGCTTGGGGATTACGAGCATTAGAATGTGCAGTTTTAATCTTGGTTGTTTTAAATCTTAAGTGGCGAAATATACCAGTATTTAGTGCTTATAGATTTAAATCTCCTGCTGATGAAGAGCTTTATTCATGTTTTTTAACTTGCCTATGCTTGTTTACTATAAATATACTCATTACCCACACCATACCTTATATTTTTTCACTCGATGTGGGTGTCTTTGAGCTGAGGCGTTTTTACTATTCATTTTTAGTGAGTATCTCAGCAACCTTTTGCCTGCTGATGTTTTTCTTTCATTCAATAAAAAACTGCCGCTTCTCGTTTGTAGCAAGGACTTGCTTATTTATGAGCTTTGTAGGGACATTGACAAATCTCTTACAACTCATATTGAGAGGGTATTTTGACGTTAATATCCTTTATAGCTTTTATGGCCCTTTCATCGCCTCTCAATCAATTATGGACATCGCCATCACCATGTTTTTTGTACTCAAATTTACGTCTCAAAGATATCGCGCGAGGGTGACAGCATGATGCTTATTCTGACGATGACCTGCCTCACATGCCTGATTTTTTTTTGTTTTGTTATGTCATTGGTCAAAGGCGTAAACTTATCTCCCAGTGAGCAGAAACTCAAAGCGTTTCTAGTTAGGTCAAAACCCATTCAGAATGATCCGGTTTCAAAACATGCCTATAACCAAGCTTACGATATCGTGATGGATTTAGGTGAAGTACTCGAAAGTGACAATGACTTTGTTAAATATGACGGTGTACGAGTGATGTTTAAGCGGATAAGTGAGTTTAGAGAATCCGAACAAATACAACATGCTGTGGTGATCAAGCCTGATGTTTCGGGCTGTGATAAAACGGTAACAACCCTCAAAGTGGTTAAGTGATCCAAAGTATCTTCTTAAACGAGTTTGGCTACATGTACGTGTTAATCCCAGCTTTGGGCGTTTCACATGAGGATATACTCATTACCTCGGTCTAGGGCTGTATAGAATCCTTTATACATTGATATTGCTAGGATTAAGCACTTTTATTCTTTCTAAATGATCCTACTAGAAGCGGTTTTAAGTCTCTGAGTAACAGTTGTCCGCATGTTTCGAAGTCAGCGGTCTTCGTTGACTTAAACCACCCAAGATGGCACATGAATAACAACGTTTCTTTCGCGGTTTTTACAAATTGCTGTTCAAACTCACCCTCAGACAAAGTAGGGGAATAATTCTGTGTACTAATGGGTTTATCAGTGGTCGCATTGGGGTAGTTTTCGCCAGTAATAAGCCACTGCGCGAATGCTTTAGTCGAAGGGTGTTCAAAAAACTTGGAAATAACCGAAAGGGTGGGTTCTCGCTCGCCTTTCTCATACTTTCGATATGATGGGACCGGGATCTCTAACATTTCAGCAAAATTTACCTGTGATTCATCCACCGAAATGCGTAATTGTTTTAATCTTGTTGCAAAAGTATTTGACATATAACCCAATCCGATCAATTATTTTACCAGTTGACCCAGATAGGCTACATGAAATAAATCATCTTGTCTATTTCGGTGTTTCAGGGGGCTGTGGATGTATTGTTGTGATATACATTCACTCAAATAGGACCATGTGGTGATTTACAACCAATTGTTGTGCGGTTGTAGAATACCGACTATTACCAAATATGGATATATGATGACAATAAGAAGAAACGAGCGCACACGTAAGGCGCATACACTGGCAGCAAAACAATATATTCCAGCGACTATTCGTAAGTTGCGACGTGAAATGAAATTGACTCAGGCACAGCTAGGTAAAAGCCTTGTCACTCCCGTTGATCAGGCTACGATCTCAAACTGGGAATCTGGTAAAACAGAACTTACCGCGTGCCAGTTGCTTGATATTATGATGCTGTTTGGTCAACCCAATTTTCTATCGTTTATCGAACAATATAGCCCTGTTGAGGAAAGACGGTCCGCCTGATCTGAATTCTAATTTTGTGCTCTGCACCTTAGCAGAGCATAACTCGAAGTTCTCGTACCTGTAGCAGTTTCATAACTGCGTTCTGCTGGTGGAATAAACACTATTTAGTCGTTGGCTGTTTATTTCACCTTTTTGTATGTTACTTGGCTCTTTGTGCTTTCTCTTTTCTACACCTTCCAAGTCAATACCCACACTTTCAACGTTTTGCTCTGTAATCGGTATGTTTTTTGCGCATTTTGACTTAGAGCTGAGCGGATTTTAGTTTATATTAGAGTGACTAAAAGCAATAACAAGAAGGTGGTCTGTGACTGATGAAATAAAGAAAATCGTCATTGTCGGCGGTGGCACAACAGGCTGGATGGCAGCCGCGAGTTTATCCAGATATGCCCAAGGGAAAGATCTTACTATCACACTTATCGAATCTCCAGACATTAATACCGTCGGAGTAGGCGAAGCGACCATTCCAAACTTCGTAGATTTTAATCGCCAGCTGGGTATTGCGGATGCCGACCTGATCAAAGCCACGCAAGCTACTTTTAAGTTGGGGATTGAGTTTGAAGATTGGTACCAAAAAGGTTCGCGGTTTTTCCATCCCTTCGCGGCCTATGGTGCACCACTGGAGAACGTTGAGTTTCATCAATATATCAATAAGCTCAAGACTCAGGGAGTAACACAGGATATAGAAGATTACTGTTTTGCCTGTGTACTGGCCAAAAAGGGGGCCTTTGCCGCGCCAAATGAGCAAAGCAGGAATTCAATCAATCATTACGCCTATGCTTATCATATTGATGCGGTGTTATACGCTCGGTTTTTGACACAATTTTGCAAGGAGCGGGGAGTTTGCCACATTTTGTCAACGGTATCTCAAGTAACGCTAAATGCACAGTCGGGTATGATTGAATCGTTAAAACTCAACGATGGGCAGATCATCGATGGCGATTTATTTATTGATTGTTCAGGTTTTAAAGGCGTATTAATTGAAGGAGCAATGGGGGTTGGCCTTGAGGAAGATACTCATTGGCTTCCTTGTGACAGCGCTGTCGCTGTGCAAACTGAATTGCAAGATACGCCGACACCCTATACCCGAGCCATAGCCAAAGAAGCTGGTTGGCAATGGTGTATTCCACTGCAACATCGCATGGGCAATGGTTATATCTACTCCAGTAAATTTATCAGTGATGAACAAGCCAAAGAGAGCCTGTTAAATAGTGTCAAAGGGCGAACCATTACAGAGGTAAAACACTTTAAGTTTCCAAAAGGACGCAGAAAAGTGATCTGGCACAAAAACTGTTTTGCGCTTGGGCTCGCGGCGGGATTTTTGGAGCCGCTGGAGTCTTTGGGCATTTCTCTTATTCAAACCGCGCTGGCGAAACTGCTGACTTTCTTCCCTGACAAATCATTTAATCAAGCAGACATCAATGAAGTAAATCGACTTCACAATAGCGAGCTTGACTGCATCATTGACTTCTTACTCGTGCACTACAAGCTAACGCAACGTGATGACACGGCATTTTGGCGACATTGCCAGCAACTGCCGATACCGCAGAGTCTTGCACACAAACTCGCCGTATACCAAAGTCAGGGGCATGTGGTGCAATATGCTAATGAGTCTTTTCAACAGGCAAGTTGGCTGGCAATGTTCTACGGGTTTAACTTACAACCAGAGCGTTTTGATGCGCGCATTAAGGGCTTAGATAACCATTTAATTGAGAAGAATTTGGTGCAGTTAAAAGCTAAACTAGCAACGGCTGCATCACAATGTTTATCACACCAAGCTTTTATTAATCAGCACTGTAAAGCGCTAAGCGATGTATAACTGATAAGATCAGAATAGGGTATTATCGGTATTCTGATCTCAAGGGTCATAGTCAGCATCAGGGATGTTGCGCTGGACAATACTCACGTAAGAACTGGGCATGTGAGGGCTGTTTAAGTACGCAGTGTTCAAGCGCTGAGCGGCCCTTTGTTAAACTTTTGCGCAGTGTATCTAAATTTAAAGCATCTAACGTTGGATTATACGCCATTGGCGTGACTCTCATGCCATTTAATACAGCATACCAACTGGTTGCTTGAAACAGCGCTTCTGTTTCGTTGAGCAAACCGCCATGTTGTGCGAAAAAGTTCAAACGTTGTTGCAAAGTTTGTGGAATGGACCGTTGCTGCCAGTCTTGCCAAAAAGGGCTGTCGTCGCGTTTAGTGGTGCAATAATGTAATACCAAAAAGTCACGGATCTCTGCGTAATCTTGATGTATACGACGGTTAAACTCAGCTTGCAATATGGTGTTTTGCTGCTTGGTTGGAAACATTCGAACAAACAGAGCCAATGATTTCGATACCAAATGGATAGCGGTTGACTCAAGTGGCTCCAAAAAGCCTTGCGCCAATCCAAGGGCGAGACAGTTTTTATGCCAAACCTGTTCCCTCAAGCCTGTTTTAAAAGGTATAACACGAGGGGGAGTTAGCGGCTCCCCTGAAATGTTGTCCATCAAAGTTGTAATGGCTTGTTCGTCGCTGATGTATTTATCACAGTAAACATAACCATTACCCATGCGATGTTGCAGCGGAATGTGCCAGCTCCAGCCAGCTTCTTGTGCTCGGGAAATGGTGTAAGGTGCAATATCGTCAGATAAAGTCGTTTGTATCGCAACGGCGCGATTGCAGGGTAAATATTCAGACCAATCAAGATATTTTGTGTTTAGTGCGTTACCAATTAGCAAGCTATTAAAGCCGCTACAGTCGATAAAAAAGTCGCCAGTGATTGTTTGACCGGACGTTAAGGTGACAGATGCAATCTGTCCATCTAAGGTTTTATCCACCAGTTCAACATGGCCAAGGGTGCGTTTGACGCCAATACTCTGTGCAAAATCTCGCAGATATTTTCCGGCTAAAACCGCATCAAGATGGAGTGCAAAACGAGCGCCTGCAAGTGGGGTATTCATCGCCTGATGTGGCACAAAAAAGCGCTTATACTCAGCGAGCATGGCTTCTGGTGAATAAGCCATCAGTGGTGTGTTATCCCCATGGGCTTTGAGTTTTAACCAGCATTGATAAAATTCATGGCCATCAATACGCTGGCCAAGCTCCCCAAAAGGGTGAAAGTAGCTATGCGCCTTTTGATACCAATTCTCGAATTTAATACCCCACTTAAAGCTCGCTTGAGTTGCGCTTATAAATTCAGATAAATCAATGCCTAAGCTCTCTAAGATGTCGATAAGTGGTGGAATGGTTGCTTCACCTACACCAATAATATTAACGTCTTCGGATTCGATTAATTCAACTTCAACATCGGAATGTTTGAAGATGTTGCCAAGTGTTGCGCCCGCTAGCCAGCCTGCGGTACCACCGCCGACGATGACAAACTTTTTAATCGGGTCTTGGGTTATTTGCATATTACATCCTCAAGGTAGTGGGTCGCTGCACATCAAAGCAGTGCTTGTATTCAGTGGTAATTTACATAAATAAGACTACCGCCGCGAAGCGGTAGTCTTGGGCAGAAGTGTTATGTCAACTAAAATGTTGCCCTAACACCAAGGGTCCAACGAGATTCATATTCATTACGGAATGCTTTTTGTGCAGCAAACTGTAAATACGTTTGTTGTACTTCTTCGGTAATGTTTGAACCATGCAAGAAGATATCTAGGTAGTCAGTGGCATGATAGGTCGCGCTGAAATCAAGCTGTGAATAATCATCTTGATAAAGAGATTGTCCACCCACAGCGCTTGAGCCCGTTGTCACTAACCGTGGGCTGCGAGAATTCCAAGCTAGACGTGTAGAAAACTCATCTTGCTCATACCACAGTACAAAGTTGTAAGTGTCTTTTGAGTTGCCCGGAAATGGCAGCTCGCCAAACACGCTTTCATTGGTATCATACCCGCTGTCACTGTAGGTATAGTTCACATCAACACCAAAGTTTTGCAAGATGCTGATGTCGGTATAGTCACCAAATGCGGCTTTCATACCGACTTCAATCCCTTTTACGTAGCCACCTTCACCCTGCACTTGGGTGGTGAAAGGCCATGGACCACGACGGATACCGTCATCATCGGGCTCATCAATCATCACTGTTCCATCTGTTGTGAAGCTCTCAATATCAATTTTGTAAAGTGCTAAAAATGCCATGGATGCCTCACCGGAATACCACTCAGCAGAAAGAGAGAAGTTCTTCGAGCGCCATGGATTTAGTTCAGGGTTACCCGATAGCGTGCCATTAACAACGCGCAAGCAGTCACACTCGCCGTTGATAGCTTTGCCCACGGTTTTACCACCGCCCCAATTGCTCAGTGTCAGCGCTTGCATATTTTTTGAATAGGCAGCACGTACGATCACATCCTCAGTGACATCAGCGGTAATATTGACCGATGGCAAGTAATCCGTATAACTGCGCTCAGTAACAACATCACCAATATCAGGGCCCAAGCCACTGTGAGGTAGGTTAGACCCTGCCAAATTTTGTTTTACATACAAGTCGGTTTCGATAACCTTCATACCGAAGTTGCCTTTGAACATGTTGTATTCGAAGTTTGCTTGCAGAAAGTAACTAAATTCATTCAACTCCACATCGTAAGATGCACCCGCATTTTCGATACGTTGCACGTTGCCAAAAGTATCGAGGTGGAACTGGCGGGGGTCGCGAAAGTTACTCGGGTCAATTGACCACATGCTCGGGATACCTTGCACGCTGCCATAATTAGAAATCTGACTAACGGTGGTGTACTTATCTAACCTAGCGGGGTTTAACAGCGTATAGGGCACCCAAGTACCAGCAGTGAGATCACCTACATCTTGTGTTAGGTACTCACCCGCAGCAGGGTTACCCTCACACGTTGCAGTGGTGTGGTATTGGTCAACGGCTTTCCACTGGGCAACATCACAGCCATCACCAAATTCAGAGGTGTAGGTAAATTGATCGTGATCGACCTCACGCTCCATAACGCGAATACCAAAGTCTACGCTGGTAATAAAGGTCACGTCATCAAATTGGTAGTTCCATTTGGTACTGAAGGTATTGATTTCACCTTCATCGTCGGTATTACCTTCCGAAGAAAATGCACCGATATGGTATGAATCAATGCTGCCCATGTAATCGGCCACACTCATCCTACCTTGTCCACCATTGACCATTTGCTCAAAGCCGCTAAACACGGGGGACTCGCCACTGGCATTGTAGCGAAGTAAAAAGCTGTCATCTTCAATACCGCCGGGTGAGAATGCCGCGTAACAGCCACCTTGATCACCCACAATGGCGTCATCGCTACCACAAAATTCGGCGGGGGTTAATTGCCCTGGACCCGTCACCAAAGTACCCCGGTCGATGCTCAGCATGTCACCTTCACCATAACCATGGCGCATTCTAGCCGATGCGTGAGCACGCGTGGCGCGTACTTGACCGGTAAGCGCTCCACCGTTGTTGAAATTCAGTTCCAGATTTAGGTTGGTTGATTTTTCAAAGTTGTTATTTACCTGTGTGAAGGTTTGTAGACGCCATGGCTTCAAGTAGAAGTCGTTGACGGCACCCCAAGGGTTGCCATCGGCATCGGTAAAGGTATCGCCAGTCCAACCAGACTCGGTCGGGTAGGCATAGTCATTGAAGCTGTACCAGCGGTTATTTTGTGACAGACCTCGGCGGTCATTAAAGCGTGATTGATCTGTATAAAAAGCTTCGAATACTAGTTCAAACCCTTCACTTAAATCGGCTTGAAATGCAAATTGATAGCCTTCACGTTCTCGCTTTTCCTGTTTATTGAAGGCTGCAAAACCCTGTGGTACAACGTGGCGAACTTCTTCACCGCGCGGGTTTTGACCCCAAGTAAAGTTGTTGTTGGCGGCGCCAATACCACCGTTTTCAGACGTATCGAAATAGCCGTTGTAGTCAGTCGCTAACGTTGCCTCTTGAGTCGCCGCTGAAAATAACACGCCCCATTTGTCAGCGTTATAACTGACTAAACCAGTAAGCGTCGGGTCGCTTTCTTCGCTGATTGAGCCTTGTGTTACGTCAGCAGAAACATTATATACCCAGCCTTCATTCATATTGAAAGGACGGCGGGTTTTTAAATCTACCGAGCCAGTAATACCCGATGCGGTACGTTTTGTTTGGCTAGTTTTGTACACATCAACACCAGCAAACAGTTGAGCAGGCAGATCACCAAAATTTGCACCTGAGGAGTCGATGGTGGTGGCACTTAAAAATACTTCGCCGTTGAGTGTGGTATCAACTTGACCCATACCACGAATTTGTACCGGTCCGCTTTCTCCAGCGGTTCTTTCAACTTGTACACCAGTGATCCGCTGTAGAGAGTCGGAGATTGTGACATCAGGTAGCTTACCGATATCTTCAGAGGCAATACCATCAACTTGCGACGCAGCAAAACGCTTAACGTTAATTGATTTGACTGTACTGGCACGGATCCCTTTGACTTGAATAATTTCAATATCATCTTGAACAGTTGGACTGTCTTGCGCGCTTGCATTGTGTGCAATGCCCGCAGAGAGCGCGACCGCAATGGTAGACGATAGTATGCTGCGTTTAAATGTTTTGTTAGACACCTTCTTCCCCTTGTATCGTTGAGCAAATCAAGTTGACTGGGCTTGATATGCCTTGTTGTTGTGATGATTCATTTCTTTTCAAAAAGTAAATTTGACATCGCTGTCATTCAGTTTTAAAAAAATATTGATGGCCTGTATATTTGAGTAACATGACGTTTAACTACTCATACAAACGTTGCGTCATCACGACAAAGTAACAATGGCGCAAAACGTACTCATAATTTACCTGCTCAGCTCAAAATTAATGTTTGCTACCAAACAGTAATGTTAAAAAGTAACATAAAAATACTATTGAACTTGTTACTTTTTAACATTACCATAGGCGATAAAGCAAGCAGTTTGGTTAATATTTGTGTTGTTTTTGATTGTAAATTAGTCGTATGTGGTTAGCGTCACATCACTATGTCAAATAATTGTGACGGATTAATAAAGGGTACTATGTCTGAATTTCTAAAAGGCTCTGGTAAGCCTGAATTACTTGTGACTCAAGGCTGGAGTATTTTAGCTGAGGAGGTCAGCTTACCCGTTGCCGTTGTTAAGCAAAGCGCCATCACCAATAACGCACAATGGATGGCGCAATATGCGATGCGAGCAGGTGTAAAGCTTGCACCTCATGGTAAAACAACCATGTCGCCTGACTTGTTTCACCAACAAATTGAACAGGGAGCTTGGGCTATTAGTTTAGCAACGGTGCCGCAGGTGTTAAATGCAGTAGAACATGGCGTAGAAAGGATCATTCTAGCCAATCAACTGGTGGGAAAATATCATTTTGAATTGATAGCGCAGTTGCTGGCACAGACAGATACCGAGTTTTACTGTTTTGTAGACTCTCCAGATAATGCTCGCCAGTTGGGGGAGTTTTTTGCGACTAAAAGTGTAGCACTAAACATTCTCCTAGAGGTAGGTATTGAGAATGGTCGTTGTGGTGTGCGTTCACAGGCGCAGACACTCGAACTGTTGGATGTATGTCAGCAGTTTAAAGCACTGAATGTTTGCGGTTTGAGCTTTTACGAGGGGGTGGTAGCTGCGGAGCAAGCCGTAGAACATATTAATACGCTTGTGGAAAAGATTATTGCAATAGCGGTGCAAATTCAACAACGTCAGGGCTTTGCCTTAGCCAACCCCATTATTACCGGCGCGGGCTCTGCTTGGTACGATGTTGTTGCAAAGGCCCTAAATGCCAGTAAAAGTCGTGAACAGTTTACCTATGTACTGCGCCCTGGTTGCTACCTTATTCATGACACTGGAATTTATCAATCTGCTCAGCAACAAGTGGTACAACGTTGCCAGTTAGCATGCGACATCAATGGCGCTTTAATATCAGGCTTGTACATTTGGGCCTATGTGGTTTCGCGTACCCAGTCTGATCAAGTAATCATTGGTTTGGGCAAGCGTGATGCAGCTTTTGACGCCGGACTACCAACGGCGGAGTTGGTTTTTACACCTGCTACTCAAAAACTTGAGAATGCGCCGTCAGCGTGGCGAGTGACGCATATTATGGACCAACACTGCATGATGAACGTTGCACCAGATTGCACGCTCAAAGTGGGCGATTTAGTTTGTTTCTCTACTTCACACCCGTGCTTAACCTTTGATAAATGGAGACAAATTGGTGTGGTTGAAGATGATTGGGTGATCACTAAAACCTTAACCACATACTTTTAAAAGGCTTAGCTATGGACATAATTGACAAAATATCACAAGGCATGGGCCACTTTAGTCGAGCAGAGCAAAAAGTTGCCAAGCTTATCCTGTCAGACCTCCATTTTGCAGCCAGCGCTTCAATTAATGAATTAGCACAAAGAGCGCAGGTCAGCCACGCCAGCATAACGCGTTTAGCAAAAAGTCTACAGTGCGAAAACGTACGCGATCTGAAACTGCAATTGGCCAAGTCAACCGCTGTTGGAGAGCGGTTTTTAGGCACATCTTTGGTTGAGCGGGAGAATATTTCTCACGTCTATTCTTCGATTCAGGAGATTTTGAACCTTAATGCAGGACTTATTGAAGAGCATGTGGTGCAACAAGCGAGTGACGCTATTTGCAGTGCTCGGCATTGTTTAATTTACGGAGTTGGTGGGGGCAGCAGTATGTTGGCCACAGAGTGTCAAAACCGTCTATTTCGCTTAGATATACTCAGTAACGCCCATAGCGACCCCATGTTGATGCGCATGACTGCATCAACCATCAATAAAAATGATGTCGTCATTAGCTTGTCTATCAGCGGTGTTAGCCCGGATGTCACGGATGCAACTCGCATAGCAAAAGAATATGGCGCAGTGGTGATAGCCATCTGTCCTGAAGGGGAGTTGTCAGCGCTGGCCGACTTTCATTTGCCAATTAAAACACAAGAGAGTGATTATATTTTTAAACCCAGTGCGGCACGTTATGCCATGATGGCGGCAGTGGATATATTGTCCAGTGAAGTGGCGATGAAAAACCAACGCCGTTCAAAAGAAAAGCTGCGGCGCTTGAAGGTGCAGCTGGATAAGCACCGTAATGAAGCCAGTGGGGCTTACCCCATGGACAAACGTTTTCCATTGGGAGATTGAGCGATGATAAGTACTGAGCTTGTGGATACAGTTATTCATAACGTGATGATTTACAATGGTGAATATTGTGACCCCAAACTTGGTGGCGTTGCCATTATGGGCGAACGCATAGTGACAATTGGCAACGTGTCACACTGTCGTGCAAAACACTATGTTGATGGACAAGGCTGTGCACTGGCACCGGGGTTTATAGATGTACATACCCATGACGATTTAGAGGTGCTGCGTAATCCACATATGCTCAATAAGCTGAGTCAGGGGGTGACAACGGTCATCACAGGCAACTGTGGGATCAGTGCTGTGCCATTTCGAGGCGCTGAAAAGTTGGTTGACCCGATTAACTTACTCGGTGATGAAGTTGAGTTTAGGTTTGCCACACTGGCAGAGTATCAAAGCCAGTATGCCAAGGTTAGACCAAGCGTAAATACAGCGATGTTGATAGGTCATACTTCACTGAGAGCGCAAGTGATGCCAGCGCTTGGGCGAACTGCAACGAGTGACGAAATTGCGCAAATGCAAGCGCTGCTAACAGAGGCCCTAGCCGATGGGGCGCTAGGCTTTAGTACAGGGCTCGCCTATGCCAATGCGAATGCGGCAAGTTTCGCAGAAGTATGCGACCTGATCCAGTGTTTAGTCCCCTACAACGGCATATATACAACACATTTGCGCACTGAATTTGACGCTATTTTGGATGCAATGGATGAAGCATTCGCTAGCGCTAAAAGTGCGCAAGTTCCCTTGGTTATTTCTCATTTGAAGTGTGCAGGAAAAAACAATTGGGGTAGGGCGAAACAAGTATTAGCACATCTACAAAAACAACGTCAGCATCAGGCTGTTTGCTGTGATTGTTACCCTTATGCAGCCAGTTCGAGCACCTTGGATCTAAAGCAGGTAACGGATGAAAGTGAAATTTTTATCACTTGGTCTGAACCTCATCCAGATATGGCACAGCGCACCCTCAAAGATATAGCCTCTATGTGGCAGGTTTCATTACTAGAGGCCGCACAAAGGCTGAGCCCAGCTGGTGCTGTATATCATTGTATGGATGAGCAGGATGTGCAGGATATTGTTTGTCATGAACACAGCATGATAGGTTCTGATGGACTACCGTGTGATCCTCATCCGCACCCTAGACTATGGGGGACGTTTCCACGAGTTTTAGGTCAATATGCTCGCCAGTTACATGCTTTAGATTTGTCTTTAGCTATCCATAAAATGACAGCGTTATCATCTCGAACCTTTGGACTTAAAAATCGTGGTGAGATCAAAGAGGGTTATTTTGCTGATTTAGTGTTGTTTGATGCCAAGACGATTTCGGATCAGGCGACGTATAGCCAACCTCACAAACAAGCACGAGGGATAAAACAGGTGTGGGTGAATGGTCGTACTAGCTTCAAAGAAGGGGACGACCAATTCAGCATTCAACAAAGACACAGGGCTGGGCAGTTTTTAGTTCGTTCACAAGATAAGGAATAACGATGACAATCAGACGAATTGGTGCCGAAGGAGGCACGGGTACAGGCGGGCAGCATTTGCCCTTTGCCAGAGCGGTTGAAGCGGGCGGTTGGCTGCGAGTGTCTGGGCAAACGCCGATGCGTGATGGGGAAGTAGTTGAGGGGGGGATCATTGAACAAAGCAAAGTCGCCCTTGATAACTGTGTTGCGATTATGGAAGAAGCGGGTTATGCACTTGAACATGTTACCCATGTGTCGGTGATTTTAACCGATGCACGGTACTTTCAGTCCTTTAATAAGGTATTTGCGCAGTATTTTGGCGCTCACCCGCCAGCGCGTATTTGCATGGTTGCGGATTTGGTTGTGGATTGCAAAGTGGAAGTGGATGTCACCTGTTACAAGGGCAATTAACAGGCTGAGAATAGACACAATTGCGGCGTCTAGCACAAGTCGCAAAGAAGGGGGCGTAGATGACATCACAGCAGAGTTTTTTCTTGTTGGCTTTTGCGGGCTATTTATTTGTGATGGTAGTAATTAGCTGGTGGGTATCTCGTTGGCAAAAGTCATCCAGTGATTTTTTACTGGCGGGGCGCAGAGTACCTGTATTACTAACTTTGGGTACGACAGTGGCAACTATGGTAGGCACGGGCTCCTCAATGGGCGCGGTTGGTTTTGCCTATGAAAATGCATGGGCGGGCGCTTTATATGGCATAGGTGGCGCGCTGGGTATTTTACTTCTCGCTTGGTTATTTGCGCCTGCTAGAGCGCAAAACTTTTCCACCATGAGTGAGGAACTTGCCAGCTATGTCGACAATCACCCTTTGGTTAAAAAGCTATTGGCATTACTCATTTACAGCGCCAGTATTGGTTGGTTGGGCGCACATCTTATTGGCGGTGGCATGTATTTATCTTGGCTCACTGGCATTGAACAAGGGCAAGCCAAGCTGATCATCGGCGTGGGTCTAGCGGTTTATGTGACCATTGGTGGCTATAGTGCCGTGGTGTGGACGGATGCCATTCAGGCGGTACTGCTTTTTATCGGCTTTGTATTAATGGCGTATTTTGCGATAGACCATGTAGGAGGGCTTAGCGCAATTGGGCACAGTGAGCTTGTTGTTGATAGTGGCTTTTTATCGGTCAATAAAATAGGCGTGATGCCAGCGATATCTTTAGCCATTGCGGTATTAGTTGGCGTATTAGCGACACCTTCATTTCGTCAGCGCATTTATTCAGCTCAGAGTGTGAAAAGTGTGCGCCAATCTTTTGTTATTTCTGGCGGACTATATCTGCTTTTTAGTGTTATTCCGGCTCTAATAGGTATCAGCGCTTATTTGCTCAATGCCGAGCTTGATAATCCTGCGTTTGCCTTTCCTTACATGGCTTTAAATAGCCTGCCACTGCTGTTAGGTGGGCTGATCATTCTTGCTGGGTTGTCTGCCACCTTATCTAGTGCCAGCTCTGATGCGATAGCGGGAGTGAGTGTGTTGGTGGATGATATGTATCAGTGGTTGTTTCGCAACAGCATGCCAGTACAACAGCAACTTTTAATTTCCCGTGTAGCTATGTTACTCACTGTGGCCTTAGCCTTAAGCATGGCGTTGTTATCAAATGATATTATCAGTTACATCACCCATATGATTGCGACGGTGATGAGTGGTCTCTGCGTGATGGGGTTGCTAGGTAGATTCTGGCATGACTACACATGGCAGGGCGCGCTGGCAACGCTGTTTAGCAGTGTCATGGCGGCATTGTTGGTCGCTCAGCAAGACAATTGGCTTGCATGGTTTGGCAATCCAGTCATACCGGCGCTTTGCAGTGCGATGGTCGCTGGAGTGCTGGTGAGCAAGTTCAGCCAAAAACGCCGAGGGAGCAAGGCACACGGGGCAGTGGAGCAAACATCATCATGAACGTACAAATCAAAAAAGTGGTGTTTTTCGGTGAATGCATGATAGAACACCGAGCCGATGGGAATGTGTTTTTTGGCGGCGATACATTTAACACCGCTTGGTACTGTCAGCATCTTTGTGCTCAGCTCGCACACGCGCCTGTTGCAATCTACTATGCCAGTGCAATCGGAGCGACATCGCAAGAAGAATCTGCATTTCGTCAATTACTAGTTCAAAACGCCATAAACGACGATTTTTTGCTGATACACCCACATCGTAACATGGCAAGGTATTGGGTCAGCCATGATCAATTTGGTGAGCGCCGATTTCGCTTTGATAGAGCGAATAGTGCGGCTCGCGACTATTTTGAATTAGATGAAACGCTCAGTGAGGCGCTCACTCACGGCAGCATTGATGCAGTTTACCTTTCGGGTGTCAGTTTAGCCATTTTGCCAGCCTCCCATAGAAGCTATTTAATTGATAAACTAAGGAAATTTAAACGCCATGGTGGTACTGTCATCTTTGATAATAACTATCGGCCAAGCCTGTGGGAATGTGTAGACCCGCAAAGGGACTATCTAGCATTGATGGCTATGGCTGACATCGCTTTTTTAACCGACGATGATGAATACGCCTTGTATGGAACAAGTAACACTAAAGAAATCATAGAATTACATGCAAGGCAACAAAGTGACAGACAATTGCTGGTGGTCCGTCAGGGGGCTGCACCCTGTGTACTCTACTGTAGCGAAACCAAAACTTGTATTGAGGTGCCAGCATATCCACTTGAGCCTAAGGTTGTAGTAGATACTTGTGCCGCAGGGGACGCATTTTCAGCTGGTTTTCTAATTTATTTCTTACTTGAAAACGACTTAGTTGCCAGTGCAACATTTGCACATCACTTGGCGGGAGTTGTTATTCAGCATCAAGGGGCACTCATTTCGCCAACATTATTACCCAACTTACTGGAGCAGGAGCACTGTGTTGAATAACTGTTTAAAGTTAGCCCTTTTTGCACTGTGCTGGTGTTATGCCATGAGGTCGGTAGCCACACCAGAATCGGCAAATCTCGGGTTGATGTTAATGCCATCGCCAAAAAAAATGCAGGTAACTCAACAGCACCTTGTTTTACCCGAAAACCTACAGGTTTTTATGACCGGACTAGATGAGCAGCGCCAGTCTTTACAATTTGTAAGGCTTCAATCGGCACTCGCTCAAAATAAGAGTTTGCGCTCAACCACACTGCTGAAAAGCGCCTTGCCAGATACCAGTTTATTGCACATTGTGGTATCGACAAATAACATCAAAAAAGCGCATCACTTGTTGCCACAGCTCGGTGATGATGAATCATATACCTTAGAGATTGGTGCACAAGGTATACATATTCAAGCCAACAGCGTTGTTGGGGCGCAACATGCGGTGAGTAGTTTGATGCAGTTACTTGCCACCGCAGAAGGTGGACGGCTGCCTTATTTACACATTGAAGATGCACCTAGATTTGCTTGGCGGGGGCTGTTAATCGACAGCGTACGTCACTTTATCTCGGTTGATACCATTAAGCGCCAATTGGATGGTATGGCGGCGGCCAAGCTGAACGTACTACATTGGCATCTAACTGATGATCAAGGCTGGCGAATAGAGTCACGGGCTTTTCCTTTGTTGACGCAAAAGGCCTCTGATGGCCAGTACTATACGCAGCAGCAGGTGAAGGATGTGGTCGCTTATGCTGCTTTGCATGGTATTCGTGTTGTGCCGGAGTTCGGTATGCCAGGACACGCAAGCGCGATAGCCGTCGCTTATCCGCAACTGATAAGTGAAGTAAAAGACTATCGTATGCAACGTCATTGGGGGGTTTTTAAACCACTCCTTGATGTTTCCAAACCTCAGGTTTACGAGTTTATAGACACGTTGTTTAGTGAAATGACCACGCTGTTTCCAGATCAATATGTGCATATTGGCGGGGACGAGGTTGACCCAGAGCAGTGGCTGGGTAACAGCAATATCCAAACGCTCATGAACACCCACAATCTCAAAAATGGCCATGATATACAAGCCTATTTTAATCAGCGCATACAGGGAATTTTAAATAATCATCAGCGCATTATGATGGGTTGGGATGAAGTGTATCACCCCAAATTACCGCGTGATATTGTGGTACAGTCTTGGCGTGGTCATGACTCTTTAAATTCGCTTGCGCGCAGTGGTTATCAAGGCATTTTGTCTACCGGTTTTTACATTGACCAACCACAATATACGGATTATCACTATCGTAATGATCCACTCGCATATGATGAACCAGTGGATCTATCATTAGCGCTATCTTCAGCGTATGCCTTTACCATTGAGCGATTGAAAGGCAGTGATGTGCACGGTGAATTGCTCATTATGGGTAAAGGTGCTGAGCAGCAGGTGCTGATTAAGCTCAATGATCAACATCATAAAATCGCCCAATTTAGTAAAAGCTACTCTTTGAATGGTAAACAATACTCACTGGTAACGTTAGATAGCTGGATGGGGCCCTTAGAGTTTGAGTTTGCACTCAATGGTGGTGATAGCTCTGTTTTGGTAGGTAACAGCCGTTATCCCTTAATGCTGAAGGAAAACCTCAGGCCAAGCAAAGTCTCATTATTACAGCCGCTAACATCTGTTGAGCAACAACGTATTTTGGGCGCAGAGGCCACGATTTGGAGTGAACTGGTCAGCGATGATAACTTAGATCTCAGAATATGGCCGCGCTTATTTGCCATTGCTGAACGTTTATGGTCGCCGCAGTCAATAAAGAACCGAGAAAATATGTATCACAGACTCGAAGCGATGGATGACTATGGCGCTAATGTGGTGGGGCTTGCACATCAACGACAGTATTTAAACGGCTTGAGTCACTTACTTAGTCCTACGCTCAGTGATGCGCAGCAGCAGCGCAGTCTGACATTTTTACTGGCTTTATCATCTCGTTTGGAGCCCGCCCATTATTACACTCGACACCATATTAAATACCTAAAGAGTCAGTATCATCAAGGTGCTGCGCTGAATGATTTGGTTGATTTTTTACCTGTCGAAAGTACAGCTGTACGCCAGATGCAAAGCGCTTTCTCGCGTTATCGTGCAGGCAAAACCGCTGCTTTGGAACAGGTAGTACAGCAGACACTGACGTTACAAGCTCAACTGCTTGACGGTCAACAGGTATTGGTCGATAACGACAATTTAACACACCTACAACCAGTATTAGCGCGTCTACTAACACTCAATGTAATGACGCTAGGTGTGATTGAAAGCTGCCGTCGCCAAGTGACACACCCTCCTCAAGCGCAGGCTCAGGTTGCTCAGCAGTTACGCTCATTGCAAAACTTACAAAGTGAACTGGTGTTGGCGGCCGTCGAGCCCGTGCGTCAGTTGTATTTAGATTGTCAAAATAGCCAAGGAACATTATGAAATATTTAATCGGTTCTTTTATCACGTTTTTCGGATTTGCACAGGCGCAGCCCCTTTACATTACTCAAGATTGGGTGGGTGACAAGGTGTTTACACAAGGGGTAGAAGGGCCTGCGGTGGATAATAACGGTGTGTTGTATGCGGTAAATTATGCCGAGCAAGGCCGTATTGGCAAGGTGACAGCAAAGGGCCAAGTCAGTCAATTACTCAGCTTGCCAAATGGCAGTGTAGGCAATGGCATTCGTTTTGATAGGGCAGGCAACATGTATATTGCCGACTACGTGAATCACAATGTGCTACGAGTCAGCCGCGATGCACTGCAAAGTGGCGCAGATGCGTCCGCGTCAGTGAGCGTTTTTGCACACAACGACAAGATGAACCAGCCCAATGATTTGGCAATTATGGACAATGGCATTTTGTTTGCCAGTGATCCTAATTGGAAAAATAACACAGGCCAGCTGTGGCGCATTGATCAAGATGGCACTAGTCATTTGCTTGAAGCTGACATGGGGACCACCAATGGGATTGAAGTGAGCCCCGATAATAAAGCGTTGTATGTGAATGAGAGCGTGCAGCGCAAAGTATGGCGATACCGCCTCGATGACAAGGGTAACATCAGCAATAAGCAATTATTCATTGAATTTAAGGACTTTGGTCTAGACGGCATGCGGACCGATAGTGACGGCAATTTGTATATCGCCAGATACGGTGCAGGTGTGATTGCTGTGGTGTCTCCACAAGGAAAGTTACTCAAAGCGGTTAAACTCAAAGGGCAGCACCCAACCAACGTAGCGTTTGGTGGCGAGGATGGTAAGTCCGTATTTGTGACCATGCAAAAGCGCGGAGCGATTGAAATGTTTAGAACGGCTGTGGCGGGGCGTAATTATGCAGTAGATTGAACAAGCTAGATTTGAGGCGTCATGAAAACTATCTGTTGACGCCTCGATAGTAATTAGTTATTTTGACAAGCCAAAGCTTTTAGACAGTGTTAGCCTTTGAATCTTTCTGTTATCAAAAATACTGTCGTCTTTTACCATTTCCCATTGATAAGAGATAGAAATAACCTCTCCAATCTCAGCGGTAACGGTGAAACCATAGCTTTCGAAATTATCAGAAAACTCACTCGGGTTATTCAAGGTAAGGTTGCTGGCAATCTTTTTAATATTTTCATCATCATAATTGTGGTACGTATAATTTGCAGCGATATTTAGGGAACCAGGTTGTACTTTCCCGTTATCATTTACATCGAAAAGCTCCAAATATGAATTGTACTGCCCCACGATTGAAGCGTTGTAGCCATAGACAAATTCAGACTCAGTGTCGCCTTTAATTTTTTTGGCAACGGCACGAAAAATACCACCCGCCATGACGGTACTTTGCTTTTTGTTATTCTCGCCAAGACCACTATTAAATGCAAAAAGAGCGGGAATACTCAGTTGAATACCTGCATCTTTGTCCATTAGGGTTTCAGAGGCTTCGTTATTGTTTGTATCAGAACTTGGTTCTGCATAGGAAAAGTAAAATGGGATTTTGACGGTCTCTCCCCATGCGTACCATAAACCTTTATACAAGCCAACCTCATAGTTGGTACTGTCTCCCACTGGAGAAAAAGATGCTTGGTAGAACGCATCCTGATCATTTTCAATTGCCCCAGATACCCAACTGATGGTGTCCAAAAAAGGGATGACAGGACACTTTTGGTTGACTCCTTTGTCGTCTTTATAGGTAGATTGGCTATCACAACTTGCCACTGCAGCTAAGAGCTTAGTATCATCTTTCACTCCAGCCTTTACAAGATGAGAGATGATCAAAGGACAGTCGTGTTGGTTACCATTGTTATCGACATATGTACTTTCCGTCTTACATTGTATCAACACATTGCTAGTGACCTCATTACTCAATGACTTTTTAGCTTGCATAAAAGCCATCCCGTCACGCTGTACATCTTTTCGCAGAGTCGCGCATTCTTCGGTGTCGCCTGACAGAGCTTTACACTCGCCAATTTTTGCACGCAAGGCTTGCTTTTCTTTTTCAAGAGATTCTTGCAACTTGTCTGTGTTGCGTTTTTCAATAGCTTGCTGTGTGAAACTATTAGAAGTAAACGGGTTGCTGGCCAAAGCAACGGGTGAGGCAATCATTGAGAGTATTAGAGCGCGTTTAAGCATATTCAAATTCCTTGTTTTTGCTTATCTTAATGTTGGGTAAATAAATGGTGTGTTCATTCTTTGTTCATTTATAAACTTTTAATTAACATTTAGGCGCTTGAATGTCAATTGAGCAGTTGTAAATGGCGGGCAGTACTTGGAGGCTTAGAAATACACCGAGCTGTTTTTAAGGTGTACCTAACAAGCCGCGCTTAACAAGTGTTGCTTAACACGGTACACTGAAGCATTGTCGTTACAGCTCGTTATTAAATGCTTTACTTTTCTGATTTTTGTTTCGATACACAGCATCAGGTTTTGTATCAAAGAGGAGATGTGGTCAGCCTGAGCGTGAATCAGGTAAAGCTATTATCTTTATTTTTAGAACAGCCGACTAAGATACTGAGTAAAGATGATATTTTATCATCTGTGTGGCCTCGTAAGGTGCTCTCCGATCAGGTTGTATTCCAGACGATTAGCCAATTGCGGGTGGTCGTGGGTGAGGGGGCTATAAAAACCTTTCCTAAGCGAGGATATCAATGGCAACTCGCAATTAGTGACGCTCCGGTTAATGAACATCATCCCCAACATCAGTCAAACAACTCCCTAGCTCACAATAAAGTCGCTTATTGGCTTAGCGCGTTGGCTGTCATGTTTGTGACCAGTGCGTATCTGTGGATGACTGTCAAAGAGCAACCTCAAGCGCCAGTTACCACACAAGGAAATCAACAGTTTGCCAATTGGTATGTAATACCGTTCGCGACCCGAGCATCAACATTACCGCAGCCGACACTTGATGTACTAAATACCCAACTTAAACAAACAATGACAGAGGTTGAGACATCTAGTAGCGACTCAAACAGTGGATTGACAGGCGCTTGGCGGTTTTTTGCTTCACCATTTATGGAACGAAAAAAATACCTTAGCGCAAACAATCCAAACGGTGTGTTGTTGTCAGGCGTTGTCTATTCATATCAACATGCACAGCAGCAAACACCTTACTTTATTTTGGAGTATTTGGCGCAAGGCAGTCAGCGTCAATGGCGTGGATATGTGCATGTTCAGTCGTTATCGCAGGTAGAGGAGCTGCTCTATCAAGCGTTAGAGCCGGTGCTTTTGTCTGATTTTTTCAATGAACCGTCTGAGTCAGCCGCAACCGCTGAGCTGGCAACATTGATTGCCCGTTACCCGGAACATTTAGCGCTGTTGCAACAGCTTATCGAGCGACAAATTGAACAGACCGAATATGATATTGCCGATGCACAAATTGAGAAGCTGTCAACACTTGCAGTGGCGCAACAACAACCTGTTTATGTTGCCTATGCACATTGGTTAAGGGGTAAGCTCTTGTTGGAGCTGGAGCAACACCAACTTGCCATGCAGCAGTTTGAACAGACACAGTCACTACTGGCAGAGATTGATTTACTCGCACTGCAAAGTGAAGTAAGCCAATCCCAGATTGATGTTGCTGGAGTTAGTAGCGATTTTGCGCAAATACAAAGCCACCTGTTTCGGGGGGCAAGTCA
Source organism: Pseudoalteromonas sp. T1lg23B (assembly GCF_002964665.1). GTDB lineage: Bacteria > Pseudomonadota > Gammaproteobacteria > Enterobacterales > Alteromonadaceae > Pseudoalteromonas. Next base: position 881,769 of record NZ_PQBZ01000034.1, on the reverse strand, counting down.
CGCTAGGCTGGCGAATAGACCCATGCAGGAGATCAGGGCGTATACCTTGTTGTCTATCAAGGCTGCCAAACTTAAATTGTATAAAGAACGCTATGACTATTTAAAACAGGCTGAGTTGTTGATTGATGATTACCAATTAGATGACTCTCACAGAATGTTGACGGATTACCATTGGGCGTTGTTTGCAGAGCAAAAAGAGGAAAAACTTCGCCATTACCAAAGCGTACTGCGCAGGCCTGTCACATTGGATAACTTCTGGGTGTTTTTTAGTGTCACTGAGAAATTGCTCAGTTATGCCATTGAAGAACAACAGTGGGCAACGGCTCAATCACTTGCACTAGGTATTACCGAGCCTGCTCGGCAAGCCTATTTACTCACCAAAATACACCTTGCTAAACACCAGCCCAGACTGGCAATACAACAGGCAGAGCGTGCTTTTAACCTAGCTCGAACGCAAGGAATAGACTGGATTGGCCTTGAAATGGCGCTTACATTACTCGAATTGCTGCAAGACGATAGCGACGCTGCACAAGTTACTTTAAGCAAAAGGTATATCAGTAACACCGCTAAATCTTGGTGGTTGAAACGGCATCAGCAAAGATTACAGCAAGTAGGAGTTACCGTTAACTCCTACTAAGTGAGATATTACTGAGGTGTGCCAGAGACGTTAACTGTACTAGGGAAGTTCACCTGTGTGTGGGCGCGATGGCTTTGCCAATTCTTTTTCGCTGTTGTTTGCGCTTTGCTAAGTGCCTTAACAAAGTCGCTGTTGCCCGGCTGACTCTCTAGGGCTTTGCCATTGGTATCTAATGCCAAACGAAATCCTTCAAGTGCGGCAAGAAAGTCTTCACGCATACGCATTCTTGCACTGCTGGTACTGGCTTCCCAATGCCAACTGCTTCCTCTTGCAACGTACGCATCACAGTCTTCTTTTATTACTGGGCTGCCATCGTTTGGCGCGTCGATATAGTTATTTTGATAGCAATCAGCGAGTCGTTCCACCACATTTCCAAGCATATCATGTATGCCGAAAGGGTTGGGCTCGTATAAACCGACGACCGATGTGGTGATCTCATGATCATGGCATGGTTCAATGGTGTACTTGTCATTGTAAGTTGCGTCATATTGTTTTGGTGATTCAACTTTTGCATCTAAATCAGACAGGTTGGCATATTTACAGGCCTGACCGCTTAGCGCTTGGTCGCCATAAAAATAGCGTGTTTGTGTGCCGCCTCTTAGCGCATATTCCCATTCAGCTTCGCTAGGCAAGCGGTAGTGTTTGCCCGATTGTTTTGATAACCAATCAGCATAGGCAAGCGCATCTTTTCTGGAGACGCATACCACAGGATGAAATTCGCTTTGCGCATAAATATTATTGTCCCAACTACCATCTTTTTTACCACTCCCAAACCACTTTTTACCAATTCGGTGGGTACAAGTTTGCTTGGCAGGGTAGCCTGTTTGCTCAACAAACTTTCTAAATTCAGCAATGGTAACTTCGTATTTAGCCATTTGAAATGCCTTAACAGAGACTCTGTGTTGCGGCTTTTCATCGTCTCGTCCGTGCTCACTTCCCATTAAAAACTCACCGGCAGGCACTGCAACCATTGGGGGTTCAATATAAGTTGAGTTTATTTTATTGCCACTGTGCGCAAAAGTACTGAACAGGAGTGAACAACATAGTACTGACAAAGTGTTTGAAGGTATTTTACACATGGTTATTTCTCTTAGTTAAATTGACCCATCCACCATGCATAACCTTGAACCGAGTTGTCTTACCAAAAAGCTATCAAGTTGTCTGAATAGTTTTTTGATAGATCTAACAGGTTGATTGTAAAGGATAGAAACTCTATAACACGCATTAATTATATGGCCTAGAACCTGTTGTATGCAGTATGCACCCATGTGCTAAATGTGGCTTATGTAAAGACAGCAGCAAGATTTATAAACGCAACAATTCATTCTGGGCCGTTAAAGAAAAAGTGAAATCGCATCACAAAAAAATTCGTGTATAGCGCAAAGAGGTAAGGTTTAGCAGCTGACATCATCGGCTTAGAACCTCAATTTTTGTCTGTGCCGTTTAACAACAAAAACACAATTGAAACGATTTCATGTTTTAAATATGTAAATTTTTTGTGTTTTGTGTCATATTTAGAACCAAGCGTGAGGGCTTGCTATGTTTGGCCTTCGTTGATAGTTGCGATTATTGTATTAAATTAATTAACATGGAATGATCATATGATATACACAGAGCACATCGACGCATTAAAGCGAGAACCTACTTTAATGCGTGCTATGAGAGTCGCTAAAAGTTTACTGATGCTCGGTGCGACTGTTGCATTATTTGGTTGTGGTATGAGTCAGACTCATCAGGGAAAAGAGTTGGCCATTGCTTATCAAAATAATTCGTCAATCCAGGCCGATGAAGGCAAAGAGCTGGTCATTAATTATCAAGTAATGATTAGCGTTCAGTCCAAAGATAATGCGTTAATCAATGGTATGGGTATTCCGTTGAACCATGAACTTGTTGTTACTGCCGATCACGTTTTGGCTGACCTAGAGGTAGGAGACTCGGTGTATGTACAACTTGGTAATTTGGGCAAACTCTCTCAACCGCTGCTAGCCAAAGTGGTGCTGCGCTCTGCACAAACAGATTTAGCATATTTAAAACTGATAGAGCACCGCTTTAGTCCAGCCGCTGTGCCAAAATGGTGTGAAAATGAACAGTTTGGTTCACGGGTTGCGATGAGCAAGTTAACGCCAGATTCCAGAGTTGCAGCGTCATCGGGGACGATATCGGGCATTACTGAAAGACCATTGATGACAGAAAGCTTTAACACCGCGGCCAGTAAAGAAGGCATCGCACCCAACAACATGCGCAGTGAGCCCGTTAGTTGGATACTTCTACATCAAGGAATGCAAGGTGGCTTTTCTGGGGGCGCAATGTATGACGTGAACAACCAGTGTGTTGTAGCGGTTTCTTCATTGATTGCCAGTTTTGATGATTTAGCCGAGCCCGACAGATATGGCTCAGTATATGAAGCAATCAAAACTAAATATTGGGCGGATTACAGTAAAGTACTCGCGTTTGGTATCCCTGCAAAAACAGTATTTAAGTTGGCGAAAAGTGAAAAGGTCTTAAATCCGGTTTAGTTGATTTAATCTCGTGTGGACAAAGGCGTTGTGAGAGCGCGTGTCCTCGGCTATGCACATTCCCCCACCATGATAAACAAACCCGGGTACTTGGTAATCGTGCAGGCAAACAGGGTTTGCCTGCTTAAAGCTTGGCTACAGTAATGTGCTGTAAGGGTTGTCGATTGGCTTGAGTAGGTCATCCGTTATGCCAAGCCATCCCAGACCCTTTTGGGTCATAACAATATGGGTTTGATTAACAGTACTTTGTCTGGCATATCCTTCATTTACAAGAAAGTGAACCACTTCTTTGAGCTCGCTCTTTTGTTGGTTTGAGATTGGCTCACCGTGTGCTGGTGCATGAATTGTCTCGTAGCTTGGTGTTATGCCATTTGGGAACGCGGTCAATAGCGCTTTTGATAAAGGTTCTGCATGGCGTTTAAAGGTATCAAACGGGTTTGACATGGGCTGTCCTCCTTGTTGTGGTGCTTAAATAGTATACAGATTGGTGAAGTAAGCAACCTAGAGCAAGATGAAACTTCAATGACAAACACCCAAACCTAGGCGTATTTAGGGTCGATGTGCGCGATGTTGAAAGCCGCAGCATAATGATGAGTGTTACGCCAATGAGCTGCACACTAATAATAGTAGAAATCCCCCCTATAGCATGGTGTAATAATTGCTAATTATAACTAAAACAACATGTTAATCAGGGAAGGTATACGTTGTATTCTAGCCGTTTTTTCACTGTGATTTTGTCTGTGTTGGTGACGCTATCCGCTCAGGCCAATACCCATCGTTTACCCGCAAACATTACCTTAGAGCGACAACATGTCGCACTCACTTTGTCGCCCAAACAAAGTGAGTTTAGTGGTCACACCCGTATGCATTTAGCGATAAAGCAAAGCAGCAACATTATTGCTTACCATGTTCGTGATCTGGTCATAGAATCGGTTGAGTTAACACACAACGGGCAAACCACCAGTTTAGAAATAGTACAGCCAAATGAATTTGATATTGTGACCCACCAATTAGCCAAGCCTATTTCGGGTCAGGCAAACTTACAGATCAGTTACAAGGGCAAAATCAATCAAAAGACGATGGGCTTGTTTGTGGCGGACCAACAAAGCGGCTCACCCTATATTTTTTCCCAGTTTCAAGAGATGGAAGCGCGCACCGTATTCCCTGGGTTGGACGCGCCTGACAAGAAAACCCGTTTTGAGTTTAGTGTCGATATTCCTAAACAATATGATGCGCGACATAACACACCCGTTGTATCTAGTGAGGTTCAAGGGGAGCGCAAGCATATTCGCTTTGCACCGAGTCACAAAATTTACTCTGATGTGCTGGCGTTAGCGGTGGGAGAGTTCCATTCGGTTGCACTTAAAGGCACCCCATATAACTCGGTGGTGTACGCGCCCAAAACCATTGTATTGAACTTGCCCGATGATATGAGCGAATTGGTCAGCAATACCGTGCGGTTTATGGAAGATTACCTCGATTACCCATTTCCTTACAGCAAGCTAGATTTTTTTGTGACACCCATAGATGGCCTTGCGGCGATGGAAAACGTGGGTTTAATTGCTTTGAACAGTCATCAGATCCCAAAGTCTGATGCGGATGGCTTTGCTATCTGTCGCTTCAGAAAGCTGATTGCCCATGAAGTGGTACATATGTGGTTGGGCAACGATATCACCATGAGTTGGTACAACGACTACTGGATGCATGAGTCATTCGCTGAATTCTTTGCTGCCAGAGTGCTGCAAGCGCTTTACCCGCAGGAGACGGGCTGTGCATTGAACCCTCAGTTATCGGCATTTTTTGATGATAAACACAGTGCTAGAGCGCTGCGCAGCGGCGTAAAGTACCGAGGCGATAACGAGGCCATAGGTCAATTGGCCTACACCAAGGGCCGAACCGTGCTGGAGATGGCCGAGTTGGCTCTGGGTCAAGCCCAGTTTAAAACTCATATGCGTGCTTATGCCAAGCAAGTAGCGGGGGCAAACACCAGCGCACCACTATTTGCTCGGCACTTTGCTAACACCCCGTGGTTTGAGGGGTTTCTCAATTCATTTATCACCCAATCGAACTATCCGTTATTGACGCTTAGCAAACTCAATAACCAAGTGTTTATTCAACAAAATAGTTTTTATAGCAGCCAAGATAAACTCTGGACCATACCCTTAACCTTGAAAATATGGGATGGCAAAGTGCTCAAAACACAACAAGTGGTGCTCGACAAAGCGCGCATGGCGCTCACCAATGTACCCGCCAATGCACAGCTATTTTTAGACAGTAACGGGGTTGGGTACTTTAGATATTTAGACAACACGGGCAATGGGGATTTCCCCATTGAGAAGCTGAGCGCTGCCGAGCGAGCCTCTTACGTAGATAATCAAGAAGCGCTGGCCATGGCCGCGAAAATTGACTTTATGACGTACATTGATTCACTTCTACATATCATCAATACTTTGCCACATAGCGCAATGGAAGTGAGTAATGCGCTGTCGACCTTGCAAGATACATTTGTGACGTTGATCCCTGAATCACTCAGCGGTGAGTACGCACATTATTTGCGTTCTAAGTTACCCAGTATCAGCGAATGGCCGCCAATACTTGCCAATCAAAACGGTGGCTTGTGGCTAGAGTTATACGGTTTGAACCTAAATGCCAGCAGTGCCATCAGCGCAGCGAAGCAAGCGTACAAAGACACGCCTTTGAGCGAACTTACGCAACGCACCGCCGTGTTACGCGTGCTGGTTGCCAACGCCAATGAGCAAGAGTACCAAACGTTGCTGAGCCAATTTGCACACAGTGAAAAACATATTAAAGAAGACCTACTCGACGCCTTGGGCTATGGCAATACACACAGCCAAATCAAAGCCTTTTACGACTTGCTGCTCAGTGATGCAAGTAAAGGCCACGATATTGACTACCGCTTTCAGTTCCCAGCGTTTTCACCCAAACACCGCGCTTATGCGGGGGAGTATATTCGCAGCCACAAAGAAGTCATCAGCAAGCGAATTGCCGATGATAAGTTGCAATGGTTCCCATACAACTTCATCACCGCTTGCTCTGCAAAAGAGGCAGAGATTGTCAAAAACACCTTTGCAGATTGGCAGGATGTACAAGGCCTAGACGCCAAACTTAATATTGTACTTGAGGTTATCAACGAGTGCGCCGGTAATGCTCAGCGTAGTTTGCAAAGCGTGCGGGAGATACTAGGAAAAAGTAAGCACAGTTTGTGATAGTGGGTTGCATCTTGGGATGAGCGTACATAGGCAAGTTAATAGGTTATAGCTGCGTTATGGGTAGTAACTTTCACTCTGATGGGCGAAAGTTGCTACCTTACTTGGTTCTTTTTATCACCTCAGTGTAAGCGTTAGGTGTCCAAAATGATCTAGGGAGACCAATAAAATTTAATGCTGGCTCTTTAACGGATAGAAATTGAACCTACACCGCTGAGCCTAAGAATGAAATTTGTCACACACTTATTTCATTCAGAAGGTTTTCGAAGTATTCCTGCTGTTGAACGTCTGGCTCTGGGTTTTTGAGCTTGCTTTTTACCAATGCCATCTTATCTTGTAATTCTTTAAATGTAATTGAGACTTGTCGTGAATGTTCGAGCCTTTGCATGATTTGGAATAGCAGATAAAAATCAACTAAATATCTTTTGCCACCTTCTTTGTAAAAAACTTCATTTAGTGAATTCTTAAGGTTCCCTGGTGACAATTTTGACTTTAAGATTGAAATTATCTTTTCAATATCTCCGATTGATTCAAGAAATCTATTTTTAAGTTCAATATCAGTTAAAATTTTCTCTAGAAGTGCTGATACATCTTTCTTTTCGGTTATTCTGCAATTAACTTTGCTGTCTCTTAAGTAAAAGCCCAGACTGGTATAATCAGGTCTATATTTTGAGTTATACAAGTTATAACCTAGCAAGGTTATTAACTCCTCATTTAACATTCTATCAGAGGAGTTATTCCCGTTTCTCTGTTTTATATAAAACCATTCAATATTATCGTTAGTTATTTCTTTTATATACCTAATAACATCTCTATCCATGAATGAGTTCCACATTTCGAAGGAGTTTTCTTTTATTGGGTAAGGCTTGTTGTTAAGCCTAATGAAGAGATCAACAGGATCAAAGTTGTTATTTAAGTATGAGTCTATCTCAATCACACTAAGCATAAAATCATAGATTTTATCTTGAAGGTTAAAATCAAGATCTTCAAACCTAGAACCGTTTAACTCATGAAGTATTTTAAGCCTTGATAATTTAAAGTTACAGCATTTAGGGTATGTCGTAATCCCATTCTCATCCTGATAACTTTTTCCCAAAAAACCCAATACTGAAAGTAACCGTTGTTGGCCATCTATAACCTCTTTAACTCCATTTCTATTCTTATAGATGAACAGAGGTGGAAGATTAATACCAAGAAGAATGCTTTCGATAATTGCAGAAGCTTTGAATACATTGATCTTCTCAAGTCTTTGATAGCTTGGCCTAATTAAATACTTGTTTCCATTTAACTCTTCTACAATCTCTTCTATAGGAATTAAGGAGGGCTCCGGCTTTTGCACTCGTAATGAAGCTAACTCATCCAATTTTAGTTTGGCCTCCTTTTCGCTTTGCCTCATTTCTTTCACTGAGTGTTTGAAGTCATCATTCTTAATAAATAATGAAAAATCAAAATTCAATAGTGTCGAAATCATCTCACTGATCGACTTATGTCTCTTTATAATTGATTTATAGTGATGACTATTTTCAGAGAGGAAATCATCTTGGTGATTCGTTAAGTAGTTATTAATATGAATAATACCTTCAGGAGAAAATAAAGGTGAAATGTCTACTTCTTCTTCAATCAGTATGAATATTGCCCACAGTAATGCTTCATTTACTAGCTTGTTTGCGGGAATCTTTAAATGTTTTATAAGCTCTAATGTTTTGTCTAAGTTATAAAATAAGCTCTCACATATTTCATCAGGGTTTTCTGTATTTTGTGATTTGACACCGTATAGGAGATCCATTATTTCAGTTCTGTTGCTACCGCTAGCATATGTACTAATGGGAAAAGATGACAAAACTAAATATCGTCTCATAAACTGGAGTACTTTTGATGTATCATCATTTTTGAATACTTTACCAAGAAAGTTTTTTTCAACTAGTGAAATAAATTCTGGGTTATCAATAATGCGTGCCTTCAATTCGTTTGTTATAGAGTCATCATCATAGGTTGCATTGTCGATTTCTGCGCTATTTAGTGGAGTAATACCAGAATTATACCTTCTGAAAATTTCTTTCTTTATTTTATCTTCAAGCGTTGCATCCAGCCTTGGCTCATTAAAGATCTCAAATTCAAAAATACGAATCTTTGCATCATCTAGTAGCCCTTGAATTTCAGCGTCGAGAGTACTAAATTGCATATTTTGTAGCTGGGTGAGTTTTGTAAGTCCTTTAATGCTCAATTTAAGTTCGCCATTGCGAAACTTTTTTATTGTTTCATACCGTTGTCTACCATCAATTACTTCTATTGTCGAGCCTGTATTGAAGAAAATTAGTGGGGGAACGTCGGTTCCTAACAAAATGCTTTCAATAAAGAAAGTCGCTTTACTGTTGTCCCATACATAATTACGTTGATAGTAAGGGTCATATTTTATTTTTTCGACTCTTCTTTTACTAAAAAGGGTTTTTAGAGAAAGTGAGTAAACCTTTGTTGTTATGTGGTTCTTGAAAATATTTTCAAAATCTTCTTGGTTTAAATATAAACTCATTATTTACTCTCTCTAAATCATATCTTTATTTAGCTGTATTTTCTTTTTTGAATGCAATTCAAATATTATTGATTTGCTTGTTTTTCGTGTATCAATGAAACCTGAGGCTTGCTCTATGGGGACATACATTGCGTAAATGAATCTATCAAAAAGAATTAATTCTAAGTATTTTATGAAACTATCCACATCAAATTTGGATAACGTGATGTTTTCTAAATCACGTGAAGAAGATATTTCAATCTTCATTTCATTTAAATTTGATGACTCAAAGGATATTAAAGTTTCTGTATTAAGTGGGAGATTAGTCGAAACTCTTAACTCTTCAAAGTCGTCACTATAGTATTTATTCTCGAGAAGATCAAGGAACTGCTGGATTAGTAGAAATATTTCATTATTAAATCGCAACAAAAATGCATTTTTAGAGTCAAACCTATTCTTGTTTTTTCCATCTAATATAATTGGCTTTCCATTGCGGTTCTTAGGAATTAGGAATTTATATAACTCTAACTTGGAGATAGAGGGGAGGTGTTTTAATAGGTTATATTTTAGAATTAGTTTATATGAATTTTCACCATAATAAGAATGAGAGTTGTAATATAAAGCAAGTAATTCATTCTCACTTAACTGTGAGCGTAATATCTTGATATAAATAAATTTCTCTTCATCGCCAATTTCAGAATCATCAATAGTTTTTATGATTCTATAGACAAGTCTGAAGTAATGAGTTAATTCTTCTTTTCTTGAATAGAAGACGCTTAAGTATATATCGTTTGAAGCTCGGTAGTCACTGATTGGTTGAATGCTGCCAAGTGCTTGCGAATAAAGCTCGCGTTTAAGCTCTTTAAAGTAACTACCTTTTGAACAGCTATTATTTAGTTCGCTCACTACAGTGTTATACAAATCAAGGAGTGAAAAGTAAATAGAATCAAGCCGTTGTTGCATAAGTGTTTTAGATTGTTCTTTGAAAACATTTCTAGACTGTTTTAGCTCGTCTCTTTGTAAAGAAAACTCTTGTCGTTGTAGTCTAAACTCATCTGATTGGGTTTTTAATGCATCTACTTGCTTATCCAAAGCGACTCTATTCGTTTGAAAGTCCTTTCGTTGCTCTTTTAATGCATTATAAAAAAGCAATACTCCGCATAATGACCAAACAGATCCCAACACCCCACCAACAAAATCACCAAAAGTACCAAATTTTCCATCATCTATCGGTGCTGAAATAGAGTAATTATTTTCCCAAAGGAACAGCACAAGTAGTGGTATTAGTATTAATAGCATCCACAGCGCTAGATTATATATTATTTCTGCTGTTTTATTTTGAGACATGTGTCTAATTATTTCCTTGTAAAGCTCTGGCTAAAAGCTTACTGTAAAAAGTAAATTCTTTATTTATAAAAACGGTTCAAGTAGGATTGATCTTTCTATTCTGTTTCGAACAAAGCTTTTTTAATAGCTATATGTTCTTTAAATGATATTGGAGTAAATTGACAAAGTCAGCCAATAACTACTACATTCTTCGCGCTTAAATTAAACGAGTTATTACTATATAGTGACTAATATCACTTGCTTCTATAGCTCGTTGTTCGTCAGTATTACTATTAGAATCAAAGCTTTCAAACCGTGTCTATATATCTTTTGAAATTTCCTATAGCGCAGGAAATAACTGATAGGATACGATTTTTTGTTGTTTAGCTAAGATGAAAGTATTTACTTTACCTTTGGAGGATATTTTGACTTCTTTTTCCTTACTGGGCAAGAGCAACTACACATATTTTGAAGCTTTTGGTGACAGACAAATAAGGGTATCAACTATAATAGATAGCGTAGAAACTATAACTAAAGCCAATTTAGGCTAGTGACGAAGTCGTGCCAAATCAAACCCATATCAGCACAGAATCAAGAATCCAACAAACAAAAAAGCCATCAAAACAAAGTTTTGATGGCTTTTCATTTCGCTATTTGGTGGAGCTGGGGGGATTTGAACCCCCGTCCGGAAAGCGTCGACCTTCGGTCCTACATGCTTAGTATCGTCTATTGGTTAACCTTTAAATCTCGGACGAACACGATAAGTAAAGGCGAGGCCGCTTAGTTTTAGCCCTTCAACCCCGGCCAGGGTTTCCGTAGCGATCTTATGTAGGGTGACACTCCAGAACCAGAACCATAAGCATTTCTTGGAGGAGTGCTAGCGGGCTATTATGCCGCTAGAGCGTAGTTATCGTCGTTTGCGATTACTTTAAATACGGCTTTTTTACGAGGCCAGCCGCACCTCGACATGCACCTAAGGCTTCATGAATCCCGTCGAATCCTAATCAGCCCCTGAATGTGTTATTCAGTTTAGAGACGCCAGTATAGCGCAGCGAGGGGAGGTTGAACAAGGAACTTTTTCAGGTAACTCATTAAATATGAATTGCTTGGGTGATTATTGTACAAAGTGCATTTACAATCGTTTATAATTTGTGTGCTAATGTGGACATATATTGCTTAACATTGTTGCATTGTTGTGCTCAAATGGCTTAGTTACGTTGTCAATAACAAAGTGGATTTGTTTTCGTAGGAATTAAGTCGATGTCGTTGTTTCGTTATGATAAAGATATGGGTGCGGTGTATTTACTCTCTCATCCATCAGAATCTGGTTTCCCAGCGAGTGCTTCTCAGCTGGTTGAATTGCTTGAGCAATCTGAATTTGCCGATTTTGATATTATCCACGCAAACATCGGTAAACTGTTCACCAGTCAAGACTCCGACAACGAATCCCTCGTTATAGCCATGGCCATTGGCGCCGAAATCTCTATCCGTGTTGATGATAATAATATGATTGCTGAGGCAACCATAGTGACCGCCCGTGGTGGCAATATGATCTCCATGGACGTGGCCGAACAAGCATTAAAAGACGCGGGTGTGAAACATGGTATTAACAAAACCGTGCTTGAGCAGTTTCTAGCGCAACAATTAGAATTACCAGCTGGTGAAGTCTATAAAACCATTGTCGCCCATGGCCGTCGTGCGAAAAATGGCGATGATGCCAAATTTGTGCGCTTGTGTATGACAGCGCAGGACAGAGTGCTCAGTCCTCAGGCTAAAGAAGGTGGCAAGGTCGATATGCGTGACCTTGGTGCCATTATTACCGTTAAACCCGGTGCACCATTGATGAAGCGTATTCCGCCCACTAAAGGCGAAACGGGTTATACGGTATTCGGTGATGTGCTTGAGCCAAAACCGGGTCGCGATTTTGATATGCAGGTGCTTGAAGGCACTAAGCTTGACGAAAATGATCCAAATATTTTAGTTGCTGACTCTAAAGGTGTACCGGTGGCGGTGCCACGTGGTATGCGCGTTGATGACGTTTTGTGTTATCAAGATGTGGATGTAAGCACCGGTCATATTGAATTTGATGGCAGCGTGATTGTCAGCGGTGACGTAAAAGATGGCATGCGTATTAAAGCCACCGGTGATGTGACCGTGATAGGTTTTGTGGAATGTGCTCAGATTGAAAGCGCAGGCGCTGTGACCATCATTCAAGGGGCAATTGGCAGAAAGCGCGCCGATAATGACGAGTTCTCGTGTAGTATCAAATCGGCACGAACGGTGTCGATTGGTTATGCGCAATACAGTCATATTGAAACACAGCAAGACTTATTTGTTGAACGTCAGGCGTTGCACTGCGATTTGTCAGCAGGGCGTTTAATCCGTATTGGTAAGGGTGAGAATCCCAGAGGTAAGTTGATAGGTGGTAATGTACTTAATGCATTGCGCCTTGAAACGGGCGAGTTGGGCGCTCCGTCGGGTACGCGTACGCGTATCGCCATTGCACAAAATTGGTTTGAACTAAAAGAAAAGCAAAAAGAATTTAGAAGCTTTGAAAAACGTTTGACTGAAAAGGTTATGGAGCTGTCCAAGGCTAAAGCCAAAGCAACCAAATCGCCGCAATCTAGTAAGCGTGATGAGTTTTTGAAAAAACTCGAAGCGAGCGAGAAACAGCTCGATCTCCACTACAAGCGTAATCAGCGTAATATCCGAATCATCCAGCAAAAGTTAGCGCGTCTGTTGCATTCGTGTCGCGTTAAGGTCAATGAATTAATGCATCCGGGCATTGAAGTGACCATTGCCAAAGACTCCAAACAATTCACTCGTATTTATCCGCCGCACATGGTCAGGTTAGACGAAGGAAAAATCACTCAGCAGTTTAATCTGTAATAATTTTATTGAGTTACTCCTGCTAAAGTACACGCGTATTTACACCCTTGCTCAAGGGAAGTGCTTACTAACCAAAACAATAGGGTTTTGGTGCTCTGTTCATATCTTCATATTTCTCCTTATTTGTTGTTAGGTCATTATTTGGTCATTTTATATTTTTAGACTAAATTTATGGGTAAAGGTTGACACCGGTGTCAACGATATGCGTTAATACAGTGACACCGGTGTCAGGTTGGGGTGAGAGACAACCTGATAGCGTACCTTTGAACGGGTAAATCAAAATGTGCTCAGTGCAAGGATTGGAGTGGAGTCTTTAATCGCGCTGAGCCTTTTTCCTCTAACCTATATAGAGAATGAGTCGAATATATGTTGCATCCTCGAGTTAAAGAAGTTACCGAACGTGTTATTGAGCGTAGCCAAAAAACACGTCACGCCTATTTAGACCGCATCGAAAAAGCAAAAAAACAAACGCGCGTTAGAGCAGGCTTAGGATGCGGCAACATTGCCCACGTAATGGCGGCATGTTCTAGTGATGACAAAGCACGTTTAAAAGCCGACGAGCAGCCAAACCTTGCGATCATCAATTCGTACAACGATATGTTGTCAGCGCACGTCCCTTATAAAGAGTATCCAGATTTAATTAAACAGATTGCACAAAAGTATGATGCCACAGCACAGGTTGCAGGTGGCGTGCCTGCGATGTGTGATGGTGTTACCCAAGGCCGTGATGGCATGGAATTATCGCTGTTTTCACGCGATGTTATCGCTATGTCTACCGCAGTAGCCTTATCACACGATGTGTTTGACGGCGTATTTTGTCTAGGTGTGTGTGACAAGATTGTCCCAGGACTGTTGATCGGTGCGTTGTCGTTCGGTCACTTGCCTGTGTATTTCTTGCCAGCAGGGCCAATGCAGTCGGGCATTCCAAACAAAGAAAAAGCGCGTGTTCGTCAAAAGTTTGCGCAAGGCTTGGTAAGCCGTGAAGAACTGCTTGAGGCTGAAAGTGCGTCTTATCACAGTGCGGGTACTTGTACGTTCTACGGCACGGCAAACTCAAACCAAATGTTGATGGAAATCATGGGTCTACACTTACCGGGTAGCTCATTCATCAACCCATACACCGAATTAAGAGACGGCCTAACGGGCAATGCGGTTGAGCGCATGTTACAGCAGCTTATTGACAGCAAAGACGCCAATTGTTTAGCGGATGTGGTCAGCGAGAAAACCGTGATTAACGGTTTAGTTGGATTGCTAGCGACAGGTGGTTCAACCAACCATGCCATTCACTTGGTTGCGATGGCTAAAGCGGCTGGCGTACAAATCACGTGGAAAGACATGGCTGACTTGTCTGAAGTGGTGCCACTTCTTGCACGTATTTATCCAAACGGTTCAGCGGATGTGAATCATTTTCAAGCGGCTGGCGGTATGGGCTTTTTAATGCGTGAATTGCGCGATGCTGGGTTCTTACACAACGACGTAAAAACCATTGTAGGTGAAGGGCTTGATGCTTATACCCAAGAGCCAGTATTAGCAACCGATGCGAACTTAATCATTACCGACAGCAACGGACCAAGCAAAGTGAAGTGGATCCCAGTGCCAGAAAAGTCACTGGATGAAGAAGTACTTCGCCCAGTAAACAATCCGTTTAGTAAGCAAGGCGGTTTGCAGTTGTTGACGGGGAACATAGGTAAAGCAGTGATTAAAGTATCGGCTGTGTTAGAGCAACACCGCGTGGTAAGTGCTCCAGCCAAAGTGTTCAGTTCGCAAGGCGCGTTGCAAGAAGCATTTGCCAATGGTGAGCTTAATCAAGATTTTATCGCCGTTATAAAAGAGCAGGGTCCGAAAGCGAAGGGCATGCCTGAGCTACATAAACTAACACCGGTTATGGCAACGCTACAAGACCAAGGCTTTAAAGTGGCGATTGTGACTGACGGTCGTATGTCAGGGGCGTCGGGTAAAGTACCCGCGGCTATTCACTTAGCGCCAGAGGCGGTGGAAGGTGGATTGATTGCCAAAATTAAAGACGGCGACTTAATCACATTGGATGCGCCGGCGGGTGTTTTAAAAGTACACGTATCTGACGAAGAACTTGCAAATCGCGAAGCGCAATTAACACAGCCTGAGATGACTTATGGCACGGGTCGCGAATTGTTCAATGGATTTAGAAATATTGTTAGCAGTGCAGACCTAGGTGCAAGCGCCTTTGGTCTAGAAGAATAACAGCGCATTGGGAATGAGGAAGGTTATGAGCATAGAGAAGATTTTATCATCGGCACCGGTAGTCCCTGTGGTTGTCATCGACAACCTAGAAGATGCCGCGCCGCTAGCGCAAGCTTTATATAAAGGTGGTTTAAAAGCATTAGAAATCACCTTGCGTACACCGGTTGCTGCGCAAGCGGTAAAAATTATGAAAGAAACCGTGCCAGATGCCTACGTAGGCACAGGTACTGTGGTCGATAGAGCCACTTTTGAAGCATCGGTTGCAGCAGGCGCTGATTTTATGGTTAGCCCAGGAGTAAACGACGAGTTATTGGCGCTGGCCAAAGAGTCTGACATTCCATTTTTACCTGGCGCTGCAACACCAAGTGAAGTGATGAACCTTGCTTCTCACGGTTTCAAGTTTCTTAAGTTCTTCCCTGCTGAAGCCGCAGGTGGTACAGCAATGTTGAAATCGATTGGTGGCCCTTTACCGCAGGTAACGTTTTGCCCAACTGGGGGGATCACGCTAGAGAGCGCGCCAAAATATTTGGCATTGAACAATGTAATTTGCGTTGGCGGCACCTGGATGTTGGACAAACAGCTTATCGCTAACAAAGACTGGCAAGCCATTGAAGCGCTTGCAAAACAAGCAAGTGAAGTTAAATAATCAAGGGGAATCGCAGCATGATCAACATCGCAATTAATGGCTATGGCCGTATCGGTCGCAATGTTTTACGAGCGCTTTATGAGTCAGGCCAAAATGAACAAATCAAAATCGTTGCTATCAACGATTTAGCACCAGCTAATGTAAACGCCCACCTGACTCAGTTCGATTCAGTACACGGCCGTTTCAACCAAACAGTAGACTTGCATGACAACACGCTGGTTGTTGGCAGTGATGAAATTACCTTAACGCAAGAGCGTGACCCTGCAAACTTGCCTTGGAAAGAACTAAACGTTGATATCGTTTTAGAGTGTACGGGCTTGTTCACATCAAGAGAAGCGGCGGCGAAACACATTGAAGCCGGCGCGAAGAAGGTGATTGTATCTGCACCTGGCACAGACATGGATGCAACCGTAGTACATGGTGTAAACAGCGACGTGCTAAATGCACAGAGCAACATCATTTCTAATGCCTCATGTACGACTAACTGTTTAGCACCTGTTGCAAAAGCGTTGAACGATGTCATTGGTATCGAACAAGGCAGCATGACAACGATTCACGCTTACACCAATGATCAAAATCTAAGTGACGTTTATCACCCAGATTTATATCGTGCTCGTAGTGCGACTCAGTCGATGATCCCAACGAAAACGGGGGCGGCTAAAGCGGTCGGTTTGGTATTGCCTGAGCTTGCAGGTAAGTTAGATGGTATGGCGGTACGCGTACCAACCATCAACGTATCTTTGGTTGATTTAACCTTTATTGCTAAACGCGAGACAACCATTGAAGAAGTGAATCAGGTTGTTAAGGCTGCATCTGAAGGTGCCATGGCCGGTATTTTGGAGTACAACGAATTACCATTGGTTTCTATCGACTTTAACCACAATCCAGCGTCGTCAGTGTTTGACGCAACGCAAACTAAAGCCGATGGCAAACTCGTTAAAGTGATGGCTTGGTATGATAACGAATGGGGTTTCTCAAACCGCATGTTAGACCAAGTAAAAGCGTTGGGTCAGTTCTTGTAATATCCCACACGCTAGTCATTATATTAAAGAGCCGCTGTATAGCGGCTTTTTAATTTGCCTATTACATGGTAGCATCCGCGGCCGTTTCTCTTTTGCCTTAAAGCCTATGAATCAGTTATCGCGTATAAGCATGTTGCTGTGCTTAATTATTATTTTGTATACATTAACAGGTTGTAAAAGCTCGGCTGTTGCTCCTGTGAGCAACGAAGAGCACGATGAGAAATTCACTTTACTCATACAGCAATACAAAAAAAGTAGTGACGCAGTAAGCTACAAAGAGTTGTTTAATGCTTACTTGTCTACGAGTTTTATCAATATGTCGGCTAAATTAGATGCTCAGTATTTACAGCAAATGGAGACCATTAGTTTAGACCCCACGCTAGAGTGCGATGATTTCATCGATTGGCAACGGTATACCGTCAATAATTTTTTCTCGGTCAAACCACATCTTTCAGCGGCATCCTGTTATGAATCAATTGGCGATTTAGAACAAGCTCAATACCATGCTCAAACAGCAGAATTTCTGATAGAAGGAATTAAAAGTAGTGGTTCTGGAGAGCAATATTACTCTTCTTATGAGGTGGTTCTATGGGATGATGCGTATGATTTCATAGAGTTGTCTGAATTTGAAGTTATTGATGTGTATGCAAAATCAGGCGACCAATACCAAAGTGCTTATCTCATCTTTGTGGTCAATGACAGGTCAAGTGGTCAGCAGAGGGAAATAATTTTTGAAAATAATCGTGTTGTTCATAGGTTGCTAGATATCCCTTATCCTTTTGCAGCACTTAACAATAGCATAGAAACAAAGCTAGTAGAGCCGCTTATAGAAATTTCATCGGCAATGAAAATGCTAAAGGCAGGCACTTTTGCATCGCGCGGAGAATGGCATAAGGCTGCTTCGTTCTTTAGCGAAGTTGCCCAGCAGCAAAGCGCAGTAGCGAACTATAAGCTGAGCTTGTTGTGTTTAAAAGGGGTGGCAGCAGATGTTATGACGCAAGAGTGTAGCCAATACGCGTTACAAAGTGCTGATATGGGTTACCTCAATGGTCATGCGCTGTTGTCTATTATGTACGACCATGGACTTAGTGTTAGCAAAAATGCCAGGCTAGCTGATTGGCACCGACAAGCGGCAATACAAGGTAGTACAGCAGGGCAAGTTTGGTATGAACAAGCTGCGACAGTCAGATTAATAGATGGGCAGTTCACTAACTATTATTTGGCTAAGGCCGCTTCTTTGGGGCATTTAGGAGCGCAGTATGAAATGCTAATCCAAGATACTCGCGATGATGAAAATAAAATACCAAAAAGGCTGCAAGGTCTATTACCGCTGGCAGAGCAAGGTTATGTACAAGCTCAAACTATGTTAGGGAGAATGCTCGTCCAACATGGCAGTCATGATTCTGAACAATTATTACAGGCAAAATATTGGATTGATAAAGCCGCTGAATCTGGTGAACCGAGTGCACACTACTTGAAAGGTCAAGCGATGCAGTATGGCTACTTTTCAGAAAAAAACCTTACTGAAGCCTATAAGCACTACGAAAAGGCGGCATATCAGTTTCACCCATATGCACAATGGAAACTTGGCGAATACTATTTATCATCTAAGACGCCGCTTATTGGGGTGGCTTGGAATGGTATGTGTGCGTTAGCTAAGATTGCTGGTTGTCAATATAGCTTAGGAATGTTTTACAAAAATAACCTTCTCGCTTACGAAAAAGCATATGCGTACTTTAACTTGGCGGCACAACAGGCTCACGCTAAAAGTGAGTATGAATTGGCTTATATGTATGAGCGAGGGCTGGGTGTAAAAATAGATATTAGCAAGGCAAGAGCGCTATATCAGCGCTCGTGTAAGCAAAATTATACAAAGGCATGCAAGGCGTTGAATAACCTATAAGCACAAGCAGCCGAATGTCTTATGCGGGGTTGTTCGTTGTTGATTCGCTCTCCTCTACCACTGGCAACGGCCAGCCACCTAGCTCTTGCCACCTATTAACGATATGGCAAAATAGCTCAGCAGTGCGCTCAGTATCATATAAAGCTGAGTGTGCTTGCGCGTTGTCAAACTCAATACCTGCCGTGCGACAGGCCTTGGCAAGTACAGTTTGTCCAAGTGCAAGGCCGGCCAGTGACGTTGTATCAAAACTAACGAACGGATGAAAAGGTGTGCGTTTGATGTTGTTACGCTCGATAGCGGCATTTAAAAAGCCATGATCGAATGCGGCATTATGGGCCACTACCACTGAGCGCGAACAGCCCGCTGCTTTTTGCGCCTTTCTCACCATTTTACAGATTTCTTTAATCGCATCAGCTTCTACGACTGCTCCACGAAGCGCAGAGAACGGGTCTATTCCATTAAACTCTATGGCAGATTGTTCAATATTGGCGCCTTCAAAAGGCTCAACATGAAAGTGTAAAGTTTGATCTAAACTAAGGATGCCTTGCTCGTCCATTTTTAAGGTGGTAACGGCGATTTCTAACAAAGCATCAGTATCTTTATTAAAGCCTGCGGTTTCTACGTCGATAACTACAGGAAAGAAGCCACGAAAACGTTGTGAGTATAGAGTTTGCTCTTGATCTGCCATAATCTTATTGGTTGCTAAATTTGAGCCGCCCATTATACAAGGTGCATCAAAATATGCGAATCAGAGTTTGTGGGGATGACTGAGTTATGGGCATAATTATTGCATTTCAAGAACACAGTAGTGACGCCATAGCAATAAATTGGCAAAGCGGAGTAGAGCGGTGAGTATACGGGTTAATATTTTTGGAGTTGGAGTACTGATGGTTGTGATGAGTCAGCCGCAGGCGGCAATGCGGCAATATAGCGCCGATGCTGACTCATCTCATTGGGCAGTTGATAAGAAAGCGCGGCTCGAGTGTAGTCTAAACCATGAAGTACCTTACTATGGTGAAGCGGTTTTTAGTGTGACTGCCAGCAAAAATAAAGATCTAACCTTTAACCTCGATATGGTAGTACGTCCGGAGACGTATGCATTTGCTGGCTTGCAATCGGTTCCGCCAGTGTGGCGACCCGGTGTGCCTGCCCGTGATATCGGCCAGATGCAGCTACTGAAAAAATTTGATGGTGAACTGGATAATGTGTTGTCTTGGGAAATGCTCAGCGAATTAGAGAAAGGGTATTTTCCCACTTTTCATTATAAGGACTGGCAAAACAGCCAAGACCAGATCTCAGTGGCTTTATCATCCGTCAATTTTAAGCAGGCCTATTGGGCATTTTTACAGTGTAGAGACAACCTATTACCTTATAGTTTTGAAGATATTTCGTTTACGGTAATGAACTATAAGAAGAATTCTAGCGAACTGACTAAGTCTTCACGCAAGCGTTTGGACATGATAGGTGAGTATCTCAATAATGATCCAAACATCGAATCTATTTATATTTCGGCCTACACAGACAGTCACGGTGGGCGCTGGCCTAACTTGGAGCTGTCTCGCAAACGCGCAGAGGCAATCAAGGAATATATTACTGCAAAAGGTGTCGCCGCAGAGCGTATCGTGACCGAAGGGTTGGGTGAAAAGCGCCATGTGGCACCCAATGACAATGAGATTGGCCGAAATCGTAACCGCCGTGTGGTCATTCAAATCTCTCGACCTTAAAGGTTTCGGGTTACTCGACAATTGAACAACGCCGCTGATAAAGCGGCGTTGTTCATTTTAAGTGGTTAAATCTTATTACGAATGAGATCGCGTACAATAAACCGGTTTGGGTGGATCGCTTGATGAACGCGCTCGCTGTATGGGCGAGGCTCATTACATAAACTGGCTACTAAATGCTCGGTTGCCAGTGGCGCTGTACACAAACCTCGTGCACCAAACCCAGTGACAATATGAAGACCTGTATGTGGTTGTTGAGGCGCTGTAAAGCCATAGTGTTTACCTTTGCGCAAATTTGCAAAAGCTGTCATCAAATCTTGATTATCAGGTACTTGCCCTAGCATAGGAATATGATCCGCAAAACAGCAACGAACCGCCGCCTTGGCACCGCTTATTTCCCCGAGAGTTTTGGCGAAGTCACAATCGCCATAGAATTTATTCAGCTGTGCACGATTACTGTGATCGTCTTGTTCAGTCACCCTGCGGCTTTTGCTGTTCTTTTCAAATGTCGCACCCATACAATGCAACCCGTCATTGGCAGGGGTAAAGTAACCTTTGTGACATAGCACAGTTTGCAATTGAGATGAGTACTCGCTGGCTCGAACATGAGACACCTGACCGCGTACCCCTTGAATAGGGATGTCTTGAGTTTGCGCAAATCTGTCACTGTGTTCACCAGCACAGACAAAAACATCACTGAATGGACCAAATGACGCATTGGATGTGTGCAACAACCACCCCTCATCCGTTTTTTCAAGGCGTTCAACATCGGTGTTAAAGTGGCTTTGACATTGTCCTGTCTGTTTAGCCGCCTCATATATTGCCTGAGTAAGCTGAGCAGGATTAACCCATCCCGCTTGTTCGATATACAGCCCTGAGTATGGCAGCGTCACCCCCGCAATATCGCTGGCTTGCTCCGCCGTTACACTGCGGATCAGTGCCTCGGGCCAATTGTATTTCTCTACCAAGTTTTGTTGCTGTGCTTGTTTTGCGTCACTGACGGCTTGTAGTAACACACCACACCAATCATGGTCGAAATGAAAGCCCAAAGATGCAATATGTTGATAAAAGCGCTTTGCATATAAAAAGCTATGAGCGTAAAACTCGCTAGGTGGTGTGTTGTCAGCCTGTAGGTTAGGGTAAATCGCACCTTGGCGGTTGTGAGATGCGCCCTTGGCCAATGCGTTATCTTGGCACAGCAGTGTGCTGTGTATATTACGCTTACTTAGTTGATAAGCAAGGCAAGCGCTGGCGATACCGCCACCAATGATTGCTACTTGGCTAAGTTGTGATGGGGTCGTTGCGTAATAATCGGGCGTACTGGCGTAGCGATTGGCCGCGGCAAGTGTACCAACGACCATTTCTCTTTTGCGACCATAGCCTTTTACTTTCTTGCACTCGAAGCCCGCTTGTTGCAGCCCTCGGCGCACAAAACCAGCTGCGGTAAAGGTTGCGAAAGTGGCATTGCTGCGACTGAGATTTGCCATGGCATCAAATAATGATTGCTGCCACATATCGGGATTTTTGCTTGGTGCAAAGCCATCTAAAAACCAAGCATCTACAAGGGCCGTATCTTGGCAGCTAATACTTGGTAGTGAATCATGCACATCACCAAACCACAGATCGAGGGTAATATTGCCATTATCAAACTCTAATCGATGACAACCAGCCAACGCCATTGGGTACTGAGCACAAAGTTGTTCAGCGTAGGTGCTTAAGGTTGGCCATGCCGCAAGCGCTTTGACCAAATCATTGTGACTGATTGGAAATTTCTCAAAGGAAATAAAATGTAACCTTGGTAACTCATACTGGCTTTGCAAAGCATCGTATTGTTGCCAAGCATTGAGAAAATTTAGACCCGTACCAAAGCCTGTTTCGGCAATAACAAAGTGTTTTTGATCATGTTTGGTTAAGCGTTCCGCGATATGATTCTGGGTGAAAAACACATAATGAGACTCAGCGAGTCCGTCATCATTCGAAAAGTAAACATCGTCGAAGTTGTCGGCTACAGGCGTACCCAACTCGTTAAAGTGAATTTGTGCGTTTTGGATCATAAAGCAACGAGAAAATTAAAACTTTGCCGTATTTTACGCGTTTTATCGTGCTACGTCCGTTGTAATTTGTGCTAATTTAATTCAGAGTACGTGTGTACGCTGGAAAGCTGACCACTTTGTCATTGATTTCAGCGTAGAATAAACGCAATTAAGTAAAGACTAAGGGAATTTACCCATGAGAAGAGCCGTAATTACGGGGATCGGTGTTGTTTCTAGCATCGGCAACAACAAGCAAGAAGTATTGGAATCTTTGAAGGCAGGCAAGAGTGGCATTGCGTTCAACCAAGAGTTTGCTGACTATAAATTACGCAGTAACGTTTCTGGAAATATTGATATCGATGTAAAGCAGTTTGTTGATCGTAAGGCACATCGTTTTATGGGTGATGCGGCGGCATACTCTTACATTTCAATGGCGCAGGCGATTGAAGACTCAGGTTTGACTCAAGAACAGGTTTCAAATGAGCGCACCGGTCTGATTGTTGGTTCCGGTGGTGGCTCATCAAAATATCAGGTTGAAGCAGCTGACATCCTACGTGAGAAGGGTGTAAAACGCGTTGGACCTTATATGGTACCTCGTACCATGGCCAGCACAGCATCAGCGTGTTTAGCGACACCTTTTCAAATCAAGGGTGTTAACTATTCAATCAGCTCTGCGTGCGCAACATCTGCACACTGTATTGGTAACGCAGTTGAACAAATTCAACTAGGTAAGCAAGACGTGATCTTCGCCGGTGGTGGTGAAGAGCTACATTGGACTCTGGCGATGGAGTTTGATGCTATGGGTGCACTGTCAACTAAATACAATGATACACCTGAAAAAGCCTCTCGTACCTACGATGCTAACCGTGATGGTTTCGTTATTTCAGGCGGTGGCGGCATTGTGGTTGTTGAAGAACTTGAGCATGCTTTGGCTCGTGGCGCACATATTTATGCTGAGATAGTAGGCTACGGTGCCACTTCAGATGGTTACGACATGGTTGCACCATCAGGTGAGGGCGCAGTGCGTTGTATGAAGCAGGCTTTGGCTGGCGTTGAAGGTCCTGTGGATTACCTAAATACACACGGCACTTCAACACCCGTGGGTGATGTAAAAGAGCTTGGTGCGATTCAGGAGCTATTCGGCGACAAATCACCTGCTATCAGCGCAACAAAAGCAATGACAGGACATGCTTTGGGTGCTGCAGGTGTGCATGAAGCAATTTACTCATTACTGATGTTGGAAAATAACTTCGTAGCACCATCAATCAACATTGATGAGTTGGACGAACAAGCAAAAGGCTTGGATATTGTGACAGAACGTCGTGATGTCGAGTTGCATACTGTGATGTCAAATAGCTTCGGATTTGGTGGCACAAACGCGACACTAGTAATGCAAAAATATAAAGGCTAAGTCTTGAACTTTGTCTTGGAGCCTCGCATTTGCGGGGCTTTTTATTACGCGTTAGAAAACCGGTGCTGACAATAAAAAAGCCTCTAATCAGAGGCTTTTTTATCTATCTGGCTTTATGTTTCATTAAGCGTTCTTTTTCACGAGACCAGTCTTTCTCTTTGGTATCAGCACGTTTATCATGCATCTTCTTACCTTTGGCCAAGTGGAACTCTAATTTTACCCAGCATTTTTTCCAGTACATAGCCGTGGCAATAAGAGAGTAACCCTCACGCTCAGTTGCACCAACGAGACGATCAATTTCACGTTTGTTGAGCAATAATTTGCGATATCTCATTGGATCGCAAATCACATGTGTAGAAGCGCTATTTAGTGGTTGAATTTGACTGCCTAATAGAAACGCTTCACCATCTTTTAGGTGAATATAAGTGTCGGAAATGTTGACCTTACCAGCTCGGATACTTTTTACTTCCCAGCCTTGTAGTTCAATACCCGCTTCGAATTTATCGTTTAAAAAATACTCATGACGCGCTTTTTTGTTTAACGCGATGGTATTGCTTGTTGATTTTGATGATTTTTTCTTTGCCATAATGGCCTAGTTTACCTAGAAAAGAGAATAGAAAACAGCGCTTTTTTTATTTTGCAGGTTATTTTCCCTTAGCGGGGGGTCACATACAAGATAAATCTTAAAAAGCTTGCTAAAATCGGCGCAAATGAATTGGAGTACCTATGCCACAAATAGAAAAAACCGCGTTGGTGATGTATAGCACCCAAGAGATGTTTGATTTAGTTAACGATGTTGATGCTTATCCAGCTTTTTTACCGAATTGCTCTGATGCAAAAATACTTCAAGCCAATGAACAGAGTATGACGGCCAGCTTAGAAATATCTAAAGCAGGGTTGAAGAAATGGTTTACCACGAAAAACAGTTTTGATGGGATGACTGTACATATGCAGTTAGTTGAAGGTCCATTTAAATCTTTACATGGCCATTGGCAATTTACGGAGCTGGATGATCAGGCGTGTAAAGTCAGTTTGAAGTTAGAATTTGAATTCGCGAACAAGTTGATAGAAATGGCGTTTGGCAAGGTATTTAACGAAGTAGCAAAGAGCATGGTTGCTGCATTCACGCAACGCGCTAAAACGGTATATGGGGCCAGATAATGATTAAAGTTGAAGTGGTATATGCCATTCCACATAAAGCAACATGTATACAAGTCGATGTGGCTGAAGGCACTTCTGCCGAACAAGTTGTGATGCAGTCAGGTATTTTAGAAAAATGCCCTGAAATTGATGCAACTAACCTAACTCTTGGTATTTGGAATAGAACGGTAAAGAACCATCAAGTGGTAAGAGAAGGTGATCGTATAGAGATTTACCGTCCCTTGATAGCTGATCCTAAGGACGCTAGACGTCGTAGAGCTGAAAAGGCAAAAGAAGAAGGGCGTGCGAATAAGATAACAGGTGGTCGGCCCTTAAGTTAGCGGTATTTTCCAGCTTGAGCTGGATGCGGTAAGTGATAGTCATTAAAAAAGGGCGGAGTCGCCCTTTTTAGTTGATTAGTGTGTGTTTACTGGTCAAGTGGAATATTGAACGATTCAGGCTCGTCAAAATCACCAGTGATTTTTGTCAGCTTATCGCCATCGAAGTGTACTGTAAGCGATTTGCGTTGCTCTGATTCGCGGTCAATATTGAATACATAAGCGTAATGCCATGTTTGGTCGTTAAAAGCGTCTTTAGCGATAGGGCTACCTAGGACGAACAACACTTGCTCGCGAGTCATGTTGACACGTAGTTTATCTACATCTGACTGCTCTAAAAAGTTACCTTGTGGCACATTGATGCGGTATACCCAGCTTGAACAACCAGATAACATCACAGTAATTACAACAGCACTGAGCCATACAGAAAGGGATTTATTAGACAGCATGTATTTGTGTATCCTTATTTTGTGTTATTTGCATGATACTGATTAAGCGCAGAAGGTAAAGCTTCTTGTGGAACTTCGACCATACATGCAGGAAAAAGTTTCTCCATAGTAGGTATTTTGACATGGTGACAGAGCCAAAAAACACCAGAAAGTGGTTTGTTTATATTGTTGAAACAAAATTTGGTCATTGGTATACCGGCATTACCACAGATGTTGCGAAGCGATTTGACGCTCATAGTGCAGGGACTGGCGCTAAAAACCTCAAGGGAAAGGGACCATTGACGCTAGTTTTTAGCCACCCAGTGGGTGATAAGAGCGAAGCCAGCAAACTGGAGTGGCAAATTAAAAAGTTGTCAAAAGCACAAAAAGTTCAGCTGGTACAGTCCAAGGGGCAGTCAAGTAACGCGACCATAAAGTCGCTGATGAAATTGACCACGTGCTGATACTTTTCAAAATCTATTTGCTCGATTGTATCTTTGACACTGTGATGGTTTTTATCTTCCCCCATGCCAAAATATAAATAGGGCAGTCCCGCTCTGTGGAAGGCATAGTGATCGCTGGCTTTGAGCCAGTCGACACGTTCGGTGCCAACCAGCCTACGCATTCTTTGTGGTGAACTAGCGAGTTTTAATTTGAAGTCATGGGCTTTTAAGCTTGCCAGCACCTCGACGTATGGTTTAGCTGTGCGCGAATGCATCACATAAAGGGTACTTTTTTGGTTCAGAGCCAACATATCTAGGTTAATGTTGAGCGCATACTCCTGCTTATTCATCTTACTAGTATAATACTTAGCGCCGTGCAGCCCTTTTTCTTCAGCATCGGTGGCCAATAAGATAACAGGATAAAAACGCTTTGCGTCTTTTAGATGCTGTGCCACGGCCAATAATGCCGCTGTGCCCGAGGCGTTATCATTCGCACCAGCGTAGATTTTATTACCTTTGGTACCTAAATGATCATAATGTGCCGAAACAACGATGGCTTTGCCACAGGGTTGGGCATTGCAAGGGAGCTTTGCGACAACGTTATGGCCGATGGCTTGTGCGCTGAAGCCAATTTTGAATGAAAAGCGTTGATACTCAGTTTGTAATCCCAGTTGTTGGAATCTTTCATAGATAAATTGCGCACTGATGTTGGGCTTATCGCTGCCAGCACTTCTACCCGCATGTGCGGGACTGGTGAGTGTTACTAGGTCATCAAAGAGTTGCTGCGACATCGCCAAAGGCGATGCGCAACACAATACAATGGCGCTAATTTTTAGCCACAGCTTGTAACCACTGTAACTTGCCTTGATAACGGTGACGGTCATGGTCAAACTCAGAAAGCTCATAAGCTTTTGATAAATAATGCTTTGCACGTTCAAGGTCATCTCTCAAATAATATACTTTGGCCATGCCAAAATAACTGTCGTGTAAATTGTGATCAAGCTTTTTAGCTCTACGGAAGAATGAAAGGGCTTCGGAGTATTGCTGTGCATTAATCGCTTCATTACCTTTAACTATGAGGTAATAAGGGTTATTTTTGCGTTTCTCTTCAAGGCGGGCAATAATTTTTTCACCTTCATCCGAGCGATCAGTGAGTTTATAGAGTACGGCGAGATTGCCCAGTACATTATTGTTTTCTGGATTGAGCGCTAGTGCTTGCTCGTAAGCTTGTTCAGCTTGTTGATGAAAACCTGCTACGCGGTATAGGATCCCCAAATTACCCCATGCGCCAGAATATTCAGGGTCCGCGTTGACAGAGGCAGATAAGTAGCTATAGGCTTTATCATGATCGCCATTGACCAGAGCCATTGCGCCCTTGTTGCTATAAAACATTGCTAAAATGCGTTGCTTGCTGATGTTGGAAGTACTAAACGCTTGTCTGCGACTGTTAGGGTCAAAGTCAATAACTATCGACTTTGGTCGTGTATATAAAATGTGGCTGTTTTCTACACTGCGATTTGTTTCTGACACAACCAAGTTTACATGACCCGTTAGTAAACTGTAGCCACGGCTTTGATCCCAATATTCAGGAATATGAACGCGCTGAAATTGCGCATTAAATCCTAAGTGCTCCGCGAGGCTATACGCCAGAATTGATAACGACAGGCAGTTAGCATTCAAATTGTAGTAGGCCTGTGATGCCGTTAAGTTTGCGTCAGATTGATACGCTAAAGACGATTCACCATTATCAACGAGAAACTGCATCAGCGCTTTGGTCTGTTCTAGTTGAGGCGTTCCACTTTTAAAAAACAGGGTTAATTGTGATGTGATTTTCGAGTCCAGTTGAAACACATCATGTTCGGATTCAACCGCTATACGTTTGAACGTGCTATTGAGTGCGATGCTCTGATCAATCGACACCGAACTTTGTGTGCTGTTACAGCCTGTTAGTGTCAGCGCACTCAACAAGGCCGCAAGGCACAGAGTTTGTCTAAATATTGGCATAACATATTTCCTGATACAGCTACATTTTTATAGCATAGTTGATATTTCAAGCCGTTTGACAGTTTAAGCGTTACAAATTATTTCGCTTGCTACCAAAGAAGACCGTTGCTAAACGATAAATATTTCAGGTTTGCAAATGTTATAGTGTTGTACTGGAGGGGAGAGGAGTTTGGCGGCCTTTATGACCGCCAATTCAGTAGACTATTGTTGCTCAAAGCTGGCAACTAAGTCGTCTAGAGATTTTGCAGAGCCAGCGAGTGCTTGAATCGCATGTTCTGTATTTAGCTGTGCACTTGTCACTTCATCACTAATGGTACTGATGTGTTCAATACTGCGTCCCACATCGGCAACAACATTACTTTGTTGCTCAGTGGCTGCGGCGATAAGCGTAGTCATATCATTGATTTGGTTAGCCGCCTCAGTAACATCAGACATTAATTCTACAGAGGTTTGCATGCTCTCGACGCTTTGCTCAGCCTGCTGTTTGGACTGATTGATTTGCGCCACAATAGCGTCTGACGTTTGGGTCAGTTCACTGATAGTGGCTTGTATTTCATCGGTTGACTTTGAAGTTCTGCTCGCGAGGGCGCGAACTTCATCGGCGACAACAGCGAATCCTCGGCCATGCTCTCCAGCTCGGGCTGATTCTATGGCAGCGTTCAGTGCCAACAAGTTAGTTTGTTCTGAGATACTACGAATTGCATCAACGATATTGGCGATTGACTGTGTTTTCTGAACGAGGGTTTCAACTTCATGTGCGGTGGCATCAATATCACCAGCCAGTGTTTGCAGAATTTGCTGGCTCTGTTGAACTCGCTGATGGCTTTGCTCAGATGACGCTTTACCTTGTTCGGTCAGTTTTGCCGAGTTATTTGCACTGCCGGCAATCTCTTGCACGGTAGCACCCATCTCATTGATAGCAGCGGCAACGCTAATGGTCTGAGACTTCTGCTCGTCCAATGCTTTTGAGTTTTTGATACTTTGCTCAAACACTTGTTCACTGGCTGTGCGAATATCGCGGCTCTCACTGGCCACCATTTTGATTGCAGATTCAATTTTTGAGATAAACTCGTTAAACCCATCAGCCAAAGCTTGCAGCTCGGGCTGATTGGACTGTGGAACTCGATAGTGAAGTTTAGCGTCACCACTACCTAAACGCGCGAATAGTTGTGCCATATTAGACAATGGCGCGCTGAGGTTTTTTGCCATCAACAAACTGATAAAACTGGCGATAACGGCTGTGATCAGTGAAAACAGAATAATCTGTCCTTGCAGGGCGTTTATTTCGTCAAATACTTCTTTAGAGGGGACTTGCGCGATGACGTACAAGTCGGTTTGCTCAATTGGGCTTGCCGCTACGATGGTATCGCGGCCATCAATGACAAAGGTGCTGGACGAAAATGCTCTACTAGTTAACAACAGGCTGTTGGCATTACGACCATAAAAATCATTTAGGTTAGACTTAGCGACCTTAGATGCATCAGGATGAAGTTGTACCTGGCCTTGTGAGTTCACTACGTATACAAAACCGGTTTTTTCTATTTTCATTTCGCTTAGCATACGCTGCATATCATCAATACTTTTGGCCAGCCCTGCTAAGCCAATGCCATTTGTTTGCTGATATTAACAAACATTTTTACATCACCAGGTGCTTCCTGGAAGATACTAATTGAGAACGGTTCTGCGCTTTGGGTAAAACCAAAAAACCAACCGTCTTGTTGCTGGTTAAGCACCCGTAAAAAACCATCTTGGTTCCAATACTGTGCACTTTGGCGGTTCGCCCAAGATGCTGTCACTAAGTCGTATTGCCTAGCGATACGTTTAAGTTCATCAACCAGCATTGCTTCATTCAATGTTCCTTGTTTTGCCATCTCAACAATGAACTGATTGCTAGAGAGTTGTTGTGCAGCACTTTTTAGTTGCAATATTTGTTGTGCTATTGATTTATTAATACTCTCTACTTTGCTTGGTAGTTCCGACTCCAACATCCTTTTTTCAGTCATGGTCTTGGCACTGTAAATCGCAGTGGCGCCAATAACGCTGGCAACAATAATTGCGATTAAGCTACCCAGTAGGGTGATCCTTTGAGTGATAGATAAGTTATACATCCGCATTTAATTACACTTTTTACCGAACTGAATTAAATATTCTAGCATAACCGATTATTTGGGCATATTATTTCTGTCATCAAAGTTTCCGATGTGGTTGTAAACACAGGTTTTATTATATAAACCTATAAATTAGTTATATAACTCTAATTGCTGATTTATACCGATTAACCTACATATTTGGAACTAAAATAGAAAAAGCCCATCGCATAGGCTGATGGGCTTTGGTTTCTAACAAGCGAACTGTTAAAAACTGGCAAGGTTGCTCAGTAACTTGCCTAGGGAGAGGGTTAAACGATTTTTTTCATCGCCGACATGTAACCACGCAATGTTTCACCAATTACCTCAACAGGGTGAGTGCGAATAGCATGATTCACTTTTATCAACGCCTGGTTGTCAACATAGTTGCTGTTGTCGCTTAGACCTTGACCAATCACATCGGTATTGATTTTGCTCATAAATGGTTTAAGTAGCGGCAAACACGCATGGTTGTACAGATAACAGCCATACTCAGCTGTATCAGAAATCGTTCTATTCATTTCAAACAACTTCTTACGAGCAATGGTGTTAGCTATCAATGGCGTTTCATGTAATGACTCATAATACGCCGACTCATCAATGATGCCCGCAGCGGTCATGGTTTCAAATGCCAACTCAACGCCTGCTTTTACCATTGCCACCATTAAAATACCCTTGTCGAAGAACGCTTGTTCGCTAATTTCTTCATCAGTATTTTGTTGCTTTTCAAAAGCGGTGTTAGCGGTTTCTTCGCGCCATGAAAGTAGTTTGGCGTCGTCTTCTGCCCAATCTGCCATCATGCCTTTTGAGAATTCTCCGCTGATAATGTCGTCCATATGTTTGTTGTACAGAGGACGCATTATTTGCTTTAGTTCTTCACTTAACTCAAATGCTTTTAGTTTTGCTGGGTTTGATAAACGGTCCATCATATTAGTGATACCGCCGTGTTTTAGGGCTTCTGTGATCACTTCCCAGCCATACTGGATGAGTTTTGAAGCATAGCTAGCATCGATACCTTGCTCGACCATTTTATCAAAACAAAGTAGTGAACCGGTTTGTAACATACCGCATAGGATTGTTTGCTCACCCATTAGATCCGATTTTACTTCGGCAATAAATGAAGAGTGTAATACACCTGCTTTGTGGCCACCGGTACCCGCTGCGTATGCTTTCGCTTGAGCTAAACCTTTTCCTTCTGGGTCGTTCTCTGGGTGAACAGCGATAAGGGTTGGTACACCAAAACCACGTTTGTACTCTTCACGTACCTCAGTACCTGGACACTTAGGTGCAACCATGATTACAGTGATGTCTTCACGTACCTGCATACCTTCTTCAACGATATTAAAACCGTGCGAATAGGCAAGTGTCGCGCCTTGTTTCATCAGTGGCATGACTGCTGTTACCACCGAGGTATGTTGTTTATCAGGCGTTAGGTTAAGCACAAGGTCTGCACTTGGGATAAGTTCTTCGTAGGTGCCTACGGTAAAGCCATTTTCAGATGCATTGATAAATGACTGACGCTTTTCTTTGATGGCTGACTCACGTAATGCGTAGCTTACATCCAAGCCTGAATCACGCAGGTTTAACCCTTGGTTTAAGCCTTGTGCACCACAGCCAACAATGACCAGTTTCTTGCCTTCTAATACTTTTACCCCGTCATCAAATTCTCTAGGGTCCATAAATTCGCACTGTGCTAATTGAGCAAGTTGCTCTCTTAGGGGTAACGTATTGAAATAGTTCGCCATGATATTACCTTTATAAAATCATTTGTTGTTAGAAATAATGATAGCTTGAGCATAAGCCCTGTTATTAATTACGTAAAATGATATATTTGAATTATTATATTTCATTTAATGAAAGGTGGGCGATGTGGACCACAAACAACTACGCTATTTTTTGACTTTGGCGGAGACATTACATTTCGCAAGGGCCAGTGAGTTATGTCATGTGAGTGCCCCCACACTCAGTAGACAGATCAAACAACTGGAACAAGAGTTAGGCACCGAACTTTTTATTCGTGATAACCGCAGTGTTATTTTAACGCCTCACGGTAAGGCGTTTGTAGAATACGCTCAGGCGACGTTAGCCAAATGGCGGCAGTTTAAAAGTGAATGTCAAGATAATGAAGGGCCATTAAGTGGGGAGTTGAGTATGTATTGCTCTGTTACCGCCACCTACAGCTTTACCTATGAATTATTTGCCTTGTTTCGTAAACAATACCCAGCGGTTGAACTAAACCTCAATACGGGCGATCCCGCGTTTTCGATAAACCATGTACAAACAGGTAAAGAGGATTTAGCGGTAGCGGTTAAACCTTCTGCGTTGCCGCAAGGTTTGGCATATTTGCCACTTGGTAAGTCACCTTTGGTGATCATTGCACCAGTAATGGATTGTCCGCTTACCGATGTTTTAAATCGCTATCAAAATAGCCCAGCATTATGGGCAAACCTACCTTTTATTATGCCTGAACATGGTGTGCTGAAAGAGCGTGTTGATGGCTTTTGTACGCAGCAAAAGCTCACACCTAAAGTTTACGCGCACGTATCTGGGCATGAAGCAATGGTTGCTTTGGCAAGTTTAGGCTTTGGTGTGGCGTGTGTACCACAGATTGTGTTGGATCAAAGTCCTTTTAAACAACAAGTGCAATACTTAGACACCCGAGGAATGTTAGAAGACATCGAAATTGGACTAGTTTGTAAACAGAAGCGACTACAAGACCCTGTGGTCAGCGCGTTATGGCAATGTGCCATGACACTATTTTGAAAACGTATATTGTTTTGCTTTTGAAAATGATAACACAATGGACGTTACCGACATTTTACAATGGGTTTAGAGCCGTATAAATCGCTACTAACTAAATAAAAACAGGTGTTTATCTGAGCCGTTAATAATGAGGTTAGTGGTTACTATTTTACAGCTTAGTCATAGTTTGTTGACGATTTTCCCGATCTTTATGCAGGCAACGCAAATAATATTGATTGTCATTTAGATATGTGTATACTTTACCCCCAGATCAAGAAATATAAATATTAATAATTTTCTGAGGAAATCATTGATGGTTTTACGAAAGTCTCTCTTAGCTACTTCAATTTTGGTTGCAACATTGGGTTTAACTGCATGTGGCGGTTCAAGTTCTGGCGATTCAACGACTAATCCAGACACCGATACACCAACAAATAAAGCACCAACAGCGATTACCTTAACAGCACAAGGTGACGTAAACGAGAACGTAGCAGGTCAAGTGATTGGTACGTTAGCGGCAACCGATGCTGATGCAAATGAAACATTCACTTTCTCAACTGAAGACGAGCGCTTTACAATTGATGGTGCTTCAATTGCGCTAAAACCAACAGTGACACTGAACTATGAAGCTGAACAAGAAGTATCAGTTGACGTTACCGTAAAAGACAAGGCCAACAATACGTTTACGCAAACGTTAACTTTTGCCGTTAAAGATGCGCAAGACTATGATTTTGTGAACAGCACATCAGGTGAGTCAAGCGTATCTTACTCAGGTCAAATCGCACGCCACGTGTTAATTAAAGAGCTTTACAACTACATCGGCAGTGCAGAAGGTTTAGTCGCTGACGCGCAAACAATGACAGCGGACGAGCTATTAGCGCAGTTAAATAAATACTACAAAATCGCAGATGCTGACTATGATGCGATTGCTCAAGGCATGACGCTGACGGTAGTCGGTGATTCTACACAAACAACGCTTGCTGATATCTCAGGTAGCCACAAAGACCTAAGCGGTAAAATTGCAGGTAATGATGCCAAGGGTCAACATAAAAATTGGACTGAAGGTGACTTTGAAGGTTGGGCAGGTCTTGAGACTAACACGCCAGAAGGCCTAATCAATGCATTATTTGCGCAACTTGTTGAGCGCGTCCAAACTCCTTCAGTATCAACGCCAAACGGCAAAGAAATCGAAACGCTTTATGTAACGGCTGATGGTGTTGACCTTAAGCAATTAACACAAAAATTCCTATACGGTGCCGTGGCGTTCTCACAAGGTGCAGATGATTACCTAGACAACGCAACAGCAGGCAAAGGCCTGTTAACTAGCAACATCATTGAAGGTGACGCAAAGTATAGCGACCTAGAGCACCAGTGGGACGAAGGTTTCGGTTACTTCGGTGCAGCGCGTAACTACGCAAGCTACACAGACGAAGAAATCGCAGGTAAAGGTGGCCGTGACGGCTGGCAGGGTTATAACGACTACAATGCTGATGGTAAAATTGACTTAAACTCAGAGTACAATTTCGGTAACTCAACCAATGCTGCAAAGCGTGACTTGGGTTCGAAAGATGCTGAAGCTCCTACTGACTACAGCAAAGAAGCCTTTGATGCGTTCTTTGCAGGTCGTAAGCTTATTTCTGACAACGTGGGCACTGAGTTAACAGACGCACAGCTAGTTGAACTAAAAGCATACGCCGTTGCTGCTACAACAGCATGGGAGAAGTCAATCTCTGCCACTGTGGTTCACTACATCAACGATACAATGCAAGACTTAGAAGAAATGAAAGCGGGTACTTATGACGCTGACAAATTTGTGACTTTGGCTAAGCACTGGTCAGAAATGAAAGGTTTTGCACTTAATCTACAATTCAACCCAGAGTCACCGTTCAACAGCGCAGCCAATGCTGGCAAGTTCGCGCAAATGAACGAGTTAATGGGCAATAAGCCAGTAGTTGGTACAGAAGCGGATATGGAAACATACATCGCGCAACTACAGCAAGCGCGTGATATTTTAGAGCAAGTGTACGGCTTTGACGCTGATGTTGTTGCCAACTGGTAATTAACACACAAATTAGACTTTCAAAAAAGGTTAGCTTTTAGGAGCTAACCTTTTGTCGTATAAAAAATCTATAAAAAGAGGCAATTGATGGCACCAACATTAAAACCTTTACTATTAGCAAGTACCGTCGCGGCACTGTTAAGCGGGTGTGGTGAAAGTACCTCAAGTTCGGTGGGGGATAACTTCGCTGACAATAACGACGACGTTGTTATCAGTTTTGACCAAAAAGCACTTTTGGTTAATTTGACCGACAACGTTATTACTCCAACATTTGAAGCGTTTGCAGACAAAGCGCAGTCATTACCAAGTCAAGTGAAGGCTTATTGTGACCTAGAAGCGGCTTATGATCCGAGTATGCAAGATGATGCCGAAAAACAGGCATTAGATGCAGCGAAACAAGTTGCTCAAAATGCTTGGCGTGAGACGATGATCAGTTGGCAACATGCTGAGTTGATGATTGTTGGGCCATTACTTGAAAACGATAAAGCGCTGCGTAACGACATTTATTCTTGGCCCAATGCCAGTACGTGCAGTGTTGACCAAGACGTGGTGTTTTATGAGCAGGGTAATATAAACGGTGTTGCTTACAATATTCGTAATCGCTCAGATAAACGCAAAGGTCTTGATGCCCTTGAATATTTGTTGTTTAACGACAACCAAGATTACAGCTGTAGTGCGGTTGCTGCCGGTGATATTCTCACTGACTGGAATGCACGCGCTGAGCAATCGCGTAAGGTGGCGCGTTGTAAATTTGCAGAGGAAGTGGCCAGTGATTTGAGCCATTCAGCCCAAACCTTGTTGAATGAATGGAACGGTGAGCAAGGCTACGGTCAGGTATTAAAGAATGCGGGAGAGCCGGGCAATAAGTTTGCAACGCAAACCAAAGCTATCAACGAAATCTCCGATGCATTATTTTATATGACCGAAGAACTTAAAGATTACAAGTTAGCCACTCCATTAGGATTATTTGCTAATAGTTGTGGTCTAGAAGCTTGCCCGCAAGAAGTTGAATCGGTATATGCCAAGCATTCGATAGAGAATATCAAAGCGAATATTGATGCGTTTGAGCAGCTTTTCCTCGGTGGCAGCAGTGAAAGTAACAGCGCAGGGTTTGATGATTTCTTAGATGAGCAGCAGGCATCGGATACCAAACAAACCATGTTGCAAGGTATAGCTAATGCAAAAGCCGCGGCAAACGCGCTTGAAGGTAACTTGCAAAGCGCACTGACTAACGATGAGGCTGGCGTAACCAATACGCATACTCAAGTGAAATCGGTGACCGATCAGCTTAAAAATGACTTCATCAATAAGCTTGCACTAGAACTTCCAAAAACGTCGGCAGGTGACAATGACTAAAGGACCTTTTATGCAAAAATCTATGTTGGCGTTGGCAGTCGCGATTGCGATGCCAAGCGCGTTGGCAGCGGATAATGATGGTGAATTAGAACATATTCAGATCCTCAGTCACTATGACAAGCTTCGTACCGAAGCGGGCTCTGCTACTTTGCTTAGCGAAGAGGATCTGGCAAAGTATGAGTACGATGATATTCACCGTATCTTAGCATCGGTGCCGGGTGTGAACATTCGTGAAGAAGATGGCTATGGCTTACGCCCTAACATCGGTTTTCGTGGTGTAACGCCCGAGCGCAGTAAAAAGATCACCATCTTAGAAGATGGGGTGTTAATTGGTCCATCGCCATATTCAGCGCCCGCAGCGTATTATTTTCCAGTTACTACTCGTATGACGGCGGTTGAAGTATTTAAGGGCCCAGCGGCAATTAAATACGGTCCGCAAACGGTTGCAGGTACGTTGAACTTGATCACCCGTCAAGTCCCCGAGTTTACCGAAGGTGGTATTGATGTTGCCGCCGGTAGTGATGGTTATCAAAAGGCGCATGGTTATTTTGGTTCAGTGGTTAATAACATCGGCTTCTTGCTCGAAGGTGTCAACCTTCAAGCTGATGGTTTTAAAGAGTTAGATGGCGGTGGCAACACCGGATTTAACAAAAATGATCTACTCGCCAAGTTTAACTATAAAATGCGTGTAGGCCAGTTTGACCATACATTTGGATTAAAGCTTTCTTATTCAGATGAACAATCAGATGAAACCTATCTGGGTTTAACTGACTCAGATTTCGCTAGTACGCCTTACCGTCGTTATGCTGCGTCTCAGGATGCATTGATGGATACTGAGCACCAGCAAGTGATGTTCTCTCATTATTTAGAAGGCGACGATGTTCGCGTCACTACTCGAGTTTATCGCAATGACTATGAGCGCGCGTGGCGAAAGCTCAATGGCTTAACGAATAAAAGTAGCTCGTTGTCACAAATATTAGCTAACCCTGAAGAGTATGCCGATGAATATGCAGTTATTTCAGGCGCGCAAGATTCTGTGTTGGCAGGTCGTAACTCTATCTTTTTGACGATGGGCACGAACGACCGTGAATACTATTCGCAGGGTGTGCAGGTTGATGCATCGTTTAAGTTTAAGTTGTTTGATTTGCAACACAAACTTTCAGCAGGTGTGCGCTATCATGAAGACGAAATAGAACGTAAGCACTTTGAACAAACTTATGCGATGACATCGGGTCAGGTAGCGAATACGGGTCAAGATAAGGTCTTCACCACCTTAGATACAGAGGCTACCGATGCTTGGTCCGTTTATGTTGAAAACCCAAATTACGGTTGATGCCTTGACGTTAGGTGTGGGTGTGCGTGGTGAGCTGATGGAGATGCACTACCAAAACAACAAGGATGCGCAAGATTGGCAAGACAAGACGACGCGTATTTGGTTGCCAGGGGTGAGCGGTTTTTACAAGCTATCAGAAGAATCTGGCCTGTTGTTCGGTGTACATCAAGGATTTGTGCCATCTTCACCTGCACAACCGACCAATGTTGAACTTGAGAAAAGCGTTAATTACGAATTTGGTGGTCGCTTTAATGATGGTGTGACTCAGTTTGAGTTAGTGAGCTTTTACAATGATTACAGTAACCTAAAAGAAAGCTGTAGCCAGTCTAACTGTGGTATCAATTCACAAATCGATCAGGAGTTCAATGGCGGTGAAGTTGATGTGTATGGTTTAGAGGCACAGTTCTCACAACGCTATCCATTGAGCCTGAATTTAGAGATCCCCTACGGGTTGGTTTATACCTACACACAAAGTGAATTTAAGCACGCCTTAAACTCTGAGTTTGCGCAATGGGGAAGGGTTGAAAAGGGCGACGAATTGCCTTATTTGCCTAACCATCAAGCAACGTTTAATATTGGCTTAGCAGCGCAGAATTGGCAGCTTTCAGTCGCGGTAAAATACGTCAGTTCGATGCCAGAAGCGGCGGGTGTGAGTTGGAGAGATGATGAACAGGGTATCTTGGTAGACATTCCATTAGCTGGGAAAAAAGTCCCCTCGAATATTACCGTGGACTTATCTGCAAGCTATGAGCTTGGTGACTACGGTAGAGTGTATGCCAAAGTAGATAACCTACTAGATGAAACTGAAGTGGTGAGTCGTCGCCCTTATGGTGCGCGACCGGGTAAACCGCGTCAGTTCTCACTAGGCTACAAATATCAGTTTTAATTTTAGTCGCTGATATTAAGTTATAAATTAAGGGTCACAGAGTTGGCCCTTTTTTTGAGGTAAACATGTTAGAACAGATGTGGCAGAGTTTTGTTGCTTTGCCGGGTTACTTGCTCGATGCGAATAAGCGTATTTATCTGCCTTACTTGTTGAGTGCGGTTATTATGGCTGTGCCGGTGTATTTTGCCACTCAATTACAACAGCGATCAGTCAGTGGCTTTTTACAGTTTTTGTTCCCTAAAAAAGTATGGCTATGTAAAAGCGCACGCCTTGATTACTGTTTGTTGGTTAGCAATGTGCTGCTTAAAGCCGCGCTTTTTGCGCCAATTGTGCTCACTATGGTGCCAGTGGCGATAGCGACAACGGAGCTGCTCGAATGGGTCTTTGGGAGAGCGTTGCACCTTGTTTGGCCTGAGGCGGCAGTGATCGCAATATTCACTCTAATGTTGTTTATCGTTGATGATTTAACACGTTTCCTATTGCATTTATTGTTACATAAAGTACCGTTTTTTTGGGAGTTTCATAAAGTACACCATTCCGCAAAGGTGTTAACGCCATTTACCATTTATCGTTCACACCCTGTAGAGAGTTACCTTTATGCTTGCAGAATGGCGCTGACTCAGGGAATAGTGGTTGGGCTGGGTTATCACTTTTTTGGTACTGAACTGAGCATGTACGATATTCTGGGTGCTAATGCCTTTGTGTTTATATTCAATATTTGTGGTGCCAATTTACGCCATTCTCATATCCGTTTTAGTTGGGGCGATAGCATTGAAGGGTGGTTTATTAGTCCTGCGCAGCATCAAATACATCATAGCGATAATCCACAACACTTTGATAGCAACCTCGGCTCAGCGTTGGCCATTTGGGACAGAATGTATGGCTCTTTGATAAAAGCATCGGCGGCACCGAATATTAATATTGGTGTGGGTCAATATGATGCGGGGCATGATTCCTTAACTGCAATTTATTTGCAGCCATTTAAGCAGGCGTGTTTGTCATTATTGCCAAAAAGGCGCATTTCCAAACCGCCCATCGATAAATTGGATTAACGGCTAGATTTGGTTTGCAATAAAGGCATGAGTAGCTGCTCAAGTCCGTTGAGCTTAACCTCGTAGATCATGGCCAGTTGCTCTCCCAGCTTACCTTGCGGGAAACCTTGCTGTTTAAACCAAACCACATAGGGTTCAGGAAGCAGTAACAGCGGGGTGCCTGCGTGTTTTCCAAATGGCATTTTCGTATTAATAGCAGCGACAAGCGCTTGTTGATCGAACATGGCAATACATTTTTCGG
This sequence comes from Pseudoalteromonas sp. T1lg23B, assembly GCF_002964665.1. GTDB lineage: Bacteria > Pseudomonadota > Gammaproteobacteria > Enterobacterales > Alteromonadaceae > Pseudoalteromonas. The sequence goes on along the minus strand of NZ_PQBZ01000034.1, from coordinate 841,561 downwards.
TAAAAGAATCACAAGTGTAACAAGTTATCTAGTGCTTGGCATCTAAACGCACCTGAGCTTAGGTGCGTAGGTTGGGCGAGAGACTATCAGCGGGAAAAATCTATTTGTGACTAATGCATTTCACACGCGAGCACTTGCATTTGTTCATTGCACCAGTTAAGCGCATCGTTGTACGCCAAAGGTAAGACATCAGGGTCGATGTTGAGTGCGTGACATTGTGCTTGTGCGGCTTGCCAGTCCGCTTGTTCATAACTTTGCACTATCAATAACAAGTGTGCCAATGGGCCTTCACCGTTCACCAACGCCTGTTTAATCGAATCAACCAATGGCAGCTTGTCCATAATATTTTCCATGCTGTCGTCTCGAATAGCGTCTATCAGCGACATCATACCGGTTAAAAATGCTGGACCCACATATTTTTTACTGTTGGCATTTAACGCCAGTTGCTCACAAAATCTTGCCCGAGTTAAAGATAGCTTTATCAGCTCTGCTGGTTTTTCTGGTGATATTTGCGCGGCAAATGTGAGTGATAGAAATCTTTTTAATTCCTGATTACCCAAAGCTACCAATGCTTGCTTTATACTGTTTATTTTGGTTCTTCTCTTAAATATTGCAGAGTTAGTGTAACGTAACAATTTATAAGAAAGATTAATATCTCGTTCGAATATAGGAGTTAGCTTTTTAATATCAACATATTCATTAACTGTTTCGCTTAGCAATCGAGTGATTGATAATTCACTGGCGCTGAACATTTTACTGGTGAGCATTTCGGGTTTTGCAAAATAAAACCCTTGGAAAAGAGAAAAGCCAAGTTGTTTTAATTGATCCAACTGCTGGTGGTTTTCAACTTTTTCAGCAATCAACTTTATATGTTTGTGTTGTTCAATCTCTTTCATGATGAGATAGATTTCAGGCAAGGGCGTACAGCTAACATCAATTTTCAAATATTTAATGTATGGATAAAAATGTCGCCAAGCGGATTGATGGCGATAATGATCTAAGGCGATACGATAGCGCTTGGCGTGTAGCGCTTTAACGGCGTTTAGCAGTTTTTTTCCAGGCTCAATAGATTCAATAATTTCAATTACCATATGCTCAGGAGGCAGCATAAATGGATAACCAAGTAGTAAGGTATTTAAGGTGAAATTTATAAATGCAGGTTTATGGTTACTTAGTTCTGCAAGCTCAAAATAGAACTGACTTCCTTCTAACAATTGAGAAGTTGCCCTATCAGCATTGATACTCGGGAAGACATTATTCGGCCCATTACGAAATAATATCTCATAGCCTATTGGTTCGTTATTATTGTCAAAAATAGGTTGCCGTGCTGCGTAAAAGTTCATAAACACCACAAAATAGAACCCTTCTATTATTAATGATAGTCAAAATCCATTCTAATTCATTATTTTGACACGTTGTGTATCAACCGTTTTTACTTAATCAAAGCTGTATGGATACTGAACATATGTTGACCGGGAAACGTGATCGACTATGCTGGGGTGTGCAGAATATTCATGATATAGTCAGTCGACACTAATAATGCCCTCTATTTAATGCCAATAAGAAAGGCCAATGCTGGATAATTGTCATTGAGTAGAGTGCTGATAACTGAGGAGGTAACTTTGGAATTAGGCACGATAATTTCGCTTGTATTGTACTTTGTAGTTATGCTGGGCATTGGTTTGTACGCCTATCGTAAATCAACCAGTGATGTCTCTGGTTATATGCTTGGAGGTCGTAGTTTGCCACCAAGTGTCGCAGCTCTGTCAGCAGGTGCTTCGGACATGAGTGGCTGGATCCTTATGGGTTTACCCGGAGCCATGTTCGTTACCGGTTTCAGCAGTACTTGGATAGCCATCGGTTTGGTGATTGGTGCATGGCTAAACTATATCTTGGTCGCACCAAGATTGCGTGTTTACACCGAACTTGCTAATGATTCAATTACAATTCCTGATTACTTTGCTAATCGCTTTGAAGATAAAGGTAACGCACTGCGTATTGTTTCTGCGTTAGTGATTATCGTGTTCTTTACGTTATACACATCATCGGGTGTGGTTGCGGGAGGCAAACTATTTGAAAGCTCATTTGGTATGAGTTATGAATCTGGATTGTACATCACCACAGGTGTCGTTGTTCTTTACACTTTGTTTGGTGGTTTCCTTGCGGTGAGTCTGACCGACTTTGTGCAAGGCTGTATTATGTTTATCGCTCTTATTTTGGTGCCTGTCGTCACCTATTCATTGCTTGATGCCCCATTATCGTCAACGTTAGATGCGGTTAACCCGCAAATGCTGACATGGGTTGGCGCAGGTGGTGCAATCGGTATTGTATCTGCAATGTCTTGGGGCTTAGGCTATTTCGGGCAACCACACATTATTGTGCGCTTTATGTCAGTGAGAAGTGTCAAGGATATGCCAACGGCACGTCGTATCGGTATGTCGTGGATGATCATCGCGGCGTTAGGTGCGGTTGGTACGGGTCTATTTGGTGCAGCTTATTCTCATGAAAAGGGTATTGTTGTTGACGATCCTGAAACCATCTTCTTGATCCTTTCTCAGTTACTGTTTCATCCTCTGATCGCTGGATTTCTTTTAGCTGCTATTTTAGCGGCGATTATGAGTACTATTTCGTCTCAATTGTTGGTGAGCTCAAGTTCATTAACCGAAGACTTTTATAAGATTTTTGTGCATCGTGAAGCAACGGACAAAGAACTAGTATTGGTCGGTCGTCTTAGCGTCGTTGCAGTTGCATTGTGTGCTATTTATCTAGCCTACGACCGAGACAGTTCAATCTTAAGCTTGGTAAGTAACGCATGGGCTGGTTTTGGTGCGGCGTTTGGTCCGTTGGTATTGTTAAGCTTGTGCTGGCAGCGGATGAATTTTGCTGGCGCTTTAGCGGGTATGGTAACAGGGGCCGCAACCGTATTGGTATGGATTTACGCACCTATTACCATAAATGGTGAGACTTTAAGCTCAATCATTTATGAAATTATCCCAGGGTTTGTGGTCTCAACAATTACAATTGTCGTGGTAAGTCTGCTGACATCAGCACCGAGCGAGCCTATTCAAAACTTGTTCAAAAAAGTACAAAGTGAGCTCTAAAGCTTTACTGAGTGACGAATGAAAAAGCGCCTTATTGGCGCTTTTTTTAAAAACATTCTAAATTGCCCATTTCGATAATACGATCTGTTTCGCCGCTATTACTAAATTGGTAAAGGCTTTTATTAATATCGTCTAGTACTTGTCGCCATTGTGGTTTACTTTTGCTCAAAGCAAAGTATAAATAGTTATACTTTAATAGTTTTGATTCATTCTCGATATTGCTTAACAGTTTAACCTTTTCTGGTTTACTCAATTGCGAGTAATTAACAGTGAATCGTAGTACTTTGGGATCACCAATAATTAAGTCCACACGCTTGCCAACCAGTAATTTGACTAGTTGCAAATCGTCTACCGCTTCGATGATAACAAACTCGCCATTATCCATCATGGCATCAAATTCAGGCGTGTTTTGATAGCCTCGAACAACACCGATCTTTTGTCCTTTTAAAGAAAGTAAATTACCGTCAAACCTATCTTTGTCACCTTTGCGTTTGAGAAAGCCAATTTCTCCACCGGGAAATGAGTTAGATAGTGCTAACATTTCTCTACGTGTTTTACCTGACACATAATCCGATGGCGCAGAGTCTTCAATGTAGTATTCAGGCATTAGTATGTCGGCTTTGCCTGTTTCGGCAGCTCTGACCGCACGTGCCCAAGGTAAAAATTCTACGTGTACTTTGTAACCTTGCTCGGCCAGAACAGCCACCGCAAATTGAAATACCCAGCCTTTGTTACACAGTGCTTGACCGATATATGGTGGCCAGTCCAACGTCACCACTCTTAATAGCTGTTTTTTTCCTTTGGGGTTGTAGAGGTAACCATTTTCATACTCAACCCCTTGTACAAGGTGATAACTTGCATCTTTGAAGTAACCGACATTGGTGACGCTTTGGGCGAATACTAACGGTGTAAGCAGCACCATAACTAAGATTAAAGCAATACGCATGGCAATTTATGGCTGAATAAACAAGATATTTTCTAAGTTTAGAAAATGAAGAAGAATTTTCCATGATATTTCAGGCACAAAAAAACCGGCTCTCGCCGGTTTTTCGGTATTAATACTGATTATTGTACAAGCTCTTGCTCAGAGAATTCATCTGCAAATAGTGGGCTCGATAGGTAACGCTCGGTTGCGCTTGGTAAAATAACAACAATGTTCTTATCAGCATTTTCTGGCTTTTCAGCGATACGCTTAGCAGCAACAACCGCCGCGCCTGATGAGATTCCAACTAAGATACCTTCATCCTTCATTAGCTGGTGGGCCATCGCAATAGCATCTTCATTTGATACCAGCTCAGTGCCGTCAATCAATTCGAGATCAAGGTTGCCAGGAATAAAGCCAGCACCAATACCTTGGATTTTATGAGGACCAGGTTTTACTTCTTCACCAGCAAGTGTTTGCGTGATCACGGGTGAATCAGCAGGTTCAACAGCAATTGCTTTAACCTGTAGGCCTTTTTCATTTTTCAGATAACGAGTCGTTCCTGTGATAGTACCGCCAGTACCAACACCTGCAACGAAGTAATCAACTTTACCGTCCATCGCTTCGAAAATTTCTGGGCCAGTCGTCTCAAAGTGGATTTTAGGGTTTGCAGGGTTTTCAAACTGCTGTAGCAAGATATACTTTTCAGGATTACTTGCTTGAATTTCATTCGCTTTTTCAATAGCGCCTTTCATCCCTTTAGCGCCCTCGGTTAGCACTAAGTTTGCACCCAGTGCTTTAAGTAGCTTGCGACGCTCAAGGCTCATAGTGTTGGGCATAGTTAGCGTTAGTTTGTAACCACGAGACGCTGCTACGAATGCTAAAGCGATACCTGTGTTACCAGACGTCGGCTCGATAAGTTCTTTGTCTTTTGTTAGAAGACCTGATTTTTCTGCTTCCCAAATCATAGAAGCACCGATACGACATTTAACGCTGAAACTTGGGTTACGAGCTTCAATCTTTGCGTATACGTTACCACCTGTCACGCGGTTTAATTTTACAATCGGAGTTTGACCAATTGTTAGGCTGTTATCTGCGAATATCTTAGACATTGTGTTCCCTTAGGTGCTCTAGGTTTTACTTAACATCACACTTTACTTGGCTTTATATAAAATTGAAGTAAAGAATGGCTATAAGATATATCAAATATGCTTATAGCCAAAAGAAATATAAATTTGATTTCTTATTACATTAGCCAAGCGTAACTAAATTTAGCAAAGAAGGTTTTCTCATCTTTTGTAAGTCGTGACAGATCATCATCTTGGTAGCCATTATCTGCATAACCTGCAAAGAATACAGTCTGAGGGTTCAGTTTGTATGAGTAGAGCAGTTGTGTGCTCAACCCTTTATAAGTTGCGTCAACCTCATCAATATAGTTACTGACATTTCTGTCTATATCAGTATAGATAACAGCGATACGTAAATAACTATTAATATTGAATTGATAGGTCAAACGGGCATCGGTCAGATTTGCGGTGTACACCTTTGCGCCATCGGCATCTAATGTTTCGTAACTATGTCTAAAGTTCACCTCAAAGTGTTTACCCAAATTTAGATTGATAACAGGTCGTGCAAAATACATTTTCCCAACGCGATTGTTTGCAAGGTCCACCTTATTTCCGGTTCTTAAATTCAGTCCTGCAAACAGCCCTGAAACAGGTTTAATCTCCATGTAGGTCCAGAGCACATTTTCAGAAAATATGTCGCTATTGTTGTCTATTTTTAGGCTGGCTTTGTTGTGTCTTAAACCTCTACGGTTTCTATGTTCAACACCAAAATCAATAAAGCTTTGCAGAGGTCCATCAATGGCTAGATTAGTTTGGATCTCTTTTTCTAATAAGTCTCCGTCATCATTATGGGTGATATCCCAATCGGTATACCAGCGAGCTCGGTTCCACCAATTGTCTTGCTCACCGTACCAACGGTATTCAAAGCCAGTCAAAAATTTATTGAAATCAACCTGAGACATAAAGCCCATGTCGGCTCTAAGATCAGCTCCAAAGCTTTGGTAGCTGGTGAACGCACGCCAATGTTTGGTGTTGTGCTCGTAATCAACAAGATATCCCAAACCATTCAAATCATCCTGCTCTAACACGCGCAAAACACTTTCATTGTAATCGCAGTCTTGGTCTGCGGAGCATGTTTCAGTGGGGAAGGTGGCGCAATCTCCTTCGTCGCCATCACACAGCTCCTGCACGAACGCTTGGCTGTAATTGGTGTTGGAGCCAAGTATCTGAAGGTTAAAGGTATCACTGGCCGTGGGCTGGTATTTAGTGTCAAAACTCACGACCTGATTTTTGTAGCCATCACTGTCTCTTAGAGTCGCTGTAGAACCAACTGATAAGCCATCACTCATATCAAAGCGGTAGCGAAGTGCAGCATTGTTACTCTTTTGTTCCAAAGAGACGATGCTTGACCCGAGGTTGCCAGGCACCATGACATTAAGGTGTTCGTCATTGGTAACAAATAAGCCATAGGTATGGCCCGATTTACTGCCTGATAATTTTACACCGTAATCAGGTGCCGCAATGTTTCTGGTATGGATCAAATTTAAATGTGAAGAGAAGTAGTCGGCGTTATCTAAAAAGAATGCGCGTTTTTCTGGGAAAAATAAGCTGAAGCTGTCGTTGACACTTAGCTGACCAGTGTCAGCTTCCACTTGCGAAAAGTCCGGATTCAGCGTGGCATTCAATGTGGTGTCGGGAGTGATAGCCCATTTTAAGTCTAAACTCGGATCAGTACTGTCGCTATCTTCCCAATCGGCGATATCACTACCATCAATGTCTCGTGTTTGAGATTTGCTTAACACCAGTGAAGGAATAACGGCAATGTTATTGCCTTGTTTGGCAGATTCAAAGCCTGTGTACTGAGGCATTTGACAGATCCAACAGTTATTAGCGTGTGAGATCTGCATGCTGGAAAGCCTTAATCTTTGATCTCTTGGTAAAAATCGCAAAAACTCCATTGCCATTTGTTTAACTTGCTTGGAATCATCGAAATTAAGGACACGTAAAGGAATTTCTATTTCAACGTTATAGCCTTGTTCATGTATGACCCCAGCGCTGTCCCAGATACCATTCCAAGAGTTGTTTTCATTCTTGGTTAATTCATCTTCAATTGAATCTTGTTGTACACCCAGTGGATTAATAAAAAACTGGTAAGCGCTACGTTTATTGTTAAAAGAGTCAATCTTGATACCAACTAGATCATCATTCCAAGCACGGTCTCTATCTCGAAAGAATGCGCGGATCAGCTCTGGGTTCGGGTCGTCCGCTTTAAATGCGACAAATAAGGACTGACCGTTTTCATAAACATAGGCTGTGGTAGTCACTGGGCTGGGTGTGTTTTCTTGCGGCCAAGTGACATTATTGATAGCGATTTGCTTGGCTTGTTGCCACACAGGGTCGTCAAGTTTACCGTCAATTATTGCTGAAGCGTCGATAAATGGGAGTGGTTCAACCGTTTCCTTGGCGCTCACACTCAAAGTAAGGAGTGAACTTAATGCGAAAATAACTTTGTTTATCATGCTGCTAAATATATCGTCATAGAGTGGGCAACTATTTAATAATATGCAGGTAATGTTAACAAACCTTTCGCGTTAGTCTGCAGTTTAATGAGTTAAATGTCCTTTACTTAGCGCATTGCCCACTTTACAACAGTTTACATTCAATGTTCAGCCATTGGTGGCAATTGCGCTATAAAACGTGATACAACAACGCATCGTTTTAGTTAGAGAAGTATTATGTCGTTAATTCTTAAACTTATTGCTGGTATTTTGGGTGGTATTGTCGCTGGTCTCTATTTACCAATGGGGCTGGTTGAGCTGTTATATACCGCTAAAGTGATAATAGGCCAACTAATTAGCTTTACTATTCCTTTGATTATTCTATTTTTTATTGCGTCTGGTATTGCCGGATTACCAAAAGGGTCTGGTCACTTGCTTGGTAAAACCGTCGGGTTTGCATATGGCTCGACTATCATTGCCGGTACACTTGCTGTAATTTTGGTCAATGCGTTTATTCCTTTTTTCGACGGCGCGTTGAGTTATGAAGCCACATCAGCAATAGAAGTAAAAAGCTATATTAACGTTGAGATCCCTCCATTAATGGGCGTGATGACCGCGTTAGCAACGGCTTTTATCTTTGGTATCGGGATCAGCCAATTAAATCTGACGACACTAAAGGAAGTCACTGATCAGGGCAGGGATGTGATTGACGCGTTATTGGCTAAAGTGATCATTCCAGCACTGCCTTTTTACATTGCTGGTGTGTTTGCTGAAATGGCGGTAGCAGGTACGGTTGTTGATACGCTTAGTACTTTTGGTATCGTTTTGGTAGCGGCTATTGTTATGCATTGGTTGTGGTTGACGGTGTTGTATGTAGGAAGTGGTATTTTGCTTAAGCGTAGCCCTGCAGAGCTAATCAAAAATATGCTTCCTGCTTATTTTACGGCGATAGGTACTATGTCTAGTGCTGCTACTATTCCAGTATCATTGAGAGCCAGTAAAGCCAATGGTGTGAATGATGAAGTTGCGAACTTTTCAGTGCCTTTATGTGCAACCATTCATTTATCAGGGTCAACGATCACAATTGTCACCTGTGCCATGGCGGTCATGCTCCTTTCGCCAACTATGGCCGTTCCGTCATTAATACAAATGTTGCCATTCATTTTTATGTTGGGAGTGGTGATGATAGCAGCGCCCGGTGCTCCTGGTGGTGCGGTGATGTCTGCTTTAGGGTTACTTACCTCTATGCTGGGTTTCAACGAAGCGGCTGTAGCCTTGATGATTGCGCTGTATCTGGCACAAGATAGTTTTGGCACAGCTTGTAATGTAACCGGTGATGGTGTGATAGCACTTTGGGTGAATCGCTTTTCGCAGCGCGCATAACCGTAAATATTGCACTAAACTCAAAGGTGATTGAGATGTCACCCTTGGGTGATCATTTTGTAAACAATACACGTTTTTTGTGTGTGAAAATTTATTTATTTATATATTTCTATGGTAATCTGGGTAGGTTGTGATTTAAAGTCACAGGGCCGAGGTAACAGTGAGGGGATGTACTATTGATTAACGTACTTTTAGTTGATGATCATGAACTTGTGAGAACAGGTATTAAACGTATATTGGATGATGTGCGTGGCTTTAAAGTGGTCGGAGAGGCTAAAACTGGTGAAGAGGCGGTGGCATTTTGTCGTCAAAGTGAACCAGACATTGTGTTAATGGATATGAACATGCCTGGCATTGGTGGATTAGAAGCGACAAAAAAGATATGTCGCTATTGCCCAGATGTTAAGGTGATTGTATTAACCGTTCACTGCGAGGATCCTTTTCCAAGCAAAGTAATGCAGATTGGTGCACACGGTTATTTGACCAAGGGCGCAGGCCCAGATGAAATGATCAACGCGATTCGCGCTGTTAACGCGGGACAACGCTATATTGCACCAGAAATCGCTCAGCAAATTGCGTTGGCTCAGTTTAGTGGTCGTAATGATGAGAATCCCTTTCAGTCGTTGTCTGAGCGTGAACTACAGATCATGCTGATGATCACCAAAGGTGAGAAAGCCCAAGACATTGCTGAACGACTGAATTTAAGCTCCAAAACCGTCAATAGCTATCGCTATAGAATGTTTGAAAAGCTTAACGTGGGCGGCGATGTAGAGTTAACACACCTCGCAATTCGTCATAAAATGATAGACATTGATACTACACACTAACCTATCATTTAGATGGCCGTATTTGATCACAAAGCATTTCTCAAAACCTTGAGCACAGAGCCTGGTGTTTATCGTATGTATGACGACGAGCATCAGGTCATTTATGTGGGTAAGGCTAAAAACCTCAAAAAACGTGTTTCGAGTTATTTTCGCGCTAACATTCCTGACAGCAAAACTCGCGTTCTTGTTAGTAATATCTGTAATATTGAAGTAACTCTTACCAACACAGAAACAGAAGCGCTACTGTTAGAAAATAATTTAATAAAGAAATATCAACCTAGATATAATATCTTACTTCGAGACGATAAGTCTTATCCTTACATATTTTTGAGTGGTCACAAGCATCCTCGGTTGGCATTTCATCGTGGTGCGAGAAAATATAAAGGTGAATATTTTGGGCCTTTCCCAAGTAGTGCTGCGGTTTCTGAAAGCTTGCGTTTGATGCAAAAGATTTTCCCTGTTCGTCAATGTGAAGATGTTTATTATCGAGCGCGAAGCCGTCCATGTTTGCAGTATCAGTTAAAGCGTTGTAGCGCGCCTTGTGTTGGTAAGGTATCAGATGAAGACTATTTCGATCAGGTTGATCTGGTGCGTCAATTTCTCAATGGTAAATCACAGCAGGTGATTGCGAAGCTAGTAGCGCGTATGGAAACTGCCAGTATGGCACTGAATTTTGAATTGGCAGCAAAGTATCGCGATCAAATTGCATTATTGAGACAGATGCAGGAACAACAATCAATTGCTGGTAATTTTGCCGAAATGGATGTCATTGGTTTTGTGCAGCAAAATGGTTTATGCGCGATACATATGCTGATGATCCGTGAACATAAAGTACTGGGCACCAAAACATATTTTCCTAAAGTGCCTAAAGATTCACTGCAAGATGAAATACTCACCTCGTTTATCGGGCAGTATTATCTCAGTGGTGGTACGCATAGCCGTATTGCGAAAGAAATTATTTTGCCTTTTGCATTGCAAGAACAAGAAGAGCTGGCTTGCGCTTTAAGTGAAGTAGCACAACGAAAAGTGATATTTAGAGCACAGGTACGTTCAGAACGAGCGCAATATCTCGCATTGGCGAATAAAAATGCGCTAAATAGCATTACTGTAAAACAAAGCGCTCAAGATTCTATTAACAAACGCTATGCTCTACTCAAAGAAGCACTGCAAATGAGTGATATACAAAGAATGGAATGTTTTGATATCAGTCATACCATGGGTGAGAATACTGTGGCATCGTGTGTGGTATTTGATGCGCAAGGACCAAATAACAAGGAATATCGCCGCTACAATGTGACGGGGGTGACGCCGGGAGATGATTATGCAGCCATGGATTTTGCGCTGAATAAGCGATATGGAAAGTTACAGGATGAAACTAAAGTGCCTGATGTCATTTTTATAGATGGAGGGAAGGGACAACTGGGCCGAGCAGAAGCTTTTTTTGCTGATTGGTCGTTAGATAAGTTACCATTACTCGTCGGTGTTGCCAAAGGCACAAGTCGTAAGCCCGGCTTAGAGACATTATTAATTGATGGTGGGCGTAGAACGGTTAATTTAGACAGTGACTCTCCGGCGTTACATTTAATTCAGCACATCAGGGATGAATCGCACCGCTTCGCTATCGCAGGACATCGTAACAAAAGACAAAAGCAGCGCACTCAGTCCGTATTGGAAGAAATTGAAGGTGTTGGTCTTAAGCGTCGTCAAGCGCTTTTAAAATATTTAGGTGGAATGCAAGGGGTGAAGTCCGCTAGTATCCATCAGCTAAAGCAAGTTCCCGGGATCAGTCCTAAAACGGCTGAAAAGATATTTAACCATTTGCATGACAAAGCTTAAGCATTCATGCGAACATAAAGAAAAAGACCTCACTAAGTAGTTATGTGGAATATTCCAAACACACTTACAACATTTAGGTTGTTACTCATTCCTGTATTTGCAGTGTTATTTTATTTGCCTTACTCATGGGCATTTTTTGCAGCTGCATTCATTTTTTGGCTCGCCTCTGTAACCGATATTCTTGATGGCTACCTGGCTCGTAAACTAGAGCAATCAACACCTTTTGGAGCATTCTTAGACCCAGTTGCTGATAAGGTGATGGTGAGTGTTGCTCTGGTCATGCTTGCGACTTACTACCAAAATTATTTCGTGACCGCGGCGGCGATCATTATCATCAGCCGTGAAATTGTTATCTCGGCACTTAGAGAGTGGATGGCTGAACTGGGCAAGCGTGACGATGTTGCGGTATCTTCGCTTGGTAAATTTAAAACGGCTGCACAAATGCTCGCCATTATAGGTTTGATTTGGCAATACGCACCTTGGATGATTAATTTAAGCTATGCGTTATTGGCCGTGGCCACGTTATTAACTGTCACGTCAATGGTTGCTTATTTACATGCAGCGAAGGCAGAATTGACCAAATCTTAACTCGAAGTGCTTATTAACACATCAGTTTAGATAAATTTTGAACAAACGATTAAAAACATTCATTTTTTATATTGACGCGTTTCGTAACTTCTGTAGAATGCGTCCGTGTTGAGAGGGCAGCACGCCTTTGATGTTAAAGATTGCGAGTATAACTCAGCTGAAATTAGAAAGACGCGACCAAGCTTCTTAATGATTTCAACTCAGTAAAGCGCATTTAAAGATGCGAGTATAGCTCAGCTGGTAGAGCGCGACCTTGCCAAGGTCGAGGTCACGAGTTCGAACCTCGTTACTCGCTCCAATCTTTAATCAAGTCGGCGGAATGGCAGAGTGGCTATGCAGCGGATTGCAAATCCGTCTACCTCGGTTCGACTCCGGGTTCCGCCTCCATATCTCAACACTCCACATGCGAAAGCAAACCCGATGCCCGGGTGGTGGAATTGGTAGACACAAGGGATTTAAAATCCCTCGCTGGTAACAGCGTGCCGGTTCAAGTCCGGCCCCGGGCACCATTTAGATTAGAGATGTATCTCAAAAAGATGCGAGTATAGCTCAGCTGGTAGAGCGCGACCTTGCCAAGGTCGAGGTCACGAGTTCGAACCTCGTTACTCGCTCCAATCTAACGCTTTAGCATAAGACCCGATGCCCGGGTGGTGGAATTGGTAGACACAAGGGATTTAAAATCCCTCGCTGGTAACAGCGTGCCGGTTCAAGTCCGGCCCCGGGCACCATTTGATTGCGAGTATAGCTCAGCTGAAATTAGAAAGACGCGACCAAGCTTCTTAATAACTTCAACTGATTAAAACGCATAAGTGATGCGAGTATAGCTCAGCTGGTAGAGCGCGACCTTGCCAAGGTCGAGGTCACGAGTTCGAACCTCGTTACTCGCTCCAATCAAATATCAGGTCCTCTTTTTGAAGTTTGCGAGCACAGCTCAGTTGAAATTCGATTAATTCTTCAACTGATTAAAAGCGCATTAGTGATGCGAGTATAGCTCAGCTGGTAGAGCGCGACCTTGCCAAGGTCGAGGTCACGAGTTCGAACCTCGTTACTCGCTCCAAACTTTCGATAAGACGGCGGAATGGCAGAGTGGCCATGCAGCGGATTGCAAATCCGTCTACCTCGGTTCGACTCCGGGTTCCGCCTCCATTTATCACACTCTCCACACGCGAAAGCAACCCGATGCCCGGGTGGTGGAATTGGTAGACACAAGGGATTTAAAATCCCTCGCTGGTAACAGCGTGCCGGTTCAAGTCCGGCCCCGGGCACCATTTTAAAATTTTCTCAACGACTCTATTAAACACACATTTACTTCACACGATGCAATCTTGTCAGCGGTGTTTTTATATCAGATGACATTTAGCAGGTGAGTGAGGGTGAGCGCTTGTTGTAATCATGCAACGTGTCTACTGTTATTTGAAAAATTGCGATCACTTAATTTATAGGTCACTTCGCAATGCCTCAATGTCGATTATTAGTCTGTGGCCCATAGGTTTAGGGGAGCTGCTACTACACGTACATAGCAGCACCGTTTGTCTATTTTTATCGCTTATGAAATGGCAGATCTCCTACACACATACTATTGATGGGGGCACTGTGGCGCAGCGCCACGGTATTTGCTGCGGTGTTAGCTAAAAATACTGTCTGTGCCCCTTCGGTAAAGCTGTCGTTATGAATACACTGAGGGCGAATCGCCAGCGCACTGCCGTTGAGTGGAATTTCAAACATGGTGAAATGATACTGCTCGCTGGTGACGGTGCGGAAATAGTCATCCTCTTGCTGTGTATCAACTCTGCGACCTAACAAAATACGTGAAATTGTATGTTGTCCAAATACGGGGTCTTTACCTTGAGCTGGCAGCCAGATGTGTGGAAAAGGGTGGTGTTCAACAAACAAACCACCTCCTTTTGTGGGTCCGAACTGATACTCAGTCACGTACTGTGGCAGCTTTTGGTCATATTGGATGCCCCACAGGTCTTGATTAAATCCTAGTGCAAACTCTTCTTCGGGTTCAAGTAGCTTACCGCCATAATATGCGAGCGTCCTATTAAAATGATCTTGAGACTCTTTACTGTCACCATAGCGCAACAGCGGAAAATGCAACTCATCCACATCACAAATCAACTGGCCCGTACTACCAAATACATTAGCTGAGCCATCAAGGCCGGTAATGCCAGCTCCGTCTACCGCAGCGGTCCAAAAGCCATTGACGAGCAAGGCATGTTCACGCGAGGGGGGACGATGTGTGTATTCTCTGTGTAGCCTATTTAGGTGTTTGATGAGGGTTTCAGTTTCATTTGTTGCTGCGCGTTTGCTAGGTACTACCTGATTATGGGCATTGATATCCAAATGCACGAAGGTTCCTGAACGTATAGGGCCAAATAGGCCCGTGGTGGTCAGCAGCATCTCACCACCTGCATCACGATTTAAAACGGCTCCATTTAAGAAATCAAAGTTATCATCTAAGTCTCTATCTGATACACCTTGTGTGACATTTTTCCAACGGGCTTCTTTCATCTGGCTTGCTCTGTAATCGCTCAGGGTTTCTCCAGCGAGGGCACTCACAGTTTTAACGGTAACATGCGACATTTGCTTCTCCTTAGGCTTAGCTTATGGGTTATACCACCCGCCCATGGGCTATTGAAACCCAATAGGCAATGGCAAGTACTGCAATTAAAGTACAAAATATAGCTATCTGATATTACTGCTTGTTACATGCATCTAGCCGGTCATGGCACGGGATTAAAATGTCCATACCAAATGCAGCTGGGGCGATGACTCGTTGACTGAGGTCCCCAGTTTGTTTCGCCAAACCTGCCACTCAACACCTAACATTAGGATGTCGCTGTTGTGACCCAGTGCATTGCCCAAGTCCCACTGAAATGCCATTTGCGCCAGTATCCAGTCATTAACGTATTTTCCTGTTTCATCACGTCTTGAGCCAATGTATTCAGCGTGGCCAGTAAAGTAGAATTTTTGTGCTCCTAGCTGATAGGGATACCCCCATGCTAAATCGAGCATAAAGGTATTATTGGTTTGCGGGACACCTTGCTTAGCCAAACCTGCATTATCATCAAAGTAGCCCGTGAATGTGGTAGTCAGAAATTTGAATCCAGGAATATCCCAACTGAGTTTTATGCCCGGTAAGTACTTCATCACCTTAGTATCATCACCGGCATTAACGCCCAGAACAAAGCCCATATCTTTCAATCGCCAAAAGTTATAGTTCCAGTTAAATAGAGTCTTAGTGCTGAAAGTAACATAAGCTTCTGTGTAGATATCACCGTCATTAAAGCCGTCAGGGTGATCATCATCCAAATAGTCGATAAAAAAGAAAATATCACCAAATTCATGAGCAGAAGCATGTTGTAGAGAGAGGATATCGGTTATGGATTCTTGTTTAGAAAAAGGTTGGATGAGTTTCCCGCGGTTAATGTGGAGCTGCGTTTTACTCCAATAAGCAGCATAAGACACTGATGAAAAAGAAAATAGTACTAAACCGAGAGTGCAGAGCAAGACTTTATAATTCATACATATCCTTGAGTCTAGGTGTATTGTTGTATGAATTATAGACAATGCGCTCGCAAACGGAGCGCATTTGTGCGATGAGAAATTAGGCTTTGTTTCTGCGTAAGCAGATAACGGTGATGGCAGTGAACGCAAGAATAAAGCAGTAGAATGATGAGGTTGACACATCCCACGGGCTGATCTTAAAGGTAGCGCCCAATAACAAAGCTTGTGCACCATAAGGCAACGAGCCTTGCATGACGCAGGCGAAAATATCCAGCAAGCTTGCAGAGCGTTTGCCACTTATCTGGCCATCATCAGCTAGTTTTTTAGCCACAGGCCCTGCAACAATGATACTGACCGTATTATTGGCAATACATAGATTGCTGACTAAAACCAATGCGGCAATTCCCAGCTGATCGGCTACTTTTCGATGCCATTTAGCCACAATAGAGGTTAATTTCTGGATTTTTAATGCGAGGTAATCTAAACCACCGTTGATGCGAATAAATTCAGACAGGCCACCAATGAACATTGATAGCAAGAAAATCTCCTGCATGTCACTGAAACCTTTATATACGTCTTTTGCAAAGCTTCCGGCTTGATAATCTCCCGTAAAACCCATCGCAGCGGCAAATACAATACCACTGAATAGCACAACAAAGACGTTCAGTCCTGCTACTGCCAGTACCAGAATAAAAATGTACGGTAATACAAGCAGCCATTCAAAAGGTTTAGCATCGACGACTTGAGGTTCTGGGGTTAAGAATAGTAATAACAAGACTGTTAGGATTGCGGCTGGTAACGCAATTTTTAGGTTCTCTCTAAACTTATCCTTCATTTCACAGCCTTGGGTGCGTGTAGCGGCAATGGTGGTGTCTGAGATAATCGATAGGTTGTCGCCAAACATAGCACCAGAGACTATGGTACCGGCCATAAGGGCTGGATCAATACCCGTTTTCAACGACACCGCATAGGCAATCGGCCCAATCGCACCTATGGTTCCCATTGAGGTTCCCATTGCGGTTGACACAACTGCTGAGATTAAAAATAAACCAGGCAGTAAGAATGATGCTGGAATAAATGATAACCCCGCATTGACTACGGCATCAACACCACCCGTTGCACCCGCTACGGCAGAAAAGGCTCCTGCGAGTAGGTAAATCAAACACATGGTGATAATGTTGTTGTGTCCCGCGCCCTTTATAAACGTTTCGACACTGTTATTAATACTACCTTTGTTAATTAAGAAAGCGACGACTATCGCAGGTAAGATAGCAACGGGTGCTGGTAACTGATAAAACGCATAATCAACCCCTTGGGATTGAAGGTATAACCCCGCGCCGAGGAAAAGCCCGACAAAAACAAGTAAGGGTAATAGCGATAGCTTCGCATGTAGAGTGTTTGGCTGCATTGTGCTCCCCAAAATTAAATACCACAGCCAGAGATCCTTTATTAGCTGTATTTAAACTTCAAACGCCCGCAATAAGTAAATCGGCGAAAGCTGGAAGTTTATACATTTAGACGTCCAAAGTCTACGGTATTCTGTTATTATTGTTCTTTCACTGACTATGGCATAGAGAATTGATAAACTCTATAGCCTAGAACAATAAGCTAACCTTTTCAGATCGAGTTAAGACATGGATAAAATTGGAATTTTTGGTGCTAATGGCCGTATGGGTCTGGCGTTAGTAGAGGCGTGTACTCAAGCAAGTAACACTGATATTGCTGCCGCAGCGGTGCGTTCAGGTTCAGAATTGCTGGGTACTTTGGTCAGTAGTAAGCAGCCATGTGCGCCAGAAACTTTAGTTTTCACTGACGAGGAACTTCTGGTGCAAACTGGTGCTAATGTACTTATCGACTTTACTTTACCAGAAGGTATGAAGCGCCATTTACAGCTTGCTGTCTCAAATAAATTGCCTATGGTAATTGGCACAACCGGCTTAACTGCTGAGGATATGGCGTTGTTGAAAGACGCAGCACAGCATATTCCAATTGTTTTTGCTCGCAACTTTAGCGTGGGTGTGACCTTATTATTGGATTTAGTAAAAACGGCTGCCACTAAGTTAGCAGATGAACTGGATATTGAAATATTCGAAGCGCATCACAGGAATAAAATAGATGCTCCGTCTGGCACGGCACTGGCAATTGGTGAAGCGATTGCTGAGGCAAAAGGGTGGGATCATGAGCAAGTAGCGCGATATGACCGCACAGCAGTCGAGCAGGCCAAATCTCAAAATGAGATCGGTTATTCGGTGCTCAGAGCTGGAGATATAGTAGGTGAACATACGGCTTATTTCGCAACTATGGGCGAAAGGCTTGAATTAACTCACAAAGCGACATCTCGTCTGACCTTTGCGTCTGGTGCAGTAAGGGCTGCGAAGTGGTTGAGAAATAAACCAAATGGACTTTATGACATGCAAGATGTGCTCGGATTGAAGTAGTAAACATACTTTTTTAGCGCTTTCGTGAATTTTTTTTATAAAAAGCACTATTTCTAATGTTTTTGTTGCTTGGGTTAGACGAATCTATGAAATTGCTGTAGACTATAACGAATTTGCCAAAAATTAATAACTGCGTGTTACCAAGCGCTTTGTGAACGGGATGAAAAGCGTTGTAGCTTGCTCCCGTTTTTTACCATTAGGAGGTTAACTTGACTAAATCCGCCCTGTTAGTCCTAGAAGACGGCACAGTGTTTCGCGGTACTGCTATCGGTGCTGACGGTATGTCAGTCGGTGAAGTAGTATTCAATACGTCTATGACTGGTTATCAAGAAATCTTGACTGACCCGTCTTATGCGGAACAAATCGTAACGCTGACTTACCCGCACATCGGTAATACCGGTACTAACAGTGAAGACGAAGAAGCGGACCAGATCTGGGCGAAAGGCCTAGTGATCCGTGATTTGCCTTTGCTAGCCAGTAATTTCCGTAACGAGCAATCGTTAAGCGACTATCTAAAAGCTCGAAATATTCTAGGAATTGCTGATATAGACACTCGTAAATTGACACGTATCTTACGTGACAAGGGCGCACAGAATGGCTGTATCATTGCAGGTGACTCACTTGATGAGAATCAAGCACTAGAAGCAGCAAAAGCGTTCCCAGGTTTGAAGGGCATGGATTTAGCCAAAGTAGTGTGTACTAAAGAGCAGTACACTTGGAAAGAGTCAAGCTGGACACTTGGCGAGGGTTATAAGACCCTTACGGCAGAACAAGAAAGATTTCACGTAGTTGCTTATGACTTCGGCGTTAAGAAAAACATCTTACGCATGTTAGTTGACCGCGGCTGTAAACTTACCGTAGTGCCTGCAGAAACCTCCGCTGCAGACGTGTTGGCACTAAATCCAGACGGTATCTTCCTTTCAAATGGCCCTGGCGACCCTGAGCCATGTACTTACGCCATTGAAGCGATTAAAGCATTTTTAGAAACAAACACACCTATTTTTGGTATCTGTTTAGGTCACCAACTACTGGCGCTTGCTTCGGGTGCAAAAACAGTAAAAATGAAGTTTGGCCACCACGGTGGTAACCATCCAGTTAAAGACCTAGACCGTAATGTGGTAATGATCACTGCGCAAAACCACGGCTTTGCCGCTGATGAAGCCAGCTTACCTGAGACATTACGAGCCACTCACGTATCGTTGTTTGATGGTACATTGCAAGGTATTCACCGTACAGACAAGCCAGCATTTAGCTTCCAGGGTCACCCTGAAGCCAGCCCTGGCCCGCATGATGCGGCACCGTTGTTTGACCATTTCATTGACCTAATGCAAGCCCATAAAGCTTAAGAGAGCGGAGTAACAATGCCAAAACGTACTGATATAAAAAGCATTCTTATCTTAGGCGCAGGCCCAATCGTTATTGGTCAGGCGTGTGAGTTCGACTACTCAGGTGCACAAGCTTGTAAAGCGCTAAGAGAAGAAGGCTATCGAGTTATTCTCGTAAACTCAAACCCAGCAACTATCATGACAGACCCTGAAATGGCCGATGCGACATATATCGAGCCAATCCATTGGGAAGTGGTAGAAAAAATCATTGAAAAAGAAAAGCCGGACGCGGTATTGCCAACCATGGGCGGTCAAACTGCACTAAACTGTGCGCTTGATTTAGACAAGCACGGTGTGTTGGCCAAGCATGGTGTTGAGTTGATTGGTGCTACAGCTGATGCCATCGACAAAGCAGAGAACCGTGAGCGTTTTGATGCGGCGATGAAAAATATCGGCCTTGAGTGTCCGCGTGCAGAAATCGCACACTCAATGGAAGAAGCGCATGATGTTTTATCTCGCATTGGCTTCCCATGTATAATTCGTCCGTCATTCACCATGGGCGGTACCGGTGGTGGTGTTGCATACAACCAAGAAGAATTCGATGAAATCTGTACTCGCGGGTTAGACTTATCTCCAACAAGCGAGCTTTTGATTGATGAAAGCTTAATCGGTTGGAAAGAGTATGAAATGGAAGTGGTTCGCGACAAGAACGACAACTGTATCATCGTTTGTTCAATCGAAAACTTTGACCCAATGGGTGTTCACACCGGTGACTCAATCACCGTTGCACCAGCGCAAACCCTGACGGATAAAGAATACCAAATCATGCGTAATGCTTCGATGGCGGTATTGCGTGAAATCGGTGTTGAAACCGGTGGTTCAAACGTTCAGTTTGGTGTTAACCCAGTTGACGGTCGTATGGTTATCATCGAGATGAACCCACGTGTATCTCGCTCTTCGGCGCTTGCGTCTAAAGCGACTGGTTTCCCTATCGCTAAAATTGCAGCCAAGCTTGCGGTTGGTTACACACTAGACGAGTTACAAAACGACATTACGGGCGGCGCGACACCTGCATCGTTTGAACCTTCGATTGACTACGTTGTTACTAAGATCCCACGTTTTAACTTTGAAAAGTTTGCTGGTGCGAATGACCGCTTGACGACTCAGATGAAGTCAGTGGGTGAAGTGATGGCGATTGGTCGTAACCAACAAGAATCATTGCACAAAGCGTTACGTGGTTTG
Source organism: Pseudoalteromonas sp. T1lg23B (assembly GCF_002964665.1). Taxonomy (GTDB): domain Bacteria; phylum Pseudomonadota; class Gammaproteobacteria; order Enterobacterales; family Alteromonadaceae; genus Pseudoalteromonas. Next base: position 820,824 of record NZ_PQBZ01000034.1, on the reverse strand, counting down.
GAAGTTGGCGCAACGGGTTTCAACCCAATCGTTGCGCTGGATGACCCAAAAGCAAAAGAAACCATTATTCGTGAACTACGCGAGCCAGGTGCCGAGCGTATTTGGTACGTTGCTGACGCAATGCGTCACGGCATGAGCGTTGAAGATGTCTTTGAATTAACTAAGATTGACCCTTGGTACTTAGTACAAATCGAAGACATCATCAAAGATGAAACAACAATTGCTGAAGTGGGTATGGCTGGTCTGAACAAAGACTTCCTGCGTCGCTTAAAGCGTAAAGGTTTTGCTGATGCACGTATCGCAGAAATCGCAGGTGTGTCTGAAGGTGAAATCCGTAAAAAGCGTCACCAGCTAGATATCGTGCCAGTCTATAAGCGTGTTGATACCTGTGCCGCAGAATTTAGCTCTGATACCGCTTACATGTATTCGACTTACGATGAAGAGTGTGAAGCGAACCCATCAGATAAAGACAAAATCATGGTTATCGGTGGCGGTCCAAACCGTATCGGCCAAGGTATTGAGTTTGACTACTGCTGCGTACACGCGGCGCTTGCGATGCGTGAAGATGGTTATGAAACTATCATGGTTAACTGTAACCCTGAGACTGTATCTACAGATTACGATACCTCAGATCGCTTGTTCTTCGAACCAATCACACTGGAAGACGTACTCGAAATCGTACGTGTAGAAAAGCCAAAAGGGGTGATTGTACAGTACGGTGGTCAAACGCCACTTAAGCTAGCTCGCGCACTTGAGGCGAACGGTGTTCCAATCATTGGTACTTCACCGGATGCAATTGACCGTGCGGAAGACCGTGAGCGTTTCCAGCAGCTTGTCGAGCGTTTGAATCTTCTTCAGCCTGATAACGCGACGGTAACTTCACTTGAAGAAGCGGTCGCTAAATCTCAGGAAATTGGCTTCCCACTTGTTGTTCGTCCATCATACGTACTGGGTGGTCGCGCAATGGAAATCGTATACGACGAAGATGATTTACGTCGTTATATGACTGAAGCGGTATCTGCATCAAACGAGGCACCTGTGCTGTTAGACCGTTTCCTTGACGATGCAATCGAAGTCGACGTGGATGCTATCTGTGACGGTGAGCAAGTGATCATCGGTGGTATCATGGAGCACATCGAACAGGCGGGTGTTCACTCTGGTGACTCAGCATGTTCGCTACCAGCTCACACATTATCGCAAGAAATTCAGGATGTAATGCGCAAGCAAGTGACTGATATGGCACTTGAACTTGGCGTTGTAGGCTTGATGAACACACAGTTTGCGGTAAAAGATGGTCAAGTTTACCTCATTGAAGTGAACCCACGTGCAGCACGAACAGTACCATTTGTATCTAAAGCGACAGGCGTTGCCCTAGCAAAAGTTGCGGCACGTTGTATGGCGGGTCAATCACTCGTTAGCCAAGGCGTGACAAGCGAAGTTATCCCTCCTTATTACAGTGTAAAAGAAGTGGTGCTACCGTTTGCCAAGTTCCAAGGTGTTGACCCACTACGAGGCCCAGAGATGCGTTCGACGGGTGAAGTAATGGGTGTTGGTGAAAACTTCGCCGAAGCGTTTGCAAAAGCACAATTAGGTGCTGGTAATGCTTTACCACGCGGTGGCCGCGCGCTACTATCTGTGCGTAACAGCGACAAGTCACGTGTTGTTGAGCTTGCTAAAATCATGAAAGAAATTGGTTTTGAGCTAGACGCAACCAACGGTACAGCCAAAGCCTTAGAAGAAGCAGGCATTGAAGTACGTCGCGTGAACAAGGTATATGAAGGTCGCCCTCACATTCTTGATAGAATCAAAAATGGTGAGTATAGCTACATAGTAAATACCACTGAAGGTCCCAAGCGATCGAAGACTCGAAGGTGTTACGTCGTGGTGCATTGCAACATAAGACAAATTACACCACCACGCTTAATGCAGCATTTGCTAACTGCTCTGCACACGCAGCAGACGACAGAAACACGGTAAATTCTGTACAAGAGCTACACCAACGATTGAACTAAGGACTAAACCAGGGTTTAAAGGCCCTGGTATTAAGTGAGATACTTATGCAATCAATTCCGATGACAGTGCGAGGCGAGCAATTGCTTCGCGAAGAACTTAACCATTTAAAATCGGTGGTTCGTCCAAAAATTGTTGCCGATATCGCGGACGCCCGCGAACACGGAGACTTAAAAGAAAATGCTGAATATCACGCAGCGCGTGAGCAGCAAGGTTTTTGTGAAGGCCGTATTCAAGAAATTGAAGCGAAGCTTTCAACTTCTCAGGTGATTGATGTCACGAAAATCGAAAATAACGGTAAAGTTATTTTTGGTGCTACTGTGACTATCTGTAATGTTGAAACCGATGAAGAAGTTAAATACCGCATTGTGGGCGATGATGAAGCTGATATCAAAAATAACCTTATCTCGGTTAATTCACCAATTGCGCGTGGTTTAATCGGTAAAGAGTTAGATGACACAGCTAACATTAAAACACCGAATGGTACGGTAGAGTATGAAATCATCGAAGTTGAATATATCTAACTGAGTGCAAGTTTATAACTTAAAAGCCGGGCTGTGATGCCCGGCTTTTTATTTTGTGCCAAACACAGATATCTGGTAATCGTCTCAATGGTATGCATAAAATAAGGCTGCTAAAACTTTAAGGGTGGCTATGACAAAGCAGTTCTCTTTAGGCAACTTCAAACTGGTTGTTGCAATGTTGGTGGTTATGTGGAGTGTGCACGTATTAGCTAGTATCACAGGTATCGGATTTAGCCAATTTGGGCTTGTACCATGGGATAGCACTCGATTGTATGGCATTGTGACTTATCCATTCATCCATGGTGATTGGCAGCACCTCATAGGCAATACATTCGGTTTGTTGATCAGCGGTTACTTAGCAAGTCAGTTACCATGCTTTAAGCGTTCTACGGTGGTGATATTCGTGCTCACCGGCTTACTCGTTTGGCTATTCGCCAGCTATGCAATTCACATTGGCGCGTCGGGTATTGTGATGGGCTATTTTGGCTTTATCATGGGCAGTGCGATTTTTAGACGTAACTTATTGAGTTTTATCATTGCGCTGGCTTTGTTCGCCATCACTCAGTACTTTCAAATTAGCTTAGTGGGTACCTTGTTCTCATTTGATGAAAGTACCAGCGCATCGAGTCATTTATTTGGTTTTATTAGTGGCTGTGTTGCGGCATATATGTTCAGGAATACACTGTCATATTCAGCTAAAAAGGCAGCAAGTTAAACTTAAAAATCAGGTGTGTCGCTCGGATAAACAGCAACGCGGTGTTGGCTGTTTGCATACTGAGGGTAGAAAAGTGAGCTTATCATACCGACTAAAGGTTGTTTGGATAAGCTCATTAAAAGTGAAATCAAAGAGTCAATTAACACTCGATAATGTTAACGGCTAAACCACCTCGGGCGGTTTCTTTGTATTTGGTCTTCATATCATTACCCGTATCGAGCATGGTTTTGATCACTTTATCGAGTGATACTTTTTGCTCGCCCGTACCACGCATGGCAAGACGTGATGCGTTAATGGCTTTTACTGCGCCCATGGCATTGCGTTCAATGCAAGGTACTTGTACTAGACCACCGACAGGGTCACAGGTTAGGCCTAAATTGTGCTCCATACCGATTTCAGCCGCGTTTTCAACATGTAATACGTTACCACCCATGATCTCAGTTAGTGCACCCGCGGCCATGGAACACGCTACACCCACTTCACCTTGGCAGCCAACTTCGGCACCTGAAATCGACGCGTTCTTCTTGTATAGAATACCAATCGCAGCCGCAGTTAGTAGGTAACGGGTGGCGATTTCTTCATCAACTTCTCTAATAAAGGTGTTGTAGTACATGAGGACGGCTGGCAAAATGCCTGCCGCGCCATTTGTTGGCGCTGTGACCACTCGACCACCCGCTGCATTTTCTTCGTTCACTGCCAAAGCGAATAAATCGACCCAATCCATTGCGCGTAGCGGATCGTTGTTATTTTCAACGTTTAACTTTAAATACAAGCTGGGAGCTCGGCGTTTTACTTTTAGACCACCGGGTAAGATTCCTTCCGTGCGCATACCTCTTTCTATACAGGCCTTCATTACCTGCCAAATATTGAATAACTCGGCTTTAATCTCCGCCATTGGACGAAGTGTTTTTTCATTCGCCATCATCAACGAAGAAACGCTCAACCCCGACTCTTTACATAAACCAAGCAATTGCTCCGCGGTGTCAAAGGGGTAAGGGGCAGGGTTTTGCTCGCGAATGTCTAATGCGGCTTGCTTTTCTTGCTCAAACTGTTCATCAGTGACGATAAAGCCACCACCTATTGAGTAGTAAATCTGGCTGTGAATTTTGTCTTTGCCGTTAAGGGCAACGATTTCCATCGCGTTAGAATGTTTTGGTAGGGTCTTTCTGCGGTGAAAAACAATCGCGCCTTGCTTTGGAAATTTAACTTTATGGCTCTGATCCAGATAGATAACTTGCTCTTGTTCGATTTTTTCTAGGATATCTGGGACCGCATCGGCATCAATGGTTTCAGGATCATGGCCCGCTAACCCTAAAATTACAGCTTTTCCAGAGCCGTGACCAATACCGGTTTGCCCTAATGAACCAAACAGTTCTACTTTGACTTCGGTTGTTTGTGTCAATAAGTCTTTATCTTGTAGGTCTTTTACAAACAATCGCGATGCGCGCATTGGACCGACGGTATGAGAGGAAGAAGGGCCAATACCGATACTAAACATATCGAATGCACTAATCATATTTTTTACTCAACATTGCCTTTGAACGGGCGCACATCATAACGTTAAAACGCGCCCTTGTAACCCGTTGTGCTATGAAATTACTATGCCTATTTTAGCAAAGTTATAAAGTTTTTGACTAAGCTTGCAGTTGCTCCCCAAAGCAAGCCGTGAGGAGTGATATAACCTGGAAGTTGTCGTGTTTTACCTGCCAGTTGCAGCGAGTAAGTTTGCCAGTTTTCTGGGTTAGCCAAGTCATTGATAGTGATAGTGAATGCTTTTTCAACTTCGGCACTGTCGGTATGCCACTGTGCATGAGGTGACAATGTAGCAACAACGGGGAAGATGTTAAATCCAGTTAATGTGATGTGCTTGTTAAGTGTGCCAATAGGAGTGATATGGTGCGCAGCAATACCAAGTTCTTCTTGAGTTTCGCGTATTGCGGTCATTTGTAAGCTTACGTCATGAGGTTCGGCCTTCCCCCCAGGAAAGCACAGTTGAGAAGGGTGGTGCTTCAGATACGCAGACCGCTTACACAGCAGCAATGCAGCCAGTCCATTTTCTTCGGTCAAGGGGAGGAGGACGGCACTGGCTTTTACTGATTGACGGGCGACGATACGAGGCTCTTCATATTGTACAGAGCTGGTATAAAAGCGGGTAATAACTTCGTCTAGTGTCACGGGCCATGTTCTCAATTATCTAAAATAGGTAAGATCTTATTCACTTTATGATAGGTTTCCTGATATTCAAGATTGGCTTGGGAGTCAGCAACAATTCCGCCTCCAGCCCAACAGTGAATTTGTTCATCACAACATACCAGTGTACGGATTGTAATTGAAGTATCCATTCTACCGCAGGCACTTAAATATCCTATTGAACCACAATACACGCTTCGTCTATGTGGCTCTAGTTCTTCTATGATTTCCATAGCCCTTATTTTAGGCGCACCAGTGATAGAGCCACCGGGGAAAGCGGCCTCTAGTTGATCAACCGCGCACTTACCAGCGGCCAGCTCGCTGGTCACGGTACTCACTAGATGATGTACCGCAGGAAAGCTTTCAATCGCAAACAGACTGGGCACCTGTACTGAACCCGGTTTGGCCACTTTCCCTAAGTCGTTGCGAAGCAGGTCTACGATCATGACATTTTCTGCTCGGTCTTTGCTACTTGTCGCCAGACGCTGAGCTTGCTGTTTATCTTCAATGGGGTCAGCCAGACGGGGCAAGGTGCCTTTGATCGGTTTCGTTTCAACTTGCTGCTCATTAACGAGCAAAAAACGTTCTGGGGAAACTGACAATATAGCGCCAGCGCCAATATTCATATATGCAGAAAAAGGAGCTTTGTTATGTGCGCGTAGTTTCTTATACGCAAGCCATGGCTCGCCACTAAACTTGGCGCTAAATCTTTGGGCGAGATTAATTTGATAACAGTCGCCACTGAGCAAGTATTCTTGAATTTTCTCAAATTGGCCGTTGTATTGTGCTTGGGTCATATTTGAGCACCATTTGGACGTCAGCGTAAATGTCCGATATGTAGGTGATTTTTCAGCCACTCTAGCAAGATAGTCGCAAGCATTATCCACTTTTGGCTGAGAGACGTAATACCATTGACGGTTTTGGTTGTCGAAAATAAGCGCATCCAAATATAGGCCAATACTCATATCCGCAAGTGCGATATCTTGAGTTGCCTGAGTTGGAAGTTGTTCAATATAGCGTCCTAAATCGTAGCCAAAATAACCCAACCAACCACCGCAAAACGGTAAATCAAAAGGCGCTTTTTCGTGACATAAAGCGCCCAGCTTTTCTTTCATAATTGCAAAGCAGCTTTGTGTTTGCAATAGACCATCTAGATAGATGTCACCAGCTTTTGCTTCTAACAGGTGTTTAGGGTTGATACTGATGATATCAAAGCGACTATTTACGTGCTCGGCATTACTAGAATCTAGTAATATCGCATGGGGAAGGTGTGCAAAGTGCTCAAAAACGGCGTCAGTTGAAAGATTTAGAGTTAACTTTTTACAATTGATTTGGTCATTTAGCATTTACTTGAACCTGAAAACTAGCCCGAAACGGGCGGGGAGGTTATCATACTTATCTATTTTTCTATAGTGGCTTAGTGACTCACATAAAAGTTCACTATTTTTAGATGTATTAAGTTATTAACCAAGACGTTTAATAACACAAACTAAGGAACCGTCATGAGTATGATCCGTCAGCAAGACTTCATCGACAGTATTGAAGATGCTTTGCAATATATCTCTTTTTATCACCCTCTGGACTTTGTACAAGCTTTGGAAAAAGCTTATCACAAAGAACAAAGCAAAGCGGCCAAAGATGCTATTGCACAAATTCTAATTAACTCGCGTATGTCAGCTGAAGGTAAGCGCCCGCTTTGTCAAGACACGGGCATTGTTACCTGTTTTGTAAAAGTTGGTATGGATGTTAAGTGGGATAAGACAGATCTAACGGTTCAACAAATGGTAGACGAAGGTACACGTCGCGCATATTTGAATCCCGATAACCCGCTACGAGCCTCAATTGTTGCCGACCCAGCGGGAAGCCGAAAAAATACTAAAGACAATACTCCTTCTGTGGTACACATTGATATGGTGCCGGGCGCAGAAGTTGAAGTGATGATTGCGGCAAAAGGTGGCGGCTCAGAGAACAAAACGAAAATGGTGATGCTTAACCCATCTGACGATGTAGCTGCATGGGTTGAAAAAACCTTGCCATTGATGGGAGCGGGTTGGTGTCCTCCTGGTATGCTAGGAATAGGCATTGGCGGCACGGCAGAAAAGGCGGCAGTGCTAGCGAAAGAATCACTGATGGACCCTGTTGATATTCACGAGCTGATTGAACGAGGCGCAGAAACCGCTGAAGAAAAACTACGTCTAGAGATCTTTGAACGTGCCAATAAATTAGGTATAGGTGCACAGGGCTTAGGCGGTTTGACCACTGTTGTAGATGTTAAAATTAAGACAGCACCAACACATGCGGCATCTAAGCCAGTGGTAATGATCCCGAACTGTGCTGCAACACGCCACGTGCACTTTACCTTGGACGGTTCAGGTCCAGCTGACCTAAAGGCGCCTAAATTAGAAGATTGGCCTGAGGTTACATGGGAAGTGGGTGAAGATACCCGTCGTGTGAACTTAGATACGCTGACCAAAGCGGATACTCAAGATTGGAAAATGGGTGAAACCGTTCTATTGTCAGGAAAAATCTTAACGGGTCGTGATGCAGCGCATAAGCGTTTGCAAGATATGATCAACTCGGGTGAAGGTTTACCAGAGGGTGTCGATTTTGAGAACAAATTTATTTACTACGTAGGTCCTGTTGATGCTGTCGGCAACGAAGCGGTAGGTCCAGCTGGTCCGACAACAGCGACTCGTATGGATAAATTTACTGATATGATGCTGGAAAACACCGGTATTGTTGGCATGATCGGTAAAGCCGAGCGTGGTCCTGCAACAGTTGAGTCAATTAAGAACAATAAATCTATTTACCTAATGGCGGTCGGTGGAGCTGCGTATTTAGTTGCAAAAGCAATCAAAAAAGCGCGCGTTGTTGCATTTGAAGACTTGGGTATGGAAGCAATTTATGAATTTGAAGTTGAAGATATGCCAGTAACCGTGGCGGTAGATAGCACGGGTGCCAATGCCCATGAGCAGGGACCTGCGATCTGGAAGGCAAAGATTGAAGAGCTCGACGCCAAGCTGAAGTAATTTCACTCTCATTGAGTAGACAAAGCCGTATGATGGTCAATCATACGGCTTTTTTTGTAACTATAACTGTACATCCGGTTGGTGCTTTACGTTTACGTAAACATCCCTTGCGGTATATTGAAATTTATTAGCTAAATAAATCGAAAACCCAGTAATATTGGGGCTGTATATTTCAGATTTGAAATATATTTAACTACATTATTCAAATTAATTGTAATTAGTAGGATGATCATCTCATTTTCTGGCGTGTGCGCTAAGTTAGTGTTAGAGTTTTGCCAATTTCAGCGCTATCAACACCTTCAAGGTGAGACATTATCGGAGAACTAAAAGTGGCTGTATTTAACCAAGTTGAATTTGATAATCATGAACAAGTGGTATTTTGTGCCGACGAAGCGTCGGGTTTAAGAGCCATCATCGCAGTACATAGTACTAAGTTAGGTCCAGCGGTAGGCGGCTGTCGTTTATGGAACTATGCGAAAGACGAAGATGCAGTTTACGATGTGCTGCGTTTATCAAAGGGAATGACCTACAAAAATGCAGTGGCTCGTTTGCCATTTGGTGGCGGTAAGTCAGTGATCATCGGTGATGCGAAAGCCATAAAGTCTGAAGCACTGTTCAGAGCATTTGGTAAGCACTTAGAGCGCTTAGGTGGAAGCTATTACTCTGCTGAAGATGTGAACATCACCACAGGTGATGTAATGATGATGCATAAAGAAACCAATTATGTACTTGGCTTAGAAGGTAAAAGTGGTAATCCGTCGCCTTTCACAGCGCTAGGGACGTTTTTAGGAATTAAAGCGGCTTACCAACATAAGCATGGTCATCAAGAACTGGCGGGCGTCAAAGTCGCTGTTCAGGGGCTAGGTGCAGTAGCCTATAGCTTGTGTAAGTATTTACATGAAGCGGGTGCGCAACTATTTGTGACTGACATTAACCAAGACTCAATAGATAGAGTGGTGTCAGAATTTGGTGCGACTGCTGTAGGCATTGACGAAATCTACGACTTAGACGTCGATGTGTATGCGCCATGTGCGTTAGGTGCAACTATCAACGACAATACAATTCCACGTATTAAAGCAACGATTATTGCTGGTTGCGCTAATAACCAGTTGGCTGAATCACGTCATGGTGAAATATTACGTGAGAAAGGTGTACTGTATGCGCCTGATTATGTGATCAATGCAGGTGGTATCATAAACGTATACTATGAAACCAAGCCTGAAGGATATAACAAAGAAGATGCAACTAAGCACGTAGAGGGTATTTACGATACCTTGACGGAAATCTTCGCACGTTCTGAAAGTGAGCAGAAATCGACGCACATCATCGCAGATGAACTTGCGCAAGAGATCATCGCTCAGGGCTTGTAAGCTCAATATTGTTCGAATCAAACGCTTGAAAAGGGTATGCTCTGCATACCCTTTTTTGATGTATGTTGTAGTATGAAAAAGATCAACCTAGACACTTGGCCACGCGCTCAGCACTTTTATTTTTTCAAAGGGTTTGATAAACCACAGTTTAATATTACTACCAACCTTGATTTATCGTTGTTGTATCAATACGCCAAATCAAAGCAATACTCTTTTACTGATTGTTATCTGTATTGTTTACTCAAAGCTGTAAACGGTTACAAGCCGATGCGCTATAGAATTGTTGACGAACTTCCTGTTGAAGTAGACGAGCTGATAGCAAGTACCGTCTTTTTGAAAGAAGATGATACGTTTCGTTTTATCCCCTTGATGTTGCAGCGAGACATCAGCGAGTTTGCGGCTCATGCTGCAAAACAAAAACAGCAGTTTTTAAATAAGACCCTATTGGATGAGCAGTTTACGCTACGAGAAACTAGTGTGGCGCAAATTCATGTCTCTATTTTACCCTGGTTTAATTTCAGCAGCTTCGAGCATGCAACGACCAACACGTCAGCATGCGCGGGTATTCCAAAGTTTGTATTTGGACAGTATCAAAAGGACAGCGGCCTGATACCACTCAACATAGAAGTACATCATGCATTGTTAGATGGTATTCACGTTGCGCAATTTTTGACTACACTTAATAAAGTAATTTCAGAGCTAATTAAATAAGCGGTTGAAATGTAGACAATTAGCTAAAAATCTTAAAATGATGCAAAAATGGCAATGATTTTTTAGTTATAAACTTTATTGTTTATAATATTCAAAGGTTTATAACGGCTCGCAGCGAAATTAAAGAAGAGATCACAAAGCAAACCTTAGTTGTAATCAAATGTAAATATTGTGATGTAACTGCTTTATTATCAATGGTTATAGGAGGGGCTTAAAAAATATCATGTTAATTTTTTGTTTTATATCGAGTTTATTTTTTTAAAGCTGGAAAATTTGTTTTGCGAGTGAAGTTGACACGACGACTTGCATTTAGCATTATTGGACAGTTGATATCTGTTAAAAGATATCAGGGTTGCTCCCTAGTAGGGGGTGATAAAATTATAAAAGTAACATTACTTAATTGGTTGGGAACTATGTCTGTTAAAATCAGAAAGAGTCTTGTAGCTACTGCGCTTCTAGGCGCAACAGCATTTGCAAGCAGCAATGTGATTGCAGATCCTTTGAACGACGTACAAAAAGTAGGTCAACAAACTCAAATGGCTGCTAAAAAGTCTCAAGAAAAGATCGACAATATCTTCGGTCAGACGCAGGAAATGATCGGCGAATACCGCAGTGTTGTTGACGAAACTGAACTGCTAAAAGTTTATAACGACCACGTTGCCCGTTTGGTCGCTGACCAAAGAGCTGGCATCGAATCTTTTGATCGTCAGATCGGAACTATTGAAAAGACAAAACAGGACGTTGTGCCTTTGATGTATCGCATGATCGATACGCTTGAGCAATTCATCAAAGCGGACGTTCCGTTTGATACAGAAACACGTATGGGTCGCGTTGAAAAATTACGTGAACTACTTTCGAATTCTAAAGTAACTACTTCGGAAAAATTCCGTCAAGTGCTTGAAGCTTACACTATTGAAACTGATTACAGCTCAGTAATGGCTGCTTCTCAAGGTTCACTTGAAATTGGCGGCAAAAACATCAACGTTGATTTCGCACGCCTTGGCCGCGTAGCTTATGTTGCTCAGTCTTTTGACTTAAAGCACGCATGGGTTTGGAACAATACTGCTAAACAGTGGGATGAGCTAGGTGAAGAATACCTTAAGCCTGTAAAAGACATGATCCGTATCGCACGTGGTCAGGCTGCCCCAGATCTAGTTGCATTACCAATCTTTGGCGCGGAGTAAGTGAAAATGAAGAAACTATTTAAAGGCTTTGCAGTAGCCGCTGCACTATCTGTTTCTGCAGGTGCCGCGCTAAATGCACACGCAAATACAGAAGCTCTTGATAAAATCCTACAAGAAGTAAAACAAAACCGTATTTCTGAAGGTAAAATCAACAAGCAACGTGAGCAAGAATTCTTATCTTCTCGCGCAAACCAACAATCGCTTCTTAACAAAGCGAAAAGCGACTTAGCAGCTGAAAAAGCTCGTGGTGATCGTTTGAACAAAGAGTTCAAGCAAAACGAAATCACACTTGCTGAAAAAGAAGTTGAGTTAGCAAACGCTACAGGTACTTTAGGTGAGATGTTCGGTGTTGTACGTCGTTCAGCTGCTGAAGCTATCGGTTCAATCGAAGCATCACTAGTATCTGCTGAAAAACCAGGACGCGCTGAAGTACTTCGTTCTCTTGCAGCTGCAAAAGAACTACCAACTACTCGCGAACTAGAAGAGCTTTGGATTGCTTTCCAAACTGAAATGACTGAGTCTGCAAAAGTATCAACTTTTGAAGCTCAAGTTGCTGAACTTAGCGGTGAAATCAACGTTAAGCAGGTAACTCGTGTAGGTAACTTCAACTTAGTTACTAAAGACGGTTATGTACTTTATGATGCAGCTAACAAAGCAATCACTCCATTAGGTAAACAACCTGATGGTTACGTGTTAGACACTGTTGATTCGCTACTTGGCACATCTGCTGGTTCTTACACTAAGTTTTACGTTGACCCAACTCGTGGTTCAATCTTGCGTCTAAACACGCAGCGTGCAACGGTTGAAGAACGTTGGCACCAAGGTGACACGGTTGGTTACATCATCACTGCATTATTAGCAGTAGGTGCGTTGCTAGCACTTGTTCGTTTCCTAGACCTAATGATGGTTGGTTCGAAAATCAAGGCGCAAATCAAAAACATCAACACGCCAAACACAAACAACCCACTTGGTCGTATCTTGAAAGTTTACCATGACAACAAGAACCAAGACGTTGAAAACCTAGAGCTTAAACTTGATGAAGCGATTCTACGTGAAACGCCACGCATTGAAGCTGGTATCAACATCATCAAGATCTTAGCTGCTATTGCACCGCTACTAGGTCTACTAGGTACGGTTGTTGGTATGATCTTAACCTTCGAATCAATCACGCTATTTGGTACTGGTGATCCGAAGATCATGGCAGGTAACATCTCTCTAGCGCTAGTAACTACAGCTCTAGGTCTGATTGCTGCTCTACCTCTAATCCTATTACACGCTATCGTTTCAGGTCGTAGTAAAGCTGTTCTACATATCCTTGACGAGCAAAGTGCAGGCATCGTTGCTGCACACGCGGAGAAGGAGAAAGCCTAATGCTAGTCCTGATGGAGACCTGGGAATCTATCAGGGATTTTGTTGGCACAGGCGGCCAGGTTTTATACGTGGTCGCGATAGCACTCTTTATTATGTGGGTTTTAATGATTGAGCGCTATTGGTTCCTACTAGCTGAATATCCAAAAATGAAAGCGGATATTGTAGCTAAGTGGGACGCCCGCCAAGACACCACGTCTTGGTACGCACACAGAATCCGCGATGCATGGATTTCTGAAGCGTCTGAGAAATTAGATGAGCGTATGTTGATTATCAAAACATTGGTTGCAATGTGTCCACTAATCGGCTTACTAGGTACAGTAACAGGTATGATTTCGGTTTTCGAAACCATGGCTACGCAAGGTACTGGTAATGCACGTTTGATGGCATCAGGCATCTCAATGGCAACGATACCAACAATGGCAGGAATGGTTGCGGCACTGTCAGGTGTATTCTTCAGCACTCGCTTGGAAGCTAGAGCGAAAATGGCTAAAGAACAGCTGATTGACAGCTTGCCACATCACTAGAGAGAGATATAAATATGGCACGTAAACAACGTTTTCGTGAAGAGGAAGATGCAGCAGTAGATATGACACCGATGCTTGACATCGTATTCATCATGCTAATCTTCTTCATTGTTACCACTTCTTTCGTAAAAGAAGCTGGTATTGAAGTTAAGAAGCCAAAGGCTGCTCAAGCTCAACAAACTAAAAATGCGAACGTCTTTATTGCTATTCGTGAGAATGGTGAAATTTGGATGGATAAGCGTCAAGTAGATGTTGAGCGTGTTAGTGCTAACCTTGAAAGTATCCTTGCAGAACAACCGACTGAGACCGTAATTATCCAAGCGGATAAAGGTGCTAAGCACGGTGTGGTTGTTAAAGTAATGGACCAAATCAAGGCAACTGATGACGGCCTGAAGATTTCAATAGCTGGAGCTAAGTAATGATTCGTTTTCTGTTTTCACTGATTGCAGGTGGGGCAGTTACTTTCGGCTTATTCTTTTTCATGTCATACCTAATCTCCGGCGGAGCTGATAGGGCTGATGAGAAAAAAGAACAGATAGTGGTCGAAATTTTGACGAATCCACCTGAATCTGAGGTGCAGGAGCGGAAACGTGTTCCGCCTCCACCGCCACCTCCACCGAAGCAGCCGCCTAAACCGCAGCCGCCTCAACCAGAAACTGCTAACCCTGCGGCTGGTGCAATTGGCTTTAACATGCCAAGCATCGACCTAGGGGGTACATCAGGCGGGTTGAGTGGCCCTGGTGAGTTCGGTCGCGACGGCGACGCAACACCAATCGTACGTATTGAGCCAAAGTATCCGGTTCAAGCAGCACGTGACGGTAAAGAAGGTTGGGTACAACTTTCATTTACCATCAATGAGCTAGGTGGTGTTGAAGACGTAGAAGTTATTGACGCTGAACCAAAGCGTATTTTCAACCGTGAAGCCATCCGTGCATTACGTAAGTGGAAATATCGTCCAAAGATTGTTGATGGGAAACCTCAGAAGCAACCTGGGATCACGGTTCAACTAGACTTTAAACTCAATCAAGGTTAAGGAGGCAAGAAATGACGCAATTTAAGAAAGCTACAGCTCTTGCGCTACTTATGTCTTTATCAGGCACTGTTTACAGCACTGCTGTTGTCGCTGCGCCTGATTATGCAAAGATTGAGGAACGTAAAAACGCCAAAACTAAAATCATGGGCGAACGTACGGGTAAGAAAGTAGTAAAAGCTTTTGACCTGTACAACGAAGACAAGATCGACGAAGCAATTGCTTTGCTTAGAGAACTTGAACCGTCTGATGATTTTGACAAAGCAACGGTTAACCGTTACCTCGGTAACATGTATGCACAAAAAGAGCAGTATGATGATGCGATTAAGTATATTCGCTTAGCCATTGCTCCTGATGCGCTCAACTTTAAAGACCAAGCAGACTTATACAAGTTGCTAGGTGACTTGTATGCTGGAACGAGTAAATTCCAAGAAGCGATTAAAACATACAAAGATTGGATGGACTTCACTGGTGAAGAAGATTCAAAAGTATATGCACGTATCGCTCAGGGTTATTATGAGTTAAAGCAATACGCTAAAGTTGAAGAACCTGCTAACAAGGCGATTAAGCTAGAAGAAGAACCAAACAAGCAATACCATATGCTTAAAATCGGTGCTTTCTTTGAGCTTAAAAGATACAAAGACGCAGTAAAAGTTGCTGAAACATTAGTGAAATTGTTCCCAGAAGATCCAAAAATGTGGACTCAGTTGGGTTCTTTCTACATGCAGATTGAAGAATATTCAAAAGGTCAAACTGTAATGGAAGTAGCATATAACAAGGGCTACTTTGATAAAGAAAACCACTATAAGATTCTAAGCAGCTATTACTCGCTTAACGATATTCCTAACAAGGCCGCTGTGGTATTTGAAAAAGCGGTTAAAGAAGGTAAAGTTGAGCGTAATAAGCGTAATGTATCAGCGATAGCGAGCTATCATCACCAAGCTAAAAACTTAGTTGATGCAGCTAAGTATTATGAAGAAGCAGCAAAGTTTGACAACGACGCTGAGCTTTATAGAAAAGCGGGTAGCTTACTGTTAACTGAGCAGAAGTTTAGTGCAGCGGTTGAGCGTTTGAATAAAGCGCTTGAACTTGGTACGGATAAGGAAGGAAGCACGTATTCTGACCTTGCTGAAGCGTACTTATATCAAGCAAAATATAAGCAAGTATATCAAGCAATCGTTAAAGCACAAGAAGATCCAAGAACACGTAAGTTTGCAAGAGGTTGGGCAACGTTCATTAAGGACAAAGCACAACGCAACGGCGTTAAGATCTAAAGAAGAAGCCCCGCAAGGGGCTTTTTTATTACCCAAATTACCTTAAATTGCTATGCCAAATATGATTTGTAATACACTGCGACTGCTGACAAGTGCAGTCATTGCAATACACCTTGCTGGTTGTGAAAAGAATACTTCCAAGCTTAATTATCACGCCGCAAAGCAAGAGATTCAGTTATTAAATAGCTTGCTCATACCAACGCAGTCAATTGAACACAATCCGATTTTTCCATTCTCAGAGAGCTACCTGAAAAGAAGGCACGTTATCTATCAACGCATAGATGAGCGCACTCTTACCAAGTCGCAGCGCGACGAGATAAACTACCTAAAGATTCAGCAACGCTATCCAGAGCGATATCTTCCTTGGCCTACACATGTGAATGTGCTTGATGTTGCGCTACAACAAAATGTTTCACAAGAGGCGCTAGCTAATTGGTTTGAAACGCTAATACAAACGTTGGAATCTGCAAAACAGAGCAATATCTATTTATCACGTGTGGAGCTTGATAAACTAAAAGGTTATGTACTCAATCAGCCGTCTGGTAACTTGCTGATGGAGTACTTAAGAGCATATAAGCCCAGAAGTGGCATAGGGTTATATCAATTACCAAATGGCAAAGAGTGGTATCAAAGTAAGTTGAATTTCTACTACGGCGAACCCTTAGCGCCCAATGTATTGCTTAATAAAGTACAACAAGCCCTTTCTAAAGATAATGATAAACCCGTTGTGGGCGAGTCGTTTGATTTATATAAACCTGCAGCACTGCAAGTTCTAATGCAGCATTGCCAGCAAATAGAAGGCCTCAATTGGCGCGATAACTACGTTAATATGCCTGCTACTTTGGCTCAATGTGAGCTAAAGCTAATACCGCGCACTCAGCGTATGCTATTGGCACTAATGGAAATAGACTTAGGCGTGCACTACCAAGGTTGGTCTTACAAACAAGCTTTGATAACGCTCCAAGCGCGAGTAGAGCTGACAGATGAGCAAGCATCCACTTTGGTGGAGAATGTAGCGCTGCATCCCGCCAGCGTGCTGGTATTTTTATCTCATCTCTAATCGGTATGGGCTTTTTGGCAGCAGCTGTGACATCGTTGAATGGTCGGATCGGCCATTAGATCGTGCATGTTTAGTTGCGTTTCGCAATCACAGCAGTAGCCAAATTGGCCTATATCAATTTGGCATAGTGCGGCTTCAAGCTTTACCAATCTTTGAAAGTTTGGGTACTGTTGAGGATTAAGTTGGGTTGCTGCAATATCTAACCATTCTGAAGGCGAGCTTTGCTCCAATAACTCAGCAAGTTCGCTAGCAAATTTTTGGCTCGATTGTTTCAACTCGTCAAGCAAAGCATGTCTGACCGACGTTAACTCGCTCTGCAGCTGCTCTTGAAATTGTCTTGTTTTGTCTGAATTCATAGTCGCCCTCCTGTGAGCGTCTATTATCATCAGCTTTGTAACGAACTAATATGATTTGAATCAAGTGACGGACACTTTGCGTATTTCTCAAGCACTAAAACCACATCATCTTTATGTTTGAGTGTTTTAATTTCCTCAAAAAGAATGTGGGCTTCAGGGTACTGGCGTTTTAAATAGCCCAGCCATTGTTTGGTTCTCGCTGAAAAGTACTTTTCGCTTACATTCGGATCCTGGTGCATAGACGAATGAAGGATATGATAAATTACATTTTCCCAGCTCAGTGTTTGGTGAGGGCGGTTGTGTACTTTGGCTTTTATTTTGGCTGCCAAGTCGGGCATTGCGAGCGCCCCTCGACCTAGCATCAAGTCGGTACAACCACTCCTTTGTTGGCATAGTAATGCGTCTTCTACTTGCCAGATTTCACCATTTGCAACGACGGGGATTGATAATCTAGATAGTAGAGGTGGGATCTTTTCCCAATAAGCCGGCGGTTTGTAGCCGTCTCTTTTAGTCCTTGCGTGAATGGCAAGGCTCGAAGCGCCAGCGCTTTGCACCGCGTCAACTATTTCAGTGCTATTACTGTCATCATCAAAACCGAGGCGAATTTTCGCGCTAACCACATGCTCAGGGGGGACAGCTTCTCTTACCGCTTTAATGATTTGGTAGATTTGCTCGGGTTCTTTTAGCAACACCGCACCGCCTTTGCTTTTATTCACCGTCTTTGCTGGACACCCAAAGTTCAGATCAACACCGTGTGAGCCAAGCATAACGGCCTTTCGAGCATTAGCTGCTAATACATGGGGTACCTGTCCGAGTAATTGTATCCTTACTGGGGTGCCGGAACGCGTTCTCCCTTGGTTGAGTAACTCTGGGCAGTATCGCGTAAAAACACGTCGTGGGAGAGTAAGGTCTACGACTCTGATAAACTCTGTCACGCACAGATCAAAGCCGCCAATATCTGTAAGTAATTGGCGCATCTTGAAGTCTACAACGCCTTCCATTGGGGCTAATACTAGTTTCATACTACTCAGTGCTTGGCTTAAAAGGCGGCCATTTTAAACGAGCCATAAAGAATTGCTAAGTGTAAATTTGCTTTTTTTAGCTTTTTGATGAAATATTTCTAGTTCATCAATGGTCTTGTACAAAGAATCGTTTATTCCTAAAAGAGAAATCGTCATGAACACAATAAAGAAAAATTCTATAGCTTTAACACTTGGTGCTGTTGTTGTTGGTACAGCTGGCTTAACTGCGACAGACGCGCAAGCAAATCCATTTGCTTTTGAAACCATGACAGCTGGCTATCAGCTAGACGGTACTGAGGGTAAATGTGGCGAAGGCAAATGCGGCGAAGAGCACAAAGGTAAGAAAGAAGGTAAGTGCGGCGAAGGCAAATGCGGCGAAGAGCACAAAGGCAAAAAAGAAGGTAAGTGCGGCGAAGGCAAATGTGGCGAAGAGCACAAAGGCAAAAAAGAAGGTAAGTGCGGCGAAGGCAAATGCGGTGGCGAACACAAAGGCAAGAAAGAAGGTAAGTGCGGCGAAGGCAAATGCGGTGGCGAGCACAAAGGCAAGAAAGAAGGTAAGTGCGGCGAAGGCAAATGCGGTGGCGAGCACAAAGGTAAGAAAGAAGGTAAGTGTGGTGAAGGCAAATGCGGTGGCGAGCACAAAGGTAAGAAAGAAGGTAAGTGTGGCGAAGGCAAATGCGGTTCACGCTAATCACTGATTGATTGCAAAATGCAGAGCAACTTCGGTTGCTCTGTCTTTATGTAGAGGTAGAAAATGCAAATTAGTGAACTAGGTGCGGTCGGACTTGGGTTGCGCAGAGAAATGCTTGATGACATATTGATTGACGCACCTAAACAAGCGCAATTCTTTGAAGTTGCCCCTGAAAACTGGGTCCGAATGGGTGGTAAATTTGGTCGTCAGTTTAAGCAACTAACAGAGAAGCATAAATTTATCTGTCATGGGTTGTCCCTATCATTAGGGTCTCCCGCGCCTTTAGACGTTGAATTTGTAAAAGAATTAAAGCAATTTTTTGATGAACACAATATTTTGCTCTACAGCGAACACCTGAGTTACTGCTCAGGGACGGGGCATATGTACGACTTAATGCCTATTCCGTTTACAGAACAAGCCGTCGATCATGTTGCTCAGCGGATCAGACAGGTTCAGGATATATTACAAAGACGCATCGCGGTAGAGAATGTGTCGTATTACGCGGCTCCAGGCCAGGAAATGTCAGAATTAGAATTCACATTAGCCGTGTTAGAAAAGGCAGATTGTGATTTACTACTTGATGTCAATAATATCTATGTAAATAGCATTAACCATGGCTATGATGCATTAGCGTTTTTGCAAGCTATGCCTAGTGATAGGGTGGCCTATGGGCATGTTGCGGGCCATTATGAAGAAGCTGCGGACTTATTGGTAGACACGCACGGTGCTGACGTGTGTGACCCTGTGTGGCAATTGCTTGAGCAGGCGTACCGTTTGCATGGTGTATTTCCTACTTTGCTTGAAAGAGACTTCAATATTCCCAGTATGTCGGAGCTACAATCTGAGCTGGGGCATATTCATGCCATCCAAAAGCCGTTTATCGAACACATTAAAGGGGTGGCTTGATGTCGTTTATTGATGTGCAAAACGCTTTTATGGCGCATATTAGAAATCCAGAACGCGAGGCCGCTCCGAGTAATCTCGAAGATCGGCGACTCGAAGTTTATAGAGAGCTATTTTTTAATAATATTGAAGGCTTTGTATCATCAGCGTTTCCGGTTCTAAAAAGTTTGTACGCTGAATCGGATTGGCAGGCACTGGTAAGACAATTTTTTGTTGAGCATGACTGTAAGTCACCTTATTTTTTAGAAATCAGTCAGGAGTTTTTATACTTTTTGCAATTTGAGTATGAGCCTCAAGTAACGGACCGCGGATTTATGTTGGAACTTGCTCATTATGAGTGGTCGGAATTAGATGTGGCAGTGTATCAAAGTAGCAATGACTATATCGGTATCAGTGATATCGAACAGCAACCATTGTACTTTAAAGATACTGCGAGAAATCTCTGTTATCAGTATCCAGTACATCAAATAAGTGAAGATTTTCAACCACAGCAACCAAGCGACCAACCACACTATTTTGTGATTTATCGAGATGAAGAAGAGGAGGTCGCCTTTTTATCGTCTAACGCTATGACGGCGATGTTGTTACAAGTAGTTGAGCAAACTCCGGGAATTATGCTCAGAGATTTAATTGAACAGGTGCATCAACAGCTACCACAATTTAGTTTTGAGCAACTTTATGTGGGCGCGCAACAAACCTTGTCCGCTTTCACTGGGCTGGGAATTATTGCCAGTAAAAATTGACATTAATACTTTAACCCAAAAGGCATATCGACTATTATGTGCGCCGTTTTGTCGTGCTAAAAATAAGGTAGTATTATGTCTAAAGGTGAATTTAAAGATCCGTTCAATGCAACTTACTTTATTGCATTCCTTGCTGTTTTTGCAGGCATCGGATGTTTAAATGCAATTCTAGGCTGGGCAACAGCGCTTGCTGCTTAAGCGAGTTAAGAATTGAACAGGCTGCATTTGCAGCCTTTTTTGTACATTAATACAACGTTCTGCGCAGTTTCCTTCATATTCCTTTTCCATAGCGTTCCATGTTTGGTCAATCTTGTTATAATCAATGTTTTGAAAATTTATTTAACAAAGCGTGCCAAAATGACACAAGTTAATTCGTCTATGATCAAAGACAGTATTGTTACGATTCCTAATTATCCTAAGCCGGGTATTATGTTTCGTGACGTAACAACGCTGATGGCAAACCCAACAGCGTTTCAGGCAACCGTAGATAGTTTCGTCGCGGCTTATAAAGACCAAGGATTTACAAAAATAATTGGTACTGAGTCTCGCGGCTTTATCTTCGGTGCGCCATTATCATATGCCTTAGGTATTCCATTCATTCCGGTACGTAAGCCAGGCAAGTTGCCACGAGAAGTTATTTCTCAGTCTTACCAGTTAGAATACGGAGAAGATATTCTAGAGTTGCACGCGGACGCAATCGTGGAAGGAGACAAAGTATTACTAGTGGATGACTTGTTGGCTACTGGCGGCACAATTGAAGCAACTGCAAAGTTAGTTTCACGTTTAGGCGGTAATGCTACTGACGCAGCATTTGTTGTTTCACTACCAGAGCTAGGTGGCGAGCAGCGAGTGATGGATATGGGTATTAAAGTGCTTAAGCTCGTAGAGTTCGAAGGCGAATAATATGAGTTATCAGGTTCTGGCAAGAAAGTGGCGTCCGCAAACATTCCACCAGTTGGTGGGACAGCAACATGTTAAGCAGGCATTGGTTAATGCGTTAAATGAACAAAGGTTGCACCACGCTTACTTGTTTACCGGAACCCGGGGCGTTGGTAAGACTACCATCGCCCGCATTTTTGCGAAAAGTCTTAATTGCGACCAAGGGATCACCTCTAATCCTTGTGGCCAATGTAGCAGTTGTCTGGATATTGAAGCGGGGAAATTTATTGACCTCATTGAGATTGATGCGGCTTCTCGCACCAAAGTGGAAGATACCAGAGAAATTCTAGATAACGTGCAGTATGCACCGACTCGTGGTCGTTATAAAGTGTACCTGATAGATGAGGTACACATGCTTTCCAAGCACAGTTTTAATGCGTTATTGAAAACTCTTGAAGAGCCTCCGCTACACGTTAAGTTTTTGCTTGCGACAACCGATCCGCAAAAATTACCCGTGACTATTTTGTCACGCTGTTTACAGTTCAACCTCAATGCAATGTCGCAACAAGAGATCATTACGCAACTGAGCGATATTTTGCCCAAAGAGCAGGTCAGCTTTGAACAGCAAGCACTCCAAGCGCTAGCTAAAGCCGCAGACGGTAGTATGCGGGACGCCTTGAGTTTGACCGACCAAGCGATTGCGCAGACCAATGGCCAGCTGACGCTTGTGGCTGTGCAGCAAATGCTGGGGTTGATGGATAGCGCACATGCA
This sequence comes from Pseudoalteromonas sp. T1lg23B, assembly GCF_002964665.1. Taxonomy (GTDB): domain Bacteria; phylum Pseudomonadota; class Gammaproteobacteria; order Enterobacterales; family Alteromonadaceae; genus Pseudoalteromonas. The sequence goes on along the minus strand of NZ_PQBZ01000034.1, from coordinate 798,466 downwards.
GTCACCTTATTGACTGCGATCGCCTGTCAAGAAGCCGAAACACTCCTGCAAGCTGTGGACAATATAGCGACACAGAACGGCAATTTTGTCAGTGTATTAGATGATTTGATAGCACTGACACATGCAATGCAACTGGCTCAGCTTGTGCCACAAGCGGCACGTTTGAGTGACTTTGACCCCGAAGACGTTGCGCTCCTTGCGCAGCAGATCGGAGCTGAAAAGGTTCAGCTGTACTATCAGCTACTCCTTAATGGTAAACGTGACCTTCAATGGGCGCCCGAGCAGAAATTGGGGTTCGAGATGTTGATGCTACGGTTATTGGCCTTTGAAAAAACCAATTTACAAGCAACTTCAACGATAACGCCAGCGCAACCAGTAGAAGAGTCAAACAGCAAAGTAGGGGGCTTACGCGCGCTACTTAATAAGTCGAATAATGCCACGCTCAGCACACCGATGATTGAGTCTACGCAGCCGATGACAGTCACGCAGAACGAAAATACTGCCCCCCAACAAATCGATGCTGAACAACCAGTGAGACAGGAACCTGTCGCGGAGCAGGTAGTCGAAATCGCTGAGGAACCGCAGGCCCAGCCAATTGAATCGGTTGAGACTGTTCAGCAAACAGAGTTTGATGATGCTGACCAAGCAATGCAGCAAGAATTCTCACAGCAGTATGAACAGGTGATGGCGCAGGCAAGTGAACAAGGGTTTACACCTGCTCCAGAGCATCAACTAGCTGAGCAAACATCCTCACCTTCGGCTGAGGTGCAGCACAGCGAAGCGCCAGCGCAAAACCTCGCAGCGCAAGAACAGCAAGCGCAATCGGCGATTGCGCGTATTTTACAAAACCGGAATATTTCCGGTGCGGGCCAATTGGTGCGAGCTTCGGAGGATGATGCAAAAAAGCCTCAGGCGCAGCCAGCGCCGATAAGCCAACCACCGACACCAATAAAAAAGAAAGCTGACTTTAAAACTCGCCACAAAACAGATGAAAGCAAGCTTGCGCCAGAGCTATTACAGCAGATAGCACCAGCAGCGAGTAAAAAAGAGCTTGAGCCACAAGCGCCGAGTATTCCGGTGCCAGAAGACTTTAGTAGTCCAATCAGTGACATCAAATTTGCTCACCAGCAAGATGAATGGGCACATTTGATTAAACGCATGGGATTGGGTGGTAGAATGCGTCAATTTGCGCTGCACTCAATTTTTACTAAAGACGGGCATACTTTTAAGCTAGAAGTAGATCAAAGCCAGCACCATCTGGATAGCCCAATGTTACGGCAGAAGTTAACAGCATCCTTATGTGAGATATACGGTTACGAAGTACAACTGGACATAAGCTTTGCGCCAGGGGTAATTGACTCCCCTTATTTAATACAACAGAAAATAGACGCCGACCGTTATCAGCAGGCTGTAGATGTCATTAATCAGGACGCTAACGTAGTACAATTTGTACAAGAATTTGATGCAACGGTCGACGAAAATACAGTTCAGGCATTGTAATCAACGACAATAGCCCTTATCTTTTAGCCCAATTGAATTGATTGTAAGAGAGCATATTATGTTTAAAGGTGGAATGGGTAACATGATGAAGCAAGCGCAGCAAATGCAAGAGCGCATGCAAAAAGCCCAAGAAGACATTAAAAATCTTGAAGTAACTGGTGAAGCTGGCGCAGGCCTTGTTAAAGTCACCATGCTAGGTAGCCACAATGTACGTCGTGTAGAAATTGACGAAAGCCTAATGGAAGACGACAAAGACATGATTGAAGACTTACTAGCAGCAGCATGTAACGACGCAGTGCGTCGCGTTGCTGAAGAGTCAGAAAAGAAAATGGCAGCCATCACTGGCGGTATGCAATTACCACCAGGCTTCAAAATGCCGTTCTAATTTTTTAGATAAATGTTTTAAAGATAGCGCCTGATGGCGCTATTTTTTTATCTGTTATCTGTTATCTGTTATCTGTTATCTGTTATCTGTTATCTGTTATCTGTTATCTGTTATCTGTTATCTGTTATCTGTTATCTGACGTTATCAGTTTCTATACCTGTTGCCACTTTGCTGACTCCATCACATATCGTGCATAGCGAAAATCTTGCAAGCGTTTAAGTGCATCGGCAGCGTATTCGAGTAACACCACATATTGAGGTGTGGTTTTGCTAATAGCTGGCTCAAACACCAGCATGGCGGGCTTGCCTTCTACCATACCGGGTTCGGCATGCCAGTCGGTGAGTGCATTGTAATTACTAAAGTAAAACTGAATGTCTTTTTTGCCTTGTAGTTGTGCTTTGGCCACCATATCTAACTTTATTTCGTCAATGGTCAGTGCTAATAGATCGTCAAACTTACGCTGATTAAACAGTTCGGTATACAGCTTTAAACGGCGTGTATCGTCATCACTAATGGTTTTCTCCATACTTGGCATATAGTGTTTTAGTTGTCCTCTGGCTCTAGCTAATGCTGATTTGATGGCATCTTCTGTGGTGTGAAGTAGTGTGGCACTTTGCTGTGCGCTATAGCCAAAACCATTATTGAGTATTAGTACACTGCGCTGTATCGGTGGCAAGGTCATCAGCCAGTCTAGGTCGTCTAGAGCAGCATTGTGTATCGCTTGATCGATATCAATGGGTTCTTGCACGACCATATGGCCTTCTGGTCTAGCTTGCACAGCTCGGTGATTATCTATCATTAGGTTGTGGGCTAATTTTAATAACCACGCCAGTAAATCGTTTATCGGGGCGCTGTGTGCTAGCGCTTGGTAGGCTCGCAGCAAAGTCGCTTGTACTAGATCTTCACCGTCAAATACAGATCCCGTAATACGCGTACAAAAACGATGTAGAGTAGGGCGAACTTCACTTAGGTGAGCGAGTAAGTCTTGCTCTGTGACGATAGGTTCGTGTTTTGTGCACTTATTTACCATGCTGAGTTGCCTCTTGTGGTGCATGCCACTTTTTACGCTCGGCAAGTGCGGCATAATGTTCAATGGCTTTTGTGTATTTCTCTTTGGCATTGCCTATTACAGGTTGCCCATGAATGGGCAGTACGTGTTCAAAGGGTAAGTTCAGTATTGCTCTTAGCTCATTGCCACTTGGCCGAGTCATAAGCCACCAGCCTACCCCAATATTATAGGGCTTAGCTAAACGAAATAAATGCATGAATATTTTCGCAGGTAAGTTGGTAAATATATTGGGCTTTGGTGTGTTATGCAGCACGTCACCTGCCAGCAGTATACCGTTGTTACGATTTAATATGATACAACCCTCTTTTAATTTGGGGCTATTCATTACCCAAAGCTGCGCGTCCGCGAGCGGTAAATTGGTGTGTTCATCAAGCCACACGTCAGGTTCAAAATAACTGTGTGTATTCTCTACGTCAGTGCGCAGCCCTTTGGTGTATTGTGTATCTTTTAGCGCATAAATGGTGGCATTGTATCGTGCTTTATAAAAGCCATCATCGGCACCGTGCATGGATGCCAAGCGAATGACGTTTTTGACTGTTCCTAGCGCATCTAGCTGCTTGAGTCCTTTTTCACTTAGTTGCATGCTATTGATGAGGGTTAGCGTGTTATCGCTGTTTCTTACTATGGTCATTGAACGTGAGATCCTTGGCTTCAAAAGTAGCGGCATATCCCAGCCTCCTTCAACAAACCAAATGTTTTCGAACACTTCTTGCAATTGACCATGTGCAAAAGCACCAGAGTGAGTAGAAGATGTACACATAACGAACTCCAAAATTTAAGTGTGTTATTAATAAGACGGATAGGACTTTTGAAAAGAGTCGGCTCTGGTACAATTTTTTGAAAAACTCAAAATTGTGTTCGAAATAGGCGATTTTCTAGCTGTTTGGTACCTGATATAAGTTAAGCCGAAAGAGCTTTAACCACAAGCGACAGTGTACTCTACATGATGGTTGTGGTACTTTTCGAAATATAAATAAACGCATGTCAGGTGAATCCTGACAAGCCAATTAGAAAACAGTATTTTATGCAATTATCACCTAGTTTAACTGCCCTTATCGAAGCCCTTCGTTGTTTACCTGGCATTGGTCCTAAATCAGCACAGCGCATTGCGTTTCACCTCCTTGAGAGAGACCGAGACGGTGGTACGCAACTTGGTAATTGTTTGACTAAAGCGATGCAGGTGATTGGTCATTGTGAATCATGTCGAACTTTTTCTGAGGCCGCGCAGTGCGATATTTGTCAAAGCGTTAAGCGTCAAGATAGTCGTCTACTTTGTATAGTTGAGTCGCCTACAGATGTGTTAGCAATTGAGCAAACGGGCCAGTATCAAGGCTTGTATTTTGTATTGATGGGCCATTTGTCACCGATTGATGGTATTGGGCCTAAAGAAATTGGCTTGGATGTCCTTGAGAAAAAACTTATTGCGGGCAATATTGATGAGGTGATTTTGGCAACCAACCCCACCGTTGAAGGCGAAGCAACCGCGCACTTTATTGCTGAGCTGTGCCAAAAATATCAAGTTGAGGCATCACGTATAGCACATGGTATGCCGGTCGGCGGTGAGTTAGATTTAGTCGACGGTATGACATTGATGCATGCATTCTCAGGCCGACGCAGTTTAAGTTAAACATAATGTAATGATTTATAAGTGTTCAGAGTGAAATGGAACACACTCTGATCATGCCGATTGGCAAATTAATTTATTTTTTCCCCTTGAAGTTAAAAAACTCTCCCCCATATCCTTTGACATATTAACACTGCATCTATTGGTTATACCGGAGAGAACAATGACCGCAGCTCAAAAAGAAACATTAGGCTTTCAAACAGAAGTCAAACAACTATTAAACCTAATGATCCATTCTTTGTACTCAAACAAAGAGATCTTTTTACGTGAACTGGTGTCAAACGCATCTGACGCAGCAGATAAACTACGCTTTTTAGCCTTATCAAATGGTGACTTATACGAAGGTGACGCAGAGCTTCGTGTACGTGTTAGCGTAGACAAAGACGCAAATACCATCACTATTTCAGATAATGGTATTGGTATGACGCGCGATGAAGTGATCAGCTCACTGGGTACAATCGCAAAATCTGGTACCGCAGAGTTTTTCCAAAACTTAACAGGCGACCAAGCGAAAGACTCTCAGTTGATTGGTCAATTTGGTGTTGGCTTCTATTCAGCATTTATTGTAGCTGATGCTGTAACTGTGGTTACACGCAAGGCTGGTGAGCAAAGTGCTGTTGAATGGCACTCTAAAGGTGAAGGTGAGTACACGCTTGCTGAAGTTGAAAAGCAAAGCCGCGGTACGGATATCATTCTTCACCTTCGTGAAGATGAAAAAGAGTTTTTAGATGATTTCAGACTGCGTGGCATCGTCACCAAATACTCAGATCATATCTCAATCCCTGTTGAAATGTATAAAGAGCCGGTGCCTGAATCGGAAGGTCCAGATGGCGAGAAAATTGAAGGTAAGCCGGGCGAGTGGGAGGCGATTAACCGCGCAACGGCACTTTGGACCCGTGATAAGTCTGAAATAAGTGACGAAGAATATAAAGAGTTCTATAAACACGTTGGCCATGATTGGGAAGAGCCTCTGACTTGGGCGCACAACAAGGTCGAAGGTAAAACTGAATACACCAGCTTGCTTTACATTCCAAAAAAAGCGCCGTTTGATTTATGGAATCGCGACCGTCAAAGTGGTTTGAAGCTGTATGTGCAACGCGTATTCATTATGGATGACGCAGAGCAGTTTATGCCAAGTTACCTGCGCTTTGTAAAAGGTCTATTAGACTCTAATGATTTGCCATTGAACGTATCGCGTGAAATTTTACAAGACAACAAGATCACACAAGCGATTCGCAAGGGTTGTACTTCACGTGTGCTGAAAATGCTTGAGCGCATGGGTAAAAACAAGCCAGAAGAGTATCAAACTTTCTGGAATGAGTTTGGTCAAGTACTTAAAGAAGGCCCAGCGGAAGACTTTGCAAACAAAGATGCAATTGCAAAATTGCTACGCTTTAGCTCAACTCACACAGATGAAAGCACACAGAATGTGTCTTTAGAGCAGTATATTGAGCGTATGAAAGAAGGTCAGGACAAGATTTACTATGTTGTTGCTGACAGCTTTGAAGCGGCTAAGAATTCTCCTCATTTAGAAATCTTCCGTAAGAAAGGCATTGAGGTGTTATTGCTTTCTGATCGTGTAGACGAGTGGATGATGAGCCACTTAACAGAGTTTGCTGAAAAGCAGCTTCAGTCAATTACACGAGGCGACTTAGACTTAGGCGACTTGGACGACGAAGAAACTAAAAAAGCGCAAGAAGAGAGCGAAAAAGAAGTTGAAGGCTTGATTGAGCGTGTTAAAGGCGTGCTTGGTGACAAAGTTAAAGAAGTGCGTTTTACACACCGCTTAACCGACTCACCAGCTTGTGTTGTTGCAGATGAACACGACATGAGCTCACAGATGCAAAAGCTAATGGAATCTGTTGGTCAGGCAGTGCCAGAGGCGAAGCCTGTATTTGAGCTAAACCCAGAGCATCAGCTTGTTAAACATTTAAATGTTGAACAAGATGAAGATAAGTTTGCACAATGGTCTGAAGTGTTACTGGATCAGGCGCTACTAGCAGAGCGTGGTAGCCTCAAAGATCCGGCAGGATTTGTAACACGTCTTAATAAACTAATGCTTGAACTGAGCAAATAAGTTTAACTAAACATAGAAAAGGGGCCATAGCGCCCCTTTTTTACGCTTATATGACTATTAAGTTAAGCAATTAGTATAAGTCGCTTGAGAATCTTGGACGCATGTGAAAAAATTTAGCCAATTTCAAATTAACCCCGAAAACGAGGAACATAATTATGCGCATTATCCTTTTAGGCGCACCGGGTGCAGGTAAAGGCACTCAAGCACAGTTTTTAATGGACAAATACGGTATTCCACAAATCTCTACTGGTGACATGTTACGTGCTGCTATCAAAGAGGGAACACCACTTGGCCTAGAAGCTAAAAAAGTGATGGACGCAGGTCAGTTAGTTTCTGATGAAATCATCATTGGTCTGGTTAAAGAGCGCATTGCTAAAGAAGATTGTGCAAAAGGTTTCTTACTTGATGGTTTCCCTCGTACTATTCCTCAAGCCGACGCGATGAAAGAGAATGGTATCAGCATTGATCACGTCATCGAGTTTGATGTTGCTGATGAAATCATCGTTGAACGTATGGGCGGACGTCGCGTTCATCCTGGTTCTGGTCGCGTTTACCACGTGGTTTACAACCCACCTAAGGTAGAAGGCAAAGATGATGTGACGGGTGAAGACTTAATTATTCGTGATGACGACGTGGAAGAAACAGTGCGTAAGCGTCTTGGTATCTACCACGACCAAACTAAGCCTCTGGTTTCATACTATCAAGCGGAAGCCGATGCGGGTAATACTCAATACCATAAACTGGACGGAACACAGGCTGTTGACGCAGTAAGTCAACAACTTGCTCAGTTGTTAGGGTAATTGTAGATTATCGAAAAAAAAGCCAGTCAGTGACTGGCTTTTTTTATGACAGAATTTATTTTTGAAGCTGTTTTAGAGGGCTTTTAGCGCTTCAAGAGTTTGCTCGTAATTTGGCTCTGTTGCCAAATTTTCAACCAGTTGTTTGTAGACTACTTTGTGCTCTTTGTTTAATACGAACACAGCGCGGCTCAATAACCCCATATCCTTGATGTACAAGCCATAGTTTTTGCCAAAATCATGCCATACCGAGTCGGAGAGCGTTTGTACTTTATCGATGCCTTCAGTTTGGCAAAAACGTTTCTGTGCAAAAGGTAAATCAGCACTAATAGTTAACATCACAACATCGCTAAATTCGCCAGCAACTTTTTCATTGAAATGTTTGGTTTGCAAGCTACATATACCTGTATCTAAACTTGGTACCACGCTAATTAAAACAGCTTTGTCTTTGAAACTTGTTAATGTAACAGGCACAAATGACCCATCAACAACTTTGAAGTCGGGGGCTTGTTGGCCTACCTTTACACCATTACCTAATAAAGTTACAGGTTTGCCATTTGCGTTTACTTTGCCATTATCTATTTGATTTTCTTGAAAATCTTTTGCCAAAAGCTGTGTTGAAAACAATGCGGTAGCGAGAATTATTGCTTTGTACATAAACAAGTCCTATGTCAGTTATCGTAATCATTGAGAGTGTATTATACTGTTAGCTATGAACCAAGGTTACGGTAGGAATTACGTTGTAAATCAAGGCTGATTTTATTAACATGTGCCGTAAAAATAAGCGGTATCCTAATATAGAATACCTATAATAACAAATGCAACCATTTAATAACATCTCATTAATATTGTGGTTTGTCAATGTAAGAGAGCTTTTATGTCAACATTGGTCTTAATATGTGATGACTCAAAACTGGCGCGCCGACAGTTGGCACGCTCGTTGCCAAGTGATTGGGACATAAAAGTAGAGTTTGCAGAGCACGGTATTGATTGTATTGAAAAAATTAAAAAATTCTCACCAGAAATTCTTTTCTTAGATTTAAACATGCCACAAATGGATGGTTATGGAGTTTTGCAAGCGATCAATGAGCAAGGCTTGAATGTGCTCACGGTAGTGGTTTCTGGAGATATTCAGCCAAACGCACACCAACGAGTTATTGAACTTGGCGCAATTGATTTTATCCGCAAACCCTGTGATTCAGCTAAGCTGGTGGAAATCATTGAACATCATGGTATTCGAGATAGAGCTATTAGAGAAAGCTTGGTTCACAAACTTGGAGAACAGCTAGAACCTGAGATCAGAGATATCTATCAGGAGCTAACGAATGTTGCTATGGGGCAAGCAGGGGATTTGCTTGCACGCTTACTGAATGTATTCGTCGAGTTACCAATTCCTAATGTGAATGTACTAGAGGTAAGCGAGTTGCACATGGCGCTACAAGCTATTGATGCCAATGCCAGTACATCAGGCGTATGCCAAGGGTTTATTGGTGGAGGTGTATCTGGTGAAGCGCTTCTATTGTTGAATGACTCAAGCTTTAAAGAAGTCGCATCGCTTATGAACTATCAAGGCGAGCTAAACGACAAGGTAGAGTTAGAATTGCTGATGGATATTAGCAATATCTTGATTGGCGCAATTTTAACCGGACTATCAAAACAATTAGACATGTCTTTCAGTCAGGGACACCCTGTGGTTTTAGGGCAGCACTGCGATGTGTCTGACTTAGTTAAGGCGAATAAGAGTCGCTGGCAAAGAACATTAGCGATAGAGATCAGTTATGGTATAGAAAACCACAATATTAACTGTGATCTGATGTTATTGTTTACAGAAGACTCGTTAAAAACCTTGAAATATAAAGTCGCCTATTTATTAGAAGATTAAAACTATGCCTGCTGCTGATTTTGAAATGAATGAAATACACTGGTTAATGGACATGTTCAACACAGTTGACATAGGTCTGGTGGTATTAGACAGAGAGTATAGAGTGTGTGTGTGGAATGGTTTTATGGAAAACCATTCAGGACTATTACCCAGTGCGGTTAAAGATAAAGATATCTTTGACATTTTTCCAAGTATTGATGAAAAGTGGTTTCGTTCAAAAGCTGAGTCGGTATTTGTATTGAAGAATCGTTCATTTACAATTTGGGAGCAACAGCCTTATATATTCCGCTTTAAGAACTATCGTCCGATCACTGGAAAAGCGGATTATATGTATCAAAACTCAACCATTATTCCACTGTCAACGGTGACAGGTGAGGTCGGGCACATATGTATCATTATTTATGATGTCACCGATGAAGCGATGAACAAGATTGAGCTGGAAAAGGCGAATCATGAACTGGAGCGTATTAGCCGAACCGACAGTTTGACACAATTAGCCAACCGTGGATATTGGGAAGCAGGGTTACGTAACGAGTTTTTGCGCCTCAGACGTAGTAACGGCTGTAGTTCACTGCTGATGTTTGATATTGACCATTTTAAAACCGTCAATGATGAGTACGGCCATAGTGGTGGTGACGAAGCGATCAGGCATATCTCCGATCTATTGAAAAAAACTTTGCGAGAGACTGATACTGCGGGTAGATATGGTGGTGAAGAATTTGCAGTCACGTTAGTTGATACAGATGCTGAAGGCGCGAGAGTTTTTGCAGAGCGCCTGCGTAGCCTGATAGAAAAGTCATCCATTTTCTATGATGAACAACAGATCAAGATCACGGTAAGCGTAGGGTTTGCAACGTACAGTCCAAGCTTCACAAAACATGAGCAGTGGATTGAAGCTGCTGATATGGCTTTGTACCACTCTAAAGAAACAGGTAGAAACCAAGTTACTCAATATACGCCAGAGTTAAAAAAGGACTCAGTTAAGGCCAATAACGCAAATTAAGTAACACAAGGCAACTTGTGTTACTTTCTACGTGGAATGACTTTAATCCTCTTCTTCTTCTAAAGGACATTGTGCGATGACTTGCGCTTCGCCATTTTCGTCTACTTGCTCAAGTCGAACTGCAAAGCCCCAAAGTCTGTAGAGGTGTTTTAAAACTTCAGCTTTTGACTCTGCAAGAGGGATCCCATTTTGCGGAACATATTTGAGCGTTAGAGAACGGTCCCCTCGAACGTCTACGTCATATACCTGAATATTCGGTTCGTTGTTACTTAGGTTATACTGAGCTGACAATGATGATCTTACCCTTTGATAGCCAACATCATTATGAATGGCTCCTACCTCCAAATGTGGGTTTGACTGTTTGTCAATAATCGTGAACAGCTTGAAATCTCTTATCAATTTTGGAGATAAGAATTGGCTGATAAAGCTTTCATCTTTAAAGTTTTCCATTGCAAAATGTAGTGTATCTAACCAGTCACTACCTGCAAACTCAGGGAACCACTCTTTGTCTTCTTCAGTTGGATTTTCGCAGATGCGGCGAATATCAACCATCATGTTAAAGCCTAGGGCGTAGGGGTTGATACCTGAATAAAACTTGCTGTTATAGGGAGGTTGATAGACTACATTGGTATGACTTTGTAAGAACTCGAGCATGAAGGCATCAGAGACTTTGCCCTCATCGTAGAGGTGATTTAAAATCGTGTAATGCCAAAATGTTGCCCAGCCCTCATTCATCACTTGGGTTTGTCTTTGAGGATAAAAGTATTGGGATATTTTCCTAACGATCCTAATAACTTCCCGTTGCCATGACTCTAGCAAAGGCGCATTTTTTTCAATGAAGTAGAGGATGTTTTCCTGCGGCTCGCTGGGGAAACGCACTTTCTTCATGCGTTCTTCTTGTTGACTAACAGGAATGGTGCGCCAAAGTTCGTTAACTTGTGACTGTAAATAATCTTCACGCTCTTTCTGTCGCTTTTGCTCTTCGTACATTGAAATTTGCTGAGGACGTTTGTATCTGTCAACGCCGTAGTTCATTAGTGCATGACAAGAATCCAGTAAATTTTCTACTTCATCAATACCATGCTTTTCTTCACACTCGGCGATATAGTTCTTTGCAAAAACTAGGTAATCGATAATAGATGAAGCATCTGTCCAAGTTTTGAATAAATAATTGCCCTTGAAAAATGAGTTATGTCCATAGCAAGCATGTGCCATTACAAGCGCTTGCATGGGGAGTGTGTTTTCCTCCATTAAGTAAGCTATACATGGGTTTGAATTAATTACGATTTCATAGGCTAAGCCCATTTGCCCACGTTTATAGTTTTGCTCGGTTGCAATAAATTTCTTACCAAATGACCAGTGACTGTAGCCAATAGGCATACCAACACTTGAGTATGCATCCATCATTTGTTCAGCCGTTATCACTTCTATTTGATTTGGGTATGTATCCAACCTGTAATGCTCTGCTACACGGGCTATTTCAGCTTGATATTCGTTAAGCAGATCAAAGGTCCAATCAGGCCCATCATTCATTGGCTTATAACTCATAAGCTCCCTCCAATGTGGCTAAGCTGCGCCTTGTTGTTGACGGTTTTTCTTGAACAGCTCTCTAAAGATGGGATAAATATCCTCCACTGTGCGAATGTGCTGCATTGCGAAGTTATCATGAGTATTAGCAATTGCTTGATATTCGCGCCATAAGCTTTGATGTGCTCGAGTAGTGATCTCAATATAGGCATAATACCTCACAACTTTGAGTAATTTGTTGGTCATAATATCTGTACAATGTGGCGAATCATCCGCCCAGTTATCACCATCCGAAGCTTGTGCAGCATAAATATTCCAATCACCTTGTGAGTAACGCTCTTTGACAATCTCGTCCATCAACTTCAAGGCACTAGAGACGATTGTTCACCGGTTTCTTGTGAATAGAAAAACTCCTGTTCGTCGACTTCTTTGGCTTGGGTATGGTGCCTGATGTACACCACTTCAATATCTTTGTAAGTACGAGTAAGAAATTGGTACAGCAAAATATAAAAACGTTTTGCCATGTCTTTTGTTGCTTGATCCATCGAACCAGACACATCCATTAAACAAAACATCACCGCTTTGCTGGTTGGATGTGGGCGCTTTTCATAATTTCTAAAACGCAAGTCGTAGTTGTCTATAAACGGCACAGCAGCGATTTTCTGTTTTAGGTCTGCAATTTCAGCTTCTAGCTCGGTAATTCTTTGTTGAGGCGGTACAGGTTCGTCTAATAGAACCCGTAGTTCCTCTTCTGCCTCAGCTAAGCGTCTACGTTTACTCGCAGACATAGCAACGCGGCGTGCTAGCGAGCCTCGCAGTGAGCGTACAATATCTAAGTTACTGGGCATCCCATCATTGCAGAATCCAGCGCGATGGGTTTTCATTTGAACCAACTTATCTAATTGACTTTGTTTTAAGTTTGGTAGCTCCAAATCTTCAAACAACAGGTCTAGATATTCATCTTTTGAGATAGAAAAGACAAAATCATCTTCGCCTTCGCCCTGATCGCTGGCGTCACCTGGGCCTGCTCCTCCACCTTGGCCAGAAGGGGGACGTTGGATCTTGTCCCCAGTGCTGAACTGGTCATTACCTGGGTGGATCCGTTCTCTGTCTCCACCTTTGCCTTGATGAAACACAGGCTCACTGATGTCTCGTTGCGGAATTGAGATACTCTCACCGCTACTCGTATCTGTGACACTGCGTTTGTTGATAGCATCCGACACCGCTTCTTTTATTTGCTTTTTATAACGCCTAATAAAACGTTGTCGGTTTAGGGTACTCTTGTTCTTACCGTTCAGGCGACGGTCTATAAAATGCGCCATAAATCACCCTCTCAGTTTCTAATCGTATTACTGTGATTTTCTAACTCTTAGATACCATTCAGAGAGTAATCGTACTTGCTTCTGGGTATACCCTTTTTCAACCATACGGTTAACGAAGTCTTCATGTTTTTTCTGATCCTCAGCTGAGGTCTTCGCATTAAATGAAATAACAGGAAGTAGCTCCTCTGTGTTAGAGAACATTTTCTTCTCTATAACGGTGCGTAGCTTTTCATAGCTGGTCCACACAGGGTTTTGACCATTGTGGTGCGCTCTCGCGCGTAGTACAAAGTTCACTATCTCGTTGCGGAAATCTTTAGGATTAGAAATCCCCGCTGGTTTTTCAATCTTCTCTAGTTCAGCATTTAAAGCTGCTCTATCAAACAACTGGCCTGTGTCGGGATCTCTGTATTCCTGATCTTGAATCCAAAAATCAGCATAGGTTACATAACGGTCAAAAATGTTTTGTCCATATTCAGAGTATGACTCTAGATAGGCGGTTTGTAGCTCTTTGCCTATAAACTCAACATATTGCGGAATTAAATAGCCTTTCAGATGACTTAAATATCGCTCTTGTACCTCTGCGCTAAATTGCTCACGCTCAATTTGCTGCTCCAGTACATAAAATAAATGCACGGGGTTTGCTGCCACTTCCGCATGGTCAAAGTTGAATACGCGAGACAGTATTTTGAACGCGAAGCGGGTAGATAGCCCAGTCATGCCTTCATCAACCCCCGCATAGTCTCGATATTCCTGATAGGACTTAGCTTTAGGATCTGTATCTTTTAAGCTTTCGCCATCATATACCCTCATTTTCGAGTAGATGCTTGAATTTTCAGGCTCTTTGATACGTGACAGTGAAACAAACTTTGCTAGGGTTTCCAAGGTGCCAGGCGCACATGGCGCAAGAGCAAGTTCACTATTTTCAATGAGCTTGTTGTAAATTTTAACTTCCTCAGAGACTCGTAGACAATACGGCACTTTGACAATATAAACACGGTCTAAAAATGCTTCGTTGTTTTTGTTGTTTTTAAAGGTTTGCCATTCAGATTCGTTTGAGTGGGCCAAAATCATGCCACTGAAAGGCAATGCTGAAATTCCTTCAGTCCCATTGTAATTGCCTTCTTGGGTAGCAGTTAGTAATGGGTGTAGCACCTTTATTGGTGCCTTAAACATTTCTACGAACTCCATCAAGCCTTGGTTAGCAAGACACAGTGCACCAGAGTAGGAGTAGGCATCGGGGTCATTTTGAGCGTAGTGCTCAAGTTTTCTGATATCTACTTTACCCACCAAGGCTGAAATATCCTGATTGTTTTCATCGCCGGGTTCGGTTTTTGCTATGGCAATCTGGTCCAAAATAGACGGGTAGCGCTTAACGACTCTAAACTTGCTAATGTCACCGTTAAACTCATGTAGCCTTTTTGCTGCCCAAGGTGACATTACTGTTTTTAAGTAGCGGGGCTTGATGCCATACTCTTTTTCAAGTAATTCTGCGTCTTCGATTGGGTTAAATAAGGAGAGAGGGTGATCGTTTACAGGAGAGCCTTTGATTGCATATATCGGTACTTGCTGCATTAAGTACTTGAGCTTTTCTGCGATAGAGGACTTACCACCGCCAACAGGACCAAGCAAATAAAGAACTTGCTTACATTCTTCAAGCCCCTGCGCGGCGTGTTTCAAGTAAGATACAATTTGCTCTATCGCATCTTCCATTCCGTAGAACTCATCAAAAGCAGGGTAGCGTGCAATCACGCGGTTAGAGAAAAGCCGGCTAAGGCGTGCATCGCTCGCTGTATCGATCATTTCGGGCTGACCAATCGCCATTAATAGGCGTTCTGGAGCACTTGCATAGGCCGATTTATCTTCTTTACAGATCTCAAGAAATTCGGCGATACTGTACTCTTCTTCTTGTGCTGCTTCATATCTGGCTTGGTAGTGTTCAAATATCGTCATAACGACCTCCAGTAACCTGCTTACATAAAAAAAGCTGTTTTATCTACAAAGGAAAAGGTTACTTTAAGCTTAGTCTTGATATTTGAAATTTGCCTAAAAATTCCAAATATTTAATGCATTTGTGTGGGGAAGATGAGGAAATAAAAAAAGGCACTGACAGTGCCTTTTATTGCAATAATTCTATTGCCGTATTCGTCGTAATTGTTAAGCTAGGTTGCTGTTCGCAAATTCCCAGTTAACTAACGCCCAGAAACCTTTCAAATAGTCAGGACGAACATTGCGGTAGTCGATATAATAAGCGTGTTCCCAAAGGTCAACGGTTAGGATTGGTGTAACACCCGCTTCAGTTAGCGGTGTCGCAGCGTTTGAGGTGTTCACGATATCAAGTGAACCATCTGCAAGTTGTACTAACCAAGTCCAGCTTGAACCGAAGTTGTTAACAGCTTTATCGTTGAATGCTTCTTGGAATGCTGCGAATGAGCCCCACTTAGCGTTAATTAGCTCAGCTACTTTACCAGTAGGCTCACCACCACCATTTGGTGATAGGCTGTGCCAGTAGAATGTGTGGTTCCAGATCTGAGCAGCGTTGTTAAATACTCCACCTTCTGAACTACATACCACTTCTTCTAAAGTTTTGTTAGCGAATTCAGTACCTTCAACTAAGCCGTTTAGTTTAACTACGTAAGTGTTGTGGTGCTTACCGTGGTGAAACTCTAAAGTCTCTTGTGAAATGTGAGGCTCAAGCGCATCGATTGCATAAGGTAGTGACGGTAGTTCAAATGCCATGTTAATCTCCATTTTGTTGTTTGAATGCCAAATCGCAGTACCAAACATAGCGTAGATAATTGCTCTGTTCTATACGAATTGGCATTATAGTGATACTATAATTCCCGAGTATTTTACTCAAGTTTTGGCAAACAGCAATGGCGTTGCCTTAATACTAATCGTAAATATGGTCTTATTGGTGATATTTCAAGCTCGCTTTACTATCACGGACCGAACGCTATCGTCACTTTGAGGTTAAAGATGGAAACCATTGATAAAATTAAACAGCAAATTTCTGAAAACCCGATTCTTCTTTATATGAAAGGCTCTCCAAAATTACCGAACTGTGGTTTTTCGTCACAAGCTGCGCAAGCATTAATGGCATGCGGCGAGCAATTTGCGTACGTTGATATTCTTCTTAACCCAGATATCCGTGCTGAATTACCGCATTACGCTAATTGGCCGACTTTTCCACAACTGTGGGTTGAAGGCGAGTTGATCGGCGGCTGCGATATTATCATTGAAATGTTTCAACGTGGTGAGTTACAGCCACTAATCCAAGAAACAGCAGCAAAGTATAAGACGGAAGAGTCTAGCTCGGCTGAGTAAACATCTTCTATCAAAATCATTCTATTTAGCCCAGCTTCTAGTTGGGCTTTTTTGTGCCTAGTCCCCAAGATTACCATTTTACATAGAATGAAAGTTGACGTTAACGTTAAGCTGCTCCTCCCCCGAACTTGGTATGTCGATTGAGGTAACGATATGTAATCAGCGAACATGCTGAATAATATGCACAGCATCTCTCAAAATACGGGTGACAATTCTAATTCGGTTGAATAATTATTCACTTGTTCTGTGCTTTACGTTTACGTAAACTGGGCTATGGAGGTATTTTTGTTAACTTTTAATTCAAAATGACACTGGTGTCATGGCCTTTTTTTGGTCGATTTTTGTGGTTTTAGCTCTAAATCACCACTTTCGGTTAATTTATCATACCAATGAGAAATATTCATGTTAGTGAATATGTATTCATAATTGTGTTGACTCCAATTTAAAACCTCGCTAGTTTTGAATATCTGTCAAAAAATCTCGTTAGAAGTGTAACCAATGGCAGTTGTAGCAAGGGGAGGAGTCCATGTTATATGACTCGGCACTAGAAAAAGATAACTGTGGTTTTGGCTTGATAGCACATATCAATGGCCAAGCAAGCCACAAACTCATTCGCACGGCAATCATTGGCCTAGATCGAATGCAGCACCGTGGTGGTATTGCATCCGATGGTAAAACTGGTGATGGCTGCGGATTATTATTACAAAAACCCGATAGTTTCTTTCGTGCGATTGCTGCAGAGCAACAATGGCGATTAGGGAAAAACTACGCGGTTGGTATGCTGTTCTTAAACACTGATAGTGAGCTGGCTCAAGCGGCACGAAAAGTTGTTAATGAAGAATTAGAAAAAGAAACTTTAACGCTTGTTGGTTGGCGAGAAGTGCCAACGGATCCATCTATGCTAGGTCCAATAGCGTTAAAACAGTTGCCTAGATTTGAGCAAGTATTTGTTAGTGCACCAGAAGGTTGGCGACCAAAAGATCTTGAACGTCGCTTGTATATTGCTCGACGTCGCATCGAGAAGCGCTTACTCGAGGATAAACAGTTTTATATATCGAGCTTATCTGGCTTGGTAACGGTATACAAAGGGCTAATGATGCCTGCTGATTTGCCAAATTTTTATCTGGATTTGGCTGATATGCGCATGACGAGTGCGATTTGCGTGTTCCACCAACGATTTTCAACCAACACACAGCCTCGTTGGCCTTTGGCTCAACCGTTCAGATATTTGGCTCATAATGGTGAAATAAACACCATTACGGGTAATCGTCAGTGGGCTAGAGCGCGTGCTTATAAGTTTTCTTCACCGTTATTGCCAGATTTACAAAGCGCAGCTCCCTTTGTTAATGAAGAAGGTTCTGACTCGTCTAGTTTAGATAACATGTTAGAGTTGTTTCTGGCGGGCGGGATGGATCTATTTCGTGCAATGCGGATGTTGGTTCCACCTGCATGGCAGAAAAACCGAGCAATGGACGAAGACCTGCGCGCATTCTATGACTTTAACTCAATGCATATGGAGCCATGGGATGGGCCAGCGGGCATTGTAATGTCAGACGGGCGCTTTGCTGCGTGTAACCTAGATAGAAATGGCTTACGACCCGCGCGCTACGTACTGACTCAAGATGGTTTTATCACGCTCGCCTCCGAGGTCGGTATTTGGGATTATGCGGCTGACGAAGTCATAGATAAAGGTCGCGTTGGTCCAGGTGAGTTATTGGTGATAGACACGTTGCATGGAAAAATCTGGCAATCGGATGAAATTGACCAAGATCTTAAAGCACGTCATCCATATAAAGCTTGGTTAGAGCAAAATGTAAAGCGACTGACACCGTTTGAGCAGTTAGATGAACAACAGGCTGGCGGTCGTGACTTAGACGACCAAGCTTTACTGACGTATCAGAAGTTATTCGGCTACAGCAATGAAGAGTTGGAGCAGGTACTTCGAGTAATGGGCCAAAATGGTCAAGAAGCAACGGGCTCGATGGGAGATGATACACCTTTTGCTGTGTTGTCAGAGGGGTATCGTTCGCTGTTCGACTATTTCCGTCAAAAGTTTGCTCAAGTGACCAATCCGCCGATTGATCCACTGCGTGAAAATCATGTGATGTCGTTGGCGACTTGTATTGGTCGAGAGCAAAATGTCTTTAATGAGACGACAGGTCACGCCAAACGTTTACAATTTGATTCACCTGTATTGTCTTATTCAGATATGCAACAACTGCGTAATGCGGATGACGAGCACTACTCTATTTGTAAGGTTTCGTTACAGTATTCGCCTGAAGAAGGCTTACAAAATGCCATTGTACGGATCTGCGATGAGGCTCAGCAGAAAGCTCAGGCAGGTTGTGTGATGGTGGTACTGAGTGACCGCGATATCAGTGAGCACACTTTGCCAGTGCCCGCAGCGATGGCTGTGGGGGCGGTGCAGCAAAGGCTAGTGAATATGAACTTGCGCTGTGACTCAAACATTATCATTGAAACCGGCAGCGCAAGAGATCCACATCAGTTTGCTGTGTTACTTGGTTTTGGCGCAACTGCGATATATCCATACTTGGCATACGAATCCTTGGTCGCTATGTGTGACTCTGGAGTAATTAAAAAAACCTACCGTGAAGTTACGTTGGCGTATCGCAACGCCATCAACAAAGGTTTGTATAAGATCATGTCGAAGATGGGCATCAGCACCATCGCCTCGTATCGTTGTTCAATGCTTTTTGAAGCCGTTGGCTTGTCACAGAGTGTTGTTGACCTTTGCTTCAAAGGCGTAGCAAATCGAATTCAAGGCGCGTGTTTTGAAGATTTCTCTGAGGACCAGACGAAATTACACAAACTGGCGTTTAGTAAGCGCAAATTATTGAGCCATGGCGGATTGCTTAAGTATGTACATGGTGGTGAATATCACGCATACAACCCTGATGTGGTGCAAAGCCTCCAGGTAGCGGTACGCTCGGGTCGTTATGAAGATTACCTAAAATACGCGCAATTGGTAAACAATCGCCCAGTAACAAACTTACGCGATTTACTCGCGTTAAAAACCCAAACGCCAATCAGCATAGATGATGTTGAGCCTGCTACAGAGCTTTATAAGCGCTTTGATTCAGCCGCAATGAGTATTGGTGCCTTATCCCCTGAAGCGCATGAAGCGTTAGCAATAGCGATGAACCGCTTAGGTGGATTTTCTAATTCGGGTGAAGGGGGTGAAGATAAGTTACGCTTTGGCACCGAGAAAAACTCACGGATCAAGCAGGTTGCTTCTGGTCGCTTTGGTGTTACACCACACTATTTACAAAGTGCCGACGTTATTCAAATCAAAGTTGCGCAGGGTGCAAAACCGGGTGAGGGTGGGCAGCTACCGGGAGAGAAAGTGACGCCATATATTGCCAAACTGCGTTACTCGGTGCCTGGTGTTACCTTGATCTCACCACCACCGCATCATGATATTTACTCAATTGAGGATTTGGCTCAGCTTATTTTTGACCTAAAACAGGTAAATCCTGATGCCTTAATTTCGGTCAAGTTAGTTTCTGAGCCAGGTGTCGGTACGATAGCCACAGGGGTTGCAAAGGCATATGCCGATTTGATAACTATCGCAGGCTATGACGGTGGCACAGGTGCCAGTCCGCTGACATCGGTTAAATATGCCGGCAGCCCATGGGAACTCGGTTTGGTCGAAACTCAACAAGCGCTAGTTGAAAATGGCTTACGTCATCGTATTCGTCTACAAACAGATGGTGGTTTGAAAACAGGCTTAGACATTATCAAAGCAGCAATTTTGGGGGCGGAGAGCTTTGGTTTTGGTACTGGGCCTATGGTGGCACTTGGGTGTAAATACCTGCGCATTTGTCATCTGAATAATTGCGCTACAGGGGTTGCTACTCAAGACGAAACTTTACGTCAAAAGCATTATCACGGTTTACCTGAGATGGCGATGAACTACTTTAAGTTTATTGCGCAAGAAGCACGTGAGTTAATGGCGCAGCTGGGTGTTAAACGTCTGGTTGATTTAATTGGTCGTACGGATCTATTGGAAATGATAGAGGGGCGTACCGCCAAACAGAATAAGCTGGATCTATCGGGTTTACTTGCTAAGCCAAATAATCCATCAGGTGAAACGCTGTATTGTAGTGCTGCCAATACGTCTCACTATCAAGGTGAGTTGAATGAGCTACTGTTGGACAAAGCAAAACAGGCAATTGACGACAAAACCGGAATTTCTTTGGTCAACCGAATTGGCAATACAGACCGCTCAGTAGGGGCAATGTTGTCCGGTTATATAGCTAGTAAACACGGCAATCAGGGAATGGCGGCAGATCCAGTTGCTATCGAATTGCATGGTACTGCGGGTCAGTCATTTGGTGTGTGGAATGCTGGTGGCTTGGAAATGACTCTGGTGGGCGATGCGAATGATTACGTTGGTAAAGGCATGGCTGGCGGTAAGTTGGTCATCAGACCCCCCATGGGATCAAGCTTTGCCAGCCATCAAGCGACTATCATGGGTAACACCTGTCTGTATGGTGCGACTGGAGGTAAGTTGTTTGCCGCAGGACGTGCTGGAGAGCGCTTTGCTGTTCGTAACTCGGGGGTACAAGCCGTGGTTGAAGGTGTCGGTGACAATGGTTGTGAATATATGACTGGCGGTGTTGTGTGTATTCTAGGTGCAGTGGGTGTCAACTTTGGTGCGGGCATGACCGGCGGCTTTGCATATGTTCTAGATGAAGGTAATGACTTTGCAAAACGTATTAACCCCGAGCTTGTTGAAATAGTTGAGCTAGCACAGCTACCGTCTCATCAAGAGCATTTACGAGGTCTGATAGCCGAGCACCTTGAATTAACGTGTTCATCAAGAGCAGAGCAAGTATTAGCTAACTTTGATTTGTATTTACCAATGTTCAAGTTAGTAAAGCCAAAATCAAGCGATGTAAAAAGCCTATTAGGGCATAGAGCGCGCAGTAGCGCTGAGCTTCGTGTGCAGGCTCAATAGGGGGAAGTATGAGCGAAAACGTTTATCAATTTATTGACGTACAAAGAGTTGACCCGCGTAAGAAACCAATTTCAACGCGTAAGCAATCTTTTGTGGAGATTTACGAGCCTTTTTCTACCAGTCAGGTGAATTCGCAGTCGGACCGATGCCTTGACTGTGGTAATCCTTATTGTGAGTGGAAATGTCCAGTACACAACTATATACCACAATGGTTAAAGTTGATCAGAACAGGGCGTATATTCGAGGCTGCTGAGTTATCTCATCGTACCAATAGTTTGCCAGAAGTCTGTGGCCGTGTTTGTCCGCAAGACAGGTTGTGTGAGGGAGCTTGTACTCTCAACGATGAGTTTGGCGCAGTGACGATTGGTAATATTGAAAAGTACATCACCGATACTGCTTTTGCTCAGGGCTGGAAGCCTGATATGTCGTATGTGGTTTGGAGTGATAAAAAGGTGGCGATTATTGGTGCAGGTCCTGCGGGTTTAGGCTGTGCTGATATATTAGTTCGCAACGGTGTGAAGCCAGTTGTGTTTGACCGTAACCCTGAAATTGGTGGGCTGTTAACGTTTGGTATTCCTTCATTCAAATTAGAAAAGTCGGTGATGGAAAAACGTCGTGAAATCTTTACCGAAATGGGGGTGGAGTTTGTGCTTAACACCGAGGTCGGGAAAGATATCAGTATGGATGAATTGCTGTCTCAGTATGATGCGGTGTTTGTTGGTGTAGGTACCTATCAAAGTATGCGTGGTGGGTTGGCGAACGAGGATGCACAAGGCGTTTACGATGCATTGCCATTTTTGATTGGTAATACTAACCGCGTCATGGGTTATGATGAGTCAAAACAACCCTTTATCGATATGGCGGGTAAAAAAGTTGTTGTACTTGGTGGCGGTGACACTGCAATGGACTGTGTGAGGACATCGGTGCGTCATAACGCAACGTCAGTGGTGTGTGCGTATCGCCGTGATGAAGAAAATATGCCGGGTTCTCGCCGTGAGGTAAAAAATGCCAAAGAGGAAGGGGTTGAGTTTAGATTTAACCTACAACCTAAGGGGATTGTAGTTGATGACAACGGCCACGTTAAGGGCGTAGAAATGGTACAAACTCAGCTCGGTGAAGCCGATGAAAATGGCCGTCGCAGAGCAGAAGAAGTACCGGGCTCTGAGCATATATTGGACGCTGATGCGGTGTTAATGGCCTTCGGGTTTAAACCACATAGCTTGGACTGGTTAGCGCAATATGACGTAGAAATTAACCATTGGGGCGGCATTGAAGCACCAGAAAAAGGCCAGTTTACTCACCAAACTAGTAACCCGAAAATTTTCGCTGGCGGTGACGCGGTAAGAGGTTCGGATCTAGTCGTAACCGCTATTTTTGAAGGCCGTAATGCGGCTGAGGGGATCATGGATTATTTGGGTGTTTAAGCCAAGCAAAGGTTTTAATGATTCAAACTAAGTAGTAAGACCATCGAGCCCGCATATGCGGGCTTTTTTGTGAAACTGAGTGCCATTGACGGTAAAGTGAGCACAGTGGTGGTGTCAATCAACGCAATTATATATTTCAGAAGAAGCGGTATCATAAAAGCTTTCACTTTAGATGCCCTGCGAGTTTTCGCCTAGGAAAGCCCGACTCCATGTTGGCCACTCAGATTATTCGACAGCAATCTACAGCATCATGCGCTTTGTACTGTCAAAAGCTCTTGCGCGCTGGCTTTGGTGGTGGCACTAATTTTGTCACCACCGATCAGACGGGCAATTTCTTCAACACGCATATCATGCTCTAGTGGTTTCATAGAGGTGAAGGTTTCACCGTTTTCAACAACTTTAGCGACAAAAAACTGCTGATGACCACTACATGCAACTTGTGGTAAGTGTGTTACACAAATAACTTGCGTTGATTGACCCAGCTGTCTGAGTAACTTACCCACCTGTGATGCTGTCGGGCCTGAGATGCCCACGTCTACTTCATCAAATATCAATGTTGGGGTGGTAACACGCTGTGCGATAATAACCTGAATAGCTAAGCTAATACGTGAAAGTTCACCACCCGAAGCGACTTTGCCTAGTGGCTGTAGTGGTTGGCCGGGGTTAGTTGAAACTAAAAACTCTATGTCATCAAAGCCGCTGGCTGCGGGTTTTTGTTGTTGTTTTTGTGTTAGCTCAATGGCGAAACGACCATTTTCCATGGCAAGAGAAGCCATACTTTTTGAGATCAGTTTATTGAGCTGCCCAGCTGCCGTTTGTCTACTTTCACTGAGCCCTTTGGCGGCAATATTGTAGGCATGTATAGCATCGGCAATTTCTTGCTCCAGAGCATCTAAACGCGCTGAATCTGAGCTGATTTCGTTTAGTTCAAGTTTCAACTGCTGATGAAAAGCGTATAGTTCATCTGGCTTTATCGCATGCTTACGTGCCAAGTCCATCGCTTTTGACAGGCGCTCTTCTAGCTCTTGTAGACGCATTGGATCTTGCTCAATGTTTTCTCCATAGCTACGCACTTCGCGACAGGCTTCTTCTATTTGTACTGCGGCTTCTTCAAGCATTTGTGCGATAGAGCTCAGCTGGTTGTCATAGCCTGCCAGTTCACAAAACTTTTGCGCGCTATGCTGTAATTGACTGAGCACGGTTTGATCATCTTCATACAGGTGAGCAAGCTCTCGTTGACAAGTTTCTAAGATCGTCTGGCTGTGGCTTAAGCGACTATGTTCGGTTTCTATTTCCTCAAATTCACCCTCTTGCAGTGCAAACTCATCTAGTTCAGCAACTTGATATTCGAGTAGTTGTTGCTTTGCAGCTTGTGTTTGCTGTTGCTTTTGCAGCTCGCTATATTCACGTTGTAGCTTATTGAAGTGACTATATTGGGCATTGACTGCATTGAGCAAAGCATGGTGCCCCGCATAGGCATCAAGCAGATGAAGTTGATGCTCAGGTTTGAGTAATAATTGATGAGCATGTTGGCCGTGAATGGAAATTAAATGTTGACCTAGCTCTCTGAGTTGGCCTGCGGTAACGGCAATGCCGTTGATATAGCTTTTGCTGCGACCATTTTTACCAATAACTCGGCGTAGAATACAATCCTGATCTTCGTTGTTGAGCATATGCTCACTTAAAAATTGTTTTGCGATGGGAAGCTCTGAGATATCAAAGTGTGCGCTTATTTGCGTTTTGTCTGCGCCGGGACGAATGGCTGCGGCATCAGCTCGTTCACCGAGGCACAATGACAGTGCATCAATAGCGATAGACTTACCGGCACCCGTTTCGCCGGTAATGGCGGTCATACCAGAGCGCCACTCAACTTGTAGCGCGTTTACAATAGCAAAGTTTTTAATTTCTAAGTTAATAAGCATACTGTGCATCCAAACAGTGGTTATACTGTTAATCTATACAGTATGCTGATTAAAAGCAACTCGAATTTGATTAATTCAACACAATATTTACTAGCTGGCTGTTAACCTTTGTCTTGCATCTAACATCTGTTGTGCAGTCTGCTCACCTAACTCATTGTCGCCCCTATCGTCAGAGCCTTCTTCATGTACCTCAGCGTCGGTTTCCATACCCATCGGCACATCCGGAGTTTTGATCAGCGTAATTAATGCTGGCAGTATTTCGTAGTAGAAATCTTTATTGTAGGCAATGCCATTGCTGGGTAATTCCGCTACGAAATATTGCAGTTGCTCAGCAAGTAGGTCGATATTACCAGTGATCCTACACTTACCTAATTCAGTACCAACGGTACGGGTAAATAATTCACTGACTAGCTCAAGCTGACTCAGATTGGCTTCTGTGTGCGCTTGAACGACAAAGAAGTTACTGACGATTGCATTGATTTTTGGTGCGTATTTAGGGCGCAGTATTTTGGCGTCTACATACTCAGCAGTTTTATGTTTAAAGTTGGTTGTTATCTCTTTTAAACGGTTATTAAAAACTTTCTTTTCGGCTTCACGTGCCTTTTTGCGATTATTTTCTATCACGACGTAAACTCCAAGTAATGTAATTAGAAGTAGCAGTGTGAAAAAAACAATGTAACTGATCATGTTGGGTCAACTTTCCTAAATTAGAAAAATATTTCTATGTATTTTGCGGTATCATACAGGTATTAGTAAAGCCTGCTACCCCAATTTAATTTTTGCCTAAGTACGTTGTAGTACGAGTAAGATTTTGGGTGGATCAAACGCAGTGATTTATCTGCTTTTTTTATCACCACTTCGTCACCAGGAAGTACGGCAAGCACCACATGGCTATCGCAGCTAACTTGCAAGCTATCGGTATTTTCAAGGCTGAGCTTAAGCCGAATTTCATTGTTAGCATCGACGACCAAGGGGCGGCTAGAAAGTGTGTGCGGAAACATGGGCACCAATGCCATCGCATTGAGCTGAGGCGTTAGAATAGGCCCGCCACCGGATAAAGAGTAGGCGGTTGATCCGGTAGGAGTAGAAACGATGAGGCCGTCAGAGCGTTGTGAGAACACAAATTCGCCATTTATAAAGGCTTCAAACTCTATCATGTGCGCTACTTTATCCGCGTGCAAAACAGCTTCATTTACCGCAAGATTAGCGCTTTTCAGTTCGGCGTGACGATACACTTCAACTTCTAACAAAAACCGTGACTCGGAAATAAACTCGCCACGCAATACTTCTTCAAGACTTGCCTCGAATCCATCTGGATTTAAATCCGTTAAAAAGCCAAGGTTGCCTCTGTTAACGCCGATAACGGCCACATCAAAGCGCGCCAACACGCGAGCTGCACCGAGCATGTTTCCATCACCGCCAACGACAATGGCTAAGTCACATTGGTTACCTAACTCAACGAGTTCTGTGAGCGAATTGTTATCTATGTTAGATATTTGCGCTCCTACGCGCGCTTCAACCAACACGGTGTAACCAAGTGCTTGCAAAAAGGTGTATAAGCGTTGTAAGGTCAACGCCGCGCCTTCATGACTCGGCTTACCAATTAAACCAATGGTTTTGAAGGGAGTCGTCATGTTGAATGTCCTTGATAATAATAGCGCAAGACTAACTTAAAAAGTTATGACTTGAAACTGGCAAATGATGTCACTACATAAATAATATGAAATTAACAGCACGCGACCAACAAATCTTTTCTGCCGTGATGAGCCTATACTGCAACGGCGAAGGGCATCCTGTTGCTTCAAGTAAAATAGCGAAGCAAAAAGGCATGGCAGTTTGTTCTGCCACCGTTCGCAATGCAATGGCCAGATTAGAGAAAGAGGGTTTATTATATTCACCTCATACATCGGCAGGGAGAGTGCCCACAGATTCTGGCTTGAAATATTGGCTGGATGAGTATTTCGCACTCCCACAAATAGCAAATTACTGGCAGCCAGAACAAAATCAATTGGTAGAATTTGCACACAGCTTGAGTCAAAAATTCAATGTTTGTTGTTGTGTTGGTTTGCCACAAGCAAGTTCACAGTTAGTATTTCGAGTTGAAGTGTTAGCTTTCGATAGTAGCACTTGGCTGGTGTTGCTCATTGACCGAGCAGGTCAATCACAAAACATTTGTATCAATAAACCCAGTGACGATAGCGACCAGCATAGATATCTGTTTGCAGCATGGATGAACACGGTATTTAGTCAGCAGACCTTAATAGAGGGATTACATCGCATGCGTGCTATGGCGCACAGTGCTCCTGAAAATTGTCGTGAACAATTGGCCCAATGGACAAGGGAACTTCATCACCAACTGGGCACTGATAACAGTATTGTTGTGGGAGAGAGGTATTTATATCAAGGCCTAGATATAGAAACTGAGCTCAATATTGGTGTGTCGTTTTTACATCAGGTTGAGGATAAACTTGCGTTTAAAAACGGTTTGTCGGTGGTGTTGGGGGAGGAGTTGAGCACCCTTAATGTTAAACGGTCGATTGTTTTGAGTGTTCCCTATTTTAACAAAGGCGAATATCAGAGTAGATTTTGTGTAATTTGCCCATCTAATGCACCGATAGAGGCAATCATTACACAATTTTCCCAAATCACGCCATTAGGGGCTTGAATCTCAAAATTCAATCCCCATAATTAGCCACAGTTGTAAAGAATTGGAGAAATCTTACATGTCTGAGCAAACCAATGCCCCTGAACATGAACAAGAAGCAGCTGAGCAAACAGCTCAAGCGCAAGAAGAAACAAAAGTACAAGACGAAGCACAAGTTGAGCTAAGTCCAGAAGAAGAAATTGCGGGTTTGTATGCTGAGCTAGAAGCTGCGAAGCAGACTATCGCAGATCAACAAGACAGTGTGGTACGTGCCGCTGCTGATGTTGAGAATATGCGCCGCAGAGCGGCTCAGGATGTTGAAAAAGCGCATAAGTTTGCACTCGAAAAGTTCGCGAACGAGCTCTTACCTGTGATTGATAACTTAGAGCGCGCTATTGAGTTCTCTGATAGAGAAAACGAGACCTTAAAGCCTGTGCTCGAAGGTATCGATATGACCCTGAAAAGCTTCTCTGACGCAGTAGCGAAGTTTGGTGTTGAAACTGTAAACCCACAAGGTGAAGCATTTAACCCAGAGTTGCACCAAGCTATGTCTATTCAGCCAAGCAACGATGTATCACCAAATACTGTGCTTGCGGTAATGCAAAAAGGTTATACCCTAAACGGTCGTTTACTACGTCCTGCAATGGTTATGGTTTCTAAAGAAGCCGAATAAGTTTTCCTTGGAAACATAAAAAAAGCCGAGTTACTCGGCTTTTTTTATGCCCGACTTTTGTAAAAGTTGATAGCTACAACACAATACCACCGCGCTTAACATTAAACAGGCAAAAGGTAATGCGGTACTGGGTTTAATAAAGGCTAAGATCGGGCCCACAAAGGCGCCACTGCCAAAACGTAAAGTACCAATCACCGCAGTGGCGGTACCGGTATGTTTTTCAAAAGCGATTAAGATTAAAGCATCGGCATTACTGGCGATAATTCCCAAGCTCATCATGAGTGGTGCAATGGTGCTGGCAAAGATCCATACGTTGACTTGTAAGGTGCTTTCGAATACCAAGGTTGTGCCTGCTATCATGCCAATGATAAGCCCAATATAAAGTAAACGTCTGGAGCCTAGTTTTGGCACCAGCCGTGTATTGAGGAAATTGCCAAACATTAATGCCATTACATTGAGTGCAAATAGCACCCCAAACAGTTGTTCTGAGACATTGAAGTAGTCAAGGTAAACAAAAGGAACGGATGTTAGGAAGCAGAAAAATGCAAAGGATGCTGCCATGGAGGTGAGTAAATCCATACGACATAGCTTGTTAGACAATACCTGTTGATAGTTTTTAAAGAAGAAGTGAGCGGAAACTTTATCATCGCTAAACCTTGGTACATCAATGTTGGCGAATGTAATAAAAACAAACACCACGATGGCATATAAGGTTAAACACCAAAATATTGCACTCCAATGCCATACTAGCATAAGCGCAGCGCCGATACTTGGGGCTAACAACGGAGCCAGCATCATAATCATAGAAACATAAGACATGCCTTTAGCAGTATCTTGTTGATAGAAGTGTCGAATAATTCCAGGGACGACCACGCTGGCTGCTGCGCCAGTAAAAGCTTGTGCAACCCTTAGCAGATTGAATGTCTCGATGTTGGTACTCATTGCCAGTAGGGCTGAACTGATAGCAAATCCAAACAGCCCAAAACGGGCTAAGAGGGTACGCGAAAATCTGTCAGCTAAAGGACCAAAAACTAACATACCTAGCGCATAGCCCGCCAAGTAGCTACTTAAAGATACCTGAACTTTTTCCAAAGAAGTGTTGAGTTGCTCGGCGATAGCAACCATTGCTGGAAGGTATAGGTCTATTGCAAGCGGTGTTAGGGCCACTATACTGGCTAATAGTGGTAAAAATAACCGACCGAGAGGATGAGCGTGCTGCACAAGAGTCCAAAATGATTGATTTGTGCCAATTCTAACAAATTTAGACGCGTTCAGGATAAATTATGAGTCAGGGTGCAATAATTTGAGTTAAGACTTTACTTTCGCCCTCAGGGCACTTGAGTAGCAAGTCAGATGTTTTAAACTAGCAGCAAACTTAATGTTACGGGAATTAACTGCATGAAGAAACTACTTACTGCCTTGGCTATTACGTTAGCCATTACAGGGTGTAAAACCTCTCCAACTGGGCGCACACAGATCACGCTATATTCAGATCAAAAAATGAATGAGATGGGCGTTGCCAGCTTTGCACAAATGAAAGAGCAGCAACCAATTGAAGCAAACAAGGCAACTAACGCTTATGTGAAATGTATTGCCGATCATCTCATTGAGCAATTGCCTTCAGAATATGCCAATCAGCAGTGGGAAGTGGTGGTATTCAAAGAACCCAGTGCCAACGCCTTTGCTCTGCCAGGTGGAAAAATAGGCGTACATACAGGGTTATTGGACGTTGCAAAAAACCAGCATCAACTTGCTGCGGTAATGGGACATGAAGTGGGTCACGTAATAGCGCAACACGCAAACGAGCGGGTATCGCAAAACAGTTTACTCCAGTTTGGCTTGCAGGCGAGCAATGTTGCATTGCAGATGGGCGATGTTCAATATCGTGATGCGATTATGCAAGGGTTGGGTCTAGGGGCACAATTTGGCGTGGCATTACCTTTTAGCCGCTCACACGAAAGTGAAGCGGACGTCATCGGATTGGATCTGATGGCCAAAGCTGGCTTTGACCCAGAAGGGTCGGTGGCTTTGTGGCAAAATATGGAGGCGGCATCTAGCGAGCGTCCTCCAGAGTTTATGTCAACACACCCAGCGCCACAAAGTCGGATCGCAAACCTACAAAAAGGTATGAATAAAGCACGTGAGCTTAAGCAACAGGCCTGGCAATCTGGGCGAAAACCGCAGTGTAAATAAGTTGCCATTTAGTTTTCAGCGCCTACTGTCATCTATAGTTCGCATTGACTGCTATAGTTAATGCGCACTTAGAGTAGGCAGTTTGGGTGCTGACGCCCTAGAGAAATTTGATCTGGCTCAAAATAGGCGACAACACGCAAAGGATGAGGACAAAAGTCCTTATCTGTGGATGCTTATTTATCTATGCTCGCCAGTTATCTACAGAGGGCTAACACTAAGATAGGCGGGTTTAGATACCGATTGCCTTATTACCAGTGAACTCATGCAATAATCAAGTGGAATCATTATGCAACAATTACCTACGGTCGATTATCGTGCGCCAGATGCCGCAGCACAATTTGTCGAGTCTTTACGCAATACAGGCTTTGGTGTGTTGAAAAACCATCCAATCCCTCAGCAATTAGTTGAGTCTATCTACAAAAACTGGCAAGAGTTTTTTAACTCAGAACAAAAGCATGAGTTTTTGTACGATAAACAAACTCAAGATGGCTATTTTCCGCCGGATGTATCTGAGGTTGCAAAAGGCTTTACGGTAAAAGATATCAAAGAGTACTTTCATGTGTACCCTAAAGGCCGTGTACCTGCGCAATTAGAAGCAGAGGTTAGAGAATATTACCGATTAGCGAATGAATTTGCTGCAGAGTTATTGAGCTGGGTGCAAGAGCAAGCACCAGAGGATGTGCGCGCGAAGTTTTCAATTGATCTTAAAGATATGATTGCAAATTCTGAACAAACTTTGCTGCGTATTTTACATTACCCACCAATGACAGGTGATGAAGAGCCTGGTGCAATTCGTGCAGCTGCGCATGGCGATATTAACTTATTAACGGTATTACCGGCAGCAAATGAGCCAGGTTTACAGGTGCAAACCAAAGAGGGTGGTTGGCTTGATGTGCCTTGTGATTTTGGTTCTTTAATCATTAATATCGGTGATATGTTGCAAGAGGCGTCTGGTGGCTATTTCCCGTCTACGATTCACAGAGTAATTAACCCAACAGGGAAAGCCTCAACCAAGTCTCGTATCTCTTTACCACTGTTTTTACATCCTCGTCCGGATGTTGTGTTATCTGAAAGATATACAGCGGATAGCTACCTTCAGGAAAGGCTAGCTGAACTCGGCGTTAAATAAAAGAGAGCGGCTAAGCCGCTCTTTTTTATGAAATTCAACAAGTTAACAAGTCTCACTCGCGAACTTTATTCCTATAAAATCAATATACTTATCAAATTTACGCTGACAACCTGATGATTCTGTGCAATATTAGAATTTTTCATTGTCGAACAAATTCGGCAAAAAAATAATGACAACGCTGTCATTTTGTGTGTAACATTAATTCAACACGACTCAATGCTCAGCAATAATTATAAAATTGAGCCAACTCCAATCGATAGAGGTCGCTACATGATGGCTAAACAGGTGCAACAAGACCAGTTATATATAGGTATAGACGGCGGAGGAACCAAATGCCGCGCTACTATCTACTCAAAGCAACACGGTGTGCTAGGCACTGGGCTAGGAGGTCCGGCAAATCCACTTCATGGTCTTGAACGTACGTTAGAGTCAATCATGGTTTCTACACAGCTAGCCTTACAAGATGCAGGCTTACGAGTAGAGCAAGTTCATGAACTCAACGCTGGAATGGGCCTCGCTGGCGTTAATTTACCTGCTTTATATGACAAAATTATGCAGTGGGATCATCCTTTCCAACAGATGTTTTTAACGACCGACTTACACACGGCATGTATTGGCGCGCATGAAGGACAAGATGGTGCTGTGATTATCACAGGAACGGGCTCATGTGGATTTTCTATCGTTCGTGGGCGTTCTGTTAATTATGGCGGTCATGGCTTTGCGCAAGGAGATATTGGCAGTGGTGCTTGGATGGGTTTAGAAGCCATTAAAGCGGTTTTACTGGATCTGGATGGACTAGGTAAAACGACCACAATGAGTGATATGCTCAAGTCTCACTTTAATACACTCACAGCAATGGGGATTGCCGAACAAATGGCTGGGCAACCGTCAGCCGGATACGCCAAATTGGCTCGTTTCGTATTTAGTGCCGCAGAGCAAGAAGATGAAGTTGCGCTATCCATTGTTACACAAGGTGCGGACTATATTAGTCGTCTTGCTAAGCGCTTATTGGAAAATAAACCGCCTCGTTTATCCATGATTGGCGGGTTGGCAGAGCCACTAAATAAATGGTTAGACCCTGATGTAGCCACGATCGTTGAGCTTCCTAAGCAGCCACCAGAGATGGGCGCGATTTATTTTGCGATTCAGAATGTAGAGCAGAATTTGGAAAAGGTTAATTAATGACGACACATGTATATCGAGCAAATAAGCTATTTGATGGTTTTGATTTTAAAGAAAATGTTTGTTTTACAGTAAAAAGCGGGAAAATAAGCTTTGATGTTGACGCTCATAATGACGCAATTGTAACGCTATCAGGGCTAGTGGTGCCAGGATTCATTGATGTTCAGGTTAATGGCGGCGGTGGGGCATTTTTTAACGCTCAGCGCTCGACTGAATGTTTAGAGAAAATGGTACTAGCGCACGGTCAATTTGGCTCTACAGCTTTGATGCCAACGTTGATCACGGACAAAATTGAAGTGATGAAAGAAGCGGCAGATGCGACAGCCCAAGCTGTGGAGAACAAGCAAAAAGGTATTGTTGGGATCCACTTCGAAGGGCCCCATTTATCTCACCCTAAAAAGGGGACCCATAGCGAACAATTTATCAGGCCAATTTCAGAGGAAGAGTTTGCTATCTATGCTCGCCAAGACTTAGGCATAAAAATGGTCACCTTAGCACCAGAGACTGTGCCATTGGAAGATATCAGGCGTTTGGTAGCACTCGGTGTTAAGGTCAGCATTGGCCATTCAAATGCTGACTTTGATACGACAATGGCCGCACTGCGAGTGGGTGCTGACGGTTTTACACATTTATTCAATGCTATGTCTGCGTTTACGTCTCGGGAGCCTGGGGTTGTGGGTGCCGCTCTGTGGGATGACAATAGCTGGTGTGGACTGATTGTTGATGGCCATCATGTGCATAGTACTTCGGCAAAGCTGGCAATTCGTACCAAGCAGCGTGGCAAAATAATGTTAGTCACAGATGCAATGCCACCCGTTGGCACAGATGATACGGAATTTGACTTTTTCGATGGTCGTAAAGTGATACGAACTGGTACTAGGTTGAACTCTACCACAGGTGAACTCGCTGGTAGTGTGTTAGACATGAGCAGTGCTGTGCGCAATACCGTGAATGAATTAGACGTGTCGCTCGGTGAGAGCTTACGGATGGCGTCACTATACCCAGCGCAATATTTAGGGCTTAAAAGCAAAGGGCATTTACTTGAAGGAGCGGATGCTGACTTTGTGGTACTAGACGAGCAACTGTTCACACAATCTACCTACATCACTGGACATCAATTATAGATTTCCCTGAACGAAAACCCCGTTGCTGTTTAACGGGGCTTTTTCCTTTTAAGAGGGCCCAAATGAATACAACAACAAAGAAAAAACGCCTCGCATCATTGGATGCATTGCGAGGGATGGATATGTTTTGGATTTTAGGTGGGCAGTCAATTTTTGCTGCGCTCTTTGTGCTAACGGGTTGGCAAGGGTGGAAGCTCTTCGAGGCACATACAGTACATAGCCCTTGGCATGGTTTTACGTTTTATGATCTGATATTCCCTTTATTTATATTCCTCTCTGGCGTGGCGATGGGACTCTCGCCAAAACGTATTGATGCGCTACCTTTCTCACAGCGCAAACCTTACTATCAAAAAGCGCTGAAAAGGCTACTGTTATTGTGCTTTTTAGGTGTTTTGTACAATCATGGTTGGGGAACTGGCATACCTCTGGCTCTGGACGAAATACGCTATTCGAGTGTACTGGGGCGTATTGCAATCGCTTGGTTTTTTTGCGCGCTCTTAGTGTGGCATACCAGCGCGCGCGTTCAAGGGATAGTTGCTGTGGGTATCTTGTTGTTTTATTGGCTACTGTTATGTTTTATTCCGGTGCCGGGCGGAGTATCTGGCGACTTGAGTGCAATGGGTGCGGGCAGTTGGAACGCATGGTTTGACAAATATTTTTTGCCGGGAATTAGTTACCAAAATCGTGTTGTTGACCCAGAGGGGATACTTTCCAGTTTGCCAGCTATTGTTAATGCGCTTGCTGGTGTATTTGTCGGTCGCTTTATTGCTCAAGCAGAATCTTTTGGGCAATGGCGCAGTGTGGCAGTACTTTTTGCAGCAGGGTTGTTAAGTGTATTGCTGGGTTGGCTATGGAATTGGCAGTTCCCCGTAAACAAGGAATTGTGGACCAGTTCATTTGTATTGGTAACGATAGGCTGGAGTGCCATGTTGTTTGCTGTTTTCTATGCTTTAGTCGATGTATTAAATGGACAACGCTTTGCGTACCCATTCATCATTATTGGCGCAAACTCCATCATCATTTATCTCGCGTCTTCATTGGTTAACTGGGGCTATATTAGTCAAAGCGTGTTTGGCGGGGTGGTGGTAGCATCAGCGCCGCCATGGCAGCCATTACTGTCTGTTATCACGCTGCTATTAGTGCAGTTGTTGGTATTACACTGGATGTATAAACGCAAGATTTTTGTCAGTGTTTAAGCTTAAAATTAATTAATTTCAATGCCAGCAAGCCCGCATAAAATGCGGGCTTGCGTGTTTTTGACCTAAAAATAGAGAATTTTTCTTCACTTTTACTTTACAAAGCTTTTTATTCTGATAATAATGACAGCGTTGTCATAATGGTAATGCCTAATTACAGTGTATCCCAATTAGGTTTGATCTGGCCTTGCTTTGATTGCACGCGAAGCAGGGTTCAGATCCCATTTTTCTTTGTACTCAACACCGAGCCTATACTATGCAAATTGTTATTTTGAATGATGCCGCAGAAGTGGCAGCCTATGGCGCAGATATTTTCTCAACTCAGTTACAACGCAAAGCTGAATCGGTTCTGGGCTTGGCAACTGGCTCAACACCAGTGGCTCTATATCAAGAGCTTATTCGCCGCAATCGCGAGGGGTTGATCAGTTTCAAAGACGCAACCACATTTAATCTAGACGAATACCTAGGGCTAGATGGCGCTCATCCACAAAGCTATCGCTTTTTCATGAACGAACAACTGTTTAATCATATCGATATCGATAAAGACAACACGCATGTTCCACCAGGTGATGCGAAAAACCCGATCACAGCATGTCAAGATTATGAAGCTCGTATGGCTGCAGCTGGAGGGGTTGACTTACAACTGTTGGGTATTGGTCGTAATGGACATATTGGTTTCAACGAGCCTTCATCTGGTTTAACTTCTCGAACCCGGGTAAAAACTTTGACCAGAGAAACCATCGAAGACAATGCGCGGTTCTTTGAAGAAGGGGAATACCAGCCGCACTTGTCCATCACTATGGGCATTGGCACAATTTTAGACGCAAAAAAAGTCGTATTACTTGCGACGGGTGAAAATAAGGCTGACGCCGTGCATGCCATGGTAGAGGGGCCACTAACCGCTGCTTGTCCTGCCTCGGCATTGCAGCTACATAAAGATGCGGTGATAGTGATTGACCTAAAAGGCGGCGTCTAAGCTTAAAGATATTGAATTTTATCAACATATCGAAGCTGAAAATCAAAAGCTTCAAGATTACCTTGCCTCTTTGTAGTGTGGAGTTACACTATAGTTTTAAGCCCGAAAGGGCTTTTTTTTGGTCTTTTTTCAAGCGCTAAGCGCGTTCTGTGCGGTGGTAGGAGTTTAGCTTTTGATGTGTATGTGGTAGCTTTATGCAAACATTTTCAACAAGGATCAGGCTTTGTTACATTACTCGTATATGCACCTTAATCGTGCCACCAATGAACGCAAAGATCAGCAGTGGATAGAACAACAAATAAATTCAAACAGCCGTTGGCTACTTATTGATAAAGATAGAAACCTAGTCAATGTGGCCTGTTGCGAATTGCAATTGCTCAGTCTCTCGCAGGTGAGTCATTTCGACAGAAGAAATGCCGTTTTACTCGGTGTAGATGAGCAGCACAGTTATTTTGCTTTGGATGTGTCTGGGTCTGAACATTCTGCAAAGCTGTTGGCCACTAATGAACTTGAGTTTGTTGATATGCGAAATATTGGCCTGCAACTAGATTATAACATGGCCTCGGTTGGTGTATTGGCTAGAGGATTGTGCTACTGGCATAAAACTCACCGTTTTTGTGGGCGCTGTGGCTACACCAATGAGAGCATAGAAGCTGGGCACGCCCGAGTTTGTCAAAATAGCCAATGTAAACATATGACATTCCCACGTACGGATCCGGCAGTGATTATGCTCATCACGCACACTTTTGAAGATGGTGTAGAACGATGCCTAATGGGCCGTCAAGCGAGTTGGCCACAGGGAGTGTACTCAACGTTAGCGGGTTTTGTTGACCCAGGGGAAACTCTTGAGCAAGCGGTCATAAGAGAAGTCAAAGAAGAAGCCAACATTGATGTGGAAGACGTTGAATATATCGCTTCACAGCCTTGGCCATTTCCCTCATCGTTGATGCTGGGCTTTATCGGCAAAGCGACCTCCACAGACATCAAAATTGATCAAGATGACTTAGAAGACGCGCAGTGGTTCTCTCGTGAACAATTAAGTGCATTTGGGCAGTGGGGTGATACAGACTCGGGTTATAAGCTAACTCGTCCAGATTCCATCTCTCGTTATTTAGTTGAATATTGGCGCGCACATATAAAGGTGTAAAAATGAAAAAAAACACAAAGCTGGTCGGTGCTGGCCGTAAATCTCAATACACACAGGGTGTCGTGAATCCTGTTGTTCAGCGCGCTTCAACCGTGGTGTTTGACAGTGTTGCAGATTTACATGAAGCCATCAAAGAGCGGGGAAATCGTACGTTGTTTTATGGTCGTCGTGGTACCCATACGCACTATGCCTTGCAAGACGCTATCATGGAGCTTGAAAACGGTGCAGGCTGCGCTTTGTATCCCTGTGGTGCGGCGGCAATAAGTCAAGCGTTGTTATCTTTCTTAAAAGCGGGCGATCATCTGTTGATGGTGGATACCGCTTACGAACCGACTCGGGACTTCTGCGATAAAATTCTCGCGGGCCTTGGGATCAGCACCACTTATTACGACCCAATGATTGGCGCTGGCATTGACGCTCTGATCCAGAAAAACACCAAAGTGCTATTTTTAGAGTCGCCAGGTTCCATCACCATGGAAGTACAGGATGTGCCAAGCCTAGTTAAAGTGGCAAATCAGCATGGTGTGATCACTATGTTGGACAATACCTATGGCAATGGTTGGCATTACAAGCCATTGGATCATGGCGTAGACATTAGTATTCAGGCGGCAACAAAATACATAGTCGGGCATTCAGATGTGATGATGGGCGTGGCTGTGGCAAATGAAAAGCACTGGCCAACTCTTAGAGAAAACTCTTATCTGTTAGGGCAATGTACTTCTGCTGATGATGCTTATCTTGCTTTGCGAGGCTTACGCACTATGCCTGTTCGCTTGGCGCAACATGAAAAATCAGCATTGGCAGTGGCACAATGGTTGAGTGAACACCCATTGGTGGACCATGTTAGGCATCCAGCCATGCCCACATGCCCAGGGCATGAGTTCTTCAAACGCGACTTTAACGGCAGTAATGGCTTATTTTCAGTTGTGATGCGTACTGGTACTCAAAAAGCGATTAATGCGTTTCTAGATGCATTAGAGCACTTTAAAATGGGATTCTCGTGGGGTGGCTATGAGAGTTTGGTGACTGCCAATAAATCAGTTGCAGGGCTGCGCAGTACCACTGGTTGGTCACAAGGGCCGATAATACGCTTGCACATTGGTCTTGAAGACGTTGAGGACTTAATTGAGGATTTAGAACAAGCCCTTAAGATATACGAGCAAAATTGCTAATCAGCGATAGCGTATCTACTAATAAAAAAGCCCGCTTAATGCGGGCTTTTTTATGTAGGAGCCATTAAAGAGATGTTTTTTCTTCAAGCTCTTTAGCTGCATCTGGGTCGTTAAAGGTTGCTAGGTCAAACTCGTTTTCTGACTTGGCAACAATACAAGTAACCATACAGTCACCAGTTACGTTGACCGCTGTACGCGTCATATCTAACAGTCTGTCTACACCTATAATGATTGCAATCCCCTCAACAGGTAAACCAACTTGATTTAGCACCATAGCTAGCATGATGAGGCCTACTCCAGGTACGCCAGCTGTACCGACCGACGCTAATGTGGCTGTTAAAATTACCATCAGATAATCAGCAATGCTTAAATCAATCGCATAGACTTGTGCAATAAATACCGTTGCTACACCTTGCGTAATGGCCGTGCCATCCATATTGATGGTTGCGCCAAGCGGCACTGTGAAGGAGGCCACTGAATTGTGTGCGCCAAGCTTTTTAGTCGCAGTCTCTAGTGTCACTGGCATCGTGGCACTGGAGCTTGATGTACTGAACGCAAACATGCATGCGTCTTTCATTTTCTTAAGGAAGGTAATTGGGCTCAGGCCCGTCAACGCCTTTAAGATGATGGAGTAATTGATAAGGCCGTGAATAAACAGTGCGAAAAGCACAATGAAGAAGTATTTAGCCAAACCCCAGATTAAGTCAATTTCAATGGTGGTGAACAGTTTTGCCATTAAACAAAACACCCCGTAAGGCGCTAAGTTCATTAAAATGGTGACTAGTTTAAGCACTACCGTGTTTAGGTCATCAAATACTTTGGCGACACGCTTACCCGGTTCGCCACTTAGTGCCATGGCAATACCAAATAGCAATGCAAACACGATAACTTGTAACATATTGCCATCGGCCATCGCACTAATGGGGTTGGTAGGGAACATATTGATAATCACCTGAGCCAAAGTGGGTGCTTCTTGCACTTCATAGGTGGCATTCGTCGGTAATTCTTGGCCAACGCCAGGCGCAAAAATAAGCGCTAAGGAAATAGCAACGGTAATGGCGATGGCAGTTGTCATCAAATATAAGACAATTGATTTGCCTCCCAAGCGGCCTAATTTCTTGGGATCACTTAGACTACAGGTTCCACATACAAGGGAGATAAAAACCAATGGAACTACTAACATTTTTAAGCTGGCAATAAAAATTTGCCCACCGACGTGAAAAAGTCCATCAACTAAAAAGCTTTTGACAGGGAAATCGAACAGACCAAGTGGAATCAAATATTCAGTTTGGCCAGAAAACAGTGCTTGGAGTGATAAGCCCAGAATAATACCGGCCAACATACCCAGCATAATCCGTGTGGTTAAACTCATTTTGTTATTTTTTTGCATGTTCATAATTGAGATTTACAACAATAGATCTGCATAGCCTAACAGGCCGCCCGCATTTGACCAAAAAAAATCGGTGAGAAAATACGAAAAAACTGTGATTTTTGAGCGCTTTCTAAGGTAGTATGAGAAAAAATTTAACTTCAAAATTGTGCTAGGGAGAGAGGTTAATGCCTTTAATGCGCTGGTTAAGCATCATGATGCTGAGTTTGCTACTGACCGCTTGTGGTGGCGGTGGTTCAATTGAGAAAAGTACAGATGGTACTGATGGCACGACCGATCAAAGTGGTGACATCGTGCTGACTATCCAAGCGCTAGACAGCGACGGAGATCTTCTTGATGAAAACAACCCCGTATCGCAGGACAATTTAGGTGTTGTGACTGCAACGATCACTCAAGGTGATGTGCCTGTGACGGGTAAGCTTGTTGTATTCAGTTTATTGCATGCGGGCAGGTTGAGCCCCGAGTCGGGCACCGGTGCGACCAATTCCTCGGGCATTGCTACCATTTCCATCGCCAGTGGGGAGAATCGAGGTTGGGGTCAAGTGACGGCCACATATGTTGACTCTGAGGGTGAAACTCACACAGAAAACACGGTATTTTATTCATCGGGTGACGAAGCCGACGCGCAAGAAGATGGTACCAAGCTGTTGATAAAAGTGCTGGCAGACTGTCCCGCTGGATGGGAAGGTGAACGAGACACAATTGCACTCAGCGATCTTGCTACAGTGTGTAATGCCACCAACAGAATCGATGCTATTCAAGAGGTTGACGTACTAGTGGGTGCAGCTAGCACCAAATCAGGGCTTGGAATATCAGGCGTGCTTGTTGAGTTAGAAGCTGATATTGGTACGATTTTGTCTGGCCAGAAGAGTGTCACCGATAACTTTGGCTTTGCGTTGTTCAAGTACCGTCCGCCACTACAAGGTGGTGCAGGGCAGCTCACAGCAAGCTTCAATGAAGTGGAAACTGAATTTGCCTTTACCAGTGGCGCAGAGGATCTGTCTCTCAATATAGATAATGGCCTGCGCCAAGACTCAGAGGGTAATACTATTGCGTTAGGGGCTGGTGAAACCACGTTGATCACGGTTGAGATTAGGGATCAAAATGGCGATTTTGTGACGACGCCTTTAGATGTGGCATTCTCGTCAGGGTGTGCTGAGAGTGATAAAGCACAAGTCGATAGTAACGCCACCAGCGTAGGGGGCATTGCCTACTCAACTTACAAAAACTTAGGCTGCGATATCGCAACGGGTGATACGGTTTCCGTGACCATTTCAAAAGGTGGCAACTCAGAGACTGAACAAGTAGTCATTCCCGTTTCACCAGCCAAGCCTCAAGCGATAGAATTTGTGGACGCTTCAGAGAGCCTGTTAGCGCTTCGTGGAACAGGTGGAACACAACGCAAAGAATCATCTGAATTAACCTTTAAGCTCATTAACAGCTTAAGCGGCGGTGCCGCAAATCAAAGGTTAGATTTCAGACTTAGAGCCAAACACAGTGACGCAACATTAGTGCCGCAGAGCGTCCGTACAGACTCGCAGGGTGAAGCAAAAGTGATCGTAAGCTCGGGCAACGTCTCCTCAAGTTTTGTGGTACAGGCATGCTTTATCCCGAGTGAGCTTATACCAAGTAACAGCAATGATGAAGTCACCTGTTGGCAAGAACGTTTTGATGAGTGTACTTCTTCTGCAAAGCCGGCTGATTGTCCCAGCGGTGAGATCACCTTAGTACCACAAGATGAAGCCATTATGTCGGTATCAAGCCGCTTGAGCGTGACCAGCGGTTTACCAGTAAACTCAACTATGTCTTTGTCGATTGAGACGCTCAATACTGAGACACTCAATGTAAGTAATAAAGAAGTACCAATTGTGGTTAATGTTGCAGATAGATACGGTAACTTCGTGCACGATGGCACCAAAGTGTACATTAGCGCCGAGGGTGGCGCTGTTGGTACCGTTGATGGTACTCAGTTTAATGCCGAGCTTGAGTGCGAAACCATTGATGGGCGTTGTAGCGCAACTTGGGTGAGCCAGAATGTGATCCCATTTTATACGAACAAACCAGCAAGTGACCCTCGCAGCCCAATTGATTGTTCACAACCAAATCAAGTTGGATGCTCTCAGAATTATTGGGGCAACAGGCTATATTCATATAATCCCAAATTATTATATAAAGCCAAAAAATCTTATTTAGTAGGACAGGGAAATTCAGCGCCGAGCCACCAACAAATTTTGAATGTTGGTAATAACCAGCTCAGCACTACAGAGTTAGAGAGCACTCGTAATTGTGATTTATATTTTGGTCACTCTGCGCCTTGTACATATGGAATTCTAGATGCATCAGTACACGAGGATGGGGTGCCATTGGCAGGTCGTGCAACCTTGATTGCTATCACCGATGGAGAAGAAAACTTCAACGATGTAAACGGTAACGGCTTGTTTGATGAGAATGAATTTAGCCTAGTGTACGATGTACCAGAGGCATTTCGTGACGACAATGAAAATGGCAGCTTTGACGGTACTAATTGTTTACCAAACAGTGACTCAAACCCTTGCTCTCCATTAAATACCAATGCGGGACACTTTGAAAAGCTATGGGATAGTAACGGCGATGGTACGTTTACCGATAAAGATAGAAAATACAATGGACTAAGCTGTACAGCAGCGCAGCAACAAGCGGGCGCATGTAGCAAGTCAATCATCGATGTGTTTGATACCGCTGAAATTATTATGTCTGGTAGTGAGGCATTTTATCGTTTTGTAGTAAGCAAAGATGCGAGCCTAGCCAACGGCCATACAATACCTCAAGACTGTAGTGATCTAGAAATAGAAGGTACGATAGCACTTCAGCTTGAGCCATCAGAGTTAGATGCATTTTGTGATATCGCGCAGGTCAATTTTGCCACTGTAAATAATATTGGCAGTGTGCAAATATCGCTATATTACAGCGACATTCATAATAACCCATTACCACAGGGAACAGAAATTCAAGTGAGTGCAGATAATGGGGTTTACACAGGTGGAACCAGTTTTGTAGTTCCTAATCAGTCAATGAAATCAGCAGCAATGATAGCATTCACCATTTCCAATGAGATTGAGGCCAATCAAAGAGAGGATGGTACGGTGTCATTTGTCTTTACCACACCGGCTGGAGTGGCGACAACGGCCAGCATAACAGTCAAAGACGCTGGATAATAAAAAATAAAAATGCCAACCTTCGGGTTGGCATTTTTGTATTGATTCCTTTATATTGCGCTGCTTAAATTTGGCTTTGTACTTTTTGCTTAAAATAGCAACAGCAATTGTGTAATTAATCATTAATCAGCTAAAAGATTGTATTTAAAGCTTGTAACAATAGGTGTTTGTAGATATACCTATAAATATTAATCGCCCGAGATGGGCAAAAACTCAGACAAGAATGGGTCAAAAATAGGCAGCTATGGGCAAATCGCTAGTAATTGTAGAGTCTCCCGCAAAGGCAAAAACAATTAATAAATACTTAGGTAAGGACTATATCGTAAAATCCAGTGTTGGACATGTGCGTGACTTGCCAACATCCGGTGCAGGAAAGACAAAAGGCTTGGCTACGAAAAGTCCAGCCGAAGTCAGAAAAATGTCTCCTGAAGAAAAGGCCATATATAAGAAGAACAAAGATTATGCGAATCTCGTTGCGCGTATGGGCATTGATCCGGAAAAAGGCTGGGAACCTCACTATGAAGTACTGCCAGGAAAAGAAAAGGTGGTACAAGAGTTAAAGAAGCTAGCTGAGAATGCAGACCAAATTTATCTCGCAACCGATTTGGATAGAGAAGGGGAGGCCATTGCTTGGCACCTTGAACAAATTATTGGTGGCGAACCTGAAAAGTATAAGCGCGTTGTATTTAACGAAATTACCAAAAATGCTATCCAGCAAGCGTTTGAGACTCCAGGGCAGCTGAACACCGACATGGTTTACGCCCAACAGGCGCGACGTTTCCTAGACCGAGTTGTGGGTTTTATGGTGTCACCTTTGCTTTGGCAAAAAGTGGCCAGAGGTTTGTCTGCGGGTCGAGTACAGTCTGTCGCCGTGCGATTGTTGGTAGAGCGTGAAAGAGAAATCAAGGCCTTCATTCCTGAAGAGTTCTGGGATATTCATGCTGACGTTACCGCTGCGAAGCAGCCGATCCGTTTAGAAGTAACAAAGTATCAAGGCAATGCCTTTAAACCAGTAAACGAAGCGCAAACAATGCACGCAGTTGCAGAGTTGGAAAAGAGCGCTTATCGTGTTGTTAAGGTTGAAGAAAAGCCAAGCAAGAGCAAACCCAGTGCGCCATTTATCACGTCGACCATGCAACAAGCAGCGAGTACGCGATTAGGCTATGGTGTAAAGAAAACCATGATGTTAGCTCAGCGTTTATATGAAGCGGGTTACATCACCTACATGCGTACAGATTCGACCAATTTGTCAAATGATGCGGTCGCCATGTGCCGAGATTATATCGGTACACAATTTGGTGATAAATATTTACCAGCAAACCCAGTTAAGTACAGCGCAAAAGAAAATGCTCAAGAAGCTCACGAAGCAATACGTCCTTCAGATGTGAACGTTTTATCGGGCCACGTTGAAGGGGTCGATGCGGACGCGAAGAAGCTATATGAACTTATCTGGCGCCAGTTTGTGGCGTGTCAAATGACGGCTGCGGAATATGATCTGACAACGCTGACGATAGCCGCTAATGACTATACGTTAAAAGCTAAAGGGCGTGTAATGCGTTTTGATGGTTGGACTAAAGTACAACCTTCTGTGCGCAAGAAAAATGAAGAAGAGCAATCACTTCCACCTGTCAGTGAAGGGGATGCGATTGATTTAGTGGCCTTAGACCCAAGACAGCACTTTACTAAGCCACCGGCTCGATTCAGTGAAGCTAGCCTTGTAAAAGAGCTTGAAAAACGAGGTATTGGTCGCCCTTCAACTTATGCGTCGATTATTTCGACTATTCAGGATAGAGGCTATGTGCGGGTTGAAAACCGTCGTTTCTTTGCTGAAAAAATGGGTGAGATAGTTACCGATCGCTTAGTTGAGAACTTTAATGACCTGATGAACTTCGACTTTACCGCGAAGATGGAAGACAGACTCGATGATATTGCAGAAGGCGAACGTGTTTGGACTCAAGTTTTAGATAAGTTTTATGCGGACTTTTCTAAGCAACTTGAAATTGCCGCGGGAGAAGAAGCAGAAGGCGGGATGCGTCAAAACGTCATGGTTGAGACGGATATTGACTGTCCTACCTGTAATCGTAAAATGGGTATTCG
Source organism: Pseudoalteromonas sp. T1lg23B (assembly GCF_002964665.1). Classification (GTDB taxonomy): domain Bacteria; phylum Pseudomonadota; class Gammaproteobacteria; order Enterobacterales; family Alteromonadaceae; genus Pseudoalteromonas. The sequence goes on along the minus strand of NZ_PQBZ01000034.1, from coordinate 753,512 downwards.
TACAGCGTCTACTGGTGTGTTTCTTGGGTGTACTGGCTACAACTTGCCACCAAAAAGCGCTGTACCACAACAATGAATCTGGTATCGGGTGACGAGGCGATTGCCGCTGATGTTGAAGATGTGGAAACAGAAACATTGATGCAGATGAAGCGTTGTCCAATCTGTGAAACGGCGATGGATTCATACCTTATCGATGAAACGCGTAAGTTGCATGTATGTGGTAACAATCCTGCATGTAAAGGTTACGTTGTCGAAAAAGGCACCTTTAAGATCAAAGGCTATGACGGTCCTATCATCGAGTGTGATAAGTGCGGCTCAGATATGGAGCTTAAGTCGGGGCGTTTTGGTAAATACTTTGGTTGTAGCAATGAAGAGTGTAAAAATACTCGTAAGCTGCTTAAAAATGGTGAGCCTGCGCCACCTAAAGAAGACCCAGTTCACTTGCCAGAGCTTGAATGTGAGAAGTCGGACGCCTACTTTGTATTGCGTGATGGTGCGTCAGGTATTTTCTTAGCGGCTCATACTTTCCCTAAATCGAGAGAAACTCGTGCACCTAAGGTTGCTGAGCTGAAACGTTTTAAGGATAGGATATCGCCTAAGTTCCATTACTTAGCAGATGCACCTGAGCAAGATGATGACGGTAATTTGGCTATCGTGCGTTATTCGCGTAAAACCAAAACTCAGTATGTGATGACTGAGGTTGATGGTAAAGCGACTGGTTGGAAAGCCACTTATGAAAAAGGTAAGTGGATAGAAGAAACCAAAGCATCTAAGAAGAAAAAGTAACAACAAAAAGCCGGGGAAACCCGGCTTTTTAGTGAAGTCTGAATGAGGTGATTAGACTTTAAATTCTGCGATTAGATATCAACGCTGCTTACAGTTTGATAGCTGTTGCTTGTTAGCTCTTCATTTACGCAATCTAATACGTACTTATTAAGATCTTTTGCGTCTACGCCATCGTCATTTGCCCACTCTAAGCACATTTGCGTAAACTCTTGCACTAGCTCTTGAGGTGCAACCGTTTTTTCGTCAGCGAAGCTGCTTGTTGCAACGAAAGTAAGTGCTGTAACCATACCAAGAAGTGTATTTTTCATTGTTTTTGCCTTAAGTTAATTGGACATGCACTTTTTAAACTAAAAATTTGATGTTGAACAACGAAAAAATTTACTCGTTAAGAGCAAATAAAATGATGTTAAATTTGCTGTGTTGAATGAATGGCAATAGTTTAATGTTACACCTACCGTGACGCTAATGGCCCGCAGTATCTTCTAGTTAATATTCTGATTTGAAAAGTGAAATACTAATCTTGGTTAGGTGTTTTGAGATAATGGATAAACGTGGCAAAGGCCTATAAAACTTAAATTAGCAGGGGCCATACAGGTAGGCTCTATTGGTTTGATATACGCAACAACCTTTAAGCATAAATTTATGTATGTTTAGCAAATTAATCACATCATAAAAAAGAAATTGACGAAAATGGATTTACTGTTTATTTTCTCGCTGATGTTTCAAGAAGGGCCATACTAATCACTGGTCAACCCAATATTAAGCAGATACTCGCTCGCTTAGCGGAGCGTTAAATTACTTTTACTGTAGTCATAATATTGGGATGATTTTGAATGATAGAGCCTAGTGTTATTAGTGTAATTCCACCTATCGTCGTCTTGACGCTCGCGATTCTCCTCCGCAGACCTATTTTAGCGCTTGTTATTGGCGCTTTGGTTGGTTTGGCGTTAGTGGATGTGGGAACCATCTTACCGAACTTTGCCGATGCTTCGCTGAAAGTGATGGCTGATGAGACCATCGGCTGGCTGATCTTAGTATGTGGTAGCTTTGGTGCGCTGATCGCGTTGTTAGTACGCACAGGAGGGGCGTTAGCCTTCGGTCGCAATGCGTTGAAAATGGCTAAGGGACGCAAGTCGTCGCTATTGATGACCTATCTGTTAGGTGTCGTTATATTTATTGATGACTATTTAAATGCGCTAACGGTTGGTGAGACCATGCGTAGAGTCACTGACAAATTTAAAATTTCGCGTGAAATGCTGGCCTATGTCGTTGACTCAACCGCTGCACCAATCTGCGTACTGGTGCCGCTTTCTACTTGGGCGGTATTCTTTGGTGGGTTGCTGGTAGATAATGGCGTTGCAGAGCAAGGCCAGGGCATAGCAACCTATATGCAGGCTATTCCTTATATGTTGTATGCTTGGGTCGCGGTGATCATGGTGCCACTAGTGGTAACTGGAGTTGTGCCCCTACTTGGCCCTATGAAACGTGCAGAACTTGCGGCACAACAAGGGCAACCGGCACTCGTTCAAGTGGACTTGGCAGATGTGCATACACCCGATGATTACGCAGCAAAGGCGATAGAGCAAGAGTTTGAACACGCAGATGAGCAAGGCAAACTTTACAACTTCTTAGTGCCTATCTGTTTATTGGTGGCGTTTACGGTATATTTTGATATCGATGTTTGGAAAGGCTTACTGGCGACTTTGGCGGTTACGGTGCCTTTTTATCTAGCACAAAGATTGATGCCGCTTGCCGATATGCTTGAACAAATGATTGATGGTTTTAAATGCATGTTGCCTGCAATTGGTACGGTTATCGCTGCCTTTATTTTTAAAGATGTCTGTGATCAGCTTATGCTACCGCAGTATGTTATTGATTCATTAAGTCCGTATATGACGGCACAATTGCTACCTGCGATGGTATTCCTATCCATGGCTATCCTAGCGTTTGCGACCGGCTCTAGCTGGGGTATTTTTGCTGTAACTATTCCTATCGTGATGCCTTTGGCTGTGGCGGTTGATGCGAATATTCCGCTGGTGATTGGCGCTTTGTTATCGGCTTCATCATTTGGCAGTCAAGCATGTTTCTATTCAGATTCGACCGTACTTGCGGCACAAGGCTCTGGATGTAACTTAATAAGCCACGCGGTCACACAGTTACCTTATGCTTTAATTGCAGCGGCTATCGCATTTATCGGCTTTTTGCTGATGGCTTAAAAGGCTAAGGGCATGACTTCATGCCCTTTGTCGGTTAGATGGCACCTAGCACGTGCCGAACTACTACTCTTTTATATGTTGTTTTATACAATCCCAATTAAGAACCAGAACTCAAGCAAGGTAATCGTGCCATGCAATATGGTTTAAAATGCCCATTCATGTTTACGACCTCAAGCGAGTAAGACATAATGCAATCGAAGGTTACGCATAATAATAAGCGCAATCGTAACCATGACACCAGCCAAAACATACAGATGATGAAAGTTTAAAGGTTGGTGTTTCTAATGTTTTTAAAGGGGTTTTTATTTAATGTGTGAACTATTGGGCATGTCGGCAAATGTCCCAACGGATATCTGTTTTAGTTTTGCTGGGTTACTAGAGCGTGGGGGGAACACCGGACCTCATAAGGACGGCTGGGGTATTACCTTTTATGAAGGCAAGGGATGTCGCACCTTTAAAGATCCAGAACCGAGCTGCCAGTCAGAAATCGCAAAACTGGTTAAAGCCTATCCAATAAAAAGTGTCTCAGTGATCAGTCATATTCGACAAGGCAATCGAGGTCGTGTGTGCCTAGAGAATACTCACCCCTTTACCAGAGAGCTATGGGGCAGAGAAATTACTTATGCCCACAATGGCCAACTCTCTAACTATAATGATTTGAAACCCCAGTTTTATCGTCCTGTGGGTAATACCGACAGCGAACTGGCTTTTTGTTGGTTGCTAGATAAAATTCGCCAGAAATATCCTAAACGCCCTTCAAATATGGCTGTGGTATTTAGATATGCAGCAAAGCTCGCTGATACCTTAAGAGCCAAAGGGGTGTTTAATATGTTACTGACAGATGGCGTATATGTGTTGGCATATTGCACTAATAATCTCCACTGGATCACGCGCAGAGCACCATTTGGCAAAGCAACGTTGATTGATGCGGATATGGTGGTGGACTTTCAAAAAGAAACTACGCCAAATGATGTGGTGACCGTCATCGCGACTCGCCCTTTAACTAATGATGAGCAATGGCAAAAAATGTCGGAAGGGGAGTTTGTGCTGTTTAAAATGGGTGAGAAAATTTAACTCTGTTAATGGATTTAAAAGCTGGGTAGCAAGGCTTCGGGACTTGCTACCCAATGAATTTACATTGCTGAGTGCTTTTCGTACTTGGTTAGCTGAACTTGGAATTGCTCAACGCCTTCTTTGCCTTTGTACATCTTCACAACCATGTAGTCGTATTCAGGGGCAAGCCAAACGGTTGCTTGACGCTTATCGTTGTCATATAAACGCTTAATTCGAACTGTTTCGACATTTCCTACAGGTAATGTAATGGTTTCCATGCCATCCACAACAAAGTTATAAATACGCTGGTTGCCTTTATTATCTATGATTGGATAGCTGAACTTCTTCTTGCCAGCTTTAAGCTCGCGGCGCAGTTGCAGTTGGTATGTGAGCAAATCTTGCTGGTCAGCTATCCACTTAACGTCTAACGGATATTTTTCATTACTTGATGTGATCACTTGGTTGATGCGATCAAAAGTGATTTGCTGGTTGATGTCTCTGCCAGTGCCTGTGCGCACCATGCTATAAGATAATGGAACGGGCTTGCCATCCTCAAGGGTAAACGTCGATACCTCTTCACGCTCATCAGAGAAAATGAAAATTTCGATATCACTTTGATATTTTAATTGATAGGTATTTTGATCGAGTAGCTTTAGCTCACGGTAAGCCGCACCTTTCACAGAGCCTTTACGAGAAACTTGGTATTCAGCATTGTAAGGAACAAGGGGATTGGCAATGATAGAGCAAGAGAAAATAGCGCTTAAGCCAAGTAGCCAAGCGCATATTTTATTATTTTGGGTAGGCTGCGCCTTGAGCTGGAAGGGGTTGGTTATCAAAAACGGCATAATCTGCTTCCATAGTTAGTCTGTGTTCGCTGAACCACTGGACCACCAAAGGATAGATAATATGTTCTTGTTCGTGAACCCGTTGTGCGAGCGTCTCTGCGGTATCATTAGCCAAGATTGGAACCTGTGCTTGTAATACTACCGGACCGCCGTCCAACTCTTCCGTCACAAAGTGTACGCTAACACCGTGTACGTCGTCCTTTGCATCTATCGCTCTTTGGTGGGTGTTCAGCCCTTGGTACTTAGGCAACAAAGAAGGATGAATGTTCAACATTTTTCCTTTAAATTTTTGCACTAAGCCAGGAGTTAGAATACGCATAAATCCAGCTAATACAACTAAATCTGGATTAAAAGAGTCAATTAAAGAAGCCAACTCGACGTCATAATCTTCACGTGTAGCAAATGCTTTGTGGCTTAACACCTTGGTTTCAATGCCAGCGTTCGCGGCACGTGTTAAGCCATAAGCTTGTTCTTTGTTACTGATAACAGCAACTACCTCGCCCTTTATTTGATTGCTCTGACAGGCATCTATGATGGCTTGCAGGTTTGAACCACTGCCAGAGATCAATACCACTAAGCGAGTGTTAGACATTAGGCCTTACCACCTAAGATCTCAACTTGCTCCTCACCAGAGACTGCGTCTTGAATCTCACCTATGTGCCAAGCTTGTTCACCTTGGGCTGATAGAATTTCAAGACTTTGTGCCAGCTTATCTGCAGGGACAACCAAAATCATGCCAACACCACAGTTAAATGTGCGATACATTTCGTGGGTACTGATATTACCGTTTTCTTGTAGCCAGTTAAAAATAGCTGGCCATTGCCAACTGTCGCCCTTAATAACGGCCTTTGCTGACTCAGGTAGTACACGAGGAATATTTTCCCAGAAACCACCACCGGTGATGTGAGAAAGTGCGTGAACGTCTACATCTTTAAGTAGCTCAAGGATTGATTTAACGTAAATACGTGTTGGCTCAAGTAAGTGATCACCCAGAGTTTTACCTTCAAACTGTGAGTTTGTATCAGCGCCTGATACTTCTAATACTTTACGAATAAGTGAATAGCCATTTGAGTGTGGACCGCTTGAAGCTAATGCAATCAACTGATCGCCTGCGGCAACTTTAGAGCCATCAATGATTTTCGACTTTTCAACGACACCAGTACAGAATCCAGCGATGTCATAGTCATCACCTTCATACATGCCCGGCATTTCAGCAGTCTCACCACCGATTAGCGCACAACCCGACAATTCGCAGCCTGTGCCGATACCTGTCACAACATCTGCGGCAACATCGACATCTAATTTACCAGTTGCATAATAGTCCAAGAAAAATAGGGGTTCAGCACCTTGGACGATTAGATCATTTACACACATTGCAACTAGATCGATACCTACTGTATCGTGTTTTTTCAAATCGATAGCGAGACGAAGTTTAGTGCCCACACCATCTGTGCCAGCAACTAATACAGGCTCTTTGTAACCAGTTGGAAGTTCGCATAGTGCACCAAAACCACCAATTCCGCCCATCACTTCTGGACGACGAGTTTTTTTCACTACGCCTTTTATGCGCTCTACCAATGCGTTACCCGCATCGATATCTACGCCTGCGTCTTTGTAGCTAAGAGACTGTTTTTGTTCGCTCACAGGTTTTCCTCAAAATTGCTTTATGGGTTGCTTAGAAACGCGCGTATTTTACAACAATTGCCTATATGGGGCTAGTTGAAATATCACTTAATCGTATGTGATAAAGATTAGCAGGGTGTGCAGGGGGTGACCAAAGATGGCCCCTGCACAGTTATGACGGACGGTTATGCTTTAGCTGTTAAAATTGCACGCAGTGGTGCAGGGTAGCCTTCAATGGTTTTAGTGGTATCTTTTGGGTCTAAGAAGTCAGCTAGCGATTCGGTTTGCATCCAAGGTGTACGACGTTGTTCATCAAGTGATGTCACATCCTCATTAACCACTTTAATGTCTTTGAAACCAACACGTTCAAGCCATAAAGTCAGTGCGGCGGTGCTGGGAATAAACCAGACATTGCGCATTTTTGCGTAGCGGTCAGTGGGTACAAGCACCGTATTGACATCACCTTCGATGACTAGAGTTTCAAGTACCAGCTCGCCACCAGCTCGAAGTTGTGCTCGAAGTTGTGCTAGAAAATCAATTGGTGAGCGGCGGTGATAAAGTACGCCCATAGAAAACACGGTATCAAACGCTTTTAACTGTGGTAGTTGTTCCACACCAAGTGGAAGAAGATGCACGTTAGGGTCTGGATTAAAATGCTTGATGGCCTGAAACTGAGATAAGAACAGATCCGAAGGGTCAATTCCCACTACAAATTCAGCGCCAGCTCCCCGCATACGCCATAAGTGATAGCCAGAGCCACAGCCGATGTCCAAAACGGTTCGACCATGCAGATCACTGATATGGGGCAAGAGTCGCTCCCACTTCCAGTCGCTACGCCATTCAGTATCAATGTGAATGCCATGGATATGAAATGGACCTTTACGCCAAGGCATCATACGCTGAAGTAAGTGAATAAGCTGTTTTTTATGACCTTCGGAAAGCTCATCCGCAAGTCCAAACTCTACCTTATCAACAATATTAATATGTTGAGTATTTGACTCAGGTAAATTTTTTAAGACTTTTTCCCATTGCGGCCAATCGCCATGTTGGGCCTCATTTTGCCAATGTGTTAACTGAGCGGGTAGGGTGTTTAGCCAGTGGCTCAGTTGGTTTTTTGCGATGGCAGCATAAAAGTCGGTAAACCAGTTGTTCATCTTTTCTCCGTTATTTAATGGCTATCATTGAACAAAAGTTAAAACACTGATACCAAACTTGTGTTTGTTTAAAACCAATGTCATTTAATCGAGTTAAATGCTTGCTCAAATTATCAGGACGCATGACATTTTCAATTGCGGTGCGTTTTTGGCTAATCTCAAGTTCCGAATAACCGTTGTGACGTTTGAAGTCATGATGTAAATCGATCAGCAGGTTATCTTGCTCATCATTTTCACCTTTGATTTTTTCACTTAACAACAATATGCCACCCGGTTTAAGGCCATTGTAAATATTTTGCAAAACGGCCAAACGTTGATCTTGTGGAATAAACTGTAGGGTAAAGTTCATCGCGACAACACTGGCATGGCTAATTTCTAGCTCGTTAATATCTCCCAGTTGTACATCCACCGGCACATCTGATTTGAAGCCACTGAGGTGCATTTTGCAGCGCTCCACCATGGCTTGTGAGTTGTCCACAGCGATGATCTGGCAGTTTTCTTTTACAATGTTTCGGCGCATACTCAGCGTTACGGCACCCAAAGAACAGCCAAGATCATATAAATTAGAGTTACTCTGGGCGAACTGCCCCGCGAGTTTACCCATGGTACTTACGATGGTGGCGTAGCCTGGAACCGAGCGCTGAATCATGTCCGGAAAAACTTCAACGACATTGGCATCAAAGCTGAAATCTTTTACCTGTTGCTCAGTGGCATAAATACTGTCTTTGCCAGTCACATTTTATCTCTCTTACCAAATAATCGTGCTATTTTACCATTTTATGCTGGATAGTCAGTGATAAATTGAGTAGCTTGGCTACTATTAATGATAAGAAGTAAAAAAGAGACAAATAATGGCGAGAAATAAAGTAGTTAGTACTGAAGACATATTATCGACTTTGTGTCGTTCTGTGACCGAGGTCCTCTCTTCGGCAAGTGGTAATCAAATTGCATATTCAGCGATGGTACAAAAAATTACCCGTACTTGTATGCGTCCAGATATTGGATGTTTTGTATTGTTTGACGGCGGGTTTACTGGTCTGGTTGTGACCAACTTTACCGCACAAGCTGCGATGGAAATCTATCAAGACTACATGCGCAATATGGGTATGCCAGAAGATGAGATAGCGAATAGTCACTTGTCTGATGATGTATCCAATGTGATGGGCGAATTGATGAACCAAATTGTGGGTGACTTTACCAGTAAAGTGCGCGAGCAGTTGCACACCTCAATTACTCAAAACCAGCCTAAGATGATGGCAATTAATAAGCAAGTTCAGATTTCAGTAGACACCACGATGGACCGCCCACAGGCACGTCGAGTCACGTTTACTACACAAAATCAAAATATCTTCTATCTTGAGCTGGCGATGGACAAAACCGAGTTCATTAAACTGCATGACTTTGATATTGCAGAGTCGGTGGACCCAGATACGATCATTGAGCGTCAGGCTTCGAAAAATGAAGAACAGAACAAGAGTCAAAAGCAAGCTGCGGATGAAGCAGATGCAGCAGATGATGATTTTATGTCGGAGCTAGGTCTTTAGCATTATTTTCCCAACATGGACGTTTTAAAACACGTTTTATCACTCGGCACCTTTACTGGGCTTAATCATATAAGTAGAGTTATCATGACTTTGCTGTTAGCTCGTTTTATGGGTGCCGAACATTTTGGCACGTTTGCGGCCTTACTGGCGTTGTGCGAAGTGCTACTATTACCTGCCAGTATGGGCTTTGTGTCATCACTCATGCGCATTGCGCACCCTCTTTATGAAAGCCAGCAACATGCACTATTACAAGGATTAAAACGGGTTTACTTTGCGGTAGCATTGAGTTTTGGGATCATTTTTGTGGCTGTTGTGTTGTTTGGATATGCGTTGTTTTCTCCACATGCGCTGGCCAATGAACATTTAGAATATTTGCTTTTTATCGTCCCGCTTGGTGCTCTTATGCAATGTCAGGCCAGCTTTTTGATTGCACTTGATGCGAAACGACGTGGCTTGCTAACACAGCAATCATTGTTCGAAATATTTACGGCCGCAAGCTGCGCGTACTTGTATTTTCAGCATGGGCCATTGCAACTTGAAATGGTCTGTCAAGCATTGATAGCTAGTATCAGTATTGTGGTTATCTTGCAGTTTGTATTGATATTTCCATTGCTCGAAAAAGACAAGCCAGCTTATCAAACCGCGCACTGGTGCAAATCATCCTTGCGGTTGCTTGCAAGTGGTGCGGGGGTTGCTTTGGTCGCGAAACTCGATGTCTTGCTCGTACATCATTGGTTAGGCCCAAAAGCTGTAAGCGTGTTTTATCCTGCTGTGGTAATTGCAGGATTAATGGCCATCTTATCCAATGCTTTTGGTTTGGTACTCAAGCCTATGTTACTAAAGAAACAGATAGATAGCTTCGAAATAGCCCGTGTTATGCGACTGTTTTGGGTATGTAACTTAGTTTTTGTGCTCGTGCTTGCTGTTGCGGCTTACCCGTTGTTAGCACTTTACCAAGAGCCTGAAATGGAGTCCGGTCATACGTTATTGTTAATATTACTACTGGCGCAGTTGATCACTCCCTTGAGAATATGTGCCAGCAGTGTGATAAACCTGATTGGTGAGCCACTGTATAATCTATGGGTATTACTGTTTGCAACGGCGGTCACGGTGTTGCTAGCGTGGTATTGTCAGGCTCAGTTTGGTTTGTTAGGGATAGCATGGGCATTTTGCTTTGGCTTTGTACTTGGCGCGGTGCTTCGCGCTTGGCTGGTGATCAAGCTTGGTTATCTTGATAGTATTGAACATCTGTTTGGACTTTTTAAGCCTTCAATAAAAGCTCAGTTGTAGCTGTTGAAGCACCAAAAACAACCGTAAATCTAATTCAAGCTGGTGATATTCAGGCTCCATATGACAACAAAGTTGATAGAAAGCTTTGTTGTGATCTTTCTCTTTAAAATGTGCAAGCTCATGTACAACTAACACCTTAAGCAATGCTTCTGGGGCGTTTTTCAGTTGTTCTGCAATGGCAATTTCATGCTTTGCTTTTAACTTTCCACCGTGTTGATGGCTTTTAAATGTATGGGTTCCCAAAGCATTTTTTACTAAGTCACTTTGTTTTTTATATCTTACACTGTTTAGTTTTGGCGCATTCTTTAAATAGCGTTGTTTGAGCGTATTGGTAAACTCATACAATGATTTTTCACTTTGTAGTTGATGTGCTTCTGGGTACTTTTTCTTAAAATACGGCTCAATCTGGCCCGATGCAATAAGTTGCTGAACCTGAGTTTGAATATGTTCAGGGTAATGAAAAAAGTAATGTGAAAAGTTCATATGGCTTAGTTTTTGGTACATACTACGGCGACTCATTATACTCACAATTGAGCAATAAACGCATCATAGCAAGGAGAATCAATGTATAAAGCCAGTTGTTTGTGCGGAACAATCCAATTGCGCATTACAGGGAAGATCAGTGACATCATTCATTGTCACTGTTCATTATGTCGGAAATCTACAGGTACGGCGTTTGCAACAAACGGCTTTGTGAACCGTGACGAAGTGCACGTTATTAGCGGCCAAGACGCCATCAAATACTTCGAGTTTAAGCCCGGGCGAAAGCGACATTTTTGTGTGCATTGTGCAAGTCCCTTATTTAGCTCCAACGCTGATTTGCCCAGTAAGTTGAGAATACGTTTGGGAATTTTGGACTCAGACATTGAAGAGCGGCCAATATCACATAATTTTGTGACCAGTAAAGCAAACTGGGAAGACCTGGATGCTACGCTCCCCAGATATGAAGGATTTGAGCCAAGCAGAGGCAAAGTCTGACTATAACTCCTCAATAAACGTCTACAACAGACTCGTTTGCTGTGGTTGCTGTTGAGCAGGAAAGACGCCTAGCTTAACATCTGGGCGTTTAAGGTCTTCAATAAATTGTTTGGCCAACAGCGGCGCGTCATAATTATCCGCAGTATGAAAAAACACATAGGGTGTTTTGCCTTCATCTAACCAGTGATTAATTTTTTTAAGCCAAGGAGCGTAAAACTGACGGTTAGCTTGCAAGTCAGAACATCCAACATAGCGTAGAATCGGCGCGTTACTTGTGGCGATAACATGCAATGGTACACGCGGCTTTTTTCTTTGCGCGTCAGCTATGGCTGGGGTTGTTGCGGCTTCACTGAACAAAGGTCGCGTATCCATCATAATTCTATTGTATTGATTTTGAATCAAAAACTGATTAAATCGGCGTTCGTTATCCGCTTTATCGAAAAATGCGAGATGACGGATTTCAATACCTAGTGGCAGCGCCTTTGGTAGTTGAGCACAAAACGCGGTGATGAGCGGTAAAAACTGCGGGCTACAGGCCTGGGGCAGTTGTAGCATCACCTGTCCAACTTTATCAAAAATTGGTTCAAACAAGGTCAACCAATGCTTGAGTTCACGCTGACAATTTTGAAGTGCCAACTCATGAGAAATACGCTTGGGAATTTTAAAGGTAAATCTAAAATCTTCGGGTACATCACTACGCCATTTCGCGATTGAGCTGGGTTTTGGGTCAGCGTAAAAGCTGGTATTGCCTTCAACAGAATTAAAAATTTGCGCATATTCTTGAAGCATCTGATTGTGTTGGCAATGGGAAGAAAAAAAACGACCCTTCCAATGAGAAGCACTCCACTGTGGGCAGCCAAGGTATAGCATGTTATCGAGTTTAATGTGTTTGTTGATGGTGACAGTGTAATAAAGATGGCGAATTTTAGAAACTAAATCGGATCTAGGATGACATTCAGACAAGGAATTTTATATAATCGCCGATAATTTTTCATATTAATGCCAGTTACCAGCCTTGTGTAACTGAGACACAGGAATACTATGCGCTCTATATACTGCGGAAATTTAAACAAAAGCCATGTTGGACAAGAAGTAGAACTATGCGGTTGGATCAATAAACGCCGCGACCTAGGTGGCTTGATTTTTATCGACCTGCGCGACCGTGAAGGGTTGGTGCAAATCGTTTTTGACCCGGAAGTTGAAGGGTTAATGGATACAGCAAACACGTTGCGTCAAGAGTTCTGTGTGCAAGTTAAAGGTACTGTTCGCGCTCGTCCTGATAGCCAGATAAATAAAGATATGGCTACAGGCGAGGTTGAGATCTTAGGCACGGCGTTGACCATTGTTAACCGCTCTGAACCGTTACCGCTGGACTTTAATCAGCAAAACTCTGAAGAGCGTCGCTTAAAGTATCGTTATCTTGACTTGCGCCGCTTGGAAATGAGTGACCGTATTAAATTACGTGCAAAAGCCAGTAGCTTTGTACGTCGTTTCTTGGACAACAATGACTTTTTAGATATTGAAACACCAGTACTGACCAAAGCTACTCCAGAAGGCGCGCGCGATTATTTAGTGCCAAGTCGAGTACACAAAGGTAGTTTTTATGCTTTGCCTCAGTCTCCACAATTATTCAAGCAATTGTTGATGATGTCGGGTTTTGACCGTTATTACCAAATCGTTAAGTGTTTCCGTGACGAAGACTTACGTGCAGACCGTCAACCAGAATTTACGCAAATCGATATTGAAACCTCGTTCATGACGTCTGATCAAGTGCGCGGAGTGACTGAAAAGCTAATTCGTGAAATGTGGCAAGAGTTGTTAAGTGTCGACTTGGGTGAATTCCCAGTTATGGCGTACAGCGAAGCGATGCGTCGCTTTGGTTCAGACAAGCCAGACTTACGTAACCCGATGGAATTGGTTGACGTTGCTGATTTAGTGAAAGATGTTGAATTTAAAGTACTATCTGGCCCTGCAAATGACGAGAAAGGTCGCGTTGCAGTGTTGACTGTTCCAGGTGGTGCATCGTTATCACGTAAGCAAATTGATGAATATACCAAGTTTGTTGGTATATACGGTGCTAAAGGCTTGGCATGGATGAAGGTTAATGATCTTGCCGCTGGTGTAGAAGGTGTGCAATCACCAATTGCTAAGTTCTTAAATGAAGACGTGATCAAAGCATTACTTACGCGTACCAACGCACAAACAGGCGACATCATTCTGTTTGGAGCTGACAAGCGAAATGTTGTTAATGAAGCAATGGGCGCTTTACGTTTGAAAGTGGGTCTTGATCTTGAACTAACAGACTTGAACAAGTGGGCACCGCTTTGGGTTGTTGACTTCCCAATGTTTGAAGAAGATGACGAAGGCACGTTACACGCGGTACACCACCCATTCACTGCGCCGAAAGATATTTCAGGAGCAGAACTGGAAGCAAACCCAGCAGGTGCAATATCTGACGCATACGATATGGTGTTAAATGGTTATGAAGTTGGCGGCGGTTCGGTGCGTATTCATAACAATGAGATGCAACAGGCTGCGTTTAGAATTTTGGGCATTAACGAGCAAGAGCAGCAAGACAAATTTGGGTTCTTACTGGATGCATTGAAGTACGGCACGCCTCCACATGCTGGTTTAGCGTTCGGCTTAGACCGTTTAGTCATGTTATTATGTGGTACTGATAATATTCGTGATGTTATCGCCTTCCCGAAAACAACTCAGGCGTCTTGTTTAATGACTAACGCGCCGAGCGTGGCTAACCCTGATGCTCTTAAAGAGCTAGCCATTAGTGTGGAACAAGCAAAAATTGACAGTGAATAATTATTGCGATTGTTGAAAAAGGCGGCCTTTAGGTCGCCTTTTTTATTTGTGTTGTGCAAGGTTCCTACGACAAATAACTGTTTACATATGTTCCTAAATAAGGTTCTGTTTTATTGCTAGATATTACTTGTATTAGTCATCAATTCATTATTAATATTTGTTATAAGAAAAGTGTTATCAAGTTATGACTTAGCGTGGTGACGTTTTGCCTTCACATTCTATAAGCGTACAAGGAGAGAGCGCATGAAATACCAAACTATTGACTCAACCAAATCTGAACAAATTGCGATGCTTGCAGTTTGTCTTACCAATGAAATTACTGAACGAACAGGCACAAAGCACTTCAGCGTAGATGTGCCGCTTGCGATTGATCTATGCAAAAACTATGTTTCCAACGGTATTTATCAGGTGATGGCAGCCTTTGATGCTGACCAGATTGTTGGCTTTGCATCGGTATGCCAAAGCTATTCGCTGTACGCAGAAGGTCAATTCGGTATTATTCAAGAATTTTATGTGATGCCAGAGTATCGCTCTAAGGGTATTGGACAGGAGTTGTTAAAGTCGGTTGTAAAACTTGCCAAGCAACAGGGATGGAAGAGGTTAGAGTTGTGCACACCACCGTTACCACAGTACAAAGGCACGGTAGAGTTTTACAAATCTAATGGGTTTGAAGTAACCGGTGGTCATAAAATGAAACATGTGATTGCTTAAACAGTGCTTACATTTTTAGGCCAGTTACACCGCAGAGTCTATGTTTGAGCATTCTCTGCGAGCGCAAAAAGTCACATCTATAACAGTTGAAATAATGGGTAACTTTAATGGTTATAAGGGAACTTTCACACGATGATTGCGATGAAGTCAGTAAAGTATGTATGTCATCATTTATGAATTCAGTGGCTGACACTTTATCTGAACAAGGAATTGTGACATTTAAACGAATAGCCAGTGGTACAGCGCTTTCTGAGCGCATGGCGCAGGATAACTTAATGTTGGTTGCCGTCATTAATGGCCGTGTGGCAGGCTACGTAGAACTTAAGCAAGGTCAGCATATCGCTATGCTGTTTGTGGCACCAGAATACCAAAAACAAGGGGTCGGTCGCAGGTTGCTGTCTTCACTCAAACGTGGCGCGTCAAATACTAAGCTTACGGTCCACGCATCCACGACTTCTGTGTCGGCATATGAGCGGTATGGTTTTATTAGTGTCGGCGATATTGCAGTATCTGAGGGGTTGGTATATCAGCCCATGGAAATCAATATTAACAATTTTAGTGAATAACGCGGTTATTTTAGACGTCGCGAAGGATAAGTAGTGTTTATTGGTGAAGTAGCAAGGCAAACAGGCTTGTCGGTAAAAGCTATCCGCTTTTACGAGCAAAAGGGCCTTATCAAAAAGCCCTTAAGACAAGGGCGGTATCGTGTATATACGGCAAGCGATGTGGAAGTATTAAAGCTGATCCGAGAAGCCAAGGAGCTTGGTGTGACGTTGGCGAAATTAAAAGGCGTGATTGTCTATCAAAATGATCAAGTAGACTGGGAACGGATCAATCTATTTTTACAACAGCTAAAAATAGAGATGCAAGAGCAAGTGCTACGTATTAGCAATAATATCGCTAAGGTGAGTCAATGTATTAGTGCCATAGAGTCATGTCCAAAAGTACTTGACTCTGCCGTTAAGGGGAGAGCTTAAACTCAGCATCGTTTTCTAATCTAAATAGAGAGTAACGATGAAACATATATTATTGCTAAATGGTAACCCAAAAGAAAAGAGCTTTTCAAAGCAGTTGAGCGACCGTTACGAAATAGCGGCAACAGAGTATGCACAAGTACGACGCTTTGATCTATCCACTATGGAGTTTAATCCCAACCTAGTAGCAGGGTATGATCAAAAGCAGTTTCTAGAGCCTGCTTTGGTGCAGTTTCAGCAAGCGCTATTATGGGCTGAACATATCGTAATCGTCTCACCAATTTGGTGGGGCGGTTTACCAGCAAAACTCAAAGGACTATTTGATAGGACCTTTTTACCTGGGTTTGCGTTTAGCTATGAGCAAGCTAATCCATTACCGACTCCACATCTTTGTGGTAAGTCAGCCCGTATAATTTTAACTATGGATGCACCGAGCGACTTCATGCAGGTGCAGGCCAAGCCTGTATTAGAACAACTAGATTTATTTACATTGCAATTTTGCGGTATTGAAAAAGCTGCGGTAAATTTGTTTGGTGGGGTGATAGTGGCAGATGAAGCGCAGCGTAATACTTGGCTGCAAGATGTGAGCAATTTTGCATCTCATGGGGGTTAAGTATCACTGATAAAAGGTGAAAATCACCAGATGTGGTTTTCACCTCAAAACATTGAAAGTCCAAAACGACAAGGAACAACAACGTGGATATTTTATTTTTAGCTGACAAGGTAGAGCTGAAGCCGCTGGTGGCCAAATGGTATTTTGAGCAATGGGGAGATATTATCGACAATGCATCAATAGCGTTATTTGAGCAACAACTCGATGAGTACCTCAATCGTGACTGTATGCCACTTATCGTTGTTGCTTTGGAAGGCGAACAAATGATTGGTGTTGCGCAGCTTAAGTACCGAGAAATGTCTATTTACCCAGACAGAGAGCATTGGCTCGGAGGGGTGTTTGTGGCACCCAAATGGCGCGGGCAAGCAGTGGCTACAGCCTTGGTTGATAGTGTTGAACAAGTAGCAAAATCATTTGGTATCAAAGAGTTATTTTTGCAAACAGAAGCGCTAGAGGGGGGCCTGTATAGGCGCGTGGGATGGCAAAGCTTGGAGCGCGTGACTTATTGCGGCGTAGATGTGCAAGTCATGTCTAAGAGATTAACACCCTAGTTTTAAGGTTTACAGCGAGCAGTTCTAGGCTCACAGCTGTTTAAGAATGTTTTTAGGAGTTGAAGTGAGTGAGCAGATTGTGATTGGCTTGGCACAGTCGCCGGTTGTAAAAGGTGATGTCACCGAAAATTTAAAGACTCACATGGCCATGATAGCGCAGGCATCAGAGCTCGGGTGCGATATTGTCGCTTTTCCTGAGTTATCGCTTAGTGGTTATGAATTGGAATTGTTGAATACGTTGGCTGTTGAGCCAGAGGCGGAAAATTTCAAGGGGCTATCACAGGCGGCAATGGCAAATAATATTATGGTGATTGCTGGCTGTCCGTTAAGTAGTCAGTCATCAGAAAAACCGACTATTGGTGCGGTGATTTGTTTTGCAAATGGTGACGTTGAGTTTTATTCGAAACAGTTTTTACACTCTGGTGAAGAGCGCTATTGCAGTGCAGGTTCTATAGACTATGTGTTTAATTGCAAGCAATATCGCATAGCTTTGGCCGTCTGCGCTGATTTTTGTGCGCCTGAACACAGTCAAAACGCGGCAAAAGCAAACGCCGATGTATATCTTGTGAGTGCGCTAATCTCTCAAGCGGGCTATATGCCAGACAGCAAACTTTTAGCGCAGATAGCTACAACAAATCAGTTTCCTGTACTGCTTAGTAATCATATTTCCGTTACAGGTGGATGGACTTGTGCAGGGAAGAACGCTATATGGGATGAGACGGGACGAATGTTGGCGTGCACGAACACCAAGATGCCAAGTTTATTAGTGTGCTCTATTTCTGACGAAGGTGTAAGCGCAATTAAAAAGGACGTTAAACTCTAAGACTTATAACTGGTAATTCATACAGTATTTTGGCATTATGCACAAAACCTAATGACTGAGTAAGTATATTGGCAATTATTTTAGGCATAGACCCTGGTTCCCGTTTTACTGGCTATGGTGTGATCTCTCACCAAGGTTCAAAGTTTCAGTATTTAGGCAGTGGTTGTATTAAACTTGGAGAGCATGAATTTCCTATTAGGTTGAAAATGATTTACCAAGGGGTAAGTCAGTTAATCGAACAATTCTCTCCAAGCAGCTTTGCTATCGAGCAAGTTTTTATGGCGCACAACCCCGATTCTGCTCTAAAGCTTGGCCAAGCCAGAGGCGCGGCGATTGTTGCCGCAACTATGCAAGATGTGCCTGTGAATGAGTATTCTGCTCGGCAGGTTAAACAAGCCGTTGTTGGTACTGGAAGCGCGCAAAAAACTCAAGTACAAGAGATGGTTAAGCGAATCCTCAAACTACCGGGTACGCCACAGGCGGATGCTGCCGATGCCCTAGCTATTGCAATCTGCCATGCTCACTCAGAACAAAATTTAATTCGTCTTGCTGGCAGTGCAACCAAAACGGTAAGGCGCAGACTTAGATAGGAAAACGCATGATTGGACGACTCAGTGGTACATTATTAGAAAAACAACCACCGGAAATCTTACTTGATGTTGCAGGAGTGGGCTATGAAGTACAGATGCCGATGACCTGCTTCTATGAACTGCCTGCTATAGGCGAGAAAACAGCAGTCTATACACATTTTGTGGTGCGTGAAGACGCACAGTTACTATTTGGTTTTAACCATAAAAAAGAGCGGGCATTATTTCGCGAGTTGATAAAGGCCAATGGGGTTGGCCCTAAACTAGGATTAGCTATTTTATCTGGTATGTCAGCCGAACAATTTATACAGTGTGTAAATAATGAAGATGCGACAACGCTGGTTAAAATCCCCGGAGTTGGGAAAAAAACCGCTGAACGTTTAGTATTAGAAATGAAGGATAGGTTGAAGAATTTTGGCCATGATCTGCTAACGCCATTTAGTGATGCTGCGGTACTTGAACCAATGCAAAACCCAACAGTTGCAGATACTCCAGCGGATGATGCGGTTGCTGCTTTACTTGCATTAGGCTATAAACAAGCACAGGCATTTAAAGCGGTTAAAAATGTATCGCAACCAAATATGAGCACTGAGACGCTGATCAAAGAAGCGCTCAAATCTATGATGTAAGCCATTATGATAGAAGCCGACAGATTAATAGAACCAGAAGTACAGGGCAATGAAGATGTTGTCGACAGGGCAATTCGTCCTAAGTTACTGGCTGATTACACCGGGCAAGCGCATGTAAAGAAGCAGATGGAAATATTCATTCAGGCTGCTCGCACACGTGACGAAGCGTTGGATCACTTATTGATATTTGGGCCTCCGGGACTGGGTAAAACGACCTTAGCTAACATCGTTGCCAACGAACTTGAAGTGAATATTAAAACAACCTCTGGACCAGTGTTGGAAAAGGCGGGAGACTTAGCCGCCTTACTGACTAACCTTGAAGAGGGGGATGTTTTATTTATAGACGAGATCCATCGCCTAAGCCCACAAGTAGAGGAAATTTTATATCCTGCGATGGAAGACTATCAGTTGGATATTATGATTGGTGAAGGGCCGGCAGCACGTTCAATTAAGCTCGATTTACCGCCTTTTACTCTAATAGGCGCAACAACTCGTGCAGGCTCGTTGACGTCACCCCTGAGGGACAGATTTGGTATCGTGCAGCGCCTAGAATTTTATTCGGTGGCAGATCTTGCCAAGATCATTTCCCGTTCTGCATTTTATTTAGACCTAAGCATTAGCCCAGAAGGTGCTGATGAGGTTGCCAGACGCTCAAGAGGCACTCCTCGTATCGCCAATCGCTTGTTAAGACGGGTTCGCGATTTTGCACAAGTAAAAGGGGATGGGAAGGTGTGTGTAGACATCGCGCAACAGGCTCTGGAGATGGTGGATGTAGATAAATGTGGGTTTGATTATATGGACCGTAAATATCTGTTGGCCATCATTGAAAAGTTTATGGGTGGCCCTGTCGGTTTAGACAACTTGGCTGCAGCAATCGGTGAAGAACGTGAAACGATAGAGGACGTTATTGAACCATTTTTGATCCAGCAAGGTTTTATACAAAGGACTCCCCGAGGTCGTATTGCTTCTAATGCGGCGTATCTTCATTTTAACTTAACACCGCAAGCCTAGTTCTTACCTAGGTTTGCAGCTTCTCTCTGTGCAATAAATCTGTTCACTTTCAGTCAAGGTTAAGGCTTTGCCGATACACTGTCACACAAATTCAAGACAAAAAAAAGCCCGCTAAGATAGCGGGCAAAACAACAAGTTGAAGGAAGTAATCCAGGGAACTGATAAATGAACAGTGGTTTTATCCAATATGCATTTATCAACAGTAATACGACAAATCAGAAATCATATTACTAACAACTGTGCTTGTGCATTCATCATGCTGTGTGCTCAGTACAGGGTGTATATTAAAGATGTTTTTGCATTTCATCAAACTAGAAAAATTTTATTTTCAGATAAAAAAAACTAATATCAGGTTTTGTTGTTATCTCAATGAGTGTTGTTTTTTTGTGCTTAATGAGTATGTAACATATTGTTTTTATTGGTATTGGCTTGTTTTTGCACAATTTGTGAGTATTAGTTTATTTGTTGTTAATTGGTCTTACCAATATAAATATGTTACTTTATTCGCGATTTATGCATAAAGCGTTTGATTTATGCATAAATTAGTAATAAATACGCATTTTATGTGTAGGCTAAAAATGCGTCTCTAATCCTTTAGGGTTGTTTTTTTTGAGAGGGAGAGAGAGTTGTTACATTTTTGCGCACTTTGTCGCCAAATAGCTGTAATTCACGGTAATGAGATTGTAAGCGCTGGCATGTGTGAGTAAACTAACTGAACATTTATAGTCGCTTACAGTCAATTGAGTGAAGTAGCAGGCCATCGGCCGAAACACAATCGTTAGGAGTATAAAAAAGTGGAATCGGGACTCAATTTTATTGATCTAATTTTAAAAGCAAGTTTATTAGTACAGCTTGTGATGCTAACACTGGTTGGGATGTCGATTGCCTCTTGGGCCATTATTTTTCAGCGTAAAGGAATTCTTGGCCGGGCTGTATCTGAAGCGAGAGAGTTTGAACGTAAGTTCTGGTCTGGTATGGACCTCAGTAAATTATACGGTGAAGTAAGTGCCAAAACAGTACCCGCATCAGGATTAGAAGCACTATTTGCGGCAGGTTTTAAGGAGTTTGCCCGTCACAAAAAAAGTAGTACACCTTCTGCGGTGATGGTGATAGAAGGCACACACCGTTCTATGCGCGTTGCCTTATCACGTGAAATTGAAAAACTAGAATCTGGTTTATCTTTTTTGGCAACGGTGGGTTCAATCAGTCCTTATATCGGTCTATTTGGTACTGTTTGGGGGATCATGAATGCGTTCATTGCTTTGGGCGAGGTAAAGCAGGCAACTTTACAGATGGTTGCGCCGGGTATCGCAGAAGCTTTGATAGCAACTGCAATGGGTTTGTTTGCCGCGATTCCAGCAGTTATGGCTTACAACCGTTTTGCGAAAGATGTAGAGCGAGCTGAAACTCAATACGTTAACTTTATGGAAGAGTTCTCAAATATTCTTCACCGTCAGACCGCAAATTCTGCAGAGGCGAAGTAATATGTATGTGCGGAAGAAACGCCGCCAAATGGCGGAGATAAATGTTGTACCCTACATCGATGTCATGTTGGTGTTGTTGATCATCTTCATGGCTACGGCACCGCTCATCACTCATGGGGTAAAAGTTGATTTGCCACAAATGCAGGAGTCTGATCTAGTTGAAACTAAAGATGCGCCCCCTATTATTGCTAGCATTGACTCACAAGGGCGATACTATGTGAGTGTGGGAACAGATCCCGAGTCACCGATGGATGCGGTTGAGGTTGCTGCGGTTATTAAGCTTAAGCTGCAACAAAACCCAGAAACTCCGGTGATGATTAAAGGCTCAGGCAAAGTGTCATATCAAGAAGTTCTACTTCTAATGGACTTTTTAAAGAATGCGGGTGTGCCGTCGGTGGGTTTAATGACGAAATCATTTGAGGAATAGCCATGGGCTCACTACAAAGCGGATTGTTAAAATCTTTACTTTTACACCTTGCGATTGCAGGTTTTCTTTTTGCCAGTGCAACTTTTAAAGTGCCCACGCCCACGGTAATGCAAGTCACGCTTAATGTGCCCGAAACACCCCAATCGGAAAAGGTGGTTTCGGCGATTTCAGTTGATCAAAATGCAGTAGAGAAGAAAATTGCAGAACTAAAGCAAAAAGAAGACGCGCAGAAGAAGGCGGAAGAGAAGCGTATTCGAGATCTCGAAAGACGTGCGCAGCAAGCTAGACAAGACCGTGAAGCGGAAGCTCGTCGGATTGCCAAGTTAGAGCAGCAACGTAAAGCAAAGGAAGAAGAAAAACGTCAAGCTGAAGCACAAGCCAAAAAAGCGCGTGAAATTGAGAAAAAGCAGCGTGAAAAAGCGCAAAAAGCTGAGCAGGAAAAACTAGCGGCTGAAAAAGCAGCTAAGGCAGCCGCCGATAAACGTAAAGCGGAAGAAGATGCGTTACGTAAAGCAGAAGAAGCCAGAAAACGTCGAGAGGCGGAAGAGAAGCGTAAGGCTGAAGAAGCTGAAGTTGCACGTCAAAAAGCCCTTGAAGAAAAAATGTTACAAGAGCAATTGGCTAAAGAGCAAGCGGCAAGAAACCGCATACGTCAGCAACAAGTGCTTACAGAGGTAGAGAAATATCAAGCATTGATCACACAGCGGATCCAACAGAATTTGCTAACGGATGAAAAGATGCGCGGTAAAGAGTGTCGAGTTAACATTCGCTTAGCGTTCAACGGTCTGGTGACGAGCGTCACCTCCTTAGGCGGTGATAAGCTAGTTTGTGATGCTGCACTTAGAGCGGTACGAATGGCCGATACGTTGCCGGTATCAAAAGAAAAAGATGTGTTTGAAGAACTAAAAAATATTAATTTAACCATTAAACCCAATTTATAAAGGAAACTTATGTTTAACCGATTGAGAAACTTGTTAATCATAGTTGCTTTTGGCATTCATGGTGTGGCTAACGCTGCACTTGAAATTGTCATAACGGAAGGCATAGACAGTGCCAGACCGATAGCTATTGTGCCATTTAAGTTTGACGGGGTTGGTCAGCTACCATCACAGCTCAGCGACGTGATTGCTGCTGACTTGATGCGCAGTGGTAAGTTCAAGCCTCTAGCGCTTGCAGACATGCCACAGCTACCAACCAGTGATGAAGATGTGGACTACAACGCCTGGGTAGAAAAGGGGGTTGAGGCCATAGTTGTTGGGTCTGTACAGCAGCAACCTGGCGGAAGATATTTAGTAAAGTATGAGTTAATTGATGTTATTCGTGCCCAGATAACAGGGGGCGAAACGCGCATGATGAGTAATGGCAAGCTGATGAAAAGCCAAGACCATATTCAAGAAGCCAGACAAAGTATCATTACGAGCGAAGGGTTTAGACGTTATGCACATCAAATCAGTGATGTGGTATATGAGTCGTTGACCGGCGAACGTGGCGCATTTCGTACCAAAATTGCGTATGTTATTGTACGTGATGGCGAAGATAAACCTTATCAATTAGTTGTAGCGGATTACGATGGCTATAACGAACAAGTTCTATTGCGTTCAAAAGAGCCGCTGATGTCGCCTGCATGGTCACCAGATGGTAACAAGTTGGCTTATGTGACCTTTGAAAACCGTCAATCGCAAATTATCATTCAAGATCTCTACACCGGAAAGCGAGAAGTGATGACTAGCTTTCCAGGTATCAATGGCGCACCTCAGTTTTCACCGGATGGGACACAGTTACTTCTTGTGCTATCAAAAGATTCTGGGGGCGCCACAGAAGTCTATCTTATGGACCTTAAAACCAAACAAACAAGACGTTTAACTAAGCACCGTAGTATAGATACTGAGCCATCTTGGCATCCAAATGGTAAAGAAATTGTGTATACGTCTGAAAGGGGTGGTAATGCCCAGATATATAAGTTAAATTTACAGACTGGTAGGTCAAAGCGTATTACCTTTGACGGCGATATGAACCTTGCTGGATCTATTAGCCCTGATGGTCAACAATTGATTATGGTGAATAGAACGCTTGGCAAATATCATATTGCTAAAAAAGAATTAGAATCGGGGCTGTTTCAAGTATTGACGAGAACGCGTTTAGATGAATCTCCCAGTATTGCACCAAATGGCTCAATGATCATTTATAGCACGCTACATAACAACGAGCAGGTACTGGCTTTGGTGTCTATGGATGGTCGATTTAAAGCGCGACTTCCCGTTTCGGATGGACAAGTAAAGGCTCCGGCCTGGTCGCCATTTTTATAACAATTTTGCTGGTTTGAATTTTACAAATAGGAATATACTCGATGCAACTTAATAAAACTTTAAAAGCGCTATTGGTGGCTTTACCAGTAATGACGCTAGCGGCATGTAGCTCTTCTTCAAGTGTTGATGAAGGTGCAGCAAATGAAAGCAACCAGGCTGCAACTAATGATGCGAACAATCAAGTAGACGTAAATACTATTTCTCGTGAAAAATCAGCAGAAGAGAAGTTACGTGAAAAGTATGAAGCGTTGCGTCAAGAGCAAATCGTTTATTTTGACTTTGATAAGTCAACGATTCAAAGCCAGTACGCTGAGCTATTACAAGCTCACGCAGATTTCCTAGTTAAGAACCCAAGCGTGAAAGTACTGATTGAAGGTCACGCGGATGAGCGTGGTACGCCTGAGTACAATATCGCACTAGGTGAGAGCCGTGGTAAAGCGGTTGAAAAATATCTACAAAGTTTAGGTGTTTCAGACAGCCAAATTTCTGTTGTTAGCTATGGTGAAGAAAAGCCAATGGTTAAATCACGCACAGAAGAAGCGTTTGCTAAAAACCGTCGCGCGGTGCTTGTATACTAATAAGTAAGAGAGATTATGAAGCCGAATAATATTCTGGCAGCTCTACTATTACTAAGCGGGAGCACCCAAGTCTGGGCTGCTCCCGCTCCTGTTTCTGAAGCTGCAAATAACCCAGGTTCTTTAGAGCAACGTATTGCGCAATTAGAGCGCATGATGCAAACACGTAATATGTTGCAAATAGAGTTACAACAACAGCTCAATTTATTGCAAGACGAAGTGAGTCAAGTTCGTGGTGTGACAGAAGAGCAAAGCTACAAGCTTGAGAAAGTGCTTCAGCGTCAACGTGAACTGTATCAAGAAATTGAAAATCGGGTATCTAAGGTATATGAGCAATCAAATAGTACTTCGGTTGCAACGACTGTAGACAGCTCACAAGCCATCAGCAATGACTTAAATGAGAATGAAGCATATGACCGTGCTGTAGCGTTGATCATGCAGGACAAGCGATATGATGCTGCGATCCCTGAGTTTCAGAACTTTTTAGCAACTTTCCCACAATCGGTGTATATTCCAAACGCACATTACTGGTTAGGGCAACTACAGTCGATAAAGAATGATGACGCAAATGCTGTGATACATTTTAAAACAGTTGTAGAGCAGTTTCCTGAATCGAACAAACGTCCAGATGCGATGTTAAAGTTAGGTGCCTTGTATCAAAAGCAGGGTAACTTGGATTTAGCTAAGCAAATCTTAAATACTTTGATCTCGGAATACCCAAGTACGACTGCTGCTAAATTAGCCACAGAACGTCTTGCGAAGATCTAAATGGCGTGATTTTTTGCCACAATGGTTTAAAATTAGGCGCTTAGACACAAAAACTGAAAAAAACTACGTATTTCAGTTGCACTCATTTTTTAAATAAGTATTATAAGCGCCCGCAGCAGGCGATTGGTTCAAATCAAACTGCTGCACTAAGTGGGTCATTAGCTCAGTTGGTAGAGCAGTGGACTTTTAATCCATTGGTCGATGGTTCAAGTCCATCATGACCCACCACTTATTTTGTAAATGTTATCCGAGCGGGTCATTAGCTCAGTTGGTAGAGCAGTGGACTTTTAATCCATTGGTCGATGGTTCAAGTCCATCATGACCCACCATTTACAGATATGTATTGATATTAGAGCGGGTCATTAGCTCAGTTGGTAGAGCAGTGGACTTTTAATCCATTGGTCGATGGTTCAAGTCCATCATGACCCACCATCAATGCAATATTTAGGATAACCCGAGCGGGTCATTAGCTCAGTTGGTAGAGCAGTGGACTTTTAATCCATTGGTCGATGGTTCAAGTCCATCATGACCCACCATTTACAAAATTAGTTTTGAATTCAGAGCGGGTCATTAGCTCAGTTGGTAGAGCAGTGGACTTTTAATCCATTGGTCGATGGTTCAAGTCCATCATGACCCACCATTCAAAACCTATTCTCTTTTTTTGAGCGGGTCATTAGCTCAGTTGGTAGAGCAGTGGACTTTTAATCCATTGGTCGATGGTTCAAGTCCATCATGACCCACCATTCAAAAAAACTATTCTCGATTTTAGAGCGGGTCATTAGCTCAGTTGGTAGAGCAGTGGACTTTTAATCCATTGGTCGATGGTTCAAGTCCATCATGACCCACCATTCCCAGATACTCCCCTTTTAATATATTCTTAATTATTCTTTCTTATGGTCGTCATTGACTAGGATTCTTGCGCTCGTTTACGTATAATTCGCTGCAATTATGCAATATGACTACAGTGGTCGAAAAATGAGTTTAGCTGAACAAATCATGCCCGAGGATTATATTTTTCCTCCTAAGCCTGCCCCTTTGTCTGATGACGAGAAGCTGGCATATAAAGCGCGCATCAAATCTTTGTTAAAAGAGAAAAATGCAGTTTTGGTTGCCCACTATTATACAGATCCAGAGATCCAAGCATTGGCTGAGGAGACTGGTGGTTGTGTGGCTGATTCGTTAGAGATGGCGCGTTTTGGTGCTAAGCACGATGCGGATATCATCGTCGTCGCAGGTGTGCGTTTTATGGGGGAGACCGCAAAAATCCTAACACCGAACAAAACTGTGGTGATGCCAACACTTGCCGCAACCTGTTCATTGGATGTCGGTTGTCCAATCGATGAGTTCTCAGCGTTTTGTGATCAACACCCAGATAGAAAAGTTGTGGTTTACGCTAACACATCAACAGCTGTTAAAGCTCGTGCTGATTGGATTGTGACCTCATCGTGTGCACTTGAAATTGTTGAGCATTTGGATGAACAAGGTGAGAAAATCATCTGGGGCCCAGACAAACATTTAGGGTCATATATCCAAAAGAAAACGGGCGCAGATATGATCATGTGGAACGGTGCCTGTATCGTTCATGACGAATTTAAAACCAAAGCGTTAAAAGACATGAAAGCGTTATACCCTGACGCGGCCGTGTTAGTACACCCTGAGTCGCCTGCGGAAATTGTTGAGTTAGCTGATGCGGTTGGTTCCACCAGCCAGTTGATTAAAGCTGCACAAACGATGGCAAACAACAAGTTCATTGTTGCTACAGACCGTGGCATATTCTATAAAATGCAACAGCTATGTCCTGAGAAAGAGTTTTTTGAAGCACCCACAGCTGGTGAGGGCGCGACATGTAAGAGTTGCGCACACTGCCCTTGGATGGCAATGAATGGCTTAAAAGCGATAGAAGAAGCCCTTGTTGACCCACAAGGAAAAGAAGTGTTTGTGGATATGGACTTGCGTGAAGGAGCATTACGCTCGCTGAACCGTATGCTGGATTTTTCAGCAAGCTTGCAAAGATAACGCTCGATAGTTGAGCAACTGATTGTTTAGAGCCAAAAACTGCTTGCTAAAGTGCGTTGCTTTTCATAGTATTAGCCCCGCACTTTAGGTGCGACGGAGAGGTGGCTGAGTGGCTGAAGGCGCACGACTGGAACTCGTGTATAGGCTAACCCCTATCGAGGGTTCGAATCCCTCCCTCTCCGCCATGCTTTCGTGCTATAACAGAATGACTAAAAAAAGCGCTCATAGGCGCTTTTTTTGTGTTTGAATTTTGGCTTTGTTAGTAGCCTAGCGAAGGACGTATTCCAGCAGTTGTTCGCTGAGGCGACTAAGTGCTTGTGTATCGTTGCCTGTGCTGGCATAGGTTCGTAAACCATAAATACCCATCACTAAAAACTGAGCGCGTTCTTTAGCGCTGGGTTTTGAGCTTATCTCACCTTTATCCATTGCTTTATTTAAAACACTTTCTAATGAACGTTCAAAGGCGCTTAGGTTATTTGAGAGTACTTGGGTGACTTCTTCATCTTGCCCATCGATTTCAGACAAAGTTCTAGTGAGTAAACATACTTTGGTCGCTTCACTGCTTGCGCATGGGTGTGCAATGTCGGCTAGAAATGCGTGTAAGGCCGACTTTATATTGTTGTGACTAGCACACAATTGAGCAAATTGTTCGTTCTTATCTTTTTGATACTGTTCAACAGACGCCAGCAATAGCCCTTTCTTATTGTTAAACGCACAGTAAATTGACCCTGGGTGTAATCCCGTGGCTTGTGTTAGTTTTTGCATACTCGTCTTGCTGTAACCATGCTGCATAAATGTTGTCATGGCCTGACGTAATACGTGTTCTCTGTCGAATTCAGCACTTCTCATAGGGGCGTGTAATCTAACTTAGGTCCGCAAATAGTAACCTAATTTGATTGGCTATTCAAAAATAGTTCTTGAATGTATGTTCAAGTATGTGTATCTTGAACGCATATTCAAGATTGAAGCTAAGCATACCAGAGAGGATTTATGACATCTATTTTATTTGAGCCACTGACACTCAATGACACACTGACTTTAAACAACAGAATTCTAATGGCACCTTTAACGCGTTGTATGGCTGATGATGAGCTTGTACCCACACAGGCAATGGCAGCTTACTATGCGCGAAGAGCTGATTCGGGCTTAATCATCAGTGAAGCAACAATTATTCGCCCCGATGCTCAGGGTTATCCTAACACGCCAGGGTTGTTCACTCAGGCGCAAATAGATGGCTGGAAAAACGTGACAACAGCTGTTCACAATGCCGGTGGTAAGATTTTTGCCCAGTTATGGCACGTTGGCCGCGTGGCCCATCCGTACTTTTTTGGTGAAGGCGACGTACTCGCGCCCTCAGCAATAGGCATCGAAGGAACGGTACCAAGAATGCGTGACTTGAGTTATCAAACACCAAAAGCTGCAACAATCGAAGACATTAAACAGTTGGTGGCGGATTACGCTCAAGCCGCTAAAAATGCCATTGAAGCAGGCTTTGATGGGGTAGAAATTCACGGCGCTAACGGTTATCTGATAGACCAGTTTATGCATTATGCTTCGAATCAGCGTCATGATGAATATGGTGAAACGCCTGAAAATATGTCGCGTTTTGCTCTTGAGGTGGTTGATGCAGTGGTTGCCGCAATTGGTGGTGAGCGTGTTGGTTTACGTTTGTCACCAGGCGCATATTTCAATATGGAGCCTGACGCACGAGATACACAAGTGTTTGATTATTTACTTGAGCAACTTAACACGCGAGAGTTGGCATTTGTACACGTAGGTATTTTTGACGATACCATGGAATTTGAGCACCTAGGTGGTCGAGTTTCGGATTATATGCGCAAGCACTACAAAGGAACTCTTGTTGGTGTGGGTGGTTTTACACCAGATACCGCGCAATTAGCACTGACAGAAAAGCGTTTTGACTTAGTAGCGATAGGGCGTCCATTTATTGCCAACCCTGACTATGTAAGTAGAGTAAGAAATCAGCAAGCGCTGGAACAATACACGGAAGAAATGCTGGCTGAATTGGTTTAATACACTCAAGCCGCTTCAGTGTTTATAAAGGGAGAGCTAAGTCTCCCTTTATAATGCCTGACATGTGAAAATTAACCAAAAACAATACTTACTTAACATCAGCAAGCTCAAAAAATCTGTCTATACTTGCCTTATGTCTAATTTGAGTTAACCCCAACTTAAACTAGTGATTAAACCGACGATTCTGTCGCCTAAGTTTTAGGGCAAACCATGCAAGAAGAGCTACTCAACTCTGTTGTTAAACTAACCAAAACACGAGATGTCGACTCCCTTGAGTCAAGCTTACTGTCTACTATTCACGAATTTATTGGTTGTCAGCAAGTGTCCATTTACAAGTCTGTAGCAGGAAAAGATGGGCTTGTGGTTGAATGTAGTTTAAGCCTTGAAGTGGTTGAAGAGAAACAATACCGCTGGAAAGAATCAGAGAAAGTAACAAGCCCAAGCTCAGAGCTTTTATCCTGCTTGCATTCTGCTTGTATCATTGCCATTCAAAGTCACGATGGCGTTGAAAAAAGGTGGATCCCAATTACATTATCCGATCAACCCATAGGTGCCATTACGATTGTCAGCCGGGGCCTCAGTAGTGCTGATCAGGTATTGCTCAATGCATTTTGTTGTATTTATGAAAATTACCTTACCATTCTTAATGAAAACGAAAGAGACAAGCTGACAGGGTTATTGAATCGGCAAACTTTTGATAAAAAGTTAAAGCAGCTAGTGGAAAAGCAGGTTATAAAGCACCACAAAACACTCAAGTCCAACAAAGACAGGAAAGAGCACAAAGAAACGGTTTCTTGGTTAGCGATGTTGGATATAGATCACTTCAAGCAGGTGAATGACAACTATGGTCATGTATGTGGTGACGAGGTGTTATTAATATTAGCGCAGACCATGGAACGATTTTTTAGCCCAACAGATTTATTATTTCGTTTTGGTGGAGAAGAGTTTGTGCTGGTGTTTGAGCCAGTTACATCTGAGGAGATTGAAAACTTACTCAGTGACTTCGTTGCTTTAATACGGCGAACAAAGTTTCCGTTTGTTGATAAATTAACGGTGAGTATCGGAGTATCCAAGGTGGGGCCTTATGATTTCCCGATCCATGTGCTAGAAAATGCGGATAGGGCGCTGTACGCAGCAAAAGACAATGGTCGCGATCAAATTTGTTTCTTTGATAGCCTCATACATAGCCATGAACAACCAAAAGACGATGGAGGTGATGGGGTGGACTTATTTTGAGTCTATCTTCAAACAAGTAAATATCTTACACTGTCCAGTGCATATAAAAACTCAAATTCAGCTGGTTCAATCGCTTATTCTGGTTGTAAAAAGCTCGGAAACACATAATGTTGCACATCATTCAATCTAACCGCATGGAAGTTCTACAGGCGCAGTTCCACACTTTGCTCAAAAGTGCGCCATTAAGTTCACCCTTTAGTAAAGAAGTGGTGTTGGTGCAATCGCCAGGGATGTCACAGTGGCTGAAAATAGGCCTGAGCGAAGCACTGGGAATAGCAGCACAAGTAGACTTTCCATTACCATCGAGTTTTATTTGGAAACTGTATCAACAGTTTTTACCTGATGTGCCTAGTGAATCACCTTATAATAAGCCCAACATGACATGGAAATTGGTGAGTATCTTACCTTCGTGCTTGGAAGAACCGAGTTATAGGCAGCTACAACAATATTTACAACACGACTCCGACGGCCTAAAACTGTTTGCGCTATGTGAAAAGATAGCCGATGTATATGACCAATATTTAATGTATCGACCACATTGGATTGCGCAATGGGACGATGGTGTGGACGAGCTAGATGATGTCGATGTAACAATCGCCCCTTGGCAGCCAGACCTTTGGCGGCGGTTGGTAAAGCACACTCAATCGCTGGGACAAAGTGACTATCATCGCGCAAATATGCACCAGTTACTCGTCAGAGCGCTTGAAGATGCAGATGTGGGTACATTACCGGAGCGAGTATGTATTTTTGGCTTATCTGCTATGGCATCAAGCCAGTTAGAAATATTCCAAGCGCTGGCAAAAAAAACCTCCGTACTGCTGTTTTTTTGTAATCCTAGTGAGCACTATTGGGGCGATCTCGTTGATGAAAAAACTCAGGCGAAAATCGCTGCTAAATACGTGAAAATGCCAGAAGTTGAAGCCCAACAGCAACAGCAGGACTACTATTTTATTGGTAATCCATTGCTATCATCTTGGGGTAAGTTAGGTCGTGATTATTTTGAGCAATTGGTACAAGTTGACGCTCAATGGATAGATGGTTTTGTTGAAGATTTTGATGATACTTTGCTTGGCAAGATTCAACAGGAAATATATCAACTCGCATTTAAGGGCAAGTCGTTAACACCTGATAAGCAATGGTTTATTAGTGAGCAAGGGAAGTTAGCGATTGACCTGAACGATAGGTCATTGCAGCTACAAGATTGTCATACGCCGCTGCGCGAAGTCGAATGTTTACATGACCATTTGTTGCGCTTGTTTCATGCCAACCCGAGCCTAACACCGAAAGATATTATCGTCATGATGCCTGATGTCGGTGCATACAGCCCATACATTGAGGCGGTATTTGGCTCTGCAACTGCACAGCGCTATATTCCGTATGCACTCGCTGACCTATCCATCGAACAAGAAAAACCAATACTGAGTTCTTTTGTTAGCTTAGTGAATTTACCCTTTAGTCGCTTTGGTGTGTCTGACATACTTGATTTATTAGCGGTGACGCCGATAGCAAGTCAATTTAATGTTGAAGAGCATGAGTTTACTCAATTGAAATACTGGCTGGAGCGAGTCGGGGTGAAGTGGGGACTCGATGCCAACCATAAGCTGGATCATGACTTGCCTGCATTGTCATTGAACACTTGGCAGCACGGCTTGAATCGATTATTGCTTGGTATTGCGTCAAGCGATGAACAGCATGAGTTCAATGATGTTTTTCCTGCTGACTTGGTTGAAGGAATGGCCGTAAATAGCTTGAGTAAACTGCTGATTTTGTCAGCACACTGGCCATATTTAAGCGCAAACTCAATAAAGAGGCGCGGTTATACGATAAAGCACAGTTACTTCGACAAATGATTGCCCAGTTCTATGATGCACAAACGGAACAAAGTTGGGATCTACTTATTCTTGAGCGTGTGATCGATGATTTGCAAAAGCATGATGACAATCTAGATATGCAATCAAATGTTTCGGCTAGAGTGTTAAGTTATTTAGTGAAGCAAGGCGTGCAAGAAAAAGGAGTTGGACAAAGGTTTTTAGTTGGGCCAGTTAACTTTTGTACATTGATGCCTATGCGTGCGGTACCTTTTAAGGTGGTATGTTTGCTCGGGCTCAATGACGCTGATTATCCAAGAACTGTACAACCAATTGGCTTTGATCTGGTTCAATACTCTAGACGTCAAAAAGGCGATCGTTCACGTAAGTTTGATGACCGCTACTTGTTTCTTGAGGCATTGCTCAGTGCGCGTGAACATCTTTATCTTAGCTACATTGGACGTTCATGTTTTAACAACGAGCCGCAGATGCCATCAATTTTGGTTAGCGAATTAATGGAATATGTCGATCGTAGTTTTTGTTATTCCGACCCCAAACTCAAGCCATCTGAGCATCTTTTGCAGCAAGCGTCTTTGCAGCCGTTTAACGCCAGAAACTATGATGAACATAACGCGCTACAGAGTTTTAATCCCATATGGTTGGTAGAGGATAGTGAGGTTGAGCTTACTCCAGCGACAGCGCTTGAAGTAGTGAGTGATCAAGAAATCGATATTACTCAGTTTATGTTTACCGTCCTCAACCCACAAAAAGCATTTTATACTCAAACGCTTGGCTTAAGGCTGCATGAGCAAGCCTTGATAGATAAAGATGAAGAGCCCTTTATACTCGATACGTTGGAACGTTACTTCTATCTTGACGAGTTGCTTGAGTGTCAGCTCAGAGGCGATACAGTGAACCTAAAACAAATGGTGCAGCGTGGTAACTTACCTCAAGCGGCGGTTGGTGAAATTCAGTTGGCCAAAATGCAACAACGTGTACAACCTATGGTTGAGCAACTACATCCACATCTTCAACAGCATAAAGAGCCCGTTGAAGTGCGCCTCAAGTTAGGTGAGCAAGTACTCCTTGGCTGGTTGGATAAGTTATACGACGATAAACAAATTTTTTATCGCAGCGCCAGTATTAAAGCCAAAGATAAAGTGAAGGGCTTTTTAATGCACTGTATTGCCCAGTGCACTCAACACCCTGTTTATACGCATATCTATGGATTAGACGAGCGAGTAAGTTTTGCGCCAATAGAAGAAGCAATTGCACGTCAATATCTGACCGACTGGCTTGGTTTTTATCAACAATGTTTATCTCAGCCAATGCCATTTTTTGTCAGTACCGCATATGAACTTATCGCCACTGGAGATATCAACAAGGCCGCTGCAAAGTTTAATGGCGGACAATACATCGGGTTCGGCGAAAGTGAAGACCCATATGTGGCATTAAACTTTAGCAATTTAGATGAGGTGATTGAGCAACTACAGGCGATTAGCGACCATTTACTTAGCGATATTATCGAGCTAGCACAGGAGCAACGTTATGCAGACGCTTAATCCGCAAAGTATGCCCTTGGTTGGTGCCAATCTTATTGAAGCGAGTGCGGGTACCGGGAAAACCTATACGATTACTGGTCTATATCTACGTTGTTTGCTTGGCTTACAAACACCATCACAGCAACAACCACCATTGAGCGTAGAGCAAATACTGGTTGTGACATTCACAGAAGCAGCAACTCAAGAAATTAAAGACAGAGTACGGTCAAGGATTTTGTTAGCCAGAGACGCACTATTGGGTGCCCAATGTGATGACTTGTTGATCAACAACGTTTTATCGCAAGTTGAAGACACTCATCAGGCGTTTACATTATTGGATGCTGCCGCGAAATCCATTGATGAGGCCGCTATTTTTACCATTCACGGCTTTTGTCAGCGTATGCTCAAACAGCACGCTTTTGAATCGAATGTTGCGTTTAATTTGGAGTTTGTCCTCGATGAGTCAGAACTCATTCTAGAGGCCATTAAAGATCATTGGCGCAGCTTTGTTTATCCGCTGGACAAAGACACCACTCAAGCGGTGATAGAACACTTTGCAAGCCCACAGGCGTTGGCAGCAAGTGTTATAAAGTTACTGAGCAAAGAGCAGGCTTTGATCACCCCTAAGTTTAACCTAAACGATGTGCTTCAAGCACGAGAGACTTATCAGCAGCAAGCAAGCTTATTCAAGCAATCATTACTAGAGAGCGATTTTTTCACTGTGTTGTCGCAAAGCGGCTTGGCAAAAAATAAAGCACCTGGAAGGGTTGCGAATATAGAAGCGTTGATAGCGTATTGTCAAAGCGAAGAGTGGTATTTCGAGTTTGGCAGTGCTAAGCATTCATTCTCTTTATGGGGAGAAGCCTCGTTATCGAATACCAGTCATTACAAAAAAGGGGCGGCAATCGTTGAGCATCCTCTGATCGCAAAGTTTGATGACATGGCCCGGTTGCATGACACGGTGAGTAAGGGGATGCCGCTGGCTATTTTACAACATAGTGTGACTGAGGTACGACAATTATTGCAAGCACACAAAGCGCAGCATGGATTGATTAGTCCAGATGATTTGCTAAGCCAACTATACAGGGCATTACAATCTGAACAAGGTGAGGTGCTAAGACAGAAGATAGCGCAGCTATTCCCAATTGCGATGATTGACGAGTTTCAGGACACGGATCCTGTTCAATATGGCATTTTTGATGCAATTTATGGTGAAAACCCTAATACCACCATGACCATGATTGGCGACCCCAAGCAGGCGATTTATGGTTTTCGTGGCGCTGATATATTCACTTATATCCATGCGAAGCAGCAGGTAAACACACAGAACCAATATACTCTAGGCACCAATTTCCGCTCTGCAACGGGTATGGTCAATGCGGTCAATGCGATTTTTTCATGTCACGAACACAGCTTTATTTACAATCAGGCAATTCCGTTTGTTGGAGTAGGAGCAAAAGGCAAAAGTGCAGAGCACAGCTTTTCACGCACTTCAACGGATCAGACATCACTGGTTTTTAGTGTTTACAAAGATGAGGCTGTTGTTACCAGTAAAGCTCAAGCATTACCCGTATTAGCGCGTGCCTATGCAGATAAAATCGTAAACTTGCTACTCGAAGCCGAAAATGGGGAGGCGAGAATTGGCGAGCACAAGGTTAAAGCAGGTGATATTTGCGTACTTGTGCGGGATCGAAATGAAGCCAGCATTATCAAATCGGCATTAGCGCAATGCGCAGTGCCCAGTGTTTATCTAGCCAGAGACAGTATATTTAGCCAGCCTATAGCGCATGCAATCCTTAACTTTTTGGAAGTGTTGCACGGTAAGTATGATGAAGCTGCGCTGCGAGGGATCTTAGTCAGCCCGTTGTTTGCACTCAATTATCAACAGATTTATCAGCTTCGTACACAGGAGCAACAGTGGCAAAACTATCTTGACCAGTTCAGTCAGTTGCAGAAGTTGTGGTCCAAGCAAGGTGCTATGGCCATGCTAGAGCAACTTTTAGTTCAGAATCGGCTACCAGCATTATGGAAAGCCAAAGGCTACAATGTTGAACGCTGGTTAACGGACTATCGACATTTGGCGGAATTATTACAGCAAAAGCAGATAGAGCTTGATGGTACTTTACGGGTGTTGCGATGGTTTGCAGGGCAGTGCCAACAAACGCAGCAAGACAGTGCTCAAGTGCGCCTAGAAAGTGATGCTGATTTAGTAAAAATTGTTACGATGCACGCGTCAAAGGGGCTAGAGTACCCTATCGTTTACATGCCTTTTGCTAGTAGCTATCGAGAAACCAGCGACGCCATATACCATCAAGATGGCCAGCTTATCTATAATCTTGATGCATCTGAGGATGAACAAGCTTTGGCGCAGCAAGAGCGTTTGGCAGAAGACATCCGCCTGTTGTATGTTGCCTTGACCCGAGCGATTCATTTTTGCGATGTTGGACTGTTTAACATTGCCGCAGGGCGTAGTAAAAAACCAGGTATGACACAAACGGCGATAGGTTACGTACTGTTCGGTAACCAGACTTTTGCAGATGCGCAAAGCTGGCACCAGAGGTTACAAACTTTTTGTGATGGGCATGAAGACATTGGACTAAGTTGGATATCTGCACAAAACAGTACATCGAGCATCATGAGTATTGAACATAATGAAGCATCTAGCATGGCGGTCAAGCCTGTCACTATCAAGATTGAGCGGGACTGGCGTACCACCAGCTTTAGTCAGTTGAGCTATCACAGTCATTCAGATGAGCGGCCTGCGGGTGCTTTGGATGAAAACCACCAACTTGATTTACCCGAGCATATCGCCAGTGTCACGCAGCAAGTGCTTAATTCATATACCTTTCCCAAAGGGGCAAAGCCAGGGAGTTGCTTACATGAAATCTTTGAATTGATTGACTTTAGTGCCCCTGATAAGCCAAGCATAGAGCAGCTCCCACTCCTTGAAGCAATTGCAAAAAGCTTGACCAAGTATCACATTGATGAGCAGTGGCAGGAGCCAGTTAAAGATTGGATCCTCGCTTGTTTAACATGTCAGTTAGATAAAGACAACGGGCTTAGTCTTTGCCAATTAGCGCCCGCAGAATGTTTGGTGGAGATGGAGTTTCATCTTCCACTTGAGCCGCTGCGCTCGGGACAATTGAATCGTCTGGTGAGCGACATAACAGGGCAACATAGTCAACTTCAGTTTGAGCAAGTTAAGGGGCTACTCAAAGGCTTTATAGACTTGATTTTTGTTTACCAAGAGCGGTATTACATTTTAGATTATAAGTCGAACTATTTGGGTGACAAGGCCAGCGATTATGATCAAAGCAACTTACAGTTGGCTATGGATGCGCACCAGTATCACTTACAGTACATGATCTATTCAGTTGCTTTACATCGACTGTTGTCACAGCGACTAAGTAATTACGACCCGAACAAGCACTTGGGTGGCGTATATTATTTATTCCTACGTGCGCTTCCTGATGGCGCTGGGGTGTATTTTAACCAGTTAACTCTGGAGCAGCTGTTAAAGCTCGATGCATTGTTCACACAAGGTAGCGTGTTATGAGCCAGTTAGACTTATTCGACGACACGATACAAAACAATTTTGATCATGAAGCGTTCATCGAGTTATTACTACAAGAGTCGAGAATTCGTCACGCTGATGTCGCATTAGCGAGATTGCTAAATAAACAATCTATTGATGATATCTTTTATCTCATTTTACTGTTACTCAGAGCTGAGCAGCAACAACATAGTTGCTTGGCATTTGAGGATGTAAATTGGCAAGACCCGTTTGCAATGCAGGCGCATTACCAGCATGGCAGTGCTGCGCCTTGGCAAGAGGAATTGCCTCATAAAGTCTGGCAAAAGTTGCAGCAACACCCAGCGGTAGGTGAAGATAAGCCACTGACACTATTTGCGCAAAGACTGTATTTGTCGCGTTTGGCAAACTATGAAGCGCTTTTAGCAGAGCGCTTCTTGGCTATGCAAAATCAACACTTAGTGGTGGATGAAAGTCGCTTGAGCGCTTTGCTAGATGAGTACTTTCCAACTCAGAATAATCAGAATACAGAAACACTTGATTGGCAAAAAGTCGCTTGTGCTATGGCTGCAACGAGAGGATTTTGTGTGATCACCGGAGGCCCCGGTACAGGTAAAACGACAACGGTGACTAAGCTATTGGCTATTTTACAGTCGCTTTATATCAAGGCACCATTGACCATAAAACTGGTAGCACCCACTGGTAAAGCCGCCGCTCGGCTAAGTGAATCGATACTCGGAGCCAAGGCCAAGCTTGGACTCGATACACAGCTAAGTGAACTGATCCCAGATCACGCACAAACCATTCATCGCTTGTTGGGCGTAATTCCGCAAAGCAACCAATATCGTCATAATCAGCATGATCCACTGCATCTTGATTTGCTGATCATCGATGAGGCTTCCATGGTCGACCTATCCTTACTTGCTAAGTTGGTACAGGCGCTGCCAAGCCATGCCCGACTTATTTTGCTCGGAGATAAAGACCAGCTTGCATCGGTAGATACTGGCAGTGTACTGAGTGACTTGTGTCAGGAGTTGACGTTGGGAGCCATACCTCGTTACAGCCAGACTTTGTGTGAGCGTTTAAATCGTCTTTGCTTTGCCTCGCAACCAAAGTTAGTAGGGCAGGAAAGTGATTTTGTATTAACAGACAGTGTGGCATTTTTGCAAAAAAGTCACCGTTTTGACAGTCAAAGTGGCATTGGCCAACTTGCATTGGCCGTGAATACCAATGATCGTAAATTGCTCGCCCAAACCCTACAAAATGGCTTTGAAGATATCGCGGTGAGACCTTTAAACAACGAGCAGTATCAAAGCTTGATTCAGCGTGTAGCACAGCACTACAGTCGTTACTTAACGCTTATGCATAACGGTGCATCCGTACAAGAAATACATCATGCTTTCTTAGAGTATCAGCTATTAGCAGCATTAAGAGAGGGCCCCTATGGAGTTGAGCAGCTAAATAAGCGTATAGAGCAGGCGCTTTACGCAAAAAATTTGATTCAGCCGCTGACTCGTCATTATGCTGGCCAACCTATTATGGTCGTAGAGAATGACTATCAGCTAAAGTTGTTTAACGGTGACATAGGTATTTTGCTTGTCGATGAGCAAATGCAGCTCAAGGCAACGTTTATTGATGAGCAAGGGAACTTACGTTCATTTTATCCAGCACGTTTACCAAGACACGAAAGTGTCTATGCGATGACCATACATAAATCCCAAGGATCAGAGTTTGCACATACCGCAATGCTCTTACCTCCGGTGCAGCGCGCTTCTGTAGGTATTAATAGACAGTTACTCTACACAGGAATAACAAGAGCTAAGCAATATTTCGAGCTGGTTGCGCAAGAACAAGTGTTATTCAATGCCATGGCTCGATCCGTATCAAGATGTTCAGGATTGAGAGAAAGGTTAATGAGAAATTAACAAGTTGGTGTTGTGTTGAATTTTTTGTAAACTACTCTATAGTTTTAAGGTAAGTTTTGCACATTGAACCTGTGACAAATACTTACCTTCCCTAAGTACTCCACTGCCCAGTGGTCAGCACGCCGCCACAATAACCTGTGGCGGCTTTTTCATTATAGGCTTAGTGATTGCTCGTGTAATCTTGTACTAAACTCGTCAGGGTTGATACGCCAACCGCCAGTGCGCTTTCGTCGACGTAAAATTTAGGGGAATGATTACTGGCAGCCTCGCTCAGAGGTTTATCCTTGGGCGTGACCCCAAGCATCAAAAATAAGCCAGGGGTTTGTAGGGCGTAATATGAGAAATCTTCAGCACCGGTGATCAAACTCAACTCTTTAAGGTTGTCTTTACCAACAATGCCCTCAAGCGTTGGTAGCATTTTTTGTGTGAGAGCGGGGTCATTAATGGTGACCGGATAGCCGGCATCGATATGTGTGACAGCGTGCGCGCCGGCAGACTCAGCAATCAGTGATGCTGTGCTTTGCAAGCGGGTCTTGATATCTGCGCGCATAGTTTGATCAAAACTTCTTATGGTGCCAATCAGTTCGACTTGTTCCGGAATGATATTCGAACGTATGCCGCCATTAATTGCACCAAAAGACAACACCGACGGGGCTTTGGTGACATCTATTTGTCGCGATGCAATGGTTTGTGCAGACATAATAATTTGTGCAGCAGTGACTATCGGGTCAACACCGTTCCATGGCCTTGAGCCATGGGTTTGTTTACCTTTGACAGTAATTGCAAATGAGTCTTCACTGGCCATCATTGGGCCACTGCGGTAACCAATCTGGCCTACTTTTAAATGGCTTGTAGAGTGCAGGCCAAAAATAGCTTCTGGCTTTTGCTTAGCAAATAAACCTTCTTTGAGCATTAGTTCTGCGCCACCCTCTTCACCATCCGGTGCGCCTTCTTCTGCTGGCTGAAAGATAAACAACACTGAGCCTGCAAGTTGTGCCTGATGTTGCTTTAATACCGCCGCAGCGCCCATCAGCATAGCCACATGGGTGTCATGGCCACACGCATGCATGACGCCAACTTCAGTGCCTCTGTATTGTGTAGTTTGCTTTGAGGCAAAAGGCAGGTCGACTTGTTCAGTAACTGGCAGTGCATCCATATCTGCACGTAGTGCCACCAGCGGGCCAGGTTTGCCACCAACCAGTTTAGCCACCACTCCTGTGTGTGCAATACCCGTTTCTACTTCAAGGCCAAGCGCGCGTAGATTCTCAGCGATATACTTTGCGGTTTTAAATTCTCTATTACTTAGTTCTGGATACTGATGAAGGTGACGACGCCACTCAATCACCTTTTGATTCACTTGTTCAATAGTGGCGGAAGTATCTGAGTTGGCCGCACTGATGAAGCTAAGAGGTAAGCTGAGGCAAGTTGCCAATACCGTGAGAATACGCATGAAAGACGTCCTTTTTTAGTTTCTTATTATCTTTTGGCTAGCCTAACTTAGTCAGAACGCTTATTCCATTGCTTTGAGATAAAGGTCGAAATTGACAAAATTTAGCCAATGTGGTTTAACAGGTTAAAGTAAATACTTTAATTTGGCGGTCGCGATGCAAACGTTAGAACAACAATTAGTCACCTATGCTAGATATCACCGTGATAGACGTAATATCGCCACACATTTTTTGGGTATTCCCCTTATTGTCTTTGCTGTTGCTTTGCTCCTATACGTCCCAATTACTCAGCTTAGTACCCTAATGCTGACCCCAGCTTTGTTTATTGCGGTGATTTTGAGCATATATTATCTATGCTTAGATTTTCGCTTGGGGGCATTAATGTCGCTACTTTTAGCCTTGTCTTACACGGGTGCGAAAAGTATCTATCATAGCTGGCCAATGGACTATGTTTGGTACTATATTGCTGGCATTGCGCTACTTTTAGTAGGGTGGGTGATTCAGTTTATCGGACATTACTATGAAGGTAAAAAACCAGCATTCCTTGATGACTTAAGAGGCTTAGTGACGGGTCCATTGTTCGTGGTTGTTGAGTTGCTGTTCTTGATGGGGCTATGTAAGTCGCTGGAGCAAACGATTGTCTCTCAAGCTGGTGAATATCGTTAACAGAAGTAGACCGAGCAAAAAACTCAGTCTACCTATTTCATTTATAAAGAGATTCGAGTCTCAAGTTTGTGACCTTTGATGATGGTAATATCTTGACTGTTTAAGCGTAATTTACCGTTATTTGTTTCAATCAGGTAACCAAGCTCTGGAAAGTCCTCTCCTCCGGCATCAGTCAATTGCTTGCGAGCTCGGTGAACCATAATATTCATATGATTCATCTGTACGCCTAACGCTTTAATTAGATCTTCTCGATAGATCCAACCTTGTTGGTCTAACTCTACACCATCGTCTTTATCTTGTATGCGAAGGCGTGCCAACAGCAATAATAAATAATGGTGGCTACGAACACCCAAATCAATCATATTTCCGTTAAGTGTAACGGACAGTTGTGTTGCTTCTTCGTCCTGACTCACTGAAAAGGATAAACCGCACGGTTTTACAATGGGCTGACTGTCTAGGTGCTTTGTCATTGGTGCTGCACCCGCCGAATAAAATACCCACTGATTATTGAAGATGCTGACCAAACCACCGTCAATAAGTGCTTGACGATCATTGTTGTTAAGA
Source organism: Pseudoalteromonas sp. T1lg23B (assembly GCF_002964665.1). Taxonomy (GTDB): domain Bacteria; phylum Pseudomonadota; class Gammaproteobacteria; order Enterobacterales; family Alteromonadaceae; genus Pseudoalteromonas. The sequence continues at coordinate 710,977 of NZ_PQBZ01000034.1, read as the reverse complement.
TCTTCTAAAAACCAATAGTTAAGCATTTTATCAAAGTAGATAATGTGGGTTGGATTTTCTTCATCAGGAAGCAGCAATTGATCTGAGACTTCAATAACCTGCTGGTTATCGGATTGAGATACTAAGTATTGGCATTCAGCGTTTAAGTTACCAACAACAAATGAGTTTTGTCCGGGGGCTGCAAAGTCCAGCTTATCGTTTTCAGATAATTGATAAGGAAGGTTTTTATCAATTTTTTTATCGTTGAGCCAAATTCCGTTGGTGCTCACGTCTCTAATGAGCCACTTGCCTTGCGCAAGTTCAATAATAGCGTGATGACGTGAAACACCAGGCTGGTCAATCAGTGTATCGACATTAAATTTGTAACGGCCGATCGTATGATAGCTTTTCAAATATATTTTTGTGAGTTTCTGTTCATCAATAAGATAAGCCATGAATATGTCCTTACATTAACATTTACTGTTGTCATTAAGCGCGACACTAGTCTAAAAAGCTCAGATTCCTACTTCATTTTAACTGCGTCATTTACCAATACTAAAGTCCCTTTAACTTGAATTTTGGTTACTTCAACGGGTTCCGTGACAGGTTGTAACATAGCAGAAACAACTTCAAACCCTTGTGAAAAAAAATCAACGTCAGTTACTTTTAGAGAGTTAAAAATTATTGGCCAAACATTTATTTTAATCTTTACATTAAGTAGTTTAGAGAATTTAGGCATGCTCGCCAATTACACGGTATTACATACGCACCTTAATCCCGTCTTGCGCATTATTGCAGAGTAGACCATATTTTAAAACACAATTTGGCTTGTCATTTGCGAGGGTAAAATGGGCGAGTTCAGAAAAATGAATACGGTAAAGTTGGCGGGTGTGTATAACTTTTGCGACTACATTGATTGTGAGCGTTTAACATTGGACTCCAGTGCAGAAAATGTGGTGACAGATTTTACTCGCAGAGCGCCACAAGTGATCTTAAAGGATGTTGATATTGATCATGCGTTGTACATGATGATCAATGGACATGTCCGTTCAAAGTTAGTTATAGATCATGATGATACGTTTTTGGGTGTTGTTAATTCTCGTGATTTGACAGGCCGAAAAGTGTTGAGTGTCGCGCAAAAACGCAGTCAATCCAGAAGTGACCTAACCGTTGAAGATGTGATGACAAGTAAAGCTGATTTACATGCACTGCCATATAGTGCGATTGAAGAGGCAAAAATTGGTGACATTCTTGAAACGCTCAAAGAAATAGGGCAGCAGCACGTGCTATTAGTGGGCCAGGATGGGGGATTACGGGGGATGATCTCGGCCAGTGATATCGCAAAGGCACTCCATATACCCGTCAATATATTTCAGAAAGCTCATTCATTTAAAGAAATATTTGCCATTATTCACGAACATGAAGAAATGTCGGCGTAATCAGCACCATGAAACAACGGGCTCGCTGGTGGGCCAGCGCACCCGTTTAGCAGTAACTTGCTAGGCGTTGAGTTCAATTAGGTAGTCTAACGCGCCTTTTACCGCTGCAACTTGGCCATCAATGCAGTTTTGTGGGGTTGCCGAGCGCCCATCAGGGTAGACCTCAGTGGTTGTCACATAAGGTGCGTCGGTCATGCCCATACACAAACCCAGCGCAGTACCATCATAATTAATAACGCCAAACTGCTCTAATGGCACGCCGATAAGCTTACCTTCATCGTCCGCAGGTGCAATTTGTGTCACTTTAGCCACATTGTTAATAATTGCTGTTTGGAAGTCAGGCTGTGGCTTTTGTGTATGTCCAACCAAATAGAACCCATCTGGAATATTCCAGTTATGATTTTGCACACCATCTCGTGCTGCGAGCGCAGGCCTAAATTCACTGTTATCAGTGTCGGTTGTTTCATGCAAGTCAACGTGACAGAGGATGTTGTGGTTGTGCGCTTGAATGAAGTCCATCGCAAAGCGGGATTCGCGAGCTGGCGAATTTGCATAGAATGAGCGGTTCGGGTCTATCGCATCGGGGTTCCAGCGGTTAATTGTTTCATATCCCCATGGGCTAATACACGGTAATACTATGACGTTAAAGTGTTTTTCGTATTGCTGTGCGTCATGCTGTGCGAAGGCTAACGCGCCATGTACGCCACTTGTTTCATAACCATGTACGCCACCTGTAACTAATATTGTAGGCTTATGCTCTTGCCAGCTTTTGCTTTTAATGGCGAATAGAGGGTAGGTGTGATGGTCATATTCTAAAACGCCATATTCGACAATAGAAAATGCATCTGATAAGTGTTGGATCCTCGTTACAACATCATCGGCATAACTGCGTTTTATTTGTTGCTGAGCGAGCCACTGCTGTTTATGGTGCGCTTGCCAAGGTTGATTAGCTTCACCAATAGGATAGGGTTTTGACATAAGAGCCTCAAATAAGAGAACAAAACCCAATCCTAAGTACTTTATTTGTTGAGCGCAAACTACTGCGCCAGATAACCGAACTTTCTTAGTTTGTTTTCTTGATTGTTAGAAAACTGCATAGTTAAGAAGTGTACGTTACCTTCTATGGTCGAAACCTTAGTAATTTTAATCCCACAAAGTTTGCGAACCTGAATATGTGTTATTCCCTCAACAGGAATGTATACATGGCGACCAAACGTCGAGGTATAGTACAAGCCATTGACACACATACTCGCATGACGCTTTCCTGAAAGTGTCATTAGTAAGTTTAAGTTAATTGCGCCAATTAGGATAAAAGATAAAATCATTGCGCTTTTTAGTAAGCTGTCGTTGTGACCTTTTGTGACAAATAGCGAGATCGTTAGTAGACTCATCACCATAATAGCCACTGTTGCGTAGAAGGTCACATTAATTTGTAGCCTAAGCTCTCTCATTGTTCTATTTACCATTTTAATTTGCTGATGGGTTGTTATTAAGTTCGTTTAGAATAATGAAACAAAGTGGACGAAATATGGAGGTGGTAAAATTTATCATCCTTTTTGCTGAGAAAAGCACAATTGACCGCCCTAGAGCAGTAAATATGGGACATTAATAAAGTGTGATAGTGCTCGCTCATTCGCTCCAGAGCGATTATTCAGGCAGGTGTATCAACTGAGTGAGTTCTCTATGAAGCACATTTTCATCACCAACATTAAGCTGTATAAGACGTTTGAGGTGTGTGACGCTATCTAAGTCAATCTGGCTACAGTGTAAACCTAAATGATCATGTTCAACGTGTCTGACTTCTACTTCCATAGAGATGACAATGTCACTATCTGGCAAGGCAACTTTTATACTGGCCAGTTCGTCTTTGAGGGGTACATAACCCTTTGGCAGCGTAACCAAGGCTCCCTTAAGTGATAAATCAAGCAACTGACAATGATAGTCGCCACTTGCTGTCATTAATAACGCAGGTGTTGAAAATAGCACTCGTGTAAACTTTCTACGCTCTTCCATTACAACTCCAAAGTGACATGTTTATGCTAAGCATAGTTGCATATTGTAACCAATACCAAATATAAAAAAGCCCCGAATCATCGGGGCTTAAAGGTAAAGTTAGCCTATCTTTTTATATTTGATGCGTTTTGGTTCTGCAGCTTCAGCACCGTAGGTCTTTTTCAGCCACTCTTCATATTCTGTATAGTTGCCATCGAAGAAGTTCACTTGGCCTTCGTCACGGTAGTCAAGAATATGTGTTGCAATTCGGTCTAGGAACCAACGGTCGTGGGAAATACACATTACGCAGCCAGGGAATTCCAAAATAGCATTCTCTAATGCACGCAGAGTTTCTACATCAAGATCGTTTGTAGGTTCATCCAGTAGGATAACGTTACCACCCGCTTTTAATAATTTGGCTAGGTGCAGACGGTTACGCTCACCACCAGAAAGTTCTTTAACAAACTTTTGCTGGTCGTTACCTTTGAAGTTAAAGCGTCCTACATACGCACGGCTTGGGATCTCAAAGTTACCAATTTTCAAGATATCCTGACCATCAGCAATTTCTTGGAAAACAGTGTTATTCTCACCCATATTGTCGCGGAATTGATCAACGGTAGCCAGTTCAACGGTATCGCCAATGACAATTTCACCGGCTGTTGGTTGCTCTTGGCCACATAACATTTTGAATAGTGTTGATTTACCAGCACCGTTAGCACCAATGATGCCGACAATCGCCCCTTTAGGTACGGTAAAGCTTAAATCATCAATCAGTACACGGTCTCCAAAGCGCTTATTAAGATTACTTACTTCAATGACCTTGTCACCTAAGCGTGGACCAGGTGGAATGAATAGTTCGTTAGTTTCATTACGCTTTTGGTAATCAGATTGCTGTAATTCAGTAAACTGAGCCATACGTGCTTTAGATTTAGCTTGGCGACCTTTTGGATTTGAGCGAACCCACTCCAATTCTTTCTCAATTGATTTTTGGCGCGCTTTTTCTGATTTCTCTTCTTGCTTTAAGCGTGCATCTTTTTGCTCAAGCCAAGATGAATAGTTGCCTTCCCATGGGATCCCGTGTCCACGGTCAAGTTCTAATATCCAGCCAGCCACATTGTCTAGGAAGTAACGGTCGTGGGTAATCGCAACAACAGTACCCTCATAGTCATGTAAGAAACGCTCAAGCCAAGCGACAGATTCAGCATCCAAGTGGTTGGTAGGCTCATCCAGTAGTAACATATCTGGCTTTTCTAGCAATAGGCGACAAATCGCAACTCGGCGGCGTTCACCACCTGATAAATGCTCGATTTTTGCGTCCCACTCAGGTAGACGTAGGGCATCAGCGGCACGTTCAAGCACATTGTCAATGTTGTGACCATCGTGTGCTTGGATAATCGCTTCTAATTGACCTTGTTCTTTAGCTAGTGCATCAAAATCTGCGTCTTCCATTGCGTACTCAGCGTACACTTCATCCAATCGAGCCAGTGCATTTTTTACTTCGCTGACCGCTTCTTCAACGGTCTCACGTACCGTCTTACTTTCGTCTAGTACAGGTTCTTGAGGAAGGTAACCAATTTTAGTGCCAGGCTGCGGACGTGCTTCACCTTCAAATTCTTTATCAATACCTGCCATGATACGTAATAGGGTTGATTTACCCGCACCGTTCAAGCCTAGAACACCAATTTTGGCGCCTGGAAAAAAGCATAAAGAAATGTCTTTTAAGATAGTTCTTTTCGGTGGCACAACTTTGCTCACCCTTGACATTGTATAAATATATTGAGCCATGAGGTTCCAATTATTTGATTGTATTGTTTGGCGTTATTTTAGTGAATGCGAAGCGTTGGAGCAATGTTTTAGCTCAATTACTCTGCCAAAGGTATTACAGAGGCTGAGTAAATCTAAGTCAACATTATTATTTTACAAATGTGTATTAGTTGTGTGTTTTATCGCCAAGCATGAAAGCAGGGCGTTATAAGCTGTAACTTAATAATAATAGGTCATATTTGACCTGTTTTAGGGGCAATAAAACGGTAAGATTAGCCTACATTGAGAACAATTGTTTAGACAAATTGTAAATAAATACCAAATAGAGCAAAACGAAATTCAGACGGAAATAGCAGTAATTTATATTTATTAAATTTTGCGAATCATTTTCATATTTTTACGCTCCAAGGATTTGGTACACGGCCAATAGTAAATTCTGTTTAGTAGGCACTCAGGGATAGTGCTTAAAAGAGAAACGGCTTTTACTGAGGTTTGGCTACCGCTCAATTGTACGGTCTCGCTTTACGTACTCAGCTTGATGCACAGAACCGTAGCAAGCACACGTAGCCAGCGATGATTTAGTTAATTAAGAAATTAAAGGGAACAGTACAGTAATGAATCAATCACCTTCCAAGCCCGCAAGAATCTTTACAACCAGAAAAACCCCCCGTGGCGGAGAAATCTTGCGCTTTGCACGCCAATTGCGTGGGTACACCCAAGCGGAGTCTGCGGCGAGCTATGGTATTGAAGAACGTACATTAAGGCGTTGGGAGAACCGTGAGTTTGACCCCAAATGGAACGACGTTATTGGTCTTGTTGAAGACGTGTATTTACTAGATATTTTGGAAGTTATAGGAAAAATTAACCATGACGACACACATAACGATTAAACAAGTTCGCAGTGCTTTGAAACGTTGGGGTAAATTCTGGCAATCCAGAGAATATGGAAAAGGTTTTAAGCGCAGCTCGATGAGTGATTCGTCGGGTCGACCCACGGGCGGTGCTATGGGGGCTGATGCAATGTCAGTACCTCAGGAAATTGAGTTAATTACCCAGCTAATAGCAGCCCTTAGACCAGAGTGTATACGTGCCATTCGCGCACGCTACTTAATGTCTGGCACTTTGACCGAGGCTGCAAAGTTAGTTGGCTTTGACTCAAAACGTTCAGCAGAGTTTTGGTTAGTCAAAGCTGAACGCAGTTTGTTGGTTGAATTCTCGACCAACCTTAATAGTGTATAAGGGGTAACTATGTCGCTGATGATCACGGTCGAACAGATCAAAAAGCACGAAGGGTACAAGCAGTACCCTTATTATTGTACAGGAGGCAAACTGACTATCGGGTATGGTCGTAATCTTGATGATAATGGGGTCGGTGAGGAAGAAGCCGAACAGTTATTAGCACATGACGTACAAGAAGCCAGAGCGGGTGTAAAGCGTCGCATTGATGTTAGCAAGTGTAATGAAGCGCGTGTAGCGGTATTGATTAACATGGCATTTAACTTGGGGCTGAATGGATTAATGGGCTTTAAGAAAATGATTACACATGTTGAGCGAGGCAATTACGAGCAAGCGGCTTTAGAGATGCTTAACAGCCGCTGGGCAAATCAGGTGCCCAATAGAGCGAACGAACTTGCCAAGCAAATGTTGACAGGGGAGTGGCAATAATGGGGTTATTGGCAACGCTATTTGGCAGTACGACACAAGATCCTATCCAGACGGTCGGCAATATTCTTGATGAGCTGTTTACCAGCGAAGAAGAAGTGCTTAAACAAGATTTACTTAAGGCGCGATTAGTCGCTAAGTCAGCTCAGGTTCAAGCCAAGATAAACGCACTTAGTGCGTCTCACCGCAGTGTTTTTGTCGCTGGTGCAAGGCCTTTTTTACTTTGGGTCTGTGGCTTGGGCTTTTTGTTTTCATTTGTAATTAATCCAATATTGCAATGGCTTTGGCCTGATGTTGGCGCACCGCAATTGCCTTTAGACGTCATGCTTGAGCTGACTTTAGGGATGTTAGGGCTGGCTGGGTTGAGAACTTTCGAGAAGGTGAAGGGAGTTGCCAAGTGAGTCAACCAGAACATTGGCAAATGAAAAAGGAGCTCAATTTAGCCCATATCATTACGACGGTAACATTGTTGGTATCAGGAATTCTTTATCTGGGAGATTTAGATAAGCGTATTACCACCAACACGCAAGAACTGGCCCATTTAAAGCAGATCCGCAATGAAGACCAGAAACGGATTGAAAAACGATTAGATTCAATAGATAAGAAACTTGATACTTTGCTCGGTAGCAACCTGCGAAAAGACTAAGTATCTACTTGGTGTTCCACCACTAAACATCACCCTGTAATTTTTCTCACACTAGTGTGCAACACAAGCACACGGCACCGAGTTTTCCATTAAGGAGTAATCTGTGAACAATGCAATTGAGCTATCACACTTGGCGGTGCCAGATGTGATCGAAAGCTTAGAATTTGAAACTATTTATCAGCAAATGCAAAACGCGCTCCAAGAGGCGATACCAGAGTATACACAGTTGGAATCAGACCCAGCCACCAAGCTACTAGAAATAGCTGCAACCAGAGAGTTACTGCTGCGCCAACGCATTAATGATGCTGCACGTTCAGTCATGGTTGCTTATGCAACGGGCAAAGATCTTGACCACTTGGGCGTACTTTTTGGCGTACAGCGTTCAGACAATGAAAGTGATGAGCGCTACCGTGCTCGTATTCCTCTGTCGTTAGAAAGCCACAGTATGGCGGGCACCATGGGCGCTTATGAATATCAAACTATGGCCGCTACGCCGGATGTAAAAGATGTTTACGTGTACTCAAGTCAACCTGGAGTGGTGGATGTAAAAGTACTTGCACAGCAAGATACAGATCCCATCGAGGTGATCAGTCAGGTTCGAACGCATCTTAATGATGAAGATATCAGGCCGCTGACAGATTTGGTCCGTGTACACCAAGTTGTGCCAAAGAAATATCAGGTTTCAGCCCAAGTTTACCTAAATGAAATCGCCGACAAAGCAAAGGTAGACGAACAGATAAATAGCAAGTTAAAGACCTTTATCGTTGAACATTACAAACTGGGGCAAGAAGTGCCGCATTCTGGGATCATTGATACGTTACATCAAGACGGCGTTCGCAAAGTGAAGTTACTCGCCCCCTTTGATGACATCACATGCCAGATTGACGAAGCGGCGATTGCAGATTCAATCAATATTGAATATTTGTAGGAGTGACTGATGTCAAAAACGCAAACGGTTGATGAGTTTAAGTCTCTACTTCCGCCAAACGCCAGCAAGTTTGAACAAGCACATGAGCGTGCAAGTCACTTTGGAACCACAAAATCAATTCCTGATTATGTGGCAAAACATTGGCATCCGGCGACGTGTCCCCAATCGCTACTACCTTGGCTTGCTTGGAGCTTATCGGTTGATGAGTGGGATGAGCAATGGCCAATCGAGACAAAACGCACACTGATCCAAAACTCGGTGACTATACACAAGCATAAAGGCACGGTGGGGGCGGTAAAACGCGCTTTAGCATCACTGGGTGTGGTAATGGAGTTTTTCGAATGGTTTGAAGATGTTGATGATGCGGTACTGGTACCCATACACAGCAAAGAGCCCAATACTTTTACCTTCATTGCTTGGGCCAACGACAGTGCGTACACCAGCCAAAGCGTCACGCTATCGAAACAGCTGTATGACGACATTTATCGCGTAACGAATCATACCAAGCCTCAGCGTGCTCACTTTGACTTTTTAGTTGGCGTAAAGTTGAGCAGTGGTTTAGCCGTTGCATCAACCAGTAGTGCCTTACAAGTCGGGCGATTTAATTATGATACCGTTCCGGTAAAAGCTGCGCCTAGTGAAATAACGGCAGGTCTAACGGTGGCGAGCCAAAGACGCTTTGGCGTAAATCGACAACATGGATTCACGCAGGCCGTAGAAGGCAGACTAGGAGCTGAGCTACGAGCACACGTACATCTAAATAATCAGCGCATGAGCGTTGGGCGCTTTTATCTACATCCAACTAAGTAGTTACCACTTGGCAACAGACATTTGGTTTACTCACACACATCGCCTAGCGGCACTCAAATTCAGGTGTAATTGACCACAGGTCATGCCGTGTAACTGCTTTTATTTCTATCGTAAAAAGGAGTAAGTGCAGTGAGCACAATCTTACGGCCAACCATAACCACCGCAGGATTAGAGGCGGTGTTTAATTCAGACAAAAACGGCTTTCAAGCCAAAATTAGCAAAATCGGTTTAGGGACGGGTAATTATACCCCAGATCAAAGCCGCAGCGCGCTGCAAGCTGAGGTACACCGTATTTCAGTGGCCAGCGGTGAAGACAAAGGCAACGCGCAAATTCATATGAGCGTGATTGACGACACCAATCACAACTTTTGGGTGAATGAAGTCGGCTTCTACCTTGAAGACGGTACTTTATTTGCGGTGTATTCAAACCCAGACAAGCCCATCGCTTATAAATCTGCCGAAGTGGACTTACTGCTGGCGTTTGACTTGGTGTTAACTGGGGTACCAGCAGACTCGATTACCGTCATTGACCAAGGCGTTAATCTCAATATTTTAATAGCCCCAGAACTTGCCAAGTTAGGTGCAGCGCAAATCGGCAATATGGTCCGCCACCTCAAGCAAAAATTTGCTTTGATGGATGCGGGAATTTTGAAATAACAGGACTTTTAACATGGCATTAGAACAAGATATCGCAAAACTCGTCGACCGTGCCGACGAACTTACAAACATAGTTGATAACAAAGCAACCTTGATTGATAACAAAATGGTTGAACTGGATAACCGCGTCAAAGCAAAAGAAGCACAGGTAGATCAGTTTATTCAGGACGCAACCCCAGAAAGTCGCTATGTACAAACCATCACCATAGGCGGTTCAAAGGATTATTTATATCCAGTATGGTGGAGATTTCCTGATAACAGTTTTGGTACCGGAAAATTAACCATTCACAGAAACTACGCTTGGAACGGCGGTGTAAGTGAGCGGCCGCTTAATTCGACATCTGCTCACCAAGCAGCCTTGTTATTGGAACTAGAAGGTAATGCATCAGTATGGAGTGGTGACGCTAATTATATGAATATCAAGCGTTTTCACGAGAGGTACAATAACACTGTGAGCCATGTTGATTACCGTCTACAGTGTTATGCAGAAAAAATGGATCCAGCGAAAAGCTTTTATGGGGGCGGCGAAGATGGCAGTTTGGGCCCATGGCACTGTACACGAAGTGGCCTGTATCTGCGTGGTGGCGGTTTAACCTATCGCATTACTAAAAATTGGCAAGGTGATGTGGATTTCCACGATGGTAGTGATATGGAGCGCCGCGATACTTATTCAAGTGCGCAAGGTGACTGGACAGTACGATGGTTTGTAAAGCCAATAGAGTTTGCAGCACGTAAAGCACCAATCGCCAATACTATTCCATACGTAAACCATCCATACACACCACCAGTGACTGAATAATCAAGAGAAGGAAAAACAATGTTATTAGATAAATTAACCGTTGCAGGTAATGAGTTAGTGAATGTACCAGCGGACGAAAAAACGCTGCTAGATTTAGGGGTATCAAAAACGGATATCTCTGCGCTACTTGCACAAGCAAAACAAGCACAGCTTGAAGCACAGTGCCAACATGCCAGAACCTATGCCTACCACTGTGAATCAGATGGCTTAGCGTTTGATTATTTAGCCGCTCAAGCTGAGTTTGGTAAAGACAGCGCAGAAGCCGAAGCGACAAAAACAGCTTGGCTTGCAGCGCGAAACGCCATTAAAGCACGCTACCCAAAACCTGAATAATTCATTTTTAAACCGAACGAAACCCGCTTTATGGCGGGTTTTTTTATTTTAATCCTGCCAGTTTAGCAGTATGGCAAACCCATTAGTTGGAGAACAAAATGGCTTTAGAACAAGATATTGCCAAATTAATCGAGGCGTCAAATGACCTCACCACAGTTGTAGATAATAAAATCGTTGATATAGACGCGAAAGTTGCTCAATCAAAAACCAAAGTCGACGGCTATATCAATCAAGTAAACAACTACATTAACTCAGCTAGAGATAAGCAATCCCACTTTAGAGTGACTATGAATCAAGCACTGGTTCCAAATGATGAACAAACATTTCCTAAGTACTGGAGTGGTGGTTTTGTTAAAAATGCCAAAGTGATAGAGACTGTGACCACAGGTGTGGAACCCGAGCAACGTTCGGCGCTGGCTCGAGAGTTTCTGCAAGCGATAAACTCTGATCGCAAGTATTTTGCAAATAGCTTTCACATTTGGGAGTTGGAATATTATCCAAACAGACGTGGCGAACAAAGTAATTTAAGTGCGTACCTCATGTATCAATATTTTAGAGCGCCGACTTATATGACAAGTGCCGCGGTGGTTAAGCATATTAAAGGTATTGTGCCAAATGGCTGGTGGTGTCAAGGATTAAAAGCTGGAGAAGTTGCCAAGTTATGCGGTCAAGCTTTTAGTGTCGATAGTACTCGGAACATATATTCGCATTGCCATCCGTACGTGCATGGTGAAGATAAACCCGAAACCGAAACAGGTATTATTCAAGTCGCATTACCGGCGGTTGTAACCGGCGATGTAGATTTGTCCAAAGGGCAGTGGGGCCAGTTCCCATATCTTGGCGACGCTGACCAAAACGCATATGACTAAGGAGAGTAACCATGGCTAAATTAATCGTAAATAATCAACAAGTAGACCAGTTTTATAACGCAAACACCCCAGAGCATGTCACTGCACAGTTGGTGTTAGAGCAGTTTGGCGAGTCAGCAACATTTGAGGTGCAACTCACGGAAACTGAGCAGGCGGAGCAAACGCGTATAGCGTCGCGCCACTCAATTAACCAGCAAGTGGCTGATAACGCTTCATTACTTGGCACAACATCAGATACCACCCATGTTTTGCTCAACGAGCTAAGTGGCTTTATCAACAAGCTAAGCCAAGCGCAAAGCCTTGCGGAAATGCGCGCCTCGACCGAGTCGTTAAAAGCAGCCATTGGCAGCATTGAACAGCAAGTGACAGCTGGCAGCTTAGAGTTCCCTTATCAGGTGAAAGGGCAAGCTCAGGTTATGGATGAAATCTGCCAGCGTGCTCACGGCATAAGCCAAGTGCTTAAACAAAGCTAATTCTTCGTTGGTATATGGGCGGCAAGGTTATCACTTGCCGCAAATATCTAATACAACATACCTCTATTATTACCAACCTCCAAACCAACCCGTCTAGCAATTCTTGCCAACTTCGAGTGTTTTATGAGCTTAACGAATTTTAGCGCCATTGATTTTAAACAACTTCCCACACCAGAACTGATTGAACCCCTTGATTTTGAGACAATTAAATCGGCCATTTTGGACGATTTTAAATCTCGCTATCCAGCCTTTGCATTGGATATGCCCAGCGATCCGGTGATTAAGCTCATAGAGTCATTTGCCTATCGTGAGCTTTTATTACGTCAGCGAGTAAACGAAGCAGCCGAAAAAGTGTTGCTGGCTAAAGCAACAAACACTGAGCTTGATCATTTAGGTACACGTTTTGGCGTAATACGTGAGCAAAACGAGCACAATGAACGTTATCGTTCACGTATTCAGCTGGCATTAGAGGGATTTAGTACAGCAGGCCCCGCTGGAGCATATGTTTTTCACGCCTTGCAGGCTTGTGAACATGTAAAAGATGTGCATGTGGATGCACCTGAATTTGAATATCAGCCAGTACCGAGTGAACTTGTACAGCACGTGCCAAAAACGGCAATGCTACTGAACACCGTCAAAAGCGCAGGGCTTGAAAAACCGCAACCGGGTGATGTGGTGATCACGATTTTAAGTGATGAAGGTAACGGTACAGCGAGTGGACAAGTCATACATGAAGTTAAATCGCACTTAAGCAGTGACGACATTCGGCCATTAACCGACATTGTGAACGTTAAATCGGCCGCTATCAAAGAATTCAAAATTGACGCAAAGCTTACGCTTTACTCTGGGCCTGAAGAGCAAGCGGTACGAAGCCAAGTAGAGCAAGCATGTCGTGACTGGCTAAAAACCCAATATAGACTTGGCCACGATATTTCTCTTTCAAGTCTTTATGCCGTGCTGCATGGCGCGGGCGTACAAAGAGTTGAACTAATCAGTCCCACTAGTGACATTGTGGTTGCTGCCAACCAGGCACCATACTGCAATTCGCTGAAAGTGACGGTTGGAGGGCGTCATGTCTGATGACTTGTTGCCCTTCAACAGCAGCCAATTAGAGCGCACCATCATACAAAGCGCTGCGCGAATTGAACAAACACCTATTTTAAATGGCTGGCTGTGGAACCCTGATAAATGTCCTAAAGCATTTTTACCTTGGTTAGCCCATGGATTAAGCGTAGATAGTTGGAACAATCTCTGGAGCGAGCAAACTAAGCGCCAAGTGATCAAAGACAGTGTGCCGATGCATCGTATCAAGGGCACGGTCAAGTCCATTGTTTCGGCCATTGAGGTACTGGGAGTTGATGCCCAGCTAGATGAAGATTGGCAATCGGGAGGGGTGGCACATAGTGCAAAAATAGTGGCCTCAAACAAGGAAAACCGTGATGAACAAGGCCAGCCGTCACTTACCCCAGCATTACAAGCGCAGTTATGGCGTGCTATCGAAACAACAAAACCACTGCGCACACAGATGCGCTTTGAAATCACCAATAATCAGAAAAGTACCTCAGAAATCGCTGCAACCTCGTCGCATACGCAACTGCAACGTGGGCAATGGCAACAAAATCCAAGTTTTAACTTTGCACTCACGCAAATGACAGCGGTGGCATCGACACATTCGGTGTCAGTGCAGCGCAGCAAAGTAGCATTTGCGCCAGATATAGCGTTGGCAAGTGGCCTCAATGCGCAAAGCGCCCAATCCGTTATTTTTCTCAATCACACAACTATGGTATGTCAATGAACAACTACACACCCATCATCACGCAGGCGGGGCTAAATGCTGCCGTAAACGCTAAAACCAGCGACATAAAAATACAAATTTCCCATGTTGCGGTGGGCACGAAAGGGTATGAACCCACACGGGAACAAGTTGCCTTAAAAGCATTGAAAAACAAAGTGCCAGTAACAGGCGGTAAGAACATTGCAAAGGGCCAGCTACATGTCACCGCAAAGTTCAGTAGTGACGCTGAATATGCGGTGCGCGAGGTGGGCTTTTATCTTAGCGACGGCACCTTATTCGCGGTTTGGTCACACCCAAGCGATGTACTGTTTTACCAAACCCCACTTGCGCAAGTTATTCAAGGGTTTGATTTGGTGCTCAGCGCTGTGCCAATTGACAACATAACAGTGAACAACAGTGGCGACCTAAACCTATTTTTAGGTGAAGAGTTTATGGCAATCACGCTCTCTCAAGCACAAATTGCCCAAGCGCAAATTGCCGCCAACTATCGCCAATTACAATTCAACGACCGACTTTTATCACTAGGAGTATAATTTAATGCCAACTTTTGAAGAGCACTTGGTGAGCTTACAGCAAACCAATGCCGATTTGGTCACCTCAAACAATGAGTTGACAAAAAATGTTATCGATAAGCTCGCCCACATCAACCAACGGGTTGATAGCGCCGAACAGCAAATGAATGGTTTTGCCCAAGACTTGCTAAAACACCGAATCGTCGGGGGCAACCTGCTAATGGATCCGTGGCTGATGAATACCACGCTTGAAACGGTTGATGGGGTAGAGAAACTGGTGCCAGCAACGCCGCCATTCTTACCAAGTGGCGATGCCAAAATGGAAGTAGTGTCACAGGATACTTACGCTTTTGGTACTCGCTATGCGCATGCCAATGTAAAAGAGATGCAGTTGTCTCAACCTGACAATTACACAGATGATCCTTGGCAAGCAACGCCTGAAAAGCCAATTTACGCACATATGAGCGACAAGCACATTATGAGCTATGGAGCTTTATCTGCCCCTGAGTGGAGTGGACTTAAAAAGCGTGGTTACATCACAAAATTAAGTATTGATAAAAAAACAGAGCAAAGCGCAAAGCATGCATCACTTAATTTACATGTGGGGCAAAATCGTGCTTTTGCTGGTGGCTTGTTCTTATTTAGAGCTTGGGTTTATTTAAAGCAAGGCACACTGATTTTTGGTGATCATGCAGGTTATAACAGGAGCACCAATGGCCAGTTTAAGATTGATTCAGATAGTTTTAGCAAAGAGAATGCTAATCATCCATATCAGCTAATTGAATTCTTTGTGAAGCCATACAGATACTGTGGTAATGGGCTCGCTTCTTTAAACTTCGCCTCCGGTGACAACAACAGCTACCTGGAATGTTATATCGCATCCCCACAACTGTTTGCCCTTGATCACCCAGATGATAAGAAAAAGCCTATGAGTGGCGAAACCTTTGGAGGCCATTATGCTTAAAATTGGCGAATACGAATATTATGACATCACTAGCTTGCTTGATATTGAAACTCAACAACCAGTGGTTGACGGTGCGGTAAAAGGTTATGGCGTTCACCATGGCATTGACGCGCAATCTGTAGCACAGGCGCTTGAACAATACGCAAACTTACAAATTAAGCTAAAACGAAAAGCTGCTTACAAAGACGAGTCAGACCCACTTTATATGGAATACTTGTTTGATGAGTCAGAGCAAAAGCTTCAGCTATGGAAAGACAAAGTCGCTGAAATAAAACAGCGCTATCCATTTAACTAATCCCCTTTGCGCATTGGCGCACATCACGCCCCAAATTCTATTTCAAAGTTTTAATGAATTGGCTCAGCACCTTTGTGTTGGGTGGGCGTGCGTGCGCCAAAAAGCAATTAAACCGAGAGGGTTTACATGACTTACACAGTCGGAAAAATCACCTTAGCCAAAGGCAGTGACTTAGTAAAAGGCACCTCCACACGCTTTATCGATGCTGCTAAAGTGAAAAAAGGTGATTTGCTCTATCACCAGGCCGATAGCAAAGACACCCTGTTGCAAGTAGCTGAGGTGATAGACAACACCACTTTGCGGCTATCGCACCTAGATGGCAGCGCCTACAAACCGCTACACAATCACCGTCAAATTGCCTATGGCCTAGTACAAGACTTTGGTGAAGGACTCAGCAATGAACTTGCCGTTGACTTGGCTGATTTACAACGCAAATGGCACAAGCGTGAAGACGAGTTAACCGGTTGGTTTGCAAGCGATGAACATCAGCACATCATTACCAACTTTACAGGCGAGCAAACGCAGGTTCCCACGCCCAAAGGGTTGAAAAATCTAGCGCAAGTTGCAACTGATGCAAGTGAGCAACTTAGCCAGTTTGAGCAAGATATTGCTCGCAACGCTGCCAGCTTAAGCCAAGTATCCCCAAAGCTGGATGAGTTTGACGCCAATGTAGACCGTATGGCGCTTGCCCACAAAGAAGTGAGCGAAAAGCACCTAGATGTGGTGAAAAAGCATGAGCAGGTGGTCAATGCGGCAACGGTGGTTGATGAGCAAACCAAGCAAGTAGCGACACAAAGCGTACAGGTGGCAGAAGATACTTGGCATACTCACCTCGACCGCCAAGCCACGGATGCACAAGCGGCAGCGACGGCGATGTTAACGCGCCATGCGGAAGAAGCAGAGCAAGTAACGCAGGCGCACTTAGCTGAGTCAAAGCACATTGCCGTACAGGTTAAAAATGACAGCAGCAAAGCGCAAACGGCACAGGCTTATACCCAAGCACTTGCAGATAAAGTAAGTACGCAACATAAAGCCGTGAGTGAACACAGCCAAGTGGTGTCTGAGCACGCTTTTAACACCAAAATGGCTAAGAAAGCGGTGGATGCACAGGCAGCCGCGTCATCTATGCAGCTGTTTAATGCCGAACTTGCATCGAGTGCAGCTGAGCGGTTTAAATCTCAAGCTGAACTGTTAAAAGACCAAACCGCACAATATACGCAGCAAGCTGATGATGCTTGTGAGCAAGCAAAAACCGCAGCTGTCAATGCAGGCAATGCGAAAGATCTTGCCGGCGCTGAAGCGCTAATCGCAACGCAAGCTTCTTCACATGCAGCTGAACATGCCAGTCAAGCTCAGCAATCGGCCAACCTTGCAGCAAAGATAACCAGCGATTATGGCGCGACGACCATCCCTGAGGCCGGTAAGGTGCCAATTGCACTGGATGATGGGCAGATTGATGAGCAATGGCTCAATCTTGAGCGTAGCATGAGCCAACTGGCCAATGGTGTTTTGCACAACAACTTGAGCCGACATGAAAAAGGTCAGTTGATTAGCAACTTAAAACGCCAAGTTGAAACTCTGTCAAAAGACCTTGATAACACGAAAGCCCGTGTAGAAGAAGTGGCGAATACACCAGATAATTCGGTTAATCGCGACTATTTCGACGGTGTTCATAGTAAAAATGGCAGTCATGAATTGCCAGTATTTAACATGGTTGAGCGCGGTTGGCTGTCTGATGCCAGTTATCAAGAAGGCATGGCTGAGTTTGTACGCATGAACGGTGGTAGCGGTGTGGTAGGGACGCGCCAGTATCAGGCTGATAAAGGGTTTGAAGTGGGGCACCGTGTGGTGGATGCCAGCTATGCCACGCTGAATATTCACAACCATCCCAATTACAAAGCGATGCCGGGCATGGCGGAAATCGCCGCCTGTATCAACGGTTATTACTTTCGAACTCGTCACAACGATTACCGTTTAATGCATGCCACACCAGGTAACTATTTAGCGCGCATGCATTCGACTGCGGCGCAAATTCCAGCTCATGTGCAAGCCTTGCCAACGGGCTGTAATAATGATGGCAGTATTGATTTTAATAATACTCAAGCGGGTTATATGCGCGATGTAAAAACCCGAAATCCGCAAGACTGTATTTGGGAGCTAAGCTATTTAGAGTGCTGGATTGAAACCTTTCAAGATGAGCTAAATGACCCGACCGACAGCTTCCGTCATTCAAACGATGGTGCAAGGCTCAAGAATATTTTTGATAAAGGTCGCTATTTGAATTATTCGGGCCATAAGAACCGCTTAGAGAACATTCCTTATCACCCCATGCGTATCAGTTTTGTGGATGAAAACGGCGTGCCGCAGTATGGTTTATTGCAATTTAGAATTAGCAGCATGCCCGTGGCCACCTTAGCACCGCGCCTTGGCACTAGCGGTGCGAAAGTGATCATCGGCAATGCTGCTAGCCATTATCATAGTTTTGATGCAGGGCTTACTAGCGAGCAAGTGGAGCAGTTAAAAACGGGCGCAGTGAATGACATCATAGTACGCAGCTCAACCGATTTTAGACACGGTCATGACATTCGTATCACTTGGCAAAACAGCCAACTGGTAGGGGAAGATTTACATGCCTCACACCAGCATCCCATTACCATTATTTATGGTGATGCCAGTCAACTGCCATACGATGAAGAAAAAGCCTTAAAAGGGATCATTGATCATACCAACCGCTTTAAGTTAGTGAAAGATTTACGTTCGCGCGCCCGTGTTGGCAATAACCAAAAACTGATGCGTTCACGCATGGCTCGTTTTGAATGTGTTGACCTAGCTCGCCTTTGTGAACAGCTACCCGGTTTGGAAGGAGCAGGTGCCGTATTGGAAGAAAAATATGACCAATATGGCTTAGAGGATACCTTACAAAACTGGCAAGGCGGTAGCCTTAACGCGGCGTACTACAACCGTCGCTATCGTTTTGCCCGTAACGACGCGTCTGGTCGTGTCTCAGCTAACCGTGGTTTTAACGACCCAACATTGTTTAGCGCCAAAACCAGCCACCCGCAAGTGGTTGGGGGATTTAGCTGGATGATACCGCTGGAGCTAATATTGCGTACTCCGCGTGAGCATTGGAACCCCTATGGCTGCGAAACGGTTGAAAATAACCAACTGCGTACAGAAGATAGCAACAACGGCGGTACTAGTGCCGATAAAGCTTATTCTGGCATTCATGAACAGCACTTTTATTTTGGTACTCCAAAAGCGCTGTTAACCGAGCAAGTTTCTGGTTCAGACCCCGCTGACACCGCCAACACTGCATGGGTAAAAGGTGCAGATGGCACCCCAAGGCTACTGTATGGCAATGGTATTCGCGTTCATGACTATGATGGTCACCGCCAGCGCTTTCCTGTTTATCCGCTTTATTTTGAGCACAGTCACGATGCCAACCAGCAACATTGGTTGCGCGACAACTTAAAAACTCTTTTAAAACAAGCCGTCAGCGGCACGCTGACAATCAACGACATTGATGAAATGCTATAGGAGCAAATATGGCAACTAATACCGAGCTACTGGCTCAGGTGGTACAAACCAATACCGATTTAACCAACACCATTGAGCAAGAAGTGGGGAAGTGGCAGGGCGAGCGAGATAGGCTGGCAAATGAAGCAAATGAGATCTTATCTTCAGGCCTAGCAGGAGGTCACTTAGCTTTTTACCTTGATCAGAACGCAGCTGATGGAGGTAACGGACAACGAGATACGCCATTCAATACCTTCAAAGCGTTTAGGCACACGATTGGAAAAATTTCTACAGCTGGGTCAATTACGCTCGTACTCCTAAGTGATTATGAATTAGAAGTTGGAGATAGAGGTTACTTAGGACCTGAAAAGGTAATTTGGGCCAGTGCACATATCCCAATTACTCTGGACTTAGCAGGGCATACATTTAGATCGCCAATGCTGGCACGAAGTGCGACAAGTTCATCAGACTCAACCGGTTTAGTTTTGCATTATTTGGACGTTGATACAACGCTACTCAATGTTTACAACGGCGTTATTCAATTTTTTGCTGAAGGCGTTCATGATGACACCAGCAAGCATAATTGGTACTTGCGCAACGAAGCGGCAATGTTTCGAGCAATGGCGAGTTTGTATCGAAACCAAACATTTAGATTTTCAAGAGTGCGTTTCGAGCCAATTGATCAGGCTGGACAAATAAGAGATTTTGCTACCCAAAACAGACACCTTGTTGTGGGTAGTGCAAATAGTGTCCATTCGTATGCACAAGAGGCGCAGGATTGTCGAGTCATCTTTAGGGACTGTACGTATCGCCACTTGGATAGTGAGACAGGTGAAGTAAAACATTCCTACCTTAATGATGCTAGATATCATTCCCTAGGCCACTCGTTAATGCAATACCGAAACCATTACCATGGTGATGCTCTTAAATGGACCAAATTCGGTTTAACTGACTAACCCAATAAGGAGCTAATATGGAACAAGTAATTTTAAATAATGAGCAAATGGCGGCTGAGGCACAGGTACTGAAACTCGTTGAGTTACGTGCAGAACTTGAAAATCAATTTACACAATCAAGCATATTGGGTACAACTTCTGACACAGCACAGTTGGCAATTGTATTACTGCACAAACTGGGTCAGTCACTACAAGAGGCCAACAGTTTTGAAGAGTTTAAACAACAAGGTGGCGCGGTACTTGAGGGCTTATCGTTGTTGGAGCAACTGCGTAATGATGAGTTAACCGTTGATGTTAAACCAATGCACACGGTGTTAGCTGAGATGGTAGAGCGCAGCGAAGCTGTTGCAACATTACTCAAAAAATACCAACGTGTATAACTGGCTCTGACAAGTCTCATTTTTACAATGTTATTTTTTTAACCTGCCATTCTACAGAGCGGTCAAACTTGACCGTTTTCATTTCTAAATACTTGCTACTATTTCGCTAAATTTGAAAAAGTAGTCTTTCCCGTACTAAGTGGGCATAGGGTTAACACCTTATGCCCATTTTTTTGATCTGGTTTGATGGCCGATACGGTTTCTCTTTGTATCGAGCTTTGTGTCTTATGCTCACTAGATCACGAAAGATCCGTCGCGCTATTTTTTTGCGTATCGTTTTTTGTTATCCATTGTATCCGTTATCTAAGAAGACCTATGTCAAAATCTCAACTTATTGATTTATCTAAATTGCCGCCACCTGATGTGCTGGAAAAAGTAGATTATGAGCAGCTACTGAGCACACTCAAACAAGATTTAATTGCGCGTAGCCCTGAGCTTGAACAGGTATTGTCACTTGAATCTGAGCCTCTGACTCAACTGCTCAACAGCTACGCCTATCAGGCCATGTTATTGCGCGCGCGAGTCAATGATGCGGCTAAATCGACCATGCTAAGTAGTGCGACTGGCAACGACTTGGAGCATATTGCCAGCCGTTATCAGGTTGCTCGGTTAGCGGATGAGAGCGATCAACGTTTGCGTGAGCGGGTGCAATTGGCATTTCATAGTCTCAATACGGCTGGAACAGAAAAAAGTTATATCTATCATACTCTCACTGCAGACCCAAGAGTGAAGGATGTGCGTGTTAGTAGTCCATCGCCGTGCCATATTGTACTGACAATTTTGAGTAATGAATCACCTGACGGCCAACCCTCAACTGAACTAATAAATAAGCTGGAGTACACATTTGGCTTAAAACAGGGCGATCAAAGTTCAGTGTCTGAAATACTTGAAGCGCAAAAAGTCCGTCCTATTGGTGACCGAGTAGAAATTGTACCTGCGAAGGTCAGGGAGTTTAACTTACAAGCACACGTAAAATTGGAGTTAGGTCCAGGGCACGCACAGGTAAAACAGCAAGTCATTGATAAAGTCACTGACTATCTCGCTGAGCGCAGCGGTTTGGGTAAACACATTAAACGCTCTGCACTTTTTGCCATGTTGCACCAAGCGGGTGTGGAAGAAGTCGAGCTGGTTTCACCAGCAGACAATATTGTTGTCGCAGATGACGAAGTAGCTTGGTGCCAAAACGGTTTGGATAATCTCACCTTTGGGGTGTTGATATGAGTGAACTTCACCGCGGCAGCGAACTGCAAGATACCTTGCAACAGGCCTCAAATCGGTTATTGACGCCGCTCGACAGTGGTGTTGAGGATATAGCAAGGTTATGGACACCAGACACATGTCCGGAATCGTTATTACCTTGGCTTGCATGGAGTCAGGGGGTTCAGGAGTGGGATGAAACATGGCCAATTGACTTAAAGCGTCAGGTGGTTGCCAATAGCTTTGATCAGCATCGTCATTTAGGGACTCGCTATGCAATCACCAAAGCACTACAACCATTTAAGCTAGGCGCACAGATCACCGAATGGTTTGAACACAGTCCGATGCGTGAGGCTGGGACGTTTCATGTTGATGTGTACGTCTCTGAACAAGGCATTGATTTACCCTTAATTCAAGAAACCCGCAGAAGGATAGACAGCGTTAAACGCAAGTCTATTGATTACAGCATACAAATGCACTTGCAGGGGAATTTGGGGATAGCCACTTCAGGCGTATTTTGTTCCTCGACCATGACCACGATTTTTCCACTTTCTTAATCTTACAAGTAGTTATATATGTCAAATACACAATATTGGACCAAGCTCACCGCTGCTGGTCGTGAAAAAGTGCTGGCCGCCATTGCCAACAAGCAATCCATTCATTTGAGCGAATTTGCGGTAGGTCAGGGGAGTATTACTGAACATGACACTGACCTGCGTCAGCCTGTTTACCGTAGTGACCTTAATTATCTCAAACAGCTACCAGAGCAACCTTTGGTGGAAGTCGTGGGGGTAGTACCAGCTAGTGAAGGCGGTTTTTACGTTCGCGAAGCCGCTTTTTATACCGATGATGGTAAAGCCTTTGCCATCATCAAATACCCAGAAACTTACAAGCCGGCGGCAGCTGACAATGCAGCCGCAGAGTTGGGTATTAAAGCTGTTATTGATGTTATAGATGGTCAGGTTCTTAGCGAGAAAATCGATCCATCAATGATCTATGCCACCAAAGAGTGGGTGAGCGAGCAATTCTTTACCCATGTGATAATGCCGCTGGAGGCGCGCACGCATAGCAAACTATTGGTGTTGATTTAACTGGGCAACTGCAAAAAAAATCGTACAGACGAAGCGTAATCGCGTTGTGCGAATTGAAAGTTACGGAATGGGGCTGGGATTCATGGGCGCATTGCAGACTCTCATTTCATAGAGTTAATAACATCATAAGCCCTGTGATTGCAGATGTGGCGGTCGGCTATGTTCATAATTCACCAAAAATGCGAGGTTTCATAAAAACAATAGGGCATAAAAGCGCCGCAAGGTTGTGCACGTTCATGTACAACGGTAAAAAATATGGTGGGGTTGAGTTCTATTTTTCAGCATCAGAGCACAACAATGTTACGTGTAATGGTGTTGGAACGTTTACACCGTTTGGCCTAGATTACTTTGACACACAGAATAATGCGGCACTCAATGATGAAGTTGCGGATTCACTCGATTAT
The DNA here is from genome assembly GCF_002964665.1 of Pseudoalteromonas sp. T1lg23B. Lineage (GTDB taxonomy): Bacteria > Pseudomonadota > Gammaproteobacteria > Enterobacterales > Alteromonadaceae > Pseudoalteromonas. The sequence continues at coordinate 687,516 of NZ_PQBZ01000034.1, read as the reverse complement.
GATAGTTCTATCATTTTTGAAAATAATATGGCGCTAAACGGCAGTAACATACTGACTGATAAGCGACTTTGCGAAGATGATGATGTAATCACAGGGGAAAATGCAGACTTAGTTGTCACACCTAAAGCCGCAGCAGCAGGAGACAATAAAGTTCGTGAAGAAATGGCACTTCACGGTGTGGGAAGTAGAGTTAGTCATCAGTCTGCGCACTTTTTGACGCGTTCATTTGACTTAGCAATGAATGCTAATACTCCGCGCGAGTTTCCAGATCTGCCGTCAGACGCATCGGACATACTGATCTTTGGCATGACTCAAGGGACGTATACTGATACAAATTTAGTTGCTCGATTCTATAAACAAAATGGCGAGTGGCAATCTCAGCATATTTATACGAATGATTTAGTATCGAATCGCCCCAGCGTTTCTATTATAAATGGTACGCCGCATTTTATAAGTTTTCATAGTTCAAATTATATTTACGGTTTTTATTGTCAAATAGCATTACAAACGTATGGCAGGGCCAAGCCATTTGAGTTTTATGCAAATGCTTACACTTCATACAACAAACCTGCACCGTCTGAAATAGGCGCATTAGCTGAAAATACAGACATCACCATCAACAAAAACAACCCATGGCTGACGTTGGATAGCCCCACTACTGGGACCGAAATAAACGAGCAAGCCGCAGGTATCTCTATGGGGGAGTCTGGTCGAGAGAGCGGTGGTGCGTCATTTCATCTTAGTTATATCGGTAATGGCTACTCCTATATCGGCATGGGCAGCTTGGGAAGTGACAACATACCCGATAACTGGGCCATGCAAATGCATTACCAAAGTAATTGGGTGAAGTTTCGAAGCAGCATTCATCTAGCAGACTCAAACACGCAGCTAGCAAAAGGGAATAATAATACACTTAAAGTACAAACAAACTTAGGCTACGTAGAAATTGGCCCGCACAACACAGATTTTTGTCACTTTTACACATCTCTACCCGCGTATTTTTTCAGTGCATCAGCGCACTTCAGAGGAGAGATTTACGCAGGTGCCGACTACAAGCAGCGCGTTTACCACACAGGAAATAAGCCAACCCCAAGCGAAATAGGCGCAGTAGCTGAAAATACAGACATCACCATCACCAAAAATAACCCTTGGCTGACGTTGGATAGCGCTAATGCTGGGAGTGATAACAGTGAACAGGCCGCAGGTATCTCCTTGGGTGAATCGGGTCGCACTAATGTTGGCGCATCACTTCACCTTAGCTATATCGGCAATGGTTACTCCTATATTGGCATGGGTGGTTTGGGTGAAGACAACATACCCGATAACTGGACGATGCAAATGCATTACCAAAACAATTGGGTGCGTTTTCGCAGTAGCATCTATTTGCAAGATTCTGGTACCCAACTATCCAAGGGAGACCATGACTCAGTAAAAATTCTAACTAATTCTGGTGCGCTTCACATTGGTTCGCGAAACCCTAGCTTCTGCCATTACGTTACGGACAGGCCGAGTCACTGGTTTAATACCAATGTAAAGGTTAGCGGTGAGCTATACGCAGGTGCCGACAATAACCAACGCGTTTACCACACAGGCAATAAGCCCAGTGCGGCAGAGGTAACGGGCGGCACTTTTCCAGATGACGTTTTTGCATCGCAAGCTCGTAGCTGGAACTGTAGCCTAGCCTCAGCTCAAAACGCAGTGGGTCTGCAAGTGTGGTCACACACAAAGCAGCAGCGTGTTGGGGGGATTGGTGTATACAGTAACAATGGCACCGAAAGTGGTAATGCATTTGCGTATATTGGATTGGGTGAAAGCCCATGGAATAGAACTGATGGGCTGCGCGTTAGTCGTCAAGAATTTACCTATTTAGGTCAGAATGTTTATCACAGCGGTAACATTGTCAGTGCCTTACAAACCGAGCGCCGTAGCTCTTCTTCATCTAATCAACTCAACGCTCATGAAAAACGTTATTTAACGTCTGAGGGGCCATTTACGCTACCCGCGACTACAGGCTTGGCCGCAGGCACAACGGTGTCACTGAATAAATGTAATGGTATTTGGCCCGTTATTAAAACCGCTGATGCGCAAATTCATGTGAGTAAACGCAATGGCCGAGCCGTACAAACCGGGAATGAGTTTATGTACAAAGCAAATCGTGAAATTTTAGTGGTGTTTAATGGTACACATTGGGAGGTCCAATAATGATAGCAGTATCTGATAGCGGAGCCGCAATAGGCTCGCTTGTTCTTTATCACAAAAGCCATGTAATGCCCGATAATGTGCTGCCGCTTGGCGGTGGCGTTGTTAATCGAGCAGACTATCCAGAATTATCAAATGTTATACCACGCCATTTGAGTTTTGGCATGTACGCCTTTTCTGATTTAAATAATACAAATGACATCCAGCCAATCGGTACGGCCACAGGCAAAGGAAATGAGGGGTACATCCGAGTCAAAAACAACGAGTACTACACAAGCGAAGACGGTCTGAATTATCAGCAACATACACTACCAAACGGCGTGACTGTATTAAACAATAATAATGGGGTTGCCAGTGATGGTGCCAGAACGTTTGTGAGCGTAGCACGTACTGACAGCGAGAAATACGGCATTGTTGTGACAAAAGACCATGGCAGTAGCTGGCAGTTTATCTCGATGCGTTCATTTATCCCGCTCGATCCCAAACGCGCTGAATCGGATGCGACATGGCAGCAACTTGTCGACAGATGTATACAGCGTTCACAGGTTTTGTATAGAAATGGCACGTTTTACATGTGTCTGATGGTTCCCCCTTTTGTTGATTACAGCTTTTTCAGAACAAACTTATTAAAAAGCACGGACGGTGTGAATTGGCAACAAGTGGGCGGGCATGGCTCAGCGGGTTTATGTCCCACTGGCACAAATCACTATGCGCCCAGTTTAACGATGTGTGAGAACAGCACAAAGCTTTATTTTATGCACTCTTACGACAATTTGTTTTATTACAAAACGATGGCGCTATCGAACGAGCTAATTTCCGACCAAGGCAGCTTTTCTCTAGATATCGGCGAAGATAACGTTAGCAGCGGTATTAGCGCTGTAACCGATGATTATTGCTGTATTGCGGTGCAGTATACAAACGGTAAAAGCCTATTAATGATGCCAATTCTGAGTGATTCAAGCATTGATCACACAAAAATAGGACGATGCGCAATCAACAGACTAGCAAACATAGGTTCGCTGGTTTCTAAAGGTGATGAGATTTTCTTTAGTTACAATACCCAAGGTAATTTATTTAGATTGTCTGATTCATTCATTCCGCCATCGAGCGATGGGATTCAAACCATTGTAAATGGGCTTGAAAACTATATCGGAGCGACTGTATCACCACTCACATTTATGCATTTACTGTTCGACGGCGACCTAATTCACACGAGCACAGGATTTCTTGATGTGCTGGTAAATCCAGACACAGAAATGGTACTTGAAAGGAAAGATTCGGGCGACCTAGATTTGAAATATGGAATTATTGCGGAGTAAAAATGCAAACAGTTTATTTATACGATGAGCAGCGCCAATATGCGGGGATGCAAGTTTTAGAGCATGATAATTTTCGCCCAGCCCGTTCAACACCTGTGGCCCCTCCCGAGCTAAACGAGCATGAAATAGCGGTATATGCGGGAAATGGCCGTTGGTGTAAGCACGTTAAACCTAGCGTATTGACAGCGGTGCTCTCCGATGTCGAGGTGGCCTGCGAACATGCGCAGTTGGTGGGTAACATCTGGTGGTTACCAAGAGGCGAGGCCTTCACGCTCAGTGCCCATGTGGGCGATTTACCAGACACTCAGCTAATGGTGATGGTAGAGCGGGTTGTTAACGCAGAGCAACCGGTGGATGACATGCGTTTTGTGGCAAATGTTGCCAATGGGGTGTTGACCATGCAGGGATGTTTTGAGCTCAGCGGCAACTACCTGATCACCGCACAGCGACTCAACGCGGGGCTTGAACGTATTGGAGCATCATACCGCTTCGCCTTTGATGCGTTAGAATTTGACGCTTATGTACCACAATAACCCAATTTAGTTTGCTTAAACACACAGTATTTCAACTCGTCACAATGGGTTGAATCAAATCTTAGGAGTCTAATCGATGAGTACCCATATCGATTTAAGCAAACTCCCTGCTCCCAACATCATCGAATCACTTTCTTTTGAAGATATTTACGAAACGCGCAAAGCGCGCTTTATCTCACTGGCGCCTGAATTTGCTCAGGCGCTTGAACTTGAAAGTGATCCCCTTAATGTTTGGTTGCAGGTAGAGAGCTATCAAGAACTATTGCTACGTCAGCGGATCAACGAAGCGGCGCAGTCAAATTTATTGGCGTTTGCTAAAAGCGCCGATTTAGAGCACCTCGGTGCGTTTTACGGTGTTGAACGTGTGGCAAACGAGCCTGACGATGGATATCGCACACGAATTCGTAACAATACCATCGCGTCCAGCACCGCTGGCAGTGCGGAGCACTATCGCAATCACGCAATCAATGCCGCGCCCAGCGACATTAACGATGTATCGGTATTTAGCCCTGGCAATGGCGTGGTGATCATCACCATCTTAGCCAAAGACCCAACCAAGGCTGCTGCAACGCTTGAGAAAGTAAAAACAGCGGTTACCGATGATGCGGTAAAAATGTTGACTGACAAACTCGAGATTAACTCGGCGCAATTGGTTGAGATTGACGTCACAGCAGATATCTATCTCCAAGATGACACGCCACGCTCGGTGTTTGATGAACTAGAAAGTGCCCTTCGTACCGCTTGGCAACAGCAAGCCCGCCTGGAGTGGGATTTAGCGCCCAGTTGGATAGCCGCTCAGCTACATAAAAAAGGGGTACGGCATGTTGATATTCACAGCCCTTCGGGTTTACAAAAAATGAGCCATGCCCAGTGTGCTGTGCCGGGGAATATAACGCTCACATTACGCACATGAGGTAGTGATGCAACAACTGTTACCCCCCAATCATAGCCCGCTGCAACTAAAAGGCTTGCAAAGCCAGTTTTCGGTCGATGAATATAGTAAGGCCATCAAGCAGCTTACCAGTAACAAAGCGCATCCACATGATGCGCAGCTCATGTGGTTAGTGTGGGAGTATGGCCTTGAAAGCATTTTGCCTTATAGTCAGGACTTAAGACAAACTCTCAAAGATGGTATCGCTTGGCAGCGAATTCGCGGTACACCGAAAAGTCTAACAACGGCGCTCGGTTGGCTAGAGCTAAATAACGCTCAGATTGAAAATACGCCTCCAGAGCGACATTACTATACCTATCAAATAAACAGCGGCGATATACCCGGTGATGATAGGTTAGCCAAAGTGGTTAAGCTCGCACAGTTGTCTGCGCCTGCACGTAGCCAGTTAACGCGTGTTTATCACGATTATGATGTGCGTAACCAGACACTTTCTGGACCACGGTGTGGATTTGGTCATATTCTCAGTGATTACTCTGGTGTGGTGTTTACTCATCAAGACAATCAATTGGTTAAGGCCAGCTTTGGTCGCACCTTGCAGGTAACCCATGATGCCAGCCCCGAGCAAATCGCTTTTGGTCATCAGCGCAAACGCAGCCAGATCAGTGAACACCTAGATAAGTTAGAAGAGGGTCGTTACTGCTTAACCACCAGCGAGCCTTCCAAATTACCGACTACTTTGGTGCATGGTCGCATTCATGCTTATCAGCGCACGCTTGCGCAGCGAGTGTGGCTTGGCCCTTGGCATGATCGTTGGCAAAACGCGCAGTGGCAATCGCAACAACTGTGTAGCGTACAGATTAACCACATACGCACATTAAATGTGCCATCTCTTGCCTTTTCTGGCGCCAGTACGGGGCGCTTAAACTTCGGTCGCTTAAACCTTAACGGCACGTCATCCAGTTAATTTCAACGGATAACCTATTCTCGCTGAGCTTAGCTAGCGCTTTCTTATCCTAGTCATCTTGCAACTGAATTAAGTTGCCAACCTTTATTGGAACAAACTATGAGCAACCCAACCACATTTACCCCTGTAGTGTGGACTGAGCAAGGCTTGAGTAAGTTACTCAGCGCCTCGCAACAGGGTATTAGCATGGCAATCACCCATGTATCTGCGGGTGATCAAAGCTATACCCCCAGTACCACCCAAACTGCGCTGCGCAACGAGCAACAAAGAGTGCTTATTGGTGGCGCGGAGATTTTAAACAACACCCAGCTGCGCTTTAGTGCGTTATTCGATGGCCCGAGTGAATATCCGGTCAAAGAGGTGGGTATATGGTCAGATTCCACCTTGGTGGCTCTCTACAGCGTCGCCAACGAGCAGTTGAACTACAAGGCCGCCGATGCGGCTTGGTTGGAAGTTTTTACCCTCAATGTATCGACTTTACCCAGCCAAAACGTGACCTGTTCGGTCGGGGTTAACAACGCCAATATCTTCTTAACCGAAGAGCTGCTTACCATGACCTACGCACAAACCCTGCAAAGTAAAAACCTCATTAAACAAGCACATCAAAATATGCTGCTCAATTTACGCCTTCGAAAAGCTGGCTTGTAAGGAATCAATATGACTTTAGAATCAAAAATTGCTGATATTAATAAGCTGGTGGCCGAGCAAACTGCCGAATACTCTAAGCTAACCAGTGAGATCACCGCAGGCTTAACGGAAATCGACACTGTTGCCCAAAATATGGCTGCGACCCATACCCTTATCAAAGACAATCATCAAGCGATTAATGATTGGCAAACCAAAACCGGTAAAGTCACCTTAAAAGACTTAAACGGTCAAAGCTATCAAGTTGATACTTTGCCAAGCCTGATTGGTGAGGCACAAAAAATCAATCCCCACCCTGAGGTGATGACTAAGGCCCAGTTTGATGCACTGCGTGAAATGCGTAAGCAGCAATATGCAGGCTCAGGGTTTGTGGAGTGGGGGTTTGGAGATTCTTCTTCAAATGCGATAAACAATGGCATGTGGGCATACCAAGAAAAGCTCAACTTGGGTCGTTCAGGAAAAACGAGTGGCTGGGTAGGACAAGATAAATCGTCAACCCCGTTCCCTAAAGTTGTGATGGATGGAGTATCACATGAGTTACAATCGGTTGATTATCCATATGGCATTGCAAGTACCAAGTTTCCACCAGCCCCCGATGGCACCAAAACCTATGACTCAGCAACCGGTATATTGACTGAGCATGACAGTCCAGCCAGTGCCTTTGAAGGGCGGTTCGTTAATGGCTCACTACGTCTAGGGGATACCACTGGATGGAAAACCTACAGTACATCTTCAGAGCTAAGTATTGTTGATGGTAGCTTAAAAAGTGTATCAACGGGCAACCAATATCCAGCGGCTGCCATTAATGAAGTAGGGCTTAACTTTCCTGTTGGTACTCGGGTGCGTTTTGAGTTTAGTGTGATATCAGGGCAGGTTAAAACACTTCGCTACTCATCATCAAACTTAGGCCATCAAAACATCAAAACCTTGCTGACAGATAAAGGAGTGGGGCGATACACGGTTGAGTATATTGTTGATCATAGTACTCACTACATCTGGTTTGAGCATGACAGTGCCCCAGGCAATGTACTACAGATCAATAATGTATCGGCAATGCCTGTAACCGAACAAGTTGTTACCTCACGCAAAGACTTGGTGTTTTTAGAGTCATGGCATGAAAAAATTGCTGATAAAGATGTGGTGTATCCGCTGGGCAATGTACAGTATGGCGCTAGCGCCTACGAGGGCATTACCCTTGCCAATACGCTTGTTGCTCAAGGTTATTCAGCGTTCGGCCAGTGGGATAGCATGACCAAAGGCTATGGCGTCAAATGGTCAACACTTTCTGATGCTAATCGCGTTAAGTTTTTAAAAAATCCTGAGCATAATATTTACTACGACCCAGAAGCCAAAGCCTATATTCAGGTGCGGTATCGTATTCGTGTCATTGAAGGGCATGGCGATAATTGGTACGGACCTACGGCTACGCAAGGGTCTGGCTACTTAGATTTTTCGCCAAGAGAGCACATTAGACCTCAAGGCATGAGAGTTGAAACAGCGAGCGACTGGCGAATGGGTTATCCGCTGTTTGCTAATGGTACGTTCTCCACCGCACGTTATCCGATGGAAAGCCAGGACGTTGGACTTTATGGTGCGGTTGCCGCACAGAATTTGAAAGATGTGAATTCGGGCCATGAAGGAAAGTGTTTTGCTACGCCAATTGCGCTAGTGCAACGTTTAAACCAAGGTGCTTATCATCCAACTTACAATCCTATGGGTTGTGCATTGTATGTTGAACAAGGGGTTGGGGTATACAAATGGTATGACACTAAGTTTCCTAAAATCGATGCAGCTCACCAGCTCTTCGAGATAGTTCCAAGTGGAGAGACAGGCTTTAGAAATGGCAGTATTGCAGCAGGAAGTAGTGGCCGTAGCGATCAATACAAGCACTACGACGCCATTTACGCAGGTCAAGTAGAAGACTTACGCTTAAACGCCAATAAGCAAGATGTAAATCAACTTCGTGAAGAAACAATACGTAAAGCGGTTGCTGGGGCTTTGCGTGGCAAGGAAAAGCTGCCGTTTACCCGAACTTATACTTATGTTAAATCAGGCGGCTTCTTTAACAACACAGGCTACTGGTTAGGTGAAAATGGCTCGGCACATCTGAATACTGAGAATTTGATTGCAAAATTTGGGAAAAGGCCGAGCCCGGTTCCGGTAGTCTCCTCACTAACGGGTTCGTACCACTGTGGCGCTGGATATATTTACCGTCATGATACTCAGCAGCTATTGCCAATTATTAACAAGTACTCTCCAGATGACTTGCTATATATTCGTACGGAGCAAGATGTACCGAATGGCACGCTACTGACTATGATATGGTCGTTTGATACACAACTAGAGATGCCCAGCGCAGAATTTGACTCACTCCCTTGGGTCGATATTATCGGTCACCCTGAGCGTATTGCTGCGACTTTCCCTGATGGTGTGATTGGTCAGTGGATCCCACAGTTACCAAATGGTGGCAGTCAAGACTTCAAGCTCAATCGAAAAGCAAGTCAGCCTTTAACTTGGGCAATGTCAATGGATGATGGCAGCAGTTGGAGTTCGGGTAGTTTGGCTATCAACAGTACAAAGAACGCTTATGTGTCTCCTGCTGAAGCGGCGCGTGTTCAACTTATTTATTATCATGCTGATGCTGGCTTTACTACGCCAGCAGTTAATTCACAAGTGTTAGGAGCAGTAGGGGATGTTTGGCTTGGCAATGACGCACGCAGCAATTTTGGCGCTCGATTACAGCAGTCATTAACGGCCAGTGTTGCCACAACAGTGTCGTATACCAGCAATACCTATGTTCCGCTCAACGCTAAAAACTTGCTTGATGAAAAGTTGATTAAGGATGAATTTCCACAGCACGCAGTGCCGCCTTCTCTGGGTGGTGTCAAAGGCGCTTATGCTTGCAAAGCACTGCCGACTATTACCAATTACAGAGGCTTATTATATATGCAGTTCCATGGTGCCCAGTTGCAACTGGATAACATCGAGCCCACGTTAGTTTTAGGCAGCGACAAGGTGGACCTTGTTGATAACAAAGCTTACATCAAGATAGCAACAGACCATATGCAAGGCGTGTATCAAAAGGTACGAAACTTCGGAACTTCAAGTTATGACAATTACTTACAAGCTGGTGATTTAGTGGCTGACCAGCATGGCAATATGGTCTCGGTCGCGACTGGTCTGGTGCATTATCGCAAAGTCACTATCACAAATTGGGGTGACGACCAGAGTATTCCAATCATAGATAACGAGAATGTCAAAACTGACCTTAACGGCAACACGGTGAAGGTATTTTGCCATCACACCCTGTTGCCACTGGGTATTGCGAGTCACTAACGAGCACAATTTCTTTCCACACTATGAGTCAAATAGAGACATAACCAAGCGCGTGGGCAGTACCAGCTGCCCACAGGGCAAACTTGACCGATATTATTTCCTTTATCTGGGTAAAGTGTCGTTATTGTGGGCAAAGCTAATAGCCTTTGCCCACAGTTTATGTCCGAACGCGCTCGCGTTTTGGTTCAATGGCTGAATTTCGTCTGTTGGAAGCGAGATTAAGCCCTCTATTTTACTCGTTGGATGCATGGTTTCTTAGTGATGGCTATAAAGCCATGCAAAGGAAAGGAAAATGACAATCGAAGCACAAATCGCTCAGTTGCAGCAAGCTGCCGCTGAGCAAACTGATGCCAGTTTAAAACTGGCCAATGATGTAGTTGAAAGTATCAATGAAATTGACCAAGTAAAGGTCGATATCAAGCAAACACATGAGCTTATTAAAAGTAATCACCAAGCCATTAATGATTGGCAAACCAAAACCGGTAAAGTCACCTTAAAAGACTTTAGCGGTCAAAGCTATCAAGTGGATACACTGCCAAGCTTGATAGGTGAAGCACAAAAAATTAATCCACATCCAGAGGTGATGAGCAAAGCCCAGTTTGATGCACTGCGACAAATACGTAAGCAGCAATTTGCGGGATCGGGATTTATTGAGTGGGGTAAGCACTATAATTCGAGTACGACAGGGTACGAACATGTGCAACATGGTATGTGGACGGCCTATTCAAAAGACTACCCTGCGGGCCTAAGGCTTGGTCGTGCGCAAACATTTAGCGGGGCAGTAGGTGAGTCGAGAAGTTGTTTCGCACATGCTTTAGCCGATGGTGTACAGCATCACTTATTTGGTACGTATGAGAGTGACGCGGCTGGTATCCATGTTAATTTCCCACCTGCCCCCGATGGTACTCAAACCTATGACTCAGCAACTGGCAAGGTAACGCAACATGCCAGTGCGGCTGAGGCGTTTGAGGGACTTGTCACAAATGGTAATTTCCGTACAGGGGATATAACTGGCTGGTCATTAAACGCAGCTAATGACACGGTTTCAGTAGATAATGGCGTTGTGACGCTAACCGATGTAGATAGCACCTATGCGTCATTGATCAACCAGAACCTACCTACAGAAGTGGGCAAGGAATATGTACTCAAAGTATCCATTCGAGTGCAAGAAGACAATCAAGTGTTTGCTTCATTTGGTGATACAGAGTTTATAGAGCCATCTCCCACCATTGGAAAGTGGTATGACATAGAACTAAAACACACCGCAACAGCCACAACGACACGAATCAATGTGGGCACAAACTCACCAACTATGGTTGGGGAGTCCGTGTCTATTCGTAATGTTTCTGTGATGCCTGTGACTGAGCAGGTGATCACCTCTCGTAAAGACTTAGTCTTTTTAGAATCTTGGCATGAAAAGATATCAGACAAAGATGTGGTTTACCCGTTAGGTAATGTGCAATTTGGTAAAGATAACTATGAAGGCATAAGTTTAGTCAGCAGCCTAGTTGCACAAAGCTACTCAGCATTCGGCCTGTGGGACACAAGTACCAAAGGTTTTGGCGTAAAGTGGTCAACACTTTCAGATGCTAACCGCGTTAAGTTATTAAAAAATCCCGAGCACAATATTTATTACGACCCTGAGGCCAAAGCGTATATTCAAGTGCGGTATCGTATACGCGTTGTTGAGGGTCTAGGGGATAATTGGGCGTGCTCAGTTCCGTACACCCCCCCTAAAGCACTGAGATATAGCGCGTTAAACCCTATTATTTGCAGAGGAAGCAAAGTTTCATTCAGAGATATTGCTACATTGGGTTCGCCCTATGACTTCTATATATCTAGCGGAAGAGCAGAAGTTAAAGGAAGCAGCACAGTGGGTCAGTTTGGCGTGCGTATTAATGAAGACACAAGGGTAGCTCATAACGGTGAGGTTTACGCATTTACTATTGCTCTAGTTCAACGATTAAACCAAGGGGCATATCATCCAACTTATAACCCAATGGGCTGCCGTTCTTGGAATCAGCAAGATAATGGTGGGGCAACATCTTGGTTTTCACCTGAAGCTGGGCATATTACATCCACACTACAGGCTTTTGACATTCAGTTTGGCATACCCAATAGAGTGGGGGCGCATTCCAATACGGGCAGTATAGAAAAGGGCCAATCTGGTCGCCCAGATCAATACAAATATTATGATGCTATCTACGCAGGCCAAGTTGAAGATCTGCGTTTAAATGCGAATAGACTCGATACAAACCAACTCTGTGATGAAACAATGCACAAGGCTGTGGCCGGCACGTTACGTGGGAAAGGCAAAGTACCTTATACCTTGGTAAACACAGACTATTGTCATGCCTCAGCAATGACTATCTATATGCAAATAATCGGTGATAACGCTAATCCACTGACAAAAAATCTTCCTTTATTCAATAATGAAGTTTATTTCAAATATCCAAACAATACGAAATTTGAAATGCCGCCGATTTTTATCAAGTTTTTAGACTATGGAGACACCGATCTGGCGACTTATGGTGGAGGGCACCCGCTCGATACATGGATAAAAATCGATAAAGGACAATTAATTAACAGCGCGACTCACATCTGCCTAGTAAATCCAAAGAATAATAGCGGAAACTGGATCAGTACTGGAGGAGCTCAAACAATAAAAGCACAAATTATCATGCCATCGGAGCTCAGTGGAGAGTTCGACTCTATACCTTGGATGGATATTGTGGGTAGCCCTGACAATATTGCAACAACTTTTCCATACGGTGTAGTTGGGCTGATAGCTTCTGGCACACAGGAAGAGCCGGGCTTGATTGCTTTAAATCGCAAAGCGGAATCAACCCCGACGGTGGTGTATACCAAGGACAACGGCTCATCTTGGTCAAACAGAGCGCAAGAGTATAATGCTACTGCTAACACACTTACGTTAGATACGACCACTCATCAGCCGCAAAGCGTGATCATGATAGGTTACGAGTCTTTGGCGGCTTTGACTGAACCTGCAAATAACCTGAGTGTAAAATCAAAAGTCAGCTCTGTCTGGGTATCAGCAGATAGATTTGTTTCTCAGGGCAATCGACTGATTAGTACATTGAGTGGTGTGATAGGCAAAGATAATCAAGATGGTAATCAACAGCGTAATCTATCGATACTTAACGCCCCTAAAAACACCAGTGGTGCCTTGTGGAGCGCGAATACAGTATCTCACACTCCAATGACATTACGTGCCCCTTTAGATCAATCTGGAGGTGTTAAAGCACTTCCTTCTATAGTAGAAAAAAACGGCTTACTTTATCTGCAATTTCATGGTGTTGAACTTAAGTGGAAAGCGTCGGTTCCGACAGTTATCGATAATACAAGTAAAGATACAGATTTTAGTGTTGGTACTTTATACACCGTGAGAGGCGAAGTATCAGGGGCACTTTCTGGTAAACACTTACTTTGTGTCAATAACGGTACGGCGTCATTTGATAGTCCAAAGTGGGTGCAAACATCCAAAGGCTTTGTCTATGACGATACGGGAGACCATGTCTACTTTATTGAAGCCATTGATTTGCAAGGTTCATGGGGCGATGACCAAACCGTCCCAATCATCAACGGTGAAAACACCAAAATCGATTTAAATGGCAACACAGTCAAAGTGTTTTGTCACCACACACAACTTCCGCTGGGCATTGCCAGCCACTAAGGACAATTTTATGGAACAAACAAACGAGCAGACTGCTTCAGCGGTCGAAACAACTGTGCCTGACACACAAGCGATTAATGAACAAGCAAGCACTGATGCAGAGCAAATGCTTGAGCTGCCAAGTATTAGTTATGACGATGTGTTAACTAAAATTGCCCTACGCCATGGGCAAGCGCAGGTTGAAGAAGCCTTAAAACTTGCTATTGCACAAGAGCAACAAGCCCATGTAGCAGCCTATCAAGAGTGGGAGCTTGAAGTGGTTGAAGTTGAAGCGCAGCGCCAAGAAGCACTGGCGCACAACGCCAACCTTGCTGCCGACAGTGACGAGCAAGTCGCAGTGCCCGAGCTGCCAGAACAACCGCAAATCGACATGTCGTTGCGACGCGCGTGTTATCGCAAAGAACACGTGGAGGTTGATTTAGCGCTGACTACAGAGCAACAGCCTGCACGCACTGAATATGACGACGAGGCCTTGGTGGCTTATATCTACCCTGCAACGCAAGCACACAGTGAAGCGCAAATCGCACAAGTTAAGCGTGAACGCTTTAAGCAAACTCGTAGGCAAGAACTTGCTCAACTGACGGTAGAAGTTGATGGCATGGTGTTTGATGCTGATGAGCTAAGCCAGCAACGCATGGCACGCAAGTTATTGGTGATGGAAGAACAGAGCTCTACCTCATGGGTACTGGCAAATAATGATGTCGTACAAGTAAGCAAAGAGCAATTGTTTAGTGCTTGCAAGCTCGCTTCTGAGCAACAAACCGCGTTGTGGATAGGCGAGTAACGCAGATAAAAACGCCATGATAAACCCGCTTAGGCGGGTTTTTTTATACATGTTACTTACACATTAATAAACATTGATAGGAGTACAGGGTGGCTATACTAACCCGCGCTGGGCGCATAGAACTCGCCAATGCGATAAAGCAAAAATCTATTTATTTAGCCTGGGGTCAAGGCGCAGCTGAGTGGGATACACAACTGCCCTCAGAGTCCAGTACGAGCACAGAGCTCACATCCATTCTTGGTTATCGCAAAGCCACACGAGTGCTCTATTGCGAAGCGGATGAACAGGGTGAAATTCAAGTGCCTAACGGTCGCTATAGAGTCGTTAATCATTCAACCCCTCATCTATATTGCCAATTTAACTATGACTTTAATGATGGGCTATCAAAATCAATTCGTGAATTGGGCCTGATGGTAGGGACAACACCTAAAGCAGGCACGCCTTCAGGGCAGTTGTATTTTCAACCAGAAGATATTGAACAAAAAGGCACCTTGCTGTTGTTAGAGCATCGCCCTGCGATTTATCGCGACCAAGGGGTACGTGAGTCTTTTGAATTTGTAATAAGCTTCTAAGGGAGCATTATGCAAGAACATATATACAATCAAATTGTCTCAGAGCATCCAGATTTTTATCAAAAGTTTGATGCCGCTAAACAATACGAGCAAATACTATTTCGAGCTGGTAAAGGGCTGCAAAGCCGTGAACTCAATGATGTGCAATGTCAGGTTAGTCATCAGCTAAAAGGCGTTGCCGATGCGCTACTTAAAGATGGTGATATTGTCGCAGGCGGAGGGGTCAGAATAGAAGCGCAACAAGCTCGTGTTGCGGCGGCATCCGTTTACATTCGCGGTGCAGTACGTCAGCTTGCGGAGCGATCATTTGATTTTGACACCAGTGGTGATGCGATCATTGGTGTATTGCTAGACAGTGAGGTTATCACTGAGCAAGAAGATGGTGAACTACGAGACCCTGCGGGTGTTAACTCGCCAATGCTAGCGCAAAATTATAATGAAGCGGGTGCTGCACGACTAAAAGTGACTGCACACTGGGGGTTATTAACTCAGGCGCAAAATACTAACACAGAGTTTTATCCTGTGTATCAAATTAATCAGGGCGTGTTGGTTATCAAGGAGGCTCCACCAGAGCAAGATTCGATTACACGTGCGCTGGCGCGTTATGATAGAGAGTCTAATGGCGGCAATTATGTCGTAGAAGGACTCGGTTTACACTACATTAAAACCGCCGAGGATCAGCAACACTTTAGCTTACAGGCTGGCAAAGCACACATCGCGGGTTATGAATTAAGTTACGCAACAGCACTGCCTGTTTCATTTGAGTTTGACCCAGACGTACAAAGCATCAAAACCGAAAAAGCCGAGTTAAGTGATGTACAAGATGCCAGTTCGCCAATCAAATTTGACTATCCTCCGGTAAAACAAGTTGAACGTGTCTATGCTGTGGTGCGTAAAGTAGCGATGCTCACGCGTAGCGACCAACTCCAAGACAGTTTTCCAAATACCAGTGTTGATACGGTCGAACAGATCTCTTATCAGGATAAAATCTATGTTGAACATGACGATTATGAGTTTGAGGGCAATCATATTGTTTGGAAACTAGCGGGTGAACGTCCGCCAGTGGGTAGCAGCTATCAGGTTACTTATACCTATGGCACCAGTGTGCCTGTCACATTCAACGCGACGCATTACAGTATTGATAAGTCATTTATAGACAGTGGTAATGAAGTTTTACCAGATCAAATCCGTGTTGATTATCAACGACATTCACCGCGTATTGATTTAATAGTCCTCAATGCGCAAGGGCAAGTAAAACGTATCAAAGGTGCATCTGTGCTAGAGCACCCTGAGCCTCCTCATGTACCTGAGCAGCATCTCCCTTTGGCATATGTCTATCAATATTGGGGTGAGTCAGTACCACGGGTGGAGTCTGTGGCGATTCATTCCCTGAGCATGCTGGATTTACAAAACATGCAAAGGCAGATCGGTGATCTGTACCAATTGCTAGCCATTGAGCGATTGCGAAATGATGCCAACAGTCAAGATCCAGCCAGCAAGTACGGGGTGTTTGTTGATCCATTTCTTGATGATGATCTGCGTGACCAAGGACGTGAACAAAGTGCAGCCATTATTGATGGTGAGCTAACGCTGCCAGTTGATGCCATCGTCAGTGCGCTCAATGCTAGTAGCACCGAGTTATTACCCTATGAGCTTGAAGATGTGTTGACTCAGCCAAAACGTACAGGACAAATGAAGGTTAATCCTTATCAGGCGTTTGAGCCTGTTCCAGCAGAGGTTACTTTATCACCCAATGTGGATCACTGGACAGTCACCACACAGCGCTGGAGCAGTCCGATTACTCGACGCTTCAATCGTGGCGGTGGTCGTATTCGCAGAATTAGTACGCGTGTTGAAACGCAACGAGTGGGGGTACAAACCCAGCAAGTGGAATTTTTACGACCAAGAACAGTACGCTTCTCTATTTCTGGATTTGGTCCAGGGGAAGAACTGGAAACCGTCTTGTTCGATGGCATTACACTAACTGCGGAGGAGATCTAATGGTTCAAGCCGATTCAAATGGTCAGTTAACAGGGCGCTTTACCATACCACCACAAAGCGAGGTACAGATCCCTGCGGGTACAAAATCCGTTATCTTTCAGGGCAAAGGTGGCTCAAGAGGGACTGCGACCTATACCAGCAGTGGTCAAATTCGTACAGAAACACTAGCACAGGTTACCACCATTACCACCGAGCGCTTTGACCCATTGGCACAAACTTTCACATTACAGCAAAGCCGATTTATAGCCGCGGTCGAGCTGTTCTTTACTGCCAAGGGAGAAGAGTCCGTACAGGTGCAAATTCGTGAAGTTGTACAAGGTATTCCAACGCAAACTGTGTTGGCGCAAAGCCGTGTTCAAAGCAGTGCTATTTCTTTGACTGATGCCACATTATTTAGCTTCACACCTGTGCTACTACAGTCTGGGCAAGAATACGCCATTGTGGTACTGACCGATGGCGCAGCCCATGAAGTGGCAATAGCCGAACTTGGAAAATATGACCAACAACATGGTTGGGTAACCAGTCAGCCTTATCAAGTTGGGGTATTACTGTCTTCAAGTAACGCCAGTACTTGGACACCACATCAGGATAAAGATCTGACCTTTAAGCTTAAGGCAGCCAAGTTTACCAGCACACAACGTACGGTCAATTTGGGTGACATATCAGTTACTCAAGCCTCTGATTTAATGGCGCTTGCCGTTGTGCAAAGACCAAGTTCAGACACATCGGTGAACTTCACTCTAACGGGCACGGGGGGCAGTAGTGCGGATAGTTTCACGCTAGAAAATATTCAAGAGTGGACGCCACAGCAGTTAACCAAGAAGTTTAACGGCAATGTTAATGTGCGCGCCACATTATCAGGTTCTAGCACATTGAGCCCGGTATTATTTGCGGGCAGCCAGTGCGCGGCGGGCGAAGTCATGCTTGGTGCTGATTACATCAGCCGTCAGATCAGCTACCGCGTTGGTGGGCGTTTTACCGTGAGTTTTGAAGCGGTATTGCAAGAAGGCGCTACCGTGGAGGTACAACTTGAACAGGACGATGGTAGTTGGTTAACCGTGCCGTTAAGTGCACAGCACAGCAGTGATAACGGCTGGCGACAGTATGATTACGTACATAGTTTTGCCCCATCTTCAGAGCAAGACCCAGCTGTAAAAGGCACACGGGTTAAGCTTCTGCTCGGTGGCACGGCTGCTAATCGTCCCCGCATCGCGAATCTGAGAGCATTTTCAACTTAAGGAGCGTTTATGAGTGTTGAAATTAACACACCTCACCGTTCGTACCCTCTGCCACACCAAAGCAACTTACTCGAGCAAGATGTTTTAAGGCTGATCAGCGCACTTGGTAAAATTGATGAGGATATGGCTGATCAGATACAGGCAATAGCTTTGCAACAAAGCGCGTTACAAGTACAGCAGCAGAAACTGGAGCAACAAAAACTCGATACCACCGAAGCTTTGGCGGCAATTGCACAAACCATGAGTGACCAGCAGGCAGAACATGCTCAGTTGCATCGCAAACAAAAAATCAATCACCTACTAGGTGAGTCTTTATACCCACTCTAAGAGGATATTATGGCAACCATCAATAACGCCATTCAGGAAATGGTCGACCATTTAGTGACCAAAATGCGCAGTAATGAAAAACTCAGCGCGGAAGAGCAAACCTTAGTCAGCAATGCTATTCAAAAATTGGGCAGCAGCGCTAACCTAGAAGCGGCCATTCTAGCTGTGGCAGAAGGGCATTTGGATGACGCGACCAATGCGCTACAACAAGTCACCGATGTAGTAAAAAGTGACATCACCGCGGCGAAAAACAGTGTTGTTGACGCTTCCTCCACATTAGTCAGTAACGCACAAAAGTTGGCGCAATTGGATGAAGTCACGCCATTGGTCAAGGAAATACAAGATAAACAAAAGTTACAAGAGGCGAAAAGAGAGAAATCACTTTTTGCGATACGGTCTATTGAAACGCCTGGCGGTAACGGTAACTTTTCCCGTTCAACGGCTGTAATGGCTATCTATGACAGTAATGGTGAGACATATCTGACTCGACCTAGCTACACATACAATAGCGCAGAACAAGCCAGCAAGTTGCAGCATGTAAAACTTGATGCTAGTGGTAATCAAACTGTACTACGTAGTAGCCTTGTTAATGCTAGTAATTTTCAGCAAAATCCTTCGTCGTATACTTACTATTACAGTACGAGTGCGCTGGTACCCTTAGGTTTGAAAGAAGAGCCAGATAATATTGCTTATGAAGTAGTTTACAGTAATCAAAAATCACAAAATGCGGCTATTACTGAGTATGCAGGTATATTTGTAAATGGTCAGGGTTATGAGACCAGAACCCTGCCAGAACAAAACCTAAATGCTACCGATCAGTTCGGTATTGAAACCATGACCAGCCATAAACATGATGAAGTTGCGGTACTGTACGACAACACTAAGCATTGCCTAGTGATGGTGGAAGCGACCACCAATCTGATTGTAGAGAAGTATCGCAATGGCAATATCATTACCGGTATCGGGATTGCCAACTCCAATGAGCTACAAGAATATGTAGATAGCGGCAATTTTACGACGCTGGTTTTTATGGACAATCATCTGCCTCATCCGGTGGGAGTTATTCGTGGTTCGCAAAACGAAGGGACTATGAGTTCACAAGCTCTCAACTATGAAGGGTTTTTTGGTGTAATTGATGGTGAGGTGAAGTTAGGAAAAGGTAGATACAGTGCACATTACCGCTTTACTGAAAATAGAACCCTTGAGCCACTGAACTACACGTTTGTTTCAAACTCCGATGATAGCTGGCAGCACGGTACCTACGGAACCACAAATGGTGAAGGGGAAGTCACAGTGTTATTGGAATCCGTCTCTGGTGAAATTTTAGGCACATATAGCTACCGCTCTAAATCGGATGTCGGTGGGAAAACTTCGGGACTTATGCCAACAGCCATTATGGCGATCAATCCATATTCGCATGTAGGCTTATTAAATGAGTTTACGGTGAGTGGTTACTATGGTCTTGGCAGAACGTTTAGAGCCATTTAAATTACAAGGAGTTTAATATGAACAGTTATTATGATGCTCAAAAAGGCATGTATATAGATGGTAGTTTTTGGCTGGTACACCCTGATACAGGTGAGCGCTGGAATGACAGTACAGCACAAGCGTATTTAGCTAATAGCCAGTCTAGTGACGCAGAGCAGCAAAAATTGCAATTCCTTAAAGAGCAAAAAGTGGCCGAGGTAAAACGTCTGACTTATCGTCGTTTAACTACCGAGCAATGGCAACTGGAAAGAGCACAAGAGCGTTTAGAAGTTGCCAAATTGGCTCAAGACAGTGCACGAGTCGCGTCTGCCACAGAGGTATTGTCTAACGTGCTGGCTTATCGAGAGTCATTACGCCAAGCCAGTAACGACGCAGAAGCACATATTATGCAGATGTCGTCGTTAGAGGAGCTAAGCAATTACCATTATAAGCTGGATGAGTTTGCCGAGGAATAAGGTCTAGAAACACTAATTAGTGTGAACCGGACAGCATTGACCTGTTTTAACTCCTAAAAATCAGTAAGATACACATATGCTGATTAATCAACTCAATTGAGAGATGAGTTACTTAGCAAACACAATCCCAACTTGCCCTAAAAGCCTGCTTCTTTAAGCAGGCTTTTTTATTAGCAAAAATAATGGGGCATGTTTACATACCTAGCGGCTGCTACAATGAAGTCTCTAGGTATGTGGCCAAGCAGCCTAACGATGAGCTGGGCTTGCTGAAACACTAAGTTATGAGCATAGTTTCTCGCTAAGCGATTAGTGACAGTGCGAGCCTTAATTTAAATAGTTCGTACCGGACAGCATTGACCTGTTTTAACTCCTAAAAATCAGTAAGATACACATATGCTGATTAATCATCTCAATGGCGAGATGAGTTACTTAGCAAGTACAGTCCCATTTTTGCATTAACAGCCTGCTTCATTAAGCAGGCTTTTTTATTGGCAAAGTGAAAAAGGTTGCGACAGTAAGCATTGAGGTTGGAATTAGTTTCACGTGTGATGAAACTTTTCTACCGTGTCATGCACTAACTTGTTATGAGTAACGAGATGAACACATTTAAGTGTTTTAAAGAGGGCAGCATTGACCTGTTTAAAACCATAAAAATCAGTAAGATACACATATACTGAATGATTAACTAAATGCTTCTCTACAGCGTTTGGTTACAACAAGCTCCATTATCCAAGCAAATTGGCCTGCACTTCGGTGCAGGCTTTTTTATTGGCCTCAGAGGTACTTTATGCGCGTTTTTAATTTATTAGATATGTCCAAGGTGCCACTACCTGACACCATTACAGAGCTGGATTTTGAACACAAGCTTGCAAAGCTTAAAGAAAAGCTATTATCGCATTACCCTCAGTATACAGAGGCATTGGGCCTTGAGTCTGAGCCGATGCTAGTGATGTTAGAAATGATGGCATATCAGCAGCTTCTGTTTGATGGCAAACTCAATGATGCCGTCAAAGGTAATATGCTCGCCAGTGCCAAAGGGAACGACTTGGACGCCATCGCCGCACGCTACAACTTAGCGCGACAAGATGACGAAACCGATGAGCGCTTTAAACGCCGTATTCAAATGGTCTTTGAAGGGCTAAACACAGCAGGTAGTAAGCAGGCGTATCAGTTTCATGCACTCTCAGCAGACTCCAGAGTAAAGGATGTTTACGTCGCAAGTCCTGAGCCGTGTGATATTCATCTCACGATTTTAAGTCATGAACAACACGGTCAACCATCCACCGAACTGTTAAATACATTGCATAAATACTTTGGGTTAAATGCGGATGGCAGTATGAGTAATCATGCTTCTAAAGTGAGACCGCTCGGCGACAGAGTAACAATAGCAGGCCCAGCAACGAAAGAATTTGCACTGGAAGTCGCCATAAATATTGCACCAGGCCCCGCCGCGTCGGTTGTGGAACAGACTGTGAAAACAGCATTAAATCAATATTTGGCTCAGCAAAGTTTACTGGGAAGAGATATTAACCAAATGGGACTGTTTGCAGCGCTTAACCAAAGCGGTGTGGAAAGTGGTCGCATTATAAGCCCAACTGAGGATATTCAGGTGGCAGCCAATGAAGTGGCACTATGCACAAGCATTACCGTTCATGCGGCGGTGGTTGAGGATGCGTAATGGATCATTTTGAAAACTTACCAAAGTTACTCCCAAGTAGTGCCAGCCAATTATTACAGGCTTTGACTCAGTTATTGACCTATCCGGATAAAACCGAGCTGTTGCATGACATTTGGCATCCGCAAAAATGTCCCGCGCAGCTATTACCTTGGCTGGCATGGTCGCTATCTGTCGATGATTGGAACGACGCTTGGAGTGAAAAAAATAAGCGCCAAGTGATTGCTGATGCTTTTGAAGTACATCGTTATAAAGCCACGCCCTATGCGCTTAAAAAAGCGTTAGATAGCTTAGGTATTGAAACGGATATTCAAGAATGGTGGCAAAGTGAAGGTGCCAAGCGCGGTACGGTAATTGTACACGCATTAGTGAACCAGAACTTGGACAGCAATGAGCAGGGATTGCTTACTAAAGCCATGTTGGAACAGGTCAAACGCATTGTTGATACGGCAAAGCGTGCCGCAGTACATGTTGAGGTTCAACTTGGTATTTCGTTAAAAGAATCTTTTGGAACTGGGTTGTTTAGTGGTGCAAGGATTGGACTCGCCCGCAAGGATGGGGCATTTAACGGGGTTCGTCCAGATAGCATTGCACTTAAAGCTGGCGCATCTATAGCGACCCAGCATGGTCTTGCAAGCTTAGATAAACACACTCAATTCCAAGGGGTTACACCGGAACAAGCGCATGGAAAAACAGCGGTTGTATTGGCAGGAAAAAGTGCTTTGGCTCGCTGTGAATATCAGGCCGGTTGGTTGGGGTTGGCACCAGAGCCCGCTGCAATTTCTCAGGGGATTTCTGCGCTATTAACACGTATTCAGTTTAACCATTTAACCTTACAAGGAGCGACTTAATGTCAGCACTAACCTTGCAGTTTACGCAAGCCGGTCTTGATGCTTTGCTCAGTGCCACGCAACGCGGATTCAAAGGCAAAATCAGTCACATGGCTTTTGGTGATGCAGCCTATACACCCACCAAAACACAAACCGCACTGAAAGGCGAAAAAGAGCGGGTCGCCATTGTTGATACCGATTACAGCGAGGGCGAAAGCAGCAGTTTGAAAATAGCCGCTAAATTCGATGCACCTTTGGAGTACGCCATTCGCGAAATTGGGGTGTTTATTGAGTCACCCGATTATAACGGTGAAGGTGAGCCCGAACTCATTTTGCTCGGTGTGTACTCACAAGAAAACACTACTTTAGGTTATCGCACCCCAGATGTAAAAGTGTTGCAGTGGCTCACTTTATCACTGGCGCAAATTCCATCAGACAGTGTGGAAGTCAAAGTGGGTGTCGATAACCTCAATATCATTGTGGACAGAGAGCTTGCCGATATGGCGTTGGTACAGCTTAACACCATGCAACGTCAAATCGAACAAGAGCTGCGTTTAGTGGCTTTAGAGCAAGCTCAATAACTTAGGAGTGATCATGTCAGAACAAGAGAAAACCATGACACAGCGTTTAACCGATGTGGTAACCGCTGCCGATAGTTTGACCCAAACTGTGCAAAACCAAATTGGGCAAATTAATAGTACCGTTAGTGCCAAGATGGGTGAGGTTGAATCTACCGTAACTTCCACGATTAACAAACTAGAAGAGAAGTCGTCTGCGCTTTCGAATGATATTGCAGGCTTTATTGATAGTCGATTTCGAACTGAGTTGCCTTTTTTCAGAGCAACACGCAATCAAGAGTTGAAAATTAATGGAAGTTTGACACCTGGAACTAAAGGGATCCCTGATGGTTTTGGTTGCCGTAATACCGCTCACTATGAGTGTGAAATTGTTGCTTATTCACAACATGGAACTGAAGCTGAAGACAAAGATCCTGAAATACAGGCTATGTATAGGGATATAAAAGGCGGTGTTCCTAAATATAATCAGCCTGACTTCGCAATAGTTAGAGTAAAAGCATTAGAAGTAGATGACTATCCAGATTTTTCTAATGCTTATTCGATTTACCAAGGAGGGCTACCACAGAATGTGCCTTTTACTCATGGCGGCTGGATAAAAGCTGAGCAAGGTAGGGTTCGCTTTACTTATCCTTTGGATCAGTATGAAGTCCCAGTCGATGGTAAGTGGCATGAAGTAACGCGGCACGAAAATATGCCTAATGGTGGGGCAAACTACAACTTTGGACCTCACATATACTTGGAAAAAGGAGCCAGCTGCTTGATTGCTCTTCCTGGTGTTACTTTTGGTAAGGTGCCAAAAGGTAAGTGGGGCTATTTTGAAAAACCACAATTTGAAAGGTGATTATAATGGTTGAACAATTAGTAAAAAAGACAGATGAGCTGGGAGGAGAGCGTTCTCAGTATGATATCGATAATGACTTACGTCACTATTTGTACAAAACCGATTGGTACGTAATAAGAGAAGTTGAAACTGGTAAAGCTATTCCAGCTGATGTTAAGCAACTTAGAGAGCTCGCCAGAGCTGAGATAAAAGTTCAAGCTATCTAACCCTCTTCGGGCACATCGTCCGCCGTTAATCCTCCAGCCATTGTTTATTTTAAAAGGCTGAGCATTTATATCAGAGAATCACTATGAATCATCGCAGTACCCTAGTTGAAAAGGTGCTTGAGTACCTGACGTCTGGATTACAGGGCGTCGCACAGGTGGGTTTGATAAAACCTGTTATGCCTTATCCAGACTTAACCCAAGTGGCGCAGCTGTGTGTCACACTGGTATCAGAACGTCAAGCCAGTGAGTTGCAAAGTACAGGTGCCGCCTCAGGTGTCACTTATGGGCCCACGTCAAATAAGAACTTAAGCCCAAATCCACTCGACAGACGAGTGCTGAAATTGCAACTAGATATCGAAGCTGAAGATGCCGATAACATCGCGCTACTAAAGCGGTTAGACGGGGTGATTGATAGCAGTGAAGCGCTGATGCAGGCAGACGATGTGCCCGTTCCTTGGCAACACTTTGTCGCTCATAGCGGCGAGTTTGCATTTACCAAACAAAGCGACACCACGATAGGTAAGGCTAAGCTGGTTTGGGAGTTTTACTATCAAGTTGAGCTTCCTGAAGAAGCACCAGGTCCTGTGATAACCGATGTATATCTAGGCCCACACGGTGGAGAACATCATCATGTGGCTACCGTGAATGCCGAAGGTGAAGTGGTCATCGCGGAGGTGGAAAATGCAGGCTAACCCTCTACAAGGTAATCTGGCACAGGCAGATATGCAAAGCCGTTTGGCTAAGCTTATCTCACTTGGCACTGTGAATGAGGTGGATTACGAAAAGGCCAAAGTACGTGTGAAAATTGGTAGCTGGTTAACAACTTGGCTCCCTTGGCTGACTAATCAGGCATTTAACGACTTAACTTGGCAAGCGCCAGAGGTGGGTGAACAGGTCATGGTACTTGCCCCTTGTGGTGATTTAGCACAAGGCGTGGTGCTTGGCAGCTTGTATCAAAATGGCCATAACTTAGAAAGTGTGGCCAGTGATGTGGGCAAGGATGAACGGGTCAATGTACAACGTACCAAATATCAGGATGGTTCCATGGTGGAATATGACCGCAAGAAGCACCAATACCTGATAGACGTTAAGGAAGATACCGCGGTTATCAAGCTCAAGTCTGCCAAAGACATTATTTTAGAATGTGATAACGACTTAAACATCACAGTCAAAAACAACGCCACCGTTAATGTAACGGGGAATGCCACGGTCAATGCTGACAAGAATATTGCAGTAACGGCCGCAGATAACCTCAGTTTAAAGGGTAAAACCCTTGACCTTGAAGCGACTGGTGGTGATTTAACGGTTAAAGCATCGGCTACGCTCAAACTCAACGGTAGTAAGATCAGCGCTCAGGAGTAAGTTATGCCGGCAATTTCAGTTGATGCCCACATCACAGACTTACACGTGGGCTTTTTACCCGGTTCCATCAGTGCGTCGCAAACCAGCTTTACCGTGGCGGGAAAACCGGTATTGCGACAGGGCGACTCAATAAGCACGCATAATCTAGCTGCTGATCCTAAAGTAAAACATGTCGGTGCGACGGTTGCGCAAGGAGCTGGCAGTTTTACTATCGCAGGGAAGGCGGTTGCGCGTCTTGGCGACCCCACCAGTTGTGGTGGCAAAATCGCACTAGGAGTCGGTAGTTTCACAGTCGGTGGTTAATGCAAAAGGTTACAAAATGATAGGCATGAATGCTCAAACGGGTCGGCCGCTCTCGGGCGTTGACCATCTAAAACAAAGTATTCGGGACATAGTCACAACGCCGCTTGGCAGTCGCGTCATGCGGCGTGACTATGGGTGTGGTTTATTCGACTTACTCGACAGCCCATTTTCCAGTTCTTTGGTGGGAGATATCACTCTGGCGATTTCAGAGGGATTGGAAAAATGGGAGCCTCGCTTTCGTCTTGAATCGGTTGCCGTGCATCCAGCCGGCAGCGGTAAGTTGTCTATAGATATTAATGGTTTGTATTTAATTAATGGCGAACCAGTAATCATTGAAGGCATACAAGTGTAACAACACAAAACTCTTATTTTTTAAATCTTAAAACCACGCTAAGCGTGGTTTTTTTGTTTCTAACTGACATACCCTTAAAGGAGAATCATATGTCACAATTTCTACATGGTGTAGAGGTGATCGAGGCGCAATCAGGCACTCGTCCAATCAAAACAGTAAAAAGCTCAGTAATTGGCTTAGTAGGTACAGCGCCATTCGCTGACGAAGAAGCGTTTCCACTTAATACACCTGTATTAATTGCAGGTAAACGAGCAGAAGCCGCGAAATTAGTAAGCCCAAGCAATGCTGATTTCAAAGCGCGTTTAGCGACATTACGTGCTGCTGCAGAAGCAGAAGCGGTTGCAGCTCACAAAGCGGCAAATGGTGATGTTGAACCAACGGCTGACGAGTTAGCAGCGATTCAGGAAAAAGTTGAGAAAACAGTCACCGACGTTGAGTATGGCCTTAAGGGTTCATTAGTTCCTGCGATTGACGGTATTTTCGACCAAGCTGGCGCTGTTGTGATTGTGGTACGTGTTGCTGATGGTGACGAAGCAACTGTGACTAACAACATCATCGGTGGTGTTGATAGCGATGGCGCTTACACAGGTATGCAGGCACTACTAGGTGCTGAGTCAGTCGTGGGTGTTGCTCCTCGTATTCTAATCGCCCCAGGTTACACGCACCAGAAGAACGGTACTGAGAAGAACCCAGTAGTTTCTAACATGGTTACAGTTGCAGAGCGTTTACGCGCTGTGATTATCGCTGATGGCCCAAGTACAGACGACAACGCAGCAAAAGCATATCGTAAAGACTTCGGCTCACGCCGTGTGTTTGTGGTTGACCCTGCGGTTAAAGTATTCCGTGACGGTAAATCTGTGGTTGAACCGGCTAGTTCACGTGTTGCGGGTATGATTGCAAAATCAGACAACGACCGTGGTTTCTGGTGGAGCCCAAGTAACACTAACATGAATGGTATCGTAGCGACTGAACGTCCAATCGACTTCCAGTTAGGTGATGCTAACGCTCGTGCTAACTTACTGAACGAAAACGAAGTTGCGACGATTATCCGTCAAAATGGCTTCAAGTTATGGGGTAACCGCACGTGTTCTGACGACCCTAAATGGGCGTTCCTGTCTGTGGTTCGTACAGCGGACATGATCAACGACTCATTACTACGTGCTCACATGTGGGCGGTAGACCGTAACATCACAAAAACTTACATCGAAGATGTGACGCAAAGCGTACAGTCATACCTTGATAGCTTAAAAGCGCAAGGTGCGATTATCGGCGGTCAAATCTGGGCTGATGCAGACCTGAACACACCTGAAAACATTCAGGCAGGTAAAGTGTACTTTAGCTTCGACTTTACACCACCAACACCTGCTGAGCACATCACCTTCAAGAGCATTCTTACCAACAACTACCTAGAGGAAATCGTATAATGGCAATGTCTCCTAAAATCTTAAAAAAATTCAAGCTATTCGTTGATGGTAAAGGCTACCTAGGTATTGCTGACGAAATCACGTTGCCAAAAGTAACAGTGAAAACACGCGAAGTAACCTCAGGTTTCCAAGCGCCAATCGAACTTGATGTAGGCCAGCTTGAAAAGCTTGAAGGCTCAGTAACACTACTTGAGTACAACGCTGACATGATGAAGCTACTAGGTGACTGGAGTGGTAAAACAACACCACTAACAGCACGTGGTGCGATTCAAGCACAAGGCGAAGAGCCTGTGCCAGTGAAAGTGACTCTAGAAGGCTTCTTCAAAGAAGTTGATATGGGCAACTGGAAAGACGGCGAAGAAGCGAAATTGACGCTTCAATACGCGGTTCAAAAATACAAGCTAGAAATTGGTCAGGATGTTATCTACGACATCGACCTACAAAACGACACTCGTATTATCAACGGTAAAGATCAAATGGCACTTCTACGTGCTGCAATTGGAGCTTAATAAATTATGACAGATATCATTAAACTGAACTTCCCAGTCACGGTCGATGCGCATGAGTATGCAGAACTAAAGATGAGACGACCAAAAGTACGTGATCGTTTAATGGTGGACAAAACAGATTTGAGTGAATCAGAGAGCGAAATTCGCTACTTCTCGAATTTGTGTGAAGTTTCTCCAGACGTGATTGAAGAACTTGACTGGAGCGACTTTGTCAAGTTACGAGAAAAGCTACAGGCTTTTCTCGTATCCCGCCCAAGCGCTTAAAAGCCATGGTTATTGCCCTCGCTAAATATACTGGGTGGGGCCTAAACGAGTTAAACGCGCTGACCGAGCCTGAGCTATGCGAATGGTTCGAGGCAGCCGTTGAATACAAACAATCCACAGAGGCAGGGTAACCCCTGCCTTTTTTGTACGGCAAATAACATTGCTTAGTGTTATTTGCCGTACAAAATACAAACACCACGCCTGTCACTGCACACCATCCCTCCTTTGGTAATCAATGCAGAGTTATCACAGGCACTTCGCTCACTTCTATGTATTTCTCAGGTATTGCTATGACATTTGTGGATCCTTCCGATCAAAATCGCGCCACACAACAGGGTGCATCAACTTTGCAGGGAACTGCTGAAAATAAAGTGAAAAACAAGCTGCCAAAAATTCAGCCATATGAAGATATTAGCGCCAGTGCCGAATTGCTTGGACAGGTGATGCAACAGCTTCAATCGCAAGCGCTGGCTTTTGACAGCAAACCCCTTGAATCACTACTTGGCTTACTTGCCACGTTCAACGTTAATGATTTGCTTGCAAACCATATTACCGACCTGCGTGCGCATTTGTTGGAGTTGAACGCGGCTTTAGAGGTGAGTGCAAGTTCATCAGCTGTAAATATCACGAGTCCTTCGCAACAAACACCGATTGCCAGCAATACAGGGCGTGATAACGCGGCAAATGTAGAAGCTGGTTTGTTGAATGTTGAAGAGTCCGTGGTACGCCAGCTTGGTACACAAAGTATCATGAGCGAGAACCTAGTTTCAGTACAAGCCAGTACGCTTGGTTTGCTCAAAGCGATAGATGTTGAATCTCTGGATGACAGCCTAACATCGTTGGACTGGTCTATCGGTGCAGTTACTCATTCGATTGAGCAGCTCTCCAATGAGTTACCAAGTGGCGTAGAGGAGGGGGTCGGCAATGCGATACGAGAGTTACTTGATACGGTTGCAAGCCTCAAAGTAAAAGGTGTTAGTACACAACAAATAAACAAGGTAACAAAGCAGGCTGCGGCAAGCACAACCGCTCAAAACCAGCAGATGGCTGACAATAAAGGCCCAGCGCCAGACAAACTTAAGCCGGCCGTGCCTTCTGCGAATAAGCTGATTGCCAAAACAGTGGCTAATCCAATTTTTGACAAGGGCAAAGCATCTAAAATTAGTACAGCGCTGCACGATAAGCCGCTTGGTAAAAACAAACGAGCTGGTAAAAAACGAGGCGCCGTACAAACACAAACTCAGGTGTCTAAAAAACAGGCATCCAGCAAGCTGCCAGCAGTCAATCAGCTGAATATGCAAGCTGTTGCTGAGGGCGATTTGGCTTCAATTTTAGAGCTGGCGCCACAGCTGTTAAAAGCCGCTAACCTCAAAGGTCCAGCAAAGGCGTTGAAAACCGCAATGCCGGCGCTTAAGCAATTAGATTTGCAAGGTATCGCATCCGGAGACTTATCTTCGGTATTGGATGCAGGTCCTGATTTACTTAAAGCGGCCAATTTAAAAGGCCCAGCTAAAGCGCTGAAAACCGCAATGCCGGCGCTTAAGCAATTAGATTTGCAAGGTATTGCATCGGGAGATTTATCTTCGGTATTGGATGCCGGTCCTGATTTACTCAAAGCGGCCAATTTAAAAGGCCCAGCCAAAGCGCTGAAAACCGCGATGCCGGCGCTTAAGCAATTAGATTTGCAAGGTATTGCATCGGGAGATTTATCTTCGGTATTGGATGCAGGTCCTGATTTACTCAAAGCGGCTAATTTAAAAGGCCCAGCTAAGGCGCTGAAAACCGCAATGCCGGCGCTTAAGCAATTAGATTTGCAAGGTATTGCATCGGGAGATTTATCTTCGCTATTGGATGCCGGTCCTAATTTACTTAAAGCGGCTAATTTAAAAGGCCCAGCTAAGGCGCTGAAAACCGCAATGCCAGCACTGAAGCAATTAGATTTGCAAGGTATTGCATCGGGAGATTTATCTTCGCTATTGGATGCAGGTCCTGATTTACTTAAAGCGGCTAATTTAAAAGGCCCAGCTAAGGCGCTGAAAACAGCGTTACCGGGCTTAAAACAATTAGACTTGCAGGGCATTGCGGCTGGAGACATGTCATCGCTGTTAGATGCAGGTCCAGATTTACTTAAGGCGGCAAACCTGCAAGGTCCAGCAGATGCACTTAAAAAGTCCATACCCGCACTGAAGCAGCTAGACATGAAAGGCATCATGGATGGTGACCTTCAATCATTGGTCAAAGCGGGCCCTGATCTTCTTAACTCGTTCGGTCTAAACGATGCGGCTTCCGTTTTTGAAAAACACGCTTCTGCCATTGGCAAGCTTGATTTCAAAGGGATCCTAAATGGTGACTTATCATCGATAGGCGATGCCGCAACTGACTTCTTTGAGAACTTAGGCAGCGATGACGCGCCAGAAGAGCAAAAAGATAAGCCAAAAAAAGGGAAAAAGCGTAATAGAAAACGCAATAAAGCAAAACGCAAAGGGACTAAAAATCGTCAGTCTCAGCCGCGTAGCAATACCCAACCATGGGTAAAAGACGCACAGGATGATACTGAACACAATTTGTCCAATAAGCATAAAGGTAAACCTGCACAATCACCAAAACCCGCGCTAAAGGTATTGGAAGGAGGCCGCAAAGATAACGCCAAGCAAGCCGCTGCGTCGAATAAGTCTCAGTCAGCGAGCCAAGCGAAACTAGGTAAAGGCGTCGCCGCGAATGACCCAGTTTTTGGTGGTAACAAGCAGGCTAAGCCTAAAGTGGGTGGTTTTGTTAAGAGATTAATGAAAAACCCGCTAGCCAAAACATTAGGTCGATTTACTGGCCCGCTTAGAGCCATTATGAGCGCTGCGGATATTGGCGGTACATTGGCCGATGATAGCCTAAGCAAACGCGAGAAATCGCAGCAAATTGGTTCTGCAGCAGGTGGTGCCGGTGGCGCGCTCGCAGGAGCTGCGGCAGGGGCTGCCATTGGTTCAATCATTCCAGGTGTGGGCACGTTGATTGGCGGTGCGATTGGTGGCGCAATTGGTTCGTTTGGAGGTGAGTCATTAGGTGGCTTCTTAGGCGATTGGTTTGGTAGCTCGCTCGAAGATAGTGATGCAAAACAATCAGCAGCTCAGCAAACTGATGCAGCGACAACGCACGCGTTAACGATTGCCAACGTAGATGCTTCTTTGGGCGGTGCGGCCAACGATCCAAGCTTTGAGCAGGGAAGTTCGCATAACGCTCTGGCGAAGAGTCGTTCTCATAGTGCAAAGGCAAGCCAAAAATTAGCGCCAGCACAACAACTTGCCGACGAACAGCAGGCGGATATGTTGGCGAGCAATCCAAGTGATCTCAATACGCTAGGGCAAAAAACGACTAGCGATAAATCACCAGCGCAGCATGTAAACAGTAGCGTTACCGTGAATGCCAATATTACGGTCAATGCGACACCAGAGATGTCGGCATTGGATATTGCTGAGCAAATCAAGCAAGTTCTTGAGGAAAAACAACAGCAAGCACAGCGTGATATGCGCTTGCGATATATTGATGAGGTAGCTAATGGCTAAAGTAAGTCACGCGTCACATATGATGCAACTGGGGGACTATAAGTTCTCGGTGAGCAGTGCGGCGTTTAGCAAATTATCTTACGCGACGGAGTATCGCTGGAAAACCCAAGACTCTCAAACAGAAGGTAAAAGCCCAGTCCAGCAGTTTGTTGGAGTGGGGGCACAGACTATCAATTTAGATGGCACGATTTATCCCCAGCTCGTCAAAGATGGGCTCCATCAAGTGGATAACATGAGAGCTGAAGCGGCGAAGGGCAAACCGCTTACGCTTGGCTATGTGAAAGTAAATGGTAAGTCTGATGCTTCCGTGGGCAGGATCTTAGGGAAATGGATCATTAAATCAATCAATGAGGAGCGTTCATTATTTCTCAATGATGGTATTCCCAGAGAAATCCAATTTCAAATGACCTTAGATCGTTACGACGGCAATACCAAGTAAGGAGATGAACAATGAGCGGGGTAACTTATATTACGCGTGATGGTGATTGCTTAGACAATATCTGTTGGCATCATTATGGTCGTAGCAGCACTATGGTTGAAATGGTGCTTGAAGCAAACCATGGTTTGGCTGAATTAGGGGCTATATATCCAGAAAATATCGCGATATTTCTTCCCGAGGTAATTGAAAAGCCAGTACAGCAGAACATTATCAACATCTGGGACTGAGGAACAAATCATGAATATTCAACCTCAGTTTTCTATCAAAACCAATGCAAAAGAAGTTGCACAACGCCTGATAGACCGCGTTGTTAACGTTACGGTCAAGCTCAAAACGGGCTTGGCCAGCGACAGTTGCTATGTGCGTTTTGACAACCTAGAAGTTGCGCCAATTCAACAACCTAAGCCTACTGATGTTATCGAGATTGCGATGGGATATAAAGAGGGCAATGAGGATAAAAGCGCTACGCTTCATCCTCTTGGCCGCTTTGAGGTGGGAGAGTTCAGCTTGACGGGCCCTGTGCGCTCACTGGAACTGTTTGGCAATAAACTGCTTTGGCACACAGCGCTCAAAGCCCCTAAGCAACGCTCTTGGCCTAAAGACCCTAAACAGCCGAAAAAGTTGGGGGAGCTGGTATCCGATATTGCTGGCGAGTACGGTCTTGATGCTAGAGTGGGCGAGGCGTTTATCAACATCGAGCTGCCGCATATTGAACAAAATGAAAGTGACGCTCAACTGCTCACATCACTTGCCGAGCAATTTGACGCCATCTTAAAAATCTCCCACGACAAATTGATTTTTATGGCCAGAGGCACGGGCCGAAGTTTATCTGGTCAGGCGTTAAAAGAAGTTGAGCTCACGACCTCTGACATTCTAAGTTGGCGATATGACAAAGATGCCTGTCGCGAGGTGGGGGATGTGACGGCATTCTACCACGATATTGACACGGCTGAGCGGGTGCCAGTTAAAGTGGGCAGTGGCAGTCCAAGTGTCGTACTGTCTTACGTATATGCCGATAAGGCAACCGCTACAAGAGCGGCTAAAGCAAAACTAAATCGTCTAAAACGCGCCAGCACCAGTAGTCTCATCTCTTGTATCGGTAATGCCCAAATCGTTGCTGGTGGCATTGTTAAAATATCTAACACTAAAAGCGACTTAGATGGTAGCTGGTTCGTCTGTGAGGTTGAGCATTGTATCAACAAACAGGGCTTCCGCTCTCACTTGGTTTGTGAGCAGCTCGCTTAATTCCTTCATTCATAGATGTATCGAATGAGTACCTATTTTACCCATTTTAAACTTGACGGGCGTATCTACAAAACATCGATACGTTCGTGACACTTCTTCTATAAATCCTACCAACGATTCCTTTCTCCAACTAAGGCCATCCTGTGCGCTAAGCGCAGGCTCTGGCCTCCTTCCTAATTTACCAAGCTCACTATCATTATTTAAAAATACATAGACTTACATTAGTACCCTTTTTAGTTACTTAAGAAACATGTATGATCGCTTTCGCTATAAAGCACAATCAAAAAAGGATTTGATATGAAAAAAGCGATTGCAATTTCTAGTTTATTACTACTTTCTAGCCCCGCGGTTTTTGCAGAATTAGATATTACGGCTTCTGCACATGAACAAAAGCCAGTGGTTAATGAAGAAGGAGGTAGGCTATATTTCTCCAGTTTATTGAAAAATAACGGCGAGCAAGTTAGAAATATAAAGTATTACGATTATATTGTTTTTCCAGATGGAAAAATAATGACGCGCTCGACACCTAAATCTATCACCCTGATGCCAGATGAAAGTATTGATAAGTCAAACGGCTACATCAATGTACCTCAAGCATATGGTTTGGGTATATATAAATATGTGTTATCAGCCTTTGATGAAGATACGGGTGAGATACAAAATACTAACTTTGAGTTTGCTAAACAAAGTGCTGAACCAAAATATAGTTCGTGTAAAGAGATTCTGCATGCTGGCAAAAGTATTGGTAATGGTTTTTATCACATAGATGTTGACGGACCTGGAGGCAATGCATTCGAAATATCTGTGTATTGTGATATGACCACGAATGGTGGTGGCTGGACTTTGTTTGCCAATGATCGACTGTCACAACCTTTAAATCCAACAAATTCAGTTAAGTATGATAGTGCAGGTGTGCTTGATGACGAATATTGGTTAGCCTTAAGAACGGACGCATATTCAATCATGGTTGAAGAATACCGAGGCTTTGACTCAAAACCTAGATATCAGAGTTTCATTAGTGTCAGCAAAATCCGAAAATCGCTTGCAGATTCTCTAAAAACAGATAGTGCAACGCTCAATTTATTTGGTTCGCCTTATTCAAACAACGCAGCGTTAGTATTATCGAATAGCTCTGAAGCTGGTTCACATTCAAAAATATTTACAGGTATTGAGCCTAATATAACTTTTGACCGAGCCTATTATCCAACCTCTTCATATGCAAGAACGATAAGTTATACGCGCGTATATATTCGCTAAATTTATGTGAGAGGCTTTATTTAAGCCTCTCACTTGTCCTTGAGAAGTTAAAATAGTATCTATATCGTTTAACTTTTTACTTATCATTGCTCCCACCTCTTAGAATTAACTGCTTCATCGGTTAATTACTTTCTTCTTTAAGTGCACATTGTTTGGATTTATCTTTGAGTAATGAAATGCACATATTAGAAAATTCTCCCGTGGCTAATTTTTTATTATTTACATAAAATGAAAACTTATGCGGCCACCATATCCCATTGATTTTTAGATAATCTGATTCTGCACCGAAACTTGAGTCATCATAGAGTAACTTCAATATTTTCTGATTATTTTTGTCAACAATTATGCTAAATGGCTCTATTTCTTGTGACTCAACACGATAAACAGTTTCATTCTCTAGATTTTCATTATATTGCCTGTATATCAACGTATCTCTTTGCTTTAGCAAGTCTAAGAAATTCATGCGTAGACTCTTAAGTTCCTTATTAATTTCATGGTCACTCATGGTAGTCGTAAGTTGTGTATTTAAGTCTATTTTAAGCCCTGATCCGTTATCAATTTGATATTTGATGTCGTCTCGTACGATCTTCAAACTAAAAGGGTGATAATCAACCAAAACATGTTGTTTTGTGAGTTTGCCAGAATTATTTAAAGTGAGCGTGTAAGCAAACTGAGTAATCGCTCGTATGGTCGATTTGTCGGCCAATAGATTGATGTCTTTTGGGGCAAAATGCGCCTCATACCAGTCCACAGGAAAGGCTTGCTTGGTGCGAACTCTGTGAATATTAAATAGATCATAACCGAGCTCTGGGCGTTCACTGCTAAAATAGAGCCACTTGCCATCCGGTGAAAATTGCGGGCTGATCTCATGATATTCTGAGTTGACGTCGGCCAATAATTTGATAGGCGTGCTCCATTGACCGGCATTAAACCGGCTCGCATAAATATCAGCTTGAGGTATAGTCTTCGAAAGCTGCCAAAAAACAGCTACTTTTCCATCTGGAGAAAAACTCAGATCACTGCGCATTTCTATATCTTGTGCTCTGGGTATGTTTGTCCATTGCATGGCTTGGCTACTGCTCTCATCTTTAGCCATGAGTGTGTAGTTTCGTCCTTTGCGTGTTGCGAAATAAAGTTTTCCTTGATGTATTTCTGGACCAAACTCATCGTCTCTAGAGTTGATGGTTTTGTCTAGTGCCATGATATTGCGAGCCGTTTGGTCCATGAGTGTTGCTCGCCAGATGTTGTAGTCTTGGCGCGTGCTTTGGTCTTCAATCGGCCTGTCGGAAATAAAATAAATTTCTTTACCATTAGGCGAATACATTGGATCTGAGTATTTAAATTCAGTTGGACCAAGGGTTATTTTATGTGCTTTGGTAAAGCTATCGCCCTGTATATGATACTGCCAAATCTCTGCATTTTCGAAATCTTGCTGTGAACGAGCCAGCACAGCACGACCAAACGAGGGGTGAAAGTTTAAATTATATTCACTCTTTTCGCTGGATAGCGAAGTGACCAATTCCGCATGGACAGAAAAAGCGACACATAACATAGTAACTATGCTCACAATAATCTTCATATAGATAGCTCCTTCAAACATCAGGATGTTGATCAGTAAGTGATAATTTTGCTGTTGATGAAGACCCTATAACAATCCAATGTATTTCATAAAATTTTAAGCGAATTAAAAAGTAGGCGTATTAACGAAGTATTTTATATCCGTAAAAGGTGCATTAGGAGTTCAGGTTAAGTGATAATATTGTTTTAAGTAATAAGGTGATAGCGTATTTAACTAGCGTTTTTTAGTGACGCTCTCTTATAGTTGTTCCCCAAATTGTACTTTGCACTTACCTCAGGCTTTTGCTAAGCCTATAAGACTCTGTCGCAAAGGGGTTGATAATATGAAAAAGCTTCTGCTCTGTTTGTTTGTTAGTTGGTTGTGTGTGGCGTGCTCATCTGATGACTCGTCCAATAATGAACAGCCTCAAGTACCAAGTGATAATAGTGATACGCCGGATCCTACTCCAGACCCAACACCTGACCCTGAACCCGATCCCACACCAGACCCATATCCAGATCCCACGCCAGACCCCGAACCGGATCCCACTCCAGACCCAACGCCTGATCCAGAGCCAGACTCACAGGTCGCGATGGTGTTTCCAACACAACTGATGACAACTTCTCCGTTTTCAAGACGACAGGAAAACCAGGGTCGTGCAGGTAGCTCGTTCACGGTGACGACGGTGCCAAGTTATTTCTCGGCGACAGAATTGATTGATGCTATTTTGAAAGGTGATACTTCCATCAGTGATACATTTGATGTAAATGCTTTTTATGTGACCGGTCACAACGCCAGTTGTTTCGGTCCAGTGGTCATGTATAGCGGTCACCCTGATGCACCCAGTCCTAGCAGTGCTAGTGGCAGCTTACCCAGTGGAGATCTTGGACTTTGGTTGGCATCAGATAGCAGCGGTGATGCCTGTGCTGTGGCGCAAACAAATGCGTTGTTGGAAGGTGTTGAATCTCAAACAACCATGTCATTGATGACTTTAGCCAGTATGGTTGCTGCCGCCACCGCCGATGGCAGTAGCCTTCCCGAAGTTGGCAGTACGCTTGATGTAACTGGATTGATGAATGATGCGGGGGTGACGGATGTCACGTTCAGCAATGCCAGTATCGAGCAAACAGCCACACAATGGGTGTATCAAGTTGAGCTAAGTTATCAAGTTGGTAGTGATGTGTATGCCATTACTTTGGACATGACACATGTACCGGGTTCAGACAGTGAACAGTACGAGGGTTATTTACGATATACCGTTGAGGGGGAGGTTGGAGTATCTGGTATTGAGTTCCCCGGTATGAACTGTACACAGAATGAGAGAACCCTGGCTGGTTCAATAGCTTATCAAAGAAACGGCGACAACATGGTATTACAATCACGCAGCGGAACTTTGTGTGGTCATGGTGTCGCCAACGTATTTAACAGCAACAATATTGTTGATGTTGACAATATCTACAACGCCGTATCTAACCCAGACGGCTGGAGTGAGAATTTTTCAATCTATGGTGCTGATTTTGACTTAACAACCTTAGCGGGTGATTATGCGCACGTTTGGCAAGCAGGTGCGGGAGACGGACACAGCAGAGTATTTAATATTGGCTTTAACGACGCCAGTCTTGATAACGGAGAGTCTCACTTTGGTTATGGCACGTCAATTGACAACACTGACGGTACTATATCAGGGTTTATTTGTAATTGGGCAGGCCCAGGGGCTGACCATACCTTAGTGAGCAAAACGCAAAGACAGTTTTTTGAGTTTGACTCCACCTCTGGCACTTACTTAGGGACTGATCATCGCGCCAATATAGAATACGCACCCACAGTAAGCTGTGACTATGATGGTTTAGGTTCTTTTGTGTTTGATATAGACGCCAGTGGTGTTCTTGGAGATATAGCATTGGAAGATAGTACGTTGGCTTTCACCAATGATCTATGGACCCCAACAGACTCAACCATGACAGTACCAGAGGCAATCGCTGCTAGGGGATTAAATGTTCCTGTAATTCCGTTTGGTTGGCCAGCAGAAGAATAGTGATTTGCATGGGATAGTGCTGAAAAATGTTCACTACTATCCCATCTTAACGATGTTTTAAAATTACTTAAGTTCTTGCGCCACTTCCGCAATTTTCTGTCTCAACCAAATATGGCTCGCATCACGGTGCAACAGCGGACTCCAGATCATGTCTAGCTCAAATGGTGGAATTGGGAAAGGCGGCTCCAAAATCGCGATAGTTGGGTCATTTTTGTAGATATTAGCTGCTTTTGACGGCAATGTAGCTACCAAATTTTGCTCTTTCGCAAGGTGTATAGCAACGTGATAGTTACGGGTAAAAGTTGCAATATTACGGTGTTTACCAAAGTGTGCCAGTGCCTCATCAACCCAACCTAGCTTTTGTACGTCTGCTGGGTCCATACCTACGCCGACACCAAAGCCGGTCTTACTCACCCAGATATGGCGTGCTTTCAAATACGCATCAAGATTAAAGTTATCGATAATAGGATTGTCAGATTTAATCAAACAGCAAAAGCTGTCTTTCCAAATTTGTTTGTGGTGAAACGATTGCGGTAAATTTTCAAAGCGATTAATCGCCATATCTACTTTGCCGTTTTCCACATCATGAAAGGTGACATCACTTGGTGTGAGAATATCGAGAGTGGTATCAGGAGCCTCTTCATGGAGTTTATTCAATAGCTTGGGAGCCAACGTGCTGGCAGCGTAGTCACTGGCCATGATCCGAAAAACACGATTACTTTGACTAGCAACAAATTCACGATTTGGGGCCAGCGTTTCTTCTAATGTCATTAGGATACCGCGTATGACTGGTTGCAGTTCAAGTGCACGCTCAGTGGGAACCATGCCTTCGCTGGTGCGAACCAAAATTGGATCATTGAATAAATTCCGCAACCTTTTTAGTCCATTACTCATCGCAGGTTGAGTGATACTTAGCTGATTCGCAGCTCGAGTAACATTGCATTCGCGCAGTAGGGTATCTAGATAAACTAATAGGTTTAGGTCAATTTTACTAATGTTCATGGCGTTCCTTTATGGTTTTATCTAAGTGGATAAAGCGCTGCTCTTGTGGATAAGGAAATATATGTTTTACAACCTTATTTTTAACATCTAGCTGTGCTTGTTGCCAGTAACTCGCTGATAAAAGCTCGGGATGAGCTTTTTCAAATATGGACCTGAGTGTAGGGTTTGTGAGAACAAATGTACACAGTTGCTCTGGAAATACGTCTTGTGGTGCGGCCGAATGTTCATCAATACCTGAATATAGGTCGGTCAAATCGGTTTTCGGCATGTCCCTAAAATTCATATCGGTAAGATACTGAACCTCATCATAATCATAAAAAATCACTCTTAAATGTTTACTGACACCGAAATTTTTTAACAGCATGTCACCGGGAAAAATATTTGCCTGAAGCATTTCCTTGATAGCATTACCATAATCCTTCATGACGACCTCGGTTTGCTCTGCTGTGGCATTGTGCAAGTATAAATTCAAAGGTGTCATACGTCGCTCAATATACAAATGTTTGATAACTAATGTATCGTCTTCTTCTAATAAGCTCTCAGAGATAGTGTTGCGTAGTTGAGTTAATAGCTCAGGAGCAATACGGGATTTAGGAATAACAACATTTGAATACTCAATCGTGTCAGCCATTCGACCGACACGGTCATGGTTCTTAACCAACTGATAGCGCGCCAATACGGTATCTCGTCCAAAAGGTTTACTTTCGGAAAACTTGTCTTTTATCACTTTGAATACATAAGGAAAGTTTTCAAGGGTAAATACCATCATTACCATCCCAGGGGTGCCAGGAGCAATGGTAAATAGATCTTGGCTGTTGTCTAAGTGGTGCAGGAACTCTCTGTAGAACTCGGTCTTTCCTTGTTTGTGAAAACCAATGGCATTGTAAAGCTCAGCCGGTGTCTTATTAGGCATGAGTTGATTCAAGAAGCGAACCAGAGCAGAAGGAGCATGCGTTTCCACCATAAAATAGGCTCGGGCAAACCCAAAGATCACCCTCATTTGCGATGAATTGGTTAACAAGGCATCAATGCATAAACCTCCTTTGCGGTGGTGAAGCACCGAAATAATAAATGGCTGTATACCACTTTTTGAAACGACACGACCAATGATATATGCACCTTTGTTCCGATAAAATGGAGCTTGTAGTATATCAAAGCGCATCATATGACTTCGGTGGTGTGTGTCTGGTGCTTGGCGGATAAAGGCTTTCATTAATAGTTTGATGTCTTTATCTAAATTCTGAAAGTCACACTTGAAGTCAATATGTTTGATAATCTGTTTTATGGTTGGTTTTAGCCCAGATACAACTGGAAAATAGCTACGGTATTCAGCCTCAACGGGCAGCGCTGGCGCATCTTTTAGCGTGGTTTCCACAAAGATGAAGTCATTATTGAAATAGCGGCGGTGGAACAGTCGGCAAAAAACGGAATTGTAAAAGGTTTCGGCCAGCTCGGCCTGAGGGTGGTAGCTGAGTAGTTCTAAGTAGTCTTGTTTAATTTGATACCAAAGAGGCTCGTTGAGCTTAGTGCAGGTGAGTGACGCTTTAAGACGGTCAACGGTTTCTTCAACTCGTTGGTCATAATGACTGATTCTGGACTTACTTATTTGCTGAATTTGCGACCAGTCCTGTTGTGAAAATGCTTGCCCAGTCAGTTTTGTAATGCTTTGAAAACGCTGATAATGCTCGGTAAATCCAGCCAGAATCAGCTCTGCAATGGTAAAAGAATGCACTCTAACACCCTAAGTGGTAAGACCTCTAGGTAGGTTAGCGCTTTTTAGCTCGCGTGTCACTCATTCATAACGCTTTAGTTTCTTTTCTAACTGAGCGATCTGTTTGTTCAGCTTTCTAGCCTGCTTATGGTAGTCTTTGTTGATCGCTTTGAGCTGGCGCTTGATATCATCCAGTGTTGCTTTGCGCTCGTTGTCATCCATAATGCGATTGACCCTCAATTGTTGATTGCGGGTGTCTTGATCTCGTTCACGAGTTAAAATGGCCGCCTCGTGTTTTTTCGCTCTTAACTCATTTTTTAGATTACGAATGATCTGCTTCTTCTCAAGCTTATTGAGCGTTTTGTAATGCTGGTCAGCGGATGAATTTGATTCTGGATCTATGTTGGTTAGAGTATGTTGAGTGCCATTACGCGCGCAAGGAAACTGACTGTAGACAGTTCCTCGTTCAGTGACACATTTGTAATAGTTAACTATCGTTTTAGCGTGGCTTGGAAGGGAAAGTAATAATGCCAGAACAAATATACCGCGTGTCATAGGTTTTCCTTTTGTTGTAATCTCCTAACACAAAGATAGACAAACATTAAGAAATGGCAAATTACGGAGTATGTTTCTGCGGTGAAAACGTTTTCAATACTTTGATATTATTGATTAAAAATGGAATATCCAACTTCTGATCAATTGCAAATCCTTCAGTGCCAGAAACGTTCTTATAACTACCGTCTTGACTCACGAGTGTTATACGGTCTTTACGAAAAGCAACGAGCACACCTTGGGTATAGTTAACCCCTTCGTTACTGTTAGAGTGTTTGAGATCTCTACCTAGCATTGAGCTGGTAGCAAGTTGAGGACAATTTAAATGATCTGCAACAAGTGTGTATGTGATGTCGTGCAATTGCTTAAACGTCAGTAAATCAGAAGAATCGAAGTAGTTGCTATAGAACACACTATTGTATACAACATCGGTACTGTGAGGTGCTAAGGAAAACGCAATAACAGGGCCCTCAATATTTTTTTCTTCATCGAACTGATCAGCGGCAATAATTTTAATCGGAGCGTCTGTAACGTCCATATCAGCAATTAAACTCAGGCCCATTACACTAACAAGTTGAGCTTCAGAGCTCCAAGGAGGAAGTGAATCTTGGGACATCGCTGATTTATAATAAGCAGGTAGCCCGTAAACCAGATTAAAAATGGCATCTTCATGATTTGAGGGCTGTAGTAATTGGGCTGTTGGCTGTAGCTGATGTTTGTCAGCAAAAGCAGCAAGTTCTGACTGTTGCTCAAATACAACAATCGTTGCAGACACAGTGCTTTGTGGCTGACATTGTGGTAATGGCTTATTAAATGTAAATTGGCTGTGTGCCTTTGCTAGGCTGATATCTCGCGCTTGTTCGTACTGTTTGATGTCTAATAAGTCATGACGAGCCAGCAATGTTTTTGCTGTGGTCGGGTATGACAGCGGGAGTATATTGTCTTGTTTAGTAACATCAAAATAGGCATTGGCATCAGCCCAGATATGGATACTATGGCTAGCAGCAAAGCAGCTGACGAGAATAGCCGTCGCATATCTTGGAAATCGGTATCCTTTTAATTCGGCTAAATGCCGCCAAGCACGATTACCCGCAAGTAACTCAAATACAAACACCGCTAAAATAAAACCAACCACTAACATGGTGACAATTAAAGGTGAGCCGCTAAACTTGCCCCATAGTAACGATATGATTTCTGGTAATGCTTGAATGTTCAAATGATAGCCAAGCTGAAAATACACAAAAGCATCAAGCGAGAGAATGGAAATCCCACCAGTAGCCAGTAGTGCCGCCATACCTCTTATATGTCTCGGATAAGGAAATACGAGACTCAGAGGGAAAATGGTTAAAACAAAGGCACAAAACGTAATAAAGCTGGTATGACTTAACCAAGTAATCAGCATGTAAAA
The DNA here is from genome assembly GCF_002964665.1 of Pseudoalteromonas sp. T1lg23B. Classification (GTDB taxonomy): domain Bacteria; phylum Pseudomonadota; class Gammaproteobacteria; order Enterobacterales; family Alteromonadaceae; genus Pseudoalteromonas. The sequence goes on along the minus strand of NZ_PQBZ01000034.1, from coordinate 643,964 downwards.
ACCGCCCAGCGCAGAAGCTGGTGGCTTATCTGCAAGTAAATAGCTGATACTGATCAGTAAGACTAAGCCAATGTTAGCAAAGGTAAACCAGTGCCCCCAACTAAGAAGTTGGCTCGCTTTAGAAGAAAATGGGCTTTGTGGGGTTAAATTCATCCAGTTATTTTACCGATTGTACGAGCGCTTTAGAGAAGTTTTGCGCAACTGATTGTCTTTTCGCCTCAGGCACATGTTCTTTTAAAATATGCGTGATAGAATTTCCCAAACACATAAGACTCAAATCAACCGGTGCCTGCGCTGAGGTGAGCACATCAATTAGTTGGTCAACAATTTGTTCAACTTGTTCGTTGGAATATTTAGATTGGATAGGCATCAGTTGGTTCAATATTAAAGAGTTATAATTTTTTCATTTTAACACCAGAGGCGTGAAAAACAAACATGAGCATAGAGGTGAATAAGCTAGTTGTACATTATGTCGACAAGCACGATGAAGATACGCAGATCCATTTACGTGAAGATGAAATGCAAGTTAACGAAAAAGTTAATGTATTCATCGAACAGTTACACCATGCTTACAATGGCAAACCAGGTAAGGGGTACTGCGCATTTAGTGGTGAAAAAAACAGCCAAGTTTCTGCTGCTATGCAGAGCTATCGAAATAATGAACTAGGGTTTTGGCATTTTACACAACAAGCCACAGAAGTTTTAAAAGAAGAACTTAATAAATATGCTTTTAATGAAGTAGGCTACCTAGTGTTTTGTCACTACCAATATGTAGCGACAGACTACGTCCTCATCGCATTAATCAATATTAAGGAACATTATTCGATTAACTCAGAACTGGATTTGTCGGCTTCTCGACACTTAGATATTTCACGCATGCAACTCGCCGCACGAGTGGATTTAACTGCGTGGGATACACAGCCAGATGATGCCCGTTATATCTCTTTCATCAAAGGTCGAGCTGGGCGCAAAGTTGCTGACTTTTTCTTAGACTTTTTAGGTTGTGAAGAGGGGATCGATCCCAAACAACAATCACAAGTGATGCTTAATGCGGTGGAAGACTATTTAAGCGAGCAGCAGTTTAACAAGCAAGAAAAGGATACCTTGCGCAAAGAAGTCTTTGACTATTGTAATGACTGTGTAGCTTCTGGGGAAGACGCAAATATTGAATCTTTATCTGAAACATTATCTAAGTCCTCGGATTCGCCTTTTGAAGATTTTTACAAGGATCAAGGTTACGATCTTGCAGAGTCTTTCCCCGTAGACAAGAAAACAGTTAGCACTATGGTGAAGTTTTCAGGTTTGGGCGGTGGCGTGAGTGTAGGATTTGAGCGCAAACATTTGGGTGAGAGAGTTATTTATGATGCCCGCAACGACACCTTGACGATTAAAGGGATCCCACCGAACCTGAAAGATCAGTTACAACGCTTTTACGAGGAAAGTGAATAAGTCTTGTTAGGAAATAGTGCCGCAGAGCTTAACCTGCGGCATTAAAGATTTTTCAGTGGCGAGCGGCTATATGCCGCCGTAGACGATAAAATGCGCAAGTTGTTCTGACAGTTTGTCAGCGAGTTTTTGCATAGCGTTGTTTCTAGCCGTTTGAGCATATGAAGAAGCCGCTTTCACCTTATCATTGAAATGCGCTTTTTCCATACCTTGCTCCTTAACCACCATAAAGCTTTCCGCAATGCTGTAGTGGGTGCCAGATTTGACTATTTGTTGCCAATTGACGCGAAAAGCCAGTTCAAAATCTGCGTCACTTTGACTTATTTGAATACCATTACTTGTTAAGGAGCTGGCCATGAGATCCCGGATATTTTCGTGTTCAGAAGAGTCGGCGACGATACTAAAACTTAGGGTATTGAGCACTTGAGCGCTGCGTGAAAGTTTTGATAGAACATCTGTAGGCAAAGGGAGCTTAGGACTTTGTAACATTTGCAAATAGTCATTTAGCTTTTGCCTTTTTATCGCGAGCGTACGCACAGAGATAGCCTGTTTAAGGCGCTGTGATTTGCTATTATCCGATAATGAAATTTGCATGATTTCTTCATCAACAGCGTTGATACTCAACTCTGTTTGCATAATAGCCTCAGTGCGATTAAACGAAGCTAAGGCATAAGCGGTGTTATTTTGCCAAAACTCGTCTTCAATCTTCACACCTTGCAATAAAATGTTAGGAACTTGGCTACTGATCAATTCATCCACATGATATTGCATCGATTTTTCGGTTGCCGATTGTGAAACTGTAGTGTGCGCAGAAATAGTGACATTGAGCTGCTTAGCCAAAGCCAATCGGGCAGACTCTTGGGCAGCAAGTTTTGCGTTTTGCATGTCTCCAACACTATCGGCATAACCAACACCATAGATCAGATAATCAGAGCTTGGGGTGGTCGTCAGCCATGCAGGCTTAGTCGCTGTAGTGGGCGTTTGAGCAGTGCTTTGGCAGCCACTGAGTAGTAAAGCGCCAATGCATAATATGCCTGTTAGTTTAGAAACCATAACCTGATCGCTCTTGCAGTTTTTGAATTTTTTTCTGACCATTCCATACTTCACGGTTGCTGGTCATATCGATAAGACGCAAATCCACTTGATAGAACGTAACACGCGTGCCACCTTGCTGGTCTACAAAAGAATTGATAGTGCCCGATAGCGCATAATCAGCGCCTTGCTCCTGTCCCATCTCATTCTGTGTCTCTAAACTGGCATTGAGTTCTTGATCTTTTCGCTCGTCTCTAATTTCTTCTCTGATCTCTTTATTAGCAACAAAATCAGCTTGCCCAGAACGTAAGATAGCGCGTTTTAGGTCATTCAAAAATGTATCCACCGCGATATGTTGATGCGATTTATTGCGAATAGACTGGATGATGATAGCGGGGCGAGTACCTTCTTTTTTAAGATGATCATTAACCCAAGGGAAGCTCAACATATCGCTGACCATCGCTTCGGACACTAGCTGAGAATCTTTACCATTCCATTTATCCGACAACGCCACTTCTTGATTTGCATCTATTCGTTGTACTTTGGTGCTTTGACAGGCACTCAGTGCAAGTGTCGAGATCACCGCAAAAGGGACTAGTTTCAGTAATTTGCGATTGTATTTCATACCATTATTCCATATTCAAAGTTGAGTTGGTGAGTGAGGTTTGCTCATTCGGTGCATTGGCAAAGGTGCGAGTATGCCAAAGGCTCATGACATTGTTAGCGGTGATATGTTCACTTTGTTCTACAACATGTCCTGAGCGAAAATAGGTTTTAATTGTTACGTCATGTTCACCCGGCGGTAGTGATATCTGTGCAACACGTATCTCTGCTGGCAATGTTTGCCATTGTCTAGTATCAGCGGAAGCCGTAATCGCATTGACTACCGTAGTCGTGAGTTTGGCTAGGTTCCCTAGTAGGTTATTTTGTTCTAATCCGGCTTTATGTAGTGCCTTGCGAGCAGATAATGCTTTGATAATTTCTCTGCTAAGCGCTGAGTGGATCTCGGCATTTGCCTGTTTTAGCGCATCTTGTAATGTGAGCAAGCTTACCGAATGATAGGGGAGTAAGGTCGTTATAGGCTGACCATTGAGCCAAACTTCACTATATTTCACTTGGTTGTCCAGCGGCTCAAGATAAGTAACAGAGATTCTGGCACCAAACTGCAGTGCGTCAACGATACCCAACCTAACTGCATCATCCCAAAGCGGCCCTAAAGGCAAGCGTTTGGTGAGGGCCCCCATCGCAACATCCCCCAAATCTCCTAGCATATAGTTTTGCATCATATCAAATAGGCTTGTATCTGCATGCAGCATCTGGAACCAACGCATTTGAGCCTGTCGTTCTTTATAGTTTCCAAGGAGAATCGGGGTCATTACCAATGCTTTTGACTCGGTGTTAGCCCGTAACATCAAGTTCAGTTGCTTTCGCTTTGGCGCTATCCCAATATTTTGTACTAGTGTTACATTGGCACTTTGCTTAGCCTCATCGTCGCGTGTTGGCTCAAACGCTCGTAACTCATTGTCATAACCACCGGCTTTGCGCATCATGCGGATTAGTCCAAAGCGGGCCTGTTCAGATATTTGTTCAGGTAGTTTGTATTGTTTTGCAAATCCATTTTCGTACATGAACATCGCTCGTTCATACTGCAGGCGAGCCGAGTCCCACTCACCGCTTTGTTCAAATAATACGCCACTAAGAAAATGAGCAAATGCGTCATCTTTATAGTCGATGTTTTCTAATAAATCGGTTGGTGCGAAAATGGGTTTGAGGATCTGATAAACTTTTTTCGCGAGAAAGTCGTCATGCTGCTCTTTATCGTATCCACCTGTTTGTTCTTTTAGCTGGCTCAAAAAAACGTCTAACTGGCGCATTTCGACAAGCGCAGCGTCATAGTAATGCTCAGAGTTGTCGGGGTGAAGCTTTGCCAGTGCATTATAGTTGAGCGCTTTCATGATATGAATTTGCGGCAGATAAAAAGCTTTGCCTTTATAGGTAGAATAAGTCGGGCCGCTAAACTGTACTAATGCCAATTCGGAAATGCTTTGTGTGTAAAAAGACTCAATCAATGTGAGGGCAAGTGCGAGTTGCTCGTTGCTTTGTAAGTAGTTTTTCTCTAGTTGCAATAGACTCGCCATCTCAAGATGGTACAGTAGTCTATCGTTACCGTTTTTATTGTAACTTTGAGTAACGTTTTGTTTAGCCTGTACAAAATTTCCTTGTTGCGCAAGTTGAGCGGGGGAAAGCTGGTTAAACTGTGTAATGCTACATGCACCGAGTAAGGAAGTTTGAACCAAAATGATAAACAATGTTACAGCTTTTTTAATGCGGGCACCCAATGACACATCCTATGTTTAGTCGTAAAGAGACGATTTGAACAAATACTGTAGTTAACTTAAATAAACACAAAGCATTTGAAAAGCAATAAATTGTTAAAAATCGTTTTTACAATTTATTACTGTTAGGTACATTATTGTCTGCTAGATTAGACCATAGTAAACACTTCGGGCCAAAAGGAAAGAAAATGAAAATTAAACCACTGATCACGACACTTGTACTTGCTGGGATGCTATCAGCCTGTAGTTCTACAAAAGACGACAGTGCATCAAGCTCAAGAGTGAATATTCCAGATTGGGTGCTTAACCCAGTCGTTGAAAATGGTATTGCCGCGGCGGATTGCATTAAATATTCAGGTAATATTTCAGTTGATCAAAAAATGGCTGTAGCAAACGCTCGTTTGGCTTTAGCACAGCAAATAGAAGTGCGAATTGAAGGCCTAGACAAAACGTTTGCGAATCGAACTGATGCTAACGAGGCTATGACGGTAGGCAGTACATTCAGCTCGGTATCAAAGCAGCTCACCAAGCAAACACTCAATGGCTCTCGCGTAGTAAAAGCAGATGTGGTTGATATCGCAGGAAAAGATTATTTTTGTGCACTAACTACTTTATCACCCGAGTTGACCAAAACATTGTTTAAAGATTTGATTAAAACAGCGAAGCCTTCTATCGACCCACGCGATGAGCAGTTCTTGTATCAAGAATTTAAAGCGTTTAAAGCTGAGCAAGACTTAGAAAAAGAGATCGAACGTTTGACCAATTAAGTCAAACTCATGGGGACGCGCAACTGCAACTGATCGTATCGTTTGCGTGTCATCCCTCGGTGGTCATTATTGCTATAAAAGGAGCGGCAATGGTGAAAAAAACTCTCATGCTTGGTGCCATCGGATACGCCACTTTGGCGACCATAAGTGAACCGACGTTTGCGACTCAATCACTGTTATTTAGTGAGTTGAATGAGGCAATGTCGCAATGGCAAAGCAGCTATCAAAACACAACTGCCAAGGATGAATTTGAGCAATTCAAATCCAATCATATACAGCAATTTAGTGACTTTGTTGAGCTACACTTCGCTGAATTCGATGAGTTTAGGAATGAGCTGATATCTAGCTGGGGTGAAGCGCAAATTTCAGAGCAAGCGCGTTTCGTACATTACAATCAAGAAAATAATGCACGACTAAATATTGATTTTGAAAGCAACACTCTTACCGTTAGTCTGCGTCACTCCGATGATCTAAAGCTGACACCTGAAGATGCCTACCGAGAGTTTCAGCAGCTTTTACCAGCTGTTGACAATGCAGTACTAGAGGTATTCTTTGGGGATTTTATTACTCAGATAAAGCAAGCTGATTTCAAACCCGTGACTGAATATGAGATAGATAATAGTCGTAGGGCTAAATCTCTACTTCAAGCCAAGCAGCAAATCAAGAAGCAAACTCAACAGCAGATCCAGCTGGTAGAACGTCAACTTGATGACAAGCTCGCACAGCCTACAGAACCTGAGCAAGAAGAAGAAGCAAAACTGCTGCTCAAACAGAAACGCCAACAGTTAGAGCGGTTGAAGACTAAGCGTCTTGAACGTTTAAAAACGAATATTAGAGAGTTAGCAAAAACGACGCCAAACAAAGAAAAGGTGAGTGAATTTACCTTTAAATTACCTGAGCACACTAAGCGTCCTGCCAGAGCTCAAACTTATATCAGTACGGTAGCAAAGCAAAGCAAACGATTTGACATTGTCCCGAGCCTTGTTTTTTCGGTCATGCATACTGAGAGTCATTTTAACCCTTTAGCTAAGTCAGCAATCCCAGCATATGGACTTATGCAAATTGTACCTACCAGTGCAGGTGTCGATGTTAACCGCTTTTTATACAGTCGCGATGAACCTATGCCCAGCACTTATTTATATATAGAAGACAATAACATCGAAGCGGGAACAGCATATCTTCATATACTAGATAAGCGTTACTTAAAGCATATTAATGATCCATTGAGCCGTAAGTACTGCATGATAGCAGCATATAATACCGGAGCAGGCAACGTGGCCAGAGTGTTTAACAGCGATGGTTCGAGAAATATTCGCAACGCCAGTCGTATTATTAATTCTATGACGCCTGAGCGAGTGTTAGAAGCGCTCGAGAGTGGTTTACCCTACGACGAAACTAAGCATTACCTCAAACGAGTCCTTGAGCGAGAGCCGCTTTATCAGGAAATTTAAGTTTAATAGCAAAAGCTATTTTTACTCGTGCATTACGTAAAATAATAAGAAACCGGGCTTAATAGCCCGGTTTTTTATGAAGTTTAGTTCTGTATTTTGCCTATGTTTTCAAAAAAGACATCTCGTTGCTCGTTGAGATCTTTGCTGTATATAATGCCAAGTGTCCCATCAGAAAGTTCAGTGACATGCGGCTCAAAAGAGTCGACATATCTAACATTAACTTTACTGGAAAAACGATCATCTTGTTCGAATTTTCTTGTATAGAGAATTTTAGAAGAATTTGTATAGAACAACCTTACGGCACCATTATGTTCGATCAATGATACACCAAACACGAAACTAGTTGGAAATCTCTGGATCTCTTCGAAATTTTCTCCATCATTGGAAATCGAAACGATCATAGACTGATGCTCACTAGAGTAATAGGTCATGAGTACTCTATTATCTGGCAATAGAATTGTGCGCACTTTGCTGTCAGAACCTTGGTAGCCTCCAACTTGTTTTGGCTCAGTCCAACTTCTAAGATTATACGAGGTTCTAATATAGACATTGCGATCTTCATAGTCTTCGCCCAGTGAAGCTGTAAAACTGAGGATGTACTTGCCACTTGGTAGTTGAAGCATTGAACCTGTTAAGAAAGGATGTTGGAAACATTCATGGTTGTCATTACACGTTTTGTACTCAGAAAAATCTATCTCAGATAGTTCGTACCATGTGGTGCCACTGTCATACTTAAAGACACATATAGATGACGCATTACATCTAGTGGTCAAAAACAAGTTATTGTTAGAGTCTTCATACAAAAAGCCAACTTTCACTGCTCGTGTTCTCGGAGTATGGAGATGTTGGTGATGAACTTAGAGGCCATGTTTGGCCATCGTCCGTTGAAGTGCTGACCACTGCATGCCTATTAGCTATACCTGAAACGTACAGTGCCAGTACATCACCATTGCGACGTGTAAATAATGACGAGGCTTGTGAAGACTCTTCACTATCTGAGATGTTCACAGCAGACTCTGGCTCTGGCTCTGGCAAATATTCGCAGTTGTCCCCAGATGTGCATTCTACGGTGTAAGAAATGTTTTGTTGCCAGCCATTAGAGTTGTATTGGCCACCACAGATGCTATCAGGTCTTGAGCAATACAAAGTGACCTGTGTTTCGAAATTACCAGAATATTCAACAGCAGGGAATGAGACGACCCATTCCTTAGTATCGGAGTCATAGACACCGTTGTAGTAGCCTTCATTTATATAGCGCTGAATATGATTCTCTGGAGATGCTTTATCGTAGGTATAATACGTAACATGCCAACCATTACTTGCCGACAGTACCTCGAAATATTTTCCAAAGCCTTTGATCCTAAGATTGATAAACTCACCTGTCGCATAACTACTCTCGGCACCATTCAATTGTATATGGTCTTCCGTATCTGGTTGACCATCATTATCATCGTCCGGGTCTTGGTTATTACCAACACCATCGCCATCTGCGTCATGTGACTCTGAAGGGTTGAGCGGGAATGCATCTTGGCTATCAACAACACCGTCGTTATCATCATCGGTATCGGCATTGTTGCCAATACCATCTAGATCTGTGTCGATCCACTCCTGACTGTTTAAAGGAAAAGCATCTTGATCGTCATGGAAACCGTCATTATCATCATCAGGATCAGCATTGTTACCTACACCGTCATTGTCGGTGTCTAATTGCTCATTAGGGTCTGTGGGGAATGCATCTGTTGAATCAGGCACATTGTCGTTGTCGTCGTCAGCATCAGCGTTATTGCCGATCCCATCTCCATCAGTGTCCAGCCACTCTTGAGCATTCAAAGGAAAGGCGTCATTCGTGTCTTCATGACCATCGTTATCATCATCTGTATCAGCATTGTTACCGATACCATCTAAATCTGTATCAAACCACTCGGAAGGGTTTAACGGAAATGAGTCGGTGGCATCGTCATAACCATCGTTGTCATCATCTGTGTCAGAGTTGTTACCTATACCATCATTATCGGTATCTAGCCACTCACTGCCATTGAGAGGGAAAACATCGTCTTCATCATTAACGCCGTCATTATCATCATCTGAATCTGCATTGTTACCTAATCCATCTGAGTCTGTATCTAACCATTCGGTAGGATCGAACGGGAATGCGTCTAGCGTGTCGCCATAACCATCGTTATCATCATCCGTATCATCAGTGTCGATGATTCCGTCATTGTCATTGTCTAGATCGTCAACATTGTTGATACCATCACCATCAATGTCAATGTTCATTAAGATATGAGCATTGTTTAGCACCAGCTCTGAACTACTCATTGCAGATGTATCTACTGTGCTATAACCAGTGGTGGTGGTTTCTTCTACCATGACACGACTTAGCTCCGAAACTAGCAGTATCTCAGTGCTAGGTATATTAAGAGCATGAACGGGCGTTAGTAATACCGAAATACTGTCTTCGTCGTACGAGAGGGTATCAGTATTCGATTGAGCATCTAACTTACCATCTTTTACGTCAGAAACGAGTTCATCAAGTAAGTGGTCAACAGAGAGTTGCTCATCTGCAATAGTAAGATGCAATTGATGTACTAATGCGGCGTTTATCTCATTGATAGTTCGCACGTACCAAGTGTTACGCTGTTGAACATTTTCTACGGTAGCGTCCGTTAATAGCGGAGGTGTAGTCAACAGACTGACATTGCTATCCATACCGAATGCAAAAAGGGACTTTACTTCCTTTTCTGCTGCGTCAATAGCTTGAGAAGTACTCAACCCAGATACAGTTTTATGTAGAGCAAGTTTGACTGTTAATGTTGATAGTGGTGTTGCATACAATGGCTGGTTTGCTTTGATTTGTTCTGCACTAAAAATACCACGCAACACGTTAAAAACAGGCGCTTGCCCTGTAGTAATATCAACAGTTAGCTCATTAGCCGTGTACTCGATGATAAAAAAGTCTTGTAGTTCACCTTTTAGCGATAAGCTTTTGATCTTTGCGGTACTATCTGTTTCAGCTGTCCCGAGTAGTTTACCTAGACCATTGGGTGATAGTTTATCGAACTGATATATTTTAACGTCCGCAAACTTTAGCGGCCCTTTTACCGCAACCCCATGAATAGGATAGCTAATTTCTGTAACTTTATCTGTCCCCACATCAGGAGTTGGTTTTGTTGAGCCGGACTCTCCACCGCCACATGCACTAAGTAGTGACATAGCCACCGCGATACAAACAAGCCTTTTGTTTGTATTCAAATGATCAAACATAACTTAAATATTCCAAATTTACTGCTAAGAAGAGCAGTTAAAGGTGTGTTTTTACTGACTTTAGGGAGGTGTCGATAATGACTTAAGCGACAGTATTTAATGCACTTTTCCCGCAAAATCTCCATTTTGGTGGAATTTTACACTAAATAATAGACTCTTGGAATGGTGCTGTTAGTGGAACACTGATGTTTTGAGTGAGAATTGCGAAAAAGGAAATAATAAACAAGGTGTTGAGGTACATACCCCACTGTAAATAAATGTAAAGTCAAATTTCTATATTGCGAACAAGCTCATAATTCCTTTGTATGGAGACTTTAATAAACTTGTGAGTTTCACTATTTTGTAAAGCAAAAAGGCCGCTAATGCGGCCTTTTTCATTTTTGAATATTGCTATTCAGCGTGGCTAGCTTGCGCTTCAGAGGGCATTGCCGATGAAGCTGCCATGGTCGAGGCCATCGCAGAGCTTGCTTTGCCTGTTGGTGCTTTTGAACCGGCAGATAAACCAGAGTTAGCCACCACTTCGCGTGCCTCATGAGGCATAGCGGAAGGTGTGATTACCTCTTGAGCTTCTTCTACACTTGAGGCTTTTGTCATTGGTGAACTCGCGGTGTTGGTGTAGCGTACGCGAGCTTTCTCTATGGCTTTAGCACCTTGACTGAGTGGGGCTTGTTTAGGCTCCACAATTTCTGGCACAGTTGCTTCTGGCTCTCCTGTATCAGAGGTATCAACAGTAGGCTCTGCGCTCTGCGTGCTGGTTTCAACTTCAGATTCTGTTGATTCAGTTACTGGTGTTTCAACATCTGTTTCTACAGTATCAGCAGCCACATCAGTTGCTGGTGTTTCAATAGCTGTTTCTACAGTATCAGCAGCCACATCTGTTGCTGGTGTTTCAACAGCTGTTTCTACAGTATCAGCAGCTACATCAGTTGCTGGTGTTTCAACAGCTGTTTCTACAGTATCAGCAGCTGCATCAGTTGCTGGTGTTTCAACATCAGCTTCTACCGTATCACTGGCCTGCATTTCAACGTTTGTTTCAGCTACTGGTTCTTTCGGCTGTGTTTCAACATCCGTTTCGCCAGCTGCACTATCAGTTTCCTGTACTACAGAGTGCTGTTCAGTGGCTTCGTCTACAGAGACTGTATCAACGGCTGCATCATCTTGAGCTGCTTGTTGTTTTGCATCTACTTCTGTTTCAGCAGTAATAGCTACATCAGTATGTGCAGACGTTTGCTGTTCTTGTGCCTTTAATTGCGCTTCATACTCAGCTGCGGCTTGGTCAGCAACGGGTATAAATGCTGGCTCCGCTTCTTTGTCGCCTTCAGGTTTACGACGACGTTGACCCGCAGCGCGAAGGTGACGAGGAGAGCGACGAGAGCGTGTTCTTGGCGCATCTTCTTTCGACTCATCATCTTTTTCTACTACTTGCTCATTAGACTCGTTTGCTGCAACAGGTTTATCTTGCTCCGCTACATTTTGAGTCACAGTCTCGTTAGTTTGAGACGCATTCACTTCAGCTTGTGAAGATTCAGTTGCGTGCTCTAATTCACTCGATACTGATGGTGCAGTCGTGTTTTCCTGCGCTTTTACATCTTGTGTTGTAGTAGTGCTGTCTTCTTTAACCGCATTACTCGCATCAACTTGATCGTCTAAGCGTACTTTTTTACGTAAGTTACGGCGTTGGCGACGAGGTTTAACCTTGACTTCTTTAGCTTCTACTTCAACGTTTTCTGGCTTGTCGACTTTTTCAACGTTCAGAGACTCACTTTGACTTTGCGTGTCTGACTTGTTGGTGTCATTACGCTTACGTTGATTTTGACGGCGGCGTTTATTACGACCTTCGCCTTTCTCACGGTTGTCATTTGCTGTGCGGTTATCTGAACTACGAGTTTCTTGCTCTGTATTACCGCTTGACGTTTGATCGTCTCTTTTCTTTGTATTACTACGGCGACGGTTTTGACCACGACGGCGATTATCATTATCGCGACGCGACCTGTGCTCAGACGATTTCTTCTTCTCTTGTTCTTTCTCTGTTTCTTTCTCTTCAGATACAGAACTAAATAAGCCTTTCAACCAATTACCAATTTTCGTTAGAAGTCCAGGTTCAGACTTGGTAGCAACAGGTTTGGCAGGTTTTTCAGCAACTGGTGCTGGAGCAGGGGCTGTAGGCATAACCACACCTTTAAGCACAGGCTCTTCTTTCACAACTGCAAGGGTACGAGAGACATCAAGCGCTTCTGGCTCAGGTACTGTTATTTGCTCATAACTTGCTGCTTGTGATGTTTCATCTTTACGTAGGCGCAATACTTCGTAATGTGGGGTTTCCATATGCTGATTTGGAATTATCACCACATCACAGTTGTGACGCTTTTCAATACGGTGTACAGATTTTCGCTTCTCGTTTAAGAGGAAAGCGCCAACCGCTACAGGCACTTGTGCATTGACTTGTGCTGTATTGTCTTTAATCGCTTCTTCTTCAATTAAACGTAAAATCGATAGGGCAATTGACTCATTCGAGCGTATCGTTCCTTGTCCGCTACAACGAGGGCAAGAATGCTGACTCGCTTCACCAAGGCTTGGACGTAATCGCTGTCGTGACATCTCTAATAGGCCAAAACGTGAAATTTTGCCGATCTGTACACGTGCTCGGTCAGGGCGAACAGCATCTTTCAAACGGTTTTCAACTTCTCGCTGGTGGCGCGGCGGTGTCATATCGATAAAATCGATAACTATCAAACCGCCTAAGTCACGTAGACGTAACTGGCGAGCAATTTCATCTGCCGCTTCTAAGTTAGTGTTTAGCGCAGTCTCTTCGATATCACCACCTTTAGTTGCTTTAGAGGAGTTGATGTCGATAGAGGTTAATGCTTCGGTAGGATCAATAACAATAGAACCACCTGAAGGTAGTCTTACTTCACGTTGGAAAGCGGATTCAATCTGACTTTCAATTTGGTAGTGTGTGAATAGTGGCACATCGTTTTGGTAAAGCTTAACACGACTCATGAAATCGGGTCTAAAACGTTCGATATGTGCTTTTGCCTCTTCAAACACGCGGGCCTTATCGATAAGAATTTCGCCGATATCACGACGTAAATAATCACGAATTGCGCGGAAAATAACGTTACTTTCCTGATGAATTAAGAACGGAGCCTTGCCACTGTTAGCGGCTTCTTGAATGGCTTGCCAGTGTACTAGCAGGGCCTTGAGGTCGTATTCAAGTTCTTCGTACGACTTGCCTACACCTGCGGTACGAACGATAAGTCCCATACCTTTAGGTAATTCTAAACGGCTCAAAGCTTCTTTAAGTTCAATGCGCTCATCACCCTCAATGCGACGAGAAATACCGCCAGCTCGAGGGTTGTTCGGCATTAACACCAAATAACTACCAGCAACGCTGATAAAGGTCGTTAATGCGGCGCCTTTTTGACCACGTTCTTCTTTATCGACCTGAACGATAACTTCCTGACCTTCTCTAATGACATCCTTGATATTTGGACGACCATTGAAGGTATAACCATTGGGGAAGTATGTTTTGGCTATTTCTTTAAGAGGAAGGAAACCGTGGCGCTCGGCACCATAATCAACGAAGGCGGCTTCTAAAGAGGGTTCGATGCGGGTAATTTTACCCTTGTATATATTGGCTTTTTTCTGTTCGTGACCTGGGCTTTCGATATCAAGATCGTATAGCCTTTGGCCGTCAACCAGTGCTACGCGCATTTCTTCTTGCTGCGTGGCATTGATCAGCATACGTTTCATATTGTTACTCTACTTTCAAATTTAGTCGAGCCTGACTGTCTCAGCGGGAGCCAATTTAGTGTTCCATTGGTTTTAATGCAGTCTCACGACTGGGGAAAATTAAGAACATTTCACAGTAACCTGCCTTGCAATACCAGATTTGGATTTTGCCAAACTCTGCTCTGTATTGGGCGATGCATTTGCATTTGGTTTTCGCACGGGCTAAATGGCTCGGCGTTGCTAACTATCAGACAAATATATTTATTTCTTGCTTTTTCTGTTTTTAATCGTGCTTAATCTCACTTACGATCTATTACGCGCATCGTAAGGGGCTAAACGCACGTGTTTGTTCGGGTGTGACAAAAGCTTTGGAAATCCCAGCTTCAATCTGTATGATCTGACACCCATGATGTGCTTCACGATTAGTATTTTGCGATTAAAAAAGCGGTTTCGCAAAATTGCGAGCCGATTATCCCACTAATACCCTCGTGATAGCAACTAAATTATTACTCAAATCAGTGATTAGGCAATGTCAGAAAAGTCCGGTTTAAAAGTTAGCTTCGTTACCATTACCGAAGATCAAGAGGGTCAAAGGGTTGATAACTTTTTGGTCACCCATTTAAAAGGTGTGCCAAAGAGTGCTGTGTACAAAATTTTGCGTAAAGGCGAAGTACGGGTAAATAAAAAACGTGTAAAACCGGTGTATCGTTTACAAATTGATGATCAGGTACGCATTCCGCCAATTAAAACCGCTGAGCGCGAAGAGTTTGTGCCACGTAATTTAGATAAGATATCGGCATTGGAAGATGCCATTATATTTGAAGACAAGTATTTGATAGTTATAAATAAGCCCTCAGGAATGGCTGTACACGGTGGGAGTGGGTTGAGTTATGGCTTGATTGAAGCTTTACGTGTGCTCAGACCTGATGAAAAGAGCTTAGAGTTAGTACATCGTTTGGACAGAGACACGTCTGGCTGTTTGCTTATTTCAAAACGTCGCTCCATTTTAAAAGGGCTGCATGAGCAGCTACGTGAAAAAACCATGGAAAAGAACTACTGGGCATTGGTGAGTGGTGAATGGGCGGCAAAAATAAAAAATGTTACCGAGCCTCTGCGTAAGAATACCTTACAATCCGGAGAGCGGGTGGTTCGGGTGGACGAAGAACAAGGTAAACCGTCTCACACACGTTTTAGAGTGTTAGAGCGGTTCAATGACTGTACTTTAGTTCAGGCATCACCTGTGACAGGACGTACCCATCAGATCCGAGTTCATACCCAATGTAAGGGACACCCAATCGCCTGTGATGATAAATATGGCGATCAGGTGTTTGATGCAAAGATGCGCGGACGTGGCCTGAGCAGATTGTTCCTTCATGCTCACGATTTGCGCTTTTTACATCCTAAAACAGAAACCACTGTGCATGTTGAAGCGCCTTTGGATAAGGCACTATTGAATTGTTTAAAGACCCTAAGGGAAGAGTAAATGCAATATAAGCTAGTTATTTTCGATTGGGATGGAACGGTAATGGATTCCGTGCCAAAAATCGTTAACACACTAAAACTTGCAGCGCATAGCGTGGGGGTTGCTATCCCCAGCGATGAAAAGGCTTCTGCAATTATTGGCTTATCTTTAGATACGGCTGTTGCTACCTTATTTCCAAACGACGAAGAACACTGGGCTTCACTTGCGCAAGCGTACCAGCACCAGTATAAGTACGGTGATAATACCGACACCCCTCTTTTTGATGGCGCACAAGACTATATTCGCAGTTTAAAAGCGCAAGGTGTTCTGTTAGCCGTGGCAACAGGCAAAGGCCGAGCAGGGCTTGAAAATATGTTTGCAAAAACGGGCTTAGGAGATTGCTTTGTGACGACTCGTACGGCAGATGAGGCGAAATCCAAACCAGACCCAGATATGATCTTGCAAATTTTGACCGAGCTAGATATTGAGCCCGAAGATGCTGTAATGATCGGTGACTCTTTACTTGATATGAAAATGGCCGAGAACGCTGGCATTGATGCGATTGCGATGAGCTGTGGTGCAGCCAGTGTCGAGCAGTTAAAGCAAAGCTGTGCACTGGCTATTTGTAATGACTATGCTCAGTTAGCAGTTAGACTGCAAACTCAAAACATCGAAACCGCGCTCTGCGAGTAACTGGTTCAGACGTATCAAAGGGAGACCAACCAAACTGTTTGGGTCGTCTCCCGCGAGCCTTTCGAACAAGCAAATACCTAGTCCTTCACTTTTAAAGCTGCCAGCACATTGATAAGGCTGCTCCGCATCACAATATGCTTCAATTTGCGCTTTTGTGAGTACTTTAAAATGTACGTGAAACGGCTCGACAATCGTCGTGGCGGTATCAGATTCAATGTCATACAAGCAAAGGCCCGTTAAAAATGTCACTTTATCGCCACTAAAACGACATAATTGCTTGATAGCGTTTTCCTTGTTATGTGGTTTACCTAAAATCACGTCATTGTGCAGCGCCACTTGGTCTGATCCAATCACAAGGCCTTTGGTAAAATGCTGTTTGGCGCTTTTTGCTTTTAATTCGCTCAGTCGCAAGACTAATTGCTCAGCGGACTCATCAGCCATTGGCGATTCATCAATGTTGGGCGAGAAACTGTTAAAGGGTAGATTGAGTTTTTTTAAAATAGACTGCCTAAATGGTGAACTTGAGGCTAGAATAAGAGGTATTTTCATAAATACTCACGGGTCAATTTAACAATGCCGGTAGGATAGGGCGCAATAACGCGAAAAACAAAGGAAAGTTTGATTTTTATTTTGACTAAGCCACTAACTATCTATATGATGCAGCCCCTATGCAAAAGGTGAAAATTCCCATCACCCTTGATCCTTGTAGAGCCGCTCAGCGTCGTTTAAGTTATGACGGAGTTGTTCAGCTTGAAGAACTTTCTCGTTTAGAGCAAGTTGTACAAGATCAATCAGGTGAAATAGCGGTAAACATTCATTGCAAAAATGATGAGCAAGGGTTAGTTGTTGTTAGCGGAAGTATTCGCGCACACCTTACTGTTATTTGTCAGCGATGTAATGATGAATTAGGGTTGGATTTGGTACAAGACTTTGCTTATTCTCCTGTTGGATTAGGTACAGAGTCGGATGATCTTCCCGAATGCTACGATGTGGTGGAGCTAAATGAAGAAGGTGAAATCAATCTTCGTCAACTAATAGAAGACGAATTGATTTTGGCGATTCCAATTGTTCCTACTCACGACGAAGCATCATGCGCCTATTCTGACGAGCCTGCCAGCTTCGGAGAAATAGAATCGCAAGAGAGCAAACCAAATCCATTTGAAATTTTAAAACAACTTAAGAAAGATTCTTAGGAGAAGGCTAATGGCAGTACAAAAAAGCAAAAAGTCTCGCGCACGTCGTGGCATGCGTCGTTCACACGATGCAATCAGTGGACCAGCTTTAACTGTAGATCAAGTTTCAGGTGAGACTCACCGTCGTCACCACGTGACTGCAGATGGTTACTACAAAGGCGTTAAAGTAATTTCTAAATAAGAGATTGCTTTATGCTGACTCATCTAACCATAGCGTTAGATATGATGGGGGGCGATTACGGCCCCCGTTCATCTATCCCCGCAGCAGTCAATGCTGTCAATAAGCATCCCAACTTAACGCTACTCCTATGTGGTAACGAAGTCGTTATCCGTGATGGCTTAAATAAATTAGATTCATTAAATCATCCTCGCCTGATCATCAAACATTGCCCAGAAGTTGTCACCAATAGCTGTGAACCTGCTTTGGCTTTACGAAACAAAAAAGCCTCTTCAATGCGTATTGCACTCGATCTCGTTAAAGAAGGCCAAGCTCAAGCCTGTGTTAGCTCTGGTAATACGGGAGCTTTGTTTTTTATGGCACATTATGTATTGAAAATGCTACCTGGTATCAAGCGCCCAGCTTTAATTTCTTCCGTACCCACCGAAAAGAAACAACCCGTTTATTTGCTCGACTTAGGGGCAAACGTTCACTGTGACGCGGAAACACTATTTCAATTTGGCATCATGGGATCCATTGTCGCAGGACAAGCATTATCTATTGAACGTCCAAAAGTTTGTTTGCTAAATATCGGCTCAGAAGACATAAAAGGTCATGAAGGCATTAAGCAAGCCGCGAAGATGATGAAAAGTACTGAGCACATTAATTATCAAGGTTATTGCGAGGGCAGTGATATGTTCTCGGGCAAAGCGGATGTAATTGTATGTGAAGGGTTTGTTGGTAACGTAGCACTGAAAACCTGTGAAGGAATAGCTAAACTTATAATGCATAAGTTTACAAAAGCGCTTAAAAAGCACGTTTTGTACCGAATATTAGCATTTGCTTTACGCCCAGTGATAAAAAAACTATATAAAAGGGTGAACCCCGACCAGTATAACGGCGCAAGTCTGGTAGGATTGCGGGGTATTGTAGTGAAAAGTCATGGAAATGCTTCGAATAAAGCGTTTCTTGCTGCGATTGAGGAAGCTGCCAGAGAAGTCGAACGCCGCATTCCAGAAAAGATTCAAGCAACTTTTGCGCAGATAGCAGCAAAATCAGAACATCCGCCATCGTCATTCGGCAAATAACAGTTTTGTCGTAACCGAATTTACGTGGCGTAATTATTATCTAGAAGAGCACAATATGTCACAAAAAATTGCACTTTTGTTTCCAGGCCAAGGCTCACAAGCCGTTGGCATGTTGTCAGAATTATTAGCGTCCTCAGACATAGTTAAGCACACATTTGCTGAGGCGTCAGAAGCACTAGGTTATGACCTCGCTGCATTGGTGTCCAACGGTCCAGAAGAAGAGTTAAATCAAACTCACCGTACGCAACCAGCGTTATTAACCGCAAGCGTGGCAGTTTATCGTCACTGGTTAAATGAAAACCAAGAACAAGAAGTAGTGATGGCAGGTCACAGTTTGGGTGAGTACTCCGCGTTAGTTTGCGCAGGTGTTATGTCACTGGCCGAGGCTGTTAAACTGGTCGAGAATCGCGGCTTGTACATGCAAGAGGCCGTGCCTGCGGGAGTTGGCTCAATGGCCGCTATTATTGGTTTAGATGATGCTGCGATTGAAGCTGCTTGTCGTGATGCGGCCGCTGAGCAAATTGTTGCTCCTGTTAATTATAATTCTCCCGGTCAGGTTGTGATTGCAGGACACAAAGAAGCGGTGGAGCGTGCATCTGAGGCTTGTAAAGAAGCTGGCGCCAAACGCGCGATGCCACTAGCTGTGAGCGTACCTTCGCATTGTGAATTGATGAAGCCGGCAGCACAAAAGTTAGCGTCGGATTTAGCAAATTTAAACTTTGCTGAAGCAAAATGTGATGTTATCAACAATGTGGATGTTGTCGTTGCGACAACAGAGCAAGAAATTAAAGATGCGCTTGTCCGTCAATTGTACAGCCCAGTACGTTGGACAGAAACGGTGCAATTACTTGCTAAACAAGGCATCACTCAAGCTTATGAATTTGGACCAGGGAAAGTACTCACTGGATTAACAAAACGTATTGATAAATCTGTTGCGTGCAGTGCGGTGAACGACATTGCATCTATATCAACAGCAAAATAATTAGAGAAGAAAAATACCATGAGTAAATTATTTTCATTAGAAGGCAAGGTCGTTTTAGTGACAGGCGCGAGCCGAGGTATAGGCAAAGCCGTTGCAGAAGCTCTAGTTGCACAAGGCGCTAAGGTTGCAGGTACAGCCACGAGTGAGTCTGGTGCAGGTAAAATCAGTGAGTATCTTGGTGCAAATGGTAAAGGTTATGCGCTAAATGTGACTGATGCAGACTCGATAGCTGCAACATTGGAAGCCATTAAAGCTGACCTAGGCGACATCGATGTACTGGTTAATAATGCGGGTATCACTCGTGACAACTTGCTGATGCGCATGAAAGATAGTGAATGGGACGATATTATTGACACCAACCTGAGCTCTATCTATCGTTTGTCAAAAGCTGTATTGCGCCCAATGATGAAGAAAAAGTCTGGTCGTATCATTAATATTGGTTCTGTTGTAGGAACTATGGGGAATGCCGGACAAGCAAACTATGCTGCGGCGAAAGCCGGTGTAATTGGTTTTTCTAAATCTTTAGCGCGAGAAGTGGCTTCTCGTGGTATTACTGTCAATGTCATTGCACCTGGTTTTATCCAAACAGATATGACCAACGAGCTAACAGATGAGCAAAAAGCAGCGACGCTTGCAAACGTACCAGCTGGCCGTTTAGGTCAACCAGAAGAAATCGCAGCGGCGGTTTGTTATTTAGCGTCTGATGCAGCAGCGTACGTATCGGGTGAAACATTGCACGTAAATGGCGCGATGTACATGGTATAAAATGGTACGGGTCACAATGCCTGTTTAATTTTTTGTGATCTTGCTGCAAACATACTTGAAATTGCTATTAAAATGAGCGATAAAAGTAGAAAATATTAACTAAGAGGTTTGACCAGATAAAAAATTCTGAGCAAATCCTTGAATCACAGTATTATGCGCCGTAAACTACGCCGCAATCTGAAAATAACGCAAATGCGTTTTAATAAAGGAAAGAAGAATGAGCGATATTCAAGAACGCGTAAAAAAAATCATTATCGAGCAACTAGGTGTTAAAGAAGAAGAAGTTAAATCAGAAGCGTCTTTCGTTGACGATTTAGGTGCTGACTCTCTAGACACTGTTGAACTTGTTATGGCTCTTGAAGAAGAGTTCGATACTGAGATCCCTGACGAAGAAGCAGAGAAAATCACTACTGTTCAAGCAGCGATCGATTACGTTACTGCTCACGCTGAGTAATTAGCGAACACTCAGGGCAGCACTCGCTGCCCTTAGTTTTTTATACCCCTCATAAAATAATAATCCCTTTTTGGAGGAAACCGTGGCTAAACGTCGAGTCGTAGTAACTGGCTTGGGTATGTTGACGCCGCTGGGTAACGATGTAGCGTCAACCTGGCAGGGCTTATTAGATGGCCGTAGTGGCATCGAAAACATCACTCACTTTGACACATCATCTTTCGGAACCAAATTTGCGGGCCTAGTCAACGACTTTGATGCAACCCTATACATGCCTAAAAAAGAAACCAAAAAAATGGATTTGTTTATCCAATATGGTATCGCGGCAGGGGTGCAAGCTATCCAAGACTCTGGTTTGGAAGTGACTGATGAAAATGCCCATCGCATCGGCGTAGCCGTAGGCTCTGGGATTGGTGGCTTAACATTAATTGAAGAAAACCACATCAAGCTACTAAATAGTGGCCCTCGTAAGTTATCGCCATTTTATGTGCCATCGACCATCATCAATATGATATCTGGTCATCTTTCAATTATGCACAATTTGCGTGGCCCTAATATTTCAATCGTTACAGCGTGTACAACAGGCCTACATAACATTGGTCATGCTGCGCGTATGATTGCGTATGGCGATGCTGATGCTATGGTAGCGGGTGGCGCAGAGAAAGCTTCAACACCGATTGGTATGGGTGGATTCTGTGCGGCGCGGGCTTTGTCTTCTCGCAATACGATCCTCAGGCTGCTTCTCGTCCGTGGGATAGAGATCGCGATGGTTTTGTATTGGCTGACGGGGCAGGTGTAATGGTACTTGAAGAGTACGAGCACGCCAAAGCGCGCGGCGCGAAAATCTACGCGGAACTGGTTGGATTTGGTATGAGTGGCGATGCCTACCATATGACATCTCCACCGGAAGATGGCGCTGGTGCAGCTTTAGCAATGACCAATGCATTGAATGATGCGGGCGTGAATGCACAGCAAGTTGGTTATATTAATGCCCATGGCACATCAACACACGCGGGTGACAAAGCGGAAACTCAGGCGGTTAAGTCTGTGTTTGGTGCAGCGGCACAGCAGGTAATGGTGAGTTCATCTAAATCTATGATGGGACACCTACTCGGCGCTGCGGGTTCAGTTGAGTCAATCATCACGGCCTTATCACTTGTCAACCAGCAAGTGACGCCGACTATCAATTTGGATAATCCAGATGAAGGGTGTGATTTAGACTATGTACCTCACACTGCACGTGACGCAAAGCTTGAGTATGCTTTATGTAACTCATTTGGCTTTGGTGGAACCAATGGCTCGTTGCTGTTTAAAAAGGTATAATGCTGTTTAGGCAGATAATAAAGAGCCTGGCGATGCCGGGCTTTTTTGTGGGTAGGATATGGAAATAATACAAGAAAAATCGGTATCCAGTTATGATCGTGGGCTACTATACGGCGATGGCTTTTTCACCACCGCCCGCGTTCAGCATGGTCAAGTTTTATTGTGGGATCTGCATTTGCAGCGACTGAAAACCTGCCAACAACGCCTAAGTTTTCCACTGCTGGACTGGCAATCTCTTGAAGACTACTGTCACAAGCAGTGTATGAGTATAGCCGAAGGTGTGCTTAAGATAGTGATCACACGAGGTGAAGGCGGGCGAGGATACTTACCACCAAAAAATGCCAATCCTAAGGTCATCGTTCAGACATCATCATACCCAGAGCACTATCATGCAATGCACAACAGTGGCCTGCGCTTGCAATATGCGCAAACCAAACTTGGTCATCAACCACTACTTGCCGGATTAAAAACGCTTAATCGTTTAGAACAAGTTCTTATCAAACAGGAAGCTCAGCAGTATGACTGCGATGATGTATTGGTTGAGGATATCGTCGGTAATGTCATTGAAACGTCGGTGGGTAATTTACTTTGCGTGAAGGAGGGTAAAGCCTATACACCGATACTGCATAATAGTGGTATTTTAGGTGTTTATTTACAGTATCTTGAACGAAATAATCATATAGAAAAGGTGGAACTAAAGCGCCAAGATCTACAAGCTATGGACGCCTTGTTTGTATGCAATAGTTTGATGGGCTGTATGTTTGTTCAGTCTTTAGCTGGCGACCAATTTAATTTATCCCTTGCACGGAAACTCAAATCTCAATTAGAGTCGGGGATGTTATGATAAAAAAGCTAACATTATTTTTCCTGCTGGTGCTGCTGGGAGCATCAGCCTATATTTATCACAGTTTTCAGGCGATCAAACATGAGCCGTTAACCATCACAAGCGAGATATATGAAGTATCTCAGGGCACTGGGTTTAATCGCTTGTGTAATGATTGGCAAATGAAAGGGTATCTAGAGTCGTGCTTGAAATATCAGGTTTACGCTAAATTTGTACCGGAGCTGTTTCACCTAAAGGCCGGTGTGTATGAGCTAGCAGGAATGACGGTATTAGAAGCGGTAGGCAAAATACATCGTGGCGAGCAAAAGCAGTTTAGCTTTACAATCATTGCGGGTGATACATTTCAAAATATCTTAAAAAAATTAAAAAACAGCCCGTTTGTTGTTTATCCAAGCGATGAGCAGGAGCTCATTGAAGCAATGCAGTTGGATGGTGCGCCTGAGGGGTGGTTATTACCTGAAACTTATCATTATGAGGCCTATACGAGCGCAAGCGCGGTGCTAAACAGAGCCAAAGAGAAGATGCAAACAGTATTGCACCAGGCATGGCAACAGCGTATGGACGCTTTACCTCTCAAAGAGCCTTATCAGGCTTTGATCCTCGCTTCAATCATCGAAAAAGAAACAGGGCACGCGCCAGAAAGAGCGACCATCGCATCGGTGTTTATTAATCGTTTAAATCGTAATATGCGTTTGCAAACAGATCCCACAGTGATTTATGGTTTGGGAGACGATTTTGATGGGGACATAAAACGTCGGCATCTAAAAGAGCATACGCCGTACAATACATATAGAATAAAAGGGTTGCCACCGACCCCAATTGCAATGCCTTCAGCAGAAGCGATTTATGCTGCTACGCAGCCGGAGCAGACACCATATTACTATTTTGTGTCAAAAGGTAATGGACAGCACCAATTTTCGAAGAGTTTGCGCGAACATAATCAAGCGGTAAAAAAGTATATTTTAAAGAGTAATAATGACAGCTAAATTTATTGTAATAGAAGGCCTTGAAGGTGCCGGAAAGTCAACGGCAATGGCCATATGTCAACAATTCTTGCAGCAGCATGAAATTGACTTTGTGCAAACTCGGGAACCGGGAGGCACACCTTTAGCTGAGTCTCTGAGAGAGCTAATTAAACAACAGCATGTTGAGGAAGTGGCAGCTGAATCAGAGCTGCTCATGATGTATGCTGCACGCGCTCAATTGCTACATAACGTTATTCGCCCTGCATTAGATAGCGGTCAATGGGTACTGGCAGATAGGCACGATATGTCTTCACAAGCATATCAAGGTGGAGGCCGTGGTTTGGCAACGAGCACCTTATCTTCTTTAGCAAATATCGTATTAAAGGGACTGAAACCTGATCTAACGTTGTATCTAGATATTCCTCCTGAGGTTGGATTGGCAAGAGCCAAAGGTCGAGGGGAACTGGACAGAATAGAATTGGAGGCGTTGAGCTTTTTTGAACGCACCAGAGCTCGCTACTTACAACTTGCTGAAGAAGATGAACACTGTGTGATAATCAACGCGGATCAGAGTATTGAGCGAGTACATGCTGATATTATTCAAGCTTTAAAGCAGTTTTTTGATCAGGTAACTGGATAATGTACCAGTGGCACGAAAGGCTTTGGCAAAATTTCAGGCTTAGCCAACAGCAAGGGCGCTTTCATCATGCTCAGTTGCTCCATGGTTCATCGGGGGTGGGTAAACAGGCTCTGGCGAAACAGCTCGCTCAGGCGATATTGTGTGAACAACATCTGCAGCTCATGGCGTGCGGTCATTGTAAGAGTTGTACACTGATCGCGGCGCAAACCCACCCAGACCTATTAGTTATCACTCCACAAGGGCAAAGTATTTCTGTTGATGTGATCCGAGGGCTTGCAGATTTTGTGCATCATTCGGCACAACAAGGTGGGCGCAAGGTTGCCGTGATAGCCAATGCCCATAAAATGACTCACTCAGCCGCAAATGCCTTATTGAAAACTCTGGAAGAACCTAATGCGGGTCGATACTTGCTGCTGACAACGGATGATATCAGTCAGCTTTCAGCGACGATTTTGAGCCGTTGTAGCAAGGTTCAAGTATCGGTAGAGGATATTCAGTATGCGCAAAACTGGCTGCAAGACATGCTTCCCAATGGCTTGACGTTTCCTTGGTTGACACATTTCTTCCATCAACCATTGAAGATTGAAGCATGGTTTAATGAAGGCGTATTTGAAAAAGTTGATGTGCTACACAGATTTGCATGTGATATCAAAGCAAGTCATAATTTCGGCCAAGTGCAGGGTATTTTAAATGAGCACCCTGAATTGCTTGAGGTGTTTTGTGTGTTTATACAACAAAGGCTCAAAGCAAAGCTGTTAGAGGGGCTTTCGTATCAGGCTTATAGCAAAGGGCAGGCGGCCCTCAATCAATTTATGTCTGATACGCGCCAGATATTGGGTTTAAATCAATCGCTTGGACTCAATAAGCTAATGAATACAATAAAAAATATCATTGAATAGGAAAGCCGGTGCAAGAATTGCTCTTAGACCTTCAAGAACCTGACGAGTTATACCGATGCTATATGGCGACATTAAAACAGGGCGGACTGTTCGTGAAAAGTAACGCGCGCTTTGAACTAGGCCAAAGTGTCGTTTTGCGAGTGACACTTCCCGATGAAATCGAAGAGCATCAAATCGTCGGTAAAGTCGTTTGGATCACACCTCAAGGCGCACAAAACTCCAACCCTCCGGGTGCTGGTGTGAGTTTTGTTGATGATCCTGACCGAGTAAATGACCGAATAATTAAACAGCTGGGAACGGCGTTAAATTCTGATAAACCCACCTACACCATGTAAGAGTAGTTATGATTGTAGATTCGCATTGCCATTTAGATAGACTTGATTTTGAAAAGCTTGGGCAACAATTACCTGAGATCCTTGCCGCAGCTCGCGCTAAACAAGTAGAACACTTTTTATGCGTCAGTGTTACGCTTGATCAATTTCCCACCATGCTAGAAGCTATCTCAATGTATGATGATGTGTCGGCATCATGTGGTGTGCATCCCCTTGACCAAAAAGATGTATTGGATAAATCCAGATTAAGTGCTTTGGCTACCCATCCCAAAGTTGTCGCTATAGGTGAGACTGGGTTGGATTACTATTATTCCAAAGATACCCACAAGGTGCAGCAAGACAGTTTTGTTGGTCATATTGATGTTGCGAATGAATTGCACAAGCCTCTGATTATTCATACGCGCGATGCTAAAGCTGACACAATAAATCTGATGAAGTCTCATAATGCGCAAAATTGTGGTGGCGTTCTACATTGTTTTACAGAAGACTGGGAAATGGCCAAGCAAGCTTTAGACTTGGGCTTTTACATCTCAATATCTGGCATAGTTACCTTCAAAAATGCCACTGAGTTGAAAGACGTAGTTAGAAAAATTCCATTAGATAGGTTACTGATCGAAACCGATTCTCCTTACCTCGCACCAGTGCCACATAGAGGGAAAACCAATCAACCCGCATATGTACAGGATGTTGCTTATTATATTGCAGAACTAAAAGGGATCAGTTACAAACAGTTGGCAGAAGCTACAACCAATAATTTCTATAACTTGTTTCAGTTGGCGCCGCGTTCGGATGCAAAGCGATAAGTTGCTACCAAAAGTTTTGCTTGGTCCAATGCTCAGAAGAGCGGAGCAAGCAGCAATTTGTTTGCAATTAGTCACCAGCAAACAATATGAAGTGACTGTGTTGGTTGAGGGTTATCAGTGCACGACTGAGCAAAAAACCTTAAGGTTGGGTGAGCACTGCTTTTTAAATGTACTTATTGTTAAACCTCTATCAGGGTTGTTCGATTCTGATACGCCGTTGAGTTATCAGTTACTCTTGGATAAAGACGCCTATTCGCTAGAAGATGTTAGTTACACGTCACAGTCGTCGGCGCAACTTGTGATACCAGTGCAGCTTGAACAAGTATTACATGGTTCTTGTCGCAATCCTCACCATCCCAGTCGCGATTCATTAGCCGCTGCTGATGACCTGTTTGCAAAAGCGATACAAGCCGGAGAACCTACGCCAAGCTTGCTTTTGATGTCCGGTGATCAAATTTATGCAGATGATGTTGCAGGTCCGATGTTACTGGCTATCAATCAGTTGGTAGCGGTCTTAGGTTTGTATAAAGAGCAGGCACATATTGCTGAACTACCCGATGACATTCAACAGCAGTTGTATAACCGACAACATTTTTTACCAAAAACACCGTGGCAAGATTGTTCAAAATTCAGCTTTAGTTACTGGTTTAAAAGAGGTGAAGCACATTTTACTAGTCTCAGTGCAGGTAATCACCTAGTTTATTTTCAAGAGTTTATTGCCTGCTATTTACTTAATTTCAGCGCTACATGCTGGCAATTAGTCGATCACGACCAGCTCAAGTATCTAGGCAGCAATACAAAGTTCCAAAAATCATTTGCTGCGCAGCTCGAGGCAATCACGCACTTTGTTGAAGATTTACCCAAAGCACAACGTTTGTTTGCCAATGTCTCCACTTTAATGATGTTTGACGACCATGATGTGACCGATGATTGGAATTTGACTGCACGATGGGAGCAGGCAATTGCGGCACATCAAAGCAGCCGCAGGATAATCAATAGTGGCTTATTGAGCTATTGGCTATTTCAAGGGTTGGGTAATGATGCCATGGCGCAAAGTGGCAGTCTATGCGCCGAATTTGAACGAAGTTTACTTGCCGACACTTGGCAGTTCAAAGCAATGGACAAAGCACTTAATCGCTTCACCCACTGGCATTATTGTTTAAATACGGTCCCTAAGGTTGTCGTGCTCGATACTCGTACTCATCGCTGGCGAAATGAGCAGAATTTTAATGAACCCAGTGGTTTGTTAGATTGGGAAATGCTTATGGAGCTTGAAGATACGTTACTTGATGAACGGGAAGTCATTTTGGTCTCACCTGCGCCAGTGTTTGGTGTTAAATCAATAGAAGCTATCCAATCTATCTTTAATTTCTGTGGCCAGCCGCTGTTGGTGGATGTCGAAAACTGGATGGCCCACGAAGGGTCCGCTCGAAAGCTGCTCGAAATATTTCGCCGAGCAGATACTCCCAAAGAGACAATTATTCTGTCTGGTGACGTGCATTACTCATTTTGTTTTTCTGTGCAAAGCCGCTTTGGTAAACATGACAATAGAATTTGGCAATTGACGGCATCAGGGATTAAAAACGAATTTCCTAAAACGCTGATAAAGTGTTTAGATAGACTTGATTCAATACTCTACGCACCGTGGAGCCCTTTGAACTATTTCACTAAACGCTGGCATATGGAAGTCAATAAGCATCCATTGATAACTGAGTCTACCAAGCAACCTTATCTGATTTCAGATAGTGCAATCAGTTTAGTGACGCTAGAGCAAGGTAAACTCGCCCGTTATCAGTTATTACATAATGACGGTAGGGTTAGGGAGTTTACCTTAGAGCTAGATTAACTAGCTCTAGAATCAGCATCTGTAGTTCAGCCTTACCTTTATAATGCCTAACTTTTGCTATATTTATAAAAAGTCCTGTCACTCGGTATCATATGCATTTCAGATGGTGTTTATGCTTCGCGCTGCTATTTAAGTTCGCCCATGCGGTACCGCAATTTACCGATACAGCTCAGATCATGCGTCATTACGACTACAGCAGCGGGCTCAGTCAAGTCACGGTAACAGCACTTGCACAAGATCAATTCGGCTATATTTGGATTGGCACGCAAGCGGGGTTGAACCGCTTTGATGGTCATGAATTTAAACAATTTACCCCTAAACAACAAGACTCCAATAGCCTTGCGGGTGGCTTCGTGACGGATTTATGTATTAGCGCTGATAAAGTTTGGATAGGCACTCGCACGGGTCTTAGCGTATATCACACAGGTAAAGGTACGTTTACTTCATTTTTATCTGAACAGCACGAGAATGTTCCATCAGACAGAGTTATTTCCCTTGATTGCAATGGCCCTAACGTTGTTGTTTCTTCCGAAGATGGGGTTGTTTATCAAATAAATCAAGGCACACTTGTGCCGAGCAAGGTTGTGCTGCCAGGACGTTTTATTCGCAATGTGATAGAGCGTACAGATGGTTATTATTACCTGAGCGATCAGGGCTTAATGAAATTCTCAAAGGAGTCTGGCGAAGTACAGTTATTGCTTGGTGGTGAATATGAAAAAATGAGCTTTTCGGCCCAACGTATTGTACTAATCAGTAAAATGCAGCAGTTGATTTACTTTGATACCTTATACGAAAGGGTTTTGTGGTCCAGAAGTTTTACCAATGACAATAGTGTGACTCTGCATAATGTAACTGTAAACGGTGACGAAGTGCTGGTGGCAAGCAGTAATGGTTTGTACTTACTAGATAGGCAGGGACAGCTTATCAACCATTGGTACAAACGGCCTCTCCAAGTAGGCGGGCTAATGGATAATAATGTCATCACTGTGATGCGGGATTTAAATCAGGACTTGTGGTTAGGCACTGAAACAAGGGGATTACATTTCTTCAGTAAACTCAGTGAGTCATTCGGTCATGTAAGTCACTTTAGCTACCCGCAAGCGCCATTGCTAAGCCCTGACATTAGAAGTTTTGCGATAGACAGTCAGGATAGGCTGTGGTTTGCCACCTCAAGTGGTTTGTATGCATTTGATGGCAAGGGGTTTCTTGCTGTTCATAAACTTTATCCGGCGCTTGATTTATTGGACAAAAGTTTTATCACTCAGGTTGCATTTATTGGTGGGCAGATGTGGGTGACGACAAGGGGGAATGGTGTAATTAAATTCGATGTGGCCAGCGGTCATGTGGATCACCTCAAGCCCGACTTTGGCAACGGACCAGAACTCACTTTTAATAGTTTAATTAAATACAATGGCGATATTTTGATTAGTTCGCGCACATCTGGTTTGCTCAAATATGTAGAGCACAAAAACGCGGTTGAACCTTATTTTTCAGCCGCAATTGAGGCTCCAAGCCATGTTTCTTCGATGAAGAATATTGATGGAGCACTGTGGTTTGGTTCTATTGGTAATGGTTTGTTCAAATATGAAGATGGCCAATTAGATAACATCAATACCCAAGCTGGGTTAGTGTCGGATTTGGTGTTTATGTTGGAGCGAGATCAATACGGCAATGTGTGGGTTGCCAGTGAGTTGGGGCTGTCGCTTGTTAATGCTGAGTTTGAGCTGGTTCGTACCATAGGCCAAGAAAATGGATTGGCGAATAACGCAATATGGGCGCTTGTCTACGATGGTTTTGATCATATTTGGGTTGGTAGTAGTGGAGGGTTGAGCCAAATTCATACTGCTAATTTTGAAATTCACAACTTCTCACCAATTGATGGCATTCAAGACAACGAATTTAACTACAATGCAGCGTGGTTAGCACCGGACGGACGTGTTTTTGTTGGCGGAGCTAAAGGCTTTAATCAGTTTTACCCACAAAAAGTCAACATAGATAAAAGCGAAAAGCCACTGCTTATAAGTAATATCGAGCTGCTTGGTAAAGCGCTACTCCCTAGTGTTGGTGGGCATTTGAATACTTCGGCAGAGCTTGCTAAGGAACTACAGCTTGCACATGATGAAAATATCGTTTCACTGCAATACTCAAGCCTAGATTACGGTTCGGAACAGCAACAGTTCTATTATCGAGTTTTAGGCTTAAGTAACAAATGGTTGAAGTTGGCCTCCGGTGTGAGGCAGGTGAACTTGCTGCGTTTAGAACCCGGTGACTATGTTGTTGAAGCGTATACATTGAATCGCTTCAATATCCAATCACCCAAGCACCGTTTTGTGATTAAAGTAAACGCTCCTTGGTGGTGGAATGTTTATTCTAAAGCCGCTTATGGTCTGAGCATACTACTTGTTGTGCTGTTTGTTGTTCAGGCACGACAGCGTCGCTATCGTCAAATTGTGCGGGCGAACAAAAAAATGCAAGACTTACAGCAACGTCTAGAACTGTCGTTATGGGCCAGTGGCGATGAATTATGGGATTGGCATTTAACAGATCACACTATTTATAGGCATAGTGTTTCGCCACGCGTAGATTATGGCGTCACACAAACTCGCATGACGTTAGATGATTTAGGGCAGTTTGTACACCCAGAAGACCGTCCACATTTACAGGATAAAGTCGAATTATGTATTCATGGCGACGCACAAAGTTACGAGATAGCAATTAGGGTCAAAGACTTAGATGGTCACTGGGCATGGGTACTCGATAGAGGGAAGGTGGTAAAGCGTGACAGTAGTGGCCAAGCAATACGCATAGCTGGGGCGCTTAAAGACATAGCCGAATTAAAGCAACATCAAAACGCACTGCAAGCACTTAATGAACAGCTTGAGATAAAAGTAGCGGTACGAACAGACGAGTTATATAAGAAAAATCAGAAGCTTGAACAAGCTATGTTGGAGCTTAAGCATACCCAAGATGAATTGATAGAAAGTGAGAAAATGGCGTCATTGGGTAGCTTAGTTGCGGGTATTGCCCATGAAATCAATACACCTTTGGGCGTTGCATTGACTGCGTTGACATACAATGAAGAGAGTATGCAGAAAATTGACAAAAAGCTGCAAAATAAAACGCTCAGTCAAAAAGATTTGAGTAAGGCTTTGGCAGAGCAGGCACAAGGATATCAATTAATCTTTAGAAATTTAGATAGAGCACAAAACTTAATTGGTAACTTTAAACAGGTGGCGGTAGATCAATCCAGTGAAATTTGTCGCCAAATCAACCTAAAAACCTATATTCAGGATGTTCTGACTTCCTTGGAGCCACTCATCAAAAAGAAAAATATTGATATCAAAGTCACTGGCAAAGATGACATCGAGATAAACACTTATGCAGGAGCGGTATATCAAATACTCACCAATTTACTAAATAACTCTGTTATTCATGGGTTTGACAAGCGTTCCAGTGGCGAGGTAAACATAGAGTTTTCCCTTGACGACAATTATTGGTACATGAATTATCAGGATAACGGAGAAGGCATGCCTCAAAGTATGCTTAAAACCGTATTTGAACCATTTGTGACAAGTAAACGCAGCCAAGGCGGTTGTGGTTTGGGTATGCATATCGTGTACAACTTGGTTACACAGCTATTGAAAGGAGAAATCCGTTGTTTTTCGGAACCAGAAAAGGGAATTGAGGTAAAGATAAAGGTGCCAATTATCGAATTTACAGAAACCGAAACTGACACCAAGGGCTAGTTAATTAAAACTGATAACTAATATGCTGAAAGAAACGCACATTCACATCTTGCTTAGCAGGATTAATGTGTAGCTTCGTGGCAAAGGAATGGATCACACTTTCTACGCTGTTCATGAATCGACCATAACCCATATCTTTTTTGTTGGATGCGTGTGCAACAATAACAAAGTTCATGGTATCAACCAGTTTGTCAGCATCCCATACTGATGTAATTTGTACCTTGTCACTTTCTGTATCAAAGCTGAGTTTTTGCAGCTCACTATTTTCGCTCGTTTTATCTATCTGGCTGTTACGGACTAATGGTAGACGACCATCGGCGACAAACGCACATAGCGACAGTTGTTTGTCAGCACATCCTGAGAGAAAAATATCCTCTATATGCTTGTAAAATTGGCTGTAGTCACCGGGACGTAGCATATGTTGGTACTCGGTTTTTAGTGCTCTAGTGACTGGCAAACTAAATGTGGCATAAGTCATTTCAGAGTGCTCATCGGGTAAAGAGCAGTTTCTAGCTTGATATCTGGGATACAAACTTCTTAATTTATAACCGTAGCTTTCTTTGATGCCCTTGGCCTTGGCGAAAATATCGTAAGTCAAATGCTGATGGTCTCTAACTCTGAGTGCATTTTCACCAATATTCTTTGATGTTTCTAACAAGGCTTCCAGCGTACGCTTTACTTTGCCGTGAAAGTTAGCCGCGTTGGCTCTAATGTCACTGCCAGTGGCTAAGAATAGCAGCGTAATTTTGCGTGCTTTGACCCCATCTTCCCAATATGATTTATGGGCTTCATGATACTTAGGGTTGTAGAAAAACAGCATCTGCTTTTGAGTTTGTAAGCAATACGACTCTTCATGAAAACGTACTACAGGTAACTTATCATTAGCGATTAAGTGGACGTTATGAAGTTCATACTCATCGCACAGCGCAAAGAGTTGACGCGCTAGGCGTTCGTAACAACTTTGCAAGTCATCAAAGCAATCATAAAATTCTTCGGTTGGTTTGAACTCTGCGAGGATATACTGATTGTTTCGCGCGTTAGTTGGAATGTAGACGCGATTAAGTGTCATTGAAGCCATTTATATTATCCTTGGATTACATCACTGTATGAGTGCACTATACAAAGTTTTTATGACTCTTTTATTGCGATAGAACAAAAAGTGTCATGAAATTTTAAAATCTGTGCTGAAATATTGTACAAGCAAAAAATAATTCTTCCAATCTAACGCAGGATTTGCTGTAAGTTCACGGTGGATTTTGTAATAATGCCGAAGTTATTCAGTGCTAAACATCAGAGGAATGCATGCTCATGGCGGAAATAGAAAATCGCCCAACGAATTTTATTAGAACAATTATTGATGCTGATTTGGCTAGTGGTAAGCATCAACAAACGCATACGCGTTTCCCGCCTGAGCCAAATGGTTTTTTACATATTGGCCATGCTAAATCGATCTGCCTTAATTTTGGCATCGCACAAGACTATAAAGGTCTTTGTAACCTGCGCTTTGATGATACTAACCCAGAAAAAGAAGACATCAATTATGTAAAGTCGATTCAGGAAGACGTAAGTTGGTTAGGCTTTAAGTGGGATGGCGAAATTTGTTATTCATCTAACTACTTCGAACAGCTGCATGGTTATGCTGTAGAGCTGATTGAGAAAGGCTTAGCTTACGTTTGTTTTCTGTCTCCAGAGCAGGCACGTGAGTATCGTGGCACATTAACCGAGCCAGGTAAAAACAGCCCTTATCGTGATACACCTGTTGAAGAAAACCTCGCTTTATTTGAAAAAATGCGCAAGGGTGAATTTAAAGAAGGTGAGTGTGTGTTGCGGGCCAAAATTGATATGGCAAGCTCATTCATGGTGTTGCGTGATCCTATCATTTACCGTATTCGTTTTGCTCATCACCATCAAACGGGTGATAAGTGGTGTATTTACCCGATGTATGACTTTACGCATTGTATTTCTGATGCGTTAGAGGGGATCACTCATTCACTATGTACGCTTGAGTTCCAAGACAACCGTCGTCTATATGACTGGGTATTGGACAATATTAGCATTGACTGTCACCCGCAACAGATCGAGTTTTCTCGCTTAAACCTTGAATACACGGTGATGTCAAAACGCAAGCTTAACGAATTGGTTGTCAATGGCCACGTTGAAGGGTGGGATGACCCACGTATGCCTACGATTGCAGGTTTACGTCGCCGTGGTTATACCCCTGCATCAATTCGTGAGTTTTGTAAGCGTATCGGTATTACGAAACAAGACAACATGGTCGAAATGGGTATGTTAGAAGCGTGTATCCGCGATGACCTAAACGATAATGCACCACGTGCTATGGCCGTCTTAGACCCAATCAAAGTTGTAATTGAAAACTTTGAAGAAGGTAAAGTGGAGCAATTGGTCGCCCCTAATCACCCTAGTGATGAATCAATGGGAACGCGCGAATTACCATTCACAAAAGAACTATACATCGAACGCGAAGATTTCCGTGTTGAAGCGAATAAAAAGTTTAAGCGCTTGGTGTTGGGTAAGGAAGTGCGCCTGCGTAATGCTTATGTGATTAAAGCGGAACGCTTTGATGAAGATGCACAGGGCAATATTACCACGTTATATTGTAGCTATGACGCCGACACCTTGGGTAAAAACCCAAGTGATGGACGTAAAGTTAAAGGGGTGATCCACTGGGTGTCTGCAACACACTGCGTGGAAGCTCAAGTGCGTCAATATGACCGTTTGTTTAGCGTACCAAATCCAGCTGCGGCCGAAGATTTTACGCAAACACTTAACCCTGAATCATTGGTTGTTATTAACCAAGCGAAGTTGGAGCCTTCTTTGGCTCAGGCCGCTGCGGAGCAGGGATTCCAATTCGAGCGCATGGGTTATTACTGCCGTGATAGCAAGTCGGCTGAATTGGTATTCAACCAAACCGTAGGATTAAGGGATTCTTGGGCGAAAATAGAAAACGCCTAAGTTCGTCATCATTAAAAAGGCCGATTAATTCGGCCTTTTTTCGTCAGTGAAAGGCACTATGAAAAACCCAGCCTCGGTCAAGCAAAGCGCCAAGTCCATTCATAACTTCTATATCAATGAGCAACAGTCAATTTATCTGTTGTCGCATCATGATGCCAAAAAGCATCGTCAATGGCTTAACATCTGTAAAAAGCAACTCACTATGCTGGGCTATCGAGATGTAGAAATTATAGGTTCAGGGGCGTTTGGATTTGTGTTTGCAGGGGTAAGTCCAGACAATCAACAATGGGTGTTCAAATTCTCTCGTATTACTTTATCTCAGGCGGTGCGTGACCGGCTTGAGGACGAAGCCTATATGCTTTCTCAGATCCGCAACCCGATGGTACCGAAGTTTTTTGCTTTTGAACGTGTTAAAAAGCAAGGCATCCTAATGATGGAACGTGCGCCAGGGGAAGATTTAGAAAAAATATCCCTAAAGCGTGGTCGGTTTTACGCGGATGAACTGGTCGCACTGGCTTTGAAACTGCGAAATGTGTTACGCGACTTACGTGCTCACCGCAATGGGATGTCTCCTCAACCTATTGTTCATGGTGACATCAAGCCGTCAAATATAGTCTGGGATGAACAGACTAAGTGTTTCTCGCTGGTGGATTGGGGAAGCTCTGTGTATGCACAAATAGATGAACATGGTGAGCCTGTTGCGAGCAATATCATGGATTTAATGTCCTCAGATGTCGCCAGTACCAATGCCAGAATGGGGGATGTCTATTTCATTGGCGATGAGCAAATGTCGGGGGCACAATCATCGCCTCGGTTTGATGAACAAGGGGTTGCATCAACGATATACGCGCTCGCCAGTGCCCAATCTTGTCGCTTTGGTGCTCAAGTTATCCCAGCTAAAAGCTTAGGCCTACCCAAAGAGTTTGCCGCCGTGATTGATGCGATGTTAAGTAAAGACAAGCAGACCCGAGATCAAGCCGGCGATTATTTTATGCGAAATATGCCCGCAATGGCACGCGCATACTTACCTCGTTTGACGCGTAAAGAGCCAAAAGCCAATATACCATTTTGGATCAGCAACACCGACGAACAACCTGATACCGTGGTGTACAGTTCGCGTAAAGAGTTTTTGCGTCGTGCTGATCATAACCAACAGCTACATGATGTAAACGATGCGCAGCTAGACAGATATTATAAAGAGTTTTTGTTTGATACAGGTGATATAGAAAAAGCCTTTCTTGCTTCAATCAGTCGTTTGGCCAAGTACCCAGTAGTGGGCGGCTTAAGTTTTCATTGGAAACAAGATTCGCTGTATATAGAATCGAGTTTAATTCTGCATGATAGTGAATTACAAAAAGCGCTGACTGATGCTATCAATGCCACTGTGATGTTGGCGCAGGGGATCACGCAAAAGGGTCTATTTAAGTGTTGTTTGTTTGATGCTAGGCAAACTATCCAGTTAGAGCGCGATGACACTGGCGCATTTATTTTCGACCAGCTACCACAATTGTCTTATTCCGTAGTGGATGTCTCCAGTAATGAATTGACTCGACCACACAGCTATTTTGAAGATGGTAAAGACCCCGATGAGCAATTGCAGTTACCAAAAAGTATCATTAAGTGCGTATTTGAATTAAACCAAATTCATCACACCGGTTGTATCATTTTTGAGTCGTTGGAAAATCGCCTCAAAATACACCACTACTATAGACTGTTGGATGCGAGTAAAGAGGAGCAATTCAAAGCGCTACTGGGTCGTATCATGCAATACGCAATGAGTATAGAAGACGTTGGTGTAGCAGGATTTATGAAGTTACCGTATAAAAATACCCGAGAGTTCAATTTATGCGCGCAACAAGGTGAGTACTATTACCCGAAAAATCCAAAGGTTGACACATTAGGTAGTTAAATTCATACGTATACTAGCGCCAATAAGTTGAATTATTCGCCATTGCACTTGCATGGTATTTTATTCAAAGTACAGAATATGAGAATTTTCAGGAGTCAAGGATATGGATAAACAACAACGACAAGACATTTTAACACTCAGCTGGAGCATTCATGATGAAGTTGAGCAGGCTGTGCTCCGTCATCCTGCTAGCAAATCAGACAAAGAATGGCCTGATAAGCAGCGCCTACTTCTGGCTGATATGGCTCTACACTTGTTACAGACAGCACTAAAACCTGGCGAGCTGCAAACCGAGAAATTAACCCATAATCTCAATGCCATTTTAACATTGAGCGACGATTTCATTAGTCATGTCGATCTCAAAGCCGTGTCAGACGCACTTTATCAGCTAGAGGCCGAGCATGAGTCGTAAAATAGATCTCACGTCAGAACAACATGATGCCTTAGTACTACAAGCACAAACTTACTGCAGAAAAAATCTGGATTTGGATTTGGAGCAATTTGATGCAGCGTTTCTGGTAGATTTCTTTGTTGAGCAAATTGGCAAGCAAGTGTATAACCGAGCAATAGAAGATGCTAAATCGCACTTAGAGCAGCACTTTGAAGTGCTGGCAGATAGGCTTTATGAGTTAGAGCAGTATTAGCCGTTCATTGTGCTTAACATGGAGTAATCAACATATGGATATGCCTAAATGGTTACACGAGATATTTGGTGTCCAACAAAGTAAAGTAGCCTTGCTTGGCGTGAGTACTTTTATGTTGCTCGGTTCGGCTGCGGTTTTCTTATTAATGTATTATCAAACTCCTGAGCATGCTTACGCTTGGTGGCAGTATCTATTTGGAGGTGTGGTAATCATTGATATTGTAGCTGGATGCGCCGCGAACTTCACATTCGGAACTAATCAATATTATGCTGCTAGTCGTCGCGCCCGTTGGATATTCATTGTAATTCATGTTCATTTATTGGTTGTTGCATTGCTATTTGAACAGCCACTTCTACCGTCTTTGTTACTTTGGATATATGTAATCGTATCGGCCAGTGTTTTAAATTTCCTTTTTGACAATTCGAAACAGCGAGTTTTAGCCTTATTGGTGGTATTTATTGGGCTTTACGTCATTAGCAGTTTAGATGTGCTGTGGTGGTATAAACTGGTTTGTGCATTATTTTTGATCAAAGTATGTTATGCGTTTGCAGTCGATCACTATGCAATAAAAAATCCGACCTGAGTCGGATTTTTTATTATCGTATTTGTGCTTATTCGTCGGGACGATAGGTTTTCTTCATAATGTAGACGTAAGCATTAACGAAAGCATTTTCCTGATATTTTCTAAGTCCAGTATCTTCAAAGTCGATAGGTAATGGATTGCGCTTAAGCTGCTCTTTCACTTCAGTGCTTGATAATAAGCGTACATCAAGCCCTTCAATTAGCTGTATTGCAGCTTCCATTTTAAATCCAGTCGCACTGCCTGCGAATTTACCTTTAGGTGCTCGTTGACGAATAGCTACAGAATCGACTTGATAATCAGCCATCAATTTTGCAAAGTCGAACTGGAACTTACGCATTTGATCCGTTTCTTGGCCAACGTTGTTTAGTGTAAAGCGTGTTTGGCGTACATCACGTATATCAAATACGTCATCTTCTTTCGTTAGCAGACACAAAAGCACTTCACTGCCAGTGATCTCAACGCCACATGTTCTCATTGTATATTTCCAATCAATTTAATTATCGACGCAGTATAGCAATCTCACCGATAAAGCAAAAGCTTACAACATAATCTCAATGGCAATAGCACTGTGATCCGAGTAACGAATATCTTCTTCATCGCGTTTTGGATCCAAGTGCGCATCGTAATTGTGATAGGTCAGAGATTTGACCAATGGTGTTTCGTTATTTGGGTTAAACTGCTGGGATGCCAAGATATAGTCCAAGATGTTGCCCTCACCTTGATAGTAATGACTAGCAGGTTTTTGAGCAAATGAATGTGCGTTGTCAGCAAAAGAGAAACTGTCAAATAACCCTACGCTATCAAAGCGGTTATGAGTGTTCACTTGGGGTGGAAATGCCTGCGTCATAAACGACAGCGCGGGGCTGGTTAGGTTGTCGTTAAAATCGCCCATAACTAGCGTTGCATGGCGTTGCTCTCGCTGAGTTTTTAACGCATCGTAATACACTATGGATGCCTCAAGAGAGCGGGAGATTTGTGATTGCATGGTGCCAACTGTCTTATGCAGTAATGCCAGCAAAGGATCATCCTGCTCTGAACCATCAATCATATGCGCCATTGAATGAACACGTTGAGATTTAAAATGCACGGCGTAACAGGTGATAGGCCCAAATCCGTCAAGTTCGATACAGCACTTGATAGGCGTGCGGTTAAAACGGAATTGGTGTTGATTATTGAGATATTCCAAAAGCTCTGGACAGGGTTCGAATGCACACGTCTGCTGAAAAGGGATTTTCGACGCCACAGCCACGACAGGGTTGAATAATACATTGGGGTAAACTGCGTCAAGCTGTGGCGTATCTACAGTTGCAAAATAGGGAAGACCCATCTCTTCACACAGTGATTTAAGGATATCGATACTAAATACTTCTTGAAAGACGATAAGGGTTGGATCGATATGTTCAATGAGGCCAGTAATAAATTGTGTTTTAGACTGCCATTGAGTTTCGTCATAGTGTTCATGAAGTTGGTAAAAAGAAAAGGGGGGCGCTGCAAAGTTCAACAGGTTCAAAGAAGCAAAGCAATAGCGCGTGGGTTTTGTCATGTTTTACTCACAGTGAGAAGCGTTTAGGCATATAAATTTACAATTTATTGGATCAATTTTAGTCTTTCCCTTGAATTTCGTCACGCGCACGGTCAAAATACCTCTCGGTTTGAAAGTCCCCAAGCACACGGTATGCTAAATCGCTGCCGGAGCCAATGCTTATTCGTAAAAGCGTTGTTGGGCACTCATTTTAAAAATTTATTAATTAGTACATGTGATGCGTTGTAGGTGTCACCACTGTAAATAGGATTTATCATGCCAATTATTACCCTTCCTGACGGTAGTCAGCGTGTCTTTGAAAACCCAGTTTCGACATTACAAGTTGCTCAAGATATTGGCCCAGGCCTAGCTAAAGCAACCATTGCTGGTAGAGTGAACGGTGTGCGCGTTGATGCGTGCGATATTATCAATGAAGATGCGCGTTTAGAAATTATAACAGCAAAAGATGAAGATGGTTTAGAGATCATTCGTCACTCTTGTGCGCACTTAATCGGTCACGCCATCAAACAACTATTCCCAGATGTAAAAATGGCAATTGGTCCAACGATCGATAATGGCTTCTATTACGATGTTGATTTAGACCACTCTTTAACGCAAGAAGACTTGGATGCGATTGAAAAACGTATGCTTGAACTTGCGAAAACGAACTATGATGTTGTTAAGAAAACAGTTTCTTGGCACGAAGCGCGTGAGACATTCGCGGCGCGTGGCGAAAGCTATAAAATAGAAATCTTAGACGAGAATATCGACAAAGATGATAGACCAGGCCTTTATCATCACGAAGAATATGTTGATATGTGTCGTGGTCCTCACGTACCAAACATGAAGTTTTGCCAACACTTTAAAATAATGAAAGTCGCTGGTGCATACTGGCGTGGTAATTCTGAAAACAAAATGCTTCAACGTATCTATGGTACAGCTTGGGCTGATAAGAAACAGCTGAAAGCGTATCTAAAACGTCTTGAAGAAGCTGAAAAACGCGATCACCGTAAAATTGGTAAAGCATTAGACCTGTGGCACTGGCAAGAAGAAGCGCCAGGTATGGTATTTTGGCACAATGACGGCTGGAGCATATACCGCGAGTTAGAAGACTTCGTACGTGAGAAGTTACGTGAATACAATTACGAAGAAGTAAAAGGCCCATTGATGATGGACCGCGTGTTGTGGGAAAAGTCTGGTCACTGGGACAAATACTCAGATGCGATGTTCACCACCGAGTCGGAAAAACGTGAATACGCGATAAAGCCTATGAACTGTCCGGGTCACGTGCAGATCTTTAACCAAGGCTTGAAGTCATATCGCGATTTGCCATTACGTATGGCTGAGTTTGGTTGTTGTCACCGTAATGAGCCATCAGGCGCATTACATGGTTTGATGCGTGTACGTGGATTTACTCAAGATGATGCGCATATCTTCTGTACAGAAGAACAAATCATGGACGAAGTGTCTGCGTGTATTAAAATGGTGTACGACACATATGAAACATTCGGCTTTGAGAAAATAGTTGTTAAGCTTTCTACCCGCCCAGAGAAACGTATTGGCGAAGATGAAATGTGGGATAAAGCAGAGCTGGCGCTAGCTGAAGCGCTTAAAGCAAACAACATTGAATTTGAATATTTACCGGGTGAAGGTGCGTTCTACGGTCCAAAGATTGAATTTACTTTGTATGATTGTTTGGAACGTGCTTGGCAGTGTGGTACCGTGCAGCTAGATTTTGCTCTACCAGGTCGTTTAGGTGCGACTTATGTTGCTGAAAACAACGAACGTAAGACACCTGTTATGATCCACCGAGCAATTTTGGGTTCAATCGAACGTTTCATTGGTATTCTTACCGAAGAATATGCTGGTCTATTCCCAACCTGGTTAGCGCCAAAACAAGTTGTGATTATGAATATCACTGACAAACAGGCCGATTACGTGCAAGAAATTGTACAAAAGTTAAATAAACTTGGAATTAGAGCCTGCGCTGACTTGAGAAATGAGAAGATTGGCTTTAAAATTCGGGAGCATACTTTAAAACGTATACCTTACCTACTTGTTGTTGGTGATAAAGAAGTTGAACAACAAGAAGTAGCAGTGAGAACACGCAAAGGTGAAGACCTTGGTAAGTTCTCAGTCGAAGATTTTATCGCTAAAGTCAGTGAAGAAATTAAACATCGACAGTAATACAACCTGTGTGTGGCATAAACACTTACGATTGCCACACACAACATATTTTGATTTTCTTGGAGGAACGTACCATTAGAGGCGGAAAAAAAGGGCAAACTACAGCTCAAAAAAATCGTATCAATGAAGAAATAACTGCGAAAGAAGTTCGCTTATCTGGCGTAGAAGGTCAGGAAGCGACCATTATGTCGTTGAAAGAAGCTCAAGCGATTGCTGATGAAGCCGGGGTGGATCTAGTTGAGATTAGTCCCAATGCTGAACCTCCTGTCTGTAAGGTGATGGACTACGGTAAGTTCCTTTTTGAAAAAGCAAAATTACAAAAAGAACAAAAGAAAAAGCAAAAGCAGATCCAAATTAAAGAGATCAAGTTCCGTCCTGGCACGGACGAGGGTGATTATCAGGTTAAGTTACGTAGCCTAAGAAAGTTCTTAGAAGCAGGTGACAAAGCTAAAATCACTATTCGCTTCCGTGGTCGTGAAATGGCTCACCAAGAAATTGGTATCGAATTACTAAACCGTGTTAAAACCGATTTAGAAGATTTGGCAGTTGTTGAATCATTCCCTAATCGTGTTGAAGGGCGTCAGATGGTCATGATGATGTCGCCTATTGCTAAAAAGTAATAAACACGGCATAATGCGCGCGAATTTAATGCAGGTCTAAAGTACCTTGAGGTCACCTGCATTAACCGGTTTTAAAGAAAAACGCGAGTTTTCACCGGATTTGGTTGTAAGTTAGGCCTTTAAAGTGATGTTTACATCCGCCTGCTTACATTGTTTAAAGCAATACATTTGGAGTTATTGCAATGGCTTATAAGCTAAAATCACACAGAGGCGCAGCGAAGCGTTTCAAAAAGACTGCTTCAGGCGGTTATAAGCGTAAACAGTCGCACCTTCGTCACATTCTGACTAAGAAGTCTTCTAAGCGTAAACTTCACTTACGTGCTAAGTCTATGGTTCACAAAAACGACATTGGTCTTATCGACCGTATGTTACCATTTGCTTAATAGGGGATATCAGAAATGGCAAGAGTTAAACGCGGTGTTATCGCACGTGCACGTCACAAAAAAGTATTAAAGCAGGCTAAAGGTTACTACGGAGCACGTTCACGTGTTTACCGCGTAGCTTTCCAAGCAGTAACTAAAGCTGGTCAATATGCATACCGTGACCGTCGCGCTAAGAAACGTACTTTCCGTCAATTATGGATCGCACGTATCAACGCTGCAGCACGTCAAAACGGCCTTTCTTACAGCCGCTTCATCAATGGCCTTAAAAAGTCATCTGTTGAAATCGATCGTAAGATCCTAGCTGATATCGCAGTATACGACCAAATCGCTTTTGCAGCACTTGTTGCTAAAGCAAAAGACGGTCTAGCTGCTTAATAAGCAATTAAGCTTATTCCCCGAAAAAGGAGCCATTGGCTCCTTTTTTTGATCTTAACGATTTTTGATCAGTAATTTATCTAACCAGCGAGTACTCAGAATACGCTTTAGATACCCCATTAAATAAGTGGGAAAGGTTACGTAATACCGTGGCTTAGCATGTTTTGCAGTCAGCGCATGTAACAGTTTTTTGTACACCGCTTCAGGTTCAAGTGTAAATGGTTGGGGAGCTGTTTGGGCTGCCAGTCTATCTAATTGAGCCAAATAATCCTGCTGGTGTGGGCTGGCTTCAATATTGATGTTATTAACAAAAGCTTGTTTTGCATTTTCTCTAAACTTGGAAGTAATGGGACCGGGCTCGATTAAGCTGATCTGAATATTGCTACCTTTAAGCTCCATACGTAGTGTATCAGTTAGACCTTCTAGTGCAAATTTACTGGCATTGTACGCACCTCTAAACGGCAAAGCGACAAGCCCTAAAACAGAAGAGTTGTGTATTATTCGACCAGAACCATGCGTACGCATATGTTTAATGGCGAGGTTGGTTAGGGTATGCCAAGCAAAAAAGTTTGTTTCAAACTGTTGCTTTAAGACCGTTGTGGGTAGGTCCTCAACTGCACCGGGTTGTCCGTACGCGCCATTGTTAAATAAGGCATCCAATTTTCCGTCACATAACTTGAGCGCTTGCTCAAACCCATCGATGATACTTTGTTCATCATTCAAATCTAGATGAATACAACTCAGACCCTCACGTGATAGCCTGTAAACATCCTCTTGTTTTCTACATGAAGCGATCACATGAAATCCAGCGTTGTGAAGTGCATGAGCGCAGTAGTAACCAATCCCTGTTGAGCACCCTGTAATTAGTATTGATGTCGTCATAAGTCTCTTCTTAAGGAAAATAAACCCTATTTGTGTGAGCGAAATGTTATTAGCTGCATATTTTTGTTGAATCACCGCACA
This sequence comes from Pseudoalteromonas sp. T1lg23B, assembly GCF_002964665.1. Classification (GTDB taxonomy): domain Bacteria; phylum Pseudomonadota; class Gammaproteobacteria; order Enterobacterales; family Alteromonadaceae; genus Pseudoalteromonas. Next base: position 599,588 of record NZ_PQBZ01000034.1, on the reverse strand, counting down.
TTGTAAGATGTTAACTAAAATATTGATATAATTGTGCTATCTAGGCTGAAAATTGAGAAATAGAAATGATAGCAAGCATGATTATGTTGACCGCAAGCTTGTCATTAGACGCTCATTTACCACCATTGCTCCCTTGGCAGGGACAAAGTGAGCAATTGATGCAAATGAAGGGTCCTTTAACGACGGACTTTGAACTTAGCGCGGGTATGAATTCGCCCGACTATCAGCAAACCATGGCGTTTGTTGAGCGTTTGGTGGCCGCAAACCCAACTCAATTTAAAGCAATAAATATAGGCTATAGTAATTCAGGACGAGCTGTAAAGATGCTCATTGCTTCTGAACAAAGCCATTTCACAGCCTCAATGTTAAAGAATAACAACAAGCCGACTTTGCTGATCCAAGCGGGTATTCACGCAGGGGAAATTGATGGCAAGGACGCAGCATTTATGATGCTCAGGGATATAGCATTAGGCAAACGTAGAGATTTATTAAGCAAGGTAAATATCTTATTTGTGCCGATCTTAAATGTGGATGGCCATGAGCGACGTAGTCAGTTCAATAGGATTAATCAGCGCGGCCCATTAGAGATGGGGTTTCGCACTAATGCTAATAACTTGAATCTGAATAGAGATTACACAAAGCTTGATACACCCGAAGTACAAGCAATCTTAAAAGTGATTGATGAGTATCAACCAGATCTTTATCTGGACGTACACGTTACCGACGGCGCAGACTATCAATACGATATTACTTACGGGTTTAACCCTGAATTTGCGAGCGAGTCACCGGCTATTGCTCGTGTATTAGAGACACAAATCAAACCCGTTATTGATAAGACATTAGAGCAACAAGGACACATTCCAGGGCCGTTGGTGTTTGCGATGGACAAGCGTGATTTCAAAAAGGGCATTGCTGGGTGGGTCGCTACACCACGTTTTTCAAATGGCTGGGGGGATTTAGCTGGCGTTCCAACTATTTTAGTTGAAAACCATTCTTTAAAACCATACAAGCAGCGCGTACTGGGCACTTATGTATTGTACGACGGTTTGATCTCGGCATTATCGAAATATCAGGCGCAGCTGGGTGAAGCTGTCGCTATCGAACAAAATAGCAGACCCGCTCAGTTGGTTGTAAAAAGGGCATATGCTAAGCAACCAGATACGATCTCATTTAAAGGGATCGCGTATAAGCTTTTCCAAAGTGCGATTTCTGGACAAACAGAAGCTAAGTATCTTGGCGAGAAGATTCAGTATGATGCGTTACCGATTTACTGGCAAAAAGAGGTGGTTACTAAAGTTGATGTGCCAGAAGCTTTCTTTATTCCGCCAGCTTATCCTGAACTTGTGGAAAAATTAAAATTACATGGCATCAAAGTAACAAAGATTGAACATGTTCCTGAGTCAATCGATACCTTGATTAGTGCTAATATCTCTGATTATGAATTCGCCAAAACACCTTTTGAAGGGCGCTTTATGGTTGATGCATCATTTAGCTTTGATAAGGTAAAAGCGCCGGAACTTGCAGGCTGGTACCAAGTTAGTACTGAACAAATCCGAGGCAAACTTGCCACACATTTGTTACACCCACAGGCACCGGACTCATTTTTTAGTTGGGGTGAATTTAATACGATTTTTCAACGCACCGAGTATGTTGAAAATTATGCATTAGAGCCTTTTGCGCGTTCTATGTTAAAAGAGAACCCAACAATAGCCTTAGAGTTTGATAGAAAGATCCGTGAAGATAAAGTTTTTGCTGATGACCCGAGCGCTCGTATGGAGTGGTTGTATGCGCAAACACCTTTTTATGATCAAGCTTACTTAAAATATCCTATCTTAATGTTGTTTAAGGAGAATTAAGGTGCAAGTAATAACCATCCCAGTAACACCATTTATGCAAAATGCGAGGTTAATTACTTGTCCTGAGACAGGTAAAACAGCCATTGTAGACCCCGGTGGTGATGTGGATAGAATCCTAAAATGTATTGACGACGAACAGCTCAGTATAGAGTGCATATTACTGACTCACGGACACCTAGATCATGTGGGAGGGGCTGGCGAATTAAAAGAAGTGTTGGGTGTGGATATTATAGGGCCACAACAAGACGAGAAATTTTGGTTTGATGCGATGCCTATGCAGTGGCAAAGGTTTGGATTCGCGCCTAAAGCGGCATTCTATCCCGATCGCTGGTTATCCCATAAAGAGTCTGTTAGCGTGGGTAAAATGAAACTGGAAGTAAGGCACTGTCCGGGTCATACACCTGGTCATGTGGTGTTTTATCATAATAACTCTTCTCAAGTTCTGGTAGGGGATGTGTTGTTTAAAGGTTCGGTCGGTCGAACAGACTTTCCTAAAGGTGATGCAAGCCAGTTAAAGCAATCTATACTGGAACAGTTGTATACTTTACCCGAAGAAACCGTAGTGTTATCTGGGCATGGTGACAACACCACAATTGGCTATGAAAAGTATAATAACCCATTTGTGAGTGGGCAGTTTGGGTGATCATAGGGGCGGACAAATAGCTTGTCTGCATGTATAATTTTTTCCACTGACTAAAATTTAAAGAAAAAACAATGTCATTAAATCAGGTTGATCGCCAAATATTGGCACTATTACAGCAAGACGCGAGCCTTTCGACAGCAGAAATTGCGGATAAAGTGGGGCTTTCTCAATCACCGTGTTGGCGAAGAATTGCCAAGTTAGAACAAGATGGCTATATCAAGGGTAAGGTTGCTTTATTGGATGAGAAGCAACTCGGTTTTGATATGTTGGTGTATGCACATGTTCGTTTATCTAATCATGGGCGCAACAACTTGGCCGAGTTTGAAAAGCTTATCATGAGCTATGATGAGGTCACGGAATGCTACACTATGGCTGGTACCATGGATTTCATGCTCAGGATTATTTCTCGTGGTATTGAAGGCTATGAGTTGTTTGTGAGAGATAATTTGCTCAATCTTGAATACGTTCAGGAAGTACATTCAAATGTGACCATGACCTGCGTGAAAAGAACGACGGCTTTACCATTGTAATGAAACATGATTGAGCTGTGTCGTGATGCTGTCGTCAGTCAGCCCGATACCTTTTAATCCAATTTGTTAAAAGCGCTGTATTTTGTTAAAATCCAGCGCTTTTCTGTATGTTGTAAGAGGATGTGAATGTTTAATTTAATCAGCAAGGCGCCAAGCTCTGCTAAAAATGACATTTTATCTGGTTTGACTGTCGCACTTGCGTTAGTACCAGAAGCAGTTGCATTTGCGTTTGTTGCGCAAGTTGATCCGTTAGTTGGCTTATACGCTGCGTTTATTGTTGGTTTAATTACGTCAATCTTTGGCGGTCGTCCGGGTATGATATCTGGGGCAACTGGTGCACTTGCCGTTGTTATGGTGAGTCTCGTTGTGGAGCACGGTGTTGAATACCTGTTTGCTACAGTTTTACTCATGGGAATTCTACAGGTGCTGGCCGGGGTCTTTAAACTCGGAAAGTTCATTCGGATGGTGCCGCATCCAGTTATGCTGGGCTTTGTAAACGGTCTAGCGATCGTTATTTTCTTGGCACAGTTGGGACAATTTAAAGTCTCTGATGCTCAAGGGCAGTTGCAATGGATGCAAGGTAGTCAGCTGTACATCATGTTGGGCCTAGTTGCGCTAACCATGTTTATTATTCATTTTTTGCCTAAAGTGACTACTGCAATACCCTCTTCGCTAGCCGCCATCTTAGTCGTAACAGGCTTGGTTATAGGTTTAGATCTTGATGCTCGTAATGTATTAGATTACCTAAAAGATATGTCAGGTAATGCTGATGCTACGATTGCTGGTGGTTTCCCGCAGTTTCACATTCCAATGGTCCCTTTTAATTGGGAAACATTCGTGATTATTTTCCCTTATGCTTTAGTGCTCGCAGCCATTGGTTTAATCGAATCGTTATTGACCTTAACATTAATAGATGAAATCACTGAAACGCGTGGCAACAGTAACCGTGAGTGTATCGGTCAAGGTGCGGCGAATATGACCTGTGGTGTATTTGGTGCGATGGGTGGGTGTGCCATGATTGGTCAATCAATGATTAACATCAACTCTGGCGGACGTAGTCGCTTGTCTGGTATCACGGCAGCCTTGTTACTTCTGGGCTTTATTCTATTCGCTGCTGGACTCATTGAGATGATCCCACTTGCTGCACTGGTGGGTGTTATGTTTATGGTTGTGCTGGGAACGTTTGAATGGTCAAGCTTTAGATTAATGAACCGAGTACCAAAAACGGATGCTTTTGTTATTGTGCTAGTGTCAGGTGTCACGGTGATCACTGACCTTGCAATTGCGGTCTGTGTTGGTGTGATAGTGTCAGCTTTAGTGTTTGCATGGGAACACGCCAAGCATATCTACACAAATAACTATATCGATGAAGAAGGTTCAAAAGTTTATGAGCTTCACGGGCCTTTATTTTTTGGTTCGGTAAAGAATTTTGCTGATTTGTTTGATGTTAGCAATGACCCTGTAGATGTAATCATTGAATTTAAATACAGTCGTGTAGCTGACCACAGTGCAATAGAAGCCATTGATAATTTAGCAGAGCGTTACACCAAAGCTGGCAAAAAACTTCATTTGCGCCATTTAAGCCAAGACTGCCGAGATCTGTTAGAAAAAGCAAGAGATCTCGTCGAAGTAAATGTGATTGAGGATCCAAAATATAAGGTTGCCTCAGATAAGCTTGCATAAAGTTCGCATAGAAAATCAATAAAAAAGGCACTTAGGTGCCTTTTTTATTTGCGCTGGACAGTAAGAAAACTAAGACAATTTACAGTGATTATATCGAGAGCACTGGGATATAATTGAGACAGAACACGAGGAGTTTAATAAGCTTTTGAAATGGCAAGCACTGGTCGATAATCGACAACGATTTTTTTGGGTTTTACAAATAGCAGGCTGGCTGGGTTATGCGCTAGTTAACTATATAGGCTCAAAAGTATTTGAAATGCGCGATATTTATGTGTTTGTTATCGTGCTGAATGCTTATGCTGGCTGTTTAATGACGGTGCCATTGCGATATTTGTATCGCAAAATATGGAACGCTTCACCTTGGGTGCTGATATTGGTGGTGTTTGGTGCTTCTTACGTCACAGGTACCTTATGGGCGGTTGTTCAAAAGTTCAACCTATGGGAAATATACCGCCATGGTTATCGTCCTGAAGAGTGGTTTTATTACCTTCAGCAGGGGTTAGATTCCGTTTACATTGTACTGTGTTGGAGTGGCTTGTATTTCGGGATTAAATATTATCAGTTGCTACAAAGTGAACGTCAAAAGGCGCTCAAAGCAAATACTATGGCTCACGAAGCACAACTAAAGATGCTACGTTATCAGCTTAATCCCCACTTTTTATTTAATACACTCAATGCGATTTCAACATTGATATTGGTCGAAGAAAACAAGGATGCGAACTTGATGGTCGCAAGGTTAAGCGACTTCTTGCGCTACACCTTAAATACCGACCCCATCAAAAAAGTAGCACTTGAGCAAGAATTACATGCATTGCAACTGTATTTAGAGATTGAAAAAGTCCGTTTTGATGAACGCCTGTCTATCGATATTGATGTAAGCGAAGAAGCAAAACAGGCAATGGTGCCTAGTTTGATCTTACAGCCCATTATTGAAAATTCTATCAAATATGCCATTGCCCATTTAGCAGAAGGCGGTAAGCTAGAGATAAAAGCACAAGTTTTCGCCAACGAGTTGTTACTTGAGGTAGGAGATAATGGTCCTGGCGCTGAGTTAGATAACGGACAACTTAAAAATGCCCAAGGTGTGGGTATTGCTAACACTATAGATAGATTGAAAACACTTTACGAAAATAATTATTCATTTGTGTTGTCGCATAATGAACCTAATGGTTTGAAAGTGAATATTCGCGTTCCTTTTGAAAAGGCTAAGAAGTAATGAGCAAGATAAAAGCATTAATTGTCGACGATGAGCCCTTGGCAAGAAAAGGCCTAGCAGTGCGCTTACAGTCATTTTCGCAAATTGAAGTCGTAGAGTTATGTAGTGGTGGGCAACAGGCAATAGATGTTTGTCAGGCGCAAGACATAGATTTAGTTTTCTTAGATATCCAAATGCCCGGAATGAACGGTTTCGAAGTCGCAAGAGCATTAAGCGAGAGCATCAAGCCACTTCCTGCCATTGTATTCGTCACTGCATTTGATCAGTACGCAGTACAAGCGTTTGAAATTCATGCATTGGATTACATTTTAAAACCCGTTGATGACAACAGACTAAAACAGGCGGTGGAAAAAGTGCAAAGTTATTTAAAAACACAACAAGACAACGTGCATAAGAAAAAGTTAGCGAGCTTCGTGGCAGGCATTACAGGAAACAACTGCGAGGAGATTTTGAAGAAACTCGCAACTGGCGATACGCTAGTCGATAAAAAGTATCCTGAATCACTTGCTGTGAAGGAGCAGGGCGAAATTATTCGTGTATCGACAGCGACGATTCAGTGGATTGATGCTGCGGGTGATTACATGTGTTTGCATTGTAGCGACGGTCAAACACATATTTTACGAAAAACAATGAAAGAACTTGAGCAAGAACTTGATCCTGCACTGTTCGTTCGAGTTCACCGCTCGGCAATCGTAAATACAAAGCAGATTAGCAAATTAGTTACGCAAAGTAGTGGCGAGTACCTGTTAGTATTAGAAAACGGTCAAGAACTAAAAGTAAGCCGTAGTTACCGTGATAAAGTTAAGGCTGCACTGGCGAGCTAGTCTTGGGCGTTTTCGTACATGTTAGTTAAGCTTTGCAATCTATCGGGTAGTTAATACGCATTAAAAAGTGCGCGTTACGTATCGATAGTAATGGCAGTTTTCGTCTATTGTCATCATGTTTTCAAAATCTGATGGACAATGTTGCGGGATGGCTTTGCGACTTTGATTTCATATGGCTCAGTTGTGTATGACAGAGCTTATTGATGTTTACACTTAGCTTTTTATTTTTTGTGACCGGTTACATAACTTTTAAAAATAAGAGGGGCAGCATGTAAAGCCACCCCACAGGTAGTTTAAACGGTTACAATCTTCATGGTGTTGGTGGCACCAACTGTTTCCATTGCATCACCATGTGTCAGAATCACTGTATCACCTTTTGCAAGCGAACCAGAGGCAACAAGCGTGTTGAGGGCTTCACGAACCATGGTTTGGTCTGAGCACTTTGTCGAATCGAAGAACACAGGATATACACCACGATAAAGCGCTGTCTGGCCCAATGTACTCTTATGTCTTGATAGAGAATAAATTGGCAATCCCGAACTGATCCGTGACATCAGCTTAGCTGTTTTACCAGACTCTGTTAGGGCGACAATAGCCTTAACACAATCCAGATGGTTTGCAGCGTACATAGCTGATAGCGCAAGCGTTTCAGAGGTATCTGAGAACATGCTGTCTAGGCGATGCTTAGAAACGTGTATCTCTGGTTGTGATTCAGCACCAAGACATACGCGAGCCATAGTCGCTACTGTTTCTTCAGGATAATCCCCAGCAGCTGTTTCAGCTGATAACATCACTGCATCAGTACCATCCAATACTGCGTTCGCGACGTCCATAACTTCTGCTCGCGTAGGCATCGGGTTATCAATCATGGACTCCATCATTTGCGTGGCAGTAACAACGGTACGGTTCAAAGAGCGAGCACGGCGGATGATCAACTTCTGTTTACCAACTAACGCAGCGTCTCCAATTTCTACACCCAAATCTCCACGCGCAACCATCACTGCATCAGAAGCTAAAATAATATCGTCTACGGCTTCTTGCGTTTCAACTGCTTCAGCTCGTTCTATTTTGGCAAGTAATTGTGCATTTGAACCTGCCTGTTCAGCCAAAGAGCGCACGTAACGCATATCGTCACCACAACGAGGGAAAGATACGGCAATGTAATCAACGCCAATTTCTGCTGCGGTGATTAAGTCTTCTTTGTCTTTTTCCGTGAATGCTGGAGCGGTTAAGCCTCCACCAAGACGGTTAATACCTTTATTATTTGATAGCACGCCGCCTACAGTCACGGTGGTGTGCACAAGATGGCCATCTACACTGTCTACTGTTAGCTGTATTAGCCCATCATTGAGCAATAGTAAGTCACCTTTACTTACATCTTGCGGAAGTTCTTTATAGTCAATACCCACGGCTTCTACCGTTCCTTGACCTTTTTCCATTTTTGCGTCAAGCGTGAACTTAGCACCAACATTGAGTGTCACTTTACCATCTTTAAAGGTCGAAACTCGGATTTTTGGACCTTGTAAGTCAGCCAAGATAGCAACATGTTTACCTAGCTTTTGTGCGATGTCACGTACTGCCTGTGCACGATCTTTGTGATCTTGTGCAACACCATGGGAGAAATTCAGTCTGACCACATTGGCACCAGCTTGGATTATTTTTTCTAAATTGTTATCTCTGTCCGTTGCCGGTCCAAGTGTGGCTACGATTTTTGTGCGTCTAAGCATCAGGAGCTCCTGTAGGCCTATGTCGATAGGGTTATGTTATTTGTGCAAATCAATTACCAGACCACTTGTTTGCAAACAAGCTCAATTGTGAGCACATTTTCTGCAAACTAATCGCTATAAATAGAAAGATTTAACTCAAAACTCTTTTTAACAGCGAGATTAAATTATATGATCTGTATGACACCATTATGACACCGGTGTCAGTGTAGGTCAATCACTGATATTGTTGCCAAAAAGTTTACTTGTGAGTGTTTTTTATGCTTTCTTCGGCGAAAGTCGTTGGCAATGCGTTATTATAATAAGTCGAGTTCGCTCGATTGTCGCTGATTATTGCTGTGTTGATGTGTGAGATCGACAGTGTGTTGTGTAATAGTTAGCCCCTAGTATCTGATGAGTGCTAGGGTATAATGCTGTTTGAAGCATAAATACTCACTATATTGTAGTTACCGAGGAGGAAACTAAATGCAGGTTGCATTAGTTGGTTTGGGGGTGATGGGTAAAAACCTCGCGCTAAACCTTATTGAAAAGGGGTTAACACTTGTTGCCTATGACAAAAACCCTGACGCTGGCGCTGAGTTGATTAGCTGTGCTCAATCTTTGGGCTTAGCCGAGCGTTTACACATAGTTTCAGATCTCGGTGATATGGTACGACGCCTAGAATCACCTCGTTCGATTTTATTGCTGGTACCAGCTGGTGAGTTAGTTGATCGCGTGTGCACTGACTTGGTTGAAGCTGGGGTTGCCAAAGAAGATATTATCGTTGATTGTGGTAATAGCAATTATAAAGATGGTATTGCGCGAAAGCTGAAATATCAGAATAAATTTGAGTTCGCTACGATGGGGATCTCAGGTGGTGCCGAAGGAGCACGTCATGGTCCAGCCATGATGGCGAGTGGCTCTGAAGGTGGGTGGGAGCGTGTCGAACCATGGTTTGAAAAAGTGGCTGCGAGCTACAACGGCGAGTCTTGCTTCGCGCGAGTTGGGCAGTCGGCTAGTGGCCATTTCGTGAAAATGGTACACAATGGCATTGAATATGCGCTTATGCAACTAATTGCAGAAATGTACCAACTACTGCGTCACGGAACTGGGCGTTCGCCAAAGGAAGTTGCTGCAATATTCGATCAGTGGTCTCAAGACACGTTAAATAGTTATTTACTATCGATTTCAAGTCATATATTGAGCCTTGAGACAGAGCAATCAGAGCCTTTGGTAGATTTGATTGATAACAAAGTTGGGGCGAAAGGAACTGGCTTGTGGACGGCGCAAAACGCACTTGAGCTTGGTATTGCAGTGCCATCTTTAGTTGCGGCGGTTCAGGCGAGACACCTCACTAACACTATTGATACGCACGCGGCCAAAGAAATGACGTATGCAAATAAGACAACCATAAAAGTAGATGTTGATCTTGAGGAATTGAAAGACGCGTTCTATTTGGCGAGCTTGCTGTCTATCGTCAAGGTCTAGCACTTATCAAAGGCGCATCACGAGAGCATCAATGGAAAGTCGACCTAGCCAAAACACTGCAAACGTGGAGAGCTGGTTGTATCATTCGTGCCGATTACCTAGACGATGTTGCACAAGGTGTTGAATTTATTGATACTCTTGATAAAGAGGCGGCAGCACTTCGTAAAGTAACAGGGTTAGCAGTCGCAAGTGGTTTGGCGTTCCCTGTTTTGTCATCAACGCAAACTTATATTGCTACTTTGAGTACGCCAAGCAATGGCCATTTAGTGCAAGCGCAGCGTGACTATTTTGGTGAACATGGCATTAAAATCCACAGTGGTGAGACATGTCACATAACTGACTTGGTAGAGTTAGAAGCAAAAGTGCGTTAATTAGAGAACAATAAACAAAAAGCCGGCCTATGCCGGCTTTTTTGTTTAGCGAGTAAGTTCACCACGCAAATTATCTTGCATTAGGTGCCGCACAGTTTCTAATTCAAGCTTTTGACTAAACAAATAGTGTAGTTTTGCGATACATGCCTCAAGCGTCATATCAAAGCCACTCAGTACACCACTGTTGAGTAATGCATTACCAGTAGCATAACCTCCCATATTCACTTGTCCTTGAATACATTGCGTGAGGTTTATAATGACCACACCGCGCTCACTGGCCGCTTTCAAAGCTGCTAGAAATTCTCCCTGTTGTGGTGCATTTCCTACTCCAAAACTAAGCAAAATCAGTGCTTTGATATTGCTATTGATGACACTGTTAATGATTTCAATGTTAATCCCAGGGTACAGGTATAAAATACCGATTGGCTGAGAAACCACAGGGGTGACTTGCAACGCTTGGTCGACATAAGGGCTCAATTTTCCTTCTTTGAGCTGAATATTAATACCAGATTGGGCCAAAGGTTGTAGGTTCGGGGATGCAAACGCATCGAAACCATCTGCGTGTGCCTTCGTTGCTCTATTACCACGAAGTAACTTATTGTTGAAAAATAGGCTGACCTCGGCAATCGGGTAATTGGCGGCTAAGTACATGGCATTAAGCAGGTTAACCTGACCATCGGAGCGTAGTTGCGACAGCGGGATCTGTGAACCCGTAACTATCACAGGTTTGGTGAGGTTCTCGAACATAAAGGACAGCGCTGATGCGGTATAAGCCATAGTATCTGTACCATGTAGTACAACAAAGCCATCGTATTGCTCATACTTTTCTTGGATATCATCGGCTATCATTTGCCAATGCAATGGTGACATATCTGACGAGTCTATCAACGGGCAATATTCATGGATATCAAACAGAGGCATTTCATCACGGGTGAATTCTGCATTGTTTTTAACGGTTTCTGTCAGGTAACCCTCTGCAGGAATGTAACCACGACTAGATTGTTTCATACCTATAGTACCGCCAGTGTAAGCGATATAGATTTTTTTTCTTTTCATAAAAAAAGCCCAGAATAGTTTCTGGGCTTAGTATATCAATAGCTGACTTACTTTGGCAGGTTAGAAGCTTACTTCACACACTAAACAACGTACATACGTACCATTTGGGTCGTTAAATTGGTTAAGCAGCTCAAGATTTTGCTCAACCTGAGACGTAATCGGTGAGAGGTAACCATTGGCAAGTTTTACTATCGATGGCGTTGGCGCAAAGCCGGCCAGAGCTGATTTCACCATAGCAGAACCAAACAGTTCACGTAGTAATTGCTCTTTCTCTGATAGCTCTTGTTCAATAGTTATTACTTCATAAAAATCAAGATTCGCAAGCTTCGCTGCGGCCTCTATGGCATCTTTCTTATAGCCAAGGTTATCGATTAGACCGAACTCTTTTGCCTGTGTAGCCGTCCATACACGGCCTTGAGCAACTTTATCAACCGCTTCTTTGGTCATATTGCGTTCTTTGGCAACCAGTGAGATGAACTTGTCATAAGAGTTTTCAACGCTAAGTTGATAAATATCCACTATTTGCTTATCTATACCGCGGGTCAGAGACATGCTGTTGAGTTCAGTGGTCGATACGCCATCCGAGTATATGCCCAGTTCTTTCAATGAGTTCTCAAAAGTCAGAATCGCTCCAAATACACCAATAGAGCCGGTGATCGTACTTGGTGCAGCCCAAATTTCGTTGGTAGAAGCCGCAATCCAGTAGCCACCAGATGCTGCCACGGAGCCCATAGAAGCAACAACTGGTTTACCCGCAGCCTTAATTGCTAGAATTTCATTACGAATCGTTTCTGAAGCGAACATGCTACCACCGCCAGAATCAATACGTAGTACCACTGCTTTGACCTTATCATTTAGGCGGGCTTTTTTGAGTAGTGCAGCTGTGGAATCCCCCCCAATTTTACCTGCCTTTTGTTTACCATCAACGATAGTACCGCGCGCAACAATGACTGCTACTTTCTCAGTAACAGGGTTTTCAAACTGCACTGGTGGTTTAATCATTTCCAGATATTCATCGAATGAAATATGGTTAAAGGTTTTGCCACGCTTATCTAAACCAACTAGTTCGATAAATTCATTGTGAAGCTGCTGATCGGTTTTTAGCTCGTCGACCCAGCGATTGTTTAGAGCGTATTGCGCGAAATCTCCCTGAACAGCCTGTATTTTCATTTCATAGTCGTTGAGCGTTTCGTCAAAATTATCTAACCCGAATGGGCGAGCTTCAGCAACTTCATGCTTATATTGCTGCCAAAGTTCACCAAGCCATAAGCGATTAGCTTCTTTTGCAGCATCAGACATATCATTGCGAATTAACGGCTCTATGGCTGACTTGTAGGTGCCTACGCGGAAAATGTGCTGAGTGACCTTTAGTTTATCTAAAGCATCCTTGAAATACAGAGGATAAGACGCAAAGCCTTGAATTTTCACCGCACCATATGGGTGTAATGAAATTGAGTCTGCATGTGAGGCTAGATAGTACTGAGATTGTGAGTAGTATGAGCCATGAGCAATGACTTTCTTACCCGCGCTTTTAAACTCATCTATTGCTTGAGCAATGACTTCAAGCTTATCAAGGTGGCCTCCGTAGAGGTTTTCAAGATCTAGCCAAAGCACTTGAATTCGATCGTCTTTACGAGCACGATTAATGACTTCTAATACATCATCTAACAAGATTTCATGCGGTTGGTCATTTGACTCACTGAGATCTTGTAATGCTGCATCCAATGGGTCGATGTAGGTCAACTCTTCGACCAAATACCCGTTTAAGTTTAACCTGAGCACACTATTTTCAGAGACTGTAATTTCATCTTTACCACTAAATGCTGCAATAAGTGCTGCGACAATGATAATGAAAAAAATGATGTTTAAGACTAAACGGCGTGAAAAGTTTAAGCCGTGCCATAACGCTTTAAAAAATTTACCAATCAGATTCAAAACTAATCCTCATCAGAACAAACTGCTAACTATGATATGTGAATATCATAACTCAGTTTATATTTGGTTGTTACCTCAAAAACGTAACGAAGTATTTAACAAAACAAATTAGACTGAAAACTAAGCTGTTTACACACAGAAATAGCAAGTTAGCAATGATAGTCAGCCTATGAACAAAAAATTTACGTTAACCTATGCTTGCTAAATCACAAAAAATTGTTAATGTTGCACAGGTTAGACCAGTTAGTCGGGGCAAGTAATGTTAGAAAAACAATTAGAATTAAAACACACTGAGCTGCGTAATCGCTTGGTGATGGGGTCAATGCACACAGGCCTAGAAGAAGGATGGCATAATCGTAAGCGTTTAAGTGCGTTTTATGAGGCTCGTGCTAAAGGGGGGACAGGGTTACTCATCACTGGTGGGTATAGCCCCAATTTGCGTGGTAAATTGACGCCGATTTCGTCTTCGTTTAACACTTTGTACGATGTAATCAAACACAGAGCGTATACACAAGCAGTACATAAACATGGTGCTAAGATTTGCCTGCAGTTGTTACACGCTGGTCGCTATGCTTATCACCCTTTTAATGTGGCTCCAAGCGAGATAAAAGCGCCCATTAACCCTTATAAGCCAAAAGCTATGTCCAAGGGGATGATCAAAAGCACTATAAAAGACTTTGCTCATTCAGCTAAATTAGCTCAAAAGGCCGGCTATGATGGGGTCGAAATAATGGGGTCAGAGGGCTACCTGATCAACGAGTTTATGGCTAACCATACCAATAAGCGAGACGATGAATACGGTGGCTCATTAGAAAATCGTATGCGTCTAGCTGTTGAAATTGTTAAAGCGGTGCGCGCCGCCGTCAAAGACAGTTTTATTATTATTTTTAGACTCTCGGTGATGGATCTTATCCCAAATGGTTCGACCCCTGAAGAAGTGACCCAGCAAGCAAAAGCGTTGGAAGCGGCGGGCGTTGATATTTTAAACACAGGGATTGGCTGGCACGAAGCAAGAGTACCGACAATCGCCAGTATGGTTCCACCGGGTGCATTTAAGGAAGCCTCTAAACGCTTAAAAGATGTGGTAGAGATACCCGTCATTGCGGTTAATCGTATCAATACTCCAGAGATTGCTAATAGCATTTTGCAAAATCAGGAAGCCGATCTGATCTCCATGGCTAGACCGCTTCTTGCGGATCCAGAGTTCTTTAATAAATATGCCGCACAGCAAAGTGAACAAATAAATATTTGTATTGGCTGTAATCAGGGCTGTTTAGATCACGTGTTTAAAGGTAAAAGAGCAACCTGTCTAGTTAATCCACAGGCTGGTTTTGAATTGGATTACCCGTTGCTTCCTGCCACAAAGAAAAAGCGTGTGCTGGTGGTAGGGGCGGGGCCCGCTGGATTATCTGCAAGCTATTATCTCGCAAGCAAGGGACATGAGGTAAAACTCATTGACAAAAATTCTCAACCTGGCGGTCAGTTCAATCTAGCGATGAGAATTCCGGGTAAGGAAGATTTTAAGAAAACACTTGCTTATTACTTATCTGAGCTAACGCGATTGAACGTTGAATTGCAGTTAAACACCGAATATCAGACTGAAATGTCTAAACAGTTTGATGATGTGGTATTTGCCACAGGCGTTAGCCCAAGACTTTCAAACATTGAATGTAGTGATGGCAAACGTGTATTTGCTTATGATGAGGTGATCCGCAAAGAAGTAGAACTGGGCGACAAAATAGCTATATTAGGTGCCGGCGGTATTGGCTTTGACATGGTTGCGTTTTTAGCGGAGAAAAGCGAGCAATCCATCGAGGACTTTAAGCATCATTGGGGGATTGAATGTGAAGCTCAGCCACTTAGAGATCCTCGTAAGTTATATATGTTAAAGCGCAGTTCTGGACGTTTCGGTAGTGACTTAGGCAAAACTACGGGATGGATACATCGACAAGTGGCTAAGCAGCATCAAGTTGAGCAACTCGCTGAATGTGAATATCTAGCATTTTCTGATAAAGGTTTGCTCATCAGACAAGCCGGAGAAGAAAAATGGCTAGATGTTGATACAGTGATCGCATGTATAGGTCAGGTTTCTAATGACCAGTTGTTTAATAAAGAGGACTTGCCACACAATCACCATGTTATCGGTGGCGCAAAGTTAGCCAGTGCGATAGATGCGAAAAGAGCCATCTTTGAAGCATTACAGGCAGCTCGATTGATATAAAATTGTTTGTTCAGTTCCCTTTGCAACAAACTTAGCTTAAAAGCGGTCTAGACTAATAACTATAGTAATTATGGATTATTTTAAAGGCCGCTTATGCTTTGTACATTTCACAAAACCTACCAATATTTATTTGATAAAGCGCAAATACTCAATGGGTTCCCCGCCTTATTATTCAGACTCATCCTCGCTCCTGTGATGATAGTCGCCGGATATAGCAAGCTCAATTTAGCCAGTGACCAATATAGTTTTCCTAATAACTTATTGGCAGACCAAAACGTTGTAGATTGGTTTGGCAATGAACAATGGGGCCTTGGATTGCCTTTTCCTGATTTACTAGCATTTTTAGCAGGATGGAGTGAATTCCTAGGCGGTTGGTTACTGTTTATAGGTTTATTCACACGACTGGTGTCCATACCACTGTTGTTTACCATGTTTGTTGCCGCGACAACGGTACACTGGGACAATGGCTGGTTTTCTGTTGCGCCATCAAACCCGCAAACCAGCTCAGCATTAGCATTTAGTTGGTTAGGCATACCCGCTGCAGAAGCTAGTTTAGACAATAGCGTCGAGGTCGCAGAGCGTCTTGATAAAATAAAGTCACTGATAGAAATCCATGGTTATCCAGATTATTTATACGAAAAAGGCAGTGTGGTTATCTTAAACAATGGGATTGAATTTGCTGCAATTTACTTTGCTATGTTACTCAGCCTAATTTTTAGTGGTGGAGGTAGATATGTCAGTGTGGATTATTGGCTTAAGCGCGCTGTAAAAAACAAATGCCTTGAAAAGTAACAAAAAATCACATCATTGATAGATGATATGGGCAGACGATGGTATTCTCACTAGCAACAAAATACAGCAATTAAGGTACGGTTTTATGGATGCCATCGAGCTACTTACAACTCGTCAATCAGACAGTAATTTGTCATTTCCGGGCCCAACCGACGCCCAATTAGAAGTCATCAAAAAAGCAGCGCTAAAAGTGCCAGACCATGGTGGTTTAGCGCCTTGGAAGTTTATCGTGGTGCAGGGTGAGGGCAGAGATAAATTAGGTGAAATCTACCACCAAGCAGCGGTAAGTGAAAATCAGGATGAACGCACAATAAGCCGTGCAAAAGAACTCACTCAAAGAGCACCGATGATCATCATTGCTATTAGTCCATATCAAGAGCATCCAAAAGTGCCAAGAATTGAGCAAATAGAGAGCGCTGCATGTAGTGTTTTTGCCATGCAACAGGCAGCATTTGCACAGCATTTGTCAGGGGTTTGGAGAACAGGGTATTTTGCACAAAGTCCAAAAGTAAAATCTTTGCTAGGTTTAAATGAGCAAGATGAGATTGTAGGTTATCTATACTTAGGAACGCCAACCGTGGCTTGCACGAAACCTGTGCGCCATAAAGCTGAAACTTTTTTTAGTGATTTATAAGAGGTAGTCATGCCATTACACGTGATTGAGCATCCACTCGTACAGCATAAACTTGCACTGCTTAGAGAGTATGGGATTAGCACCAAAAGTTTTCGTGAATTAGTCAGTGAAATAGGCACTTTGCTTACCTACGAGGCGACCAAAGATATGCCCTTACAAGAACATTCAATAAAGGGCTGGCAGGGTAACGAGATCAAGGTGTTTAAACTACAGGGTAAAAAAATTACCGTAGTGCCTATTTTACGTGCGGGTCTCGGTATGATGGATGGTGTGATGGAGCTTATTCCATCAGCCAAAGTGAGTGTTGTTGGTTTACAACGTAACGAAGAAACTCTTGAGCCAGTGCCATATTTTGAAAAGCTAGTGGGTAAAATTGAACAGCGTTTGAGTCTTGTTATCGATCCAATGTTGGCAACGGGCGGTTCAATGATAGCCACCATAGATATGCTTAAAAAAGCTGGGTGTACGCACATCAAAGCGATTGTACTCGTTGCTGCCCCTGAAGGTGTAAAAGCGACACTGGATGCACATCCTGACATTGAAATATACACAGCGGCGTTAGACAGCCATTTAAATGAACATGGCTACATTGAAGATATTCGGCACGGTTTAAATGGTGATTCAGTTACAAAGCCTCACGGGTGATAACGATGCGATGCAAACTAGTTGATGTATTTAGTAAGCAAAGATTACAAGGCAACGGCTTGGCAATATTTTATGATTGCCAAAACCTAAGCAAAAGGCAAATGCAGGCGTGGACCAGAGAGATGCGCCAATTTGAGTCAATTTTTGTAGATACCAGTGTCACGCCTTATCGCGCGTGGATTTTCACCATGGAAGAAGAACTGGACTTTGCGGGTCACCCTTTAATTGGACTGGCCTACCATTTACATGAACTATTTGGTGCGCCAAATGAAACACATACTTGGTCAATTGAACTGAATCAAAAGGTGGTTGAATTAAGCAGTCGCTGGCGTGGCAAGCATTTCTTAGCGGCAATGCATCAAGGAGCGCCTGAGTTTATTAATACTCTGACCACCAAGCAAGCTGAACCTTTCTATGCTGCGTTAGGAATAGAGCAATTACAGCCTCAAGATTTGCCAGTACAAGTGATCAGTACCGGCTTGCCATATCTAATTTTGCCGATTGAACATGGCTTAAGTAAAGTCTCATTTTGTACCAACAAGTTGGAGTCAATGCTTGAACAATATCAGGCGAAGTTTTTATATCTTATCGATGTGAATAACTTCGAAGGCCGCACTTGGGACAACTTGGGTAGTGTTGAGGATATCGCAACGGGTAGTGCTGCGGGGCCTGTTGCCGCATATCTATATCAGCAAGGTCTGACAACACAGCAAGATATTTCAATTGGGCAGGGGCGCTTTGTAGATAGGCCCAGTGAAATTAAGGTGGACTTAAAGTGTGATGGCAATGAAATTGTAGATATTATTGTCAGCGGTTATGTAACCCATGTTGGTGATTTTGTATTAAGTGATTAACCACAATGAAAGTGATGTTGATCAAATATGTTCTAAGGATACTTATTTGGCCTGCCAGCTTTGGTTGGTTTGGCGTTAGCCTGATAAGTGTCTATGTATATCTACGCGACTTAGAAACCAGCTTCACGTCATTTATGAGCGTGATTGCAGCTCTAATGGGGCTGCTTTCCTTGTTAGTGATGTCAGTTACCGCAATGCGTTACCCTAACGTTAGTGTATATCATGTTCTAATTACCCAAGTTGGCAGTGGAATTCTTGGCTATGTGATGTATGTGGGTGTCTTCAGTGAGCCGTGGTTGCTTTGGAGTGGATTTAGCTTATTACTAGCGGCGTGTATTTTAACGTTTGATCACTTGTGTAATTTGAATAAATAGCAAGAGCGAATCCGTTCTTGCTATTTATTATTGTGATTATACTTTGAACTGCTCAAGCATACTTTCTTGTTCTGCGATTTTCTCAACCTGACTCTGCATGGTATGGTCGACAGTTTTTGCTTCATTAAATACCATATCTGAGATGTTTCTTATTTCCATGGCGTTGTTATTGACTTCACTAACCACCTGTCGCTGTTCATTTAACATATCTGCTATTTGCAGATTAAGTTGTACAATGTGTTCGATTGCTGAGCGGATGGCTTGCAACGAATCACTCGTTTCATCAGCTTTGCCGACTGTTTTTTCCACCACGCTTTGACTTTGTTTCATCACTTGAACCGCATTTACGGCACCCGCTTGTAGTTGGTCAATCATGGATTTTATTTCTGTAGTGGCTTCTTGTGTGCGTTGCGCCAATGTACGTACTTCATCAGCAACAACTGCGAAGCCTCGACCGGATTCACCAGCACGAGCGGCCTCAATGGCAGCGTTTAACGCTAATAGGTTAGTCTGTTCGGCGATACCATTGATAACCGATAAGATTTGTTCAATACCGCTAGTAGAGACCTCCAAGTCATTTACCACATCAACGGCGGTTGAAATTTGCTCTGAGAGATGAGCTATTGTATCTGTGGTTTGTGAGACAATTCTTTGTCCTTCAACCGCTGCACTATCTGTTTTTTGAATGGCTTCAGCTGCTTCTTGTGCTGAATTTGCAACTCGTTGTTCGGTTTCAGACATATGCTCCGTGGCTGCGGTGAGGGAGGTCAGAGATTGAAGCTGTCTTGAAATTGCAGTACTGGATTGATTTGCACCAGAAGATGTTTGCTTTGCATCTTCTAAAATTTCATGTCCTAGTACTTGTATATCAGCAATGAGTTGTTGCAAACGGGCGGTGAACAAATTGAAGTTCTCTGCAAGCGCTGCGAACTCAGGATCGCTGTTGGTATTGAGACGCACGGTTAAATCGGCGTTACCCTTGGCGATATTAGCCATTGCATCGTTGATGTCTGCGAGTGGTTTTAGCAGCAGGTTGATGACAAAAGATAGCACGATAATACTGATTATGACGAAAAGAGCTGTAAACATCACTGAGTCCTGTGTTAGCTCAGAGACAGCGGCAAAGACTTTGTCTTTTTCTAATGCAACACCCACTAACCAGTCAAAGCCATCGACTTTTTGAAAGTCAATAAGGTACTCTTTGCCATCCAGCTTTATGTGTTGTAACTCTTGACTGAAAGTGGTGTTACCCAAAAATTTGCTGGCTTTATCACCATTGAGTGCGACATCAGGGTGGGAGATGATGGTGCCGTCGGTGCTGACCATAAATGCAAAACCGGCGTTAAAAAGATTAAATGAATTAATCATATTGCCTAATTTCGCAAGGCTAACATCATAAAACAGCGCACCGTGAAAGCGGCCTTGTTTGGATACAGGGGTGCCGATTGAAACCACGATTTCTTTGCTGACTGAGTCAGCATATGGGGCGGTGACTATCAGCTTTCCAGCATTCTTAGCATCGGTATACCATGGTCGTTTACGGGGGTCCCACGTTGGTCCTGGGTTCCACGATGGATCGCTAGCGACATATTTACCGGTACTTTCTTCCCCATATCCGATAAGCAAAAATTGCTCGGTCAGTTTAGGTTGGGATAATATCGGGTATGCTTCTTGTAGTGAATCAGTGCCTGCAACCAATGAAGTTGCTAACGAAGCCAAATCAGTGCTGCCCTGCATTTGTGCTGTTACAGTGTTACTAATCCCTTGGATTATTTCATTTACGTTGTGACTGACTTGCTGTTCTAAATTCTCTTTAATTGAAAAGTATTGCTTAATGGATAAAACGCTGAGCGCTAGAAATAAGACTAACGAGGATACAATAACAATTTTGTGTTTGAACTTCACGGCACATCTCCAACACCCGACATCATATAAATGTAAAACATTAACAAAAACTTGCAATGTTAGTTTCAGTTTAATGTACCAGATATCGCAAAACTTTAAATAGCTAATTCCCAATAGATTAAACATAACTGTAATAACTTTGTTACGTTTTGCGCAAACGCGTATTGCGGGTTTTACTCTGGGCTATGCCTTAGTGAAGCGTTCTTATTTCTGCGCGATTAATCTATTTACTGTCGTTTGGTGAGCTGCGGACTAGCACCGTGTTAAAAACTGGTACTAAGTTCTGATTAAAGGTGGGTTCAGATTAGTTCTTTATACTTTAAAACAAGTTGTGTTTTTTAGAATAATTACAGAGGTTACCATGACTAAATTTAGAACGTTATTACCTTTAGCTGCTGCGGTTGCGTTGGCTGCATGTGGTGGTTCAGATAGTGGTTCGAGCACTACGCAGCCGAACCCATCAGATAAAACCACCATGACACTTGGGGTGTCTGATGCGGCGGTAAGTAATGTCAGCGCGGTAAACATTGTGATTGACGGTATCGTAATGAAAAAAGGCGATACTCAACAAACTTTTGAGACTAGGGATGAGGATGGAAACCCAATTTCAATTAACCTACTAGACTACACGGGCGATCAGGCTTTCCCATTGTTAGTTGATGTAGAGCTGGAAGCTGGTGAATATGAATGGTTGCGGGCCAACATTGTCAATGGCACGAGTGTTGAAAACCTGTCCTTGGGATCGCATCTTACATACGATAGTGATTTACAAGTTGCGTTGGATGTAAGAAGAAAAGGAAATGATGGTGTTGGCGAAATTCAAATTAATAATGTAGTTGTCAACGAAGGAGACAATGCATTTGTATTAGAATTTGATCTTAACCGTTCGTTAGTGCTACCTCAAAGTGGTACCACGGTGTATTTAAAGCCAACGACAATTCGTCTTGAAAACACCCAAACCACGTTTACAGTTTCCGGCACAGTTTCAGAGGCGTTGAAGCAAGCATGTATCGCCGATAATTCTGAACTTGCTCCTGCTGAAGGTGAGTACAAGCATGTCGTTTACTTGTACAGCGAACAAGCTGAGCAACCGAGTGATATCTTCGAGACAGACCCTGTGGATGTCAATTCTCCAATCGCTACCGCGACGTTGGACGCGAACAATGAGTTTGCTATCGGGTTTATTACACCAGCAAACTATCAGATTGGATTCAGTTGTTTAGGTCACGTTGATGATCCTGAAGTTGACGATCCTGACTTCTCAATTTATCAGCAACAATCTATCGAGGTGAATAGTGCTACCACGGTGACATTTGACAGCGCCTCTTAATCAAATAATTTACCCCCTTCGCTTCATTCTAGAACCCAAAGGAAATCATATCCTTTGGGTTCTTTTTTTGTTTGTTGATAGAGCGGACGTTAGTGCTTGTAAAGTAGTGTAAAATTCATTGTGACGCTAACCTTTAGTCAGTTATAAAACCGAACTGATAGATCTAAATCATTGTGTCACAGCGTATTAATACCTTTGGTGTTAGCGCGACACTCTGCCGAGTTACACTAAGCCGTGAACAATACGGCACGATTAAGCAAAGTTAAACGAAGGAATACCATGAAGTCTCGCTCATTATTAGCGTTGTTAGTATCTTGTATTGTAGTGACGTCAACCATGCTGCAAGCGAATGAAAAACGTCCCGCAACCGCGGTGATCACAGCACCTATCGAATTTGTAGCGACACATGACAGAATAGAAGCTGTTGGCACAAGTGACGCCCATCGCTCTGTTGTTTTGTTTCCCGCAGTGGCAGATAGAGTCACAAAAGTAAACTTTAAAAGCGCCCAGAGAGTGAACAAGGGAGATATTCTATTCCAGCTAGATGATAGAAAAGAGCAAGCACAAGCAAAGCATGCCCAAATTCAATTGGATAATGCTAAGCGCGATTTGCTTAGACTCCAGAACAGTATTAAAAATGGTGCAACAACACAAAGCGCGCTGGACGACGCACAGACAAAAGTAGCCCTTGCTGAAGTTGCTTTAACACAAGCTCAGAATGATATAGCGGATCATAAAGTAGTAGCAGCTTTTTCTGGCGTGGTTGGGCTCACTGATATCGAAGCAGGTGATTGGGTTACCAACCAAACCAAGTTAACTACCTTGGACGACCGCTCAATTCTATATATCGATTTTGATGCCCCAGAACAGGCGCTGGATTTACTCAAGGACAGCACACATGTGCGTGTATTTCCGTGGTACGGCAATACGGGGCCGATAGATGCTCAAATTGCCCATGTAGATTCACGTATAGACAGCCAGCGTCGTACCATTCGTATCAAGGCGGCAATAGATAATCAACAAGACAAATTTATTCCCGGTATGAGTTTTAAAGTTGCACTGATGAACTTTGGTCAACGATATGCTGCGATACCTGAGGCGGCGTTAATGTGGGGCCCTACAGGGCCTTATATTTGGATTGCGGAGCAAGGCATAGCAAAACGTGTCGACGTGCAGGTTATTCAACGTCAAAAAAACCATGTGTTGGTCGATGGGAACATAGCGCAGCAACAGATGTTAGTGGTTGAGGGCGTGCAGCGATTGCGCGAGGGACAGGCTATTAACCCACAATTAGCGAAGGTGAACTGATGTCTAATAGCCCTTTGTTATCTAATGCGCTCTCGGATTTACCTTCCCTCGCTATTCGTAGGCCAGTTTTGATTGTTGTATTAAATCTGCTGATCATCATTGCCGGTATCGCGGCGCTCGGTGGTGTTGAAGTTCGTGAACTGCCAGATGTAGATAGACCAAGGCTGACGGTTTCAGCTTCTTTTCCAGGAGGCTCTCCTGAAACAGTTGACACCGAAGTAACTAGTAGGCTAGAAGGTGCTACTGCGCGCGTGTCAGGGGTCAAATCTATCAGGGCTCAAAGCGAAGAAAATTCGAGTAGAGTGGTGGTAGAGTTTCGCCCAGGAACCAATATTGAAGATGCAGCAAATGAGACACGAGAAGCCGTTAGCCGCATACAACGGGAATTGCCTGAAGAGGTCGAGCGGGTATCTATCATTAAAGCTGATAATGACGCCCAAGCTGTTGTAAGTCTAGCCGTCAGTAGTGACAGCCTTGACTTAGAGTCTCTTACTGCGAGAGTTGAGCGCGATTTGGCTCCTCAGTTCTTGACCATCCCAGGGGTCGCTGATGTGCGCTTGAATGGTGACAGAGAGCGGGTACTGCGGGTCGCTTTAGAGCCAATTAAACTGACTAGCTACGGGCTATCTGTAGCAGATGTTGCTAGGGTATTAAAACAAGCACCATTCGATGTACCTGCAGGTAGTTTGAAGTCAGTAGATCAGCAACTTATCGTGAGAGCGGATGCTACATCGGTGACCGCTGAGCAAGTCAGTTCAATGATCATCAAAGACAATACACGTATTGGTGATGTGGCATCGGTTTATTTTGGCCCAGCAGATCCTCGCAATATGGTGAGATTGGACGGTAAGCCCGTGATTGGCGTTGAGGTGATACGTCAAGCGCGTTCGAATACCATAGAGATTTCTGATGAAGTTTTGAAGCTTATCGCCAGACAGAAGCTACGCTTTCCTGAGCTGCAAATAACCGTTACGCAAGATGATGCTCAGTTCATCCGAGGTTCGGTTGATGAAGTACTCCAATCGCTATTAATCACAATTATGTTAGTGGTGATCACCCTATGGGTATTTATCGGTTCTTGGCGTGCCACCATAGTGCCTGCCATTGCAATTCCAATGTCTTTAATGGGATCGGTGGCAATCATATGGCTGCTAGGGTTTTCGATAAATATACTGACTTTACTGGCGTTGGTACTGGCTACAGGGTTAATAGTGGATGATGCCATCGTGGTCAGCGAGAACATTCAAAGACGTAAAGCGCAAGGTTTAGCCAGCCGAGCTGCGGCGGTATTGGGAACTCGAGAGGTGTTTTTTGCGGTGATTGCAACGACAGCCGTATTGGTGGCCGTTTTTGTGCCCATTGCATTTTTGCCCTCTACCGCAGGACGATTGTTTAGAGAATTCGGAGGGGTACTGGCTGGGGCTGTGATTATTTCATCTTTCGTTGCTTTATCACTAGTACCTGCGTTGACGTCTCGTCTTCCGAAGAAAAAAACACAAAGGGCGAATCTCTTTAGCCGCTTAGGGCAAAAAAGTGTGGAGGTGTATGGCAATCTGATTGGCTGGGTACTTAACCACGCTTGGTTGACGTTATTGATTTGTATCGTAAGCGCGATTGGTTCTGGCTTGTTATACACGCAAATTGAAAGTGAACTATTACCCAACGAAGACAGAGGGAATATTCGCATTTTTGCCCGAGGTCCTGATGGTGTGGGGCTCAACTTTATGGACCGTCAGGCTAGAGCGATGGAGGATGTGTTACTGCCATATGTAGAGCAGCAAGAAATAGAGTCAATTTACACTGTGGTAGGTCAGTGGGACCCCAACATCGTGTTTATCACGGTGCCTCTTAAAGATTGGTCACAAAGGGAATTTTCACAGCAGCAGATCATCAACAGAATACGAGGTCCGCTTGGACAAATCCCAGGTGCACCCGCACGGCCTTTTGGTTCCAACAGTCTTAACTTACGTGGTCAAGGTGGTGGTATAGAGTTGGCGCTGTTAGGTGACGATTATTTGAAAATTTTTAGTGCTGCGGAGCAATTTAGTGCAGAACTTGAACGTGCTTACCCCCAGTTTGGTAAGGCGGATATTTCCTATCAGCCCTCACAGCCTCAACTGCGCGTGAACATTGACCGCCGCAGAGCTGAAGAACTGGGCGTTGAGCTTGAAGACATCGCTGTAACATTGCGTGCTGCCATAAATGGCGATGATGTTGCTGATTTGAATGTAGGCGACCAATCTATCCCAATTATTCTCCAAGCACAGAATTATTTGGTTCAGACCCCAGCTGATTTGGCTAATCTATATGTTAACAGTCGCTTCGGTAAGCTGGTCCCCTTAGCAAGCGTTGCGACTTTAAGTGAGGAAGGTGTGGCGGCAGAACTTGAACGTTATGCGCAGCGCAGAGCCATTGAAATGGATTTAGAACTACCTTCAGGCATGACGATGAGTGAAGCGGTCGAGATCTTGCGTTCCCTAGCACATGAGAAATTACCGATGGATATTGATCTAGCGTTCAAGGGGGAAGCGTTAACCTACGAAGAAACAGCCTATGAAGTGATGCTTACATATGTGCTCGCGTTTGTTATCGTATTGCTGGTTCTGGCTGCACAGTTTGAAAGTGTAAACAGTGCGGTAGTTGTGATGATAACAGTGCCGTTTGGTATAGCTGCCGCTATTTTGGCATTGAAGCTATCAGGCACGAGTTTAAACATTTATTCGCAAATAGGACTGGTGATGTTGATAGGATTATTGGCGAAAAACGCCATATTGTTAGTCGAGTTTGCCGATCAGTTACGAGATCATGGCCATGATGTAAGAACCGCAATCCAACGTGCAGCTATGGTCCGTTTTAGGCCTATAACAATGACTTTGTTTTCAACGTTACTCGGTGCATTACCTCTTATATTGTCAGAAGGAGCAGGTGCAGAAGCGCGGAATGCGATTGGCTGGGTTGTATTTGGTGGTCTCGGGATTTCGGTGTTTTATACCTTGTTTCTTACGCCTATTATCTACTTGGGCCTTGCTCGATTTGCCAAGCCAAGAGCTGATGAAACTAAACGGCTGCAAAATGAATTGGCGCAGGCACGAGATTATTAACAAGGCATTTCAAATTTAAGTAGTTCAACCGCGTTGGTGGTATTTTCACCCCCAGCGCGCTCCGCCCCACCTATTAAGTAAATTCCTTCATTTGTCGTCACAGCGCCCAGACCGTGTCTGGTACTGGTCATAGATAATGGCAGTGTTTGCCATTTGTCGAGTGTGAAATCATATTGCCAGATATGACGAAAGGTCTTGCTATACATCATTGGTTTGCCAAACTGGTTAGTAGTGTATTGATACTGCTCGCCTCCAAACACATAGACTTTGTGATCTTTCACCGCAGCCGCGATGCCCGAGCATGCTTGTGGGATGGGTGCTAATTCAAACCACTTGTCAGTGCGTTTGTCATAAAAGTCGACTCGCGACTGGTTTTCGTGTTGTTCATCTTGAATACGTCCGCCAATAAAAATACAGCCTCTATCTAGCTCAACACAGGCACCTGAGTTTCTAGCTACAGGAAGGGGGGCGGCGCTTTGCCAGTGTGTACCATCGAAAAATACATGGTCGTCTACATCGGTTAAATTGCCGTTGGAGATACCTCTACCTGATATCACATGTACATTACCTGCTATATTGGCGTATCCTGATTCGGCTTGCGGGTTGGGCAGTGGTTTTGCTTGATGCCAGTGATCATTCAAGTGAGAAAGCAAGAAAGTATCACTTCTAACTTGCCACGGATCTGCTTTACTGGCAGCAAACCCTCCAATCGCCATAATACCTTGTTTAGTGCTGACCAGCCCTAAATGATGGCGTTTTACTGGTAAGTTTGGGCCCTTACGCCAAGTTTGCTTTTGTAGATCAAATAAGTAGCAATCTTTTGAGGCATTCATAATACCCATTGTTGCTTGCTCAATAGAACTTTGTTCGAGGGCGCCAGCCACAATTAAATGGTTTTCATACAAGCAAGGATATAGTTCTTGTAAGCGTTTAGGTAGGTGTGGTTTGTTGACCCAGTTTGTTTTTTGTCGCACTGTAGAGGCAGACACAAGAGGCGCACCCACTAAAAGTCCTAAAAGTGCTAACTTGTTAATAAACGCCCGACGATCCATCTTTGTCCCTTAAAAATAAACACATAAAACATAACAAATATAGGATGATTAGCAATAAATTTTGCGCATCCTTGTAAATGAAAGTAAATAAATGATATTTTATTTGTTAAGGCTGGGGTTTTGACATAAAAAAACCCACGCCATTGCGTGGGTTCTATCACACTGTTTTATTAAGCGTTTTCAAGGGCTGTACGTGGGTCAACGTATTCCATGTTGAAGCCTTCAGCCACTTCTTTACAAGTAATTTGACCATTGATCACGTTTAGGCCATCCATGAAGTGTTTGTCTTCAAGTAGAGCCGCTTTATAGCCTTTATTCGCAAGTTTGATAATGTAAGGTAATGTTGCATTATTCAAAGCGAATGTTGAAGTGCGTGGTACAGCCCCTGGCATGTTGGCAACACAATAGTGAACAACCTCATCGACGATGTAAGTTGGTTCTGCGTGTGTTGTAGGTTTAGATGTTGCAATACAACCACCTTGGTCGATAGCAACGTCAACGATAGCAGCGCCAGGCTTCATTGCTTTGATATGCTCAGCAGTAACAAGCTTAGGAGCCGCAGCACCTGGGATCAGTACACCGCCGATCACAAGGTCAGCTTCTAGTACGTGCTTTTCTAGAGCGTCAGCAGTTGAGTATACCGCTTTTGCTTGACTACCGAATTGAGCGTTAAGTGAGCGTAAAACATCGATGTTACGATCAAGAATTGTTACATCAGCGCCTAAACCTACAGCCATTTGCGCAGCGTTACGGCCAACCATACCACCACCGATAACAACTACTTTTGCAGGTTCAACGCCAGGTACACCGCCTAGTAACATACCACGACCTTCACGAGATTTCTCAAGTGCCTGTGCGCCAGCTTGAATTGACATGCGGCCTGCAACTTCTGACATTGGTGCTAGAAGTGGTAAACCACCACGAGCATCAGTAACTGTTTCGTATGCGATACAGATTGCTTTACTGTTAACTAGATCTTCCGTTTGTGGCAGGTCTGGTGCAAGGTGAAGGTATGTGAATAGGATTTGACCTTCACGTAGCATTGCGCGTTCAACAGCTTGAGGCTCTTTTACTTTTACGATCATATCTGCTTGAGCAAATACTTCTGCCGCCGTGTTTAATACTGTAGCGCCAACTTCTACATAATCTTCATCAGTAAAACCGATACCAATACCTGCATTGGTTTCTACGATGACTTGGTGGCCGTGGTTAATTAGTTCACGAACACTCGCAGGAACCATACCTACGCGGTACTCGTGGTTTTTAATTTCTTTAGGTACACCGATAATCATAATAAATCGCCTCTAAAATAGAACGGGATAAAATTTTCGACTATTATATATATGCATATCCAGTGTGTCCTACCTTTTTACAATGGTTTGATAGTGTTATAAACTAATATAACTAACCAAACAGTAGAAAAAACTATACCAAATGCATCAACAATTAGATCGAATCGACAGAAAAATTTTAGTCGAATTACAAAAAGATGGTCGGATTTCTAACGTAGAACTCGCGCGGCGTATAGGTTTAAGCGCGACGCCTTGTTTAGAGCGAGTAAAAAAACTAGAGCGCGAAGGCTTTATTAGAGGTTATAAAGCGGTAGTGGATCCTGCTAAGCTTGGACAGGGGCTACTTGTTTACGTTGAGATCACGATAAATAAGAATTCACCCGATGTGTTCGATCGCTTCAATCAGGCTGTGCGGCAGCATGACGAGATAATAGAATGTCATTTGGTTTCGGGTAATTTCGATTTCCTTTTAAAAACTCGTGTAACAGATATGTCTGAGTACAGAGGTGTACTTGGTGAAATCCTATTGAAATTACCTAATGTCAGTGAGAGTCGTACCTATGTGGTGATGGAAGAAGTAAAAGGTGAAGAGGGTGAGGTGATAAAACCCTATGCACCATGAGCCATTTCTTGGTAAGGTGTGGCAATAAATTGTTAATAAAAGAACAAAAATGGGGAAAACGCCAGCATGCGTCTAAATGGTGTACAACGCCTCCTTGAAACTGGGTTAATTATTAGTACAGCAGCCGCAATTTTCATTTTGTGTGCTTTGATTAGCTTTGATCCAGCTGACCCAGCGTGGTCACAAACAAGTGAATATGTTCAGGTCAATAATATTACAGGTTCAGCGGGAGCTTGGGTCGCGGATATTTTACTAGTCAGCTTAGGTTGGCTGGCTTTTTTGGTGCCAGCAGCGATTCAAATTCTTGGCTATCTAGTATTCAAAAAACCACATAAAATTCTACAGCTAGATTATACGACATTGGGCCTACGTGTGATTGGGCTAACGTTATTCGTTACCTCAGCTAGTGCGATCAGTAGTATTAACTTTGATGATATTTTTAGCGTGTCCTCAGGTGGTGTCGTAGGGGATGTCGTTGCAGGAGCGATGATGCCCGCGTTCAATTTTACCGGCACATCTATTTTACTCCTGTGCTTTTTCTTCGCAGGTTTGACTTTGCTAACAGGCGTGTCTTGGGTTGAGTTTGTTGATTACTTAGGGGAAAAAGTTGTTCAACTGTTCCGCTGGTTATCGGCAAAGTTTGCACAGCGACAAGCGCGTATTACTTCTGAAAGTCAGCATGAGCCAGACGTAACAAATATTGCAGACATGGCAATAGAACAGCAGGACCTAGATGTTCATCCAGATGATGAATCAGAACAAAAGCAAAAACCTAAGTTACTAAGCTTAAAAGATAAGTTATTTTCCAAAAAAGCAGACTCTGAAGCACAGCCAAATGCTAGCCAATCACATACACAATCAAACGTGTTCGACGAGCTAGATGACATTTTAGAACAGGAGATTAACTTTTCAGCGATTGATGATGAAGGGTTTGATACAGCATCTGCGTTGAATGCACTGGATGAATCTGCGGCTTCTTCAACTTCCGAGCATGAAGTGAAACAAACGACTGTTGTCTCTCCGGCAAGACCGCTAAAACAAAGTCGATCAGAGCAATCACAGTCAACTTATACTCCACCGCCAACTGCCAAGGAAAAGTTTGAAGCGTTACTTGAAGAACGTCCGCCAATGGACCCTTTGCCTTCGTTGGACTTATTGGATAGGCCAGATAAGCAGAAGAATCCAATCTCAAAAGAAGAGTTGGATGCTGTATCGCGCCTAGTTGAAGTGAAATTACTCGACTTTAATATTCAAGCAAGTGTGGTCGGAGTGTATCCAGGCCCAGTGGTAACGCGCTTCGAACTAGATCTAGCACCTGGTATTAAAGTGGCGAAAATAAGCGGGCTTGCAAAAGACTTGGCACGCTCGTTATCAGCGGTCAGTGTGCGAGTTGTTGAAGTTATTCCCGGCAAAACTTATGTGGGTCTAGAACTGCCTAATAAGCATAGAGAGATTGTTCGCTTATCCGAAGTTATTAACGCCCCAAAATTTGAGCAAAATGCCTCCCCATTGACCATGGTTTTAGGTAAAGACATTGCAGGTCAACCGGTGGTTGCTGACTTAGCAAAAATGCCGCACTTACTGGTTGCAGGGACAACCGGCTCAGGTAAGTCAGTGGGCGTTAATGTTATGATATTAAGCTTGCTGTACAAGTCACCGCCTGAAGATGTGCGCATGATCATGATTGATCCTAAAATGCTTGAATTGTCAGTTTATGAAGGCATACCACACTTATTGTGTGAGGTTGTAACGGACATGAAAGAGGCATCCAATGCGTTGCGTTGGTGTGTTGGCGAGATGGAGCGTCGCTATAAGTTGATGTCCGCGCTGGGCGTACGTAATTTGAAAGGGTACAATCAGAAGGTGTTGGATGCCAAAGCGGCAGGTCATCCTATACTCGATCCATTATTTAAAGACACAGATGGTATGGCAACGGGTCCACAAGAGCTTGATAAGTTACCTAGTATCGTTGTCGTGATAGATGAATTTGCTGACATGATGATGATTGTTGGCAAAAAGGTAGAAGAGCTCATTGCGCGAATCGCACAAAAAGCCCGTGCCGCAGGTATTCACTTGGTATTGGCAACACAGCGCCCTTCAGTTGATGTTATTACCGGCTTGATTAAAGCGAATATCCCAACTCGTATGGCGTTTCAGGTATCCAGCAAAATAGACTCGAGAACAATCTTGGATCAACAAGGTGCCGAGAATCTCTTAGGTATGGGTGATATGTTGTATCTGCCACCTGGAACCAGTGTGCCAATACGTGTTCATGGAGCCTTTGTTGACGACCATGAAGTACATGCTGTGGTGAGTGATTGGAAGGCGCGTGGTAAGCCAAACTATATTGAAGAAATTCTCTGTGGCGATGCCGCAGAAGATATTCTCTTGCCCGGAGAAGCACCTGAGGGCTCAGATGATGAATCGGACCCTCTTTATGATGAGGCGGTGGGCTTTGTGATTGAATCGGGCAAAGTGTCGGTATCGAGTGTGCAACGCAAATTACGTGTTGGTTACAACCGTGCCGCGCGTTTAGTAGAACAAATGGAAGCTTCTGGTGTCGTGAGTGCACCGGGACATAACGGTGCGCGAGAAGTTCTTGTACCAAGAGGTGGAGCAAATTAATGAATTTAACAAAGTATGTATCTAAATCTGTTGTAGTTGCTTTAGGTTTAACTCTAAGCGCTAATTCAATGGCTGACGCTTCGAGCGAGCTCAAAGAAAAGCTCGCGCACATCAATACTTTTCAAGCGACTTTTTCTCAGCAAGTATCTGATGAGCACGGCAATATATTACAGCAGGGGTCGGGTAACATTGCGCTGGCTCACCCACTAAAAATACGTTGGCAGCAAACTCAGCCTGATGAGACTCTGTTTGTTTCTGATGGGGTTAAAACCTATTACTACGACATGTTTGCTGAACAAGTAACGGTCATGAACTCCGAAGGGCTGATTGATACAACGCCATTTGTGCTTTTGACGACGCGCGCAGATGAGCAATGGGCTAAGTATCAAGTTAGCCAATCTGGTTCTGGTTATCTAATAAAACCAAACGAGGGTGTTGAGTCACAAGTAGAAACGCTCGAAGTACAATTTTCACAGCAGCATAGTTTACACTCGGTGAGTGTCAAAGATGTCTCTGGACAAACGTCAACGTTTAGCTTTCATGATGGACAATTAAATAAGGAATTAGCAGACGCCTTATTTAGTTTCACAGTGCCTCAGGGCGTAGTTGTTGACGATCAAACTCAAGGCGAGTAACTATTTTGACGAGCCTTGGTTTTGACTTTGCACCAGATGTAAGACCTTTGGCCGCTCGAATGCGGCCAACTTGCCTAGCCCAATACATTGGGCAGTCACATATTCTCAGCCCAGAACAGCCGTTATACAAAGCCATTACAGCGGGCCATTGCCACAGTTTAATTGTCTGGGGTCCACCTGGGGTGGGTAAAACCACACTGGCTCAGGTGATAGCTCATCACGCCAATGCAGAGTTAACCCAGTTGTCAGCTGTTACATCTGGTGTAAAAGAAATACGTGAAGCCGTGAGTGAAGCAAAAGGGCGTTTGGCTCAAGGGCGCAGGACTTTACTGTTCGTAGATGAAGTGCATAGATTTAATAAATCTCAACAAGATGCGTTCTTACCACATATTGAAGATGGCACGTTTATCTTCATCGGTGCTACCACAGAGAATCCAAGTTTTGCTTTAAATAACGCAATTTTGTCTCGTACTCGTGTTTATACCCTAAAAGTGCTTACAGAAGATGAGCTTGTCACAGTATTAACAAGAGCAATTGAGCACGATGAGCAGCTCAAAAAGCTGGTAATCGACATACCTTCAGATGCCCTTTTGGCAATAGCCAAAGCGAGTACTGGAGATGCTCGCAAGGTTCTAAACTTGTTAGAGCAAGCGATAGACTTGGCTGAGCGTAATGGAAATCAGGTAGTCATCGACTCTGATGTATTAAGTCATGTGTTACCAAGTCATTTAGCGAAGTATGACAAGGGTGGGGATATTTATTACGATTTAATCTCCGCGTTCCATAAGTCAGTCAGAGGCAGTAGTCCGGACGCCGCTTTATATTGGTATTGCAGGATACTGGCTGGTGGCGGTGACCCACTGTATGTTGCAAGACGACTGCTGGCCATAGCTACTGAGGATATAGGTAATGCAGACCCTCGCGCCATGCAAGTAGCCTTAAATGCTTGGGATATTTATCAAAGAGTTGGCCCTAGTGAAGGTGAGCGCGCAATTGCTCAAGCGACGATTTATCTGGCCAGTGCTGCTAAAAGTAATGCAGTCTACATGGCTTTTAATCAGGCACAACAAGACGCGGCCAGTGATCCAGACTATGAGGTGCCATTGCACTTGAGAAATGCGCCGACCGCTTTGATGAAAGAACTAGGCTATGGTGAAGAATATCGCTATGCGCACAACGAACCAGGCGCTTTTGCCGCTGGCGAGAACTATTTTCCCGAACAGATTAAAGACAAGCAGTATTATCACCCAACGGATCGAGGCCTTGAAAAGCAGATCAAGTCTAAATTAGAGTATCTGCAGCAGCAGAACCTACAAAGCGATACTAAAAGATATCAAAATGATTAAAATGTATCTCACAATAGCGCTTGGAGGTGCCGCAGGCGCCTGTTTACGATTCTTCATAAATGATATGATGTTAAAACTGTTCGGTAAGGGATTCCCTTTTGGTACATTGACCGTTAATATTCTCGGTTCATTGTTAATGGGTGTTCTTTTCGGTTTAATAGAAAAACAAATTATTACCGTTAGCCCAGCCAAAACCTTGATAGGTATTGGCTTCTTAGGCGCATTAACGACTTTTTCTACATTTTCGATGGATTCTGTGCTGTTACTCCAGCAGGGACAGATCATGAAAATGGCTCTTAATGTCACACTCAACGTGGTTGTGTGTATTTTTATGGCTTGGTTGGGCCTTTGCTTGGTCATGCAAAAAGGTTAAATATAGCAAATGTTAGATTCAAAATACTTACGTCAAGACATTGCAGAAGCTGCGGAGCGCTTAGCAAAGCGTGGCTATGAACTGGATGTTGAAGCAATTACCGCGCTTGAAGAAAAGCGCAAAGCACTACAAACTCAAACCCAAGAATTACAAAGCGAACGCAATAGCCGTTCCAAAGCCATTGGTCAAGCAAAAGCAAAAGGTGAAGACGTACAGCCTTTAATGGATGCGGTTGCTAATTTAGGTGATCAATTAAGTGCAGCTAAAGCTGAGCAAGATAGTATTCTTGAACAATTGAACGATATCGCGATGGCGTTACCAAATTTACCGGCAGAAGATGTTCCAGCGGGTAAAGATGAGAACGATAACGTTGAAGTATTGAAATGGGGCGAGCCTAAGCAATATGATTTTGAAGTAAAAGATCATGTAGATTTGGGTGAAGCGCTAGGAAAAGGTCTGGACTTTGAAGCGGGTGTTAAGTTAAGCGGTTCTCGTTTTACTGTTATGCGTGGCGGTATTGCGCGGATGCACCGTGCGCTAGTTCAGTTTATGTTAGATACGCATACTGACAAAAATGGCTACACGGAAATGTACGTTCCTTATCTGGTTAACAAAGATAGTCTATACGGTACAGGTCAGCTACCAAAGTTTGCGGAAGACTTATTCCATACTAAAGGTCTGGTAAATGACGAAGGCGTAGAGCAGGATGGCTTTAGCTTAATTCCAACGGCTGAAGTACCTTTAACAAACTGTGCAAGAGATGAAATCTTCGACGAAAAAGAATTGCCAATTCGTATGACCGCACATACACCTTGTTTTAGAAGTGAAGCTGGCAGTTATGGTCGTGATACGCGTGGACTGATTCGTCAGCATCAGTTTGACAAGGTTGAGCTTGTTCAGCTAGTGAAGCCAGAGGATTCAATGGCTGCATTAGAAGAGCTAACAGGCCATGCTGAACAAATCTT
This sequence comes from Pseudoalteromonas sp. T1lg23B, assembly GCF_002964665.1. GTDB lineage: Bacteria > Pseudomonadota > Gammaproteobacteria > Enterobacterales > Alteromonadaceae > Pseudoalteromonas. Next base: position 564,209 of record NZ_PQBZ01000034.1, on the reverse strand, counting down.
GCAAGCGTTAGAGTTACCATACCGCAAAGTGGTATTGTGTACTGGCGATATGGGTTTTGGTGCAACAAAAACTTACGATTTAGAAGTTTGGTTACCGGCTCAGAACACGTACCGTGAAATTTCTTCTTGTTCAAATATGTGGGATTTCCAAGCACGTCGTATGCAGGCTAGATTCCGCCGTCAGGGTGAGAAAAAGCCTGAATTGCTGCACACACTAAATGGCTCTGGCTTAGCCGTGGGTCGTACGCTTGTGGCAATCTTAGAAAACTATCAACAAGCAGATGGTACTGTTGTAGTACCAAGTGTATTACGCCCTTATATGGGTGGTTTAGAAGTTATTAAATAACTTAACTTCGTATCAAAAAATTATAAAAACGCCCGATACAACTCGGGCGTTTTGTTTTGTATCGATAAAGGTATAATCTCAATCCAAATTGATCTGAAACTTTGCTTTTCCACATACTTTGTTAGTAGCTACCTCGATATAACCACATATGAGGTGGCTAGTCTGAGATGTATTGGATTTCAGTGTTAAATCACCAACCGAATGGCCCTGTTGCGCAATAGCATCATTAATCAACTTTGCTGGTACAAAAATTTCTTTAGTGCTTTTTGCTGCAACAGAAAATGTATTTAGTACCTCATTGTTCACGGTATAGAACTGCAAAGCCTGGCTGTGTTCTGCGCTATTTTTTATAATAACAGACACGCCGATAGGAGAAGGTTGGCAACCCATGAATGACATAGAAATTAGTAATACACTGACTAAATTAGTAACTTTCATTTTTTACCTCACGGGTTGCTTAGAGACTTAGTTAAGCCAATATAGCTGACCAGTAACTCTCTGATTTGATTTAACCTTATCGCGTACGCGCGCTATCAATGTATCATCTGAAGTATATACAATCGAGTCATTCCAATGCCAACAATCACGTCCTTCTTTGTTATTGTGCAAATCCATTTTTTGGTGCTCACTTTCTAAGTTTCCATCTCTGGCTACTTTATTTAGCTCTTCTTGTGATTTTTGTTCGTGCGCTGTGGCAAACTGATAGGCCCAAAACTCACTGATGTATTTGCTCATTAAGGCATTCCAAATAGCGTGTCTGAATGCATCGGACTCATCGCCGAGACCATTGAAGCCATACTCATTATTTGTATAAGTATACGCTTTGTCTTTAGTTATATCGGTTATGTATGCGTTTGCTGGACTTGCAACTACTAACGCTTTTTCATAGGTATTTAAGCTGTTCCATTGAGAACGAATGACTTCATAAGAAGCTTGAATGTTGACAGAGCCCTGATTCAAAGCGTGCATCTGTCCTTGTTGAAAACCGTTTGGCATGTTATCGATTAAAGAGACAATGTCTTCAACAGAAAGGTGTGGGTTTTGCTGTTTTGTTTGCTCAATAAATTCGTAGAACCGCGCCTTAGACTGAGAGTGTGGAAGTGATGCATACTTGGCGTTGCCCATTATTGAAGTTATATTGCTTTGCTGGAGTGCACTGCCCAGCTCGATGCTAGAGGATAAATTTTCTCCATTCGCAAATGTGTAGTTAGCGCCGAAAGAAAGTGCAACACTCATTGTAATTACTGTTAGTTTTTTCATTTTCATTCCTTGTTAGATTTAATAAGTCCCGATTACGGGTTTTTATGTTACAGTGTTGTGGTGTTTTTGGTCAATTATTTTAATTTTTTGTTTCTTTATGTGTTTGCCAATGGTTTTTGTGGCTTTCAGAGAGTGGATTTGTAGCGCTTAGTGTTAATTGTGTTTGCGTAGAGATGTGGCTATGAGTATTGAATGCAGTGACTTCACTGTTAGAAGCTTACCGTCTGGTTGGTAGGGATATTGGTAAAGAGTGTTAGGACGTGGGTCTAAAGCTTAAGGAATTAGCCCAGCCAGAGATTTTAAATCAAACGATCTCTTATTATCTCTTATATAGTTAATATAGGAGGCGGAATTATGAGTAAACATCCATATGGTGAAAATCAACCAGTAGAGTCGCCTTGTGTGAGGAACTGCTGTTTGAATGACAAAGATATATGTTTAGGTTGTGGCAGAACGTTAGCTGAAATCCTCGCATGGGGTAAGGCGGATACAGTGCAGCGGCAGCATATATTGGCGCGCGGTAAGCAACGGAAAGAAGCCATGGGGACGCCAATACACATAAGTAGCCGCTATATGAAAACGTGATACGGTGGGTCGTTATTAACTTATATCTCACCACCGTATCGAGCGTGTCGATTATTTGAATCGGCAGGCGTTCAAGGATGGAACACTGCCATCAAGAAGTTTTGAAAGAGTAGCAGCACCACCGGCAGGTGCACCGACCGCTAGCTTTGTGCCAGTTGTAGATACACTGGTGACAGAGCACATTTCATTGTAGTAATCCTTATCGCAGCACTCGTTGTTGTCGTTTGCAGCACCCGGTTCGCATAGCCATGGGCCTGCTATTTGAAAGCGTTTGGTCGGATTTTTACTGGGCGGGCAGGAGCAGACAATCTCATTGTCTTTAATATGACCAAGCCCTGGGAAATTAGAACCTTGGGTGCTATTAAAACACACACCGCCGTCGCACTGAGCGCTATAAGCGGCTTGGCTATCCTGCCCTGAGCAAGTGTAAAATCCGAGCGGTGGCCCTAATTTTTCGGTTTCGGGGTCATAGTCGGTTTCGATTTGTCTTGGTGTGGCATAGGTGCTCACTGTAAATTGGTTCTCTTTGCCTTGTAAGAGTAAGTCACAGATATTTTTATTTTTTCCATTTTCTAGGTAATCAAAGCTAATCGAAATACTTTGCTCGTTTAATACTTGGCATTTGCAATAGGCAACACCATCTAATGTCCAGCATGTGGCGGTTGCGCATAAAGCAAAGCGATTGTAATCATCGGGGTTGGTCGGGCATTTGATCACAGGTTGAGTTTTTTGATGATCTTCGGTTGTGGTGGGTTGTGGCGTAGCGAATATGTTCAAACTGGTTACGCTCAGCAAAAGAGTCAACCAGAAAATAGGGCTTATTGTTGTTCTTAACATATAGAGTTCCTTTGAATAGGGGTATGACAAAGCTGCAACTTCTGGCCTTGGATGGTAACGCCACTTAACTGTAGTTCATTAACGACCTACCAACATGAAAATAGCTCAAATGCTTTAGCATTACAGCGTATGTACTATACTTTTGAACAACCCCTTTCAATTAAGTGCTTTAGTGGTCTATGAACTATCCTCGCGCGCTTGTGTTTATTTTTCTTGCTATACCATTTTGTGTGATGGCGAATGTTGACGACGAACAGCACAGCTTATTTTCACTACCTGTTGAGGAGCTATTACAACTAGAGGTGACGGTTGCAGCGAGAAAAAATGAGTCTTGGCTATCTTCTTCCGGAACGGTATATGTTATTGGTAAAAGTGAAATTGAGAACTATGGTTGGCGCGATTTGAAGGAGATTCTCGCGAGTATTCCAAATATGGATTACTTCTATCAATGGAGTTGGCTACCGGGCGGGCAGAGAGGATTTACTGGCAATATGTCTGGTACTCTGATGCTAATTGATGGCAGGGAAGTACAAAACCTGCTAGCCAATGAAGCTTTTATTATGAACAATTTCCCCGCCAGCAGAATAGAGCGAGTGGAGGTACTGCAGGGGCCCAATTCTACGCTTTATGGGGGCAATGCGACGCAAGGTGTCATTAATGTTATCACGCGGTTAGGTCAAGGCGAGCGAGAACTTCATTTAATCGCTGGCGAGGTGGGCACCAAGCATGCTCACTTACTTGTTAATCATCAATATAACACCCTGTCGATGGCGTTAAGTGCCAGCTATTTTGAAAGCGACCAAGATTATGACGAATTAAGGTCGTTTGTCATGGATCCCAATGATTTTAGTCGTAATAGCAAAGATGCGTTGCGTGACCTTAATCCAAATAATTTCAGGAATGATGAGCAAAGTTATACATTAGATGGCAAGTTGGATTACCGAGGCTTCTATGTGGGGATGAATATTAGCCGCTCTAAAAATGTCAGTGGTATCGAGGCGGTTGCTTACGACTATATAACTGGAGATGATTCTCGGCGAGGCTATGAAAATTATTACCTTGGTAAACAAATAGAATTTAGTGATGCATTGCGAGGCAGCGTAGAGGTAAGCTATTTTCGAGAATACAAAGAAAAAGATCGTTTAACCACCATCGTGCCCGATGATGCCCAGACTTACCAAGCACTGATTCAATACAATGAAAGAGAAGACATAGGTCCATCAGATAGAGTGCGAGTCAATACGCAGTGGCAATACCAAGTTGATGAGCAAACTGATTGGGTATTTGGCTATGATGGTTGGCGCACACAAATCGGTCGAAAAGTTAAATATAGAGACATCGCTGGTCAAGTCGTACTTTTTACCCCCCCTGAGTGGGCAAAAGATAAAGAGAAGTCTGAAAAGCACGCGCTATTTGCCCAATATTCGAAAACGGTTAATTGGGGAAGTAAAAGTCTCAAAGCCAGTGCAGGGCTTAGATATAACCAACAAGATTTTACGAATTCAGCCTACTTGCCCCGAGCAAGCATTGTATTTCAGCCTAATGCTTCTGAGTCTTTTAAAATAACCTATGGTGAAGCATTTCGACCCCCCACAATTTTTGAGTTTGATTTGGTGGTTGACGATGAACTTGAATCGCAAACCATGAAAATGAGTGAACTAAATTGGAGTAAGAGCTTCAGTTGGAACGATATTAAACTGGCTAATATTGCCGCAGTTTACTCTATGAAAGCAGAGAATTTTTATGAAAAAATTCTCGATCCGATAGCTGGCACTTGGCAAACTCGTGTGACCGGCGAGCATACAATAATGGGCTTTGAGAATCAGTTAAAATTTCAAGCGCAGCACTGGCAAGGCCAAATTAGCTACCGATTCGTAAAGCCCGATGAGGCGCAAATTGGTGATATAAAAGAGGTGCTAGACATCCCAGTTCATAAATTGAAGTTAGGATTGGTCTATCGGTTAAGTGATACTTGGCGTGTCGCTGGCTTTGTTGATCATTGGTCAAAAGTGTATACGCAAGCAAATAATCTTTTGGGAGATGGTACAGAGGTTGAGCAAATTCCTCACTGGACTACGATGAACTTACATGTGTTTAGGCAAACTAAGCGATATTCCTTTGGTGTGTATATTGAAAATCTGTTCGACCGCAGCTATTACCACTCAAATGCACGAGGGACATCGCCTGTTAGGTATCTTCAAGCGCCAAGAAATTTACGCCTTCAGATCAGTTATAAATTTTAAATTGTCTAGAATTGAAATCGCACAGTGGTGGGAGGCAGCACAGCTCCTCCCATGATTAATATTATATCGATTTAGGATAGAGAGTTGCGTTGGCAATGGTGTTCTCATATATGTTGAACACACCAAACCAGTTCGCTGAGTCTACTTCAATTACGCCTTTGTCCTTTACTTTTGTTTTAAAGTTTTGCAACACATCTTGGTTATCGCCGTAATTGATACCTGAGTAAGACCAGTTTTGCATTGGCGCTAATAGGTTATCTAGGGCGTATAAAAAGCCATTAGCTTGGCTGATGGGTTCAAACAATTCTATAGAGTGGGCCTTGCCGGAATGATGGAGTTGAATACTCTCAGAGCAGCCAGTGATATAGGACACTTTATTTGCGAACCCAATCACCCGAAATAAAGAAGATTTATGGTCACGGATAAATTGATCAATGTTGGTTTTGCCTTCGAAACAAGGCATAGCATTAGCTTTCAGCTGAGCGTTGAGCTGAGTGCCGATAGAAAGGCCTTCTAGTTGTACCCGTATCGCTTGGTCACTCACTTTTATATTAACGGTGTGCACATTATCAAAATGTTTTTTAAGAGAGTCTAGCTGTTCGGCGTTGATAAACTTATCGATTATATGGTGCTCGCCGTTATGGCTAAAATTAAATATAGGCTGCTCCGAAATAAGTTCGATACGATTACGTAAATCGATAGGTAGCAATGAGCGGTTAAACTGATAGCCAATCAACTTATCATCTTGAAAAATGAATGCATTGTCTCTTCCAAGAAAAGCAATCTTAGTGCTGTCATTGGCAGGCCATACAGCGCTGAAATGACCAATCTTCTCTTCTGCTTCCATGTATGTCGTGCCAAGCTCTATACCGTAAGGTGTATTTCGGGTTACATGACTCGTTGGAATGGATAGAGGCTTAATAGCATATGGTTGGCCCGTAAATTTAAGAGTGGTCGAGGTATCTAACGCTAACTTGCTTTTAAAGTTGATGATCTTGCTATGTAATCTGTGGATATATTTTTTATTGATCACAACAGCATTTTCACATTTTTTAACTGGCAGCAGGGAAACATAGGAGCTCACAAACTCCTTTTCATCATATTTAAAAGAAACATGTTTAATCACATAGTCACTATTGTGCTCATTCATTTTAGCTTGAATTTTCTCTAGAGTGAGCAACTTAGCTTCTTCTTCTATCACTTTTTTGGACTTGCCTCTGATGTTAGTGTAAAGAGAGGCAACGCTTATAATGTCGAGTTTAGGGTCGAGAATGCAGTCACTACTTTGATGATACAAATTGGCTGCTTGAGAGGTGGCACACACAAATGGGAGACAGAAGATAAGAGACGTTTTTTGCATAAAAATAATCCTTTTTCTTTTATCCTATGCAATTGAATAGAAAATAACAATAATTACTTGGAAATGTGTGAGGGAATGTCAGAAGTGCTTGTTTTAAAAAGATAACAATTCAAGAGAGGGGAGTTGCAGCTCCCCAATGTTGTTACTTTTTCAATGAAATAGATTTGGCTTCGATGTCAATTTTACCTTGTTTAAACAGCCCGCCAATGGCTTTTTTGAAGTTGGCTTTGCTGGTAGCAAACGCTTTTTTGATTTGCTCTGGGTCTGATTTATCACCTAAAGGTAAATATCCACCATTATCGGTCAGGGCTTGCATAATTTGTTCACCTAAATCAACAACCTTACCCATGCCCGGCTTTTCCAGAACCACGTCTATCTTACCGTCATCACGCACAGACTTTATGTAACCCTTAAGCTGTTGACCGATATACATGCGTTTGTACACCGTGTTGAAAAACACCACACCAAAGTGTTGCTCGTTGATGATCACTTTATAGCCTAGATCAGTTTTTGCGGCGACGATTAAATCGACTTCTTCAAACTTACTGTAATTTGGCTCTGTTTTATTAACAAACTTGTTGAGATTACTAGAAGCACATAAACGTTTACTCGCATTGTCCAAATACAATCGGACAAGGTAGCTGTGACCTTCTCGCATTTTAGGCTTTTGTTCATAAATGGTGCTAATACATCCTTATCAATACCTATGTCCATGAACGCACCGACCGTAGAGAGCGCTTTTACTCGTAATAATGCGAACTGGCCGACTTGTGCTATCGGTGTCTTGGTCGTAGCTGTTGGGTGGCCCTGTGCGTCTTGAAAGATGAACACTTGTACGCTATCACCAGCCTCTAAATGTTCTTCTAATTCCTGTGCCGATAAAAATACTTCACCTAGTTCTTTGCCATCTAAGTACGCACCTTCGGCACAAATTTCCTTGATCATTAAAGAATTAATACTTCCTAACATGACTACTCCTCAGTTGGCTTTTGCTTACGGCGCAGCGGTGCATTACCGTCTACATCAAACGGTGCAGGGATGGCCTTTTTAGTTTTAGGCCTAGGCTTGGTGGTTTTCTTAGCCGCTTTTTTCACAACTGGCTTCTTACTTACAGGTTTAGTTACCTTTGGCTTTCTTGGCTTAAAGCCTTTGAACTTAGCTTCAAGGCCTTCAACATTGGCGAATTCCAGTTCGTCGTTTAAGTAATTTTTAATCGCAACAAAGCTGTTCCAATCTTTCGGACCAACTAAAGAAATAGCGGTGCCCTTAAAGCCTGCTCGGCCGGTACGGCCAATACGGTGTACGTATTCTTCTGCCTGTTTAGGTAAGTCGAAATTGATCACGTGCGTTACGCTTAATAAATCGAGACCACGAGAAGCGACATCTGTGGTGACGAGTACTTTAAACAAGCCGCGGCTGAAGGCATCCATGATATCTAATCGTTTATTCTGTGGCAGATCTCCTGCCAACGCTGTGGCCTTGATCCCTTTTGTATTAAGCTGCTCGCTAATACGAACCGTGTCGGTGCGTGTTGCGGTAAAAATAATGCATTGTCCAACTTCAGGTTGAGCAACAAAATGTTGCAGCAACGCATCCTTGTGATCTAGGTGATCAGCAAAATAGAGTGTTTGTTTGATATCACCATGTTGCTGGTGTGCATCACTTAGGATGATTTTTTTGGGGGCGCGTAGTAAGTTACGAGACGTTACTTCCACTTGTGCATGGTCAAGCGTCGCTGAAAATAAAAGGGTTTGACGTAAACGGTGATTCGCTTCGTCATTTATTTTATTGAGTTGCTCAGCAAAACCAAGATCGAGCATACGATCTGCTTCATCGAAAATCAGTAATTCTAAGCCGCCAAGTTGCAAAGAACGTTGCTCAAGGTGGTCGGCGATGCGCCCTGGTGTACCAATCACTATTTGCGGGTCTTTTCGTAGTGCCTTAATTTGATCATTAAAGTTTTCGCCACCTAACACTTTTACTACGCTGATGCTGGTGCCAGCAATCAATAATCGACACTGACTGAATACCTGAGTTGCTAATTCTCGTGTTGGAGCAATGATCAAAACACGTGGGTCGCGCTTGCTGAGTGCTTTTTGTTTCATCACGCGATGCACCGCCGGCAATAAGAAAGCCAAAGTTTTACCTGAACCCGTTTTAGATTGTGCAAATACATCGTGCCCAGCAATTGCTGTAGGTACCGCCTGACTTTGGATTGTCGTCGGTTCTGTGATCCCCTGATGTGCAAGTTGTTTTTCTAGGCGGGCCTCAATGCCTAATTCGGTAAAGTGCAAAGCGTTTTTCTCCAAAACTTAACTAATGATTAGCCGACCATTATAGCAAAGCTATGTACTGCTCCGATAGCAATAAAGCAGTTTGTGTATTGGGTTTTTGCAATTAACACAAAAATCCGTAAAATACGCGCTCTAGCGCCGGATTTACGGTCCGGTTTGTGTGCTTCTAGCGTTGTGCTTAATGCTTGAGGCGAAGTAAAAGCTGAAAATTAGGAAAATTTTATGTCTAAACCATTTGTGGTTTGTGCCATGTATAAGTTCGTGTCACTACCTAACTTCGAACAAATTCGTCAACCATTGCTCAATGTTATGGAGCAAAATGAAGTACGCGGTACTTTGTTACTGGCAGCTGAAGGTATTAACGGTACCGTAGCGGGCAAGCGAGAGAGTATAGATGCTTTATTGACTTGGCTTGACCAGCAGCCGGGTTTAGACAACATCGTATTTAAAGAGTCGTACGATGAGACTTGTCCTTTCTATCGCACCAAAGTAAAGCTTAAAAAAGAGATTGTTACTATGGGTGTTGAAGGTGTTGATCCTCTGAGGGTTGTGGGCAGTTACGTGAAACCTAAAGAGTGGAATGCGCTGATTTCAGACCCAGAAGTTGTTGTGGTTGATACGCGTAACGATTACGAGATTGAAATCGGTACCTTTAAGCACGCCATCGATCCGAATACTAAAACCTTCCGTGAATTCCCTCAATGGGCAAAAGAAAACTTAGACCCAAGCAAACATAAGAAAGTAGCTATGTTTTGTACCGGTGGTATTCGCTGTGAAAAATCAACTGCATACATGAAAGAGCAGGGATTTGAAGAGGTTTATCATCTTGAAGGTGGTATCTTAAAATACCTAGAAGACGTGCCAAAAGAAGAGTCATTATGGGAAGGTGAGTGCTTTGTGTTTGACAACCGTGTTGCGGTTGATCATGACTTGCAAAAAGGCTCTTACGAACAATGTCACGCTTGTCGTATGCCGATTACGGAACAAGAAATGCAGCGTGAAGAATATATGGAAGGCGTTTCATGCCACCACTGCCATGATTCATTGACAGACGAGCAGCGAGCTCGCTTCGCTGAGCGTCAAAAGCAAATGCAGCTAGCTCAGGCTCGTGGTGAAGGCCACATTGGTCACGAAGCACAAGAAGTACTGCGTCAGCGCAAAGAGGCTAAACAAGCGCAAAAACAAGCGCAACGAGAGAAGTCTGCTTAACCTTTTGTAAATTTGAATAAAAAAGCCCCTTACATTGTATGGGGCTTTTTTTTGTTGCTTTTGCAACCGAGTGTTCAGTTTTTGTATGGTTGTGCTCTTGTGTGAAAGTTTGCTAGGCTAATTGTGTCTCAAATAACAATAATAGATGGTGGGCATGGGCAATTTATTTTTAGAAGAACGCGAAAGCTGGTGGGTTTGGTGTATATGGGGAGTGATTGGCTGTGTGCTTAGTGCCTACGTGCTCGTATCTACTAAGCAGCAACACTTAGCCTTTGTCGTGCCCGGTCTATTGAGTGTTTTCATTACAGTCTGGATGAGTTATAGCAAGCGTTTTGAGTTTTTCAGAGCTTTTAAGGTTTTGTTATTGGTCGTCGCAATTTCATGTGTACCGTCACTGGCAGATATTTTTATACCCCTGAATGAATTAGCAGTAGCAGCATTTAAAGCGGCATTGGTTTTTGTTTTTGTCGTTATTTTGTGTGTAATTTGTGCTTGGCTCGCCAAGCGACCAAAACAATATTATTGAAATAAGCAAAAAATTTCCCTTGCCTCTTTACAGCTGCAATGAAAACCACTAATATGCGCGCCAACAACGGAGAGATGGCTGAGTGGTTGAAAGCACCGGTCTTGAAAACCGGCATACGTTAATAGCGTATCTAGGGTTCAAATCCCTATCTCTCCGCCACCTCATTCCCAAAACCGCCTTATCGGCGGTTTTTTTCGTTTGGAGGGCATTTATGTCAGCAGTCGTAGTTAAACACGCTAGTTTGTGGATTGTATTTGGCTTCTTTTACCTGAGCGGTTTGGAGATGGCATTGCGTTTGGCGATTGATGGTCAACAAGATCCAACTTTACTAAAAACCCTTGCTTTTACCTTTTTGTACAATTTGCTCGCAGCACATTTGGTGACAAAGTATGAAACCTTATGGCCAATGTTAGCCGCCATTGTCATTAGTCTGACTGGCATTGTGGGCTTTGGCTTATATTTTACTGACCGCCTTGTTGATTATAGTGTTGAGTTGGCCATAGGGCTTACGCTTAGTCTACCTTTTGCAACCTTTATAATTCAACAAGTAAAAAGGCGACATATGGATAATGCGACTTGATCGCGTTTAAACTCGCCTTTGGCTATGTTACACTGCGCCTCGTCTTTTAATAGAAACAAAAGTGAATTAACTTATGTCAGATTTATTTAATACAGATGCTGAAAAAGCAAGCTACGGTATTGGCTTACAAATGGGTGAGCAACTAAAAGCAAATCCATTCGAAGGTCTTAACTTGCATTCGGTGTTTGAGGGAATGAAAGACGCATACGCTGGAGACGCGTTCCGTGTTGAGATCCCAGAGATCCAAGCTGCATTTGAAAAAATCAATGCTGAAATTCAAGCTCGTCGTGAAGAAGAAGCGAAAGTACTAGCTGCTGAAGGCATTGCATTCTTAGAAGAAAACGCCAAGCGCGCTGAGATCACGGTTACTGAGTCAGGTCTTCAGTATGAAGTTATTGCAACAGGCGAAGGTGCAAAACCTGCGGCTGATTCAAAAGTACGTGTTCATTACCACGGCACACTAATCAATGGCACTGTATTTGACAGCTCATACGATCGCGGTCAACCTGCTGAGTTCCCAGTAAATGGTGTGATCAAAGGTTGGACTGAAGCGTTACAGCTTATGCCTGCAGGTTCAAAGTGGCGTTTATACATCCCACATGAGCTAGCTTACGGTGAACGTGGCGCAGGTGCTGCAATTGCACCATTCTCAACACTTGTGTTCGATGTTGAGTTGTTAGACGTTTTATAATCACGAGCTGATTAGCAAATGTTTGAAAAAACCCAGCCCAGAGCTGGGTTTTTTGTTTTTATCAGGTGGCTTAATTAGGCTATCTTTGACAATACAAACCTCAATACCCTATGAAATGAATCATGACTACAGAGTCAGCAGCCCAAAAGATGCCCTACAGCGTGTTCTTCAACACATGATTGCATCAGGTGTAAAAGTAACTATTGGAAACGACCTATATCGAGGTGGGCGGGTGACGGTAAAACGGGTAATCTGTAGCAATGAGCCGCCTAAAGGCTGTACGGCTGTTGAGTAGTTAATATCAGTTATTTATAAACTATATAAACGAACAGCCACTTTGAAAGAGTGGCTGTTTTTTTAATTATTTTTATGTTTAGATGCATCGAGCGGGTTTTGGCAAGCCCGCTATTTTTGTGGCTTGCTTGGCAGGCCCCTTAGGAAACAGTTTATACAGATACATACTATTACCTTTGTCTTCACCGAGTGCTTTAGCCATTGCCTTGACCAGCATACGAATGGCTGGGCTGGTATTGTACTCTTCGTAAAAATCCCTCACGAAATTGATCACTTCCCAATGGGCATCGCTCAATGTGATCCCTTCTTGTTCTGCAATGATTGGAGCAAGGTCTTTGTGCCACTGTGTATGGTCAAGTAAATAGCCTTGCTTATCGGTTGCTATGATTTGATTGTTAAATTCCAGCATATGTTACCAAGTAATTGATTTTTTTGCGTTATCGATTAGCTCTACCCATTCAATATCATTGATTAAATTGAATTCAGTATTAACGGTTATAGCACGTGCCAAAGCACAGTTTTCAAGCATATAGCGCTTATCAGACAAGGGGGTGTAAGACGCGTAGTCGTAACAGGCGTCACCAATAAGCAACAGTGCGTCATTGTGTGCTATCAACGCCTCTAACTGCAAAGCGTTATAGTATGAGAGTGGTTTTGAAAGTATATGTACAGTATTTATGCTCATAGGTTGACGACCATATCTTGTTGTTGCAGCAATGCTTGTTGCTGTGACTTACTCAATACCGTGACAGGAATACTTAATTGTTGCTGATCAAGCTGGTACTTTTGCATTGCAAGCTCACATACATACACCTGTTCAACGTCATATATTTCCAAGGTTTTTATGGTTTTGAAAAAGTCTTTTAACCCTAAATGAGCGGCTGACTGTGCGCTTTTTAGTGCAAGTAGGGCACTGTCGAGGAGTAGCCACGAAACATTTTGATCAATGGCGGCATAGATCAGTGTGGTATCTAGTGCATCACGGATATAAAGGTCATCAAAAGGACTTTTATGACTAATTATGAGTACATTTTTCATTTAAATTGCACCCATTTATCGGCAGTTGCGCTGAGCATGGCAAACTCAGCTAAACCTGCCACTTTAAACAAACCTGTATTATTGATATCAATGGCTCGTTTTTCCGCCGCGGTCACACAAAGCATTAAAGGGATCCCAAGTTTCGATAATGTTTGCCAAACTTTTTTCACGTTAAGTTCGTCGCTTGATAACTGTAAGTGATCAGATGCATGACTGACGGCGTCTTGATACAAGAAAATACAGCCTATTTGATGGCCACTTTGCAATGCGGCGTGCGCAAAGCGTGATAAGTTTTGCAAACAATGCTGATCTGCGACACCAGTATGCAGAGATAATACAAATTTGCTCAAAATACGCCTATAAAAAAAGCCCCATAATGGGGCTTAGTTTACCAGAACTTGCTGGTTAGTCATCACTTGCATCTAAAAGAGCATAACATCAATCACATGATGGTAATTCTCAATGCCATAAACGTAACACTACTACCGATGAATAGATAAACTAAATTTATAATCACAACTACGACTTTAAACTAGCGGTTAAGAAACAAGCTTAACTACATAGAAATATTAATTATTATAGGAATTTATAGTTTTTCCACTATTAAAAATTTTCCAATAGTGGTACAGTGGGTGTGGCGCAATGGATGGCGCAACTTTTCAGATACTTCATGATCTCAATTATTGACGTCCTGCGCTTTACAACACCTACTTATCGTAACGAAATAAAAGGATTATTTTTTATGATTACACTTAAAAATTTAATGCGTTCAAAACTTAACACTGTCACAGCGGCAGTATTACTCTCATTGCCATTAATAACACAAGCGGCTTTACCCACACCTGTTGGTAATGTATTTACAGTCAATACACAGACAGAAGGTGCTCAGACAACTCCAGTAGCTTTGAGCCTGACTAGCGGTGGTTATGTGGTTATTTGGAATAACGAAGCGACACCAGCCTCTAGTATTTATGCGCAATTATTCAATGCCGATGGCACGCGTAGGGGTAATGAGTTTCAAGTTAATACCGACGCAGTTAAACCTTACACTTACACGTCGATGGTTAAGCTAGGCAATGGCGGTTTTGCCGTTTTTTATGATTATGAGTCTGGTCTGGATGCTAAATTCCAACTGTTTGACGCCAGTGGTTCAAAAGTTGGTACTGAATCGGTGCTGCGAGAGAATGATGGAACGATTATTCCAATCCATGAGAAATCAGTAGCTGGGTTAAATGATGGTGGGTTTGTTGTTAGCTATAGCAAAGAAATAAACTCAGAAAAGCTTGTATACGCACGACGTTACAAGGCGGATGGTTCTCCAGATGGAGTGGAGTTCTTAGTCGCTGCTGAAGTGCCTGTTGTTCAAGATTTACCCTCCATTGCTAGACTGAATGATGGTGGTTACGTTGTTGGCTGGATAGGCATAGATAAAGACTCTGAATACGGTTTGTTTGTTAAGCGCTTTAATGCTGATAACACACCGGCCGGTGAACCCGTTAAAGTTATCGAGCCTGAAGTGGTTTATTACGGCCAAAATTTGCAAATGCATGGGCTCGCAGATGGAACCTACCTCGTAAGCTGGATAGCTGGTGCGGGTGAACTTTGGGCGCAACATGTCAATGCTAATGGTACGCTAAGCGGTCCTGAGTTTAGTGTATCGGGAAGAACAGCAAATTTAGCAAGCTATTATAGAGTGGACAGCTCTAGAACAGGTGGATTTACTTTTGCTTGGGAAGCTATGGCATTAGATGATATCGCTGTTTATGCAAAGCACTACGGTGCCTCTGCTAAAGTTATTAACGAGCGTTTTAATGTTGTTGTAGGGGGAGTCCCTGGCGCTGTCGCAAGTATGAGTGATGGTGACTTTACGGTATTTTGGGGAAACGTTTATGGTGATAATGCCGACATATTTGCTCAGCGTTTTGGTTCAGATTCACTAGCAGATAGTAATGCCCAAGTGCGATTGGATGGGTTGCCAAGTACGCTATACGTAGGGGAAGAGATTTCTTTTGACGTAAAAGTAAACGCCAGTAATGTATATGGTGTTGATACGGTATTAACCTTAGACAAAGCAAGTGCCATTGAATGGGTGAGTGCTGATTATGGAAGTTATTTCCCTGAAAGTCATAAAATTGAAGCACCAAGCTTGTTGAGTGAAGGTAAGTGGGAAGGTGCACAAAGCTTAACTGCACCTGCAAGCCCTAAAAGCGGTGTGGGAACTTTTGCTACTCTGACATTTAGCGCGCAGGAAGCTGGCAACGTTAACTTTGAGCTGGCGTCACAGGTTTCTGATCAACAAGGTGTTTTGGCTGTTGATGAAACAAAGGTATATTCAGTAACAATAAAACCAGCCGTGATCGTCTCGGGAGATCTAAAAGCTCTCGGTTTTGATGAGAGTACTTTTAGTCAAATATATTTATTTATTAATGGCCAACTTACGCAGATCAATGCTGATGGCACATTTGAGGCGCCAACTCGACCAGGCGAGGTCACTATTCGTATCGAGTTAGATGGTTTTCTACCTGCCGAAAAGACCGTGCAACTTACTGAAAACGGTGGAGACTTTGAACTTAAAGAACTGGTTCTTGTTGGAGGAAATGTACAGCCAGCTAATCCACTAGATCCAAATGATACTATTGAAAAAATTGATGTTGGTGATTTGACCAAGTTATTAGGTGCATACCGCAGTACACGTGAAGGAGGCGCTCCTTACATTGAAGAGGCTGACTTCAATCGTGATGGTAAAATTAATATCCAAGATTTATCTATTTTGGGTAGCAACTTCGGTAAATCAGGGCCTCAGAGCTTCTAAACCATTCATTTAACTTTTGAAGGTCTGGACACTCAATTGTTCGGGCCTTATTTGTCTACTAAAGAGAGCTTATGAAAAACATCGTATTTATGTTGTCAGTTATGATTTTTTCCAATTTATCATTTGCTAGTGACGGTCGTGTATATCTTTTTACGCCAAGCGAGCAAGTTAAATTGGGCAGCGAATTTTACGTGGATGTGTTAGTTGAAGGGTTGCCTAATGTTTATGGCGTTGACTTGTCACTTCAGTATGATCCCAAAGCCTTTCAACCGATTGACTCAGATGACAAACAGTCAGGACTACAAATCGAAAATGGTAATTTTTTTGACGATAGCAGGCTGTATGTACTGCGCAATTCAATCGATGCTGATTTGGGAAAAGTGTCCTACATTGCAAGTCAAATGTCACCAGCGGCAGAAGTCTACGGCAATGGGCGTATTGCGCGAATTAAATTCAAATCATTGGGTGAAAAAAACGAAGGAATGTTACGCATAATTAAAACTGAATTTGGGAAGCGTAATGGTCAAACGCTGGTGTTTGACACAGGGCTAGACCTAAATTTTGTGTTTGATGATGGTTATGAGGTACCTTCACAGCCAAGCCGATTTGAGTTGAGTGTTAGTTTATTATTGGTAGTGCTTTGTGTACTTTGTCTGGCGATAGTCGGCGTGTGGACTTTTTACAGAAGAACTCGACGCGCTTTATAGGAAAGAAACACCGCATGATATTTGTTGGTATGCCGCCACAAATATTTTTATGGCGGCATACTTGTTTATATACACCAACTGGCTTTCGAAAAGCTCTTGGCGCCATCGAGTATGAACTAGCAAGTAGCCTTATTTATCAGTTTCAATTGATATCAATTAATTTACCTGTGCTATCAATGAATTCCACCCATTTATCTGCGTCTGTGCTCAACTTGGTACATTAAGCAAGCCCAGCAACCTTGAAAGGTTTCGCATTGCTCACATCGATGGCACGTTTTTCAGTTGTAGTAACGCACAACGGTGACTAAGCCTGAGAGCGATTGCTGAGGTGCCTGAACAACTAGTTTATCGCATGGCGGTTAAGATATGTATTTCGATATAGAAAGATAAAGTCAATTGTGTAGCGGGCGGTATGTGCAAAATGAGATAAGCTCAGCAAGTTATGCCTGCTAGGCAACACCCGCATCCAGAGGTAATATAAATGTGCTTTAAATACTTCTATAAAAAAAGCCCCATTATGGGGCTTTTTTTAACCAGAACTAACTGGTTAGTCATCACTTGCACCTAAAAGAGCCAGTAATGAAGTGAATAGGTTGTAGATATTTAGGTAAAGACCAACAGTCGCTAACACATAGTTGGTTTCACCTCCGTTTACGATACGACTTGTATCATGAAGGATGAAGCCAGACATCAATAACACGATGGCCGCATTTAATGCCATAAAGGCAATGCTGCTACCGATGAACAGGTTAACTAAACTTGAAATCACAACAACGATTAAACCAACCGTCAAAAAGCCACCCATAAAAGAGAAGTCTTTTTTAGTGGTTAATGCGTAAGCTGACAAACCAAAGAAGATTAACGCGGTTGAGCCCAAAGCTTGTGTGATTAGCATCCCACCATTTGGCATAGCTGCATAGTGGTTAAGTAGTGGCCCTAAGCCAAAACCCATTATACCAGTGAATAAAAACACTAATCCAATCGCAGAAGAGGAATTAGCCTTCTTGTGAATAACGAAAATTAAGCCAAGACCAATTAGAGTACAAATAATCCCTGTAAAGCGCGGCAGCGCCATTGTCATTGATATTCCCGCTGTAACTGCACTAAATGCAAGTGTCATTGCAAGCAGAAAATATGTGTTCTTTAGTACCTTGTTAGTTTCAATGGTCGACATTACCGGCTTAGCGGTATCGTACGAATGATTGAACGCCATGGTTAAACTCCTTAATGAACGTATGTTCCAATAAATAAACTGGTTTAAGATTACCAAGAGTTATATGGTTCGGCAAACATTGTCGATCAAATAGAGTATATAAATCATTAAAAGTTCCCACGAACACGGGTTGTTGCTTTACATTTAAACAAATGTGAGGTTTTTTGAGCACTTAAACACTTTTATGAAAAAAAAGCTTCACATTGACGAAAGGATTCCCTATTATTCGCCCCGCTGCGGAGAGATGGCTGAGCGGTTGAAAGCACCGGTCTTGAAAACCGGCATACGTTAATAGCGTATCTAGGGTTCAAATCCCTATCTCTCCGCCACTAAATTTTATATATAGCATTGTTGCTGTATATCCGTTTTCGGAGAGATGGCTGAGTGGTTGAAAGCACCGGTCTTGAAAACCGGCATACGTTAATAGCGTATCTAGGGTTCAAATCCCTATCTCTCCGCCACTATTCATATGAATAGCAAGCCGCTGATGATTCAGCGGCTTTTTTATTTATTTCAGTTTCCCTTGCTTAGACCAAAGTCCACTTGTAGTTATGTATAGATGCGTCAAGCTCATTCAAAATGTTTGAATTGAGGCTGTTTAAAATATGAAACAACAACTTGCTAAAAGTGTCGCACTTTCATTCCTATCACCGCTACTTACTGGCTGTATACTTGGCTTATATTTTGTGATTACGAATCACGGTAGTGGGGTGAATGTTTTTATAAGCTTGCTTACAGGCGCGATTGTTAATGCCCATGTTGTCGGGCTATCTATGGCATTGTTTGTGGTGCCAGGCTATATATATCTTTTTAAGATAAATAAGATTCACTACAGTGCAATTTTGACATTAGGAATGCTCGGCGGCGGGATTTTTAGTTACCTGTTTGCAGCTCAAAGTGGCGCGGGACTCGTCATTAATTCATTCATGGCAACCATGGCCGCAGGGCTATTTTTGTATGGGCTAAGACGTTTTGCATAACCACTTGCTCTATATTTAGCCAAGTAGCACTATATTTACGGATATTTAATACTTTTTCTCCAGAAAAGGTTTCATTTAATTGCCTGAAAGAGTACCTTAGACTTTTGTATGTTGTAACCGTGATTTATTAAATGCAGAAGCAAGATTTTTATCAGTCACTCGTAAAACAAGCACAGGCGCTAACCAGCGGCGAGAGAAACGTAATTGCTAATATGGCTAACTTAAGTGCTTTGTTATTTACTTCTTTAGAGGACATTAACTGGGCCGGTTTTTATCTGGTTGATAGCCCTCAAGAGTTGGTTCTGGGCCCATTCCAAGGGAATCCGGCATGTATTCGCATTCCTATGGGTAAAGGCGTATGTGGGACCGCAGCTCATTCCAAAGAAACTCAGCTGGTAGAGGATGTACACGCGTTTGATGGACACATTGCATGTGATGCTGCATCAAACTCCGAAATTGTCATCCCAGTATTTAAAAATGGTGAGGTGTTTGCTGTTTTAGATATTGATAGCCCAAGTCTAGCGCGTTTCGACGAAGCAGATAAAGAAGGGCTGCAAGCTTTGGTTAGTTGTTTTGAGTTGACGTTATCGTGAAAGATCTGCTGAACGTACAAGACTACTTATTTTCGATCGCCGACGTGGGAGACTGGGAAGGTGAAGAGGAACATGTTGCTGAGACCTTGAATGAGCTCATTCACTTTGCTTGGCAGCAAATACCAGATGATCTCGAATGTGAAATCATCGATAATTTGATAAACGGTATATGGGAACATCTTCGTGGTGATTTAGCTTTGCTAGAAGCTGAGTTTGAAGAGTTAACAGACTGGGTAACACACTATATCCAATCATCGTTAGATGAACAGATGTCATAAATAGGTTCAAAAATGGAAACCACAAACAAGCTAAAAGATATTAATGAGGTACTGGATTTTCTATATTCAGAATTCCCTCAGTGTTTTAAACAAAAAGACGGCATAAAGCCACTGAAAGTCGGTATCTTCAAAGATATTGCTGAGCGCATTGAAGGCTCAGATAAAGTGAGCAAAACTCAGGTTCGCCAAGCATTACGTAAATACACTTCGAACTGGCGTTATCTCGAAGCTGTTACCAAACATGAGTTTCGTATCGACTTAGATGGAAAAGATGCTGAAAAGGTAGAGCAAGAACATATCGAACATGCTCAAAAAGCACTTGAAGAAAGTCGTGCAAAAATGGCTAAACGTAAGAAGCCACAGCGTCCTCGTCAGGATGGCGACACAAAATCTTACAAAAAGAAAGGTCCTGCGCATCCTCGTTCGGGCGATAAAAACGCTAAAGTTAACAAAAAACCAGCACCGCAACAGGCTAAACGCAGTTCAGGTAAAGTTGAACCATTGCCAGCCAATGAGGTCAAGGTTAATAACAAAGTAAAAGTTAAGTTAGGCCAAGCACTTGTTAACGCCACAATTACTGAAGTGAACAAAGATGAAGTTCATGTTGAGTTAGTAACTGGTATGCAAGTTAAAACCAAAGCAGATAGCCTATACATCGTTTAAGGAGTTGTGCGTATGAGTAAAAAGTTGACACTCATTCCTGTTATCGCCGCGTTATTATCTGGAGCTACATTTGCATCTTCAAATACCGTGACTGAGAAGGATATTCCGGTGCTCGCACCTGAAGTCCAACATACAACGGCAAGCAAAAGAGTGACCAACTATTTTACTCGACAGCACTATAAGCGATTTAGTTTTGATGACGCTTTGTCGGAAGAAATATTTGACCGTTATATAGATTCGCTCGACTATAACCGCTCGGTATTCCTACAAAGCGACATTGAACAGTTCAAAAAATACAGTAAGCAATTTGACGATGCGATAAAAAGTGGCAAGTTAGAATTTGCTTACGAGCTATTTAATTTAAGTATGAAACGTCGTTTTGAGCGTTTTCAGTTCGCGATTACCTTGCTTGACGGCGAGATGAAGTTCGATAAACCCGATGCATTTTTTTACGACAGGGAAGACATCGAATTCGCAAAGTCTAAAGATGAATTGGACGAATATTGGCGTCAACGTGTTAAGTCTGATGCGCTACGCTTGAAACTGACTGGCAAAGAATGGAAAGAAATCAAAGAAATTCTCACTAAGCGTTATAACAATACATTGAAACGTCTAGTACAAACCAACAGCGAAGATGTTTTTCAAGTAGTTATGAACTCCTTCGCGCGCAGTGTTGAAGCCCATACATCTTATTTATCGCCACGTCGTGCTGAACAATTTAAAATGGACATGGATCTTGAACTTGAAGGGATTGGTGCTGTTTTAGGTTACGATGAGGATTACACGGTTATTCGCTCATTAGTTCCGGGCGGCCCAGCAGACAAGTCTGAGAAAATTAAACCTGACGATCGTATTGTAGGTGTCGCTCAAGACCAAGAAGAGTTCGTTGATGTTATCGGTTGGCGTCTTGATGATGTGGTCGATTTGATCAAAGGTCCGAAAGGGACGAAAGTCAGATTGCAATACCTTAAAGGCTCGGACACACACGGTACGCCAAAAGTGGTAGAAATCGTTCGTGACAAAATTCGCTTGGAAGACCGAGCAGCGAAGTCGGAAGTATTCGAGGCTAAATACTCAGACTTAACCAGCAAAATTGGTGTGATTGAAATACCAAGCTTTTACAATAATCTATCTAAAGATGTGAAAGTGGAGCTTACCAAATTAAAAGAACAAAAAGTTGATGGCATTGTTATCGATCTGCGTCAAAATGGCGGTGGTTCTTTATACGAAGCGACCCAACTAACAGGCCTGTTTATTGACCAAGGGCCGGTAGTACAGATACATACAGCATATAACCGAGTAGAAGAGCAAAAGGACAGAGACGGTATTACGTTTTATGATGGTCCTATGACTGTATTAGTGGACAGATATAGCGCCTCAGCCTCGGAAATTTTCGCTGCTGCAATTCAAGACTATGGACGTGGTGTGGTTATTGGTGAACAGACCTTCGGTAAAGGCACAGTTCAGCAACACAGAGGGTTGAGTAAAAATTATGATTTATTCAGTAACGCGTTAGGCAGTGTTACCTATACAATCGCTAAATTCTATCGCATTAATGGCGGGAGCACTCAAAACAAAGGTGTAGTTCCTGACATTCTTTTACCTTCAGCGATTGACCCAGAAGAGTGGGGAGAAAGTCAAGAAGATAATGCTTTACCTTGGGATAGTATTAAACAAGCGCGATATAGCACTCTGGACAATTTAAAGCCTGTAGTCGAGTACATACAGTCTAAACACACCGCTCGTATTAAAAGCGAACCTGAGTTTAAATATGTATATGACGATATAGCCCGTTATAATGAACAAAAAGATGACAAGAAAATCTCTTTGGTCGAAGCTGAACGTTTAAAAGAAAGAGACGAAGCTGAACAGCGTTCTTTAGCACGAAATAATGAGCGCTTGAAAAGACTAGGTTTAGAGCCTGTTGACAAGCTAGATGACTTGCCCGAAGTTATCTCAGAGCTAGACCCATATTTAGAGGAAGCAGCATTGATAACTCAAGACCTGATTTCCTTTGGCCGTTTAGCGAAGAATGATGTATAAATATTATTCAACACGAAGTTAAAAGGCGCTTAGGCGCCTTTTTTGTTACGACTTCGCTGATGAATTTGCTATGATTCACGCCAGTTAATCTACGAATAACAATTTATTGCAATTATCACGACCTAAGGTTGTGCTTAAAATAATAATAAGCATGAGTATCATGCATAGGAGAGTTCAGTTTGAAGCAACCTAAACAACCCTCATTTTTTGACGCGTTTTTACCCATTTCAGTGTTAGTCTGTTTACTCGGCGCAGCTGTTTATCTTTATGGTGATAATTCATCATCCGGTCCTAACCAGATAGCTTTGCTGTTTGCGACCTTTACGGCTGCACTTATAGGTTTAAAAAATGGTTACACATGGAAAACCCTTGAAGAAGCCATGATCAAAGGGATCACTCTGTCACTTGGTGCAATCTTGATCTTACTTATGGTGGGCGCTTTGATTGGTACTTGGTTGTTGTCAGGCACTGTACCCACTCTTATCTACTATGGTTTGCAAATCATTAGCCCAAGCTGGTTTTATGCGGCAAGCTGCCTAATATGCGGCATTGTAGCAATGAGTATAGGAAGCTCTTGGACGACGGCTGCAACGATAGGTGTTGCTTTGCTCGGCGTTGCAACGGGTTTGGGACTTGATCAAGTGGTAACGGCTGGTGCGGTTATTTCTGGGGCATACTTTGGTGATAAGTTAAGTCCTTTGTCCGAAACAACGAACCTAGCTCCAGCTGTCGCCGGAAGTGATTTATTCGAACATATTCAGCATATGTTATGGACCACAGTACCGAGCTTTGTGATTGCGTTGATCATATTTACATTTATGGGCTTTAGCGCTGATGTTAGTAGCGACATTGGGCGTATCGAAGAAATTGTTAGTATTTTACAAGGTAATTTCAATATTAACCCCGTTATGTTGGTTCCTCTGCTGGTTTTACTAGGGCTTGCTTTTAAGAAAATGCCAGCATTTCCGGCCATTTCAATTGGTGCGGTTGTTGGCGCGGTATGGGCGATGTTATTCCAAGGCGAGCTTATCCAAAGCCAAATAGACGCATCGCAAGGTCAGTTGGTTGGTTATTTTAAGCTCGTTTGGGCAACCTTTTATGAAGGTTTTACTGTAACAACAGGTGATGCCAAGATGGACGATTTACTCAGTGGCGGTGGCATGTCGAGTATGTTAACGACGACTTGGCTGGTGATGACAGCACTGATGTTTGGCGCGATTATGGAAAAAACTGGGCTACTTGAGATTTTTGTACGCAGTATTTTAAAAGTTGCCAAGAGTACCGGTTCTCTAATTGCTTCAACAGTTGCAACCTGTATTGGAACCAACATTATCGCTGCTGATCAGTACATTGCCATTGTCGTTCCTGGTCGCATGTTTAAAGAAGAATATGCAAAACGTGGCTTAAAACCAGTAAACCTATCACGTACTTTGGAAGATGGTGGCACCATCACAAGTCCACTGATCCCATGGAACACCTGTGGTGCCTACATGCAAAGTGTTTTATTGATCAATCCATTTGACTATGCGATGTATGCATTCTTTAATTTAATAAATCCTTTGCTGGCCGTTGTTTATGCGTATCTTGGTATTAAAATATTGCGCATAAAGCCCAAACAAGCAGAGCAAAGCGCTTAATTGTACCGCCCCGTTAGCTCGGGGCGTTTTTTTGAGGACATACTATGGAAACTAAACCTCAAGCTAAGTATCTAAAAGACTACAAAGCACCTAGCCATCAGGTCGAGAAGTTAGAACTTACCTTTGACTTACACCCAACTCAAACTAAAGTAACGGCAAAGGCTAAATACCTTGCACTAGAAGCTTTGGACAGCCTCACTTTAGACGGCGTCGATCTAAAACTTATCTCTCTCAAAGTTAACGGCAATGTATTTGAAGACTATCAGTCTAATAGCACTACGCTTACACTTAATAACTTGCCAAGCGAATTTGAATTAGAAATCGTTACCGAAATCTCACCACAGACTAACACCGCACTAGAAGGGCTTTATCTTTCTGGCGGAGCGTATTGCACACAGTGTGAAGCAGAGGGATTTCGTAAAATTACTTACTTTTTAGACCGGCCCGACGTTTTAACAGTATACACTGTGACAGTAATTGGTGATCAGTCAATGCCCTCCCTGTTGTCAAATGGTAACAAGATAGCGCACGGGACGATGGAAGGAGGCCGTCACTATACAACGTGGCATGATCCGTTTAAAAAGCCGAGCTATCTATTTGCGCTTGTGGCGGGCGATTTTGACGAGTTGAAAGATGAGTTCATCACCCGTTCTGGTCGTAAAGTGGAACTTGTGCTGTTTGTGGATAAAGGCAATTTATCGAAAGCGCCCCATGCCATGGCCTCGTTAAAAAATGCGATGAAGTGGGATGAAGAGCGGTTTAACCTAGAGTATGATCTTGATATTTATATGATTGTTGCTGTCGATTTCTTTAATATGGGAGCGATGGAAAACAAGGGTCTAAATGTATTCAACAGTGCTTGTGTACTGGCTAATCAGCAAACAGCGACAGATAGAGACTATCACACTATAGAGTCGATCGTCGGCCATGAATACTTTCACAACTGGACGGGTAATCGAGTTACCTGTCGAGATTGGTTTCAACTTTCACTAAAAGAAGGCCTGACAGTATTCAGAGATCAAGAGTTTAGCAGTGATTTAGGATCGCGTGGTCTGAATCGTATTGATGCGGTAATGGCAATGCGAATGCACCAGTTCGAAGAAGATGCTGGACCCATGGCGCATCCTATTAGACCGAATAAAGTTATTGAAATGAATAACTTTTATACTGTCACTGTATACAACAAAGGTGCTGAAGTGATCCGTATGATGCATACTTTGTTAGGAGAACAGAACTTCCAAAAAGGCATGCAGCTGTATTTTGAACGCCATGATGGCCAGGCCGTTACTTGTGATGACTTTGTTGCGGCGATGCAAGATGCCAGCAAAATAGATTTGGCTCAGTTTAAACTTTGGTACGAGCAAGTTGGCACGCCAAGTTTGAAAGTTGTGACTTCATTTGATGAAGCGAACAGTCAGTATGTCTGTACGATTGCTCAACAAAATGCCAAACATGATCCAATACAAAGCCCATTACATATCCCATTTGCTATTGAGTTACTTGATAAAAATGGCAAAGCACTGCCACTTATTGTCGATGGTAAGAATGCCTCAAAAGTGATCAATTTGACTCAAAAGGAACAAACAGTCATTTTTGAACAGATAACAGAGCGACCAGTTGCAGTATTACTTGAAGACTTTTCTGCGCCTGTTATCGTTAATTATGACTATCAACTTGATGAGCTAATTCACATCATTGCACATGCAAGCAGTGATTACGCAAGATGGGAAGCAGCACAACAAGCATTTATATTGCAGGTGATTGCAGCTGTTTCGAAATTTGAGCAGGGGCAGTCGATCGCGCTTTCCTCAGAACTACTTGCTACATTTGAAGCGTTGTTACGTGAGCGCAAGGGAGATTTAGCGCTTTTGGCTGAACTGATAAGAGTGCCTAGCTTTGATACGTTAGCAACAGCATTTACGCAAGTGCCTGTCGATGCTTTGAATCAGAGCATCGCTCAGTTTGAACAAACCATCGCCAACACTTTGGCTGATGCGTTAAAAGATACATTCATGGCATGTGTTGAAAACGGCGAGCTTGGACATGGGGCTGTATCAGCTCGAGCGATGAAAAACACCTGTCTCTACTATTTGGCTAGATGCGCGGACGAGCAGGTCAATGAGTGGCTTGAAGCCCACAGAATGTCGGATAACATGACTTTAGTATTAGGTGCATTAAAGGCTGGTGTTAATGCACAACTGGCAGGCTCTGAGACTGCCATGGCTGAATTTGACTCGCGCTGGCGTCATGATTTACTAGTTATGGATAAATGGTTTGCGTTACAAGCAACTCGTAAAGGCAATGATGCGATAGATCACATCCATAATTTATACACACATCCATGTTTTGATAAGGCAAATCCCAACAGAGTACGTGCTTTGGTAGGTAGCTTTGCACGAAACAACCCAGAACAATTTCATCGTATTGATGGTAAAGGTTACGAACTATTAGGTGATTTATTAATTGAGCTTAATGCTATCAACCCGCAAAATGCGTCGCGCATGATAACGCCATTTATGTCATGGAAGCGATTTGATGCACAACGTCAACAGTTAATGAAAGCTCAGTTGGAACGGTTGGCTGCGATGGCTGATTTAAGTGACGATTTATATGAAAAAGTAGAAAAAGCACTGAGCTAAATGTACCAATGCAAGAGTATTTTTTTTCAATATACCTGACTTACGACGAGTGCATGAAATATTACGAAGGGTATTATAAATATATTCAGGTTACCGAGGATGGCGGAAAAACAATCCGCTTTCCTGCCGCACATATTCGTAAGTTTGTTTCATCGCTCGGTGTAAGAGGGCGCTTTAGATTATGTCTAGATGGCCAAAATAGCTTTGTTTCGCTTGAAAAAATTACTTAAACCGAAATTTTAACACTGTCATATTGTATTTTTGTTAAATGGGTTTGTTATAAACTTAAATTACGTGTTATAAATTATCTGGTAGGACGTCTTACCAAGAGTAAACTAGCGCCCTTGACGTTAAATATGCACCGATTGAACGCGTTCCATTTGTAATTTTGATAATTCGCTTCTATCGTTACGACAACAAAAAACAACAACTTGATTAGAAAATACCCGCCAGAAGGGGGAGAAATAATGATAAAAAGATCGCTTTTTGTGAAGAACAAAATCATGCTCGGTCTTAGTGCAGCTGCTATGTCGATGAGCAGTGCGCCTTTACTTGCTGCAAGCTTTCAAGTCGGTGATTTTGATATCACGTTTGATTCTACATTTTCTTACGGCCAGAGCATTCGTGTAGAAGATAGAGATTTTCAGTATATAGGTAAGAGTAATCACCCTAAGTTTGATTGGTCTGGCTATAACGCATTGACTGGTAATACAATTTATAGCTCAAGTGAGGTTTGGGCGAATCCAGGGGCGTATTCAAACAACGGTGATGCAGGTAATTTAAATTTTGATTCAGGCGAGACCTTTTCTCAGCTCGTCAAAGGCACACATGATTTAGCGATTAGTAAAGATAACTATGGTTTCTTCTCGCGTTTTATGTACTTCTATGACTTTGCAATGGAAGATGGTGATTTTGCCTACAACAACCCTGTATCTGGTAGAAAAGTCGATCCTTGTGCGTTTGATGAAACAAAAGAACAGGTTTGTTCTGATTTTCGTCTGCTAGATGCGTTTGTATGGGCTGACTTCGATTTAAATGATGGTAAAAACCCTTTATCAGTTCGTTTAGGTCAACAAGTAGTAAACTGGGGTGAAAGTACCTTGATCAGTCACGGTATCAACGTTAACCCTGTGGATATCGATCGCTTAAAAGCGCCCGGTTCTGAAGTTAAAGAAGCATTTATCCCTGTTGGTATGCTATGGGCATCATTGGGTATTACAGAGCACATTACGTTAGAAGGTTTCTACCAGTATGACTGGCATGAAACACGTTTGCCAGCTACGGGAAGTTACTTCTCAACTAATGACTTTGCATCAGCAAATGGTTTTTCTCAAAACGTACAGCTTGGTTTTACCTCTAACCCTGATATTGATCTACAGCATTTGACTGATTCGCTCAATGCTCTACAAACCACATGGTTAGGTGCCTTGGCTGCACAGGGCCTTGATGTAACGCAAGATGGTGTAACCACTAGCCAATCAGCGCAAAAGCTACTAGCACAAATGTACCTAGCTTACCCTACGAAAGTTGCCCTTAAGGGGAAAGGTGATGCAGGTAAAACTGAGCCGGAAGACGGTGGCCAATACGGTTTACGTTTAGGTATCTATTCTCCAGCGTTAAACGATACAGAGTTTGCGTTGTATTACATCAACTATCATAGCCGCAGACCGCTAATTTCCGGTAAAGCTTCAGATTTCACTAATGCGGGGGTTGCGCAAGATCTTGCCTATATCGCAACTAACACCATTACTGAAGATAACATCACAAATTTAAATGCTTTTACGCAGGCACAAATTGTTTATCCTGAAGACATTAAACTTTACGGTTTAAGCTTCAATACAGCGTTAGGTGAAACAGCATTTTCTGGTGAATTTGCATTCCGCGAAGATGAACCTCTACAAATCGATGATGTAGAGCTACTGTATGCTGGTATGGTTGAACAGCTTGCTTATGCAGGACGCCGTGATGACTTTGCTGGCTTATCTCAGTTGAGTGAAGGTGACACAGTCGCCTATGTAGACCCGGGCGAAGTTGCACAAGGTTACATTTTACGAGATACGCTACAGGCGCAGTTTACAGCGACTCATTTGTTTGGCCCATCGTTAGGTGCTGATAGTTGGGCAGTTGTTGGTGAAGTAGGTGCTGTTACCATCAAAGATATGCCTACATACGATCAACTTCGTCTAAACGTTTCAGGAACGGGGCGAAGCGGTACGATTGAGGGAATTTCAGGTAAGAGCTACGACTTGTTACATCAAGCGGTATCAAATGGACCTGAGGTTAATCCTTTCCCAACATCATCGGCATGGGGTTATCGATTAATCGCCAAAGGTGAGTATAACAACCTGTTTTCAGGCGTTAACTTTTCACCGAGAGTTGTTTTCTCGCACGATGTAAACGGTATTACACCTGATCCAATGTTCCTATTTATTGAGGATCGTAAATCATTAGGTGTGACTTTAAATTTCAACTATCAAAATGCGTGGTCGTTTGACGTAGGCTACAACACGTTCTGGGGTGGCGGCGCCACTAACACATTTGCAGACCGTGATTTTGTCTCTTTTAACATCAAGTATTCAATTTAAGGGCTTTCAGTATGTTTAGAAAACCTACACTCATTGCCGCAACAATGATAACAATGCTATCAGCTACGAGCGCGATGGCTAAAATGTCGGCTGAACAAGTAGCACGTTTAGGTGTTGACTTAACTCCAATTGGTGCTGAAAAAGCAGGTAATAAAGATGGTTCAATCCCAGCTTGGGACGGTGGCATTACTAAGCCGCCAGCCAATTACAAACCGGGTATGCACCATCCAGATCCGTTTGCGGATGATAAAGTGCTGTTTACCATTGATAAGTCAAATGTAGATAAGTACAAAGAGTTTTTGAGTCCGGGTCAGGTAGCAATGTTTGATACGTATCCTGATACGTTCAAAATGAACATCTACCCAACTCGTCGCAGCGCCTCATACCCTCAATTCGTTTATGACGCGACTAAGCAATATGCTTCAACAGCTGAGTTGATTGAAGGTGGTAACGGCATAAAAAATACGGCAATTGGTATTCCGTTCCCAGTTCCAAAAGATGGTTTGGAAGCGATTTGGAACCATCTGTTACGCTATCGCGGTCTTTCCATTGCGCGTTTTGGTGGTCAGGCTATGCCAACAGAGTCGGGTGCATACAACTTAATAGGCTTTGATGAGAAGTTATTGGTTAAATACTCTGCGACAGATGCAACGCCTGAAGAACTTAAAGAGTCGAATGTACTCTTTAAGTTTAAGCAAAAGGTAACCGAGCCAGCGCGACTAGCAGGCACAGCGTTGCTTGTTCACGAGACAATGGACCAAATTCTGACTCCACGTCAGGCGTGGACATACAATACTGGGCAACGTCGAGTTCGTCGTGCGCCTAATGTTGCATATGATGCACCGGGAACAGCATCGGACAGCCTACGTACTACAGATGACTTTGACATGTTTAACGGTTCACCTAACCGTTATGACTGGACATTAAAGGGTAAGCAAGAATTATATATTCCATACAATAGCTATAAACTTCACAGCGACAAGCTTAAGTATGATGATATTTTGAAGCCAGGTCATATAAACCCTGAACATGTTAGATATGAAAAACACCGTGTATGGGTTGTTGAGGCAAACCTAAAAGAGGGTACGCGTCACATCTATAAAAAACGTGTGTTCTACATTGATGAAGACAGCTGGCAGATCCATATCGCAGATTTGTATGATAATCGCGACCAAATGTATCGCGTAGCTATGGCTCATGGCCTTAACTATTATGAGGTGCCTACTCACTGGAGTACATTGGATGTTTATTATGATCTAAACTCACGTCGCTATCTAGCGATTGGTTTGGATAACGAAGAGCAGATGTACGATTTCAGTCAGTCATTCCAAGATAATGAGTTTACTCAAAGTGCGCTGCGCCGTGAGGGTAAACGCTAATCTGGTTCTCAGCCAACTATTGCTAGCGGTCTTAGGATCGCTAGCAATTCTGTATTTCCGACGAGTTCTCGTCACCTGTCACCTTTTTTTGAGTAGTTTCAGCATGTTAAAAACAACGATAGCGAGTGCGCTAATACTGTTTGGTGGCGTGGCCAGTGCACAAATCACACCCCAGCCAGCACTACAAGTTCAGCATCCGGAGAGGACATTGTTCACAGATATTGTGAACAGTGAGGGAACATTAATTGCTGTAGGCAAGCACGGTACTGTAGTAACCAGTAAAGATGGTTCAAATTGGCAGCAATCTGCTGTGCCAGTTCAATCTTTGCTAACAGCTGTTACATCGCTAGGAAGCGATAAATCATGGGCCTGTGGTCATGATAGCAGTATTTTATTTAGCAGTGATAATGGTCAAAGCTGGCAAATCCAACAATATTTACCACAACAACAAAAGCCCTGTTTAGATATAGAGTTTGTTGATCAGAATACCGGTTTTGCAATTGGTGCATATGGCATGTTTTATCAAACCAACGATGGCGGTAACAGTTGGGAAAAACGTTTTATAGATGATTTTGTGCACCCTGATGATAAAGAGTATTTGCAAGGCCTTAAAGAAGACGACCCCCAAGCTTACGAAGAAGAAACTAAATTTATTCTACCGCATTTTAATCGGTTGCTAATCCAGCGTGGTCAATTGTACTTGGCTGGCGAAATGGGTTTGGTTGCACATAGTGCAGATATGGGCAAAAGCTGGCAACGGTTAGATGAGTTCTATCCAGGGTCATTTTTTTCGATAGCCCCTTATGGCGATAAGCAAATTGTAGTTGCTGGGCTTCGTGGTAACGCCTTTATTGCAGATAGTGAAGAGTTAGAATTTAGCCAAATCAATGTGCCTGCAAAAGCGACAATCAACTCAATTGTGAGCTTCAATAGTAGCCTGTATCTGCTCGCGAACAGCGGTTTCTTATTTAACTATGACAAAGGACAAGTTAAACAGTCACAGTTAAGCAGCGGACATGCAATTCTTTCGGCCGTTACATTCGAGAATAAGTTAGTTTTAGCCACAGAGAAGGGGCTAAAAACTTGGGAGGCTAAGAAGTAATGAAAGCCGTTTTAAATAAATTAGAATATGTGGTGTTTCGCCACCGTTTAGCTGTGCTGCTGCTGTTCACTATTTTGACTTGCCTATTAGGGTACAAAGCAACACAAATTCAGCTAGATGCATCATTTAATAAGAACATTCCTCTACAGCATGAATACATGCAGTTGTATTTAAAGCATGAAAAACAATTTGGTGGTGCTAATAGTATTTTGATCTCTGTATGTGATAGGGATGGAGATATTTTTAACCCCGACTTTTTCAAACAATTGAAAGCGGTGCATGATCAATTGTATTTCATTCCTGGGGTGAATCGCCCACTGGTTAACTCTATTTTCTCTCCCAGTGCGCGCTTCGTAGAAGTGGTGGAAGATGGTTTTGCGGGTGGTCCAATTATACCAGCTAATTTTTCAGCGACAGAACAAGGTCTGGCAGTTGTAAAACAAAACATTGAAAAAGCAAACGTTGTTGGGCGCATGATAGCGAGTGACTACAGTTGTGCAATGGTGAGCGCTCAGCTCATGGAGATAGACCCGCAAACTCAAGAAAAGCTTGATACTTTGGCATTTGCTAAGAAGCTAGAGTCACAAATTCGTGAACCACTTAGCACAGATAAAGTCAGTATTCATATCATTGGTTTCGCCAAAATGGCGGGAGATATTGCTGATGGTGCAAAGGGAGTCGTGCTGTTTTTTGCCTTAGCGATAGCGTTTACATTTGTGATGGTTTGGCTGTTTTGTAAAAGCTTCAAACTCACTTTGTTACCGATTATGTGCTCAATTATTGCTGTAGTTTGGCAGATGGGTTTACTTGCTAGTCTTGGATTTGGCCTTGACCCGATGTCGATCTTAGTACCATTCTTGGTATTTGCGATTGGCGTTAGTCATGGTGTGCAAATGATCAACTCAATTGGCAAAAAGGTCGCGCAGGGAGTATCAAGTAAAGTTGCCGCTGAGGCGAGTTTCAAAGCGCTTTTAATCCCAGGTGGTATTGCTTTACTGTCAGACACGGTCGGCTTTTTAACATTACTAGCCATAGATATCGGCATTATAAGAGAGCTTGCAATTACAGCGAGTTTAGGTGTGGCTGTAATCATCTTTACTAACTTGGTTTTACTGCCAATTTTAGCATCTTACTTTAGCTCCAGTAAAATCAAACGCGTAGATGATGGTAACACGACTTCTCATGCCGTATTTACGCAACTACGAGAAGCATTGGTTTGCACTACGGATAAAAAGTGGGCGCGGATTATTCTGCTTGTCTCTGCCGTACTTTTCGCTGTTGGCTATTGGTACTCTCAGAGTATGCGTATCGGTGATTTACACGCCGGAGCACCCGCTTTGCATCAGGATGCGCGCTATAACCAAGATACCTTCTTGATCTCCGATCGCTACGCAATTTCATCTGATATTTTGAAAGTGATTGTGGAGGCTTATCCTGCGGCCTGTACTGAACACGATACCATGGAGCGTATCAGCCGTTTTCAGTGGCGAGTTGAGAACTTATCGGGCGTACAATCAGCCGTGTCACTAAGCTCAGTGGCGCAGGCTGTCAATGCAGGTTACAACGAGGGCAACCAAAAGTGGCAAATGTTACCTAGAAACAGCGCTTCTTTGGTACAGGCCACATCTCGTGTTGAGACCAGCACGGGATTGCTCAATGGTGACTGCTCAGTAATGCCAGTGATCATCTTTATGGAAGATCATAAAGCAGAAACAATAGACCATGTTATCTCTAACATTAAGCAATTTGCTGCAGAAGAAAATACGGAAAATGTAAAATTTAAGCTCGCATCAGGTCCAATCGGGGTGATGGCTGCGACCAACGAATCAGTGTCAGCCGCGCAATTACCTATGATGATCTATGTATATGGTGCGGTAATTATTTTGTGCTTATTAAGCTTTAGAAGCATAAAAGCAACGATAGCCGTTGTTTTGCCGTTATACATAGTTTCAACGTTGGCGCAGGCATTAATGGTAAAATTGGAAATTGGTCTGACGGTTTCCACGTTACCTGTGATAGCGCTCGGCGTTGGCATTGGTGTTGATTACGGTATTTATATTTTGTCATCAATGATGGGGCAGTTGAAGCAGGGCATTCCTCTGGCAATTGCGTATCGAAACGCGCTGGCCGAACGTGGTAGTGCGGTATTGTTCACTGGTATCACGTTGGCTATTGGTGTTAGTACCTGGATCTTCTCCGCGCTTAAGTTCCAAGTTGATATGGGAATTCTGCTCACGTTTATGTTTTTGGTAAATATGCTCGGTGCGGTATTGCTGTTACCAGCAATTGGTACTTTGCTCTGGACCGACCAGAGAAAAAATCGTGAATAAATGTGCTCCCAAATAGCCTTGATTGGTCATTTATATCTATATTTTGTGAATAGATGAGCAAATAGCTGAAAAGCTTAAAATGTTTTCATCGAAAAAGCTGTTTATTAGCGTCAGAAAGGTTAAAATTCAACTGACTCCACGCTAATAAACAGCTGTACAAATAATCTACCGTTCAAAGGTGGTATAGATTAAGGAACACATATGACACAAAATGAAGGTCCAGCATCAGTTATCCTAGATAACGTATGTAAGTTGATCCACAAGAAAGTTCATGCAGAGAACGTGTCACTCGTTGAAACATTTGCCAAAGCCTTGTACAGCAATATGTCTAAAGAGGACTTGGCTAATCGTAACGATAGTGACCTGTATGGTGCTGCACTTAGTCTTTGGAATTCTCTCGAAAAAAACAACTCAGATGATGCGGTTATCCGTGTATTCAATCCTGAAGTTGCAAAAGATGGCTGGCAGTCATCACACACAATCGTAGAGATCATCGCCAAAGATATGCCTTTCTTGGTTGACTCAGTACGTATGGCAATGAATCGTGAAAACATCGTTTCACATTTATTACTACATTGCCCGTTAAAGATTCAACGTGATGATGCCGGAAAAATCACTGCTATTTCAAATCTAAAGGCTGAACAGGAGTCGTCTTCGACAAAAACTGTGTTCTTTATTGAAATAGACCGTCAAACAGATAAAAAAGACATTGAGTCTTTCACAAAAGAACTTGAGTCTGTGTTACAAGACGTGTCTTTAGCTGTCGAAGACTGGTTGCCAATTCGCGACAAGCTTAAGTCAGTGATCAAAGAACTTCCATCTCGTCATTTTCAATGTGAAGAAAGTGAAGTAACCGAAGCACTAGAATTCTTAGAATGGCTGACACAAGATAACTTTACATTTATGGGTTATCGCCAATATGACTTGTGTCCAGTTCAGGGTGACTATGAACTTAAACACGTTGCCGATACGAGCCTTGGTTTAATGAAAAAATCAGCGGATGACCAAGGTCGTCTGTTGTCAGAACTTCCTGAAGTTGCACGTAAAGAAGCGCGCAGTAATAACTTGCTTATTCTTACAAAAACAAACTCGCTCTCACGTGTACATCGTCCAGCATATGTTGACTATGTTGGCATCAAACGCTTTGACGATAAGGGTAATGTGATCGGTGAAGATCGCTTTATCGGCTTATTCTCATCAAGCTTCTATAATAACAGTGCAGCCGATGTGCCAGTACTAAGAGGCAAAATTGACCGCATCATGCAAATGTGTGATTTTGCACAAGGAACGCATGCCTATAAAGCTGTGCTTAATATCTTAGAGACCTACCCACGAGATGAGCTTGTACAAGCTCGTGAGTCGGAACTTTTAGAAGTTGCAACAGGTGTATTACAGGTTCAAGAGCGCGACATGTGTCGTCTGTTCGTACGTAAAGACACTTATGGTCGTTTCTTCTCTTGTATGGTTTACGTACCAAGAGAGCGTTACAACACAGCACTTAGACGTGAAACTCAACAATTGTTGGCCAATGCGTTCCAATCAAAAGAAAAAGTTGAATTCACTACTTATTTCTCTGAGTCTACGCTTGCACGTACGCATTACACAGTGCGCGTAGCTGACAACAATATTGAATATAACGTGAAAGACATCGAAAATAACTTAGTTGAAGCCGCTCGTACATGGGAAGATAAATTACATGATGCGTTACTTGAAAGTGCAGGTGAAGCACGTGGTAATGAATTGTTTAGAAAATACTCAGCGGCATTTCCTGGCGCCTACAAAGATGTAGTTTTACCAAGTGCCTCAGTCGTTGATATTGAAAAATTAGAACAGCTTGATGATGACAATAAATTAGACATGTTGTTCTATCGTCCGCAAGAAGAAGCGAACTCACAAATCGTGCGCTTAAGCTTGTTCCACAAAGATGTGCCTATTCATCTATCCGATGTTATGCCAATGCTTGAGAACTTCGGTTTGCGAGTAATTGGTGAAACTCCGTACGCAGTGAAATCTAGTGACGGTCAGATTAACTGGATCATGGATTTCTCAATGCTGCTAGACAGTAAAGGCATCTCTGACTTTAATAAAGTGTCTGCACGTTTTCGTGCTGCGTTGACTAATGTATGGCACAACCGCCTTGAAAATGACGGTTTTAACCGATTAGTACTACTAGGTGGTTTAACAGGTCGTGAAGCGTCAATTTTAAGAGCGTATGCTAAGTACATGCGTCAAATCGGTGTAACTTTCTCACAAAGTTATATCGAGAGTACGTTTGATCATTATCCGCATATTGCCGCTCAAATCGTAGATTTATTCGTTAAGAAGTTTTCACCAACTAAGCCTGCGACACAAAAGGCTATTGATAAAACAATTGCGGAGATTTATGAAGAACTAGAAAACGTAGCTAACCTAGATGATGACCGTATCATTCGTCTATATGTTGATATGATCAATGCTACGTTACGTACCAACTTCTTCCAAAAAGAGCAAGACGGCAGCAACAAGTCTTATGTGTCATTTAAGATCAAGTCAAGTGACATTCCAGATATGCCACTGCCGCTACCAGCCTTTGAAATCTTTGTTTATTCTCCACGTGTTGAAGGTGTTCACTTGCGTGGCGGTAAAGTTGCTCGCGGCGGTTTGCGTTGGTCAGACAGACGTGAAGATTTCCGTACCGAAGTACTGGGCTTAGTTAAAGCGCAACAGGTTAAAAACACTGTAATTGTTCCTGTAGGTTCAAAAGGTGGTTTTGTTTGTAAACAGCTACCTACAGACCGTGAAGCGTTCTTTAAGGAAGGTCAAGAATGTTACAAGATCTTCATTCGCGGTCTATTAGACATTACGGATAACATCGTTCACGGTGACATAGTGCCGCCACTAAACGTTGTGCGTCATGACGAAGATGACCCGTATCTGGTTGTAGCTGCGGACAAAGGTACTGCGACTTTCTCAGATATTGCTAACGGAATTGCAGAAGATTATAACTTCTGGTTGGGTGATGCTTTCGCTTCTGGTGGTTCAATTGGTTACGACCACAAGAAAATGGGTATTACGGCAAAAGGCGGTTGGGAGTCTGTGAAACGTCATTTCCGCGAAATGGATATCGACTGTCAAACGACTGAGTTCACTGTCGTGGGTATTGGTGACATGGCCGGTGACGTATTTGGTAATGGTATGTTGCTGTCTAAGCATATTCGCTTACAGGCTGCCTTTAACCATATGCATATCTTTATCGACCCAACCCCAGATGCGGCAAGCTCTTATAAAGAGCGTGAGCGTTTGTTCGCGTTGCCACGTTCATCATGGGAAGACTACGACAAGTCATTAATCTCAGAAGGCGGTGGTATTTTCTCACGCGCGGCTAAGTCGATTACTCTGACGCCTGAAATGAAGAAAATGCTAGGCACTAAAAAAGCAAGCATGACACCTAATGAGCTTATTAAAGCTGTGTTGATGATGCCATCTGATTTACTTTGGAACGGTGGTATTGGTACCTACATCAAGCACTCTAAAGAAACAAATGCAGATGTTGGTGACCGTGCTAACGATGCTTTGCGTATCAATGGTGCTGAATTGGGTGCAAAAGTGTTCGGCGAAGGTGGTAACTTAGGTGCGACTCAGCTCGGTCGTATCGAGTTTGCTAGCAAAGGCGGCCGTATCAACACTGACTTTATTGACAACGTGGGCGGTGTTGCGTGTTCAGATAACGAAGTTAATATTAAGATCTTGTTGAATGGCTTGGTTGCTGAGGGTGACTTAACTAAGAAGCAACGTAATGAGTTACTTTACTCAATGACTGACGAGGTTTCTGAGTTGGTACTGGCGGATTGCTACCGTCAGACACATACTTTGTCGATCACCAAATCAAAAGGTCCCGCGACTTTAAAAGAAAAAGTACGCTTCATCCATGCATTAGAAAAAGAAGGTAAGTTAGACCGTTCTATTGAATTCTTGCCTACAGATGAAGAGCTTGCAGAGCGCGCAGCAGCTGGCAAAGATCTGACACGCCCTGAGCTTTCAGTACTTGTTTCATACTCGAAAATGGTATTGAAAGAGTCTTTAGTGGTTGATGATGTATCGGAAAACCCGTATTACCGTCAATTGCTAGTTAACTCGTTCCCTGTACCATTACGTGAGAAGTTTAATGCGGCTATGGATAACCACCCGCTGCGTAAAGAAATTATCGCGACTAAGTTAGCAAACAATATTGTTAACGATATGGGCCTGAACTTCATGGTGCGTATGAATGAAGAAACGGGTGCAACGGATAGCGAAATTGCACTATGTTACTCTATTGCTAGCGCAATCTTCGAAATGAAGAGCACGTGGGGCGCTATAGCAGCACTAGATAACAAGATCCCAGCGGCGGTACAGACTGAAATGTTGTATCAATTACGCCGTACAGTGCGTCGCGCTACACGCTGGTTCTTGCGTCATCGTAATAAGGCAATGACAATTGAACAGACTATCGAGTTCTTCGCACCAGTGTTTAAAGACGTCAGTAAAAACCTACACAGTTATATGGTTGATGCTGAAAGTGCTGCGATTTTGGCAAATGCCAAGAAGTTGGAAGAGCAAGGTGTACCAAGCGATATCGCAATGCGTATCGTATCGCTTTCAAGCTTGTTCTCAGTGATGGATTTGGCAGAAGTAGCTCACAACTCTGGCCGTAAAGTAGATGTGGTTTCACACACTTACTTCAAGCTTGGAGCAAGCATGGGCTTACATTGGTTCTTAGATCAAATTACGGCACAACCTGTGTCAAATCACTGGCAAGCTCTTGCTCGTGCATCTTATCGTGAAGAGTTGGATTGGCAACAGCGCTCATTGTCAGAAGTTGTATTAAACAGCTTTGATGGCGATGAAAGTGATGTTAATGCGCTTATTGAGCAATGGATGGACAATCAGACTGCATTGTTACATCGTTGGCAACAGATGTTGCAGGAGTTCAAGACTTCGCAGAGCCATGATTTTGCCAAGTTCTCAGTGGCATTACGTGAGTTGATGTTGTTAAGCCACAACTGTGACACTACCAAATAATTTTTAAATCGTTAAAATACCCCGGCCTTGCTGGGGTATTTTTTTATCTGTATATAACTGCAGACGTATGTTACTTAGGATCTTTTAAGGAGTTTTCATGTTTTATGATATTGCGCGCCGCTATATGTTTAGTCGTGATGCCGAGTGGGCACACGAATTTGCATTAGGTAATTTGCGCCGTTTTGCACACACACCACTAAGTATGGCGTGGTCGCAATCTGTTGCTGATAAACCAGTAAACTTCCTTGGTTTAGAATTTAAAAATCCAGTAGGCCTTGCTGCCGGACTAGATAAGAATGCTGAATGTATCGACGCATTTTCGCAGATGGGTTTTGGTTTTCTTGAGGTCGGTACGGTCACACCCAGACCACAAGCAGGTAATGATAAGCCGCGCATTTTTAGATTGCCGCAAGCCCATGCCATAATTAACCGCATGGGGTTCAACAATAAAGGTGTAGATAATTTAGTTGCTAATGTTAAAGCGTCTAAATACGACGGGATCTTAGGGATCAATATTGGTAAAAACAAAGACACACCGAATGAGCAGGGGAAGGATGATTATATCCACTGTATGCGCAAAGTATTTGAACACGCGTCTTATATAACCGTAAACATCTCTTCACCAAATACACCGGGACTTCGTGATTTGCAATATGGTGACGCGTTGGACGATCTACTACAAAGTTTGAAGAATGAACAAATGGACTTGATCGCAAAACATAGTAAATCAGTGCCAATGCTTGTCAAGATAGCGCCTGACATCGATGCAGTTCAAGTTGCACAAATAGCCGAATCGCTTGTAAAAATCGTATTGATGGGGTGATTGCTACCAACACTACTTTAGAGCGAGAGGCTGTGCAGGGGCTACAGCACGCACAAGAAGCAGGTGGTTTATCAGGGCGTCCAGTTCGTGAAAAATCAACGTTTGTGGTGAGCGAACTAAAGCGTATTACGCAAGGAAAGCTGCCTATTATTGGGGTGGGTGGTATAGATTCAGCCGAATCCGCAAAAGAAAAACTTGACGCTGGCGCTTCACTTTTGCAAGTCTATACTGGCTTTATATATGAAGGCCCAAGTTTAGTAAAAAGGATCGTTGAAGGTTTATAAGGATCAGTTATATAACCAAATGATCGTAAACAAATTGTTCTTATAAATATTTTTACTGTTGGTAATTTTTCGTTATACTCCTGCGTACTATTCAAAAAAAGAAAATAGTAGGCAGGAGGTCGATTTTGCAAGCATCTAAAGAGTGGCAATGGATTAGTTGTCGCCAAAGAAATCGTTTGCTTGTAGATTTAGGTGAAGAGTTGATTCTCTGCACCCCATTTCGCTTGCGTCAACTGACCCAAGATGCCTACTGTGACCCTCATCTTAGTATCAATGAAGCTGCTTATTACCAAAACGTATTTGCTTATTTGCGTAGCTTCAACATTTGGTCTGAACCGCAATGTTGTCAAATAGCCTTAAATGCTACAGCAGCCAAGTTTTACTTGTTGCCTGTTCAGGCGAAAAGCTGGTTTTTTGAATCGTATACGGGTGATCAGCCTTGCACAGAAGCAATTGTACGTTTGCGCTCAGCTCAACAAGAAGGCGACTTTTTTATCGTTGAACAAGTTGACGGTGCTTGTTTATGCATTAGTTTGAGTCCAAAGTTTGCTTTGGATGAGAATCTAGAGTTGGAACAATTCCAAGCTATCAAAGTTTTGAACAATCGCGTTCATCCACTCATAAGTTGCAATAAAATTTCCCAAATGGCGTGATCAAGCTCTCTCTAACCTATGTTATACTCGCGGGTAATTGAATATAAAGGGTTAGTACATTGCAATTTATCGCGCTCACATCTATTGGTATCGAACATC
This sequence comes from Pseudoalteromonas sp. T1lg23B, assembly GCF_002964665.1. GTDB lineage: Bacteria > Pseudomonadota > Gammaproteobacteria > Enterobacterales > Alteromonadaceae > Pseudoalteromonas. Next base: position 523,086 of record NZ_PQBZ01000034.1, on the reverse strand, counting down.
TCCTTGCAGAAGAACTTCAACAAGCGGGCCTGGAACTGGGCAAGCAAAGCGTTGGTTCAGTTAGGTTCAACGCCGATAACCTAGCAGCTCAAAAGTTTTGTTTAACAACACGCTTCGCTACACGAGTTATGTTACTGATTGACGAAAGCGAGGATATAAAAGACAAAGCAGCGTTGTATAAGTTTGCACGATTTCAGGCTTGGCAAGATTGGTTTGGCCCTACACAAACTTTTGCCATCGAATTCAACGGCACAAATAATGAACTTAAGAACACGCAATTTTCGGGTCTAGTGATCAAAGATGGCATTGTTGATTATTTTAATGATTTGTATGAACAACGTCCAAACGTCGATAAAACAGAGCCTAACATCCGTGTTATTGCCAAATTAAATAAACACAGTTGCTCATTATATATCGATTATTCAGGCCCGCGCTTATCCGATAGGGGTTACCGTACACGTCAAGGTAAAGCACCAATTCGCGAACATCTTGCTGCGGCGTTGGTAAAGCGTAGTGGTTGGTTAGAGGATACGTCTCGCCCTTTGTTTGATCCATGTTGTGGTTCTGGCACATTATTAATTGAAGCTGCGTGTATGGCGAATAATATCTATCCGAACACGAATAGAGAGTTTGCCTTCAAACGTTTACCGAGTTTTAGAAAAGCCAAATTTGACGAGATCAAAGCACAGGTGAAAGCGACAGAAGTTGATAATACGCTTTGGATCATCGGATCGGATCTAGAGGATAAAGTCATCGATATTGCTCAGCAGAACGCGCAAAGGGCAGGTGTCGCAGACCATATCAAGTTTTCAGCCAAAGATGCGAACGCGTTAAATAAGGTTGCAAAGCGCCCAGGTGTGGTTCTGAGTAACCTTCCATACGGTGAACGCTTGGGTTCGATGGCAGAATTAGTCAATTTATATCGTAATATGGGGATCGCGTTTAAGAAGCATTTCCAAGATTGGCGTCTGGCTTTGTTGGGTACTGATGATAGCTTGTTCAAATTACTCAAGCTTTCACGAGAAAAACGCTACAAGTTCAAAAACGGGCCTATCGACGTAGAGTTAAATTTATACCAATTGAACGAGCGCCAAGTCTCACAAAACGAGCAAAAAACGGGGCTAAATTTTGAAGGATCTCAAGCCTTTGCTAATCGTTTGAAAAAGAATAAACAAGCCCTTAAAAGCTGGCTTAAAAAAGAGCAAATTAACGCATACCGTGTGTATGATGCAGATATTCCTGAATACAATGTTGCTGTAGATATTTATAACAATTCAGCAGTGATTTTTGAGTATGCGGCACCGAAAGAGATCGATGATTTGGTGGCTCAGAAGCGCTTGCAAGATGTGATCACTTTGACCGCAGAACAACTTAATATTGCCCCTGAAGATATAGCTGTAAAAGTGCGCAAAAAACAAAAGGGCGAGTCTCAATATACGGCGATGGATAAACAACATCGTTACGATACGGTTGAAGAGTTTGGTGCCAAATTCAAAATCAACTTATTTGATTATTTAGATACTGGATTGTTTTTAGATCATCGCCTAGCGCGTCGTTATATTCAAGAACATGCTAAAGATAAGCGCTTTTTAAATTTATTCTCTTATACAGGCTCAGCATCTGTGCATGCGGCGTTAGGTGGTGCAAAGTCAGTAACGACAGTAGATATGTCAAAAACCTATTTAAAATGGGCTGAAGAAAACTTTGCTTTGAACAATTTGAAAAATCCACGCTACCGCTTCGAACAGGCTGATTGCTTAAAATGGCTGGAGCATGCCCAAGGCCAGTATGACTTGATTTTTTTAGACCCACCGACCTTTTCAAACTCCAAGAGAATGAAAGAGGTATTTGATGTTCAACGCGATCATATTCAGCTGTTGACTTGGATTAAAAAGATTTTAAGTCCAAAAGGTACCTTAATTTTTTCCAATAACAAACGCGGTTTTAAGATGGACGAAGTTGGATTGATGGGATTGGGTTTAAAAGCTGAGAATATTTCCGAGCAGACACTATCACCTGATTTTAAGAGAAATAAGCAAATTCATAACAGTTGGTTGATAACCCATGGCTAAGTATATTTTGTATTTTACACAAGGGTGTCATTTGTGTGAGCAAGCTGATGAATTAGCACGACAAGTTTTAAGTGCAGATGATATTGAGCATGTCGATATTGTTGACGACCCAATGCTTATGGAAGCCTATCAAACTTCGATCCCAGTTATAAAAAGAACACGTGACGGACAGGCTCTTTATTGGCCGTTCGAACTTGAACAAATTCAACTACTCGCAGAATAATATGGATTTAATCAGAATATCAAAAGCGCAATTAGCGTTTGGCACACACCCATTGTTGGATGATGCAGATGCCGTCATCGAAGCCGGAGAAAGGGTGTGTATTGTAGGCCGTAATGGTGCCGGTAAATCGACTCTACTCAAGGTCCTAGATGGCGCGGTACAGTTAGATGATGGTGAAATTAACCGAGTGGGAGAGTTAAAGGTTTCTCGCTTAGAGCAAGACCCACCAAAAGGTGCAGAAGGCTCGGTTTTTGACTATGTCGCTAATGGCTTACCCGATATCGCTGAGCTGCTTATCGAATTTAACCATATCAGCGAAGCGCTACAAACAGATCAATCTCCATCACTTTTAAATAAGTTAGAGAAGTTATCTAACAAAATTGAGGCTGCTGATGCTTGGCGCTTTGAAAGCCGTATCAAATTGGTTTTAAGCCAGTTGGAGTTGGTAGGAAGTATGCGTCTTGAAAAATTATCTGGTGGTTGGTTAAGAAAGGTTGCGCTCGCCAAAGCATTGGTCAGTGAGCCTGATTTATTACTGCTCGATGAGCCTACCAACCACCTCGATATGAATAGCGTTATCTGGCTTGAGCAATTTCTAAAAGAGTTCAAAGGCGGTATTGTCTTTATTTCACACGATAGGGCATTTATACGTGCAGTGGCTACACGTATTCTTGATTTAGATCGTGGCAAGCTGGTCTCATACCCAGGTGATTATGCCAAATACTTAGAGCAAAAAGCTCATGATTTAAAAGTTGAAGAGACACAAAATGCTTTGTTTGATAAAAAGCTAGCGGAAGAAGAAGCTTGGATCAGGCAAGGGATCAAAGCGCGAAGAACCCGTAATGAGGGGCGTGTCAGAGCACTTAAGGCTTTACGCAATGAACGTAAACAACGCGTAGAGCAAGTTGGTAAAACTGATTTCAATATTGAAACCGCTGAGCGCTCTGGAAAACTGGTCTTTGAGGCGCAGCATGTTCATCATGCTTTTAAAGACAAAGTCATTGCAAAAGACTTTTCAACGCTGGTTATGCGAGGTGACAGGGTTGGTTTGGTTGGGCCGAATGGCGTTGGCAAAACAACACTACTCAAATTATTGTTTGGTAAGTTAGACGCTGATCAAGGGAAAATAAAACAGGGTGTTAACCTTGAAGTGGCCTATTTCGACCAATATCGTGAGAAGCTTGACGAAGAAGCTACCGTTCAAGATAACGTTGCTGAGGGTAAACAAGAAGTAATGATGGGCGGTCGAAGCCGCCATGTACTGGGTTATCTGCAAGACTTTTTATTTCCACCGGCCAGAGCGAGAACACCAGTTAAGGCTTTATCCGGTGGTGAGAAGAACCGATTACTGTTGGCCAAACTATTTTTAAAGCCATCTAATGTTCTAGTTCTGGATGAGCCAACGAATGACTTAGATATTGAAACGCTTGAACTACTTGAAGATATTATCAATCAATACCAAGGTACGATATTAATAGTCAGTCACGATCGTGAGTTCATTGATAATACCTGTAACTCGGTGTGGGCTTTTGAAGGCAGTGGCCAGATCACAGATATTGTAGGTGGTTATTCAGACTATGAGCAGTATCTTGAACATCGTCAGGCACAAGCCAAAGAACTTGAAAAGCAACACAAACAAGAAGCTGAAAAGCAAGCCAAGCAAACGAAAGCTGGTAACAAAACAACCAAGTTGAGTTACAAATTAAAACTTGAATTGGAACAGTTGCCAAGTAAAGTAGAAGAGCTTGAGCAAGCATTAGAAACACAGCAAGAAGTTGTTAATGCTCCGGACTTTTTTAAACAAGACTCACAAACTACACAAACTGCGTTGAACGAATTGGCTGAGCTTGAGTCGAAGCTTGAGGCTGCGTTTGAGCGCTGGGAAGAATTAGAAGCATTACAGAATCAGTAGTAAGGATAAAAATGAAGCACACAGTTTTAGCTGCAAGTATTTTAGCCGGCCTCAGTGGTCAAGCTCTTGGAGCAACTTATACATTATCTGAACTCCCTCGCTATGAAGGGGCTAAATATACATTTATTTCAGATGTGAACGATAAAGGTGAAATCATCGGTGCAGCATCGAGTATTTTTAACCTACCCATAGATATATCTTATATTGACTTTGAAGATGCAGATCTTATAAGCGCCTATGACAATACAAAAGAAAGCTATGAAGCTATAGATGAAGAAATTTCTTTTACCTTAGAAGATATTAAAAATGGTGCTGCAGCAACGAATGCAGATGCAAATAGCTTCATGTTAGGTTTTTTAAACGCTAGGTCCAACAATGCTAAGTATCAAAAAATTCAGGACCGTATCGCATTGAATATAGATGCGGTGTCTGCTGATGAGCAAGTGTTGTTTGATGTAGAAACAGAAGACACTAACGGCTTAACGCGCTCGGTATCAAACTACTTAACTTCAATCAGTGAAGATGGAGTGATTGCTGGATGGGGATCTGCACCGTTCACTAAAACAACCTTTACCCCAGATGGCGAATCGGAAGCTGAGACGTTTTTTGTTCGAGATTGGGCTTCAAGAGGCATAGTGCTCACCACGAGCGGACAAAAAATAACTTTATCTCCGGAGTTTTCTGAGCATGGCGGTTTTAGCATCGCCACTGATATTAAAAAGTTGGACGATGGCAGTTATTTGGTTGTGGGTCAAAGCAGCATTGGGATACCTGAAAATCGCCAGACCAACTATGATGACAGCTGTGATGATAAAGACGAACCGCTAGCTGTGTGCGCGTGGCAACGACAGCAAGCAAGCCAATTTTATGATTTGCGAGCATTTCAGTGGAAGCTGGATGAGAATTTCAATGTTCTGAGCACTGCAAACCTTGGATTGGGTTTAACACCCAAAGACGATGAGAATGACGCTTTCGTTAGCGCAGCGTTGGCTGTGAATAAATCAGGCGTTGCGGTAGGTTATTCTCCTTATCGAGAGGGTGATGACCTTTACCCGTATGGTGTAGCTGGTTATTTTGAAGGTGGTGAATTCAAGCCTTTTAAAACACTAGAAAACTGGTACGAATTAGGTAAAGCGACAGATATTAATAACAATAATATTGCTATCGGTTACATGGCTGAGAACATCAGAGGTTCGGTGATTGACCAGTATGCGTTCTATTACGATTTAAATGAGAACAAGTACGTGCAACTACCTTACTTTTTTAAGGGGTCAAAAACGGTTGCCACAGATATCAATGATGCGGGCTATATTATCGGCCAAGCTGAGATCGAAAAGAACAGTAGTAACCGTCGTCGCGAAGGCTTCATCTATAAAATTGGTGATGAAAAGATTGTAAATATAAATGACTTATTACCATGTAAAGATAGCAATGGTGACAGCTACCCATACACAATTGCAGAAGCGATAAAAATTACTGAATCTAACCATATTTACGCGATTGCTACTAAAACGGTAGAACGTAGAGACAGGCTAGGTAATATTGAAAAAGACAGTAATGGTGAGATTGAGTATGAGTCAGTAACACTACCAGTGTTATTGACGCCAAACCCAAGCGGAGAAGTTGAAGATTGTGCTCCACCAGAAGCGGAAACTTATGAGCGTCAGTCAGGCAGCTGGTCGGTCTTAAGTTTACTGGCGTTACCATTTGTTTGGTTAAGACGACGTAAGCTAACGCTGGCTAGAACTTCATCTTAATCCCACAATAAAAAAGCCCGTACGGGCTTTTTTATTGTCTATCATTTATCAAGTATCAAGAACGCCTTGAAGACCAGGCTCTATTAACGGAGCGTCGCCATAAATAATCGATACCAAAATAGCCAATAACAGAGGCGATGCTCGCACAAATCAAGGACCCAACCATAAAGGCGGGACCAATGGTAGAAAGGCTTTGTGATAGCCATTCCCAACTTGCTTCAAAGTGAAATGGTTGGGTTTCTTGACCAAGAGCAAGTACACCGACTAGGTAAGAACAATAGAAAATAGGTGGCATAGTTAAAGGGTTGGTGAGCCAAACCAAAGCCACTGACAGCGGCAAGTTTACGCGAAAGGGAATTGCGAATGCAGCCGCTAGCACCATTTGAAAAGGAACAGGGATGAACGCAAAAAATAACCCTACGGAGAATGCTCCCCGTGCGGAGCGGCGATTCAAGTGCCATAAGTTGGCGTCATGTAACAAACGACCAAATATTTTCAATGACTTTTGCTGTTTGATCTTATTGTGATCAGGTAAAAAGCGTTGGATCGTTTTCTTAGCCATAGTGTGCAACCATATACTTCAGTTCTCTTGGGGTACGGGTTTACATTTGGCTGCATGCTCACCGTATTTTTTTATGGGCGATGGCAGTTTTATTGCAGCGTTTTGTTTCTTGTGGTCATTGCCCGTTATTTTAAGCCGTTTTGGTTAGTTTTGTTAGGGTTTATTTTCGCTATTTTTTCAGTTCAGGTACATTATTGCTTATTTTACAAGCCAATTGATGAAAAAGGTACAAATTCTCAACTAGTTAGCGTGCGTGGTGTGTTCGATAAACAACTCGGACGTGACTACTATCAGGTTCAATTTACTCAAGTTGGAGATAGCTCAATAGCATGGTTTCGCACCGTCAGGGCAAATGTTTCCATACCGTCTTTGCCTCACTCACCGGCCATAGGAGCGTCTTTTTCCGCCTCTGCAAAATTAAAACCTTATAGAAGTAGAGTGAATTTCGATAGTTTTAATAGCGAGTTATATGCATTTACCCGCCACGTTCAGTTTAAAGGGAAACTGATAGATTTGGTGGTTAGTAGTGAGGCGTCATTAAACAGCTCACAGTTGTATCGGGAGTGGTTGTGGCAACGTATAGGCCATTTTAAACTTGGTTGGCTGTATTACACTTTACTCAGTGGAGATAAATCTCATACTGATTATGAAGATAAGCTAATAATGCAACGTCTAGGTCTAAGCCATATGTTGGCCATTTCAGGCCTACATGTAGGGATTGTGTATGGCCTATTTTTTTATATCTCCAAGCTGCTGGTCTTTTTAATTAGCTTTTGTTTTAAAACGTGCGAGCAAAGAAAAGATATTAATGCTCTGTATGCAGTGTTCGGTTTGTTCGTCGCTGGCCTTTATGTATCGCTAAGTGGCTTTGGTGTTTCAGCATTGCGGGCGTTGGTTATGTTGGCCGTGCTGGTGGCTGCCTATTTGTATGCATGGCGTGTTGTAAATTACCGAACTTTACTTTTTGCGCTTTGTACCGTGCTATTGCTTGATCCGTTTTCGTTATTAAACCCTGGTCTGTATTTTTCATTTATTGCTGTTTACGCTATTTTCACCATCGCTAATTTACGCACTAGTCGCATAAACAACAGCGGCATAATCATTAAGTTGCTAGTTTTACAGGTGCTGCTCGGTGTTATTCTCGCACCATTAAGTAGCTTCTACTTTTATGGTGTGAGTCTTGGCGCTGTCATTACTAATCTGATTTTTATACCACTGCTGACTTTTCTGATTTTACCAGTTTTGTTACTGATGCTTGCTTGCCTGTATTTTAATCTCAATACAATTTGGTATTACGCTTTTGATCACCTTGTGAATTGGGTATTGCGGGTTTGTACGGAATTATTAGCTAGCTCAGGATGGCTTGAAACACTGCCATTTGACTGGCCCTTTTTAATTGCCTTTTATTTATCTCTAATGTTGGGCATACATTTTGTGCTGTGGCGCTGGATTGCGGTTATGCCTTTGCTTATCTCAGTAGGGCACAGCTATTTAAAGCCGAGTATTGAGTGGCAAGTTGATGTATTTGACGTAGGTCATGGCACCTCAGTTTTGGTTTCCCATAAGACACAGGCGTTACTCTATGATTTGGGGGCAAAATATTTTAATAGTTTCTCCTTGTTCGAACGTGTTGTACAACCATACATACTAAAGCATCAACTACGACTTTTTCACGTTGTTTTGAGTCATTCCGATCAAGACCATATTGGTGGCATCAAGGAACTGATTAGATTTAGCGGCTATAGCCCTTTGCAAGCATTTCATAATTTGCAATCAAATTCACAGTGTAGAATTAGAACAGTCACCATGGGAAAGCTAACGATTGAATCTTTGTGGCCATTACAAATGATGAACAGCGACAACAACACCTCCTGTGTGATAAGAATAACGGATGGCAAGTTTTCAGTGTTATTGCCAGGTGATATTGAGCAAGCTGCTGAGCGCAGACTGGTTGAGCTATATGGCCAAGAGTTACGTAGTGATATTTTGCTCGTCCCTCACCATGGTAGTAAAACGTCATCAGGTGATGCTTTTATCCAAGCTGTTGACCCACACATTGCGATTATTTCTCGAAGTTTCTATTCTATGTGGCACCTTCCTCATGACTCTGTCGTTGGACGCTATAAGCACCGAAACGTTAAATTGCTAGATACAGCACATGAGGGACATATCCGAATTCGATTTAGTCATTCGAGTATTTCTATAGAGTCTGCAAGAAAATCACGCGCATATTGGTTTTTATAATGCACTAAGAATTGGCTGAATGTTGACCAAAATGATGATAAGGCTATGCTTTTGAAGTTAAACAATTGATTTTAGCCACATACCATTTTGTTTTTGTACAGTGCACAAGTACAATGGGCGGGTTTTTCCAAATCAGAGAGTTCTTATGCAGCAAAGTGCCAAGCAGATCTACAAACGGCTACTTAAGTATACCTTCGATTATAAACTAGTCGCGATATTATCCATCGTAGGTATGTTGGGTTATGCAGCTATGGACGCTCTGTTTATCAAATTGATGCAGCCGTTTATTGATGAAGGGCTAACACAGCGTAATACCGAGGTGCTTACTTGGGCGCCTCTAATTGTTATTGTCTTAGTGCTTGGACGCGGCATTTTCAATTACATGGCTTCATACTGTTTGAGCTATGTCGGCTCACAGGTGGTACGTAAACTTAGGCAGCAACTTTTTGAGCATATGTTATTTCTGCCGGTGTCGTTTCATGATCAGCATTCCAATGGCGACATGATCTCAAAAATAACTTTTGATACTGAGCAGGTACAACAAGCAATAACCCGTGCATTGCAAGTGATGATCAGAGAAGGTGCATTTGTCGTCTTTTTGTTAGTGGTCATGTTTGACGCCAGTTGGCAGTTGTCATCCATTTTCCTGGTTATCATTCCTGTTGTTGCACTGATAGTGAATGTTGTCTCAAAGCGTTTTCGCAAGATATCTAAGAATATCCAAGATGCAATGGGCGAGGTAACTCGTGGCTCTGAACAAATGCTAGCAGGGCATAAAGTGATCCATGGTTTCGAAGGCCAAGATAAAGAAATTGGGCGCTTTGCTCAGGTCAACAACCACAATCGTCAGCAAAGAGTGAAAATGGATGCAACCAGAGCACTGAGTGTTTCTGTGATCCAAATATTAGCTGCCAGTGCAATGGCATTAATTCTCGCGATTATTGCAATGCCATCTATGATAGATACGATCACTTCTGGCACGTTTGTGGCGTTGCTGTCTTCTATGATGATGATGTTAAGGCCGCTTAAACAATTAGCAAACGTTAACGGTGAACTACAGCGTGGTATCGCTGCAGCGCAAAGTATCTTTGAAATACTCGATACTCCGCAGGAAAAGGACACTGGCACATTAGAGCTGCCATTTTGTGCAGGTGAAATAGAAGTAAAGAGCGTTACATTTTGTTATCCAACTAAACAAGAACCGGTGATTAGAGATTTATCTTTGCATATCAAGCCGGGTGAACGCGTCGCATTAGTTGGCCGATCAGGCTCTGGTAAATCTACGCTGTCTAATTTATTACCACGATTCTACGACATAGAAATGGGCAAAATTTTATTAGATGGTAAGCCAATTCAAGACTATAAACTCAAAGAGTTGCGTCGTCAGTTTTCGGTGGTCTCTCAACAGGTGGTATTATTCAATGACACAATAGCTAACAATATCAGCTATGGTTTAGACGTTCCGTTGACCGAACAACAGTTAATTGAAGTCGCCAAACAGGCCCATGTATGGGAATTTGTTGAGTCCTTACCTGAGGGATTAAATACTTTAGTTGGAGAAAATGGTGTCATGCTCTCAGGCGGGCAGCGGCAGCGTATTGCCATTGCTCGTGCGATTGTAAAAAATGCCCCAATTCTTATTTTAGATGAAGCAACCTCGGCGTTGGATACCGAATCAGAGCGTTTAATTCAAGATGCTTTGGATTCGTTGATGGCCGATAAAACTTCGATAGTCATTGCACACCGGTTGTCTACAATCGAGAAGTCAGATCGTATTTACGTACTCGAACAAGGACAAATAGTTGAACAAGGTACGCACCAGCAATTGCTTGCGTCTGAAGGTATTTATGCGGCACTTTGTAAAATGCAACATGGGGCCTGAGCGTGAACGTTATTGAACGGAGCTGGTACAGAAAAAAAAGCCTACTGACCTATTTTTTATTGCCATTGAGTGCCTTATTTTGGCTCATTAGCACCTATCGTCGTTGGCAGTTTAAATCGGGCCGCAGCAATACATTTAAAGCACATGTTCCTGTTATTATCGTGGGTAACATAGGTATTGGTGGTAATGGAAAAACCCCATTTGTATTGTGGTTGGTACCTTATTTACAATCACTTGGTTTGAAAGTTGCCGTGATCAGTCGTGGTTATGGTTCAAATGCGCCTTATTACCCGTATTCAGTTGAGCAATCCAGTTCGGTAAATGAGGCGGGCGATGAGCCGTTTCTGCTTGCATCTCGATTGAATTGCCCTGTTGTGATTGGCGCTGATAGAAAAGCGAGTTGTGACTATATAAAGCAAAACTGTGAGATCGACGTAATCGTTTCTGATGATGGTTTGCAGCATTATAAAATGCACCGAGATTTGGAGTTATGTATTGTTGACGCTGAACGTCGTTTTGGGAATGGTTGTTTGTTGCCGGCAGGTCCGCTACGAGAATTGCCAAGTCGCTTATCTGATGTAGATCTTGTTATTGAAAACGGTGGGCAAGCCGAAATTAGCTATCAGTTAAGTAGTTCGGGTATCTATTCGGTTAAAACTAACAAAAGCTGTCTGGAGTACCAAAAAAGAGGGGTGGCTGTTAGTGCCATAGGCAATCCGCGGCGCTTTGAGTCAAGTTTGCAAGGGCAAGGTATCGAGTTACAAGAGTGTATACACTTTAGGGATCATCATGCGTACAGTTGTGATGACTTTCGTAAATACCCAGACAGTCCAATTTTTATGACCGAGAAAGATGCGGTTAAATGTCAGGCTTTTTGCAAAGACAATTGGTATTATTTAAGGGTTGATGCTGTGCCAAGCGACGCATTGCAATCAAGATTAAAACAACTTCTACAACAAAAAGAGATTTATCATGGCGTTTGACAGAAAACTATTAGAGATATTGGCCTGCCCAGTTTGTAAAGGAAAGCTACAGTACGATAAAGAAAACAGTGAACTTATCAGCACCGCAGCCAAACTGGCTTATCCAATTCGTGATGACATTCCAGTATTGCTGGAAAATGAAGCGCGAGAACTTAGCTCAGATGAAGTTGAAAAGTGGCACGCATAGTTATTGTTTTTTGCAGATATAGCCGTTGTAATTGGTCTCGTTGTGATGTCTGATATTCAAGTCTTAGCGAACGAGCCTGACTACATTATTGCAATAAAGTCTGCGGATATTAGTTTTCATAGTGAAAGCGGTATTGGCTTTGTTGTTCAGCTAGAGCAACAACTTGGCATAAAGCTATATGCGGTTCATCGCTTGGACAAAGTAACGTCTGGTTTGCTGATCCTAGCTAAATCAAGCGTCGCAGCAAATAAGCTCAGTGAATTGTTTGCAAGTCGACAAGTTGATAAAGCCTATTTTGCTTTGGTTACAGATAAACCGAAGAAAAAACAAGGTTGGATTAAGGGTGATATGAGCAAGGCCAGAAGAGGGGCCTACAAGTTGCTAAAGTCTTCCGAAAACCCTGCTATCACGCGCTTTTATAGTATGAGTTTAGGCAGTGGTCTAAGAGCATGCATTTTGAAGCCATTCACAGGGAAAACGCATCAATTAAGGGTTGCTTTAAAGAGCTTATCTGCTCCTATATTAGGTGATGAGCTTTATGGCGCGCTCGAAAGCGACAGAGTGTATTTGCACGCCTACGCTTTGCGTTTTATCTGGCAAGGTGAAAGTAAAACTTATTATGCGATGCCTCAACCTATGGGGCTATTTTCAAAATTAATTAATCATGAGGAGTTTGCCAAATGGCGAAATCCTTGGCAGTTAGAGTGGTAATATGACTGATCAACAAACCCAGTTGCGTTTTGGTGGTATCCAACGTTTATACGGAGAACAGCAGTGTAAGTGGCTGGCAGAGGCAAACTTTTGTGTTGTTGGTATTGGTGGTGTAGGCAGCTGGGTGGCTGAAGCGTTAGCGCGCACCGGTGTTGGCAAAATTTGTTTGGTTGATCTTGATGATATTTGTGTGACCAATGTTAATCGTCAAATTCACGCGTTATCAGCAACGATAGGTGAACAAAAGATTGAGGCAATGGCTGAGCGCCTTAAGCAAATTAACCCTGCCTGTGAGGTCTCATTAATTGATGATTTTATCACCTTGGACAACATTTCAGAGCACATGGTGGACTTTGATTACGTTATCGACTGTATCGATGCTGTAAAAGAAAAGGCTGCGCTTATCGCTCACTGTAAACGCCGTAAGATCCCCATCATCACAACGGGTGGAGCAGGGGGACAAACAGATCCCAGTCAGATCCAATTTGGCGATGTGGCTAAGACGACTCAAGATCCCTTGTTGGCTAAAGTCAGATATCTACTTAGAAAAAACTACAATTATTCTACTAATCCAAAACGTAAGTTTGGTGTTGATTGTGTGTACTCGACAGAGCAACTAGTTTACCCAACTGAAAGCGGTGAAGTTTGTATGGCTAAACAGCAGGCCGATGGAAGCAAGAATATGGACTGTGCCACCGGATTTGGCTCTGCCACTATGGTTACAGGCACATTTGGTTTTTTCGCTGCATCAAAGGCTATCCGTAAGTATTTGGACAAAAAAGTGAAGCAAACCTGTGAGTGATTAAGTTGAAATCACTAGGTTGATTTTAATTTTTTTGGTGGGGTAATTGTACAAATAAACACAACAATGAGCGGTGTGCTATGATCTTATTTTCTTCAACGTTGCACCGCTAAGCAAATGCCATATTTCTTCATGTTGTTCATTGTATATTCTATGCTGGTTGTGTCGATGGCAAGAGCCGAGCACATCAGAGTAGTGACAGAACATTTGGAACCCTATCAGGTACATAAAAAGAACGGCGAATTAGGCGGTTTCATGACTGAGATCGTCAAGGCGATGTTTTCCTTGACTGGTGATAGTTACAACATCGAAGTTATGCCTTGGGCGAGAGCCTATGAAACGGCTTTACATGAGTCAAACGTTTTAATTTATTCTATTGTGCATACTAGGGCACGTGATCAGCGTTTTGAATGGGTTGGTGAAGTGCCTAGAGATACTATTTTTCTATGGGGGCTTAAAAGTCACTTTCCCGAAGAACGTAATTCAATCAGTTCACTTTATTCATTTAAGTACTTTGAAACTGTGGTGATCAGAGGCTCGAATACTGCGCAATATCTACAGTCACATTACTTTAAACATCTTGTCCCTGTCAGTTATGAAGAACAACTCTTAAAGTTGTTAGTACGAGAACGGGTAGCGCTTATTATGGGCACAGAACACTCAATACGAAATCACGCACAAAACGAAAGCGTCGATCCTGCTTCGTTAGTTAAAGTCGTAGAGTTGACAGAATTGAATGTGAGTATAGGCATTGCCTTTAATAAAAAATCCAACCCTTTGCTCATCCAGCGATACAAAGAGGCATTTCAACAACTGGATAGCACAGGAGCACTGCGTCGTATAAAAAGAGACTGGTATGCAAGGCAGTGAATGTCACTTTAAATTTAAAAACAAACGCGCGTTTGACACGCGCCGCTTCAGGTCAATTGCGCAATTTGCTTCTGAATTTTGTCTACAATTGCTTTAATGCCATTACCTCTGGATGGACTGAGGTGTTTAATTAATCCCAGAGACTCAAACTCTTGATAAGCGTCAATCTGTTTCGCTTCTGTAGGCGTTTTTCCATTGTACATAGCCAGTACAATAGCAAGCAGTCCCTTAACAATACGCGTGTCGGAATCGCCAACTAACAGTAGGTTTTGCTGCTGCTCGTCCAATTCAATGTGTAACCACACGTTACTTTCACAGCCAGTGACTTTGGCTTGCTCTGTTTTTAAAACTTCAGGCAAAGCAGGAAGCTGTTTACCAAGCAACATGATTTCACGATAGCTTTGTTGCCAGCCTGATGTGTTAGAGAGTGTGTTATATATTTCTTGATAAGTCACAAATTTTATCCTTCGATCAGTTCAATACTATTTTGTAATGCACTGATAAAACAATCAATATCGTCTTTGTTATTGTAAAAAGCTAAACTAACCCGTATGGTGCCATTTAAATTGAGTGCTTGCATAAGTGGTTGCGTGCAATGATGGCCACTTCTCACGGCAACACCATAACTGTTAAGCAACATCGCCAGATCATAGTGATGCTCTGATTTGTATGAAAAACTCACCGTACCAATGTTATTAACCAAGTCGCCATATAGCCTAACACCTTCAATCACGGATAATTGTTCGACTAAATATACGAATAATGCTTGTTCATATTGATGCATCTGTTGAAAATCGATGGCATTCAAATAATCTAATGCTGCACCAAACCCTAAAACAGCAGAAATGTTCGGCGTACCAGGCTCAAATTTAGCTGGAGCGTCTCGGAATGTGGTTTTTTCAAAACTGACATGTTGGATCATTTCTCCACCCGTTTGGTAAACGGGTAGCGCATTGAGCAACGCGTATTTACCATACAATATGCCCAGCCCTGTAGGGCCAAGTGCTTTGTGTGCAGACAGCACATAAAAATCACAATCCAGCTGACGTAAGTCAGGACGCAAATGCAAAAATGCTTGCGCGCCATCTACCAAGGTAATTGCTCCAAACTGTTTTGCTTGGGCAACAAAAGTTTGTACATCTTGGATATTGCCAAGTGTATTGGATGCATGTGAGCAGGCAAATACCTTTGGCTGCCACTTTTTTATCGTCGCCAATGCTACATCTGGCTCGACAACACCGAGCTCATTAATCGGGATGACTTCTAATCTGGCACCAGTGCGTGCAGCTAACTGCTGCCAAGGAACAATGTTTGCGTGATGTTCAAGCGCGCTGATCAAAATGACATCGCCTGCGTTCAGTTGTGAGGTTAAACCCGCAGCAACTAGATTTATACTCTGTGTTGCACCACTGGTCCAAACACATTCAGTTGCATTTACATTAAGAAAATGGGCCAATTTTTCACGCACGTTTTCGTATTCGGTTGTGGCGATTTCACTTAGAGTGTGTAAACCTCTGTGTACGTTTGCGTTGTTTTTAGTATAAAACAGGTTGATTGCGTCGATCACCGCCTGAGGCTTTTGGCTGGTGGCTCCCGAATCCAAATAGACTAAAGGATGACCTTCGATGGTCTGCTTTAAGGTTGGGAAGTCTTTTCTCAGCTGTGCGATATCACTCATGCAAAGGTCCTTAGCTAAATCGAGCGGCGATTTTAATTAGATTTTACATTAATGCCAATAAAAAAGGCCGCACAAGGCGGCCTTAATATAATAATCGTGTGATTATCTTTTCGATACAGGTGTGTAATCGCGGTTCGTGTAGCCAGTGTATAGCTGACGAGGACGACCAATTTTATGACCTGGCTGAGATAACATTTCATCCCAATGTGAGATCCAACCCACAGTACGTGACATCGCGAAGATAACCGTAAACATGCTGGTAGGAATACCAATCGCTTTCAAGATAATACCTGAGTAGAAATCTACGTTAGGGTATAGCTTTTTCTCAATGAAATATGGGTCTTCTAGTGCGATTTGCTCCAATTTCATTGCCACATCTAATAGCGGATCTTGGATATTTAGCTCTTTAAGAACTTCATGACATGTTTCACGCATTACCGTTGCGCGTGGGTCGAAGTTCTTATAAACACGGTGACCAAAGCCCATCAGACGGAACGGGTCGTTCTTATCTTTTGCTTTAGCAACGTATTCGTCAATGCGATCTACTGAGCCAATTTCTTCTAGCATGTTCAAACAGGCTTCGTTTGCACCTCCGTGAGCAGGTCCCCACAGAGAAGCGATACCAGCAGCAATACACGCGTACGGGTTTGCACCCGAAGAACCCGCTAAACGTACCGTTGAAGTTGATGCATTTTGCTCGTGGTCAGCATGAAGCATGAAGATTTTGTCCATTGCTTTAGCAAGGATAGGGTTAACTTCGTACTTTTCAGCAGGAACAGAGAACATCATATGTAGGAAGTTTTCTGCGTAGCTTAGGTCGTTGCGAGGGTAAACGAATGGTTGACCTACATTGTATTTGTAAGCCATAGCCGCAATTGTCGGAAGCTTAGCAACTAAACGAACCGCACTACGGTGACGTTGATCTGCGTCTGAAATGTCTAAATCGTCGTGGTAGAACGATGACAATGCACCAACTACGCCGCAAAGCATTGCCATTGGGTGAGAGTCAACGCGGAAGCCTTGGAAAAATACCGCGATTTTTTCATGCAACATGGTGTTGCGTGTGATCTCATCTGCAAATTCAGCATGTTGTTCAGCTGTCGGTAACTCACCTTTTAGTAAAAGATAACAAAGTTCGATGTAGTTAGAGTTTTCAGCTAGCTGTTCAATTGGGTAGCCGCGGTGTAACAATACGCCTTTCCCGCCGTCAATGTAGGTGATAGATGACTCGCACGAACCGGTAGACATAAAACCTGGATCATATGTGAAATGGCCGTGAGCACCAAGGGTACGAACATCAATTACATCTTGGCCCGCTGTGCCTGAGTATATCGGTAGTTCGATCGGATCGTGACCTTCAATATGTACTGTGGCTTTCTTATCTGCCATCTATTTATCTCCTATGAAATAACAATTCTGATTGTTATGTTGTGATTCTAATGTTAAGCAAATTCTGATCATTTTAACGTAAAACAGGGGTGCAAAGTCAATTTTTCTGAGAATTATGCAAATATGTATAATAAATATTCTGACCAGTTTAAATATTATACCATTGGCTAATTCGCAAGCGTCTCAATCTAAACAAGAATTGTAAAAGCACTCACGGCCTTATATACTGTCAAAGGTTTTATACCGTATCGTCTGTGGGTAAACCTATTTTTACGAAAAACGGATGAGTCTTTTGGAAAAACAGGTTTATTTAGAGTGTGCCATTTGTGCATGTCGTGCAAATGGGTTTTATAAAAACAAGTAGATGAGCTCCTTTGTGGGCAAGATGGGCAAGTAACTGTGAAAAAGCAAAGACCTGTAAATCTAGATCTTACGACTATATCTATGCCGGCAACGGCTAAAGCGTCGATTCTGCACCGTGTAACTGGTGTCGCATTATTCTTCGCTTTAACTTTTGTCATTTGGGCTTGGTCTGAGTCTCTTTCTTCTCCTGAAGGGTTTGAATTTGTGAAGGGCCTATTTAGCGGCTTTGTTGCAAAGTTCATTGCATGGGGCACCGTCAGTGTATTGGCATATCACCTAATTGGTGGTATCCGTCACATGATCCAAGACATGGGTCACTGGGAAGAATTAGAGTCGGGCAATAGCAGCGCTAAAATTGCAATTGCACTTTCTGTGGTTGTAGCAATTCTAGCAGGAGTGTGGATATGGTCTTAAATCAAGCAACTCTCAAGCGTGACGGCGTACAAGATTACGTTTCATTACGTACAACCGCATTAGTAATTGCAGCTTATGCAGTATTTATTGTTGGTTATTTACTTCTAACACCAGAACTTACATTCGAAGCGTGGCAAGGTTTGTTTTCAAATCTAGCTGTTAAAGCTGCGACAATCGTTACATTAGTGTGCATCATGGTACACACACGTATCGGCTTATGGCAGGTATTAACAGACTATGTAAAGTGCTCAACAATGCGTTCAGTACTTGGCTTCGTATTAAACCTAATGGCTCTTGCTTACGTAGCAATTGGTCTGTTTGTTCTGTGGGGTGTTTAAGTGAAATATAATACTCGTGAATTTGATGCTGTAGTAATCGGTGCCGGTGGTGCTGGTATGCGCGCAGCGCTTGCGATTTCTGAATCTGGTAAAACTTGTGCTTTGATTTCAAAGGTTTTCCCAACGCGTTCTCACACAGTTTCAGCGCAAGGTGGTATCACCGTAGCGCTAGGTAACTCTCATGAGGATAACTGGGAATGGCACATGTACGATACGGTGAAAGGTTCTGACTTTATCGGAGACCAAGACGCTATCGAATACATGTGTCAAACAGGTCCTGAGGCAATCACCGAACTAGAAAACATGGGTCTACCATTTTCTCGTTTCGAGAACGGTCGTGTTTATCAGCGTCCTTTCGGTGGTCAGTCTAAGAATTTTGGTGGTGAACAAGCTGCGCGTACCGCTGCGGCAGCGGACCGTACAGGTCACGCATTGCTTCACTGCCTATACCAGCAGAATGTTAAAAACAAAACTAACGTATTCTCTGAGTGGTATGCATTAGATTTGGTAAAAAATGACAATGGCGATGTAGTAGGTTGTACCGCTATTGATATCGAATCTGGTGAAGTGACTTACTTCAAATCTAAAGCAGTTGTGTTAGCAACTGGTGGTGCTGGTCGTATCTTCGCATCGACGACGAACGCGCACATCAATACTGGTGACGGTGTTGGTATGGCAACTCGTGCTGGTATTGCAATGCAAGATATGGAAATGTGGCAATTCCACCCAACCGGTATCGCGGGTGCAGGTACGCTTGTAACTGAAGGTTGTCGTGGTGAAGGTGGTTACCTACTAAATAAAGATGGTGAACGTTTCATGGAACGTTATGCTCCAAATGCTAAAGATTTAGCATCGCGTGACGTTGTTGCTCGTTCAATGATGACTGAAATTCGTGAAGGTCGTGGTTGTGACGGTCCTTGGGGTCCACACATCAAGCTGAAGCTGGATCACTTAGGTGAAGAGACATTGAACCTACGTCTACCTGGCGTTTGTGACTTGTCTAAGACGTTCGCACACGTTGACCCTGCTAAAGAGCCAATTCCAGTTATTCCAACATGTCACTACATGATGGGTGGCGTACCGACGAACGTTAACGGTCAAGTGTTGAGCGTAGATGAAAATGGTAACGGTAAGCTAGTAGAAGGTTTATTTGCGGTAGGTGAGATTGCGTGTGTATCTGTACATGGTGCAAACCGCTTAGGCGGTAACTCGCTACTTGACCTTGTAGTATTCGGCCGTGCGGCTGGTAACTTCTTGGGTCAATACCTTGCTGATGCGCAAATTTCTAAGCAAGCGTCTAGTGATGATGTTGATGCTGCTTTTGCTCGTTTCAATCGTTGGGAAAACTCAACAAAAGGTCAGGGCGAAGATCCGGTTCAGATCAAGAAAGACCTACAACAGTGCATGCAGCTTAACTTCTCGGTATTCCGTGAAGGTGATTCAATGGCCGAAGGCTTACAGCAGCTTAAAGAGATCCGTGAGCGCTTGCAGCACGCGCGTCTTGATGACAAGTCAACTGAGTTCAACACGCAACGTATCGAGTGTCTAGAACTTGATAACTTGATGGAAACTGCTTATTCAACTGCTGTTGCAGCTAACTTCCGTACAGAAAGTCGTGGCGCTCATTCACGTTTTGATTACCCAGACCGTGATGATGAAAACTGGTTATGCCACACGGTTTATAATCCAGTAACGGAAAGCATGAGCAAGCGTGAAGTTAATTACGCGCCAAAGACTCGTGAAGCATTCCCACCTAAAGCACGTACTTACTAGGAGCACAGCGATGGCAACTTTAGAATTATCTGTTTATCGTTACAATCCTGATGTGGACAACGCGCCACGCATGCAGGATTATAAGCTTGAAGTAGAAGAAGGCCGTGACATGATGGTGTTGGACGCGCTTTTACTTCTAAAAGAGCAAGACCCAACTCTATCTTTCCGTCGTTCATGTCGTGAAGGTGTATGTGGCTCTGATGGTGTAAACATGAATGGCAAAAATGGCCTAGCATGTATTACTCCAATTTCAGCCTTGCAAAAGAATGGTAAAGGCAAAATCATTCTTCGTCCGTTACCTGGTTTGCCAGTAATTCGTGACTTAGTTATTGATATGAGCCAGTTCTATACTCAGTATGAGAAGGTTAAACCTTATCTCATCAATGATAAGCCTACCGGTGGTGAAGAGCGTCTTCAAACAATTGAAGAGCGTGAAGAACTAGACGGCTTATATGAGTGTATTTTATGTGCGTGTTGTTCAACGTCATGTCCTTCGTTCTGGTGGAACCCAGACAAGTTTATTGGTCCTGCTGGTCTTCTTCATGCTTATCGCTTCTTGGCTGATAGCCGCGATACTGCAACAGAAGAGCGTTTGGCTGATCTTGACGATGCGTTCAGCGTATTCCGCTGTCACGGTATCATGAACTGTGTTAGCGTATGTCCAAAAGGCTTGAATCCAACTAAAGCCATTGGTCAGATTAAATCTATGTTGTTAAATCGTTCGGTTTAATACATATTTATATCCTTAGATGGCATGCCTACGCATGCCATCTTGTTATTAATTAAATTTCTGCGCTAGAGAAAAGGGCTAATAAATGCACGAAGGTGTGATGAAGGCATGGCTAGAATCTTCGCATTTGTACGGCGGAAACGTAGCTTATGTAGAAGAGCTTTATGAAGCGTATCTTGACGATGCGACTTCAGTGCCAGAAGAGTGGCGAGAAGTGTTTGATCAACTTCCAAAAGTTGATGGTGTGGATGTAGACGTAAAACATTCACAAGTAAGGCAGCAATTTGCTGATCTTGCTAAAAACAAACATAGAGAAGTAGTGGTTGCAGCAGATAGTACAAGTGATGCAAAACAAGTACGCGTACTGCAATTAATTAATGCATTTAGGTTTAGAGGCCACCAAAACGCCAACCTAGACCCACTTGGTCTGTGGAAGCGTGAGCGAGTTCGCGATTTAGAACTTGACTATCACGAGCTAACCGATGCGGATTTAGAAAAAGAATATAACGTTGGCTCTTTTGCTTGTGGCAAAGAGACAATGAAGCTTAAAGATTTATACTCAGCATTGAAAACCACCTATTGTGGTTCTGTTGGCGCCGAGTATATGCACATCACTTCTACAGAAGAAAAACGTTGGTTACAGCAGCGCCTAGAGTCAACCTTCTCAAAGCCTCAATTTAGCAAAGAAACTAAACTACGTATTCTCAAAGGCCTTACAGCGGCTGATGGCTTAGAAAAATACCTTGGAGCAAAATTCCCAGGTGCTAAGCGCTTCTCGCTAGAAGGGGGAGATGCATTAGTACCAATGCTTAAAGAACTGATTCACCGTGCAGGTGAAAGTGGTCAACAAGAAGCGGTTATTGGCATGGCCCACCGTGGTCGTCTTAATGTGCTTGTTAACGTATTGGGTAAGAATCCTCAGGTACTTTTCGACGAGTTCGCGGGTAAATATGGCGAATTAGCAGGCTCTGGTGACGTGAAATATCACATGGGTTACTCGTCTGACTTTGCTACTAAAGGTGGCGATGTTCACATGGCGTTGGCATTTAACCCGTCACACCTTGAGATTGTTAATCCTGTAGTTATGGGCTCAGTAAGAGCACGTCTTGACCGTTTAGGCTGTAAGACAGGTTCTAAAGCGTTACCAATTACTATTCACGGTGACTCAGCAATCGCTGGTCAAGGTGTTGTACAAGAAACGTTTAACTTGTCACAAACCCGCGCATTCGGTGTAGGTGGCACAGTACGTATCGTGGTAAACAACCAAGTTGGTTTTACAACATCAAAACAAGAAGATGTGCGTTCTACAGATTACTGTACTGACATTGCTAAAATGGTTCAGGCGCCAATCTTCCATGTTAATTCGGATGACCCAGAAGCAGTCGCATTTGTGACGCAAATTGCACTTGATTTCCGTAATCAGTTCCGTCGTGATGTGGTGATTGATTTAGTGTGTTATCGCCGTCATGGTCATAATGAAGCTGATGAGCCAAATGCAACACAGCCGTTAATGTACCAGAAAATCAAGAAGCACCCTGTGCCACGCCAGATCTATGCAGATCAATTGGTATCAGAAGGTGTTATCAGTGCGGATGATGTTAAAGCTTTAACAGAAATGTATCGTAATGGCCTAGACAAAGGCATGTGTGTGGTTGAGGAAATTAAGCCAGATACAAAACATTCATCGGACTGGTCTAAATTTGTCGGTCATGATTGGGATGTTGCTTACGATCCAAAACTGTCAGTTGAAAAGTTAAAGCAATTAGCTGATAAAGTATCGTCGTATCCAGAAGAGCACAAAGCACAGTCTCGCGTTAAGAAGATTTACGATGATCGTCAAGCAATGGCGAAAGGCGAGAAGCAACTAGACTGGGGTATGGCTGAAACGCTTGCCTATGCAACGCTAGTTGATGAAGGTGTAGATATTCGTATGACAGGTCAGGACTCTGGTCGTGGTACTTTCTTCCACCGTCATGCTGTTGTTCACAATCAAAAAGATGCGTCGACTTACCTGCCATTGCAAAATATCAGCGAGCAGCAAGGGTCGTTTGAAGTTTATGACTCAGTGTTGTCAGAAGAAGCTGTATTAGCGTTTGAATATGGTTACGCGACTGCAGAGCCTACCTCATTAGTACTTTGGGAAGCGCAGTTTGGTGACTTCGCCAACGGTGCTCAAGTAGTATTCGACCAATTTTTGAGTTCAGGTGAACAAAAGTGGGGTCGTTTATGCGGTCTAACTATGTTACTACCTCATGGTTATGAGGGCCAAGGACCTGAGCACAGTTCAGCGCGCTTAGAGCGTTATTTACAATTGTGTGCTGACCACAATATGCAGGTTTGTGTGCCATCAACACCCGCACAAGTTTATGCAATGTTGCGTCGCCAGTCGGTTCGTCCACTGCGTCGCCCGTTGATTGTTATGACGCCTAAATCGTTACTACGTCACCCGTTAGCTGTATCTTCACTCGAAGAGTTAGCGGAAGGTGTATTCCACAACATGATCGATGAAATTGATGACATCGATCCGGCAAATGTAAAGCGTGTGGTTTTCTGTAGCGGTAAAGTCTATTACGAGCTGTTGCAAGAGCGCCGTAAACAAGAACTGGATAATGTTGCGATTGTACGTGTAGAGCAGTTATACCCATTCCCACATCAGGAAATGGATGAAATTATGGCGCGTTACCAGCACGTTAAAGATTTTGTCTGGTGTCAAGAAGAACCGCAAAACCAAGGTGCTTGGTATTGTTCGCAGCACCATTTCTGGGATGCGATTCCAGCAGGGGCGAACCTAACATATGCTGGCCGTAAAGCATCGGCAGCACCAGCGTGTGGCTACATGTCAACACATACCAAAGAACAAAACGCGTTAGTTGCTGACGCATTAACAATTAAGAAATAAGGGATAAGAGATGACAACCGAAATTAAGGTTCCTGTTCTTCCTGAGTCAGTTGCAGATGCTACAGTAGCAACTTGGCACGTTAGCGTTGGTGATACTGTAACTCGTGACCAAAACCTTGTTGATATCGAAACTGACAAGGTCGTATTAGAAGTTGTAGCTCCTGAAGATGGCGTGATCACTGAGATCAAAGAAACAGATGGTGCAACAGTTCTGGGTGAACAAGTTATCGCAATTTTAGGTGCGGCAGATGCGAAAGCAAGCGCACCAGCTCAATCAAATGAACAACCAGCAGCGTCATCATCGGCGCCAGCAGCAGAAGGTAAAGAAGTGGACATTAAAGTACCTGTACTTCCAGAGTCAGTAGCAGACGCTACAATCGCAACTTGGCATGTTCAACCAGGTGAAGCGGTAAGCCGCGATCAAAATCTGGTAGATATCGAAACTGATAAAGTAGTATTAGAAGTTGTTGCACCAGAAGATGGTGTAATGGGTGAACATCTACACGCAGAGGGTGACACTGTACTTGGTGAGCAAGTGATCGGTAAGCTCAAAGCAGGCGCTGCTCCAGCTGCATCTTCAGGCGAAAAAGCGGAAGCTAAATCAGAAGCTCCAGCTTCTTCAGATGAGAACTCAGATGTGTTAACACCATCTGTACGTCGTCTTATCGCTGAGAAAGGCTTAGATGCTTCTAAAATTAAAGGTTCAGGTAAAGGCGGTCGCATCACTAAAGAAGATGTTGACGCGTTCTTGAAAGCACCAGCAGCTAAGCCTGCAGCTGCAACCGCATCTGCACCAGCAGCGCCAATGGGTGATCGTACACAAAAACGTGTTCCAATGACTCGCCTGCGTAAGACAATTGCAAACCGTCTACTTGAAGCTAAAAACTCAACAGCGATGTTGACGACGTTCAACGAAGTGAACATGAAACCAATCATGGACCTTCGTAAGCAGTATCAAGAAGTATTTGAAAAGCGTCACGGTATTCGTTTAGGTTTCATGTCTTTCTATGTGAAAGCGGTGACTGAAGCACTTAAACGTTTCCCTGAAGTTAATGCATCAATTGACGGCGATGACATTGTTTATCACAACTACTTCGATATCAGCATCGCGGTATCTACACCACGTGGTCTAGTAACACCAGTATTACGTGACTGTGACAAGCTATCAGTTGCTGAGATTGAAAAAGGTATCCGTGAGCTAGCGCTTAAAGGTCGTGACGGTAAACTAACAGTAGAAGACATGACTGGCGGTAACTTCACTATCACCAATGGTGGTGTGTTTGGTTCATTGCTTTCAACGCCAATCATCAACTTACCTCAGTCTTCAATCTTAGGTATGCATAAAATCCAAGACCGCCCAATGGCTGTTAACGGTAAAGTAGAAATCTTACCTATGATGTATTTGGCATTAAGCTACGACCACCGTCAAATTGATGGTAAAGAGTCAGTAGGTTTCTTAGTGACAATTAAAGAGCTATTAGAAGATCCTACGCGTCTATTACTAGACGTATAATCATAATTGATTAGATATTAAGCTGTATGTTCGTTCATACAGCTTTTTTTTTGCGCCTTTGGTCTAACTAGGGTTTTCATCGTAAGCCTTGGGATCTATACTAGGAGCGCAATTTGGGATAGCTGATTATTTGCATAAATATTCAGCTTTTTTAGTATAAGAAATTGGATAAAGCATCATGAATTTGCATGAGTATCAGGCAAAACAACTATTTGCCGACTATGGTTTGCCAGTATCTGAGGGTTTCGCTTGTGATACACCTCAAGAAGCGGTAGAAGCAGCTGCTAAAATCGGCGGCGACAAATGGGTAGTTAAATGTCAAGTACACGCCGGTGGCCGTGGTAAAGCGGGCGGTGTTAAGCTTGCCGATAGCAAAGAAGAAATTCGCGCATTCGCTGAAAACTGGTTAGGTAAGAACTTAGTAACTTACCAAACAGACGAAAAAGGCCAGCCAGTAGCTAAAATCTTAGTTGAGAGCTGCACAGACATCGCGAACGAATTATACCTAGGTGCTGTAGTAGACCGTGCAACTCGCAAAGTCGTTTTCATGGCATCTACTGAAGGTGGTGTTGAAATCGAAACTGTTGCAGAAGAAACACCAGAGCTAATTCATAAAGCTGAAATTGATCCACTAGTTGGCCCACAGCCTTACCAAGGTCGTGAGTTAGGCTTCAAACTAGGTCTAAACCCAGCACAGATTAAACAGTTTGTTAAGATCTTCATGGGTCTTGCAACGATGTTTAACGACCACGATTTCGCACTATTAGAGATCAATCCTCTAGTAATCACTGATCAAGGCAACCTTCACTGTCTTGACGGTAAAATCGGTGTAGACGGCAACGCATTGTTCCGTCAGCCTAAGATCCGTGAATTCCACGACCCTTCGCAAGAAGATGCGCGTGAAGCTCACGCAGCAAGCTTCGAGCTTAACTATGTTGCTCTAGACGGTAACGTAGGTTGTATGGTTAACGGTGCAGGCCTAGCGATGGGTACTATGGACATCGTAAACCTACACGGCGGTAAGCCAGCTAACTTCCTAGATGTTGGTGGCGGCGCGACTAAAGAGCGTGTAGCTGAAGCATTTAAGATCATCCTTTCTGATGACAATGTTAAAGCAGTACTTGTTAACATCTTCGGTGGTATCGTTCGTTGTGACATGATCGCAGAAGGTATCATTGGTGCGGTTAAAGAAGTAGGCGTTCAAGTACCAGTAGTTGTACGTTTAGAAGGTACTAATGCTGAACTAGGTCGTGAAGTTCTAGCTAACTCTGACCTTGACATTATCGCTGCAGAATCACTAACAGATGCTGCTGAGAAAGTTGTTGCTGCTGCGGAGGGCAAATAATGTCTGTATTAATTAATAAAGATACTAAAGTAATCTGTCAGGGTTTCACTGGCGGTCAAGGTACTTTCCACTCTGAGCAAGCTATCCAGTACGGCACGCAAATGGTTGGTGGTGTATCTCCAGGTAAAGGTGGTCAAACTCACCTTGGTCTTCCTGTATTCAACACTGTACGTGAAGCAGTAGAAGCAACTGGCGCAACAGCATCAGTTATCTACGTACCAGCACCTTTCTGTAAAGATGCAATCTTAGAAGCCATCGATGCGGGTATCGAGCTTATCGTTTGTATCACTGAAGGTATCCCAACACTAGACATGGTTGACGTGAAAGTTAAGCTAGACCAAACTGGTGTTCGTATGATCGGTCCTAACTGCCCAGGTGTTATCACTCCGGGTGAAACTAAGATTGGTATCATGCCTGGTCACATCCATAAGCCTGGTAAAGTAGGTATCGTTTCTCGCTCTGGTACTTTAACGTACGAAGCGGTTAAGCAAACTACTGATGCAGGTTTCGGTCAGTCGACTTGTGTTGGTATCGGTGGTGACCCAATCCCTGGTACTAACTTCATCGACGTACTAGAGATGTTCCAAAACGATCCTCAAACTGAAGCAATCGTAATGATTGGTGAGATCGGTGGTACAGCTGAAGAAGAAGCAGCAGAGTATATCAAGCACAACGTAACTAAGCCTGTAGTATCTTACATTGCTGGTGTAACTGCACCTGCTGGTAAGCGTATGGGTCACGCTGGTGCTATCATCGCAGGCGGTAAAGGTACTGCTGATGAGAAATTCGCAGCACTTGAAGCGGCAGGCGTTAAGACTGTTCGTTCACTTGCTGACATCGGTTCTGCACTTAAAGAGAAAGCGGGTTGGTAATCACCATCTAACTTTTTAAAGTGAGTATTAAATGCCAGTCCTTGTGACTGGCATTTTTGTTTTTATATACCTGTTCTTCTAAGCCCCATATTTCCCCTTTATTTAATCTTACTCAATTAACTAATAGGTAAGCAGGTTAGAGATCCTAGGTTTCGATCTTGCACATATTTTGATCTTGCAGTTTATGTCCTAACAATTATACTGTTTATATATACAGTATAGTTGTTTTTTGTATGAAATGAGCAAAATAATTGATTTATTACAACATCGGCAGTGGGTATGGCAGGGGAGTAGCCAAGTTCTTAAGTCTTCAGAGCGTATCAGTACGGGTATTCCATTATTAGATACTAAGCTACAAGGTGGTTTACCTAAGCAAGGAATGATTGAGATTCAGGCAGACAGTGGGATTGGAGAATTACAGATTTGGTTGTCTTATTTGCAGCAGCATCCACATCTGATTGTATTTATCAACCCTCCAGGAAGCGTTAATGCGCACCATTTTTATCATCTCGGGTTCGATCACAAACAGTTATTAATCATCAAGACGGATTCTGCAATTGATGCATTATGGGCTGCGGAGCAATGTTTGAAAAGTAGTGGATGTGGCAATGTGCTACTGTGGCATAACTCGTTAAGCATTTCTCAGGCAAAGCGTTTACAGTTGGCATCAGAACAGGGAACGAGCACTTTGTTCTTATACAGGCCAGTGTGTGAACAGCAATTTTCGCTACCAGTTTCACTGTGTTTACAGCTGACAGGGCACCCACAAGGTATTGCTATTCAAGTTAAAAAGCAAAAGGGAGGTTGGCCTCAGAAAAGCTTTATTCTGAGTTTGGCCGATTATTGGCCGCAATTAGTAGTAAAGCAAGGAGAAGCAAACAATGTGGCAGTGTTCCCTATGCCCATACGGTATGCAAAATGACACTTTGGTTATACCTACATTTTAAACACCTACAGCTGGACAGCCTAACATTATCTCATAAGGGTGAACCTGTGGTCATTGTGAATGGCAGCAGCAATAGAGTGGTACAGGTGTGCACATTAGCAAAGCAGTCAGGCATCACTGTAGGAATGGGTCTAGCCAGTGCTGCCTGCCTATCTGAGCATCTACAAGTAGTCGCCTATGATGCACAAGCTGAGCAGACGCGGTTGCAAGAGATTGCGCAGTGGTTGTATCTAGCGACAGCAGATATTAGCTTGTTTCCACCAGATGGTATTTTGCTTAAGGTGAGTAACATGCTGTCTTTATATCAGGATTTGGCGACCTACTGGCAGCACATACAAGCACATCTATCACATTTAGAGCTTAATTATCACTATGCTACTGGCTACTCGGCATTGGCCGCAAGGCTACTTGCAAGAGGGCGAGTAGATATCATAACGGACGATGCCGCTTTGCTACAAAGTAGCATAAACGGTTTTGACTTATTACAAACAGACTTGTCTGAACAGATTTGTGAGCAGTTAAAGAGAGTTAGAATCAGTAAACTATCGCAATTGCTGTGTATTCCAGTCAGTGAGCTGGCGAAACGCTTTGATATTGAGCTGGTGCATTATGTGGGTCGTTTACAAGGGCAACTAAAATATCCTTTAATATTCTATGTACCCGAGGAGCAGTTTTCCCGCCATCTTACATTATTGTTTGAGCTTGAAAATTTACAATGGCTCACGAAGCCGATGGCAAAGCTACTCAAGCAGCTAGAGTTGTTTTTACAGCAACGAAATAAACTGGCTCAGCAAGTATTATTAACGTTGCAATTGCGAGACGCCGAGCCGGTATCGATACAAGTCGCTATCTCTTCAGGAGAGAGCCGTGCTCATGCATGGCAGTCCTTAATCGAATTAAAGCTTTCCAATATATCACTTAATGCGCCCATTCAGGCAATTACTATATCTGCGGATTACTTGTTGGATAATCAATATGCAAATAACGAGTTATTTCAAAGCCAGCAAGGACAATCAGAAATACCCGCGTTAATTGCCAAGTTACAAGCGAAATTAGGCGGACGCTGTGTACAAGGAGTTGCCGTTGACTCGGATCATCGACCTGAGCGGGCATTTCACTTTGTTGATCCTTCACATGCATATATTAAACAAAAACGCATAACAGGCTTACAACGGCCCAGCATGTTATTACCTGAGGTTATTCCATTACAGGAAAAAGTGACTATCTATTTTGGACCTGAGCGGATCTGCACAGGCTGGTGGGATAACCAAGCGGTGGCTAGAGATTATTATATCGCTCGAAACGAGCAGGGGAAGTGGTTATGGGTCTACAAAGAGCCATCACAGCAATGGTTTGTGCAAGGGATATTTTGCTAGTGAATGCGGCTGCACCATAGGGCAGCCGCATAAAAGGTTAGTTTACTTTTCTAAAACTTCTGTAACTTTGAAAAGCATCACCCTCTGAGTTAAATGAATCTTGAAATAGATAGTAGTCACCATCGGCATACAATAGCTTGAGGTTACGGTAGTATAAAGAGACATGATCCTCATTATCTTGAGCCATTTGTTCACACTCAGCAATGGTATTGTAATGATGACAACCATCCACAAAGGTAACACTGTCATCTTGCTCCCAACGGCTTGGCAGCTCAGTTTCTCGATTTTCTGCATATCGAATTGTTACTTTGTCATAGCCTAAGTTGTAAGAGCTGGTTGATGAACCCGTAGAGATGAAAGTCCCCATACTGTCTTCCATATTAAACTCTTGTACAGCAATGAAAGGTCTGATATCAAATTTACTTTCATACTGATCCGCATAAGGCTCAGTGATGCCTGTTAAACCATTTGGTAATTTATAGAAGTGTCTTTGTGTTGTTTTACCATCATAGGAAATATTTATTGATGTTTCTGTCAACTCATAGGTAAACTCTTTGGTTTCTTGGGCTGAATGGTCAGCTAATTCGATGGTGAATGAACCTGTATTTTCGCTGGTGAGCGTAAAGGTGCCGCTGCCACTATGGTAATGAGTTCCATTGAGTTCTACATGAGTACTAGGATCTCTTAGCAGTATGCGGCCTGTATAGGTTTGGCCCACTTCAATACTGGGTCTAGCTATTTTCTCGATTTTTTTAAACTTTTCAGCATAAACAGAAGTATATTGTTGGTCTAAAAAGTTAGCTAGAAGTGGGAGTGCTCTTTTTTGAGTTTCTGAAAGGTCCGCTTCATAGTGGTGCGTTACGCTGTAAAACAAAGTATCGTTAAACACCCCCAGCACTTTGATTTTACTAAATTTGACACTTAAATTGGGACAGTTAAAAGTAAAAGGGTTTTCAATCCTCCAACAGTAACTAGTGGTAACTGGAGATATCGGTGTAAATTCTGCTGTTTCGCTATTATAAGAAGCTGTAACACTTACATTGTAGTCATATGGACTGTACTCCAGATGAGATAAAAGAGGAAGCGCTACCGCCACATGAATATTTGATTGTTCATTGCTATCTAAATCAATGTGGCCACCAGAGAACCAGGTATCATTACTAAACGTTGGAGTAAAAGAAAAGCTTTCAGTTATAGCTTTGTTGACTGGGCTAAAATTAAAAGCTTGCTTCTGGTCATTTACGTTTGCCACAAGTCGCAGTTTAGTATCACTTTTCGCAATGACTTCAAATTGTCTGGTGTCCTCTACCGTCGAGTAATCATATTCGTTCAATAAACCTAGATTAATACCATCAGACAATTGATAATTGACCATGTACTTTTTGTCACCCTCTATTAGATAACCGATGTTTGCACTACTAGTACTGACGTCTTCAGCAACAATAAAAGCAACATTGTGCTCTTCACTTTGCCAAGCACCAGCAAGCTCTTCAGCTGTAATTGGTAGTGGCTGCCATGCAGATGGGTCATCCGCGATGTTGATGTTTAATGAGTAACTTTGGCTTTGTTTACCATCGCTCAGTATAACTTTAGTAGTGTAAGTATCTACATCAATTAGCTTTGGTTCGCCTGATAATGTTAACTCATTGCCAGAAAAGGCATATTCCAGCCAGTCAGGTTGGTCTTCAAAACTGACTGTTAGTGCATCACCATCTAAGTCTTTTGCGTTAAAAGAGCCAGAGAATGAAACGTTTGCTTTGCCTGTTAAAGCGAATTCACCGCTTAAAGAGGGTAAGTTATTTTTTGGTGTTGTTGGAGAGCCATCTGAGTTAGTGTCAGAGCCACCACCACAGCCAGCTACATTGAGACAGCCAATGCTAAGAATGCATAGTTTTTCATTTTTTTCCTAGAGTTAACAATGTTCAGATTGTTTCAAAAGTCGGAATTATAGAGCGTTTGTCAGGTTTTAGAAAACACTAATTAATCGAGGGAGATTTAGCTACTCACAGCAGGCCCTTATCCTACAAGCGGTAAGAGTGGTTTTTATTACAGGTACAGATTAATCAAACTCTTCTGATGAAGAGGCTGTTATTTAATAAAAGGTGAGTTTAGTTGTCGAATTAGTTTTCCTGATTTGTCATACACAAAAATAGCGTCATCAGGACGCATGCGTACGTAGGCAGGGTTAGCTGGGTTCAACCACAAATATCTGTCAAATGGAATGGCATTGTTTATGTTTTTACCTACCTCAACATAGCATGGATAAGTGTTGTTACACCATGTTTCGTCTAACCTTCGGCTTTGATGATTAGCCATGTACCATGCGGGTCTATTAGCAATTTTTGCTTGCTTCGGCCAGTAAACGGCAATATCAAAATGACTGCCAGTTGGTTGCCAATATTGATCTGATTCAGATTTGAATACGACCGGTGCCACTTTAGTTATACCTGTAATGTGTGTAGATAGCAGCGCTGTTTGGTCAATGGTTAATGGGTCAATATTCAACTTTGCAGCCAATACGCTGGCTAGCTTGTGTTTTTCATCAATATGGCTATAGCCACAATGCACAATGACTTTGGCGTCAGGGTCGAGCGCAAATGTTTTGTTGATGATATTTTCCGCACCTTCCTTTTCTCTATCGTAAGTATATTTATCGTAGCTGACTAGAGTATAACCTAACTCTTTTGCAATGCTTATTAGCTCTGAAAATGCGGGATCACGCATATATATACCACTTTGATTAGTGGCATAACCTTGTTTATTGATACGTTGTTCGTCTTTTTTAGCCAATGCTTCAAGCGCTAAATACGAATAGCCCTCGCTTTTTAGGCGTATTAACAGCTCTTTGGTAAGCCATCGGTGCTTTGGAATATGATGCGCCTCGTTCACCATAAGTAATTTATTTTGCTTAGCAAGCGTTGTGATCTCATCCAGTGCATCGTACGCCGTAAAGTTGTCTAAAGCTTGCTGCTGTGAAATAGATTGACCGAACTGATACAGGCGTTCTGCCCGCTGATGTAAGCCAATAAAAGAAAAATACGTGGCAATAAATTGATGAATTAAATCTCGAGACTGCGTATCTAAATCGTTTTCAACAAGCACACTTTGATGACGCTCAAACACTTCCCCCACATTTTTATGTGTGCCTAAGTTAATTAAGTCAGTTTGAATCGCGACGACTTCAGGGTGCAACTCAATGGCACCTGCATCGTTTGTCGTAAATAATATCAAAAGCAGTAAAACGACTCTGTTCATTATTTTTGCTCTCTTATGCTTCTAGTTTGTAAGCAGTATTTGTAACAGGAGTGTCGTGCCAAACCCCTACTATTGGGTCATAAGTACAGTTCTTTGGTGCAGAACTTAAAACATCTTTATCTTGTCTATTCCATAAAGAATTCGTGCAACTTAGGCGATATTCGCAAATACGGCACTTATCTATTTTGTCTTTACTCATAAAGAAATAGGAATGCGCTTTGGGGCCATTAATCACTTGGCTTAAATTCAAACTGTTTTTTGCTCTACCAAGTAAATATAGATCAAAAGGGTGTGGGTAAATTGCTTTATTTTTATCGATAAAAATATTATCGGCGCGATAGGTACCAAGTTTATTGTGTCTACAGCTATATAAATTCGACTGTAAGTGACTGCCTTTGTGAACAATGTCTTTGGTGAGTGTAATGACTTCTACATGATTAATATGTGTGCTAGAAGCTGCATTTTGCTGGGCTAAAAAGAAATCCAAATCTCCGCTCATACCATCATAGATATTTTCATTCTTAATGTGTTGAGAAAGTAAAATACCACACTGGTTATAGCCAAGGTTTCGAGCACGCTTAATTATATCGGATGCGACTGACTGTGTTTTTTCACTTTCGTCACTTAGGCTAATAATCAAGCTATGAGTTGCCCTGTGTTTTCTAAGCCACAGAGCGATATCTTCAAACCAGCTTAGCGAAGTATTATCGCTGACTTCCAAATAGAAGTTTCTGGTTTTTAGAATGGCGCTGGGTTCGATGCTGATAGGCTGATAATCTACGAAGTCAGGAACTTCTAGCAACCATTGTTTTTGTAATAGAAAATCCAAATAGCCTTTGACCACATCAGCGTGTTCACTGAAGCGGATCAGTACGTCTTGGTAGTTTGTACTTTGACAGTGTGCAATGTACTCAATAACCTCAAGCACACTCAATGGAACGGACTGTACTTTTTCGTCATGTAGATGCATCAGCAGCGCATTTTTATATCCTTTACACCACGTTACAGCGGGACTTATGATCATTTTCACTATGATAACTCCCTCTAAAATGTGAACCGCTTTTTCTCTATTTTTCCCGCGTATAAACAATCATAGTAGGTAAGTGGATGTGCGAGGGAAATAGGCTTGGTTTGAAATAGTAATACAAATGGCATGTTAGTCCTCCTGCATAAGCCACTGGGCAACGGCTTCGGTAATTTTCAGGCCCGTAGCGCTTTCTACCCAACCCCATTGTCCGATGGGGTTCAATTCAATAAATACGTACTCATTATTTTTGGTCAAGATCATATCAATCGCACCGAATACTAAGCCCAGCTCTGTCATAAATAGCAGCAGCTTTTGTTGAATACTTTCGGGTAGTTGATAGGGAAAATAATTAACTTTCTGTAAATCAGATTCTCGAATGTCGACTTTGTAATTGTTATGTAAGTCAATTTCAGTGGCGGCGCTAAACAGCTTATTACCGACCACCGTTATTCTCAATTCAAGTAGCCGGTCGACTCTAGATTGGAGTAGTGTTGGGCATAGCTCTAAATTAGAAAAGTCTTGTGTATGTTCATCGGTCACTGGGCTAGTAAAAACCATGGAAAACCCATAGTGAGATATGGGGGCTTTCATAATTCGTTTGGTAATAACATCGCCATTACAAGCGCTGTAGAATTTATCTGCGATAGCCTTGCTTTGGGTAATGGTCGTATTGGGAATAGTGAGCCCGACTTTTTTTGCAATACGTAGTTGCACGATAGGGTTATTTGCTTTGTCATCACACCAAGGGTTGTTCATCCATCTCGCTGAGGTGAGACTTTCCAACCCTTTATATAAGGTTAAACATTCATCAACAACAAACCGTTGTTGATTCTCAGGTAATTGATTGTTGGGGGTAATAGCACCACGTCGGCGAGCCCAAACCGAGTTCACCTTATCGAGATCTAAAGTGTTTATATTGTTAATGCCTGAAACGTCCTCAATTTTTGAGCCGCCGTTTAAATCATATTCAAAGTGAATATTTGTGGGAACATCCTCACCATTTAAACGAAACCAAGGCTTATTATAGAAATTGAGAATATCTATAATCTCTGAGGTATTAGGTTCGATAAGCTGTGAAAGAATCAAGATCATAGCGTGTTATGCTCATTATCAGTATCAAAAGCAGTACGATAAATACTACTGGCATGGGAGTCGGCTTACTTATGAAAATTTTCGGTTGTTAAGCCTAGAATAAGAATGGAATCGTATGACACTAAACCGTGTGCTTTATCTTACAATCCCATTCTATAGGGTGTTTGAATTAACTAATCACCTACAGGTGTCCGTTATCCCATTCGGTATCGCAGACACTCTTATCACAACTATCTGTTAATGTTGCTGTATTTAAAGGCGCTAAATTGCCACCTGATACTTGAGCTAGGAGCTCTTCAGAATCAATGGGTTCAAAAGTAGTGGGCGTGGTTTTCTCTGTCATCTTAATATTCCTTATTAAAACTAATATGGTTGAAATGACACTCTTTGCTTGTCGCAAAGCTAGAGTAGGTGATTATCTAGTTGAAAAGATAAACACGATACAGCTATTTAGTGTCTGAAAGCGCAGCGCCGTGCTTTAAGATCAATTTAAGTATCAAGTTAACCTTTAGTCAACAAATTGGTAATTTAAATTTCACATTAATATTGTAGGGATTTGTTGGTGAACAGAGAAGATAACATCGATTTGAACTTGGTTGAATGCACTTTAATAGCTGGTGGAGTATGCACTTTGCAGCTAGTTCCAATAAAGGGGTTAAAGCAGCAGCGGTATACACCGCCGCTGCAAAGTGAGTTAAAAACTAAAATTCACCTTCGCGTAGTAGGTCATACCGTCAAAGCCATATGGCAATGCGCGCAGGGGATAGCGCATGGCGCCATTGGTGATAAAGTTAAGCACTTCGTCTTCACCCAGTTCATCTGGTGTTTCGTCAAAGAGGTTATCAATACCCATCGACAGGTTAATGTTGTCGTTCAGCTGATAGCCTACATTCACATCAACCAGCACTGCTGATTCAACCACACTGGTGTCTTGCCAGTCGTTGGTAGGTGATAAGAAATCAGGCAGCGCGATGTGTTTGCCAGCAAAGTAGCTGACTTCGGTTTCGCCAAAGTAGTTGAATCTTACTAAAGAACTCCATTTATCCTTTTGATAATCAAAAGTTAAGGTAGCACGCTCTTGTGGTTGTCCATGCGTTAAGAATGAACGACGCTGTTCATCTAATGCGATAGTCTCAGGGATCCCTGCTGGCGAATTAACACGATCGATTGTTGTCTTATTCTTGTTTGCAGCAAAGGCGATGTCTAAATCTCCCCCAGCCAACTCAAGGCTGTAAGAGGCAATAAAATCCACGCCCTTGGTTGTTGAGTCTAGCGAGTTAGAGAAAAAGTTACCTTGTACAGCACCTGTCGCCGCCAATGCAGTATTAGCCACTGGGAAGTTTTGTAACTCATCGCTATCAACACCAATGAAGCTACCTAGATTGATACGGTCATAGATTTTGATTTGATAGAAATCTAAGGTGATTGATAAATCACTGCTCGCATCCCACGCAAAGCCCAAGTTGTAGTTATCTGATGATTCTAGTTTTAAGCCATCGACGCCAAGTGCAGCTGGGAACGGCGAACCTGCTGTTGCTGTATAAGAGGTTGCCAGTGAGCCATCACCACCCAATGTGGTGGTAAAAGCCGTATACCCAGATTGTTGAAGAGACGGGGCTCTGAATCCAGTAGATGCCGCGGCGCGTACAGCAAAGTCTTCGGTTACTTCATAGCGAGTTGCGAGTTTCCAGATGGTATCGTCATTTGAGTTTGATACGTCTTCATAACGTAGTGCCGCACTCACCAACCAGTCTTCATTTAGCAGAGTCTCAGCTTCAACGTAGAGAGCATAGCTTGAACGGTCCGCTTTATTGGCAGCATCTGGTCTAAGCCCTTGATAGGCTTGAAAACCACAATCAGCAAATACCTCAGGGTCGATAACCGATGGGAATGAGCGGTCGGCATTGGCAATACCACAGGCATAAGATGCCACTTCACCGGGTACAATTTGGTAGTTTTCTTTGCGGTACTCAGCACCAATCGACAGGTAAATCGGCTCTGCGCCAGAGACATCAATAATACCATTGATGTCTAAATTTGTTGTCCATTGGTCAAATCTAAAACCACCTGAGTAACCGCCTGTTGGACCTGCGTTGTCGGCAATATCTTGCGCCGATGCATTAGGATTTTCTGCTAAGTACTGTGCAGCGTAAGAAGCATTGATGGTGTTTGACGATGAGTAATCATATTGGTTTTCACCGTATACGGTCGATAAGTCAAAGTTCCAATCTGGGCTTAGCTCACCTTTGAAACCTACCGCAAAAGAAATATCTTGTGCTTCATTGTCGATCCTAGGCAGGAAACCGTCCGGATAAACCTGTGGGACGTTTCTTTCAGCACGATTAAAATCGCGATAGAAGCCGTTACCAAAAGCGGTGCGGTTTGAGAACCCCGCGAAAGAGTAAAGCTCTTTGTTGCCAACAGGCAATGCGGCGTTATAGAACACAGAAACAAATTCGGTGTCTGAGTTACCCTGACGCCAACGTACTTCATCTGATAGTTCACCTGGGGCTATCGTTGATGATCCGCCTGTGTCACGTTCGGCTCGGTTGGTACCATCTCCGTCACGGTACTCTAATGAGAAGTTAATAAATCCGCCTTCGTTACCCAAGTCAAAACCACGGTTAAGACCGAAAGAGTAAGTATCGCCATCTCCTTCGCCAGTTGCGCCAGCTTGGAAAAAGCCAGTGGTAAC
Source organism: Pseudoalteromonas sp. T1lg23B (assembly GCF_002964665.1). Taxonomy (GTDB): domain Bacteria; phylum Pseudomonadota; class Gammaproteobacteria; order Enterobacterales; family Alteromonadaceae; genus Pseudoalteromonas. The sequence continues at coordinate 485,176 of NZ_PQBZ01000034.1, read as the reverse complement.
GCCAGTACTGTCATTCAGTGATAAGTTGATAACGCCCGCAATTGCATCTGAGCCGTAACGAGCGGCAGCACCGTCTCTTAAAATTTCAACATTCTTTAGTGCCATTAATGGAATTGAGTTCATATCCGTACCCGCAGCACCAGCACCGACCGTGCCAGAAAGGCCAAATATAGCCTGCGTATGTCTGCGTTTACCATTGATCAATACCAATGTTTGATCAGGTTGTAGGCCTCTGAGTGTTGCAGGGCGAAATAAATCTGAGCCGTCAGAGACTTGAGTTCGGCTAAAATTAAACGACGGGGCAATGGATTGTAAGCTCTGGCCCAGTTCAGTAAAGCCGCCCTTGTTGAGCTGCTTCGTATCTAAAATATCGATTGGGGAGGTTGATTCTGTGGCGGTACGGTTTGACACTTTGGAACCAAGCACGGAGATGGTTTCAATTTTTTCGTCATTGGCCTGTTGGGCCATTGCGCAGGTGCTTGCAAATAACGCGAGCGCCACCGGAGAAAGTTTAATAGGTCCTGTCATAACTACTACTCTGTTGATTGTTATTAATCTAATTGCATTGTGCGACTGCACGTTGTCATAAAAAAAAATGCTGTGCAATGACTTTGTTTTTAAATCAGAAATATTTAATAATTTTTTCTGTGGTTTTAGCTATGGTCATTTAGGGCTCAGTGTACTTGTCAATGGATCATTGATATTTACCGCAAAATACCGAATACTGTATTTATGTACAGTATTTTTATTTTGTTCATCTATGCGCTATGCCGAATTATTTTGCCAAAGTAACTTTTCTTTTTTACAAGGCGCTTCTCACCCAGAAGAACTCATCAAACAAGCTGACTTTTTGGCCTATGATGCGCTGGCGATTTGTGACGAGTGTTCTGTCGCTGGAGTAGTACGCGCATACCGAGCCATAAAAGATAACAAGCTATCCATTAAGCTGATAGTTGGCAGCTTTTTCAAATATCAATCGCTACAGTTTGTTTTACTCAGTCCTAACCGTCAGGCCTATGCGGAGCTATGTCGCGTGATCAGTAATGCGAGAAAGCGCTGTGATAAGGGCAGCTATACATTGGAACTATGGGATATTTTGTCTGTAAAGCAGTGTTTTATTATTTGGCTTCCAGCTTATGATGAACAAGACGCTCATTGGGCTGCTTGGCTTAAGCAATATCATCAAGGACGGGTATGGCTGGGTGTGCAGCGGCATCTTAACCATCTTGATAAAGCGTATATTAATCACTGTTTGCAACTTGCAAAGCAATACTCGCTGACAGTTACAGCCTGTGGTGGGGTATTGATGCACGTTGGTGAGCGACAAAAGCTGCAACATACACTCACAGCGATCCGACATAACTGCGCTGTGAATGAATTAGGACAGAGGCTGCTATCAAATACCGAGCGTGCGTTGCGCAGTAAAGTTAAACTGAGCAAATTGTTTACTCGTCAGTGGTTAGACACCGCTTGTGATATTGCCGCGCAGTGCACTTTTGATTTAGGAAGTCTGCGCTATGAATACCCCAGTGAATTAGTCCCACAGAGTCACAGTGCAATGAGCTATTTACGCTATTTGGTGAATGAAGGTAAGCAACTTCGCTTTCCAGATGGTGTACCCGATGACATTGCTGCGCTGATAGAAAAGGAACTGTCGCTGATAGAGCAGCTGAATTATCCCTATTTCTTTTTAACAATTCATGATGTGGTTATGTTCGCCAAGCGACAGGGCATTTTATATCAAGGCCGAGGCTCTGCGGCCAATTCAGTGGTGTGTTACTGCTTGCAAATTACCGCCGTTGATCCTCGACAGATCTCGGTGCTATTTGAGCGTTTTATCAGTCAAGAGCGTAATGAGCCGCCGGATATTGACGTTGATTTTGAGCACCATCGCCGCGAAGAAGTGATCCAATATATCTACCAAAAGTACGGTCGAGAACGGGCTGCACTTGCAGCAACAGTGATCACCTATCGTTTTAAAAGCGCGGTGCGGGACGTGGGTAAAGCACTGGCGATGGACAGTACACAGCTAGATTACTTTATTAAGCAGGTTAATCGTCGAGATAAGCTTGTATCTTGGCAATCACAATTGAGTGAGCTGGGATTGGATGCTAATTCCTATCAGGGGCAGCTTTTTATTGAGCTGGTGGATGAGATTTTGGGGTTTCCTCGGCACCTTTCTCAACATGTAGGTGGGTTTGTTATTTCATCAGGGCCTTTGTATGAGCTGGTGCCTATTGAAAACGCAGCCATGGAAGCTCGTACAGTGATCCAATGGGATAAAGACGACCTTGAGAGTTTGTCGTTACTGAAAGTTGATATTTTGGCGCTGGGTATGTTGAGTGCAATTAGAAAGTCTTTTGACTCTATTGCGCAGCATTTTGGTTATGGCTGGAACATTGCGGATATCACGCGTTTAGGGGATGACCCACAAGTTTATGGTATGTTGCAACATGCGGATACCGTGGGTGTTTTTCAAATAGAATCTCGTGCACAAATGAGTATGTTACCGAGATTAAAACCAGCGTGTTACTACGACTTAGTTATTCAAATCGCCATTGTGCGACCGGGCCCAATTCAAGGCAAAATGGTACACCCATTTTTGCAGCGTCGCGCAGGTAAGCAGCCGGTGAGCTATCCATCCGATGATGTAAAGTCTGTGCTGTCTCGTACTTTGGGAGTGCCGATATTTCAAGAACAGGTAATTAAACTGGCGATGGTTGCTGCAGGGTTTAGCGGTGGCGAGGCAGATCAGCTACGCCGTGCTATGGCATCGTGGAAAAAAACCGGCGAGCTTTGGCAATTTAAAGATAAGTTACTAAACGGTATGCAACAAAGAGGGTACTCAAGAGGCTACGCAGAGCAGATCTTTGCTCAGATCTGTGGTTTTGGAGAATATGGCTTTCCAGAGAGTCATTCTGCTTCTTTTGCTGTATTGGCTTATAGTTCGGCTTGGCTGAAATATTACTTTCCGGCTTTTTTCTACACAGCCTTGTTAAATAGCCTACCCATGGGCTTTTATAGTGCCTCGCAGCTATGTCAGGATGCACAACGTCATGGAATTACCATTTTACCTGTCTGTGTGAATGCCTCAAATCGAGATCATGAAGTGGTAAAAGCAAAACACAGTTTTGCGATTCGCTTGGGTTTGAGAATGATAAAAGGACTAAAAGCAGATGCGATTAAAACGCTGCTAGCACATCGCCCTGAAGGGGGGTATCAAAATATCCAGCAATTAAGCAAGGCAGGGGTAAAATCATCCAGCATGGAGTTACTTGCTTCAGGAAACGCTTTGGCATGTTTTGCTGGTGGTCGCTACAGCGCACGATGGCAGTTGATGGACAAGGATATGGACTTACCTTTATTTGCTAATAGCGACATCTCTGACACGCCAACTTTAGCGCCGTTAGGTGAGGGCAGTGAACTAGATAACGTGCTTGAGGATTATGCAGTTATGGGCCTGACACTACATAAACACCCAGTTACGCTATTGGATGAAGCAGGACGCTTAGAGCGATTTACGCGTATGGCCCAGCTTGGCGAGATAGCGGACCAACAACTTGTTACTGTGATTGGTTTGGTAACGGGTAAACAAGCGCCAGGCACTGCTGCTGGAGTCACATTTTTTACCTTAGAGGATGATACAGGCAATATCAATGTGGTGGTGTGGTCAGCAACAGCACGGGCACAGAAACAGGCATATTTGAGCGCAAAAATATTAGAGGTTAAAGGGGTGTTAGAACGCAGCGCTGGAGTCACTCACATCATCGCTGGTAGATTGATCGATCGCAGTGATCTATTACAGGCTTTGAAAAGTGAATCTAGACAATTTCATTAGTTGACTAAAACCCACCTTATTGTTTTTAAAATGTAAATAATGGAGTGGCTTGTTCGGGACAAGTGAGCGTTTGTGTCTTTTTAATGGCACTGGCTTTTTGTGCATTTTTTAGCATCAGACATCAAATGTAACATTTTGGTCGTAAAAAAAATGATATTGGTCGTTAATTTGTCTGTATGAAAAAATTTTAGAAAAGCATTTGATGTAGTTAATAACTTGTTGATTTTCAATTTCTATTTTTTCTTTTGCTTGCGTAAATAAAAATTATGCGTTGAAAAATGTTAGAAAAGTGTCGAATTGTACACTGCGTAAATATGTGATAGAACAATGCAGGTTAATTAAAACAATAACTTACACTACAACAGGGAAAAGCAAACAATGAAACCAATATTTACATTAAGTGCATTGTCAGCGGCCATGTTACTAGGCCAAACACAACTGGCAGTGGCAGCGGATGAAAAAGTTGAGCGCATTGAAGTTACCGGCTCTCACATTAAACGTACGGACATGGAAGGCCCATCTCCAATTCAATCAATCTCAGCGGGCGACCTCGCAGCAACAGGTTCAACAGACTTAATAGGTGCGTTGCAAAAGTTACCAGTATCAGGCGCTGGTACATTTAGTACGCAAGGTAACTCAAGTGATGATACGGCGAACGGTGGTTCAAGTGTGGCACTAAGAGGTTTAGGCGCATCTTCAACGCTCGTTTTAATTAATGGTCGCCGCGTGGCAGTAAGCCCGTTTGCAAAAGACATTGAAACATCATTCGTGGACTTAAATACCATCCCAGTCTCTTCTGTAAAACGTATCGATATTCTAAAAGACGGTGCGTCGGCGACTTATGGTTCAGATGCGGTTGCTGGGGTTATCAACATCATTTTACGTAATGATATCGATGGCTTTGAATTATCAGGCAAAGTATCAGACACAGCTGATGGCGGTGGTGAAGAGCAAAACTTCACATTACTATGGGGTTCATCGACTGATAAAGGTCAACATAACTTCGCGTTGGATTATTTCAAGCGTGGTGACGTTTTTTACGGTGACAGAGACTATACCGCTACTGCGGATCAGCGTTTTAGAGGCGGTAACAACTCACTGAGCTCATCTGGTTTCCCAGGTAGCGTGGAAGTGGTTAGAGGTATGCTGACTGATGAGCAGTGGGCTCGATTACCAGTCACAGGCACAGCAGATGATGGCACGCCTATTCGCCAAACTATTTTTGCTGACGTATGGGGCAATGATACCTGTCCTGAAGAAATGATTATTGGTGATATCTGTCGTTACGATTATGCACCACACATGACTTTAATCCCATCAACAGAACGTGTTAGCTTTAGTTATAACGGCGTACAAGAACTGGCTGACGGCGTTGAAGGCTTTGCTGAGTTTGCAGCGCAGCACGCTTCTACCTTTATTCAAGGTGCGGGTAGCCCAAGCTTCACTGAATTAACCATGATGGGTGATAACCCTAATCATCCTTTAGCTGATGATCCTTCGCATTTCTTACATGGCGTTGATATTTCTATGCGTCGTCGTACCGTTGATATCGGTAACCGTAAAAAAGACGTAGATTCTGAGTACTACCGTGCTGTGATTGGTGCGCGTGGTAACTACAAAGACTGGGATTGGGAAGTTGCATACTCGACTATCCGTTCTAGTGCAGTTGAAAAAGGTTTTGATGGCTTCCCTAACAAGCGTTTAGCGCAAGAAGCAATTGATATGGGTTTATGGAACCCGTTTGAACCAAGTACAAATACCGCTGAAGGTTTAGCATATTTTGAGACAACAACCACGCGTTATGGCTCATCAACCATGCAATCGGTCGATGGTACGATTTCGGGTGAATTATTTGAGCTAGGTGCGGGTTATGTTGCTGCGGCATTCGGTTTTGAATCACGTCGTGAAAAAATCGAAGATAACCCTGATTCACAATACCTACGCGGTGAAATATTTGGTACAGAAGCGACTCAAGCAAACGGTGATAGAGATAACACCGCGGTATTCGCTGAATTCAGTGTGCCAGTGCTTGATACACTAGAACTACAATTAGCCGTTCGTCATGAAGATTACAGCGACTTTGGTACAACAACAGACCCGAAAGTGGCGTTCCGTTGGGCACCGATTGATTCATTGGTAGTACGTGGTTCATGGGGTACAGCATTTAGAGCACCATCACTTGTACAGCTGCACTTAGGTCGTACTGATGAGTCACCTTCTGTTATCGATAAAGAGCGTTGTCGTCAAACGGGCGCTGAGGCTGACTGTGAACCAACAGAGTACACAGCTGTGGTTGCAGGTAACAAAGAGCTACAACCAGAGACATCTGAAAACTACAACTTAGGTGTAGTATGGCAGGCGACGGATGATTTCAGTATTGGTGTAGATTACTGGAACTATGATCAAGACGACTTGATCAAGAAAATCGGCGCGCAGAAGCTAGTAGATTGTTGTGGTACCGATCCTAACTTAGTTGTTCGTGCTCCAATGCAAGGTAGCACTTTGGGTCGTATCTTAAGAATCAACGATACATTCGTTAACATTGGTGGTCGAGACACAGACGGTTTTGACGTAAACCTTGCGTATGCGCTGAACACACAAAGCATGGGTGAGTTCAAGTTTACCTACAACCTGACTTATGCTCTGAACTTTGAAGAGCAGTCTTTTGAAAGTGATGATGACGGTAACACCAGCATTGTGGTTGAAGACTTAAACGGTGAACATGAGCATCCACAATTCCGTTGGACGGCGGGTGTAGACTGGGCAAACAACGACTGGTTAGCAACGTTAAACATCAACTTCATTGATTCATACAATGACTTAGCAGACAGCGAAGGTAACAAGTACGAGATTGACTCTTGGACAACGTATGACGTAACTGTTAGCTACATTGGTTTTAAAGACTTAACCTTGACGTTAGGGGCAGCGAACCTATTTAACGAAGAAGCACCATTTGTGCCTTCTGACGCGATGGGTATTGACGCTAAAACACACAGTACCCTTGGCCGTCAGGCTTACTTCAAGTTTGACTACAAGTTCTAATTGCTAAACAACCAAAAGTAACAAGCCCGGTATAGCCGGGCTTTTTTGTATAAAAATAATAGGTATTGATATTGTTACATCTCTACAGACGTTGGAAGGCGCTGCGCTTTTCCAACCTACGATTATTAGTCAGCCATCCATGGAGCTTCTTCTGGACGCAGGGTGAGCACCTCAAAGCCTGTATCAGTGACCAAAATAGTATGTTCGGTTTGTGCAGATAGACGTTTATCTTTAGTCACTACGGTCCAGCCATCGGCTTTGGTGATGGTTTTTGCGCTGCCCTGATTGATCATAGGTTCGATGGTAAAGGTCATGCCAGATTGTAATTTTAAGCCCGTATTGGGTTTACCGAAATGAAGTACATCTGGGGCTTCATGCATCTGCTGACCAATGCCATGGCCACAATACTCTCGTACCACGCTATAGCCATTCTGGTGGGCTATTTTTGCGATGATATGGCCAATATCACCCAATCTGGCACCGGGTTTAACCAGCTTGATTGCTTGCCACATTGCCTGCTGCGTCACACTCACAAGCTGTTTTGCAGCGTCACTGGCATTGGGCATCACGTACATCTTACTTGAGTCTGTAATGTAGCCATTTTTCTCAAGAGTGATATCGAAATTAACAATGTCGGAATCAGTTAACACTTGAGCATCACTTGGCATCCCGTGACAAACCACGTCATTAATTGAGCTATTAAGTGCATATTGGTAGCCATATTGGCCTTTGGAAGCGGGGCGTGCATTAAGCTCGTGGGTGATAAATTGATCCACAAGGTTGTTGATCTTCATCGTTGACATACCGGGCTTAACTACCTCATCAAGCATCACAAATACCTGAGCCAAGAGTTTGCCCGATTCGCGCATCAAAGCTATTTGTTCATCGGTTTTAATGACCACATCACTCATCCGAGGCTCCCAGCTTGCTTATGTTTTGGGTTTGTTCTGCATGAACTTGCTCGGCATGAACTTGCTCGGCATGAATTTGCTCGGCATGAATTTGCTCGGCATGAATTTGCTCGGCTCGAACGAGCTCAGCTTGAATGAGTTGCACAAATGTTTTATCAGGATTGAGTTCAGCTAAGCGGCCCATTTTAATCCAAAACTCAGCTTGGGAGTTAATTGAACGGGACATCACATGCGATGTAGTACGTAATTCTTCATGAAGTTCATCGGAAATTTTAACAATACCCAAAATATACACCTTATATATGTTTTATATATAAAGTGTATATTTATAATTGAAAAAAGAAAAGGGGCATGTTTGCCCCCTTTTACAGTTATTTAATTATCTGACTAACCTAGTCCAAATGGGTCATCAATGCTGTGGCTTGGTTGTGTAAACCATTTTGGACCCTGTTCGGTCATATAGAAATGATCTTCAAGACGCACCCCAAACTCATCGGGAATAACTAGCATAGGTTCATTACTAAAACACATGCCCTTGGCCAGCGGCTGTGGGTTATCTTTAACCAAATACGGCCACTCGTGAATATCCATACCAATCCCATGCCCAGTTCTGTGTGGGCAGCCCGGTAAGTCGTAATCAGGGCCAAGGCCAACTGACGCTAAGTAGCTACGAGCTGCATGATCCACATCACCACACGGCTTGCCGACTTGAGCAGCTTCAAACGCAGCTAGTTGAGCGTTTTTCTCATGTTGCCACATGGTACGTTGACGCTCGCTCGCTTCACCAAACACATAAGTACGTGTAATATCAGAGAGATAACCTTCAAGTTTACAGCCGGTATCAACCAACACAATATCGCCTTTTTTCAGTACTTGCGGCTCTTTAACACCATGTGGGAACGAGCTGGCTTTGCCAAATAGCACGATGCAAAAGTAATTACCAGGTGCACCTACTTTTTTGTGAGCTTTGTTAATAAAGGCTTCAACTTCGGTGGTGGTGATCCCTTCATATAACATGCTTGCAGTTGCTTTATGGACCGCTAACGTCATATCCATGGCGCGCTGAATAAGTGCCAACTCGTTGTCTGATTTGTGCATTCGACAATGAGCCGTAACCGGCTGAGCATTAATTAAATTAAGTGTGGGTGCAGCTTTGCGAATGCCATCAGCAACAAAAAATGCGGTACTTTCATCAATACCAATGGTAGCGTTTTGGCTAATCCCCATTTTTTCAAGTACGTGAGCAAACAACGCATATGGACTTTGATGTTCTTGCCAGTCATTAATAGGGCCTTCAACGACTTGATAATCCAGTAACGAGCCGATTTCAAAAGTAGGCGCAATAAACTCAACAGCGCCAGATGCAGGTAAGATGGCACCAACCATACGCTCACTGGCATACCATTGCATTCCCGTAAAATACTTCAAGTTAGTGCCAGCATTGAGGTAAATGGCGTCAATACCATGTTGCTGCATGTAACTCTGTGCTTTTTCGATACGCTCCAAGTATTCATTATATTGAATGGCTTGCACCCCTTGAGTCATATCATCTAATGTATCGAGAGCTTGCTGCTGAGAGTGTGTACCTATACCTATTGTTGTCATATTTACTCCTAAAATCGATCGATTCTGTAGGGGGTTAAATCAAGATCGGGTTGTTCACCCATACATAGTTGGCCAACGAGTTTTGCGGTGATGGCTGCTTGTGTCAGACCTAAATGCTGGTGGCCGAACGCAAATAAAATACTGTCATGCTTTGGTGATTGGCAAATAACGGGCAGGGAGTCTGGTAACGAGGGACGACATCCCATCCACGTTTGTGTCACTTGGTTTTGCTCAAGTCCCTGAACAAGTTGCTGAGCGTGGGCAAGTAACATGGTTGCTCTTTCTTTTCGTTCTGGTGCATCTAGCCCTGCAAATTCAACAGTACCAGCTAATCGTAACCCCGATTGCATGGGAGTGATGATAAACTGTCTTTCAGCAGATGCAACTGGACGCGACAAAGCTCCGTGTGTGTTCAACATAGCATGGTAGCCTCGCTCGGTGTCTAATGGCACTTTGAAACCCAGCTGTTTCGCCAATGCTTTGCTCCAAGCGCCTGTACATAAAACGATTTTATCAAATGTTAGATGCTCGCCTTTATCAGTTAATAACGTCACTTGAGTGGATTGAGGTGTGACCTCTGTGATGTGGGTGCGAGCAAACATCCCACCACTTTGCGCAAAGCATTGATAAATATGCAGACACAACGCATGGGGGTCACTGCTATGGCCGACATCGCAAAACAATAAGGCATGGTTGACATTGTCACTTAGCGTAGGTTCAAGTGCCTGTATCTCTTTACCTTTTAACCACTCAACTGAAACGCCTTGTGCTTTAAACGCAAGATAGGTTTTTTCTACCTGCTCTGCAGAACTGGTTTCAAACGTGAGCAATGAACCATTTTTAGTAATGAGTGAACCATAGTCGCAATCAGCGAGTAGCTCTTGGTAAGCCGCAAGCGCAGATTCATTAAGCGCTCTAAGCGCCTGCGTATGTTTTTTAAATGGAGTGGGGCGCATATTCAATAGAAAGTTGAAAAACCAAGGCAGCATTTTCAATGCATAGCGCCAGTCAATTCTCAGAGGACCTAGAGGATTAAGCAACATGCTCGGTAGTTTGGGGAGCAATTTTGCGCTGGCAAGCGGAAATACTTGCTCTGATGCAAAGTGTCCAGCATTGCCTTTTGAGCAGCGCTGAGCAATGCCTGCTGGGTCAAATAAAGTAACTGAAAAGCCTAAATCTTGCAGCCTTTTTGCTGTACATAAGCCGACTATACCCGCGCCAATGACTGCTATATTTTGTTTTTTTGGGGCCATGCATTTTTCCTCTGCAGAACACACTTTGGAAGTGAAACGTGCGAGTTTTCCAAATTGTATCTGTCTATTTTAACCATCTGATAGATTTTATTTTACGCAGTGAATGATGATTTAATCATTAAAATTCAGATTGTTACATTTTGTTTTTCGTTTTTGTTAGGGTTAATAAAAATAAATTTCACATTTGAATATTGATTATTGTATACAATATACCTAAGATGGTAAACACAAAAACCAATGAGGAACAAATAAAATGATCGAATGGCAAGGGGTTTACCCAGCAGTTACCACTCAATTCAATGACGACGGTAGTATTAACTTTGAAACAACAAAGAGCATGATAGATGCACTGATTAACGAAGGTGTACATGGCATCATCGTATTGGGTACTGTCGGAGAAAATTGTTCATTACGTGCTGAAGAAAAGCGCGATGTTCTAAAAGCTGCAAAAGAAGTGGTAGCAGGCCGTGTTCCTCTACTTACTGGTGTTGCAGAAACAACCACTCAGTTTGCCATTGAGTTTTGCCAAGATGCGGAAAAAATCGGCATTGACGGCCTAATGGTGCTTCCAGGGATGGTGTACCGCTCAACAGAGCGAGAAGCAATTTATCATTATCAACAAATCGCGCGCAGCATGTCTTTGCCTGTGATGATTTACAACAACCCCGTCACTTATGGCGTTGATGTTTCAATCGAAGGCATGAAGGTACTGGCGAATGAGGAAAATATTGTAGCCATCAAAGAAGCGACGACAGACACGCGTCGTATCACTGAGCTACAAAGCGCGTTTGCGGATAGATTTATTATTTTCGGCGGAGTTGATGATATCGCGCTTGAGAGTCTGATGTTAGGAGCAACGGGTTGGATCTCGGGTTTAACCAATGTATTCCCAAGAGAATCAGTCGCTATCTATGAACTTGCGCGTCAAGGGCGTTATGAAGAAGCAAAAGAGATTTGGCGTTGGTTCTTACCTTTACTCCGTTTAGATACTATCCCAACGTTAGTACAGTGTATTAAATACGCAGAACAATTGGCGGGTCGAGGCTCAGAGGTAACGCGTGCGCCTCGTTTAAGCTTGCCTGAAGATGAAAAAGCGATGATCAATCGTCTATATGACGAAGCGATGACGACGCGTATTGATCTTAGTAAGTTCAAACTGGATTAACGTGTATGCGCAAAGGGACATTCTCATGTATTGATGGCCACACTTGTGGCAACCCTGTGCGCTTGATCACCAGCGGTCACCCCAATTTGCGGGGTGACACAATGAGTGAAAAGCGTCAGCACTTTATGGCCGAGTTTGATTGGATCCGTCAGGCATTAATGTTTGAGCCTAGAGGTCACGATATGATGTCAGGTTCATTTATCTATCCGCCCACAACCTGCGATGGTGATGCAAGTATCTTATTTGTTGAAACATCAGGCTGTTTACCCATGTGTGGTCATGGCACGATAGGCACGGTGACATTTGCTCTAGAGCAAGGTCTTATTCAACCAACCCATAACAGCCAATTAAAGCTAGATACGCCGGCAGGCCGAGTCAATGTCGAATATTTGATGGAAAATGGCTCAGTGCATTGGGTCAAAATATTCAATGTGCCCGCTTATCTTGCTTACGAAAGCGTGATGATTGAGGTGCCTGAGCTAGGTAGCTTAAAGGTTGATATTTCTTATGGTGGTAATTTTTACATCATTGTCGAACCTCAGCCTAATTTTCCCGGTATTGAGCACTGGAATGCGGCGCAGATATTAAAACACAGCCCCAAAGTACGCGAAGTGGTTAATCAAACCCTGCAGTGTATTCACCCGCTGGATGCTACGGTCAACGGCGCGTCACATGTACTTTGGACCGGACAGCCCAAACATGCGGATTCAAGCGCAGCCAATGCGGTATTTTATGGCGACAAAGCCATTGATCGCTCACCCTGTGGCACTGGTACCAGTGCGAGAATGGCCCAATTGTTTGCCAAAGGCCAGCTTCAGGTTGGTCAGTCATTTGTGCATGAAAGCTATATTGGCAGTCAGTTTGTTGGCTGCATAGAAGGTGTAACAGAAGTGGCTGGAAAATCAGCAATTTTACCCAGTATCCGAGGATGGTCAAAAGTAACAGGTACTAGCAACATTAGCGTGGATGACAGTGATCCTTATGCTTTTGGCTTCCAAGTGATTTAACCCAAACAAAATAACAGGAGCAAACCATGGAGATAAGCGGTGCAAGTTATATCGCTGGACAATGGCAAAAAGCCGAAAATGCACAGGCGTTTTTTGGCTTTTCTCCAAAGCACAATCAGCCGTTAACAACCCCAATCTATGAAGCCACACCGCAGATGTTAGATGATGCGATAGCGGCCTCAGAGCAGGCATTTGTTAGCTACAGACAAACCAGCTTTGCGCAACGTGCGACATTTTTATTTGCTATCGCAGATGAGATTGAAGCGCTGGGTGAGGCTCTTATCCATGTGACTCATGAAGAAACAAATTTGCCGGTTGCCCGATTACAAGGCGAAAGAGGGCGCACAGTTAATCAACTGCGTGCTTTTGCTCAAGCCTTGGAGCAAAGTAACAATGGTGTGCTCAACTTAAGTCAACAGGACGAAGCGGATCCAAATCGTACGCCTTTGCCTAAGCCGTATACTCAGTTGACTCATTTACCAGTAGGTGTGGTGGCAGTGTTTGGCGCATCTAACTTCCCTTATGCTTTTTCAACACTCGGTGGTGATACTGCGTCAGCGCTAGCGGCGGGATGTCCTGTGATCATGAAAAGCCACACGGCACACCCTGCTACCAGTGAATTGATGACCAAAGCGATAGATAGGGCAATCACTAATACCAATATGCCGGCTGGGGTTTTTTCAATGATCCAAGCGAAAAGCTATGATATTGCGCACCAGTTGGTCGCAGCGCCGCCAATCAAAGCGGTTGGCTTTACTGGGTCGTTCACAGTCGCCCAAAAATTGATGGATACCATCGCCAAACGCGACGAACGTATTCCATTTTATGGGGAACTTGGCAGTATTAACCCACAGTTGATTTTTACCCAGCGTGCGGCGCAGCAGAGTGAAGCGTTGGCTACGCAATTATGTCAATCTTTACTGATGGGGAATGGCCAATTTTGTACAAGCCCAGGATTGTGGGTGGTGCCTAAGGGCAGTGATGCCTTTGTTGAGACTGTGAAGCAGCAATTAAGTAGTAGTCTGTCAGATACGCTTCTATCACCAAACATAGTGAACAGCTTCAAACAAAGTGTGGCAACACTTGCGGCAACATCGGGTGTTACCCTGTTAGCGCAAGGGCAGTTGCAAGAGTCATTTCACGCCAATGCACATTTGTTCGCTACCGATGCAGACACCTATCTAGCTAACGAGATGTTGCATGAAGAAGTGTTTGGACCGTGCGCAATGTTGGTTACGTATGAAAACGAAGCACAACTGATACGGCTTGTGGATAACTTACAAGGGCAGTTAACGGCGTCAATACATGGTACAGATGGTGATTTTATCAATCATGCAAAAGTGATTGAGGCACTACAGTATAAAGTCGGAAGACTAATTGAAAATCAGATGCCTACGGGTGTAGAAGTCTGTCCTTCGATGAACCATGGTGGGCCATTTCCATCAAGCACAGATGTAAGGAGTACATCGGTTGGTCTCAATGCTATGCAGCGATTTTTAAGGCCATTATGCCGTCAACGGGCTGAATGATTGTTGATAAATGTTAAGCAAAAAAAGACCCAGAGCAAAGGGATGCTCTGGGTTTAGGGGATGGCTCATATGAGCCAATGCGTTACTTAAAAACACCTTCTATACATTAGGGAGAAGTAGAAAGTAACTTAAGTGTAGTTAACTATTCACAAAACTTACAAACATATGAAATATATTTAAAGTTAATATAAATCAATTGATTATCTTTTATATGCCGATTTAATCTAAAAATACCCAAAAGATATCTTCAAGTTATACCCAAGTTATCAACTGCGCATTACTCACTAAATCACGCGGTAAACTGTTTTTTATTTTATTCTTCTGCCATTTTCCTAAGCCAACGGGAGCACCACACAGAGTCAAAATAACTTCACCAGTCTTTGTTGTGGGTTGTGCAAGACGGATGTCCTTTCCTTGAAAGTAATCACAGGCTTGTTGTTGGCTCATGGCGAGGGTATTGTCATTCGCGTAATGGCCAAGAGCAGTGGCAAATTCATGCTCCAGACGTACGCCATTTTTGTGGGTCGTGCCAATCTGTATGCCCAATCTGGCGTACTTTATTTTATTTTGCAGCTGTTCCAAACCCTCAGGGAACAACCATAACTCCTTATCTCGGGTCATCAAAGTGCCATTTAACACTTTGATACCAAAATGCTTTTTGATGTAAGCATGGAACGTATTGTGCAATTTGCTGTCGGTAGGGGTAAACGGAAATACACCTTTCTTTATTTTTTGTTCTGGATTATCGACAGAGCCAGTCTTTTTAAATCTGGCGATAAAAAAGCCCTCACTATCAAAAATTTGTGGCCATACGTGCAAATACCCTTGCTCTGTGGTGGCTCTTTGCGCGCCTTCAAATAGCTTATCCAACGGCTCGATTTCGATGAACCCTTTAAACTGTTCTAGCAAATAAGCGCAGACGGCTTGGTTTTCTATCGGTGTGAGCGTACAAGTTGAGTAAACCAGTGTGCCGCCAGGTTTCAATGCGAAAAATGCGCTGCGGATCAGTTGTTTTTGAACATCGCTAATATCGATATTTGATTGGAGTGACCAGTTTTTTAGCGCATCAGCATCCTTTCTAACTGTACCTTCACCAGAGCAAGGAGCGTCTAGTAAAATGCTGTCGAAGCACTCAAACATATAGTCGCCAAAGATTGTACCGTTAAAATGAGATAACGCACAGTTGGCAACGCCCATTCGCTTCATATTAGCCGCCAGCACCTTAACGCGTGAGGATGAGAGTTCGTTGGCAATCAGAACACCTTGATTGTCCATCATCGCCGCTAATTGTGATGTTTTGGAGCCAGGTGCGGCTGCCATATCTAACACAAACTGACTATCCTCAAGTGCGTGAGCTAATGCCATAGGTGGCAACATAGAGCTCGCTTCTTGTACATAAATACAGCCACTGAGGTGTAGTTCGGTGTTGCCTATGGGTAACTTCTCTTCTTCTGCGTCAGGGCGTATTAACCAAAATCCATTATCGCACCAAGGAACAGGTTCAATATGCCAATCATTAGCGTGGCAATATTGTTCAAACTCTACAACCGACATTTTTAAAGTGTTGACGCGAACAGAACGTCGTAGAGGGCTTTGGCAAGCCTTTACGAAATCTTCTATCGTTAGGTGATCAGGAATATAGCTCTTAACGTCAGCTAAAAATGACTCTGGAATGTAGGTAGAAGTATTCAAAAATATGACCTAGGCGTTGAATTTATAGCAAGCCGCTATTTTATCATTGTTTAGGGCTGGGCTAAAAGTCCTTTTAAAACCCAGCATTTAACCTGCTCAAAGGTGTTAAGGTGAGACGATACCAGTGATATTGATATACAGGTATGCAAACCATGCGATAAAGAAACAACTACTAGCCAGTGCAAAAGCGATGGTTCGCATTAATAGGTTGCGACACACGATGTGTTCAAAGCAATGCCAGTAACGCGCAACTACAAAGAACGTACTCACCAAGAACCAAAAGTGCCCCTCGATGTTCTGTTGTTCTAGTAAACATAGCAACACAATAAAGAGCGTTGATTGCTGAAACTGATTGTCATAGCTATTACCTGCCAGTGTAGTTGTTTGCGCAAAGTTACGCTTTTCTACAAATTGGATGTCATAGGCGGAAACTCGTTTCCGCCTAAAAGCGGAAATACGTAAGCCCGCTGTCAGCAACCATAAAAAGCACATCAATAAAATCAAAAACATAATTGGATAGTGAACCCACATAACTACAACCTCTTGTTGATAACTTAATTTACTTTACCTCAGATGCTAATCAAGCTAACGTGTCATTAATGACACTTTAAATGGTAAAACTGACACATGTATCACGTAGCGATTATTTGCCCTGACCGTGCGTTAGCAACCGGTATCACGGGCGTAATTGACATCTTTAATGTTGCTAACACCTTGGCGAAAAAGCCGTTGTTTAGTTGGCAATTAGTGGGTATTGAGACCAACAAGGTAAGGACGAGTCAGGGCTTGGAAATGACTTGTGATGTCAAATTGGCTGATCTGCATCACGCTGACGTTATGCTGTGGATTGGCAGCCAATTCGAAGGTCAACAAAAGTTGTGGCATGCATGTCAGGTATTTGCACCTTATCGAGAGCAAATCCACAGGCTCGCTCAGAACAGTGAATATACGATTGCGACTTGTACATCGGTGTGCTACTTAGCAACCAGTGGTTTTTTAGACCCATATCATGTAACCAGTAGCTGGTGGCTGAAGGCTTTCTATCAGCGTTATTTTCCGCAGTTGAAAGTCAGTCAGGAGAAAGTGTATTTGCAAGATGGTAAGGTGATCACATCAGGGGCCGCACAGTGCTACTTTCCCATGATGCTTCATTTTATTCGTCAAACCTGTGGCATTGAGCTTGCGGATGAATTAGCGTCTTGGTTGGCCATTCCCGAACTTACAACATCGCAGCAACCTTATATGCAAATAGGTGCATTTGAGCTACATCAGGATGAGCGGTTGCTGGCCTTACAAAATTACATCAAAAATAATTTATCCGAGACATTAACGGTGGACTTGATGGCTAAGCAACTGAGTGTGAGTGAACGAACGTTAATCCGCCGCTTTCAAAAACAAATAGGTCTCACGCCTGCAAATTATGTGAGATTAGCCAGATTGGAAAAAGCAAAACAGCTGTTGCGTACTACACGCATGAATACGAATGACATAGCGTGGCAGCTAGGGTATCAGGACATCGGTTCTTTTAATCGCATCTTTAAAGAACAATATGGAAAAACGCTCAATGAGTACAGGGCTCAGTTTGGTTAAAAATGCAGTGATTATTATTGAGCTTTGTTGGCTTGGTGGTGATATATTATCTCGTGATATTTCGCGAGGTGCATAATGACAAGTATAGTCAATCATTTTTTAGGCGATTCTGAACTGCTATTAAATGCAGTTGGAGAGGGGATTTACGGGTTTGACCTGTCAGGTAATGCAGTGTTCGTGAACCCTGCTGCAGAGCGTATGACAGGATGGCGAGCAGAAGAGCTACTTGGTAAAAAAATACATCAATATCATCATCATAGCCATGCTGATGGCACGCCTTATCCCGCTGATCAATGTCAAATTTATTGCACTATGTTTGATGGCATACGCCGTCAGGTGAAGGACGAAGTTTTCTGGCGCAAGGATGGCTCAAGTTTTCCGGTCGAGTACACTTCGACGCCCATTTACAGAGAGGGTAAGCTGATTGGGGCTGTTGCGATATTTCGAGATGTATCTAAACAGCACGAAACCGAGCAGGCCTTGCGTAATGCTCTAGATAAAGTTCAGCTATTGAGTCAACAACTTCAAGATGAAAATGCTTACTTGCTTGCTGAGCTTAATCAGGATTGGCAAGAATCTGGTTTGGTGGGCAGTAGTCACATTTTTAAAGCAATGCTAGCGCAAATAGAGCTTGTGAGCCAAACCAACAGCACGGTGCTTATTCAAGGAGAAAATGGTACGGGCAAAGAACTGGTAGCGAGAAACCTACACCGGTTGAGCACGCGTTCAAAGCAATCCTTTGTTCGAGTTAATTGTGCCGCATTTACACCTAGCTTACTAGAATCTGAGCTATTTGGTCACGAAAAAGGCGCTTTTACTGGCGCCAATGAACGTCGCAAAGGGCGATTTGAACTGGCAAACAATGGCACCTTATTTCTAGATGAAGTTGGTGAGTTGTCTCAAGAAGCACAAAGTAAATTGTTGCGCGTGCTGCAAGAGCAAGAGTTTGAGCGGGTCGGTGGCAGTCAAACTATTTCTGTAGACATCCGTATTATCGCTGCAACTAATAGATCATTATGGCAGATGGTAGAGCAGGGAAGCTTTCGTATGGATTTGTATTACAGGCTAAACGTGTTTCCCATCCATGTGCCCGCGCTAAGAGAGCGCAAAGAGGATATACCTGTACTATGTGCCAATATAACAAAGCAGTTGAATAAGCGATTGGGTAAGCATTTTACAGGAGTGTCGAAAAGCGCACTGAGCAAACTTCAGCGCTACGACTGGCCCGGTAATATTCGTGAGTTACAGAATGTATTAGAACGAGAGGCCATTTTAAGCGCGTCTAAATTAATACAGTTGTCCCAACCCTTATCATCACAAGCAACAGTGCCATGGCATGAGCCGAAACAAGATCTATCATTAGAGCAGGCGCAACGAGCGCATATTTTATTGGTGTTGGAATCCTGTAGCTGGAAAGTGGCAGGGGTCAATGGCGCAGCAAATAAGTTAGGATTGAATGAAAGTACCCTACGTTCAAAAATGAAGAAGCTTGGTATAGAAAGAAATCGTGATATATAACGTATATTCGTGATATTTAACGAGTTCACTTTCTTTGTGTTATTATAAATTATTTTAATTCAGTATCTTATATTAAGTTTCACTCTGGTCTGAAAGTTGCAAAAACGCTTGTATTCGATATTAACAAATACAAGCAGACGTACTATGAAGTTTGACATCAAAGAAGAAGATCTCATCATCAAGCCCTATAAAACCTCAGGGCCGATTTATATCCGTGAACAAAAGGGATATTTTCAGCGTATCAGGCGCTATTTAAGCTGGTTTCTGATATTGATCTTTGTAGGTCTCCCTTGGCTCAACTATCAAGGGCAGCAAGCTATCCTATTCGATGTTGCACACCAGCAATTTCGGATTTTTAGCGCCACATTTTTGCCTCAAGATTTTATGTTGCTAGCCTGGTTGTTTATGGCTGGCGCTTTTGCACTCTTTTTTGTTACCAATTGGTTGGGCCGAGTTTGGTGCGGGTTTATTTGTCCACAAACGGTTTGGATGTTGATGTTTACATGGGTCGAACACAAAGTGGAGGGCACCCGTAATCAGCGCATTAAGATGGATAAAGGCGATTGGGATTTGAGCAAAATACGAAAGAAGCTTACTAAGCACAGTATTTGGCTGTTTATGTCCTTGTTCAGCGCAACATCTTTCATGGCTTATTTTGTGCCTGTAACGACCCTATATGGCGATATGCTTTCCTTGCAGTGGTCGGGATTAATCTGTTTCTGGGTATTCTTGTTCACACTGTGCACTTATGGCAATGCAGGGTTTTTAAGAGAAAAAATGTGTACAGTGGCATGTCCATATTCACGTTTTCAGTCTGTCATGTTTGATAAAGACACGCTGGTGGTAAGTTATGACGCCCTGCGTGGAGAGCAGCGTGGTCGTCGTAAAAGAAAGGATAACCCGTCGTCACTCGGTTTAGGAGATTGTGTGGATTGCAATCTATGTGTCGAAGTCTGCCCAGCGGGGATCGATATCCGTAACGGCCTGCAATATGAGTGTATTAACTGCGGGTTATGCGTTGATGCATGTGATCAAACCATGGATAAATTTGGCTATAAAAAAGGCCTGATCAGCTACAAAAGTGAGAATCAGATAGCGGGAAAACAGACCAAACTATTTCGCTTTAAACTGATTGGGTATGCCATGCTAACTTTGGTCGTCATTGCCACAATGGCGTTGTGGCTAGTACTTAGAACGCCACTAGAAGTATCGGTAATTAGAGACCGAAATGTACTGTATCGCTTGGATTATAGAGGAATCGTCGAGAACCCATACACTTTGAGTATTATTAATAAAAGCCAACAGACCTTGCACTATAACATAGGGCTAAATGGTTTCTATGGGGCAAATCTCGTTGCACCGAGTAATATCAAAATTGCAGCAGGTCAGATGTTATTGGTTCCTGTAACCATTAGCGCAGATCAGTATTACCTCAAGCACAAAGTTCACAAAGTCACTTTTATTGTTAGCTCAGTTGAAGACAGTACCATTCAACTTGACAAGACAAGTTATTTTTACAGTGAATAAGTGAAAGGAGCGCGTGTTTTTATTACGTTTCTAAGTTCCCACTAAGGGCTTAATGCGGTGGTGTTTGACATAGCGAAAACACCACCAAAAATGTTTTAAAACAGTCATATTTTAATCATTAATCGGCATGTAAAATATTCATTTTAAAAGTGTGTACAAATGTGTTCGCACTGCTAGATTTAAAGAGCCAGCTAAAAAAATTGATAAGATATATGAGCCCGTTGACAATGGATATGCAAGCAATAATGGGTACTCGGTTTGTTATACATTGATATCTTTATCATGTAAAATAAAGAGTTGGCGTAACATTTCATCTTATAAGCAATACCTACTTATAAAAAAGGATAGATCGATATGGTAACGCTAATAGTCAGTGATATATTTGGCCATACGGCCAATTTGGACGCCTTTGCCAATGAACTAGTCGGTGACATTGTCATTTGTTCCCCATATGAAACAAAACAATCTATACGCCAGCGCAACGAAGAAGAAGTGTATGCGCAATTCGTCAATACGGTTGGTCATGATAATTATATGAGCAAAGTTGAAAGGGCGATTACATTACACTCTCCACAGCTTGTTATTGCTTTCAGTGCCGGTGCTTCTGCTGCATGGCGTGCTATCGCAAATATGAAAAGTAATCAGCCAGCCAAACTTATCGGATTTTACCCCGGACAAATCAGAAACTATGTGGATGTACAGCCAAAATGTCAGGTAGATCTATTGTTTCCGCAACAAGAAGCGCATTTTGAACTCACGCCAGTAATACAAACGCTGAAGAAAATGACGAATGTTAGTTGCACTAGAACACGGTACAACCACGGTTTTATGAACGCATTATCCAATCAGTTCAACAAATATGCATACCTTCACTATACTCATTTGTGCGAACAACAAATTGTCATGCTTCAGCACTCACTTGAACAGGAGAAGCTAGAAGTGGATTAACAGGTACAAATTGAAGGAATAAACAATGAGCGAAGAGCAATACGGCACCTATCAACACTTTTTCGGAAACCCAATCGCCAAACCGCCTTGCAGAATGATTAACGCCATGATGTATGGATTCTTTATTAAGGGCACATATGTTTCTATACAGAGTTACGTCGATAAAACTCTTAATAGTATAAGTAATAGCGAGTTTCATTTTAGAGCGTTGTCCTCGTATTGCTTGCTCACATTCACCGATATTGAAAATATAGCGTCCAAGGTAGAGCCGTTTAGAAGTTACGGCTGGATGCAAGAAACAGACATCATTGTCTGGTTACCGGTTGCTCAAATAGACAGTGCAACCAATAAAATGACCCACCTTTATTGGTACCCTGCATTTATCACTGTTAATAATATAAATGCTTTAGTAAATGGGCGCGAAACATGGGGGTATAATAAATATCAATGTCGTTATGATATGCCGGATTCTCATAAGAAAGCAGATTATTTTTCGTTGAGCATGGAAACCTTCAACCCCTTCAGCCCAGATACGAAAATGGCGTGGCATGAGCTACTAAATATCAAGCGGCATACAGATGACGACAACTGGTTTGAAGAACTATTCGAAATAGGCCATGAAGTGGCTGATTTACTGCATTCAAGCTGTGATGAAATTAACATTAGCGCTGATTTACTCAAACAGTTTCTCTCTGGTTTTACACACCCTCAAATGGATCAAATTCTGTTTAAACAGTTTCCTGATGGCTTCGCCGAAAACGCTGTCTATAAAGCGGTTGTACATTCCCCCTCAGAAATAAAGCGCATTCATAAAATGGGCTTTTTGAAGGACGAGTTTAAAGTGACTATCAACCGTCTCGATGCTTTTCCGTTAAACGATATGTTTGGTATCGACATCGGGGAACAAATGGCCAAACTTCCATACTATGTGTGTATGGACTTTGACCAAGACGGCGCCTATGAAATCGTCAGTGGTGCATAATTGTTGAACAAGGATAAGAATCATGAGTCAAGAAAAAATCGCGATACTCGGCGGTGGAGTATCGGCAATGACGGCTGCGGTTTATTTAACGGAGCAACCTGATTGGCAACAAAAGTATGACATCACTGTATATCAATTAGGGTGGCGTCTAGGGGGGAAAGGGGCCAGCGGCCGTAATTGTGACTTAGGGGAGCGTATTGAGGAGCATGGCTTGCATGTGTGGTTTGGGGCTTATGTCAATTCATTTCGTGCCATTGAAAACGTGTACAACAAGTTAAACAGGCCGAGTGATATGCCAATGAGCACATGGCAAGATGCATTCAAACCGCATAGTTTTGTCGTGCTCCAAGAGTACATAGACAATGAATGGGAAACTTGGCCAATTGATTTTCCTGTGATTAACGGAAATCCGGCCCAAGGCACACTGGACTTGCACTTTTGGCAGTTCATAGAACTTGCGGTCGCGTGGCTAAGAAAATTTATAGGCACGTTGGAGTCGGAGATTTCTAAGCATCATAAGCAAACCAAACTACAAACCAAAAAACGTCGAGATCGAAGCTTGCTGCAACATCTCGCATCGCAAGTTAGTCACGCCTTTGATGACATCGAAGAAGACGTCCATGACTTTTTTCAAAGTGCCCATGATGAACTTAGGGAAATTTGGTCGACGCCGGGGCTTTTGAGTCAGCAACTGTTGCGCTTGGTTACTTTACGTGCATCAGATAAAGACCTGAGTAATAGCAAAGATAGGCTCGTTGTATGGTATGTGGTTCGAAAACTAAAACGTTGGCTAAATAGCGAAGCGCTGGAACTATTGGATGAAAATCCTAATATCCGTAGAGCATACGTCTGTGCCGACCTTGGAATTGCTGTGGTTATTGGTCTTTTAAAAGATCGAGTATTTGAAAATGGATTTGGCAGCATCAATGATATCGACTTTAAAGCGTGGCTGGCAAAAAATGGTGCCAATGAACAGTACACCGTAGAGTCTGCGCCTATCAGAGGGTTCTATGACCTTGTTTTTGGTTATGTTGATGGCGACTTCTCAAAAGGTGATGTAGAAGCGGGTGTGGCTACTTTAGCGATGTTAAGACTAATGCTTTGTTACCACGGCGGAGTGATGTGGAAGATGCAAGCTGGCATGGGAGATGTAATTTTTGCGCCAATTTATGAGTTGCTAAAAAGCCGCGGCGTGAAATTTGAGTTTTTTAATGAGGTTAGTGCACTGCGCCCAGGCCTCGATGAGCACGGAAAAGATGTCGTAGAGCAAATTCACATTACAGAACAAGTGACTTTAGTCGATCAGTCCTATCAGCCTTTTGTATTCGTTAAGGGCCTTCCTTGTTGGCCTAGCAAACCTTTGTTAGATCAGGTTGTCCCAGAACAGGCACAGTTGATCCGTGATCATGATATTAACTTAGAATCCTACTGGTCAGATTGGCCAAGCGTCTATCAGCAAGAATTTGGTCAGCCATTACCCACTAAAACCCTGCAACGAGGCGTTGATTTTGACAAAGTGATTTTTGGCATTTCAGTGGCAGCCTTGGAGCATCTATGTCCTGAGCTGTTGCAATTGGATGACAAGTTAAAAGAGCAAGCGACAAAGGTTAAAACAGTTGCAACGCAGGCATTTCAATTGTGGCTGAATAAAACGGATGAACAACTGGGTTTCAACTATGCCCCACCTAGTGAAGAACGGCCAATTTTAAGTGCGTTTTCACAACCATTCGATACGTGGGCAGCGATGTCAAATTTATTGCGTGTCGAAGATTGGTCGGGTGATGGTCCTGATAACATTGCTTATTTTTGTAGTGCGTTTACATGTTCAGATTATCCCCCACGCAGTGAACACAATTTTGTTCATGAGCAGAGTGCAAAAGTCAAAGCTAATGCGATTGAGAAATTACATAGTGAAATGCAACCACTTTGGCCAAATGCGTATAACCATAACAATCAATTCGATTGGTCCGTATTGTATGCCCCAGCGGGAGAGTTAAATACCGCTCGATTTAACTATCAGTACTGGCGTGTCAATGTTGACCCTAGTGAGCGCTATGTGTTGTCGGTAACAGGGAGTAGTCGATATCGATTACCCACAGATGGTAGTATTTTTGAAAATCTTTATCTGACAGGGGATTGGATAAAAACAGGCGTCAATGCAGGTTGTGTTGAAGCCGCAGTGATGGCTGGCATGCAAACATCGCGTGCAATATGTGGGTTACCTAATGAAATATCAGGAGAAAATGGTTTTGAACCAGATGGTGCATAGAAAGTAAATATGTACCCCATATATTCTTGGTGGGGGATCTGTAAATGGACTATACTTTTTTGCACTAACTTAATGAATTGTATAAAAGAGTAAGGATATGAAACAGACTCTCCCATTGAGCCTTGTATGTAGCGCAGTGTTAGGCGCGTTTAACTTATCTGCTTTTGCCGCAGATGATCAGCAAATTGAAGTGATTGAAGTTTATGCGCAAAAACGAGCGCAATCCCTTGACGATGTGAGTGTGTCTATAACGCCAGTAAAAGGAGAGGAGTTAGCCCTAGCTGGAGTTAAGGATTCTACCGAATTAGGTAGCTTTGTAACCAACATGAAGGTCAGTCAAAATGCCGCAGAGGGAACACCGCCTGCAATAAATATCCGTGGTGTTGGCTTGCTGGACTACAACACAGCGAATACTTCTCCCGTTGCTATGTACGTAGACGGTGCTTCGGTTGGGTCAGCAAATAATCAACTCGTTAACTTTTTTGATATTGAACAAGTTGAAGTTTTAAAAGGTCCACAGGGTACTTTGTTTGGCCGTAATAGCACAGGTGGTGCTGTTCTGATCCGCAGTAAGCGTCCCGACGCTGGTACTTATGGTGAGTTAACGCTGGGTATAGGCAGTGACCAGTGGGGGAAATTACAAGGCGTGTACAACACCAGTATCAATGATGAGTCAGCGGTTCGTGTTGCGCTCAGTCATGTTAAATATGATTACACCACCTACAACCTTCATCCAACAGCACCAGAAGCCAATATGGAACAATCAGACCTTAGATTGAGCTACTTTGGGCAATGGGATTCGTTCAGTGTTTACCTAAAAACAAATTACAGCCATTGGAGCGGGATAGTCCAGCCAGTGGGTAACATTGGAGCTATAAAGAATCCCGCGACTCTCGAATTTTGTTCAGCGCAAGAGGCTGCATCAGGACAGTGTACCGATGTGTTTGGATTCAATGATGGCAGTGATGATTTTTGGGCGGTGAATGTTAATAACGACTCTCCACATCACAGTATCGGTAAAGGATGGACTGCGGAAGTTGAGTATCAGTTAAGTGAACAGTCTCACTTAGTATGGATCAACGCTTTTAGCCGCCTAGATAGGGAGCATGCTTTCAACTGTGATGGTTCACCTTTGCAGGCATGTGAAGGGAATCTGGGACTAAAAACGGAGTTACTCAATAATGAGCTTCGTTATCATCGAGAATATGAGCAAGGTTATTTAACCTCGGGCTTCTTTCATTTAGATGAACGCATCTATCAGGATAACTACAATGATATTCTCCGTGTACTAAGAGGTGGCGAAAATGGCCAAAACTCGGCAACTTTCATGTATGACAATGACATAAGAACTAAAGTGTTAGCTGCATTTGCGCAATATGAATGGCAATGGCGGTCTGATACAACATTGACGTTTGGGCTCAGATATAGCGATGAAACCATAGAATATGATTCACTTTCGCACATTAGTGTGTTTGACCCAAATAGCGCAACTGATGTGGTGTTACCGTTTTATCATGTGATTGGACGCAACGATGACAATGGTTTATCGGGTAAGGTCGCTATTAATTACACACTAGCGCCAAATAAAATGGTTTATTACAGCTTTGCCAACGGTTTTAAAAGTGGTGGATACAACGGCGGATATTTGTCTAGTCCAGAGCAAGCAGAACAAGCGATTATGGTGCTGAGAAGCTTAATGCCCATGAGCTAGGTACTAAGTTGTTATTTGCTGAGCAGTCACTTAGGTTCAATGCCGCATTGTTCTATTATGACTACAAAGATCAGCAAGTATTTATGAATCAGCCTTCTAAAGTGCCAGGTGCCGTGCCATTACAGCTGCTAGAAAACGTCGCTGATTCCAAGATTTATGGTGCTGAGGCTGATATGTTCTATGCGCCAACAGAGCAACTAGAGATACAGTTTGGTGTTGGCTATATCCCTCATGCTGAATTTGAAGAATTTGTTGATCCGGTGGGTGTTTCACTTACTAATAATCGGCTGCCATTTACTTCAAAGTGGAATATTAATGGTGAACTTTCCTACTCTTACAACATAGCGTCAGGTACTTTGAAAACAAGTCTTGGTTTTGATTACCAATCAGAATATTACTTCGATCAGTTGCAGACTGATTATGCAAAGCAAGATGGCTATGTATTGTGGCGAATGAATGCCCAATATGAAGCCGAACAATGGCAGGCGAATATATGGGCAAAAAACTTGTTTGATGAAGAATACAGTCACTTAAAGTTCGATTTACGAAATTTTTTAGGTATGCTTGAAGACTTCAAAGGAGAAGGTCGTCGGGTTGGGCTTGACGTGAGCTATCGGTTTTAAGGGGTTGATTGAACAGACCTCTGTTTAACTGTGCTCGATCTGGGGCACTTAAAAAGCTAAGGCATCTTATGCGTTCATTGATACGAATACTGATTTTCATTGTCGGTTCTATGTTTGCGAACTATAGCACCGCTGATGTTTTTGAGTATTCGGTAGATAAACAAGATGTTAATTTGCATGATCACGCACGACTCCTTGTTTCGCAGGAGAGTACTCGCTTTCCTGCCGATTTCTTTGCGGTGGATGAGTGGGCGAATAGCTTGCAGCCCTTACCATCTAGGGCGTTGTTTTCCGGTCGCTATTGGCTGGTTACACAGATAACCAATGAGTCTAATCTAAACGATTTGGTGTTGTATCCCTACAATACTGTATTGGCAAACATCGAGACAAGAATATACAGCGAGTATGGTGATGTTCAGCGTTATTTTTCTGGTGGAAAAAATCAGAATGAATTTGCATTTCATTATGGTAATACCATACACCTTAAGCCTAATACAAAATATTACTTAGTTACTGTATTTGAAAGTGACTTTTTTTATACACCGACTAAGTTAGTCATCAAACCTACGAAAGATTTTAATCAGTTAGTTATTAAAGAAAACCTGCTCATGACGCTGTGCTTCAGTGTTGGTATTATTCTAGGTTTATACAACTTATTGATTTACATAGGTTCAAAGGATCTAACCCATTTATATTTTGCGCTATTTGCTGCTGTTTGGGTCTATAGTTGGAGCCATTTCTTTCATATCTCTGACCAATTATTTGGTTTGTACTCTGCACATTTGCATTGGCTTGGTTTTACGTTAGCCCCAATCACTAACATTCTCTTTTACAATAGCTTGTTAAAATTAAGGGAAACGCATCCAAATCTGTCAGTTACATCAATTTGGTTAGGTATAATTTCAGCTTTAGGTTTACCGTTTAGTATATTATTTCCAGGCTTTGGCTTTTTGTGGGCTACGGTGATGACTGGGAGCGCATTGTGCTTAGGCATGTATGTTGGCGTGTTGCGTTTACTCGAAGGGTTTAAACCAGCTAGGTACTTCGTACTTGCGTACATAGCTATGATGGTGCCTAACATGATTGGCAATTTAACTAACCTAGGTATTTTGCCACCGTCTACGCTGAATTTATATTTACTGGGTCTTGTTGGTACAGCGCTGGATGCAATGTTACTTGCGTTTGCTGTTGCAGATAAATTCAGGCTCACAAATGAAGAAAACGTTGAGTTGAATAAAAACCTTGAAACCAAGGTGCTGAAACGTACCTACGAATTAGAGCAACTCGCATCTCAGCTGAGGGATGCCAGCGAGTCCAAAAGCCGCTTTTTAGCCAATATGAGTCATGAGATCAGAACCCCAATGACGTCCATCATTGGCTATGCTGATGGCATAATACTTGGCGACATCAAACCTCATGAGAGAAATCACGCCATAAATGTGATTTTGCAAAACTCTCGGCATGTTTTGGGTCTGATAAATGATATTTTGGATATGTCTAAAATAGAAGCTAATAGGTTGGAAATTGAACTCATAGAAGCCAATTTGTTTAAATCTATTGCTCATGTTGAGTCTTTATTAGGCAAACAGATAAGAGATAAAGGGCTTGAGTTTGAGCTGCATTATACTTTTCCGTTGCCAGATTTCATTGTGATCGACCCTACTAGATTAAGACAAATTTTGTTGAATTTAACTTCTAATGCATTGAAATTTACTTCTGTTGGAAAAATTACCTTAGATGTGGCGTGTTCAGAAGATGTGTTGAAAATATCAGTAAAAGATACCGGGATCGGTATGACTTCAACAGAACAAAAAGAGCTTTTTAGTGCTTTTTATCAAGCCGATTCATCGACCTCTCGTAAGTATGGGGGGACGGGTCTTGGACTCAACATTTCTAAAAACTTAGCTAACAAACTCAACGGCGATATAACCGTAGAAAGTGAAGTGGGCTCCGGCACTACATTTACGCTAACGCTAGGGTTATTCACAACGGAAAATACACGCTGGGTGAACAGTTTGGAAGAAGCTATTCTAAGTCAATCTCCTGTATGCGACATTCATCAGAATGAAAACAACCGTGAATTAAAAGGGGATGTATTACTTGCTGAAGATCATAGTGATAATAGTCGATTGATACAACGTATTTTAGAAAGAATGGGTTTAAATGTAACGGCTGTAGAAAATGGCCAATTGGCAGTTCAAGCTGCTTTAGACAAAGATTTTGACTTGATCTTGATGGATATACAAATGCCCGTAATGGATGGAGAGCAGGCGTTGAACTTTATACAAGCAACAGGGTGTACTGCTCCTATTCTGGCGTTGACCGCAAATACCATGCAACACGAAGTAGAGCGATACCTCAAGCTTGGGTTTACCGATCATTTAGCCAAGCCAATAGACAGGGATGAATTTAGTAAAAAAATCAGCCACTATCTTAATATTTCTGTGTCGGATGATATTGATATTCCAAATGAGGAGTTTGAACAGCTTAAAAGTAAATATATTTCAGGCCTTTATGAGCAAAAAGTGCAGATACAGAATCAGATGAAATATCATGATATCGATGGCTTAGGGCGCTCTGTACACGCAGTTAAGGGGACTGCGGGGATGTTTGAGTGCACTGAAATTCAGAATATTGCATCAAAAATTGATAAAATGCTCAAAGAAAGAATTGACAATGATGCGCTTGAGCAACAAGTAAGTGAACTGATCCTAGCAATGGACCGCGCTATTCACATAACGGATAATAGCAAGTTGGTTATCTAGCGCCTGATACTAATGATGAGTGTAATCGCTCACCAGTTTGTTTATTTCGCTCTGCAGTTTGGCTATTGCCTGATTTATCTCATTCATTAGCGCCTTATTCTCTGGCGTTCGTCTAAGTAAAATATGTACTTCATTATCATGAACAACGTATGGCCAAGGTTTGATTTGGCTGTGGCCCTTGATTTTAGTAATGTACAAGCCAGTTATTAGATCATCGATAATAAAATCGACACGCTTTCTTACCAGCATATCTGAACGCCGACTCGCACTAGAAATTCCAACTAGTTGTTGTTGATACTTGGGGTTGCGCGCTAATGCAGCCAGTTCTTCACCATAAAACGAGCCAATACTCAGGCCCACGGAATTTGCTTCATCAAGCAACTGCGCGAGACTACCTAGAGGTCGGGGAGGTGCTAGACTAAATAACCTCATCTTTTCTTGGCGGTACGGTATTGAAAAGTAGCCATATTTCGCTCTGTGTGGTGTGTAGCTAACCATGACTGCCACATCGATTTGACCACTTTCCATTTGCTCTAACGCCCGAGCACTGGATGGAAGCTTTACGTAGGTTAAGCATACATTGATACGATTGAATACTTTTTTGGCAATTTCTATATCTAGTCCAGCGGCCTCACCGTTATGAAAATAAGTAAGAGGTGGCCAATCATCGACCAAGCCAAGTTTGACGGTTTGTCGACATTGTTGTGCCTGAGTGATAGGCGGAAGCAATAGCAAAAAGACGATAAATAGGTAGTTATGTACCGACACATTAAGTACTCGTATTGTAGAGATGGTAAACCTAAGTCTAGCGTGTAATTTTATAAAAATCATAAATTTAGTGGGTTAAAATGTGAGTATACTGAGGGGGGGGCTTATCGGCTCAGCGGATTTACTTGTAATCACTGCTAGCACCTTCATAATTGC
This sequence comes from Pseudoalteromonas sp. T1lg23B, assembly GCF_002964665.1. GTDB lineage: Bacteria > Pseudomonadota > Gammaproteobacteria > Enterobacterales > Alteromonadaceae > Pseudoalteromonas. The sequence continues at coordinate 454,277 of NZ_PQBZ01000034.1, read as the reverse complement.
CTAAAAATTGAATATAGATATTTTTCATGGGTGTTGGAGAGGTTGCGGCAATATTAGCCGCAGGAGTGTGGGCAAGCTCCACTATTTTATATAAACGCTTTAGTCATCATTTGTCACCGCTGGAATTAAATCTTTGCAAAGGATTAATCGCCGGTCTGATGATGTTGGTTGCCATTTTAGTATTAAGAGACGGGCTGCTGCCCCAACAAATAACTAGCTGGTATTGGCTAATAGCCAGTGGCATATTCGGCATTGCGATAGGTGATAGTGCTTATTTTGCGGCACTACGTAATATTGGCGCCGCAAGAACGCTAATTATTGAATCTTTTGCCCCAGCCATTGCAGGACTGCTCAATATTTTTATGCTGGGGGTACATTTATCACTACAAGCGTGGATGGGCATAGTAATTACTACGTTGGGTGTACTTATTGCTGTTAAGCCAAGACAGCTTTTACCAGCAGTGGAAAAGCAGCTATATTACAAGGGGTTAGCTTTCGCATTATTAGCAGCACTATGCCAAGCCGCAGGAATGGTAATGTCAAAAGGCGCTATGCAAGAGGAAGGGGTTAGTAGCCTGTGGGCTGCGCTTATCAGGTTGTTAAGTGGTACGTTAGCGGTTGCCGTAGTTGTAGCTTGGATGAGAGATCAAAGCTTTAGCAAAGCGATGCGGATGACGGGAGTTGATGGTAGGCGTTGGTTATTTACAGCGATCTTTTTTGGGACCTTTATTGGTCTGTGGTTACAACTGTTATCGGTTAAATATACCGATCCAGCCATTGCCCAAACTATTTTTGCGACTGCACCGTTGATGGTCATGACGATAGGCTTTATAAAACGAGAGCCCATTACATTTAATATGCTAATGGGCGGTTGTATTGCGCTTGTTGGTGTAGCGGTATTATTACTTAGCTAAAATCAGGATTAGCACACTATTGTTCTCAACGAGCACTCCATGAACTCGTTGAGAACCGCTTCAAAGTACCTGATTGGTTAACTGTGAGTTGCCTTGTGCTACTTCATTTAAATTTGCTAATGTTATTGCTGCGATTTGCTCCAATGCTTCTTGTGTGAAAAAGCCTTGATGACCTGTAACAAGTACATTTGGAAAGCTGATTAACCGTGAAAATATGTCATCTTGAATAATTTCATCACTGCGATTTTTAAAAAATAGCTCAGACTCCTGTTCGTACACATCCAAGCCTAAATAACCTAAAGTTTGGTTTTTTAATGCTCGAATACAAGCCTGAGTATCGATCAGTGCACCTCGACTGGTGTTTATCAACATAACGCCCTGTTTCATTTTAGCAAAAGCGTTGTCGTCAATCATATGATGGGTACTATCTGTCAGTGGGCAATGTAGGGTAATAATATCACTTTGTTCTAAAAGCATATCCAAAGTGGTGAGGGTATATGAACCTTCACCTACGTTTGGGTCATAAACCAATACATTTGCACCAAAGCCATTAAGAATCGATATTAATGCTTGGCCAATCTTGCCTGCACCAATGACACCAACAGTTTTATTATGCAAGTTAAAACCCAACAAACCGTTTAAATCGAAATTATCTTCGCGCACGCGATTATAGGCTTTATGTGTTTTGCGACTTAGCGTGAGCATCAGTGCAATACAATGTTCCGCCACTGCTTCTGGGCTATATGCTGGCACTCTAACGACCTTAATTCCAAACGATTTAGCCGCTTTTAAATCCACGTTATTAAATCCAGCGCAGCGCAGTGCAATGGCTTTAATACCAAGTTCAGCCAACTTTGAAATGACAATCTCATTTAAGATATCGTTAACAAAAACACACACAGCATCAAAACCCAGACACAATGCCACAGTTTGCTCGTTTAGCGATTCAGTAACATAATGAAGCTCTATATCTGAGTGTTCACTCAATGCTTGCTTGAAAAAAGGTTTTTCATAGTTTTGCGAACTGAATAGGGCTACTTTCATCATTTATTTGGCTCTCAATCACGGGTTTTAGGGTATCTGGTTTGGTTCTCGGCGCATATCGAGAAACTAACTCTCCCTGAGAGTTTACTAAAAACTTGGTAAAGTTCCATTTAATTGCGCGGTTTTGTGCGATTCCTCTTGTGTTAGATTTCAGATAGTTAAAAAGAGGGTGCGCATCAGGACCATTAACTTGAATTTTGTCACAGACCTTAAATGTTAAACCGAAATGACTTTTATAGAACTCGTTTAGCATTGCGCCTTCAAGAGGCTCATTGCGGCCAAATTGGTTGCAAGGAAACGCCAAAATCTCGAAGCCATAGGCCTTGTATTGTCGATATAGCTTCTCCAATGCACTGAGTTGACCTGCAAAACTGCATTTACTGGCGATGTTCACGATCAATACTGTTTTGCCTAGTAGTTGTTTTAACGCGAGCGTTTCGCCATTAATAAGCTGAACGCTGTAACGATGTATAGTTTCCATAGCGTTAGACTCCTTGCTCGCTAATTATAATGTTAATATCTTTCATGGATAATGTTGCTTTTTATTTGCTATATCTGTTTGACTTAGGTATAAAAACTCCATTCTCGATACCATATCAGTCAAATAGGACAGAATTATGTCAATGAAATTAGCATTCATCGGATTAGGTGTAATGGGCTACCCAATGGCTGGCCATTTAGCTAATGCGGGTCATCAAGTATGTGTTTATAACCGCACTACAGCCAAAGCCGAGAATTGGGCCGTTCAGTATGGCGGGGACTACGCAACGACACCTGCGCTCGCAGCCAAAGGTGCGGACATTGTATTTTTATGTGTAGGCAACGATGACGATTTACGCTCTGTGGTTTATGGCGAGTCGGGCGTGTTAACTGGGATGAATGCTGGCGCTGTTTTGGTGGATCACACAACTACATCCGCTAAAGTTGCGATTGAAGTTGCAAATAAAGCTGCTGAGCAGGGGGTCGCTTTCTTGGATGCGCCAGTATCTGGTGGTCAAGCAGGAGCAGAAAATGGCGTACTCACAGTGATGGTTGGTGGAGAACATGCAACATTTGAGCGTGTCCAACCAGTCATGTCTGCTTACAGTCGTTTTTCACAGTTACTTGGTAAAGTCGGCAGCGGACAGACTTGTAAAATGGTAAATCAAATTTGTATTGCAGGTGTGGTACAAGGATTGGCCGAAGGGTTGCATTTTGCAAAGCAGGCGGGTCTAGACGGTGAAAAAGTGATAGAAACTATCTCAAAAGGTGCTGCTGGATCATGGCAAATGGAAAACCGTTATAAAACCATGTTGGCTGGGGAGTACGAGTTTGGTTTTGCGGTAGATTGGATGCGTAAAGATTTGGGGATTGCCCTTGATGAAGCACGCAACAATGGCGCTTCTCTTCCTCTCACGGCTATGGTTGATCAATACTACGCAGATGTTCAAGCCTTGGGCGGTGGACGTTACGACACATCTAGCCTACTTGCGAGACTAGATGCCATACATGACAAAAAATAATCACTACCTTCGCCGAACTTAGTTCGGCGTTTTATTATAGGCTTTGAGCGTAGTGGTACAAAGCTTTTAAGATACCTAGATTCCGTTCATTACCTTCATTTTCATGGACCAGATTTTCCAGTGTTAACATAAAGTCTTCGGCGTTAATTGACGGGTTATCTTCACCATGCATTAACTTATTTTGGCAATACTTACGCCAATTATCCAACTCTTGCGGGGAGAGCGTCTCAGGCCAGTTACGTGCTCTGTAGCGAAACAGCATAGGTACAAATTTAGCATCATCAAAACTCAAATTTAAAGAGCCAAGTGCTTGTGGTTGAGCATCGCGAATAATGGCAAACTTTGCCTTGTCAGCTTTACTAGTAAAACCGTTGTACAATTGATAATCAGGATTGGTTGTTGCACTAAAATCACCTTGTTCAGCGAATACTTGCGCAACCTTATCTCTTAGCTCAGGATGTGCTTTTAGTATTTTTAGGTGCTCAAGACATTGCTCTCTGTCTATGCCTAAACGCGCTGCGTTTTCAGGGAGTAGTGTTTTGGCTGGCGCCAAAATAGGGCACTTATTAACGTGTACCAGCTTTAAACCTGTCGGTAATTCACCTTCTACCAAGTCGCTGTGTTTGGTATAGAGTCGCTCGCGAAGTTGTTCAACAGATAGGTCAAGCAATACCTGAGGGTTATGAGTTAGATTGAAACAGACTACGGCATTTTTATTCACCGGATGAAAACTCATCGGAGCCACCCAGGTTGTACACCCTTGTGTTGCTGGAATACGAGACGAGGTGTGTACCAGAGGTTGCATATTGTACACATCAATCATATCAAGTAGGGCCTTTTTATGTCTTAGGCCGAAGAAAAACTGGAATAATTTGGGCTGTTTTTCTTTAATTAATTTGGCCAAGGCAATCGTGGCAGTGACGTCACTCAATGCGTCGTGGGCAGCGCCGTGTTCAATGCCATTGGCCACGGTCAGATGTTCAAGTTTAAAACTTGGTGTGCCATCTTCTTTTAAAGGCCATTCGAGACCTTCAGGGCGCAATGCATAACAGGCGCGCACTAAATCGATAATATCCCAGCGACTATTTCCGTTTTGCCATTCACGTTCATAGGGGTCGTAAAAGTTACGATATAAGCTGTAACGTGTTACTTCATCGTCAAAGCGAATACTGTTGTAACCTGCAACACAGGTATCCGGACGACTAAATTCAGCATGAATTTTTGCCATAAACTCGGCCTCAATTAGACCGTGTTTTAGCGCGTGTTGTGGTGTGATACCCGTTATTAAACAGGCTTCTGGATGTGGTAAGTAATCAGGTGCGGGCTTACAGTACTCAATGAGCGGCTCACCAATAATGTTTAAATCCAAATCAGTGCGGATGCCTGCAAATTGGCTTGGGCGGTCTTTTTGCGGCGATGCCCCCCAAGTTTCATAATCATGCCAAAAGATGGTTGGCATAGTTGAGTCACTGTTTAAATTCCCTTGGTTGTTATTATTCATTGTAATTAAAGGGCCTTTGAGCTGAATTGAGTTTGCCTTTGGCGAGTAATAAAAACACTAAGTGTGTTCAACAAGTGCGATAAATGTACATTTGTATTTTTAAAGTGTGTATTTGGCGTTAACCAAGACTGTGTCGGATGCAAAACGAGAAACCCTGTAAACAAAAAGCGACCAGAACATATTATCACACACTCAAGAGGAGTGGTAAAACGCGGTGTAAACTGACGGCAATTGAGGAGCTTCTTTACTAAACAAGTGTTGCAAATTACACATACATTGAAAAACTGACTCTGAGTGATGGTTATTTTTTTGGGACGAGCACTCACGGATAAATTTTTTTGCTAAAAGTACCAGTGAGTTGTAAATAGCCCATATTAGATCGTTCAGTGATATACAGGGTTTGAATTGCTCAGTACAGAATTAAGTAGTAAAAATTTTACAAATTAGAGATCCCAACAATACTTAGTAACGTAATGTTGTATAGCCCTCATCCGAAAATATTAAGGCTTACCACATGTTAAACACTGTTTCGCGTTGGATTTCAAAGTACCTGACCCTTGTCGTGTTATTACCTTGTATGTTGTTGGGAATTGTCATTGCTTATGATGCGTCGGTTGCGGTGGGTGAAATGCAAGATGCATCAATAACTGAAAACAATGCATTAATGAGCAAAGTAGTGCTTGAACTCGTTCATGAAAGCCAAAAAGAACGCGGCCTGTCAGCTGGGTTTATTGGCACACAGGGAGCGAAATTTTCCAATCGGCTGTCGCAACAACGAAGTGAGACAGACAAGTTTTTAAGTCGATTAAACGAGCAGGCGAAAGATTGGGATCTGGAACCTGATACTCGACAATCACTCAATAGGTATCTGGCTAAACTAACGAGTTTGTCATCAATGAGAACACGAGTAAGTAGTTTATCTGTATCGCTACCTGAAGCTATCAAGTTCTACAGTGATGCGAATGCTGATGCGCTTGGTTTAGTAAAGCTAGCAGCACAGACAACAGATAACCCCAAGATGGTTGCAAAGCTGACCTCTCTTTACAATTTTAGCAGTGCGAAAGAGTCCGCTGGCATAGAACGAGCCGTGCTTTCTAATGTTTTTGGGCAAGATAAATTCACCAATCAACTCAGATCAAAATTTGTTGAATTACTTTCAAAGCAGCAAGTTTATTTGCATGAATCTCTCTCTGCGGCACCTAGCGATATTCGCGCGGTGTTTGATACTGCACTCAGAGAGCGTGCAATGCAAGAAGTCGATGAGTATAGAAATATAGCATCAGCCAATGACAGCAACTTTGGGGTGATTCCCGAGCAATGGTTTGACAAGGCAACACAGCGAATTAATGCATTAAAAAGCGCAGAAGAACAGGCTTTGTCGTTGATCAATGAAACCGCGCGAGAAATTCAGTATAACGCTTTGATGATGTTGGTATTTGAGCTTGGGATTTTATTGGTTGGGGTAATCGTTACGTTAGGCTTATATCTGTCTATCCAAGTTCGTTATAATCAGTCGAAAATGATTGCTGAAGGCATAACAATCGCTATTACCAAGAAAGATCTGATGCATGAAATTGGTGTCATTAGTTTGGATGAGTTAGGGCAATCTGCGCAGCAGATCAATCAGCTGACCAGTGAAATAGAAGCCGATTTAATATCATTTAGCCGAGCGTCGAAGAAAATTGCCACATCAACACATGAAACAGCAGTGGCAATAAGTCAAAGCCAAATGAATTTAATTGAACAGCAAACAGGGATCCAAACAATCGCGTCCGCTGCTGAGCAAATGAGCGCCAATGTTCAGGTTATTGCTAACTCGATGACTGAAAACGCTGATTATGCGAAGCAGGTTCTTGCAGAGTCTTTGTCTGGGCAGCAAGTCGTATCGAATGCGGTAGAGATTATTCAACAAGCGTCTGAGGACATGGCAAGATCAGCGCAGACAGTGGATGATTTAAATGAACGGGTTGGTAGTATCTCAGGCATGGTTGATATGATAAAGAGTATAGCTGAACAGACTAACTTGTTAGCGCTAAACGCCGCCATCGAAGCCGCTCGCGCCGGAGAGCAAGGGCGAGGATTTGCTGTTGTGGCTGATGAAGTAAGAAGCTTGGCAAGCAGAACACAACAATCAACCGAAGAGATTTCAGCGTTGGTTTCTGAGTTACAAACTAGCTCAAAACAGGCTTCTAATGTTATTACACAAGGTAAAGACAATGCTATGAGAGGTGCGGCGCAAGCGGAGGAAATCAAGTTTGCGCTGAGTAAAATTGTTGATCAGGCAAAACAAGTAGAATCAGTTACTGAGTCTGTTTCTATCAGCACCAAGCAGCAGAGCGATGCTATCGAAGAGGTGAGTAAAAATATCACTGATATTTTTCAAAAAGCCACTGAAAATGTCGCAGGTACTGAACAAATTGCCATTGCCGCTTCAAGCATTGCAGAGTCAGCCATGGACATGGACGAGTTGATCGACAGATATAAAGTAAAGCGTGTTGAAGGCGAAGACATGTTTTAATGCCATGTTGTCGCCAGCCTGTTGTAGTCGCTTGGTAAACTTATCTAATTTGCATCGAATGAATGTTGCAGCTTGGATTGCAAAAGCGACTTTGGCACTTGCACAACACAGAGCACCGATGTGTCATACTCAACCGAGAAAACAAACTTCCACAAAAACCTATCAAAAAAGCGATAAATTGAAGCTTTTTTTAATAAACCCAAGACTATTGAAGCGAAAAAGCAGATAATTGGCGTCATAAGATTTTAATGAATGACGTATCAATGATTAATGCCTTGCGCACGTCAGCACGAAAACATGGGATCCTGTAATGGAAATTAAAGTAGATTTTCTCGATAACCTGAGATTAGAAGCAAAGTTTGACGACTTTTCAGTTATTGCCGATCAACCAATTCGCTACAAAGGGGATGGCTCTGCGCCAAGCCCTTTTGATTACTTTCTAGCGTCTTCTGCGTTGTGTGCCGCTTATTTTGTGAAGGTATACTGTAATGCCCGTGACATCCCAACCGAGGGGATTAGACTGTCTCAAAACAACATTGTCGATCCTGAAGACCGCTACAATCAGATCTTTCAGATCCAAGTTGAGTTACCAGAAAGCCTCTCTGATAAAGACCGAGAGGGTATTTTACGTTCAATAGACCGTTGTACGGTTAAAAAAGTGGTGCAAACTGGCCCTGAATTTAAAATTGAGACGGTTGAAAGTTTAGACCAAGATGCTCAGGCTATGTTGATGGTTAAACCAGATGAACAGTCGAGTACCTTTATCGAAGGTAAAGATTTACCACTTGAGCAAACTATCGCAAATATGACCGAGATTTTGGCCGAGCTAGGCATGAAAATCGAGATCTCATCATGGCGTAACATAGTGCCAAATGTGTGGTCTTTACATATTCGTGACGCTGCTTCACCAATGTGCTTTACCAACGGTAAAGGTGCAACTAAAGAAAGCGCTTTGTGTTCCGCGTTGGGTGAGTTTATAGAGCGTCTGAACTGTAACTTTTTTTACAATGATCAGTTTTTGGGCCAAGACATTGCAAACGCAGAGTTTGTTCATTATCCAAACGAAAAATGGTTTAAGCTAACTGACGATGATTCATTGCCAGAGGGGATTTTAGATCAATACTGTCGTGAAATTTATGACCCTGAAGGTGAGTTACGAGGTTCGCATTTAATTGATACCAACTCGGGTAATACGGAGCGAGGTATTTGTTCTATACCTTACACGCGCCACTCTGATGGTGAAACGGTTTACTTCCCATCAAATTTGATTGAAAACTTGTTTCTAAGCAACGGAATGAGTGCGGGTAATAACCTCAACGAAGCAAAAGTACAGTGTTTGTCTGAGATCTTTGAGCGGGCGGTTAAACGCCAAATCATAGAGCAAGAAATAGTACTTCCAGATGTTCCTAAGTCAGTGTTAGATAAATATCCAAGCATTGTTGCTGGCATTAAAGGATTGGAAGAACAAGGCTTCCCTGTGGTGGTTAAAGACGCCTCTTTAGGTGGGCAATTTCCGGTAATGTGTGTCACCCTGATGAATCCTAAAACGGGCGGGGTATTTGCTTCTTTTGGTGCACATCCAAGTTTTGAAGTAGCGCTAGAGCGCAGTTTAACAGAGCTATTACAAGGCCGTAGTTTTGAAGGGCTAAACGATGTGCCAAAGCCTACTTTTAACAGTATGGCGGTATCAGAGCCTGAGAACTTTGTTGAGCACTTTATTGATTCAACCGGCGTGATTTCGTGGCGTTTCTTCAGTGCGAAGCATGACTATGAATTCTGTGAATGGGACTTTTCGGGTAGCAATGAACAAGAATGCGAAACATTATTTGGCATTCTAAAAAGTTTAGGTAAAGAGTGTTATGTGGCTGAGTTTTCAGACATCGGTGTGGCTTGTCGAATTTTGGTGCCAGACTACTCGGAAGTGTACCCAGTTGAAGACTTGATTTGGGATAATACCAACAAAGCGCTGCAGTACCGCTCAGACATCCTAAACCTTCATAGCTTGAATGATGACCAACTGGTCAGTTTGGTTGAACGTTTAGAAGAAAGTCAGCTTGATAACTACATTGATATCATCACGCTCATTGGTGTTGAATTCGATGAGAACACGGTTTGGGGCCAATTGACCATTCTTGAATTAAAAATCTTGATATATTTGGCGTTGGGAGAGCTTGAAGAAGCCATTGATTTAGTAGAGTCTTTCTTACAATACAACGATAACACCGTACAAAGAGGGTTATTTTATCAAGCCGTTCATGCCGTGCTTGAGGTTGTACTGGATGAAGAACTTGAGCTTGAAGATTTTATCGTAAACTTTGAACGCATGTTTAGTAAAGAAGTGATGGACAACGTTGTGGGGTCGGTAAATGGAGAGGTTCGCTTCTTCGGCCTGACGCCAACAAATATGAACTTGGATGGTCTGGATAGGCATCAGAGACTTATCGACAGTTATAAAAAACTTCATCAGTCACGTGCTGCAAAAGCCAAAGCATAGTTTTCTAACTAGATATATAAGCCCGAAGATAATTACTTCGGGCTCATATATATCAGATCTATAAAGTTAGAGAATTCAAAATACACCCTATCTTAAAAATCGATCGGACGTTAACGTCCAATTACCGCAAAAATTGCACCCAGCCTATCAAGATCACAACGCTGCGTTATACTTAAAAGAAAGTACAGCGGTAATTCCAGACGATGAAATCTCTTATTTGGGCTGTATTAGGGATGATTTCGGCATATTGTGGCGCGTTTGTGCCAGATAAAATCGATATTTACACTGAGCACTTTCCGCCATATCAGTTTTTGGGGGAACGTGGTGAAGTTGTTGGCAGAGCGACAGCTATGGTACAACTGTTGATGGCTCAGACACAAATAGACTATCAAATACATGTACTACCTTGGTATAGAGCCGTTCAACAAGCTCATGAGTCTAACACTGCACTTTTATACTCACTGGCCCGTTCAACTGACAGGGAAAAACACTATCAATGGATAATGCCGCTTTGCGAGTTAAAAGTTGGCTTTTATCAGCGTTCAGGCAATGTTACTCCTGCTCCCCATTATTCGTTGAATAATCTCAAGCATTACATTGTGGGGGTAGGAACGGGCCAACCGTCAGAACAATATTTACAAAATGAAGGGTTTAAAAAATCAAATTTGGTGTCATTAAGTAGTTTAAACCAAGCTGGTGGTTTGCTGGAAAAAGGCAGAATAGATTTTTTATTTGGTGCACAAAGTTTTGTGGAGCAAATGGCGCAGGCTATGGGGACTGAACACAAGTGGAAGTTGGTTTTAAGTGTCCCAACGTTGAGTGCTCAACTGTATTTAGCAGCACATAAAAATGCACCAAAAAGCTACGTTAAAAAATTAAAAGAAGCCGCACAAGCTGTACAAAGTGCTCACTTGAATAGAATTACGACATGTTATAATAGTCAGTATATTCAATAGCAAGCTTTAATTGTGTGACGTTTGAACAGATATAAAATAATTTATAGGGTCAAACATGCAAGCAGAACTCTCTTTGAACACAAGTCAAGCACCGTGCCCTGAGCAACAGAAATTTGCGTTGGTTGCAGAGGGTGGAGGACAAAAAGGTATTTTCACCGCTGGTGTATTAGATGCTTTTCTTGAAAATAATTTTTGGCCATTTCATTTAAAAATAGGTGTTTCGGCTGGGGCGCAAAATTTGGCGGCCTATTCAGCGCGAGCGCGTCAGTGCGCACGAAACGCGATTCAAGAATTAACAACAGCTGATACCTTTTTTAAGCCGAGTAAGTTTTTAACAGGCGGTAAAGTAATTGATTTAGATTGGTATTTTACTCAGGTCAATCATACTCCTAAATTAAAGATGATCACCAATGCTACTTATCTTGCCAAAGACAATCACTTTTATGCTGTAGCCACCGACGCTCAAACACTTGAGGCAACTTATCTGCACACTTGGCACGACAACATGCTCGACCATTTAAAGGCGTCAAGTGCAATACCGTTTTTATATCAAGGGGGCGTCAATATTGCGGGGCGCAATTATATGGATGGGGGCGTAGCAGATCCATTACCAGTAGAGTGGGCTTACAAGCAAGGGGCACGAAAAATTCTTGTGATCCGGACATTTGAACAACACCATAACGGTACTATGCCAATATTAGACAGGTTGAAGCCAGTAATAAGCCGCCTTAAACAGTCAAAGCGTATGCTTGACTTATATCATTATCATCAAAGCAGATATTCTCAAGCGCTAGAATTCATTAACAATCCTCCGAGTGATCTGGAAATTATTCAAATAGCACCAAATGGCCCGTTACAAAGCATGGTGTTGGGATCGTCTGTTGCAGTGCTACAACATGATTATTTATTAGGCCTGCGACAGGGGAAAAACTTTCTACGTCGTTGGCACGGTCAATTTGAATAATAAATAAAGTGAAAAATTTACTTTTAACTTTGTTGTAACTGTTCGCAAAATTCTTTGCTGTTTTGTTGTGGTTTTTCCTTTTATAGGTAATCGTTGTTAACGAAAAGGGTACTCGAATATACTTTTATTAGTGTGTCGAGTATTTATTCTAGTCCCAAATACTGCAATGTAAAAAATTCAACCCATTGTAAATCATATGTTTTTTATATTTTTATGAAGGAATCATTAACAATTCTTTACAAAGCATTGTTGCTAGCTATGTTAATTATTTTATTTTTTGATACATTTCATTACGAAAATAATAACAAGCATGGATTATTCCTATGAAGAAAGTAACCACTAATAAAGCACTGTTTGCTACTACGATGTTATCGCTTGCGGTATCTGCATCATTACAGGCATCTCCACTTAAACTTACTGCAGAAAAAGCAGAGTCTCCATTACCAAAGCGCTACATCATTAAATATAAAAACAATGATATCGCAATCGCGTCAGGAATGGGCACTATGGCTACTGAGCATATGCCTCAAACAGCTGCTAACCGTATGGCCACACTAGGTATACAAAATGCTAAGTTTAAAGCGAGCTTGAATGCTGTTGTTGCACAATTAAGCGAAGCACAATTAGCAACACTGAGTGCTGATAGTCAGGTTGAATATATCGAAGAAGATTTACCTCGTCGTCTAATGTCACAAACTCAACCATACGGTATTGCAATGGTTCAGGCTGATCTAGTAGACGATTCTGTAGCTTCTGCTGCAAACGGTGGTAAAAAAATCTGTGTGATCGACTCAGGTCTTGACCTACCTCATGAAGATATGGGTGCACGTGGTGACACTATCTCTGGTACAAGTGATTCAGGCACAGGTAACTGGTTTGATCACGGTGGTCCACACGGTACTCACGTTGCAGGTACAATTGCTGCGTTGAATAATGGTATCGGTGTTCGTGGTGTTATCGGTACAGATCCTTCTATGCATATCATCAAAGTATTTAACGACGATGGTTGGGGTTACTCTTCAGAATTAGTTGATGCAATCAACAAATGTCAGGCTGCTGGCTCTGACGTTGTGAACATGAGTTTAGGTGGTGAAGGTTCTAGCATCACTGAACGTAACGGTATTCAAGCTGCTGCAGACGCAGGTATGTTACTTATCGCTGCGGCAGGTAACGATGGTGTACCAACAAACACAACTGACGTAGAAAGCTATCCAGCGTCTTACGATTCAGTAATGTCAGTTGCTGCTATCGATAGCAATAAAGACTTGGCAGACTTCTCGCAAAAGAACAGCCAAGTAGAGATTGCTGCACCAGGTGTAGATGTAAATTCAGCATACCCTGAAGGCTTAGGCTCAGTTGTTTCTCTAAGCGTTGCGGGTCAGTCTTATGACTCAAACGGTATGGAAAACCAAGGTAATGCGAATGCGCCACTTTATAACTTCGCAACAGGTGAAGCGATTGATACTGGTGCAAGTGGTAAAGTATGTTTGATCGAACGTGGTAACATTTCTTTCCATGACAAAGTTAAAAACTGTGAAGACAGTGGTGGTGTTGGCGCAATTATTTACAACAACGCGGCTGGCTCATTTGGTGGTACTTTAGGTGACACTAACCAAACAACGATCCCAGCTGTAACTGTAACAGATACTGATGGCGCACAAATGCTAAACAACATCGGCATGACAGCTTCAGTTAACCTTGATCCAAGTAACTACGGCTTAATGAGCGGTACTTCTATGGCTTCACCTCACGTTGCTGGTGTAGCTGCATTGGTGTGGAGTCACCACCCAAGTTGTACAGCTCAGCAGATCCGTACTGTATTAACAGCGACGGCGCAAGACCTAGGTGCTGCTGGTCGTGATGTTAAATTCGGTTACGGTCTAGTGCAAACTAAAGCTGCTATCGACTACATCACTGAAAAAGGCTGTGCTGGTGACGGTGGTCCGGTAACAGGCAACGAGCTTGAGAATGGCGTAGCAAAAACTGGCCTTTCAGGTTCTAAAGGTGAAGAGCTGCTTTACACTTTCGAAGTACCAGCTGGTGCAACGGATGTTAAAGTAAACATGAGCGGCGGCACAGGCGATGCTGACCTGTATGTACAGTTCGGTTCTAAGCCTAGCGATTCAAACTTCGAATGTCGTCCTTACGCTGGTGGAAACAATGAGAACTGTTCATTGACTCAATCTGGCGGTACTTACCACGTAATGGTAAAAGGTTACAGCGCATTCTCTGGCGTATCACTGGTAGCTAGCTACACAGACGGTGACACGACGACGCCTGGTGCGCAGCCTATCAACCTAGTTGAGAGCAACATCAGCGTGGCTCGCAGAAGCTGGACACGTTACACGCTAGACCTAGTTGAAGGTTATGCTGACCTGAATGTTGCAATCTCAGGTGGCAGCGGTGATGCTGACCTATATGTAACTCATGGTGCTCAGTCAACGACTTCAAGCTATGATTGTCGTCCCTACGAGAGCGGTAACAACGAGTCATGTAACTTCCAAAATCCACAATCTGGTACTTGGTATGTTGACCTTTACGGTTACTCGGCAGCAAGTGGTGTAACACTAACGGTAACTGCAACACCTAAATAATTATTTAATTAACCTTAACAAAGGTCGCCTTGTGCGGCCTTTTTTATTATTGATAAACATACCAATAACTTCGTGGTTGATTTCTTGGTATTTAATTATTTTAAATGAATGGTTTGAGGTTGCTTTTATATTTACATACTTTGATATAAAAGTTGCATATATAGGAACAAACTGTTCTATTAACACCCATAAATATAGGGTTTCAATTATTGATAAACTGTGCTTTTGGTGTTAAAAATATGTTTCTATCAACCGTAATAGGAACACAACATGTATCGATTTACTAAACTCGCGATTGCGCCCTTAGCTTTAATTTCTTGCTTGAGCTATTCAGCGATCCCTTATAAAGATCATCACTACAGCTATACACAACCCAATGGCGAAGTGGTGAACATTAGTCTAGATGGTAATGATTATTTTGCTTTGCAACGCTCAGCCGATGGTCGTTTGGTCGTGTTTGATGAGAATCTCAATGGGTTAGCCTATGCCAATGTTTCTGACGATGGGGAAGAACTGGTATCCACAGGCGTACTGGTGAGTAACAAATTGAAGAAGGCGGTGTCTATACGCTCAGCGCAACGTAGTTTAAGTTCGAAAGCGATTGCTAGAAAAGTCGAATCAGCAAAACTCAGAATGCTTGGTCACGGACTGCACACCTCAAATGATTTGATGCAAACGCATAGTGAAATGTCGACACAGGATGATTTTTCGACTCAATCTAGTGGAAATATCAAAGGCTTGACCATCATTATTGATTTCCCAGACTTCGCAGGCACCATCAGTAAACAACAAGTGGAATCATTCTTAAATGATTTAGACTACCGTGATTTTGGTAATGCCCAATCTGTGAGAGGTTATTTCAGAAGCGTTTCCGGTGGCAAGCTGGATTATACCAACACCGTCACAGCGTATTACACTGCGAAGAAAAACAAGTCCTATTATACGGATGATAGATATACTTCTACCGTTCGCTCACAAGAGCTCATTAAAGAAGCACTTAATTGGCTTGAAAACACTCAGGGTTTTGATTTTTCGACATTATCTGTAAACGGTAACCGTCAAATCAAGGGGCTGAATATTTTTTACGCTGGTAATTCAGATAGCAGTTGGTCGAAAGGCTTATGGCCTCATATGGCAAGTTTGAGTCCTCGGTTTTGTGCTGACGGTGTATGTACAGATCGTTATCAAATAACAGATATGAGAGACAGTTTAGCGATAGGTACCTTTGTTCATGAATCAGGACACTTGATCACAAACTGGCCTGATCTCTACGACTATGACGGCAGTTCTCAGGGGTCCGTTGCCAGCTTTGGCGTGATGGGTTTTGGCGCAATCGGTGAAACCAACAAATATAGACCAACACCACCTGTGGCGCACTTTAGAAATTTGGCTGGCTGGGACACAGTCACAGAGCTTAACCCTGCAATCAATGCTAATGCACCTAAGGGCACGTTGACTCATACATCAGGTAGCAATGCGTCTTATAAATGGACAAACCCAAGTAACCGCAATGAGGCATTTTATATTGAGACGATTCATCGCTCAGGTCAAAACTCAGAGCAATTGGATGAAGGTTTGGCAATTTGGCACGTTGATAGTGCGGGTAACAACTCAGACGAATGGCATCCATATGTGCAAATGGAGCACGCAGATGGTAACCGCGATCCTGAAAACAAAGTAAATAGAGGTGATAGTAGCGATTTATATAACGTCGCTGGTGAGTTTTCGGCGACCTTTCCAAATAGCTTGAGTAGTCGTGGGACAAACGCACTTTGGTGGAATGGTAGCGATTCAGGCTTATCTATCAGTAATATCAGCGATGTTGCTCAAACTATGTCTTTTGAAATCGGTCAGACAACACCTCCCAAAGGGGACGTGTACACGGGCTATTTGGCAAATGGTCAACAAGCGATTGTTCCTAATGGCACTTGGTTCCAATATGCCGGAGGTACGTTGGATATGACGTTGGAAGGTCCAAGTAATGCTGATTTTGATTTAAAACTAGAAGTTTGGCAAGGTGGACGTTGGGTCCAAGCGGCGATATCTGAATCACCGACATCCAATGAATCTATTAATTACCAAGCGGCAAGTGGCTATTATCGTATCACCGTGTATTCGTACTCGGGTGCGGGTAACTACAGTTTGACTTTGAGTAAGTAATAGAGAGTCACACAAAGCATGATGTGTGCGTGAAAACGTGCACATTGTGCATTATCTAAGTGTCTGAATAACAATTTTATAAGAAAAGATGGTACAACCGAGTGGATTCGAACCACCGACCCCTACCATGTCAAGGTAGTGCTCTAACCAACTGAGCTACGGTTGTATTGAAGATTTGGTACGACCGAGTGGATTCGAACCACCGACCCCCACCATGTCAAGGTGGTGCTCTAACCAACTGAGCTACGGTCGTACTACATTGCAAGGCAACGGCGGCTAATATATAGCGACTCGCCTATCGGATCAAGCGCGTTTGCTAAATTTTTGTTTGTTTGCAGTTTTTTTGTCCATCAAGGTTGTATTTTGCACGTTTTGTAAAATGTTTGCCACCATCTAACATGCTCCACTGTACTTATCTTAAGTCGTTGATAATAAGAGTGTGGGTGTTCAATGTTAAATAACGTCGTTAATTCCTCACTGCTTTGCCAAAGGACGTGTAAATGTACTGACGTGCTTTGTAGCATATTAGCCAGTTTAGATTGGTAAGCCTGTAACTGAGACAAATAAAATCGATTGAATACATTACTCATAATATTAGCTTGTTGATGGTTTCTACCTGGCTTACACAGCTCATTGTCAACGTCTAAGGTATGGAGCCAAAGTGTGGTTGCTTGATTCAAAGCGATTTGTTTTCGTACTGAATTGATCAAGCGCGATACAAAGTAGTTGTTGTTGAGTTTAGCTAATGAGCGCGTAAATTCGTCTGGTTCATCTAGTTGATTAATATCAAACCCCTCTGTGCGTATCTGCTGATAGGCATTTGCAAGCTGGCTGAGCGCCTCTAGTGACTCATTCATTGCATCTTTATGATCTTCTAATTCAATTTCTTGGCTGCCAAGCAAAGACATTTTTGCTAATTCTCGTTCATGGAATATCATGCGTTTGAAATATTGCGGCAGTTGCATGCGCTTTTCGGTCAATGCGTTATTGAGTTTGGTTTTTAAGTCGGGCGCTAGGCTAGGAGAGTCAGCCAAGCAGTTTTGTGTTTGCTTGATAAATCTTACTGCGTATTTTAATTGTTCACTGGGTTGCCTGACTTTTCCAAGCTGGTTGTTGTTCTCGGCGATGGTTTTCATGAGCTTACAATGGTCTAAGGCAGCAAGCTCCAAAAAAGAAATCGTTGTGTTGGAAATTGGCTTATCAAGCTTAGGGGTTTCGAGAGGCTTTAAAGTAACATTCTGACTTGCAGCTGTTTTTTCAACAACGTTAGCCAGTCTTTGTTGATATTCGTTATAGATTTCACTGGGCGCGGGCGTACAGCCCGCGGCCAAAATTATACTACTGACTATCAGACAAAATATACGCAAGACGAGCCCTCACACTTAGTAATAAAAATACAGCTGCAACAGTTAAGCCGACGATGATGCCAATCCAAAAGCCGATAGGTCCCATAGCAGGCAAAATAAAGTCTGTTTTAGCAAGTATATACCCGAGCGAGAAGCCAACCAGCCAATACGAAACAAATGTGATGTAAGTAATGGGCTTTGTGTATTTTAAGCCTCGTAGAACACCGTGTGCAGCCACTTGCAATGCATCAGGTAGCTGGTAAATACAAGCTAACACTATGATACTGGACGCTAATAACGCAACATCTTCGTTATTAGTATATAGCCACGCTATGCTGTCTCTGCCAATGAGCGTGATGAAAGCGATAAACACGGAAATGATAGCAGCTAGACAAAAACTCGTAAAAATAGCTGTTTTTAATTGCTCGTGCGCCTGTTGGCCAGCTAAATTACCGATACGTATCGCAATCGCCATAGATAAACTTAAGGGCATCATAAATAACATTGATGTGACATTAGCCGCAATTTGATGTCCGGACACGGCAATTGCACCTAAGTCAGCTATAAACAAAGGAATGCAAGCAAATAGAGTCACTTCAAAAAATGTAGCAAGGCAAATAGGGATGCCCAGTCTCGCGATGTAACTGACCCCTGACAACTGCGGTTTTGTAAATTCGCTAAGTAATGAAAGCGTACGCATTGTTCTGCTGCGGTTACAATAGACCCATTGTGAGATGGCCATGGCCCAGAATACCAAAGCGGTTGCCAGACCGCAGCCTGCGCTACCATAAGCTGGCATACCAAACTTTCCGTAAATAAACACATAGTTGGCAAAGACATTGACGATAAGACCAACAATGCTGATATAAAATGCTGGTTTGGTGAAACCAACTCCTTCGGTCACATTACGATAAATAGAAAATAGCAAAAACCCAAGTACACCCCATTTTACAAAGTCGATGTATTGCTGCGAAAGGGAGGTGATAGATTCGCTAGTACCAAGGCGCTCGAATACTAGAGGGGTAAACTCGGCTAAAGCAAATCCTACGCTGGTAAGTAAGAGCGCCAAATAGATGCTTTGTTGGAAGTAGTACTTGATGCCACTGTGGTCATTGGCTCCATGACAGTGAGCAACGATACCTGTGAGAGCGAGTAACAGGCCTTGCAGGGAAAATGTTAGCGGATTCCAAACCCCAGTTGCGATAGAAAGCGCGGCAAGGTCATTAGCACTGACTTGACCTGCCATCATGGTATCAACCACAGACATTAAGACTAGCGTAATTTGCGCAAAAAATACGGGGGTTGCAAGTTGTAAAAGGCGCTTACTTTCCCAGTGACTAAACTTCATAATTATCACCGATAAAAATACTATTGTAACCAATAGAGCTAAGGTATAGCGAGCGATCGAGACGAATTAG
Source organism: Pseudoalteromonas sp. T1lg23B (assembly GCF_002964665.1). Taxonomy (GTDB): domain Bacteria; phylum Pseudomonadota; class Gammaproteobacteria; order Enterobacterales; family Alteromonadaceae; genus Pseudoalteromonas. The sequence goes on along the minus strand of NZ_PQBZ01000034.1, from coordinate 434,866 downwards.
ATTAAAAACATTTGCTTTGTGCTACTGAGGCGCTTCTGAGTGTCTAATTAATACTGTATGATATGCGCGATTTTAAATGTGAAGGTCGAATATGTTTACAGGTATTGTACAAACGCAAGCTACGGTAATCAGTACAGCACATAAAGAAGGTGTGCTGCGATTGGGAATATCTGTTGGGATTGAATATTTAACGCATTTAGACATAGGTGCGAGTATTGCAATCAACGGCTGCTGTCTTACCGTTGTTAAATACGAAATTCATCGACAAGATGTGGTTGGTCAGGTTTATTTTGATGTGATTGATGAAACATTGAAGTTAACCAATCTCGGTTTGCTCAGAAGGGGCGCGCGGGTTAACTTAGAACGCTCCGTGACATTCGGTACTGAAATTGGTGGTCACATAGTGTCTGGGCACGTGCATTGCACCGCAGTGGTTCAGCGTATTATTAACGAAGAAGATAACTGTAAGATCTATCTAAAGTTGCCCGAGCAGTGGCTAAAATTCATTTTGTACAAAGGCTTTATTTGCGTTAATGGGGCGAGTTTAACCGTGGGGGCAATTGATGATGAAGGCTTTTGGTTGCACCTAATCCCAGAAACTTTAAACATCACAAATTTAGGACGCCTGCGCGAAGGGAATAAAGTAAATATTGAAGTGGACCAACAAACTTATACGATTGTCTCCACGGTAGAAAACTACTTGCGTAAACAAAATACCAAATAAACTACTCTGAATCTCTGACTAATGCGGGATGTATGTAAAGAAAACATCTGAGCTAGAATATTTGTTCGTCATCACTGTCTATATGCAGCTCCAATTTATTTCTAGATTGATCTATATGCATATTAAAATGAATCGAATTGCAGCACGCTGCACAGTCTTCATAAAAGTCTTGGTCGCCCTCGCTGGCATCAAGGCTTACATAAACATGGTGACCACAGTGTGGGCATGTGATTCTTTGTTCATATAGCGCTTTCATTTAGCTCTCCAAAAGGCAAATGCCTATCGCCATTGCACTCGCTTTATTATAGCAGCTAATGCAATTATGAAAGCGATATTAGCGCTATTTTAATATTTCATTTACTCGTTTTTGAACCTGATTTAGATAGTCACCAGCATATAAATTAGCGTGTAACAGTAAAGGGTAAAGTTGATAAATCGGACGCCTTATTTCGTAACCCACTGGTAACTCGAAAACATTTTGATATGCGTCATAAAAGGATTCTGGTAACGGTGCGAATAATTCACTCATCGCGAGATCCACTTCTCGATCTCCATAATAGCATGCCGGGTTATCGACACAGGGTTTGCCATCACTGAAATAAATATTTCCTTTCCAAAAATTACCATGAAGTAGCGACGGTTTACTGTGGTGTGGTAACAGTGACTTAATGGTTATAACGAAATCGTCAATATCAACATACTCAATGCCTTTTTCTTTGAGCAGTTGCAACTGCCAACCGATGCGCTCTTCCGCAAAAAATGTCTCCCACTTTTTGTGCCATTGATTGGGCTGAACCAGGTGATGAATGTAACTGTCTTGCTCTAACCCAAACATCTCTTGTTCGAATCTGTTATGCATTTTTGCTAACAATACGCCACATTCCTGCCAGTTCTCTTGTTCACTTTGTTTTGGGATAACTTCAAGCACCATAAAGCAGAACTCCAATGTGGTGCCTATGGTCACGGTGTCTGCGACCAAGAAGTCGCTGTCTCTGATTAATAGATCGCGAACTTTTGACTCAGACTCAAATCGCTCTAAGGCACTGAGCAAATCAACTTTGACGATATATCGGTGATCGTCATTGGCAATATAAAATCGCTTTTCATTGTCACAACCACGAAGTTGCTCTTTGTGATTAAATGAAAAGGGTTGATGTAAAGCTTCAGATATTTGTTGATTAACGGCGTTCCACATCGCAGACATCCTGATCAGAAAAACATACCTAACTCAAACTATGGTTGAAATACGGGGGATCTCAACTGTTAGCGAAGAATTATATGGTTTTTTACTGTCTGACATCATTAAAGAAAGTAGTACAGCGCTATATTTTGTCGGGCACAGAGTATAAAATGCTGCGGTTCGTTAATCAGGAGGTTGTAGTGAACAAAAGTTACATCACCAATTCACTGGCATTGCTTTTAGTTATTATTGGCCACTTTTCATCGCTTCCCATTATTTTTTCAATTGGTATTTTTGCTTTGTCCGGCGCCATGACAAACTTACTGGCGATTCATATGCTGTTTGAAAGAGTGCCTTTTTTGTATGGCTCAGGAGTTATTAAACTCAAATTTCAACATTTTAAAGAGTCAATTAGCGTACTCATCTTACAAGAGTTTTTCAGCCAAGAAAAAGTGTCGGCGTTACTTGAAAAGCAGCAAAACTCGATAGACTTGAGTCCAGTAATAAAAAAAGTCGATTTGAGCCCTGCATTTGACAAGCTTGTGCAGGTGATTGAGGCGTCGCAATTCGGTGGTATGCTCGCCATGTTTGGTGGTAATGAGGCATTACAGCCAATGAAGTCGTCTTTTGTAGAAAAAATGCAAGATGCACTCGTTGAAATTACAGAAGAAGATAAATTCAAAAAGTTAATGAGTGACGAGCTAAGCAGTGGTCATAGTGCAGATATGGTGTTTTCAACCATCGAAAAAGCGGTAGAACAGCGTTTGGAAGAACTAACTCCAGACATGGTTAAAGACATTGTCCAAAACATGATACGCACGCATTTAGGCTGGCTGGTGGTTTGGGGCGGTGTATTTGGTGGTTTGTTTGGTTTAGTCGCAGCGTTGATCGCTTAGGGAGAAGAACACTGTGCAATTAAGAAACGAGCACAGTGCTCATTGAAATATAATCACCATTATTTAGATCCAGACACAACCAATACATCTGCCTGTGATGCTTTTGCAGATAAATCGTGGATCTCAGTGTGAGTTGTAAGGTCTAAGCGCAGTAGCCTAGCGGTATTGTTCAGCTCATGCAGAGAAGCAAATTTTGTCGTGGAGTGGCCGTTACAGGCGAGCTTATTTTGCATCACGTTCACGCTAACGTGGTGTTCATCCATGGTTTTTCTCAATGATAAGGAATGGTTGCTGGCAATTGCCATGCATAATTCTGTTGCTAATGAGTCGTCCGCAGCGACGAACTGCTTTGCTTGCGCTGTTGTAGCGAGCAAACCACTTAGCAATGCGGTGGTACATAATGTGGCTAGTTTGTTCATTGTATTTCTCCGTTCAATGAGTTTAAGTGCTTATTAAGTATTGACCATAAGTTTGTAAGGAGTTGTTAAGTAACCTCGCAACAATGTAAGCAAGTATTATGGTGTTGCAATTCATATTTAACCAATTGAAATTTAATGAAATGAAAGTTGTTAAAATGGCGTTTTTTGAGCTGGATTTTGTGATGATTTTTGGCGTTTACATTCTGTTTTCGCGCACATAATTAACGGTTTTCATTTAAGTGTTGAATGTTAAGAATACGAGAGTCCAATGGCGGTAAATAAAAACACGCTCAAACATTACTACAAGCAAGGATTTGCCAAACAAGTTCAGGACGCAAATCGTTGTTACTATTGTGGGTGTGAAGCAACCGACACAGATTACTGCCCACCTTTAGAGCATGCTGAGCTAGTACTAGAGTTTTCTGAAAATGCCGACTTTATCAGTGTTCCGGCATGTTATGAGTGTTACGCACTGCTGCACAACGAGCGGGTATTAACACTCGCAGAGCGAGTCGATAAGCTCAAAAACAAGTTGGCAGGGAAATATGCTAAGGCGCTTAAAGTTTATCATATGTGGCACGAAGCAGAACTTGATGAGATGAGCCCTGAGTTCCAGCACAGTATTAGCGCAGGCATGCGCCTAGGTAGTGAAGCAGCCTCACGTTTAGCATTTATACCATTTATTTTATCTAGTGAAGATGCAAGTGAAATCAGGCCCGCAGCAAAAGATTGCTTTATTGTTGGCGAGCAGGAATTTACAAGCTTTGATGACGCATTGAATCACTGTTTTGACGTGTTTGGCGTACAAAGGAGTCGTTTTTACGATTTGCTAGTGAAAGAATGTGCAGGTAATTTTGACAAGGCTTTGAGTCAGTATCATCACAGATACAATGAACCCAAGGTATTAGATATTGGCAAAGAGAAGATCAAAGCATTTGCCAAGCAGCACAAGCAAAATTCAGATTTTGTCGCGCGAGCAACTGAGCGCCTGATGAAACAAGACACAAAGTTAGACATCGACGCCGCGCTTGCTAAGCTTTATCGAGAGTACATCGCACGTTAGTGTAAAAAAACAAACATTCGTCGCGTATAAATGCAATTTGAGGTTTTTACTTCGCATTTTTCGTCGCGTTTAGGTACAGTTTAATAGAAATAAAAACAATAGAGATAAAACAATGCAAAAATTTGCCCCTTCCATATTGGTGCTGGCATTGAGTGCTGCACTAGCGGGCTGCCAAGATAAAGGCCCGCAAAAAGACAAAGTAAATATCGATAAAAACCCATACCCAAGCACATACAAAGCTATGCCTTCAAGCGCAACTTTGATTACCAATGCAACGGTATTAACTGGTACGGGTGAGCGTTTAGATAATGCCGATGTTTATATTGTTGACGGTAAAATAAGCCAAATAGGTGTTGATCTTAATGTACAAGCAGATACGACCGTTGATGCACAAGGTAAGTGGGTAACACCTGGTATTATTGATGTGCACTCACACTTGGGTGCGTATCCAAGTCCGGCGGTTGAATCACACCAAGATGGCAATGAAATGGTGAGCCCAAATACTGCACAGGTATGGGTTGAGCACTCTGTATGGCCTCAAGATCCTGGTTTCAATAGAGCGCGTGAAGGCGGGATCACCACGTTACAAATTTTACCAGGTTCAGCAAACTTATTTGGTGGCCGTAGCGTTACATTGAAAAATGTCCCAGCACATACCATGCAAGGTATGAAGTTTCCAGATGCACCTTATGGTTTAAAAATGGCCTGTGGCGAAAACCCTAAGCGTGTATACGGTGGAAAGGGTGTAGCACCTTACACTCGTATGGGTAATATGGCGGGTTATCGCCAAGCGTGGATCGAAGCGACAGAATATAAACGTGCTTGGGAGCGCTACGAACAAGAATATGCAGCGGGAATGAACCCAGATGCACCAAAGCGTGATATTAGGCTAGATACGCTCAGAGGTGTATTAGATGGTGAGATCTTAATTCACAACCACTGTTATAAAGCCGAAGAAATGGCGATGATGATCGACTTAGGTAAAGAGTTCAATTATCACTCGGGCACGTTCCATCATGGTATCGAAGCATACAAAGTTGCAGACTTACTTGCTGAAAATGGCAACTGTGCTGCACTTTGGCCAGATTGGTGGGGCTTTAAGATGGAAGCCTATGACATGGTTCAAGAGAATGTCGCAATTGTTGATGCGGTTAAAAATTCATGTGCTGTGGTTCACTCTGACTCGGACACAACCATTCAGCGTCTAAATCAGGAAGCTGGTAAAGTGATGTATACCGCGAACCAAAAGGGCTTCAATTTAAAAGAACAAGATGCGATTAAATGGATTACCTACAACGCGGCTAAGTCGTTAGGGGTTGCTGATAAAACTGGCTCATTGGAGCAAGGTAAGCAGGCAGATGTAGTCATTTGGGATAAAAACCCGTTTAGCGTGTATGCAAAGGCTGAGCATGTTTACATCGACGGTGCAAAAGTTTATGACCGTAAAGATGAAAAATATCAAGCTGTTAGTGATTTCATGTTAGGCCAACGATAAGGAGCGTACACCATGACAAAATTTAAGTTATCTATGATCACGGGCGCGTTGCTGGCAAGTTCGGCAGCTTTTGCACAAGTTACAGCCATTACCGGCGCTACTGTTCACACCGCAACAGAGCAAGGTACATTAAACAACGCTACCGTATTGATTGAAGATGGTAAGATCAAAGCAATCAATCCTGAGAATGTCACTGCGAACGAGACAATCAGAGCAAATGGCTTGGTACTTACACCGGGGTTCATCGGGTCGATGAACCAGCTGGGTTTGGTAGAAGTCGGTGCGGTAGCAAATTCTCGTGATGCCTCTGATGAAAAGGCCGGTTTAGACTTTGATCCAAGCTACGCTTTTAACGCTCGTTCAAGTTTGATCCCATATGCTAGAAAAGGCGGGATCACGCAGAACGTGGCGACGCCATTAAATTATGATGGTGCATACCAAGGTCTTGCGTTCACAGCAAATTTAAGTGGTGAGTTTGATAGCGTTACTGATAAACATACCGCATTTGTGATTTATCTTGGTGCAAAAAGCAAAGGCTCAAGAGCACTGTCGTTCCAACAATTTGTTGAAAAGCTGGAAGGTCAAAAGGCTAAATTAGCTAAAAAAGACGATAAAAAAGATGCTGACAAACCTAGCGGCGAAGAGCGTGTTCTCACTCAATTATTAAACGGTGAAATGCCAGTTGTGATCGGCGCAAGCCGTGCAGCGGACATCACTCAAATCATCAAACTGAAATCTGATTTTGGACTAGATGTCATCATAAGCGGCGCTGCGGATGCGGTGTTACTGGCTGACGAGTTAGCAAAAGCCGAGATCCCAGTGATTGTTAGTGCAGTAGCTAACTTACCATCAGATTTTGATGCGATGCATGCTACGTTAGAAAACGCCGGCAAGCTTGAAAAAGCAGGTGTGAAAGTGTTACTGACGATAGCGGGTGACAGCAGCCACAATCTTTATCAGCTTCGTTTTGATGCGGGTATCGCTGTGTCTAATGGTATGAGCTACGACAGTGCTATCAAGGCAGTCACTAGCAATGTTGCCGATGCTTTTGCCATTGATGGTGGTAAGATTGCAGTTGGCCAGCCAGCGGATTTAGTACTTTGGAGTGCTGACCCATTTGAATTGAGCACAACGGTAGAAAAAATGTGGATCAATGGTGAAGAAGTAACGACCGAGTCTCGTCACGACAAACTGCGTGAGCGCTACACCACGGATTCTGAATTACCACGCGCTTACACTAAATAGTAAGCCGTTAAACATAGTTTGTAAGAAAAAGCCCAGCGGCGAACCCGCTGGGCTTTTTATTTTTCATCGCAGGATTAGCGTGTAAATAGTACCGCTTTCATCAAAAATTCGTGATTACGTCATAAATCCATAAAAAAATAATTTACAATGTTCACATTAAAAAAACAAAAGGAATAGTAAGTGAACATACTCTCTAAACTACTCGCAGTTTGCTGTGTCTCAGTCAGTTTGATAAGCACATCATTTGCACTCGAAAGAACCATATTAACAAGTCGGAATCCTGAGCTGGCACTTGAGTTGCCCCAACTTATTCACCAAGAACAACAGAATATATTTGCACCTAGATGCAGCGAAGTACCGACAGGTGTTGACTATATAGAAGTGAGTCCTGGTCAACTCTCTAATAATTATATTCGCAGCTTTGCAGACAACACGGTGTTTGTCATAAAAGCGGGGGTTCATTATCTCAGCACACCTATCGTGCCAAGAAAGGGCATGCAATTTTATGGTGAATTCGATTCGCAATGTAAGCACCTTTCAATCATAAAAGGCGCTCAGAAAGTCACCAACTGGATAGCTGTTGGCGACTACTTCAAGGCATCAATTAACAACGCACCGGATGTAGAGCGAGTAATCTACAAAACACCACAAAGTTACTGTAAGCGTGATGAGGCTGGAGAATATATAAACCCTCGCTGTCATCTGCCTGAGGATTTGTATCGTAACGATTCACCATTGATGCATGTTGCTTCGTTAGAGAGTGTGACACCCGGAACTTGGTTCTTTGACTACCAAACTGGTGAAATTTATATACATAAACAAGATTCAGTAGATGCTCTGTGGGAATTGTCTTTAGCATCAGCAGCTTTTGAGTGGCGCTATTTGTTTAACGGCTTATACAAGCCAAAGCCGGTTTCTAGCGGTGCCACAGAAAATACTGATGTGGGTGTTTATGGTTTAGTTATTGAAAAATTCGCGACACGTCTTCAGCATGGTGCAATTGGTGGACAGTGGCCACCGGCTGGTTGGAAAATAGAAAATAATGTTGTCAGGCACTCTCATGGAGTCGGCATAAAAATTGGGGCGGAATCCATCATGCGATACAACCATGTATTCAATAATGGCCAACTAGGAATAGCGGCGACTCACGCAATGCACTCTTTAATCGATGCCAACCATATTCATGATAATAATATTTTGGGGATCAACTGGCACGCAGAGGGCGGCGCAAGCAAATTTTATAAGAGCTATGGTTTGAGAGTCAGTCGTAACTGTGTATACGAAAATAACGGACCAGGGCTTTGGACAGATGTGAACAATGAGCAGGTGGAATATAAGTGGAATATTGCTTGGAACAACTTAGGTCCGGGGATTTTTCACGAAATCAGCTTTGATGCAGTGATCGAGGGGAATTTACTGGGCGGTAATGGAATTGAGTCTGGTGGGCAAATTTACCTGTCAAATTCTGGCTATACTCAGGTTTATGGCAATTATGTTGAGGAAATACCATCGCGCGAAGGTGCGTCAGTCAATGTTAACTGGAAGAATCGTGGAGACAATCGAGGCGAGCGTTTTGCGCCCGCTCTAGTTGACAGTCAAGGTGCTTTACTTAGCGGCAGTGAAGCACAATGGGATGCAATCAATAATGTTATTCGTCATAACAGTTTTATGAACTCAGGCGTTGATAACAACGATGTATTCGTAAGGCTAAAAGGTGATACCTCTGAGCAAAAAACGAAAATAGAACAACTAACCGAACTTAATCACAATTATTATGTTTCCAACAACCCACAGGGCGCTTTGTGGCAGATTAACTCCCATAATGATACGACTGGCAGCTTACCAAGAATAGGCTGGCAAACGTTGCAAAGTATGGGGTTCGAGTCACAAGGAAGTTACATCCAACGCCAATTTGATACGACACAGTTCCAGTGTGAACTGGTGTCAAAATTAGTGAAAGGAGAAAACCCAAGGCCGATATCAAAGCTGCAAAAGTACGCATAGAAGCTAAGGGCAGTCTCGCAAACGATGAGTATGCCCGCTTTGAGTTATTCGTCAATGGGCTGTTAGTGGCACAACAGTTGACCTCGGGACAATATCAATACTATGAATTTGACGTAGATTTTTCAGTCACACAAATTGACAAGATAGAAGTCCATTTTATTAATGACTATTATGGTAACGGACAGGATAGAAACCTGTATATACGCGCAATTACTATCGAAAACCAACTTAATGGTGACAGTAAACACTACGACTATCAGGATGAAAACTTCAATTTGATCCGCTCAGGGCAGTTATTAGAAAAGCCTAACATGCTACCTATCATTCCTTGGGATGTGGGGCACGTTGAACTGTCGCTATGATGCATCAATGTGGCATGTTGATTAACAGCATGCCTTCAATCTACTTGCGATTATAGCGTGTTACAGCTTGAGCAAACTTTCTGTCTTACTTTGGGCATAACTTAGTTTGTATTGTTTCTTAATATTCAATAAACCTCCCGTTGATGCTTAGATTGGATATGCTCAACGGCACTAGTCTCTTAGTGTCATTGATTTAGTGAATAAAAAACCTCTTAAGTTTTAATTGGTTAATTGCAATAATGGCGTTTTGGGCTGCAATCTTTCGTTCAACTGATCTTGCATAATCTTCGCTCTAGATAAGTGGTTAAAGCAAAGGCGTGTTGCCGCTTGTCACAGCACTGAGTAACTCCTCGAGCAACCAACCCTAATTTGTATGCACAAGGAATTTAGTCGGTGCAGTAAAAAGCGATAAAACCACATAAATTCACGTTATAAATTTATTTATATCCGACAATGAATATTTACATACTGTTAATAATGTGTTTCCATATGCGCGCCATAAAAACAACAAATAGTATTTGGTGTGTTATCACTGTGTTTACAAATAACTTAGGGGAAATCTATGTTCAACTCAACGCTATGTAATGCGATTAGGCTAGCTTTAATGGGTGGTCTGGCATTATCTGGTCAAACGGTCATTGCTGCCCAAAACGACGGTAGCGAAGTACAAGAAGACAAACAAATCGAACGCATTGTTACTACAGGTTCACGTATCGGCCGTGCGCAAATAGAAGGGCCATCACCCGTTGTGGTAATGACTGCAGAAGACATTGAAGCGAAAGGCTTCGCAAATGTATTTGAAGCGATTCAATCGCTTTCATCGGCAACTGGCGACACGCAGGGGCAGGGGTATACTAACTCCTTCACACCGAATGCTGAAACGGTCAACCTCCGAGGTATGGGAGCGAACCGTACTCTGGTATTGCTCAATGGCCGTCGCGTTGCAAACTACCCACGCGCGTTCAATGGCGAAAACAATGTTTTTAACCTATCGACTATCAGTGCCGCTGCAATCTCAAGAATCGAGATTTTGACGGGCGGCAGCTCAGCAGTTTATGGTTCTGACGCAATTGCAGGTGTAGTTAATATCATCACCAAAACCAATGTTGAAGATACCACAGTACGCTTACGCCACAGCACAACCGATCAAGGTGGCGGTGATAGCAACAAATTCTCAATTACCGGTGGATTAAGTGAAGGTGACCTTAGCCTGACTTATGCGCTTGAGTATAGCCAACAAGATATGTTGCGTGGTTATGAGCGTGATTGGTTAGATGATTTTAACGATGGTCCTGCAACTGAAAATGAGCCAGAATATCAGAGAGTTAATTCACGCTCAATCATGCTTGGAACAGTTGTTGATGGTGATTTTAAATACGTTCATCCTCAAGACTTTGGCACGAATGTATGTGATCAATGGAGTGGCTATGAACTATCTGAAAGACCGAGTAGAGGGTTTTACTGTGGGCGCGATAGCACAGGGGATGGTTCATACATCAATGACCGTGAACATCTGTCTTTATACACAAATTTGAGCTGGCAACTTAACTCAAACCATGAGTTTTTTGCAGAAGCACTCTACTGGGATAGCGAAGCAGAAAACCGTGGTGGTTACGGTATTAGTTGGGGGACTGACAGATTACCAGAAGGTATAGCCATTGGCGATCAGTGGGTGTGGGATGCAACGAATGACCGTTATTTGTTTATGCAGCGTACCTTCACCGAAGAGGAAGTGGGTGATGTAAACAAACACTTTAAGGATGAAATGCTCTATGCTGCGGCAGGTTTTAGAGGAACTGTGCTGGATGATTGGAACTATGAATTGTCAATATCTCATAGTGCCTCAGACAACTTTGAGCATCAAAATCTAATTGCATCAGATAAAGCGATGGATTACTTCCTAGGGCAACCGCTTGCGGGTACGACCGTTGAGTTTAATGCGGACTTTGATCGTTTCTGGCGACCATTAGATGCGCAAGGCAGAGACGCGATTGTTGAAGTGAACGACTCGAGAGCCGATGCGTCTGTAACAACGGTTAATGCGTCGTTGACAGGCGCTGTATTTGAACTACCTGCTGGTGTTGTTGATTTTGCCTTGGCCTTTGAGTGGTCATCAGAAGATTACTCAATTAAATTGGACCCACGTACGTTAGATAAGACCACGGGTTGGGGCAATGGCTTAACTGGCACCGAAGGGGAAGGTGAGCGTGACCGTTACGGTATGGCCGTCGAGTTCCGAGTACCCATTACCGAGCAGGTACAGGCTAATATCGCAGGTCGTTACGATTACTATGACGATGAAACCGCGGTAGATGGCGCATTTACCTATCAACTGGGTTTAGAGTACCGTCCATTAGATGAATTACTGGTACGTGCTAACTATGGTACAACCTTTAGGGCGCCAGATATTCACCAAGTTTACGCTGGGCCATCGGGCTTTTACCAGCCGTTTACTGACTACTGGTTGGAGAGTAAATGTGTGCAGATAGTGACGGGCCAAGATACTGGCTTATCGCAAGCAGAAATCGACGCCATTACTTATCAGTGTGATATGGACAGTGCGGGTAGGCTCAAAGAAGGTCAAAGTTATCAAGGCACTAGAACGGGTAACAAAGATCTCAAAGAAGAAACCGGTTACTCTGCTACGCTTGGCTTTGTGTGGAGCATTACAGAAGAGATTGATTTGATCACCGATGTATACCGTATCCGCATTGAAGATAAAGTAGAAAGCTGGGATACCGATCACTTCTATAGAACTGAAGCGGCTTGCCGTAATGGCCAATCTGATAACGAAGCATTATGTGCTGATGTGCTCAGTCGTATCAAGCGTTTTGATGCTACTGCGCCTAATGTTGGCTTAACAGTGAATACCGCGCATACCACCTATATTAACCAATCACTGAGTGAACAAACTGGTTTTGATATGAACCTTAAAGCGGGCTTCGATTTAGGTGACTACGGATTAATCGATATCGATTTGAAATATACCCATGTGCTTGAAGTTGTTAATCAAGAGTTCCCTGGTGATGAGATAGACAAAGAATATCGTGACAGTTGGTTAAACAACGATTTCCGTTCACGCTGGGATAACAAATTTGGCTGGCGTAACGACAACTGGATTGTTCAACTGCAACAAACACGCTTAGGTTCAAGCTGGAACTATGAAGATCCAGATCCAGAGCGCAACCCATCTGATGATCATCGAGCATTAGCAGCGCGCATGGCGCCTTGGCTGGTTTACAACCTAGGTGTGACCTATGTGATTAATGATGATCACAACGTGAAGCTTGGGGTTAATAACCTACGTGATTCAAAAGCGCGTAATGATGAAAGTTACACTGGTGGCCGCCCTTGGTTTAACCGCGCGAGATACCCTGTTACTACCGCAGTAATGGGTCGTACCTTCTCAATAGAGTGGGTAGCGCGTTTTTAAAGTTTAACAAATAAAGTTAGATAACTTATAAATACCCAGCAATTAGTTGGGTATTTCTTTGTTTTTGAACACTTTGCTCAGGAGTGAAAACTTTTGAATATTGCCTGATACAGGCACAGTAGTATTTTAGGATTTATAGATCAATTTAGTAAGGAAAACTTAATGAATTCAACTCTAAAAGCAATTAGCTTATCATTGGTTATAGGTTCGGTTGGCGCACATGCAGCCGGTGGTAATAGTACAAATTGCAGGAATGTTGTTTCTGAATATGAAAAAATATATTCAGGGCCAGCATCATGTACAGGTATATTTTGGTATGCTACATATGAAAATGGAAGTCTTGTCCGTAAGCGTGGATCTCATACCCTTTCACAGGATGTTTCGGAAACCAACCGCTCTACAACTGTAATATCTGGTTTAGCCACGATTCAAGTAGAATCTATAACCGGTGGAACTCTCACAGAAAGACATGCCGTTAGTTGTGTGGCGAGTATACCGTTTTCTCATGAAGAGCCCATTTACAAAGAAGTATGTGATAAAACTCCTTACGCATACATTAGCACTTATGAAATACCATACCAAACTGAAGTTAGAATGTCGGCAGATGATTCTGATGGCCATATTGTAAAAAAAGAAGCATGGATTGATGGACGTCGGGTTAGCTTTGGCAAACATTTTCTTGAAGCTATGAGTATTGATCGTACAACTTATTACAACGTACGAATTAAAGTGACGGACAATGATGGTTACGTAACTGAAGTGTCTAAGACAGTAAAAGCATCACCTAATGCTAATTGTCCTGGCGGTCCCAATGATTACACTTGCCTTTGATACTACCCTTGGCGAAGATAATTCCCATCTCCTAGATTGAGGAGCTGGTCAGGATATTTAGCTAACTTCTTTTTAGTAATGACTTTTATAGGCTATTCAAGCAGTGCTAATTATTTAGATACTTGATACTAAGCGAGCCGTAATTAAACTTATAAGGCTTGCCAATACAGTAATTATTTTAAAAATTGAGCTAAAAAGAACCAAGGTTATTACCTTGGTTCTTTTTTAATTTAACCCTGAGTTCGTTAGTAAGTCGCACTGCCTTTAGTACGTGGGAAAGCGATAACGTCACGTACGTTACCCATACCCGTTACGTAGGCAACTAAGCGCTCAAAACCAAGACCAAACCCTGAATGTGGTACTGTACCGTATCGACGTAAATCGCGGTACCAACTGTAGTCTTCTTTATTTAAGCCCATTTCTTCTAAACGCGCATCTAACACGTCTAAACGTTCTTCACGCTGAGAACCACCGATGATTTCACCGATACCCGGTGCAACGACGTCCATCGCAGCGACGGTTTTGCCGTCTTCGTTTTGACGCATGTAGAAAGCTTTGATGTCACGTGGGTAGTTTTTAATAACCACAGGGGCTTTGAAGTGTTCTTCTGCTAAGTAACGCTCATGCTCAGATTGAAGGTCAACACCCCACTCAACAGGGAACTCGAACTGCTTACCGCAACCTTTAAGAATGTCGATAGCATCGGTGTAATCCACCTGAGCGAAGTCTTTTTCAACGAACTCTTCTAAACGTGAAATAGCGGTTTTTTCGATACGTTGAGCGAAAAACTCCATATCGTCACGGCGCTCTTCCAATACTGCTTTGAATACATATTTAAGCATGTTTTCAGCAAGTTTTGCGATGTCTTCAAGATCAGCAAACGCAACTTCTGGCTCAACCATCCAAAACTCAGCCAAGTGGCGTGAAGTATTTGAGTTTTCTGCACGGAAAGTTGGACCAAAAGTATAAATCTTTGACATGGCGCTGGCGTATGTTTCGCCGTTAAGCTGACCCGATACGGTAAGAAACGCTTCTTTACCAAAGAAGTCTTCACTGTAATCCACATCACCTTTGTCTGTGCGAGGTAGGTTATTCATATCTAGTGTAGAAACACGGAACATTTCACCAGCACCTTCACAGTCACTGGCTGTGATAATTGGTGTACTGATCCACATATAACCTTGCTCGTGGAAAAAACGGTGAATTGCCTGAGATAGGCAGTTACGTACACGCGTTACAGCACCAATCACGTTAGTACGTGGGCGTAAGTGAGCGTGCTCACGCAAATATTCAATGCTATGACGTTTGGCTGCCATAGGATACGTGTCTGGATTTTCGACCCAACCTAATACTTCAACCGAGTTAGCTTGAATTTCGAATGCTTGACCTTGACCTTCAGATTGTACTAACACGCCTGTTACTTTTACAGAGCAACCAGCCGTTAAGCGGGTAACTTCATCATAATTATTGAGCGAATTAGGAACAACCGCTTGGATAGGATCAAAACAAGAACCGTCATGAACGGCTAAGAAAGAAATACCTGCTTTTGAATCGCGGCGTGTACGGATCCAGCCTTTGACTGTTACCTGGCTGTCGACCGCAACGGTGCCCTTGAGTAGCTCCGTTATCGCTATGTGGCTCATCTTCACTCCAATGATATAAGTTACCTAATAATTATTCGATTGTACCTGTAAAAATTATACAGGCACGTGAGCCGTATCTTACCTTTGATAAAGCAATAAAAAAACACTCAATTGCAACTCTTTTACAAGTTAATGGGTGTTTGGTCGTTCAAAAGCGTATTTTGTGCTTTTTTTGAGCAATCTCCAGTGACTCTGATGCTGGATGAATATAGGTGTACGTACATTGTTCATGTAATTCATGATTAAATTTTAAAAGTGTGGCATGATACGCGTTTATTTATGCTGATCTCTCACGACTTAGGTAACGTTAATTGTCGATGAAACAAGTTTTTATTTTAAGGGGCTTACCCGGATGTGGTAAGACACATTACGCGCAAACGCTGGCCGATGAATTAGTCGCTGGCGATGAAAGCCAATATTTGATCTGCTCAACGGATGATTACTTTTATAATGATGAAGGCGAGTATCATTTCGAAAAGTTTAAGCTGCCACAATTTCATAATCTGAATCTAGCTCGTTTTATAAATGGCTTGAGCGAAGGGATCCCACTGGTGATCGTTGATAATACCAACATCAAAAAGTGGGAATTTGTTGCCTACAGTGCAGCAGCAAGCGCATTGGGCTATCAGGTAAAAGAAGTCATTGTTGGCGAAGTAAAAGATAAATCAATGCAGCACCTTTATGCGAAGCGTAACACGCATGGTGTGGCGCTTAGAACCATTAGCAAAATGGCGTATATTTTTGAGTGGTAAAACTTACCACCAATAAAGTGTATAAGCGACCAATAACGCAGGCATCGTAGAATAGCAGGTCGCTAACAGCGCAGCTTTTGGTGCTAATGCGATTGCAGGAAATAGCGCATCGCCATCGTTAGAAATCGCGTTTCCTGCCAATGCACTGAATGGGATCACACCCTGTATGTAAAGTGTGGTCACCAAAATCTGCGCACCACAGCCAGGCACTAGGCCAATCAACACGGCTATCAAAGGGGCTAAGATGGCGTAATCGCTGAACCAATTAGCCAGCTCAAACCCCATACTCATCGTTATTAGCTCATAAAGCATAAAGCTGATGATCACCCAAACACTTACAAAATGGGTGTCTTTTATCACCGTGGTAAACGTATCTATTCTATCTGAATTTTGCGCATTAGCAGTCGATGTCGTTGCGTTATCAAATGCCCAACAAAGGGTACCTAAAAAGGCCATAGTACAGCCAAATATCGTAGCGAATTGTGTAAATGGGCCTAAATCTATGTTGGCAGCCAATAATAGCGACACTATCAGGCAAGGCGCTAACATCAGTTGCCATATATGATAGGCAACACGATGAAAGTAATTCTGTTTGTGTGATGTTGCTTTGTAATCGCTGCTAAGTTGCTTGCTAGCAAACTCGGGCTCGGGGAGGGTATTGACGACTAAACCACAGATAAAACCCACTGCGATGCCAAGGGTTATGATCAGCAGACCGTCAAGAGGGCGTGTCGCCAGCAGAAGAAAAGCGGCGTCGCCCATGGTTGATGTTAATACCGCAACCAGTGAGCCAAAGCTGGCCTGACGTTGGGTGTATTGAGTAACCACAATAATTGCACCTCCGCAGCCAGGTAATGCGCCGAGTATCGAGGCAAATATAACCTCAAGTGCTGGAGATTTTGCTCGCAAATATTGCAATTCAAGTTGGGGAAGCTTAGCAACGATTTTATGGTAGACATATAAGGTCACAGCAACAAATACGGCGACTTGAAAGAAAGCATCTGCCAGTGTTGTTATCGCCATTACACTTGTTGGCGAGTAGATGAGCGTGCACAACAGTAGAAATGGCAATATTAAGCGTTTGTTATAAAGTTGATGCAGCGCCAGCGAGCGCCAATAATTGTTGTACTTTAAAGTAGATGAAAACATATAGCGTAACCCAGTAGCGGAACTAGGTTACACTATATTTCAGATCTAAATGATAATCAATATCATTTAGATCTATTTGCGTTGGAACTCTGAGGTTGCATTCCAAGTAGGCCAATCTGATTGCTGTGAAATATCGTAACCAACTTGATAGAACAGCTGCAAATCTTGCACGGCACCGCTTAAGTCCCACTCGTCGCGGTAACGGTCGCAAGGTTGGTGATAGCAGCCACGTAATACTAGGCTCATACGTTTACGATAATCCGCGGTTTGCTCATCAATAGCTTCAGTGCCACCACCTGCATACATTGCTGGCACGCCCATGTTGGCAAATGCAAAGTGATCAGAGCGGTAGTAGCCGCCAGAAGCAGGCTTAGGATCGCCAGAAACAACGCGACCTTGCTGTTTTGCCGCATCGGCTAGCATAGTATCTAACGATGATTTACCAATACCGACAACACTAATGTCTTTTACTTTACCTAATAGGTTTAAGCTGTCCATATTGATGTTGGCAACGGTCTTGTTTGCAGGAATAACTGGGTTCGCAGCATAAAACTTAGAACCTAAAAGCCCTTGCTCTTCGGCGGTGACGGCTAAAAAGGTAATAGAGCGATCAGGACGAGTTGGTAACTTTGCAAATGCCTCAGCTACTTCAATCATACCGCCAGTTCCGGTAGCGTTATCGTGCGCACCATTGTAGATTTGGTCGCCTTTACGATTTTTATCTGTTCCTAGGTGATCCCAGTGAGCTGAGTAAATCACGTGCTCATCAGGCTTTTCACTGCCAGGCAGGGTGGCGATGAAGTTGTAAGACGTTGAAGTTTTAATTTTACTTTTAACGGTGACAGAGGCTGTTAAGTCACCCATATCAACGTGATAAGCACCTTTTGCCGCATTGGCTTTGGCAGTGTCAAAGTCCAGACCCGCTTTTGTGAATAGCTCTTTGGCTACATCTACCGTGACCCAGCCTTCAACAGCAACTCTGTCCATGTTGTTATTGGCTTTTTGGAAACCAAATTGTTCACCACTCCAAGAGTTTTCAACCACGCTCCACGGGTAAGATGCCGGAGCTGTTTCATGAACTATAATTGCGCCAGCTGCACCTTGGCGGCTTGCTTCTTCAAACTTGTAGGTCCAGCGACCATAGTAGGTCATCGCTTCACCGGTAAACATACTTGGGTCTTTGGTTGCAAAACCGGGATCGTTAACCAGCATAACGACGGTTTTACCTTTAACATCTAAGCCCTCATAATCATTCCAATTGTATTCAGGGGCGTTTACGCCATAACCAACAAATACCAATTCTGAATCTTGAATCGACTCTAGTGGACTGATACGGCTTGTGCCCATTACCATGTCGGTTTTGTACTGGTATGCTTTACCACCAATATCTAAAGTCATGTTCGCATCAGCTTCGATAGAAACTAAAGGGACTTCTTGAAAGAAGCTGTCACCGTTACCGGGTTGAAACCCTAACGCTTTAAATTGATCGCTTAAATAAGCTAACGTCAACTCTTCACCTTTCGAAGACGGCGCACGGCCACCAAATTCGTCTGAAGCGAGAGTTTTGATATGTTGAGCAAGTTGCTGAGCATTAATGCTGTTATAAGCTGCTTGTACATCAGCGTTGGTGTTAGTAGTTGTACTTGCACATCCAGCAAGCACCGCAACAGCCAAAGCGCTGAGAGATATTTTTAATTTCATAGCTGTTCTTTTGTTATTAAGTTAAGACGCATAAGTATAAACATAAAAAACTATAACTTTCGAGCAACTGCGATAGTTGTCAGGATCGGGCGTTGGCGCTTGGAGCAACATGGGGTAAACTGGCACAAAGAATTTTTATGTAGTTATTAATGAAAAAGTTTACGCCGCCTGAAACCTTCGACCCACAATTGCTCAGTGGCGGAGCGTTTGAGCACTTAAACCATATATTCACACTAAATGAACATACAAATTGGCCTACTTTTGCGTGGTTAAATTCGTTGACTGTGATTCAAAACAGCAAGGGAAACACCCTAGAATTTGTACCAGATGCACAGCTACAAGATGAAACGCGTTACTACGAGCAAATCATATACGAAACAGGGCAAGTGCCGACTAGAGAGCAAAATTGGCATGACTTGTTTGGCGCTATGATCTGGTGTTTGTTTCCAAAAACTAAGGCGTTGTTAAATAAACAACATATAGTTGAAATCGACAAACATGGCTTAAAACAGCGTAGTAAACACAGAAACGCATTAACGCTGTTTGATGAATGTGGTGTGGTGTTAGCTATGACAAATGACAAGTTTGCTAAACAACTTAAAAACCATCAATGGGTAGATGCATTTGTTACTCATCGAGCAAGTTGGGATCAAGAAATTAAAGCTTTTATATTCGGTCATGCTAATTATGAGATGTTGACTCAACCATACATTGGTTTGACGGGAAAAGCTTTATGCGTTCAGGTTGATGACGCGTTTTTTGCACTAGATTTGCGCTCACAATATACATTTTTAGACACACAGTTAGTTGCAATGATAGAAAATCATGGAGCACTGAATGATAACTCGCAGTTATCACCTTTACCTTTATTAGGCGTACCAAATTGGTTCGCTGATAATCTGTCTCCAGATTTTTACGACAATACTGACTATTTCAGAGCTAAGCGAAGGAACACACATGATAGAAGTCAAGGCGTTACAAAAACGCTTCAAACTGACCAAAGCACATCGACAAAAGGGTAAATCGACAGACGAAAGAGAGCGCGACGGTTATTTTCATTCTGTACAAGATGTGAGTTTTACTTGTAACCGAGGAGAAGTGCTCGGCTTGCTCGGTCCCAATGGTGCGGGTAAAACCACTACATTGCGTATGCTCTCGACGGCACTTAAACCAGACAGCGGTCAGATCCATATAAATGGTCAAGATGTTGTAGCCAAGCCGCTCATAGGTAGACAATCAATCGGTTTCCTATCTGGCTCGACGGGTTTATATGGACGGTTAAGCGCTAAAGAAAATATAGAATACTTCGCTCGGCTTCATGGTTTACGGGGTCGCGCACTAAAAACACGCTGTGACGAGTTATTTGAAGTGCTTGATATGGGGTCATTTTTGAATAAGCGCGCGGAACATCTATCAACAGGTATGAAACAAAAGGCGAACATTGCCCGAGCCGTTGTTCACCAACCTGATGTGGTGGTGTTAGATGAGCCCACAACAGGGTTGGACATTATGACCACACAAACGGTAATCAACTTTATTCGCGAGTTAAAAAATAAAGGTACGCCCGTTATTTTTTCTACACACCACTTAGATGAGGTGGCGCTGTTGTGTGACAGGGTATGTGTTATTGATAGAGGCGTTAGTTGTTTTGACGACAGCGTGGAAAATTTCAAGGTTAAAGGCCAAAGCCAGGAGCTCAATCAGGCATTTCTGAATTTGTTACAAGGAGTGGGGCATGTTTGAGGTATTCAAAAAAGAACTACTTGAGTTGGTTAGGGATAAAAAGACGCTGTTCTTCGTTTTAGCGTTACCCATGTTGGTGTTTCCGGTGATCATGGCATTGGTTGTTTTTATGAGTTCGCAAGCGACCTTAGATGCGCAACAGAAAGTACACACCTATTACATAGTTAACGAGCACCATGGAGAAAACTACGCTGAGCGTGTGTTTTACCACAAGAGCTTTAAAAAATATGATGGAGATCAGCGCTTTTCTTCCGTTGAAGAATTAAAGCAAGCAGTACGAAATGGCACCATTGATGTCGGGATTTACTTAGATAGTGATCCGAAAAAAGCGTTAATAGAAGGCAAGCAAGCTAACTGGCAAATGGTATTCAACGATGCGCAAAGTATTAATTTCATCTATGAAAGATTGCGGTCGCTGGCACATGAATTATCAGATAACCTGCGTGAGCAAACGTTAACGGCATTAGGTGTTGAAAAAGAAAAGCAAAAAGCCATTGTACAGCCTATTTTAGTCAGTAAAGTTGATACCGCCGATAAACGTGAAAACATGGGCGAAAAGTTGGGGGCATTGATCCCTTATTTATTGATCCCACTGGTATTAATGGGCGCCAGTTATCCTGCAATTGATTTAGGCGCAGGTGAAAAAGAACGTGGCACGCTTGAAACACTATTGTTAACCCCAGTTACTCGCACTCAATTAGTCTTAGGTAAGTTTCTAACCGTGTTACTGAGTTCCTTAGCCTGTGCAACAGTAACTGTGCTGAGTATGGCGTTATGGGTGTCAGTGGCGATAAGCTTTGTACGGCTAGACACGGTGACATCCGTATTTTCAACTGTAACAGGGACTGACTTTTTACTGATTTTTGCGTTGCTTGTGCCGATTGCTGCGATATTTTCGTCCTTGGTATTAGCGATTTCAATTTATGCTCGTACTTTTAAAGAAGCGCAAAACTATATGGCCCCATTGAGTATGGGGGTGTTTTTACCCATCGTGGTGTCTTTAATGCCAAATATGGAACTCACGGCAAAAACCGCTGTGATCCCAGTAACGAATGTCGCGTTGGCGATTAAAGAAATCGTTAAAGGAACGGTTGATTATGGGCTACTTAGCATGATAGTGATCGCGTCAATTGCTTTGGCTGTCGTGTTATTAGCGTTTTGTGTACACTGGTTCTCAAAAGAAGAAGTGTTGTTTAGATAGGCTCTAAAAGCGCAAAACAGTCTGTTT
The DNA here is from genome assembly GCF_002964665.1 of Pseudoalteromonas sp. T1lg23B. Taxonomy (GTDB): domain Bacteria; phylum Pseudomonadota; class Gammaproteobacteria; order Enterobacterales; family Alteromonadaceae; genus Pseudoalteromonas. The sequence continues at coordinate 412,998 of NZ_PQBZ01000034.1, read as the reverse complement.
TGCGCTTTCTAATTGGTTATGCAGCTTTGGGGTCAGCAGACTTAACTTCACTTAATTCAACTACGTTTACAACATGTTGAATATCAGACCAGTGCAATAGCTCGATTCGACCGTTTTTATCTTCAACCAAAGCAGTACAATTCTCTATCCAATCACCATCATTGCAGTACACAATCCCGTCTTGAACTTTGATTGCAGGCTGGTGGATATGGCCGCAAATAATACCATCCACGCCTTGCTTTTTAGCTTCATGAATCGCTGCAGATTCAAATGCATTGATCGCAGCACGTGCCTTGTGAACGCGATTTTTCAGCCACGATGCTAATGACCAGTAATGGCCACCATACAGACGTCGTATGCGATTGGTCCAGCGGTTTAAAAACAATAAAAAATCGTAAGCTGCGTCACCCGCAATACTGATTAATTTGTTATAGCGGGTGGCAGAATCAAAGTCGTCGCCATGTAGTAACAGAAACTTCTTACCCAAAGAGGTGGTGTGGATATAGGTTCTGTGTACTTCAACGTTAAACAAACTTTTACCTACATAGTTGCGGAACGTTTCATCGTGGTTGCCGGGAATATAAACCACACGGGTACCGGATTCGGCTTTTGCTTGGATACACTCAAGCACTTTATAATGAGAAGGTTGCCAATAAAATTGACGCTTCATTGACCACAAGTCAACAATATCGCCTACCAAATAGAGTACATCACAGCGGGTGCTGTTCAAGAAATCTAGCAAGTAGTCGGCTTTGCAATCCTTGTAGCCTAGATGAACATCCGAGATCCATATACTCGGGTAGTACGTTGTAGTCATGGTCCGTAGCCTCAAGCGTAATAAAATCTAAATTAATGCGCTTAGATGAACAAACCATGACACTAGTGCGACAGATTAGAGAAGGTTGTGACTATTTTTGCTCCATTGACGAAGCTAATGTTGAACTTACAACAAACCTCGTGCAATGGTGAACTTGAATACAGTCACTTGAGTAAACAGCGCATGCTATATGTGTGAATATCCACAATGACTGTTTGCATCAATTTTGTTTGTAGAGCCTTGGATCATAAAATCCATTTGGATAGTGGTCAGAACTGGCTGCTTATCATGATTATTCTCTGCAGCCTCCCAGCGCCACTTGGAAAGCGCTACAAGCGCATACTCATCAAAAACCCCTTGAGGGTAAGATTGATGTACTTTATAGGTGCTTAATTTGCCGTTACTGTTGATACCTACAATAAAGTCTACACAACCTGATAGGCCTTTCTTAGCGGCATCGATAGGGTATATCGGTTCTCTTCGTATTTTTGAGACCCAATACTTTTCAAGTAATTTATGATTATCATCGGCGGTCAGGTCGATGTATTTAACCTGCTCTTTAGGTGGGATCTTCGCTGTGTCAGTTGTTGAACAGGCACCTATTAGAAAAAGGCTCAATAGTGGTAATGATACGATCTTATGCATGCTAAATCCTTATAGCTTATTTTTGTTAAAACAAAGATGTTTTCACTGATCATATTTATATCAGTAAAGAAGTCAACGGAATAATTAAGGATTGAACTGGTTTGACATAGCTCCATATTGACATGGAACTCTGAAAATAGAATTTCAATAAATATAATTATTAACAATAAAAATTGGCAAAGCTTTTTTGCTGCTTACAATGAGGTGTCGTTAGCTCAAAACCTTGGGTCAAGAGGCGAGTTATGCTGTATCTATGTCGTTATTTGCAAGTGATAAAAAGCCGCATCGCGCGGCTTTTTTTATAGGCGACTGAGGTTATTTTTTATATTTTTCAAACCATGCGAGTGTGTGTTCGATTTTGCTGATCATCCTTGATGGCTTACCCGCAATGCCATGTGGTGCACCGGGGATTTTAACCAATACCGAATCAATTTTACGATGCTTTAATGCCTGATAAAATTGTTCTGTTTCAGCCATGGGTGTACGCAAATCTTCTTCACCTGTCATCAGCATCGTTGGGGTGGTTACATTGCCTACCAATGAAAGGGGGGAGCGCTGCCAGTAGTGATCTACATGTTCCCACGGCATGCCTGGAAATTGTGTAGGGATCTGTAATAGTCCACTGTCGGCGGTAAGCACTTTACTCAACCAGTTGATAACGGGTTTTACCACCACAGCGGCATTAAAACGATTGGTCAAACCTATTGCATAGGCGGTGGCGATTCCTCCGGCTGAACCACCGGCAATAAACAGGTTGTTTTCATCAATAAAGCCTTTGCTCAACATCGCATCTACGCCAGAGTTGTGATCGGCAAAGTCTTCTTTGGAGCTGTATTTATATTTCAATAACATGGCAAAGCGTTCGCCGTAAGAGCTGCTGCCTCGATGGTTGTCATAAAATACCACATACCCTTGGGCTGCATAGCGCTGTAACTCAGCTGAGAAATGAGGGCCATAAGCTAGGTGCGGTCCGCCATGTATCTCAAGTAGTAAAGGATACTTCTTGGCAGGGTCAAAATTTGGTGGGGTTATATACCAGCCCTGAATTTTTTCACCATCGAAAGAAGAAGCATATGTAATTTCGTGTACTTTACCCAGTTGTTTATGAGCGAGTAGATCTTCATTTAATGTTGTAAGCTGTTTTACTTTTCCCTTGTTGGTAACCAGTGCGACATCGGCAGGGCGCTGACTACTGCCTTTAGTAAACGCTATTTGCCCATCGTAATTAGCACTAAACTGGCCACTCAAATAGGGGCGTCCCAATGTGGTACCAGAGAGGCTATCGCTGAGGTCGGTTATTTTTCCTTTTGTGGTGATAGTCGCCAGCTTCTTTTTACCATGGTCATCGTATGAAATAGCTAATTTGGCGCTGCCTATCCAAGTCGGATCTTGAATGGAACGGTCAAAGTCTTTTGCCACAAGTCGGCTTTGTTTAGTTTGCCAATCCATAATGTTTAGTTTGTGGTTACGATAAGGGTTAAGCTCACCTGATGCGCTTAGATAAACGAGCTGTTTGCCGTTTTGTGAAAAACTTGGTGAATGTTCTTTACCGGGGGCTGTGGTTAATTGCGTAATTTGACCGTCAAAATCCACTTCAAATAAATCGCCCTCAAGGCCTTTGTATTCCCAATCATTAACGCGGTTTGCGGAGAAAACAATCCCTTTCGAGTCTGCGCGCCAAGCCAATTTACCGCTATGGTGATAATTCCCTGATGTAAGCTGGCGGGGAGTTCCGCCCTCACTGGGTAATACAAATATTTGACGGTAGCCGGGTTTTACTAAACCACGGCCATCGGCTTGATAGTAGGCTCGGTCAATTACTATCGCAGGCTCCGACCAAGAAGCACCTTTTGGTGGGGGAGGCATTTTGGCGATAACACTTGGTTTTTCTTCTACTTTTTGGCTGAATGCGAGCCATTTACCATCTGGTGACCAAGTTAAATCGCTCACTCCGGAACCTTTCTGAGTAAGCAAAGCTGTGCGGTTTTGTGTTAGATAATGTACGTGGATTTGATTGCTACCTGAGACATTACTGACAAAGGCAATTTTGCTTCCATCTGGCGACCACCTCGGCTGATTGTAACTATTTTCGTCAGAAAATAGGGGAGATTGCACGCCTGAACTACTATCAACCAGCCATAAGTTCTGTCTTTTGGTGTCTTTCATGATGTCGTTGGAATTTCGAACATATATAATTTGCTCGCCATTAGGTGAGATCTGAGGATCGCTTGCGTACTCTAGTTCAAAAATATCCTTTGCTTGTAACCCTTCGCTGGCTTGTGCAAATACTGGCAACACAGTACACGCAAAGAATGTGCACTGTAAGGCTGTTTTTAACCTCAAAGACATATTAAGTTTCCCATATAAACAGTTATTCAAATAGATATGACATAGTTATTCAGCTCGACGAGAATGTCACCCCAGATACGATAAAGCTAAATAAAAATCGGATATGTGTAATAGCCACCAGTATGGGTTTTCGAGATAGCTTGTAAAATGATTAATAGCGGATGCTCAGTGAAAGGTTTGAAACCAGTATTGGCGTTTGCTTGTGCCTTATTGATAGCGCTAAGCAGGTAAAATTACTGGAAAATAAATATGACGGTTTGAACTGCGTTGGCTATACATTAATGAGGGGGTCATTTTCAATTTGACGGAAACAAATTATGGCGATCACACTTACCCAAGAAGAAAAGAGCATACTAAAGAACGTATCGATTCCGCCTCGTCCTGAGGTGTTAATAGAGTTTTCGCAAGAGGCAAAAAAACCAGAACCAAATATTAGTACAATCGCAAAAATTCTACATTCTGATGTGGGTATTTCCGCTGCGGTTCTTCAAGTCGTCAATTCCGCTGCTTTTCGTCGTGCGCGCGAGATTGATTCGATCGATCAAGCGATTATGACTTTGGGGTTAAAACGATTAGTGCCGCTTGTTAAAGCTGTGGCCTTAAAAGCGACAGTTGGGCAAGATTCACAAATGGCAGAGTTTTGGGATAGTCAAACCGAAATCGCACAATGTGCATCAGTCGTTGCAAACGCGCTGAAAAAACCGAGTCTTGCAAATCATGCGTATATGTTAGGGTTGTTCCATTTTGTTGGTGTGCCTATTCTCAAGCAACATTTTGATAATTATGATCAAATCCTCAGTTTAGCTGAGGAAAGTGGCTGGGATTGTGCTGCTACAGAAGAAATGAAGCTATACAAAACCAATCATACGACTATCGGCTCCTTGCTGGCTGCCCAGTGGGGGTTACCTAAAGTGATGGTCTATGTGATTTACTATATGCATGACGTAGAGGGCATTTTTAACTCAGGTGAGCTTGATCAGTCGGGCTTGGATTTACTCTGTATTTTAAAAATTGCCAGACATATCGTGTTTTTAAAAAACAACTCAGGTGAAGTAGATAGTGAATGGCAGGCAGTACAAGAAGATATTATGGATTTTCTTGAAATGGAGTATGAGGAAATGTCAGATTTAATGCTGTCTGAGTTTGACTAGCGTCTTATACAACTTTATAGAACAAAAAAGCAGTACCGAAGTACTGCTTTTTATGGTTTTAGACTGTATCTATTAGCCACGAATTTGCGCTGTAATTGCAGCAACAGCTTGGTCAATATCTAACATCAGCTTTTCACCTGTGCGGCGGTTTTTAAGCTCAACTTGGTTATTGTCTAAGTTGCGTTCGCCTATGACTAATGTGAAAGGCACACCAAGTAGTTCCATATCGTTGAACATTACCCCTGGGCGCTCTTTACGGTCATCAAACAATACGTCGATACCGGCAGCTTTAAACTCGCTATACAATCGTTCTGCGATATCAGGAATACGGTGAGACTTGTGCATATTCATCGGTACAATAGCCAGCTCGAATGGCGCAAGCGCTGTTGGCCATTTGATGCCATAATCATCATTGTTTTGCTCAATGGCGGCGGCAACAATACGCGACACGCCGATACCGTAGCAACCCATAGTCATGATCTGATTTTTACCGTTTTCGCCCAGTACACCCGCATTCATAGCTTCCGAGTATTTAGTACCCAACTGGAAGATATGACCTACTTCAATACCACGCTTGATTTGTAGTACGCCTTTACCACACGGGCTAGGATCGCCCTCTACGACATTGCGCAAATCAAATACTTCATATTCGGCGACATCTCTATCCCAGTTAATCCCGCTGTAATGTTCACCATCTTTGTTTGCGCCAGCAACAAAATCAGCCATAACCGCTGCGCTTCTATCAACGATGATTGGCATGTTTAGGCCCACTGGGCCGAGTGAACCTGGGTGAGCACCAATCGCGGCAAAGATATCTTCTTCTTTGGCCATTTCAAGCGGAGAGTCCACCAACGGGTGTTTCTCTGCTTTTAATTCATTTAGCTCATGGTCGCCGCGCAGGATTAAAGCAACTAAGCCGCGTTGTTCATTTTCATCTGGTGCGCCGTAAACTATCAGAGTCTTAACACCACGGTGAGGCTTTACACCATGATGTGTTTTTAGATCAGCAATGGTTTTCGCTTCAGGGGTCGCAAACGTGTTTATCTCTTTGCTTGGCTCTGGGCGTGCTTCGGTTGGTGCAAGCGCTTCTGCTTTTTCAATGTTCGCCGCATAATCACTCTCAGTGCTAAACGCAATCGCATCTTCACCCGATTCAGCTAAGACGTGGAACTCATGAGATACGCTTCCGCCGATAGAACCTGTGTCAGCTATTACTGGACGGTAGTCAAGGCCCAAACGTTCAAATACGTTGCAGTAAGCTTGATGCATGCGCTGATACGTTTGCGCTAAACACTCTTCGGTCATGTGGAAAGAGTAGGCATCTTTCATGGTGAATTCACGCGCACGCATCACACCAAAACGTGGACGTACTTCGTCACGCACTTTGGTTTGTACTTGATATAAAGTCAGTGGTAACTGCTTATAACTGCTGATCTCTTTACGAACAAAATCGGTGATCACTTCTTCGTGTGTTGGACCAAGTGCAAATGGACGGTTGTGTCTGTCATGAATACGCAACAGCTCAGGGCCAAACTGCTCCCAACGTCCCGACTCTTGCCAAAGGTCTGCGGGCTGGATAACAGGCATCAGCATTTCAATGGCACCGGCTTTGTCCATTTCTTCACGCACAACTTGCTCGACTCTGCGTAGCACTTTTAATCCAGATGGCAGCCAAGTGTATAAACCTGAAGCCAGTTTGCGGATCATGCCCGCACGTAACATTAGCTGGTGGCTGATAATTTCAGCATCTGATGGCGTTTCTTTTAAAGTCGCCAAGATATATTGACTGGTACGCATGATGGTTCCGTTCGTAATGTAATTGTTTTTGGTAATAATGGCGCGTAGTTTATCAGCGCCAGAGCGCTAGACAAAGCGTTTATTCTCGGGTTATCTCAATCACTTGATTGTGTTCACCGTCCACTTGCCAGCGAATATTAAATTCGTACAAGCTCATACCGTAAAATTGCGTGTGCTGCTTCTGCTTTTTATAGGCAGGACGCGGGTCTTGCTTGAGCACGTTTATGATAAACTCTTTTAATTCAGGATAGCGTGTTTGTCTAGCAATAAATTGCTCGGCCTGTTCGCTAAAACTCACTGTCATCAAAGTCTCAGGGCGAGTATCAGCAAACCCAGCACTGGCATCTATCATGGCATCTGAATAGGGTAAATAGGGCTTAATATCAACAATCGGCGTACCATCGAGCAGATCGATACCCGAGAGCAATAGCGCTAATTGACCATTTTTGTATTCTACACCTTCAAGCTTTACCGCGCTCATGCCAATACCGTTTGGTCTAAAGGTGGCTCGGGTTGCAAATACCCCTTTGCGTTCATTGCCGCCAAGGCGTGGCGGGCGAACCAGAGCTGAATAGCCTTTATCAGCGGTTTCATGAAAGCGAAACAGCAACCATAAATGGGTGAACTCTTCAATTCCGCGTACAAATTCTTCACGACTAAAGTCTTCGCAGAATACCAGTTTTGCTCTCGCTTGAGGCACCAGTCTTGGCTGACGTGGTATAGCAAATTTTTGCTTGTAAGGGGATTGAATAAAACCTATGGGCTGGATCTGATAGCTCTGCACTGTATCTCTTATGTTTCGGTTGTTTTAGGCGCTCGGGATTGTAGCGCGTTAATGGGCGTTTATCCACGACCAGCGTGTTGTGATTTTGGTTGATGATTTGCTTAGCGAGTGTGAATTTACAGCGCTAGTCGTCTATCGTGCGTTGCAATAACGACTCAGTTTCTATGGCGATTTCTTTCATCTTAATAGCGTAAAGCTCGAGTTTCTTTTGTTCTTGCGTCTTAGCTTTAAACTGGGGGACTGGTACGGGATAACCAGCTTTGTCCATGGCAATAAAACTGATGATACAATGGTTACTCTCAACTAAAGACTGCTTTTGTGGGTCGCCACAGCGTACGCGAATAAATATCTGCATACTGGTTTTGCCAGTATGCGCGATTTGTGCGGACACTTCGACAATTTGCCCAACTAAAATAGGGCGCTTAAAACGAACGCCTGCCACGGACACCGTGACACAATAGCTACCGCTCCATCCTGCGGCACAAGCGTAACCAGCCTGATCTATCCATTTCATAACAATACCGCCATGAACTTTGCCACCGAAATTAACATCGGTTGGTTCGGCTAGAAATCTAAATACCACTTCAGAGTGTCCACTCATTGCCCGCTACTCTTCGCTGTTTCTTTTGATTAAGTATATGCAATATCTGAGGTTTTGCTGAACTAAGCGAAGCGCAAGAAAAAGGGGCTCTTTAGCCCCCAGCAATTTAGGTTGGATTATAGACCTGTAGCGTAGCTACATGTTCGGGTAGTTTGGCCCACCAGCGCCCTCTGGTGTGACCCAAGTAATGTTTTGGCTAGGATCTTTAATGTCACAGGTCTTACAGTGCACACAGTTTTGTGCGTTGATCACAAACTGCTTCTCACCCGCATCATTTTCGTTTATTTCATACACTCCGGCTGGGCAGTATCTTTGAGCAGGCTCTGCATACTTTTCCAAATTGACCGTAATTGGAATACTGGCGTCAGTCAATTTCAGGTGACATGGCTGAGATTCTTCATGGTTAGTATTTGAAAGAAACACCGATGAGAGTTTATCAAAACTTAATTTACCATCCGGTTTTGGATAGTCTATTTTATGACACTCTGAAGCAGGCTTTAATGCAGCATGGTCATGATGTGTGTCTTTAAAGGTAAAGGGTAGAGAGCCTGAAAAAATATTCTGATCTAACGTGTTGTAAGCTCCGCCTAGAATTCTACCAAACTTATGGATCACCGGACCAAAATTACGTGATTGGTATAACTCGTCATATAGCCAACTTGCTTTAAACTTCTGTGCGAAACTGGTTAGATCAGCGTTAGGCTGTTCACCACCCAAGGCTTCGATAATGCAATCGGCGGCTAGCATGCCTGACTTCATGGCGGTGTGGTTGCCTTTGATTTTGGCAAAGTTAAGCGTACCTGCATCACAGCCGATCAATAAGCCGCCAGGGAAGTGCATTTTAGGCAATGAATGGAAGCCGCCTTTTGCGATAGCCCTTGCACCATATGCAACGCGCTCTGCTCCTTCGAGTACTTGTGCGAAAATAGGGTGGTGTTTCATGCGTTGAAATTCATCGAACGGGCTCAGATAAGGGTTGCTGTAGTTAAGATCAATGATCAAGCCTACAACGACTTGGTTGTTTTCCGCGTGATACATGAAAGAACCACCATGGGTGTCACTTTCAAGCGGCCAGCCTGTACCATGTACCACGGTGCCTTCTTTATGTTTACTTGGGTCAATTTGCCAGATTTCTTTAAAACCTATGCCATAGTGTTGTGGTGTTGCATCTTTATCAAGGTCGAACTGTTTGATAAGTTGCTTGCCCAAATGGCCCCGACATCCTTCTGCGAATACGGTGTACTTTGCGCGCAGTTCCATACCTGGCATATAACTGTCTTTTGGCTGACCATCTTTGTCTACCCCCATATCGCCAGTTACGATGCCTTTAACTTCGTCATCTTCAACTATTAATGAATGAGCGCTAAAACCTGGGAATATTTCCACACCTAGCTGTTCTGCTTGTTCTGCTAGCCAGCGACACACATTACCCATAGAAACAATATAGTTACCATGATTTTTAAATGTTTTTGGTACGGCAATATGCGGAATAGTGGTGGCTTTATTTTCATCCTTGAACAGATAAATTTCATCGCCTGTCACTTGTGTGGTGATAGGTGCGCCTTTGTCTTTCCAATCGGGTAAAAGCTCATCGAGTGCTTTAGTCTCAAATACGGCACCTGACAAAATATGTGCGCCCACTTCAGAGCCTTTCTCAACGACACAGATCATCAGTTCTTTTTCTTGTTGCTGTGCCTGTTGTGCGAGTCGGATTGCGCAAGATAAGCCCGCAGGCCCTGCACCAACCACAACTACATCGAATTCCATGGTTTCGCGTTCAACCATTTTAACCTCACTATGTTTTGACGGTGTATTAACTAAAAAGAGGCTTTAGTTTTGATTACGTTAAAGTAAGGTTATTTTAGGTTGACGTTTACGTCAACAGGAAGTAGTCTGATTCCATAAAATAATTATGTTGACGTATACGTCAGCTTTAAGAATATAACCAGATGATGGAGTTACCATGAAAGTACTTGTGCCAATCAAGCGAGTGATTGACTACAACGTCAAGGCGAGAGTAAAGCCAGACAACAGTGATGTTGACTTAAGCAACGTAAAAATGGCAATGAACCCATTTTGTGAGATTGCTGTTGAAGAGGCTATTCGTTTAAAAGAAGCTGGTACTGCCAGTGAAGTTGTTGCTGTGTCAATTGGTGACAAAGCATGTCAGGAGCAGTTACGAACAGCATTAGCGCTGGGTGCTGATAAAGCTATCCACATTGAAACGGATGCTAAGCTTGAGTCATTACATGTTGCTAAGTTATTGGCTAAGCTGGTTGAGCAGGAAAACCCTGAGTTGGTGATCCTTGGTAAACAGTCAATTGATTCAGATAACAATCAAACAGGCCAAATGCTCGCTGCACTGACTAATCGCAGCCAGGGCACATTTGCATCAAAAGTAGTCATCGAAGGGGGCAAAGCACAAGTCACTCGTGAAGTTGACGGGGGGTTGCAAACTGTATCGTTGACTTTACCTGCCATTGTAACCACAGATCTACGTTTAAATGAGCCACGTTATGCCTCTTTACCAAATATTATGAAGGCAAAACGTAAACCTCTGGATGTCGTTGCAGCAGACAGCTTAGGTGTCGATCTTGCGCCACGTATCGAGTTGTTGAAAGTTGAAGAGCCTGCAAAACGCGAAGCGGGTATTATCGTGGAAAGTGTAGAAGAATTGGTAACAAAACTAAGAACTGAAGCAAAGGTGATCTCATGAGCGTATTAGTTATTGCAGAACATGAAAATGGCCATTTAAAGCCTGAAACCGCAAAAGTGGTTAATGCGGCGGTAGCGATAGACGCTAATGTTGAAATTTTGGTTGCCGGTTCTAATGTTGCTGAAGTAGCCAATAGCGCGGCTCAGATTGCTGGTGTAAGTAAAGTACGAGTTGCAGATAGTGCGACATTCGAACATCAGTTGGCTGAAAATACTGCGGATCTAATTGTTGAACTGGCTAGTAGCTACAGCCACATTCTGGCGAGTGCATCGACAACGGGTAAGAACATTCTTCCACGCGCAGCAGCATTGTTAGACAAATCACAGATTTCAGAAATCATTGCGGTAGTTGATGCAGATACTTTCAAACGTCCTATCTATGCGGGTAACGCCATTGCTACTGTGAAGTCGAATGAGTCACAAAAAGTGATTACCGTGCGTGCAAGTGCATTTGACGCACAAGGCGAGCGGGGAGCATGTGAAATTGAAACGCTATCAATGTCACTTGATAACACGCTAAGTTCATTCGTTGGTATTGAACAAACTGAATCAGAGCGCCCAGAGCTTAATGCGGCACCTGTGGTGATCTCTGGTGGTCGTGGTATGCAAAATGGTGAAAACTTCGCATTGCTAAATGGTATAGCTGACAAACTAGGAGCTGCCATCGGTGCTTCTCGTGCTGCGGTAGATGCGGGCTTTGTACCAAACGATATGCAGGTAGGACAAACAGGTAAAATCGTTGCACCTGATTTGTATATCGCAGTGGGTATTAGCGGTGCGATTCAACATTTGGCTGGTATGAAAGACTCGAAAGTGATTGTTGCTATCAACAAAGACCCAGATGCGCCGATTTTCCAAGTAGCTGATTATGGTCTAGTGGCCGACTTATTTGATGTGTTACCGGAGCTCGAAGCCGCATTATAAAAGAATAATAAAAATTCTGGTTGTTAAAGCCGTTGTGCCGTATGGCCGCGGCTTTTTTTATAGTGGGTAGTAAGCGTCTTAGGCGTCATATCAGGGAGATTAGCCTTGTCTTACGTTAAGCTGGGATATTAACCGCCGGTTGGAAAGCTACAATCGTCGCTTTGCAAGCCTAGAAAGCGCAGAACTGCTCAACGTAGCGATGGTACAACCTACAGATTATCCCTTCCAGAGCACTGAGCGTTTTAATAATCTTTTCTAAATATAAAACATTTAAAACACTTATATAGCAAACCCTGCAGGTAATGCTGAGCGTTTTCACTTCGTGCTATAAGGTAACATCTCTCTATCTGATTGTTTATTAAAATAAAATGGTTTGATATATTGTTTCCGTTTTGGGTGAACTTAACCTAAAACAGGGTTTTGCTTACAACGGCAAAGTTCTTAATCATCTCATATTTTATAAAGGACATAGATGAGAAAAATTATACTTTCCATATTTTGTATTGGATTAGCCGGCTGTGGTGGCTCGAACAATACAACGGCCACCCCAAACAACACAAAAGGCCAACCAACGATGGTTTTTGGTGAAGGGAAACTAAACGAGTCTGAGTTAGGATAACAAGATGAAATTAAATAAAATTATTAGCGCTATGTGTTTACTATCGAGTTGTAGCAGTATGGCCCAGGAGTTAATTACTTTTAAAGCAGGTGACGTGGCTACGGCAGAGGCATTTAACAACAACTTTAAAGTAACCCACGATGCTACGCTTGAGAATGCGCAACAGATTGAAGCAGCGTCACAAAAAGCTGATAGCGCAGAGCAAAATGTAGAAGCGTTAACACAACAAATCCAGTCGCTTACAAAGACTATAGAAAGCTTAACGAACAATCGCTTTGAAGTGTATATGGATGACTATGGTTTGTTAGGCGAGGTTATATCGTTTGGTGGTGGCATTAATACGCGTGCGGTGGTAAAAAAGGGCGATTTAATTTTTAATATTAATGGCAGTATGATCAGTACAAAAGCAGCTTATTACACGGATGAGCAATGTACTCAGCCGGTTGTCGAAGCAAGTGCTTCAGCACAACGAGGGCTTGGTAATGTATTAGTAGCCCATGATAAAGATGGCGGGCTATACACCGTAAATGAGCAATCAACTAAGGTAGATGGCCAAAGCGTATATAGTTTTTCTCCCTATTTTGAGAGTCCCGAGACGCCTATGGAACTTAGATGTATGGAAGCATACCAAGGTGGAAACTTTACAGGCTTTGTGCCGACTAAAATTGATACGCCTGATTTTGTTAAGGTCGAAGTAGGACAACTTATTACATATGCTAGCCTTCTAAGAGCCATATCTATAAAGCACGCACAGTAGATTAAGGGTAACGAATAGCCAACTTATGGCTATTCGTTACGTCACGGCAACTTAGCATACAAATGTACTTGAACATGCTAAAGCTGTACTTGGGCTTTTTGCTGTAGGAACTGTTCAATGCTTAAGCTGCTAGATTGACACTGTTCAATTGCCTTAGCAGAGAATACCCAAACCAAACTCTGCGGTTGCTCATCTTTGCTGTCAGGCCAGCTATTGAGAGTCACCGCCACTGACTCGTCGAATGGCATGTCGAATGACGCTATCAAATCAGACTCAGTTTCACTACATAAAACATCCGCTGCAATTTGCTCTACGGCTACAATTAATTGAGCCCGTTGATGCTGACGAGCGAGCTTGTTGGTCAGTGCGTGATATTGCTCAGTTAACTCAGCTTTTTGTTGGTTTGCCTGAGCCAGTTCTTGTTTAAGTTTGGTCATTTGATCCGCTGAGGCTTTATCGGTAATCATGGTTTGTCGTTTTTCAAGACTAAAAAGCTGATGTGACAAGCTACGCAGCAGCTGTTTGAGTGCCATAAACTCGTCATTTTGATTGAAGCTATGAGCGATGTGTGGTGCAGGTACTTCATCGTCATCAATTTTAAATTCAAACGCGATGTGAACGCCTTGAGTAGGCGCATAAAGTGTATGAATATCATCAAGCTTTACTCGAGAGTCTTGAATGCTTTGAGTCACTTTATTGTTTAGTAAATTAGACAGTTGAATGAGTTCGCTATGTTTCGGTAGCGCGACAGCTTTAAAACCAAATAATAATGTAAGTAACAACAGTGGTTTGCACATGTGGTATCCCCATTGAAAAGCAAAGAATCAAATGTGTGAACAATGGGCCTTGCATAGCTTGGCCCATTTACATTTAGAGTTGGCTAACTGTTATAAAGACACCAGCCAGGTTTGCCACTCACTTTCATAGGCGCTGCTCCACTGCGACAGCTGCTGCTGATAGGCTGACCAATCAGCTTCTCTGGTATTGCTACGAAGCTCACGCACATCCTCCATATGACGTTCCATCATGAAGCGCGCGGCTAAATAACCCCAGCGATAGATCTGATCTGTACTATCACTGTAGGTTGTGTTTAACACAGTATTTAACGATAGGTTAGAGCCTGAACGGTTGATCAAGGCAATTGCATCAGAGTTGTTGTGTTTCAAAGAGATATATTCTGCTAGCCCTTCACTCCACCATACGGTGTTTTGTGGGTAATCAGAAAAGTTACCTTTGAGGTTGAAGCGACCGTCTAAGTAGTGCACGTATTCATGCTCTAGGTTCCAAATTGCGAATTCAGGGCGTAACCAATCAGCTTCGTGGGCATAAAAAGTGGCCTGGTTATTTGGGTCTGTAGCATTTCCTTCGATATACATACCGCCATTATTGGTACTGATGCCAAAAAAGCGAGATCCATAACGGTTGTATTGGGTGTAATCATCAAAGATCACCATCAATAAGTCGTCATTTAAATCATTGCTTACTGGCTGCCATGCGGTTTCCAATCGCTGATGAAAATAGGTTTCTTCTGCTCCGACGATAGCACATGAGTCGTTGAATTGAGCATTGGTCATATCTTGTGCTTGAAACCTTAATGTGTCACTACAGGTGTGGCGTAGAGGTAAAATATTATCGGGAGTTGGTTTTCCTTTTGCTACAACGGATGTTGCTGAAGCGGCAAGTAATGCACTGATTATTATTGTGTATTTCATGTTGGTTGTTCCTCCGGTTATTGTTTTTTTGTAATTAATCCGGCCAGATTATTGAATTAATGTATAGCACATTGTGAATAATGTATACAATATACTTTAAATATTTTGTGCGGAGTTTGTACGAATGGCTTACTTGTCGATGGTAGATATTTGCACAATTGCCAATATCGGCTTTACTCAGTAGTTAACAATTTCGCAAAAAAGGCTGTAAAACGATGAATAGTAAACTTATTGGTATTATCCTCATTATCGCTGGAGTTGCTTTGGTTGCTTGGGGCTACAACATTTATGATTCAGCGGAATCACAACTAGGTAGAGCGTTGAGTGGGGAAACTCCCGTTGAAGCTTGGGTTGGTATGGTCGGAGGAGCGATTTGTCTCGCTCTCGGTATTTTCAAAATTAAGTAGCGTACAAAACCGACTATTGTGGTGTTATGACTAAAATTTCAAAATTACCTTAGCTGATAGTGACATCTGATGGATTAGACCTTCCTAGCATTGAAGTATGCTTGTTGTAAAAATGAGTGCTGTTACTTTTGCTTTCGCCGAATGTGACAAGACGGCAATTCAGTAATGTAGTTTAGCACCCTTGAAACTCGAGGGTCTTTCACAGACCCAGTATACCTTGTTGAATTTTCTGAAGATAAACGATCAGCGATGAACTTATTAATCGATATGAAGAGTTCAAGCATGATGTTGATTACTATTAAAAATGTTGAGATATGATTAAAGACCTACAATCCCTCGTTCTTCAGAAAGCGTACCGCCTTTATTGGCGTTACTAAAACAGCTTCTGTGATTACCCTTTTTGTAATCGATGTAAACCTCATCCTGCTCTAACGCTCGGTGGTGTATTGCCACTTCGCCAATTGCACCTTTAAAAAGCCCAGTTAGATAGGAAGAGCGGCTGCCTATTCTTAAGGGCATATCGTTAGCTAAAGACCCTGTGCGCTTGGTTGGATCGTGGATACAGCTGGGTTGTCCGTCAATATAAAAACGCAGGCCATTTGCTTCATCTCTATCAACAGAAACGGCGACATGATGCCATAAACCATCAGCAACAGAAGAGTTAGAAATATAAGTAGTACAAGCAGCATTAGATTGATCACAGTACCAACTGCCAACACCATCAGCTAGTTGGAAGCCGAGCTTACCATCATCAACAAACATTACATATCCCTTTACAGTATCCATTTGATTTTCATATCTTTTATCAACGATTACTCGTTGTTCAAATGAGTTTGTTTTGATCCAAGCGGTGACAGAAAAATCGCCCGTAGTTACATCCAAATCATCATCATCAGGTAGCTCAATATAATCATCAAAGCCATCAAGGCAAAAGGCTAAGTCTTGCTGTGACGTGGTTAACCGAATGGCGCTTTCTTGATTCAGGGCAACCTCGGGAATTTTTGCAACCAGATTTGTAGGATTGGAGAGCGCCCATAGTGTTATCCCGACAGTGGAGACGGACATAACAGAAATTGCACCTAATGCTTTGTTTTTATCGCAGACTAATTTCCTATTTCTAGGTTTGAAGCGTAGTTTCCCATCAATATAGTAGCCTTTTCCACGAACGTTTTTAATGTACTCATTGTGCTGGTTTTGACCCAAAGATAGACGGAGGATCCGAATGCGTTGTTTTACATTTTCATCACCCGTAATGACATTTTTCCACACCATGGCCAGCAGTTGTGCACTTGAAAGCGGGTAAGGAGAATGCTCAATCAAGGTTACAAGCAAATTAAAAGATAGTTCGGGTAAAGCTATCTCTTGTTGCTGCTTATAGACTTTATGGGTCTCAAAACATACGAATAAATCGTTCAACCAAACGCCACTGTATTTGTTCTTTATTGTGTCAGGTTGCACTGTCTTACTGCTGGCTAGCATCGCAAAATATCCCTGTTTTTTCCAAATTGGGTAAATTTATTTTACGCATTGTTTAACCATATTTTCCATAGTAATAACGAAATTAATTTTAAAATCACTTTTTTCTCACCCAATTTCACTGTTTTTTTGCAAATTTTGCCGTTGCCAGTGAATGAAAATGCCTTGTAAAAGGAAGGTTGTCGGAATATTTGTGATCATATATTTAACGCAGAATTGCAAAAGTTAGTGGTGATACTCGACACGAGTGCCTTTTAGTACAAAATTTATTAGCACGCAAAAAGTTCAGTTAACTAAATATATGGGCTGTATATTCAATCGGTTACTCTGATGATTTAATGGTTTTTGCTGGGGGAGCAGAAGAGGACTTAAAACACGGTAGGCACCACAGAGCGGTGTCCTACCGTGAAGTGCTTAAAGAGTTTTCATATATTCAATGACTTGCCACTTTTGTTCTTCATTTAGGTTGGTACCGTAGCTATGCCCACGATTTGAATTTCCAGGCATAATTTTTCCATCGCTACCATTAACGTTGAACTTGCTCAGTCCTGTTGTTGTATCAAAACCAACATGAATCGGATCAAACTCGCGATTACCGACCCAGAACTCAGTAACACGCTGTTCCGGCTTTTTCATTAGTTCATACAAGTTAGGTACGGAGCCATTATGCAAATAAGGAGCGGTAGCCCAAATACCGTTCAATGGACGGCCTTTGTAAACCCCTCCGTCTAAAACGCCATCTGCGCAGTCTGCTTCCACAGCATCCGCCGTTTCACCGCGGTTTTTCAGGTGTTGAATCAGTAAGTTTTCTAATTCTTTTACCACGCTAATTTTATTGCCATTTGCGTCGGTACGCTCTGGAATATTACCCGCCTTTAAAGCAAGAGGTAAGTCATTCAATACCAAGCCCACAACGCCGGTTGACTGGGATATCGCTCGCATTGTCTACTGCTTGAAACTTTGAGCCGATCAGAATGCGCTCTTTAGTGCCCTCTAAGAAGAGTGTTTTTGCCATGTGGCATGATGCGTTGTTGGCCGTGACAGGATCTGTGCCCAATTCGCTTATCAAGGTTTGATTTGCCACATAATCTAAATGCTCTTGATCTCTAGGCACTACTTGGTGGCAACTAGCACACTCTTGTTTATAAAGTAATGCTCCTTGGGCGGCTTTTTCTGTATCGATTGCAGGGAAGTACTCAAGAGGCCATTGTGGTGATTTGAGTGTTTTAACCCATGATTCAAGATTTCCTAGGCCAATCATATCAACGGTTGAGCTGTAGCGCGCATGTTTACCAAATACACGTTGCCAAAACGGTGCTTCTTTGATTTCTAGTTCTCCAAATACCCCAACTACCTCACCTATATTTCTCACCAGTGGGCCGACAATTGGAGTATTAGGGGCAGAAGCGTTCCACTGAACCACGTCAGACTGATGGGTTCCCCAGAGAAACGGATAAGAAACGGGTCCGGTGGGGGCGTTTTTATTGGTCAAATCATTGAGGGCAAATGCCGTGCCTGCGTTTTGAATATTGCCAAACGCATCAAGGCGTGCATAACTGGTGAAGTCTTTAGGGTAGTTATCGGGTAATGAATTAACCACTTGACGTTGTGCAGTTTGCAGTGCGATATCTTGTAAGCGTTGCTTCAAGTCATTTTTACTTGAAGTGTTGTAATTTGACCCGAGTACATTGCGAGCGAAACGTTCGAATTTTGCCTCTTCGTTGAGTGTTTTGTTTAGTGCTGCAACAAGGCGGTCAAAAAATAGTACGAAGTTAGCGAGGGTTGGGGCACCGTCTACTAATATTTTAGTGCCTTTATAATCAATCTGATTGGTGTGACACGCAGCGCACGTCATACCTACCCAGTTTTCACCAGTGGTTTGATTGGCGTGTTTAGCAAAGCCTATAGGCAGACCGCCGGGGTTTTTCTGGCTCGCTTTGCTTGGTAGATAGCGCAACGACTCCATATGTTCACTGTGACGGAATAACTGTGTACTATCCGCTTGCTCTAACCAAACGAACCAAGAGTATGGAATGATCTGTGAACCTTGGTTGGTAAACCAGAAATTTTCACTCACTTCCTGACTCCAGCCTTGATCTAACCACGTACGGTCGGGAACTTGGCCTTGTTCAGGCGTAACGGCGATGGGATCGGGTGGCGCAGTGTGACGATTGGCTGTACAGCCTACGACGGTTAGAAGGCCAGCGACACTCAATGCCGCAGCGAAATGCAACTTGCTCATTATTATGTTTTCCTTGCAACTGTGGATTGTAAAATAATAGTTATATTTTGTTACAATTGCTATTACAGATAATTACAAGCAAATAAAAAATGCAATGTTAACTGACACATACAACGTGACAGTCAACATTGCATGGAGCGTTAGAAGTAAGCGCGAATACCTAATTTGATGTTTCGGCCAGGCAGAGGAGCCTGATCTTTTATAAACGAGCTGTGTACAAAGCCAAGTTCATCGGTCAGGTTATCCAGATTTAGATAGCCAACAAAGTCGATGCCTTGGTGGCTGAAGTCATACTGCATACTTGCATCAACAATGGTGTAGCCAGCCGTAGATGTTTCATACGCTGTGATGTCATCTTGTTTGGTATAACGAGTCACGGTCATGTTGGTTTTGAACCCTTCATATGCGAACTCGTACTTAACCCCTAACTTGTCACTTGGTATACGAGGTAGCGCACCACCATTTTTAAGCTCAGCATTGAGCTTATCAGCAAATACTTTGACGCGATTTTTGTCATCAATCTTATAATGAGCGTCAATTTCTATGCCGTATAGCCGTGCGTCTTGGCTATTGAACTGGAACACTGGCAAAGCACCTTCATGCTCGTGTTCAGCCATTTCAAGACCGTGTTCATCGCTAAAC
Source organism: Pseudoalteromonas sp. T1lg23B (assembly GCF_002964665.1). Taxonomy (GTDB): domain Bacteria; phylum Pseudomonadota; class Gammaproteobacteria; order Enterobacterales; family Alteromonadaceae; genus Pseudoalteromonas. The sequence continues at coordinate 393,360 of NZ_PQBZ01000034.1, read as the reverse complement.
ATCAGCCCTGTACTCTGTTGGTAGTAATAGTTATCTATGTCGTTGTAAAATAGATTTATGGTATAGCCAAAATCACCGATAAAACGACGCAGACTTAAGTCAACATTGGTCGCGGTTTCTTGTTTGATATCTTCTGGCTCAAAGTGAACTTCTCCATCTTCAAAATGGTAACCAAGGCCAAGTTCATAGGTGCCTGTCGCAATATGTACACCATTTGCTAGAAGCTCTGCGGTTAATGGCGCACGCTCTGAAGTGAAATATTCATGGCAATGTTGTGTCCGTCTTCGAGTTGATAGACGCCACCTACTGATGCACTAATGTTGGTTAGATCAAGCTGGTAATCAATGCTTTCAAAATCATGTTCATCTTCATGAAGGTCCTCGTCGTGGTCACCGTGGTTGTCATGACTCGTTGCACTAATATGACTGCTGAGTTGGTAGTCCTCAATTCGAGCGCCGAGCTCTAGCGTAAAATCACCAAAAGATCGTTCTTCGAGCAGATAAATTGCATGTGATTTTGTCGTCGTCGATGGCGTGAATGCCTCTTCGCCCTGAGCTGCGTAGTCACTATCACTGTAGTGATAACCGATAATACCATGCCATTGACCAAACTTATGCTCTATGTTTGTTCTCAGCTCTGTAGATTGATTGCTAAAAGTTGTGCCAACAGCATCACCTTCAATTTCGCTATGGGTATAGTCTGTGTATCCTGCTCGCAGACTAACAGATTCAATCCATTGGTTATGTAACGCGTAGTTGAATAGGGCTTGCCATCTATCTTGCTTGACGCGAGCAAAGACATTCTCTTGCTCAAGTTCTTCATGGGGTTCTTGGTTATGAACGTCATCATGAGCATCATGTTCATCACCATGCTCGTCGTGCTCATCATGGTGTGCGTGACTGTGGCCTGGCACACCATAGTCAGTGTCTATGCGCCCAAATGATAAACCAACGGTAACATGCTCATTCACGTAGCTAGTACCAAAATTCATTTGTTGAGAGTCAATGAAGGTATTATCCACATGGTTTGCAAACTTTGTATGCTCTTCGTGCTCGCTTGGTGACTCTTCGCCATGTTCGTCGTGTTCATCTGAAGGGAGTTCAAAGGTCGGTGTTTCGTAGTCTCCACCTTTACGGTTAACGCCATCAAAATGAAAATTAAAGCCGTTAGAACCTGTTTCTAGCAGCGCTGAATAGGTATTGGTATTGGAAACACTATCGTGTGAATATTCCGCAGCGCCAGTTAATGATTCAATCACATCACTTGGGATGCGATTGTCTACAACGTTGACTACACCGCCAATTGCGCCCGAGCCGTAAAGCAATGTGGCAGGACCACGTAAAACTTCTATCTGTTGAGCTGATAAACTGTCGTTAGTATTGGCGTGATCTGGGCCGACGCGAGATGCATCGCTACTATCTAAGCCATTTTGCGTAATCTTCACGCGTGGGCCATCCAGGCCTCGAATGATAGGGCTTGAAGAAACCGGCCCAAAATAACTAGCATTGATACCAGGAATGCCTTTTAAGGTTTCGCCCAGTGTTGGTTTGGCTGCGTTCTTTAATTCATCCCCACCAAGCACAGAGACTGGAGAGGCCATTTCGACATTATTTTTGTGCAAGGCTGAGGCAAATACAACAATACTTTCTACTGAGCTAGGTTTAAGTTGTACGGTAACAAAACGGTTATCTGAAACAATGTTGATACGTTCGTCAATATAGTTATTTTTGGTAACGTGTAGTTGAGAATCTGAATCCACAGCAATGGTGAATTGTCCATTTTTATCGCTGGTTACAGATTGAGTTTTACCGTGTAAATGAATTTTAGCACCGCTTACTGGCTGGTTGTTATGGTCTACGACTTTACCTTTTACATCGCCTGCAAGTGCATAGGTTGAAAACAAAGCGGAAACAATGGCACTACTTATTAGGGACTGCTTAATCATGATCTTCGACTTGTATTAGAATGAGAATGTTTGGTGTTGTTATAATATAACACTGCCTTATTTGAGATTCAATAATGTTATATTATAACTTTTAATTTTTATTGCGATTGTGATCATAACTCCTATAGTTAGAGTGAATTAAGGACTAGGGTACCTGTTATGGCTAAACCATTTGTATTCAAGGCGCGCTTGAATGTAGCGGATTTATACCATCATGCTAATCACCAGGAAGTATTTACAACGGCATTACAAAAAGCAGAGACATTAGAGCATTTTGTGTTAAAGCTGTTAGGCTACTGTGCGTTGTCTTATGAACAGAGTGCACATCTAAATAGTATGTCAGAAAAACAAAAACCTGATGTATGGCTTGAAGATGAGCAGGGTTATATTACCGTCGCCCTATATGCATGCCCAATAGAGCTAGATGAGATCATTCGTTTAGCAAAACAATTCCAAAAACTAGTACTGCTAATCAAAGAGGACCACGAGTGGTTTGAAACAGTTAAAGAGCGCTTAAGCTATGCGGACAACGTGAGTATATTTGCACTTGAATCAGATTTTGTTGACTCTTTAAGCTCTGCACTTAGTAGGAGCTTACATTGGGATATCGTAATCGAGCAAAATCAAATTAGTGTCAGTGATAAACATGAGTACTATGAAACTCATGCGTTGAAGTTGCTTTAATAAAAGGCCATTTGGGGCAACACAAAATATGTTTACCCCAAAATCTAGTACTACTTAGAAGCTGTATGAGTAGCTTACACTTACAGATGTAATTTCTGTACCATCAAAATCATAGCTCTCAAAACCTAGAGTGTATTCATGACGGTTGTTTTGGTAACCAACACCAGCACCAAAGCTCAAATCAGATCCCGATACTTTGCCTGCACCAGAATAACCTGAGTATGAGGCTTTGGCATCCGCGTCCCATGAATTAAACGCTAAATCAGCAAACACCATGAAGCCATTCTCGAAAGTATTTTTTAATCTCGATTTAATGTACAACGCGCTTAGGTCGATATCTAAATCCACAGCGCCACAGCCAAAGCATACACCCGATAGTTCATAACTAGGTGTGCCAAACTTTTTATAGCCACCCATAACTGATAAGTGTTTGTTAAACTGTTTACCCACAAACAGCCCATAGCCAGTTGCTTTATCAGAGCCCATACCACCAATTTCAGGATCAATACTATCAGAGCTGATGTTTACGCCCCAAAGCCATTGGTTATCGGCTTGCTCTGCGTTTACGGTTGATGCGAAAGATAAAGCGGATAGAATGACCGCGGACAATACAGATTTTTTCACGTGTGAATCCATAGTTTACATAAAAGGAGTTGCATTTTAATTCCTGTATCGGAAACATCAACTAATTTGACTGTTTTTTTGTCTTTCTGGCGTATAAGTCAACTAAATCAACAGCTTGTTAACGTTTTGCTGTCAAAATAGCCTTATAGTTTTCGTATCTTTAACCATATCTAGAAGCTTGAACCGGGTTGTGTGAGAAAATCAATTTCTTCTTTAGTTGATTGGCGACCTAAAACCGAGTTTCTATGTGGGTAACGCCCAAATCTATTGATAATAGCTTGATGCTTTAACTCAAAATTGAGGTTTTGCTTGTTACCTAGTGCTTCATATAATTTCACGGCTTCGGTATGTATGAGTGGTGATTCGCTATGCATAAAAGGTAGATAGATGAAGCTACGTTGCTGGCTAGGTAATTGTTGATCAAAGCCCTTATCAATTGTTGTTTGAGCGAGTGCGAGGGCTAGTGGATCCGAGGCAAACGCCAAGGGAGTGTTTCGATAAATATTTCTAGAAAATTGGTCGAGAACGATGATTTCAGCAAGGCTGCCTTGGGGGGTTGTACGCCAGCTAAAAAGCTCCGAGCGACTCGCTTGAGTATGTAAAGCGCTAAAACGGTGTGTGATCAACAAATCGAATTCTGCGCTTTTTTGCCACCACATTTTAGGCTCAATTTCTTCAAACCAAAATGCTAATACGTCTTCAATCATAGTGGCTATCCATCTTGCTTTACCCAGAGCATTTGGGCCTTTAAATACCTAACGATACTAGTTGGACAACATTGTTAGCCATTGCTCTGGCTCGGCGAGAATGAACTCATAGCTGTGCTTATCATCCAGTATCACCCTTATGGCGCTCTCTGTGATTGGTAAGATACCGGCACCCAGTCCTTGGCATTTTTCAACCTTTACAATTTTCGCTCGGTCAATTGCGTATGGGCCCATACCAATTTGTTTATTGAACGGTTCAAACGTCAATTGCTGATCTGTGACCGATAACATTCCATCGGCTTTTGCGACACCATTTTGAACAGAGGCGTTAGTAAGCTTGATGATTTGTTGTTGCATGTGAAGTTCCTTGTCTTTGCTACAAGAATCATCATACGCTTAAAATTTTGATTGATGAAACAAAATTTAGCATCTAGTCGCGATATAACTTCACGTTAGGTGTGTTTGCTTGTGGCATGCATTGCCGCGTTGTATAGGCTAGCAAAGTTAGGTTAGCTCGACAGTATTTAGATCAGCGTAAGTTTTATGTCAGTTAACGGCTTAGTGCAACAAAGTAAGATTTCGCCATCTCTTACAAAAGCTAATGGCTCTTGATTGTAAGCAACTTCACCTGCATCTAATTTAGCTCGACATGCTCCACAGAAACCTTCTCGACATTGATAGGGGACTTCTATGTTTGCCTGTTCAAGTGTTTCTAACAGGGAAGACGACTGAGCCGCAAATTCAAGCGGCTCAGTTACATTACTCACGTTAATTTTTCGACTTGGTGTATCACCCATTACAAGTCAAAATCACCAAAGTCCGAGGCATCAACTTCTGAGTCGATTTGACCAACAAGATAAGAGCTAATCTCTGCTTCTTGAGGCGCAACTTGTACATTGTCGGAAACCAACCATGCATTGATCCAAGGTATAGGGTTAGATTTATTGGCAAACTGTGCTGGTAAACCAACAGCTGTCATACGAACGTTAGTGATATACTCAACGTACTGACACAAGATGTCCTTATTTAGCCCGATCATTGAACCATCTTTAAACAGGTACTCTGCCCATTCTTTTTCTTGCTCGGCAGCCTCAACGAACATTTGAATAGCTTGCTCGTGGCACTGAGCAGCAACAATTGCCATTTCTGGGTCATCTTTGCCATCTTGCATGATGTTCAAAATATGCTGCGTGCCTGACAAATGCAATGCTTCATCACGAGCGATAAGCTTGATAATTTTTGCATTGCCTTCCATTAACTCACGTTCAGCAAATGCAAATGAACATGCAAAGCTTACATAAAAGCGAATGGCTTCAAGGATATTAACTGACATGATGCACAGGTATAGCAGCTTTTTGAGTTCAAACAGGTTGATAACAACGGTTTCACCGTTGATCTCATGCTTACCTTCACCATATAGGTTATATATAGAGACTTTCTCAATTAATTCATCGTAATAGCGAGTAACAGCGTCCGCACGTTGATTAATACGATCGTTGGTAACGATATCGTCGAAGATTACTTCCGGAGATTGCGTTACATTGCGTATGATATGGGTATACGAACGACTGTGAATAGTTTCACTGAATGCCCAAGTTTCGATCCACGTTTCAAGTTCTGGTAACGACACAATTGGCAGTAATGCAACATTTGGTGAACGGCCTTGGACGCTATCAAGCAAGGTTTGATATTTCAGGTTGCTTAAGAAAATGTGTTTTTCATGCTCGGGTAGGCCCTGAAAGTCGAGCCTATCTTTACTGACATCAACTTCTTCTGGACGCCAGAAAAAAGACAGCTGTTTCTCAATCAACTTTTCGAATATCGGATATTTTTGTTGGTCATAACGAGATACATTGACGGTTTGGCCAAAGAACATGGGTTCTTTTAACTGATCATTGTGATTTCTGCTAAAAGTAGAATAAGACATAGATTTTATACTCAATACCAAAAATAGCGGGTCAAACGACCCGCCAAAAACTTATATTTTACAAGCGCCGCCTGCACAATCGTCATCTTCTGCTTGAGCCTTAAGCTCATCTTGTGCATCGGATGCTCCATCACGAGTGTTGTGATAATAAAGTGTTTTTACACCCAACTTGTACGCTGTGAGTAAATCTTTAAGTAGCAGCTTCATTGGTACTTTGCCGCCGTCAAACTTGTTAGGATCGTAGTTTGTATTAGCTGAGATAGTTTGATCAACAAACTTTTGCATAATCCCAACTAATCCTAAGTAACCATCATTCGATGGAATATCCCATAACAACTCATAGTTGTCTTTCAGGCGTTCGTACTCAGGTACTACTTGTTTCAAAATACCATCTTTACTGGCCTTAACACTAATGTGGCCTCTCGGCGGCTCAATACCATTGGTCGCATTGGAAATTTGCGATGATGTTTCTGATGGCATTAATGCTGATAGCGTTGAGTTACGCATGCCATGCGCTTTAATGCTTTGGCGAAGTGCATCCCAATCTAAGTGCAAAGGCTCTTCACATATCTTGTCAAGATCGCGTTTGTAGGTGTCTATTGGCATGATACCTTGAGAGTAGGTTGTCTCGTTAAATAGTGGACAAGCGCCACGCTCTTTTGCCAGTTCATTTGACGCTTTCATTAGGTAGTACTGAATCGCCTCAAATGTGCGGTGGGTTAGGCCATTTGCACTACCGTCAGAATACTTAACACCATTCTTCGCCAGATAATATGCGTAATTGATTACGCCAACACCTAATGTACGACGGCCCATTGTGGCACGCTCAGCGGCAGGAACCGGGTAGTCTTGGAAATCCAGTAAGTTATCTAACGCACGTACAGCAAGTTCAGCTAACTCTTCTAGTTCGTCGAGTGACTCCAACGCACCAAGGTTAAATGCCGAAAGTGTACACAATGCGATTTCACCATCTGGGTCGTTAACATTGTTCAGCGGTTTAGTCGGTAATGCTATCTCTAAGCACAGGTTAGACTGGCGAATTGGTGCGACCTTTGAGTCAAATGGACTGTGCGTATTACAGTGGTCAACGTTTTGTAGGTAAATACGGCCTGTACTCGCGCGCTCCTGAGCAAACATAGAGAACAACTCGATTGCCTTTATACGCTTCTTACGGATTGACTCGTCTTGCTCATATTGAACGTACAAAGATTCAAATTTGTCTTGGTCTTCAAAAAAAGCATCGTATAAACCAGGAACGTCCGAAGGGCTAAACAACGTGATGTATTCATCTTTAATCAAGCGAGAGTACATCGTTTTATTAAACTGTACGCCGTAATCAAGATGACGAACACGGTTTTCCTCTACACCACGGTTGTTTTTAAGCACAAGTAGATTTTCTACTTCAAGGTGCCAAAGTGGGTAGAATAGTGTTGCTGCACCGCCACGTACACCGCCTTGTGAACAGCTTTTAACTGCCGTCTGAAAGTGCTTATAAAAAGGAATACAACCTGTGTGGTAGGCCTCGCCATTTCGAATAGGGCTACCTAAAGCGCGGATTCGACCAGCGTTGATACCAATACCTGCACGTTGACTGACGTATTTAACGATTGCAGATGAGGTGGCGTTAATTGAATCAAGGCTATCACCACATTCAATTAATACACATGAGCTAAACTGGCGTGTTGGCGTACGAACACCTGCCATAATAGGCGTAGGCAATGAAATTTTGAATAATGAGATCGCATCATAAAAACGTTTGATGTAGTCAAGACGCGTCTCTTTTGGATAATCAGAAAACAGGCTGGCGGCCACTAAAATATACAAAAACTGAGCACTTTCATATATTTCACCGGTTACACGGTTCTGAACCAAGTACTTACCTTCAAGTTGTTTAACCGCCGCGTAGCTGAAATTCATGTCACGGCTATGATCAACATAGCTGTCTAACTCATCCAGTTCTTGCTCTGTGTAGTCAACCAACAAATGCGGGTCGTAACGTTTGTCTTCTACTAACTTAGTTATGTGGTCGTAAAGGCGTGGTGGCTCGAAACGGCCATACGCTTTTTTACGCAAATGAAAAATGGCTAGGCGCGCGGCTAGGTACTGATAATCTGGAGAGTCTTTATCTATTAAGTCTGCAGCTGCTTTAATAATCGTTTCATGAATGTCTTCGGTGCGAATACCGTCATAAAACTGAATATGGGACTTTAACTCAACTTGTGATACAGAAACATTACTGAGGCCTTCAGCGGCCCAAGTGATCACGCGATGGATTTTATCTAGATCAAGCGGCTCTTTGCGGCCGTTTCTTTTGCTGACAGATAACTGTTGGTTCATAGTTGCGCCTGTATTCCTTCGGAATTGTATTTTTATGGTAAACGCACGGTTCACACTTTTGTTTATCTATTCACCACTATATATGGTGATAGGCTTACCGTGGATCACAAGATAGTGTGGATGAGCCAAATTTGCAATAGAACAACTCAGCCACAATTGTGGATAACTTAGGGATAATCTACTCCTGTTAGTGGCTATTAACCTTTGAGGTTTTATAGCTAAACACGTCATAAAAAAATCAACCAAGATGTTTTGTTTTTTTATCAAATTCAAAAAAAATTCTAACTGATTTTTTTATATTCAACTTGTGGGGGTTTTGGTTACAAGACACAAGATATAGTGTCTTGCAACACAATTTTGCACTATATATGTGCAATGAGCGATTCTGGGTTAGTTAAATTCAGATCCGCATTCCAACTTAGTGCAACTTCATGGCTAGGTACGTATCCCCACAGAGCTGTTACAGAGCGCATGTTGGCAGCTTTTGCGGCTTCAATATCTCTGGCTGCATCGCCAACGTAAAAACATTGCTCTGGATTGACGGCTAATTGTTGAGCAGCATGCAATAACGGTTTCGGTGACGGCTTTGCCTCATCCAAGGTGTCTCCACACACGACAACCTCAATATTTTTTAGCTCATCTATACGCTCAAGCAGAGGTAGAGTTAAGAAGGTTGGTTTATTGGTCATTATGGCAACTTTGATCCCGCGGTTACTCAGCGCGTCAAGCAGTTGCCCAATACCCGCAAAACAATGACTGTGTACGGCGATATTTTGCGCATAGTAATCTAGTACGCTTTGGCGAAGGTTTTGCTCATCATGCAAGGCCAGCGCATCTTTAAACCCTACCTCAAGCAGTGCTTTCACACCATTAGAAATTGCCGGGCTATATATCTCTTTACTCACGGGAGGCAAACCATAAGTCGCAAGTGTATGGTTCAATGCGGCACCTAAGTCATCACAGGTATTGAGTAAGGTGCCATCTAAGTCAAAAATTACAGCTTGGATCATGCGAGTTTCTCAAAATGGAGCAGGTAATTCACACTCACATCGTCGCTGAGTGTAAAAGTCTTACTAATTGGATTGTAGCTAATTCCAGCACTAGCTCTGACTTTCAATCCAGACTGTTCTGCCCAATTAATCAAGGTAGATGGTCGGATGAACTTTTCGTGATCGTGAGTGCCTTCGGGAACCAGCTTAAGTAGCTTCTCGGCGCCTACGATTGCCATCAAATAAGCTTTAGTCGTTTTATTTAGTGTTGAGAAAAATACGCTAGCGCCAGGTTTTGCTAATTTAGCTACTGCTGCGATGATAGAAGCAGGGTCTGGAACGTGCTCTAACATTTCCATACAGGTAACAACATCAAAAGAGTCTGGGTTTTGTTCCGCGAACTCTTCAACAGGAATTTTTTGATACTGTACTTTCACACCAGCTTCTAGGCTATGAAGTTTCGCGACATTAAGTGGTTCTTGCCCCATATCAATACCATGTGCGTGCGCACCAAGCTTTGCCATACTCTCGGTTAGAATCCCTCCACCACATCCTACATCTAATACTTTTTTATCGAATAAACCCTGACATTTATCATTAATAAAGTCTAAACGCAGCGGGTTGATATCGTGCAGTGGTTTAAATTCGCCCTCTTGGTCCCACCAACGTTCTGCTATTTCTTCAAACTTGGCTATTTCTTGTGGGTCTACATTTTGATGTTCGGTCATAAAAAACTTCCTCGTTAATCTGAGCGCATTATAAGAGGGGTCAGATTAAAATCACTAAAACTTTGCGCCTGTAAATTGTTTAAAAGTGTGTTAGCATGGCGATTCAGAATTAATAATAACTCAACCTCTTCGCCACGCGATAGTGTGACATAAAAGAGGTAGACGATGAAGGAAAGTGGAATCAAATGACTGATCTCGCCAATGAAATCCTGCCAGTCAATATCGAAGATGAACTCAAAAACTCGTATTTAGATTACGCAATGAGCGTTATCGTTGGCCGTGCATTACCCGACGTTCGTGATGGCTTAAAGCCAGTACACCGCCGCGTATTGTTCGCCATGAACGAGTTAAAAAATGACTGGAATAAGCCTTATAAGAAGTCGGCGCGTGTTGTCGGTGACGTAATTGGTAAATATCACCCACACGGTGATAGTGCGGTTTACGACACTATAGTACGTATGGCCCAACCCTTTTCTTTACGTTATATGTTGGTTGATGGTCAAGGTAACTTCGGGTCTGTTGACGGTGACTCAGCTGCTGCGATGCGTTATACAGAAGTTCGTATGGCGAAAATGTCACATGAGTTGCTGGCCGATCTTGAAAAAGAAACCGTAGACTATGTGCCAAACTATGATGGCACTGAACAAATTCCTGATGTACTACCAACCAAAGTACCGAACCTGTTAGTTAACGGTTCGTCAGGTATTGCGGTAGGTATGGCAACTAACATTCCACCTCACAATTTAACTGAGGTTGTTAATGGTTGTTTGGCTTTGATCCAAAACCCAGACTTGACCATTGAAGAATTAATTGAATACATCCCCGGTCCAGACTTCCCGACGGCAGCTATTATCAATGGCAAAAAAGGCATTGAGCAAGCGTATAAAACAGGTCGTGGTAAAGTCTATATTCGTGCCCGTGCGGAAATCGAAGTAGACGAAAAAACGGGTCGTGAAACTATCATCGTTCACGAAATCCCGTATCAAGTGAACAAGGCTCGATTAATTGAAAAAATCGCAGAGCTTGTAAAAGAGAAGAAAATAGAAGGTATTAGCGCGCTACGTGACGAATCTGATAAAGATGGTATGCGTATTGTAATTGAAATTAAGCGCGGTGAAGTAGGGGAAGTGATTCTTAACAACCTCTATGCACAAACTCAGTTACAGACAGTGTTTGGTATGAACATGGTTGCGCTTGATAACAATCAGCCTAAGTGTTTCAACTTAAAAGAAATGCTTGAAGCCTTCATTGTCCACCGTCGCGAAGTAGTAACACGTCGTACGGTATTTGATTTACGTAAAGCACGTGATAGAGCGCATACCCTAGAAGGTTTAGCGATTGCGCTTGCAAACATTGACCCTATCATTGAACTGATCCGCAAATCTCCAAGCCCAGCAGAAGCTAAACAGGCGTTAATTGATCGCCCTTGGGAGCTAGGTACAGTCAAAACAATGCTTGAAAAAGCGGGTGAAGACAACGTTGCACGTCCTGATTGGTTAGCGGCTGAACTCGGTATCCGCGATGGCCAGTATTATCTGTCAGAGCAACAAGCACAGGCAATCTTGGACTTACGCTTACATAAGCTAACGGGTCTAGAGCATGAGAAGATCCTAGCTGAATATCAAGAACTGTTAGACCTTATCGCTGAGCTACTTTACATTCTTTCTTCACCAGAGCGCTTGATGGAAGTGATCCGCGATGAGTTGGTTATCATCAAAGAAACATACGGTGATGAACGTCGTACAGAGATCAGCGCTGCTGCGCATGACATTAGTCTTGAAGACTTAATCAACGAAGAAGACGTTGTTGTTACTTTATCGCATGAAGGTTATGTGAAGTACCAGCCGCTTAGCGACTATGAAGCACAACGTCGTGGTGGTAAAGGTAAAGCTGCAACGCGAATGAAAGATGAAGATTTCATTGAGCGCTTATTAGTTGCCAATACCCATGACACGATTTTATGTTTCTCAACTGCTGGTCGCATGTACTGGTTGAAAGTATATCAGTTGCCTTTAGCATCACGCGCTGCGCGTGGTAAGCCTATCGTCAACTTGTTGCCGCTTGAAGCTGATGAACGTATTACGACTATCTTGCCTGTACGTGAATACGAAGAAGATAAATATGTATTAATGGCGACCGCAAACGGTACCGTTAAGAAGACACCACTTACAGCATACAGCCGCCAGCGTGCAAGCGGTATCATTGCAATCAACCTAAACGAAGGCGATTGCTTGATCGGCGCAGATATTACTGATGGCAGTAACGACATCATGTTATTCACTGATCACGGTAAAGTAGTGCGCTTCAATGAGAAGCTACGTGACTCAGAAACTGGTGAAGTTAAAATTGATCCAGAAACTGGTGAAGAGATGTTAGCGTTACGTCCAATGGGCCGTACTGCAACAGGTGTACGCGGTATTAAGATGCCAGATGATGTAAAAGTGGTATCTCTTATCGTGCCTAAGACGGATGGTGCAATTCTTACTGTGACCGAAAATGGTTATGGTAAACGTACGCCATTGGCTGACTACCCTGCGAAGAGCCGAGCTACACAAGGTGTTGTGTCGATTAAAGTAAGCGAGCGAAACGGTGCCGTAGTTGGAGCTGTTCAGGTTGATGATAGTAACGAAATCATGCTGATTTCAAACCGTGGTACATTAGTTCGTACCCGAGTCAGCGAAGTTTCAACTGTCGGTCGTAACACCCAAGGTGTTATTTTGATCAGAACTATTGACGACGAGCAAGTAGTTGGTTTACAACGTATCGAGGAAATAGCAGTTGAAGAGCTTCCCGAAGGTGAAGGAGCTGAGCTACCAGCACCTGAGGGCACACCAGTGAGCACTGATGACTCACCGAGTGAATAAAGTTAACTAAAGCGGCTTCGGCCGCTTTTTTTATTGATAAATTTTATGTTGTTTAGGAATGAGGAAAATGACGGTATATAACTTTTGTGCGGGTCCAGCGATGTTACCACCAGAGGTAATGAAAAAAGCACAACAAGAGTTTTTAGATTGGCAGAATCTGGGTGTGTCAGTCATGGAAATAAGTCATCGCTCTGCGCCATTTTTGGCAATGGTTGAACAGTGCGAAGCCAGTCTTCGTCGTTTGATGAATATATCGGACGAGTTTGAAGTTCTGTTTATGCATGGTGGCGGACGAGGACAGTTTGCAGCAGTGCCGCTTAACCTACATCTTGATGGTCTACCCGGTGTGTACGTAGAAAACGGTATTTGGTCCAGCGGTGCAAGCCAAGAAGGAGCAAAGTTTACAGCTGTTGAAAGCATTAATATTCGTACTGATAAAGACGGGCTATTTGATATTCAAACAGTTGATAAGTGGCCGTTACCTGAAAAGGCTTCATTTATTCACTATTGTCCTAATGAGACCATAGATGGCATTGAAATTTTTGATGTACCAAAGCACAGTAGCGCACCTATCGTTGCGGATATGTCGTCAGTCATTCTCTCTCGTGAAATTAACGTAGATGACTTTGATATTATTTATGCTGGCGCACAGAAAAATATCGGCCCGTCAGGTTTATGTATCGTTATTGTGAGAAAAACCTTACTTGAGCGTGAGGGCTTACCTCGTCCATCAATTCTTGACTATACGATAGAAGCGAAGCAGGGCAGTATGTATAACACACCGCCAACGTTTGCTTGGTATCTAGCCGCTGAAGTGTTCAAACATCTTGAAGCGATGGGTGGCGTGCCAGCGATGGCGGCACATAACCAAGCCAAAGCCGCAATTCTTTACGATTATATCGATAGCTCAGATTTTTATAGCAACAAGGTTGCTAAGCATTGTCGTTCTTTGATGAATGTACCGTTTTGGCTAAAAAGTGACAGCCTAAACGGATTGTTCTTAGAGCAAGCTGAGCAGGCTGGACTTGTGGCCCTTGAAGGTCACCGCTTAGTTGGTGGGATGCGTGCAAGTATTTATAACGCGATGCCAATCGAAGGCGTTCAAGCGTTGGTTGAGTTTATGGATAAGTTCGCCAAGGAGCACAGTTGATGGAACAGTTATCACTTAAACCGATTTCCAAAGTGTCTGGTAGCGTGACGTTACCAGGCTCTAAAAGTTTGTCGAATCGAATTTTGTTACTTGCCGCTTTGTCTGAGGGCACCACAGAAGTACATAACCTGCTTGATAGTGACGACATACGCCATATGCTCGGTGCGTTGAAGCAAATGGGTGTGAATGTCACATTAAATCAGGATAAAACTGTCGCCACAGTAAAAGGCTGTGCTGGCGTGTTAAAAACACCGGAACAACCTTTATTCCTTGGTAATGCTGGTACTGCCTACCGGCCGTTAACAGCTGTACTTGCAGCAACTCAAGGAGTGTTTGAGTTGGTAGGTGAGCCACGTATGGAAGAGCGACCGATTGGCCATTTGGTAGATGCTATGCAAGCGCTGGGTGCGGATATTGAATATCTTAAGAACCAAGACTATCCACCATTACGTATCAATGGCAAAAGTTTAAGTGGTGGAGAGGTTGAAATAGATGGCAGTATATCGAGCCAATTTTTAACCGCTTTGCTTATGGCTTCTCCCTTATTCGCGGGCGATACTCGCATCAGGATAAAAGGCGAGTTGGTTTCTAAGCCTTACATTGATATAACGATTGGCGTTATGGCGCAGTTTGGCATTGAAGTTATCAATGATAACTACCAAACTTTTAGCATCACAGGTGGACAAACCTATCAATCTCCCAAACGTATAATGGTAGAAGGTGACGCGTCGTCAGCTTCTTATTTCATCGCTGCTGCTGCGATAGCGGGTGGTGAAGTTGAAATAAATGGTGTCGGCAAACAGAGTGTTCAGGGGGACATCGGTTTTGCACACGTCATGGAACAAGTGGGTGCTAAGATTGATTGGTACGATGAAAAATTAGTCGTGCGCAAGGGCGAACTAAAAGGCGTAGATATCGATGCCAACGCGATCCCAGACGCCGCTATGACGCTGGCAACTGTTGCACTGTTTGCGGATGGACCAACTGCAATTAGAAATATTTACAATTGGCGAGTCAAAGAAACTGACCGTTTGTCAGCAATGGCGACAGAGCTAAGAAAAGTAGGTGCAGAAGTTGTTGAAGGCCATGACTTTATTGAAATAACCCCACCGGTCAAGATCAACCTTACAGATATTGATACTTATAATGACCATCGTATAGCTATGTGCTTTTCAATGGTTGCGGTAGGTGGCCATGAAGTCATAATCAATGACCCAGGATGTACCGCTAAGACCTTTCCTACCTACTTCGACGTGTTAGCGTCAATCAGTGATTAATCAAGGTTTTTCAATGTTTAGAGCTGTTTCTAAAATAGCTCTAAACATCATGTTTTAGTGCCTATCTAACAAAAAGTTACATGTAACTAAGGATAAATTCATTTAACTTGCGTATAATACTCGCGATTTATTTCAGGTGAGCATTTCAGGAGGTTTAAATGCCGGCATCTATGCCAGTTATCACCGTTGACGGCCCAAGTGGATCAGGCAAAGGAACCGTTTGTCGCTTGTTAGCTGAAAAACTAAATTGGGATGTTTTGGACAGCGGCGCTATTTACCGCGTATTGTCCCTTGCTGCACTTCACCACCAAATTGCTTTGGATAATGAAGAAGCGTTGGTGCCTCTTGCAGCCAATTTAGACGTACAGTTTCTCATCGACCCTTCGACTAAGAAGAGTAAAGTTATCTTAGAAGGAGAAGATGTAAGTAATACAATTCGTGACGAGAAAGTAGGTTCTGCAGCGTCGAAAGTAGCGGCGCTCCCGCGCGTTCGAGAAGCATTGCTTCGTCGCCAGCGAGCTTTTAGAAGTGAGCAAGGCTTGATTGCTGATGGCAGAGATATGGGGACCGTAGTATTTCCTGATGCAGAAATAAAACTGTATCTGACTGCTAGCGCAGAAGAGCGTGCTAACAGGAGATACTTAGAGTTGAATGCTAAGGGGCTAGATGTTACACTAAGTGGTCTGCTCCAAGACATTATGGCCCGTGATGATCGTGATATGAATCGCGAAGTTGCGCCACTTGTTCCAGCAGACGATGCAATCGTGATTGATACGACCGAACTGGATGCTCAACAAGTATTTGCAAATGTAATGGCAATACTTAACGATGCAGTGGTTTCAGGTAAGCTCGAAAAATCGCGCTTAGCCTAATATTTGTAATGCACTGGCAGGATGCCGGTGTTTTTTTAACTACCCCATGCAGCATGGTTGCTAATTGGAATATTAATTTATGAGACGTATTTAGTATGTCAGAAAATTTTGCGCAGTTATTTGAAGAAAGCCTAAAGGGTTTTGAAGCAGAGCAAGGCTCTATCGTAAAAGGTACTGTAATTTCAATCGAGAACAACATCGTTCTTGTTGATGCTGGTTTGAAATCAGAAAGTGCCATCCCTGCAGAGCAATTCAAAAATGCTGCTGGTGAACTAGAAGTTGCTGTTGGCGACGAAGTAGATGTAGCACTAGATGCAATCGAAGATGGTTTCGGTGAAACAATCCTTTCTCGTGAGAAAGCGAAGCGTCACGAAGCTTGGATCCGCCTTGAAAAAGCTTGCGAAGAGCAAGAAACCGTTATGGGTATCATCAACGGTAAAGTTAAAGGTGGTTTCACTGTTGAAGTCGATTCAATCCGTGCTTTCCTACCTGGTTCACTTGTTGATGTTCGTCCAGTACGTGACACAGCACACCTTGAAGGTAAAGAGCTTGAGTTCAAAGTTATCAAGCTTGACCAGAAGCGTAACAACGTAGTTGTTTCACGTCGTGCAGTTATCGAATCAGAAAACTCACAAGAGCGTGAAGAACTTCTTGCTAACCTTGTTGAAGGTCAAGAAGTTAAAGGTATCGTTAAGAACCTTACTGATTACGGTGCGTTCGTAGACCTAGGTGGTGTTGACGGTCTACTACACATCACTGACATGGCGTGGAAGCGTGTTAAGCACCCTTCAGAAATCGTTAATGTTGGCGACGAAATCGCAGTTAAAGTACTTAAGTTCGACAAAGAGAAGACTCGTGTTTCTCTAGGTCTTAAGCAGCTTGGTGAAGATCCATGGGCAGCTATCGCTGGTCGTTACCCAGAAGGTGCTAAACTTTCTGGTCGTGTAACTAACCTTACTGACTACGGTTGTTTCGTTGAAATCGAAGAAGGCGTTGAAGGTCTAGTACACGTTTCTGAAATGGATTGGACTAACAAGAACATCCACCCTTCAAAAGTTGTTAGCCTAGGCGACACTGTTGAAGTTATGGTTCTTGAAATCGACGAAGAACGTCGTCGTATTTCTCTAGGTCTTAAGCAATGTATCGCTAACCCTTGGCAAGAATTTGCTCGTCTTCAAAACAAAGGCGACCAAGTTACTGGTAAGATCAAGTCAATCACTGACTTTGGTATCTTCATCGGTCTTGACGGTGGTATCGACGGTCTTGTTCACCTTTCTGACATCTCTTGGAACACTCCAGGTGAAGAAGCTGTACGTGAGTACAAGAAAGGCGACGAAATCACAGCTATCGTTCTTCAAGTTGATCCAGAGCGTGAGCGTATCTCACTTGGCGTTAAGCAAATCGAAGCAGATCCTTTCAATAACTACCTAGACGCAAACAAAAAAGGTGCTATTGTTAAAGGTAAAGTGACTGAAGTTGACGCGAAAGGCGCAACTGTTGAGCTTATCGAAGGTGTTGAAGGTTACATCCGTGTAGCTGACATCGCTCAAGAGCGTATCGAAGATGCAACAACTGTTGTTTCTGCAGGTGACGAAATCGAAGCTAAATTCGTAGGTGTTGATCGTAAGAACCGTACTATCAGCCTATCAGTTAAAGCTATGTTCGAAGCTGAAGAGAAAGAAGTTCTTGAGAAGTTGAAGAAAGAAGAGCCAGCGTTCGAAAACGCAATGGCAGCAGCTTTCAAAAACGCTCAAAAAGACTAATATATAAGTCTATACAGGAAGGGCACTTTAGCCCTTCCTTTTTATATCTAAGGAAACATTATGACAAAGTCAGAATTGATAGAACAACTTGCAGAGCAACATGCACATATTCCTGTAAAGGATGTAGAGAACTCAGTTAAAGAAATTCTTGAACAAATGGCAGGCTCATTATCAAGCTCTGATCGTATCGAGATCCGTGGTTTTGGTAGTTTCTCATTACATTATCGTTCACCTCGCACTGGCCGTAACCCAAAAACAGGCGAAACAGTTGAGTTGGATGGAAAATACGTTCCACACTTTAAGCCTGGTAAAGAGTTGCGCGATCGTGTAAACGATAGCCTTAAATAATACCGAATACATGGAGTAACACTTGATCAAGGTAGCTAAAAAAGGATTGGCACTTGTTTTTATATTGTTGGCATTTGTGATAGGCACTCAAAACCCTAATCTAGTCGACGTAAATTACATAGTAGCCAGTAGTACTTTACCGTTATCAACCTTAATGAGTGTTTGCTTTGTTGTCGGTGTATTTGTTGGGTGTGTGGTAAGCGTTTCGGTATTTTCGAAGTTGAAGTGGCAAAACTATCGGCTTAAGAAAAAAAATCGTCAAATGACACCTAATACTGAACGCTGACCATGACTGAGCTGTTGTTCTTATTGCTTCCTGTAGCTGCTGCGTATGGCTACGTTATGGGAAAAAACAGTGCTAAAAACCAAGCTCACGAACTCAATAGACAAATTACCTCACAATACAGCAAAGGTCTGAAGTTTTTACTTGATCGTGAAGAAGATCAGGGCCTTGAACACCTTATTCAACTTCTTGAAGTATCAGCAGATTCTGTTGAGCATTATCTCACGCTCGCAACCTTGTTTCGCAAACGAGGTGAATTGGACCGAGCAATAAAAATTCATGAATTACTACTCAATCAGCCCAGCTTGAGCAGCACGGATATGGCATCATGTCGTCTAGAGTTAGCTCAGGATTATATTTTGGCTGGTTTGTTGGACAGTGCCGAAGAACACCTCGTTATTTTAGTTAAAGACAGCTATGTTGAGGCGCTAGACCCTATCATAAACCTCTATTCTCAGATGCGTGAATGGCACAAGGGTATCAGTATGTTTGAAGCCCATAGTGAACTGTTCACCAAAGCCCAGCATTGTGCAGCGATCGCAAATTTTTACTGTGAGGCGGCTTTGATTGATGATACGCCCAAGCTTATGGAAAAGGCCTGCGCACTCGATCACATGACTATTCGCCCATACTACGAGTTAGGTAAAGATGCATTTGAGAAGCAAGATCATGTTAAAGCCATCTATTACTGGCGTAAACTTGTGGTCAGTAAGACCAATACCGCGCCTTTGTATATCAAAGAGTTAGAACAAAGTTATATACAACTAAACCTTAAAGACCAATTTGATGAGTTAGTAGAAGAGCTGCTTAGTCAAGGTGGTGTACTGATCAGAATTAAGCATTGCCAAGCATTACTTGAAAAAGGTGAACAGCAGCAGGCAGTAGAATTTCTTACGGATAGTTTAAAGCGCGAGCCGTCTATTCGTGGCTTTAGTTTCTTATTGCAATTGCTTGGTAATAATAACGGCAAGATTAAAGCGGCATTGACCGAGATAGACAAGTTGGTGACATCCTATATCGCAACGAAACCAGAATATCAGTGTAAGCATTGTGGCTTTAGCAGTCACAAGCTGTATTGGTTGTGCCCATCATGTAAGCATTGGGAAACGATTGGTCCCAGCAAAGGCCTTGATGGCTATTAATCGAAAATTAATAAAAGCTCAGGCCAACTGGCAAACTTTTGGTATAATATCGCCCACTCATAGCCTTAACTTATTTTCAAACCTCAGGGTAACTTAGGAATACTATGTCTCAAACAGATTCAAAAAAAGTACTTATCGCTCTAGATTATGACGACAAGCAAGCGGCATTAACGTTTGTTAAACAGCTTTCTCCCTCTCAGTGTCGTTTGAAAGTAGGTAAAGAGATGTTTACTTACTTTGGTCCTGAGTTCGTAAAAGAATTGGTCGCGCTTGGGTTTGATGTATTTTTAGATTTAAAATTTCACGATATTCCAAATACAGTTGCCAAAGCTGTAACTGCTGCGGCAGAGCTTGGTGTGTGGATGGTTAATGTGCACGCCAGCGGTGGTTTTGAAATGATGCAAAAGGCCAAAGAAGCGCTTGAAAAGTACGGTGATAAAGCGCCATTACTGATTGCAGTGACGGTACTGACCAGCATGGATCAGGGCCAACTGTTACGTTTAGGTATTGAGAAAACCCCTCAAGAGCAAGTGGTTTATTTAGCGAAGTTGGCGAAAGAAGCTGGGCTTGACGGCGTAGTGTGTTCAGCGCAAGAAGCGCAGTTGTTAAAGTCTCAATTAGGTGAAGAGTTCAAACTCGTGACACCAGGTATTCGTCCAGCTGGAAGTGATGCAGGTGACCAAAAACGTATTATGACCCCACAAAAAGCCGTAGCGGCTGGCAGTGATTACTTAGTCATAGGCCGACCAATTACACAAGCGCAAGACCCTGTTCAAACATTGAAAGAAATCAACGAGTCAATTGCTTAAAAAGCACCTCAAGCAATAAACAGGCTTCATTTTTTTTTAGGCATACTCCATACGTACCGACAGTTACCGATTTGAACGGTGGCTGTCGGAGCAGCCTTTTGCTGGGGTAATAAAGACAGAACTTAACAGCCAACTGTTAGAAAGTCGAATGGCGCTTCGCTTATGCCGACTTACTGAACAGAAGGGCTGATTGTGCTAGAAGTAGACCTACGTAATGCCCGCTTAAGTAGTGAGTGACACAGCTACAACACCCTATTATTATATCGTAAACGCTAAAATCAATTCTAACCAAAACCGACGAGCGTTGCGAATCCATCTTAAAGTACTTGTTATACCCAGCTCAAATTATCAAGTTTTTTATTGTTCCCTAATAGTTTTTGGAGTCGGATATGTATTGTTTTATCTAACTCTAACCCGCGAGTATCAACTTGATCTTTAAGGTAGTCTGCTGTTTTATCTAATAACCATGAAGTAAAGCCCTTAGACTCTTGCTCTAAAAGTCTTGTAATAGATAACCCCAATGTATCTTTACTTGGGTCAATTACCTCTTTCGTCGTTGCATCATAGCCCAAAATTTTTAATTTAGATTTATCACTTATAGTAATAACACCATGGTTATGAGAAAGAGTATGCCTCACCTGAAATATTGCCTGTAAAGCTAAATTTAATTCTCGAAGATTAGATCTTGGACTGTTCTTATTGTATCTTTTGGAGCCTATAAGCGCGAAGCAGGCCTTATCCACATTATCGAGGTCATGATAAAGTTGATGTTCAAATACTAATTCAGGAACTGAAGCTTTGGTGAGGCCCCATAGGACTTTCACGTCGACTGCTCCACTTAGTTTTTCTGCGGGAACATAATGCCTAATAATTTTTGCCAAGTTGATTAGACTGTTTTTATAAAATACTTCAAAGCCATTTATAGCTTCGAGTAAAGCATTGTGCTCGGCGTACCACTTGTACTTTCTATATGTATCATCTTTTGGTCCGCGATAACTCTGTGATTTGAGTTCAGCAAGTTCTTTTCTTGCTTCGTTGAGAGCAGTATGCCTACTTTCCAACCAATTTAGATAATTCTTCTGATGCTTTAGTAAAGCCTTAAACTGATCTAAAGCACTCGATTTACTAGATTGAGCTAAGTGCTTAATCTTCTTACTACTTGTTGAACTAACCTCTTTTCTATTTTCAAATTTTTGTATGTTTTTTGCGCCAGACGTCCGAGCCATTATTGATTTCTCCTTAAAATTATTATGCTGAATGCGGCTAGTTTGGAGCGCAGCGGAAAACCAATCCGACAACAGCGCTTTGTCAAGTTTACTTTCGTCGGGATTTATTTATCCAGCTATCCCAAGACTCAACTCGTATAGACGGCGAGTTTCCTCGCTCATAGTCATGTCGAAGACGACTTTCTTTAAGATCGTCGTTGCTTCTCCCGCCTATGACGATTGTATGTAAGTTGATATCTTTATTTGGGTCTACTTGTAAGTTTCTCTGGGGCCCTATAAATGAGTTGTACTTGGTTCCCCCTGATTCGACGGCCTGTCTAATCTCATTGTAACTGCACCAGTTTTAGTACAGTATATATAGTATTGTCATTCGCAACGAACAATCTAACACGACAAATTGCATCATTCCTTGTCAATCCGCACGTAGGAAACCGAAAAATGAAATCACTAATTTTCAATACACTCTCCCTAAAAACTTAACAGCGTATTACCGAGAATTCCTGTTAACACTCAATATGTCAATTGCCAAAATTCTCAAAATACGACTTTTAATAATCGAATTTTAGTAACTTACTCATAGCTACAAGGAATTACAATTGGTTAGACTACTTTATAACCGAGAATTTACTTAATCGAGAATGAGTAAAATTACATAACGAGAACGCATATTAAAAATAGTATGAAAATTAATAGCTTGAATGCTTATAAAAGTTTTAACGTCAATACTTTGAATGTCGGCTGTTCGCTTGCAGCAGCCTGTCACGTAGAAAACGAGAAATCCTTCTTAAACATCATTCAAAATAGCTGTCTCAGAAATGCGGCTACCACCTCGCGATATAGCAATCTAATGAATGGCGTTGCTGAGCGTAGACGCGATTTTTGCAACACAGCACAATGTGAGCTGTAGGTTGGAAAAGCCAGCGACGCCTTCCAAAAAAGGTGCAAAAAGGTCAACATCATTAGCGAAAGTCAAAGCAAGCGGCAGCGACTAATTTACCTAATACCCAGACTCCAAAGGCAGTACCTTGCTGGCATTAACCCTCTGGAATTTGTTTTAACCCCCTCTTAACCGCTCAAAGTTTAAACTGCCTGCATTCAGATTTACAGAAGCGCATTATGTTTAACAATTCAAATAGTTGTCATTTCTTAGGTTTCAATCGCATTAGCGGAATAGGGGTTAAATCAGCATGTTTACACAGCAATCATTTAATGTTGACTTGGGTTTAGGGCGTTATGATGAAGTTTAAATTACTAAGTGTCATGATGAGCGTGACGGCGTTTGGATGTGTATTTATTTATAACAAAGCGCACAGTGTGACAGACAAGCCAGAAGCGATGCAGCAAATAATACAGCAGACTGTAGTTAAGCAAGCAAACTTACCGCAAGTTGGCGTTATTAGTGTTAACGCCGATACTTATCGGGCGAGCGTAACAGGGCTTGGTGAAGTCACACCTCGCTATAAATTAAACCTCACCAGTGACGTCAGTGGCAAAGTGGTTTCTTTGAGCGATAAATTTTCGTCTGGTCAAATACTTAAAAAAGGCGACATCTTAGCAACGATTGAAGATAGCACTTACCAAGCACAACTGGCTCAAGCACAGGCACAAGTAGCTCAGGCAGAACTTGAATTAGCACAAGAGAAAAGGCAAGGTGAAGTAGCCTATCAAGAGTGGTTATTGGGTAAAGATGGCGGCCAAAAAGCAACGCCACTGGTACTTAGAAAACCTCAGTTAGCTGCGGCAAAAGCGAATCTTGCTTACGCACAGCAAGCCCTCAATAAAGCACAAGTGGCGCTTGATAACACGATCATCAAAGCGCCTTTTGATGCGCTCGTCGTCGCGCGTGACATTCAGCTTGGTAGCTATTTAAGTGCAAATACCAGCATCGGAGTGTTATACGATATCGAACGGGTAGAAATTTCAATCCCGTTATCAGAGCGTCAATGGCAAGAGCTAAACGTTAAAATTAACGGTGAGTTAGAAAAAGATCTTTGGCCCGTTGGTGTTGAGTTGGCTAACAATAACTTAGCACAATGGCGTGGTTATGTTTCGCGCATTGAAAGTCACATTGATACTAATACGCGTCAACGTTCGGTTATCGTTGTTGTTGAACAGCCCCTTGCGCACAACGAGCCGCTTTTTGCGGGCAGCTTCGTCAAAGTCACGTTGCAAGGTGTACAAGACGAACTCTTTAAACTTCCTGCGTCTGCCATATCGCAATCAGGAGATGTTTGGTTTGTTGACGAACAAGGTCAACTGCATAAACAAAGTGCCAATAAAGTCTTTTCAAAAGATTCATCGGTGTATGTAAAGCCACTGGCAACACAACCGTTAAAAATCGTGAAAAGACCTTTAAGTCATTTTGTTGAAGGCATGATGGTCAAAGCGGTTGATGAGGCGCTCTTATGAGCAATTTAACCAAACAATCAGGTATCATCGCTTGGTTTGCACAAAACTCGGTCGCCGCCAATTTACTATTTATAGCGGTGATCCTCGTTGGTCTTTTATCGGTTAACACCTTACGCAAAGAGGCGTTTCCGAGCCTTGAACCTGACACGGTATCGGTGTCAGTGATTTATGACAGCGGTGAGCCGGTGCAGGCTGAGCAGGGCGTTGCTATAAAAGTTGAAAATGCGCTGCAATCGGTTGGGGGTATAAAAAATATCACCTCCACCTCCAATGCCAGTGGTGCGCATGTCAGTATTGAAATGCAAAGCGGCTATGATATTGACACGCTTTATCAAGATGTTAAAGCACAGGTCGATGCTATCAATAATTTGCCACAGCGAGCGGAACCTGCCGTAATTACCAAAGCTAAACGTCAGGATCACGTTTTGTGGGTGCAACTGTATGGTGATGCCGACAGGCAAAGCTTGAACGATTGGGCCGTTAAGTTAAAAGCACAGTTGCTTGCAAAAAGCGATATCAAAGATGTACAGATCAAAGCCAAAATGCAAGCCATGATATCTGTAGAAGTCCAAGAGCAAACACTACAAGCCTACGGCTTAACGCTCAAGCAAGTTGCAGAGGCAATCAACAAAGAATCTTCATACGCGATCGGAACGAGCCTAAGGCACGAAGATAAATCGGTTCGCCTTAAGGTCCTTGATCAAGCGTTTAATGTGAGCGACTTTGAGTCAATCGTTATAAAGAGCTTTGCCTCCGGTGGTGCTATTGTATTGAAAGACATTGCAACTGTTACGCGCATTATTGAAGATGACAGTTTTGCTGTATCGCGCTACAACGGTAAAACCGCGGTGGCGCTAGAAATCGTTATGGATGACTTTGGTGACGTGGTCACTATGGTTGAGCAGGCTAAAGAGGTTGTCAGTGATTGGCAAAATTCGGCCATGCTGAGCGAAAACATCCACATTGAAAGCTGGCTAGATAAAAGTACTTTGATCACCGAACGTCTGTCATTGCTGATTAAAAACGCGCTTACGGGAATCGCACTGGTCTTCATAGTGTTAGCACTTTTTCTGAATGTGAGAGTGGCACTCTGGGTTGCTATGGGTTTGCCATTTGTGTTCTGTGGTACGTTATTCTTTATGACCGAGAGCTTCGCAGGCCTCACGCTCAACGAAATGACTACATTTGGTTTTATTATGGCGTTGGGTATTGTGGTCGATGATGCGGTAGTCGTTGGTGAAAGCATCTATCACACTCGAGCGCAATACGGCGATACCCATGAAAACACCATTTTGGGCACGCAAAAAGTTGCCGCAGCGACCATCTTTGGCGTGTTAACCACGGTGGTTGCATTTGTGGCCTTGAGTAACGTTCAAGGTCGCTTAGGGCAGGTATATGCACAGTTTGGTACGGTTGTTGCGATTGCTTTATTGTTATCTCTTGTTGAGTCCAAGCTAATACTCCCTTCGCACCTAACGCACATTAATACGCGTAAACCTGCACAATCACAGGGGTGGTGGGCAAAGCTCAGTGCATGTGCAGATAACGGCCTTAACTATTTTAACGAACACCTTTATCAAAAAGGCTTAGCTTACGCGTTAAATCATAAAGCGAAAGTAATCGTAGTATTTATCGCGTTAATGATCGGTGTGATTTCATTACCATTTACTGGACAAGTACGCGTGGCATTTTTCCCCGAAGTGCCGGGGGATACGGTTAGTGCCGATATAACTTTATATAATGATGCAAGCTTTGGTCAAACTCATAAAAACTTACTAGCTTTAGAAGAGTTAGCGATTCATAGCGATAATATGCTGCGCAGGAAATATGACCAAGGCAGCGAAACCGAAGACAGTTTTATCACCAGTATACAAGTATTGGCTGAGAGCGATACCCAAGGCACTGTGACCGTTGAGCTGGACAAAAATAGCAGCTACAGCGCGTATGAATTTGCACAGATGTGGCGCCAGTCAGCAGGTACGCTTGAAGGGGTTAAAAAGACCAAAGTACTCGCTAAAAGAGGGATGATTGATAACTTTAAGGTACTTTTAAAGTCATCAAATAGTGAAGCGCTGAACAGTGCGGGCAATGAATTGTTAGAAGTGGTGAAAAGTCATCAGGGCGTCAGCGGCGTTGACCATAACCTAGACTTAGGAGAGCCTCAATATTACTTTGAACTAACTGACTACGGTAGAGCACTGGGCCTTGATAGTGCTGAGCTATCTAAGCAAGTATTACAGAACTTTGGTGGTGATATAGTGCAACGTTTTCAGCGTGGTGAAGATGAGATCAAAGTGCGAGTGCGCTATCCAAAAACGCAAAGACAGACACTCGCTGATGTCCTCAAAGCTTATATCACCACACCCAGCGGCGTGCGGATGCCGTTAAGCGATGTTGCCAAGGTGACAAGTCAGTATCAAAGTGCCGAAATCAAACGAACCAATGGACAAAGGTCGGTGTTTATTAGTGCCGTACTCGATAAAGCAACCATCGCCCCACATGAATTGATCAAGCAGCTGCGCGACACATCATTAGCAGAGTTGACTTCACGTTATCCTGATGTGAGTTTTGAATTTGCAGGTGAGGCACAGCAGCAACAAGAAACGGGCAGTTCTATGGTACATATGTTTGTACTTGCGCTGGTGGCGATATTCGCACTACTCGCAATTCCGTTGAAATCATACTTACAGCCCTTGGTTATCATGAGTGCTATCCCGTTTGGCGTGGTTGGCGCTATCTTAGGGCATTGGATCAACGGTCTCACACTTAGCATACTGTCACTTAATGGTATCTTGGCGCTAAGTGGCGTGGTTGTAAACGACAGCTTATTGCTAGTGAATCGTTATAACCAGTTGAAAAAAGAAGGGGAATTATCAATTAAGGAAGCTGTCAGCGTGGCTGCACACTCTCGGTTACGCGCAATATTACTGACCTCAATCACCACTTTTGCGGGCTTATTTCCACTTTTAAGTGAAACATCATTGCAGGCTCAGTTTTTGATCCCCGCAGCGGCGGCATTGGGTTACGGTATTTTATTCGCATCATTAATTACATTATTTCTGACGCCAACTCTATTATTAATATTGGAACAAACAAAAAATGCACTTAGAAATCAAAAGCGAAGTGGTGGGGTTTTTAAAAAACGAAAACATGTAACTGTTGGCAACACAGGTCAAGCAAAAGGTATACACCATGAATAATACACAGCTAAGTGTTTTACTCGTTGAAGATGATAGAGATCTTGCTGCTGCGATTGTGGATTATTTCGCTTTAGAGGATGTTTATTGCGATCATGCCAGCGATGGCGCACTGGCTATCAACTTAATTGAAAGACATCACTATGAGGTGATCATCTTAGATTTGAACCTCCCAAGAATTAATGGCTTAGAGGTATGCGAGCAAATACGTCATAAAGGGGTTGATACACCGGTACTTATGCTCACCGCACGAGATACTTTAGAAGATAAGCTTACAGGATTTGAAAAAGGCGCAGATGATTACTTAATCAAACCATTTGCCATGGAAGAACTTGTCGTAAGAACTAAAGTTTTGGCCAAACGTAAAAGTGGTCAGGCTATGCGCTTAACAGTAGAAAATCTGCACCTAGATGTTAAGCGTCAAGAAGCATATCGAGGTGACGAGCTGCTCAGTTTATCACCCATTGCCACTAAAATACTGGAATTGTTGATGCGCGAGAGTCCTAATGTGGTTTCGCGAAGGAGAATCATAGAGGCAATATGGGCCGACGATCCCCCAGATAGCAACAGCCTAAAGGTACATATGTTCTATATTAGAAAGCAAGTTGATGCAAACCACGGGGTGAAGCTGGTACATACCATTGGTGGAAAAGGCTTTGCAATAAAGAAAATGGGCAGTTGATGAAAATCAGGATCAGTTTACGTATTTACGTGTTAATCGCCATGCTGCTCACTGGAATAAGCAGTATTGTGCTGTTATCCGCTCTGAGCATGCATTACTTTGCAACGGGGATGGATGTTGCGATGCGAGGCATTATGTATGCACAGGCAAAGCAGTTTGATGTTAGTAAAGTGGACTTGGCTGACAATATTAAGCAAATATCAAGTGGCAAAACAAAGCAAAACCAGCAGTATATTATTGCGTCGCGATGGCAGGATATGCCAAAGCCAATACAACTAAACATCAATGAATCTCAGATGGAATTTAACGAGTTGAACAAATATATGGTTGGAGGCGGGTGGTTTTCGCCTCCAGTAGAAGGATATTTCGCCATGAAAGTTCAAAATGAAACGCAGACCGTTTATGTTGCCACTATTTTTAGTTCCAAAGATGAGACGCTATTAGAGTCTCCAAAAGTTCCCCACTTTGTGGTTATCATCGCTACCGCTATCGCTGCAATAGCGGGGTTTGTGATTGTGCTAGTGTTGGTGCTAAGAAAAGTCACGCGGCCTGTCGAGCGTTTAAAAAACTGGGCTGGCCACTTGGATGAAGCAAAGTTAGAGCAACCGGTACCTGAGTTTCGCTTTAGTGAGCTTAATACATTGGCGAAAATGATTATCGAGAGCATGCGCAGCGTTAAACAAAGTGTTGAGCGTGAGAAACGATTTTTAGCGTATTCAAGCCATGAGTTACGCACACCAATCGCTGTAACTCGCAGTAACGCTGAGTTACTAAAGAAAATGCTCGAAAGCGACCTATCAAAAGAGAAACTACTTATTTGCGTAAATAGAATAGAGCGCGCAGCGTTAACCATGGCCTCCCTTATGGACACGCTGTTGTGGCTTAATCGTGATGTGATGAAAAAAGTACCAACCACACAGGTATCTTTGGCTGAGCTCATCAACGAGCTGATATCACAGCTTAAGTATTTGCTTAATGACAAGGCTGTTAAGGTTGCCATTAAAACCGATGAAGACACATTTGCCTTACCCGAAACCGTATGTAGGATTGTATTGAGCAATATTATTAGAAATGCTTTTGTGCATACCAATGAAGGGGTGGTAGACATTGTTCAAAATGGGCGACAAGTGACGATAAGCAATGCGGATAAAACAATGCAGCACAGCAGTAACGAGTTAGGCTTTGGTCTGGGACTCGAACTAACCCAGAGACTAACCACTCAGTATCAGTGGCAGTATCATAGTGAAGACACAGGGCATGGCCGCACAGTGACCATCTATTTTCATGATGAATTGGTTAAAACCTCAGCATGTTGAGTTGCGTTTGGGTGATCAAGGGAAAGTCTTTGCGCATAGCATAAGTGTTGAAAAGATTAGAAAAAATAGCGCTTTTTGACAGCTTGTCTAAAGTTGTCAAAAACTGCTTTGCAGTGTGATTAGCGTGTTTACAGCATTGTTGATATTGTTTTATCAGTTGCGCAATTGAAGTATAAGGGCCGGTTTGCTCTTTCAGGGCTAGTTCGGCTTCAATAAAAAACGCGGTACCGCTCCAGTATACCCTCTGTTGCGCTCCCAGCTGCCACATATCATCGGCAACCTCACTAAGTGGCCCTTTAACAGAATAACTCTGTTGACGACCTCTGTTGAGCCCCGCACTTAGTCGCTCTTTGAATTCGTTGTAACTAATGATCCCATTGTCTAACATAATGATATTCTGCAAGTAGGTAGCGAGGCCTTCGCTAAGCCAAAAATGCTCATAAGCAAACAAAGGGTGATATAGGTGTGATAGTTCGTGATAAAGCGTCCAGTCTTTAATCAAAGAAGACTCACTTGCATAGCGATGAAAATGTAGTTCGATACCATCAAATCTACCACGTTTAACACTGGCCCATGGCACGGGCTCAAACGCAAAATATCTGGGACGTAGCTCAATGGGTAACACGCTTTGTTGCAAGACTCCGAGCGTTTTGAAGGTGCTTTTTAGACCGTTATCAATCCAGTTTTCTACCTTTTGTTGATGCGCTTCATTGAGACTCGACAAGTTAGTATATTGCACTTCCACGGCGTTAGTCGTTGTCGAGAACAATAACACCAAGCAGAGCATAGCTTTTAATAAAGGCGTACACATAAATATGATTCCAGTTTGGGTATGCAATAATAGACCGCTCAAATGAAAAACAATTACACAAAAATTGTATTTAGCATACTAGCTTAGCGCGAAGGCTAGTGTTTATCTGTGGCTATAATGTAGCATCATGGGTGAATGAATAATTGTAAACGTTGGAGCACACTACATGGTGACAGAGCAACATAAAGCAAAAATGAATTATATCAGCTATGACGACTCAGGAAGGTTACACATAGCACAAACCCATATTCCGACACCTAAGACACATGAAGTATTGCTCAAAGTCGCTGCTTTTGGAGTTAATCGTGCTGACTTGCTGCAAAAGCAAGGCAAATACCCAGCTCCAAAAGGTGACAGTGAGATCCTCGGATTAGAAGCGGCAGGAACGGTCGTTGCATGCGGTGACTCGCAATGGCAGGCGTTGCTCGGCAAGCGGGTGTTTGCGATTACCGCGGGCGGCGCATATGCAGAATATGTTTGCGTAGACGCTGAGCAGTTATTTGACATACCAGATGGCGCGAGTTTTGAAACCGCCGCGAGCTTGGCCGAGGTTTACTTAACAGCGTTTGATGCAGCGATAAGGGTTGGTGGTTTACACAAAGAGCAAACACTGCTCATACATGGCGGCGCATCAGGGGTTGGCAGTGCGGCCATTCGCTTAGCAAAACAGCTAGGTGCTTACGTAGTCACAACGCAAAGTAGTGAAGAAAAATGTCAGTATGCTCGTCAACTAGGCGCTGACTTGGCAATTAACTACACTCAAGATGACTTTGTAGCCGTGATGAAAGCAGGCGGGATCACTGCGAATGTGATCATAGACCCAGTAGCTGGAGAATATATTAGCAACAACATCAAAGTTGCAGCGATGGATTGCCACTGTATTACCATTGCGATGTTAGGTGGGCGTACAGTTGAGCTTGACATGGCACACGTTCTAGCAAAACGCTTTAATTTACATGGTTCTACGTTACGTAATCGAGACCAGGATTATAAAAGAGCACTTGTTAAAGCGTTCAAAGAGCAGTTTGCCAGCTGTTTGTTTACAGACGTCCTGCATATTCCTATTTTTAAAACAGTGACGTTCTCAGAAATTGAGTTGGCACATGCAATTTTGCACAAAAATGAGAACTTAGGTAAGGTGGTAGTGAAGATCTCATTGTAAATATGGCGATAATCAATAATCTATGTATAATGTATGCTAAATGCAATTTGAGAGAACATTATGGCCATCGAGCATAAAACACGTACGCAACTGGTTGCTGAAGCAATCAGAGAAAAGATTTTATCTGGCGAAATCAAAGCGGGCGAACCGTTGCGTCAAGCAGCACTTGCCGATGAGCTCAATGTCAGTCGTATTCCGGTCCGTGAAGCGCTTTTGCAATTAGAGTCGGAAGGGCTTGTGAATTTTGAGGCACACAAAGGTGCAACTGCGACACAGCTAAGTGCGGAGCAAATTGATGAAATATTTGATTTGCGAGCCTTGTTAGAAGCTGAATTACTTAGCCATTCAATTGAAAATCTTACACCAAGAGACTTATTAGAGGCAGAAGCAATACTTTTTGATCTCGAAGAAGCGACGGCAGCCGGTGACACAGAATCTGCTACCGGCAAACTCAATGCTCAGTTTCATGCCAAGCTGTACAGCAAAGCTCAGCGTCCTCAAACCGCTGAATTAGTTGATGTATATAGTAAAAACTCCGAGCGCTACGTACGTATGCATATTTTGCTAGCTGGTGGTATTAACACCGCACCAGAGGAACACCGAACCTTGCTTGAGTTATGTAAAAATAAAGATGTTGAGCAAGCATGTGCATTTTTGAAAAAGCACATTACTGGTGCCAAAGATGATATCAAGCAGCTATTAATCAAGATGGAACAAAATCATAATTAGCATATATGGTTTTGAATATTTAATATTGTATACAATTTAAATTTGCGTTATGTTATTGCTCAAGAATTAGAGCAATAACAATTAACGCCATGAATGCTATCTACCTACGTCGACAACTTCAGATCAAGCAACAGCTTAAAGCTCAACAAATTGATAACCTACTGGTTTTTGGTTTTGAAAATATTCGCTACCTCAGTGGGTTCAGTGGCAATGCAGCTTATTTACTGATTACCCCAGCCAACAATTACCTGATCACTGACTATCGATATTTTGAACGTGCAAAAGAAGAGTCATACCACTGTGAAGTGATCTGCCGTGATAGAGACAACCAAACACTTGGCGAATGTATTAAGCAACTATTACCAACTGGCGCAACAGGGTTTGATGCAGCTTATGTAACTGTGCCCGTTTGGCAGGAAATCCACTCACAATTACCACATCTAGAGATTTCTCCGGTACTAGGACTAATTGAAGCGCAACGTGCCAGCAAAGATGAGTGGGAAATAAACTGCATTAGAAAGGCGGCAGCAATTGCGGATATTGCGTTAGCTGACGTGTTAAAGCAAGTATCGCTTGGTGTGACAGAAAAAGAGCTTGCCACTGAGCTTGATTATAAAATGAAAAAGCTCGGCTCAGACGGCGTCAGCTTTGAGACCATATTGCTGTTCGCAAAACGCAGCGCCTTACCTCACGGTAAGCCTGGCGATACTAAGCTTCATCATCAGGATTTAGTATTGATTGATTTTGGCGCGGTAGTTAACGGCTATCGGTCTGACATGACAAGAACTTATGTATTTGGTGAACCAACAACGCAGCAACAACATATGTTTGATACGGTGTTAAGTGCTCAACAGGCAGCACTTGGAGAAGTTAAGGCCGGAGTGGATTGCAAGTACCTGAATAGTTGCTCTGAACAAGTATTGTTTTCAGCGGGTTACCAAGATTATGCTGGTAAAGGCTTAGGTCACGGAGTGGGACTATTTCTTCATGAAGTGCCTTTTATTAACAGCAAAACGGATTATACATTGCGGCTGCGAATGTCATTACCATAGAACCTGGCGTGTATTTACCTCATATAGGCGGCGTGCGTATCGAAGATGATATTTTAGTGACCGATACAGGTTTTGAATACCTAACCAACGCACCAAAATCGTTTATTTTGCCTTGTTAAGTAAGGACCACATCTATGAGAGTTATTTCATCTGATCAAGTTCATCAAACGCTTAGTTTTAAAAGCGTGATAAATGAACTCCAGCAGGGTTTTGCCAAACCAGCAGGAACTCCTCCACGGCATGTTTATCCACTGGCTGAGTCTTCAGCAGATGCGTTTGCGGTATTACCAGCGTGGAACGATGAATTCATTGGAGTAAAAGCTTTTACATACTTTCCAAACAACGCCAGTGAAGGATATGACAGTTTGTATTCAAAGATAATGTTGTTTGAACGTTGTCATGGTGTGCCACTTGCGTTGATAGACGGAACCAGTGTTACCCTTTGGCGTACTGCGTCTGTATCTGCTTTGGCCAGTCAGTACCTGTCTCGTAGAGACGCAAAGCACTTGGTGTTTTTTGGTACAGGTAAGTTAGCACCGTATATGATTAAGGCGCACCTAGCTGTGAGAGATCTTAATAAAGTGACTGTGATAGCAAGAAATAGTACCAAAGCTGCGAAGCTTATAGAGCGACTCAGAGCCGAGTGTCCAGACGTTGAGTTTGTCATTGGACAGTCAAATGAAATAACCATAGCCAGTGCTGATATTGTCAGCTGTGCTACGGGGTCTCATGTGCCTTTGTTTGACGGAAGTTGGTTAAAAGAGGGCGCTCATGTGGATTTAATTGGCAACCATCATGCTGATTGTTCTGAATGCGACATAGCGACTATCACGCGCGCGACCGTATTTGTTGATAGTAAAGTGAATGTGCTTAAAGAAGCTGGGGAACTACTGATCCCAATTGCACAGGGCGTGTTCAATGCAAATAATGTCGTTGCTGAGCTCAGTGAAATGCATAACATGACATGGCAGCGCCAGAGTCACGAAATAACGGTATTTAAATCGGTAGGTATGGCGTTGAGTGATTTAATTACTGCATCGTTAGTTTATCGGTTAAATAGCTAATGATTATGTGGTCGATATTGGTGGCTTTGAGCATTGCCATAATTGTTTTGGCGATAGCTCTGAGTAAAAAGAAAAGGCTTTGGCGTCAAGTTCAGGTAGAGGGGCTGACGAAAGTTAAACAGCATACAGCGGGACCGATTGAGGTGCTAGGTGCATCAAGCTTACTTGTTGAATTTACCTATGATGACAGAAAATACAGTTGTCAGACCGCATTTAAACAGTCGCTTTATGACTCTTTTAATGCAAAAGAACCAACCTTCATTTTTATCGACCCAGATAACCCATCACAATGTTTAGACAACGCATATGAAAAGTCACGCTACGTGAAACTATGGTTGCTGTTAACTCTGCTGATGATAATTTGTATTGCGTTAAGCTAACTATAATGAGCATATTGATTTGCGCAACGTTCACTTTGGGTTACGCTAAGTAGTAATTAAATAATTTATTCTTAGCTTAACCCGTGTTATGAAAATACTCTGTGTGTTCATCGTTTTATTCATTACGCAGTTTGCATATGCAACTCAAAGCGAAATAGCACAGCTGCGATTTTGTTTTTCAAGGTGGTGGCCTTACAACTACACTGAAAGTGGTGAAGTAAAAGGTATGCAAATTGATATATTGAAGGCCGCATTTAAAGGCAGCGATGTGGTGTTAACCTTCTTAGAGTTACCCTTTAAGCGTTGTAAGGATCAAGTAAAGCTGGGTAAGTACGACTTTATTTTAGATATAGACGAGTCAGATAACCTGAACATGGTTAACTACTCGATTTCTTCATGGCAGCTGGCATTCGCAGTCGCGCGAGATCAGAATTTAAAATCCATTAATGACGCTCAAAACCTTCCAACTTTTAGGGTGATACTCGCCCAAGAGTATGACTATCCTCAGGAGGTGTTTGACAAGTTGCAGCAACTCAAAGCTCAGATTGCTAGGCGTTCTTACTACGAAGCGTCAGATGAAGACGCAAAAGTCTTATTTAGTATTCTAAAAACATCCCACGTAGAAGCGTTGTTGGTTGATAGATATTGGGCAAAGCAGGTTGTAGCAAAACATCAACTTCCGGTATACGTATTTGATGAGCCTTTACATATCGAGCCGCAGTATATAGGTTATAGCGCCCAGCATAGCGCTGATAAATCGCAGCTACTGGAGCAAAAATTACATGCGCTAAGCACTAGAGAGTTAAGCCAAATTAGAAAACGTTATCGTTAGCTAAAACGATTTATAAGGATTATTTTGCGGTTAGATAAGTTCACAAAGTTATCTGTCATTGCAGTGATGTTTGCTGGTATAGATTCTGGCGGCGCGTTACTTGGCTTTTGGTCGGTCACCGACGCCCACACACAACATTATATCTTGCTATTTGAATTTATGACACTCAGTGTATTGATGCTAAACAGTCTATTGATTTTGAGGGCTGTGCAAAGCGTGCCTTGGCGTCGTATGTTGGCTACAGGATGTAGTACGTCATTGCTATTGTGTATATTGGGTGATGTTGTGAATTTCAATCTAGGCAACCAATATTTTGCTCATAGCGATGTCATAAAGCATGATTATTTACTCGATTCAGTGGCGTTTTTTGCTCCGGGCTATGCATTGCTGCTGTTGGTTATGGTTTACGTTTTAAAACACTATTACAGCAACAAGAGCTTGCTGTTGGCAGCTTTGTTATCATGCAGTGTTGCAACGCTAAGTTACATCAGCATGGTCAATCTCGAGGCAGAGCTGTATGTTGTTTCGGTGTCGTATTTTTATAGCTTACTAATTTCACTGATTGCAACCAGCGGTATATTACTTTGGTATAAATACGGTATGTCTGCGCCGCTGCGTATTTGGCTGTGCGCAATAGGCTTGGTTTTTGCGACCATTGCAGATAGTCTCATTGGTGTGCTGTGGTTATTTGGTAATGATGGGCAGGGGTTTTATCCGCTGGCTAGAGAGTTAAATTGGCTGCTTTATATAGGCTCGCAAAGCTTAGTGATCCACTTGCCTCGTGTGATTGAATTAAACCAGCGAAAATGGCAAAGCACGCCAAACATGGTTAACCCAATGAGCTGATAATAAGAATTTTAAGGGAGCGTAGGTTATATGGAGTATTTGTTCGCAGTATTATTATTTGCTATATCATCTTCGGTTACACCTGGGCCAAATAATGTTTTGGTAATGACATCAGGCGTTAACTTTGGGATCAGAAAAAGCTTGCCGTTACTTTGTGGTATATGCATTGGCTTTACCATAATGCTATTTTTGGTGGGTGTTGGTTTTATGCAGTTGTTCATGCTTTATCCGCAATTCCATTTAGGCATCAAAATAATAGGTGTGGCATATCTACTATATTTGGCGGTGTTAATTGCAAAATCTGCGGCGTCTTACAGCGCTAAACAACACAGTTCACCTCTGACCTTTTTAAATGGTGCTTTATATCAATGGGTAAACGCTAAGGCTTGGGTTGTGGCATCAGGGGCCATTGCTGCATTTACCACGGTTGGAACTGTTAATTTGGAACAAAACATACAAATCGCAGCGGTGTTTTTATTTGTGTCATTTCCATGCGTTGGTGTTTGGCTAGTGTTTGGTTCAGTACTGAAAAAATACCTTACTCACCGAAACTACCGACAATGGTTTAACTACTCAATGGCGCTGTTATTGGTATTGTCGGTGCTTCCTGTACTACAGGAGATTAAGCAACAACTTTTCCCTACATAGCATTCAATGCACAATAAATTAAACAAGTTTAAGATTAAATCACACTAAGAGAGCACGATATGAAAACCTTCTCTACGCTAGCACTTATAACATTATTCACGTCTCCTTTTATTAGTCATGCACTGAACCTATCAAGTACAGATATTGCACAAGGTAAACATATGACTAAAGCACATCTCTTCAATGGGTTTGGTTGCGAAGGCAAGAATCTTTCACCACAGTTGGCTTGGTCTAATGCGCCCCAGGGAACGAAAAGCTTTGCGTTGACAGTATATGACCCTGATGCGCCAACTGGCAGTGGCTGGTGGCATTGGCAAGTGATTAACATACCAGCTAATGTTAGCGAGTTAAAAGCGGGCATTGGTGCTTCTGGGGGCGCACAGCTACCAAGTGGTGCACTGCAAGTTAAAAATGATTATGGGATTGAGAGTTTCGGTGGTGCCTGTCCTCCAAGTGGCCACGGTGTTCATCGTTACCAATTTACTGTTCATGCTTTATCTGTTGAAAAGTTATCATTGCCGGAGGATCCATCTTCAGCTCTAGTGGGTTATATGATCAATGCAAACAGTTTAGCCTCAGCAACGATTGAAGCACTATACAAACGAGATTAGGGAACTAGCACAAAATCGGCCATGCTTTGGGGAAACTAAAAAGGGCGGGCAATAGTTTGCTCGCCCTTTTACTTGTTATACGCTTAGAACTTATATGAGATCTGTGCGTAGCCGAAACGGCCGATATTATCGTATGAACCACTTGCGTCAGTCGTTCCCGTTACGTATTTTATTGGTGCTTTATTAAATACGTTATCAATGCCGAATTTAACGGTGACACCCATATCAAAATGATAACCTACAGTAATATCACTAACCACATAAGATGGGTAAGCCATAAAGTTAGAGAAATTTGGATTCTTTGCTAACTCATCGGCTCTAAAACGATTTGTTCTCTCAAGATAACGAACTCTCAACGATGCGAAATAACTTTCAAAGTCATAGTTTAAGTCAAATGTACCTTGCCAAACAGGCTCTGAGTCTACACCAGCGTATTCCTCAAAGGTATGGCTTTCTTCTTGGAAAGGAAAGCTCTTACGCTCAATTAGACGAGTTGCCATTAATCGCGTTTTGAAATTACCCACATCCGTCTTGATATCATAATTAACTTCGAAATCAATACCAGATGCTTGTTGGCTCGCAATATTAAGAACGATATCTCTTAGGTCTGTGATTTTACCTTCGTTGTTACGCGTAATTAAGGCGCAATACTGGTTGTTAATGCTGTCTGCATCTACACAACGCTCTACAATCTGTTGAGCAAGTATTGTGTCAATCGCGTCATCCAACTGGATATTCCAATAGTCTACAGTGATGCTTAAGCCATCAATGTATGTAGGGGTGAATACTGCACCAATGGTGTAACTCGTTGACTCTTCGCCTTTAAGCGCTCTGTTACCGCCAGAGGTGCCTTTTATGCGAGACTCATCGTAAGGATTGTCAAAGCCAGAAGGTACACCTAAAGCTGCACAGTTAGCTACTCGTTTAGCTTTGGCATCACCCGTGACTTCGTTTAAGTACTTAACGCGACATGGGTCGTCAATACTATAGAAGTTTTCGCCAAGCGCACCGTATAGTTCGCCAATATTAGGGGCACGAAGCGCTTCAGACAATGTAGAGCGAACTCTCAGCTCATCGTTGACCTGCCAATCCAGTCCTGCTTTCCAACTAACCACATCACCAATGGTGCTGTAATCAGCGTAACGAGCGGCAACTTCAAGTGTTAGGGTATCAACGAATGGTAAATCACCAAGCAAGGGCAGGGATGTTTCAGCGAATACTTCTGCGACTTCGAACTGACCTACATCTTCACCAAGCGCATTGAAGAATGTGTCACCACTTTTGGCATTATCGTCTTCACTAGTGCGGCTCTTTTCTTCTCGATACTCCAAACCAAATGCCACGCCTACCGGCCCAGCTGGTAACTCGTATATTGCTGCATTAGCAAGCGTTCCACCGACATTCAATTGTTCAATTTTACTATGGCCAACAGACACTGTGTTGACATAGTCGATAGATGCTTGGCTTGGACGATTAATACCCATGATGTCCATTGCAACACAGCCGTTGGCTCTGGCAATTTCGTCGCGACAAATGATATTGCCTTGGGCGTCTTTGATGGCATCTGTTGCAGCTCTAAAGTTTGGCTTTATCAAGTTATTGTGATTAGCACGTTCTAGTTCGGTAATACCAGAGTTAACATACACTTCATAGTCCCAGTACTGTGCTACTAGCCCTTTAATACCGCCAACAAATCGAGTTGTTTCACGGGTGTTGAGCTCAAATCGTCGCCCTATATCTGTATTGAAACGATTAACGGTAATTGAGTCTAATGAATTTCTATCCATCAATGCGGCGGTTGTAGGATCTAAAAATGCGTTATCTCGAGTGATCTCAATCCCTGAACCAAAATAAAAGAAGCTTGGCTGTCCCCAATCTTCTGATTCGGTCTTTGCATATTTACCTTCAAAGTAGACCAAGGTGTCATCATTAATTTCATAATTAGTTTTGAAGTTAACGATATGTCGGTCAAACTCGGGTTGAACGTCGGTAAACTTGCGTAAGTTTACATATTCACAATTCGAACAGCCAATACCGTCGACTACACCGTCAATTTGAATTGGACGTGTCGCACCATTTTCATCAAATGTATACCAATTTCCAGCCAGTTTATAAGCGCCAGCTTCATTGATTGCAAAGATCCCAGCGTTTTCAAACATCAGGCGGTCTGGATTGTCCAAGGCATCCTTGTTTGATGCGTCTTGATTAGGGTTACTTAGCTCTCGGTAAGCACCGTTGGTAAATTCATTATCTAGTGCATTGAGTCTGTTTTGCGAAGCGTATTCGTATGAAATACCAAAATTACCACGGCCATCCATAAAATCACGACCGAAAGAAATCGACAGCTTGTCGTTGGCATAATCTGAGTGCTGAGCTTCACCACGAGTGGCTGAGGCAGTAAAACCATCAATATCTTCTTTAAGAATAAAGTTTACCACACCTGTAACCGCGTCAGCGCCGTATACAGCTGATGCGCCCCCTGTGATAACTTCAACGCGCTCTACCCAAGCTGTGGGGATTGTATTCGTGTCAACTGACGCAGTGCCTGCGTTGCTAGAGACGTGACGTTTACCATTAACCAGTACCAATGTGCGGTCAGTTCCCATGCCTCTCAGGTCAAGAATATTTAGACCTGAAGTACCAATATAACGTCCTGAGTTTTGCATCCCATATGTAGGCTTGAGACTGGGCATTTTGTTTAATGCTTCACCGATATTAAGTGCACCAGTGTTGACTAATTCTTCACCAGTAACAACAGATACAGGGCTCGGAGCGATGGTGCCTTCACGTAATATACGAGAACCTGTAACTTGAATCTTCTCAACAGCATTATCTTGAGCGACAGCGATATGTGTTGGCGCGCTAAGCGTTGCTCCCAAACAAAGTAATTTAACTGATTTACTAATTGGACTTAATTTGTTCAATTTTTTGATTTCCTAACAGTGCTATAAAAACTTAGCACGAAAATAATTGTTATAAAATGACTGCTCATTTTTGAGCGGGCGACATCATAATGCTTGATTTTAATGTTTGCAAATAGGGTAATAATTATGTATTTATTATATATACCAACTGTTTTAAGTTGTGTATTTGATGTTTTGTGATATTTATAAAAAGGAGTAATGTATGAAAAATAAGTTACCACTATTAATAGCTGCGCCGGTTATGTTAGCGAGTGTAAAGGCTTTGGCGGTTCCACATGAAGGTGCACCAGAGCAGTGGAATGGCTACTTTAAAGGCCAGTGTGAATTGAGCTCTCCTAAAAGAGGCGTGTTCTACACTTTCCCAATGGCACTTGAGATTAATGATGTAACTAAGAAAAAAGCTGATTG
The DNA here is from genome assembly GCF_002964665.1 of Pseudoalteromonas sp. T1lg23B. Classification (GTDB taxonomy): domain Bacteria; phylum Pseudomonadota; class Gammaproteobacteria; order Enterobacterales; family Alteromonadaceae; genus Pseudoalteromonas. The sequence goes on along the minus strand of NZ_PQBZ01000034.1, from coordinate 352,614 downwards.
GATCATTACCTACGGGGAGGGAGAGACGCAGCAAGTAAGGAACTATAGCCTGCTTACAATTGATAGCGATCTTGGTCATTATGCGGTTGATGAAAACAACGGTATTGTGATTGACCAATATTTGATTGGTAATGAGTTTATGAGTCTATTTGAAGTAGCCAGCACGAAAATTCAAACTACATACACGCTGGACTCAAATGGTACTATGGATGTTTCAATGGAAAGCTTTACATTTGACCCAGTGAGAGAAAATGATATAGGGTCATATACAGTATCTAGCTACGCATTAAAATCTAAGCAAAAGTGTAAATTATATAAGTGGTAATTTTGGTTTTGTAAAAATTATTATATATTAATTTACTACAATGGCTTGGATTTTGTTAGAAAATATAACTCTCCAAGCTCTTTATTAATAATCATTTTATATAATGTAATAAGTGAGGCTCACTTAAAAAGTTTACATGAAGTTACATTATAAATGCTGATAAAATAGTGATATGGCAAAGGCCATATCACTATTTAAATACCATAAACTATAACTGTGATTAGTTCATTACGTTAGTAAATGAAATACCCTTGTGAGTTACTGTCTCGCCTTCTTTAGCAGATGGACGAGAGTGCTTAACCACAAGCTGCATTTTTCTAGGGTGGAAGAAGCCAGGATCGTCATAGGTTAACTTCAACTCATACATACCTGCACCCAATTGACGCATCGATACTGTGCGTTTTTCTACAAGCTCTTTAAACTCAATTGGAAGCGATTCATCGCTAAGCTTCGCTGATACAAACTCAATGTTTACAGGCTCACCATCCAGTTTTGCATGAAGCATGAAGTAATACTCGTGCACACGGCCTTTTAACCTTCTGTCGATATAGTCTGTACTTAGCTGGATCTCTTTTTTAGGGGTATAATCTGACTGCTGTAAACCGACCACTTCGTACAGGTAATCACGATGCATTTTGCCTTTACATTCGGCGATACCTTGTCGATACCATTTGATTGTTTGCCAATGTAGCTTAAGTAACTGTGCGGCAGCAACGGCACCAATTTTTAATGGATTTGGTACACCACCGCCATTACCAGCTGCAACGGTAACTATGCTAGGGCTTAAAGCATTGGCAACACCATCGGCTGCAATACTTAAAATACCGATAACGGCTTCGTCCGGTAATACGAACACTGCGAATGGGAATTCTTCCAAAAGGTCTTCGAAAAAGTCACAGTGCGCTTCGTTGTAGTCGTCGTATGTTTTAGCTTCTTCAGATGCTGTGTTGGCAGTCATCACGGTGTACTGCTTATACTTTGGAGACGATTCAAACTTATCAATAGACCTTTGTAGCTGAGCAACTTTACTCAGATGATTGGGTAGCTCCCAAAAACTAGGGTTTAGCTCCATGGCTTGATAAGTTTCGCGTAATTGCTGTTGTGTCATCTGATTAATCATGCTTTTTGCGAGTTCAAGCTGATTAATAGTTTCTTGACCATTTTGAAGTTGTGCGACCGCGTAAATTGAGTCATCGAAGTAGTCATGCAAATCACTACGAAAATCATTGAGTTCACTGCTTGTAAGAGTTGTAGTAGCTGCGTTTGAATAAAATGGCAAAGCTGCTGAACATGCAAGTCCCAAAGCTAATGCACATCCTTTTAAATTATAAGTCATAAGTTTTCCTAGTTAGAGTTTTAATAAAAAACATGAAATATACATTTCGAAACGCATTATTAACTAATGTTTACTAAAAGTGAGGTCCGACCAGATAAATACCCCAATTAAGGCACTGAAATGAAAATTATTATACATAAATTATGTTGTTGATTAAATTTATATTATTTTGTTTTTGTGAATTAAATAATTCCGTTTAAACTCGTCCTAGTGTGGAATTGTTCACACGCAATTAATATATCAAAATATTTACATGCATTTGCTGGTGGATATTAGAAAGCTTATTGCGCTTATTGGTTGGGTGTAATTGGCTGTAATTCATTATGCCTTTAATATTTGCTGGTTTTTTGATAAAGAAGCTATCACCACGCATTGGCATTTAATAGGTCGACTATTCAAAAATAATAAAAAAGGGCCATCAGGCCCTTGGGAAAGTAACACATGAAACATTAGTTATTACAGCTATAGTACTCATCGTGATCAGTGTGTTTGTTGAACGCAATATCTGACACCGTAAGGCTTACCGGGCCCTGGCTAGCAATTGCAAAGGGGCTATATACTTTTGCCATATTTTCTGTGTCATGCAAAAAACAGTTGGTGGCTATGCTAATAGTCTTCCACATTCCTTTATCTTTAGCACTTAATACATTAGCCAATGAAACACCTTGAGAACATGCCGCATCACAATTAATACCTACTTTGGTGCTCGTATGCAGGTCGCTATTTAGCTTTATATCGAAAGTTAACGTGCTCGTAGGCGCATTGAAATGACGCATGTCGTTAGGAAATGCGTGTCCTATTTGTACTTTTGCGACACTGCTTGTTTTAAACGCTATTTCACGCGCATCTTCTTGAATATTACGATCGGTAGTGCGTACGGTTAGGTTATTCAATGACGCAGTATTGCTATCCATAGTAATTGCCTGACCATCACTGTGTAAACTTAACGTCCACGGACTCTTTACGCTTCCTTGCATTACGGCCAACGATTGCTGCAGCTGTGATTGAGAAGAAGCATCCTCATTGAGATTTTCCAACTGTGTATCGTCTTGATATGTCAGGCCATAACCATATGCAAACAGGGGAGCATACTCAGGGTCATTGATATTCAGGTTCGTATCATCGGGCGAAGCTGGCCAAGAAAATGACAACTTACCTTTAAAATCATGGTTAACTTCGCCATTGGCTTTACTAAATAACACATCAGCGACACCATTACCTTCAGAACCCAACAGCCAAGCGACAACGAAAGCGTCTGACGCATTGAGTTCAGGGTTAACCCAAAGAGGGCGGCCCGTGATGAACACAGACACCACAGGAATACCTTGTGCGCGTAATCTTTTTAGTAGCGTGAGGTCTTTAGCGTCGCCTCTTTGATAATCTAAGTTGTCTAAGTCGCCGTTACCTTCAGCGTAAGGCTCTTCTCCAAACACGACAATGGCAACATCAGGTTTGGTTTGGTAAGAGCCATCCACGCTTAATATCGCCTTTCCACCATTTGCGGACACAACTTGATTGATACCCTCGTAAATAGAGCTCCCACCAGGGAAGTCTTCATTTCGGTTGCCCGTTCCCTGCCAAGTAATGGTCCAGCCACCAGATTGTTTGCCAATGTTGTCTGCACCGTCGCCAGCTACCAACACATTAATGTTAGGAGACAAGGGGAGAAGCTGTTTGTTGTTTTTGAGTAACACAAGTGACTCGCGAACCGCTTGGCGGGCGACAGCTCGGTGCTCAGGATGGCCGATAAGTTCCGTTTTACCTGATAGGGCTCTGTTAGCAGGGCTTGGCTTATCAAACAACCCTGCGCGGAATTTTACGCGCAGTATCCGTGAAACGGCATCGTTGATGCGTTGCTCACTGATCTCGCCACTTTTCACTTGCGCGATGGTATTTTCTAATAAAGGTTTCCAAGCTTTGGTTGGCACCATGAAAATATCTAGACCAGCATTAATACTTTGACTACAACTCTCATTTGAACATCCCTTAACTTGACCATGTCCATTCCAGTCACCAACAACAAAGCCGTCAAATCCCATTTGGGTTTTTAACACGTCGGTAAGAAGATATTTATTGCCGTGAATTTTTTCACCATGCCAGCTATTAAAAGAGGCCATCACAGACTGCGCTCCCGCACTAAGCCCTTGTACGTAGCCTTGCGCGTGAATTTTAAATAAGTCTTGTTCAGAATCTATGTTATTGCCTTGGTCATCGCCACCAACGGTGCCACCATCTCCAACAAAGTGTTTAACTGTGCTGATCACGCGGTTGTCAGCCAAAAATTCGTCACCTGGGCGACCTTGCAAACCTGACACTATCGCTGCTGCATATTTACCGACAATCTCAGGGTCCTCTGAATAACCTTCGTAGCTTCTTCCCCAGCGATCATCACGTACTACAGCTACGGTTGGTGCAAATACCCAGTCTATGCCCGTTACCATTACCTCTTTAGCGGTGATGGCGGCGATTTGTTCTATTAATTCTGGGTTATTAGCGGCACCTAAACCGATGTTGTGGGGAAACAATGTCGCACCGATCACATTATTATGGCCATGAACTGCATCCGTGCCCCACATAGTAGGAATGCTGATGCCATCTAAGCTGTCATCTATAGAGGCCTGATACATTTGCTCTGCAAGCGTTATCCAGTCAGCTGGTGTTGCATGTTTATCGTTGTTTGGAAAGGCACCGCCACCGTTTAGGTAGGAACCAAAACCATAACGACGCATATCTTCAACTGTGACATCGCGGATCTCCGGTTGAATCATTTGCGCAACTTTTTGTTCTAGCGTCATCGTGCTAACGAGCGCTGACACTTTATCTTCGATTGTCGGATCGTTTGGCGCGACAGTCGCAATCTTAGGCCATATTTGTTTATCGACCTTGACTTGACCTTCCGTATCTTGTGCGCATCCAACTGCACCAAACAGTGCAATACTTAACGTGATGAATGAAGCGTTATTTTTCATAGTTTTTCCGGTTGCATCTCAAATCGTTTGAATTTCTTAGGTGTAGTTCCGAACATGCCGTAAAAGGCAATGTAGACAAAGCATAGTGCTGGCAATATAAATGACGCCTGTAACCCGATACTATCTGCTAACATGCCCTGTAACAAAGGCACAATCGCGCCTCCAACTATCGCCAGACAGAGCAGACCTGAACCTTGCGCGGTTTGCGATTTTAGTGATTGAATCGCCAAGCTAAAAATGGTAGGAAACATGATTGAATTGCACAATCCCACTAGAAGTAGCGACCACATCGCTAATTTTCCGTCGCCCATGATGGCGAACATCACTAATAAAGTACCTGAGAATGCGTTAAATACGAGTACATGTGCCGCGTTTACTTTTTGCATGACAGCAGCACCGATAAAACGCCCAACCATGGCTCCACCCCAATAATAGGTAATTAGATGCGCCGCATGCGCCTCTTCAAGGCCGGCAATATTTTCAAGTCCAATATAGTTTATTAGGAAACTGCCAATAGCCACTTCACCACCAACATATAAAAATAAGGCAATTGCGCCTAAGGTCAGATGTTTATGGTGTAGTACAGAGAATAAGGTATTTGACGTTGTTGTCTCTGCCTCTGCGCTATGCGAGGAATGTTTCTGGTCAATGACAGGCAGTTTTAAAAAAGAAAATAGAATAGCTAATACGATGAGCATGGCACAAAGTAATAGATAAGAAAACTGTACGCCGCTGGCATCCGTTTGCTCACCTTGGGATACAACACCAGCAGACAGAATAAGCATACTTCCGAAGGCGGGAGCTACTGTGGTGCCCAAAGAGTTGAACGCTTGGGTCATGGTCAAACGAGATGATGCTGTTTTGGCATCACCAAGAATACTCACGAAAGGATTCGCTGACACTTGGAGTATCGTTATACCGCTGGCAAGCACGAATAGTGCGCCTAAAAATAAATGATACTGGCGTAGCGCCGCAGCTGGGTAGAATAGCGCGCAGCCAATCGCCGCGATGACTAAACCAAGGACGATCCCTCTTTGAAAGCCAAGCCTGCTGACCAGTTTTCCCGCGGGCAGAGACACCACGAAATATGCGCCAAAAAAGCAAAACTGAATTAGCATTGCTTGCGTGTAGCTGAGCGAAAACATGGCTTTTAAGTAGGGAATCAGAATGTCGTTCAAGCAGGTAATAAAGCCCCACATAAAAAACAGTGTAGTAAGAGCACTTAAAGCAAACATATGATTTGTGTTGGGTGCGTGTTCGGCTTGACCTGTAGGTGGCAATGCCGTGGGTGAACCTGCCATGTTATTACCTCAGTTAAATTAAAGTGTTTTTATATTAGTTAGTTACATTATTAAATAATTAAACAACTTGACCTATTGCTGGTTTGCAATTAACGTTTATTTAAAATGTAAGCGCTTTCATTTATAGCATAATCATCTCGTAAAGCAACACGCAAGTATTTTTTATCAAGCGTTGATACTGCTAAGAGCGCCGGCAACACCACAATAAGCAAAGAGCATAACTAATGACATCACTGAGACTTAAGAGCGATTCACCGTTAAATAACCCACAATTTATCTTTGGAGTCGCAACATCTTCTTTTCAAATAGAAGGCGCGCGCGAAGCAAGACTCGAAACGATTTGGGATAAGTTTTGCGAGGGTGAAGGGAACATATCGGATGGATCCAACGGGGATATTGCTTGTGAGCACATTAAGCTTTGGCACCAGGATGTAAAAATGATAGCCGAGCTAGGAGTGGACGCATATAGATTCTCAGTTGCTTGGGGTCGAGTGTTAAACCAAGATGGTAGTATCAATGAGCTGGGACTTAAGTTTTATGTAACTTTGTTAGATAAATTAAATGAACTAAACATAAAAGCATTTGTAACACTCTATCACTGGGATTTGCCGCAGTATCTTGAGGACCAAGGAGGGTGGTTAAACAGAGAGACAGCACTGGCATTTGCCAATTATGTTGATGTCGTTTCACGTGCATTTTCAGGCAGGGTGCATTCATACGCGACACTTAACGAACCTTGGTGTAGTGCGTATTTGGGTTATGAAACCGGCATTCACGCGCCGGGCTTGAAAAGCAAGCAATTTGGTAAGCAGGCTGCACATCATTTACTACTAGCCCATGGATTAGCCATGCAGGTGTTAGAAAAGAACAGTCCAAACAGTAAAAATGGGATCGTCCTTAACTTTAGCCCGTGTTACGCTGCCAGTACCAGCGAGCAGGATATTACAGCGGCAGGATTAGCGGATGATCACTTTAACCATTGGTATATCAGACCCTTGCTCGAAGGTCGTTATCCAGATTTAATTGATGATATGCCCGATGCACACAAACCGATTATTGAGCCCGGCGACCTGAGTGTAATTTGTCATCCAGTTGATTATATTGGAGTCAATTATTATAGCCGTGCTATATACCAGCACTGTGACGTCGATGGTTTTAAGCTCAAGCCACCTCACGATGTGCCTTTGACAGATATGGGGTGGGAAATTTATCCAGATGGCCTCTATAAGTTATTGACGGACCTTAATGACCGTTATCAGTTACCCGAGGTGATGATCACTGAAAATGGCGCTGCAATGAAGGATAAACTGCTCGAAGGCAAAGTTGACGATCAGGACAGAGTTGATTACATACAAACACACTTAGCTGCAATAGAACAAGCAATTGCTTCGGGTGTTGATGTACGAGGCTATTTTGCTTGGAGTTTGATGGATAACTTTGAATGGGCTGAAGGCTATAAAAAGCGTTTTGGTATTGTTTATGTGGATTACAACACTCAAATACGCACACTAAAGCAAAGCGCAATAGCATATCGGAATATGTTGCTTGGGCGAACGCATAAATAGAGAAAATGATGCTGACAAAAAAAGAAAAAATAGCATACGGGTTGGGAGATACTGCCAGTAACCTGATTTTCCAGACAGTAATGATGTTTTTGTTGCTGTTTTATACCGATGTAATGGGCTTAGAGCCAGCGCTGGTAGGGACATTATTTCTTGTCGTACGTATTTTTGACGCGGTTACCGATCCGTTGATGGGGGCGATTGCGGATAGAACTCATAGTAAATACGGTCAGTATCGTCCCTATCTTTTATGGTTGTGTGTGCCATTTGCACTTATCAGTGTATTGGCGTTCACAACACCACAGTGGCCTTATAACCTTAAAGTTGCATACGCATTTGTGACATATGCGTTGTTAATGCTGGTTTATACAGCCATTAATATCCCTTATTCGGCGCTCGGAGGGGTGATGACCAAAGACCCACAACAGCGTGTATCTTTGCAGTCATACCGTTTTGTTTTTGGCATGTTAGGGGGTCTTATTATTGCTGCGGGGACTATGCCGTTGGTAGAAGTATTAGGTAAAGGAGATGTGCAAAAGGGTTATCAACTTACCATGGCGTTCATGGGGCTGCTTGGTATGATATTGTTTCTACTGTGCTTTTTAGGAACAAAAGAGCGGATTAAGCCTAACCCGAGTTTATCGGCACCCGCTATTAGCAGTGACTTCAAACTACTTTTTCAAAACTCCCAATGGCGTATCCTTTCACTCGTTGGGCTGTTTTTACTTACCGGGCAAGTACTGAAAGCTTCGTTAGCTGTATATTATGTAAAATACTATTTGCAACTACCAGAGCTGTTAACACCATTCGTTACTGTCGGTATGGTTGCAAGCATATTAGGGTGTGCTTGTTCCAGTTGGTTGGCCAGTCGAGTTTGTAAGGTTAAAGCATACATCAGCCTACAAATCGTAGCGGCATTGTTGTGTGCTTTAGCATTTTTTGTGGACCAACATCAATGGCAGTGGGCTTTTGCACTGTTTGCGCTATGGAGTTTCTTTTTACAAATGGCGACACCTTTGCTTTGGGCTATGATGGCCGACACCATAGATTATGGTCATTTGACCAGCAAACGACGTGTTACCGGCATGGTGTATTCTTCCGTGGTATTTTTTATAAAATTGGGAATTGCGCTTGGCGGTGCGATTGCGGGTTGGCTGCTTAGCTATTTTGGTTATCAGGCAGATATGGCACAATCACCGCAAACTCAGTATGGTATTTCACTCAGTTTTAGCGTGTTACCAGCGTTGGGTTCTATTGTTGTGGCTTATTTGATGCGTAGTTATTTACTTGATGGTCCCTATATGATCTCAGTTCAAGCGCAGTTGAGTGAGCTAAAAAGCCACCAAAGTTAACCAGTTTTTAAAGGAAGGGTATGGCCACTATTTATCAAGTGTCAGAGCTTGCAGGAGTATCGCTTGCTACCGTGTCGCGTGTTATGAACAATAATACGAAGGTTAGCGATAAAACCAAACAAAAGGTGCTTAAGGCGATGGCAGAGCTTGGTTATCAGCCAAATTCAATCGCGCAATCTCTGGCTTCAAATCGTTCAAATAGTGTTGGGGTCTTGGTATCTGAACTACATGGTCCATTTTTTGGGGATATGATGAGTGCAATTGAAGATACCTTAAGGCTTGAAGGAAAGCATACCATAATCACATCTGGTCACTCAGATGAAGAACGTGAACGCGCCAGTATTGAGTTTTTGATTGGTCGTAAATGCGATGCGTTAATCCTTCATGCTGAGGCTGTAACCGATGAGTACCTTTTGGAACTCGAAGTCAGAGGTATCGAATTTGTACTGATCAATCGTTACATACAGCAAATAGAAAACCGTTGTATTCGGTTGGATAATAAACAAGGTGGTTATCTTGCAACACAGCATTTGATAAAACTCGGACACCAAAAGCTGGCCTATATTTCTGGGCCAAAATGGAAGCAAGATGCGCAGGAGCGTTTGCAAGGCCATAAACAAGCCCTCGCTGACGCCAAAATAGAATTTGATGATGCTTTATGTTTTGAAGGGGATTATCAGCAAAGTTCAGGGGCGAAAGGCTTAGATTGGCTTTATGAACATGCCCCCCAATTTACGTGCGTGGTGTGTGCTAACGATGAAATGGCCTCAGGGGTTATGACCCGTGCAAGGCAGTTAGGGATTGACGTGCCGTCAGAACTGTCAGTAGTAGGGTTTGACAACATTATCTATGCGAGTTACCTGTATCCGACACTGACCACAATTGATTATCCTATCTATGAGATGGGCAAAATGGCGGCAAAGTACATTCTTAAGCAAGTTTATGAGAAAAAGAATTTAGATATTAAGTCGGTATTTGTACCTAAACTTGAGGTGAGAGACTCAAGTATTGAATGTGCTTGATTCGATATCTAACTAATTTATAAGGTTTTAAAATAAGAATTCGGAGTATATAACATTTTATTTGACTATAACTTAGATATACTCTAATTTAAATGTAAGCGCTTTCATTGTTGCGTTTATCAATGTAAGCGCTTACATTGTGTGTGACTCAAAAATTTACTCTATGTTTTTTGAGGAGCAATAAACAATCGTGTGGTCCGGGGATCAATATGACAACAAAACAATTTAACAAATCCATGCTGGCAACGAGTTTATCGCTTATTTTAGCGGGTAACTTGGCACCGTACGCAATGGCGCAAGAACAACAAGAAAATATAGAAGTAATTGAAATTACAGGTATCAAAGGTAGCTTGATTAAATCAATGGATGTCAAGCGCAGCGCTACAGGTGTTGTAGATGCAATCACCGCAGAAGATATCGGTAAGTTTCCTGATTCGAATTTAGCAGAGTCATTGCAACGTATAACCGGCGTGTCGATTGACCGAAGTAACAATGAAGGTAGTAAGGTAACTGTACGTGGTATGGGGCCAGAGTTTAACTTGGTCACACTCAACGGTCGTCAACTGCCAACGGTGGGCGGACGCTCCTTTGATTTTGCCAATATCGCGACTGAAGGCGTAAGCGCTGTTGAAATCTATAAAACCACCAAGGCCGATTTACCAAGCGGTGGGATAGGTGCCACGGTTAACATGTTAACCGCTAAGCCGCTAAACTCTCCTGGGTTGAAAGCATCACTAGGCGTTAAAGGTGTACTTGAGACCTCAAATGAAGCGGGAGATGATATTACTCCTGAGGTGTCAGGTATCTACAGCAATACCTTTAATGATGATAAATTTGGTGTGCTACTGTCAGGTTCATACCAAGACAGAAACAACCGTGAAGAAAAGGCTGCGATTGACAACTGGATCCCCAATGTCGACATTAGCGCTTCACCAAACCTGGAGTTAACCGATAATAACACACGTGAAGATGGTGCTACTTGGTATCCGCAAAACTCTGGCTACTCGATTAATGATAATGAGCGTACACGTATCAATGGTCAGTTGGTGTTGCAATATGCTATCAACGATGATGTTACCGCGACGGTTGATTACACCTATTCAAAACTAGAGTTTGAATCTAACCGCAATGCGTTTGGAGTTTGGTTTAACAATGGCGGTAACGTTAAAAGTGCCACTATCAATGAAAACGGAACGTATACCGATATTGCCGAAATTGGTGGCGACTACGCGACTAATTTGAGTCGAGCGCAATACCAGAACGAGAATAAATCTCTCGGATTTAACCTCCAATGGCAAGCGTCAGACGCCTTGAGTTTCGAGTTTGATGCCCATGACTCAACAGCCTTAAGTGAAGGGGCTGGGCTAGGTAATGACGCATTCCTAATCATAGGTAATACATCTTGCGGATTCTGCGAAGATGCGGGTGCGGCGTTTGGCCCTAATACCGCCAATATCAATGTAAAAACCAACATGGTTGACGCTAACGGGATCCCGCTGTGGGGCTTTGATCTAATTGATGGTCAGGGCAATCCTCAGGATGAGCTAACAGGTGCCGATATGGGCTCTTTATTTGGCGCGGTGACTCAGGATATGAGTGAGAATGATATGACTCAGTTCCAACTTAAAGGGGAGTGGGTTAATAACAACAGCGGCTTTGTGAATAAAGTGTCTTTTGGTGCGTCTCGTACGCAAATGGAATTCAGACAAACCCAAGCTTACTCGCAAAATTTACCAGCTGGTTGGTGGACATGGTCAGCAGTTCATTTCCCAGATGACATGTTTAGCCGTGTTGGCATCGATAGTGTACTAGATGGGTTCTCAAATGCGGGCAATAAACCGGTTGATTACTACATGACAGCAGACTTTGACCAAGTTTTGCACCTGTTTGAGACCATTGAAGACACTATTGCGCCAGATATATACAATGATGGATGGCCTGAAGAAGTTAATGGTCAATTCCAAGCCGGTCCAATTGACACTGACAGTCGCGTAAAAGAAACCACAACTGCTTTGTACACTCAGGCAAACATGTCGTTTGAAGTCGCCGACAGACCACTAAATGTGGTGGTTGGTGTACGTTATGAGAAAACGGATGTTGAATCCGCGGGTCTAGAGCGTCCAGCTATCGCAATGGAATGGGTTAATGGTAATGAGTGGGAATATGTTTATGCGAGTGAACAGACCTTCTCATCGGGTACTGGTGAAACTGAGGAGTTTTTACCTAGCATCGACATCGATTACGAAATCATGGACGATGTTATCGCTCGTGCATCGTATTCTCGTTCATTAACACGTCCGCCAATTGGGGCTTTGGGCTCAACTAAAAACTTCTTAGGTAACCCAAAAGTTGGCCAGCGTAAGGTGTCAGTGGGCAACCCGCAGTTACAGCCATATGTGGCGGATAACTACGATGTGTCTTTTGAATACTATTACGACCAAGGCAGCTATGCCTCTATCGGTTACTTCAACAAAAAAGTAGACAACTTCTTGGTGAATGTGACAACCGACGAGACCATTGAAGGCTTACGTGACGTGTTTATCGGCCCTCGTGCTGATGAAGCGCGTGAACAATTGATAGCCGAAGGAATTCAACCGTCTGATCAAGCCATTCATGACCGTATTAATGAGAACATGGGGCAAGAAACGGGTACTCGCATTGGTGCGAACGAAAATGACCCGCTAGCCACCTTTGCGGTTTCCCGTGACGTAAACTTACGTGCTTCACGTTTATACGGCTGGGAACTGGCAGTACAACACATGTTCGGTGAAAGTGGTTTTGGTATTCAGGCTAATGCCACCATCGTTAACGGAGACGTAAGCGTCAACCGTGATATCACAACCGCACAGTTTGCGCTTGTTGGTATGAGTGATTCCGCAAACTTATCAGCCATTTATGATAAGGATGGTTTATCTGTTCGTGTGTCGTACAACTGGCGTGATGAGTTCTTGTCGGGCTTCGATCAGCATTCGTCGCCGGTATTTACTGAGGCTTATTCACAAATTGACCTTAACGTAAACTACCAAGTAAACGAGCAGCTCACCATCTTCTTTGAAGGCTTGAACATCACAGAAGAAACGCAAAGGGTATATGTTCGCTACCCTGAGCAATTCCTCAATGGTGCGCAATATGGTGCCCGCTATAACTTAGGTGCACGCTATACTTTCTAAGACTAGTATTATTATAAAGCCGCTGAAAAGCGGCTTTATAATAGCTGCTTGGTAAGAGAAACCTATGAGTCATAATACATATACAAAGCGCATTTTAATTGTTGGTGGAGGCAGCGCTGGCTGGCTAACTGCTGGTCTGTTAGCATCGCAACGCCGTGATTGGCAAGTAACACTCGTTGAATCTAAGCATATAGCAACCATAGGTGTAGGCGAAGGGACTTGGCCGACAATGCGCACCACACTCCAAAAAATTGGCATCAATGAAGACGAGTTTATGCACCAGTGTGAGGCGTCTTTTAAGCAGGGCTCTGAGTTTATCAACTGGGCTAAAAGTGAAGGTCATCGTTACTATCATCCGTTTTCGTTACCAGTTGGATATACAGAGCAAGTTGACATTGTTTCACCTTGGTTAGGGATCAAGGATAAGGTCGACTTTGCCCATGCATCGTGTGCGCAAAGTTATTGGTGCGATAGAGCACTTGCACCTAAAACTGCCAGTGACCCTCAATATCAAGGTAGAGCTAATTACGGATATCATTTAAATGCGGATAAATTCGCTCAGCTACTGAAACAACATTGTACAACTAAGCTGGGTGTAACTTTAATACTGGATGATGTTATCTCAGTTAATGGTGCCACTGAGGGTTATATCAGTTCTGTGAGTACGCGTGACAATGGTGAGCTCGCTGCTGAGCTGTTCGTTGACTGTACGGGTAGTCGCGCGTTATTGCTGGGGGAACACTATGGTGTGCAGTGGCTATCCAAAAAGCATATATTGAAAAATGACCGTGCTGTAGCGCTACAAGTTTCGCACAATACTTTGCAATGTGAGGTAGCATCTTGTACCAAATCCACTGCGCAAGCGTATGGTTGGATATGGGATATTGCGCTAAAAAGCCGACGTGGGATAGGTTACACCTTTGCCAGTGAATACTGTGATTTCGAGAAAGCATCCAAACAGTTACGTCAATACATTAATGACCAAGGGTTATATGTACATCAAGAAGCTCAGGTAAAAGAGATAACATTTAATCCTGGCTATCGAGAACAGTTTTGGCATAAAAACTGTGTCGCTATTGGTATGTCTGCGGGATTTATTGAACCTCTAGAGGCTTCGGCATTGGTCATGATCGAGCTTGGCGCTCAATATTTATGCGATAACTTACCCGAAAGTGACAACATGATGGATGTTGTAGCCCAACGCTATAATGATAAATTTAAGTACCACTGGGCACGTATTATCGACTTTTTGAAGCTTCATTATGTACTCAGTGAGCGTGACGATACGCCGTATTGGCAGAGCATGAAATCCGACCAAGTCCCACAAAGTTTGACTAATTTAATGACCCTTTGGCGCCATCGTCCACCAAAACATGGAGATTTGGATCATATTGATGAGGTGTTCTCTTCAGCCAGTTACCAATATGTGCTTTATGGTATGGGTTTCAATACGTTAGTTGATAACCCCAGTATAACACCGCACATTAACAGCCTTTTCAAGCAAGTAACACAAGTAGCTCAGCAAGGGTTAGACGCTCAGCCAACAAACAGAACGCTGCTAGACAATATCGCAAAATACGGCATTGCAAAGGTTTAATTAAGGAGCCCTTATGTCTCAAGAACAGTTGCTGGACAACATTACCCATAAAGATATCAAAGTAATCACAAGTTATAGTGCGCAACTTGGCGATAGTGTGAGCGTTGCCAGAGTGTTTCCAAGTGAATATGCACAATTGCAAAGCGAATATCCAATATTTTTTAAAAAAGACGCAGCAACAGGCCAATTTCAGTCTGTGGTATTACTGGGTTTCAATGATAAAGAAAATTTATATCTACAGGATGATAAATGGGATGCTGACTACATTCCTCTTAGCATTCAACGTCAGCCATTTCTGATTGGCTTTATCGAGAAACAGAAAAATGGCATCCCGGTTCAAGAGCCGGCAGTGCATATCGACATGGCACATCCCAAGGTAAATACAACCCATGGCGAGCCGTTATTTACATCTCAAGGGGGAATGACCGAGTACTTACAAAAGGTAAATAGTATCTTACTGAGTATTCATCATGGCCATGAAGACAACCAGGCCTTCTTAAACGATTTGGTAGATCATAATTTACTCGAAAGTGCTTTGATCAATATTGGTACGCAACAGCTAAATGGTTTGTACACTATCAATGAAGATGCGCTGAACAGCTTAGCGGATGAAGCGGTGCTAACCTTGAATAAAAAAGGCTACTTGCAACATATTTATATGGTTTTGGCATCGCTTGGACAGCTTAGGTCTTTGATTAACAAAAAATCACGTTAGGGAGTGTAATTGGCTGATGGAACACATTAAACAGCACCACGGTTTGGCACCTCAAGACATGGTTGAGTTGGTTCAAGCACAAACGCAGTTAGATAACCCACAGCCATTAGTGTTCAAAGGTGTTGTTTCACATTGGCCCGTTGTTGCGGCTGCGCTAGATTCGGATGCTGAACTGTGCAACTATCTTACGCGTTTTGATGTTAATGCCAGTGTTTATGCGTATTCGTGCGAGGCTAAGTATCAAGGTCGGTTTTTCTATGATGAGACTCACACCAAGAAAAATTTCAGTCAGATAAAGACGCAACTTAGTGAAATACTGTTACAACTTCAAAACCAACAATTAGACAATCAGCCCAGTATCTATATGGGCTCGACCACACTCGGATATTGTTTGCCTAACTTTGCACAAGAAAATAGCTTACCTATGTTGGACTACTCGCCGCTAATTAGTCTGTGGCTTGGTAACCAAAGTGAAGTCGCAGCCCATTATGATATCCCACAAAATATAGCTTGCGTTGTGGCGGGTACAAGGCAATTTACCTTGTTTAAACCTGATCAGATTGATGCTTTATATCCTGGACCAATTGATTTCACCCCAGCGGGCCAAATAGTGAGCATGGTCGACTTTAACGCGCCTGATAGTCAAAAGTTTCCTAAGTTTAAAAGTGCACTAGAGCAAAGTCTGTATGCTGAGTTAGGCCCCGGAGATGCTATCTATATTCCGAGTATGTGGTGGCATCATGTTAAAAGTACGTCTTCAATCAACGCACTGATCAACTATTGGTGGCGAGAAACCGACGCATACTTAGGGTTACCCACGGATGTTTTAAATCACGCTGTTATGTCTATTGGACACTTACCAGCAGCACAGAAACAAGCTTGGAAAGCGATATTCGACCACTATGTATTTTCTGATAACGCACATGAGCATATTAACAGTGATGCGTTGGGAAGTCTTGGTGAAGTTGATGAAGTGCAAGCAAGGAAAATTCGTTGGCAGCTTCTACAACAGCTTAATAGATAAAGTGAACGCAACGCCATCATTCGTTAGATTTTTTATTGCGTTCAAGCAAACAAAACAGCAAGTCTATACTGATAAGTATGGGTCATTATGATGGCCTCATCTGAGTTACCAGCAGCGATTAGATACAAGAATATTATTGGTTATTGAAAATCAAAAAGATTTTTATGTTTCAAAATTATGAATGTTTTTTTAAATCTTGATTTTGAATTTCTATCTACTATTTTAGGTTGGTGGGAATAAATTTGCTCTATATGGTTTGATGAGGCAATTACTGATTCAAGTGTTAACGCGCTTTAAAAAAAGCTTGATAAATATCATTGCAAGGGCTGGGCGAATATGATTTATTGAAGATGAAGGTTTGGCCAATCCTGCTCTGTACTGACTTGCTAGCAAGTAAAATGACCTCGCTATTGTGCGTGGTAAACTCGCTGAGGTCAGTTGTTCTCAATAATTCAATAGTGCGTGATGTGCGCATGAAACACATCAGTTAAAAAACAATTTCTGTGTTATCAAGAGGGTGATACAAAACACGCCTTTAATAGCAAAATTTAAGTGTGCTATGAGTTGATAACAACGGTTTTATTAACTAATTATTAAATGTCAGAGGCCAACTCGGTCACTGCATCATTGAAAAAGAAAAGGTGAGGATTTTACCTATGAAGAGACAGAAAAGAGATCGCTTAGAAAGAGCACATTCACAAGGATTTAAAGCTGGACTAGCCGGCAGATCAAAAGATTTATGTCCATATCAACAAGTAGAGCCCAGATCAGAATGGCTGGGTGGATGGCGTGAAGCGATTGAAAATCGTAATACCTTCAAAACCTAAATCACATACACAGTTTACAAACAACAAAGCCCCTGTTTAGGGGCTTTGTTGTTTGTACCAGTTATTCGCTTTAGAACGCACTGGTATCTTGGAAAAGACCTACTTTTAGGTCTTTTGCTTCATATATCACGCGACCGTCTACTTCAACTGTGCCATCAGCCATACCCATGAATAATTTGCGTTTGATTACACGTTTCATATCGATGCGATAAGTTACTTTTTTGGCTGTAGGAAGAATCTGACCGGTAAATTTTACCTCACCTACACCAAGTGCGCGACCAAGGCCCGGGCCGCCGGACCATCCTAGGAAAAAGCCAACAAGCTGCCACATAGCATCCAAGCCTAGACAACCTGGCATAACTGGATCGCCTTTGAAGTGACAATCAAAGAACCAAAGTTCTGGATTGATATCAAGCTCAGCAATAATGTGACCTTTTCCAAACTCACCGCCATCATCATTGATCTCGACGATACGATCCATCATTAACATGTTGTCACTTGGCAAGCGGCAATTGCCTTCGCCAAACATTTCACCGCGACCACATTGGATTAATTCTTCTTTTGTATAGCTATTTTTTGGTTCCATAGTTCACAATCTTTGCTGAAAATTTCGCAGTTACTTTAGCGTACAGATGTACGCTAAACAACTCTGAACAGTTAAATTTGTGTCTTATGTAAGAATAATTCTCATTAAAACGCAATTCTCTTACGGTTAGACGCGATATTTGTCGTAAAAAACTTTATAATAACGACAGTATTTGACTAGATTATCGGAAGTTTATGATCCTTTTTGTAGATTCACTGACAGTTATTGATTTTTCTTACCTTTGTAATCAGCGTGGCGCAGTGGGTGAAAGCTGGATAGTTGATTTGACGTTACACGGTCAGCTTAATGACGAGTCTATGGTGCTAGATTTTGCGCTGGTTAAAAAACAGATCAAACGCATTATTGATGACACGATAGATCACAAGCTTGCTATCGCAAAAGGGTTGAACGGTACAGTCGATATCAAAGATGGTCGGGCTGATTTGGATTGCATGTTTGGCGAAGGCCATCATTTGGCAATGAGCGCACCCGAGCAAGCGGTGTGCTTACTCGCAGGTGACACAGTTAACGAGCAATCGGTTGTAGAGTTTCTTAAGACTGTGATCATGCCAAAAATGCCTGAAAACGTAAAAGATATTGGCATTGAGTTGCGAGCAGAACAAGCTGAAAGTTTTTACTATCACTATAGCCATGGTTTAAAGAAACACGATGGCAATTGTCAACGCATCATTCATGGTCATCGCTCACAGATTGGTGTATTCGTTAATGGCATGAAACACCCTCGCTTACAAAAGCAATGGGCTAGTAAATGGCAAGACATCTATCTTGGTACCGAAGAAGATTTAGTGCAGCCACAGCAGCTTGTTAACGTAAAACCGCAAGATGGTGATGTGTGTTTTGCCTATGACGCAACTCAGGGCTATTTTGAGTTGGCCATTAGTCGTGAGCGCTGTGACATATTACCTTGTGACACCACCGTTGAGTGTATCGCTGAGTATTTAGCGCAACAAATCAAGCAAGAGTCCGCAGACAAAGAAATCATGGTTAAAGCCTACGAAGGAGTGGGTAAAGGAGCTATCGCATATGCTTAAAAAAGGGATAGTGCTCGCATTGTCAATGTTCGCATCACTCAATGCCAACGCACTTGAACTAATAGGTAACCTGACCCAAGGTGGTATGGTGATTGGTAAAATAGCCAATGTGAAACAGGTTAGCTTAAACGATAAACAACTAAAATTAACGAATGACGGTGAGTTTGTATTTGGTTTTGGCCGTGATGCACAAACTTCGCATACATTAAGCTGGGTTGATAATGATAATAGACAACACAGTAAAGAGCTCGTGATAACAGAGCGAGAATTTAAGATTGACCGAATTACGGGCGTTGAAAAAAAATACGTGTCTCCTCCTGATTCGGTATTAAAGCGTATTCGCGAAGAAGCTAAGGCTGTACGAGAAGCTCGCGCAACAGAATCAAAGCTAGAGTATTTCAAAGAGCCTGTATATCGACCTGCTGAAGGTAGAATATCCGGTGTATATGGTAGCCAAAGGTATTTCAATGGTGAGCCGCGTAACCCACACTATGGATTAGATATAGCAAATAAAACGGGTACACCTGTATTGGCTCCGTTACCGGGTGTAGTAACCTTTGCTGATCCTGACTTGTATTACAGTGGCGGTACTATCATTGTTGACCACGGCTATGGTATTAGCTCTACATACATTCATTTGAGTAAACTTCATGTCAAAGTGGGCGACAAGTTAAACACTGGCGACCACTTTGCCGACATAGGCGCAACGGGTAGGGTAACCGGCCCACATTTGGACTGGCGTTTTAATTGGTATAATGAACGACTAGATCCACAGTTATTAATGCAAGACACATTGGCGAGCAACAGTAGTAAATGACACAATCAGATAAAGATGCAATTATTGCGAAACGTATTGAAGACTCCGTAACTTCGGTAACAAAAACCGTATTTCCAGGTAGAACAAACCACCATAACACCTTGTTTGGTGGTGACGCGCTAGCATGGATGGATGAAGTCGCTTTCATCGCTGCGACACGATTTTGTCGAAAACCCTTGGTAACTATTTCATCAGACAGAGTCGACTTTAAAGAGGCTATCCCAGCCGGTACGTTTGCAGAGCTTGTATCTCGAGTTGTACACGTTGGTAACACCAGCTTAAAAGTTGAAGTGGAGATCTATCTAGAGCGTATGCACAAAGATGATAAGCACTTAGCGATATCGGGGAGCTTCACTTTTGTAGCAGTTGACGATAATCATAGGCCAACCCCAGTGGTCTGTGAGAAGATGCTAAATGGCTTCAAATAACTAAAGTCACAGATAACTAAAAACAAAGGGCGATTTGATATCGCCCTCTATACCCACATAGAACACATCATACATGTGCTTGCTTTAAGTCTAACCTCATCATTACCGCTATAAGTAAAACTTTCTTAACCAAAGAAGGGTTATAAATACTAAGGTCGTATAGCCCCTTAGTATTTATATACGTTAAAAGTCTACTTTACAGGAAATATAATGATCGCCATCTACGAGTTCCAAACTTGCTTCACTGGCATTGTTTGGAATGTAGGTAGGTAGTCGTTTTATATCTCCACTTCGCGATAAAAAGAATAAAGGTGATGCAGCCATATTTTTATTGACCGTTGATGGTTCAAAACGATAAGGGTTTGCCCCTGAGAAAATTCCAATGATGTCATCACTGCCATGCAACACACTGCGCATATAGTTGAACTCACACAGATTCTTATAGTAGTCTTTTTTATATGGTTCACGCGAGGCAATATTGACTTCTAAGAATGACTTAGACGAAGATATGGCGGTAATATATTCCGTTACGCGAGATACATAGCCACCTGCTAATGCATTATTTCTTGAATCTATTGTTCTTGGATAGAATACATCATAACGTTTACCATCTAATGAGCGAGAGACCATCCCTGTAGAGTAGTTATGGTCAACATTGTCTGTAAGCTTTGTTGTGCTCCATGATACCCCGTTGAAAAAGCTTCTGTGCATACTATGAATTGGCTGAGTTGTTGGTAAGTAGCCTTGACCATTGGTACATGCAGTCAACGTGCTTGAGTCACATGATTTAACCGTCAAGATGTATACTTTTTTTAGACTGCCATTTTCAACATACACGTCAATATCTTTCATATAAGTACGAGTTATAACTGTTTCGGAGTTACTATAATCAATATCATGATCTTTAAATACTTCAGCTTTTGTAAAGTCGCTGATAGCTGTAAGCGGTAATGCTAGCGCTTTTCTATTGCCAAACCTATCAATGTACTGCCAGTTGTAACCGCCATCTTCTGAGAAAATATGATACAGGTTTATACGGTCATCTCCATGGGCATTTTTATGTAAGTTAAATGCCAGTGAAATAACATTGCCTTTAGCTTTAGCAATGGCGTAATGCCCACCATATGCTGCGATTGTTTGATGATCAGACACAACCATTTTTCTAGTAAAAGTATCGTACTGTAAAACCGCAGTATGGAGTTGTCGCGCTTGGTAGCCACCACTTGGGCGGTTGCAAGAAATATGATTAATCACAGGAGTTTGATCACCATATCGCCCTTTGCAATACACGTTATAAATAATACGGTACTTATTAGAACTATTTGGCAGCGCAAACAACTTAGGGTAGGCCATGCCTCTGTACTGTTTACTATTTTTTTCAAATAGTGTTTTCCCAGCAGTCTGGTTTAATACGCTTGCGTAATCAAAGTTATCAGGCGTTACATCTTCAAATGACTTTATGTCACCTGCAACTTTGGTTCGATACATTATCGCGCCTCGACGAGGGCCTCGTGCTGCTACCACAATAAGAATATTATTGTCTTCGTCAACATTAATCACAGCGTTATCATGCGGGTCATCGGTATATTTGGCATGAACAAGCACAGGCCGAGATACTTTCTTTGTTACATGGTTATACTTGCCAACGTAAATCCCCAGAGCATTTGAACGATTACATTGTATGTCGCCATCAGGATCAAACTGATTGCTAAGATGGTTTTTATACTCTGTTTCGTAGTAGTTATCTGGTGTATTCGGGTCATAAAAGCTCCCCAGATAGTTTGTTGTAGAAAAATAACAGCGCGCTTTATTTGGAGTATAAGTGCCAGAGCTTAAATAATACGCATGACCAAACGGGGAGTCGCCTTTATTGATACCAGCTGCTGAATTTATGCTACCGTTAATGTCCCCCATTGAATAGGGAGTTTGTACAGTTGCCATTGCAATTTCTGACTCGCTGGGGCGGCCACCATTAATATCAGGTGTAAAAGGACCTGAATACACAAAATATGTGTAGCTTCCTGATTTTACCGCAACAGGGTAATGTTTTGCCGTGTAAGTCGACACTGGACCACTGTATTTGGTAATTGAATCATCTATGCCATCCAAGTCTAAATCTTGACTGCCACCAAAATCGTCGTTGACATGTGAATTAGAACCTTTACGCGCTTTTGTTCCCCACACATGACCTAGATAACCAAACACTTCCGTATTTTTTGTCACGGCAGTGGTTTTCGATTCACAGCGGTTCTTTGACAGAGGCTCTTGCGTAACGCAGTTACCTTGAGAATCTCTTAAGTATTTATAAACATTAAAGATATCGGACTTTGGGTCGTCGGTTATAGCATATGCAGCGGGTGCGATACACAATAACGATAGGATGATTTTTTTCACTAGCATTTCCTTGCAAATTAGTTAAATCAAAGTTAACGGAGTAGGGATGATACTAACTTGAATCCAAATTTTAAACAGGCGTTCGAATATTTAAAAATCTATTCATAACACTAAAACAAAAAAGGCTTACCAATTAACTGATAAGCCTTGTGAGTGTTGCATTTAATATTGACTAACCTACAGTACCATTGCCGCTATCCAACCGAAGATAAGTAGCGGAATATTAAAGTGAATAAAGGTAGGCACAACAGAGTCCCAAATATGGTCGTGCTGACCATCCGCGTTTAATCCTGACGTTGGTCCAAGAGTTGAGTCGGAAGCAGGGGAGCCTGCATCGCCTAACGCGCCAGCAGTACCAACAAGCGCGGCGGTTGCCATCATAGAAAAACCAACTTCCATACATAAAGGTACAAATAGGGTGGCGATGATAGGCACGGTCGAAAATGAGCTGCCAATTCCCATGGTAATTAGCAAACCAACCAGTAAAATCATTGCTGCAGCTAACGGTTTGTTATCGCCAATAAACTGCGAACAAGCTGCAACTAAACTTGCCACATCTCCGGTAGCTTTCATTACAGATGCAAAGCCTTGCGCCGAAATCATGATAAAGCCAATCATGGCCATCATAGCAACGCCGCGACTGAAAACATCTGAACTTTGTTCCCACTTGACGATGCCGAAAACGCTAAACATCATGACACCCACTAAGCCACCCAAGATCATCGAACCACTAATGTTTTGGGCCAGTAATGAACTGATAACCGCTATTGCGCCGATTATCATCACCTTTTTGGGGTTTTCAATTTGTTTCGCGGCGGCAACTTCACTTGCTTCGTTGTGTTTGTATTCTCGACCTTTACGGTAGCTCACAAAAACGGCGATGACTAAGCCTACCAGCATTCCTATTGCAGGGATTATCATTGCCATAGGAACTTGAGTATTGACCATATCTAAGCCATTATCCGTTAGGTTTTTATGTAAGATTGAGTAAAGGTAAATACCACCAAAACCGTAAGGAAGTACCATATACGAGGTTGCTAAACCAAAGGTTAGAATACAGGCAATAGCTCTTCTGTCTAGAGAAAGCTTATTTAAAATTGTCAGCAACGGGGGGATCAAAATAGGAATAAATGCGATATGAACAGGGATCAAGTTTTGCGAAGCGACGGCACACAATAGGATAATACTCATAATGGTGAAGCTGAGCACCCGAGTATGAGCTTCGTCTGAGTTGTCGACCAAACTCAATAGTTTCTGAGCCAGAATGTGGGTTAATCCTGATTTTGAAATCGCCACTGCAAATCCACCTAACATGGCATAACTGAGCGCTATTTCTGCCCCACCTGAAAGGCCACTGTTAAAGGCATTCATGGTCTCGTTTAGCCCTAGACCGGCACTTAACCCAGCCACCATTGCACTGACAGTCATTGCCACAATAACATTAACGCGAATTAGCGCCAGACTGAGCATTAATAAAACGCCTATAATTACTGCATTCATACTTATCTCTTTGCTTTTGTTTTTATTGAATTTATCAAATTTTTGGCATGTTTGTTCTGGTTTTTGCCAAAAGATTTGCCCTGATATCTATTTGCCGCAAAATCCGCGTAAAATTGTAGCAACATTTCTCGCTGCTCCGAGTATTGCCGAATTAACTCATCTATCGCTCGTTTGGGGGGAAGGGCAGACAAGTCTTTGTCACAGAAGCCAATGAGCTGTCGATAACGCTTAATGACAGTCGGCTCCTTAACTTTCACGATTCGCTGTACGTAAAAGAACAATATGGTTAAAACCAATGATATGACTAATACCACCAGTGCACCGGCCCATTGCTTACCTTTATTACCGAATAAAGTTTGTAAAAGAGATGTTTGCTTGTCTTGATCAAAATTTAAAACCCATCGTGTCCATTGATAGTCTAGTTGTTCTAACCGTAATCTAAGCCAATTAATAGCTTTAAAATCTTGCCAAGCAACGAGACTCAAGCCTAGGTTCTGTTGAAATTCACCAGCTAATGTTTGATGTTCGGACAATGACCCCAAGAGGCGTCCAGGAGAAACCCAAGCGGTTGGGTCTAAACGTTTCCAACCTTCATTTGGAACAAAATATTCAACCCACGCGTGGGCATCGTATTGGTAAACGCTGAAATATCCTTGTTGAATATTATACTCAGCCCCTAAATAACCGGAAACTAAGCGTGCTGGAATTCCAGCACTTCTTAGCAAAACAGCAACACTAGAGGCATAGTGTCCGCAAAAACCGTTTTTATATTCAAATAAAAACTGGTCAATCCTATGGCTGGATGTGGTGACATCGGGAGTGAGTGTATAACTAAACCCCTGTGTCGAAAAGTACCGCTGCATTAACTCGATATACTGTTTGGTTGTTGTGGAATTAAGGTCCCACTGCTTGGCGAGTTCTTGAGCTTTTGGGTTCAGCTGTTCCGGCAACGAGGTATATAATCGATATTGCCAGCTGGGTAGTTGTGTTTGTTGGCGTATGTCAGCAGGCTGTACCTGATATTCGAAAGTTGAGGTAATCTTATCGTTCTATAAAGCGTACCAAAGTAATTATAGTTGACAGATTTTGTTGGGCTCATTGCGAAATCAAGCGCATAGAGCCATGGCAGATTACTCGCTTCAGCGATGATCTTATAGGGTGATTGCAATGAGTTTGGGGTTAAATTACTCGCAACATTTTGCAAGTTTGACATACGCCACTGCGTACCATCAAATCTATCATGAATGATGGCGCGCCAGTATAGTGGGGTGTTTACCTGCGGTTGCGTCTCGTCGTTAAACAAGGCTCTAAATGCCAGCTCATCAGACTTCACCAATTCCACGATGTTAAAAGGGTCAACGTCTTCAGTTAGGCCTGTTTTTGCGAGTGTTGGCCCTGGCATTTGCCAAAATGCTGGTAGTTTAGGCATAAATATCAATAGCAGTATGCTTAAGCTCATACTTAACAAAACTTTTGAGAGCGTGAACTTTCCTGCAAATGCTAAGGAAACTCTGTGCTGTACTTGCAGCATAAACGTCAAATTTATACCCAATAAGATCAGCACGATAAGTGCAACATATAAACTCTGAGAGAATAAGAAAACACTAGGTATAGTGAAAAAGTTCAACACATAGATCTGTTGCCATTGTCTACTCGTTGTTGCTTGTAGCACTTTTAATTGACAGGCCAGTAGCATTAAGGCGACGAATAACTCAACAGTGTTTTTCGCTCCGACGGAGAACCCCGTTATGAGCATTCCGACAATAGCGATTAGGTTTAACAGCGCGTTTTTTACTCCTGGCTTATTCTTAATGACTAACACGACGTGCCAGAGTGCTAACAACAGCATTAAAATACTAAAAGGGGTGCCAAATGACATAGTTGGTAAAAAGGTAAGGAGTAAATAGCTGAGCGTGATAACAAAATGATTAGTAATCACTGAGCGCCTCCAAACATCTGATTTTATGCAGCTCCCCTTGCCCAGCTTCTATCAAACGGGGACCTAACTTTAATGCATAGCTGAGGTTATTTTGGTGTGCTTGGAGCACAAGGTAGCATAACTTTTCAAGGCGCTCTTCGACAGTGCCCTGAAGGCTGTCAAAATCAAAACCTAAGGTATGTGTACCAGCTTCTCCTTCATAATCCTTTACCAAAAGTTGTTGTGTTTTGGCAAAATGTCGCCAAGATATACGATGCATGTTCATACCAGACTGATAAGGCGCGAGCTGCTTAAATTCATCGCTTAAATGTGACGAGGTATATATATACTGCTTATCATCACTATGACTTATAAATTCAAGTCTATTACTCGTATCCACTTTTGGGTCTGGGTAAGCGTATATATATTTATTACAGTAAAGGTAACTCCAAACGCAAACCAAACCAAAAGGGAAATGACTCACAAATTTAAAACGGCCAAGCGCATGCTTACCTCTAGGGAACATAAATCCGATACTAGCTAGCTCTCTAGTCTGTACCAACGGTAAATCAATTTGTTGTTTTATAAGATTATGTTCAATTGATAGTTGTAGGAGCTTTGCCTTGGTGCTGAGCTCAAAAGTAACCGTAGGAGGGGTAGAGCGATGCGCTGATTGAATGGATATTAACCTGACTTGCGCACCACTCATATTTATATAGCCATAGATAATAGACACGACTAATAACATGACCATCAAATAAGCGACACCGAGTAGTAAGTTGTTTTGATAATTAATACCAAGTACAAAATTCAAAGCACTAACAGCAACAAAACCCATGCCGGTCATTGATGGAAGAACATAAATTGTATTGTGTTTGAATGTGATCCGATCGCCTTCGTGTTTTTTTTTGATCACACGAGAGAAAAACTGCTTCACATATCCTTCGCTCAAAGCGGGATCACCACGTCGGCTAAAATGTCCGATATCGCTTGCTCTTGCATATGACATGGAATATTAAGTCGATGAGCAGCAATACTTCCAAATACCGACTGGACGTCGTCTTGAGTTGCATAATCTCGACCATCCATTAGCGCCCAGGTTCTGGCGGCTTGGCCTAGAGCAATACTGGCTCGTGGCGAAAGCGGGTCGGTAAATAATCCTGATTCGCGTGTATATTTGACCAGTGCAAGAATATAATCGAGTACACTTTCCGCTAACGTAACATCTTTTGCTTGTGCCTGAAGACGAAATAATTCTTCAATATCAATTACTTTATTTACTTCCGAGGGGACATTTTGCTTTATCCCCAGAATCAACTTGCGCTCAGCATCATCGCTTGGATAGCCTAAGCTAATGCGCATGAAGAAGCGATCTAATTGAGATTCGGGTAGGGGATGTGTACCAGACTGATGTATCGGGTTTTGTGTGGC
This sequence comes from Pseudoalteromonas sp. T1lg23B, assembly GCF_002964665.1. Lineage (GTDB taxonomy): Bacteria > Pseudomonadota > Gammaproteobacteria > Enterobacterales > Alteromonadaceae > Pseudoalteromonas. Next base: position 325,288 of record NZ_PQBZ01000034.1, on the reverse strand, counting down.
AATAACAAAAAATGGCTCTGGTAGCGGATGACTTATACCATCAACAGTCACCTGACGTTCTTCCATTGCTTCTAACAGCGCACTTTGAGTTTTTGGACTCGCACGATTAATTTCATCACCAAGTAAAACTTGGCTAAAAATTGGGCCCGCATGAAACGTAAATTTGTGCTCATTACTATTAAATATGGCTGAGCCAATAACGTCTGCGGGCAGTAAATCACTGGTGAACTGAACTCGCTGATAGCTAAGGCCTAAAACATCAGCTAAACCATGAGACAAGGTAGTTTTGCCCATACCTGGCAAATCTTCGATCAACAAGTGACCGCGACAAAGTAAACAACACACTGCTAACTTTATTTGTTGTTCTTTACCAAAAATAATATGCGAGAGTTGTTGCGTGATTTTTGCTATCGGATGACTCATGCAATCATTTCTATGCGCTTTAATACCGTATCAACTTTTTTGGCATTGAAGGGTTTTGCAATAAATCCTTTAGCGCCAAGTTCCCAAGTGTTTTGCACATTTTCAAGACTATTGTGACCAGAGCACATGATGACATGGGTACTTGGATAGTGGTCATTGATAAACTCTAGAATTTGGGTGCCGTCGGTGTCAGGCAATTCAATATCTAAAAAGATAACATTGGGTGGGTTGTTGATTAGTAAAGCTTTAGCGGACTCAAAATTTTCAGACTCAAAAATTTCTTCGAAACCTAACTCAACCAATATATTGCTGAGATAATCTCGGATCTCTTTGGAGTCATCGATAATCAATATCGGCTCCAGCGGTTTTACAAATTCCATATAACGATACTTCATATTGTTTGTCTGAAAACATACTAAGTCATCAGCACAGCAAGCTCAATAACTTTGGGCGTATAATCACAAGATAGCGCAGAAAAATACAAAATGTCCGATACCGTCTAGTATTGGACATTTTGAAGGTTCATGAGAATCGATCGATAGGACGTTAGAATACTTAAATTACTCACAGCCTATAATTTATATTATGTTAAATTGAATAAATAAGCTAGGTATCCTATCAGATGTGTTCGTTTATTTGCGATATTCTGTATTCATTACAACTGACCTTCGTTTATAAAATAACGAAAATATCAGCCTTTGAAATTTACATTATCATGACTTGGATCTCGACAACGACCAGTAACTCTTTTAGTTTCTACCTAAACGCCCTAGCATTTCATTTACTGATTTATCCGCCACCAATCCATATTTATCTCAGATTGCTATTCCTACGTTAAACATTCTGTAGGTCGGACAAGCTAAGTGCCATCAGACGTTTTACAATATCGGTAATATGGAAATGTCATCGCCAAACACTTTTTCTAGCTAAATTGGTTCGAGCAATATATTGTCAAATGTTGAATAAATACCGTTTTTTAGATTAACCGGCTTGCCACAATGTTAATCAAAGCTAGCGCTATCAGTGCTACTTGAACTTGAAGCACCATCTGATTCAGATGAACTGCACGAATCATTTTCTGTAACGTGAACCGTCACAAAAGATTCAAACCCGCTATTGCACAAAGCTGTGTGGCTATTATCGTACGTAGTACGTTTAGTTCTATCAGTCAGCGCATGGTGTAAGTCTGTTTCATTAACTAATTCCCCCGATTCATCAAATACGTCGCCCACAATTTCATACCAAGCCATCCACTCATTGTTGCCTTTGTGATAAACCTGGACTTGATCATTGTAAATGCGACGAAAGGCAAACTCTGAGAGTGTGTACTGTTTTTTGGGCTGTTTTTTAAAAAGCTTGAACATATGGCTAACTCCTTTTAAGTACTTATGTGCTCCAGCGTTGACACTGTGCGTTAAGAGCACATTTCAGCCCTCAGTTTGAGTGTAAAGAAAACACTATGTTTGCTCAACCTCTGTCACAAATATCCTTGCCAGCTCATGAGCGACTTTAGCAAAATCCCAAAATACTTTGGTTCTGACGTTTGCGTTAACAGCAATGGACAGTTTGTATCTTGGCACTACCATCAAGAAGCTCTGTGCCCCAGCTGATACTCCGCCATGGTGCATATACTCCGTTGGTATAATCCCTTCACCTAAATTTAGGGTATGAATGCGCCAACCTAAGCCATATTTCTGTGGGTTTATCTCTGTGTTGTTTAACACTTGCGGCGTTCAAAATAAGGTTCTAACAGACGGCGGTAAAAAACTTTATTCATAAACCCCTGCCCCAATTTTGCTAAATCTTTTGAGGTTGAAAACCAGCTGCCCCTAGCCAACACAGCTGGACCAGATTACTTTGCCACTGCGGCGGTGTAACCCACCGAAAATATTTAAGCTTGTTGCTTTATCAGAGCAGTAATAGCTTTTCGTGCCGCTCGTCAAATGTATAATTTAATCATGCAGTTAAACAACCGAAAATATGCTCTCCAGACCTTAAAGCGCACTTACATCATTTTTGGAACATTCTAAAAGATACAAATTTGTTTCTATTTTATTAACTTATGTTATTGACTGTAACAAAAAAACATCTTAGGATTAAGTTCCCAATAAAGATACACGTCAAGGATGTATACAATGACAAAAACAATAATCTCGTCATGCATTACGCTCGCTTTGGGCGTAGGTTTTACAAGCTCTGCTTTTGCAAAAGTATGTAATACCAAAACAGTTGTTACTGACAAGTGCACCATTTTCAAAAATGATCCTTCGCTTAACAGAAAAATAAACAAATTCTTAGGTGATATGCACAGCAGTTGTAACAAGCATGACAGAGCTTATAATACTCTGGGTGCAGATAGAGGCGCGGCAGATAGACGTCTTCAACGTGATTTACGTAAAGACTGTTTAGACAACCCACTAACAATGGGCGCGTGTTTGCCTGCTGTAGAACTGGCCATGGCATTTGTGCGCAAAAGTGGTAAGGAGCTTTATCTAGCAAGACAAAATGAGATGTTACAACATGTCCAAGGAGTGAATAGTAAAATGGCCGCAGACCAATGTGTCGCCACTCCTGAGCACCAAGGATATATTGACCAAGCACTACTAGATCACATTGCGAGTAAATTTAAATCAATTGTTAGTCGTCCTCCGACTGCTTATGAAAAATACGAAATGTTAAGTCGATATAATCCAAGTGAAGGACGCCAAGCAAGTGCGTTCAATAACGCAATTACATCTTACGCATACAATCGACGCGGCATCAATGCACCTGTTATAACGTCAATCAGCCGATATGAAAGTGTTTTCCCTGAAGTAGATTACACGTGGACTCCGCATATTTTAAATAGCAACTATCTGCAATACGATTGGTCGACATCTCAAACATGGGGTGTTCAGGCAGACAAACAGCTGACTATTAACTTTGGCAATCAATTTGATATGAGAGCTAACGTTAACGGCTTCTTGAAAGTTAGACGCTCTGTTGACGAAAGAGATGTGTTCTTTTTCAACCATAGGTTTACCGCGCGAGGTTCTTGTGCTCCGAGCCCAGATCAGTTTTGCACAATCTTACAGCCTGGGCCTTAATGTAAAGCTCGCTGACTAACATAGTTATGATAATAACGTGATAAAAGCCACTAAGTGGCTTTTATCTCTTCGACACGGTTCAACCTGCGCGAAAGAACGAATCTATTGCCTGTTTAAAGCTTTTCTCTGACTCTTGAGTTAAAGCACAGTAATTCCAAGCATTGTCTCCTAATCGAAATCTAACCTTAGCCTTGTATACCGTGTCTTTGTGCGCGTTTAAAAATCTCCAATCTGCTTTACCTGTGGTAGCACATGACTCTTTAGCGTAAAGATTGATACCTTTTGGCTGTACCAAGCTAAAAATATATACATCGCCATATATTGATGTGAGTTTGACTTCTTGTTGTTGTGTTTTGAATAACACCTTTGACAGCAAAAAAGCACTTATAGAAACACCTACCAGCATTGCCAAGTACGGCCATTTATGTTGTTCAAGCATTCAACCTGTTCTCTCCCCTCCTAAAGAACTAAACTTTAATGATGATTAAATTCAAAATAAATAGGTTGAAAGTATTGTTTATTTTAAAGCTGAACAGGCTTGCCCATGCATTTAACCTTAATATGTGCTGACATCATTCCTTCTGCGTCGCGCGCTTTTTTACGTCAGATTATGATCCCCATAAAATAGAAAACTCGCCTAGGTGAGCGAGTTTTTTGTTTACTGCGTTAAGGTTCTTCTAGAACTCTTTAACTACTTTTACATCACCTGTTACTGAACCAGAAGAAACAAACCCTATCGTGTCGGGATTAGATGATACACTTTGGATAACCTCTGCGTCATTCGCAGCCTCTTTGGGAGGCGTTCCTTTTCCAGTAAAGATTAGCTTTGACCAGTAGGCTTTCAGTTGAGCCGATGATTTATTCAGCACTTTGGTGTTGAATTCTTCGGTCACTGGGTTACCTGCGTCTTGACCTATCGGAATTGCCTTATTGCCATTGCTAAATGACTTCTCTTTACCGGTATAAATGCGATTTATTACAGAATCATCAAACGTGCTGTTGTTACTTGGGTGAACAATCACCGCAACACCAGCATATGACTGAGCGCAAAGCAGCATAAATGCTATATAAATTAAATTTTTCATCACTTAAGCTCCTTAAAATACTACATCAACGCCAAATGTGAGCGCTTTACTGTCACCGGCAACGGCAAAGTCAAACGAATCATCTTTAACGCGGTCATATTGCACTTTAAATGCTGCTGAAGGATGGAAGTTCCAACGCACGCCCACTGCAGTTGTATCATGTTTCTCAACATCACCATCACCACTTTGTTCGTAGTCTGAATACATGATATACGGTGTTATCTCATCAAAGCGATATCCGATACTGATCATATAAGTATCAAAATCAGAGTCCAGCTCCAGACGATTTAGCTCGGACAATACAAAAAGGTTACCAAAGTCCGCATTAACCGCTAAACCATAAAACTTACCATCACGCTCGTCTTTACCATTCCACATTGAAGGCTCACCATCAATAAAGCGCTTGTTGGTATAGCGCATATGGGTTAAACGAATTTCTAGCCAATCATGGCTTAAGTTAACAACGCCGCCGAGAATATCTTCCCAAATTTCGCGTGTAGGCGCCCTAAAAAAGAAGTCTGATAACAACTTGTTCTCGGTGTCATCTTCTCTACCTGTGTAAATATTTGCGGACAGTCCCCAATCTCCTACCGAGCCATTGTAGAGTAAATTGACCCCTTCATAGTTGAAAATCTGCCATGTATAGTTGTCTGCTGGCGGCCGCATCCATACATAGGCATATCCAACATCATAGAAATCCGAGTAGTAAAAAAGCGGCAAACGCTTCTTACCAGCTTGTAGTGTCCAATTATCATTGAGTTCATAGGAAATGTAAGCCCACTCAAACTCAGCATCAAAATCATTTGCACCACGTGCTACGATTTGCCCAGTTACACTGAGTCCTTCGCCAAGCTCCCCTGTCACCTGCAAACCTATAAGTGATTCAGGTGAAAAGGAAAAATCTTCTGTGTATGTACTTACAATTGGATAGTCAGCAAGAAATGACGGTTCAATACCGTATTGCGGTGCGCCCGTACCACTGAGCACTTTACCGCCATTCACACTTGCAAACCCTGAAATATTTATCTCTGCATGAGCTGTCATTGAAGTGAGAGCAGCGATCAAGAGAGTCATTTTTAGTTTCATAGATAGCTCCGCCTAATTTATAAGTTATTGGCAGGCTAAGTATAGTTAAACCTCCGAAAAAGAAAGTTTTATTGATAAAAATTGGAATATGGCTAAGCTTAGATGCAGGGGAAAGTGCCAATCAACTAGCGCTGTGCCTAAAAAAGGCAAAAAGCAGGGATTAACACAACGTAAGGTTGTCACATTGTTATATTACAAGGTGTTATATGTCGAATTTATTGCATTTTAAGAATATGAGTATTTCAAAAAAAATCCATGCGATAACCATAGTTGCTGTAGCAGCATTTATTGTCTTGGTAATGATTAACTATAACTCTCTATTGGAGAACCAGCGCTCACTTGATGAACTAGAAAACCAAACCTATAAATTGTTAATTTTGACGTCAGAAAACGTCACTGCAATGCAAAACCTCGACGAGACCTATACCCAATCTGTAACCTTCGGTGATGCGGAGCTTATAAGTAAAGCCGCCGCAACTCAGAAGAAGCTCGCAGAAAATTTAAGACTAGTGCCAACACTAAACTCTAACTTCCCAACGAGTGACACTGTACGTGACCTGCAAGAATACGGAAAAATTGCGAAGCAAATCGCTACTAGCATGATCGACGGCACAGCCGATTTTGCCAAGCTTCCACAAATTGCAAAACAAAAAAGCGATTTATTTGAGGGATTAGTGGCCGATTTGAACGATGATAAAAAACGCGCCAACGAACGTTTTTCTGAATTGATTAATAACACCAAGTCCAACGCTGATGATGCCTTAACAATGATGTTTATTGTTGCGGTTATTTCATTGGCATTGGTTATCGTGTTAGCTGTAATGATAGCCAGAGGGATCAGCTCCTCTGCAGGAGAAGCAGCAAGTAACCTTCATCTATTAGCCGAAGGCAAAGGCTCTTTGAGTTCGCAGTTAACTGTTTCATCGGCAGACGAAATCGGTCAGGTATCTAAAAACTTTAACGCTTTCATTAATCTGCTCAGAGGAACAGTTGAAGATGTAATCGCTGTGGTTGAGCCATTAATGGAAAACTCGACCAGACTGGTACAAGGAATGGAATCGGCAGAACGCGCCACACAACAGCAATCGAGTGATGCAGAAGTCGTGCGCAACTCAATGGAAGAGATGAAGCAAAGCGTGGGTGATATTTCTCAGTCAGCGGCCTCCGCTTTCCAAGCTGCTGAACTTGCTGAAAACGCAGTAGATGAGAGCTTAAAACAAATTAATGTCTCGGTTGCCCAGTCTCAAGACTTAAGTGAAGAGATTAATAAAGCTGCCGTTACCATCAACAAGCTTGCTGATGACACCCAAAACGTTACGCAAATTCTTAACGTAATTACTTCGATAGCAGAACAAACCAACCTACTGGCGTTAAACGCTGCGATTGAGGCAGCCCGAGCGGGAGAACAAGGGCGCGGTTTTGCGGTGGTAGCGGATGAAGTACGAGAGCTTGCGTCACGCACCGCCAAATCAACCAATGAGATTCGAGAGCTTATTAATATACTGACTGTAGCGGCGTCAGATTCTGTAAACGCGATGAATACCGCCAGAGATATGGCAACCAATAACGCTCAAGCTGCTGAGGCTACGGGTAATTCGATTCAGGAAATATCAGAACAGATTTTAGCAATCAATGGGATGAACTCTCAGATAGCAACGGCGACTGAGCAGCAAACATCTGTTGCAGCAATGGTTGTTGATAACGTTTCTAATATGCACAGCTCATTTGAAGAAACTATGAAAGCGTTAGAGCAAGTAAGAGATGTGGCGCAAAATCTACATAAGTTGTCTGATAACTTACTGGATTCAACTTCCAAATTTAAACTGTAATTTGCGGGTAAATTACAGGCATTAAAAAAGGTAGCCATTGGCTACCTTTTTTTGTTTCACTTAATTTTAAAAATTAAAGTGCAACGATGTTCTCAGCTTGAGGACCTTTTTGGCCTTGAGCAAGAGTGAATTCAACGCGTTGGCCTTCAGCTAGAGTTTTGAAGCCATCACCTTTGATTGCGCTGAAATGAGCGAATACGTCCGCGCCATTTTCTTGAGCGATAAAACCAAAACCTTTAGATTCATTAAACCACTTAACGGTACCAGTAACTGTGTTAGACATAATATCTATCCTGTAAATTAAAATTTAAAATGCTGACTATCATCAAAGTCAGACGGAATAGCACAAAAAATAAATGATATTTAAAAACTACAGGACGGAGGTACTAACGTTAACGCTTCGAAATGGAGTGTATAAAAAGTCTTACTTTTAAGCTGATGCTCACTATATAGAGTTTAACAGCTAAGTCAACATAATTTTTTGTTTATTATCTGGAGGGTGTTATTTTTTAACCAATCAGGCGAGAGCACAATGTGCCCTATTTCGCCTGATCCATAATGAACAGAATTGGCAATCAATGCAGTGCTGCGGTAAATGGGATTTCTTGGCAGATCTTCGCTTCTGCAATTAAGATTTCCTCCAAGCGCTGGTCGATAATTTGTTTGTCAAAATACTCGTACGCAAGCTCAACAAACAGGTTTTTATGTTTTTCTTCTGATTTGGCAATGGTCACATAAAAATCTTTCTCTTTGCCCTCTGGTAGTGCTTCAGCAACCAGCGAAAATCGTTCATGGCCACGCGCTTCAATTACTGCGGCTACAAGCAAGCGATCAATTAGAAACTCATCTCGCCCGTTTCTAAACACCGCACGAATTTTTTTAACGTATGGGTCTTTTTGATCATTGCCCAAGGTGACACCTCGCTCGGTTAATAACTTGAGTACCTGTTTGAAGTGGATCATTTCCTCAATCGCCAAGTCTGCCATAGCTTTAACCAGCTTAATTCTATCGGGATAATGACTTAACATTGATACAGCCATGCCCGACGCTTTTTTTTCTGCGGCAGCATGATCTTGTAAAAACGTGTCAAAATCTTCGAGTACTTTATGTGTCCATTCAAAAGGCGTGTGGTATTTAAGTTCAAACATTGCGAAATACTTACTGAGTTCACTGAAAAAAATTGTGGGCATTCTATCTTATTGTCGCGTCATGGCAAAGTATCGATTAGCCAGCATATTTAATACAATGAGGTATCCTTATCTACCTTACCATTTCTAGTCGATGATATTTTTAATGGGTGACGAATGTTATTCCAAGCGGTCACCTTTCCTGCTTTATTGGTATAAGGCATCGTGGTTATATTATCAGTCTCTGTGTTTAGAAAAGCTTTTAATTTTGACAATGCGTTCGTTTCCGCCACATTGAGTACGAGGTACGGTAATTGTTTCGCCTCGAAAAAAGCAATTGCTTGTTGCTGATGCCTAACGTAGCAGCCACGCAGAAAATCATGGTTATTCACCGAATTCTCGGTTAATCCAGAAAAAGTAGTTAAAAAACATCGCTTGATGGTGTCATTGAATCCGCCATCGCTGCGCATTAGATTACCCGCCATACGTTCTAAAAGCTGAGAAATAGATGGCAACCAAGTGTCTATATCGCGCTCAAGATAAATAAAACGGCTGTTTGGGTATGCTTCAGCTAAGCGTTGGTAGTCATTAAATATCGGCGTATCGGCAATCACTTGCGCGTCTTGAAATGTTTTTCTTGTGTAGGCAGTGTGCGCGGTCTTAAACCCCAATTCTAGACACGCAATACACAAGCTTGTGGTGCCTGTTCTTGGTAAACCGACTACAAATACTTTACTCATGCGACTTTGGGCCACAATTTAATATACACAGGGGAGCGATTATACGTTACTTGCTACAAATGCGGTAGGCGCCAGTGACAGCGCCTACGCTCGGTGAGGTTACTTAATAAGATATACCGCAAAAACCTGCGCTGTAATGGTGATAGCACCTGTGTTGTACGCTTCTTTGTAGCTTCCTGATTCAGCATCCATCATTCTCATTGATGCTGCCTGTCTAACATAAGGAACAGATGGCACATTCATAGGAGCAAATGACACGGAATAGAGTTTATCCAGATCAACATCAAATTCATCGGCTAACTCGCTAGCAGCAGACTTAGCATCTTTTATCGCTTCTTTTTTGAGTTTATCAGCCAGCTCATTGTGATTGCTTACACTAAATTCGGTATTGTTGAATTCAGTAATTCCTGCATTCACTAATTCTTGTAACAACTCAGGGTAACTGTCGATTTTTTCAAGGGTAAGCGTTAGGCTGCGAGTGATTCTAAAGCCCTCAAACTCTTCTTCGTTGGTGTTTCGGTTATAGCGAGTTTGGCGATGTATATTCAGTTGCTCGGCATGAATATCATCTTTTTTGATCCCAAAACGTTTCGCCAATTTGATGGCATTAGCAACCACAGTATCAACTTGTTTCTTAGCTTCAACTAACTGTTTGCTCTTTTCGCTAATTGCCACGCGAATTGTCGCTCTATCAGGTTGTACCTGCATTTTCGCAGTGCCTTCGACATAGAGGTGAGGTTCATCTGGTAGCGCAGCGGCAAATGAACCGGCACAGAATAATGTCGCTATTAATGAGGAGATCATACGCATAATGGTGTTCCTTTTATAGATTATCGCGAGTATTGAAGCACATTGCCCTTAATCATCACTGAACGCTTTTACGCACTAAGGGTATATGAGTTATAAGAGCGCTTTTAAAGCGAAAAAACAAGTGATAAAAAGTGTAGATACAAAAAAGCCAGCAACGGCTGGCTTTTCAATCTATCGTATCGTCGTTAAATGCTGCGACGTTTGTAATTACGGTACTCTGGTAACCAGTAATTTTTCTCGATAGCAGCCCAAATTGCATCATCAGGCATCTCAAGCGCTACACCCTCTTCCATCGCCTTTTTAGCTACCGCGAAAGCAATACGCTTACTGAGTGCTTCGATTTCTATCAAAGCCGGTAGCAAGCTACCTTTACCGGTATTAGCCCAAGGCGAGGACTCTGCAAGCGTCTCACTAGAGACCATTAACATCGCGTCAGTGATTCGTGTCGCTTTCGCAGCGATAACACCCAAACCTATACCTGGGAAGATATAACTGTTGTTACATTGTGGGATTGGGTAAGTCTTGCCGTTTAGCTCTACAGGAGCGAATGGACTTCCTGTAGCAACAATTGCTTCACCATTGGTCCATTCAATAACATCTTTAGGATGCGCTTCAACCTGACGAGATGGATTACTTAGTGGGAAAATGATCGGGCGCTGACAACCATTGTGCATCGCGCGTATTACTTGCTCGGTGAACAAACCCGGCTGCCCAGAAACACCGATTAGAATGTCTGGCTTCGCACAATGCATCACATCAAGTAATGATGCATAGTCACCGCTGTAAGTCCATTCGCTTAACGCATCTTTACTTTGTACCAGTGCAGCTTGGAAATCGCGTAAATCAGACATACCTTCGGTTAACAGACCAAAACGGTCAACCATGTATACCTGAGAGCGAGCTTGTTCATCAGAGATACCCTCAGCAACCATCTGGCTAATGATTTGTTCTGCAATACCACATCCCGCTGAGCCAGCCCCTACAAAAACCACTTTCTGCTCAGAAAGCTTTGCGCCTTTGACTCGACAAGCTGCCAGCAATGACCCCACCGTAACAGAAGCGGTACCTTGAATATCGTCATTAAAGCTACAAATTTCATCACGATAGCGCTTAAGAAGTGGCATCGCGTTGGGCTGAGCAAAATCTTCAAATTGTAGCAACACGTTAGGCCAACGGCGTTTTACGGCGTTAATGAATAACTCAAGAAACTCGTCATATTCTTCTTGGCCGATACGCTTATGACGTGCTCCCATATACATAGGATCCGCCAGTAACTTTTCATTATTGGTCCCTACATCGAGCATTACAGGTAATGTGTAGGCTGGGCTTATTCCGCCACAGGCGGTGTACAGCGATAATTTACCAATCGGAATGCCCATACCGCCAATGCCCTGATCTCCAAGACCCAAGATACGCTCACCGTCGGTTACTACGATGACTTTTACTTTGCCTTTGGTCGCGTTACGTAAAATATCATCCATTTGATGACGTTCTTCATATGAAATGAATAAGCCGCGTGAGCTACGGTAGATATCAGAAAACTTTTCACACGCATCACCAACGGTTGGTGTGTAAATGATAGGCATCATTTCTTCGAGATGATCACGCACTAAACGGTAATAAAGCGTTTCGTTGTTATCCTGGATAGCGCGCAGATAAATGTGCTTGTTCAAGTTGTCACTAAAGCTTGAATATTGCTGGTAGCAACGCTCTACCTGCTCTTCAATGGTCTCATAACGTGGCGGAAGCAAACCAGATAGGTTAAAGCTCTCACGTTCACGTTGGCTAAATGCACTACCTTTATTTAACAAAGGTGTTTCTAAAAGATTTGGACCAGAGTAAGGGATGTATAAATAATTTGGATCAGTTTGTTTAGTCATATTTACAAGTTTTGACACATTTATATAGGCTGAGAGTTCATTATTGCCTAAAGTGATTAAATTTCAATGAAATTCACGCACATCAGACCAATGTAAAAGGCCCTGTAACGCATTAATATATGCGTAAACAGGGCCGTACAGTATACCTTAATGTAAAGTTCAATCCTATGGTTATTGTGTGATTTCGCTCAACGCAACACCCTCTCTTCTTGGATCCGCGCCGCCATACAACATGCCATTTTTAACTTCGATAACGTGTAAACCGGAATTCAAGTCTCTTAGCTGCACGTTATGCCCTTTTTCTTCGAAGAAAGTTACAAACTGTTCAAGCTCAGTCCCTTTTTCCAAGGTCGTATATTGATTTCGATTGGTTATATTCGGCAAGTTTACGGCTTGCTGTGGTGTTAACTGCCAATCAAGCACCGCTATAATGGTTTGTGCCACGTAATTAATAATGCGACTGCCACCGGGTGAACCAACGACCAAGCGCAAACTACCATCGGGATTAAAGACCATTACAGGCGACATGGAACTGCGCGGACGCTTATTTGCTTCCACACGATTTGCAACCCACAGGCCGTCTTTTTTAGGACTGAGAGAAAAATCAGTTAACTGATTGTTTAACAGGTAACCGTTCACCATAACCGTCGAACCAAAAGCCATTTCTATTGAACTCGTCATTGAAACAGCATTGCCATTTTGATCAACAATAGACACATGGGTCGTTGATGGTAACTCATATCCATCGTCTATCGCATAGGCAAGCTTACCCTGTGTTGGATCCCCCACCGTTACGTTGTGGTTATCAAACTCAGTTATTAATTTGGCGCGTTGTTCAAGATAGTCGCTTTGCAAAAGAGCGTCAGTGGGCACCGTAACGAAATCGGGGTCTGCCACATAGTGGTTTCTGTCAGCAAACGCCAGACGAGAGGCTTGAGTAAACAAATGCAGGCTGTTAGGGTCATTGGGCTGATATTGACTCAGGTTTTGCCCTTCCAGTAGTTTAAGAATCTGTAAAACTGCTATACCACCGCTGCTAGGTGGCGCCATCGAACACACTTTGTGTTTATGATAATCGATACAAATCGGCTCACGCATCTTACTTTGGTATTGCGCTAAGTCAGACTCGGCTAACTTACCAGGCGCTATCTCTGACGTTTGCACTGCATCAACTAGTTTCTTAGCATTGTCTCCTTGATAGAAGGCTACAATACCCTGCTGCGCTACTTGTTTGTAAAGCGCTGCAAGCTTAGGGTTTTTCTTAACTGTCCCTGTTTTTAGTGGCTCACCATTCGGATAAAAGTAGTCTTTTGCGGGTGCTAATTGCTCAAGTCCCGGGTTATAACGTTTCTCCAACAACATGGTGAGTCGAGGAGATACAACAAAACCGTCATCTGCCAACGCAATAGCGGGTTTAAATAACTCATGCCAAGGCAGCTTACCGTATTTATCATGAGCTTGTTTAAAAGCATGTAAAATACCGGGTACGCCGACGGAACGACCACCAACGACGGCTTTAATCCATGGTACTGGTTGACCCTGTTGGTCTAAAAACAAAGTATGGTCAGCTTCGCTAGGAGCGGTTTCTCTGCCATCAAATGTTACTAGTTCATTGTTTTTATTGTCATAGTATAAAATGAACCCACCGCCACCAATACCTGATGATTGTGGCTCTACCAGCGTTAATACCAGCTGTGTGGCAATGGCTGCATCAATAGCACTGCCGCCTTTGGCCAACATCTGCCGACCCGCTTTTGACGCGTAAGGATTTGCAGCGGCAATCATATATTCATGACCCATAGCCTGTTGCTTAATTTGCAGTCCTGTTGCGGCTTCGGGTTCTCTGGTTTCTCGTTGTTCTACTTTTGTCACTGAGTTGCTGTCAGAGGCACAACCACTGAGTAACAAAACACCGATCAGCGGATAGGCATAATTCATAATATTCACTTTTATCTGTTCTCATCGTTGGCATGATAAAAGTAAAGAGGCACAATATGCAAAAAATAAAGCATAAACAACATGATTGATTTACCAATACAAAAGCAATACATACTGCCCCCTTTATTATTGATTTCAATAAGTACCTTGTTGATGTTGTTTGACGCAAACACTTGGCTTGCATTCGACCGTAGCCAAGTTGAACAGCAATGGTGGAGAGTGTTCACAGGCCAGTTTATGCATACCAACTGGGCTCATTTGCTCCTTAACGCACTGGGTGTCATGTTTATTTGGGTTTTGCATGCTGAACACCGTTCAATGCAAACCTATTTTTTTCACATCATGTTTTTGGCGCTGTGGACTGGTTTGGGGATTTGGTTGTTTTGCCCTGACATCAGAATTTATACCGGTTTGAGTGGATTGCTTCACGGCGTGATAGTCTGGGGCGCGCTCAAAGATGTTCAAATGGGAATGAAAAGTGGAATTTTACTGTTTGTCGGTGTTTGGGCAAAATTGATTTGGGAGCAAATTCAGGGGCCGAGTCCAGAAGTTGGCGCTTTGATAGATTCTAGAGTCGCGATAGAAGCTCACCTCATTGGGGCAGTCGGCGGGCTGGTTTTGTCGTGTAATTTGTTATTTTCGAAATTTAGAAAAGAGACTTCGAGCTCTGATTAATCCTGAGCAAGAATGAGTTTATGTATCGGCGACAAGACTCGCCGATACCACTTAGCTGTATGTAAACGATTTATTCTTCGTCTTCATCCAGCAATGGCGTTCTGTAGCCCGGTTTGGCCAAGATCTCTAAATAAAATGATGGCAGTTGTCCATCTACTGCATGGTCAATATGTTTGTTGATTTGCGCCACTTTGATCACATCGGCTTGAGATTCAGTTGCGCCAAATCTGCAGTCAAAATCCCAAAAATCTGCGTCTGCTGGTAAGCTTTTGTTTCGTTCTCTGCGAAGATATTTTTTCACTTCATATTTAATGGCATCTACCAAGCGTGCAGGCTTAAGTTTAGGATGTGTTAACGCAAAGGTTTTTTTCATGGTGTTCTCAATGTCAGGATACCCATCACTAGATGATTATCGAGTTATAGGAAAGTAATACGTCATTTTAACGTATTTCATCACCGTGTGCGATGAAAAGCATCAATCGAGCGTACAAAATTATTAATTTATTCACGATGTATACGCAGCGTACTCGTCCAGTAAGTCTATAAAGCGCCGGACTTTCGGAGATAAATGCTTTTTACTGGGGTAAATCGCATACACATTGACCTGAGGCTGAGGAAATTCATCAAACAGCGTCACCAAACTCTTGCTTTCAAGCGCCTGTTTTATATAAAACTCAGGTAAACGACAAATACCAAAGCCTGCCAACGCCATACTTGCTTGCATATTGCCGTTGTTGGTTTTTATTTTCTGCCGGACGTTGACTGCAAACTGCTCACCATTTTTATGAGTGAATTCCCAGCGGTCAGGAACTTTATGATTGCTGTAGCAAATACAGTGATGGTTTTGCAATTCCCTCGGGTGATATGGCTTACCATGGCATTCAATATAGTTCGGTGACGCTACGACATACGTTGGGCACGAAAACAGCCTTTTACAGATCAAACTCGATTCTTCCAACATCGGAGCCGCGCGAACCACTAAGTCAAAACCATCGGCAACCAAGTCAATGCGCTTATCGCTCAAGTCTAAGTCAAGCTTTACATTTGGATAACGGCTCAAATATTGTTCGATAACCGGTTGAATATAACTTTGACTGATCCCCACAGGGCAGCTTATTTTCAGCTCGCCTTTTGGGTTTTCATCATTTTGCGTTAACAGGGAGAAGGCTTCCTGTGCGTCATTGACTAACTGCTCACAATAAGTGAAATACATTTGTCCTTCAGGGGTTAAAGCGATTGAACGCGTGGTCCTGTTGAGTAATCTCACGCCCAATCGAGCTTCAAGCTTATTGATTTCTTTGCTGATATGGGAATTAGAGTGACCCAAAACCTGCGCCGCAGCGCCAAACCCGCCGCTTCTAACCACTTGGGTAAAGATCAACACACCATCAAACAGATTATTATTAGTCATATGGAAATAGTAATTTTACTTTTAGGATATTAATGATTATTGAAGCCTAATATATACTTCTAATCAACAAATAAAGACAACGAGTTGGTAGGCGTGTGACGTTTGATGTTTAGACTCGTATATATGGTTAAGAATTAGGAGAGTATTATGAAAGTTTTAGCATTTGCAGCAAGCAGTAGCCGTCAGTCGATCAACAAACAACTGGCAAGCTATGCCGCTTCTTTGCTTGAAGGCGCACAGGTAGAGGTACTAGATCTGAACGATTTTGAAATGCCAATTTATAGCGCAGACCGTGAAAACGAAAACGGCATCCCTGCTCAGGCGCAGGCGTTTTACAGCAAAATTGGCGAAGCTGACGCAATTATTATCTCTTTTGCGGAGCACAATGGGTCTTACACCGCAGCTTACAAAAATATTTTCGATTGGACATCGCGAATTAGCCAAAAAGTTTATCAAGATAAGCCTATGGTGTTACTGGCAACATCACCAGGCCCCGGTGGTGCGCAAAGCGTATTAAACAGTGCCAACGGTTCTGCACCATTTTTTGCAATGGACGTAAAAGGCAGTCTGTCAGTTCCAAGTTTCTACGATGTGTTTGACGCCGATAAGGGCGAATTAACAGACGAAGAACTTAAACAACAGCTCAAAGAATCGGTATTTTCTTTGCAATCATAAGAAATAATCAGAGCCAAACACATTGTTTGGCTCTTGACAAAAATTATTGATCACAAAAACGTATATTTTCACACTTTGTTACCCTTCTCACTATTGATTAGTGACACAAACTCCCCCATTTTACGTATTAGGATTTCGATGCTGCATCATTTGCAGAATTTATATTTTTTCACTGAGGTGACTATGAAACGCGTTGTGTTATTTCTACTAACTAACCTTGCAGTAATGCTGGTGTTAGGAGTGGTTTTATCTGTATTGATGTCTGTACTGGGGATCTCCAGTAGAAGCTATGGCGGTATCATGCTCATAGCATTGGTATTTGGTTTTGGTGGCTCATTCATTTCGTTGTTTATGTCAAAGTGGATAGCCAAAAAATCAACCGGTGCCGTGGTAATTGAACAAGCTCGTAACGAAACAGAACATTGGTTGCTGCAAACTGTTGCCCGTCAAGCACAGCAAGCGAATATCAAAATGCCTGAGGTGGCGATTTATGACAGCCCTGAAATCAACGCCTTTGCGACAGGTCCGAGTAAAAATAATAGCTTAGTCGCTGTCAGCTCTGGGCTACTACATAACATGAGCCAAGATGAAGCCGAAGCGGTACTTGCCCATGAGGTGTCACACGTTGCCAATGGTGACATGGTTACGCTAACGCTAATCCAAGGTGTGGTGAATACCTTCGTGATATTCCTAGCCAAGGTACTAGCGGGTATCGTTGATAACTTCTTCCGCGGTGAAGATGAAGAAGGTACTGGTTGGGCGTATTTTGTGTTTGACCTGATTTTCCAAATGCTGTTTGGTATTTTAGCCTCTATCGTGGTGGCCTACTTTAGCCGTAAACGTGAGTTTGCCGCCGACAAAGGCGCAGCCGACTTAGTGGGAGCGCATAAAATGCGCGCAGCCTTAGAGCGCTTAAAACACAATCAGGAGTCACAACTTGAAGGGTCGATGATGGCATTCGGTATTGCCTCAGGTAAAAGCATCGCTGATTTCTTTGCTTCACACCCACCCCTTGAGCAACGTATTCAAGCGCTAAGATAATTTATTACTAGCCCAAAAAAGCGCCCTCGGGCGCTTTTTTATTGGTTCAACCACTCACTCAAGGCAAACAACTGGCGTTGGTGAAGAAGTATCTCACTTCATAGTCTTCACAGGTGGTATAGCTTGAGTTACCCCCATTGCTTGAGTTCCAACACGCAAACCCTGAACCATTGTTAACTAAGTTTTGCCCTGTTAGGCTTGAATCAAGCTTGGTATCAACGACACGGGCGATAATCGCTGCGATATCAGATGACTCACAACTCGCTGAAATGTTGCCTGATGATTTGTGACCATTGAATAGTTCGTTATCACCACTTTGTGGGTCATCTCTGTCTAGCCAATCAGTGGCATATAAACCACCGTTAACCAATGAGTTGTCGATTTTGTAAATACCGATTGAGTTAAGCTCGCTGCCCTCAGAGCCGTGGAATGAAAATATTTGCTGAGTAGAGGTTGATGAATAGGTGGTACAACTTCCCGTTGTAGCGCCGCCAGAGATAGTACTGCCAGTACTGGAGGTAAACTTTAAAAAGTAAACCGTATCGTAACCGTATCTAGCATCTTCTTTACAGATTTTGATGTCTTTTAGGTATTGGCCGTTGCTGGCGTCAAATGTCAGTTCGTTGCCCCAGCTGCCACCGCTACCTCCATAGGTGAAACACAACTCTGATGTACCCACGCTGGCATGACTCACACTTTGACTGGTTTCGTAGCAAGCTTTGAACCCATCAATACGACTACCTGAACGGATCTGGACTGAACTTAAGTTAAACGCGCCCCCCACCAAGGCTTTGCGCTTGAGTAGGCCAATGTCATCGAATACATTCCCCTTGCTGGTTGAACCCACCGCTGCCTTTTCAACAAATTTCCAATCGATATAGTTATCCGAGTTCGACAACCAAAAGTCATCAAATGCATTGTAGTAGTTCACCCAGTAATTTTCTGTGCTAGTGCCTATTTTACTCAGTAGCTGCACTTGTTCATAGGCGTTAAATGGCATACCGAACGCGTACGTACCGCCAAGGTTTTTACAGTATTCAAACCCCATATGCCAAGTGCCTTTAGTCGTAGAGAGCTTCCAGTTTCTGTCTTTATCTACACACGCGTGATATTGGAACGCGGTACAGGCTTTGTCAGCAATAGATTCGTCACTCTCAAGGCTGGCACAGTCTCCCGTACCATTGGGCCGATCAGATTTCCACGACCAAATATAATCTTCGATTTGTACTTCATTGGCACCATAGCCACTGGCTGCGCTGGTATTGTTCGCCTCGACTAACGCTAGTTCGAGTATTTGCGAGCCCTTTTTACCCCACTTATCAAGCACATTACTGCCGGTTTTAGTTGAAGATGGTCCATCAACATTCAGTTGTGTAGCGTCATCAATTACAACGGTCATATTATTGGCATTGTAATGGGCAGTTTGGTCGTTACTCACGCATTCGTCATTGCCGTTTTGACAAAACGGCTGATTGCTTTTCAAATTACCACTTGAGTCAAACGCATCGACACCAATAAATACCGTATTCCAGAATTTTGAGTAGTTCCCCGAGCTATGATAAGAGCATAGATCACTGTGATCTCTGGGTGTCTGTACCACGGCAACCAATTGTTTACCCGCAGCTAAAATGTCACGTTTAGTGAGTTTTGATACTGGCAAAGATGCACAGCTTTTGTCTGCGTACCCCCAATCCGATGGCAATAGCAGATAGTCACTTATGTCATTTTGCAATCGTTCCCCTATTTTGTTGTGCCAATTATTGTGGTCGTTGTGCTTGTAAGCTTCGATTTTAAGCAAAATCACTTCATCAGGGTTATCTTGTAAAAATTCTCTAATGTCATCTAACCCTTCTGAGAGTTTGGCATGAAAACTTGAGCACAGCGCTTTATTCTCAAGCGAGTTGTGACACAGCATGGGGGTTGAGTCAAAAGTACCCTCAGGGTAAATATCAAATTCCATCACCCGTATGCCGCGTTTGAGCAAGCTCTTAGGTGAGTAATATTGGTTAACATCAGTGTAGGTGCCTGCGCTCCAAGAGTATGAAGCATAAGCGTTATGTGCACCCGCCCAGAGTGTTTTAGAAAATGGCGCAAAGTTATCTATTTGCCCTTGTAGGTCTAATCGGGTGACTTTCTCATCGTCGGTGTCTATGGCTGCATAACTGCTATGTGGCATAAGTGAAGCGGTTAAGCTACCTGCCAACAGAAACGCAATTTTATTTAACTTGTTCATGGTAAATTCCTCTCCTTTTACATTCATTTGGTCCTTAAATCTGAGCATACTTAGTGACACTCAGTACCAGCAACCTGAGGAAAATGTAGGAGTGAAAAGTGCAAACAATGAGGAAGTGAAAAGCACAGCAATTCCAATAATAACAACAGTTAATATCTAAACAATCATGACCAAGCTAGTTAAAACAAAAGTAGAGTCTATTAATTATCAATAGTTAATAGGAATGTTCACAGCAAAACCTAACCCTAAGCATAGATAGCGCGCACATAAATTCCCTCCAAATATCGAAACAGTTGTAATCTCTTGTAATCACACCACCGGTATTGCCAACTCGTTTAGACACAAAAAAGCTGACCAATGTCAGCTTTTTTTTTGAGATATTCACTATTGCGTTATGTTAAGCATGGTGTAGACGTTTGCTTATCATCACCGTAAACAATAGTAATAAACTAGATAGCCACAAACAGGCTTCCAGACCAAAAGTCTGATAGATGACTCCAGAGAGCACGGTACCAAACAATCTACCCATCGCGTTGGCCATGTAGTAGAAGCCAACATCCAGTGAGACACCATCACTGTCTGCAAATTTCACGATTAGATAACTGTGCAATGATGAATTAATGGCAAATATGCCACCAAAACACAACAGACCAATCACTATGACCCAAGTCGCTGCAATATGTTGATATAGCGCTAAAGCGATTATCGCCGGAATAACTGTGAGCAACCCAGCCCAAAATGTCAGTTGTTTGGTAGGTGCTGTTTGGTTGCGGGTAATTTTTGGTGCATTCGCCTGAACGATGCCATAAAAAATGATCCAGCCCGCCATAAAGCTACCAATAAGAGTATGCTCCCAGCCTAAAGTTGAGCTTAAAAACACCGGTAACGCCACCACAAACCAAACATCTCTAGACGCGAATAAACACAGGCGTGCCGCTGACAAAATGTTTATTTGTCGGCTTTTAGAGAACAGCTCACTAAATTTTGGCTTGAACTTTTTCTTACCTAAATCTTGTTTCAGTAACACTAGGCTGCTTAGCCAAGCGAGTATCAGAAGCCCGGCCATCGCCCACAGCGCCCCCTGAAACCCAAACACTCCAAGTAGCATGCCGCCCAAGAAAAAGCCCACACCTTTGAGAGCATTTTTTGAACCAGTAAGTCTTGCGACCCACTTATACAACGTGCTGTCTGCGTTTTCTGGCACCAGTAACTTAATGGCACTTTTGGCGCTCATTTTATTGAGATCTTTGGCTATACCCGAAAGCGCTTGAGCCGCCATCACGTATGCCACGCTGAGCCACTGTGGATTTACCGCCAACATTACCAACGACAAGATTTGCAGTGACAATCCAAGATTCATGGTTTTGTTCAGGCCAAGGCGAGCCCCTAGCCAACCACCGAGTAGATTTGTTACTACGCCAAACAGTTCGTAAAACAAAAACAACATGGCAATGCTTAAAGGGCTATAGCCCAACTGATGGAAATACAGCACCACTAACATTCGCAGTGCACCATCAGTTAGGGTAAACGCCCAGTAGTTGCCGGTTATAACCAGATACTGTTTAATTTCGCTAGAGAGATTACTGAGCAACATAGTCGTTACGCAAAGCGCTCCGCTACCACATATCTCACTAAATCAGCCGTGCGATTCGCATAGCCCCACTCATTGTCATACCACAAGTACATTTTAACCTGTGTGCCATTAACGACCATCGTTGATGGTGCGTCGACGATACAGCTACGAGGGTCAGTGCGATAATCAATCGACACCAATGGGCGTGTCTCAAAGCCCAAAATACCTTTTAACTCTCCGTTTGCCGCATCTTTCATCCAGCCGTTGATTTCCTCTATGCTGGTAGGCCTACTTAATTCAAACACACAGTCTGTAATAGAAGCATTGGCCAGTGGGACACGAATAGCGTGGCCATTAAGCTTTCCTTTTAGCTCTGGGAAGATATGTGTGATCGCTGTCGCTGAGCCGGTAGTGGTTGGAATTAAGCTCATTCCACAAGCGCGAGCACGACGCAAATCTTTATGAGGTGCATCGAGAATTGTTTGTGTATTGGTAATGTCATGAATGGTGGTCATCGATCCATGTTCGATGCCAATTTTGTCTTGTAATACCTTAACAACGGGCGCTAAGCAATTAGTGGTGCAAGAGGCTGCGGTGACAATGTTGTGCTCTGTTTTATTATAATCTTGATGGTTAACGCCATAGACAACGTTTAGCACTCCGTCTTCTTTGACTGGCGCAGTAACCACAACTTGCTTTACCCCTTGGTCCAGATACGCTTGAAGCAACGCTTTGGTTTTCATTTTACCTGAAGCTTCAATGACTAAATCACAGCCCGACCAATCAGTTTGCGCAATTTCTTTATTGTGAGAGACAGCAATTTTATGGCCATCGATAAGCATGTGTTGCTCATCAGCGTCCACCTCAAAACTCCAACGGCCATGCACAGAGTCAAAATTCATTAAATGAGCCAATGTGGGTGCATCGCCCGCTGGGTCGTTGATGTGAACAATTTCGATATTGTTGCTTGCGTATAATGCACGCATAGTCAGACGACCCATGCGGCCAAATCCATTAATTCCTACTTTGATAGTCATTTGAGTGATCCTTGGTTAATTGTCACAACAAGAGGCAACACGCTCTGGACGCGAGCCCATGCTGTTGAGCTTGTCTGTAGCGGTTTGTAAAAATGTTTGGTTATGTTCATATGTTTGGGTAATGATATTTCGCACCCAATCAGCGAGCTGTTCATTAATGCGATAATAAACCCATTGCTTATGTTTTCGGTCAGTTAAAATCCCCACCTTTTTAAGTTGCGCAAGGTGGCGTGAAATTTTTGGTTGACTTAGTTCAAGGGCGGCTATTAGTTCACACACACACAATTCCTGCTCTTGTTCAATTAATAACAAGCATTGCAATCGGGTGTTATCGGCAAGCGCTTTATAAAAGGTCAATAAATCCATTCTCGGCCCCAATGTTAAATATATGGTAAATCATATATTCGAAATTTCATATGTTCAATATTTTGTTATGAAATCGAATGGCAATTGCCATTACATCTACACTTGTCATACTAACGTTTACATCATCAAAACAAGAACAGGATCTAACATGAATAATAACGTACCCAGCTTTGAGGTGAATTTTGATGGTCTAGTTGGACCCACACATAATTATGCTGGATTATCTTATGGCAATGTTGCATCGCTGAACAATGCCGATGCCGTTTCCAATCCAAAACAGGCTGCACTTCAGGGCCTTGCAAAAATGAAAGCCATGCACGACATGGGCCTAAAACAAGGAATATTTGCGCCTCACGCCAGACCTGATATTGACGCACTGAGAAGACTTGGCTTTAGTGGGAATGATACACAAGTGCTTAATAAAGCAGCAAAAGAATCCCCTATTCTACTTAGAACCGTCTATTCTGCCTCGGCCATGTGGACAGCCAATGCAGCCACGGTTTCGCCCTCAAGCGACACATTAGATGGCAAAGTTCACTTCACCAGCGCCAATTTAAATAATAAGTTCCATCGTTCTTTAGAGCCAACCACCACCACAAACCTGCTAAAAGCGATGTTCTCAAACAATGCCCTGTTTACCCACCATACGCATTTGCCTGAGCAACCGTTTTTCGGTGACGAAGGCGCAGCAAATCATACAAGGTTATGTGATAGCCATAGCACAAAGGGGTTAGAGGTTTTTGTTTATGGTGCTAGCAGCTTGAATCATAGCATCAGAGGCCCTGTTAAATACCCTGCTCGACAAACACTAGAAGCCAGCGAAGCAATTGCGCGCTTGCATGGGATAAACGACAATCAGGTATTATTTTTACAACAAAACCCCGACGTGATTGATCAAGGAGTGTTTCACAATGACGTGATTGCGGTGGGCAATGAAAATGTATTGTTGTGTCATGAGCAGGCCTTTATCGACCAAGCTAATTCGATTAATCAAATTAAACACGCTTATCTTGGTGAAAAGCCACTACATATCATTGAAGTTCCAACAAATGAAGTTAGTGTTCAAGATGCGGTAAGCAGCTATTTGTTTAACAGCCAATTAGTTACTTTAACAGACGGCTCGATGATGTTAGTTGCACCTGAAGAATGTAAAAATAATACCAGCGTGAGTCGCTATATCGAAAGTATGCTCAGCGCAAATAACCCTATCAACACTGTAAAATTTTTCGATTTAAGGCAGAGCATGCAAAATGGTGGGGGCCCGGCGTGTTTACGCTTGCGTGTTGCTCTGACACAGGATGAACTCAATGCTGTAAATCCTGATGTGATGATGAGCGATGAAAAATTTGCGACGCTGATCACTTGGGTAGATAAGCATTATCGAGATAGATTAAGTGATGTCGACTTGGCTGATCCTCAGCTGTTACATGAAAGCCATGCAGCATTAGATGAATTGACCAAAATACTAGCCCTTGGCAGTGTTTATCAATTTCAGCGCTAACGGAGATAAATCATTAGAAAAAAGCCCAGCAAGGCTGGGCTTCACAACTCAGGGAAAATAATAACTAAACACTTTGCTTACACAAAGCAGTTCGCTTCACAAAATTAGCAATAATCGACATTATATTTTGGTCGCTATAACCATTTCATTTTTACAACTATTGTCAATCATGTAATGCACCACCACCTTACACTGTATATTGTATGCAATCAATATCTAGTTGATTGAATTTTGCACTTTTTAAGGGCTCGGCTGCGATAATGCATAGCCATGTTTAGTGGTATAGGTTCTAAACAGAAGCATCAGCGCGCATGCGATTAACGCAATCAACGCGAACATCCCCCACATTAACTCGGGCTTTTGAGCTTTTAAGGCCAGTTCACTATAACTCCACCCCGATAAGAAACCTGCGAACAAAAAACCCAGCGCCATAGACACGAAGTAATATCCCATATACAAAGCGCTTTGCTCACGAGGTGCGATAAACGCAACGTACTCTTGGCTTTTGGGCGAGGTAAACATCTCCCCCATCGCGATAAGTAGAATAACTATCGTCACAACAACGCCGCTGATCACAGTTCCCCCCTGACCTAACAATAAAAACGCGCAAGCGATGATCACAAGACCGACCGCCAATATGGATATTGGTCTAAATCGTTGACAAAAATAGCTCACCGCGATTTGCAATATCACGATTGCGGCGAAGTCTAAATTGATTAGATATTCAGGATTTATCTGCCTAAATGCTAACAATGTTTGGATAAAACCGCTTAACTGGTCGCTAGTTAAACTGCTTTGAGTCACGGCTAACGCTTGTATTTGTTTAACTAACTCGCTGAGCTGCTCAAGCGGAACATTGACCTTTAAATGGACCCATTCTAGGCGAAGCGCGGCAATGTCAATGCTCTGACCCGAGTGTAGCTTGCTAAACAACTCTTTGAGGGCCTCATTTAGCGCGGATTGATCAACATATGCGAAAAACTCCACAGCGCCACTCCCAAATAAGCCAACAAATGCGACTAAATCACGGGTATCGACAAAATCTCGAATAAATAAGGGTAAGGTGTAAAACAGCTGATTATAGACGGTCCAAAACAACGATAAGATGAGTAAATAGACCGTGAATTTACCATTACTGATCACTATTTTTTGTTGCCACCAATGGCGTGAGTTTTGCCTCGCCATCATATGCCAAACTAAATTAAAAACCAGCCAAACGCCTATGCCTATAAAGCTTTGCGTATAGCTCAACCAACCCACTCCTGCGGCCATTAACAGCGCGATGGCAGCAAACATAAGTAACGCAAACCGACTGTTCCCTAACACCGTTTGCGCTTCCTTTAATACCTGTTTCAAATTAGTGGTCGAGCGCTTTAACGTTGCAGGGTCGCGATAAAACAGTAGCACGGGGATAAAGTTGATGGCTATCCAAAAAGCCGACATCATAAACACCGCATCCCAACTAATAGCACGCATAGCCCCAGCTATCAGAGGCCCCAAAAAACCACCAATGTTGACCATTGTGTAAAAGATGCCAAAACCCAATCCACGGTTTTTGTCATTTGTACTATGAGCAATGGTTCCGACCACAATCGGCTTAAAACAAGCCGCGCCAAATGCCACCAATCCCATAACAATAAAAAACAAACTGAATGAAGTCACTTGCCCTAATAAAAAGTAGCTAGGTGTCATAATACAAAATGACAAAATAAACATGCGCCGATAACCAAATTTATCGCCTAGCGCGCCGGTGATGACCGGAAGTAGATATAAAAAGAAGGGAATAATGCCTTGAATTGCGCCTCGCTGGGTATCAGTAAATCCAACACCTCCCTGGCTAACTGGGGTAGTCATATAGATAGAAGATACTGCAAAAAATCCATACCACGCCAAACGCTCAAAAATCTCCATCAGATTTGCAACATAAAATAGCGAGCCAAATTTTTCGCGCTGCCCTGTATTGTTATTTTTCATTTTGATTATCGCGCCTCAAAAAGTTAAAGTATATTTTATACAATATACTTTAACCATAATAATGAGAAGATAAAATGCGAATAATATTGTTAATCTGTACTCTGGTACTCACTGGATGCGCACATACTAATTCCCACGAGCAAAGCAACAAAGTCGATATTAATCTAGATAACTTGCAGGTCGATATTTCCGTCACCGGCCGTACTAGTACTCTTAATCATATTGATATCGCGTTTCTTGGTAAAACGGTGCCACGAACATACAGCGAAGGAAAAATTGGTAATAGTCGAGGCTACAATTGGTGGGCAAGTAAGCATTTTGCGTTAAAAAGTGACTTACCAGAGGAAAAGGTCAAACTGTACTTAGAGCTGTTGGAAATGTCCTACCCCCATTATGTTGAGCTGTTTTCCATGGCACCTAAAAATATCGATAAACAACGCATTGCTGTGGTGTATGGCAGCTCACGAATGCGTGTGCAAGAAGCCATGTTAGACGATGGCTTTCTGCGCGGTATCCACGAAAATGCGGGGGGTGAAACCATGTTCTACAACCGAGCTGGCTACAACTTTCCAAGCCACCGTGAGCACCATCAACGATATATCGTGATCCATGAAACCATGCATGCATTTCACATGGCCCTAAATGGTCATTCCACTTGGGCACCAAATTGGATCACTGAGGGACTGGCAGACTCAATAGCAAGCCATGTTTACGACCCTGAGAAAAAACAGCTTACTGTGATGGTCTTTGACCGAGCACCAATGAACTACATCACAACCGGACTTGAACAATATCAACAAGGTAACGCCCCTACCATCGAACAAATTAATGATGATCCGGCATTAAAACGCGGCCTCAACTTTTTCATCATTCATTTTCTAATGAACGACCCGATACGCCAACTGCAATTCAAACGCTACCTAACAGAGCTCATGCGGCTCAACCCACATTCAGACCAAACGTTACCAGTTGCCAATAAGCTCCTAAAAGCCGTATTTAGTGATTGGCAAAAGCTAGAGCGAGAATTTGCACAGTTTGTTGCTAACATCAAACCTACTTTTAATATTGTATCTGGCCCTTGGGAACAAAATGGTAATGCCTACTGGTTGCGCAGTGACAACTCTCAGACACGGCATCAGCTAGACATTTTTCCTAGTTCACAAGTAAACCACCCAATCATGGATTTTCCAAAGCCAACTCTGCCCGTTGCTTTACAAGATAAAGACTGGGACTTAGCGGCAAAGATTGACTTTGAATCTTCACAGCTTAACCGAGGAGAAATAGGCTTATCACTATATGATAATGCCTCACGCGCGTCCCTTACGTTAGTAGATGGCAACAGACTAACGCTGCGCTTTGATGATACAACTCAACAGGCGCAAACTCTGGCACTTACCCCACAGTTACGTGAGGATATATTTGCAGGCTCTTCGCTATCCCTTGCTCTACAACAGCATGCCAATCAATTGCGAGTGCAACTTAAGACTCGAACCAAAACACAGGCAATGATTTTTACCCTCCCTGCTAACTTTACTGTTAACCGTAACAAACTTAGCCTATTAGGTCTGGGAATGAATCACAAGCTCACGCCTTATATGCAAGCGCATACCTTTGAGCTCCCCGTGTTGCAAGCCAACAACGCCAACCCATGGTATTTCAATGCTGCTGATGAGTTGCTCGCTTTGGTAAATCAATGTGCGCGACATCAAAAAATTATCAATGATTGTCAAGCGCAACTAGAGGAAGTTGTGCCACAGCTAAAAAACCGAGAACAGCATCCTCAACTAGTACAAAACATACAAGGTCTATCCGCATCTTGGCGTAAACAGTTTCCAGATGACGCTAAAATTACCGCCAATACCGCAATGCAAAACGAGTCACAGCGTTTTGATGGCGTTTATATGCATGTTAGCCAAGACGATACCCTAACAATCAATATCACCGGCCCTTATTCTGGTAGCACACACGGTACGCTGGACGTGTCTTTTTATTCATTTCAAGATTCGACACACAGCCAGCAACTGTGGTCAGAGAAAATAGAAATTGCGCCATATGAAGCTAAATTATGGCAGCCGAACATTCAAGAAATG
This sequence comes from Pseudoalteromonas sp. T1lg23B, assembly GCF_002964665.1. Lineage (GTDB taxonomy): Bacteria > Pseudomonadota > Gammaproteobacteria > Enterobacterales > Alteromonadaceae > Pseudoalteromonas. Next base: position 296,708 of record NZ_PQBZ01000034.1, on the reverse strand, counting down.
ACTAATTTAAAACAGGGATTATTAATAATAAGCGCTGTTATGGATGTAGATGGAGAGCCAATTAAGCTACAAAAATCACTTGTTCTATAACGTATCTATAATGTTGAATCTACGCGATGTGGATTCAACACTCCCCTTGCACTTCCATCAAAGTTGAGTCAGTTTATATGGGGTGTAAAAATCTTGACTAGCTTTAGGTTTAACACCAGTTAATATAACTCTGGATGAGTATTAACACTACAATTGCAACAATATGATATTAAAAAGCTTATGAAATTTGCTTTTCACACCTATTTTAAAAAGGATATTTATGAAACTAAAATTCGCTCTGTTAGCGCTCGCTACCAGTACTTCTACACTCGCAGCAAATATTGAAGTTAACGACAGTGGTTACCAGTCAAGCTCCTTTTGTTTAAACAATCAACTGTATAATGGCGTTCCAAAATACTGTGGAGCCACTGGGACATACAGTTATAAGCACATTCCCGTTGCTGTCGAAAAAAACAACACCCACTTTGAAGTTTATTCAGCAAATGAAGGCGGTAATTTAGTTACCTATATCATTAAGAACTACAATACTCGCGTAAAAGTTCATACTGAAGAAAACTGGGATGACCCGCACACGAATGCCGTTGTAGACATTGATCGTAACGGCTATGTTTACGTACAGTTATCTTCTCGCGGGCTAGCTCACAAGTTCCGTAGTGGGCACCTATATAAATCAACAACGCCCTACGGTACTGACTTTGTAAAACTTAAAGGTACCCCTTCTCACGGCAGTTTAAATCAATCATATCCGCAACTCCACCTAGACAATACGTCTAAAAGACTCGCAATATTTTCACGTTATGAATACGTTGGTCAAAAGTCTGTTCGTACTCTTTGGGTAGATAATAACGGCTCTGAAATTAAACTAGCACAGGGCGGACACTATGCCGTAAGTGACACCAATGATGATGGCGCACTATATGTAGCCTATAACTATCACCCGGGCTACAACTTAGATAGACGTGCAAATATTCACGTTATCAAATCCTACACTTGGAACCCATCCGTTTGGTATAACATTAAGGGTGAAAAACTGACCTTGCCACTGGCTGAAAATGACCCTCGCACATTGGTATATGACTCCGAAGCCAAAGGCACCTACATCTACATGAAAGATATTGTTGTTGAAGAAAGTGGCACCGGTGGTGGTGTGCATGTACTGTTTACAGAGAGTAGTTCTTATGACCCAACACAAGGAAGAAGATTTACCAAGGATCTTGATATCCAAAGACATGACAATATAAAACTATCGTCCATCACAGAGGTAAATCACAACTACTCCGCTGCAACTTATATCACTGACAGATTCGGTTGGGCGATAAGAGGCGTATTAGTTAATGGCAATAATACAAAGCCCTATTTTGGTGGTGATATTAACTACTACTCTCGTACTAATGGCGCTTGGAAATACGATAGCACAGTTAGCGGCGACTACGCGTACATTAGAAAAGTTAGAGGCGCAAACTATAAAGCGGTCGCATCAAAAGGCAGCGTAGACATTCCAAATGATAACACCCAAGTAAGAATAGAAATCAAATAAAGCTTATGCTGTGGAGATATCACCAACTATCCACAACACATAGAAAAAAAAGCCCTACGTTTCAAGTAGGGCTTTTATTGTCAGAGCATTGTTATCTTTTTGATTTAGAACTCATAACGAACTGTAAGCTGAGCACTACGTGGCGCTTGGTATTCTTCAACCAAACGATAGTTTGGATTATCGACTCCTTGTTCCAGCTCCGCTTGATCGTAGTAAGATGTAGGAGATGCCAAGTTGAAGACATTAAATATCGTTGCCGAGATAAATAAATCTCCGCCAGCCACTTGGGATTGTAGCTTGCGCTTAAATCAAGATTGTAAATCCATTTGCTGTGACCATGAGAACCACGAGGTGAAGGCTCACCATTGTAATAGAAGTCAGTACCGCGTATGTCAGTACAATCTGTTACCGCATTTGGGTTAAACTGGGTTTTGTCAGCATCAAGCCACATGGGTTCTGAACATGCGCCCACGCCCTGTGGATGATAACCAAACTTATTGATTGGACGACCTTGTTGAGCCTGCGCATTGAAGCCAATTGCAAATTCATCATTGATCTCGTAAGAGCCAAATACTTTAATTTTGTGCGGAATATCGTTTGATGTCGGGCCATAGCTATGATCTGTAAGCTCTGGTGCATCATAAGAACCAGACCAACCTGGGTCTGCTTGTGAGTGCGCACCACTAACCAATCCTTCAGTTGTCCCTTCATTTTTCGACCATGTATATGACGCGTTAATGGTAAAGCCGTCTGAGATTTGACCTTTAGCAGTGAACTCCAAGGCGTGGTACTTACGTTCAGCCTTTGGAAGACCAAGATAGTCAGCATCCCATTGCACATATTCATCATCGCCAACCACACCGTCTTGGTTTTTATCGTACGCAAGTTTAATCGGGTTACCCGGATTGATAACCAGTGCCAACCAGTTCACATTGGTGTTTAAACCTAATTCTTGTAGTACAGCCAACTGTTCTGGGTTTTCGCGACCCCACTTTTCAACCAAGGCAAAGCGTAAGTTGGTATCCTCGATTGACGATTTAAGATCACGATAGATATAACGCGCGCCAAGCACCCAATCATCATTAAGCTCATGCTGAATACCCAACACAAACTCATCGCTGTACATAGGCTCTAAGTCTTTGTCTACGTAGGTTGAAACTGGCTGTGCTAACTCACCATCGCTCGCGACTTCAACAGCAAACAGCTCTCCAATTCGATTCGGCGTGTTGTTTTCTTCGTTAAATGTACCGTCAAACAAACCATAACCTGTGATATTCACTTCAGGCAGTGTCATACGTGCACTCGTGTTTGGCGAGATTGGCATGTAATAGCGGCCATAGTTTGCAAATAGCTTAGTCGCGCCATCTGCGAACAAGTCATAGTTAATACCCAACCTTGGTGCCCATTGATTTTCCATGGAAACATATTCTTCATTTGTTCCCGTGAAAGCATCAAAGGCACTGTTACGAACACCAAGGTTAAGGGTCAGTTGGTCGGTCACTTCCCAAGTATCTTCTAGATAGATCGAACGGTAATTTTGCTCAGTGCTACCACTTTTTTTGTATTGCTTGGTCCAAAAATACGCATCCCCAACTTCTAGCGGCGACGGCTGATAGGGGATCCCCTGACGATTGGCCTGAAGCTCAATAATTTGATTAATATTCTCTATGCGTGATTCCGTAGCAACATAAATATCATAGCGCCAGCCATCACCTGAATACTCTGACAAATCGGTTGTCTCGACTTTTTCATGACTGTAGCCGAATGAAATTGTGTGGTCACCAACCACCCAGTCAAAATCTATTCTTGCTTGAGTGCGTTTATCTTCACTTATCGCGCCCTTTGACCAACCTTGCCAGTCGCCTCTGCGCTCCCAACTACCGCTTCGGTTGTCCCATACTCGACTTAGGTGCGCAACAGGGTTAGCCTCTAGCGTATCTTGCTTAGTCACACCGTATACCGCTGAAACACTCAGTTCATCGGTGATATACCCGTTATAGTTAGCGGTGAATACTGACCCACCCCATTCACTTTTCGTAGGTTCACCAAACTCACCTGATTGATAAGATTGCTGTCGCCCTATAGGACTGAAATGATAGTCGGCGTGATATTCGTTACGCTCCCACTCATTATTCATCGCTGTAAATGAAATACTATGATCTTCAGTGACATACCAATCCACATTGGCTAGCCAGAAATCGGCTTCATCTACTCGTTGGGTCAGTGTGGTTTTATCCGCATAACGTTTAGTGACTTTTTGCGGATTATATAGCGCGTAGAAGAACAATGTATCTTCGATAATTGGACCACTGGCCCAGATGTTATAGCGGGAGTCTTTGACGGAATCTTCACCATTGTATGTTTTTATTGCATACGGGTAGCCTGTAACATTCCCTTCATCGTCAGTTTCAGGGTGTCCTGTATCATACCCCCAAATGTCGGGGCTACGGCTACGTAAAAAGTTGCCTGGCTGATAGTCAAACTTTGCGCCAAATTTAAATTCATTGTCACCAGATTTAGTCACAACATCGGTCACACCACCAATAAAATTACCATATTCAGCAGGGACACCACCGGTTACTACGTTTGTTTGAGCGATTGCTTCCCACGGAAATTCAAGGTAGCCCAAACCTTTACGAATATCAGTAATATTTAAACCATTAAGAAAGTAACCATTTTCAGCAACGGAAGCACCACTGAAAGATACACCGCGACCATAGTCTTGGTCAGGGTCAGCTGCCAATGATGCTGCTGGTGAAAGTAGCGCGATAGAAGACAAATCTTGTGCGACAGGCAATCTATCCAGTTCAGACGCAGTGAATGTCATTTGCGCCGTTGAACTTTGCATATCAATGTTGCGAATAGCTGTACCACTTACTTGAATGGTTTCTATATCACTGCTGAACATTGATACGTCAAACGATGCAGTATTGCCCGCAACTATCTCCAACTCAGATTCAGAAACACTATGGTAGCCATCTTTTGTAAAGGTGACTGTATAAGTACCAATTGGTAAGCCTTTTAGGTCGAATTCACCTCTGTCATTTGTGGACGTTGTTTTAACAAAGCCTTTTGTATTGTGCTTTAGCGTTAACTGTACGTTTGCCAAAGTCTGACCACTTTGCACTAGCACACTTCCCTCAATACTACCTGTAGTTTTACCTTGAGCGATGGCGACTGGTGAGCTTAAACAGCCTGCTACCGCTGCGGCAATTAAACTTCTTTGCCACATTCTGTTGGTGTTTTTGTTCATTTGGGTTCCCCTTGAACTTTTATTGTTATTAAAACTCACCGCTATAGTAACGCCTCAATAGATATAAATTCAATATATTGTATACAATATATTTGTAGTTTTTTTATTAATAACTTCAAAACAACGGAAAGATCTCTTCAGTTACTCGGACACCTATACCCATAACTGATTGAAAGTTAACTATTTCATAATGAGAATAAAAGTATAAGAATGCTTGAGAGAACCAAATAAAGACGGGCTTGACCTATCATGGTGAATATCAAACCAAGGTCAGTTTTTTATAATTTGCAATAAATATCAGGCCATTGTTGTTTTCAACAATGGCCTGATCATGTTAATTCTCAAGCGAGAGTACATAATGGCGTGTGTCTAAGTCTTGATGCTCACTGTTGGCTAACTCAAAACCTGACTTGGTTAACACTTTGATGGAGCTGATATTATCCTTGCTAACTCCTGCCCAAAGCGTTTTTACGGTGGCTTGTTCTTTGTAGCAAGCAACTAAAGTTTGCAACGCTTCGCTTGCATAGCCCTTACCCCAATGTTCTTTCGCAATAACATAGCCAATATACGCTTCCTCGCCCTGCTCGTGCACCACAGCTACACCTAATAACTCACTAGTTGTTCGATGAACTACCATGTAAATCTGCGCTTCAAGCAATTGCGTACGCAACCATCTATGTGCATCTGCAAGCGTATTGATGTTCTGCCAGCTTTGCGGTAACGCAACACATGTTTGTGGCTGCAATACCTGTTGGATTTTTTGCGCCACGGCATCTGGATGTTCATCATATTGCGGTCGCGCCAGCGTAAGAATCAGCCTTGAAGATTTAACTTCGCCATTAACGTTCGATATTGCCATAACCTACTCTTCACTTGTTACACTACGAAATGCTTGTGTCATCTCATACCCTTTTATCGCGGGTCCTGCGAGAGCATTGATAGTTAAACTACCCAACATAATTAACAATGCAGTTGCCAAAGAGTCTAGCAGCCAAGCAATTGGTACTGACATAACATCTAAATATAAAGGCATATCTTTGAGACTTTCTAGGGTATACACACCGGTCAATCCATGAAGCAACAAAGCTACCCAAAAACCAAAACAATATGGACAACGCCATGCATCGTAGAGGTATCTTAGTGGTTTTGGCAAACGCTCAACTATCCTATTGAACCAATTTCCCCAGTCCGGTAATTTTTCCCAAATCAAGATATGTAGTGATAGGCCTATTATAGCTAAAGTTATGTTCATATATTCTCCAAGTCTATCAATTGTCAACCCGAATAATCGGCTTATTGTTTCATTTTCTAATTATCACTTGGAAATATGAGCTTTTGGAGAGCGTATAATTAGCTATAATCGGCTTATTATTCTTTTTGATGCTTTTTTATGGATTCGGATCATATCATGAGTGTCGGCCATGAGTTTCATGACCACATTGGCTACGAAGCACATGGCTCACAAACTCAGTATATTCTCTGTTTACTTGTTGGCGGTTCTTTGACCATGCAACATAAAGAGCCGATAACGCTCCAAGAAAATATGTTCACGTTGGTGCCCGCAGGTATCCCCCACAGTTTAGTTGACGGTGAAAACCTAGAAATCAGATGGGTGAGTTTTTGCCCAACTTGCTTAGGGATGAATGAACAAGACCCATTAATGACACCGTTTAGGCAAGTAAGATTGGGCGCAATACCTGCTCTAGAGCTTTGTAAAACCCGAGTCTCTTGGACTATCTCATTGTTTACACAGTTACAGCGTATGATGACAAATTATCAACCAAGTAATGCCGTGGTACTTAAAAGCCTGTTAAATTTGCTGTTATATGAAGTACAGCAAGCCAACCAACTACCGCTTTTAAAGCAGGTTCGTTCAAATAAAGTGACTGCTGCCTTGGACTATATTCAGCTTAATTATATGCACAGTATTTCACTCAAAGACGTTGCTAAGGCCGTTCATACTAGCCCGTCCTATCTCGCAACAAAGGTCAAAGCGCAAACAAACTATTCTGTTGGCCAGTGGATCATAAAAACCCGTCTCACACAGGCATGTGCAAAATTACTGCATACAGACAAGGCCATCAATACGATTGTTTACGAGCTTGGCTGGGGCGACACAACGCATTTCATTCGTCAATTCAAGAAAACCTACGGCGTAACACCTGCTTCATGGCGTAAACAACAGCGCAGTGAATAGTCACTAAGAGTACTGCTATTCTGTCACTAATCAATCGATAAACACCAATTAATATAAGCGCTTATTCGCACATATCGAGCAATATTGTAAATTCTACCCCGCCTAACTGAGCGTGCTGAGCCGTGATGTTGCCGCCATGCGCCAGCACGATTTGACGGCAAATTGCGAGCCCAAGTCCAGACCCTCCCAAATCTTTGCTTCTTGAAGCTTCTGACCGATATAAGCGCTCAAATATTTTATCCAGCTCCTCGCTGTTCAAACCAGGCTCTGAGTCTGATACACATAGTTTGACCTGTTGCTCCATTTCTAGTATTTCCAACGAAACCTGTGTTGTGCCATTCTCATACGTGTAATTGAGGCTGTTATTTAATAAGTTAATGATGATCTGCTTGAATCGCTCTGGATCGACATGACAAATAACGGCTTGTGAAGGGCGCTGAACCAATAAATTCTGAGGTTTCTCTTTAAAGCGCTTATCAAAGTCACTCACTACATCATCAAGTAATTCAACTAAATCACAATCTGACTTTTGTAGCTGCATCACGTTGTTGTCATACTGCGCGGAGCGATATATATCGCCAATAAGGTTATCTAACTGAGCTATTTTTCCATGCACTCTTGCATATGCTTTATCTTTATCTGGCTCAATATTGTATTCCAACAGTTCTACAGAGAGTTTTAGCGCAGCCAGTGGTGTGCGTAATTCATGCGATACATCCGCGAGCAATTGGTTTTTATCTTCCAAATTTGCCGCCAGCATTCTGGTCATTAAATTCGCCATTCGCTGTTTTGCCATTTGCCTAAAGTAGATCATCAATAGCAAACCTATCAATAACAGCATGGCTAAGATCACTACTTTTCTTTGCAACTCTAAATTATCAAGTTTTGCCTTTTGTAATGCTCGCTCTTTTTCCATTATATCCAGAGCTTGCTCTTGACGCACCACTTCGACGTTTTGCTTTAAGCGCTCAGTTTGCTGTTCTTCCAAATGGGCGTATAGCTTTTGTTGCACTTCAACAAACTTTTTAAGTGACAGGTAAGCTTGTTCTATCTCTTGAGACTCTTCGTATAGTTGAGTGTTTATTTCATGCAGTCTTTGCTGATATAGCAATCCTGTATTGGGCATAGATAACAGCAGTTCAATTTGCTGTCTTATCGCTTGTTTGTCTTTTTTGGCTATCGCAATATCCAGCAATGCCATACGTACAGTATGTTCGGTTCTTTTCGCTTTTGCTTCTAAAGCAAGTGTCAGCGCTTCTGTTGCAACGTCCCACGCCTTATCTAGCTGTTTTTCGGCCAAGTACACGCGAGCCATATTACTAAGCTGCCAACTAGTATCACTGGGCGCATCCATTTTTCTGGTTATTTCAAGACCCTTAGTGATGTTTAACTTGGCAAGTGCTAGTTCGTTCATCGCCAGATATACTTGGCCAAGTTTACCGTGACTGTTTGCAATGTGATAGGGATTCCCCAAAGATTGATCAACCAGCAGTGCCTGCTTAAAATGTAATAACGCTGAGTCGTACTGGCCTAAATCGCGATAGATTTCTCCAATGTTGTATAATGAGTCTGATAGACCTTGTTGGTTGTTGTTTTCACGACGAATATTCAATGACAGCTCATGATGCTTTAGCGCCAGTTCCACTTCTCCCATGTAATCATAGATCACACCAATTTGGTTGTGATCACGGGCTTGTTTTGCAAGATCCCCATGACTCAACTCAACAGACTTCTTTGAGTACTCTAGCGCCTTAGCGTATTTGGCCTGACTTCTGAAACTCATGCTTATCAGTGACAGTAAATCAGCTGTTAATAGATCATCTGAGATATTGTTTTGCTCAACAAGTGCTAAGCCTTCGCTCGCATAATTGAATACTTTTTCAGCGTCATTATGGCGTTCAGATAACATGGCCAGTAATAAAAGCGCTCTAGTGCGATACAAGGGGAACTGCTCAGCACTATGCAGCTGGTAAAGTTGCTCAGCGATGTTTTCAGCAGTGGTGAAGTCTCCAAGACTGATTTGGGCGTGTGCTTCAACCTCTTTTAGGATAAACCATGCTTCGCGGTTATTTTGCGGGGTATACGACTCTTTTTTAGCTATCTCAAGCGCCTGTTCAAGTGCAAGTTTAGGGTCGTTATCGAGTTGTATGAATAGTTGTTTTTCGACCTCTTGCCAATCATGTGAAGACCCAAACGCAGGGCTTACAAGCAAAGACAAAAAAAGGTAGCAGCTAAAAAGGCTTGTAAATTTCAACACAGATAATCTTTCGGCTTTCATACAACTTAGCTGTATAGTTTAAACCAAAATCGGTAATAAAAAACCCATATCTAGATTACAAACTATTACATGCGGAAAATAAAGTCTAACGTGCGCATAGAGCCTCTGTTAAGTTTTGTTTCAGATCAATTAGTAAGCCATTAATTTAGCGCTAACTTTACGTTTGAGCTAAGATCCCTAAAACATTTTTAATACGATAACAAAACATGCGTGGCCTCCCTTTATTTTTTCAACCCCTCGTTGAGCTGACCGCACAGTTTGACCGATTCATAACCGGTCGATTATGGCTGAAGGTACTGATTGCATTGTTTCTAGGGGTACTTTGTGGAATTGTGCTTGGCCCAGATTTGCATTGGGTTTCGAGTGATAATGTAAAAATAATCACAGCATGGCTTGCACTACCGGGTCAGCTATTTTTAGCTATCATACAAATGATAGTGGTTCCTTTGGTACTCGCGTCCGTCGTCAGAGGTCTTGCAGCAAACAACAACCCACTGGCCCTCAAACAAAATGGCATCATTGCCATCATTTTCATTTTTATTTCTACCGCCATCGCAGCCTCTATTGGGATTATGCTTGCGTTATACATTGAGCCGGGAAACTACATTGATGCAGGCTCCTTAATCGATGCCGAAGTAGCGCCACTCACCAGTACTGCTGTATCAGGATTCCCTGGCTTGTCAGAGCTTCCTGACAAAGTATCTGCACTGATCCCCAAAAATCCACTGGCATCGATGGCTTCTGGTGAGATGCTACAAGTTATTTTATTTGCCGCTGTATTGGGCGCAGCATTGCTGTCTATCCCAGCCACGCAATCTAAGCCTTTGTTTGATTTGCTTGGAGCACTTCAAGAAGTGAGTCTGAGAATCGTTTCTTGGGCAATGCTATTAGCGCCCTTGGCGGTATTTGGGCTTATCACCAAACTGGTAGCAAACTTAGGTATCGACGTACTCGCTGGCATGATGATTTACGTAGTGACGGTGATATCAGGCATTTTTCTGATCGCGCTTTTGTATTTCCTCGTCGCTAAACTAACTTGGCAAGGTCGGATCAGTACTTTTATAACCCATGTCAGAGAGCTTATGCTGTTAGCCTTCTCGACAAGTAGTTCAGCCGCAGTCATGCCACTTACCTTAGATGTAACAGAGAACAAACTTGGCATAAAAGCCGATATAGCGCGGTTTTTAGTGCCTCTTGGAGCAACTATCAATATGACAGGCACAGCCATGTATCAAGGTATTGCCACCGTATTTCTTGCGCAGGTGTTTAATGTTGATTTAAGCCTTACCAATTATTTGTTCATCGTAACGATGTCCGTTGCAGCATCCGTTGGGTCTCCTGCTACACCTGGCGCAGGAATAATTATTCTGAGTATGGTACTTGAAGGTGTCGGTATTCCTGCATCTGGCGTGGCGCTTATTCTCGGCGTAGATAGGATCCTTGATATGTGCCGTACTGCGGTCAATGTGCTTGGAGACGTAGTCACTTGTACTACCGTACAGTTTATTAAACAACGTAACGTGATGAAAACATGACTAGCCGTTATAGATCACCGGCATTTTTCCCTGCCATTGACGCCACAGCGCGTCTTCTGTCACCAATCTCATCATAAAGTTGGCCACATTGATACGACTTGTTCTACCTGCATCAAACACCACGTTACTTGTTGGAGAATGCTCCAAATAGTAGGTAGATACTTCTTGCTCATCTATTAGTGAATCTGGGCGCACACTGACCCATTGTATACATGGGTGATCTTTACCGATATTAACGCGAAGATGATCCGCAGCTAGTTCATTGTCACTTTGCGGCGGTAACAGTAACCTCAGCACCGCAACAACAATTCTTTGAGATAGTGGAATATATTCTTGAATATCTAAGTTACTCACCCCTGTGGTGTTCATCAGAATAACTTTTGTTTTTATACCTCTGTCTAGTGAACAAATAGCAACCGTCACTTTCTTAATAGCATCCGCTACCAACTTGTGCGGTGCACCATATATTCCCTTAAAACTTAAGTTATGGCCAAGACAAGAAATAACCGTATGGCACTGGCTTATATATTTAGCAAGCTGTGCTGAACTCACTTGTGAGATCTCTGCTTTTATTTCTAGGTAGTGCTCATGATCTCCGTATAAACTTTGTAATGAACTCAAAGGTCTAACAATAGCGATGACCTGAACATTTTTCGCAAGCAGCTGTGCCACTACAAGCTTTCCTGTCGCACCACTTGCGCCAATTACTAGCACTTTTCCCATGACTCTCCCTTCTTAAAGTTTCATCGCGCTAAGGTCCGATACACTTCGCTTCGGTAATGGGCTTTACCGGCGTAGAGCACAACGCCGTCGTCTACATCAAACCCCAAATAAGCATTGAGTGGCTGCTTTGATAATAATTGCAGTGAATCAGTAATTTTATAGGTGGTCAGCGTCTCACCATATTTACTCACCACATACAGCACATCATTTTCTATCAAGAGCTGTGAAAAGTCGGGAATATCCCCTATGACTGGCAAATTCTCCGTTGATGGTGACGAGAATAAAATATCGGGTGATGCTTTATATAATTTATTCTGTTTGTCGACGTAATAATGATTGGCTGGGTTTAATTGGTCAGCTAGTACAATGACAATCCCCTCTCCAAGCTGAGCTACTTTCTGTAACTCACTGTTGTATATTATGACTTGTTTAGAGTTTCTATGCTTGAGCGTGACTGAAAACAAGGTGTTGCTTAGCCAATGTTGCTTATACACATAGCCATCAATAAAAATGTCTTTAGGCTTTGCATGCTCGCTCGTTGGCACAATCCACAGGCGGTGCTTTTCTCGAAGCAACAAAAATTCATCATCGTTGGACAAACTCATTGATTCAATTTGAACGTTATGAGCAAGCTCGCTCACCAATTGTGCCGTCTGATCAGGTGCCTGAAAATATATCTGACTAACACCTGCACGATTAGATAAAAAGTAGTGACCCTCGCGCATGTGAGCAAATAACGGCGACCTGTCTATCACGCTACTATTATCAAGAGCATAGTTAGGCGATAGCCACTTCAGATCAATGTTTTTATCACTACTTGTGAACACATAGTCTTGATTGTTCGGATGACGGACGATGGCACAACACAGCCTTTCATTGACATTACCAAGTAATGTCGCCTCGTCACTATCTAAAGCTTGGTACAAAAGGCGGCTATTTGGCGCAGGGCTTACAAACACCAAACCTTCGCCACTGTGGTCCCATATTACTCGCTCTAATATACTGTTAAACTCTTTTTCTTTTCTTACTTGTTGGCTTGTGGGATCGTATACAAACGCAGCCGTTTTACCGTCAAATGAATGGGCATTGAGCAGAATTCGTTCGTCGTGAGGGTGTAAATCAATAGAAACAATACGCCATTGCTTGTCTAGTTCAATCTTGACTCGCTCTAATTGTTGTTCTGAGTTAGTAATATAAAGCTGATTATTATGTTCATGCATTTTCGGATGTGCCAGCACAAATAAACCATCACCCTCTTTATTCAACATGCTTTGGTGCACTGTTAAGTCGCCACATAGCGCTAACGTTGTTACATCTTCGCCAAAGCGTTTTGTTTGCGGGTCGAACTCAGCACTATACCAGCCACATTCACTCTCGTATCCAAAATATACTAATCTGCCATTTCGGTAAGCGACTAGTTGATCAATAAAGTGTCCCTGAGATTCAACCTGAACGGGAAGAATTCTAGAATTTGCGACACCATGACTTAGCCAAAGCTCGCGCTCTCGAAGCGTCACATTGATAAATAATAAGCTCTCGCTATCATCTAGAAATATGGGAGTAAGCTTTGAGCCATGAAACCTAGTAAGCGTGGAAGTATCACCATACTTTTTACTTCTAGCATCTGTATCCAAAAGAAAACTCAGCACAGCAAACACAATTATAATACCGAGCAATAGCCAAATGAGCGAAGAAACACGCAAACTTTGCTGTCGTGGATTAACTACCGGGGAGGGATCACTTGTATGCGCAACAACAGAAACCGGGGCAACGAATCTATATCCAGACTTGGTAACTGTTTGTATATATTTAGGTTCTTTGGCGTCGTCTCCTAGCGCTTTTCTCAGATTTGCTACGAGTTTATTTATCGCATTGTCGGTGACGATCACCCCCTGCCAAATATGCTCCTGTAGTTCATCACGGTTAATCACGCGTTGAGGGTTTTGTATAAAAAAAACAAGTAATGCTTGTTGCCTTGGGTCAAGTACAACCTCTTGCTCGTTATGCTTTAACTGAGATAAGGCTAAATTAAACTGAAATTCACCAAATTCTATGACTGACATCTATCTTCTTATAGTTCTTTATTGCGCGCCCTAGCATACTAGGTTTTTAAAATATTAATGCAAATGTAAATATGTATTAAATTGTGAATTGCACATTATTTCAAGCCAAATTTGTAAGGTCACCTTATCGTTGTGCTGTCATTTAACCTCACTTTATGAATGAAGTTTTATCCTTTTTATTAGCCCAAGTCGGTAAATTAGATGTGTAACATTAAAACTCTTATAGCACTTGCGCTATAATTCGCACAATTGCATTATTTAAAATTTAAACCTTCATGAAGTATGCCGTTCTATTACTTTTGTACCTTGCTTTCAATTGCTCAGCTCAGGAGTATCGCTTTGCATCAATAAATTATCTGATTGAGCAAGAAGTTGGTCGCATCGTTATTAAAGAAGTATATCAACAACTCGGTATTAAAATAGCGATTACTCCACTGCCCGGCAAACGCGCCCAACACGAAGCCGCCACAGGAATAAACGATGGTGAAATTATGCGCATCCACAGTTATGGTGATGAAACCCCCTCCACAACGCGTGTACCCACCCCCTACTATCACTTAGAAACCATGGTATTTACCAGAAAGAACAGTGGCATTGTAATCAATAAAGCGAGTGACTTGCGTAATTATCAGGTTGTTAGAGTACGAGGGGTTAAGCATACTCAAAACGTGACTCAAGGCATGACAAACGTCACCGATACTGACAATACAGCGCAAATGTTCAAGTTAGTTGACGCTGGGTTGGCAGACATTGCTCTGACCAATAAAATGGATGGTCTTATTGTATTGAAAAATTTGGGTATTACGACCGTTGAGGCACATCCACATAGCTTAGATAAACAAGCACTCTATCACTACATCCGCAAAGAGCACGTTAAGCTGATCCAAAAAGTTGATAATAAGCTCAAACAACTAAAACAAAGTGGCGAACTGGATAAGCTTATACGGCGTGCCGAGCAAGAAGTTTTCATGAGAAAAACGCACTTCACTGAGCAGCAATAGGCTGATTCATTGAACGTTTATGCACCCCAATGCAAACTCCACTATTTAGCGCACATGTATTATTGCCAATTCCAGCTTAATTTTAGGCTAAATATTAAACAGGAAACGCCGATAACACTATAAGCGCCTAAGATTTAATGAGTAATTTCTACATTTAGTTGTCTGTAATAGGCTGTAATCGCCAATTATTGTGAATGGTCGTACACTCAAATTGTGAGCTATAAGCGGTACAAAGTATGCATATTTTACGACAACACTTTTTAGCGGACCAACACAATGAAGCTTTCAAAGGAAGAAACTAAATTTATTTATCAAGTGTTACGAGAAGAAAGTAAGCCACACTTTGATGTATGCCTTGAAGATCAGCATGCATCACAGTTAAAACTGTGGCTTCACACTTTACGCCAAGCTTCAGATATTCAGCTGGTTGCTAAAGTGAATTCCGAAGTGGTCTACTTCCCAGCGCATTTACATACTTCTGAAGCAGGCTTGCCTAGTTTTTCATGTGATTTACCAAATATTTTCGCTGCAGAGTCAACTAATCGCCATTGGATAACTGAACGACTGACGGGTATTGTGCTTAAAACCGATGCTGTAAACCTCCCTTTTAGTGTTTTATCTCTCTCTCTTTCTGGGCTAGTGATCCGCACCCACCCATTTATAGCAAGCACGCTTTACGAGGCATTAACTCAAGATCAGGTCACCCTCCACCTGCCCAATAACAGACGAGCGCAGTTTGAAGTAGAGGTTGCTAAAATAGTTAACGACACCGCAGTGTCGTTAGAAATAATGGATATTCATGAAGGCTTACAAGAGCTAAAACAAGTTATCTTTGAGTTATATAGTGCAAGTTTAGCCTAGCTAACCATCTTATTTTAAGAAAACTGCGTAACGACAACTCTGAGCGCTAATAACAAAAATACAATACCCAATGCTTTATCAATAAAGCGCTGTTTTGATACCAAGTCGAATCTTTGTTTAGCCTTCGCCATCGCCACTGAAACAAAAAAGTACCAAATAGTATCTATCACTAATACCGTTGCGCACATTATAACTGCAGAGTAAAAGGTCAATTTTTCTGGGTCTATAAATTGAGAAAATAAGGCTAAAAAGAATATTGCCAGTTTGGGATTCAAAAAAGCTATGGCAAACCCATCTTGTGCCGCTTGACGCAAATTATCTTGGCTAACCGATTGTTGAACGTTAATTCCAGAGGAAGTACTGGTTAGAATTTTAATCCCCATATATGCTAGATAAATCGCCCCACCAATGACCAATGTTTGGAATAACAATGGGTAATGGGTTATTAGTCCGGCTAGACCTAGCAAAGATAGAACCGCATATAAACCTACGCCCATACCATGAGACACACTTGCCACGATGCCATGTAACGCGCTGTTATGTAATGAATGGCGCATGACAACAGCTAAACTTGGACCGGGTGACATTGCGCCCAAAATACAGATCGTGGCCAAACTGAGCCAAGTAGACAATTCCATAGTAATCCCTGAGTCAAAAATCACATGTTAAGTGATCTTGAACTGGAAATCAGCTTTTTACGCCAAGAAAATAGTATTCAGCTTAGCCAATGATATTTACGTACTGTAAAGCCCCTTTACACTCTGCGAGATAGACTACAAGGGGTATCATTTAGAGATTTTCAATATTTAACAAATAATGTTCAGCCTGAGCGATAATTTCCTCTCGCTGTGAATCGGATTTTTTCAACCAGTTTGCATATACCATCTTATTTCTTGGGTTATTTGCGAAAGCTGGTTGGTTTTTATCCATAAATCGCCAATAGAGCGAGTTAAGTGGACATGCGTTTTCCCCTGTAGTTTCACTCACCTGATAGTGGCACTGTGAGCAGTAATCAGACATTTTTTTTACATAGTTACCACTGGCAGCATAGGCCTTAGAAGCTACAATACCACCATCTGCAAATTGACTCATACCACGGGTATTTGGCATCTCTACCCACTCAATCGCATCTATGTAAATTCCCAAGTACCATTCATCTACCATGCTTGGGTCTATGCCTGCCAACAAACAGAAGTTTCCAGTTATCATTAAGCGCTGAATGTGATGGGCATAAGCATCTTCTAACGATTGGGAGATCACATGTTGCAAGCAATTCATCTGTGTATTCGCGGTCCAAAAAAACTCCGGTAATGTGCGATTTGCTGACAAGCTATTTAACTTCGAGTACTGGGGCATATTCACCCAATAAATTCCCCTAATAAACTCGCGCCAACCAATGATCTGTCTAACGAACCCTTCAATTTGTGACAAGGAAATTGTGTTTTTGTGCTGCTGGTAATATGCCAACGCCGTATTTACAACATAGGCAGGGCTTATCATTTTGGCGTTCAGTGCAAAAGACAAACGAGAGTGAAACAGACTCCACTGACGTTTATCTATGGCATTATCCAACGTACATGTCATTGCGTCCTGATATTCACCAAATAGCGGCAGACAGTGTTCACAAAAAAATGCCATAAGTTGCTTTGCTTGGGCTCTTGTCACAGGCCAAATAATTGAATCTTGTGTCTCCCCGATGGTTTTAATTGAATGCCTTTTTAGCCTCTCGAGTATCTCACTGACATCGTTTTCAAATAGCAAAGGTGCAGGCACTGTGTTGAAATCCTTCGGTTTTAACTTGTTTCTATTGTTTGAATCAAAGTTCCAACGTCCACCCTCAGGCTCACCATCATTCATAAGTATGTTGAATTGCTTTCGCATCCGACGGTAGAAAGCCTCCATGCGGTGGTGGTGACCCGCTTTGAATTCTTTTTTTAGTGCGTTTTCATCGAGATAAAAGTGCTCCGTTTCAAAGCAAGTGCAGTTTAACTGTAGGTTTTGGGCAAACTGAGCAAGCTGTTGCCTTAAGCGATATTCGTCGGGGAGTTGATACTCAAAATGGCTCGCCGCGTATTTGGCTATCAAATTGCTGAGCAAATCAGTTAGCGAAGCAAATGGTTTGGTATCGTCTAAGGTTAAATGAAGCACATGATGGCCCGCTTGGTCCAACGCTTGTGCAAAGTGATGCATGGCGCTGAAAAAAGCACAGACCTTTTGAATGTGATGGCGAACATAAGCGGTTTCTTGATGCAGCTCAGCTATAACATAAAGCACTCCCTCGTCCTTTTCCCTAAACCACGCGTGTTGAGGGTTAAGCTGATCGCCAAGGATGAGCCTGATACACCTGTACGAGGTTTTATTCATTATCAGTGACCTCTGTCTTAATAAACTTATTTCTGGCGCAGCGCTTTGAGCAGTATTTCACCCTCTCCCAATCTCTTTGCCACTTCTTTCGCCATGTAAACGGCCGTTGACAACACGCACACACTTTAACTGGCAACTGGGATTTGTTCATTCGCAGAATGGCCAATCGGATGGGTCAACACAGTCATAAGCAAATTCGTTGTTGCTATGGCCGCGCCATTTTTTAACGAATTGACCCTCAGCATCATATAATTGTGCTTGTTTAGGGATATTGAAATGACGCCCGCCACGAGGGTCTACACCCACCCCAGCGATGTATTGCCAATTCCCCCAATTTGAAGCAACATCATAGTCAATCAACTGCTGTTGGAAATAAGCCGCGCCATAACGCCAATCAACACTTAACTCGTTAACTAAACAACTGGCAACGATTTGCCGCCCCCTATTAGACATGTAGCCAGTTTCATTGAGTTGGTGCATACAAGCGTTGACTAATGGAAAAGCGGTTTCTCCAGCACACCAAGCAGCAAAACGATTAGCATAAAAGCTTGTCATGGGCTTGTTGCGCCCGTCTCCCTTAAACAAAAAAAACGATGTGCCTTTAAACTTAAGTAGCCATTGAAAGTATTCACGCCACAGCAGTTCAAATTTCAGCCAATATGTCGACTCATTTTTTACCTTCGTGCGTTCATATTCCTCAATTCTATGCCAAACTTGACGCGGCGAAAGGTTTCCAATTGCAAGATAAGCGCTCAATTTCGTAGAGCTGTAAAAACCGTCCAGATTGTTTCTTGTTTCTTTGTATTTGGATGGTGCATAGGAGTTGAAATAGTCATTGAGGTGATTATTTGCGCAGTGCTCGCCACCTATCATATAGCCCAAACCAACCATATCGAATGGGACTATTTCAGCGTTTACCTCAGATAGAAGACCGTCAAATCCCCTGCTCAATGCCGGTAAAAAACTATCAATGCCTTTCAAGTCAGTTTGGGGAATAAATACATTTTCGACTGAGATGGCCAGCGACTGCTTTTCTACATAGTTTCTAAATGTAGAAAATGACTTCATAGGTAAATCATGCTCACTAACCTGACTATTGTCGAATAACGTCGTCTGGCTAAAATGTTCGACAGTTAAGGTACTGTTACACTGACAGATACGAGCGATAGCACGCTGTTCATACACACCAAACTGTTGTGCTAACACTAAAGTCCCTACATTGTGAGTTTTAATGTATTGACCAATTTGTTCACTGGGCTCACCCACCAATAACTGCAAATGATGGCCCATCTCACTTAGCTGCTCATTCAGGTCTATCAAAGATTCACAAATAAAGCGCCAACGGTGTTTTCCCACCGTCATGTGGTGATAATTTTTTTGCGCGAACCATACAGGGTTAATCACATAAACAAATGCAACTTGTTCGTGTGTCTGTGCAGCCCATTTAACACCTTCATTGTCTTGTAATCGGAGATCCTGCGTAAACCAATACAGTGCCCTGTTCATATGATGATTTTGCTCCTTCAGCTAGCTTCTTACATAAACAATGACTCAATACGTGCTTGCTACCCATAAAGTTCACTATTCGACATATTTCTGATTGTCTCAAAAACTAAAACAAAGTTTGTATTTCATAGAGTTACTGACAATCACTTGTTGTTGTCACCTTTTTGTCACCTGATTTCCTGCCTTTATCATGCCTTTCTATGTGTTTACCAAGAAGATAGCCGACAAGTTTTTCTTGCAGGATATTAATAATGAAATATGCAAACTACATTTGTTTGGCAGTCGCTTTTCCAAGTCTATGGGTGAATGCTGAACAAACTTATCAACGAACGCCTTTAGCTATCACTAAAATCACACAAGCACCAACCATAGACGGCCATATTGAGGAACATGAATGGCAAGGAGCCAACCTCATTGAGCAGTTTGTTGAATTTCGTCCCAACCTTGGTGATAAACCCCTTTACCCCATTAAGGCCAGAATTGCTTATGATGATGCGTTTTTTTATGTTGCGGCCGAAATATTTCAACCACAAAACACCATCATAGACAGGGTACTTACTCAGGGCGAAACAATATGGAACGAAGACTATTTTGGGATCAGCCTAGATACAAATTTTGATAAGCGCGATGCATACCTTTTTCATGTAACCCCCTCTGGTGTGCGCGAAGATGGATTGATTGACGGAACTGGGTATATAGGTGAATGGAGTACAATTTGGTATGCCAAAACACAGCGCACTGATAATGGCTGGAGTGTAGAAATGGCAATCCCAGTGCAATCGATCTCGTTTGACCCGAATAAGCAGGATTGGGGCTTGCAACTGAGGCATAAACTTTCACAACCAAATAAACACATCTATTGGAACCTTAACGACCCAGAAAACGATGGCTGGACCGCGCCACAGGTGGGTAAAATAACCAATATCAACGGGCTTAATCAAGGTAAAGGCATCGAGTTAAAAGGCGGGCTCAGTTACAAAGAAAATCAAGAAGCAAGTAAGTGGACCCCATCTGCTGATGCTTTTTACAAGTTTACGCCAAACATCACCGGCGTACTGACTTTGAATACAGACTTTTCAGGCACTGATGTGGACGAAGTTAATATTAATATGACTCGATTTAGTGAGTTCTTTTCTGAAAAAAGGGACTTTTTTCTTCAAGATACACAGGTATTTAGCTTCGGCGGATTTAGTAATAACGACTATAATGGTATGCCTTTTTATTCTCGCCGCATTGGTCAAGGGCAACACAGTGGTGTATTGGATATAAACTGGGGCAGCAAACTGACGGGTAAAGTGCATAACACCAGCTTTGGTTTATTAAGCGTAAACCAGCAACAAGATGGCGCCAAAGATGACAACACTCAACTTACCGTCGCACGAGTTAAACAGCAGATTAATGACAATCATCAAATTGGCGTTATCGTAACAGACGGCAGCAGTGATGATGAAAAAAACAGTGGTCTTTACGGGGTTGATTATCGGTTTGCATCCGAATTCTTAGCGGAGCAACAAATACAAGCGCATGCTTGGTATCAGGAAACACAGAAAAAGAACGGCATGGAAGACACGAAAGCATATGGCGCTCAGTTATATCTACCCAATGACACCATAAACATTAAAGCTAAGTATCGCTATTTAGGTGACGACTTTAATCCCGATTTAGGCTTTGTTAACCGCAATGGGATCAACTACTATGAGCTAGAAACACGGTTCCGAGAGCGCCCTAAAACAGGGCTTCTCAGCGACTACCTCACTCTTTATCAGTTTGTTTATTTGTACTATCAGCGTAACGACACAGACAATAACTGGCTGAGTAAAGAATACGTTATTAGACCTTTTCATTGGTTAACAACAAGCAATGCCAGTGGTTATGTACAATACGAATCACGTAAAGAGCGGTTAAAAAGCCAATATGCCATGGGTAGAAACATCAAGTTCGACGCACAAGACTATGATTTTGATCAGTGGTCCATATTTTATGAAACCCCCTCGGATCAAATGATTTCAGGCTACATTAAACTTACCTCGGGTCAGTTCTTTGATAGTGACAGAAAGCAAATTTTGGGCGAGGTATTTTTCAAGCCGAATAAACATATTATGCTATCGCTGAGTCGTAGAAATCACTACTACGAACGAGACGGTATCAAAGACAATATGTACAGCACCCGTTTTAAGGCAAATATCGCATTCAACCAAGATTGGTCATGGAACACCATGATTCAACATAATACTCGCTCTGACAGGTTGTCCGTTTTTAGCCGATTACGTTATCAAACTGCGCCAGATGAGTTATACCAACTCAGTATCAATAAGGGTTACGATTTAGAAGACGGCTGGCATAGCAGAGAGACCGACTTTGATGAGAAAACCATTAAGCTTAATTATACCCATCGTTGGTAAATTAGTTTTAAGTAGTAAAAAAGCGCCATATTGGCGCTTTTTCAATGCACTTTTATTTCATCGCAACATTGAGAAATACCGCGGTCATCAGCACAGGACATACAAAACGTACATACTGAGCAAACCAATAGTGTGCGCCTTTGCACTCAAGTCTAAGTTGGTTACCACGTTTCCACATCCAGCCTACCGTAATAAAGTAAAATAGGCCCATCAAAGGTAATTGATATTGGGTGAACAGACTGATCACCAAAGCAAACATCCACTCGAAATTTAGGATAATGGCGCTGGCAACTAGCATGATAACCAACGTAACCCACCAAGTTGCGGTCTTACGCTCTAGGCCATGATTTTCAACTAAAAATGATACTGGGATTTCGGTTGAAGAAATAGTTGAGGTGAGTGATGCAATAGACATCAATACAAAAAACGTTAACCCGACCCAAAGGCCAATCGCGCCCATACTTGCAAACAGCTCTGGCAATACCGCAAAGATGAGACGACCTTCACCAATGAGCTTTCCATCTTGGAAAACTTGCACGCCGTTATGCTGCGCCACAAATACCGCAGGAATAATTAACAGCCCAGCGAGAAACGCAACACCAGTATCCAATGCCGCAACACTTAATGTTAACTTAGGTAGATTTTCGTTCGGTTTAAGGTAAGAGCCGTAGATCATCATACACCCCACCCCAAGAGATAAAGAGAAAAACGCTTGTCCCATCGCAGCAATGATCAGATCTGGGTCTGTAATTTTGGCAAAATCTGGCTTTAAATAGGCGCTAAAGCCTTCGGCAGCCCCGTCTAAGGTTGCGATATACCCTATCAAAGCAACCAATAACATAAGCAACATTGGCATTAAGCGCCGCGACCAAGCTTCGATGCCGGACTTTACCCCTTTGAGAATGATACTGGCGGTGAGCAGCAACATAAGTGGCGTGAAAACAAAATTACGCGCCATAGAATCACCTTGCAAAAATGCACTGACTTGCTCAAAACCTAATGCGCGACTGATGGGCTCCAGTGAGTATGCCAACATCCAGCCTGCCACAATTGAATAGAAGCTAAGCATGATAATTGCACCACTTAGGCCAAGGTAGCCAGCAGTAGCCCCAACTTTAGGTGCTTTTTCATGCCACGCCTGGCGAAGCGCATTAACGGGGTTGGATTGTGCCTGATGACCAAGATAGAGCTCAGTGTACAGTGCTGGCAACGCTAACAAGAATATAACAATAAAATAAACAAGTAAGAACGCCCCACCACCGTGATTCGCAGCTTGTGTGGGAAATCCCCAAATATTACCAAGTCCTACCGCAGCACCCGCCGCAGCGAGTACAAAGCCAATTCGGCTTTGAAAACCATCTCGTAATTGAGCCATAGAATGTCAAATTTAGTTATTATTTTAGGTGGCCGATTATACTCAAGTTGTTAAAAAATGCGAATAAAATAGGTCCATATCAGTGCGTTAGTTATGCCTTGCTGTAATCGCTAATAGACTGAATACAAAGCCATTAGTACCCGCATCAAGCAACCGCCGTAAAAATACTAGATATGGCAACCTCGCGATTGCCATATTTAAAATTTACCGCTAGGCCGATTCTAGTAATCGCGCATGGATTGATTGCACAACATGATCTGAATGTGACTGTTCAACCAAGAAGCACAAATTATGCTTGCTCGCACCATGGCATATCAAACGAATATTAAAGTCACTCAATACCTGCATTAAGTTCATTTCATGTTGTTTTAACTGGATTTCAGACCCAATGAGCGCAACAAGCGTCAGGTTATTTTCTACCGTCACGTGACAAAATTCACTGAGCTCTTGCAAACATGCCTGATCCAACTCTGGTCGAGAAGCATTTTGAGCGTTATCTAAAGTGATAGCAACACTGATCTCTGAGGTTGTAACCAAATCAACAGAAATATTGTAAGCGCTTAAAATCGTAAATATACGTGCTAAAAAGCCACTCGCTAGCAGCATTTCAGGGCTCTTCAAGGTCAGTAGTATTTGGTTTTTACGTTGTGTAACCGCACGAATGCCCGGCGTGTTTGATTTCTCTTTTTCAATCCATGTCCCTCCGGCCTGGGGGTCTCTACTAGAGCCAACAAACACCGCAATACCACTTCTACTTGCCGGTAAAATCGTAGCAGGATGCAACACCTTAGCACCAAATGTTGCCATTTCAGCAGCCTCATCAAAGCTCAGTCGTGCGATTGGTGTTGCTTTGTTGCACAGTCTAGGGTCTGTGCTGAATATACCGACCACATCGGTCCAAATGTGAACACTTCGTGCATTGATAGCCTCAGCAAGCAGCGCCGCACTGTAATCGGACCCCCCTCGTCCTAGCGTGGTCGTTTGGCCATATTGATCGCTGCCAATAAACCCTTGAGTCACGATTACTTTCTCATCTAACATCGGTATCAGGTGTTTGTGCGCTGCAACCGCCGTGGCCGCAATATCTGGCGTCGCTTTACCAAAGCGATTATCAGTTTTGAGCACTTTACGCACATCAAAGCGTTCAGCATCAATGTCCATGTTTCTCAAAACCTGCGTGAATAGATATGAAGACAAGCGCTCGCCAAAACTGAGCATCTCGTCACATTGCTGAGAACTTAAAGCTGGCAGCATAGCCAACGCCTTAAACTCGGTGATTGTTTGCTCAAACCCTTGTGCTAAGTCGGCATCAAGCGACAGCTCAGCCAGAATAGCATCTTGGATATCCAGTACAGCCTGGACCAACTCTAAGCGCTGTTGCTCATCTGCTTTTTGCTGAGTGAGTGTGACAAGATGATTGGTAACGCCAGCGCTGGCGCTGACAGCCACAACTCGAACTTGGCTATCATCTTTAATGATTTTTGCACAGCGTTGCATGGCTGAATAATCGGCTACACTGGTTCCGCCAAACTTTGCGACTGTGTACTGCGAGTTCATTATATCTCCTTGTGACCGCAACTTTTATGGGTCAATGTAAAAAGGAGAACTTGGCAATTGTAGGTACAATATGTATGTGAAATGACCTTTGCCAGAAGCTCTCCACCATTAAAACGGTGACAGTTCCGAGGATTCAGCCTCGTAAACCGAAAAGTCGCAGCGACGTACTACTACTTTCCTCGGCGAGTACTTCCCTCTTTAACGGTCACTGGTTTTCGTCACCTACCGTTAAATACCTAAGCATCGCGCCTCTTCTGTTTATTTTGCGTTATCCAACCTGAATAACAGCAAAATAAAAGCCCACTCAAAGAGCGGGCTTGTAAAAAGTATCTTTTAGCCGTCTAGGTGTCAAGTTTTAATTTTCGAGACACCTAAAAAACATCAAATAAACTGACCTGACAAGTATGCGCCTGCATAACCGATGCTGTAAGCCACCAATAAGTACACTGACATTCTTAGATAACTCATAAATGTCAATGCCTTAACTTTACTCATCGCGATAATGCCTGCCGCAGAACCAATCACTAACATTGAACCACCGACTCCCGTTGCGTAGGTGAACATCAACCATTGTTGCGCAGTCATGGTAATATCGGCCTTTAACAACGCTGCGGTAAGAGGCACGTTATCAACCGCTGCTGATAGCAATCCCATCAAATAGTTTGCGTACTCTGGACTCATGTAAACATATAAGTCAGTGAACATAGCAAGCACACCCACTTCTTTTAACGCCCCGACTAATAGCAACACACCCACGAAAAATAGTAGCGTGTCATATTCAATTTCTCGGATGTAATCGATGATTTTTTTATTAACGTCTTTTTTACGCATCAAGAACTGCGCGACCAAAAACATTAACGATAGACCGAATAAAAATGTCAGTAAGGGTGGCACTTGGTACTGCACGCTCAGAAACAGCGTCGCAAAGATGGTCGACATGAAGATCACCGCAATTGTAATATCGGTTTTTTCAATGCGTCTTAATTCACTTTTATGAAACTCAAGAGTTTTATTCATTCCCACTGATAACATAGCAGCAAGGGCAATGACACTAACTAGTGCAGGGGCAATCAATAGTAATAGATCAGGAATGGTTACTTTATCAGCCAAGAAAATCATCAGTGTGGTTACATCACCCGTAATGAGTGATACACCACCACTGTTTACGCTGAAGATGATTAATGTGGCATATTTTATCAGCTTCTTTGGGTCTAGCTTTAATGACATCACCACCGCCAGTGAAATCAACGTTGCGGTAATGTTGTCTGAAATCGACGAAAACACAAAAGCTGAGATCCCCACCAGAAACATCAGCTTTCTTTCGCTTATCTGTGCGGGCATAACACGATGTACGATGTTTTGGATAAATCCTTTGGAGTTTAAATAGGCAACAAATGTCATTGCAGCCATCAAGAAAAGCCATAGAGTAGCGATTTCAAGAATGTTATGATCTAGCTGATGTTGTACAGTTTCTGGGCTTTGACCATGAATTGGGGAGATAAAAGCGATAATCCAACATAAAGTACCAAAAAAAAGGGTAGTTTTGGCCTTGTTTACATGGATGATATCCTCTATAACGATAAGCAAGAACGCAATCGCTATCAGGGTAAGGATAATGGGCGTAACCATATTGCGTAAACAACCTGTAAGTAAAAGTAAATAAGTTTGAAGGTAACGTGTAAATCGGCGCGAAGAATAGCATTTGCTGCGAGTATGCGCTACGACTAGTCGTAATTAATTTACCCTGCATGTCACAAAATAGATACAAACTGGAAAGTTATGATCCCAGCAAAAAAAGTATTGAACACACTCAATGAACATTGGGGTGTTTTAGAGCTGCTTTTTAAACGGTTTAAAATGACCGATTTCAGCTTAAAAGATGTTCAAAACGTCATAAAGCACAAAAACCCACAGTGGACCAGTGAGCGCATTTTCAGAGAAACTAATCGCTTGTTAAATCAAGAGATAATCATACCTTTAGCGAAATCCTCACAACTGGAGATCAACCGTGCAGTCGCTGATTTTGCCAGCTTTTTGTTACAAGAAGAAGACCTTGGTTTAGCTGAAGAAATTACTGTGCTGGTCAAAGATCTGGAGCGCCTTGGTACGCGTTTACAGCAAGCGGGAGAAGAAGCTGATTTTAGTGAATTACGTCGTTTTAGCCGCATTATGGACGAGCGAGTCCGTAAGATAGTGAAATTATTTCAACACAATGAAAGCGCTATTTTTAATATTGTTGAGCAAGCGAAATCTGACAATAGCACGGTGTCATTACAAAAACGCTATCGTGCGGTGATTGAAGCCTTCGATGAATACATTGAACCTATGTTGGAAATGGTCGATATTCGTGGTCAGTTTCATGCCTGTTTTGCAGTGATCGAGCTACAAATTAGTAAGCAAATAGACAGCATTGAGTTGTTTGGTCGAGGCGCCCACGACAAACGCATGCTTGAGCAGTTGCGTACACGTATTTTAGATATGCATTTAATCGGACGCGAAAGTTTACGTAAAAGTGCGGATATGCTGATGCCGTTGCGTGAAGAGCTACGTCGTAACACATTGATAACGCGACAAGCAGCCAAAGTGCTCGGCATGATCCGTAAAAATGGTGTTGATCGTATGCTTACAGCCGTTCAACCAGAGTTTGTTTCTGACGTACAACGCTTTTCGCTTGGACAAAAGCGCCACATGGTTGCTTATATGGCTAGCTTGGCCCAGTTCGAACATGACGATTATCAACTGCCTGATCAAACCGATGTGCCCGCGTATCACAGCCCAAATATTCCAGATTATCAAGATGTACGCACAGCATTTGCACGCACCTTTGCCAATAATGGCAACAAACGTCAGGCTTTACTGGGCTTTTTAACAACTCAATACCCTAGCCTCGACGCTGACGAGATGCTGTTTTTATATCAAAAGCTCGTCAGCGACTCAGATTTTGAATTACAACAAGACAACGAACGCAGCAAGGTAACAATCAACGAACATACCTTTGCACTTTATCCGTTCAACGCAAGCACAGTACAAGAAAAAAACCATGACACAGATTAACTTATCAGAGCTGACCGAATTGCACGCTATCAATAAAAAATTGGTGAGCGGTTATCATATCAGCGAACAAGACACCACACTCTGGCAGCAACTGGACCAAAACATAGACGCCTATCAAGCTCTTTTTTGCGCCTTAGGCCACGACTTACAACATGACGGCCGTGGTTTTTACTATCTTGCCAGCGATGAAAGCACTCCTAATATGGGCAAGATCTCACGCGCCATTGCACTGACAGTCTTTATTCTTATTGAGCACTATGCGAATCAGGGCAAAGACCCACTACGCGCTTTGTTCGATGAGGTTGCCGATCTTGAGTTAATGCAAACATTAGTACAATTAAATAAACACCTATTTGATCAACTTGAAATCTTTTCTGGCTCAGACTTACGCAAAGACGTGTATTTGAGAATGGTGCGACTTGGTCTAGCAAAAGAAGTAGAACAAGGTTTTATGCATTTAGCCCCTATTTATCGCTACATAGATGCGCTAATGGAAGTAAATGAAGATAGTATTGACGGACTCGAGGAAGAAGTATGAGTAAGTTATATGGGCTAAGTAAATTAGCATTATTAAATACAGCCGGTTATGCCAAATGTGTTATCCCTTTAGATAAAAGTGCCTCGATTTGTGCACCAAACAATACTGGTAAAAGTTCGGTTATCAATGCATTACAGTTTCCTCTAATTAATGACTTGCGATTGACCGAATGGGATGGACACGATTTAGAAGAAACCAGAAAATTCTATTTCTCGACCGACCAATCATATATTTTGCTAGAAGCCAACCTTCCCCATGGAGATGTGGTAATAGGTGTTGCAGGGCTTGGTAAAATAGCCGGATTTGCCCATCAGTTTTTTTGCTTCCCTGGTAAACTGTCGCTTGATGACTTTACCGAAGGTAAAAGCATTATTAAATACACTAAGCTATTTAAACATCTCGAAGCCCAAGGTAAAAAACCAATAGAACTCAAGGCACAAGAGCTAAACGCGCTATTGACTGGCGGCGCTACCCCGT
Source organism: Pseudoalteromonas sp. T1lg23B (assembly GCF_002964665.1). Classification (GTDB taxonomy): domain Bacteria; phylum Pseudomonadota; class Gammaproteobacteria; order Enterobacterales; family Alteromonadaceae; genus Pseudoalteromonas. The sequence continues at coordinate 267,936 of NZ_PQBZ01000034.1, read as the reverse complement.
TTGATGGTGACGTCAACCTAAAAATGATCCCACTGAACAATGTTCAAGATGCAGCTATCTATAAAGAAATCTTCCGTAGGATCCTAAACCTGCATAAACTTGGGGCAAGCGATGTTAAGCGCTTCATGTTAAGAGTTTTTGAACGCCACATGTCTAACTCTCGTGTTGACTTTTATGAGGTTTGGCGACGCGCGTTTGATAAAGTAAATCGTTCACGTCGAGAGCTTGCCGCACTAGAGTCAATGCAAGAACCGATAGCTGCCCTTGAAACCATGCTTGAAAGCGAGGCCACCATTAAGGGCAAACTTGCAGCCTATGCCCCGAAAATTGATGTTGCCTTAGTTGAATACGATCACTATCAACAAGAGCATATGGCTGAGCTAAACGCACAATTAGAAGATATCGAGCAAGAAAAGCATGATTTCGAGCAAAAACAACAGCTATATTTGCAGCAATCGCGTGATATTGAACGTCGCCAAACCCAAATTGAACAATGGTTTATTGATTATCATGCTCTCAAATCAGAATTTGAGCTGACCAATCATGCAACGCTGAAAACCAACTTACAGCTATTGAAAAAAGAATATGAGCAACTGTCATTTTCGATCAATAGCGCCCAGGGACAAAGCCTACATACGCTCGATTACCGTATCAATGAAACCCAAAAGCAAATTAAGAGCCTAAAGCTGCAACTTAAAAACCTTGAATTCAATCTATTTACTCGTATGCGTGAAGATTTGTCTTTAAAAGAAGTTGAAGAGATTTCACGTATTTTAAACCCTGATTTGTTGTCTTTTGCAACCACTAACCAAGGCGATATCACCATCACAGATGATGATGCTTTTGGTGAGTTCTTAGAAAAGCTTTCTGCTAATGTAAAAGGAGGAGAGCTTACAGTTCCGGGTGCCATTATCAAGCTCAAAAAACTCAGCCCAGTGCAGATGCAAAGCGGTGAAAATAAAGAGCAGCTTAACGCCCAGCTTGATGCGCTCCAGCAGTCTCTCGTTGAGTTCAAGCAACAACGAGAAGTGGCTGCTAACGTGGCTCAAAAACAGCAAGAACGTGATGCCTTATACGATGAGTTAATGGGTCTGGAAAGTGCCCTCAAACGTTTCGAACAATATCAAACCATGCTGCAATCTGTCGAGGCTCAGGAGTTATTGCGCGAGCAACTCAATGCAGAGCGAGAGCAAGTTGATGAGTATTTACAAGATGTGCAGCGCAACGCAGGATCAATCTCTGATAGACGCTCAATCATTAAGAGTAAACAAGATTTATTATCTCGTCAGAGCGACCGTTTACGACAAGTTAAGTCGGAACGTATTGACCATACCTTGGATATTTTCAGTGGTAAGCAAGCCCCCTATCCTATTGATGTGAAGCTCGATTTTGATAACTTGGCTGAGGTTGTTCATCAGTTTAACAAAGACTGTAATGAGCTGAGAAATCTGGCAGTCAATGTACGCAACACCTATTTGCACATTTATAACGCGGGCATCACCAAGTTTGATAATGAAACGGATGAGACCAGTAAATATGCCAAGCTGATCAGTGCCTATCATAATATTGACAATGAACGTGATGCGGTAAACAGACAAGCACGAGTCGCTTTAACCGAGGTTGCGGCAACCATCAAAGGGCTACGTGAAGACCTAGATAGATTGCGACGCGAAATGAACAGTTTCAACCGTGGGATCAGCCAACATCGCATCTCAAATTTACAGTCATTTAAGATTAATGTAATCCCGCGTAAGATGCTCGTGGACAGTATCGATACCATCATTAGTACGTCAGACAACTATGAACAAGGTGATAACTTTGATCTGTTATCTTCACAACCAAGTGATGAGAAAGCAGTCAATGAAGCTAAAGATCATTTGATCAAGCTCGCCAGTGATAAAGCAGGTTTAACACTGACAGACCTGTTTGACATACGATTTGAGGTGGTTAATCGCGCGGGAGAAACCGAACATTTCGATAAAATTGATTCGGCGGGTTCGAATGGTACACGTATTACAATCAAGTTGTTATGTGGTATGTTGTTCATACGTTATTTGCTGTCTGATCAAGAGCAAGCGCTTTATCGTATACCGATTTACATTGATGAGGCGGCCGATATTGATCCACAAAACCAAAAAGCCATTATAGAAACGGCGTTAAGCTTTGGGTTTGTGCCAATTTTTGCTTCGGTAAAGCCGCAGATCAGTTGCGATTACATCGTCCCTATTCGCAGCGTTAAAAATGGCAGCCAAAACTGGGTTGATGAAAAAGACTGGATTGAAGTTGAACATAGTACCACTCAAGCAGTCTGATCTTACAAGGCAAAGTTGTTACGGTCAGCTAGCTAACAGTGAGCTGACCCAAGGAGATATCATTATGATTAAAAAATTACTTATGACATCGGCATTGTTATTACTCAGTGCCTGTACAAGTGTGCCAGATTGGGACTATGACAAATCAGTCGAATTTAGCAATTATAAGACCTTTGCTTGGGCACCCGATGCACAGTTGAAAGGTTCTATTAATGACTATCAAATCAATGAATTGATGGAAAAACGTGTGCGTACCGCTATTGCCCAAAACCTGTCAGCGCAAGGTATTACCTTGGTTGAAGGCGACAAAGCCGATATGTTGGTCAATTATCATGCCTCAGTTGAAAGTAAAATAGAGGCCGATACGCTTAATACCACCTATGGTGTACGATGGAATTACTGGGGCTGGGGTGTGCAAACACACACCACAACTAGAGAGTATGATGTTGGCACTCTGGTTATAGATGTCATTGATAACGCCTCAAAACAGTTAGTGTGGCGCGGTGCTAAAGAGGGTCGGTTACGAACAAAACAAACGCCCGAACAACGAGAAGCATCAATCAATAAAACCGTTGCTGAAATACTAGAGAACTTTCCGCCAAAAACACAATACTAATTATCAGCGTCAGTCAGGCCGTTTGAGTCTGGCTGACAATTCTGACGTCAACACTTGTTCCTCTGTCTCAATCTACTCATAATTTTCACATAACACCACCACAATGAGGGGATAAATTCGCTAACTTAAAAACTCCACGCTACACTTGTTGGTGTTAAACGTTGTGAGTTCATTATGTGCAGATATATCAGTACCCTACTGCTCAGTCTTAGTATTTTTTCAGCTGCTAGTACAAACGCATCACTGAGTGTATTTACCGAGCATTTTCCTCCTTATACCGTTGTTACTGATGGCCAGGCCCAATCGGGTATTGCTTATGAGTTGGTTAAAAGTGCCTTGGATATTGCTAATATTGATAGCTCAATTGATGTAATTCCTTGGGCAAGGGCCTATGAGTTGACGTTAACACAGCCTAACGTAGTGCTTTTTTCTATGGCCAAAACAAGCCAACGTGCGCCCTTGTTCAATTGGTTGTACAAATTCACTACTTTGGAATATAGCTTTTATTCAAACAGAGATAGCGACGTTAAAATTGCTTCGATTAAAGAAGCGCTTCGTTATACCACTGTTGCCATCAGAGGCAGCTACGAAGAAACGATTTTAAAATCCATGGGGTTTGTCACCGGTATTAATTTGGTGCTGGTCACAGACATGGGCAGTGCATGGAAAATGCTAGACAAACGGCGTGTACAAACCATCTATGCCTCTCATATCCCAAATCATCAACAAACGGCAAATAACATTAGTTACTTTCGCCATAGCAAAGTTGTAAGACACCAAGAGCTATATGTGGTTGCAAGTCTAAGTACACCAATCAGTACCGTCAATAGACTAAAAGAAGCGCTACAACTGGCACACACGCAGATGACCCATAACTAGCTATTGGGTATTGCGACTAAGCAGATGTAATAACTGTGCTGTACTTTGCGCGGGAGTTTGATTCGATTCTGCTCTGTGCTCACTTGGATTTGAACAAATCACTTCGATTTCTGTATGTGAGCTTTTTGCCTTTAAGGCGATGTCGCGCAGAACATGTTCCTGCGCGACGAGTATAAATACTTATAGTTTAGGTTTTACAAATAAGAACTGGCCATAGTTTGAAGTAACGGTGGGATATGCCAGAGATTCCATTTTTTCAAACTCTTTACCAACAGAATATGAAATCGCCGGCGTATATATGTATAGGCTCTTCACTTTAGAGTCTATTATTGCCTTTGTCAGAATCTCGTTAGGCATCATCAAGTAGTCAAAATGAACCGTAATGTAGTCTTTGTCTTTGTTTAGCCAAGGGTACTGTTCACCGCTCACTCTGGTTGAATTTTTTGTCGAAACTAAAATCGAGACAAGACATCCGCCATATTGCTCCATCTCTTTTTTGTAATACGCATCATAATCCTCTTTGAGTTTTTGATAACGCTCTTCTGCCGTCTTTTTAATCCAGATCCCAGGACCCTTTAAGGTTTTACCCTTAATGGCGATATCTAGGCGGTTTTCACAGTATTCATTATCTTTGACTAAAAACGTACGTCCTTGAAAACTGAAGTATTCATTAAAGCTCGTTGGCTCGATTGCTGATATTTTGTCACTTGGCAAATCATACATCGCGATATATAACTGACGTAATTCTTCATCAAACATACCAGCCACATCTTTTTGAGTAGCAGGCTGACCTTTGTCAACTTCCGCCAAACCAATCATAGAAATTCTACTGGCGCGGTCTTCTGGCTCCAACAAGTACCCAGCTAACCCTGTCAATGCGGAACTTGAAGCAGAGGAACCAGTTGAGTAAGAGAAAAGCGCCCACCTTCCGCCGTGACCTAACACTTGTTGCATCGAATCCTTGGGGACTTCTTTGTCAGCAAGGTTGTGGATATTTATGCCACGCATGATGCGTCTTGCATAACTGTCATCATCATAATTTGTTGTTGTTAATTCCATTGGCTCATTGCCAGATGACGCGCATCCAAGCATTAGTGTTGAAACCAACATTATTGATAGCTTTTTCACTGTTTGATATTCCCTATTATTTGAGGCGCCCTAGTATAATAACAAATGTAAAATACTCAATAACTGGCTGTAAAAATACATACAAAGTAGTATATAAATGGCTATATTCAGTAACCCACAGCCGCACTGTCAGCTCGCCTTGGATCAGACGCACCAAACAAGCCTTTATCGGTTACCATAATAGTCTGCGTTGAACCCATTGAGCTTTTCTCAACCAGATGGTGGCCTTTTGCCTCCAGTAATCTACGTGTATCAACATTTAGACTTTTTTCAACACGTATTTCATCAGGTAACCATTGGTGGTGAATACGTGACGCAGCAGTCGCTTCGGCAATATTTAACCCGTGATCAATGACATTGCTAATGATCTGCAAGGTTGTCGTTATTATCCGTGATCCTCCGGGACTACCTGTCACTAGAAATGGCTTTTGGTCTTTCATGACAATGGTGGGTGTCATTGAGCTAAGAGGACGCTTCCCCCCTTCAACCGCATTCGCTTCACCGCCTATCAGACCAAACCCGTTGGGCACTCCTGGCATGGCGGAAAAGTCATCCATTTCATTGTTCAATAAAATCCCTGTTCCATCAGCAACGATACCAGAACCATAGCTAAAATTGAGGGTATACGTATTACTGACAGCATTTCCCCACTTGTCAACGACCGAATAATGTGTGGTTTGGTCGCTCTCATAGGGAAGCAAATTACCAGGCTTAATGTCAATGCTGGGCGTAGCCTTCTGGGCATTTATCTGCTTGCTCAGCTGCTTTGCGTAGTTTTTATCTATCAGGGCGTCTAGCGGTACGTCAAAAAAGTCTGGATCTCCAAGATATTCACTTCTATCGGCATAGGCGCGTTTCATTACTTCAGCCAATAAATGAATGGTGGCTGCGCTGTTATGACCCAGCTCACCCACAGGATACAACTCAAGATATTTAGCATCTCAATGATATGTACCCCACCTGATGATGGTGGTGGCATAGAAATGACTTCATAACCTCGATATGTACCTGTTACGGGTTTTCGTTCTAGCACTCGATAATTTTTGAGATCTTCCAAGGTCATGATGCCACCCGCAGCTTTCACAGCGGCGACGATTTTATTTGCGGTTTCTCCTTGGTAAAAACCCGCGCTGCCATGTTTGGCGATTAGCTCCAACGAGTGCGCAAGATCACTTTGAATCCATGTCTCATTTGGTTGATAGATGCTGCCATCCTGCTTGTAAAATATCGCCTTTGATGCAGGCACTTCCAACAAGCGTTTCTTGATAAAAGGATGTGCGAGAGAATTAGCAAGACTAGAAGTGACTTTTATGCCCTTTTTCGCCTGTTGTATGGCTGGTTGCATTACCTGACGAAGCGTCATTGTGCCATACTTTTTGAGCGCTAATTCCATGCCCATAACGGTACCTGGTACACCAACCGCTAGGCCATGAGCGAGACTAAGTTTGGGGTCAACGTTGCCTTCTTTGTCTACGAAAATGTCTTTATGCGCTGAGCTTGGTGCCATCTCCCGGTAATCAATAGCGATAGTTTTGTTCTCTTTGGCTAAATGAACCAACATAAATCCGCCACCACCAATATTGCCAGCTCTAGGTAACGTTACGGCCAAGCTAAACCCTACCGCAACCGCAGCATCTACAGCATTACCGCCTTGCTTTAAGATTTCCACGCCAACTTGGCTTGCCAATGCTTCTTGACTCGACACCATACCCTGTTCAGCCCATACCGGCTGTGCTGTTGCCATTGAGCTGTATATCGGTGACTCATCAGCAAATGCTGAGTTGCTAAGCATCTCTCCCATACACAGCAATACGGTGCAACACCAAAGTAACGCTCTGATCTGAGCCATAACGACTTCCTTTATGTTCTTTACATTGCCTAGCAGTGTGGCATGAAAAAAAAGCCTAAACAATGTGTATGCGTTATACAACCACTAAGCCCAAAAAGGCAATACTGACCTATTAGTACGAACTGTAAAGCGCTCAAAACCGACATTGATTCTCTATTGGCAGCTCACTAAACTTGCCAAGTTCTCCAACCTCTTCTTACCAACAAGCCATTGAACCCCTTAAGATACTATGTGTCTTCTAATTTCAGACAGCAACAACGCAAGTTTTACAATGGCTGGTAGCGAAGTATTTTGCATTTCTCGGTACGAACGGTACTTCTAACTGACTGCCTTTTAGCCACTAACAAATGAACTATTCTTAATGTATAGGAAAATGAGTAATCAAGGTTCGTGGATATCAAGGAGATTATCAATGGCAGGCATGAATAGAGAGTTCGACCGACAAATTAATCATAAAACCATGCGCGTTATCATTGGCGCAATTGCCATTCTACTGGCACCTATAACCCTAATCTTTGCTGATGTAAGCTATGCTATCAATTCAGTAAGTGCTACATACTGGACCAACTCTGGCGATCTCTTTGTAGGCAGCCTTATCATCGTAGGCTTTTTCTTGGCTAGCTATAATGGAGCGAGTGGTCACAGAGACACCGAGTTTTATATAAGTAAAGCTGCGGCAATATTTGCATTGGGGGTTGCATTATTTCCCACCAAAGGAGTACATATTGAGCATGTAGAGCCTAGTTGGACAATTAAGTTGACCGAAAACATCGGCATTGCCCCAATCCATATTCATTTTATGAGCGCGGTTCTATTGTTTACATGTCTTATTGTACTGATGTTCTTCTTTTCCAAACGCGCAGCGAGGAAAGGCAAGCAAACTCGTTCGCTATTCTACAAATTCAATGCCGTACTCATGGTTGTGGGTATGATTGGCGCAGGCGTTTTTGGTGAGTTTGTATTGCACAGCGACGAAACGATACTCATTGTAGAGTGGATTGGTTTGACTTTGTTTGGGTTAGGTTGGCTGGTAGCGGGCAGTTACAAAAACGACAATAACCCATTGAGCCAAACGTAAACCATTTATCTGCAAGCAACTGTTTTTGCTTATTGCTATGTATGCAATGCAACAAATGAGTTCAGTTCACCGAGCGTTTTGACCACGTACACGTTTTTATCTTTGCCAAGAGCTTGAACTCTAGCAACAAATTCATCGTTCCAAAATTTTGGGCAAAGTTGCAGCGTTTTGTAACTATTGACGGTGCCTGTTACTACCGAGCTATTTTTAGGCCATCCCTCGGGATGAACAAATGGTGATTTTATTAGGCGCTTTGTGACCAGCCAGTAACTAAGCCAGTATGGCAAGTCGACATAAATTAGGGTATCGGCTCGTTCTAAACGCTCGTTGAATGCACGCAAAGGACCAAGCCCATCTATGATCCAGCTGTCTTTCATCAAAATCGTTTGGTGGAGCTTGTCAAAGGTAGTACGTTCCACTGGCTGACCTTCTTGATCATATAGCATCGAGTCTAAGGGATATAATTCAAGGCCAAGCGCTGAAGATAGTGACTTACTAAGTACCGACTTACCACTGCCTGGTTTTCCAAACACCGCTATTTTATTCATACACCCTCCATGGTGATAGCTGACTCTGGAGCAGCAAAAGCCAATCCATATTATGTATTTGTCCGATTCTGTAGATGTACTATTATGCAGTTACATTTTATATGATAGTTAACGATTTATAATGACAGTTAATGATACAAAAACCCACAGAAGCTCAAATATTAATAATTGCTTTTTCTTGGTTTTTAAATTTACTTTTACGTAAACGTTATTCATTTATAAACATCGCAACAGCTTACGTTAAGGTATGAATTTAGCGGCTAGTTGGTTAACGTTTCTAATTCAGTGAGTATAGAAAGTGCCTCTTGTGAGTTGTTGCCACATACCCATTCAGTTGCTTTGAAATCATGGCACACAGCAGGTCTCTCTGGCTTACCAAATAACTTACAAAGGTTGTCATCTGTCAGGTTTTTGCAGCGCTCGCCCGCAGCTTTTCCGTTTGGATGGTTAGGAAAGCTTGAGCTAATACTGGGAGCAATACAGCAAGCACCACAATGTAAACGACATTCCATAAATACAGCACAACCTCGATGATAAAACGCCACATTATAGCAGTTTTAATGGTATTTTCTAACAACATTACTGCTGTATGACAAAATCTCCCTCTGCACGCGTCTTAATAATGGCTTGGTCCAGCTTCTCTACTAAATCTTGGTGTTTTTTGTTAAGCAAGTGATAGCCGATTTTCTGCTGAATTAAAAACCGATTATGATATTTAAACTTGGTGCTTTTGGTGTAATCATCGAAAACGGCAATGGCATAATCAACTTTATTTTGGTCAAATATTTTCAGCAGCGTTTCAAAACTTGTCAATTCTATGATGTTAATTTCGCTGCCTGCCAACAGTTGAGCATAAAATTCATCTGCGGCAATAATACCTAAAGAACGGTTGGCGTTTTTTAGTACAGACAAATCACAAAGTAACGTTTTTTGACACAATAGCACCACATCGATTTGACTGATTGGGGTTGGCACCACAACGATGTTTTGATAATGATTTATGAATTCTAGTGACTTAGCCGTATCCGCATCAATCATGCCTTCGTTTAGTAGCTTCAACGCCCTTTTATCATTGATTAGTTCAAACTTTGGCTCAATTCCAAGCTTTTGATAAGCGCTATTAAGTAATGGCACATAGTATTTTATAATACCTTTGTGTTCTACATAACTGATCACAAAGGGCTGAGGTGTTGGGACTTCCTCTAAACACGTGGCGTTACTGGCAAAAAGTAGCATTAACAACAAACCGTATTTCATATCTAAATCAAAACGCCCCGACTTTTAGCGAATAAATTAATCTCTGTTTGTGTAAGCATAGACTGAACACTGTTGACTAGTAAATAGGCACACAGACATAGTATCGTTTACAGTGGTGTTTAACATCATGACAGACAAGAAAAAGGCAGCGCCATTTTGCTGCCTTGGTGATGCTTACAAGGGACTTACATCCAAGTTGCAGGGGAAATCATAAACCTTTGCTCTGTGGTATCCACAGCGCCGTTCGGCTTTAAATAGGTGAACCAATAACTAATTTCATCACCAATATTTAAATCATGAATAACTAACTCATTTCGCCCAGAGTTTAAGGGCATACGAACGTTTTGTTGCACACCACCGTTGATTTGATAGTGAACATCCGCCCATTGGCTGGTATTAACATAGAACTGAACACTTTGCGTGCTAAGTTGTGTGATACCAAATTCAGCAGCCACAATAGCACAGCCATTTTCATCAACTTGCGTATTGGCTGGCGTGTTTGGACATAGGTCTATCCCATCGGCTACCCCATCATTATCGCTGTCTGGTAAGGTGTTTGTTCCAGCTGTCCAGATAATGTCGTCAATAGCCATAGAAAACGGCGCTCTTGGAAGTTGTCCATCTACCGAAGCAATACTAAAGTGACTTTTTAATGATTGTAGGGCGATAAGCGGACCTGCAAGTTCGCGTATTGGTACAACCGCTTGTGCCCAATCGCCATTCCTAACCAACCCATATGTTGTTTCATCGGCGGCAAATGTCAGCCAGTTTTCATTGGTATAGGTGTCACTTATACCCACTTTAAATGCGATATTTTTAGGGATTTTGATCCTAAACCGTAGTTCCCCGTCAGCAAATGCACTCATATTTGTTGGCTGACGCGCTTGAATACCACCACCAAACCATTGGTTTGGTCTGTAGTCCCAAGCAATGACTTGCTCCCCTTCGAACGGCGCAATATTGCCCTGTGAAATTGAGTTTTGATTCCAAACATAAATATCCGAATCTACACCCACGGTTAGTTTGCTGTTTGTTTCTGTCAAGTCAGTAAATACGCCAAATGCTCCCTGCTCTGGTTCACTGCTATTGCCCACCTTAACTTCACCTAAGCCGTTGAACTCGTATACTCGCACATAGTCGACCACCATTTTACCTGGTAATGGCGCTGAGACTTGGTGGTTCATTTTGGCATCGGTAAAGTTACCACCAACAGCCAAATTCATGAGCAAATAAAACGGTGCGTTAAACTCATCTGACTCTTCACTTATAGTAAATGGTTGATCAAACATCGAGTATTCAACCCCTTGATCTTCGACCGTAAAACGGATTGTGGTATCAGTCCAATATAAACGGTAAGTGACAAAGCGGTCAGTAAGCGGCATGGTAGATAGATGCGCATTATCTGTTTGCCATGCCACACTGGCTGCACAGGTGGGATTACCGCTATTACAAGCTCCGTCACTATAGAAAATTAAATTAGAACCGGTGTAACTGTCTATATCTGAATTTGGGAACCCGGCATCAGTTCTAGCTTGCTCAGACTGGCCCATTTCCATGATGTCTATCTCGCCCTTTGCAGGCCAAGAAGCCGTGCTAGTGCCCAACATCCAAATGGCTGGCCACAAGCCTGTATCAACGCTTGATACTTTCATGCGTGTTTCTATCATGCCATATTGGATAGATAGTTTATTTTTGCTGTGGACCTTTCCTGATGAAAATCCCTTGCCGCCAATACTTTCTTTGCGCGCTTCAATTAATAGCCCACGGTTACCCGGCTCGCCTGCAATATCGGTAATTGACACATTGTCTGTGTGATACCACTGCAGCTCTTGATTACCCCAGCCACAAATACCCTGATCACATCCATCACCGATATCAACGTTCCAGATCTCGTTATTAAACGAATCAAAATTGTCTTGCCACAGCAATTTTCCTACTGATGCAGACGCTGGAGTGATTGTACACAGCGTAATGGCAACGGTTGAGATAGCTGCAAGGTGAATGTTTCGTAACACAAACTTGTTCATTCTATAGTTCCTTAACATGTTGTAATTTAGCGCTGAGACAAACCACACCATACTGCCAGCGCATATTGTTGATATATCAACAAGCCCAAAACCTACCGTATACGGGAATATGTAACAAAATAGGTTAGGTAACTTACAAAAAAGTAACATGTAAGCGCTTACATAAGCAAGTGGGAGAATAAAATTTAATTGCGATTATTTTCTAATAGGCTGATTTAAATTTGGAAATAACCATATAGAGAGAGCAACACAATGCCACCGAGACTCAATACTCGGTGGCGATTGCTAAGAATCAGCGGGGCTCACTGACCTCTTCAAGGGGAATATGCACACTGGCGGTAGGACTGCGATACAAACTCTCTTTCGAGTTCGTCTTACTATGTCCATCAGATTCGCTTATATTTTTAGGATCAGCCTTATGGCTATCACTTTGCTTAATAGCATGTGAACCATCATGTGTGCTATTAGGAGCGACTGCTGGCGCCAGACTGTTTTCAGTGTTTAGAATAAGCGGTAAACCATCTTTTCCACCACCGATCACCACCACTTTACTATTATTAGACTTCGCAAGCTCAATGGTCGCTTCAATACCACGCCATCTTAGGTAAGTTTCGTTGATACCACCTGCCACTGTTTTCTGAAACGCCGCGATACCTTGGGCTTCCATTTCTTTACGTTGCGCTTCTTTTTGAGCTACTTCTAAGCGCATATCATACTCCTGCTGGAGATAATGCTGATTGACTTTGGCAATAATCGCGTTGTGCACCTTATCTGGTACGTTCACTCTGCGGATCAGTACGTCATCTAAGTTAACCAAGGCATGACCTTTCATTTCGCTGGCCGCCTCTTTGAGTATGGTTTGCTCCTGAAGCTTTAATTCTTCTAGCACCTTGCCAAGCAACTGTCCTTGTACATCCATTCTTTGCTGGCCATACACCTCTTCGGCGGTGTAGTTTGACACAATCACACGCACTGCTGAGCTCACTTCTGGGATCACCATCTCATTCACATAATCAGGCCCGACGAGCTGGTGAAGAAATGGCACATGATCTACCACGGGGCGATAACGCACCGTCACATCTAAGGTGATCTTCAAACCTTGGTTGGTAATTGCATGTATTTGTCTATCTGCGGTTTGGAAGCGGCTGGAATAAATAGTCAATTTATCCCATGGCATCACCAGTACTGTACCTTCGCTAAAAGGCTTATTCAGGTATGTACCACCGCCAAGTCGCTTCCACAATACGCCGACTTCACCGGAATCTACTTTGATAAACACCACGGGCACCAAGGCAATAATCAAGAACAGCATGATTAAAAGGGTCACACCCGCTCTAAAACGCCAAGATAAAATGCGCTTGCGTAACTTGGGATAGTAACGCTTAAGCACTCGCATAATTAGATTGGAAATAACAATGACTAGACATACTCCGCCTAGTACTAATAGGCCTATATCCGGTGGAATAATTATGTTCATGAGGGCGCCCCCTCATTTTCAACAGTGTGATGTTCCATTAATTGTCCTTCTACCATTTTTAAATGTACATCTGCCAAATGGAAGTATGCGTCATCATGGGTTATGGCTATTACAGTATTGCCTCGTGCTTTAAGCTTAGGTAATACCTGTTCGTAGAACTTACGTCTAAAGATTGGGTCCTGATCGGCCGCCCACTCATCAAAAATATACACGGGTCGATTTTCCAAGATGGTACTTAGCAATGCCAGGCGCTTGCGTTGGCCGGTTGATAAATCGGTGGTGCTAAATTGAGCATTTTTCACACTTACCTTATTGTTCATCTCTAAAAAGACCAACCAATCATCAATTTCTTGTTGAGAGCTCACGCGAATGCCATATAGCTGTTTGAATAGGTGGAAGTCTGAAAATACTGCTGTAAACAGGCTGCGATAGGTATCTAACTCATCGCTAGACACGCCTCGACCATTGAGCAATATTTGCCCTCCTTGTAGTTCGTACAAACCAGTCAGCATTCGAATAAAGGTCGTTTTGCCACTGCCATTGCCGCCCGTGATAAACGTGATTTGCCCGGGTTTAATGGATAGATCAACCGGACCAACAAAAAAGGGCCTATCCCCCGCCGGACGATTGTGCTGATAGTACGCACCTTCTAAACGTATTTCTTCAAACGCACGCACTTCGGTTGAGCCACCACCTGACTCTTTATGTTTACTGCGTTGTGTGGCTTGTTTTAGCTCATTCTCGAGCGCCAATACGTTATTAGCCGCTTCTGTAGCGGTAGTATAAATGGGAATGCCGCCAACAATACTGGTGATCGGTCCTATTAAAAACAAAGACGCGGTCGTGACCTTAATCACCACCTCGGTATACACATTAGACATCATAGGCACGATAAACACCATGGCGCCCGTTGCAGCAAAGAACGTAATTTGCGACAACACAAAATCTGTAGCAAACAATGTTTGCGTGGTTGTTTTAGCTTTTTTAGCTCGAGTTGAATCAGCTATAAATTCATGCTCCAGATCATTGGCGCGAGGCACACTGAGCTTCACTTCTTTAAAGCCATCTAACAAATCAGATAACCGTTGAATTAGCATGTTCTCGCTTTCAAAAGAAAGCTGCATATTTTTTTGGATTTCATTCGCACGCAGACGATGAATACTTGCGCCGAGCATGATCAGCACGGAAATAACCAAAAATGCCACAAACGAGTGATAAGCAATATACAAAGAAGTAAAAAATACTAGGGTGATGGATTGTCCGATGATCACAAACAATTGAGCGGACTGCGAAATAGTCTGTAATTCTTTGCTGAGTGTATTAAAAATGCGCTCTTTACCAATTTTCTCTAGCGTTGACAGTTCGGTGTAGCGAACGCACTCAAATAACTCAACGCGTAAGCCAGCAATCGCCCGCTCTACCGTTCTCGCCGCTTTGGTCATCAATCGCTGCTGGGTAAGCCCATAAATGGTGATCGTCAAACTGAATAAAACCAGATAGTAAAGTATATGGTTTTCGCGATTTATATCAGAAATGTTTTCAGCTACGTTATTGATCAAAGCGAGTACCAAGGCGTTCGCAAGGCCAGAAATACAACCTAAAGCGACAAAGGTCCTTCTCTTTATTTTTATATTTCGACTAATTAAATCGTATAATACCATCTCATTATCTTTTCTTGTTTTTGTACTCAGCAAATTGTTAAGTGCTTGAGACTAAGTCTAAATTCCATGTAATTTAATGTAGGTGCTACGCAACAGCGTTTCATAACTACAAACTATGTACACACCGCTAAGCTACTCTTCCTCCTCTTCAATTGGCTCTCTTCGTTTGGCCAAAAATAGGATCAACAGACCAGCTAAGGGCGTAAAGACCAATGAGATCAAAAAGAACCCAACAGGCCCTGCAAATGTGTTTCTTCCCCAGTAACCAGATAGAATACACAAAGCTAAATACAGTATTACCAGCATCTTCAATTCCTTAAATTAACAACAGTATGAGAAATAAACCAGCAGAAATCTGCTGGTTTATCAAGTTACTACTAACTAGCAGCATTCACTTGAGCGTCTTCGTTACCTTTATCTTTACGATACTTCGCTGCCATATCAGAAATGTCACCCTTAATGCTCGAAAGATTAAGGTCTAACAAAGTTCCGCCATGTTCAAAGTGTCTGATAAAAGTGGTGCCAACTGCATGCGAAGATGCCGCTGAAACAACTGGCATAAATGCCAATGCACTCAAAGTGCCAAGTACTGGTACAGCTTTCAAGAAGCTGCTTAAACCTGCACCGCCGAGAGTTTGTGGAAATGATCCACCAATAACCGCAGTGATCGTACCGCGTAGCTTGTTATCACTATACGATTGACCATAGACCTTGGCTATTTCGCCGATCATCTTCATTTGGATGCCCGTCAACGCAACTAAGTCGACCGCCGGAATTGGGATCAATCCACTGCCAAACGACCACTTGGTATACTTGTCGACAATTAGCTGTGCAGCGGCTTCACGATTTTCAACCTCGACATGATTGGCATCCTGCTCGGTCTTCACTTCGTTTGCCTTTTCTTCCTTTGCTGTTTTTGTCGCTGTCATATTAAGTCCTCTATGAGTTAGAATTAAACAGTTGTTAAAACTTACCAAACTACGTCAAAGCCGTTTAAGCTTAGTCTTTAGCTTGCCCTTTTTCACTGTGCATACCTTCAAGATATAAACAGTAATCCTTTGTATGTACTGAATTTCTCAGCACGTGTTTTGAAAACGAAATACAACTGCGCTATTCCCTTTTCGTAAAATATTTACAGTTAGGCTTCGTCCAACACTCCCTGACAAGCCGTGGAGCGATGGCTATCGCTGTAGAAAATAATGTTTCTGATCTCACTAGAAATACAGTCAGATTCGGTGCCGGTTTTAACATAGTTGCTAAACACCATGACCGATTGGTCGCGCTCTAATAGTCGGTTAAAACTAGTCACCCATGAATAAGGGTAACTCCCCGAATACTGTAGGAATTTTTCGTACTTTCTTAAGTTAGTATCATTTGGATTTTGCGGACAATCCGATACTTTTCCGTATTGGTTAGGGTCAATGAATGTAACAAACCAGCCATAACCATAGTATTCACACGACTCCGTACTGCCAGTGTTTGAATAAGGTGCAAATGCAGCGAGTTTTTGCACATCGTCCAATATTTGCGTGCCATAGAGTCCTTGATCCCATTTATGCATATCTTCAACCGTTGAATACATATCACCCGCTGAATACAACACCAGAGGATTACTGTAAGGATTAACCAGAATATCTTCGTAAGGCGCTGGCCCCCCTACTTCTGGCGGACGGCCATTTGCCAATGGCAAGTATTGATTGTCTTTATAGATGTAGCCGGTTGTCATATTTTTGTAGATACCAATGGCGCTGAACGAACCACTGTCAGTCATATTTAGCGGGTTTAAAATCTGCTCTTTTACAATATTCTCAAACCAAAACTCACGATTTATGTCACCTTGCTGGCCTGCTGCCAATTGCTCAATGATGTTACCAATCAAATAATAATTGCAATTGCTGTACTGATACTGAGAACCGGGTGTAAATGAAGGTGCATCACCTTGTTCTGTACATGTACAAAAACGGTTACTAAAGCCTTCAGGACCATTTAAATTAGTGGTTTGGTCATATAGAAACGGCCGCCAACCATAGTTGTCATAGACTTGTTCATTGTCACTGTAGTTATCGATGCCTGATGACATTGTTAACAAGTGATGTAGAGATACATCAGCACATTGGTTTTTCGGATACCAAGGCAAATAATCACCAATGGTCTGTGTTCGCAGATCTTTACCTTCGAGCATGCGCATCAAAATCGCAGCGGCGAACGCTTTAGTGTTAGAGCCGATCCTGTATTTGGATTTAATGGTGTTATCCACCTCATACTGCATGTTTTGCGGACCACAATTTGCCTCATAAACGACTTGATCGGCAGCGGTAATGTAGACGGTTCCGAAGAAAACCATTTTGTTACAGTAGTCATTAACTGTTGTTTCGATCATTTCGATCTGACTAGCTGTAATGGTGGTGTTTTTTGCCACACTCTTTTTTTGTAAACAGGATGCCAGTATCAAACTGATAAAACACAGCACCATAATTTTAAATCGTGAATGCATTAGCCGTTTCATTTCTTTTGTTTCCTTCAATGAATATTTGTTTTTTGCTAACCACAAAACTACTAACAAAGCCTAACCATGCTTGAGCGAACAAGCTGAGCACACGCTACATCTGTACGTGAATATTTATTTAACCAACAATTTTCGCCATGCCTACCAGCACTTTTCTCACACCGCTGTATGCCTGACGACCATGGGTATACAACATGTTATCCAGCAATAAGATGTCATTTCTTTGCCATGGATATGAAAATGTTGCGTCCTGATAGACTTGGTTGATCACTTGAATGTCTTCATCGGCAATGGGGCTACCATCACCATAGTAGGCATTCCTTGGAAGGCGCTGTTCGCCTATGCTTGAGCGCACCAAATCTGGCATGTGTCCATCGATACTAGAGCTGTGAAACAGGTGTGCCTGATTAAACCAAACCTTCTCACCTGTTTGTGGGTGTATTGCCACAGCGGGGCGACGCTGTCGTGTTTGCAGTCGCTCGCCATGCCATTCAAATTCTATCTCGTTCTCTTTGCAGTATGCTTCAACTTCCACTTTGCTTTGGGTCTGAAAAACCTCCTGCCACGGTAAGTCAATTTCACCGTAGTTTCGAACATACATCACTCCCAATTGCTCAAATTTGTCACGAATAGACTGGGGGATGTTTTGATATATCACGCGGCTATCGGCCAAAGGTGTATCTCCTCCTGTTTTCGCAGGTACGACACAGAAAAAACCCATTCGCATTGGCCAGCGGTTAGAGTAAGCATTTTCATTGTGTTGTAAGATCACCTGATCGGCGTGATACTCAGTGGTGGTGTAAATATTGTTTCTCATTGCCGTGCGAGGTGATGAGCGATAAATATACTGGCTCAAAGGCTCACCGAAAATGGTTTCCAATATGGTGCTAAATTGGTTGCTGCTAACAATGTTCAACCCTCTTAGCAATGCAAAACCATCAGAATTAACCCATTGATTAATCTGTTCAACATGGTCCTTCACCCAAGCTAAACCACTTTGCTTTTGTGACGACAGGTCATGGATCCGATGATCGATAACCCCGGAGCTTTTATCCATCTTTACTGATAGTAATTGATCCATTTTAATCCCATCCTTTTGTTAGATAAGGCCTACACTGTAGAACATAATTTTTACATTTGTTAATTGAGTACATAATTCTTTTCCAATAACAGAGCCACCTCACGGGCATTACCATTTTGCAGTATTGTTAAATGATCACCTTGTAATTCAACCTGTTGTAATTGTTTACAAAGCCTCGCCCAGCCCAAATCAGAACTTAGCTGTTCTCCCGCAAAGTGTGATGTTTGACTGGCTTTAATAACCAATGTAGGTATTTCATTGAGTAACTCGTCCAGCTGCACTGGCGCGTTTAACTGAGCGCTAAACACGCGTTTGAATCTATCCAATTGCTCAATTGAAAAACGATAACCTGAGTCAGCCAAATAGTGGCTCAGCCATAAAAGCTGTTGCTGAGAATCAAGCGACTGATAATGTAGGTGTTGCTCTTCACTCACCTGTAGCGAAAAGAACTGACTAAAGTTTTCGAGTATAAACAATGAACACTGCTTATCGTCTACATACGCTCCTTGTGACGTTGGTACAGGTGTATCCAACACCGTCAGCGTTACCCTAGGCAAGTGATTATCTTGCCTATATTTCGCCATTTCATAAGCTATAAAACTACCAAATGAGTGCCCTACCAAATGAACTTGTTCTGTCAGTCCCGCTTGATTAAGCGCTTCTAAATAGTGATCTGCCGTGGCGTGAATCGACCCTGTAATGCGGTGTTCATAGGCTATTTCGTCTGGCTGTAAACCATAAACAGGGATACGCTCATCGAGATTCTGCACTAAGGCCTGAAATGCCATAAGTAGGCCACCAGCCCCCGCAATCAATACAATAGGTGCATATCCTGCTTGACCCTTTTGTAGGCATAGTAAAGAAGTAAGCGGTAATGGTTTACTGTCCTGCGCTTTTTCCTGTGCAAGCAATTCAATCGCGTCACTCAGCGCCCTAACACTGCGGTGTTGAAACACCAAATCAATCGGCACAGATAAATTGAGGGTGTGACCTAGCTGACCAACCAAGCGCATAGCTAGCAATGAGTGTACGCCCAAAGTAAATATGTCGTCGTCTAAGCCAATATACTCAAGGTCTAGCAGTGTTTTAAGTTGATTTGAAAGCGCACGTTGTAGCGGTGTGTGCGCCTCGGATACTGTGTTGTTATGAACTTGCTTTGCCGCTTTAGCCTGTGCTGCTAGACGTTTTCGGTCTACCTTGCCATTGGTGGTAAGTGGTAGTTCGTTTACACGAATGATCTGTTGCGGCACCATGTAATCAGGTACTTTGCGTGCAAGCTCAGAGCAGATCTGTGCCTCACTTACTGATCCGTGAGTGACCAAAAACGCCACTAACTGCTTAGACCCAGACGCATCATCACGTATTACTACCGCGCATGCTGCCACTTTCTCATCTTGTAGTAAGCTGCGCTCTATCTCACCAAGCTCTACACGATAGCCTCTGATCTTAACCTGCTCATCTAAGCGACCAATAAACTCAAGTTCTCTGTGTTCGTTTAAACGAACCTTATCACCTGTTTTATAAAGCCTTTGTTTTGAATAAGGTAAAACAATAAAGGCTTGATTGGTCTTTTCAGTATCGCCCAAATAACCCCGTGCCAAAGCATGACCACTAATATAAAGCTCACCAGGTATATAATCGGGTAATGCTCTTAAATGCTTGTCTAATATAGCCAGTTGCGTGTGTGCAACGGGATTGCCGATAGACACGTCACCCTCTTTATGATTGGTCACGTCTTTTA
This sequence comes from Pseudoalteromonas sp. T1lg23B, assembly GCF_002964665.1. Classification (GTDB taxonomy): domain Bacteria; phylum Pseudomonadota; class Gammaproteobacteria; order Enterobacterales; family Alteromonadaceae; genus Pseudoalteromonas. The sequence continues at coordinate 247,776 of NZ_PQBZ01000034.1, read as the reverse complement.
AAGTCGCGGAAATCGTCGCTTCCGTCGGACCATAAGCATTAATCAACCGGACCTTATCACCATAATGACGCTGCCAAGATGACAAGGCAGATAGTTGCATTTGCTCACCACCTATCGTGATCACCCGCAGTCGAGACCCTAAATCGACTTGTTCAAGCGCCAGTTGGTGCCAATATGCTGTAGGCAAACTCATAAGCGTCAAAGCAGAGCGTTGCGCCACTTGTGCCAAACCGCTTGCTGATAATAGTTGCTTGTTATCACTCATAACCAGAGTTGCACCGTTGAGCAGTGTACAGAACACTTCTTCGGCAAAAACGTCAAAGCTACAACTTGCGAATTGCAAATAATTATCCTGTGCGGTGATGCCATAACATTGGCTTAAGAACGAAACATAGTTCATTACACTGCGCTGCTCTACCATCACCCCCTTAGGTATACCTGTGGTGCCAGAGGTATAAATGACATAACACAAATCATGGTTTAGGTATGTGACGTCTGGTAGTTCAGTGGCTGTTACATTCTGTGTATCGATAGTTTGCATATTGATACACGGACAGGCAGGTAATGTGCCTTGCCAAGTGTTACTGTCGGTAATAAGGGCGGACACATTTGCATCTGAAACCATAAAATCACGGCGTTCAAAAGGAAGCTGCGGTGAAATCGGTAAATATGCGGCTCCCAATTTCAAACACGCTAAAATAGCAGTGATCAAATCAAAACTAGGCGCTAAGCATACTGCGACGATTGGTTGCGATGTGTTATGTGCCATACGAGTCTTGAGATAGCACGCTAGCTTTGTCGCTTCATTATCTAGCGTTGCATAACTCATGGTCCGTTGCTGGTCGTCATGATAAAACTCTAAGGCTATCGCTTGTGGATAGCGCTTAACCATATCAGCAAACCTTTGCTGTAACGTGCTTGCAGGCACAAATGGTACAAAATCCGAAGAACTCTCCAGCTCAAGGTTAAACGTGTCTATCTCTAAAAAGTCGTTACGGCTAGAGGTTAACGGCAGAGTGTTCAATCGGCTTTGTGGTGAACTAATAAAGGCATTGAGCAGGCTCTGTATGGTCTGCAAACTCTGCTGCGCGGTACTGTGGCTAAATAGGCTGGTATCATACCCTAGCGTCAAGGACAGACGTTGCCCTGTGCCCACCACAAAAGTGATTGGATAATGTGTGTCATCTTTATGGGACAGCTGAGTAACCCTAAATGGGGTATGCTCGGCACTATCTAGTGGATCGGTTGGATAGTTTTCAAACACATACAATGCGTCAAAAAGTTCGGTACCATTTTCAATCTCACTACAATCATGTACCAAGGTCAGGGCACTATGGCTATATTGAGCTAGCTGCAACTGATTGTGCTTAACAGAGTTTATGTAATCAACCACCGTGCTGGTGTCTGGAATAGCCAATTTCACCGCTTGAGTATTGATATATAAACCGACCTTTTGCTCCACATTAGCAAGTTCACTGGGTCTGCCAGAAATAGTTTGGCCAAACAATGCGTAGTCTTTATCACAACACACGCTTAGCCAGTATCCCCAAACCGCCTGCAGCACATGATTAAGTGTAAAGCTATGGTTTTGAGCAAACTCTCTGAGTTGTTCATATTGCTGTGCTTCAAGTTCTATCTCAAGCTCTTTGATTTGCACCTGTTCGGTCTTTGTTTGCGTTGCAATATGTGCGCTTAATAACGTCGGCTCTGGAGCATCGCTAAGATATTCACGCCAAAATGTACGCTCTGACTGCGTGCCTTTATTCAATAGATAAGCAATGTAATCTCGGTAATTATCTTGTGATATTTGTACCACTTGGCCCGTTATACGAGCATTGTATAAAGACATTAAATTAGCGAACAAAATTGGTAATGACCATCCATCCATAATCAAATGATGATATGTCCAGATAAACCCATATTGGCTGTCTGCCATCGGAACTAAGCGCAAACGCATGCAAGGCGCACGGGTTAAATCAATACCCGCTTCATACTCCTGTTTGGCAATACTGGCAATATACGCCGCGATTTGCTCATCACTTTGTTGCGTTACAATAGGTGTGTCTACCTGAAGCGGCAGTTCACATTGTGATACCACAACCTGAAGCGGCTCTTCTATTGCATGAACAAAGGCACTTCTGAGTATACTGTGTGTTGCTATTACCCTCTGCCACGCATAGGCAAACGCTTCTATATCTAGCTCACCTTCAAATTTCATCACTGCTTGCTCTAGATATGGCGATGAATTTTGACTGAGTCGTTGGCTGTGCAGCCACATGCCTTGCTGTAACATGCTTAACGGATAGATGTCTTCAATGGATTGTGTGGCAAATGGCGCAACCACACTTTGCAGTTGTAATCGTGACACGCCCGTCAACAAACTAAAGTCACTCGGCGTATAGTATTTATCAGTCTGCTCTACACAATGATTAACCACATTTTGTAAACTTTGTAGAAAATGCTGTGCAAACGCTTCTACGTGATCTTCACTGATACGGTGGCTATCAAAATCAAACGATAAAGTAAGTTGTGAATCACTCACCGCAGCGGTGATTTGCAAACCATAGTAAAGCTGGTTGTCATCACCATGTAATTTACCCACCGCCTCTTTTGCATCTGTTAACAGCCCAGTTTTGCTAAGTGCACCATCTAACTGCCCAAGATAGTTAAAAAAGACCTTATCTCTGGTATCGATATGCAAGGACTCTCGTACCGATTTTAATGGATGGTTATATCTCAATGCGCCATAACTACTGGCTATCTTGGTGGTAATGGCGAGTTGTTCTTTAACATTACAAATCACCTCACTTAAGTTGCTTGCATTACTGAATAAATGCAATGGAAACAAAGATGTTAACCATCCAACACTGCGATCATTAGCAAATTGCTGTTGCAGTAACTCACGACCATGCCCTTCTAGCATAATGACTTGAGACTTGGTGTGATAATGAAGCATCATCGACCACTGCAATGCGCTGAGCAGTAATGTTTGAACACCTGTTCCGTAAGCGTGATTTGCATCTTTGAGCAATGTGTTTGTCAAAGTTGTAGCACACGTTAGTTTATAGTTAGCTGCCCTGGGCTTTTGATTGTTAGCAACGCGCAGTGCCAATACATTGGGGGTTTTGGCGCGTTGCGCCAACTGTTGCCATTTGTCTAGATGCGTGTGTTCTTGACCTTGAGTGACAAAAAATTCGCTAACTAGCCTTAGATTTGTGGTGTGCTGTGTAAACTCAATCTTATTTCCCCGTAATACGCTTTCACAGGCATATTGCATGTCTTCAAGTACGATGCGCCATGACACTCCATCTATCACTAAGTGGTGAGCGACTATTAGCAGTCGGTTAGCACTTTCGTGCTGCGGCGTTTTAACGTAGCAAGCTCGCAATAAGCTTCGACGCGAGAATACAAAGCTAGCTTGTATGTGTTGTGCTTCTGTTGCAAGCGCTGAGCGCCAATCCGGAGCGTCACTTAGGTCTATCTGCTGCAAAACTTCGTCGATAGCAAAGTCATCAATCACTTCAACAGTAGCGCCATCTGTGACAACTCGAAGTCCATCATGATGCGCAATCAGACTTTGCAACACCATCGTCATATGATGCCAAGACAACGACTTATCGAGCGATAACATCAGCGCTTGATTCCAGTGTGTTGGCTGGGCAAATTGCTGTTCAAAAAACCACTGCTGAATAGGCAGCGCTCTGAACTCTCCAACATGGGCTGCTACTGGCGAAAATGAGCTGTGATGAACAGTTAAGTCTTGAACCTGTTCAGCGAGTGTTTCTATACTGCTGTAGTTAAACACATCAGCAACCGACACTGACAACCCTATCGCTCTGGCTCTGCTTGCTATTTGAATACTTAGGATTGAATCACCACCATGAGCAAAGAAATCATCGCGTGCTGTAAACGCGTCGTTATTCAGTACTTCACGATAGATTTTGAGCAAGTGTGATTGTGTTGAGTTAAGCGGTTCACTGCTCTCACTGTTGCTAGTTGACACAACCGGCTCTGAGTTGAAAGCAAGTTCATTCAAGGCTCTATGATCAATCTTACCGTGAGCCGTTAACGGCAACTGCTGAATCAAGATGTAATGGCTTGGGTGCATGTACACTGGCAGTTTGCAAGTGACTAATTGCGTGGCTGCATCGTGCACAGTTCGCTCGGTATTGCCATTTGAAACGATAAACGCCACCAACTGCTTGACGCTTTTAGCTGACGTGCAAATCTGTACAACACATTCATCAACCAAATGATGACTTAACAAAACCTGTTCAATCTCTGCAAGTTCAATACGGTAACCGCGCAGTTTAACCTGCTCATCGTTACGACCAACATATGCAATTCTGTTATTGTCTACACAACGTACCAAATCGCCGGTCTGATATGCTCTAACCGCTTTGCCTTGCTCGCAATTGAGTGTCACAAAGCGCTGTTCAGTGAGCTGCTCTTGGCATAAATACCCTCTAGCCAATCCTTCTCCAGCAACATAAAGCTCTCCCACCATTCCTTTTGGTACAGGGTGGCGTAAGTCATCAAGGATATACAAACTGGTATTATCTATGGGTGAACCTATATCTGGTGCTTGTTTATTACTTACCACAGTCCCTGAGGTCGCGACGACGGACGCTTCGGTGGGTCCATAGTTGTTTACCACGGTAAAGGGACGTTCACTCACATCCACTTGATTGAGCTTGTCTCCACCTACTAGCAAATAGTGTAAATATTGGGGGGCAAATTCTTTATCAGCCAGCATCACTTCAGCGATTGGAGTCGCTAAAAAACAATGCGTTACTTTGTTACGCGTCAGCACACTAGATAATGCTGATGGTGAGTTCAAGGTGTCTCTGGCGATAGTAACGACCGTTGCGCCACGACACAAATACGGCCATAACTCCCATGCAGCTGCGTCAAATGCGATATTTGCGGTTTGACTAGCAACACTTTGTTCAGATACATCAAACGCACGACGATGCCAAAGACACAAATTCATCAAACCATGATGTGGGATCATGACCCCTTTGGGATTACCCGTGGTGCCTGAGGTGTAAATCACATAAGCGAGCTGCTCTGGCTTAACAACAGGTAGACTCTTTACCTCTTTGGATGCAACAAAAATATCGTGTTCTAGATGGTAATCATCAATACACAGCACATGACAATCAGTTTGTACCAACGTAGAGAATTTATCGATATTGCGGCTTCGAGTAATGAGCCATTTGGCCTTACAATCTGACGCAATAAAATCGATTCTCGCCTGAGGATAGTTTGGGTCTACTGGTACGTAACAGCCACCTGCTTTCAAGACTGCAAGCAACGTCACCACTAAATCAATACCCGACGCCATACTGACCATCACGCACTGTTCAGCTAATAGTCCATTTGCCAAAAGATACTTAGCCAACTCAGTACTACGCTGCTCTAAATAATGATAGGTGACCGTTTGAGTATTTGTTGGGTCTACCAGCGCAACGTTGTCTTTTGACTCATGGCTGTGTGCAATACTGGCTATCTGGTCAATAACCGTTTGCCCATGGCCATCTTCGCTATATTTACCATGTAATATATGGTCTGGGATCTGCTCTTGAGTAAGTAACGGCAACTCAAACACACTGCGATTTGGCGTCTGAATAATCTGCTCTACAAGCACTGCAAAGGCATTGGCCATGGCTGAAATGGTATGTTCACTAAACAAATGCTTGTTATATGCCCAAGTAAAGCGCATATGAGGCTGTCCTTGAGCATTAAGTTCCTCAGTGCAGCTAAGTTCAATATCAAACTTTACCTGTTCTGAAAGCGTTGCTATGGCACTGCTCTCAAGACCTGCCAGCTTTAGCCTCGTATCAATTTTTGGGTTCAATGAGAAGGTCAGCTGAAAAACACTTTGATGACTTAGGTCTCTACTGAGCTTTAACTGCTCAACAATTTGCTCAAAAGGCATATGCTGATGTTGATGTATCTCTTGCAGCGTTTTCTTTTGCTGTAGTAACAAGCCTTCAAAACTCATTTTTGGTGTCAAAACAGTGCGAATAGGCAAAGTGTTTACAAAAAAGCCTACCAATGGTTCGAGCTGTGTGTGATGTCGACCCGAAAATGGCGCTCCAATTACAACATCGCAACTATTGCTATACCGAGCTATTAGCAATGAATAAGCGCTGTGTAGCCAAGTAAATGCTGTAATATCCAAACGCTGACAGTGCGCCCGAATAGCTTCACAGGTGGCTTTGCTGAACTTTTGCGTAACGTGCGCGCCCTGCGTCGAAAGCTGTTTCGTTCTAGGTTTATCCAGTGGTAACTGGTGTAAAGGGGGCGCACCAGATAAATGTTCCAACCAAAACGCTCTATGTTGTTCGAGCGACTCAGCGGTTAAAGTCTTTCTTTGCCAAAGTGCGTAATCAGCATATTGAATTGGTAAAGCATTTCTGAGGTTTTCAGGTAACGCCTGAGTATGAGCATAGTGATGATAAAAATGGCTAAACTCAGTAACCAAAATATCCAGAGATTTAGCGTCCGATGCAATGTGGTGCATATTGACCAGTAACCTGTAGTCATCGCATTGCCATTTCACCAGCACAACACGGATCATCAAATCACTGTCTAGTTTAAATGGTGTTTGTCGGTCATCACGTAATACCTTCAACCACACTCTGCGCTTTTGTTCATCACTCAGTGCAGTGCTGTCGACATAGTTAACAATATCACCGCGTACTTCATTAACTTTCTGAATCGGTCTGCCGTCTTGGTCCTTAACAATACAGGTTCTTAATACCTCGTGACGCGCGACAATGGCCTGCCAAGCCTGCGTAAAAGCATCAATGTTGAGCATGCCTTTAAGCGCAAATGCTGCACTCATATGGTATTCAAGACTGCCTTGTTGAATTTGGTCGATGCTCCACAAGCGCTGTTGTGCAAATGACAGCGGCAACATCGACTGCTTAGCACGAGCTTGCGGCATAATATCTTGGCTATCATGGCGCTGTGTTTGGTTGCTTTGGGCAAGTGCGGCAAGAGATTTAACTTTGGGTTGCTGGAATAAATCTTTTAAGGTGACATTGAGTTTGGCCTGCTCGCGTAATCTGGTAATCACCTGCGTGGCCAGCAATGAATGTCCACCCAACCGAAAGAAGTGACAGTCACGTCCAACCTTAGGCACTTGAAGGACTTCAGAAAAGCAATCGGCAATGAGTTTTTCAATGGGCGTATTAGGCTCGGTAAACTCATCACTTGGCCCCACCACATCCAGTGCCAACAAAGCTTTTTTGTCCACCTTACCATTCACTGTCAGAGGCATCTCGGATACCGCAATAACACTACTTGGTAGCATAAATTCGGGCAGTGTCTGACGCAAATATTGCTGTGTCTGTGATGTTAAGTCATCAAATTGCGCCTGCGCATCAAGCACCACAAAAGCGCAAATCCTCGCGCCTAACGTGTCATCACGATTAAGTAGCACCACCACTTCTGCAAGCCAAGGGTGGGTGCGAAGCTGGTTTTCTATTTCTCCCAATTCAATGCGGTAGCCCCTTACTTTAACCTGATCGTCTATACGGCTGATATATAGCAGTTCGCCACTGGCTAAATAACGCACCAGATCGCCAGTTTTGTAGAGCTTACCATTGTGAGTAAATGGGTCGGCGATAAAGCGCTCAACATTTAGGTCATCTCGTTGCCAGTAACCGCGACAAACACCCTGCCCGCCAACATATAATTCTCCCATAGCGCCCGGTGGCAGTAACTGTTGTTGTCTATCCAGTACGTAACAAGATGTGGTAGGAATAGGATGACCTATGTTGCTAGCACCTTGGGATATTTCATCCCCAGTTATACGTTTAAAGGTAACATGAACTGTGGTTTCAGTGATGCCGTACATATTGATTAACGCACAGTTATTGAAGCGCTTAGCCCACGGTGCAAGCTTAGCGGGTGCAAGGGCTTCCCCACCAAAAATGACATAACGGATACGGCTTTGTGCCAGTTGAGTGTCTTTGAGCGCGAGCATGCTGCTTTGTAGCACATAAAATGCGCTAGGCGTTTGGTTTAGGACACTTACCTGTTGTTCAATGAGCAGCTTTGCAAAGGCGTTGCTGTCTTTGCTTTGAGCGGTACTGACCACCACCAAGCGGCCACCGAACAACAACGCGCCGTACATCTCCCATACCGAAAAATCAAAACAAAAAGAATGGAATAAGGTCCAAACATCGTGCTCATTAAAATCAAATAGACTTGGCTCGGTAAACAGTAACCTTACTACCTGACGATGTTCAATTTGCACACCTTTTGGTCGCCCGGTTGTTCCCGAGGTATAAATCATGTAGGCCAGATATTCGGGTCGGATTTCAATATTTGGATTAGCGGTGTTTTTGCCCCCATGGTAAATATCACCGTCGCTGATGTTGATCACATCGTCGGCTAGAGACTGGAAGCGTTGGTAGCACGACTCATCACAAATCAGCAAGCTGCGATTTTGCTTTGTAGAGTTCACATCGTTGATGATGTAATCAATGCGGTCTTGCGGATAATCTGGGTCAATCGGAACATAAGCACATCCCGCTTTTAATATCGCCAGCAGCGTTACCACCAGGTCCACGCTGCGGCTCACACTGACTGGGATCATTTGTTCTTTACTGACCCCTTGTGCTAACAGCACATGGGCTAACTCATTGGCACGCTGGTTGAGTGCGCTATAGGTTAATACATTATGTTCATCGCTGAGTGCGATATGCGAGCCAAAGCGTTCAACTTGTCGCTCAAATATACTCACTAAGTTTTCAGCTTGTGGCCAACTCACATTGTGACACTGTGGCTGAGCAAGTAATGCCTGTTTTTGCCGTTCAGTTACCATGGGAATATGCGCACACACTGTATTGGGAGAAACACTAACATGCTCCAACAGCAAGGCGAAGCTGTCGGCCCAGTTGCTTATGGTCGCTAAGTCATACAATGCGCTGTCAAACTTCCAATTGAGCAACACACCGTGCTCATTTAGTTGCACATTTAATTCAAGGTCACATTTGATTGCACACTCGCTCTGTTGCACGCGCGCTTCTTCAATGGTCAGTCCTGGTAGGCTAAACGCCCCTTGCTCTGTCTGCTCAAGCGTAAACAAGATTTGAACCAATGGATGATGGCTTAAATCTCGTTTGCAGTGCAATGCATCAACCAATTTATCAAACGGCATATTTTGATATTCAAACGCCTGTAAGATTTGCTCTTTTTGCTTTTGCAACCAAACAGTAAAGTCACTGTTGTCATCAAGATCGGCGGGGATCACTATGGTGTTGACGAACAAGCCAATAAGAGGCTCAAGTTTGGGATGAATACGCCCCAATACAGGCGTGCCAATAAGTACCTTGTCAGCTTGATTCAAGCGACCAATAAACAGCATAAAACAACTTAATACCCACATAAATGGCGTGACATTTTGCTTAGCGCTTTGTTCAAGCAGTTTATGCTTGGTTGCAACACTCAATTGCTGATGGAACACCTGCCCAGCCAAAGCCTGTACCGCCGGTCTTGGCCTGTCTGTGGGTAAAGATTGAATGGGCTCTAAGTCTGTTAACTGGTTTTTCCAGTAGCTGGTGGCAGTTGCCAGATACTCACTGTTTAGCGTATCTCTTTGCCAATGCGAATAATCCGCATATTGAATCGATAAGACTGGCAAGGCAGGCTCGGTGCCTGACAATCGCGCGGCATAGATAGTTTCTATTTCCATCACCAAACGCGCTAATGACGCTCCATCTGAAATGATGTGATGCATGTTAAAGGCTAACCAATGTTCATTTGCATCTGACACCAACAATACACGCAACAGAGGTCCGTGACTCAAATCAAACGCTTGTGCCTGATGATTTACCAATACCTGCTGAATTTGAGCAGCGCGCTCTGATGGCGCAAATTCACTCGCATTTATCCATGTAAATGGCGTATTCATCGTTGCTTGTATGCGCTGCTGTGGTACGCCCTGCTCATCTGCAATAAACTGGGTACGTAATAACTCATGACGCGCAATAATCTCAGCGATGGTTTGCTTGAAAATACTCACGTCAATATTGCCATGTAATTTAAATTCAGCGGGCATATAATACTGCTTAGAGCCTTGCAATTGCTCTATAAACCACAACCCTTCTTGAGCAAAACTAAGGGGGATAGACGCATCACGAGATACTGCAACTAGCTCTTTACTATCACTTTTACTACCACTTTGAGTAAATTTTTGTTGTACAAAGTACTCAATGATCTGCGCTTTGTTGGCAATAATCCGAGCTTTCAATGCATCGGGGAAGTCACCGCTTTGCTTAAATGCCAAGCCACCATTTTTTTCATACAGGGTAATACCCGCGGCCAGTGCTTCGCCGATCAAGTTTTCAATTAATAAAGTCTGCTCATTCATTACAAAAACATCTCTTCAGAAGTATCACTTTGACTATCGCTCGGTGTGGCATCGTTAACCGCCTGATGAATTGCATACCACTGTGATATTGCCGCAATGGTTGGCCGCTCAAACAGTACACGCACAGGCATATCAATATCTAACTGCTCTTTTATCAATGCTGCACATTGGGTTGCCAACAATGAGTGGCCGCCCAACGCAAAGAAGTTATCGGTAATCCCTAGGGTTTCGACCTTTAATAATGCGGCGAAAATATGCTGAAGTGTGTGTTCAAAGTCATTTCTAGGTGCCACATTCTCGGTACTGATGACGGTTGAATTTGCCATCGTCTGAAGTGCATTGAGGTCTATTTTGCCATTGTTTGTAAGTGGTAGTTGCTCAAACACCACAAACTTTTGCGGCAACATGTACGCGGGTAAATATTCGGCCAACTGAGCCAATAATGGTGCAGCCTCAGATGCGCTCAACACAGCACCATGCTGATTGGTAAATTGCCCATTGTCCGATGTCGGGACAATGTAAGCTTCTAAATTTGACCCTTCACTATTTAGTGCAACAACAGCTTCTTTGACATCAGCAAGTTTGTTCACGTAATGCGTAATATCACCTAATTCAATACGGTAACCGCGTAATTTAACCTGATGGTCTGTTCGTCCGTAAAACTGTAATTGGTCAGCTTGAGCATCCTCGTTCGAAAGCCAGCGCACCTTGTCACCGGTTCTGTAAAGTCGTATGGCCTCACTATTGGCAGACAAAGATATGGAAACAAACTTTTGTGCACTGAGTTGCGGTTGCCCTAAATAACCATTGGCGAGGTTGTTACCTGCGATGTATAACTCACCCACAACCCCCAAAGGTACTGGGGTTTGTTGCTCGTCTAACACCACAAGTTGGGTATTTGCGATAGCACGACCAATTGGCACACTATGCTCACCTTGAGCTACTAAGGTTCGGATCTGCTCCTCACGAGCGTAATAAACACATGTACCCACTGTCGCTTCTGTTGGACCATACTCGTTCACCCATAACACATTCGGTAACCTGTGGCTCAACTGTTCCAGCACCTTAGTTGCTAATGCTTCCCCACCAACTACCACCGTGTGTTCAATTAACACCTCTTTATCTGCACCGATATTCAGAATCCCTTGTAAATGGGCTGGAGTGAGCTTGAAAAGCTTCGCCGATCCGCTGAACAGTTCTGTACTCAACGCTTCCAACTGAGTGTCATCATCGCTCACAACCTTAACGCTAATACCATGTAACAACGCGCCCCATATAGATGTGACGGTTGCGTCAAACGCTAAAGGTGTACTGACTATCGAGCATGTGAGCGCTGGATTTAAGTAATTGTCCTCAACATGCGCCAAATACACAGCCAAGTTTGCGTGGCTAATTGTCACCCCTTTTGGCTGTCCCGTGGTACCCGAGGTATAGATCACATAGGCGAGCGCCTGAGGATCAATATTTGGCTGAACATCCAGTGGTGGCATATCTTGCCAGCATGTATCCCCATCAACCGTGATTGCATGAACCTGCTCAGTCAAGGTTGCCAAGTCAAATAAGGCTGTGTTTACAATTAACGCCTGCGCATGACAGTCCTGCAAAATGAATTTTATGCGCTGTTTGGGTAATTTGGGATCAATCGGTACATAAGCACAGCCGAGCTGCCAGACAGCCAGCATCGCAACTATCATCTCACTCGAGGCAGGCAAGCAAATCGCAATGTTATCACCTTGATTAACGCCTTGCGCCTTGATGTAGGTAGCGAGCTGCCTCGCTTGTCGCTGTAGTGCTCTATAGCTTAGCTCACTGTTATCCGGCGCAATCACGGCAACTGCTTCGCCATGGCGTGTTACCGCGTCATCGAAGCGTGTCAGTAGCGCTGCGCTGTTGGTGATAGCGCTCTGGTGAGTATGCGCGAGTAACAACTCTGTTTGCTGTTGTTCAGTCATAACGGGGATGGCATCAACCAAACGATTTGGGTTTTCTAGTAACGCATCGATCATGACATTAAATGCGTTTGCCATTACGCGGACACTTGATTTCTTAAACAATGACGTTGCGAAGTTCCATTGTAGCTCGACACCTGTATCTGACTCGATGGCATTCACTTCCAAATCGAACTTCATGTTGTGTCCATCATCGGGTAGCTGTTCTACCTTAAGCGTAGGCAAGTTAAACTCCACCACTTCGTTGTTTTGTAGAGCAAACAGTATTTGAAATAATGGCTGGTGGGCTAAATCACGTGCAGGGTTTAGCGTCTCAACTAACTGCTCAAACGGCACAGCTTGATGTTTAAACGCATCTAGCACTACTTGTTTTTGCTGCGTTAAGAAATCCACAAAATTCATTTGCTCATCAACACGGGAACGGATCACCAGTGTGTTAACAAAAAAGCCGATTAAGTTGGCAAGTTCAGCGTTTTCTCTACCCGCCACTGGCGAGCCCGTCATCACATCTCGTGTTTGGCTAAAGCGCATCACTGTTAATGAGAACACACTATGCAACCACATAAATAAGGTCACCCCGTGCTGTGTACACTGCTGCTTGATCGCCGCTAGCTGCTCGACAGACAAATTTTGTATTAATCTATCACCCGCTAACTGCTGCAAAGTTGGTCTGGGATGATCCAGCGGCAATTGATGTAGCGGTGGATAGTCTTGTAAATGAGACCGCCAATAGCCCAAAGACTGTGTGATGCTTTGCTGGTGCTTATCTTGGCGTTGCCAATGGGCAAAATCCGCATATTGCACAGGTAATGGCTGTAAATATGTCGCAGGCAATTGATAGCCTGATTCTTTGCTAAAGTGACGGTAAAAAGCCATAAACTCTTTGACTAAAATGGCCATAGACCAACCATCACTGGCAATGTGATGCATGTTAAAATGCACTCGATATTGCTGTGCATTAAGGCGCACAAGCAACACTCTGATCAGTAGATCCGACGAAAGATCAAATGGTTGCTCAATGGCATGAGTCATTAACTCGCGCCACTTTTGTTCTTGAGCTTGCTTGTCAAGTGAAGATAGATCAACAACTTGTAGCGGTACACTAAATTGATCATTGACCAACTGCTCTGGCTGTTCGCCGCTACTGCCCGGTAAAATAATACTGCGCAACACTTCATGTCGTTCAATAATCGCATGTAGGGCTTGCTTAAGGGCTGGTACATCCAACTGTCCTTTGAACTCAAAGCTTGCCGGCATATGGTACTGCATTGAACCTTGTTGTACTTGCTCTATGAGCCAAAGACGCTGCTGAGCATAAGACAGTGGTAAACGCTGTGTTCGTGCCACTGGCACAATGCCATCTGAGGGCTTTATTTGGGGACTGTGTTCAAGCGCCTGAGCCAAAGTCGATATACTCGGCGTTTTGAATAGCTGCTCAAGCGTGACGTCGAATTGCTTTTCATCTCGGATATGACTTATCAAGCGAATGGCCAGCAATGAATGTCCACCAAGCTCAAAGAAGTTATCATTTAAAGCAACGTCATCACGGGATAATAGTTCGCTAAATAATTGTAATAGATAGGCTTGCAGTGGACTTAGTGCGGTCAGCTCAATCCGTTCAGAAGCTTGGCCGGATGCACGCTTAACACTTTCTTTCAGCGCGTTAATGTCAACCTTCGCATTGCTTGTAAGTGGTAGTGCGTCCACACGGTGAAATTGACTTGGCACCATGTATGACGGCAGAAATTCAGCGAGATGATTTTTGTATCGCTGTTCATTGTCTGAATTGTTAGAGGCGCATACATAGTGTGCACATAACGAGCCTTTTTGTTCATCTAATGTTACTGCACAATCGGTAACTTCAGGTATCGCCAATAAATGGTGACATATCGCGCCGACATCAATTCGGTAACCACGCAATTTGACGACATTGTCTTGACGACCACAATATCGCAAATAACAAGGCGATCCGTTGCTGTCCGCTTGCCAGCGTACCTTGTCTCCGGTGCGATAGAAACGCTGCTTGATAACCCCACCATTGCACGCTGGTAAAATGAGTTCGACAAACTTTTCACTATTGAGCTGGTCGCGGTTGATATAGCCTAGGCTCAATACTGGACCTGATATCAACAACTCCCCTTCAACTCCCACTGGCACAATGTGATCATATTGATCCACAACCAGCATTCCTGCCTGTGCAATTGGTAGGCCTATCGGTACATCTGGTACTTTTGTTAATTGCTCAAGTTCACTATCAGATTCAATAACATAAACGCTGGACCCCACAGTGGTCTCTGTAGGCCCATATTCATTGACCCAACGGCAACGAGGTAGCTTTTCTCTGAGCGCGAGTAATAAATCCGCACTCAAAGCTTCACCACCAACGACCAAAGTATGTTCACCATCACCTACTTCAAAGTGAGTTGATAGAGCTAAAACAATACGTAAATGTGCAGGCGTCAACTTAAAGAGCTTATTGGATTGCGAGCTGAATAATGTGGCAACCAACAAAGAAAGTTGCTCAGGACCTTCATTGAGTAATGTAACGGCCCCGCCACACATCAACATGGGAATAAGTGATGTAACCGTCGCGTCAAAGGCCAACGGGGTGCTTACCACTGACTCGCGTAACGAAGGTTTACTAAGATAATGATCACAGGCATGTTGCAAATAGGCATTGAGGTTTTTATGGGTGATCGCCACCCCCTTAGGTTTGCCTGTCGACCCAGAGGTGTAAATGATATAACACAAGGCATCAAGATCCTGTGTGGCAACTGAGCTCTCTTGTTCACTATCAGGCAAAGCATCGCTGTAGCCACTAAAGTTAGACTCAAAGTCAAAAATATCATCTAACAGCAAGAAGTCCGTGCCACTGTCGATCAATTTTTCAGTCTCTTCACTGAACGCCAATATCATCACCATATCGGCATCTTCAACGATATCTGCTAACCCTTTAGCGGGCATGTCTTTATGTAGCGGCACATACACATGTTGCGCTTTTAAAATCGCAAGTACGGCAACCACCATTTGTGCACAAGAAGGTAATAAAATGCCAATACGACTTTGTGGTTCAAAGGCCATTTCTATGAGACATTGCGCTAACTGATTGGACAACTTATCTAATCGTTCGTAACTGAGCGTCAACTCGCCATCGCGCACAGCAATTGCGTGAGGCTGAGACGCGACTTGAAAAGCAAAGCGGTGATGCCAATGTTGCTCTTGTGAGTCAACCTCCAAAACCTGTGCGTGTGCTAACAACTGCTGCCGCTGTGCTGGTGCACATAATTCTAGCTGCTTAACCTGACATGTGTGATTAGCAAGACACTGAGTGAGCACATGGCAATATTGCTCAAAAAACTGCACCACACTATTGTGATCCCAAAGGGCGGTGTCATATAGCCACTCCATAACCATAGTGTCACCGTCATCAATCACGCTCACTTCTAAATCGAGTTTGGCACTGCGCACTTGCGTGTCGTAAATATCAACCTGCAAACCATCTAGTTCCAGTGCTTCATTGACTTGATTATTCACCCTAAATACGATTTGCATCAGCGGATGAATTGCCAAACTGCGCTCGCCTGCCAACGCATCAACCAAGGCATCAAAAGGCAATTGCTGGTGTTTCAATGCATCATTCAATGTTGTCTTAGCGTGACTTAATGCCTGTTCGAAAGTGGTATGTGCATCAAACTCACTACTAAGCACAAGGGTATTAATGAAGTTGCCAATAATGGCTTCAAATTCAGTACGTGCTCGACCAGATACCGGTGTGCCAATCATGACTCTATGTTGATTAGATACTCGACTCAGCCACAAAGCGAAGACTGTTTGCAATGTCACAAATAAGGTATGGCCCGAACTTTTTACAAACTCTCTAAGCTGTCGTGCTAATGGATTTGGTAAGCGTTGACAATACAGTGCGCCGCCGGCAATGACCTTATTGCTACGCTCACGATCTGTTGGCAATTCATGCACCTTGGGTGCATCTGCAAGCTGTGCTCGCCAATACTCAAGATCCTGCGTGGTCGTTGCTGTCACTTGCTGGGCTCGCTGCCAATAAACATAATCGATATAGCTGTATTGTGGTGCTGCTAAGCTTGGTGCTCCGCGGCGAATACTTTGATACGCTGTTGATAACGACTGACACAACAAGTCGATAGACCAACCATCTGATACAATGTGATGCATTGTCACTATCAAAGTATGTTGCTGTTCACTCAATTTAAGGAGCGTAACTCGCAGCATCAAATCCGATGTTAAATCGAAGCTATGTTGGTAGTCGGCGAATATCGCTTTGTCTAATTCACGGGCTTGGGTCTGCGTATCGTACTCGCTGAGATCGTGTTGGATAATGTTAACCACATGGTCATTATTAAGATATTGAATCGCTTGCCCTTGTGTGTCCTTTCGGTAGTTAAAGCGCAAAATACTTTGTTGCTCAATGACCTGTGAAAAGGCCAGTGTCAGTGCATCAATATCTAATTGACCAGCCAACTTAAAAACACCCTGTAAGTTGTACTGACTACTATGCCCTTGCATCTGGTCAACAAACCATAAGCGTTGCTGAGAAAACGATAACGGATGCTCACCAAATAATGAATGTGGTTCTAACACCTCTGGCTGGGTAATACTTTGTTTGTTCTGAGATTCAATCGTATGCGCAAGTTCGGCCACGCTTGGATTGGCAAAAATTTCTTTCAGCGTTAATGTATACCCCAACTTCGCACGTATTTGGTTCAGCAAACGCATTGCTAACAACGAATGACCACCGATGGCAAAAAAGTCATCATGGATACCCACATAATCGCAGGCAACAATTTGCTTAAACAAGCATACCAGCTCATTTTGCAATGGTGTTTGAGCACTGTTACCCGCGTCATTACTTGCAACGGATAACGCTGGTTTATGTTGTAACAGTTGTGTGCGATCTATTTTGCCATTTGCAAGCATGGGTAGCTTATCATGTAGCACTATCACACTTGGGATCATAGGCTCTGCCAGACGTAACTTTAGTTCAGACTTAATACGGTGTTGCTGCTGTTTGGCACTGAGTGCACTGTGCTTGGCAACCACATGCGCAATCAAACTTGTGTGGCCGTTGCTTGATTGGCAAACCACCGCAGCAACTTTAACCTCAGGTAGCGCATTAAGTTTGGCTTCAATATCAGTTAAGTCCACGCGATAGCCACGAACTTTAGGCTGATTGTCTAACCTACCGAGGTACTCAATCTCACCCGCTTGATTCAATCTGACACGATCGCCGCTACGATAAAACCGCTGGTTATTCTCTAAAGTGACGAAATACTTTTCCGTCAATTGCGACGCATTGATATAGCCTAACGCAACACTTTGGCCACCAATATATAGCTCACCAGGCATACCCACTGGTACGCCCTGTTGCTGCTCATTAAGAATTTTAACTTCTACGTGGCAAAGCGGCTTACCTATGCTGAAGCTGCCCCAATTCTGCGTACTTTCAGATGTAAGCTGATTACACGTTACGCCAACACAAGTTTCAGTTGGGCCGTAATGGTTGACGATGTTTGCCTTTGGAAAATTACGTCTTATTTGGCAAACGAGTTTATCGGTGAGCGCCTCCCCGCCTAGCACCCATTGTTCAATGGCTGGCTTGTTTGTTAATTCAGCTATTTGCGGCAGTAACTCATTGGCAAAAGACGGTGTGATCTTAATAAAGTTAGCTTGGCTGTCTATAAGTTCTGTTACGATTTGCTGTGGCTCTGAAAACTCACTGTTTGCCGCGATTAATGCTACGCAACCTCCTTGCGCCAACACAGGATATAGCCCTGTTAAACATAAATCGGTCGCTAAGCCTGTTACAATCGCTGAACGCGTCTGTGATGACACCTCCAACACTTCACTCACCCCGGCAACATAACTATTCAATGCATGATGAGAGATCATGACACCTTTTGGTTTCCCCGTTGAACCCGAAGTAAACATCACATAAGCACAATCGCTGTTATCGATATCTACGGCTTGGTGTGCTGCTATGTCGCCTTGGTCTAGTTGGCTAAATCTATGACTATGAATTTGTGCATGACTTAATGTGTCCAAATCCGCATCAGATAATGACGTATCATCAATAACAATTAGATTGCAAACTGTGCTTGATGCAGCACTTCGATGATTCGACTAACAGGTGTGCCTTGTTCAAGCGGTAAATAAGCATGACCCGAACGTAACACCGCCATCATCGCCACCACACTGTTGATGGTACGCGGCACCAAAAGTGCAATAGGTGCGTAACCCGAGAACTGCTTATGTTTACAGATAGAGTGTGCAACTAGTGCACTTTGCCTATCAAGTTCACCATAACTGAGCTGTCGTGGTTCAGTGCCCTGTTCAAGCAATGCAATCTTTTCTGGATGGGTTTGACCATGCGTTAAGATTGATTCCAAAACCGAGTGACTGTTCGCTTTAGCCTGATTGTCTAGTAATTGATTTGCCCTAAGGATACTTGGCAGTTGAAGTTGTGTTATTGGACTGTCAGGTTGCGTGTAAAACGCCTCTGTGAGTGCGACAAAATCATCACCGAGATCATTCATTAATTGTGCATCGAATAAACTGTCACAATAATCAATGGTTGCGGCCAAACCCGCATCAGTTTGGGTAATGTTTAACGTTAGGTCGAATTTAGCGCTATGGTTATCAACCGGGAACACTTGTGCAGATAAATCACCGTTTGACAATGTATCAAGTCCAACCCCATTGTAATTAAACAATACTTGGAACAACGCCGAATGGGCACTGGACTTGGTCAAGTCAAGGGAGCGAATAATATCTTCGATTGCCACGTTTTGATGCGCTAAACCTTGTTTTACAGTCTCTTTTACCTGAGCAGTCAACGTGCAAAAGTTGATAGCTTCATCAACCTGAACTCGCAAAGGTAAGGTATTGATAAAGCAACCGATCATCGATTCAAATTCTGCCATCGAGCGATTGAGCACTGGCACGCCCAAGATGATATCCAGCTTTTGACTATAGCGGTGCAACAGCGCGTAAAAAACACTCAACAAGCCGGCAAATTGTGTGATTTCTAAAGACTTACACTGGCTGTTGAAGGACGCTAACCGTGGGCCATCAATCACAAAGTGATGTGTACGACCACGATAGCTTTTGTTGGCATTGCGAGGGTAACTAGTGGGCAGCTCGAACAATTCAAGTTCTGTTAGCTGCTCGCGCCAATACCCTAACTGATTTTGATACTCATCGGTACGTTGGTATTGCTGCTCCCAGTGTACATAATCCAAGTATTGTAAAGCGTGTGAAGTCGCGCCGTTACTTTGCCCATTGAGCTCCTCCAGTAAGGCTTGCACAAACAGCCCAACAGACCAACCGTCGGCGACAATATGATGCATCGCAACATAAAGCCACTGCCCCTGCTGAGTGCTTTCATCCACAAACAAAGTGGCACGTAGCAACAAATCATGTTCAAGGTCAAAACAATAGCTTAGTTCTTTATCTAAACGCTTAACAATGTCAGATTTACTGACATTTGGGGCCACTGGTTGCGCCTGCAAAGCAAACTCTGGGCGTTCGTTAATGCATTGAATTGCCCCTTGCTCATCATATTTAAAGTTAGATCTGAGCACTTCATGACGCATTAGCAAACTACCTATTGCATCATTAGCCTGACGAAGCGTAACAGGCCTTGAAAGCTTCACCACCCCTGCCATGTTATAGGCGTTAGATTGGCCTTCATATTGCGAGATAAACCAAATTCGTTGTTGCGCTGATGATAACCGGCCCTGCTTTTTATTATGCTGCTGCATGTAAGCGATTAGCTGGTCCTTTTGCGCCTTAATTCGCGCTAACTGTTCACTTGGCACACTCGCTAATTTGGTTCTGAGCTTTAACTTACCATCTTGCAGATACACATAAATACCTAGGCCGTCGAGTTCGGCCAACAAACTTTGAATTGCTGAATTATCCATTATTACAAGTCCATCTCCGTCATGGATTGATCCGCTAACGCGTCACTGATATCTCGGCCACTAACTACATCGCTAACCTGCTGTACTTTAGGGGCGGCACTGGCTGCTGAGCGAGCACTCAACAAGTCGTCAATACGTTGAGCAAGTTGTAATACGCTCGGGTAATCAAAAACATCTGCAACCGTGATACGTACCCCAAATTCCGTGTTGATATTCGATACCAGTTGCATTGCCAGTACCGAATTACCGCCGCCGTCAAAAAAGCTTTGTGTGGTACTGAGCTTTTCACGCTGTAAAATGTTTAAATAACATTTCAGTAGCACCTCTTCGCTGGGTGTATGTGGCAATTGCATCTCACAATCGCCTACCCGCTGAGGTTGCACATCAGGTAATGCTTTAGTATCCAACTTACCATTTGCAGTGGTTGGCCAATGCGTTAACCAACAAAGGTGTTCAGGTAGCATGTAGTTCGGTAAATACTGTGCTAGCTGTTGACGTAGCAAAGGGAGTGTCCAACGGGACTGCAATTGCTCTGCATCCAAACAATAGGCACATAGTGCGTTTTGGCCAGTGCTTGGAGAGACAATGAGTACCTTGACGTAAGAGCAGCCAAGCAACTGCGAAATATGGTATTCGATTTCACCCAACTCGATGCGATGACCATTTAGTTTAACCTGTTGGTCTAATCGACCTTGTAGCTCAATACGACCGTCAGCCAAACGCCTTGCTCTATCACCCGTTTTATAGACACGCTGTTGCAGCTGTGAAACAAACTCATGATTGACAAACCGTTCATCGGTTAGTGCGGCTCTATTTAGGTAGCCCTTTGCGACCCCTGCACCACCAATCCATAATTCCCCCCAGACACCAATTGGCAATGGCAAGGCGTGGTTTTGCGCTAATTCGTCCATCACCAATAAACTAGTATTGGCAATTCCAGCACCTATGGTGATGTGCTGTGCATCTGTAACGTGGCTAACTGCTGACCAAATCGTTGTTTCTGTGGGGCCATACATGTTCCAAAGCTCGCCACCGTGGACCAGCACTTCGCTTGCAAGTGCTTGATCTAACGGCTCGCCGCCACATAAAACCTTGAGCCCATTAGCACAGCGGGGTTCTGTACGCAGTAATAATCGCCATAAAGTTGGCGTGGCTTGTATGATAGTGATATTGGCGCTGTTGATAAGCGATACGATAGCGTTGGGGTCACTGCAAACTTGTTCGTTTGCCATCACGGTTGTTGCGCCAACCGTTAACGGCAAAAGCAATTCCAGCATAGCAATGTCAAACGCTATGGTCGTAACCGCAAGCAGCTTATCATCGACATGTATCCCGGGCTCAACTTGCATTGCTCTGAGAAAATTAATAAGCCCACCGTGGCTAATTTCAACGCCTTTAGGACGGCCGGTAGAACCGGAAGTGTAAATAACATAAGCGCGATGTTCCGCGGTTAAATCCACCGAGCATGAAGTGTTACTTTGTGCCGCGATTCGCTGTGCATCGTTGTCTATATCAACAACGCTGTAGCCACTTTGCTGCACCACAACACTACCGTCACTTTGGCTATCACATATCAGCATTGTGACGTTAGCATCATCAAGAATGTCTTTGATGCGTGATTCTGGGTAGGCTAAATCCAGTGGCAAGTATGCCGCGCCAAGCTTCATAATCGCCATTATGGTGATAAGCAATTCATTGCGTCTTGGTAATGCGATGGCAATCAACTGTCCTTCAGATACCCCTTTTTTAGCTAGGTATCGCGCCATTTGATTTACCCGCTCGTCAAGTTCACGATAGCTCAAGCTTTGTTGTTCACTTTGAAGCGCAATATGCTCAGGGTAACGCTTTACCACATCTGCAAAATCACTTACCACACTTGCACTGATTGGCAGCTCGCACTGGCCTTGTTGTAGAGGTGCAAGTAGCACACTATGGTATTGCTGATTATCCAGCAATGAACACGCTCTGCTCGACAATGTGTCACTACTTTGTAATTCACCGAATAATGACATCAGGCTTTGCACATGGTGCTCAACCATACCACGCTCAAACTTGCCTTTATTGAACTCAACCTGCAAAGACCATTGCTGCTCAATACAGACAAGGTTACAACTTAACTCAAATTGACCATATTGCGCTGAACTACTTACATCCTGTGCTGTTAATCCTGCAAAATCAGGTAAACTCTGTACCTTATCCAAGTTAAACAAAGTCGCAGGCAAATTCACCTTTTGATGAGTTAACGCCGAATACGGATAGTGTTGGTGCTCGAAGGCATCAAGCAGTTGGGTTTGCACCATTTTCACTAGCGAGGCAACATCTCTAGCTGCTTCTACATTAACCGTGATAGGCAAGATATTGGTACAATAACCCACCAATCCTTGGTCTAACAACGCAGAGTCATGACGCTCGGCAAGCAGCTGCCTATCTGATACAGGAATAGCCACAGTAACAATCGACTCTCGGGTCAGTTTATGCAACCACAGCATGTATACCGCAAGTAAGGTTGCAAATTGACCACAGCCCTGTTGTTTAGCCAACGTTGTAACGTTATTTATGGCATCTCTACCCATTGTGTACTTTAAGCTATCTACTTCGTAGCTCGAAGTTTGCTTGCTAGTAGCACTTTTTGGTAAAGACACACTTGCGCAATCGGCTAGTTGGTTAAGCCAATATTGTTCATCGGCCGCACAGCGCGGCGACGCGAGGTAGTCTTCCAGTGCGTCCACATAGTCACTAAAATGCACAAACTGTGGTGTGGTTCCCATAGCGGGCTGACTATAAAACTGCGCCACATAGTCCAGTAACTGTGCCATCGCAATGCCATCAAACAACACATGGTGCGCCACAATACTTAGATAATGCGTATGCTCATCAGCAACAATCAATGTAAAACGGCATAAGTCACCAAGTTCAAAGTTAAATGGCTGGTAACGCAAGGTTTGTAATTGGCTTTGGATTGAGTCGTTGCGGCTAAGCTCAATAACCTCAAGTTGTGCCATCGCTTCTTGTCGGCTCTGATGGCAGAGTTTGTCTGTATTTATGCCATAATTTAACACCGCAATATTGCAATATACTTTCTCTATTGCCCTTTGAAGCCGCTTTTTATCAAGCGTACCTTGTAGTTTCACAGTTGCTTGTAGATGATATGCTTTTGCTCCCTCATCACTGCGAAGCGCTAAAGCGAGCAATTGTTGCTGCGCTTGGGTGAGCGCAAATTCGTCAGTTTGCGGTGCTATATCAACGACAACCGCACCAAAATAGCCCGCTTTCTGTAATGCAAGTACACTGTCTTTTACCGCTTTAATTATCGCCTCAACATCCGCATCAGTGTGTGCATCGCTTAAGAAACAATTACGGCCTTCCCAAATAAAGACTCCGCGATTAAGCATTTCATAGAAGAACACGTCCAAGTTCTGATTAAATCTGAACCGAAATAACGATGCAAATGACTCAATACTGATGGGAATGCTGTGAGATTCAAAAAACGCGTTAAGGGTGTCTTTTAAATACGTGGTTTTTTCACTTATTTGTTTTTGGCACTGTGCGCCTCGATTTTTAATTTCACTCAGCACGGCTTTCGCACATGCCATCGCCAAAGGATGTTTACAGAATGTACCTGCGAAGAAAGTAGTATCCACTTGCGGATAGGATTGATCGCCGTATTGCCATGCGCCGCCATCAATGCAATCGAGATATTGAGCACTACCTGCAACCACGCCAATCGGCATACCACCACCAACAATCTTGCCATAGGTTGCCATATCAGCCTGAATACCCAGCAAGGCTTGTACACCACCTGGATGTGCCCTAAAGCCTGTGATCATTTCATCGAATATTAAGGCAATGCCAAGTTCTTTGGTCAATGCTCTTAACTGATGTAAAAATTCCCATGGTTGTAACTGGGGGTAACGACTCTGCACCGGCTCTACCAACACCGCTGCAATTGAATCTGCTTGAGCGCGTATGATTTCCAGTGCTTGTTCGCTACCGTAATCCAGTACTAGATTATCTGCAATTGCACCATGACGTACCCCTGAACACATAGGCTCAACGTCATCACCCGTAGGCGTTGGATGAGCAAGCGTACCATCGTAATGACCGTGATACGCGCCATTGAACTGAACAATTTTGTCTCGTTTGCTGTGTGTACGAGCTAAACGAACCGCGGTCATTACCGCTTCGGTGCCAGAGTTGCAAAAAGTGACACGCTCCAACTCGGTAAGTTCACTGATCAACTTAGCCACATCACACGCCAAAGGACTTGCAAGCCCCAACTGCATACCAGAATCAATCTGCGTCAACATCGCCTGAGTAATAAATTCGGGTTTATGACCAAATAAATTAACGCCAAAGTCCATGGTGATATCAATATATTCATTGTCATCAATATCCCAAATACGTGCGCCCTCACAGCGTTTTGCGAACACAGGATAAAGCATTTCTTTGCTAGATAACCTAAATCCTGCAGAAGCGCGGCAGTCGGCCAAATGTACTCGATGCTCTGCGACGAGCTGTTTAGAACTTACCGTTTTGTCACAATAGTTTTTTGCAAGCTCAGCTTGATAGCGTTTACTTTGCTCACTACCTTGTTGTGCACTGAGTTGTTTGGATTGAAACCCTGGCAACACACTCGCCTTTTGTGTAAGCTCAGTGGTGACCATGTTAGACACCTTCGACTGTGCGATGGTTAGATTAACGCTTTGCGCGGCCGCACTTGGCGCTTGCGTTACAACCAAACCCTGTAGCATTTGTAGTTGTCTGGCGCTGACTGCGTCTACGCTTAGCCTTGCTTGTTCTGAGGTCACACTCGCTGCTGCTTGCAATTGCTCTTTGCAAATTGCGGTCAATACCTGTTCGTTCACAGTGCCAATGGTATTGCCGTTGGATACGCGAACTTCATTTTGAGCTGGCGTCGGTGTATCAGTCGATGCAGGTAATGGTGCTGGCGCAGTTTGATAATCACTATGGCGTTCAATATAATCCACTAAGCGCTCAACAGTACTGAGTTCCTCATAAAACTGCCGTACACTAAACTCTAATGAAAACTCTTTTTCGTAAGTTCTAACCGCCTGCATGATCATCAACGAATCTACACCCATTTCTAGCAATGGTTGCTGAACCTCAATATCCGACACTGGGATAGATAACAATGATGACAACGTATTAAGCACGAACCTGCTAATAGCATCATGGCGAGACTGCTCAGAACCTTGCGGTTGCGTGTCAATCTGAGAAGCGCTCTGATTAACAGGCTCTCCCACCACCCAAAATCTTGATTTAGCGAAAGGGTAGCTTGGCAGGGGCTGTCTTATAACATCGCTAGATGGATATATCTCGGACCAGCTAACGTCAATGCCGAGTTCAAAGGCTCGGGCGATCGCCGCAGCATAGCGTTCAAAACCATCTCCCTTAGAATGCAATACGCTGATATATTCACAGTTTGCCCTAGGTAGATTTTCCTGAACGATGGCACTGAGCACGGGTTTTGGTCCCATCTCAATAACGCAGAAATGCTCAACCGACGCCAAATGAGTTAAGGTGTTAGCAAACAAAACTGGTTTGGTGATCTGTTCAACCCAGTAATCGGGGTGACACAACGCCTGTTGCTCAGGTTGACCCGTTACGCTTGATATAAACTCGTAACGTGGCAATCCATACGCGATGGTTTCAGCCACGGCTTTAAAGTCAGCAAGCATCGGTTGCATCAATGGCGAGTGAAACGCTCTAGCCGTATTCAACGCTTTATATTTTATGTCGCGCTGTGCTAATTGCTCACAAATATACTTTATCGCCTCATCGCTGCCGGAAAACACTACACCACTTTCCCCATGATAGGCTGAGATAGCAGCCTCTTCGCTGTAAGGTTTAATCAGTTCTTGTGCTAATGACTCGTCACAACGGGCCGACACCATGCTACCTGTCGCTTTGAGCTGCTCCATGAGCATCGCGCGAGCCGTGATTAATTTAATTGCGTCTGGTAGTGAAAACACCCCCGCTATGCACGCACTAGCATACTCACCAACACTATGACCTATGAGCTTATCGGGTATCATCCCTAAACTGATCCAAAGCTTACAAAGCGCATACTCAATGGCGAAAATGGCCACCTGCGTCCACTTGGTTTGATGCAATAACTCAGCCGTATCGTCTGTATACAACACATCCAGCAGGCGTTCGCCAAGTTTGTCGGCAAGTAGTTCGTCACATTGCTCAATGGCTTCTTTAAAGACAGGTTGAGTATCGTAAAGCGCCTTGCCCATGGCGTAATACTGTGCCCCCTGACCTGTAAACAAGAACACCTGTCCAGGTTTGTTACTTGGCTCTTTATGCGCTTGATGATTACCCTGTTCAAGATTTGCAAGCAGTTGCGAGCGCGACGTTGCGTAAACGCCTACCCTAAACCCTTTTACGAAAGGTCTATGCGCTAAGGTATGCACCAAAGCATCAAACTGCTCATCACTTGCATTGCTTAACCGCTGCGCATACCTATCGATTAACTGCAAAAGTGACGTTTCAGATTTAGCTGACAACGGTAAAATATAAGGTTTATTAGCCTGAGTGATATCGAGTGCGGCAGTGCATTGTAATGGCGCTTCACAACAAATCACATGGGCGTTTGTACCACCAAATCCAAATGAACTAACCGCCGCCATCGCCGCTTTACCTTGATGTTCAGGCCAGTCCGTAAGGTCACTTTTAACAGTCAGTGACATTTTATCCCACGCGATATGGGGATTTAACTGCTCTACGTATCTTTGCCCTGGGATCTGCTTATGCTGTAAACACAATAGTGCTTTGATCAGCCCCGCAATACCGGCACCAGATTCCAAATGACCTATGTTGGCTTTGGTAGACCCCAGTATTAAAGGCTGTTGAGATGTTCTGAGCGCACCATAGGTTTTGTTTAAAGCAGATACCTCAATGGGATCGCCAAGTTCAGTTCCTGTACCATGAGTTTCAACGTACTGGATGTCAGCTCCCGATACAGCTGCATTGGCCAAAGCCGCATTGATCACTTTTTGCTGTGCACCACTATTTGGTGCCGTTAGTCCATTACTGCGGCCATCCTGATTTACTGCACTGCCTTTAAGTACACCGTATATAGGGTCTTTATCAGCAAGCGCCTGAGCTAAAGGTTTTATCAAGATACTGCCCACACCCTCACTTCTGACGTAACCATTCGCAGCTTGTGAGAAAGTTTTACAATGGCCATCCGCCGAGAGCATCTGTGCACTCTGGCAGGCGTCAGTTACTTCATTGCTTAAAATCAAATTAACACCGGACACCAAAGCCAATGGGATCTCTTTGGCGCGAATCGCTTGCATTGCTTGATGTAAGGCGACTAAAGAGGAAGAACACGCCGTATCAATAGCTATACTTGGGCCAGTAAAATTATAGGTATAAGACAAACGATTAGCGGCGATACTCAGTGCAGTGCCAGTACCCAAATAAGGATTTTCCGATTGCGCTTGTTGCGACAACAAGAAATAGTCATTTTGTGAAATGCCAACATACACACCGACGCTTTCACCTGCGAGCTCTTCGGGTCGATAACCTGCCGCTTCAATTGCGTGATAAGTGGCTTCAAGTAATATTCTGTGCTGAGGATCAATAAATTTTGCTTCAGTTGGTGAGAGCGCAAACATCGCCGCATCAAAGCTGTCTATTTCATCCAAATAACCACCCATGCGATTTTCTTGCAATTGTTGGCACAAGGAAAGGCGCTGTGCGCTTGGCGTACTGATAGCGTCAACCTTATTCACTAACAACTGCCAATATGCAGATAAATCTTCAGCTTGCGGATAACGGCATGCCATACCTATGACAGCAATATCATTATCATCATACATCAGCGCGTCTTGCTTTGGCGTATGTGTGGCAATATTCTGCTCAGGTGCCTTAATATCGACTTTGACACTGTGCGGGGTGTTTTTAAAAGCCTGCTGCACCGCCTCAAATTCGCATAGGTATTGAGTCAATTGTGCAATGCTTGGGTGTTCATATAAAACCGTTGCTTCAAGCTCTATGTTGTGCATTTCCATTAACTCACCGGAAATACGCACAGCCTTCATTGAATCAATACCCAACGACTGAAAAGTTGCATCGACATCAAGGGAATGAGCGTCCTTGTCGACCTCAAACGCAATTACCTCTTTAACCAACTTTTGCACTCTGTCACGCATTGCCTTATCAAGG
Source organism: Pseudoalteromonas sp. T1lg23B (assembly GCF_002964665.1). Taxonomy (GTDB): domain Bacteria; phylum Pseudomonadota; class Gammaproteobacteria; order Enterobacterales; family Alteromonadaceae; genus Pseudoalteromonas. The sequence goes on along the minus strand of NZ_PQBZ01000034.1, from coordinate 219,280 downwards.
CCTTTTTCATTTTGTAGTGACACCGATGAGTCTGAGTTTTTATGCTTGATGTCGCGGCTTCGCGCGATAGGCTCAAAGCGATTGTTCAAATAGTGACGTTTATTTTCTTGGCGCTGAATTTTACCGCTAGACGTTTTTAAAACTCTTCCCGGTTTGATCAGCACAAGTTCGTAGGGAGTAACACCATGCTGCTCTATAATCGCTTGCGTAACCGTTGAAAACACCTGTTCAACATCGAGCTTACGCAGTGCTGTGCGCTTAACCTGCTGCACAACAACTAATCCTTCATCACCATTTGGTGTGGTGACTGAGAATGCAGCTCCACCATTGTTATCCAATGCTTGGTGTGACTCTGTAACAGTGAGTTCTATATCCTGCGGGTAATAATTTTTCCCTCTGAAAATCAACACATCCTTGCACCGCCCAGTTACATAAAGCTCATCTTGATACATAAAACCAAGATCGCCGGTGCGTAAATAAGGGCCATCATGTTCATCAGCAATATAGGCATTAAAGGTTTCCTCTGTCGCCTGCTCGTTTTGCCAATACCCTTTGGCAACACTTGCACCTTTAACCCATATTTCACCAATGGTCCCTTCTTCACAGCGCTGCTTTGATTCAGGATTAACAATAACAATCGTATGATTTTGCCAGCTCACACCACAAGATATAGCATGATACGACTGCTCATCGTCTTGCCCATCAAAATCATAAAAAGGTTGTTCCTGCTGGTATTGGGCAACGAGTACCGCTTTGCCCTGATGCATTTGTTCGGCGTTGAGCTTTAATACCTTAGTTAGCTGCGACAGCTTTCCGCCGGTGGCAAATAAGGTGGTTTCGGCCATACCATAGCAAGGTGAGATGCTCTGGCGTGTTAAACCACACCGCTTAAATTTTTGATAGAAGCGCTCAAGAGTACTGGCTCTAACGGGTTCTGCACCATTAAGTGCACAGCGCCAGTTCGATAAGTCTAATGTTTCCAGTTCATCGTCTTTTACGGTGTCAACACACAAATCATAAGCAAAATTAGGCGCACTGGAGGTTAATGCTTTTGTTTCACTGAGCAATTTCAGCCAACGTACGGGCTTTTGCAAAAAGTAAGTCGGATTCATTAACGCAGCTGGCGCACCAATGTAGATAGGATGCATAATGCCAAAGATAAGGCCCATATCGTGAAAGTGCGGCAACCAACTAACAATGGGTGTACTTTCGTCATGACCAAATGCCAACTTCATCATTTCTTCGTTATCCATGATGTTGGCGTGATCAACCATCACTCCCTTTGGATTACCCGTAGAGCCAGATGTGTACTGTAAAAAGGCCAGATCACTACTTTCAACATTAATATCATGCCATGACAATGGCTCAACGATGCTGCTATGCTCATCCGTTGTGAATATGGGTAAATCCGTCAGACTTGGTTCGCTCTCGAAAAGAGGTCTGGCTATGTCATGAATTCTAACCGTCGTCAATGCACCTGAAGCACCCGCGTCAACAATGATGCTGCGTAGTCTGTCGATATTTTGATTCTTCTTTGGCGGATAAGCTGGCACTGCCACAACCCCAGCGTATAAACATGCAAAAAACGCTTCTACGAACTCAAAACCTGAGTTGTAGAGTAGTAACGCTCGGTCGCCCTTTTTAAAGTGGGTTTTAAGCTGTGATGCGATTGTTCTCGCATTTTGGTCTAACTGTGCGTAGGTAAGGGTTTTACTCGGTTGCTCATCTTCGAAGAAATATTGATATGCGACATCATCGCCCCGCGTTTTAGCCAATGAAACTAAAGACGCCACTATGTTTGTATTCATTCCATGCCCATCAACGATAAGTACTGTGTTACCTCATCGATCACTTTGGCAGCTACCGCGTGACGTTGATGGTACCACTGTACATTTACGATCTTATAATTGAAAAAAATCAATTAATTTATTTAGTTCAATAAATATGTTTTTGCAAAACACCTATTGAATACTAATTAAGAATGACTAGAGAAAACTTACCTCTAATCAACTGCTTCTTATTACAACCACATTAATCAACGCGAAAAAATCGTGCTAATTACAATATTTGCTAAGCAGAAATCGTAAATCTCGTATCTCACACCTACGGCACTACAAACAATTTCAAAAAACTTAACAGTCTAAAAAATTACTCATTAGAACAGAATGTTACCACACCCATAAATCTAATAAAGAAATAAATACAAAAATTTAACACCAGAGTTACTTTGGCGCATTCTATTTACCTCGTATCGTATTAAATCACTGAGGTTAGGTAAATTACAGCGACTTACACAATGACTCTGTGCGCCAAAGTTAATCATCAAGCCATTTGTAAAATTAGCAGTATTTAGTCACTTACCTGTGTTTAGACGTTATTTTTAGAAAAGTGTAGTCTAACCGTATTATTTTGCTCAATTTATTTCAGAGCTATGAATTTTTTAATATTGAGTTCTTGCGGGTAAATAAAGTAGCTTTCACAAAATTGCGTCATTACTATCTGTAACGGATATGTTAGTTCTTAAAGAGTCAAGACATGCAGGTGAGCTTTACGGAGGTGTTTTTAAGAGGAGAGCTATTTGAATCGCGTAAGCGCAAAACACGCTTGTTAACTTACACAGCTTAAAATGTCGAGAAAAGGTGCCTTGACCCACCGATTAAATCAGTAAGTCAAGCCACTTGGTTGGTTTGATATTTCAACCTAGCTGTGCTGCTCTAAGAGTTGACTGATCATATCCTCAAGATGTTCGAGGTCGTCATCAGCAATAACCAGTCTCGCTTTTGACTCGTCCAAATCCAACGCTTCTTTAAAGAAGCTGACGAATCCTCTCGCCTTTCGATCAATTTCAAAAATGACTTCCAGTTGCTCACCACGATTGAAGAAAACAAGCTCAACTTCGTCGAAACGGCCATGAAATTGGCCACTTATGGTTTTAAACTCTAACTCTTGTACAAATGGTAGTTTTGCAAACGATACTGAATCTATGCCTTCGCAATCAGCCTCGTACAACTTAAAGCCTAGCGCTTCTAACGCATCAATAACCGCCTGTTGTAATGTATTGGGAACCACATAGACATAATCTTTATCAGACTTATCAAGCGCCATGTCTATGTCTAAGTTAGTCTCTAACCAAGTTTTTGAATGACCAACAGTGATTGGCGCATCTTCTGATAGCTCCAATACAAAAGGAAACTCTCTGTGTTCTGCAGGCTCAATGGTGAATTTTTCATCTAACACAAAGCGAGACAAGGTGTATTCCCTGACCTCGGTGACTACCTCATCATCTTCCGTTTCTACTTCAACGGTATAGTTACACACTACATCTAAGTCTATTTTATTAATCTCTTGAGCGACATTACCGCCAACGACTTTTATAACACCGGTTAGTTCATCACCAGGCGCGACTTCGTTGTGGTCTAATACTGCGTCTATCTTCGCGGCTCCAATACCTACACTACTTAAGACTTTTTTGAAAAACGACATACTTATCCTTATATATATTCAAAACATCGCATACTTGAGTTTTCCACTCGTAAGCTATTGTCATACAACAGAGTTTAAATCGCAACAATACACTGTATAAGCTTTAAATATGCTAGGTTTGATCGTATCAGGTTCAATAATAAAAATATTTATATCAACGATTATTGCTCTTTTAACCTTTAGTTATTAATCAGCTTTATCACATACAGCCTGACCCGCCGAAACATTCTCAGAGCCGCAGGTAATAAATACCGTACCTTGGGTATCAATGAACTCACCTTTCCATCCTTGTGTGTTTGCCAGCCTTTCTAATGATAGATAGCCAAACTTACCTTGTGTGTTAGTTATTGCCTGCTGAGAATCGATAGCCGCTGACACACTTTCATTGACGCTTTTGTTACTCAAACTCACACCGCTATTTCCCACTATGATTTGTGGTGGTCTGGCACTGTCTTCGCTAAATGTGACTGACTGATAAATATGCATGTGACCGGATAACGATAATGCGATTTGTGAAGGCAGCACTCCAAGCTTGGTTTTTGCAAGCGCGGTTTGTAACTGCGTATTCAAGGTATCTAACGGTGTGGCACTATTAAGTCCCCATATTGGTCGATGCGTCATCATCCAAGTGGTGTGGTTCGAATTTGCAGTGAAGGTGTTTAGTTGCTCAAATTGAGCACTGTATTGTGCGGTCAAATCATTTGTAGCCAGTTCATCGCAGGCATTGGCGGAGTCAAACACCCACAAGTTAAAACTATCTAGTTTCAAGCCATAGGGTTCTATCATGGCAATGTGCGGCGCTGCGGTTTTTGGCGGATGCGTGTAATCTCCTTGATTAGGACATACTCGCTGTGTAATTGAATCATCAAATTGCGCCCCAGGACCAAAAAAGTAAAACCACCCCACTCCAGCTCTTGAACATAACTCATGATTTCCTCTTGCAAACACCCAAGGTGCCGTTGCCATTAATTTGCTCGCAGGCTCAAAAAAGTCAACTCGCCAGCTATCCCAACTGTCCGGTCTGGGGCTGTTTTTTGCGTTTTGGCTATAATAAGTGGTTTCGAGTCCACATGTTGCTCCGCCGTAACCACCATCACCAGCATCATAAGCATATGTGTCGCCACTAACGCTGCCTGATGTACCACGGTAGTTAAAGTCTCCCATGTGCAAGATTAGATCTTTGTGACTTTGTGACGCTAAGTCAGCAAGCGTTTGGAACGGCTCAGCCGGTGCGTCTTTACAGACCTTTTCCTTACACCCTGTATCACCAAATACTTGAATATGCGTAGGGGCTAAGGAAGTTTTAGCGAGACTTAACGTACTACCTTGTACTGTGTAATGCGTATTCTCAACCAATATTGCCTCACACACTGTCACAGGAAATAAGGCTTTATCAGGTCTTAAATCACGTATTTTGGTTTGAATAAGCTGTCCATCATCAGTTTGTAATGTTGGGCACGACGCATTGTTATCAACTACCTTTGGGAGTACAACCCGTCCATATATTAGGGTCTGGCCTGCTTTACTCGGTGCCAGCATGCTATAGGCCGCCAATGGTGTTATATCGGGCTGAGGTTTTGATGAGCCATTACTACTTTGCTGCTCACAGCCAAGTAACAATGCAAAGATAATAAATAGTGTGGGTGATCTCATTGCTGCATTCCTTTATAAAAATCTTGTATAGATTCTAATATACAATGCCATTTTCACACGATATTTGTATAAAAAACGCCAGCTTAGTGCTGGCGTTCAATTCATAGCTTTGCTTTAAAGGTGTTCTTTAAACAACTTGTGGATACGTCGATATTCATCCAACCAACTTGATGGTTGTCTAAACCCATGTGGTTCTACTGGATAAATTGCTGTTTCAAAGCCTGTTTTCTCTAGCTCTATCAATCGTTGTACCAAGCGTACCACATCTTGGAAGAATACATTATCATCCAACATGGGGGCGTTGATCAGCAGCTCATTTTTCAACCCTTCTGCGAAGTAAATTGGTGAGCTTCGTTCATAGGCAATCGGGTCAACGTCTGGGTGGTTCAAAATATTCGACGTGTAACCTCGGTTATAATAAGCCCAATCTGTTACAGGCCTTATCGCAGCACCAGCTTTAAATAAATCGGGTTGAGTAAACAGCGCCATAAAGGTCATAAACCCGCCATATGAGCCACCATATGTGCCAACAGCTTGCTGATCCACATTCGCGTTCTCGACCATCCATTTAACCCCATCAGCCAAATCTTCAACTTCTGGTTTACCCATGTGGCGATATATTGCGGTGCGCCAATCACGACCATAGCCTTTAGAAGCGCGATAATCCATGTCCATTACCACATAACCCTCACTGGCTAATAATGAGTGAAACATAAACTCTCTAAAGTACACCGACCATCCCATATGAGAGTTCTGTAAGTACCCTGCGCCGTGGTTGAAGATCACGGCTTTGCGTTTTTTACCCGTCTCACCTTCGACGTAGTCTGCTGGATAATAGACTTTGGCATACACCGGCTGTTCACCATGGCTAGATGGAACAGCAACAATCTTTGGCGCTATCAACTTTTTATTTAAAAATTCCTCAGACACCGTGTTGGTTACACGTGTTGCAGTCGCTTTGGGTGCCACGTTAGCAACATATAACTCCTGAGGCATCATAATTTTTGAATGCGTCAGCAACAGTTGGGTCTCATCAGGGCTTAAGATGTAATCTGTCATACCATCAAGATCGGTCAGCTGTACACGTTGGCCCGTTTGTGTATTGACACGATAAATTTCATACAAACCAGGGTGATCAATATTCGCTTTGAAGTAGATGTGGCTATCATCTTTACTCAAGGTAAGGTCTGAAACAACAAACTGACCTTTAGTCAACTGCTTAGCTTTGCCTTGTAATGGTTTGGTATAAACATGGCTGTAACCACTTTGCTCAGACAAGTAGTACAAAGTGTCGCTGTTATTAAACCAGCCAAAGTCGTTATGAGCGTAGTTTACCCAAGCGTCATCGTGCAAACGGTGCTGAGATACCAGCTTTTGCGCATCAAAATCGATGGTTGCTATCCAGCGATCTTTGTTGTCCCACGCTTCGAGCATCAACGCAACCTGATCGCCTGAGCTATTCCATTGCACCGCATCTGATCCTCTTTGCTGAAGCAGGTTGATATCTCTGGGCTGATTGTTTGCTTGGTACGTTTTACCTTCCCGCGCTGCATTTTCTTTCTTGACTGCACTTAGCACATCTTCATCAAAACCGGGTAAAGTGTCATACGCTAAGGTGGTTTGTGTCTGAGTTTTAAGATCGATAAAGATCACTTCTGATGAATGACTTTTCGAATCTGCAACTTTACGGCGGGCGGGAACAGACTCAATGTGTCCATCCTGACTGACATAATTGGGCATGATATCCCCTTCATCACGCCATGAGCGTTTGTCGCCAATAACAACTACCAGTTTGTCACCTTTTGGAGATAAGCTCACTTCAAAAAGTTGCTTGCCTTTACCTAGATATATTTGATTGTTGGCTAAGGTCGAATTTTGTTCTTTGAGTTGCTCCGCACGCGCTTGTGCATCCACTTTGTTTTTATGCTGTAAAGCAACAAATTCAATTAACTTGTGCTGCTCTTTGGCAATATAGGTACTCGGCTCTTTAACGCCTGTAGGTTTGTCATTGAGGTGAAGTTTCACGATTTCCTGAGATCGGCCAGTCTCTAAATCAATTTTGTAAATAGTATTATCAATACGATAAGCAAGTTCACCTGAGAGTAAGAACTGTAGACTCGACTCACGCTCAGAGCTATGGGTCAGTTGAGTAATGACGCCACTGGTTAGAGTCTTTAAGAAAATATTCCCTTCAAATGTATAAGCCTGATATTTACCATCTGCAGAATAAATAGCATCTTGTGCACCGACAGTGTGTAGCTGACTAAGTAGAACTTGATTGGCAGTGAAGTTTTGGCTCGATGCTCCCAGCTCTACAGAGAATGTGTCTCTTAGCTCACTGCCTTGTTGTTTGCGATTAAAGATCACAGTCTTGCTATCAGCCCCCCAGAAAGCGCTTTCGGGCTGACGGCCCAGCCAATCCGGGTGTGCCATTGCTTGTTCGAGTGTAATATTCTCACCACCAAAATCAACTGGCGTGGCAACTACTGATTGAAAGACTTGTTGCGATTCGCTGCTTTGAGCAGCCTGATGAGTCGTTTGACAACCCGTGAGCAGTAAACCAGATGCCACGGCAATCGAAAGGATAGATTGTTTGATCATAGCGCTTCTTATTGATTGTAATATTAACGCTATTAAAGCAAATGTAAGTCAGGAATTCATTTAATTTAAGATTAATCACAGAGTTTCAAGATAAAAAAAGGCCAGTAAGTGATACTGGCCAAATACTCTCTGCGCTCACATAGTCGTTGATGGACAACGATTATGAAATGAGGCCTATCCACGCCTCAAGATATAGGACTGTAGAAACATAAAACAGTTCAAAAAAATTCTTAATTATTGAATAAGACCGTCAATAATGAGCAGTAATAGAACTGCACTTACAATGATCCAAAGCACCATCGCCATGGCGAATGGGCGCCAACCTGTTTGTTTTATAACAGCTTTTGATACTCCTGCGCCAATCAGGAACAGTGTTGCTACCAATACATGTTTCGCACCGACATAAAGAGTCTGCCAAAGCTCATTAAATTGAGGAAAATAACTGTTACACAGCGCAGCTAATAAAAAGCCAAAAATAAAAAGTGGGATGCTGGCACGCTCTTCGCTGCGCCAAAACACGCCTGCAGCTGCTGTGTATGGAATGATCCACATAGCGCGTGTCAATTTTATGGTTGTAGCAATACCTACCGCGACGGGACCATAGGTAGCAGCGGCGGCGACAACACTACTAGTATCATGTATTGCCAGAGCGGCCCACAGTGCGAATTGTTCATCGCTTAGCATCAGTGATTGTCCAAGCAAAGGAAACAACACTAACCCAATCGCATTGAGAGAAAAAACAACCGCTAATGCCACCGCAATTTCATGTTGTTTGGCTTTGATCACGGGTGCCATTGCAGCAATTGCACTCCCTCCACAAATAGCCGTGCCAAATGAGATGAGTACACCGGTATTTCTATTCAGTCGGAAAGCTTGCGTGAGGATCTCACCTAAGCCTATGATTGCTGTGATACTTACAATCGTTAAAACTATTGAACTGCGCCCAACTTCAATGACTTCCAATATGTTTACATGGAAACCTAGGCCAATTACCGCAACCTTCAGCAACCATTTACTCAACTGGTTGCTTAACTGCTCAAATGGATTTCTTAAAAACCAGGCAAACCCGACACCAAGCGCTAAGGCCAAAGTGGGATTAACCAAAGGAGTAAAGCTCAATATAAACAAGCTAATAAAGGCGTATTGAATGATTCGTGTCGGGTTCATAACAGCATCACTATGTATAAAAAAACCGAGCTAATTAGCTCGGTTTTGTCATTCTTAAGCGTCGATTAAACTACGCGCAGTGGCTGCAACACCGGGATAATCTTGCTCTGGTAGGATTGCTGCCAAGTCATGTAAACGTTGTCCCAACTGTTTAAGGTCATGCCCCGAAACATTAATGTGCCCCATCTTACGACCAGGCTTTGCTTCTTTGCCGTACCAGTGACTGCTTGTATCCGCCACATTTAATACTGCATGTGGGATTGCATCTTGCCCAAGCACATTAATCATTGCCGTTGGTCTTAATAACTCTGTTGATCCTAACGGCAAGCCAGACACGGCACGCATGTGGTTTTCAAACTGGCTAACATGACAACCTTGTTGGGTCCAGTGTCCTGAGTTGTGCACACGTGGTGCTATTTCATTCACCAGCAGCGTACCTTGCACATCGAAAAATTCAATTGCCAGTACCCCAACGTAATCCAAAGCATTTGCTAGCGCATTGAACGCATCCTGCGCTTGCTGTTCAATCGCCAGCTTTTCTTTGCCTGCGATTGAAAGAGTTAATACACCGTTAGTATGCTGATTTTCAGTAAGAGGGTAAGTTTTGCACTGCCCTTGCTTGTCCCGCACCCCGATGATTGATACTTCTCGATCAAACGGGATCATTTTCTCTGCAATGATTGAATGTGGAGCGATTTCAGTGCCTGAAGCGATGAACTGTGCCATTTCAGACCAAATTTGCTCTACATCTTCTTGGCGTTTAACGCGCCATTGACCTTTACCGTCATAACCTGCTTGGCAGGTTTTAACAACGAGTGGCATTCCCAATCGCTCAATGGCATGCAAAAAATGACTTTTTTCGGTGATCAATTGATAAGGCGCACATGCTACTTTGGCTTTATCAAGTAATGCCTTTTCTTTTGCTCTGTCACCGCCCGTTGCAATGGCCTCAGCACCGGGATAAAACTTACCACTTTGCGAACATAGCGCCAGCACATCATGTGGGATATGCTCAAACTCAGCAGTAATCGCGTGACTACGTGCAATAGCCTGTTCTAACGTGTAGCTTTTTGTCTCGAACGTGACTGGATTAACCACCTGCTTTGTGCCCACATCATACGCCAGTACATGCAGGTCTAAGTGAGTAGCAGACAAACTCATCATGCGAGCAAGTTGCCCTGCCCCTAAAACAAGAATATTCATATTACTCAGCAGGATTTGGGTTAGCTAAAACAGTCTCAGTTTGTTCTTTACGGAACGCTTCAACCTTGGCAAAAATCTCTGGTTGCTGACAACCTAGAATTTGTGCGGCTAGCAAGCCAGCATTCGCAGCGCCCGCATCACCAATGGCCAAAGTACCAACCGCAACGCCTTTAGGCATTTGGCAAATTGATAACAGGGAATCTACGCCATTTAGTGTCTTTGACTTAACTGGCACACCCAACACAGGTAGGCTGGTAAACGCCGCCGCCATACCAGGTAAATGCGCAGCGCCACCGGCACCAGCAATAATCACTTTGATACCGCGTTCTGCGGCACTTGAGGCGTAATCGGCTAACAGATGAGGAGTACGGTGTGCTGAAACGACTTTCGTTTCGTATTCGATGCCAAATTTGTCCAACATGTCTGCTGCGTGCTGCATAGTAGGCCAATCTGACTTTGAACCCATAATAATGCCAACCGTCATAATAAATCCTCGGTGTTAAGTTAAACGATACAGTAACAATATGCTACTTTGAGCAATAATTGGGGTACCCAAAGCAACCATAATTTTTGCGCGCTATTATACCTAATCAGCCACGTAATACCATTATTTTCAGGCCTGTCAGTAACATCAATGTCTTGCTATGGTGGCTAAAACTGAATCCGGTTCAGCGCATTTTTCAAACTAACTGTAAATAAAAAACCGCGCTGGTCGCGCGGTTTTCTGTATTCATTACTTAGCTTGTTCTTGTGTTGCTAAATATTCTTCGTAAGTACCTCTGAAATCAATGACTTTGCCGTCTTTGATCTCCCACACTCTGGTTGCCAGTGAAGATACAAATTGTCTATCATGAGAAACGAAGAATAAAGTTCCTTCGTATTGCTCAAGCGCCAAGTTTAGTGCTTCAATCGATTCCATATCCATGTGGTTGGTAGGCTCATCCATCAGCAAAATATTATGCTTGTGCATCATCAACTTACCGAACAACATACGGCCTTGTTCACCACCTGACAACACTTTTACAGACTTTTTAATGTCATTTTGTGAGAATAACATGCGGCCAAGATAACTACTTACAACCTGTTCGTCATCACCTTCTTGCTGCCATTGTTCCATCCACTCAAAGACATTTTGGTCTTTTTCAAATTCATCTGCATGATCTTGAGCATAATAACCAATATTGGCATTTTCAGACCATTTGAAATCACCGGATTTAGGTGCCAAGCGGCCAGCTAATGTGTGTAGTAACGTGGTTTTACCTACACCGTTTTCACCGATAACAGCAATGCGCTCACCCACTTCAACCAGACCTTCTAAGCCTGAAAATAAAGTGCTCTCATAGCCCTGAGATAATCCGTTGATTTCCAAAGCATTACGGAATAGCTGCTTAGACTGTTCAAAACGAATAAAGGGTGTTTGACGAGAAGATGCTTTAACTTCATCAAGTTGGATTTTATCTATTTGCTTAGCACGTGATGTCGCTTGCTTCGCTTTAGAAGCATTAGCAGAGAATCGCGACACAAACTGTTGAAGCTCAGCAATTTGTGCCTTTTTCTTAGCATTTTCACTCAAAAGCTTCTCACGAGCCTGAGTTGCGGCAAACATGTACTCATCGTAGTTCCCCGGATAAACACGTAGCTCACCATAATCAATATCAGCCATATGCGTACATACTGAATTTAAAAAGTGACGGTCGTGAGAAATAATGATCATGGTGCAGTCACGTTGATTCAATACGTCTTCGAGCCACTTAATGGTGTAAATATCCAAGTTGTTGGTCGGTTCGTCCAACAGCATGATGTCAGGATCGGCAAATAATACTTGTGCAAGTAGCACTCGAAGTTTGAAACCAGGCGCAATCTCGGACATAGGACCATAGTGTTGCTCGGTAGGTATGCCTACACCAAGTAGCAATTCACCTGCTTTTGACTCGGCTGAGTAGCCATCCATTTCAGCAAATTCAGTCTCTAGGTCGGCGACTTTCATACCATCCGCTTCGCTCATTTCTGGCAAAGAGTAGATACGGTCACGTTCTGCTTTTATGGTCCATAACTCTTTATGCCCCATAATTACCGTGTCGATAACACTGTATTCTTCGTATGCAAATTGGTCCTGATTTAGCTTAGCCAAACGAGTGTTAGGAGATACGCTGACATTGCCAGTGCTAGGTTCAAGTTCACCTCCAAGGATTTTCATGAAGGTAGATTTACCACAACCGTTCGCGCCGATCAGACCATAGCGGTTACCGTCGCCGAATTTTACTGAAATATTCTCAAAAAGAGGTTTTGCACCAAACTGCATGGTGACATTAGCTGCGCTTAAAATAATGGGCTCCTAGGAAGTTGTCTAAGCCTAAAAACCCGATTTTAAACTAATCTGAGATGTAAAACTACGAAAGTTCTACGGGATTGTTTGCACGGTAGTCTTCAAGCGCTAATTTCATATGATGAATAAACGCCTTTGGTCCCATAATTAGCAGTAAAATCGCTAACCCTCCGGGTATCAACACAGCTTTAAGCGCAGGCCCCAAAATATAGCTATAGAAAACAATAAACGGTAGAAATAGCACATAGCCGATAAAATTCATTTTACACCTTCCATAATGATAATAAACAAAAAATGAGCGTGCTCATTATTATTTATGAGCGCGCTCATTTGCAAGTGCTTTGGGCATTTTTTTATCCTTATGTTATGCTCTTTAACTCTAACTACTTGGTAATAAAATGAATAAAAAAACATCAACTAGACAAAATATTTTGCGAGCCAGTTGGCAGCTATTCAATGAACAAGGCTTCGCGCAAACAACCACTCGACAAATATCTCAGTTGGCGGGGGTTGCTACAGGGACTGTTTTTTCTCACTTTCCTACCAAGTTAGATATTCTGAAAACTGCTATGCACGAGAAAATCGAGCACACTCTCGCTCAAGCGGCTCAATCTGAAAAATTACACACGCCACGCCTCAGGCTCAGGCACTATGCAAAGTTTTTGTATCAATTTTACTTAAGTAATAGAGAGTTTAGTAAGGAACTCATTGGCGGAATTTTGTGGCAGCACGACTACTTCAGTGAGCAACTTGAAGCATTTAAACATACCCTTTTTGAAGGCCAGCCTTATGACTCATACAAAGCAGACATCATGATGGACTGCTACTTCATGACTCTGATCATAGGTTTGAATGATGAACATTCCGATGTGGACTCACTCGTACGTTTGCTGAGTAATAAGCTGCAATCAATTCAATAGTAAGATGTGTTCTTAGAGGATTTATCTGCGTTACTAAACGGTCAGTAATTTACAGTACAAGGTGCTAGATTGTTCAGTAAAGCCCAACTTTTGTAGCAGTCTAACTGAGCGCTCGTTATCTGCATCAAGATGCGCAAACACCGATGTATCCGCAGTTATATCCAACAGCTCTGAGATATTGTCCAACATACATTGTATGGCCTCTATCATGTAACCTCGTCGCCAATGGACACTGGCCAACTCAAAACCAATGCTGACGCTATGCTTATCAGCATCAAAGTCGTATAAGCCAACGGTCCCTAACAACTGTCCTTGTGGATTTGTTATCGTCATCCGACATCCCAGTCCCAAGTAGCCCTGCTCTAAGTCCCATTGGATGAGATCTTTGATATCCTGATGCGATAACGACTTGCCATAGTCATTATACTGGGCAACCAGTGGATCATTTAGCACGCCATACAGCGCCAATGCGTCCTTATGGGTAATAGACTTAAGGATCAGTCTTGGAGTTATCAAACGCATTTGTGGTCGGTCTCGATTGGCAATTTGCCAAAATAGTATAAACTAGCTGGCAAAAATAAGTCTAACGTGGAGTATTGTATGTCAGACGAATTTAAAGTTATTCCTCCAACAACCAAAGTGCTGTGCCCTGAACGTGGCGAAGGCTGGACCTTAACAGGGATCACCGGTATTCATGAACACACATCCGTGATGTTTAATGGGGTACGTTACACTATCCCAGCCAGAGAAATCGTCGAACATCTGTTGCCCAATTATATTAATCAGCAAGATAGCAACTCGAAAAGCGAGTGAGGCATAGGCCAACGCTTGTTGGCCTATAAGTGAATACCAAATAAATCCGTCAACGCCGCATAGATTTGTAATTTTGCTTTGTCTTCACTGTATGGTGCAACCGCCAATAAAGGCGCATCAATACGTTTACGTAAACTATCTAGATTCTCATCAAAGTTAGCCATGTTAGGGTCGATTTGGTTTGCCACCCAACCAACACACTTTATACCCTGAGCCTTGAGCGCATGACTGGTCAAAATGGCGTGATTTAAGCAGCCCAACTTCATACCAACGACTAATATAACGGGCAGTTGCTCTTTTTGTACCCAGTCACATAGGTATTGGGTGTCGTTTATAGGTAAAGCCCATCCACCAGCACCTTCCACCAAGGTAAATTCGGCACCAAGTTTTGCTAGCTCATGATAGTGATAACTCAACTTTTCTAGTGTTATTTCTATACCAGCCTGCTCAGCGGCAATATGTGGCGCGATAGGAGGCGCGAAGCAAATGGGATTGATCTGCTCGTATTTGCCATGCACAGTGGCCGATTCCATTAGTGTTAGCGCATCTTCGTTAACCAATTGCCCAAATGCTTCCTCAGCACCGGCAGCGATTGGTTTAAAGCCTATCGCTTGGCGCTTGTGCTGCGCTAAAAACTTTAGTAGTAATGCTGTAATGTGAGTTTTACCCACTTCGGTATCTGTGCCAGTTATAAAAAATGCACTCATAGCTTGATTAGCTCCATAATTGCGACCTCATAGCTTACTACAGCCAGCCCACCCTCAAGTGGATAACCAGACAATAACTGACCATATCGTGTTCTGCCCATTAAGCCACTTTGTTTGCTATCTTGAGACTGGATTTGATTGGCACCTATATGTTTTACCGACTTGAGCGCCTCTTTGGGGGTAGCAAACTTGTCTTTAAGACGAACCTGTCGAGCGGTTTTGACTACAAAGCCCGCATCGGTTGCAAATCGCTGTAATTGCTGCAACGTTAAAAAGTGATTAACGTGACAGCGGCTGTCAATATTTCGCCAAGCTTGTGCTATTTCTTTCAATGAGCCGTCCAATACGCTAGAGATGACTAACTGAGCTTCCGGTTTACAAACTCTATGCAACTCTTTAAATAACTGAGCCGGTAAGCTGCTCCACTGTATCGCAAAATTTGAAAATACCGAACTCATACTGTTTGCTTGCAAAGGCAGGCTATCCATATCTGCGCAGACACGCCATGCGCTATCGTCACCCTGCTGCAACATGCCATGGCTCAAATCCATGTTCAGAACATGCGATGCGTGCTGCCCTAGCTGCTGATGATGTAACAATGGCCCCGCACCTAAATCCAGCAAACGGTCATGACCGCTTTGTAACATTGTAAAAAGTAGTTTAGCTGCTTGCTGTTGCACGTGAGCATGATGCTGGTAGCACTTAGCTGCTTTTGAGAATCGTTGCGCGGTGTTTTGCTTGAGCTCTGAGTTAACTAATGGCACATCATGTAGCATCGCATTCATAGCACCTCCTCAAGCTGCTTAACCAAGAACCGAATATCTTCTTGGCTATGCGCAGCAGTCAGAGTTATTCTCAGTCGAGCAGTGTTGGCTGGAACAGTTGGTGGGCGAATAGCGCTAAGCCAAATCCCCTTTTGCTGCAACGAGCGTTGTGCATTTAGGACATTCTCAGCGCTACCCAGCACAACCGGTTGAATGGCGGTATCCGATTGCATCACCGCAATGTTGGCCTGCTCTGATAACTGCCTAAACAAAATGATGTTCTCATTGAGTCGGGCTCGCTCACGGTTTGCGTTGACTAAACGCTCAAGCTGAAAACATGCCGCATTGACCATCAAAGGCGACATAGCGGTAGAGTAAATATAATCGCGATTAAACTGAAGCATATAGTCAGCCACCGCTTTACTGGTCAGTACCGCTGCACCTTGACAGGCCATGGCTTTACCAAAAGTGATCACTAGGATGTCAGGCTTATCTTTATGTCGCTGACAAGAGCCCAAACCATGCTCTCCTACCACGCCAAACGCATGCGCATCATCTAACATCAACCAAGCATTGTGTTGCTGTTTTAGGTTAAACAAAGCCTCTAATGGCGCTTTGTCACCATCCATTGAAAACACGCCTTCACTGATGATAAGTTTGTTGGTCGCCGTGGACTTTTCCAACCGAGAACGCAAGTGCCCCATGTCATTGTGATTAAAACGGATATGCTTCGCTGCGCTTTGTAAGGCTCCATCAATTAAGCTGGCATGATTAAGTTTATCTTGAAAAATTGCACAGTTCTGTAATGGCGCAGAATCATTAAACAACGCTTTTAAAACACTTGAATTGGCGCTAAAGCCAGTACTGAATAACAGTGCGGATCCGTAGCCGAGTAGTTCGCATAGCCTATCCTCAAGCTGCTTATGGATCTGCTGATAGCCCGTTACCAAAGCCGAACTTCGACTACCCGTAATGCCTTGTTGTTCATTAAAACATTGATCAGCAAGCCCAAGATAATCGTTACTGGCGAAATTTAAATATTCCTTGCCAGCAATAGTGATGCTGCGCGCGTTACTGTGTTGAACCAACACCCGACTTCTCAGTAGTGTTTGTTCTTTGCGCGCAACTAGGCTTTGTTGTATATATTCAAAAGCCATTAATTTGCTTCGTAAAACAGCTCAGAAGTTGCTTTATCAGCGATGGCCGATGACAATGATGCCTCGTAAGCTTCATCCGAGTAGTCGTGGCGTTCTTCTGGTTTCATACCCAGCTTTTTAAGTAGGTTCATATCCGCATCGGCTTCTGGGTTTTCTGTGGTGAGTAACTTATCGCCATAGAAAATTGAGTTTGCACCCGCAAAGAAGCACATCGACTGCATCTGTTCATTCATCGCTGTACGCCCTGCTGACAAACGAACATAACTTTTTGGCATCATAATACGTGCCACGGCAATGGTACGAACAAATTCAAAATGATCTAAGTCTTCCACATCCTCTAAAGGCGTGCCTTTAACTTTAACTAGCATGTTAATTGGCACACTTTCAGGTTGCTGAGGTAGGTTCGCAAGTTGCATTAACAAGCCAAAGCGATCCGCCGCTTGCTCACCCATACCAACAATGCCACCAGAACATACTTTCATACCAGCATCACGCACATTATCAATGGTATCTAAACGGTCTTGATAAGTTCTGGTCGTGATGATCTGTTGATAATACTCAGGTGACGTATCTAAGTTGTGGTTGTAGTAATCTAGGCCCGCATCTTTGAGTGCATGAGCTTTTTGGTTGTCGAGCATCCCTAAGGTCATGCAGGTTTCTAGGCCAAGTTCTTTGACTTCACGGACCATTTTTTCAATATATGGCATATCTCTTTCTTTTGGATCTGACCAAGCTGCGCCCATGCAAAAACGCGTTGCGCCTTTTTGCTTCGCCAAACGCGCTTGTTCAACCACTTTTTCAACTTCCATCAAACGTTCACGCTCAAGATCCGTTTTGTAATGTCCAGATTGTGGACAATATTTACAATCTTCAGGACAGGCACCGGTTTTAATTGATAACAGTGTTGAGATCTGTACTTCGTTAGGATTAAAGTTCTCACGGTGAATACTGGCCGCTTTAAATAGCAAGTCGTTAAACGGCATTTCAAATAGTGCTTTTACTTCTTCATGAGTCCAATCGTGACGAACTGTAGCCATAGTTATTTTCTCTTTTATTGTAAATATTACTGCCTAAAAATGATGCAGTTAACTTGACGGTAATTGGCTTAGTCTACTTTCTAACGTAGTATTGTCAACGCCAACCAGTTAGCAAAGGTTTACCAATGAGCAATTTTACACCAATAGACAAAGAATTTGATAAGAAGCATATTTGGCACCCCTACACTTCTATGCTTAACCCGCTGCCTTCATACGGGGTAACACATACACAGGATAACAAATTACACCTTGATACTGGTCAGGTATTAATCGATGGCATGGCCTCTTGGTGGAGTGCGATTCATGGCTATAACCATCCTAAATTGGTTAACGCTATTAAAGAGCAAGCCAATACCATGAGTCATGTTATGTTCGGCGGCATAACCCACTCGCCAGCAGTTGAATTATGTAAAAAGCTCATTGCAATAACACCGCAGCCTTTAAACCGCGTGTTTCTCGCTGATAGCGGCTCTGTCAGTGTTGAAGTCGCCATTAAAATGGCATTGCAATATTGGATAAGCAAAGGCTGCAAACGCAAAAACAAATTGATGACTGCACAAAAAGGTTATCACGGAGATACCTTTGCTGCGATGAGTGTCTGTGACCCTATAAACTCAATGCACAGTATGTATCAAGGCTTTTTACCAGAACATGTTTTTGTCAACGCGCCACGCGCCAAATTCAATGAGCCTGTTGATTTTTCTGAACTAGAACAACTGGAGCAAGCATTTAAGACCCATCATCAAGACGTAGCAGCCTTCATTATAGAACCTATTGTGCAAAACGCTGGCGGCATGAATTTTTACAACCCCGCGTATTTAGCCAAACTCAGGGAACTCTGTGATAAGTATGATGTGTTACTTATCTTGGATGAAATAGCCACCGGTTTTGGTCGCACTGGTAAACTGTTCGCCTGTGAACATGCTAATATCAGCCCTGATATTATGTGTATTGGTAAAGCGCTTACCGGCGGCACCATGACACTATCAGCAACACTCACCAGCGAAAAAGTCGCCATTGGCATTAGTGAAGGAGACGCGGGTGTGCTCATGCATGGCCCTACTTTCATGGGAAACCCTTTGGCCTGCGCCGTGGCAAATGCCAGCATTGATTTGCTGTTTGAAAATAACTGGCAACAACAGGTTACTCAAATTAACCAAGCGATGAGCGCATTAAAACGCTGTGAAACCTTAGCTGAGGTCGTTAATGTCAGAATATTAGGGGCTATCGGCGTTGTTGAAATAGACAAAAATGTCGATGTCGCTAAAATACAGAGGTTTTTTGTTGATCAGGGAATATGGATCAGACCATTCGGTAAACTGATTTATATCATGCCCCCTTACATCACAGAGGCTCAAGATATCGAGCGTTTAGCAAACGCCATATACCAAGCTATTGAGCAACAGCAATACTAGTGGTTAGATTTGGGCCGAGTGACGTTATCTCGGTCTCATTACCACCTGAACTGTTGCCGTTTTAGCACAGTTGAATGAATTTGCATGGCAAAAGCTGTTACAATGTACCGCTTTTACACAGCAACCAGTAAAAGTACGAGGATTTATGCAGCAAACCGTTCATTTGCAGCCTGCCCAAGCGTATCAAGCGCCAAGGTTTAAAGTTTATCAACATCGCCAAATCGACAAGATAGAGCAACTCGATAAGCTTCCTGAGCATTTACGTTTTGAAATGAAGGTTGTTGCGAACGTTTTCCCATTTCGTGTTAACAACTTTGTCATCGAGGAACTTATTGATTGGCACAAGGTGCCCAATGACCCCATTTTCCAGCTGACTTTTCCGCAACGTGGAATGCTCGATGATGAATCATATGAGCAGATGGCTGCGTTGCTCAAACGCACACATACACAAGATGAAGTGATTGAACTTGCCAATCAGATCCGTCACAACCTGAATCCTCATCCTGCTGAGCAAATGGAGAAAAATGTACCTCAGTTTCAAGGCAAGCGTATTGAAGGTATCCAGCACAAGTACAAAGAAACCGTGTTATTTTTCCCATCTCAAGGGCAGTATTGCCATTCCTATTGCACGTTTTGTTTTCGATGGGCGCAATTTGTCGGCAAGGCAACCCGCTTCAATAATCATGATGAAGAATTACTTCACAGCTACCTTAGCGCCAATAAACAGGTCACTGATTTATTAATGACGGGCGGAGATCCAATGGTAATGCGTACCATAAAACTACGTAATTACCTAGAGGCACTTAAGGGCCCAGACTTTGATCACATAAAAACCATTCGTATTGGCACCAAATCTCTTACCTTTTGGCCATTTAGATATGTGACAGACCCTGATGCCAAAGACCTACTGGCGCTACTCAAAGAGCTCGTTGATGCAGGCAAACATGTGTCCATAATGGCGCATATTAATCACAAACAAGAGCTACGCAGTGAAATTACCAAAGAAGCAATTCGACTGTTGCGTAAAACCGGCGTACAGATCCGCACTCAAGCACCTTTGCTCAATCATATAAATGTGGATGCAAATATGTGGTCACAAATGTGGAAGGAGCAAACGCAATTAGGCATGATCCCTTATTACATGTTTATCGAACGCGACACTGGTGCCAAAAGATACTTTGAAATACCCCTGTATAAAACGTGGGAGATATTTCGTGATGCCTATAAAAACGTATCTGGTGTAAGTAGAACCGTTCGCGGTCCTTCGATGAGCGCGGGTCCCGGCAAAGTAGAAATCAGTGGCGTCGCAACGATCCATGGTGAAAAGGTGTTTGTGCTGCGCTTTATTCAAGCGCGCAACCCTCAGTGGGTACAACAGCCCTTTTTTGCAAAGTATGATGAAAAGGCAACCTGGTTGAGTGATTTGCAGCCTGCGTTTGGAGAACAGAAGTTTTTCTGGGAAGATGAATACAACACCATGTAAAGACGCGTTGTAGTGGGATGAGTGCCAACCACCCTATTCTACTAAATTATCATTAAGTAAAAACAGGCGGAAAACAATGCTCAATTTATACCTCGATTTAAGTATTTTAATCGGCTTGGTGGTCATCTATGAAGCACGTTATATTTTGAATACCGCCTCAGTCCCCATCAATCGAATCGCCATCATCACGTCACTAATAGAATTTACTTGGATGGTAATTAGTATTACCGCCTTATTTAAACTTCCTTTGTCTGCGGTTCAGGTTTTAGTGCCAACGTTATACATCACCCATAATCTCATCGGCTGGGCATATGGTTTTATATTGGCAGCCAGGAGGCATCATGAAGAAGACTTTAAGGTCAGTATTCCGCGCTGGTACGCAATATTTTCTTACACCTTTGGTGTTGTTTTTACTGTGTTATGTATATTTGTCAGTTACAGTTCTCTGTAGAATAAACAAACACCACCTACAGGTAATCTAATTCGATACCTTAGCCATAAAAGGACTTGTAATGCGCAAAATATTTACCATTTTACTACTGAGCCAACTTTTACTGACGAAAGCTTTCGCTAAAGAAGCCGACTATCATATTGAAAAAGTTCAATATCAAAACCTTGTGGCGGAACTATACCTACCTAAAGCGCAGAACAAACTCGCTGCCGTCATTGCTTTTGGTGGCTCGGAAGGTGGATTGAGTGCAGGTAAAGCTAACGGTGAAATGATAGCCCCCCATGGAGTTGCCGTGCTTGGCCTTGCCTTTTTCGACGCACCGGGCATCGCTAAAACCCTTGACCAAATTCCTTTGGAGTATTTTATTCATGCCATTGACTATCTAGCTTCTCATCCAAAGATAGATGCCAATAGAATTGGCGTTGTCAGTGGTTCAAGGGGTTCTGAAGCGGCTTTTTTAATGGCAACGCATGATAAGCGTATCAAATCTGTGGTGGTGACCACACCCAGCAAGGTAGCATGGAACGGACTCACACAAGCAAAATCAGCATGGACCTACCAAGGAAAAGACATTCCCGCACTGGGACTAGCCCTTGATGGTAATGCCAAACTGTTAGAACGGTTTAGCGTGTCGTTACAGAGCAAGAAAAAAGTGGCACGATCACTGTTCAAATTTGAACAAATGAATGGCCCGCTACTGATGATCTCGGCGCAGCATGACCAAGTCTGGCCATCATACCAAATGGCAAAAGATATAGAACAATACTTAACTGAAAAAGAATTTGCCTACCCTGTGAAACATGACACCTATGCAACTGGCCACGGGTTTAGCCAACAAACGGCTCCAAAAATCAAACAGTCTATTGCCCAGCACATTGTCAAAACACTTTAGGCGTTTATCAGGGCCAACTTGTTACATTGGCCCATTTAAATTACTCAACCATTTCAATATCGTAGAGCGTACCAACCCCTTCATAATGTTGGCATTTTACTTCTACACGCTTAGTTGATGTATTCATTGATTTGTCACAGGTGAGGTTTTGCTCTTTCATACCATAGCGTTGAATGTAAAGCGCCACTTTCTCGTCAATTCTAGCTTTGAGAGGCGCAGGTGCAGCCCCATAGAATGCATCAAACTGTTCACGCCACTCGTTCACATTCACTTCGTTTGCAACACCGAGCCAACCCATACCAATGACTGTCGACTGCTCAACATATTGGCCCTTTAAAAACATAAAAGCCAATACATATTGCGACCCTTTGTAACCCCACATTGCAGGTTCTTTTAAGACTTTGAAAGCCTTTTCATACTCACCTCTACGGTAATACTTAATACCGTTCATTTCAGCTTTATCAAGTTTGGTTGGGTCGATGCGTATAATGCTGTCTGCGTCATTCGCTGTGCTAGCACAGCCACTGACAGTTAAAAGCAACCCCAACGAGATGAGTAAATTTGTAATTTTTTGCATTTCAATTCCAATATCTTTGATAAACAGCGCTCAACCATTTGATTATACAATAATCATCAATGCTGGCGCAGTTTTAGCAAGCCCTTGCCATTACCTTATGTCGACAAACTATTGATACCCAGAAAGCTTTTGTATAAGCATTACTTAGATGACTATATTGATGGCTCTAAATTAGGTATCATTAGCCCTACAAAGGGAACAATAATAAAATATCGGAGCTATTAATGAAACACCTTATGCTAAGTGCCGCAGCAATTATTGTGCTGGGTGCTTGCTCAAACAGCACTCACTCACCAAAAGACACGCCTTTTACCTCAGTGCAACAGCTAAAAAAAGTTGAAGTCAACGAAACAGTTTTTGGTCGACAAATATCAGACCCATACCGTTGGATGGAAACAGACGATAAAACCTTGCGCGAATGGATGTCTCACGCTGCTGACCAAACGGATGCAGCCTTAACCAGTCTACCGGGATACTCTGAACTGTATCAAGAGTTGCTCACACAAAGTGCCGTTGGTGATGTCGCTAATTCTTTATCACTGCATGGCAGCAAAGTTATTCATCTTAGCAAAAAAGAGCAGGATGAAATTGCTAAGTTATACATCAAGGACGGCAAACATGAACGTGTGTTAGTTGACCCAGCTGATTTTAAGTCCAATCCAGATGACAATACAGCCATACATAACTATCGTCTTTCTCCAAAGGGAAAAACCCTTGCTTTCCACATTTCTCCCAATGGTTCAGAGATAGGTCAGATGTATTTTATGGACGTGCAATCTGGTGCGTTACTAGATCATAAATTGCCAGATATTTGGGGCGAGTTTGAAGTTAACTGGATAGACGAAGATAATCTATTTGCAACTGTAATGAGCTACGTGGAACCGTCTGATCCGCTTCAAGGAATGCAGGGTGTTAGCTACCACTTGCCAAGTAAAAAATTAACTATCGAAATGGGACCTAATGCCCAATCACCATCGGCACCTCAGATAGCACTCAATGAATTTCCGATTATGTCAGCACAGCCAAATAGTGAATGGTTAATGACACGAACAGTCGGTGCCCGCCCTGACGGGAGATTACTAATCAAAAAGAAAACCAGCAAAAACTGGATCAACTTAGCAGGTTACGACGATCGCATTATCAGCAATACGTTAAAAGATGATGTGCTCTATTTTGTTACACAAAAAGATGCCCCTAACGGCAAGTTGATGAAATTAGATTTAGCTGTTTCTCAATCTCTTGACGATGCCCAACAGATCATAGCGCACAGCGACTTACTCATTCACGATGTTTTAGCAGCAAAAGATAAACTCTATGTACAATATAAAGAAAATGGCGTTCATGGCTTGTACGAAGTTAACGGTAACCAACACTCTATAGTACCGCTTCCGCAAAAAGGTGTACTGTCTGACCTAAGTGTTGACCCAGAAACTGGCACGCTGTCTTTTGGACTCCAAACACCAAAACAACCTAAAGCTTACTTCTATTACAACAAGGGGCAAGTCTCACAATCTGAGTTTGGCAAGCCTGCCGTAGAGGCACCCGAAGGCTTTGAAGTGATACGAGAATATGCGCTCAGTGCTGATGGCACCCAAGTCCCAATTACCATTTTTAAATCTGCCCATAGCGCAGACAAGGTCGCCCCCGCTATCATATATGGTTATGGTGGCTATGGTCGTTCACTTGAACCCTATTACCGCAATAAGATGTTTCCCTTTCTTAAAAAGGGGGCTATTTGGGCTAATTGTCATGTAAGAGGCGGCGGTGAAAAAGGCCGTAAATGGCACGAAGGTGGTCGAGGAAAAAACAAGCCTAATGGCCATGCCGATTTCATCGCATGTGCTGAGCACTTAGTTAAAACAGGTCGTAGTAAACCCGGTATGATGGGCGCTTATGGCGGAAGTATGGCCGGAACATTGATTGGCCCTGCCGTCCTGAAAAGGCCAGATCTATTTCAACATGCTGTGCTACGCGTTGCTATCTTAAACCCTTTGAGAGTCTTGCACGCCCAAAATGGTGCTAACCAACTTGGTGAACTTGGCGACCCTCGTACTCAAGAAGGATTTGAATCAATTTGGCATATGGATGCATATGAGCAACTAGAGCACGTAACCCGCTATCCTGATATCATGATTAGTGTAGGCTTAAACGATCAAAGAGTGGAGCTTTGGCAGTCAGGTAAATTTGCCGCGCGCTACGTTGAGCAAGGAAAAGGAGACCTTCTTATTATTCGTGCCAATAAGAAAGGTGGACACGGCGTGGGTTCATCCGAACAACAGTCTGCCAAAGTTTATGCTGACGTTTACGCATTTATGCTAAACCGCGCTGGACACCCTGACTTTCAAATAAACTAACTTTGTCTGGTTGATGGTGCCATGATAATTACGTGGCATCATCATTTTAGCGCTTAACCAATATAATAAAGAGTATTAGACAAACAGGTTCGTCGCATCGTTTGCTAATCCCACCGTTCACTCCTTGAACTTAGAATTTGCAATGATTTTGAAAAGCTAAAAATGTAGGCTAGCAACTCAAAGGTTCAAATTTGAGTGACTGTCCTTTTTAAGTAATAAGTAATAAGTAAAGCACTTCTAGCTGCCGTATGGCGACGAAAGCCAAAGAAACAGGTGCTTATACACTCAGATCAAGGTAGTCAATTTACAGGTTATGAGTGGAGTGACTTCTTAACAGAGCACAATCTAAAAGCTAGTATGAGCCGTCGAGGAAACTGCCACGATAATGCGGTTGCAGAGAGCTTCTTCCAGCTACTGAAACGAGAGCGGGTGAAGAGAAAAATATACGTAACACGTGAACATGCAAGATCTGACATATTCGATTATATCGAAATGTTTTATAACTCTAGACGCAAGCATGGTGAGGCGAATAATATGCCTCCACTGGCTTATGAAAAGTTAGAAGAATTCAAGCAAAGATCTGTCTAGTAAAGACTGATCGATTCAAGTTTACCTTAAGCTTTATCTTTCACTTTCACTTTAAAGTCTACTAAACACACAGTCTTAGATTTATCTGTTCTGTGATAGGCGGAATATGAATGGTAATATCTCATTTTAATATCATAGCCTTCATAAGGCGTAATAAGCTCAATAAAATTTCCTTTGAAACACAGTGGCATGTCACTAGCTAGAGAGTAAATCCTTCCTGCTTGTGTATTAATATGAAACTCACCTTTACTGG
The DNA here is from genome assembly GCF_002964665.1 of Pseudoalteromonas sp. T1lg23B. GTDB lineage: Bacteria > Pseudomonadota > Gammaproteobacteria > Enterobacterales > Alteromonadaceae > Pseudoalteromonas. The sequence continues at coordinate 193,436 of NZ_PQBZ01000034.1, read as the reverse complement.
TATTAAGCTTTAGGATTGTCCACAAGTAATCTTCTCCTCTATTTGAAATGTGCCCTAGCCAAGTTTCTCTCAAAATTTCTGTAGAAATAAGGTTCGCTTCAAACGTTTTTACCTTATGAACATTATTGATATGTTCATAATTTACATAATTGGCTTTTTTTTCTTCATACTTTGTACTGTAAGTCATTAACTGGTACGCGACGATTGCAAGAACACTACCAACACATAAAACTGAGTGGTAAAACTTAAGGTTCTTTTGATACTCCTTATGCTTATAAAAGAGAAATACTAATGCCGATAACAATACAGTACTGATCACACTGGTGTGCAATAATTCTAAATGGATATCTAGCGCACTTGTCATCGCTGGCGAATAAATTGTGGTATAACTTGTCATAGTTTTTGGTGGGCAAAAACATGCCCACCTTTCCCTTTTAATGTTATCGTTTTATTGCTTTGTTAACCATTTGTACTGAGCCAAATGCATGTTTTGGAAACCATAGAAAAGCTCGCCCATACTACCTAAATCCCAAGATGAATTCTGAGAGGACTGTTGCCTAACAACATGGCCCGAGACACAGAATTTGAGTGACTGTCCTTTTTACTACTACGAACAAAGCCAACTGTTATTTGTCCGCGTTTACGACTTTGTTATGTTCTCTTATCACCATCACTCACTTTTTGTGATTTAACTTTCTTGTCTCTTTTATTGATTGAACCCAATAATATAAATTGTAAAGAACACCGATTAAGCAAATACAAGCAATCAGTAATGCTGGTAATGCAATAAGTAACATATTAGCTTTGTAACCAGCTATACCAATTACGACAGAAACTGCTCCTATAATTAGCTCGATAATTGCAGTTTCCCAATCCATTGTGAATGTTTTACTGATAGTCTTAGCTGCGTAATGATTTACTTTGAACCCCATAGACTAACTCCACTGAGAACCAAACGCCCAAATAACAGGCAAAAAATTGTAGGCTAAAATTAGCGACGAAGGAGCAAAAGCCAACTGTTTTTTGTCCTTGTTGATTTTCTTGTTAGCACTACGAACACCAAAACAAGCAAATAATAATTTATTGAACCGCCACCACTATAACCTTCACGATGCTCAACCTTTGCAATTTTTTCTTCTTTTACTCTCACTTTAAAGCGAGCCAGTTCTGCATCCAAATTAGCCGTCATATCTGTAACAGCTAAACCAAAACCTTCAAGAGACTTTTCAGCTAGCGTATCGTCAATTCCAACAGCAGTAGTTCTTTTTTCAAGTTTATTAACACCCGGAGCTCTAAAAAGCATCTTTTTACTTTTTATATCAAAAACAGCCGTATCAACAAAGGTTTGTATAGAGTTTTCATTACCAGGAATAATATACATCCCGACTATTGTCCAATAGAGTAAAGCAGCATTATTTTCAAGTGATTGTGTTACTTGGTCATAGGAAACTAAAGCCATTACGTCGACATCATAAAGCCTTCCTACTTGCTCCAAAGTAGAAAAACCTTCACCACCATTTAAGTAGGTACTTGGTATGATTTCAATACGATCAATGTAATCATATTTGAGAAATGATTTTTTGACTTTTTCAAGGAGTTCAACTTGATCCTTGCCGTGAATTCCATCTCTTTGCCAATTTTTAGATGGAACAAAAGCTAACCCAACTTTCACAGGCAATCTTAATACAGGAATTTCCGGTTCATGCTCCGTACGGCTTTCTTTGTTTGGATAAAGGAAATCCATCAAACTACTAGATTGTGTTTTTTTTCCTGTATTATTACTAATGATTGCGCTGCAAGATGTTAGTAAGATTACACCTAACATTATGACAAATACTCTTGATTTCATCGACAGTCCTCTTGGTAGTGCTAACGCCCGCCTAACAGGCGAAAAAGGCTTGGCTAAAATTAGGAACGAAGTGACGCAAGCCAAGCTTTTTGCGTCCTTTGTTGAGGCGTTTGTTATGCTCACAACACTCTGAAAGATTCCACCCATTGGTTATAACCATCTGTATTTTCATCCAACTTAGTAACTGGCTTCGGGGTATCCAACGGCAACACTTTTGAAATAAACGCAATTCTATTTTTATATAGTTTAATGGTACATATCCACGTGCTAGCTACGTTTTGGTAGGTTCCCTTAGCTAAGAATTTGTGAGAAGTAGAATCAGGAAAATTTCTTTGCTCTATGACATTAAACTGGCCAGTAGAGCTAAATCTTTTTTGAGAGTGTTCATTTACAATGTTCGGAAGAACTTTTTGAAATTGCTCAGTTGTCATTTCTTTTGGCAGTTTAACCCATTCAATAGTGTATAACCCTTGAGGAGTCCAGTAACCTGAACCAATGAAAAAATCGACGAATAATTGATTGGGGTAAACTGTGTCTTTGGCATTTGGATGAACCAACGAGGGTAAATTTACAATAAATTCATTATTTGGAGATGTATATGTCTCATTTTTAAAGTCCATCTTCCCTGAAACATTTAACGTCGAACATGACATCAAGAAAAAAGCTAAACCAAATATTGCTGCAATTCTCAAAATTAACTCCTGTAAGCATAACGCCGCGTTAAACGGCTTAGTAATGCTTGCTATAATGTGAAGCGAAGCGGAACCGAGCAAGCATTACGGTGTCCGATTATTTAAACGCCTTGTTATGTGACGTTTTTCCACACGACAAACCAGTTATTATCTGCACATCCCATTGCCTGAATTACCGCTTCATTATTAAAGCCTTGCAAACCTTGAAACTCAGTTAGCAATTCAGAGAATCCCTCAGCATCATTGGATATAGCAACACCTTTAGTTTTATCTTGATTCATTAGCATCCAATGTAAGTCATCAACAAAAGGACCTTCATCACTTGTGGTTATGGCTATCTCATCAATATCCTTCCACAGAATGTATTCTTCAATACTGTTTGGAACTACCCGCTTAATTCCGATTTTATCAAATTCAACGAATTCATTTTTGTGAACATCATCGGTTTCTTGATTCTTTCTACGGATTGGTTCAAACAAACTCACTAGTAAACAAAAACCAAAGAAGATAGTTCCCCATGGAATACCCTCTTCAGAATACGTAATAACTCCAGCAGCAACAAAAGCTATAGAAATAACAATCAATGTAATGTCTGAACGATTGTACGGAAATTTCATAAAGTCACATAACGCTTGCCTAACCGGCGCGAAATAGCAGGCTAAAATTAGCGACGAAGGAGCGCAAGCCTGCTGTTTTGCGTCCTTTGGTTTAGGCACTTGTTATATGCCTTTTACTCTGAAGTTTCGAATTCAAAGCCGCCAACTTTTTTGGCAACAATATTGTAAGCCCAACAAAATAACCTCTGCATAAAATAAAACATTACACCATAAAACAAAGGAGCTAAAGCAAAGAACAAAAATGGAAAATTAGGAATTTTCTTGCCATTGTTAGTTTCCATTTCAGGAGTAATAAAAAAGAAAAATAGCGCTATAAAGCTGAATGGCAGCGTTAGAATAGCAAAGGTAATTGCAAGGACTTTACTTGTTTGGTGACCAGAGATATTTGTAATTTGAACTTTCATATTGAACAGAATTCCCTTGGCATATAACAGTGTATTAGCGTGAATTCGCGTTAATATTCTACCCATTAGCCCTACATCACACCAGTTAACAAATTTAATTGCGCAAAATATTAGCATGTTAGTACTCTTTTTGTCCTCTGTAAGTTAACACCAGACAAAGAGCAAAACGAGAATCTACTTAAACGAGAAAGACATTTTAGATGTGATATTCAAAAAAACACTACATATCAATATATTTCATTAAAAAGTAGGCACCTTCTAGAGTTGCTCAGACCATTATTAACGGGGTAAAGCCATGGATATTTTGCGGTGTTTACTTATCCCTATATAAAACACCATTGTGCACATCGATTTTTAAATTGCTCCTTGCAATAAAAAAGCCCAGCAACATGGCTGGGCTTTTAATAATTAAGAATGAGTTAGCTCATTGCCATCATCATTTTTGCAGGGTTCTCAAGGTAGGCTTTCCATAGGTTGTTAAACCTTGCTATGGTGCCACCGTCGATCACTCGGTGATCGCCTGACCAGCTCACTTGCATAATCGCTCGTGATACCACATTTCCGTTATCATCAAAACGCGGTAAGTGCTGAAGTTTACCAAGTGCAACAATAGCAACCTCTGGTTTGTTGATGATAGGCGTCGCAGTGGTACCACCAATTGCGCCAATATTTGAGATTGAGATGGTGCCGCCTTTTAGGTCATCTGGCGATACACGGCCTTCTCTTGCAGCATCTGTTAAGCGCGTTACTTCTTGAGCAACCTCAACGATAGACTTGCTTTGGCAGCCTTTAATATTTGGTACAAGCAAACCTAGTTTAGAGTCAACAGCCATACCTATGTTGTGATCATCAAAATAAGTGATTTCTGTACACTCTTCATTCACTTGAGAGTTAACAATTGGGAACTCTTTGATAGCCAAAGACAGCGCCTTAATAAAGAACGGCATCATTGTTAGCTTAATGCCCTCTTTCGCATATTGATCTTTAAGATCTTTACGTAACGCGATGATCTCCGTGAGATCTATCTCATCGCTAAAGGTAAAGTGTGGAATGGTTGAAACAGATGCCACCATTTGTTTCGCCATTGCCGCCTTCATGCCACGAATTGGCTCTACGCGCGTACCACCCGTCGCTTGGGTCGTGCGTGTAGTTGTCGTAGTTTGCGATGATGATGTGGCTGTTTGAGCCCCGCCCTGTGCAAAGCGTGTAATATCTTCTTTGTAGACTCGACCATTTTTACCTGAGCCTGGAACTTGATTAATATCAATGTCTTGCTCGCGAGCCATACGACGCACAGCGGGTGAAGCAATGGCTTTTCCATTCGCAGGTAATTGTGCTTTGGGTGCGCTTTTTTGTTGTGATGCTTTAACGGTTTGTGCGGCGGCTTTCACTTCAACTTTTGCTTCTGCAGGCTCATCATTCATACCAGCCAAACGCATTTGGAATAACGGGCTATGTACCTTAGCAATTTCACCTTTTTGATAATAAAGCTTTTCCACTACACCATCGTGTTTTGCTGGGATCTGTACCAATGCTTTGTCTGTCATCACATCACAAACTGCTTGGTCTTCTTTGATCTCATCACCTTCTGCAACTAACCACTCGACAATTTCACATTCAACAATACCTTCGCCGATATCTGGTAAAATAAAGTCTTCAAGCGTTGATGAAGCTGTCGGTGCCGGCTGTGCTTCGTTATCATTTACGTCGCTGTCGTTAGCAGGCGCAGCACCCGCTACTTCCATTGCAAACAAAGGCTCATGTACTCTGGCAATTTCACCTTTTTCGTAGTGAAGTGTGGTGATCACACCATCGTGTACCGCTGGGATCTGCACCAATGCTTTATCGGTCATTACATCACAAATAGGCTGATCTTCTTTTACTTCATCACCTACTGCGACTAACCACTCGACAATTTCACATTCAACAATGCCTTCGCCAATATCTGGTAAGATAAATTCTTTAGCCATGACTAATCCTTAAAACTCTACAGACTTTTTAATCGCAGCGAATACTTTGAGTGCATCTGGCACGTATTCTTTTTCTAATGCAAGTGGATAAGGAGTATCTAAACCACATACACGAGCAATGGGCGATTCTAAGTGTAAGAAACATTCTTGCGCAATTGTCGCCGCAATTTCAGCACCGAAGCCATTTGTAATAGGCGCTTCGTGGCTGATGATAAGACGACCAGTTTTAACCACTGACTTAGCAACGGTTTCAACATCCCAAGGTAATATGCTACGCAGGTCGATTACTTCACAGCTAATACCGGCTTCTTCGGCTTTGCTCGCTGCTTGTTCGATAATCTCCATTTGTGCCCCCCACGCAAGTAAGGTCACATCGCTTCCCTCTTTAACCACCTCAGCTTTACCAATCTCGATGCTGTAATCTTCTTCTGGCACTTCGCCAACCGACGCACGGTACAAACGTTTAGGCTCGAAGAAAATAACTGGGTTGTCATCCTTTATACATGCACGCAACAAGCCTTTAGCCTGATATGGGTTGCGTGGTACAACTAACTTTAATCCCGGAGTATGGGCAAAGTAAGCCTCGGGTGATTGCGAATGATATAAACCACCAGCTATACCGCCACCGTATGGGGTACGAATTGTTAAGTTACCAACATTAAACTCGTTACCGCTGCGATAACGGAATTTTGCTGACTCGTTCACGATTTGGTCAAACGCTGGGAAGATATAATCAGCGAATTGGATTTCCGCTAAAGCGGGAGCACCAAATGCTGCTAAACCATTGGCGAAACCCAAAATGCCCTGCTCCGTCAGTGGTGTATTAAATACACGATGTTTACCGTATTTTTCCTGTAAACCAGATGTCGCGCGAAAAACGCCACCAAAGTAACCCACATCTTCACCAAAAATACACGCTTGCGGGTGTTCATTCATGGTGATATCAAGCGCCGAGTTAATGGCGTGTAGCATGTTCATTTTAGCCATTATTTAATTCTCCCTGCAGTCACTGGATAGGCATCTGGGTGCTGTTTAATATGCTCTTTTAATTCTTCATACTGTTTTTGTAATGAAGGAATTGGTGTGTCGTAAACATCAGAAACAAGCTCTTCAAGCGCTGGCTTTTGTACTTTCTCCGCAACTTTAACCGCAGCTAAAATATCTTCACGGATCTTTTCTTTTTGCGCTTCGTCTTCTTTTTCGTCCAGCCAGCCTTGTTTTAATAGCCACTTTTTAAAGCGCTCGATTGGACAATTCGCTTTAAATGCGGCCTCTTCTTCTTTGCTGCGATAACCCGATGGGTCATCAGACGTTGAGTGTGCGCCCAAACGATACGCGATTGACTCAATTAATACAGGTTCACCCTGTTGTGTGGCAATTCTGCGCGCTTCTTGGGTTGCTGCAAATACGGCCAATGCATCAGCACCATCTACTCGAATGGTTTTCATACCGTAGCCGACACCACGTGATGCGATACCATCCCCTTTAAACTGCTCATCAGCAGGGGTTGAAATGGCGTAGCCATTATTACGAGCGAAGAAAATAACAGGGGCTTCATGTACTGCGGCCATGTTTAAGCCTGCGTGGAAGTCACCTTCTGATGCAGCCCCTTCACCAAAGTAACAAATCGTCACGTTATCAATTTCTGATGCCAGCTTACCGGTCTCTTTGTCGATATGCTTAAGCTTTTGGCCATACGCATAGCCAGTAGCTTGTGGAATTTGTGTGCCTAGTGGTGAAGATATCGTTAAGTAGTGTAACTCTTTTGAACCATAGTGCACGGGCATTTGACGGCCTTTGCCTAAGTCTTTTTCGTTAGAGAATAACTGGTTCATGAACTGTTCAAGGGTAAAGCCACGATATGCAATTGCTGCTTGCTCACGGTACTGAGCCATGATCATGTCGTCTTGCTTTAACGCCGCAGCACTCGCTGTGATGGCCGCTTCTTCACCTAAACACTGCATGTAAAAACTAACACGCCCCTGACGCTGTGCCGCTTGCATGCGCTCATCCAACAGGCGAATAAAACGCATCGTAGAGTACAGGCGCTGCGCAGTCTCTTTGTCTATATCAGGTGCCGTTGCACCAGCAAGTACTTCACCGTCATCACCTAATATGGATAAAGTTGGAATATCCAGGGCATGGCTATCAATAAACTTCAACTCATGGCTGATATTTAACGATATGTTATTGGGGTTAGTCATAACCTACCTTCTCTTGTTGTCATAACACATTTGCAATTTACGCGGCATGTGCGAGCACAGGCTGAATCTGAACGGCACCAATCTCAATGAATTTTTTAATTATAGATTGGCTTTATTTTGTATTAATAATCCGTTCAGCTAATGCAAACTGATTAAATAAAAACTAGTGTCACTTTACGTTAACGTAAAGGGTTATTCAACTAATCCTAGATGAATAACCCATAATTTGCATAATTATGCTTGGAAAGATTTTGATACGGAGGGATAACTATTTTAAAAACAAAGAATTAAACAAACCTTTCATCTACTTCCATGGGAATTACAGTTAATAAAGCGCGTTGTCCTAGTGCCACCTTGGCATTTGGAAAAATGATCGCTTCTCCCTCAACCTCCGCAAGATATCTAGTTTCACCGTCAGTTGCTAGCAACTCGCCTTTGGCAAAACCAGTGAAGTTCTCTGCACTGTCAGGAAACGGAAACGTAAAGTCTTCCTGTGTTCTATTGATCGTTCTATGCACTTGGAACAGCTCAAAGTCATCAGGATTAAATTTTCCAAAATCTAGATTTGATTGACTAATTAATGCAGTTAATGTGGCCTTGGTTTTTGCAAATCTACTCATGTCATTGCCACCAAAGGGTTTTACTTGCCCTAATTCCACAGTAAACGCATCTGCGCCAAATTGTCTTGAAGAGAAATAACTAAATGTGGTTGCTGCTGAGCGCATCATCAGCACGGTGTTTACACCACAGGCTAACAAAAATTGCAGCTGCGATTTTTTCCATGGCTCGCCATGTAAAAATGGATAAACCGCAAATTTTTCATTTTTTGAGCCACGAATGGCGGTGTGTAAATCGTAGTGACAACGATAACGGCCCTCTTCCACAGAGGTAAAAAAGTCTGTTACATAGCGTTCTAAATTTGCTGCGCGCTTACGTTCCTCATTCTCGATGCCGTCTTGTGCATGAGTACCGTTAAACAACCTGTTTAAGTTTTCTTCTACAAAACGCTCGCCGATGTTAATCGACTTGGGATTACCGAATATAAATAACACACGATGTTTGAGTTCAAGTTGTCCTTTAAGAATACTCTGGATGAGCTCATCACAAATCTCAATCGGCGCAGTTTCATTACCATGAATCGCACTGGACAACACTATGTCCTTTTGACCATATTGAGCGGGTGTAAATTTGATCACCCCCGTGTCTATCACATCAACTTGTGTGCCATTGGACAAAGTAAATTGCTCAGCTGGCAAATGAAATTCATTGTTTCTTGTCAGGGTTAAAAAGTCCCCTGTGCGTTTTAATTCTTCTAGGTACATACGGTCACCTGTTCTGGTTATTATGTGAGAGTGATTACCTTTGCTCAAAAGGTACAAAAAAGCCATGCAATAGCATGGCTTTTATTGAGTTAAAGCTTAACTGATAACTGAGTCAACGAGCGCCTTAGCCTCCTGCTCCAGTTGTTGCAGGTGCGCTTCCCCTTTAAATGACTCAAGATAGATCTTATAAATATCTTCTGTACCAGATGGACGTGCGGCAAACCAACCATTTTCAGTCACAACTTTTAAGCCACCGATCGCTGCGTTGTTACCCGGCGCATTGGTTAAGATCTGAGTGATTTTATCACCCGCTAAAACATCCGCAGTTACATCCGCAGGGCTCAATGCTTTTAAGCGATCTTTTTGTTCACCGGATGCTGGCGCATCAATGCGTTTATAAAGTGGTGCCCCAAACTGTTGCTCAAGCTCTTGATAACGCTCAGATGGCGTTTTCCCTGTCACAGCTAAGATTTCAGCGGCAAGTAAACCAAGAATAAAACCATCTTTGTCGGTATTCCAAACATCACCATTCATACGTAAGAATGATGCTCCTGCACTTTCCTCGCCACCAAACGCCAGCCACTGTCTGTTCAAACCTTTAACAAACCACTTAAAGCCCACAGGTACTTCATAAACTTCATGGTTATTAGCTTTGACAACCTTATCGATCATCGCCGAAGACACTAACGTCTTACCAATTTTGACATCGCTTGGCCAATTTCTATGATTTAACAAATAATCGATAGCGACTGCTAAAAAGTGATTTGGATTCATCAAGCCATCTTTGGTAACAATACCATGGCGGTCATAATCTGGGTCATTACCAATGCCAATATCGTAATCATCTTTTAATGCGATTAAATTTGCCATTGCGTAAGGGGAAGAACAATCCATACGAATTTTGCCATCTTTATCCAGTGGCATAAAAGCAAAACGCGGGTCAACTTGATTATTTACCACGGTTAAGTTCAAGTCGTACTGCTGTGCTATAACAGGCCAAAAGTTGATCCCTGAACCACCTAATGGATCAACACCAATGTTCACGCCTGCCTTTGCGATGGCTTGCATATCGATGATATTACCCAAATCTTCAACATAAGGGGTGATCAAATCTTGATATTTGATAAAACCTGAGCGCCTTGCCTTGGCAAATGGGAACAACTCCACTTCAACAAGGTCTTCTAGCAATAACTGGTTAGCCCTGTTTTCAATCCAATTTGTTACATCAGTGTCAGCGGGGCCACCATTTGGCGGATTATATTTAAAACCACCATCTTCAGGCGGGTTATGTGATGGCGTGACCACAATGCCATCAGCTAACTCGTTAGGGTTATTTTTGTTATGACAAACTATCGCATGACTAATCACTGGTGTTGGCGTGTAGTCATCATTTTCTTGGGTGATAACTTGTACTTCATTGGCAACCAAAACCTCTATCGCAGAATTGAAAGCCGCTTCCGATAGCGCATGAGTATCTTTGCCCAAGAACAGCGGACCAAAAATGTCATTTGCTTTGCGATAATCACAAATCGCTTGGGTGATTGCCAAAATGTGAGATTCATTAAATTTCACATTGTATGAACAACCTCGGTGTCCAGAGGTGCCAAAGGCGACACAATGTTCTGGGTGCTGCTCTAAATCAGGCTCATTTAAGTAATAAGCGGATACAAGTTTTGGAATATCAGCCAATTGCGACTGCGCTGCTGGTTTACCAGCGCCTGGGTGGATTGCCATACGATGTCCTTATAGGTAGTCTCGGATAGTTTCAGCTTGCGCTTCAGTGTAGCCTAAGCTTAACGCGACTTCATGAAGCATCATTTTCTTACGAGTCGTATTTGAGTTGGTCATCACCCAATATTCGCTATCGAGAATATTTTTTGGGTTCATACTACTACCACTTTCAAGTAACGCTTCTTTACTTTTTGCAAAATAAATACGGTCACGCCCTTTTATATCTAGCACCTTATGAAAACTTTTCTTATGAGTGCGGTGCAGCGCGCACAGAATAAATAAGAATCGCCCCACTACGCCTTTTTGCATAGCAAGTTCTTCCTTATTTAGAATATTAAACACATTTTCATTGGTTTGTGCAGGTTCTTCGACCACTGGTTGCTGTTCGCTTTGTTCTGGTTGTGTGGCAGGTTCGCTGCTTGACATAGGCGCCGATGACGCACTGCTATCAACAGAGAGATTTAATAAACGACGCAAAATTTGAGAGGCACTTTCGCCAATACTTTGGGTATTGCTTGCGATGTATTGATAAAGTTCGTCATCTATTTCTATTTTCTTCATGCTTTTCCTGTCATTACTGAAATTTAGTGCATCTGTCGGCGATTATATCCTGATTTCACTTATTACTCTACGGCTTTGCATTTTTGCCTAACGCTGGCACAATTGTGCATCAAATTTAGGAGAACGCATGTTACTTAACTACACCCAAACAGGCTCGGGGCCCGATGTTATTCTTATGCATGGTCTTTTCGGCTCTTTAGATAACCTCAATATTGTTGCTAAAGCGTTGGCCGAACACTTCACGGTGACGAATGTAGATTTAAGAAACCACGGCCTGTCATTTCACGATAATGTGATGGATTACCCAACCATGGCTTCTGATGTGATTGCCTTAATGGATCATCTAAAAATAGATAAAGCCCATTTGGTTGGCCATTCCATGGGAGGCAAAGTCGCAATGCAAGTCGCGATGCAAGCTGAGCAACGCGTCGTTCGTTTAGCCATTTTGGACATCGCCCCCGTTGCCTATCATTCAAGACACGATAGTATTATTGCAGGTTTAAAGTCTGTTGCTGACGCAGTTGCGAGTGCAAAAATACAAAACCGCAGCGAAGCGGATATAATCATGGCACAACACATAGAAGAGCTCGGCGTTAGGCAGTTCTTATTAAAAAGTTTGGCCAAAAATGAGCAGTCAGAGCTGGCATGGCGCTTTAATTTAGCTGCTATATGCAACAATTACAGCAAAATAACCGCAAATATAAATGCAACTCATTCTTGTTTGTGTGATACTCTATTTATCAAAGGAAACAACTCTGACTATATCCTGCCAGAGCATAAAGACGCTATCACCCAATGCTTTAGCAATGCCAAAGCAAAAGTGATCCATGGTGCTGGTCACTGGCTTCACGCAGAAAAGCCGCAATCAGTAAATCGCTCTATAATTGATTTTCTTCAATTATAATGTTGTTTTTACGTTGCGAACTTAATTTATCTCAAATGATTATGTTATAGTACGCGCCGTTTGAGATTTTAGTAGAGCGCACATGGTCAGTCAGTTTATAAATGAATTTGAAACCTTAGGGCTGTATTTCGCGTTAGCGGGTATCTTCTTTTTTATTGGAATGGCTATCCAGGATGTTCTAAAAAAAGGTGATGTGCCAAAATTTGGCAGGTACACCGTTTGGTTAGTGTTGTTTCTGGGCTGTTCAGGTTTTATTGCCAAAGGCTTAATTCAGGTATTTTGGCAAGGTGCAGGTGTTGGTTAGACATGGCAAAATCTGAAACAGATAGAACCACGATTGACTTATTTGATAATGAAAAACGCCCAGGCCGACCCAAAACCAATCCACTTCCTAGAGAAGTGCAATTAAAGGTCAACAAGCGTAATCAGATTAAACGTGATCGTGCAAGAGGATTAAAACGCGTAGAATTTAAAGTTTCATCAGAGCTTTACCAAGCTTTGAGTGATATGGCAGATGAACAAAACATAAGCCGCAGCGCGTTAATAGAAACCATCTTGCAAGAGAAATTAGCGAATAACAGATAGAAGGTAAGCATTAAATGGCAAGCGTAGGTATATTTTTTGGCAGTGACACTGGCAACACTGAACATGTTGCTAAGATGATACAAAAAGAGCTAGGTAAAAAGCTTGTAGACGTCAAAGACATTGCAAAAAGTAGTAAAGAAGAAATTGCAGAATTTGATCTAATCTTATTCGGCATTCCTACATGGTATTATGGTGAAGCTCAATGTGACTGGGATGACTTTTTCCCTGAACTTGAAGAAGTTGACTTCGAAGGCAAACTCGTAGCTATTTTTGGTTGTGGAGACCAAGAAGATTATGCCGAGTACTTTTTAGATGCGATGGGTATGATTAATGATATCGTTACGGAGCGTGGTGCAATCGTTGTAGGTCATTGGCCCACAGAAAGCTACCAGTTCGAAGCATCTAAAGCATTAGTAGATGACTCACACTTTGTGGGCTTAGGTATTGATGAAGACCGCCAGCCAGAGCTAACCGAACAACGCGTTAAAGCTTGGTGTGCTCAAGTGTATGAAGAGATGTGCTTGGCAGAGCTAGAGGACTAATAACAATGCGAGCTTTGCACTTAGGTGCATAGCAAGTTATTCTTAAGTTTGAGCGGCGTCGTGCGAATGACTTAAGACAAATACATATAAATAGATTGAGACAGATTTAATGACTGATCACAACTTAGAGTTAAAAAAAGCCGGTTTAAAGGTAACCCTTCCAAGGATCAAAATCCTTGAGATCTTACAATCACCAGACAATCAGCACATCAGTGCTGAAGATGTTTACAAAATCCTACTAGATTTAGGAGAAGAAATCGGTCTGGCAACGGTTTACCGCGTATTAAACCAGTTTGATGACGCAGGCATTGTAAGTCGTCACCATTTCGAAGGTGGCAAGTCTGTATTTGAACTGTCCGGCACCACACATCATGACCACCTAGTTTGCTTAAAGTGCGGTAAAGTGGTTGAGTTTGAAGATGATGTCATTGAGTCTCGTCAGGATGAGATTGCTAAACAAAATGGCATTAAACTGACAAACCACTCACTGTATTTATATGGTGAATGTGAAGACAAAGATGCATGTAAAAAGTACGCTGAAGAAAACGGCAACTGATTATAAGAACTTTGTTCATAACCGGCTTAGGCCGGTTTTTTTGTAGCTAAATACTTGCTACGACAATTTATTATTCAGAACTTTTTATAAACACTGGATATTTAGCCAGTACGCGGTAAAATGAGCATCTTAGATACGAAGGATAGAACAGATGTACAAGATTTTTGAGCGCTTCACCAATCCATTTCCAGAGACGCTTGTCAGCCAACCCCCAAATTCACTGTATGCATTTTGTCGCTTCTATACCAAGGGCATGGAGTGGCCGCTTATATTCATGTCATTGAGCGCAGCTATTCTAGCAATCCTCGAAGTCATGTTGTTTGGGTTTATGGGCGACTTGGTTGATTGGCTATCGAATTACACGCCTCAAACATTGTTTGAGCAAAAAAGCTCTGAGCTTTTGGTCATGACGTTTGTCACAGTGATAGCCCTGCCCCTAATTGTGCTTTTTCACTCGGCCATTTTGCATCAAAGTTTACTGGGTAACTACCCTATGTCGATACGTTGGCAGGCACACCGCTATTTACTAAAACAAAGTATGAGCTTCTATCAAGATGAATTTGCAGGCCGTATTGCCACCAAAGTTATGCAAACGGCACTTGCTGTGCGCGAAAGTGTGATGAAGCTCTTGGATGTGCTGGTCTACGTCATAGTCTACTTTAGTGCAATGATGGCATTAGTCGCACAAGCGGATATTAGACTCATGCTACCTATGCTTGCGTGGTTTGCTCTATACATTGGCGTACAAATGTACTTCGTTCCAAAACTAAAACGTGTTTCCAGTGCTCAAGCCGATGCTCGTTCTGAGATGACTGGCCGCATTGTCGATAGTTACGCAAACATTTCTACCGTCAAACTCTTCTCGTATACGCAACGTGAAGAACAATACGCTAAAGACAGCATGAATGTGTTTATTCAGCCTGTATATAAACAGATGAGACTAGCGACGGGCCTCAATGTGAGCGTGCAGACGCTTAACTATCTATTGGTATTCTCAGTTTCCGCATTGTCGTTGTATTTGTGGTCACTGAGTGCTATCACGGTCGGCGCTATCGCTATTACAGTGAGTCTCGCTTTGCGCCTCAACGGTATGTCGCAGTGGATCATGTGGGAGATCAGCGGGTTGTTTGAGAATATCGGTACGGTATCTGATGGTATTGCGACCTTATCTAAGCCAATAGATATAAAAGATGCGCCACAGGCACGTTCACTGGAATTTAGCGCAGGTTCAATCGATTTTAAAGATATCAGCTTCGCTTACAAACGCTTGGATAAAAATGCCCAAGCTAATGTGATTGACAACCTCTCCTTATCAATCAAACCGGGTGAAAAAGTTGGTGTAGTTGGCCGTTCTGGTGCAGGTAAATCAACCTTAGTTAACTTATTACTGCGATTTTACGATATAGACAGCGGCAGCATATGTATTGATGGGCAAGATATTTCTACCGTCAAGCAAGAAAGTCTTCGTCAATATATTGCAATGGTTACTCAAGATACCTCTTTACTGCATCGAAGCGTACGAGACAATATTTTGTATGGACGCCCTGATGCAACAGAACAGGAGTTAGTTAACGCCGCTAAACAAGCGCAAGCTTATGAGTTTATTCAGGACCTAGAAGACAGTAAAGGCAACAAAGGGTTTGATGCTCAAGTGGGTGAACGAGGCGTTAAGCTCTCAGGAGGCCAGCGTCAGCGTATTGCCATAGCTCGGGTATTACTAAAAAATGCACCAATACTCATTTTGGATGAGGCTACCTCAGCGCTTGACTCGGAAGTGGAAGCCGCGATTCAAGATAGCCTTGACACTCTAATGGCGGGTAAGACAGTTATTGCTATTGCCCATAGATTGTCCACGATTGCACAAATGGACAAACTTATCGTCATGGAACAAGGGCAAATTGTTGAACACGGAACACATAGTGAATTACTCGCTCAAGGCGGTATCTACGCCAAATTATGGGCCCATCAAACCGGTGGGTTTATTGGCGTGGAGTAACACCCGAGCAAAATAACAAACACACCTGCTCTACTAACTCGTCAAGCGCCGCTTCATCAAGCGGCGCTTGCCATTTGATCACTTGCTCCCAAAACGTTAGTTTTTTTAGTCCTCCCCAGAAGAAAGCGGCGGCGAACTCGGCGTTGAACTGTCCTAAACAGTGAGCTTTAGCCGCGTCTTCAAACCATATCAGCATCGCCTTTTCACAGTGCATAAGACGCTTATTCAGGTTGTCTGCTTGCTCCTTAGAACGCATAGACTCAATGATCACGATACGTGATAAAGTGAGGTAGTCATCATCTCCAAGCAAAGCCACTGCGCTTGTAGCCAAATGTTTAAGCTGTGTAGCAAAGTCATAGTTGGGAATAAATTGAATCGAAGTTAACGGCACAATGCGTTTTATCAATAAGTCAACGACAGCCCCAAAGAGCGCATCTTTGTTAGCAAAGTGTTTATATAAGGTTCGTTTTGAAACCTGAGCAGAACTACAAACTTGCTCCATCGTGGTTGCTGACAAGCCTTGCTGGGCAAATAGTTTAATTGCTGCACTGAGAATATCTTGCTGTTTTGCTGAATATTGCGTCATCTAATATTCTTATTGTATTGACCATTAACCGTATTTTAATAAAAAACAGGCGAAATAAGAAGTAAACTAAATCGTTTACCTACAAACCAAGAAAGTATACACTAGCGTTTACTTTCTAAAATTTCGTTCACTTATCTTTATATCGGTATATATTGTATAGTTAGTGGGCAAAAGCAAGGTCGCTTCTCTGAGTATGTCTAGTGGACTCACAACACAGCCAGTTCAGAGATAGTACGCATTATTATCTACAACGTTAGCATTACAATGCATCTATAGGAATTGGAGTAAACATGTATCCACACTTCACTAGCTGTGTAAAATCAGTCTTATTTATGGCAAGTGCGCTTTTATTGCTTACAGCATGCCAAGAAGAGAATTCACAACCAGCTTCTCACGCTATGCCACCCGCTGTTGTCAGCATTCTCCCTGTTACCAAAACCAATGTTCCCATTACCATCGAGCTACCTGCAACTCTCGCGGGTAATAAAGAAGTAGAAATACGTGCGCGTGTGTCTGGTATTGTTGAATCTAGGAATTTCGAAGAGGGTCAAAAGGTAACTGAAGGCCAATCACTTTTTACGCTAGACCTCGAACCTTTTCAGCTTGAACTGGAAACAGCGCAAGCGAAACTCCATGCCGCGGAAGCTTCCGTGACCCAGACGAAGCGAGAGCGGGATCGTTTTGAAACACTCACCAACGAGCGCTCAGTTTCCAAACGCGATTTTGATAATGCCGCATCGAGCTACGACATCGCGTTAGCAAATTTAGAGTCCGCCAAGGTTGCACTGAATGAAGCTAAACTTAATTTAAATTACGCTCAAGTAAAAGCCCCCGTTTCTGGGATCATTGGGCGAGAGCTCGTATCTGAGGGCAGCTATGTGTCAGGCCCAGAGGTGTTACTAACACAACTTACAGATACCAACACCATGCGTGTGCGCTTTGGCTTTTCGGAACGCGAACAATTAAAGATGCGTCAGGATGTTGAAACGGGTAGCTTGACATTACCTGAGAACAACGAATTTGATGCTCAGATAGTGTTACAAGACGGTAGTATCTACGCGCAAACTGGTAAAGTTAATTTCTCGGATGTCAGGGTAAACCGTTACACCGGGACCAGTGAACTACAGGCCAAAGTAGCTAACCCCAATTCGCAACTTAGACCAGGTCAATTTGTACGTGTGAGACTCAAAGGCGCGGTGCGTCACAATGTTGTATTGCTACCTCAGCGTGCGGTGCTGGATAATGGTACGGGCAAATTTGTGTATATCGCAACCAACAATGAACAAGGTGCATTAGTTGCCCTTCCTGCCCCTGTAGAAGTTGGAGAATGGGTAAGAATAGAAGGTGACAATTATTGGGTTATCCGCGAAGGTCTCAGCGAAGAACAGCCCGTTATCGTTGAAGGTATGGCACGTATTTTCTTCCCAGGTATGCCAGTACAAGTGGCTCAAAAAGGAGAAAAGTAACCCATGTTTTCTCGCTTTTTCATAGACAGACCCATTTTTGCGTTCGTCATATCGATTGTCATCGTACTTGCTGGTCTCGCCGCAATGAGGAGTCTTCCTGTGGCGCAGTATCCTGAAATCGCGCCACCCGTTGTACAGGTAACAGCCGTCTACCCCGGTGCCTCTGCTGAAGTGTTAGAACAAACGGTAGCGGCCCCTATCGAGAATGCAATTACTGGTGTTGAAGGCATGATGTATATGAGTTCAACCAGTACCAGTTCGGGTGTAACCACCATCATGGTAACATTTGAAATTGGCACGGATGTGGACCAAGCTGCCGTAAACGTCAATAATCGTGTCAAGCAAGTAGAAGCAAGATTGCCCGAAGAAACACGCAGGCAAGGTGTCGTTGTTGCCAAAGGGTCGTCTAGTTTTTTACAAGTTCATGCTTTTTATTCACCTGATAACTCCCGTACAAGTTTATGGACCTCTAACTATGTAACTATGAATGTGCTGGATAAAATTAAACGCATTCCAGGCACAACCAATGTGCAAATTTTCGGTGCCAAAGACTACGCAATGCGCATCTGGCTTCGTCCCGATATCATGAGCCAATTGAGTGTTACTGTTGAAGAAGTTACGGCTGCAGTAAGAGAGCAAAATTCTCAGTATGCAGCAGGTCAAATTGGTGCGACCCCAACGTCAAAACATGCTCAAGAGCTGGTCTACAGTGTTACTGCACAGGGACGCTTATCAACAGCAGAAGAATTTGAAGACATTTTGATTCGAGTCAATCCTGATGGCTCTAACCTACGCTTAAAAGACATAGCGCGTGTTGAGCTTGGCTCTAAGGATTACAACTTTGCCGGCACCATTAATGGTAAACAAGCCGTGCTATTGGGTATCTTTTTACAACCAGGTGCCAATGCGTTAGATGTGGCAGAACAGGTTAATCAAACTATTGATGAGCTTAAAAGCCAATTTCCAATTGGTTTATCACACTTGAATGCGTATGACACCACTCGCTTTGTTGAGGTTTCAATCCGCGAGGTACTTAAAACCTTAGGTGAAGCGATGGTTTTAGTGTTTCTTGTTGTGTATCTGTTTTTACAAAACTGGCGTGCCACACTGATCCCGACCCTAGCTGTGCCTGTATCCTTACTGGGTACGTTCGCTGGAATGTATATGTTGGGCTACTCCATTAACACTTTAACCCTATTTGGGATGGTGTTATCAATCGGTATTGTGGTCGATGATGCGATAGTCGTACTAGAAAACGTTGAACGTATTATGCACGAGAAACATGTTAGCGCGCGAGAAGCGGCCATCCAAGCCATGCAAGAAGTAAGTGGTCCCGTTGTCGCTATTGTATTGGTTCTTTGTTCAGTGTTTGTACCCATTGCCTTCCTTGGTGGCTTAACCGGAGAGTTATTCAGACAATTTGCTATCACCATTTCTATTTCTGTGAGTCTGTCAGGCGTTGTGGCACTGACCATGACACCTGCGCTTTGCGTACTTATCCTAAAACATGAACACAAACAAACCGCGTGGTTTTTTGTTTGGTTCAATGAGTTCTTTACGAAGATCACAGGACGCTACGTTAGCGCCGTTAGCTTTATGGTTAGACGAGGCTTACTAGGATTTATTTTAGTCGCGGGCATGATTGCCATCACGGGGTCGTTGTGGAAAAGCACACCAAGCTCTTTGGTTCCTGATGAAGATCAGGGCTTCTATATTTCAGCAATCTTCTTACCAGATGGTTCATCGCTGGAGCGCACAGCCAAAGTCGTAGATGAGGTAATTGCGGCTGTTCAGTCAAACCCTGCCAATGAAAATGTTGTCGCTTTCACAGGCTTTGACTTTATTGGTAATGGCTATAAAAACAGCGCTGCGACTTTATTTGTTACCCAAAAACATTGGGATGAGCGAGAAATAGAAGCCAAGTCGCTGGTTGGCGAGCTATACATGAAAACCGCACATATTAATGAAGCTTTAGTATTAGCGTTCAACCCTCCCGCAATTTTCGGACTTGGAAACACTGGCGGTTTCGAAGTTTATTTACAAAATAAAGGTGCCGGTGGGCCAGAAAAGCTAAAACAAGGTATGCAGTTATTGATGGCAGAGGCGCAAAAAAGCCCCGTACTTGCCAGTTTGCAGACTCTATGGCGCCCTGATGCCCCACAGCTTAAAGTTCATATGGACCGAGAGCAAGCTAGAGCGATGGGAGTCAATATTAATAGCGCATTCAATGCGTTGGCTGCAAATTTGGGGACTTATTACGTTAATGACTTTAACAAGTTTGGCCGCGCTTGGCAGGTACTACTGTCCGCAGAAGCCGAATTTAGGATGACACCTGAAAACGTTGGCCGAATTTATGTAAAGAATAATCAAGGTGATATGGTACCTATTTCTGCTTTCACGGACATTGAATATAGCCGTGGACCAGAAAGCTTAGAGCGCTATAACAATTTATCTGCGGTTAAGCTGCTTGGTGAAGCAGCTCCAGGATACAGCTCTGGACAAGCAATCGCAGAAATGGAACGGATCGCTCGCAGCGTATTACCACCTGATATGAGTTATGACTGGACAGGCTCCGCCTATCAGGAAAAACAAAGCTCCGGAACCACAGGGCTTGCTTTAGGGCTGGCTGTGATCATGGTATTTTTGATCTTAGCGGCACTTTATGAACGTTGGTCATTACCGTTCTCAGTGTTGCTTGCCCTGCCCTTTGGTACATTTGGTGCGCTGGTATCCATTTGGATTGCAGGTCTAACTAATGATGTTTACTTCCAAATAGGGCTAGTCACATTATTGGGGCTAGCCAGTAAGAATGCCATCTTGATCGTTGAATACGCACTGATGAAACACCAGCAAGGCTGGAGCGCGAGCGCCGCTGCGTTGGAAGCAGCTCGATTAAGGTTCAGACCCATCATTATGACCTCGTTAGCATTCATTCTGGGGGTAGTACCTTTGGTGCTAAGTTCAGGTGCAGGTGCTGGTGCGCGACATAGTGTTGGTACGGGTGTAATGGGTGGTATGATGGCCGCCACATTCCTCGCCGTTTTCTTCGTGCCTCTATTCTTTTTCTGGCTTACCAATCGCCAGTTAACAGAAAAACGCTCTCGACAGGAATTGGCTGCTGAAATCGCAGAGCAGCATAAAAAAGAACATGTAGATACCAAAGAAGGGTTGGTGTAGCATCTAAAAGGTATCAGTTATAAGATCAACAAGGCGGCCATTTGGCCGCCTTTTTATGTCTGAAAAATCTTTAAGCAACCGTTATGGTTGAACAACTGTCACATATGGGTCCCAGTTAATCTCTTTGATTAACTCTGTGCCTTTGTATACTTTTACGTAAAAAGTATACGCTTCAGTTTGCGAAACACCAGGGTTTGGACGGCCAGGTAACGTTGCATTAGCTTGAACAAAAGGCTGATAAGCAGTTTGACGTTCAATATTTACACGCTGATCTTGTCTCATTGGAATTGCATCGCGCTCATAAACATAAACTGGCATGTTACCTTGGTAAGCGGTCCAGTCTTTCAATAGCGTATTATTATTCCAATCATGCTCAGCGTCGATGATAACAGAGTAGTTTTCGTTGCTACCTTCAGGTTGAACTACTTTAGGGAATGCACTCCAACGAATGATATCATCATTGTCTACACGGATGCTTAACTCATAAGAGCCTTGTGAGTTACTTAGCACAATGTCTTGCGACGCATACATATTTACTGCACGGCTTCCAGAAGCACCATTTTCAACAGCTTCACAATCAACAACAACTTCTACGCGATGTATAGTCATTTTTTATCCTTAAAATATTCTAAATATTCAACAATCAAGCAAATTAATTATCGCACATCACACCGAATGAGCGAATTATATACCTGCTCAAAACGTGTCCGATGAACTACTCATTCAATCGAACGAGCGTAGAATATCCACACCTTAAACAAATATCAACATGAAACATACATTTTAATTACAAATTTTAACCATTTTTCATTACAGTCAATTACACCAAATTATAAATCATGAAAAACACTATTCACTTCAATCCCATAGCAAACTTCTTCAAATGGATAGCGATTCATGGTTAATCCTAATGCGCTATCTAAACTGACCGCACCGTGCTTCTCATAAAAAGATCGAGCTTGCTCATTTTTGGCGTAGATCCATGTATATGCTCGCTGATACCCCTGCTCGTAAAGCTTCAGTAGACGCGCTTTAAGCAGTGCCTGACCCAAGCCTTTATTTTGGTGATCGGGCAGCACATAACCACGATAAAGCTCACCCGCTTTTAACTTACACACGCGCCGACTAACTGGGTTGTGGGCAGTACGATACTTACCACTTGCTCCACATGCGACTATATGACGCCCATTGCTAATCACCAGTGCATTATTATCTTTGGGCTTGTTAAGAATTGACAGCCAGATCTTCTCAAAAAACTCATCTGTGCCTCTGTCTAACACATCTTGCGGTAAAAATGGGTTAAAGGCCTTTTGCCAACTTGCGCGAGTTACTTTAGCCATTTCTTCTATGTCTGCTAACGTCGCATTTCTAATCTTTAGATTTTCTGGTAAGGACAAAGCGGCGGTCAGTGCCTGAGGATCTGCTTCTATTATGTCCATATAAATCACCTATAAAATTTAATTATTAAGTAACAATTTAATACATTATTATTACAATCGTGTATTTATACAAATATTTTCGTCGTTTTTAAAGTACTTTTTACCCATGTAATCGCGGCACTATAGCGTTTTCGGAGCTAACCCGTTAATATTAAATAAAACGCCAGTGTGGTCGTGTTATGAATAAGCAGCAACTTCTCGAAAACTTTGAACAGTACTTTCAGGTAGACGACGCAAATCAGGTCAACCTCAAAGAGGTTAGTCATGATGAAGTGCCCGATACCATGCCTGAGCTTGAGGAAAAAATTCCGGCGTTGTTTAAACTCGCCAATGAAATGAAAGAACTGGATCACAAAATGCTCAGCCCATTGCGCAATCTTGGCGATATCGCCAGTGATCTTGCCACGTTTTTACAAGCTCAGTCTCGCAAAATAGATCTCATCATGAGTCACATTCTCGCCACAGAGCAGCCTGATGAAGACAATATCTATTGCGATTCATACGGTGGCGGTGGTATTCGCTTTACTTCAAGCACAACCTACCCTATTGGAACGCAACTAAGAACCAAGCTATTTTTGCGACAAGAAGCCGCAGCTATTTACTGTTATTGTGAAGTAATTGACGTCAAGAGCGTCAAAGAGAATGGCTCCCAGCACACCATCGCATTTACAAAAATTCGTGAAGAAGATCAGGAATTAGTCGTACGTGCAAGCCTTCATGCGCAGACCAGACAGCTAAAAAAACGTCAGTCAGAGCAGAATAAAGAACAAAATAGCTGACAGCACACGACACAATGATAAACTAGCGGCTTAGTTATTTATTAGTGTTTAATCATGAGCTTTAGACTTCTACCAGAATGGGCACCACAGGATGCTGTGATGCTCACTTGGCCTCACAAAGATACCGATTGGGCGAGCATACTCGCAGACGTTGAACCTGTGTATGTTACCCTGTGTCAATACATCAGCCAGTTACAACATGTTGTCATTGTGGCGCACAATGAGCAATTAAAAACACACATCATGACAGTGTTAAGCAATGCAGATATAGAGTTATCAAAAGTGATGTTTGTCGTTACTCCATGTAATGATACATGGGCGAGAGATCATGGCCCACTCACCTGTGCCGATGACCAAGGACAATTATGCATTAAAGATTTTATCTTTAATGGCTGGGGCAACAAGTTTGAATCTCAGTTAGACAATGCAATTAACGCAAAACTGGTCAACGAACTTTCAAACACAAATAACCAATATCAAGCGATGGACTTTGTTCTTGAAGGTGGTGGAGTCGAAATTAACGAACATGGTACTCTACTCACTACTTCTGAGTGCCTTTTAAACCCAAATAGAAACCCTGAATATGACAAACAAGGGATCGAGGCTTTGCTCAAAGAGCAGCTTGGCGCACGTCACTTTTTATGGGTTGATCACGGCTATTTGGCAGGAGATGATACTGATAGTCACATCGATACTTTAGTTCGTTTCGCTCCCAATAACACTTTAGTTTACGTGCAATGTGACAATCAAAACGATGAGCATTTTCCAGCTTTAGACGCTATGGAAAAACAGTTACAGAGCTTTAAAACACCCACAGGTGAGGCATATAAGTTAGTGTCTTTACCATGGCCAAAAGCCGTATTTAATGACGATGGTGATAGATTGCCAGCAACCTACGCCAATTACCTGATCATCAATTCAACAGTGTTAGTGCCTGTGTATAATGATGAATGCGATGCTCTCGCCTTGTCTCAGGTACAAAAGGCGTACCCAGAGCATACCGTTATCGGCATCAATTGCCTGCCTATTATCCATCAATTCGGCAGTCTACATTGCATCACAATGCAACTGCCACGTGGTTTTTTAAAACAGGATTAAGCCATGAGTTCACAAATACTTAAAGTTGGTTTGGTACAACATGCCAACAGCAATGACCTAGAGCAAAATACTGCAAAAACAGTACAAGGTATCCGCGACGCTGCAAAGCAAGGCGCTAAACTTGTGGTACTACAAGAGCTTCATCGCAGCCTGTATTTTTGCCAAACAGAAGACACTGACCTATTTGACTTAGCGGAGACTATCCCTGGTCCAAGTACCAGCCTATACGGTGCGCTAGCAAAGGAACTAGACATCGTTATTGTTACGTCTTTATTTGAAAAACGTGCCACCGGCCTATACCACAACACAGCGGTTGTGCTTGAACGTGATGGTACAATCGCTGGTAAATATCGCAAGATGCACATTCCTGATGATCCAGGATTTTACGAAAAATTCTATTTCACACCTGGCGATCTAGGCTTTACCCCCATTCAAACCTCTGTCGGTAAGTTGGGCGTACTCGTATGTTGGGACCAATGGTTCCCAGAAGCAGCCAGATTGATGGCCATGGCAGGAGCGGAGCTACTCATCTACCCTACCGCTATCGGTTGGGATCCTAGAGATACTCAAGATGAACAAGTTCGCCAACGTGATGCATGGATCATTTCACAGCGAGCGCATGCGGTCGCAAATGGTGTACCTGTCATTAGTGTCAACCGTGTTGGTCAGGAACAAGACCCAAGCTCACAAAGCGAAGGTATTCAATTTTGGGGTAATTCATTTGTGGCCGGCCCACAGGGTGAAATGCTAGTACACGCCAGCGAAACGCAAGAGCAAACACTGGTCGTAGAAATAGATCAGGGACGCAGTGAGTCCGTGCGTCGAATTTGGCCGTATCTACGTGATCGTCGCATCGATCAATATCAAGATCTTTGCAAAATCTATCGTGACTAAATAATAACAAAACAGGAGTGATCAATGGCGTTAGCGCATTGGAGCGAATTACCTTGGGTAAAGAACACCACTGATAAAATCCACTGGGGCCAACTCAGTGGCAGTGGCTTGAGTGTCGCGCTAAGTGAAGGCATTTCAAAGCACCCCGAATTGGTTGTGATTGTTACCCCAGATACCCCTTCGGCACTGCGCTTAGAAACCGAGCTTGGGTATTTGTTACCAAACCGCCCAGTGATGATTTTTCCCGATTGGGAAACGCTGCCATATGATCACTTTTCTCCTCATCAGGACATTATTTCTCAGCGTTTGGCCACGCTCAATGCACTGAAACATCAAAGTAACAGTGTACTGATAGTGCCTGTATCAACTTTAATGCTGCGTACGGCACCGCCTGCATTCATCTATGGTAGTGCACTCAAGTACAAAGTGGGCGATGTGATAGACGCTCAGCAATTAAAGTCCGCTTTGAGTGAGTCTGGCTATCGACATGTACAACAAGTCATGGAACACGGCGAGTTTGCGGTAAGAGGTTCGATAGTTGACCTATTCCCAATGGGCAGCCAACATCCCTATCGCTTCGACTTCTTTGATGATGAGCTTGATAGCATTCGTCTATTCGATATTGAAACACAGCGCTCCAGTGATAAGGTTGATGAGATAGACTTATTACCCGCGCATGAGTTTCCAACGAACGAAGTAGACATAGAGCGATTTCGGGTAGGTTATAGAGAGGCCTTCGGTGCAAGTGCCGAACAAGACTCTATCTACATGCAGGTAACAAAAGGAAATTGGCCATCTGGTATAGAATACTACTTGCCACTGTTTTATGAACAACTTGCAACCATATTCGATTATCTTCCAGATAACACCACTATGATGCATTTGGGCGATATTGAACATGCGGCACAAAGCTTTTGGCAAGATGTAGAAAAGCGCTATGAAAATCGCCGAGTTGATCCTTTAAGGCCGCTGTTAGAGCCCGCAAAGCTCTACCAGCCCATTGAAGAGCTGTACAGCCATTTTAGCCGCTACGGCCGCATTCGGCTAAGTCAGGCTAAGTTAGGCACCAAAGCAGGTCACACCAACCTAGCTGCAAGTGAACTATTCGACATTCGAATTGACCATAAACTCGCAGAGCCATACGGTAAAATTCTCGCCTATGTGGCAGAGCAAAAAAAGCAAAAAGCTCGGGTCATTTTTAGCGTTGAGTCTGATGGTCGTCGCGAATCTCTATTGACATTACTCAAGCCAACGGGCCTTAAACTAAAAGAATTTGACGACTTTGCTGATTTTATCGCAAGTAAGGCCGACGTCGGATTAATCGTCAGCCCGCTGGAACAAAGCGTGTTGCTATCCGCGTCGAGTCAAGACAACAAACCCGCACTGAGCATAATCACAGAACAAGAGTTGCTGGGCGTGAAGGTTTCTCAGCGACGACGTAGAAAACATAAGTACGAGCAAGGACAAGATGCGCTTATTCGTAATCTGGCGGAGCTAAAAGAAGGCCAACCGATTGTTCATTTGGATCACGGTGTAGGCCGCTACTTAGGCTTACAAACCATAGATGCAGCTGGTGTTGCCACAGAGTTTGTGACCATCACCTACGCAAATGATGCCAAATTGTATGTACCTGTCTCTGCCTTACACATGCTCAGTCGCTACTCTGGCGGTGAAGAAGCATCGGCACCTTTACATAAGCTAGGTTCGGATGTTTGGGAAAAGGCTAAGCGCAAGGCCGCTGAAAAAGTCAGAGATGTGGCCGCAGAATTACTCGACATTTATGCAAAGCGACAAAGTAAGCCGGGCTACTCTTTTAAACTTGATGGTGCGCTATACCGTGACTTTGCAAATAGCTTTCCTTTTGAGGAAACTGACGATCAACGTAACGCTATTGAGGCTGTTTTGGCCGATATGCAGTCTAATCAAGCAATGGATCGTCTGGTATGCGGCGATGTGGGATTTGGCAAAACCGAAGTCGCTATGCGTGGTGCGTTCGCAGCTATTAATGACAACAAACAAGTAGCAGTACTTGTACCAACGACTTTGTTAGCCCAGCAACATTACGAAAACTTTAAAGACCGCTTCGCCGATTTACCCGTACAGGTAGGTGTGTTGTCGCGCTTTAACAGTACAAAAGCGCAAAAAGACACCCTAGATAAGCTTGCTAACGGTCAGATAGACATTGTTATTGGCACCCACAAACTTATTCAAGAAAACATTAAGTTCAAAGATTTGGGTTTACTCATCGTGGATGAAGAACACCGCTTTGGGGTGCGTCAAAAAGAAAAAATCAAACAGCTTCGAGCCGATGTTGATATTCTAACCTTGACCGCAACACCGATACCACGAACGCTCAACATGGCCATGAGTGGCATGCGAGATTTATCCATCATTGCAACCCCTCCGGCAAAACGCTTAGCAGTAAAAACCTTTGTTAAGGAGCGCAATGATGAACTCATCCGCGAAGCGATATTGCGTGAGATTAAGCGTGGTGGTCAAGTGTATTTCTTGCACAACAATGTAGAAACTATAGAGAAAACGGCCAGCGAAATATCATTACTAGTTCCTGAAGCGAATGTTGCCGTTGCTCACGGACAAATGCGCGAACGTGATCTAGAGCACTTGATGAGTGAGTTTTACCATCAGAAATACAACGTTTTGGTGTGTACAACAATTATTGAAACGGGCATTGATATCCCTACCGCCAACACCATCATCATGGATAGAGCTGATAAACTCGGCTTAGCCCAGATGCATCAATTGCGCGGTCGAGTTGGTCGTAGCCACCATCAAGCGTATGCTTATTTGCTGACCAAAAACAGCCAAACGCTAACCAAAGACGCGGTTAAACGCTTACAAGCCATCGAATCTCTCGAAGACCTCGGCGCTGGCTTTGCGCTTGCAACGCACGATCTTGAGATCCGTGGCGCTGGCGAACTACTTGGCGATGATCAAAGCGGCCAAATACAAACCGTTGGCTTTACTTTGTACATGGAAATGCTAGAACAAGCTGTTGAGGCACTTAAAGATGGCAAAGAACCAACTTTAGATAATTTGCTACAACAGCACACTGACGTAGATTTAAAAATACCTGCACTGTTACCAGATGATTATATTCCGGACGTTAATATGCGTTTAAGCATGTACAAACGCATTGCAAGTACCAAAAGCCACCACGAGCTGGACGAACTTCAGGTTGAGCTCATTGACAGATTCGGGCTACTTCCTGATGCAGCAAAGAACTTATTTAAAGTACAAGAGCTTAAACTCAAAGCAAATGCGCTTGGCATCAGCAAAATTGAGGCTAACGTTAAAGGTGGCTACTTTGAGTTCAATGCAACAACCAAGGTTAACCCAACGTTCATCATTGCTTTGATACAAAGCAACCCCCGTGTGTATAAAATGGAAGGCGCAAATAAACTACGCTTTGCGATAGAAGAAAAAAATGGTCAAGAGCGTTTGAAGCTAATCGATGCTATGATCGAAGACTTTCATAAAAAGGCAGTTGCATGAAGCACTTAATAACAAATCTTGCGCTAGCATTATGGTTACCAACCCTTTCCTTTAGCGTTCAGGCCGAACGTTGGTTTGAGGTTGAAATGATAGCGTTTGAACAACAGCCAAGTGACTCACTAAGAGAAGATTTTAGTCTCGTTCATCCTCCTATCGAAGGTAAAAAACAATTAGATTTGTTAACTGATGGCTTCAACGCCCAAGGTCAGCAACGATGCTTAGAGGGCGACCCCGACTTTGATCCACGCCCATTCATTCAAAAGATGAATAGTACAGATCATTCTTGGGGGTGTGATGCCAATAATGATTACATTACGTTATATGACACCCTACCCATCTACCCACATGCCGATCCGCAAGAACATATGGACAATATTTATCTCTTGTCTAAGCAACAGTTAAAGTTTGAAGATGTACTCAAACAGTTGCAACGTCGTGGTCTAAAACCAATGCTTCATACTGGCTGGCGCTTCCCAGAGCAAAGTCAGCGTAGAGCACCATTTATAAAAATATTCGCAGGGAAAAGGTTTCAATCACCCGTTAGCCAAATGTTTCTCGATACCATTGAACAACGAGGCTACCTCGGGCTGTTAGATAAAAGCTTTAATGTTAAAACCGAGGCGGATGAAGATCATTGGCAACTGGAAGGGCTAATAAAAATCCACGTAAAGCACTATTTATATGTGACCAGCAATTTTGATATTCGTTACTTTTTGGATAATGGGGATATACAAAAAGCTCGAATGTCGCAGTTTAGCGTGTATACAGCGGAGATATACATTACTTAGATCATCCCAAATTGGGGATCATCTTTCAGATAAGAAAATATAAACACTAAGAACGGGTAAATTTATGAAAAAATTATTGATCGGTACCGCTATTTTGACTTTAGTCGGTTGTTCTAAAGTAAATATGGAAAACTACAACAAAGTAAAAGTGGGTATGGACAAAGCTGAGGTTGAAACGATTTTAGGCTCTGCAGATGAATGTGAAGAAAAAACCCTTCATACAAATTGCACCTGGGGCAATGAAGACAAGCACATTAAGATTACCTTAGTTTCTGACAAAGTCACACTATATACCAAAAAAGGGCTCGAATAATTACACTGCGGGAAGGCCTAATGCTTTCCCTATTTTGTACTCGCATCACTTAAAAGAGGCCATGTAAGAGCGCCTCTTCATAGATCAAATTGCCAACAGGCTATTTAACCACCGCTGTGAATTCTTGGGGCTTTAGCTCTCGCGTTTCTAAATGCTTCTTTACTCTTTTGCTCTTCAAGCTCCTTGTCAGCTTGGGTAACACATCGAGTTCTTGGGATCATGGAGCCTAGTTTAGTTGCTTGCTCACAATGGTAAGCCTTTTTCTTAGCCTGTGCTGTCGTGCCGTCATTTGCATCGTTTGACTTACAGCCTGCCAAGATTAATACACTAAGCACCGCCATTATTATTGATATTTTCATCTTCCTTTCCTTTATGCTTATTTATTAATATTTTGTTGTTGTGTCTAGAAATTAACAACAATAAATATCAAAGCACATAATTAGCATATAGAAAAGTCATATCTATATTTTATTTATATAAGTGAAATAGAAAGCCGGATTAATAAGAATTTTAAAATGCGCGCAATTAGACATATTAGCTAGGCATTTAAAGTGACATTTGATGTTACATCCTGACATTAACGATCTGTTACCAAGGGTAAATTTGCTTCAAGCCATGCATTCATATCACCTTCTAAATGCAAAAGGTTAAAGCCTTTTGGTTCCAAAGATTTGATAAAAATTCCAGCTCTTCTTCCTGAACGACAATAAACAACTAATTGCGACGACTTATTTTGTTTTAGTAGAGCTTCATGTTGCTCAATCTGATTAAATGGTATATTGATTGCACCTTTGATATGCCCTTGTTGGTACTCGTCCACGCTGCGAACATCAATAATAATATGGGCTTTGTCAGACATCTGATTAATCAATAGTTCATTCTGTGTGATACTTTGCTGTGCAATAATTTGGCCAGAGTAGAGCAATAACAGTATCGTTATTGTTTTGATAAAAGAAATCATGTTTATCTCCAAGCTTGAGGGGTTACTTGAGTGGCTAGTAAAAATAATAATAGGCTAGAGTGCTATTAATTTCTTCTCCTGACTTAGCAAGGTTGCAACGTTAAAGTAGTATTTCTACTTTTAAAACATAGCTGCGAGGGCTTTCACTCCTCGCAGACCTCGGTTTTAAATGATATTCAACTATATAGGAGCAAAAGTCCGTTAATTTTTACAACGGCCTTGTTTGGCCAATCCTGGAGGGCAATGTTTGTTGTTTGACTCACTACTTTCTTTGCTGCCAACTTTAACTTCGACATCTTGTACTTCACCTTCAACACGCGTCAGCTTACAGCCACTCAGTAGAAAAAGCACACATAACAGAGCAATTGTCACTTTCATTTTCTTAAGCCTTTTTTCTAAAAAAATATCTGCTACTAATACTAGCAGATGAGTTTGCAAAGACTCAATCATGTCCCTATTTATAACGTAACTATTTATAAAATAATGACTTTACCTATTTTAGAGCAGCAATATTTTAAAGCCCATCAGAATGAGAATAACCCCACCTAAACATTCAGCTTTACTTTCCAGCCATGTACCACTGTGTTTACCCACAACGACACCAATCCAACTAAATACAAATGTGGTAATACCGATTAGTGCACATGCAATAAAGGGGTCCACTTGCAATAAAGTTAAAGTAAAACCCGCTGCCATTGCATCTATACTGGTTGCAATCGCTAGCACCAGCATTATTCTATGTGTTATCTGCGCTATATCTTCTTCTATCCCTTCAGACATCGCTTCGTAGATCATTTTGCTGCCAATAAGCAGTAGGAGTATAAAGGCAATCCAATGCGCATAATTGTTCACCCACCCTAGTACGCCTTTTCCTCCAAGGTATCCAGCCAAAGGCATAACAGCCTGAAAAATACCAAAATATGTTGCGGATTTTACTGCGAGTGTGGATATTTTTTTGGTTTCTTTTGCTCCCAAGCCAATCGATACGGCAAATGCATCCATACTCAGCGCAATTGCCAAAATCATCACTTCAAACATCTATTATCTCACTATTAAACCACTGCTCACAAAAGCCATAGAACCTAGGTTCTAGGCGCGCAGGAGCATAACAGAAATAAACACTGTCACATAACGGATTTAAGACGTGTTGCGAACGATACAATGAAATATGCGATAAATGGAGATAACTGCTCAAAGCACATTGGGAATTAGCACAAATTTGCTATATCCCAATGTTGTGAGTCGCACTTTGTACTAAACCGTTATTCATCCATCAATAATGCCATTACAGTCGTTGTCGACACCATCTCGGCCCTTTTTACCCCTTGTATCGTTGGCATTCGGATATACGGCAGCATCATTATCATCACAATCTCCCGCTTCAACGCATACCCCGTCACCATCAGCATCGGTACACATGGGTGGTGGGTTAACTACGCCTGGTTGCCAATTAAGCGCAGCGAGCACATTTATAAGACCAGATCCTGACACTTTGTCCCACCCAGCATCATACAAATCTTTAGCGGTTTGCTGCATGGCAGTTTTCACATCTGTGGGAGTTGTCGCAGTACCATTACTTATTAGCATTGCAGATAATGCAGCAACGTGGGGAGTCGCCATTGAAGTACCTTGGAAGAAATAGTACCCCCAGCTACCACCAATTCGAGTTTCTTGCAAAATACCATCAGCATAGCCGTCACCATTACTATCAACGCTTGTATCGCCACCGGGAGCAACTAGGTCCAACATATCTCCTCGATTCGAGTAGCGCGTTACCTGATCGTTTGCATCTGTGGCACCTACCGCAATCACACTGCTGTGACTTGCGGGATAACTGATGTTTCTGCGATTTCCATCATTACCAGAAGCGGCAACCACAACAACCCCTTTTGAAGCGGCGTAGTTAAGTGCTGGGTCTAGAATTGGATCTGAAGTAATACGATATCTAGCACTCACTCCCAAACTTAGGTTTATTACGTTGGCACCGTTGTCAACCGCATGATATATGCCTTCAGCAATTGCGGCCATGCTTCCACTGCCGCTGTCATCAAGTACCTTTACTGGCATAATACAAGCACCATATGCCAAACCAGCCACACCGACGCCATTATTGGTGCTTTGAGCAATAGTACCCGACACGTGCGTACCGTGCCCATCGCCATCTTCTGGATAGTTAGTAGGATCGTACACATTGTAAGGTGCAACAACACACCCGACCCCGTCTGAACCTGAGCTTGCTAACCCAGTATCCAAAACTGCAACTGTACTCGTTCCACCAGTACTAATATCCCAGCCAGTATAAGCTTCTATATTTTGCCAATTCCACTGATAGCTTAAATATGGGTCGTTGGGCACGGCAAATTTATTCACCAATACATTGACATGAGCAACACGCCCTTTTCGGCGCATTCTTTTCACTTTATCCAGCTCCTTCCCTTTCGCGACCGAAACGATACTAAGCTGAGATTTGGGATAATAGGCAAGTACATTTAGGCTTGAGTCCGTCACAGGTCCTGCAACAACAATTTCTGCGGATCTATATTGGACATTGGCTGCCGCTGCAAGTGGCAAGCCCAGACCCACTAGTAACGACAATGTTGAAGCTTTCATAATTTACGACTTAACTTTTCACGTACATCAACTTTAGTATTATTTAAAAAAACACAAATATACAAATAAAGGATGGAAATCAGCTAGGTTGATTCGTTACAAGCGTATAACCAAGACGTATAAACGGCAGGCATAGTTTATGCCCGCAACGAGAAAGGTTTTATTTCAATAAGGTAGGTAGCAGCAATTCACATAATTAGCCAATACTCAGCTTGTGAGTTGATGTTATTTGGGTTGCTAATGATATGAAATTATTGTCCAAAACTGTATTTTCTGAGTATCTCAACAACTTCAACTACGTATGAGTCATACCACGTGTCCCTACCGAGCTGTTGCGCTACACTATGTTGGCTGTCAGCATGCCAGTTTTTTATGTCTTCTTGCGATAACCAATATGAAATTGCGATTTCCTGCTCACCTTCGGTCACTGCGATAAAGTCCTGACAGTTATACTTCTCAAACGCCAGTGTCCGCATTACCTCCACAGTTTTAGAATAGTGTTCGTCTTGTTGTCCGGTTTTTGCCTTAAAGATTACTGCAAACATCACTCAAATCCTTTCATCATTTTATTTTCTGCTTATCACTAAAGTGCTATGTCACAACATTGAGGACTCGACAAAAACACTAGGCCTTTTTAACAAA
The DNA here is from genome assembly GCF_002964665.1 of Pseudoalteromonas sp. T1lg23B. Lineage (GTDB taxonomy): Bacteria > Pseudomonadota > Gammaproteobacteria > Enterobacterales > Alteromonadaceae > Pseudoalteromonas. Next base: position 159,237 of record NZ_PQBZ01000034.1, on the reverse strand, counting down.
TTTAGCGGTCACCATCATTTCTCCAACGCCATCAACTTTACAATCTAGCTCGTGATCTTTTTTATCCAATACACGTCTAACCAAAGCTTTGGTGCCTATCTTAATCACTTGAGAACTCCCTTTTATTTTCAGATCCTTAATCACAGTGACTTTATCCCCATCACATAGCAAAGTGCCATTAGCATCTTTAACATTGATGATGCTATCTTCGGCCACTTCTTTTGGGTTCCATTCATAAGCACACTCAGGACACACTAAGTTACTTTGATCTTGATAAACATACTCAGATTGACATTTAGGACAAGGAGGTAAAGACATATTTTGAACTTCTTGTTGTTTTTTAATAATTATTATAATGATACCGTGCGTTGATTGTCAGTATCAATAAATGGACGTACTTAAAAAGACACGCAACTATCCATTTTAATTCTCAGCACAGCTTCTTGCTGAAACTGTGTTTTATACTCATCAATAATCACTTTAATTGCAGTAGCGTGCCGCTGTTCATTATTGTGCACTACCGTAAGTACGAAGCTTGGCTCTCGAACGAGCACTCCATTATTACCTTTCCACTGCCCTGATGCCTCAACGACAGTAAATCCATTTGGAAATTGGGGTGTCACATAATTATCGAGAAATGTCTGCCACTGTTTTTTCGTAACAAAGCCCTTTTTCATCCCCGTGCCAAAGTAGAGAGATTCTTGCACCCTTTCCGTCATTCCTGAGTCACACTGACTTACATTTGATGTGAGCGTGCAAGCGCTAATTATTGTGCATGTAAAAGCAATAATTACACTTTTAATAAAAACTGACACACCTAGTCCTTTTATGTCTCAAAATAAAAATAATATAGATATTACCACTATATATGAGTTAACCAAGTAATACTGTTAACAACATAACTATAAAAAATATCAAACAGTAGAGCTTGATTAGTCAATGCGTTTATACGTTTGTTAGATTGCTATTTGCTTTTAAACTTAACAACTTTATCTTTTTGTGCACTGTAATAGAGAACACCATTTTTATCTGACTCATCAGCTATCATTGCTTTCTTACGGTAATTTGAAGTATGTATAATATAAAAATGATATAAGTCAGTTTCAACATCCAGTCCATTTTCGGCAAGATAATACTTGTTTAAGTTTTCTTTTTTATTTTTCAGGTATTCCTTAGCCGCTTCAAATGCCCTATTTTCCAACTCTGTTTTTGGATCAAATGACCAAAAAGCTATCATACCATCAGGAATTGGAACGATTACTGTTTCAGCCTTAACAGCAACTGACAATAAAATCAAAAGTATGGTGAAATATCTCATTGGCAACCTAACACCCGCATAATGGGCTTAGAATTATTGGGTATACTTTAGCGAGGTACGAACAACAAGCCAAATGATTTTATGTCCTCTTAATGCGCTTGTTAGGGGTAATCTCCAGCTTAAGTAGCCAAGCTAGAAATATTGCCATAGAAATAGCAAAAAAAATCAATCAGGTAACCTTGCCCACTTGAGAAGTCACCGACAGGAAAAGAAATTGTTATGGGTGCAATATGCGGAATCAAACTGTCAGTACCAACGCTTCGAACACTTTGCGAGATGAAAAACACTAGAGTGATTAGTATTGCAATTCGACTTTTAACCCAAGTGCCGTATGTTCCATATGCGGGTACCAGCACATAAAGTAAAATACTAACAACAGCGCTTAAATAGCTTTCAAAGTCAGAGTATATCGTTACTCCCAGACCAATCAGTGTAAACAATGCTAAAATCGAGCTGGCAACTTTAAATTTCACTTTGCCCCCTAATGCCCGCATAACGGGCTAATAAAGCTTGGCTAAAATTGGTGAGGCACCAACCAAGCCAAGCTTTATTAGTCCATTCGTTGATGCGTTTATTATATTTTTTTAGCATGAATGGTAATTGGCACTTCATTAATGAACCAGCTCACAATGCTATCTACTTCCATGAACACTTTGCTTTTATAAGCATCTTTTATTGATACCGTTCCTGAAATACGATCAACATCTGCGTAATTATCAGGCAAGTCAAAGTTCCTAATAAAGGGTTGCATAGTAATTCCGTCCTGTATTGCTGGAAATATTATTTTCATCGTGTGCAAATCTACTGCAAACATTTCAACTGCGACATGACCAGAGAGCCCATCTTCAAAAGATTGAACGCCGATACCTTTATTGTATAGAGGAGTTTCGCCGTGATAGTGGCGCCATGCGGGTTTTGCGATGATTATTATATCTAAATCATACTTATCTTTTACTTCAGTAAATGCTGGAATGAACTTTTCATAAACAGAGCTAAAACCATAAGATATTGCGTCTCCAGCCCCTAAATCAGCTTCAATACTTGCTACTATTAGCGTATCTATTAACCATTTCTTCTTTGCGGCTTTAACTAAGCTAGCTTCAACCTTACCTTTTAACCCCCAATCTACATCAACAATAATATCTTTCTGTTGGCCTGAGCGAGCTGTAGTTTCATCCCAGATATTATTATTCGTTTTATCTGTCACACTAGAGTAAATACCAATGCGAGCTTCGCTTGATAGGTTTATAGGTCTTTTTGAAGCACAACCAGAAATAAGAACGACTGCGCTCAGGAATAGTACCTTTGTAAGATTTTTCACCAAAGTTCCCTTAAAAATATAACGCCTTAATAAACGGCAAAAATTAGTTGGCTAAAATTTGTGAAGCACGAACAAAGCCAACTGGTTTTTGTCCGCACTTTTAATTTGCTTTGTTATAAGCACTTTAATTTTTTCTCAAACCTTCCATGATATATACATAATCATTGTGATCCTTGACATACAATACACCTAGTACGATTGATGTAGGCCAAGTAAGAAATAATCCTAATCCAAATGCTGGCAGAAGTACGATACAAATTATTGAAAGAACTATTGCCGTAATTTTACCCGAATAAAACAACCCAAACGGTCCGAGAAAAATATTTAATACGAGCTGTAAAACAATGCTTTTTCTTTCTAACTTGGCTTCTTCCATGCTCGGACTTTACTAGTGTTCATAACGCCGCCATCTGGGGCCGGAAAACCAGAGCGAAACGTCGGTTTTATGGTCCCTCTGGCTGGCTTTGTTAGGCATTTAGTTTATCCATCATTTCTTTTATCGGCAACTCTGCCTCAAAGAACTTTTTAAAAGCTGAGTGTAACGCTCTGATCCAGTTTTCACTTTCAGAAAGCTCTAGAAATTTCATAGCTTTTTCAGGTATAGGGTCCTTCTGAAAATGAAATGTGGAGTTTCTAAAAAGTCGAAGTGCGTCTACAAAGCCTTCTTGAGAAAGGAGCTCATCCACTTTTGGGTTGGTACATTTAAGCTCCTTGTAACCTTCTATTACGACGTAGATCAGCCCGTAGAGCACAGATAGCCTTGCAAATGACGAATGAAGAAGCTCTACGAAATCCGACAAGCCCTCCGGAAGACCATGATCCCCCCCGATCTTAGTCGCAACGACTTCTTTTACAGCATCTGCATTGAGCCAGTGCTTGTGGAGTGATATTAGTTTTTCCATGTACCCTCGAATTGCCTAATACCTTGATAACTAGCAAATTTTCCTGGGCTGATTCTTACCCGCGGAGCGGATTAGCGAAAAGCGGCACAGTTAAATTTATCTTATTAATCGATCTGTTAGGCCATTTACCATTAATTTTGAAGACGATGATTAACTAATACTTTTTCCGCTTCAATGACTTCTAAGAAGTTGACTTGCGTTTTATGCGACATGTTGCGATATCCAACACCGCTCTCAACAACTACACCGTAATCTTGAATGTCAGTGTAAAACTGTAAAAAGTACTTATTTCCAGCCTCTGTCTTAATCACTGTTTTTATAGGTTCATATTTTTCCCAAATATTTCTCTGATCCCAAGGAATTCCAAATTCAATAGTATGCTCTCCAGCAGGCTTTACAAATGTCAAAAAGCCATGATCTCCAAGTTTTTTAGGCTTAGAACCGTCAATTGAAATGTCTCTATCTCCAAGTAGATCAGAAGCGCTGTCTGTCCGGATAACGTAAATCAAGCTCTGCTCATGTGATAAACTAGGTGCATTAATCTCTTTATATAGAGGCCCATCCGCAGTAGTCGTACACCCAAAGATAAACAAACACAAAAAGCTAAATATAGTAATTTTTCTCATAATTTTCATGCAGTTAATCTCCTAAGGAAATTTAAGATATATAGGATGACCTAACGCCGCGCTTTGCGGCAAATTTGGAGCGCAGCGGAAAATTTGTCTGACAACAGCGCTTTGTTAGGCGAGACTTGGCACATTGCTTTTTAATACCTCGTTTGGAATTGCAAGCCGTAAATCAATCCGCACCAACTCACCTGCAGATGTATTTTTAAGAACCGGAGCTTCATCATGAGACTGACTTTGGGGAAACACTACCAGAGATAAATATGGCTGCTCCCTGATTGTGGAATACATAAGCATTTCACCCATATCAGTGCTTTTCCATTGGTTGGGGCCTTCTAGAATTTTGCCCACAGCATGATAGACGACCCTTATACTAGATCCATTCTCGTCACTTTCATATTTGTACAGATCGGTCGGATGATCTAGTTCAACCCCAACCCTTGTAAGTTGCCCTTGCAACTCTTCAGGAAGCAAAACCTTTAAGCAATGTTTCCAGTTAAAACACCACTCACAATCACAGCCGTACGCAGGCACACCCTTTTGATTCTGAATTTCACGGGTTGCCTCTAGATGAGTAGCCAATTTCCATTCGGCAATTGGGATTGTGGGTCGTTGCTTTTTCATATTCGCCTAACGCCTTACTAATGGGCGCACAAATGCTTGGCTAAAATTAGCGACGAAGGAGCACAAGCCAAGCGTTTTGCGTTCTTTTGAGTAACTTGTTAGCAGTACTTACCAGACTTTCCACCAAGGCTTTTGAACACCAGGGTGAGATACATTTAAATACTGCGGCTCACTTTTAATACCTGATTCTGACACTGCTGTTATTTTTATTTTAATATCAAAAACCTCTTGTTCTTCCGAATTACCATCAAACCAGACGAAATAGTACTTGTCCTTTTCTTCGAGAAAGTCTGCAAGCGTAATTGCTTTGTCAGAAAATAGAGTATCTTCAAATGTGCCCTCTATTAATTCAAAAATATAACCTTGTTCAATAGTTGGAACGTTTTTGAGTTTTAAAACAATAGAGCCAGCATCAGAACATGAACCATGATTTCCATCATCAGTGCCTCTGTGAACTCCATCTACCTCAAAAACAGGTTTGACAGGTTCTGTAGTACCTTTTCCTGTTACTTCAAAATACTTTGAAGTTGGCATCATTGAGCATGCTAATGCATCAAAAGTAATAAGACTTAAAATTAACACTAAAATTCGATTCATATTCTTGTACTGCTAACGCCTTACTAATGGGCGCATAAATGCTTGGCTAAAATTAGCGAAGAAGGAGCGCAAGCCAAGCGTTTTGCGTCCTTTTGAGTAACTTGTTAGTTACTCTTGCCACCCGCATGCTGGATTTTAAGATTATAGGGTTCACTTTCGTCACCTTCCGGCGATACAGCAATAATTTGTAATACGAAATCAATTTTTTCCTGATTGTTATAACTGCCATCCAACCAAACGAAGAACATTGAGTTTTCACTTGGGTTATATCGTGAGGGCATTACCTCATAGTCAGGGATAACATGACTTTCAAAAGTACCTGAAATAATCTTTAATTTATATCCTGTAGCCCTAATAGGATTTTCGTTTTCAAATTTTATTTTTATGATTCCAGCATCGGAGCATGAACCTCCATTTCCATCGTCATAACCTCGTTTAATTGATTCTACGCTAGCCTTTGGTATCGCTAATGGATGATTTTTCTTTTTATACAGAGGGCTAGGTAAAAACTCATCATACCCTGGCGCAAAGCTACACGCGATAGCAGTGCTATGTGATAAAAATAGTGTGATGAATAGTAGAATTTTTCGCATGACTTCCCTGAGTAACTAACGCCACCTTAAGCGGTGAGTAATTGTTGGCTAAAATGTGAAGCGAAGCGGAGCCGAGCCAACTGTTACGAACCCGCCTTTAAGGTTTTGTTATATGAACATTTATTCAAATGTCCCCCTATGAGTACACAAGGAATGAGCAATACAAGAACTAAATAAGAGGATACACCCTCATTAAAATTAAACACAGTAAATAGAACTTGCGGTAACAGACCAATACCAGCGACCATTTTGACATTCATACTCTTAGTGCCCTCATAGCTTCTAGCTGCGATATAGCCCGCGAGAAGAGTATAAATAATACCAATTGGTACGTATAGCATTGCAACATAGTCCGCACTAAATTGCTGAAAGCCCTCAGTTCCAAAACGGCTAACTAAGTAATTCATAAGACCTAAAGTGACAAACTGCCCAAAAACTAAAATACCTAAACCTCGACCAACAGCTGCTGGAGCTGAAGGCAATTTACCTTTTAGACATTCATTCAATGCCTTGTAAAGTAAGTAGATTGCAACTAAGGCAACATAATCAGAGAGATGCACGATACTTCACCTTGTTCATATAACGCCCGCATAAGGGGCTAAGTAATGTTTGGCTAAAATGTGTAGCGGAGCGGAACCGAGCCAAACGTTGCGTGTCCCGTTGCTTTATGCGCTTGTTATGTGTTTATTTGCTTGGTTCACGACATTGACCGTAATACTCAAACTCTACTGGAGTTATTTTATTAGCAGCCTCATCAACACGATACAGCTCCGCTTTACAATGTGTAGAATGCGCACCTAACTTACCAGTAACATTCATCTCATAATTCGAGTTAGCTTCAGGTTTAAATGAAGAGTAAACTGTACAGTTACTCATGCCTGCGACTGACATAATCATGAAGCTATATTTCTTACCTACAGCTAGTTTTACACCATCAGGGTTTAATTCAGAAATTAGAGGGTTGTTATCATCTAGTACTATTAATTTTGCACCACTTTCAGAACCAAATGATTTACCGCAAGTTTGCTCTTCTGTGTGAACATTAACAAATGTGGAATAACCTAAAAATGGAGCATCGAAATAATGATTAACCTTAAATTTCGCAGAAGGAACATTAGTTTTTGGTTCAACATAATTTGGTAACCCAGCACAGCCAGTAACCAATAATAGAATTAATATGATGCTAAGTTTCAAGATGACTCCTTATAAAACACATAACGCCCGCATAACGGGCTAATAAAGCTTGGCTAAAATTAGCGAAGAATGAGCGCAAGCCAAGCATTTTGCGTCCATTTTTTTAAGGCGCTTGTTAGAAGCTGCCTCTTCGGTGCTCTTTTGAAGGATCATGAGGCTGAACATTACCACCTTGTGTGGCTTTGTTTATGTAGCCCAAATCTGTTTCAATCTCTACTTGAATCAAGTAAGGTTTACCTAATGCTGAGCGCCAGTAGTGATACTTTTCTTGATACTCTTGATTAAAACTAAACTTCGCAGAAACTGACTTAACCCATTCCCTTGGAATCTGATGCGCAGCAAGCATTCGATTCACCTCAGACTTCATCGATTGGCACATATCAACCAATACAGGTGAGACAATATCGCTTTTACAATCTATTAAGTTTAGAGTGAGCGAATCAACGCCATGCTCTTGTGCAAGTAGAAATAACTGACCCACGGCCCAATAGCCGAGATAGTCATTATTTCGACCACTCAATAATTCAGAGAGATTGTTCACAACCCCTTTTAGTTCTCTACGACGAGGCATAAATTCTCATAGGCTTCTAACGCCCCAATCAGGGGCTGATAATAGCTTGCTAAAACTGTGCAGCGAAGCGGAACTGAGCAAGCTGTTAGCAGTCCCGTTACTGAATTGGCTTGTTAGGTGCACTTTGCGTTTGTACACGCCACTACATACTCAGGTTTAAAACTTGGTGGTTCCTGAACACCATAACCTTTTAACCAAGTTGGAAATGCTAAAACTGAATTTGTCGGTAGCTCCACTTCTAGTTTTTTTCCCTCTGAAGAAACCAGCGTGGCTCTAATAGCCCAATAGTAACCATTAGTTCCCCAAGGGTATTGAACTAATTTTGTAACCTTTAGAATAGTTCCTTTAGGCAATGGGGAAATAATTGAACGTTGTTTTTCAAAAGCTAATTTAGTAAATAATTTTTCGTCCCATTGTTTTTTCGCTGATTGATAATCTTCAAAATTAGCTGGTGTTCTTGCGTACTGGTTTCCTGAGTTAAACGCTTGAATTCCCGTACACCACTCGGTCGATTGAACAGAAGCATGAATATCAGCACACCTAGCTTCGTACAAAAATCCGTCTTTGACGGTCATGAAGTTAGCCCCAACAATACCCTCAGCTATTGGTGCATTAGTTTTGTCATGAACAACTACACTACATCCAGAAAGTATCGTTAATAATAAAATAGCTAAATATTTCAAATGCACCTCCTGTGCACCTAACGCCGCCTTAAGCGGTAAGTAGCAGTTGGCTAAAATGTGAAGCGAAGCGGAATCGAGCCAACTGTTACGAATCCAACTTTAAGGCTTTGTTAACTGGACTATTTTAAGAATCTTGTTCTTTCTTCCATCTAGTACATAATCGATTGAAACACACTGGCCGTTTTTTATGAAATTATCTTTATGTAACTTTCCATGAAAATAAGGGCCGACATCATAATTGCTAAAAGTAAATTCAACATCATCAATACTGAATGACTCAATTAAGGTGCCATGTTTAGGTGTTTGTTTTTCATAGTTGCTAATACAACCTTGAACTTGCTTAAACTGTTTACTTTCAATGATATTACTTACTCCAACTTTATCAGAGTAGTTAAATATTTCACTTAATGTAGCCAACAGACATATAACAGCAAAACCTCTAACCAAGCTTACTCTTTTTATTTTTGTTATATCAGCGGCTACTTGAGATACAGCTGGAAACTTAAGGACCAAAAACAGTAATACAAAAAAAGGGATTAGGCCTAAGAAATGGTCAATACTTGTATTTATTGTTGGTTCAAAATATACACTCAATTTTCACGAGTCCAGTTAACGCCTGCATTTGGGGCCGGAGCACGCAGTGCGGAGGTCCCAGCCCACGAAGTGGGTGAACAACATGAACTTGTTAGGCTTTTTCAAGCGCTGTACCATAATTGATACCCAATAATACCCTTTTCATTGTTTCTTCGAAGCTGCCTACTTTATAGAGCTGCTCGCCAGGGTCAGTAAATATGTAGAAGTTATTTTGATCGTCAACTAGTAGCAGCATATGGTCGTGATGTGCTGAAGCAAAAGCATACAAAGACACATCTAGACTTTGCCAATAGTTATGGAACTCATTTCCGAAATCAAACGCCTCGGTTCTGAACGATATGTCACTCGCGGAAAGCTCTCGCCCTGGGCCGACTTCCCCCACATTGAGGCCACCAAATTCAGCCAGCACGGAAGCTGCATTTTTATGAGCGGCACTAGATGCGCTTAAGGTCTGATTTTGGCCCTCAACTTGGCGACCTTCATGCCACCCTGCATCGACAAATAATTTAGCTATATATTCTTCGGTATCCATAGAGCCTAACGCCCGCCTAACACGCAATGTGTTGGCATGGCTTTTTGCGTTGTTTGCCAAAACCATGACAACTAATCATTGTCGGAGTTAAGGCGTTTGTTATATTGCATTGCAAACGTTTCATAATCTCTTGATTTTAAGTTGGTAATATTAATTAGTACCAAGCGTTGAGAGCCATATGTAACTGCGAAACTTACGGCAACACCAGAATTGATATCTAAAACGATATCTGAACGTTTGAAACCTGTCTGTTCAAAATTACTGATTTTAGAAAGTACCAATGCTACTTCTTTATCTTTAATAGTAAATGTCATTGATGCTTCTGTGACTGGCTCATTATTAGCGTTTTTAGAAGGATAAACTAATACATTCCAGCTCGGGTCATTGCCAGCGGTTAGCCTGTGAATACCGAATTCACTCGCTTGCTCAGGCGTAATTATTTTCTCGGAAATAAATACCATATCCGTAGTAGCAACAGAGCACCACGGTAGAATCAAAAATAATAGAGCCAAAAGTCTAATCATACTTCCCTGCAATATAACGCTTGCCTAACCGGCAAAAAATAGCAGGCTAAAATAAGCGACGAAGGAGCGCAGCCTGCTGTTTTGCGTCCTTTGGTTTAGGCACTTGTTATATTGCCTTGTGCCAAGCTCTTAAGTTCTGTAACTGAACAAGTGCTTGTCGTTTATCGACTAAATACCAGCCATATGATAAGCCTAAAATCATGTTATACTGAGTTTTAACTTCAACATCAGAAGCTGACTTCTTACTTACAGGCTGATAGACAAAAAAGTAATCTTTTCCACCTTCGAAATCATAGTTAAAATCCAAATTCGAAATTTTAATCGGAGCATTAGGGGTGAAAGATACTTTTTTGTTGCCAGGAGTAACACTTACTTTGGCATAACCTGGATAACCAATACACTCTTTATATTTACCATCAATTCCAACAAGTAAACATGAGTTAACCCCGGGCATATCAAATTGGTAAAAGTACAGGTTAGCTTTGTCATTAGACTGACCTGCAGAGTAATTAAATACTGGACCTTTTGGTACTACTTCAGTACTCATGCAGCCTTGTAAAACAAGGGCTAAAAGTGCAATAACTATTCTCAAAGCTAAGGTTTCCTTATGGCAATATAACGCCCTGTTAAGGGGCGGATAAAGCTTGGCTATACTTGTGAGCAAAGCGAAACGAGCCAAGCTTTAGACGTCCCACTTCAACAGTTTGTTATAACTACGTATACCCCAAAACTTTATATCCTGTAGGAGTTTGTGTAATTGGAAACTTAGCAATAACAGAAAGATGCTCAATTAAGCTTGGCACGTTGTAGTTGTCGTCAAACGTAAACTCTAACCACTCAATTTCTTTGTAAATTGATGGTTCAATAAACCAATAATCATCAACGTGCTCTTCAAATTGCTCTGTATGAGAGATCTTTACTTGGTCATCATTAACTAGTTTATAAGTTACTCGATAACTCCGTTCTTCAAATGACGCAACAGCTTTGAGTAATTTAATCCACTTTGTATTACTCATATAAGAGACGGAAAACTTGCGAGCAATTATCGAATCTAATCGCAGATAAGATTTAGCTAACTTTTCTTCCTGAATCTGAATTTTACTCATAGTTTCTAAAGTAGTTATAACGCCTTACTAATGGGCGCATAAATGCTTGGCTAAAATTAGCGACGAAGGAGCACAAGCCAAGCGTTTTGCGTCCTTTTGAGTAACTTGTTATAAAGCACCAACTGTTATTTTGAATAGCAAATACAAATAAAATAATGCAGCAGGGACACAAAATATTAAAGGTAAATAATTACGATAAAGTAATTTATTTGGCAAAAACTCATAAAACACGTACGTAATTGCCCATGTGACAAAGCCTAAAAAGGCCAGCAAATGTATGCCTACTAACAATACAAAACCTGCACCAAAAGCTGAAAACGCTCCTGCATTTCCAGAGTTTTCGTCTATTGGGCCTAGTAAGCCTACTGCAATAAGTATTGTTCCTACGAATGCAACACAGCTAAGTGCCAAAAATGTTAGATATAGAAGCCTGATCATCTGTGCTTTATAACGCCGCAAGAAACGGCGAGTTTACGAGTCCGATTTACTTGCCTTGTTAAGTCGTAATTCGTACTCGGTTAATTTAACTAGGAAATCATCAATAAACGATAACTCCCTCTCTTTGCTTGCCAAGGATTTTGCAAAATTAGCTTCAACTCTAATCTCTTGGCACTGTGCAATTGAGGCTCCGTCCATGCCATATAGAATCCCCGAAGGCCATTCATGCACGCAATGTGACAACCAACTCAAAATACTCTGTAAGAGTAATTTATTGCCTTCTTCTATGTTCGGATCAATTTCGTGGCATTTTCTAAAAAAATCCATTTCAACATTAGATCCAAGCTCTTCAAAGATACCTTTGGTTTGATATACATTCTGAACCAGTTTTCCTAGCCACAATGTTGAATTATAGTCACTGCGCTCAAATCCTTTCTTTAATACAGGGTAAACAAGATCAATGAAGATCTCATACCTAATGCAGCTATGCCTGTTTTTTTCTAGCGTTGGCAAATAACTCCAAACCCAGCTCTTTATTTCATCGTCATTTTCAAATGAATCAACAAACTGCTTGATCGAAGTAGCGGCCTTCTTTTTGAGTCCTAACTCAAGCTCCGATTCAAATTTTTCGAAGTATTCAATATTCATAGAGACTTAACGCCCTGTTAAGGGGCTGATAATGTTTGGCTAAAATGTGTAGCGTAGCGAAACCGAGCCAAACTTTAGCAGTCCCGCGCTTAAACAGCTTGTTATGTTTCAGTGTTTACTTTTCTAACTCTTTATCCCTTTGAACCAATGACTCATATTTGAATAATACATGTAAATAGCAAAACCCAAATACAACTGGAATTACGGCGACTAAAAGCAGAACCAATCGAATTAAAATTTCAACTGATGAAAGTTCAGAAGACTTACCCAAAATAGAAATAACAGCAACAGCCGAAATTACAATCATTAGCCCTTTAGTAAGATCCCAAGCATAGCTCAATTTACTTTTATTGTTTGTTTGAACTTCCAATTTCACTCCGAATTAATTTATGAAACATAACGCCTTAATAAACGGCGAAAAATAGCAGGCTAAACTAAGCGAAGAATGAGCGCAAGCCTGCTGTTTTGCGTCCATTGTTTAATTAATTTGTTAGCTGGCAATTACTCTTGATTGACCTTTGGTTTTAGTAACCTTAACGGTGCTAAGTAAGATAAAACAATAACTACAGCAGCAAACAAAAACCAACTAATTTCTCTCAATGAAAATACAATTTCAGCAGAATTACCAACGAAGAAAGCAAATAAAGCAGCCATAAGAATTTTAGGGTTAGTTGGTTTTACGCCGATTTTTTTTATACCAAAATGAAAAGCAATTGCTGATGGAATAGCTAAAACGACTGCACTTATAAGAACATTAATTATCAACCCCAAATTTACAGGGAGGCTTTTAGCCAAGTTTAAATACGTTAATATTCCTGTGATAAGAAACATTAATGCGCCAAAAATAGTTGATGATTTCTGCATAATTTCTTTTGCCTGCTAACGCTTAGCACAACGGCGGAATAATTTGGCGGGGCTTTTTGCGTTTCTTTGCAAAAACCGCGACAGATTATGGAGTCCGTTGGTGCTTTTGGTTATGTGTTTACTTGATTTCATTGACATAAATTTTGTATTCCTTACCACGATCATCTGTAGCATACATATACTTGCGTTGCCCCGAGGGCCAAATAAACTTTACTGTAGTTAGCTTTTCAAGCTGAACATTATGCGACGATAAATGTTTTTTAAGTGTATCACCCCAATACCCAATAGATTTGTTGATCCTTGGGGTAGCCATTTGAGTCGGTGAAAACTTACTAGTTAGCCAATCAACTTCAATGTCGTAGCCTTTGCTGTGAATTTTGCCAAGTTCATCGATTACGTAATCACTATCGACGTAATTCATTAGGCTCGTAAAACTGTGCCCGAAATTATGAATTGCTGAGTATATATTCTTATACTTCATCGTAGCCTTTTACACATAACGCCGCCAACAGCGGCCGAGCGTAGCGAGGTCCAGCCAGCTTTGCTGGCGATGCTGCTTGGCCTTGTTATACGCTGACATTCGTTTGTATTCCCTTGCTTTTAGCAAAGATTAGAAACTCATATAGAGATTCATTATCAAAAGCCTTTGCGGCAAAATCTAGTTTGAACGGTTTACCTGATAAAGGAATAAAATTCAGCCTAGAGGCCATTTGATCTTGGATAGCCCCATGGCCCGCCGAAAGCTTTTCTGCCATGTTTGCACTTTGGCCAATATTGATTTCTCGTATTGAGCTTACAGGTATCTCAATATCTAGAGATTTCCATCCGGCTTTGCCTTTGACCCTTAATGTATCATTGATAATTGACAGCTGATAAGACGAGAGTGATTTTGTTAACCAATTTATATAGAGATAGCCAGACAACACAAGAAGACCACCACCTATAACCCAGCCAATTTGCCTTGCCAAAGCTTCGTCGATGCTAAATATATTTGTAAGAAGATACATAACTAACAAAACGAAAATCATTCCGTAGAACACAAGAGATACCAATGCAAGAGGAAGCCAGCCAACAAATGACTTTAAGATTTTCTTCTTGCTATTGTTCCTTACTTCCACGACTTCTCCGATTGCGTATAACAGTGTATTAGCGTGAATTCGCGTTAATGTTCTACCCACTAACCCTGAAAAACGCCAATTATCAAATTTAATTACGCCAAATATTAGCATGTTAGATGCTATTTTGTCCTCAAAAAATTAACAATGGGCATAGTTCAAACCGAGAATCTACTTAACCGAGAATGAGCGAACTTGTTTATAAATGCTAAATCTAATAGGAATCATAGATATAAATAACCTGCCTGATCTTTAGACGAACAATTTGCGCAAAAATTAACGGGATCTCTAGTTGCAAAATTTGATGCCTTAAATTATACCTGTACAAAAACACAGTAAATGGATTTACTATGAACAAGTCACCTTTTTTGGAGTCTGTGCGCGTTGAGCTCAGAACTCGTCGCTATAGTTTAAAAACGGAAAAAGCCTATCTGCATTGGATCAAACGGTTTATCTTGTTTAATGACAAGCGTCACCCTGAAGAAATGAGCAACGTTGAGATTGAGCGTTTTCTTAATCATTTGGCTTGTAACAGGCTTGTGAGTGCAGCAACTCAAAACCTCGCGCTATGCGCCATTATATTTTTATACCGCTATATCATAAAACGAGAAATTAAAGGTTTAAATTATTCTTCGAGCCAAGCAGAAAGAGCATTGCCTACCGTACTAACCCATGATGAAGCGACAGAAATAATTAATCATTTGCAAGGCAAATATGCACTCATCGCGAACATGCTATATGGTAGCGGCTTACGTATAAATGAAGCGTTATCCTTGAGAGTGAAAGATTTAGACTTTAACCTAGGTACAATTTTTGTGTTTAGGGGCAAGGGTAAAAAAGATCGCTATACACTACTACCCAAAAGTTTACACCACCTATTACAACAGCAAATCGAAAAGGTAAAACTATTACATAACCGTGATCTAAACGAAAGCTTTGGTATGGCATCTTTGCCACCGTCTCTTATTAGAAAATATAAGCACGCTGTGAAAGACTTTGCTTGGCAATACCTATTTCCTTCTAGTACACGATGCATTCACCCTTACGATAATTATGTTTGTCGACATCATTTACATGAGACCACTTTTCGCAAAGCACTACGTGCAGCCTTACTTAAAACAAATATATGCAAACGAGTCAAAGCACACACTTTCAGGCATTCTTTCGCAACTCAGTTGCTTATGTCTGGTACCGATATACGCACAGTACAAACGTTACTTGGGCATGAAGACATTAAAACCACACAAATTTATACTCACGTGATTGGCGACATATTTGCCTACACAAACAGTCCTATCGACAAATAAAAAAGGCATGTACCAAAAGTACATGCCTTTTCAAATTATAAACTCACGTTTAATTACAAACGAATTCCGCCATCAATCTCAACCACACGACCTGTGAAAAAATCATTCTCGATGATGTACTTCGCAGTGTGGGCAATTTCTTGTGCTTCACCCAAGCGCCCTACTGGTTTCATTTTCAGTAAGCGCTCTTTAGCTTCTGGCTTCATTGCGTCTGTCATTGTAGTGCGGATCACACCCGGTGCAATTGCACCAACACGTATACCAAAACGGCCTAACTCTTTTGCCCAGCTCGTCGTCATAGCGACAACACCTGCTTTCGCAGCTGAGTAATTGGTTTGCCCCATATTTCCAGCACGGGCAACACTAGACATATTGATTATTACGCCACCTTCGCCCGCTTCTACCATTTTGGCAGCCGCCTCGCGACCACACAGGAACACGCCCGTCAGGTTTACATCAATCACAGATTGAAACTGTGACAAAGCCATCTTATCAACAACTTTACCTTCTTTAGCTTTGAGCAATAACCCATCACGTAAAATACCAGCATTGTTAATAAGCACTGCGATATTACCGCAGTCCGCTTGTATTGCATTGAACACTGACTCTACGTCGCTTTCAACACTGACATTAGCTACATAAGTATGCACCTCAGCGCCCAGTGCTTTTAGTTGGGCCTTTGCATTGGCTAATACTTCCTCTTGCATGTCGATCAGAGCCAGTTTGGCACCCGATTTTGCAAGCTCGGTGGCCATTGCAAAGCCTAGGCCTTGCGCCCCACCGGTTATCACTACGGTTTTATTGTTAATATCCATAGGGTTTACTTTTCACTATATAATTTAAAAATTGCACTAAAGTCTTCTGCGCCTTTACCTTGATTTTGCATAAGGTTGTATAGGTTTTTGGCCATCGCCCCCAAGGGCGTTGCTGAATTGGTTTGTTGAGCGGCTTGCTGAGCGAGTCCCAAGTCTTTAGCCATAAGATCAACCATAAAGCCTGGCTTATAGCCATTTGAACTAGGTACGTTCTCTTGTACATTTGGACATGGGTTATACACCTCAAGTGTCCAGTTACGGCCCGAGCTGTTTAACATGATCTCACTAAGTACTTTTGGGTCTAAACCGTGATCAATACCCATTTGCAACGCTTCACTGGTCCCTGCCATAAGTATGCTCAACAGCATATTATTACAGATCTTTGCGACCTGACCGGCACCTATGTTCCCCGCATGGAATATGTTCTTACCCATATCGGTCAAAATACTGCTAGCGCGATTAAAGTCCGCATCTGAACCACCTACAATGAAGGTTAAGGTTCCCGCGGCAGCCCCTGCAACACCACCAGATACTGGTGCATCAACAAAGCTGACACCCGCTTTTGCCAATTCATTACCAACAAATTGCGCTGATTCTGCATCGATCGTGGAGCAATCAATGACCAACGTTGACTTATCTAGGTGATTGATCAAACCATTTTCACCACAATAGATCATACGAACATGTTTGCCTGCCGGTAACATGCTGACCACGAAATCTGCATCTTCACACACTTGCTCTACGCTGGTTGCCGCTTTTGCGCCTTGCGAACTCAGCTCAGCGACTGCGCTTTCACTTAAATCAAATACCGTGACTGAATGACCTGCTCTTACAAGGTTGCTGGCCATTGGCCCACCCATGTTTCCAAGGCCAATAAATCCAATTTTTGCCATGTTATGCTCCTTACATATCCGCTAGTGGATGCGTATCGACCGCCCACTTAGGTGTCAAAAATGCAGCAACAGCTTCTTCGCTTACGTCACTGACCGAGTTAAATTGCCATTTTGGTGTGCCATCTTTGTCAATCAACAAAGCGCGAACGCCCTCTTGAAACTCACCACTTAGCCCCGCTTGCACCGACATACCTAACTCAAACATAAAGCATTCTTTTAGGCTTTTGCCTTGCCCAGCTTTTAATTGCTCACTCACCAGTACGGCACTTAAAGCAGAACCATGTTGCAATGATTTTTGTGCCTTGCTTAACCACTTGTTGTCATCGCTCTGTAACGCCAGAATATAATCAACTTGAGCTTGTAAAGTGTCTAAGGAGCTAAGTTCATTTAATTGATCTTGAATGCCTTTAAGCTCACTTTTTGGTGGCTGTGAAGAGTGCTTGGCTAACTCAAGCAGTGCTTGGGTCAGCTTCTCATGGTTTATCTGAGTGGCTTTTTGCCATTCAATACCCAACAACTCTGCCACTAACTCACCGTATTTATCTGCCTCTACATAATGATCTGCAAGACCTACATACTGAGCATCACTGGCATTGATAGAAGCCCCTGTTAGCCCTAGAAACAAGCCAACACCCGCAGGCATTTTATTTAGGAAGTAGCTTCCACCGACATCAGGGTACAGACCAATGGTGATCTCTGGCATTGCGATACGTGCAGACTCAGTAACCACACGATGACTCGCTCCTGCCATCAAACCTAAGCCACCGCCCATTATGATGCCATTACCCCAAAGCAGAATTGGCTTTTCATAGGTGTGAATTTGATAGTCTAAGCGATATTCTTCGGCGAAAAATGTCTGTAGATAATCATTGCCATCACTTGCAGCCATAGCTTTATATAAACTGACTACATCTCCACCTGCACAAAAAGCTTTTTCGCCTTCCCCTTTGAGCACAACCATCGCGATATTTTCGTCTTTTGACCACGTCTCTAACTGAGGAGCAAGCAGGCGGATCATATCTAAATTAAGAGCATTAAGTGCTTTAGGTACATTCAAAGTGGCAAACGCCACCTGCATACCATTATCACAATTCGCTAGTTCGAAAATAACTGGCGCATCGGCCTGATTGAGTAGCTGTAACTTTGCCATTATCCATTCACCCAGTTTGGTTTACGTTTCTCTAAGAATGCATTCACGCCTTCTTTTTGATCTTGCGTATCAAACAGGGTTACAAACAACTCACGCTCTAGTGGCAATGCACTATTGATAGTACCAGTACGACCTTTTTGAATAAGCGCTTTACAGGCTGTAACAGCTACGGGGCTTTGCTCACCAACTTTTTCAGCCAATGTCAGCGCCGCATTAAGCGCTTCACCCGTTTCAACGACTTCTTCAACCAAACCTATCTGCTGCGCTTTATCAGCTCTTAAACGCTCACCACATAGGATCATGCGCTTAGCCCAGCCTTCACCAACCAGCCAAGAAAGATTCTGCGTACCGCCAGCACAAGGTAATAAGCCCACTTTAGCCTCTGGTAATGCCATCTGAGCCTGCGACTCTGCGATACGAATATCACACGCTAAGGCGACTTCTAAGCCTCCACCCATAGCAAAGCCATTAATGGCCGCAATAGACACACCTCTGAAATCGCTCAGGGTTTCAAACGCTTCACCGAATACACGAGACATATCCGCTGCAATACCCTTATCACCGCTGGCGAATACATTCAGATCAGCCCCAGCCGAAAAGAACTTCTCACCTTCACCGGTGATCACTAACGCATAAATATTTTTATCAGCGTTTAATTCGTTTACAAGTTCTTTTAACCCAACCAACGTATCACGTGTCCAAGTGTTTGCTGGCGGGTTGCTCATGGTGATAATTGCAGTATTACCTTGTTTTTCAAGCTTTAATTGTGCACTCATGATGTTCTCCTTATAAAACGCTTGCTGCGCCTTCGGCTAAAATACGACGTGCGATGATCACACGCATGATCTCGTTCGTACCTTCTAAAATTTGGTGTACGCGTACGTCACGTACATGACGCTCTAATGGATACTCTTTGATATAACCGTAACCGCCATGAATTTGCAGCGCATCATCACAAACTTTGAAACCCACATCTGTAGCAAAGCGTTTTGCCATAGCGCAATAAGTGGTTTTTTCACTATCGTTAGTGTCTAGTTTGAATGCAGCTAAACGCACCATTTGTCGGGCAGCAACAAGCTCGGTATTCATATCAGCAATTTTGAACTGTAATGCTTGGAACGCAGCCAGAGGCTTACCGAATTGTTCGCGCTCTTGCATATACTGTTTAGCAGTATTAAGTGCTTGTTGCGCTGTACCGATAGAGCAAGTCGCAATGTTGATACGGCCACCGTCTAAACCCTGCATTGCAAACTTAAAGCCTTCGCCTTCACTACCGAGTAAATGGTCGGCCGGAATACGAACATTTTCCAGCGTTACCAAGCGTGTTGGCTGGGCGTTCCAGCCCATTTTTTCCTCAGCTTTACCATAAACGACACCCTCAGCATTAGCAGGAACAACAAACGCTGAAATTCCTTTAGGACCCGCTTCTCCGGTACGAGCCATAACCACTAAAACATCGGTTTCACCGGCACCCGAGATAAACATTTTAGAGCCGTTTAGCACGTACTCATCACCTTCTTTAACCGCTTTAGTCTTCAGTGACGCCGCATCTGAGCCCGAACCCGGCTCAGTTAAACAGTACGATGCTAGCAGTTCGCCCATTACTAATTGATCGATGTAAGTTTCTTTTACTGAATCAGTGCCAAAACTTGCTATCATCCAAGTGGCCATATTATGAATCGTCAACATCGCAGTGGTTGCTGTACAACCCATTGAAAGCTGCTCAAAAATAATGCTTGAATCTAAACGCGATAAGCCCAAACCACCGGCTTCTTCTGGTGTATATAAACCACAAAAGCCCAGTTCGCCCGCCTTTTTAATCACGTCTTTTGGAAAAATATGTTCACGGTCCCAAAGTGCTGCATTCGGAGCGAGTTCGCTCATAGCAAATTGATACGCGGTTTCAGCAAATGCCTGTTGATCTTCGGTTAGATTAAAGTCCATAAAGACCTCTTGTTGTGTTGATGACTAAGCCAGAGAGACTCTGGCTTAGTTAATAATTGTTCTAATAATTTTTTGAAACGCTGAATTACTTCAGGTCAATACTCATGTTTGGACCTGAAGCGATATCATCTTCAAACCAACGTGAGGTAATGGTTTTGGTCTCAGTGTAAAAACGTACGCCTTGTTTGCCGTAAGTGTGCTGATCGCCATAGAACGACCCTTTCCAGCCTGTAAATGAGAAGAAAGGTAGTGGCACAGGAATTGGCACGTTGATACCAACCTGACCCACTTCAATTTCATGTTGGAACTTACGTGCTGCTGCACCACTTGACGTAAACAGTGATGTACCGTTTCCATATGGGCTTGCATTGATAAGTGCAATCGCTTCGTCCAACGTGTCAACAAACATACATGCCAGTACAGGACCAAAAATCTCTTCTTTGTATAGGTCCATTTCAGTGGTCACGTCTGTGAATAAGGTTGGACCGACCCAGTTACCTTGCTCATAGCCTTTAACAGTGAAATCAGAACCATCCAATAAGCAGGTAGCACCTTGCTCTTTTGCACTGGCGATCAGTGACAAAATGCGGGCTTTAGCCTGAGGCGTTGTCTGCGGACCATAAGCAGCTTCAGGATCATCCCAAACACCTGGACGCACTTTTGACAATGCTTCTTTTAAGTCGTCAACCCATTCTTTGGCTTGGCCAACAAAGACCGCAACGGAAATACCCATGCAGCGCTGACCAGCAGCTCCTACAGATGAACCTACTAAGTTATTGATTAGTTGTTCTTTCTTAGAGTCTGGCATGATAACCATGTGGTTTTTTGCGCCAACACAAGCTTGTACGCGCTTAAGGTGCTGCGTCCCTTTTGAGTAAATATATTGACCCACGCCGCAAGAACCAACAAACGAAATTGCACGAATTTCAGGCGCTTCTAAAATGTGATCAACTTGCTCTTTGGTGCCATGTACAACCTGTAGTACACCTTTAGGCGCGCCTGCTTCTTCGAACAGTTCAACTAAACGCATTGGCGTTAGTGGGTCTTGCTCTGACGGCTTCAATATAAAAGTATTACCGCATACAATCGCCATTGGAAACATCCAAAGTGGGATCATTGCAGGGAAGTTGAATGGTGTAATACCCGCACATACACCTAATGGCTGCATGTATGAGTAAGTATCGATTTTGCGCGCTACATTTTCGACTGTTTCACCCATCATCATTGATGGCGCATTGGCTGCTTGTTCAACAACTTCAATACCACGCCACACGTCACCCTTAGCATCTTCGAAAGTTTTTCCTAACTCATGACAGATGATGGTGGCCAGCTCATCGTGATGCTCTTTTAGTAACGCTGCATAACGCATCATGATGCGAGAACGCTCTGTTACAGGCACTTCTTTCCAAGTTTTAAATGTTTCTTTCGCAGAATCAATTGCTGCGCGCATTTCTTGCTCTGTCGCACAAGGTACTTTAGCCAGTACTTCTTGTGTTGCAGGGTTTACAACATCAATCCATTTATCGGTTGATGACTGTGTGAATTCGCCGTTGATGTATAAAGGTACTTGGTGCATTGTGCACTCCTCCCCAGATTATTTGTCTTGGCACCAAAGGCTGTAATAATTATTTTGCCTGATAGTTTGGTGCCCTAAGAATGTATGATTAGACTTCTACCGCCAGTGCTACCGCTTCACCACCACCAATACACAGTGATGCAATGCCTTTTGACAGGCCGCGGTTGCGAAGTGCGTGAATGAGTGTCACAAGAATACGAGCGCCACTGGCACCAATTGGATGGCCCAGTGCACATGCACCGCCATTGACGTTCACTTTAGCGCTATCTAAGCCCATTTCGTTGATGGCAAGCATAGTTACCATGGCAAACGCTTCGTTGATTTCCCAAAGATCAACCTCGTCTTTGCTCCAACCAGCACGTTCAAGTAACTTATTCATCGCGCCAACAGGTGCTAAAGTAAATTCGGCTGGAAGCTGTGAGTGAGTCGTGTGAGCAACTATCTTGCACAATGGTGTTAGACCATGGCGTTTTGCTTCGGTTTCACTCATTAAGATTAGCGCCGCAGCACCGTCTGAAATTGATGACGAATTAGCAGCCGTTACCGTGCCGTCTTTTTTGAACGCAGGGCGAAGGCTTGGGATTTTTTCTGGACGTGCGTTGCCTGGTTGCTCGTCAATAGTGACTTCTACATCGCCCTTGCGAGTGCTCAGCGTAACTGGCGCTATTTCGCCACTAAAGCTACCATTTTCGATAGCTGCGTTTGCTTTGCTAAGTGAGCCAAGTGCAAAATCATCCATTTGCTCGCGAGTGATGCCGTATTCGTCGGCTGTGCCTTGTGCAAAACAACCCATTGCTTTGTTATCGTATGCGTCTTCTAGACCATCAGCCATCATGTGATCTTTGATCTCACCATGACCCATACGCATTCCGCCACGCGCTTTTGGAATAAAATAAGGCGAGTTAGTCATGCTTTCCATACCGCCAGCAATCGCTGAATTAATGCTGCCAGCTTTTATTAAATCATGTGCTAGCATGGCTGCTTTCAAACCTGAACCACATACTTTATTGATTGTGGTTGCGCCGGTTGAGCGAGCAAGTCCCGCATGCAACATAGCCTGACGCGCTGGTGCTTGACCTAGACCCGCTGGCAATACACAGCCCATGATAACTTCATCAATCGATGCGTCACTCAGACCAGTGTCGGCCATCACACTTTTAATCGCGGTTGCGCCTAAATCCGTTGCACTGGCGCCAGATAAAGCGCCCATGAAGCCACCCATTGGGGTACGTTTTGCGGCTACGATGACTACTGCATCATTACTCATTTTAAACTCCTATTCACAGATGCCGTTATATGTGGCACCCTGCTTAAACGATTCATCATTAATTTGAGCATACATAATATTTACGTTTACGCCAACGTAAATCTAAAATCAAGCAAAGTGCGTTGACTGGATCTGTAAACATAAGTTGCACACTTAGCTTTCCAAAGCACGCATTTACTCGGTTCCGTGTCTATTTTTTGTCATATTCCGAACATTCCCTCTTGATAGCACTAAAGTAGTATTTTTACACATTACTTTACCTTTACGTAAACTTCACTTATATTGGTCAAATAAGTATTGAAGTCAATGTGTACATAACCATGCAAGATAACCATAACGAAGAAACCTATTCGATCAGTGAATTAGCGAAGGAATTCGATATTACCACGCGAAGTATCCGCTTTTATGAAGATCAGGGCTTGCTATCTCCCGAACGTCATGGACAAACCCGTGTGTATTCAAAGCGCGATAGAGTTCGCTTAAAACTTATATTACGCGGTAAACGTCTCGGGTTTACATTGGCTGAAACTGGCCGTTTGTTTGAATTGTATGATGCTGACAAATCAAGTGCGAAACAGCTCTCGACGATGTTGCAACTTATCGAAGAGAAAAAAGCAGATTTAAGTCAGCAAATGGATGACATCAAAGTGGTGTTGATGGAGTTGGTAACAGCCGAACGCCGTTGTCGCGACACTTTAAAGAATTTAGAAGAATAATCTCTCACAGGATAAATAGTATGAGTACCGTATCTTTATATAAAGAAATGAATTTTGGACTAGGCGAAACCGCCGATATGATCCGTGATCACGTAAATAGTTTCGCAAGCGCCGAAATCGCGCCATTGGCCGAGAAAACAGATTTGGAAAACAGTTTCCCTAACCAGTTGTGGCCACAATTTGGCGATATGGGTTTATTAGGTATCACTGTACCTGAAGAATTTGGTGGCGCTGGCATGGGCTACCTTGAGCACGTCGTAGCTATGGAAGAGATCAGTCGTGCCAGTGCGTCAATTGGTCTAAGTTATGGTGCACATTCAAACCTGTGCGTAAACCAAATCAACCGTAACGGTAACGATGCCCAAAAGCGTAAATATTTGCCTAAGCTTATCAGTGGAGAGCACATCGGTGCGCTCGCAATGAGTGAACCAAATGCGGGCTCTGACGTGGTATCAATGAAGCTCAAAGCTGAGAAAAAAGGCGATAAGTACGTTCTAAATGGCAACAAGATGTGGATCACCAATGGTCCTGACGCTGACGTTTTAGTTATCTACGCGAAAACAGACCTAAACGCAGGCTCAAAAGGGATCACTGCATTTTTAGTAGAAAAAGACTTTCCCGGTTTCTCTACCGCACAAAAACTAGACAAACTTGGTATGCGCGGGTCAAACACTTGTGAGTTAGTGTTTGAGGACTGTGAAGTACCAGAAGAAAATATTCTAGGTGAGCTAAATGAAGGCGTAAAAGTACTCATGAGTGGTCTGGACTATGAACGTGTCGTACTTGCTGCCGGCCCACTGGGTATCATGCAAGCATGTATGGATATCGTCGTGCCTTATATCCATGAGCGTAAGCAGTTCAATAAATCAATCGGCGAATTCCAATTGATTCAGGGCAAAGTGGCTGACATGTACACACAAATGAACGCAGCTCGTTCATATGTCTACACAGTAGCTAAAGCATGTGACCGTGGTGAAACGACACGTAAAGATGCTGCTGGTGCCATCCTTTATGCCGCAGAGTTGGCAACTAAAATGGCGCTTGATGCCATTCAAATCTTAGGCGGTAATGGCTACATCAACGAATATGCAACGGGCCGCTTACTGCGCGATGCAAAACTATATGAAATTGGCGCAGGTACGTCAGAAATTCGCCGTATGCTAATTGGACGAGAGCTTTTCACAGAAAGCCGCTAAGGAATACCAAATGACTGTACTTAACTCTTCGGTTAACCCTCACGACAGTCAGTTTAAAGCAAACAGCGAAGCGATGGCTTCGCTGGTTGCTGATTTAAACGACAAAGTCGCTACATTATCTCAAGGTGGTGGTGAAGAACTCATCGCCCGTCATCAAAGTCGCGGTAAACTCTTCGTTCGCGATAGAATCAACGCCCTACTTGATGAAGGCTCACCGTTTTTGGAAATCTCCCAATTTGCTGCGTTTGGCGTGTATGAACAGGACATCCCCTGCGCTGGTGTAGTCGCAGGTATTGGTCGTGTGCAAGGTGTGGAATGTATGATCGTTGGTAACGATGCCACGGTCAAAGGCGGAACGTATTTTCCATTAACTGTGAAAAAACACTTACGCGCCCAAGAAATCGCAGAACGTTGTCATCTACCCTGTATTTATTTGGTTGATTCAGGTGGTGCTAACTTACCTGAACAAGATGAAGTTTTCCCCGACAAGCTACATTTTGGCCGTATTTTTTACAACCAAGCTCGTATGTCTGCCAAAGGGATCCCACAAATTGCGGTAGTTATGGGGTTATGTACCGCTGGTGGCGCTTATGTTCCGGCCATGGCGGATGAGAGTATCATCGTAAAAGAGCAAGGTACTATTTTCTTGGCAGGTCCACCGCTTGTTAAAGCTGCGACAGGTGAAGAGGTTAGCGCCGAAGATTTAGGCGGTGCAGATGTACACTGTAAAGTCTCAGGTGTTGCGGACCATTATGCCGAAAATGATGAACACGCATTGTCTATTGCTCGTCAATGTATCGCGCGCATCAATCACCAACGTCCGACGCGCCCTATTTTAAAAGATGTTAAACCACCTCGCTATGATATTCGTGAAGTCTACGGCATTGTCGGCACAGATTTGAAAAAGCCGTTTGATGTACGTGAAGTTATTGCTCGTATCGTAGATGATTCTCAATTTGATGAATTTAAACGCTACTTTGGCGAAACTCTGGTTACCGGCTTTGCCGAAATCTATGGTCACCCAGTTGGAATAGTCGCAAACAATGGCATTTTATTCTCTGAGTCAGCGCAAAAAGGTGCCCACTTTATTCAACTGTGCGCTCAACGTGATATTCCCCTACTCTTTTTGCAAAACATTACCGGCTTTATGGTTGGCCAAAAATACGAAGCGGAAGGTATCGCCAAGCACGGTGCAAAAATGGTAACCGCTGTCTCTTGTGCCGATGTGCCTAAGTTTACTGTGCTCATCGGTGGCTCTTATGGTGCGGGTAACTACGGCATGTGTGGTAGAGCTTATGAACCGACGATGATGTGGATGTGGCCAAATGCCCGTATTTCCGTAATGGGTGGTGAGCAAGCCGCAGGTGTATTGACTCAGGTACGTCAGGATGGTCTTGCACGTAAAGGCCAAAGCATGAGTGACGAAGAAGTTGCTCAGTTCAAAAAGCCAATCGTTGAGCAATATGAAAAACAAGGCCACCCGTACTATGCCAGCGCTCGTTTATGGGACGACGGCATCATTGACCCAGCTGACACTCGTACTGTATTGGGCCTTGCGCTTGAAGCGGCCGCCAATGCACCACATAAAGAGTCAAAGTTTGGCATCTTTAGAATGTAACAGGAGCAGACTATGTCGGTCACTTTAACTATAACAAAAACAAAAGTGGCGATTTTAGAGTTAAGTCGCCCCGAAAAACATAATGCCTTTGACGATGTCGTTATCGCTGAGCTGATCCAATGTATTGAGCATGCTAATAGCCTAGATATCAGAGCATTAGTGCTTAAGACTCAAGGCAAACACTTTTCAGCAGGTGCCGATCTTGGCTGGATGAAATCCATGGCGGACAACAACTACGAAGAAAATGTTGCTGATTCGGCTCAATTGGCCAAGCTCATGTCCGTTTTAGCGACATCTCCTCACCCTACGGTTTGCTTAGTTCAAGGAGCAGCTTTTGGCGGCGCATTGGGACTGATCGCCTGTTGTGACATCGCCATTGCCAGCCCAGATGCCAAGTTCTGCTTGAGCGAAGTTAAACTCGGCTTGATCCCAGCAGTGATCAGTCCCTATGTGATCAAAGCGATTGGTGAGCGTCAAGCTCGTCGCTATTTCTTGACCGCTGAAGTGTTTAAAGCTGAACAAGCACTGGCTTTGGGGTTAATTCATGAAATAAGTGACGACTTAGGCAAAAGCGAGCAACACTTTATCGATACGCTACTGAACAATGGCCCAGCCGCCGTGAAATCAGCTAAAGCTTTGATAGATGAAGTAGCAAATAAAACAATTGATGAACAATTGATTGCTCACACCGCAAAACGCATCGCCGAAATTCGTGTAAGCCCAGAGGGGCAAGAAGGGCTAAGTGCCTTTTTTGACAAGCGTGCGCCAAGTTGGCAAAACGCGGCTAAACAGTAAAGGATCAATCATGTTGAAGAAAATCCTCATTGCAAACCGTGGTGAAATTGCCTGCCGCGTAATGAAAACAGCGAAACGTCTGGGCCTAAAAACTGTCGCAGTTTATTCCGATGCAGACGCCAATGCCTTGCATGTACAACTGGCAGACGAGGCCTATCATATTGGTCCTGCTCCTAGTAAAGACTCATATTTGGTGGCAGATAAAATACTGGAAGTTGCCAAATTGTCTGGCGCAGACTGCGTTCACCCAGGTTATGGCTTTTTATCAGAAAACAACACCTTTGCCGAAGCGCTAGAAGCTGCCGGTATCGCGTTTATTGGGCCCCTAGCCAGCTCTATTGAGGCCATGGGTTCAAAAACTCGTGCCAAAGAAATTATGGCACAAGCAAGTGTGCCATTGGTGCCAGGCTACTATGGTGAAAAGCAAGACAGTGACTTTTTAGCCGCTGAAGCTGAAAAAATTGGCTATCCCGTGCTTATCAAAGCTGCTTTTGGCGGTGGCGGTAAGGGTATGCGAGTGGTGCGCGAAAGCAAAGAGTTTATGGCCGCATTAGATGGCGCTAAACGTGAAGCGCTTGCAGGGTTTGGTAACGATTTAGTATTACTGGAGCGTTATGTCGACACCCCACGCCATGTTGAAGTACAGGTATTCGCTGATAATCATGGTAATTGTGTTATCTAGGGGATCGTGATTGCTCTTTACAACGCCGTCACCAGAAAGTGATCGAAGAAGCACCAGCACCTGGACTGTCCGATGAACTTCGTAAAGAAATGGGTGAAGCCGCTGTTCGTTGTGCACAGGCCATAAACTATCGCGGTGCAGGTACCGTTGAATTCTTGCTCTGTGGTGAAGAGTTCTTCTTTATGGAAATGAACACTCGCCTGCAAGTTGAACACCCTGTAACAGAGATGGTGACAGGTCTAGATCTGGTCGAATGGCAAATACGCGTTGCGAATAACCAAGTATTACCGTTGAGCCAAGAACAAATCAGCTTGTCAGGTCACAGCTTCGAAGCACGAATCTATGCAGAAGACCCGCGTGAAAACTTTATGCCGTTTTCGGGTGAATTAACTCATCTTTCGTTCCCTAAAGAATCAACGGGTGTACGTATCGATACTGGCGTACAAAGTGGCGCAGAGATCAGCTCTTTTTACGATCCTATGATCGCAAAACTTATCGTGCACGGACCTGACCGTGAAACAGCTCTACTAAAACTGCATCACGCTTTAGAAGAAGTGCATCTAGCGGGTGTTAAGAGCAACGTGGCATTTTTGCACTATTTATCGGGTCATCCAACGTTTATGGCTGGAGCCCCAGATACGCACTTTATTGATAGCCAAACAGAAACGCTGACACAGCAACCTGTGCCACTGGCCCCGATGACTTTGCTAGCAGTAGCTGCATTTATTAAACATACTATGCCCAGTAAAAATAATACACCTTGGCAAAGTGCACTGGGCTTTAGGTTAAATCAAAATGCAAAAGTGCATGTGCCATTGTTTGATGGACCTGTTGAGGCCACTTTAACCGACGGATTGATATGTGTTGAGTACGACGGTAAAGCAATCGACATCAGTGCATCATTGGAGCAAACTCAGCTTAATGCAGTAATTGATGGTAAAAAATACCAAGCTAATGTGCTGGTTGACGAAGATTTAATTACGGTAATGTATCAAGCTTATGCTCATACCTTTGAGCTTAAGTCTAAACATTATATCAGTGAACATGAGCACGAAGCTGCGCCACTGGCAGCACCGCTAAACGGTACTGTCGTTAAGCATCTGCAACCGCTTAATAGCCAAGTCAATAAAGGTGATGCTGTTGTCGTTATTGAAGCGATGAAGATGGAATATACCCTCAATGCGCCATTTGACGGTACTTTAACCAGTTACTGCTTTGCAGAGGGTGCCCTTGTGAGCCATGGTGATATGCTTGCCATTGTTGAACCATTGGAGGCGTAATATGGCTTATCCAAATATGGTGCGCATTGTTGAAGTGGGCGCGCGTGATGGTCTACAAAATGAAGCCAGCGTCACAACAGAGCAAAAGATAGCGCTGATCAATGCTCTATCTGAAGCCGGATTACGCGACATTGAAGCCGGAGCTTTTGTCTCTCCCAAGTGGGTGCCACAAATGGCTGATTCTGCTGATGTGATCAAAGGGGTCAAGGTTGCAAAAGAAGTGACCCTCAGTGCGTTGACACCCAATTTAAAAGGTGCTGAGGCAGCACTGGAAGTGGGTATCAAAGAATTCGCTATTTTTACCGCTGCCAGTGAAGCTTTCACGCAAAAAAATATTAATTGCTCAATCTCTGACAGCATCGAACGCTTCAAACCCGTGGTTGAATTAGCCAAAGCCAATGGCGTAAAAGTGCGCGGCTATGTGAGCTGTGTTTTGGGCTGCCCATATCAAGGTGAGGTCGAACCAGAGGTTGTACTTGATGTGTGTAAACAATTGTTGGCTATGGGATGTTACGAAGTCAGTCTTGGTGACACTATCGGTGTCGGTACGCCTAACAAAGTTCAAGCGCTACTGACTCTTTTGCTTGCGCATATCAGCGCTGACAAGCTTGCTGTGCATTTTCATGATACCTATGGCCAAGCTTTAGCTAATATTAGTAAGGCGCTAGAAATGGGTATTGCGACCATTGATAGTGCAGTGGCAGGCCTAGGCGGATGCCCTTACGCCAAAGGCGCGTCAGGAAATGTTGCCACCGAAGATGTAGTTTACTTACTACAAGGACTTGGCATCAACCCCCAAATTGATTTAGAAAGACTAGCCAAAGCTGGCTGGGCAATTTGCGAGGCGCTTAATAAGCGACCTGTGAGCAAGGTCTCTTTGGCTTTACAAGCGAAGTGCGAATAAAAAACAAACATAATTTTTATGCATTATAGTTTGATGCATATTGAACAATAAACAATCTTTAGGAGTGGGCTAATGGCCGGTTTCGATAAAGTAGTAACAAGCTATGCCGAAGCAATGGAAGGATTAAAAGATGGCGATATCATCATTGCTGGCGGCTTCGGATTGTGTGGTATTCCAGAAGGCTTGATCAACGAAATTAAGCGTAAAAAAACCAAAGAACTAACTGTAGTTTCAAATAACTGTGGAGTTGACGATTTTGGTCTTGGCATCTTGCTACACGATCGCCAAATTAAAAAAATCATTGCGTCTTATGTTGGTGAAAATGCTTTATTTGAACAGCAATTATTAGATGGCATCATTGATGTTGAGCTAACACCACAAGGTACGCTTGCTGAAAAGATGCGTGCCGGTGGTGCGGGTATTCCAGCTTTTTACACCGCTACAGGTTATGGTACGCCAGTAGCTGAAGGTAAAGAAGTGAAAGAATTCAATGGCCGTCCATACATTTTGGAAGAATCCATCACTGGTGAATTTGCCATTGTTAAAGCATGGAAGGCTGACAGATACGGAAACCTAGTATTCCGCCATACAGCAATGAACTTTAATCCGATGGCAGCGACTGCAGGTAAAATTACGGTTGCTGAGGTTGAAGAAATTGTTGAACCAGGTGAATTAGAGCCTAGCCAAATTCATACCCCTGGTATTTACGTTAACCGCGTGATCAAAGGTAACTTTGAAAAACGCATTGAGCGTGTTACTACGCGTAAATAAGGAGAAGATAATGGCTTTATCACGTGAACAAGTAGCAATGCGCGTCGCTCAAGAGCTACAAGACGGTTTTTACGTAAATTTAGGCATCGGTATACCAACACTAGTAGCTAACTATGTACCTGATGGCATTGAAGTAATGCTACAGTCTGAGAACGGCTTATTAGGGATGGGTCCGTACCCAAATGAAGACCAAGTAGACGCAGATATGATCAACGCGGGTAAAGAAACCGTGACAGCAGCGACAGGTGCAGCAATATTTAATAGTGCCGATAGCTTTGCCATGATCAGGGGTGGTCATGTAGACTTGACGGTTCTTGGTGCATTCGAAGTAGATCAACAAGGCAATATTGCTTCTTGGATGATCCCGAAAAAGTTAATCAAAGGCATGGGTGGTGCAATGGATTTAGTTGCCGGCGCACAGAACATTATTGTTACTATGACCCATGCTAGCAAGCACGGCGATTCTAAGCTGTTAGAAGCATGTACTTTGCCACTAACGGGTGTGAATTGTGTTAAAAAAATCGTAACTGACTTAGCTGTGCTAGAAGTAAAAGACGGCGCATTTCATTTGCTAGAACGCGCGCCGGGTGTTAGTGTTGATGAAATTATAAGCAAAACAGCGGGTAAGCTCATCATTGAAGGCGATATCCCTGAAATGCAGTTTGCCTAACACCATGTACCGACCTCATTCCCAGTGCCAATGGCGCTGAGTTACCCAAAACCCCTCTCACGAGGGGTTTTTTTTATCTCTCAGTTTATAAAGCTCGTGGTACAAATTCGAGCACAGTAGCGTTGATACAATAGCGATCGCTACCACCGGGTCCCTCACCTGCAAACACGTGTCCTAAATGAATACCACTAGATTTAGAGCGTATTTCCGTGCGTTGCATACCGTAACTATTATCTTCATGATAGGTTACACTGTTTTTTACCGGCTGCTTAAAAGACAGCCAACCCGTGCCAGAATTAAATCTATCTTTGGTATCAAATAGTTGTGCTCCACTTAACTTATCTATAAAAACCCCTTCCCCTGTGTTTTTGAACAAGTCATATTGCTTACAAAATGGCGCATCCGTTTTGCTTTGAAAAGCCACTTTAAATGCTTCTGAGTTTCCTAGCTTAAACGCGCCTAACGCTTTGTAAAACATCTCTTTAGTCATAAAACCTTGATGCGAGTACAGCTCTTTACCTTGTTCTAGGAGTATAATGGTAGGCGTTGCCCAAGTGGGCGTTTTTATCTGTAAGCCAGCTAATTGGTCAGCATATCGGTAGTGCAATGGGATGCTGCCCTGATAGTCATGCAACACCGTTTTCTTGAGCTTTTCGCAATATGGACAATAACTTTTAGAGTCCAGAACCACTATGTGCCTACCAGATAATAATGCTTTATTATCTCGTCCTTGCTCATTTACTTTTTTAAATACCACACCCGTTGAATGATCAGGGCAGTAGCCATCTGGGTTCTTAGCTATGTAATTCTGATGATATTCTTCCGCAGGAAAAAAAGTGTCTAATGGCTTAAGTTGTGTCTGGATCTCACCATAGCCTGCTTGGTTAAGTAACTTCTGATAACGCGCTTGTAACTCTAAGGCCGTTTTCTGCTGCTCTTGTTCGGTGTACAGAATGATAGAGCGATATTGAGTACCCACATCATTACCTTGGCGGTTCTTTTGTGTCGGGTCATGACCTTCAAAATAATGCATTAAAAGCTGTTCGGTAGTAAGCACGTTTGCGTTATAGGTCACTTTCACCACTTCGGCATAATTGTTGTCATCAAACCGTCTACTGAGCTTAGTGATCGCTTTATAACTTGCCTCAAAACCTTCACCATCTGCGTAACCTGACTCAGCATCCAACACCCCTGTCATTGCTTCATAACGTTTTTCAGCCCCCCAAAAACAGCCCGACCCCAACACTAAGGTTTTTACATGTGTACTTGCTTGTGTCGGCGGCTGTAGTGTCGTCTTCTGTGCCGCCCAAACAGTCGTGCCAATTGATAATATTAAAACTAAATAGCTTAACCACTTTGCCATCATTGTGTTCCTGTTATGCTCTGCTGTAATAAGTTAGACCCAGCGCCTAGCTGATTTCTTTCACGGCATCGCTTCCTCAAACACGTATTAGTCTTCATTATTTGGTATTTCAACGACAATTTATGACTTTTCGGGATGTTTTGCGGTAAAAACAGTGCATAGATAATACAAAGAGTTTATCAATGAAATTAGTCACTCATATAACCGCTGTGGCGCTTGCTATAGCCAGCACGGGAAATGTGCTTGCTGCACAATTTGAATTCACTTCTAAACTCACCCGTGGTGATACATTAGTATTATTCCAAAGCGCTGATAGTAAAGAAGAATTTAAATTTTTGGATAAGGATACCCGCGCACAACTCAACAAAGCTGTTAAAAGCACCGCTTTTTCAGCTCAGTATGGCAAAAGCCTAGAATTGCTCGCCCCTATTGATAGTGATTATGAGCGCATCGTATTGGTTGGCTTAGGTGAAACCGATGAACTCACCGTAGCTAAAATGGCGAAACTCGGTGGTGATATACATGCATCTTTGATACAGAAAAAAGCCAATAAAGTCGCGATGTCATTTGAGCGGGTGTCAGGACTTGCAAACAACAGTGAACTTGCAGCGCAGTTTGCACATGGTGCCAGCCTGCGTGACCACAGGTTTGATGCGTATAAGAAGTCAAACGACCACCGTAATATCAGTTATACCTTCGATGTAGCTGATCAAACAGCCACAACTGAGCTCTATAAACAGCTTGCCAATATTGAGCAAGGCGTTTTCTTAGCAAGAGATTTAACTGCAGAAATCGCTAGCGAAATGACGCCTGTGGATTTTGCAAAGGCCGCCAAATCACTTGAACAATATGGCGTTTCGGTCACCGTATTAGAACCTGAACAAATTAAAGCACTCGGCATGGGGGCGCTCGAAGGTGTGGGTCGTGGTAGCAAAGATGGTTCTCGTTTAGTGGTCGCCCATTATAAAGGCAGTAACGATGCACCTATCGCGCTGATTGGTAAAGGGATCACCTTTGACTCTGGCGGCTACAGCATCAAAACAGGTAAAACTATTGCGCTTATGAAAGGTGATATGGCAGGCGCTGCCGCAGTGCTTGGTACAGTGAAAGCAATGGCATTGAGCAAAGCCAATGTAAATGTTGTAGCAGTTATGGGCATGGCTGCAAACATGGTTTCACAAAACGCTATTGCACCTGGTGATATACTGCGTACCGCGGAAGGATTAAGTGTAGAAGTACTCAACACGGATGCCGAAGGACGCTTAGTGCTTAGTGATGCAATGTGGTACGCACGTAAGAATTTCAATCCAGAAATCATGATCGATGTTGCAACACTAACCGGCTCAAAAATAACAGCCGTGGGTGAACGTTACAGTGCTATTTTTTCTGATGATGAACATTTAGTGAAAGAGCTAACCACTGCAGGAAAGCAAGTCAATGAGCAAGTGTGGCGCCTACCACTTGGCTACAAAGACATGCTCAAATCTGATATCGCAGACCTAACTAACATAGGGTCTGCCGGACCTGGTGCGACGGTAGCAGCTTCATTCTTGCAGCATTTTGCAGGGGATACCCGCTGGGTGCACATTGATATTGCGGGTAACGAATTATCCAGCACTGCGTCCGGTGAAGTGCCGACTGGCGGTACTGGGTATGGTGTACGCCTGCTAAGCGAATGGCTATTGAGCAACCAATAATTTAACATTACTCCTAACCTTAGCCATGCCTAGCATGGCTTTTTTATTACTGTTTTATAACAGTTGCACAGCAACCCCACCTATTCGCTATACTAATGCCATGATAATAAAAAAGAACCATTAATATGTCAGATGCTCACAGTTATTTACTCGGAGAGAATGCCTTAGTCCTTTCTTTAGATGTAAACGCCCCATCGCATACTCAGCAGCGAAAATTGTTCGCTCTGTGTACGGCGTTAAAGGACAGTAATGCATTTATAGATATCGTACCCGCAAAGTCTTCCGTCACAGCTTACATGGCTAATCCAAGCGACTATCAATATTGGCTCAAGCATATTATGTTGCTTTGGCATGAATGCGATGACTTCGCTTTTGACGCCAAAACACATATTATCGAGACAATTTACGGTGGCGAATTTGGGCCCGATCTGAGCGATGTCGCCCAACAAGCCAATTTAACAGAACGTCAGGTTGTTCAATTACATTGTGCTCAAACATATCAAGTTGAATTTCTAGGGTTCCTGCCTGGTTTTGCTTACTTAGGTAAACTGCCAAGCGAATTACAGCTCCCTCGCAAAACAACTCCAAGGAAGCAAGTGCCAAAAGGTTCGGTTGCTATTGCGGAGGATCTGAGCGCCATCTATCCTAATCAATCTCCTGGCGGATGGCATTTACTTGGGCGTTGTCAGCACACCCTTTTCAATCCGACTCATAACCCACCAAGCCTCTTTGCGCCGGGCGATAAAATTAAATTTGTACCACTTAAGGAGGGCATATGCTAAAAGTCAATAAAAGTGGTGTAATGGCAAGCATTCAAGATATTGGCCGCTTTGGTTATCGCCATTATGGCGTTTGTCGTAGCGGTGCGTTAGACCCTTTTGCAGTGTGCTTAGCAAACTTATTGCTAGACAACCCTATCCATAAAGCCGTTATTGAAATCACCATTGGCCTCGCAGAATTTGAGTTTACCTCCGCCTGCAATTTCTCTCTTACTGGCGGCTGTCTAAATGCGAAACTAGCTGACAAGCCTATTTATCCTGGGTGGCGCTATTACGCCAGCGCTGGTGACGTGCTAACTTTTGGCACCAGTGCCCACGCCCAACGCGCTTACCTATCTGTGGAGGGAGGGTTTGAGCTCACGCCTATAATGAATTCATGTGCGACAGATCTACAGTCACACTTTGGTGGGTTTCATGGTCGAGCTCTGAACGCTGGTGACACACTCAACTACTATACATCCGCGGTAAAACTCGATTCGCTCGGCGTGAAACAGCCTCCATATACACAGCAGGTACGAGTACTTAAAGGGCCTCATTGTGATAAGCTGCCTAACAACACTTTTGAGCGCTTTATTGAACAACCATGGCGTGTCAGTGAATTAAGTAATCGTATGGGTAGCCGATTAACCTGTGATGCTCCTTTGAGCCACAGTGTTTCTATCACAACACAAGCTGTTCATCCAGGCATCGTACAATTGCCTCCCAGTGGTGAGCCAATCGTATTGCTTAATGATTGCCAAACTACCGGAGGCTACCCGATTATAGCTAGCGTTATCGATGCTGACTTACGCTTGTTCAGCCAACTTGGCGTCAATCAAAAGTGTCAGTTTGTTCCCTGTACATTGGCGCAAGCGCGCAAAGCCAGTGACAAACTCAGTGCGCATTTAGCACAGTTTTCATTGGCTAAAAATAATAATAACTAGAGTAATTTTATGACTGAGTTAAACCTTTTGCCGTTGGTAGGCATCATCATAGTTGTTTTTGGATTTGCCCTACGTTTCAACCCGTTGCTTGTTGTCTGCGTTGCAGGTTTGATGACGGGCTGGGCAGTGAATATCGATTTTTTAGTGATGCTTGAAACCTTCGGCGAGAAGTTTATGAACTCTCGTCAGTTAGCTAGCTTTTTGTTGATATTACCCGTTATCGCTTTACTTGAACGGTATGGATTGCAACAACGGGCTAAATCTTGGGTTGCTAGCATAAAATCAGCGACGACATCACGTATTCTCAGTGTATATTTTGTTGTTAGAGAGTGTTCTGCCGCGCTTGGACTACTGAGCCTCGCGGGACAACCTCAAACGGTCAGGCCTTTGCTTGCCCCAATGGCCTTGGGCGCTGCAGCCAATATTCATGGTCCGCTTCCCAAGCATATTCAAGACTTGATCAGCGCCCATGCTGCCGCTTGTGACAACATTGCAGTATTCTTTGGTGAAGATATTTTTATTGCTTTTGGTGCTGTGTTGCTAATGGATGCCTTTCTCAAGGAAAACGGCATTACAGGTATAGAGCCGCTACACATCGGACTATGGGCAATTCCTACCGCTATCGCCGCCCTGATAGTACACCTGTTTAGACTGGCGCGTTTAGAAGCTAAAATTCATCAGCTAATGAATGAGCGTGCTCAAGACACTACGGCTCAATTGAATGAGGAGCTATCATGAGCGCGCCCATGTCCTCTGTCGCCGAAACGCAATCAATTCTATCTATCAACAATATTTATTTGCTGATTGGCTTTGTAGTGATGTTTTTAGTAGTCAAAACATTACAGGATAAAGAACATCCCAAAAGACTAAGTACCGCCTTATTTTGGTTTTTGTTTGGTAGCGTTTTTTTGTTTGGTGACCTATCTATCAAGTTAATCGGCGCAACGTCAACATATCAATGGGTCGGTGCAAATGTGCTGCTAATAGCGTTATTGGCGGGGTTTGGCAAAGTTTCCATGGGCAGTTATGACGTCCCATCGGAGCAACAATTAAATACATCAGCACAGCGTATCGGTAACCACTTATTTATTCCCGCGGTAATGATCCCTGTCGTGACCGTTGTCTGTACATTGCTGCTGAGCGATATACGTATTGCAAATATTTATCTATTTGACCAAAAACACGTCACCTTAGCCTCATTAACGTTAGCTTGTGGGGCTGCACTTTTAGCAGGCTGGAAGCTGACTTCTGGCTCCCCTGCACTTGCACTAAGTGAATCGCGACGACTTGTTGATTCAATTGGCTGGGCTGCTATTTTGCCACAGATGTTAGCCATGCTTGGCGGTGTGTTTATCGTTGCTCAAACAGGCACCGCGATTCAAGATCTCGTTTCCCTATTCATTTCACCTGACAACCGTTTCATGTTGGTTGTTTTATATTGTACGGGAATGGCTCTTTTTACTATGATAATGGGAAACGCATTTGCTGCTTTTCCGGTAATGACTGCAGGTATAGCGGTGCCATTTTTAATTCAAGGGCACGGTGCTTCAGCTGCCCCACTGGTCGCCATCGGCATGTATTCAGGGTATTGTGGTACATTAATGACCCCCATGGCTGCAAACTTCAATATTGTGCCAGCTGCACTACTTGATTTAAAAGACAAATATCAGGTTATCAAGGTACAACTCCCAACTGCATTGACCTTGTTAGCTATTAATATCTTGCTTATGTATGGAGTCATCTTCAATGACTAGGACACAAAAACCCAGTATTTTACTCACAGGTTTCGCTCCTTTTGGCGGCGAGCAAATTAATCCTTCTTGGCAAGCAGTATCACAACTTGAAGGAGAACATATTAGTGGCTTTATAGTTCATACCAAAGAGCTACCATGTGAGTTTGGCGCTTCATTAAAAGAACTACATTTAGCAATTGATAAATATGCGCCACAGCTAGTCCTGTGTATCGGTCAGGCCGGGGGTAGAGCTGATATATCGCTAGAACGTGTGGCAATAAATATTAATGATGCCCGCATAGCTGACAATGCGGGTAAACAGCCAATCGATACGCCCGTTATCGCAGGCGGTCCTGCTGCATATTTCACCAATCTACCTATCAAGCGTATATTGCTCGCTTTACAACAGGCTGAGATCCCAGCTGCTATCTCAAACACCGCTGGTACTTATGTCTGTAATCATGTGATGTATGGCTTAATGCATTTGATAAATCAACATGATACACATGTCAAAGGTGGGTTTATACATATCCCATATTTGCCCTCTCAAGCAGTTAATCATCAAGGGGCAGCCAGTATGAACTTAGAGACGGTGACCAACGCACTAAAAGTAATTATGACCTGTGCGATTCAAGACAAGCAAGATATTAAAGTCGCAGCGGGCACAACACATTAATATCAAAGTGCTCTAAAAAGCGCTCAGTTTTAAAGATGCCTTTTGTACATTTCCAAAACTGAGCGATCCATTGCTTGTTTTATTGAAATCTTGAGTTTAATAACCATTTGCGCATTCTCACGGTGAGGAAGAAAGTCTTTCTATAGCGTCAGCTGTATCTAGGTTACTCCGTCAATGCATCTAACACTTACTCAGTTATTGAGAATATAGTCGCTTATTACTGCACCAAGCAGTTATAAAGTAACTCAAAATTCGTCTAAATACACCGCACCAATAAGGTGCAACTCAGTTATAAATCAACGTAAATCTTGACTACTTCCCTCAACATGTGACTAAAAAATCTTCAAAATTAAGATAACAGCGTGCGTTTTGCACCATCTTGCAGCAAAGGCCTTAAAGTTTGCACCAAGGTGGCATTGAATTATTCACAGAAAACTCACTTTTATATGTGACTTAGCTTGTCAATTCTGATACATCTAAGGTTATCTCCAAGTCTTACAGTACACGCACGGCTCGCTGTGCCTTATCACTTGGATCGTTAATAAAAACATATTTGCTTCTTATAAAGACATCATTTTTAAAGAGGCCTAATTTGTATCACAACAAATCAACACAGGAATGAGGTAATTTATGTGTTCAATTTTTGGTGTATTGGAGCTTAAATCCGATCCCACAGAGCTGCGTAGTCAAGCTATCGAAATGTCTAAACTATTACGCCACCGTGGTCCAGACTGGTCAGGCGTATATTCGTCTGATAAAGCCATATTAGTCCATGAAAGACTTGCGATTGTTGGTGTTTCAAGTGGTGCCCAACCTTTGTATAACCCTGAACAAACACATATCTTAGCGGTAAACGGCGAAATTTATAACCACAAGGAGTTAGCCAAAAACTTAACTGTAGACTTTGAATTTCAGACCGAGTCTGACTGTGAAGTTATTTTGGCGCTATATAAACAAAAGGGACCTGAATTTTTAGATGATCTCAATGGCATTTTTGCATTTTGTTTGTATGATGAGGAGCAAGACGCTTACCTGATTGGCCGTGACCACATTGGTATCATTCCTTTGTATACAGGTCGTGATCATCACGGAAACTTCTATGTCGCAAGTGAAATGAAAGCGTTGACCCCGATTTGTACTCAAATCGAAGAGTTCCCTCCTGGCCACTACCTATATTCAACAGATGGCGAATTGCGACCATACTACAGTCGTGATTGGCAACAGTATGATGCGGTAAAAGAAAATGAAGCAAATGTCACGGACGTAAAAGAAGCGCTAGAAGCTGCGGTTAAACGTCAATTAATGTGTGATGTACCTTATGGTGTACTACTGTCAGGGGGCCTAGATTCTTCGGTGATATCTGCTATCACTCAGAAGTTCGCTGCAAAACGTATTGAAGACAATGATGCATCAGATGCTTGGTGGCCAAAATTACATTCCTTCTCTATCGGCTTAGAAGGCTCACCAGATCTAGCGGCAGCACAGAAAGTGGCTGATGCTATTGGGACTGTACACCACCCGATTCATTTCACTGTACAGCAAGGGATTGACGCCCTTAAAGAGGTTATCTACCACCTTGAAACATATGATGTGACGACAGTTAGAGCGTCAACTCCTATGTACTTAATGTCAAGGCAAATTAAAGCAATGGGCATCAAAATGGTTCTTTCCGGTGAAGGTGCTGATGAGCTTTTTGGAGGCTACCTATATTTTCATAAGGCTCCGAATGCAAAAGAGTTTCACGAAGAACTTAACCGCAAGGTTTCTAAGCTTCACATGTTTGATTGTTTACGTGCGAATAAGTCAATGGCAGCTTGGGGTGTCGAGGCACGCGTTCCCTTTTTAGATAAGGAATTTGTGGACGTTGCAATGCGCACTAACCCCGAGTACAAGATGTGTAAAGATGGCCGAATTGAAAAGCACATTTTACGCGAAGCGTTTGACGGATATTTACCTAATGAAGTGCTTTGGAGACAAAAAGAGCAATTTTCTGATGGCGTTGGCTATAACTGGATTGACTCATTAAAAGCCCATGTTGAAGAGCAAGTGTCTGATCAAGATCTAGAAAATGCTAAATATCGCTTCCCTATAAATACACCAGATAGTAAAGAAGCCTATTTTTATCGCCACATTTTCACCGAACATTTCCCGAGCGATGCAGCAGCACACTGTGTACCTCACGGTAAGTCTGTGGCATGTTCCACTCCTCAAGCGCTTGCTTGGGATGAGTCGTTTCAAAACAATGCTGACCCGTCTGGTCGCGCTGCAAGTGTGCACAATGAAGCGTATAAGGCGAAAGCTTAATCCCATATGGGATTAATAAAAAACCCAGCAGATGTGCTGGGTTTTTTATTTTGCAAATCATAAACTCAAGGTGTCTAGATTAGATAAAACGCTTAATAATAAAATCGACTTTTACGCGTTTAGCCTGACCCAATAACTTCCTAATAGGCAGAGGATAATCATCCAATGTTTCCACATCCTCAGGCCCAGTTAATAAACGGCAGTTTGCCAAAATAGCTTGTTTTTCTTTTTCTATATCCTCTCGGATCTGGCCATCTGGATCTTCGATCAAAATGCCATTTTCAATATCTAACCCCCAAGCTCTTGGGTTTAGATTATGTCCGCTTAATAGATGGGTATGATTATCTTTACATATCCCTTTTAGGTGAAATGAATTGCTCCCTTCTTTCCACAAATATACTTTTAGCTGACCGGACTTAATAAAGCGATATTGAGATTTCAAGAACTTTCTTAGAATTGTCTCATAAAGATACGGCAGCGCTCCAATGCGACTGAATGGCTGAGTTGGACAGATATAAAAATCGTTGGCCGTTTTGTCGCCAACAACAATACTAACCTGTTGCCCTTGTTTCAATAAACGACGCAACGAGCGCAGTAACGGCGCTGGAAAGTTGAAATACGGTGTATACAACACCAACTCATGCTCTGTCGTATCGAACAAACTCTTAATTAACCTATTCAGTTTATTGGTCCGCCTGCCAAAACCTAAAAACGCTCGAACATTAAGACCTTCGTTACTATCTGCGCCTTCAAAAGTATATTTAGCTTTTTTAAGATCGCGCATAAGGTGTTTTTGTGCCAGTTTAATGTCAACCAACTTCGGCAACGGTCTAGTATCCAGTCGTGCAACTGCTTCAGAGCTCAAAAGGTACTTTTCTATAAACTGACAAAAACTATTTGCTAGTAAGGGCTGTTCAATCACAAAGTATCTATCTAATCGATACTTATCTTCGTAGTGCAAATACACATTATTTAAGCTTGCTCCGCTGTACAGAACGGTGTCGTCAATTACAAAACCCTTGAGATGCAACACGCCAAATAGCTCTTTTGCTTTAACTGGCACGCCATATATCTTTACATTACTTTGCGTCTGTTCAAGCTTGTCACAATATAGCTTTGCATTTCCTTCAGATCTTTCTTCCCCTATCAGGCCTCGCTGTGCCCGATGAAAATCAACCAGTACGTTTATTTCAAGCGCCGGATTTGCAAGTGATTTCTGATGCAAAGCATCTAAAATCTCTCGTCCAGCTTCGTCGTCTTGTAAGTACAACGCAGTGATGTAGATCCTTTGCTTTGCGGCATGAATCAAGTTGAGTAACTGATCATGATATTGCTTTGCATCCGTTAAAATTTGGATTTTATCAGCCGTCAATGCAAATCCAGGTGTATCCTGCCAAAATGCCATAAATACCTATTCGTTAGGGGCTATTCTCTAGAGAATAACGAAACAAAATTGCTATGAACATACCAAAAAAAAACAATTTGGTCATCGAATAGCGTTAGTTTTGCCTCTGATGGCTTAAATATCCATCAAGTACAGTATTTTTGACAACTGTACGATTTAAGGAAAAATGAAATTGCAGTTTTATTTTACATCTAGGTTGAATTACATAGAATCGACCTCATTGATTCTCGGTATGTTAATTTTAGGAATAACTCATGAGTGATGTTAAACACTGTAAACTGCTTATTTTAGGCTCAGGCCCCGCTGGCTACACAGCTGCTGTATATGCAGCACGTGCAAACTTAAACCCAGTACTTATTACTGGTATGCAACAAGGTGGGCAATTAACCACTACAACTGAAGTTGAAAACTGGCCCGGTGACGCCCACGGTTTAACAGGTCCTGCACTTATGGATCGCATGAAAGAACATGCAGAGAGATTCGAAACAGAAATCATCTTTGATCACATTAATAAAGTAGATGTAACTCAACGTCCTTTTACATTAACGGGCGATCAAGGTACATATACGTGTGACGCACTTATCATTGCAACGGGCGCATCTGCAAAATATCTTGGTATGGAGTCTGAAACCGCGTTCCAAGGACGTGGGGTTTCTGCTTGCGCTACTTGCGATGGTTTCTTCTATCGAGGTCAGAAAGTGGCTGTAGTTGGCGGTGGTAATACTGCTGTTGAGGAAGCGCTGTATTTATCTAACATCGCCGAAGAAGTTCACGTAATTCACCGTCGTGATACGTTTAGAAGTGAGAAGATCTTATCTGACCGTTTGCTTGAAAAAGCGAAAAATGGCAATGTCGTTCTACACTTAAATCGCACTTTAGATGAAGTACTAGGTGATGAAATGGGTGTGACGGGCATTCGCATCAAAGACACGGACTCTGAAAACACAGAACAGTTAGATTTGGCTGGTGTGTTCATTGCTATCGGCCACAAACCAAACACTGATATGTTTGCAGGTCAGCTAGAGATGAAAGACGGCTACCTCGTTGTACAATCAGGTCTTAATGGTAATGCAACGCAGACTAGTGTAGAAGGTGTTTTCGCTGCAGGTGACGTATCGGACCATATCTACCGCCAAGCAATCACCTCAGCCGGCACAGGCTGTATGGCAGCTTTAGATGCTGAGCGTTACTTAGATAATCTGAAATAAACCAAAAAATGGGAGCCAATGCTCCCATTTTATTTATCACTGTTTTACGCTATTTTAGCTATATCAGAAGCCATTACGTCTTTATATGACACAACAACTATTCCATCTGAACCTACACGACACTTTTTTTCCGCCATGTAAATATGCATTAAAAGACCCTGACGGATTGTTAGCGATTGGCGGGTGTTTGAACATTGCACGATTAAAAGTAGCCTATGCCAATGGTATATTTCCTTGGTTCAATGAAAACGAACCCATCATGTGGTGGTCACCTAGCAACAGAGGGATCATAGAACTTGACGATTTTCACATCAGTCGTTCTTTGAGAAAGGCTCAGCGCCAATTAAATCCCGTTGTTACTGTTAATACTGCGTTTCGTGACGTTATCAACGCATGTCGGATGCAACGTATACACAAAGAAGGAACTTGGATAAACAGTGATATGTTGTTGGCCTATCAAAACGCTCACGAGCATGGGTTGGCGCATAGTTTGGAGCTTTGGCAAGGTAACCACCTTATTGGCGGCCTGTACGGTGTAATGCAATCTGGGGTGTTTTGTGGCGAGTCAATGTTCTTTCATCAGCCCAATGCGTCTAAATTAGCTATGTGGGCATTAACCAACTGGCTGAAAAGGCATGATGCCCATTTCATTGACTGCCAATTAGAAAACCCTTATTTAACAAGTTTAGGTGCAAAAGTTATATCCCGTGACGAATTCTTGACTAGACTTAACATAGCGGCACAATTTAACGTGCCAAAAACAATGTGGCTTGCTCAAACATTGGACGACATTTATGACTGAACACTTCCCCTCTAAAATTGGTTTAAGTCAGCAATTTAGTTGCAGTTACCTACCTCAACAAAACGAACAGTTATTAGTTATTCTCGATCCGAGCTGTTACACCCCAGCACGTTTTGAAGCGCTGTTAGAGTTGGGTTTTAGAAGAAGTGGTGATCAGATTTACCGCCCACATT
Organism: Pseudoalteromonas sp. T1lg23B; assembly: GCF_002964665.1. Taxonomy (GTDB): domain Bacteria; phylum Pseudomonadota; class Gammaproteobacteria; order Enterobacterales; family Alteromonadaceae; genus Pseudoalteromonas. Next base: position 114,340 of record NZ_PQBZ01000034.1, on the reverse strand, counting down.
GTCCAAAGTGTAGCGCGTGTCAGTCTGTTCGTATTCCAGCCAAACTTTTCACCCCTTCCAAATCACAAAAACGTAAATTTCGTAAGATAACTGGGGATTACTCATTTACGGTCAGTCATAAAGAACGGAATGAGTATTATCCGTTATATGAAAAATACATTTCACTTCGACATAATGATGGCAGTATGTACCCTCCTAACAAACTGCAATACGAGAGCTTCTTGTTCTGCCAATGGTTGCCTATTTCCTTCATTGAGCTTTGGCATCATGACTCGCTCATTGCTGTTGCAGTGACCGATACCATGCCAAACGCATTATCAGCCATTTACACATTTTTTGACCCTGAATATGAACGTTTTAGCCTGGGTAATATCATGATAATGGCGCAGATTGAACACGCCAAAAAATTAGACAAAGAATTTGTCTATTTGGGCTACCAAATCGATAGCTGTAAAAAAATGCGCTATAAGTCCCAATTTTTACCTGCTCAAAGATTTGTAAACGATGTGTGGGTTGACCAAGATTCGCCTTCATAATTGGACGAACTGTGCCTCATAAAGGCAAAAGAGCCTAAATTGGCTATTTAAATAACAAATTTTTGACCCTTACCTTTACTTATTGCCAGCTTTTGGGCAAAATCTCCAGCGTTTAATTATTCAAAGAGGTGTTACGCTACACATGGCGAAAGAAGACGTAATTGAAATGCAAGGCACAGTCCTTGATACTTTACCAAATACAATGTTCCGCGTTGAGTTAGAAAATGGTCACGTGGTGGTTGCTCATATTTCTGGTAAAATGCGCAAAAACTATATCCGTATTCTTACTGGTGACAAAGTTACGGTCGAAATGACACCGTACGACTTAACCAAAGGACGCATTGTCTTCCGCGCTCGTTAATCGAACCGTGTAGAAACCTGCCGTAAATAAGCCTACAACTTTAGGTTGTATACGTCGCTTGCATTTGCCTACTGCATTTAAATGACAAGTTACAGTGATTATCGGTGAGTATTCGATATATAACAAAAAGCCTAGCATTTGCTAGGCTTTTTGACACTTAACGTTCTGACACTATGCCGATACTAAGTTAGACTCATATCTAAAATCTAACTCACCACCTTTAACACCAACTTTGACACTACCGCCTTCACTCAACTTGCCAAACAAAATTTCGTTTGCCAATGGCTTCTTAAGCTTGTCCTGAATGACTCTTGCCATAGGCCTTGCTCCCATCGCTTTATCATAGCCAAGGTCACCAAGCCACTCACGTGCCGCAGAAGTAAGCTCCAAGTTCACAGACTTTTTATCAAGCTGTGCTTGTAGCTCTACTACAAACTTATCAACAACTTGCAAAATAACTTCTTTTTCAAGGTGATTAAACCAAATGATGTTATCTAATCGGTTTCTAAACTCGGGAGTAAACACCTTATTGATCTCAACCATCGCGTCATGCGAATGGTCTTGCTCTTGAAAACCGATTGATTTGCGAATGGTTTCTTGTACACCTGCATTAGTAGTCATTACCACAACCACATTTCTGAAATCAGCCTTACGGCCGTTATTGTCAGTTAATGTTCCGTGATCCATTACTTGAAGTAAGATATTGTAAATATCTGGATGCGCTTTCTCAATTTCATCCAAAAGCACCACAGAGTGCGGATGTTTGATCACTGCATCTGTCAACAAACCACCTTGTTCAAAGCCAACATAGCCAGGAGGAGCACCGATCAATCGACTAATCGCATGGCGTTCTGAGTATTCCGACATATCAAAGCGAATAAACTCAACACCCATACATTTGGCAAGCTGTTTTGTTACTTCAGTTTTACCAACACCTGTAGGACCAGCAAATAAGAATGAACCTATTGGTTTATCTTCATTGGCAAGACCTGAACGAGATAAACGTATCGCTGACGTTAGCGCATCGATAGATTGATCTTGACCAAACACGAGCATTTTCAAATTGCGATCTAAGTTCTTCAAAGTTTCTTTATCACTGTTAGAAACACTTTGCTGAGGAATTCTCGCTATTTTTGAAACAATCATCTCAATATCAGAAACACCGATTGTTTTCTTGCGTCTTGATGCTGGTTGCAACCGCTGATTAGCACCAGCTTCATCAATTACATCGATTGCTTTATCTGGTAAATGACGTTCATTGATATATTTCGCACTGAGCTCAGCAGCAGCTCTCAGTGCCTTTTGTGTATAGCGAATACCATGATGCTCTTCATAGCGCTCTTTAAGGCCATACAAAATTTTTGTGGTGTCCGCCACACTCGGCTCAACCACATCAATTTTCTGGAATCGGCGAACTAAAGCCCGATCTTTTTCGAAGATATTCTTGAATTCAGTATAGGTGGTCGAACCCATACAACGGAGCTGACCGCTAGACAGAAGTGGTTTGATTAGGTTTGATGCATCCATCACCCCACCAGACGCGGCTCCCGCACCTATGATAGTGTGTATCTCATCAATAAATAATATTGCTTGAGGTTTAGACTGTAACTCTTTGAGCAGCGCCTTGAAGCGTTTCTCAAAATCTCCTCGGTATTTAGTCCCAGCGAGCAAGGCACCCATATCAAGCGAATAAACAACCGCATCCTCGATTACTTCTGGAACTTGCTTGTTGATAATACGATATGCAAGCCCTTCAGCGATGGCGGTCTTCCCTACCCCAGCTTCACCAACAAGCAATGGGTTGTTTTTCTTACGACGACACAAAACTTGAACTGTACGTTCAACTTCATCATCACGGCCCACCAACGGATCTACTTGTCCCGCTTGCGCTAGTGCATTGAGATTGGTTGTAAAGTTCTCAAGTTTAGTTTTCTCTTCGTTTTGAACATCGTTCGAATCTTCATGAATGTCTTCATGATCATCGTGGTCCGATTCCTCATCAACTTTTGAAATGCCATGGGAAATAAAATTAACAATATCGAGACGGCTAATATCACTCTTTTTCAGCAAGTAAACTGCTTGACTTTCTTGCTCTGAAAAAATTGCTACCAGCACGTTCACACCGGTAACTTCGCTCCGGCCTGATGATTGTACGTGGAACACTGCACGCTGTAACACGCGCTGGAAACCTAACGTTGGCTGTGTTTCTCTATCTTCTTCTAAATCGGGAATAACCGGCGTTGTTTCGTCAATAAATTCTGACAATTCCCGTTTCAAATTTTCTATGTCCACTCCACAGGCGCCTAACGCTTCTCCTGCGGATGGGTTATCGATTAGCGCCAATAATAAATGTTCAACTGTCATGAATTCATGGCGACGCGTACGCGCCTCGCGAAAAGCGGCGTTTAAGGTAACTTCTAGATCTTTATTTAGCATTGGCAACCCCCAAACGAGAATTAATAAGGTTATTCATGCTCACAACTACAAAGCAACGGATGCTCATGGTCGCGAGCGTAACGATTGACCTGCTCAGCCTTGGTGTGGGCAATATCTGCAGGATATATACCACATACAGCTTTTCCCTCATGATGCACTTTCAGCATCACCTCAGTTGCTCTTTCGCTATCCATATTAAAAAAAGTCATTAAAACTTCAATCACAAATTCCATTGGCGTGTAATCGTCGTTATTCAAAATGACCTTGTACTTACGCGGCGGGCTTAGCTTTTGCTTCGCACTTTCGCGTACCGTGTCTATCACACCTGATTCTTTCGTCCCACTCATAATTAAATATAGTCTTGTCTTGGTAACTCAAGCAAACTTGAATTAAAAAATAAATAAAATGTTAAAAAATACGTTAAAAAACTTGACTGACTGCTCATATAAACTACAGTCCTATTAGATTGCTTAATCTATGGGCAGTCTAGCAAATTATAAAGTTTAGATTAACTAAATTAGTCAACTTATAGAAGGATGTAGAAGTATGGCTTGCGGAAAAGTCAAATGGTTCAACAATGCCAAAGGGTTTGGTTTCATCGTAGAAGACGGCAGTGAGGAAGATATCTTCGCCCATTACTCAACGATTGTAATGGATGGATACAAAACGCTTAAAGCTGGTCAGGATGTAACATTCGAGCTACAAGAAGGTCCTAAAGGTCTCCACGCTACCAACATCGCGCCACGCGATGAAGAGTTAGCTTAGTTGTAGTTTTGGCTATCAGAAGCGGGCTGCAATTGCTGCTCGCTTCATATTCCTTATAATTTTTATCCCTTCCCCTTTAAAATTTCTAATTAGCCCTCATCTATTTTGCTTGCTACAATAGCGCTCGTTGTCGTTAGGTAGGTTAGATATTTTTATTTACGTGCAAAGTGAAAATATCTAACAAACTTGCTATAACCTGTTGCCTTAGGCAACATAGCATTCCCTTTGCATTGTTGAATGGCGAAAAGCCACAAATCTAGGAATGATGATGACATCAAAAATTATTTATACTAAAACCGATGAAGCTCCGGCTCTTGCCACTTACTCATTGCTTCCGATCATTCAAGCTTACACCAATGCCGCTGGCGTAGAAGTAGAGACTCGTGATATTTCTCTTGCTGGACGTATTATTGCTAACTTCCCTGAGTTTTTAACCGAAGAGCAGCGTATCAACGATGCACTTGCAGAACTTGGTGAATTAGCGAAGACACCTGAGGCCAACATCATAAAGTTGCCTAATATCAGTGCTTCTATTCCTCAGCTACGTGCGACCATTAAAGAGTTACAAGAAAAAGGTTACGCACTACCTGACTACCCTGCTGAACCAAAAAATGACAAAGAAGCTGAAATTAAAGCGACCTATGACAAAATCAAAGGTAGTGCAGTAAACCCAGTATTACGTGAAGGTAACTCTGATCGTCGTGCCCCTGCTTCGGTTAAAGCATATGCCCGTAAAAATCCACATTCAATGGGTGCATGGTCAGCGGACTCAAAATCATATGTAGCAAGTATGACGGACGGAGACTTTTTTGGCTCTGAACAATCTACGACTGTTGCCGAAGCAACAGATGTTCGTATTGAACATGTTGCAACTAATGGTGATATCACAGTTCTAAAAGCGAACACTCCGTTACTAGCGGGTGAAATCATTGACGCTTCGCGTATGAGCATTTCAGCGTTACAAGAGTTTTTAGCTGGTGAAATCGCCTCTTCTAAAGATAAAGGTGTGCTATTTTCATTGCATATGAAAGCGACCATGATGAAAGTGTCTGACCCAATTATCTTTGGCCATGCTGTTAAGGTGTTTTATAAAGATGTATTTACCAAGCATGCTGCTCTTTTCACAGAGTTAGGTGTAGACGTAAACAATGGTTTGGGTGATGTTTACTCAAAAATTCAACAGCTTGATGATGCAAAACGCCAAGAAGTTGAAGCTGATATCGCAGCGGTTTACGAATCAAGCCCTAGCATTGCAATGGTAGACTCTGATCGTGGTATCACTAACCTACATGTACCAAGTGACGTGATCATCGATGCGTCGATGCCTGCTGCAATTCGTACTAGCGGTCAAATGTGGAATGCTGAAGGTAAGCAACAGGACACTTGCTTTGTGATCCCTGACCGTTGTTATTCAGGCGTATATCAAGCAACGATTGATTTCTGTAAGAAAAATGGCGCGTTTGACCCTCGTACCATGGGTACTATCCCTAACGTGGGCTTGATGGCTCAAAAAGCTGAAGAATACGGTTCGCACGACAAAACATTTGAAGCGCCTGCTGCCGGTGTTATCCGCGTTGTAGACAACAACGACAATGTGTTGCTTCAACATGATGTTGAACAAGGCGACATCTGGCGCATGTGTCAGGTTAAAGATGCCCCTATCAAAGATTGGGTAAAATTGGCTGTAAACCGCGCTCGTGCTACTGGTGTACCTGCGGTATTCTGGTTAGATGAAAACCGTGCACACGATGCACAGTTAATCAAAAAAGTTCAAGCATACTTACCAGAACACGACACTGACGGCCTTGAAATTTTGATCAAAGCACCTGTAGATGCGACGTTATACTCTCTTGAGCGTATGAAGAATGGTCAGGACACAATTTCAGTAACAGGTAACGTATTGCGTGACTACCTAACTGACCTATTCCCAATTCTAGAGCTGGGCACCAGTGCTAAGATGCTGTCTATCGTACCACTGATGAATGGCGGTGGTCTGTTTGAAACAGGTGCAGGTGGCTCAGCACCAAAACACGTGCAACAGTTTGAAAAAGAAAACCACCTGCGTTGGGACTCTCTGGGTGAATTCCTTGCATTAGCTGCGTCTTTAGAGCATTTGAGCCAAGCGACTGGTAACGCAAAAGCACAAGTACTCGCTGATACACTTGACCAAGCGACGGGTAAATTCCTCGATGAAAACAAGTCCCCATCACGTAAAGTGAACGAGTTAGACAACCGTGGCAGTCACTTCTATCTGTCTCTTTACTGGGCTCAAGCACTTGCGGCCCAAACGACAGACACGCAATTACAATCGCAGTTCCAAGAAATCGCGCGAGATCTAGAAGCACAAGAGGCAACTATCGTGGCTGAGCTTAACGGTGCACAAGGTAAAGCGATGGATGTGGGTGGCTACTACCAGCCAAATGACGAGCTAGCATTCGCAGCAATGCGTCCTAGCAACACATTCAACGAAATCTTAGCTAAGTTAGTATAAGTATACCGTTCAACAAAATAAAAAAGCCTGCTCGTGCAGGCTTTTTTATTATTTAGATATGTTAAAACTGATATCGGTAAGACAGTGACACGTTACGCCCTCTAGCTTGGTATTCTCCAAAAGGTTGATTGCTCTTTTCGCCAAATGGAATAATAGCACTAGTGCTGTAATTTGAATCTAATGCGTTGTTCACATCCAGTGATAATGACATGTTGTCATTAAGTTGGTAATTAACAGCAGCCGATACTACCGTACTTGAGTCTTTATCGGACAATACTTCTACCGCCCCCCTACCATTTACTGACACTGACACACTCAAGTTCTGATTCGGATAATACACAAGAGAAGTCATGCTATACGTTCTGGGAACGAGTAAGTGCGATGGTGTTGTTTGTTGCTCAGCCTCGATTCGGGTTTGATTGCTAAACAAATGAGTAATAAACCCTTTTAACTGTACTTTAGCAAATAGCCTTAATTGCCAGTCAATTTCCACTCCTCTGGCAGAGTTGCTAGCAATATTATCTAAAAACACATTATCGCCATCTACACGAAAATCTATCAGGTCATCGATGTCGTTTCTAAACACACTGGTACTAATAGAAAAATCCTCACCTACGTATTGATGTACCAGCTCTAATGCCTTAAGCGTTGTTGGCTGTAGGTTTTGATTTCCAAAAGTTAAGCCACTTTCTTCGTCGTACAAGTCACCTAGTGATGGAACCCGATATGCCTCACCATAAATTACTTTAAAGGTATGCTGGTCATTGGGCGCATAGATTAACGCGGCTCGAGGATTAGTTCTATTCGCCACATCATTGTATGAGTCTCTGCGTAGCCCTATTGTTGAGCGCCAATTCTCGTTCCATATCGACTCCCATTGGACATACGCCATTTTAATACGACGTTCCTTATCTAAAATAATTCGCTGCTGTGGCTCGGTGAGTTCTACAACGTCACCAAAGTATTCAAGATCGCCAAAGATATTGTAATTACTTCGTAAATATCCACCTGGCACCTGAGAGCGAACCAACTCAAGACCCGATGAAACTCTATGATCATCAAATAATTGGTAACTGAAATCAACATTCGCACGGTAAGAGTCGTGAGTAAAATTTTCACCAAATAGAAAGTCGGCTGGTACAAAGGGACCCGTTCCTTGAAGTTCAAGCGCTGTGAGAGATTTGCGCTTTGCTTTTGAATACTCAAAACCGGTCTTGAGCATCCAGTCTTCATTTTGACTATTTTGATACTCTAGTCGAGATAACCAATGTTTAGTTTCCAGCTCCGCCGTTCCATCTCTCAAACGACGAAATAGGTAATGATTTTTTCGCTTTGAATTTAAATAGTGGTTTCTGAGCGTAAAACCTGCGAAAGAGATAAAAGCTTCAACTTGATTGGCCTGATGCGCGTCATTGGTAGTTGTTTGTAAGTTAAACCTATCAAATACGTTGCCTAAAGTATCACCATCATCCTCATAAAGGCGCGCATCAATACCAAATGATAGCTTCTCACCATGATAGCGATAACCACCATTGATTTCTCGCCTGTCAAAAGAACCAAGTGCAACTTCAATGTTATTTTCAATCTTAGTTACGATGTTAATTACACCATTGAAAGCATTTGAACCATATAAGGTTGACCCTGGTCCACGAATGACCTCAACTTTCTCGACGTTGTGTAAACTCACAAACCTGTCTATATAATTTATGCCGCCTGTGTAATCTTCATTCAACCGTTGACCGTTGATCAATACTAGCAGCGTGTTAGCGTACTTTTGGGGGTGCCCCCTTGTGATCAAGTAGGACTGGTTCCCTTCAACTGAGTTATACATTGAATAAAATCCGGGAATATGTGCAAATAACTCGCTCAGTGTTTCAATACCTAACTGTTGAATTTGCTGCTTCGAGAAATAACTTACTGTAGACGGTGTGTATCTAAGTTGAGTATCCGTCTTGGTTGCGATAGTCACGGAAACGTTTTGTAACTCTTCAAGTGACAAACCATATATATCTTCTTCTGCAACACAGTTAAGTACCGTCAACACACTCAACACAGAGATAAAATGAACGGCAGATGCATTAGTCATAGTCACATATCAAATTACTTTAAATTCATGTTTATAAGTTAGTTACATTATATTCATTTGTCACGCTAAACATTGTATCAGCAGGTTCTTTGTTGCTATGGCGGGGAGTGTTACAATTCGTAGCGTTACAATCAATCGGTGAAGAAATGAATAAAGCCCGTAAACAGTTCGATAAGAGTAATAAAACTAAGCCTGGGAGCAAGCTTCACAGAAAGCGCCCTGTCAAACCAGCTATACCTCCAGAACAAGTGAAAGTGATTTTGTTCAACAAACCCTATGACGTGTTATGTCAATTCACTGATGATGCTAACCGAGCAACGCTGGCCAATTACATTCAGGAAAAAAATGTCTATGCGGCTGGTCGCTTAGACAGAGACAGTGAAGGTTTATTGCTATTGACCAACTGTGGGAAGCTACAGCATAAATTAACCAATCCAAATCAGAAAACCACTAAAACTTACTGGGTGCAGGTTGAAGGCGTCCCTTCATTTGAGGCCATAAAAGCTCTCACTGACGGAGTGGAACTCAAAGATGGCATGACTCGACCCGCAACCGTCAAAGTGATCGATGAACCTGATATTTGGCCAAGAACTCCGCCAATTCGCGAACGTGCCAATATTCCCACAACATGGTTGAGTATTAGCATCAGTGAAGGGAAAAACCGTCAAGTGCGAAGAATGACAGCCCATGTTGGTCATCCAACTTTGCGACTAATTAGAGCGAAAATCGGAAAATACTCTCTTGAGGGGTTAAAAAATGGAGAATATAAGGTGCTAAGCGAGTATTGATAGAGATCTCGACTTTTAGCAGCGGGCTTTTGCGTGCTATAATCACGGCCTTTCCACATCAGGTAGATTTACAGCAAAAATTATGAGCGATAATAGTCACATTAAAGTCATCGTTGGCATGTCCGGCGGTGTAGATTCTTCTGTTTCAGCATATCTATTAAAAGAGCAAGGCTATCAGGTTGAAGGCCTGTTCATGAAAAACTGGGAAGAAGATGATAATGATGAATATTGCGCCGCCGCTGAAGACCTAAAAGATGCGCAAGCTGTCTGTGACAAACTAGGCATTGAACTTCATACAGTAAACTTCGCTGCTGAATATTGGGATAATGTATTCGAATACTTCCTAGCGGAGTACAAAGCAGGCCGCACGCCAAACCCCGATATCATGTGTAACAAAGAGATCAAGTTCAAAGCGTTTTTGGAGTTCGCTGCACAAGCCTTGGGTGCCGACTACATCGCTACGGGTCATTACGTACGTAGAGAAGAACGTGATGGTCAATTCGTGATGTGTCGAGGCCTTGACGATAACAAAGATCAAAGCTACTTCTTGTACACATTAAGCCACGAACATATCGCACAAACACTCTTCCCTGTTGGTGATATTGCTAAACCTGAAGTACGCCGTATCGCAGAAGAGCAAGACTTAATCACTCACGACAAAAAAGACAGCACTGGAATTTGTTTTATTGGTGAGCGCAAATTTAAAGACTTCCTACAAAAGTTTCTACCCGCACAACCTGGCAAGATAGAAGATACAGAAGGCAACGAGGTAGGTGAGCATGAAGGCCTTATGTATCACACCCTTGGTCAGCGCAAAGGTCTACTAATTGGTGGCATGAAAGAAGGCAATGGCGAACCTTGGTATGTTGTTGATAAAGACATTGAGCGTAACGTATTAGTTGTTGGACAAGGTAAAGATCACCCTCGTCTATTCAGCAACGGTCTGAATGCTAACCAGCTTCATTGGGTTGACCGAATTGGCCCCAAAGGAACTACACGCTGCACCGTAAAAACTCGATACCGTCAAACTGATATTCCATGTACTTTACTTGTCGGTGAAGACGGCATGGCGCGAGTGCTGTTTGATGAACCACAAAAAGCAGTAACGCCTGGCCAATCTGCCGTCTTCTACGCGAATGAAGTTTGTTTGGGCGGCGGCATTATTGACTCGGTGATTAAGTAATGACAGCAAGTTATGTAATGCCGCTTGCGGCAATGTGTCAAATAACAAATCTGGTTCAAAAGACAGCAAAGTTTGGCCAATTTAATGATCGCGAAGTAGAAAGTTTCTTGCAAAGTATTGTTAATTTAAGCCCAGATAAAACAGAAGACGTTTACCCAGATCACTTTGCGCTAAAGTCTGGGTATCGCACCTTGATTGCACAACTAACCCCGCAGGGTGAAAAAGACGTAGAAATGGTGAAATATGTGGGTAGTTTAATGCAGTTGGAAAGAGCCTTATCCAGTAATAAAAAAGCGCTCGATATGCTTGCTAAACGCCTAAAAGATGTTGAGCGCCAGTTGCAACATTTTAGTCTATGTGACGACACTATCATTGCTGCATTTGCTGATATTTATAGTGAAGTGATTAGCCCTCTTGGACAAAAGATCCAAGTATTTGGTCAACCTGAATTGTTAAAGCAAACTGCGATTCAGCAAAGAGTTAGAGCGCTACTACTTGCGGGTATTCGTAGTGCAGTGCTTTGGCGCCAATTAGGTGGTAAACGCCGCCAATTTTTCTTTGGTAAGAAGAAAATTATCGCCCAAGCACAAAAAAGTATTTAAAAAATCGTTCAAAACCAATTAGTTTAGGAGAAATTATGGAGCTTTCAGCGTTAACCGCTATCTCTCCAGTGGATGGTCGCTACGGCAGTAAAACTACCGAATTACGTGGCATCTTCAGTGAGTTTGGCTTAATTAAGTACCGTGTCACTGTTGAAGTACGTTGGTTACAAGCACTCGCCCAAGCCCCAGGCATTGCTGAGGTACCTGCATTTAGCGATGAAGCTAACGCGTTATTAGACAGCATAGTTGATAACTTTAGTGAAGCCGACGCTGCACGGGTAAAAGAGATAGAACGCACTACAAACCATGATGTTAAGGCTGTTGAATACCTATTAAAAGAAAAGGTTGCTGACAATGCTGAACTCAATGCTATTAATGAGTTTATTCATTTCGCTTGTACGTCTGAGGACATTAATAACCTATCTCACGGTTTAATGCTAAGCGAAGCGCGTGATAAAGTATTATTACCTTATTGTGATGAGTTACTTGCGGCAATTAAAGCAAAAGCGTTTGAGTACCGCTCTGTAGCAATGATGACACGTACACATGGTCAACCTGCTTCTCCTTCAACTATGGGTAAAGAGTTTGCCAACGTGTATGTTCGTCTACAACGTCAGCGTGAACAAATTGCTCAAGTAGGTATTCTTGGTAAAATTAACGGTGCTGTTGGTAACTATAACGCACACCTAAGTGCTTACCCTGATTATGACTGGCACGCACACGCTGAACAATTTGTAACAAGCCTTGGCTTAACGTGGAATGCATTTACCACACAAATCGAGCCACATGATTACATTGCAGAATTATTTGATGCGATCGCTCGTTTCAACACCATCCTAATTGATTTTGATCGTGATGTTTGGGGTTATATTGCACTTAATCACTTCAAACAAAAAACCGTAGCTGGTGAGATTGGCTCATCCACTATGCCACATAAAGTGAACCCTATCGATTTTGAAAACTCAGAGGGTAACTTGGGTCTAGCAAATGCTATTTTTGCTCACCTCGCTCAGAAACTACCAGTTTCACGCTGGCAACGCGACTTGACAGATTCAACTGTTCTGCGCAATTTAGGTGTCGGTATGGGTTATGCTCTAATCGCTTATCAGGCCACCCTTAAAGGTGTCAGTAAACTTGAAGTCAACGCAGATAAGTTACTTGAAGAACTTGATCAAAACTGGGAACTCTTAGCTGAGCCAATTCAAACCGTAATGCGTAAATACGGTATTGAAAAGCCTTATGAAAAGCTTAAAGAACTGACTCGTGGTAAACGCGTAAATCAAACTATCATGGCTGAATTTATTGATGGTTTAGAACTACCTGAAGATGTAAAAGCTCAGATGAAACTAATGACTCCAGCGAACTATATTGGTCGTGCTGAAGCTTTTATTGACGAGCTAGTATAACTTATAAGCAAATTAAGCTATAAAGCGAAAGAAGCATTTCTTTCGCTTTTTTTATGGAAAAATTATGTACAAATTGAGTATTAATAACCTGACCACAGCGCAGTTTTTATCACAGTACTGGCAAAAGCAGCCTTTACTAATCAAATCTGGCTTCAGCAACTTTATTGACCCCATAGAGCCAGAAGAACTTGCTGGATTAGCGATGGAGGACAGCATTGAATCTCGTTTGATAACTAACCATAATGATGACTGGCAAGCACACCATGGACCCTTTGCTGACTTTGCTCTATTAACCCCTGAAAATAGTACTCTTTTAGTGCAAGCTGTTGATCACTGGCACCCTGAAGCAGCTCAGTTATTAACACCATTCAGATTTATCCCAAACTGGCGCATTGATGACTTAATGGTGAGTTATTCGACCCCAGGCGGAGGTGTTGGACCACATTTAGACCAGTATGATGTGTTCATTATTCAAGGCCAAGGGAAAAGGCACTGGCGAGTAGGCTTGCCTGATCAGAATTTAAAGCAGTTTGCTCAGAATAAATCTCTACTACAAGTAGAGCCTTTTGAAGCAGTTATTGACACCATATTAGAACCAGGTGACATCCTATACATTCCACCTGGCTGTCCTCATGAGGGATATGCGGTAGAAAATGCGCTAAACTACTCAGTTGGCTTCAGAGCGCCCGACCAAAAAGATTTGATATCGAGCTTTGCAGATTATCTTATCGATCATGAGCTAGGTAATACACGTTACAGTGACCCAGACTTACACATTGCAACGTCTATTGGCCAAATAAGCGAAACTGAAATTGCTAATATACGTCAACTCATGCAAAACGTCCTTTCTGATAATGATACTTTCAGACACTGGTTTGGAACCATGATTAGCCAACCTAAACATGACATGGACTTAGCCCCACTAGAGAACCCTTTGAACATAGATGACTTGAAAAACTACCTAGAAACTGGAGAAGTCATTGTCCGTGCTGGTGGCGTGCGTTCAATATATCAAGTTTTAAGTGACACTATATTACTAAGCGTTAATGGAGAGAGCCATACTTTACCACTGGAAGTTCTAGACAGTGTAAAGCTGTTAACCGATCTAGACGAATTTACAGTATCACAAATTAAAGATTCATTTAGTTGTTTGGAATTTATGAAAACCTTAACTAAACTGATTAGTGAGGGAACGTATTACTTACAAGAAGACGATGAGTTTGAATAGCTCTACTAGGGCGTTCGAACTGTGACTGTTGCCAAGTTGGTTTAGGTTTTTATTTATTACGTGCAACCACTCGCACTGTAGTTAAATAACAGCAAAAATAGGCACTTAATGACTTGGTAACCTGCGCAAATACATTGTGTATTCGGTGGAGGAATCATGAGTTACCACGTTGACAAGGTCAGTTGGCTTCAGAAAAAGGCGCTACTAAAGCAAATTCGTGAGCGAGTGTTTGTGTACGAGCTTCACATACCTAAGGAAGTTGAATTTGACTCTTTAGACGCATTATCAGAACACGTCATCATTCATAGTGAGGAGAATGAAGCGGTAGGCACAGGTCGGCTAAGCCCTGATGGTTTAATTAGTAGAATAGCCGTCATCCAATCTCATCGTAACAGAGAAGCATATACGTCACTTTTGAACTTTCTTGTTCTACTGGCAAGCGAGAAAGGTTTAGACACAATTTATGTTAACTGTATTCTTGATGAAGTGCCTAACTTTGTAGAAAGCGGCTTTTTAAAACAGGGTTGTGTGTTTATGGAGGCAGGGATCCCAAGACAAAAGCTCAGGTGCCCTATCTCCTCATTTAACACCGAACCATTTACGATGCTTCATTAGCCCAAAGTTGCTCTTTATCAGCGATTTCATATAATCCATGGGCTCTATCAACAAGTAGGTTAGCGAACTTCACTTGTGTTTGATCGTGGCTGCTGGTAGCCAAAATATCATCTGCTTTCAACTGCCAACGATATGAGAAGTACTTAATCGCTTCTCGAGCTGTCTTCGCTGCACTCGCTTCCATATGATCTGTGGGTAATCGACCGGTTATCACCCAATAGTTTTTTCCATTTTGCGCCTTCATTTTCCAAATTGCACAAAGTGGTGCTAAAAAGCGACTTTCAGTATCAAATACCGTACTCGGGATAATACCTTTCTCAGCTAAGTGCTTTTGCGCGTTTTGAAAACACTCTCTTTGCCATTGTCTTTCTAATTCTTCAATTTGCTGTGTCGTTAACTGTTGTTCGCTCATGACCTACTTCTTATCTAAGCTTCAATTGTGACTGTAATGTACGGGTTTACGAACTCGCTTGCAAGTATCAACAAAGTGAGCCGGACCATATCGCGAGCGCCATACTTACTAACACACTTGTTAGTTATTCCCCAGCACTTGTGCAGGATCGGTTTTAGTAGCCTGCCATGCAGGATAAACACTTGCGAGAATTGCCAACAGAAGCGTCACCGTCAGAGTAATAAATATATCTGACCAAATTAGCTTGGACGGCAAGAACTCGACAAAATACACGCCTGCGAGTGGGTTACTTTCAGGGCTGGAATAAATCGCATTAAACAAATCCGGCAGATTGATCGCCATTAGCACACCAAAAAGCGTGCCAATGAAAGCACCGATTGTGGCGTACGTCACACCTTGCAAAGCAAATGTTGCGAATATCGTACTGTCTTTTGCTCCCATGGTTTTCAAAATCGCGATATTAGCTTGCTTGTCTTTCACCTCCATCACCATAGATGAAACTATGTTAAAGCTCGCCACCGCAATAATTAGAAAAACAACTAAAAATACAATTGTTCTAACCATTTGAATATCTTGATATAAGCTACCTTGAGTTCTAAACCAACTGTTCACATATACTAGGTCTGGAATATTCTGTCCTGCATTCATCGCTATATCATGAGCATTGAATACATCATTCACTTTTGCACGAAGGCCGGTAACTTGGTCTTTATCCAAGCCTAATGTTTGCTGTAGTGCACTTATATGTGTCAGGGTCAGAGTTTCGTCAATAGGTCCCCCCATATTGATCGTCGCAACGACTTGTAGAGTCAATCTTTTTGGTGCTGCAAGCGGCTGCTCTGAGTGCTGATTGGCAATCAACAGCGTAACTTTATCACCGGGTTGAACATCTAACGAGCGCGCTATTTTGGCGCCCAAAATCACTTCATTGCTAGCTAATTGTGATATGGCTTTGCCCTGAATGTAACGCCCGACGTCGGAAACCTTATGATGTAAATGTGGCACCACTGCTTTGAGCTGTGATGCCTTGAGCTTCCCCTTATGCTGCACCATAGCCGTTAAATTGATCTCTGGTGTTGCTGCCACTATATTTGGATGCGCCTCTAGCGTCTCAATTTTCTTAGGCCAGTTTGATATTGGATCATATGGTGCTTGTAGCTAACATGTGGAACAACCGCAAGTAGACGCTCTTCTAACTGCTGCTCAAAACCATTAATTACCGACAGAGCAACTATCAAAACGGTCACGCCTAACATGACCCCTAATGTCGACGCTTTGCTCAATAAGCTGACGATTCCTGTTCGCCTTTTGGCTTGGCGAAAACGTTTACTCAAAAAAGCACTAAGCATGACTAACCTCTGCAATCACCCCATCATCAAGTTGAACGCTACGGCCTAGTTTTTCAGCTAGCTCTAAATCATGGGTGACTACCACAAAACTGGTATTCAGTTGCTGATTAAGCTCAGCAAGTAATTCATAAATGTTGATAGCATTATGCTTATCTAAATTACCAGTTGGTTCGTCGGCCAACACTAACGCAGGTTTGGTCACAAGTGCTCGTGCTATGGCCACACGCTGACGTTCACCGCCAGATAACTCTGATGGTTTATGAGATGCGCGCTTTTCAAGCCCAACACGTTGTAACATTGCATGCGCTTCTGGTTCTGCTTGTTTGGCACTCATCCCTCGAATAAGAAGCGGCATTGCGACATTTTCTAATGCTGTAAACTCCATCAAGAGATGATGAAACTGATAAATAAAGCCCATATGTTGGTTGCGAAACTCAGCCTGTTTTGCGCGAGATAACTTCGCAACTTCCACGCCTTTGATATTCACAGTTCCTGAAGAAGCGGTATCTAATGTACCTAGGATATGAAGCAAGGTACTTTTTCCAGAGCCTGAACTACCGACGATAGCGAGCATCTCACCCTGTTTAATTTTAAGATCAACGCCCTTTAACACTTCAACCTGTGTCTTTCCATCTTGGTAAGATTTACCCAACTTTTTACAATCAATAACTAAATCATTCATATCTTAATACCTCAGCAGGTAATACACTTGCTGCTTTCTTCGCAGGATAAAGCGTTGCAATAAAACTCAATGCGATACTTACCAACGTCATCATTAGCAAACCTGATGTTGAAAAAACAACTGGCAAACTGGCGCCCCCCAACAGAGAAAGCCCAGTAAATTCCAAAATCTCATTAATATTGTTGGCCACAACTAATCCGAAAAACACCCCAATTCCTGTGCCTATCAGGCCATTGTATAGACCTTGAATCATAAAAACTCGACCAATCATAGTCGGCGTAAAACCAAGAGTCTGTAAAATGGCCACCTCTCCTTGCTTTTCTCGAACCATCATTGAAAGTGCCGAGAGTATATTAAAAATAGCAACAATGACGATTAGACCGAGTAGTAGAGACATAATGCGCTTTTCCATCGCCACAGCGGCAAACAAAGTACCTTGTTGAGACTGCCAATCATCCACAACGTATTGCTTTTTGAGGTTAGGCATTTCCTCATAAAACTCTGACAGTGAAAATGCATCATGTAATGTGATACTCACATCATATTGAGTGCTGTCAGAACGGCGCATTAATCTAGCTAAGCTTTGCCCATCTGCGAACGCTAAACTTGTATCCGCTTCACTATTAGAGTCATAAATTGCGGCTACACGAAAAAGTCGCTGCATTGGTACACGACCAAGCGGGGTATAACTTGTTACATCTGGCATAATCACGCGGATCTCTTCCCCTACTCCAACAGAGAGTTTGCTCGCCAGATAACGGCTAATCATCAGTTGATACTTTTGGGAGACAAAACGTTCACTAGAACCATTATATATATAGTGTTCCACAGGATTTTCGTAGTTCTCAAAAACACCTTGAAGTCGCACGCCAACCAACTCTTTATTGGTCTGTAAAATGACATCAGAAGTTAGGTAAGGCTGAACACGTTTTACTTGTTGTTTTGTCTTCAATTCAGCCATTAGAGACTGGCTATGTAACTGTGAATTTGCCGTTTGCTTCACTTGAACATGGGGGATCAAATCAAGCATAGCGGTTTTCAAGGTTTGCTCAAAACCATTCATCACAGAGCTAACCGTGATCAATGACATTAATCCTAAAGAGATCCCTGCAATAGAAAAAAACGATATAAATGAAATAAATGCGTTACCTTTGGCAGCCGTAGCATACCTTAAGCCAACGAACAGGCTGACTGGCTGAAACATACTTTACTTTGATTATGTTTGAGGTTAATGCACCGCATACTACCACAAACTCATCGGCCTTTGGTACGTCACAAATTGTAAAAAAATATTGGATATCCAATAGTTAAACGAGCTTTTTAGTGTAAAATGCCTGAAATCTCACGGCATGGAAGTTTTATGTTGTCTTTATCTAGATTTAAGCACATGAATTTAAAAGGGGATTTATTCGGTGGTGTCACTACCGCGATTATATCCCTCCCATTAGCTCTCGCCTTTGGTGTGGCTTCCGGCGCTGGTGCCGAAGCAGGTATGTGGGGCGCAATACTCGTTGGCCTCTTCGCTGCTTTATTTGGTGGCTCTACCTCCCTGATCTCAGAACCAACAGGTCCGATGACGGTCATTATGACCGCAGTTTTAACTACCATGATGGCCAAATACCCTGAAACCGGGATGGCCATGGGCTTCACCGTTGTCATGATGGCGGGCGCCTTTCAAATCCTACTAGGTACACTAAAACTCGGTAAGTATGTCACACTGATGCCCTATAGCGTAATTTCCGGCTTTATGTCTGGAATTGGGGTAATCTTGATCATCCTACAAATTGCGCCACTGCTTGGTCATAAAGCGCCTCCTGGTGGCGTTATTGGCACGTTGTCAATGCTACCTGAGTTGATAATGAGCCTGCACTTTTCAGAGTTACTCTTAGGCGTGTTAACACTAGGAATACTATTCTATTTACCTGAAAAATACCGCCAATATGTCCCTGCCCAATTGGTTGCGCTAATCGCTGTCACTTTGTTTTCAATCATCTTTTTTGACACCGATAGCATTCGAAGAATAGGTGAAATCCCCAGTGGATTACCTGAAATTGTCTACCCCACCTTTGGTGCTGAAGTGTTTACCGAAATGGTCATTGATGCCTTAATTTTGGGCACATTAGGCTGTATCGACACACTCCTTACCGCCGTAATTGGTGATAGTTTAACCCGTACCGAGCACAATTCAGATAAAGAACTCAGAGGCCAAGGTATCGCAAATATGATATCCGGCTTATTTGGTGCGTTGCCTGGAGCAGGCGCTACAATGGGGACCGTAGTCAACATTCAAGTCGGTGCTCGCTCTCCAGCTGCTGGAATTATCAGAGCACTGATTTTAATGGCAGTCGTATTTGTTGCAGGTAGCCTGACTGAACCAATCCCAATGGCTGTTTTGGCGGGTATCGCCGTTTATGTTGGCTTTAATATTCTGGACTGGAGCTTTATTCAGCGTGCCCACAAACTAAGTCTGATGCAGATGGCCATCATGTATGGAGTCATGCTACTGACTGTATTCGTTGATTTGATGGTCGCAGTTGGATTGGGTGTATTTATCTCGAATATCATCGTGATAGAACGATTAAGTCAGGTGCAAGCTGAGCAAGTAAAAGCGATTAGTGATAGTGACGATGATGTTCCGATGAACAAACATGAGCGTGAACTCTTCAATCAAGCACAAGGTCAGTTGCTCTATTTTTACTTGTCCGGTCCTATGATTTTCAGTGTTTCAAAAGCCATTGCCAGACAACACCGAGATATTGCTAAATATAAAGCAATGGTACTCGATTTAAGTGATGTGCCAATGTTAGATGTCACGGTAAGTTTAGCCCTTGAAAACGCCATTATTGATGCCTTAGATGCACACTGTGAGGTATTTATCTATTCACCAAACCCACAAACCAGTGAGCAATTGCATCGTTTCAATATTAATGAGCGACTAGGTGGCAACGCCTTCTGTCGCAGTCGTGAAGAGGCGCTCAATTGTGCTCTTGCAACGATGCAGCCGATTGAGCAAACTGCTCAGCAAGATGGTCAAGTAACAAACGTAAACTCGTAGGCATATATTGTCTGGGCGGATATAGCGCCCAGACACCTTCTGGTTCAGGCCTAAAATGAGATAACACTTCCACCAGCTTTTGCTCGTTAACAGCTTCTTGAACGTAATAATGTGGCAACTGAACTAGCCCAATTCCCTTACATGCAGCATCAAGCAAAGACCAGCCACTGTTACATGTCAAATTACCATGAATAGTAATATTACGCTCTTTACCACCATCTAAAAAACGCCAAGTTCTGCTGTTCCCGATTAAACAATTGTGCTGAGTTAATTCACTTAGACTATTTGGCTGTCCATGGTTAGCGAGATAATCGGGCGCAGCACACACAAGGGTATTTCGCCATGAGAGTCTACGGGCTTTTAAGCTAGAGTCTTTTAAGTTACCCAGTCGAATAGCCACATCTATACCCATAGCGACTATGTCTAACTGCTCATTACTTAAAACCATTTCAACACTGACTTTAGGGTATTTGCGCATGAAGTCGCTGACCATGGGCATAATATAGTGCTCACCATACATAACTGGTGCAGTGAGTTTTAGTATGCCAGATGGCTGTTGGTCTCTTTGTCGTAATGCCAAGGTCGCATCATCATAGGCATGCTGTAGGTGCCTCGCATGAGTGAGAAATACTTTACCTTCTTGAGTCAGCGTAAGGGTTCGTGTAGTTCGAGTAAGGAGTTGGTGATTTAGCTGCTGCTCCAACTCTTTAACTCTTCGACTGATCTGTGCCACCGAAGTATTTAGTTTTTTCGCAGCCTGCGTGAAAGTACCTAATGTGGCGACAGCAACAAATTCATCAATACCGGTCCATCTATCCATTATTACAAATACGTAAAAGTGTTTTATATATATTGATATTATCAAAAATAATAAACTAATTATACTTAGGTATCTTTTACGGAAAATGAGAACGAAGAATGTCTGAATTTATTAAATCAAAAGCAGCAATTGCATGGGGTCCAGGTCAACCACTGAGTATCGAAGAAGTGGATGTAATGTTGCCAAAAGCAGGCGAAGTATTGGTTAAAATCACCGCAACCGGCGTTTGTCACACCGATGCGTTTACACTATCGGGTGATGACCCTGAAGGTGTATTCCCAGCGATCCTTGGCCATGAAGGTGCAGGGGTTGTCGAGGCTGTTGGTGAAGGTGTCACCAGTGTATCGGTGGGCGATCATGTTATACCTTTATATACGCCTGAGTGCGGTGAGTGTAAATTCTGTAAATCAGGCAAAACCAACTTATGTCAGAAAATTCGAGAAACTCAAGGTAAAGGTTTGATGCCGGATGGTACAACACGCTTTTACAAAAACGGAGAACCTATTTACCACTATATGGGCACATCAACTTTCTCTGAATACACAGTGCTACCGGAGATTTCTCTGGCGAAAGTTAACCCTGATGCACCGCTAGAAGAAATCTGTTTACTCGGCTGTGGTGTCACCACCGGTATGGGCGCGGTAATGAACACTGCAAAAGTACAAGCTGGTGACACAGTCGCTATCTTTGGTTTAGGCGGAATTGGTCTATCAGCCATCATTGGTGCCACTATGGCAGGTGCCAGTCGCATCATAGGAGTTGATATCAACGAAAGTAAGTTTGCGCTAGCAACCAAACTTGGCGCTACCGACGTGATTAATCCAAAAGATTATGATAAGCCCATCCAAGAGGTGATCGTTGAAATGACGGATGGCGGTGTAGATTTCTCTTTTGAATGTATAGGTAACGTAGATGTGATGCGCTCAGCACTGGAATGCTGTCACAAAGGCTGGGGAGAATCAGTCATCATCGGTGTCGCCGGAGCAGGTCAAGAGATCAGCACTCGCCCATTCCAACTCGTAACGGGACGCGTCTGGCGCGGAAGTGCTTTTGGTGGCGTGAAAGGTCGCTCTGAACTCCCTGAAATCGTCGAACGATACATGGCAGGTGAGTTTAAGCTAGATGACTTCATTACCCATACCATGACTTTGGAAAACATCAACGACGCATTTGACCTAATGCATCAAGGCAAGAGCATTCGCTCAGTTGTACATTATAAATAAGGACAGTTATATGGAATTAGTCGCCAGCAATAAAGTGGTTGGCGGCTGGCATAAACGATATCGCCATGCCAGCAAAACCACCCACTGTGACATGACGTTCGCTATTTTCCTGCCCGAAGCAGTCAACACAGGTACCAAAGTGCCCGTTTTATACTGGTTATCTGGGCTGACCTGTACCGATGAAAATTTCATGCAAAAAGCGGGCGCTTTTAAGCTTGCCAATGAGCTAGGAATCGCCATCGTCGCACCAGACACTAGCCCAAGAGGCGATGATGTGGCGGACGATTCTAAAGGCAGCTATGATTTTGGGCTCGGCGCTGGATTTTACGTCAATGCAACCATGCCGCCATACAAGGCGCATTATCAAATGTATGACTATATAACCCTTGAGCTCCCTGAACTTATTCGAGACCATTTCCCCGTCACAACACAGCAAGCCATCAGTGGTCACTCTATGGGGGGACATGGGGCATTGGTCATTGGGTTACGTAATTCGCAAAAGTATTCTAGTATCTCGGCATTTAGTCCAATCTGTCACCCGATACAGTGTCCTTGGGGCATTAAGGCATTCACGGGGTATCTAGGCATTGATACGAAACAATGGCAACAATATGATGCGACCGCTCTAATGTTAAATCAGCAATTTGATACGCAAATTCCGATACTCATTGACCAAGGAGATGGTGATAATTTTTTAGAAGAGCAGTTACAGCCTTGGCACCTACAAAAGGCAGCAGAGCAAATCAACTACCCGTTCACTTTAAATATGCGTGAAGGCTACGATCATAGCTACTTTTTCATTAGCAGCTTTATTGATGAACACTTACGGTTTCACGCTAAGCACTTTTAACCCATAAAGGGAGTAAAGATGATTTTTTTGCTCCCAATATCCGCAAGTATCAGAATAGATGCGAATACATTGTATCTGCACTTAAATGTGAATCCCTCCTGACTTATGATTGCAAATTAGCGTCTCGTCTCCCACAATAAGATTAATTTTCGTTTTATAACAAGGCAAGCCATGGAAGTTGAACATCAGGAAATTGCCAAGTTCTTGGAAGCTTACCCTCCCTTTTCCGATCTCCCCATCGACGCTTTAAACACGCTAGCAAGCAACGTTGAGGTTAGTTACTATCGTTCAGACAGCGAGATATTTAAATACGGCCAGCTCATCACTTACCTGTACGTTGTCAGATCAGGGGCGGTAGAATTATCACGTCGCTCAGGCGAGCTATATCACCGAATTTCCTCGGGAGGTATTTTCGGTCATAGAGGCTTGTTGATGAATCGCAAAGTTCGCTTTGATGCAAGTACGCTAGAAGACACTCTGTTGTATTGTATTCCCGTCGATATTTTTGATGAATTCTGTAATGAGTTCGAATTCTTTGCCGACTACTTTGAGGCCGACGACAACGCTCACTTGAAAATGACCGTCTCTAAACACGCAGACAGCAACGATATGACTACAGCGAAAGTCACAAAGCTCATCTTACGAGATGTCGTCTATGTTGAGCGCAACAGTACGGTACAACAGGCAGCGCAAATGATGGCTAAAGAGCAAGTATCTTCGCTATTGATCTATGATCCTGCGAAACCGCTAACGGAAGACCCCGAAGAAGATGATGGCCAAGTCGTGGGGTTGATAAGTGATAAGGACTTGCGTAATCAGGTCGTCGCACAAGGCTTGCCCTACGATACACCAGTGAGTGACATCATGACCACGGATGTGGTGATTATTGACTCAAATGCCTATGTTTTCGAAGCCATGATGTTGATGCTTAGAGACAGCGTGCATCATTTACCGATAGTTCACAAGCGTAAACCTATTGGTATGCTGACACTCTCTGACATTTTACGTTATGAATCACAAAGTAGTTTATTGTTTGTGCAAGGACTGATGGAACAGCAAAGTGTAGAAGATCTTGCAAACTACTCTAAGCACCTAAGCGCCATATTTACTCGCATGGTTAACGAGGATGCTAACTCACATATGATAGGTTCTGCCATGTCGGTGATAGGGAAAACATTCAAGCATAAACTGCTAGAGTTAGCTGAAATTAAACTCGGCCCTCCACCTATTCCCTATTGTTTTATTGCTTTAGGTTCTATGGCCAGAGATGAGCAACTTATCGTTACCGATCAAGATAATGCTCTAATATTGGACAACAGCTATAAACCAGATCAACACAGCGCCTACTTTGAGAAACTCGCCAAATTTGTCTGTGATGGGCTCGCTAATTGTGGCTACAAATATTGTGATGGCGGGATCATGGCGAGTAATCCCGCTTGGCGATTGACCTATGACCAATGGCAAAGCCAGTTTAATGATTGGATAGAAAATCCAAAACCAGAGGCGCTACTCAACAGCTCCATATTCTTTGACCTTGAAGGTGTTTGGGGTGAGCTTAAATGGGCCGAAAAACTTACGGCATTTATCAGCAAAAAAGCACAAAATACGCCAAATTTTTTAGCCGCTATGGCCTATAACGCACTGAGGAGAACCCCGCCCTTGGGATTCTTTAATGGTTTCGTACTCGAACAAGATGGTCAGCATAAGCGTTCAATGAATATCAAGCGTCGCGGAACAGCACCACTATCTGACTTGGTACGAGTACACGCTTTGGCTGTTGGCTCAAGAAAACAAAACTCATTTGAAAGATTAGATGACATTAACGAGGCAAACATCCTACCTAAAGGAAAAGTACAAGATCTACGGGCCGCCTTGGAATACATTGCAATTATGCGAATTAGACACCAATCATGGCAAATTGAGCAAGGTGAAAAGCCCGACAATAGTCTTCCCCCAGAAACACTCTCTGAGTTTGAACAACGTAACCTTAAAGAAGCTTTTGGTGTATTAGACAAAGCGCAAAGCTTTTTAAAGTTTAGATATCAAAATAAAGCCAAGATGAAATAAAACGGTACTGAATGATAGGAAACAGATGAGTTAATTATGCAAGGAAAAATTATATCATGGCAAAGCCGTTTTCAGCGCTTGGCTGACATTTCCAAAGATCCTCGACTTAGCAATTTTTACCGCCAAGGTGTGCCAGACCCATTTGGTACACTCGAAGAGTGTGAGCTTGTCGCTCTTGACTTTGAGACCACGGGATTAGATCCCAACAAAGACGACATCGTGAGTGTCGGTATTGTACCATTTGATCTGAGACGAATTCGTTGCGCACAAGCCAAACATTGGCTGGTAAAACCATGCAGCCCCTTAGCTGAAGAGTCCGTAATATTACATCGCATTACCCACTCTCAAATTGAGCAAGCTCCCGATTTGAATGAAGTTTTGGAAGATATATTAGCTGCACTGCAAGGTAAAATCATTGTGGTGCATTATCAATTCATAGAAAAAAACTTTTTCTATGCCGCGTTAATGGCTAGGTTAGGAGAAGGGATAGAATTTCCGGTTATTGATACCATGAATATCGAAAAGGCTGCCATTAACAAACATCGGAGTTGGCTGGATAGATTGACCTCTAAGCCGATTCCTTCCCTGCGTTTAGCTGATTGCAGAAAGCGCTATGGGCTCCCCTACTACCAGCCTCATCATGCTTTGTCTGATGCTTTAGCCACAGCTGAGTTATTACAAGCGCAATCACAGTATTGTCTAGCACCAACGAAAATGATCAAAGATCTATGGAGCTAACCCCATCCACCTGACGATAAAAAGGCGAAACCTCCGTTTCGCCTTTTTATTACTTTTAAAACGAATCAATAACTGCCTTTAGGCTCTGTTCTTAATCCTAAGAGCAAGCTCACACACATTAGCAGCAGCACAAAGGTAAATGGCAAACCAGTGGACACAGCCCCCGCTTGCAACGCTTCGATTGCTTCTGTACCACCAATCCAAAGCAATGCTGCCGCTATTGCGCCTTCTAAACTGGCCCAAAAGATGCGCTGTGGTACAGGCGCGTCTATTTTACCGCCCGCAGTAATGCTATCGATAACTAGTGAGCCAGAGTCAGAAGAGGTAATGAAAAACACCAACACCAACACGATGGCAATGACTGACAACACATTACTTAAAGGTAAATTTTCAAACATTTGAAACATGGCTAACGGTACTTTTGTGAGCCCTTCGGTGCCCAATGCACCAATGCCATTTTTAACCTGATCAATCGCAATGCCACCATAAATAGACATCCAAATTACAGTCACCAAAGTTGGTATAAAGAGCACTGCCGTAATGAATTCTCGGATTGTACGGCCTTCTGATACCCGCGCAATGAACATGCCCACAAACGGTGACCAAGAGATCCACCACGCCCAATAAAACACAGTCCAACCTTGTAGCCAGGCTTCATCTTCACGACCATGAGGGTTACTTAGAGGAATGATATTCTCTACATATGCCATCAATGTAGTGGGAATATTACCCAACGCTATCGCAAAACCAATGATGCCAACAAAAGCAAGCAATACAAAGGCAATAACCATGTTGGTGTTACTGAGTACTTTAACGCCCCCATCAATACCTCGCACCACCGAAATAATCGCCAGCAAGGTAACACCAACAATCACACCAATTTCTAAACCTAAGCCAACTTCTAAACCGAATACGTGCTCAATGCCCGCCCCCGCTTGTTGGGCACCTAATCCAAGTGAAGTTGCCAACCCAAACAACGTCGCCAACACCGCAAGAATATCAATTATATGGCCTGGCCAACCCCAAGCTCGGTCCCCTAAAATTGGATAGAAAATTGAACGAATAGAAAGTGGAAGACCCTTATTGTATGCAAAAAATGCTAGTGATAAGGCGACAACTGCATAGATTGCCCACGGGTGTAATCCCCAATGGTACATAGTGGCTCCCATGGCCATTCTGGCGGCTTCGGGTGTATTGGCAGTAACATTAAGAGGCGTCTCATACCAACCCGTGTAATAAGCGACAGGTTCGGCTACGCCCCAAAACATCAAACCAATCCCCATTCCCGCCGCAAACAACATGGCCAGCCAAGAGAGCCTTGAGTAACTTGGCTTAGCATTCGCGCCGCCAAGGCGTATTCTACCAAATGGGGAGACAACCAATGCGAAACAGAAAATTACAAACAAGTTACCCGACCACATAAACAGTGCGTCAAAGGTGCCAATAATATTCCATTTAACGCCGTCTAAGGTGGACTTAGCTACGTCAGAATCGACCAGTAAAACGGCGATTAAGAATGCTAGAATCAACCCTGCACTGACGCCAAAAACAGGATTATGCACGTCAAATCCCCACTTTTGGACATTATCCTGTCCAACCGTGTAGTCGGTATTATCAATGCTATACTTATCGTGGTGATTACCCATGATACCCTCTTGATTTTCATCTTGATACGACACCAAGCTCGGTGATGTTTAACGCATCTCACAACTTCTATATAAAGTAATTATGAGTTTCGTCAGCTCTCTAAGAAGCCGTAAGTAGTTCAGTTGCACCCTATAAATGAAGTTAATTCTGATAAAATATCAGGACCTAACCGCTAGGGTTTGTACAAAATACCAGACACCTATGTAAGCTTAGCCCAATCTTTCATCTGCGGGTCTAACAAGTACATGCCGCTGCGCTCAAAAAGATGGCCTACTATCATTTCTGTATGGCGTTCTGAACTAAGTGGTATATGATGGGTTTATGTTAGTTACAGCGACAATATAATGCCTTGAATATTGTAATTAAGATAAACCAACCAAACTGTCTATAAATCTGTTTGTTATTTCAGCTTGATAATCAGTCAATACAACTTGCAACCACTCTTCTTACAGACCCCTTTTAGTTTAGGGCTTCATACACAAAAGTAAATGGCACCTGAATTTTTATTTGAAAATCAGCGCTTTCACAGCTGTAAACAAGCCAAGGTTATGCCCTTACTGCCCAAATCGTATCCAAAAGTGACTCACTAAAGATCTTTGGAGAAGATGTGGCTCCTCAGTATGATTTTTAGATCTGATAGCCATCAAGGTGATATTTTTAGTATAAAAAATAGAGGGGAAATAGAAAGGAAAGCTAAGTAAGAATGTGTTTTTAACACAATTAACACATAATAAAACCTTGACGAAAAGTGCTAAATCTTAACCTAATAAAAACTTTATATTTGAAAATAAACAGAAAGAAAAAGAAGAGATAAGCGCTAAAACACTTCTCTCTTTTAAGACTATGACATCCTGTCAATCTGGCTCACAAAATGCAGTCCACAAGCTTGTACCGTTTAAACTTGCACCAGCAATATTATGAGTCATTTCTTTTGGCAGTTGTTTTTCTTTTGTAGATAAAGATTTTACCGCCTTCTTTTTAAGTTGTAATTTCATGGTATTTCCTTTTTTAACAAAACCAAGGTAAAAATAATTTAAATTACCCGTACAATCCACCTGTAATAACTAACAGTAAATAAAAAAGAAATTATTAGAAACAATAAAAGGTTCAGCGTAACAACAATGAACAACCCCCACCAAGATGCAGGTTATATCGAAATAGACTTTCACGTAAATATACGATGTTTCCACACCCATAAAGCATCAAGCCTTGTAAAGTTTATTGCGTTATCATATTGGCCGCCATTAACACCAGTAATCCAGCAAAGATTTTTTTTAATATCGGAATCGGTAAATAATGTGTCGATTTAGCTCCCAAAGGGGCAGTAAACCAAGAAGTGCAAACAATACCAAATAAAGCAGGTAAATATACAAACCCTGCAAAACCGTCTTTTAAAGTGTAATAGGCGCTACCTGAGGTGATATATCCTACCGAGCCAAATAGCGCAATGACAATGCCACATGCCGATGCACAGCCGATGGCTTTTTTCATATCAACAGAGAAAAACGTCAATAGTGGCACCAACAGCGCTCCGCCACCAATACCTATCATGGCTGACAGCCCGCCAGTGAGCGAGGTAAAAATCGTTAAGATACCTTTATTTGGAATTTTTCGCTCTGTCGAAGGTTCACTTTTACTGCTTGAAAACATCTTGATCGCAATCGCCACCACACTAATAGCAAACACTAGGCGAACAATATTTTCAGGCAATAATGCCGCCAAAAAACCACTGATCAGGGCCCCAACGGCAACACCAGCCATAATCCAAGGGGCTATATTCCATGGTATATTGCCATTTTTGTGATGCGCGATAGCCGAAGATGTAGAGGTAAACAAAATGGATGCTAAGGATGTGGCAATAGCAGCAATGACCACTTGTTCAGCGGGTACAACAGCGAAATGGAGTAAAATACCACTCAATACTGGTACAATAACCAACCCCCCTCCAATACCTAACAACCCAGCTAAAAAACCTACACCACTGCCGAGGATTGCGCAGTAAAAGATCAAGACTATTAATTCACTCATCCCATTTATCTCTTATTATTGGTTAGCACCTATCAACCTCACACTATAAGCGAGCCTAAAGCCAATTATTGAAACTGCTAACTATCGTTCTTTTTTTACATGGCTGGCGAGTATATCAACATAACTGATAACGATTGACACTTTGATCCAATATAACCCCTGAATAATTCTCATGATTTAAATGAAACAAACTCAACTTGGACACATAGACATCTAGAAACCTAGATTTCCAATGTAATAATTATTCCCTTTCTATGTTCTGTAAGCAAAGTCCGTTGATCGTTCCGCTAAATCATGAATGTGATTCAAGTTTTATGTGAAATAAAACCGTTTTTCTTCATTCAACAATCCACGTATAAATTTCCCATCTCCTAACACTGAATACGATTACGGCTTCTGTGAACAAAGATTAGGAATAGCTCAAACAACGCGACAATGACTGATTGAGATAACTGAACGAACATTGGATAACAGCGAATCATGAATAACGATTTTACATTTACGATTAAAAGTATCTGTCTGGATGAGAACTATCACCCTTCTGACAATACCCGTATCACAACTAACTTTGCCAATTTAGCCCGTGGTGAGAGCCGGCAACAAAACCTGCGCAACGCTTTAAAGATGATTGATAATCGCTTTAACGCATTAGCGAATTGGGACAACCCCAAAGGTGATCGCTACTCTATTGAGCTCGAAATTATTTCCGTCGATTTAGACATTGTAGGCAGTGGTGAAACATTCCCATCAATTGAAGTATTGAAAACCAACATTATTGATCATAAGACCAACGAACGTATTGAAGGGATTGTAGGTAATAATTTTTCTTCCTATGTACGTGATTATGATTTTAGCGTGTTACTGCTTGAGCACAATAAAGGTAAACCACAGTTTAGTGTACCTGAGAACTTTGGTGACTTGCATGGAAAGATTTTCAAATCTTTCATAAATTCATCAACATATAAAAATCACTTTGGAAAGCTTCCGGTAATATGTCTAAGTGTGTCTGACAATAAAATTTATCATCGCAGCGAAAATCAACACCCCGTGTTGGGTTTCGAGTATCAGCCAAATGATTCATCTCTGACTGAACAGTATTTTAAAAAAATGGGCTTACAAGTGCGTTACTTTATGCCACCCAATAGCGTTGCACCTTTGGCCTTTTACTTCTTTGGTGATCTACTCAATGACTACACAAACCTTGAGTTGATCAGCACTATTGCCACGATGGAAACATTTCAAAAAATATATCGACCTGAAATATATAATGCTAATGCGGTTGCAGGAAAACACTATCAACCTAACTTAGCAAATTCGGATCATTCCATCACGCAAATTGTGTATGACCGAGCTGAACGCAGCAGATTGGCTGTTGAACAAGGTAAATTTACGCAAGAATTTTTTATTAAACCTTATCAAAATGTCCTTGAGCAGTTTTCTGCTAATTGTGCTTTATAATCAACGGGAATGTACCAGATTTCATTATGAAAATACTTTTACCTACATCAACAGCAGGCAGTTTGCCCAAACCTGCTTGGCTTGCAGAGCCAGAAACGCTTTGGTCACCTTGGAAGCTCAAAGGCAACGAACTCATTGATGGAAAACACGATGCGTTGCGAGTCGCATTGCAAGAACAACAACTGGCAGGCATTGATATTGTCAGTGATGGTGAACAGACACGTCAGCACTTTGTAACCACGTTTATCGAACACCTTGACGGTGTTGATTTTGCAACCCGCAAAACCGTTACAATCCGTGATCGTTATGAAGCCAGTGTACCCACTGTGATTGGCCCCGTATCCCGTCAAAAGCCTGTTTTTGTTGAAGATGCTAAGTTCTTGCGGAAACAGACTTCTCAGCCAATTAAATGGGCATTACCTGGCCCAATGACTATGGTCGATACCTTGTATGATGCTCACTACAAAAGTCGCGAAAAACTTGCTTGGGAGTTTGCAAAAATTCTCAATCAAGAAGCCAAAGAATTGGAGGCCGCTGGTGTCGATATCATCCAGTTTGACGAACCCGCTTTTAATGTGTTCTTTGATGAAGTAAATGACTGGGGGATTGCTGCACTAGAGCGTGCCATCGAGGGACTCACATGTGAAACCGCAGTACATATTTGTTATGGCTATGGGATCAAAGCTAATACTGATTGGAAAAAGACTTTAGGGTCTGAGTGGCGACAATATGAAGAGGTATTTCCAAAACTAAAAAAATCAAACATCGATATTATTTCGCTGGAATGCCATAACTCCCAAGTACCAATCGAGCTACTTGAACTTATTCGTGGCAAAAAAGTGATGGTCGGTGCCATTGATGTGGCAAGTGATACGATTGAGACTGCAGATGAAGTCGCCAACACGCTTAGGAAAGCGCTTGAATTTGTTGACGCTGACAAACTATACCCTTGCACTAACTGTGGTATGGCGCCTTTGCCCCGTGCAGTTGCCAGTGCCAAGCTCAACGCATTAAGTGAAGGGGCCAACATTGTCCGTCAAGAGCTTTTGGTGCGCGAAGCGTCAAAGGTTAGCAATCTTTGATTGGTATCCATAAAAAGTAATTGATCAGTAAAACAAAAAGGCGCTCTTCCGATGAGCGCCCTACTTTGCTTAACAATGCTTTTCTAGCTTAAATCCGTATATTGGTTAATCTCCGTCAAAGAGATTGTTTGCTCAAAACCTGGGATAGTGAGCGAATCTTTGCTGATCAGTAAACCTGACTCATCAATTTGCCCCTCTCCAAAACGATAGATAAGTTCATATTGACCCAAATCAGCGGCGTGTTGATACTGTGCTTGCGCTTGTTTTGTGTTGCTGAGTTTGTTCTGATATTCAGTAAATACACCCTCAGAGTAACGCTTCTCTAAAAGGCGCATGGTTTGCTTTGGCGAAAAAACGGTTGCCGTAGCATTGTTACCACCAAAACCTTTAGAATTAATAAATGCGATGTCCATATCGTCACATTCATAATGCTCAGTACGGATATCCAAGTGGTCGCTGTACACATCATCTGCCACTTTATCAATGGTGGTTATGCCGGGCATGATATTGTGACTAAACACACCAAGAGCCATAGCAAGTTGATCACCACTAGCTGGCGCGATGGTATGACCCACATACGCCTTAGGAGCCGCAACTTTCCATCCATTGATTGAAAATGCTTGTGCAACTTTATGATAAATTAAAGACTCGGTAACACGGTTTTGCGGTGTACTAGAGCCATGGGCCAAGATAAAACTGCGAGTTTGCAGCGCTTCACGACCCGCGATCTGCTCCGCCAAGGCGACAGACTTTGCCATGGTAATGTAATTGCCCGGACCTGGTGCTGTAATTGATTTCTTAATGCCATCGGCATTAACGAACACATCGACCACAGAACCCATGATTTCTGCGCCAAGAGACAGAGCGAGTTCGTCGTCCATAAGAATCGCGACTTGCGCCCCTTCACCTATGGTAAAGCCACAGTTCTCACCAAATGGTCGACTGGTACGCCGATAATCAACCTGCTCAGTGTTATCGAGTTTTTTCAGTCCATCTTCATTGGCAAGTGCCCCCATCGTACCAAAGCCTTCAATAACTTCTGGAGTCAAGGCACATTCGACACTGGCCACGATTGCAATTCGCGTCCTACCTGCCTGAATATCATTTACGGCGGCGCGCAAGTTATACAAGAACGTTGCGCAAGCACCCGATGCGGTAAAAGTGGTACCCACGTTGCCCGTTACATAAGCATTAATGAAGTCAGTAGACATCGTGTTTAGGCCTAAAGCTAATTGCTTAGTACTTACACGCTCGCCCTTCATACGGGCTCGAACGAGGCCGCCAAATCCTTCATCATTCATTTGTCCAGCGATTGAGGCTGAGTACGTACCAATTTGGTCTGGTCTAACACTGTTCATAACCTGATGCCAATCCAGCCCAGTTGAACGCACTGCATCTGTGGCAGCAAATATCGTCGCCTGTAATCCTCTTGGTTGGTAGCGGCTGTTATACATCTTCGCAGGCTCAAAGCCTGTTGGGAACTGCCCCGCAGCTTTAATTGGATTATCTCGGTAACTGTCGTGTTTAACATCCAGTTGATCTGGAACCTGCACCGACACCGTTTTGCTGTCTAATTCTTCTACTGTCCAACTTGAGGGCACGGGTGATGGCAAGTCTCTTTTGCGGCATGTGAATTTAAAACCTTCTGCATCATGGCCTTTTATTGTAAGTTTTTGCTGCCAATGCGTTGCGTCAACGTCGAAATGGTTGCTTTCTATCTTACGAATTAAAGTACCTGCTTTGATTTGTTCACCAAGTAACGCCTCTATTTGATCAGCTGAGATCACACTGCCATCAGCTTGTAACACCAGAGTGCCATCTTTATAAGACACTAGATTCATCAGTGTAGCTAAGCCTAAAAATGTTTCCTGTCGCGCCTTTTGAGTCAACTTATCCAAAACGATACGACGAAATCCTTGATGGAATGAGGTGCGCCCCGCGGCGTTAATCCCCCCCATCCCAACAATCAAAGGTAATGCTGTCATGTGATTCATTCTATAAAACTATTAATATCATCGATTTTAGTTGGAAGTTTAAAACTTAATAATGCAATATTAGCCAAATAACATAACTTTTTAGCCAAAAAACAATGGTCAGACCAGATGAACCAAGCCATTAGTATTGCTTTTACCCTATATGAACACATGCTGTTAACCAGTGTCACCATGCCTGCAGAGATGTTACGTGCAGGAGAAGCTTACGCAAAGAGGCACTTAGGTGCTGCTTTTCGTCCTTTAAAACTGTCTTGGCTAAGCGAACAAAGTACCCCGCATGCAAATGAACTTGGTATGCAAGTAATCCCCAATGGAGATTTAACCCAGATTGCCCAACAAGACTATGTCATAGTGCCAAGTATCTGGCGTAATCCAAGACCTGTGATACGCAAAACCCCCAAATTGGCCTATGAGTTAAAGGCAAGTTGGAGTAATGGAGCAACCATTATTGGCGTAGGAACCGGCGTTTGCTTTTTAGCAGAGTCTGGTTTGCTAGATGGTCACCCTGCGACCACACACTGGCATTATGCCAAACAATTTGAGCGTAATTACCCAAAAGTGCGCCTGAAACCCGATTTTTTTATTACACAATCTGAACGTATTTACACCGTCGCCAGTTTAAATGCACTGGCGGATGTCATAGTCCATTTAATTTCACTGCTGTACGGCAGAGCCGCTGCCCATCACGTACAGCAAAACTTTTCTCACGAAATACGCAAGCCATACGAGGAACAGCGCTATATGGAAGGCGCTGTCGATAAGCATCCTGATGAACAAATTGCAGCGATTCAATTTTGGCTAAAAAATAACTACAGCAATGAGCTTTCTCTGGCACAGGTCGCTCAACAATTCGATTTGAGCCAGCGTACATTTAATAGGCGTTTTCGAGCAGCCACTGGACAAACCGCAACAGACTACCTGCAATCTCTGCGTCTTGAAGGTGCCAAAGAGTTGCTTGCCAGTAGCAATTTATCGATTCAAGACATCGCACTATCCGTGGGCTTTAATTCTCAAGGTTTGTTAACTCGAGTATTTAAGACTCGTCTTAACCAAACTCCGAGCGAGTACCGTAAAGTGGTAAGAAGAAAACTGTTCTCTTAGCCTCAATGTCAGCTATCGGTAAAACGCAAATAGCCTTTTATTTCTACTACCACTTAGCTTAAAATGGCATTATTAACATATCTATTCGGCCTTGACGCTTTGTTTAAAAAGAATGTAAATGGCGCAATTACTCCCATTAATCAGAGAGCTAGAACAAGCAATTTCAAGCGTTATTAAGCATAAAAGTTTGAATATAAAAAGAGACATTCATATGTCTCTTTTATTGCAAGATAATTAACTATTAATCTGGCTCGCCATATGAGCGACAAACTCTCCACTCTGTCGGCCACCAACCGCCGCCCGCAACTTTCTTAGTTGCATCGTTAGGAAGTTGATTATCGTTATTGAAAAGAGATTTCATCGGTTTCTTTTTAAGTTTTAAATTCATTTTATTTCCTTTTAGTTTGTTTAGTGCCGCAAAGATAATAACAATTAAAAATTTATAAACGACCTGTCAAAATTATCAGTATCGATAATCACCACTTTAGTTAACAAAAAATACTAGATAAATTTAAATAACCAACCCTTTTAAAGCCAACTCGTTATAACAAGGTTTAAATAATATTTCTTATAGAAAAAAATAAGAACTAAACGTATTTCTACTAAATACGTTCCAATTCAGCAGATAGAGTAGCTGTAGTACCCTTTAGCATAGCGAGACTAAACTTGAAATGGTGACACGAGCGTGTCCATCGATTTCTTCGATTTCATCCATTTGCTAAGTACGTTTGTTAATCTTGAATGGCAGGTGTAAGAAATCATCTAACTGTTGAAAGTCCAAACGAAGAAGCATTTACATGCTTCCAGTTCACGAAACGATGATTAATCAGGCTCGCCATATGACGGCCAAGATATACTTCCACCAGCAATCTGTTTAGTTGCATCAATTGGCAGTTTATTATCACTATTAGATAGTGACTTTATTGGTTTCTTTTTTAGCTTTAAGTTCATTGAATTTCCTTTTTACATTTAGAGATTGCGTATTAATCACTGTGGCAACAACATCCTGTAGAACAAATAGATGGAACTTGATGCCGTGAAAATGAGCATATGTACCCATTCGCTCAAGTTTGTTTCTTAATCTTGAATGACAAACGTGAAATCATTTGACTGCTTGAGTATGAAACAAAGAAGCACTAACGTGCTTCTTCTCGTTGGGGTCTAGCTAGGATTAATCAGGCTCGCCACACATCCAGTAGTCTGTAGGCCATCTGATAAGAGAGGCTCCACCACCGATTTGTTTAGTTGCATCACGTGGAAGCTGCTTGTCGTCTTTTGATAGAGACTTAATGAGTTTCTTTTTAAGTTTTAAGTTCATTGTAATTTCCTTTTGTTTTGTGTTCAAAGGGATAATAACAAGTAATTTAAGGTGTACACCCCGCTAAATTTTACAGTTTATTTTCAATGTATTTTCCTTTATGCAACACAGCGTGGATTGTTTGGGTATTAATGATATTTTCTATTGGCGAATGATTAAGAATAACAACACTAGATTGCGCCCCCACTTCTAAGCCAGGGGGTTTACCTAGGAACCGTCTGGGTTCACTCGTTGCACTGGCTAGTGCCTGCCATGGCGTTAACCCGGCGGCTGCGAACTTCAATAATTCTCGATGCAAACTAAAACCTTGTAGGGTTCCATAATTTCCCGCATCCGTGCCTGTTAGTAACACCACATCTGCTGCTATTAAGTTTTTGATTGACTGATAGTATTTCAATGTTCTCTGCTGAGCTTTGTGTTTTTGTTCACTTGTCATTTGAGCAGCTTGGTGTCGATAACCTTCAATAACCCTAGGTGCAGTCAGTTTTTTCACTAAGTTTGAATCAAGTACGTCCGAAAACAAGAACTCATATTCATCTGTATCACAGGCAAGAGTTGGGATCACAATAACACCATGCTTTGATAACCTTTGCGCCAAGCTCTTGGAGACAACGCCGTCATCAGGTAGATGTGTTATAGCATCAGCTTTTGCAGCGATAGCACTTTCTACATCCGCAAGCGTGTGAACATGAACAATGACTTTAAGACGATACTTATGGGCCTGAGCAACGGAAAACTTCAATAACTGTGGAGAAAGTGAAGGTAATCTTCCCCCCAAGGTACTGACAAGTTTTATAACGTCAGCCTGCTTTTGGGCTAACTCAGAGATGTGCTTTGCCGCTTCTTCCTCATTAGCGATGGTGCGTGTTTCCCCAAACTGGGAGCAGTGTCCACCTGGTGCAGTCAAACAAGATAAGCTGGTATAAATGTCTGCACCACCTATGAGCCCTTGCTGTTGTAACCGTCGATGCTCAAATAATGTTTGCTCATTACCAAACAAATCCACTAGGCCCGTGACCCCCGCATGCTGTACAACTTGCGCTGTGGTACTCGGCCCCATATTTTCTGTATTCGTGTTTGGCGCACGATTGCCAAATGTGTGAGTGTGCATGTCTATCAGACCGGGGATCACATATTTGTTACTGATATCTACTCGCTTACCGCTAAAGTCTTCTGGGATAACATCAAAACGACCGATGATCTGGTCATTGTCCATCAATAAATGTTGCTTGCGCGCACTTTGGTTATTTGGGTCTAACAGCACCCCATTGGTTAATAATATTTGCTGAGCGATGACAGGTTGCGAGGTCATCCACATCCCTAATGCTAAAGTGATCGATGTGACTAGCCTTTTTGACATTATATATTCTCCTTTAAAACCAGCTTAGTCGCACAAGTTTGCGCAAAGGTTTAAAAGGAATTTTATATAGTTGTTCAAGTAGATAGACTCAGATACTGTCAACGTCCTTAATCATCTGATTTCTGGGGCACCAAAAGCCTTGCTGTAAAACCCTGAGGTATCAAAGCAACACACTCTCTTTTTCCCTTCACTTAACATACTGCACGCATCATTGACTCGCTTAAGCCGCGTCTTCGCTTGTTTGGCAGTCGTGATCCGATGTATCCAGTCAACACGTGCAATAGTCGTCGTAGCTTGCCAAGTTTCTAGCGCAGGCGGGTCCTGCTCTAGGGCTTTAAGCAAGTCATACGGCACGTCAGGTTCTGGTTCTTTATCTATGCCCCGTATCTCAAAACGCGCAAGTTCTGCAAAGTGCGTATTGGCTTTTTTGTCCGTCTGGCTCAAGTAACTGTTGAAATGGCTGCTCATTGGTCTTCCCTACCACCGTTGTACGCCCTCGACGAGGTAAACAGGCGCTCGCATCATGAGGCAGAACAACGAACGCCCAATCATCTCCATCTTCTATATCTTTTGGACGTAATAACTTAGCGGTAAATTGATAACTCGTGGCTTGTTGTGCCATATCACTCTCCTTAGTTAATGTGCTTCTACATTTATTTATTCTAGGGAAGCATGCATTGTCAACGCAATAAAATATACGCCCTCATTTCCTGAGCTAACACTCAATAGAGTTCTCGTTATACTCTTTCTCATTGGTTTCATACAAGCCATAGTGTGTTGGGTTTTAATAGATAGGTCATGTTAAATAATAATCGGCACCGGTTTAGGTTACCTATAATACGTGTATACGTAACACAAAGCAGTTGTCACACACAGTCCACTTAATGCGAATTTTGTGGGTCTAAAGTGCCAATGTTGACGATGACCAAAATATAATAATAAACCGACAGTCAGCGCAATCATTGGCTCAAAGAATAGTCTCACAGGAAGTGATAACGGCATTAGCAATATGCCATAAATTAAGCGTCCTAAACCTGGAGGAAGTAGCATTATGGTTGCAAGTACAACATAGCTAGTATGCTGCATTAGGTGTTTTCTATTAACAAGGGCTAACAGCATAAAAATAACAAATGAAGGCAATAAGAATAAATCTAGTAAATAAACGAGACGAAATATCGCTCCTTGATTAACTCTGGTTTCAAACGTGCTGATAAACAGAGTGAAAGTAGAAATGAGCATAAGCGCCCCAACACACACTAAAAACCAACCGAAAGCCTTGTGTATAGTGCCCAATCTATGAACTACTAATACGGGCTGTGCATTTAGGCCTACTAACCATATAAATGAGAGCAGCGCATGAAAATGATGCATTAGTGTCAGTGATTGGTATTGTAAAATATAGCTCGGAACAAAACCCAGCAATATTATGATAGATAGAGCATGAATATAATTTTTATAGAAATTCATGTTGAAAATCGCTTTAAAGTTACCACCGCACGACGCCCATCTTGCTTTCATCCGCAAAGAAAACCCCGTGAGATATGCTATAAAATATCCAAAATCTCAAAGCTGTATGTCTGACTTCCTACTTGGTATTCACATTCATCACCAATCATTTTGCTGAACATCACTTGTCCTATTGGCGCCGATTGGGTTATCACCAATACAGTTTGTTTTTGCACTGTTACTTTCAGGCCTCCCTCACTTGGAGCGAAGTAAAACCAGTGTGTTTCATCATCTAAGTCGATGGCTTTGATCAAACTCCCTACGGTCACTTTATCGGCGTTTTGTAAATCATAGCTTTGCTCAAACAGGGTAATTGATCTGTGCGCTTCATTTACACGTTCGCTTTGGCCTTGAGCCAAATATCCCGATTCTATACTTAACGAGTCATATTGGGTTTCAGCAGCGCTTTGTTCGTGCGTGGCATCGATGCGCGCACTGTCTGCTGCTTGCTTGGCTTCTGCAAGCTTAGCCTCTAGGGCAAATCTGATGTGCTCTATGACATGGGCTTTATTCATTTATTGTCTCTGTGGTTATTGAGTGATGTATAAAGGAAACACTTTAGACATGGAATTATCGTTGCTACTTTCTAACTCAATGGTTAAACGCCACTGCATTAGTTCGTTACTACATAGACCCACCATCGCCTTTGCTCTGTAACGCGTCGCTGATAAGGGCGTAAAAAGTACTGGAATGTAGCCCATGTTCATGTTCTCTCCGGACAACATCGCCGAATTTACGTGAATATGTGGTTCTACTTCCAGCGTTACCTCAAATTCCTGTTCCCCCTCAAGCACTGCTTGGCTATACCAGACCCTAACGCCCTCTGCGTCAATACAAGGCTTAGCTTCAATACAGTTTGTTAAATGTGAGGAACTTTCACTTTTTTCTGAACTTTCATGTATAATGGTCGAAGGGTCTGAGCATGCGCTCAATACACTCACAGCAACAAGTGCGTAAAAAAACCAAAACTTGGTCATTATTTATCCTAATGGGTCTGTGCAGAACTGCGCAATGGTAATGCAGAATTTGTAGAGAATCCACATTGGTGAATAGTTGAGCAATTTATTGCCGAAAATTTGATTGATGTCATAATTTTAGGTGTTTGAGGTATCTTTTCTTTTGCAAAAAAATTATCATTTCCTTGCAAAAATAAGGGTTTCTCAAGTTGGTTTGAAATAAATTTGCTTAATCAGATTTATTTTTAAACGAACTTGTTGAAATAATAAGCAGGGCCTGTTTATGCAGGTAATTCATTTCTAATCGCATTAATTGCAGCGGAATCCAGAAAATGAGCCAAACAGTAGCATCACAAACTGAGTACAACTATAAGGTTGTACGCCAATTCGCTATCATGACAGTGATTTGGGGCATCGTTGGCATGGGTGTTGGTGTTCTTATTGCTGCCCAACTAGCTTGGCCAGCTTTGAACTTTGACACACCATGGTTGACTTACTCTCGACTTCGTCCGTTACATACGAACGCAGTAATCTTTGCATTTGGTACAAGTGCACTC
Organism: Pseudoalteromonas sp. T1lg23B; assembly: GCF_002964665.1. Taxonomy (GTDB): domain Bacteria; phylum Pseudomonadota; class Gammaproteobacteria; order Enterobacterales; family Alteromonadaceae; genus Pseudoalteromonas. The sequence continues at coordinate 73,640 of NZ_PQBZ01000034.1, read as the reverse complement.
TTTGCAACATCTTACTATGTTGTTCAGCGTACTTGTCAAACGCGCCTTTTCTCAGACAAATTAGCCGCTTTCACCTTTTGGGGTTGGCAAGCTATCATTGTTTCAGCAGCCATCACATTGCCGCTAGGTATTACTTCTTCTAAAGAGTATGCAGAGCTAGAGTGGCCTATCGATATCGCAATAGCGGTAGTTTGGGTATCTTATGCAGTGGTATTCTTTGGCACGCTAATCAAGCGCAAAGTGTCTCATATCTATGTAGCAAACTGGTTCTATGCTGGTTTCATTATTACTGTTGCGATTCTTCATATCGTAAACAGCATGGCTGTGCCAGTATCATTAACTAAATCATACTCTATCTACGCGGGTGCTGTAGATGCGATGGTTCAGTGGTGGTATGGCCACAATGCGGTAGGCTTCCTTCTTACTGCTGGTTTCTTGGGTATGATGTACTACTTCGTACCTAAACAAGCAGGTCGTCCAGTTTACTCTTACCGTTTATCGGTTGTTCACTTCTGGGCGCTTGTTTCTTTATATATTTGGGCAGGTCCTCACCACTTACACTACACAGCGCTACCTGACTGGACTCAGTCTTTAGGTATGGTTATGTCTGTGATTCTATTCGTTCCATCTTGGGGTGGTATGATCAACGGTATCATGACGCTATCAGGTGCATGGCATAAGCTACGTACTGACCCAGTACTTCGTTTCTTAGTTGTGTCGTTGTCTTTCTATGGTATGTCTACCTTCGAAGGACCAATGATGGCAATTAAATCAGTAAACGCGCTTTCTCATTACACTGATTGGACTGTGGGCCACGTACACTCTGGTGCCCTAGGCTGGGTTGCTATGATCTCAATCGGTGCCATCTACCACTTAATTCCAGCACTATTTGGTCACGGTAACATGTACAGCGTTAAGCTGGTTAACACCCACTTCTGGTTACATACCGTAGGTGTTGTATTGTATATCGTTGCAATGTGGATCTCTGGTGTTATGCAAGGCCTGATGTGGCGTGCAGTAAACGCAGACGGTACGTTAATGTACAGCTTCGTTCAATCTCTTGAAGCGTCTAAACCTTTCTACATCATGCGCTTCCTTGGCGGTGTGTTCATCGTTGTGGGTATGCTGGTAATGGCATACAACGTGCTGCGCACAGTAACTGCAAAAAGTGGTTCACTTGCCACTGACGCAAACGCGCAAATGGCTTAAGAGGTGTAGATTATGAGCAATAATAATTCAGCCAATAAACACGAAATCGTAGAAAAGAACGTTGGCCTAATGGCTATTCTGACTGTATTTGCGATTAGCTTTGGTGCACTGGTAGAAATCACACCACTGATGTTCCAAAAAGATACAACTCAGCCAGTTGATGGGCTACGTCCATTAACTGCGCTTGAGATGGAAGGTCGTGACATTTATGTTCGTGAAGGTTGTTACAACTGTCACTCACAGATGATCCGCCCATTCCGTGACGAGGTAGAGCGCTATGGCCACTACTCTGTTGCTGGTGAGTCAGTATGGGATCACCCATTCCAGTGGGGTTCTAAGCGTACTGGTCCTGACTTAGCACGTGTAGGTCAACGTTACTCTGATGACTGGCACTATGCACACTTAATGGACCCACGTTCAGTGGTGCCTGAGTCGAACATGCCAGGCTATCCTTGGTTAGATGAAAATGTACTAGACGGTAAGTTAACCGCCAAAAAACTTGAAGTCTTCAAAGGCTTTGGTGTGCCATACACCGAAGAAGATATTCAAGGTGCAGAAGCAGCAGTTAAGGGCAAAACAGAGATGCAAGCCCTCATTGCTTACCTTCAGCAACTTGGCACACACTTGAAGTAATTATTATGGATTACGGCACATACAGAGGCATTTTGACTCTGGTAATTTTGGTACTATTTATTGTGATTGTTGCTTGGGCATATAGCAAAAGCACTAAGCGTCGTTTTGACGATGCAGCTAATGCCATTTTTGAAGATGAAAAAGAGCATAAAAAAACAATCTCTAACGAGGAAAAGGAGTCTGAAAAATGACTAGCTTTTGGAGTATTTGGGTCATTGTACTGACCCTTGCGTGTCTTGCTCTGATCTTAGGCTTATTGCTTTGGAACCTAAAAAACTATGTAGGTGTTAAAGAAGGCGAAAGCTGTGGTCACGAGTTTGACGGAATTGAAGAAATCAATAACCCACTACCAAAGTGGTGGACTTATATGTTCTTCGCAACATTTGTTTGGGCTGTGTACTATTTAGCAGCGTACCCAGGTCTTGGTAACTGGCAAGGTCTAGCAAAGTGGACCAGCTCAAACCAAGGTGTAACGTCACTTGCTGAGTCAAAAAAAGCAACTGAAGAGGCGCTAGCTAACGGTGAAAAAGTACAGTTAGACCAAGAGATCATTGCCGCTGAAGAGCGTTTTGGTCCTATCTTCGAGGCCTATGCTAAGCAAGACATCGAAACACTAGCAAAAGACGAAAAAGCTCTTGAAATTGGTCAACGCTTATTCGCTCAAAACTGTGCTCAGTGTCACGGCTCAGACGCTCGTGGTGGTACAGGTTTCCCTAACTTGACAGATGACGACTGGTTATACGGTGGTACACCTGACAAGATCAAAGAAACACTACTACAAGGTCGTGTTGCAGCTATGCCACCTTGGAAAGATGCATTGGGTGAGCAAGGCGTTAAAGAAATGACCGCTTACGTGTTAAGTCTTTCTGGCCGTAAAGTTAACCAAAAAGATGCAGAAGCTGGTAAGGCTAAGTTTGCTATGTGTGCTGCGTGTCACGGTATGGACGGTAAAGGTTCTGTTGCTCATAACCTACCATTTGGCGCACCTAACCTAACAGATAACATCTGGTTGTATGGTGGTTCTCAACGTGCCGTTGAAGAAACACTTAACCATGGCCGTGCTGGTGTAATGCCTGCTTGGAAAGATATTCTAGGTGAAGACAAAGTACACTTATTGACTGCGTATGTTTATAGCTTATCGCAAAATAAACAATAACAACGCCATTGTTAATTAAGATCAAAAAAGCCTCCATTTGGAGGCTTTTTTTTAGGTATTTAACGACAAATAAGATAAAATATCGCCACACTTTTCAAGCATTAGAGTCGTTATGAACCCTACTCCGTGGTATAAGAATTTTTGGCCTTGGTTTTTAATGTTTTTCCCGCTTGCAACCATCGTTGCATGTGTGGTTTTAGTCTTCGTTGCCGTCGGTAATGGTCCTGACATGGTGGTTGATGACTATTACAAAAAAGGTAAAGCAATCAACTTAGAACTGACCAAGTTCAACAAAGCGAAGGCTCTTTACCTACACGGTGACTTGCAAGTAGACAACGACTACATAAAATTTGTGTTTACCAAAGGTGATCACAGCAAAGTTAAAGCCCTAAAAGCTTCTTTTTATCATAGAACTATCAAAGCTCATGACTTCAATGTCAATTTGTTGCCCAATGCAAATGGCGAGTTTACCGCGATTCTTGAGCAGATCCAGCAAGGCGCGTATACGGTATTTATTGAGCCTATGGATGGCAGTTGGAAGTTAAAAGAAAACATCCAACTTCCGAGTCAGGAAATTTTGAAAATATCTCCAGAATATAAGTAATTAACATGGCACAAGCTTGTTTTCATTGTCTTGAACCCATTCCACAAGGTTACACCGGTGAAGTGGTTTATCAAAGTCAAGCTCAACCCGTTTGCTGTATTGGTTGCCAAACTGTCGCACAAACAATCCTTAGTCAGGGAATGAGCGACTACTACAAGTTTAGAACCAAAACCGCGGGTAAAATTGATGAGTTGGTTCCTGAACAACTGAGTCTCATTAAAAGTTATGACAATCATGATGTTCAACAAGATTTTGTCACCCACTCTGGGGAGTTGAGTGAAGTATTACTCAGTGTTGAGGGCATAAGCTGTGCAGCCTGCGCTTGGCTGATTGAAAAGCAACTATTGGCACTAAAGGGGGTGGCAAGAGTCGATGTTAACACCTCGACTCACCGCGCCATGATTTTGTGGAATGCCAAACAGATACTGTTAAGCGACATCATCCAATCACTGATGCAAATCGGCTATAAAGCCTACCCATTTCAAGCCGATGATGAAGCTACTCAAAAACAAGCCGCTGCCAAGGCCTATATCCGCCGTTTAGGTGTAGCCGGTATCATGACTATGCAGGTCATGATGTTCGCCTTTGCTATGTACTTTGGTATGTTTTCAGGCATGGAAGACGACTTTGAACAGTATTTTCGCTGGATAAGTCTAGTACTCGCCTCTCCTGTGATCCTGTATTCTGCACTGCCCTTTTTAACCAATGCCATCAAAGGGCTAAAAGCTAAACAACTCAATATGGACTTGCCCGTTTCACTGGCTATCTTTGGCGCTTATGGAGCCAGTTGTTACGCCACGGTTATGGAAGTGGGTGAAGTCTATTTTGAATCTATCTGTATGTTCACATTCTTATTGCTGTTGGGTAAATATCTAGAGTTTAGAGCCCGTTTAAAAGCCAGTGAATTTACAGCTAACTTACAGAAATTATTGCCATTAACCGCTCGAAAAATCACTGCTGGCGATGACGAACAAATCATCGCGGCCAAAAACCTAAAGTTGGCGGACAAAATTTTAGTTAAACCGGGCGAAACCATTCCGGCCGATGGCCTGATTTTACACGGTAAAACAAGTGTAGATGAGTCAATGATGACGGGGGAGCATTTACCTGTAAGTAAGTATGAGGGTAATCAGGTTTTTGCGGGCACTATCAATCATGATGGTGTGATCAGCATTGAAATTAACAAAATTGGGCAAAACACACTACTCAATCAAATCATTCGCTTACAACACTCTGCATTAAGTAAGCGCCCCAAGTTAGTTGAGATCACAGATAAGGTCGCGCAATGGTTTGTTGCTTGCTTACTTGTATTTGCTTCTTTGACGGCTATTGGTTGGTACTCCGTCTCCCCTGAACAAGCCTTTTGGGTAACCATTTCTGTCTTAGTAGCAACCTGCCCTTGTGCACTCAGTTTGGCAATACCGACCGCTCTTACCTGTGCTGTCGCCAACTTAACGAAGCAAGGCGTTTTAATAAAAGAAGGTCATGTGTTGGAAACGCTGACCAAACTTACTCGCGTTGCATTTGATAAGACCGGTACTTTAACTGAAGGTCGATTCTCCATCCAGCAGGTAAACATTCTAGATAGTCAATATTGCGAACAACAAGTTTTAGCGCTAGCAGCCAGTTTAGAACGCTATTCAGAGCACCCTATCGCAGAGGCGTTTTCGCAACACCTTAGCATTCATCACGATATGCAAGACGTTGTTGTTCACCCGGGTATTGGGATCAGTGCTAAGCTGGAAACTGATGAAATTGCTATTGGCAAAAGTGATTGGTTTGGTGAACAAAAAGGCCAATCACAAGCCACCTTGTTTATCAATCAAAAGGCTGTGGCAGAGTTTCTACTCAATGACAAAGTGCGCGACAACGCTCACTCGGTTATTAAAGCGCTGCAAAGAAATGGTTTATCCTGTCATATGCTGACAGGGGACAGCAGTATCGCGGGTGCACAACTTGCTCAACAGCTTGGCTTAGATTCGCAACTCAGTAATTGTTCACCACAAGATAAACTAAACGCGGTAGATTCGTGGTCAGCCCAAGGTGAAGTTGTTGCGATGATAGGTGATGGCGTAAATGACAGCCCAGTGTTCAATAGCGCACATCTATCGATAGCCATGGAAACTGGTGCTGATATTTCAAAAAATGTAGCCGATGTTGTGTTACTTAAGAGTAATCTAAACGCCATTATACAGTTACAACAAGTTGCTAAACATACCCGCCGAGTGGTTAAGCAAAACTTAACAATTTCATTGCTCTATAACGCTTCAATCTTACCATTAGCCGCGCTTGGTATGGTACCACCCTGGGTGGCCGTTATAGGTATGTCAGCAAGTTCTATAATAGTGATAGGTAATTCACTTAGGTTGTTAAAGATATGAGTATCATTTATGTGTTAATCCCAATCGCTATTCTATTCGTGATTATCGCCATTGGGATATTTTTTTGGGCAGTTAAAAGCGAGCAGTTTTCCGACTTAGAAAAACAAGGCCACAGTATATTATTCGAAGACGACAAAGAGCAGCATAAAAACGCCAATGAACGAGATTAGCTTGCTTAGTGCTTTCATTATGGGTTTGGTTGGCAGCGGACATTGTCTTGTGATGTGTGGTGGTATTGCATCTAGCTTACAGTTGGCGTCCTCGACGCTAAATACGTGGCGGGTAAGTTTGCTCTACAATGCAGGGCGAATTGCTAGTTATATGTTTGCAGGGGCTTTGGTGGCAACATTGGGCGGGGCTTTTGCAAAACAAAACACAACATTTGCACTGAGCTTAAAGATGCTGAGCGGCGTCTTCATGTTGCTAGTGGGTATTTATGTCATGCGCCTAGCCAGTACCTTGCAATGGCTAGAGGCTGGCGCAAAAACCGTCATATGGCAGCACTTAGTCAAGTTGAATAAATTTTTGTTACCAGTTACAAGCTACTCTCGGGTTTTTGCGTATGGCATGTTATGGGGTTGGTTACCATGTGGTCTTGTGTATTCTGCGCTGACATGGACACTCCAAGCGGACTCTGCAAGTTACGGCGCTCTAATCATGTTAAGCTTCGCACTGGGTACCTTGCCTGCGATGCTCGCAGTGGGCCATTCAGCCCAAAAACTGAGCCGTTTTTTGAACCATACTCTGATCAGAGTTGCATTGGGCAGTATTTTCATTTGGTATGGTATTTATCTACTAATCATTGCAACCGATAGATTAGTACATTAACCTAGGTAAGAAGTCTTAGAGAATGGATTTATTATGGATTTAAACAATCAAAATCGTGCTAAAAGCCAATGTACGATAAGCTGTAATAACTGTAGTATCAGCCAGTTGTGTTTACCATTCACCCTAAATGGGAATGAAATGGACAAACTTGATGAAATCATTGAGCGAAAAAAGCCGCTACACAAAGGCGACTACTTGTTTGAGTCTGGTTCTCCACTGAATTCTATCTTTGCGGTCCGTTCAGGGTCATTTAAGTCATATACCCTATCTGAGCAAGGCGATGAGCAAATCACTGGCTTTCATTTAGCGGGGGATTTGGTAGGTTTTGATGCCATTAACAAAATGCAGCACCAAAGCTTTGCACAAGCACTAGAAACATCGATGGTGTGTGAAATCCCATTTGACACATTAGACGAACTTGCGGGTAAGCTTCCTAAGTTACGTCAGCAAATAATGCGTCTGATGAGTAGCGAGATCAACTACGATCAAGAGATGTTGCTACTGCTAAATAAAAAAACCGCTGAAGAACGTCTGGCGACGTTTATTTTTAATCTATCAAATCGCTTTGGTGAGCGTGGCTTCTCTCGCAAAGAGTTTCGCTTTACCATGACCCGAGGTGAGATAGGTAACTATTTAGGACTCACCGTAGAGACCATTAGTCGCCTACTTAGTCGCTTCCAAAAGTCTGAGATTATTAAGGTTGAAGGTAAATTTATTACTATTTTAGATATTCCTGCACTGGCACGAACTGCTGCCATTTCGATTTGATCTAACGCAACGAATTACTGGTAAATTCTTTAACCTTGCGCTAAATCAGTTACACTTAAATTTAACTGATTTAGCTAACAAAGCACGTTAAGGAACTTGCGATGGACAAAATTAAACGCATTTTAGCCGTTATAGACCCAACCAAAGCGCAACAAGACAGCTTACAGCGCTCTATTACCCTCGCCAAGAAAACTGGTGCTGAGGTAACCGCATTCCTATCTATCTATGATTTTTCGTATGAAATGACCACCATGCTTTCGAAGGACGAACGCGAAGCAATGCGTGACGCAGTGGTAAAAGATAGAGAAGCTTGGATAGATGAGATTTTAAAAAATGTAGAGGGGATCAACATTCATAGCCAGGTGCTTTGGCATAACCGCCCCTATGAAGCAATCATTAAAACCGTTATCAAAGATGACTATGATCTCGTAGTCAAAGGTACTCATCAACATGATACCTTAAAGTCTGTGATCTTTACCCCTACCGATTGGCACCTCATCCGTAAGTGTCCTGCGCCAGTGTTGTTGGTTAAAGATCAAGACTGCCAGCTCACGGCCATATACTTGCAGCCGTTAATGCGGTAAGCGACAACGAGCAACATTTGGAGCTCAATCGTCGTATCATTAGTGATGCGCAGTTTATTTGCCAACTTGCTAATGCAAAACTCAGTTTGGTGAACACCTACCCTGCTACACCGGTTAATATTGCCATTGAAATCCCTGAGTTTAATCCTACGCAGTATAACGAGGCAGTCAAAAAACATCACGAGGAAGAGACCTTTGCACTGGCAGCGTCCTTCTCCATTGCCCAAAGTGATTGCATAGTTAGAGAGGGTTTACCTGAAGATGTCATTCCTATGGTGGCGAAAGATAAAAAGTCTGAGTTGGTGGTTATTGGTACGGTTGGACGCACTGGACTTAGCGCCGCGCTTATCGGTAACACCGCAGAACATGTAATCGATAGTCTTGACTGCGACGTACTCGCACTGAAACCAGACGGCTACAAAAGTCCACTAGAGGATTAATTATCAACAAAAAGCCCCTCGAATGAGGGGCTTTTTATCAAGGGATGGTTAGATATTGGTGACATCTATGAACAACGATTCATCAATGTTAGTCGATGAGACTACCGCTTCAGAAAATTCATATTCCTGACGTTCTTCGCTTCTGTCTAAAGGTAAATTCTCAAAATCAAACAATTCTTTGTCAGCAAGTTGACTTGGGCTGACATTCTGCATTGCTTTGAATATATTTTCTACGCGCCCTGGTGTTTTCTTGTCCCATTCAACCAACATAGCTTTGATATTTTGCCGTTGCAAATTTTCCTGAGAACCACACAAGTTACACGGAATAATCGGAAACTCTTTTTGCTCGGCATAGCTTATTAAATCATTTTCACGACAATAGGTAAGTGGACGGATCACCACATTACGCCCGTCATCTGAACGTAACTTAGGAGGCATTCCTTTGAGGCGTGCACCATGAAACATGTTCAAAAATAGTGTTTCAACCATATCATCCATATGATGACCCAATGCAATTTTAGTTGCACCAATCTTTTCCGCAAAAGAATACAAGGTGCCGCGACGCAATCGCGAGCACAAGCCACAGGTTGTCTTTCCCTCTGGGATCTTCTGCTTTACTACCGAGTAGGTATCCTTATCAACGATATAATATGGAATGTTCAGCGATTCAAAGTACTCAGGTAAGATGTGCTCAGGAAATCCAGGTTGCTTTTGGTCTAAGTTGACCGCTACAACTTCAAAAGAAATAGGCGCGACTTTTTGTAACTGTAATAGAATATCAAGCATTGCGAAGGAGTCTTTACCACCACTAATACAGGCCATTACTACATCATTTTCTTCAATCATGCCGTAATCGGTAATGGCGTTACCGACGTTTCTTCTCAGTCGTTTTTGTAGCTTGTTAAATTCAAAAGCTTCTTTTCGCGTATCTGTTTGACTCATCTACCTACCCACATAGTCAGTGGCGCTGACTAAATTTGCAATGGAAATTCAAGGGCGGCAATTATACGGATTTTTTGCTTAACGAACTAGTTTAATCTCTCTTATCTTAGAGAAATTATCACGACCTAAAAAAAGTAGAGCGGGTTTGCCCAACACAGATGCGAGTATCTAACTACTCCTTGAATTAATATAAGCTTTGACTATTGTTTCAGCACGACGAAAATCAGACTCTCTCAAGCAGTTATTAATACTGCCAACTAATTCTTTTGGGAGAAATTTATCCACTTTATTGAGGGCTTTTTCAACTTCATCTGGGTCTTCATTCCTGAGTGTGATCTTCCCTCAAACAACTAGACATCTTTTATCAATAACCGATACGATTTCATCACGCCGTTCAACACGCACTATCTCTTTGCCATTGTCCGCGAATCCGATGTACCTTAACTGTAGAATATCTGGGTGATTCTCAATATAGCCTTTGAATATAATCTCTAGTCTAGATATCCATTGCGCTTCAACTGTGCCGTCAAGCGGGTCTATACCGTTGTTGCTCACTGCACGCATGATTCCCTTTACAGGCGGTGTAGCGTGTAGAAATCGAATCTCCTTTTTCTTGTCATTCAATTTACTCAAGAGCAGGTTATATCGCAGAGAAAGTTGGTCACTTATTTTGCTGTGAATATCTTGTTTTACTTCTAATTTAGTGTGTTGGTCTAAGAAAAAAATCACTGTAGCGCCAAGCAACACCACACTCATCACAAACACAGTAAACGTACGATTTTTAAGTAACCTTTTATAAATCTACTCATATGTTCTAGAAAACCAAACATAGCAGGGCCGTCCTTTGAATTATCAGCCTGTAATAGGTGTAGCAGATAGAGCCATGCCTTGCCATTGATTAGCAAAGATAAAATGATTTGGCAAAAGTTAAGAACTAAAAGAAAATGGCTGGCTCAACGAGCATTGAGCCAGATTGGGAAGTCGATACTATTTACTGATCCAAGGCGTTACTTGTTCAATGTTAATATTTGCATTACTTGTATTAAGCTTCTGCGAATTGTCTTGCCATGTGTCACTTACTTCAAAAGTACAGCTCATTTGAGCACATTGCACTTGTTCATCGGCAAAGGAAACAGGGTGCGTAAAGGTGATTTTAATGCCCTTTTGTTCAGGCAATAAAAAACTCATCAACTTACTGACAAAAAAACCAGATAAATCAGATAGCAACTCATCAAACTCCATATGCAGCTGATAGATATCCGCTTTATTCAAATTCTGCACACCAAAGTGTTCTGTTTCTATTTGAAACTTTAGTTGGCAATCATGGTTTGGGTTTTCTGGCTCGATAACAACAACCGCTTTATCTTTATCAAGTTGTTTATCGTAGGGTAACAGTAACTGAGCCTGACTCGTATAGGTAAGTGGCGAGGATGAGCGCTCAGTTACTATTTCGCCTTTTTTAATTTTACAAGGCTCAAGTGTTGCGATGTCTACAATATAAAAATTAACGCGAGCAAACTCAAAGTTGCCTTTCTCTACGACTTTTAAACGGTCATAAAAGCCATCATAAGACACCACAAATTCCTTGGCATTCACAGTCTTACTGATAAAGGCGAGTACAGCCACCAGAAACACAATGTAGCTATTCTTCATCAAAGTAATCCTTGTTATGGCGGATCATGTCATTAAGTTCTTCTACATACGCATCACCGCGCTCAGAATAAGCAATGAGTCCTTGAGTCAACAAGGTGGCTTCGATAGGTAATTTATTTGCTCTAAGCTCGGCGCGTTTTTCGCGTAATTGGCGATAGGCGTCGTGAGTATTGATATTTCTAAAGTATGATTTCACAGCCGCGCGTACCGATTGAAACGCAGCAACTTCATGGGCAGCTTCATTATCTCTGTGCCTTGGCACCATGCCACACCCTTTTTTGTAACACCATTGACCAAAAAAGTTTAAACCGATTCTTGCAAAACGTGACGTTCCCCAAGCTGACTCATTCGCAGCCTGCATTAGTGCTAACTCTCTTGGAATAATATCAACATGTGTTAGTGCTTCTTGTACACTTTCTACCGTGAATTGCGCGTCGTCTAAACGATAGTATGTAAAAATAGTTTTGAGTTTCTTGGTTTGCGCCTCGGTTAACGCCTGCCCTGCTTGCAGCATCATTAATGCAATTTCTAAAGTCGCTCGTTGTTGTCTGATTTTCGTGTTCTCGGCGATAACATGGGGCTTTATGAAATCAAAGAAGCGCTGCTTTTTCTCTTTTACATCAGTGATACTTCCAAAATCTGGCAGCTTTACATTGTGCAATGGTTTTTCCACAATCTTTGGCGCCACTGGTCTTTTGGGCTTAGTTTTTTGCTCTGAGGTCAGTGGCGATGTGGTTTCATACAAAAACGGATAGCTCAATGCCCAAACCGACACTAAAAATATAACTATTTGAATTACTCTGACTTGCATGTCTTTCCTCTGTGTTAGTGTGCCAGTCATATCCATGCGTTAGACTGTAAGTTTTAGAACTAGCTTGCTAGTATCGGTATACAAGCACACAACTCATTATTTTTTACGTATAAATTGGCCTCGCATTATACTTAAAGTAACAATTAAACGCGAATTACAGTTCGCCTGTTGACTTTAAGTATAGCAGCCGACTATTTATTGTACGGAGCAACCATGCAAACAGTTTGGCAGCAAAGATTGTCAGAGCAACATAAACATCGTCCTAATGACAATCGGTCACCCTGGCAGGTCGATCGGTCGAGAATCATTCACGCAGCCGCATTTAGACGCTTGCAAGCTAAAACTCAAATTATGAGTATCGGGGTAAATGATTTTTATCGAACACGTCTGACGCACTCTTTGGAAGTTTCGCAAATTGGTAGTGGTTTATTGCGGCATCTGAAAATTGCTAACCCTGAGTTTGAACACTTTCCATCAACCAGCTTGATAGAAACGCTTTGTCTTGCACACGACATTGGCCACCCACCATTTGGTCATGGCGGAGAAACAGCTTTGAACTACCTAATGAAAGACCATGGTGGTTTTGAAGGAAATGCGCAAACACTTAGAATTGTGTCTAAATTAGAACCTTACAGCAAAGGGTATGGCATGAACCTAACACGTAGGACATTGCTAGGATTTGTAAAATACCCTGCGATCATAGATCAATTATGGTTCAACAAGCCAAGCCATGACCCCAGCCAACGCTTCATTAAAGCTAACGATTGGTTGCCAGCCAAAGGGATTTACCAATGTGACAGCGATGTATTCAATTGGATCATCGCGCCATTTACCGAGTCAGATAAAACATTGCTGCAACAGCATCAGGTTATTGACCAGTATCGCTGTAAAACACAGTTCAAATCTTTAGATTGTGCGATTATGGAGTTGGCGGATGATATTGCTTATGCGGTGCACGATCTCGAAGACGCGATTGCAACTGATACCTTGACGTTAGCTGATTGGACTCTTTACGCCGAACCAAAACTAACAGCCCTCTGTTCACCATGGTTAAAGCAAAATTTGACGCGACTAACACAACGTCTGTTTTCTAGAGATGAAGCTTATCGTAAAGACGCTATCGGTGAGCTGGTGAACTTATTTATCGTCAACAGTGCTTTGAGCGTTCAAAATCCTGATTTTGAATCACCGTTACTTAAATATAATGTAACCTTGGATAGTGAATTTGCTGATATTCTTAGTATTCTAAAAGTATTTGTCTTTGAGCGGCTGATCAGGGAACCTAAAATGCAGCAAATAGAATTTAGTGGACAAAATCTTCTCATTGATTTGTTTCGAGCGCTCGCTAGCGATCCTATGCGTTTGTTGCCCTATACCACCCAAGAACAATACCAAGTCGCGAACTCGACCAGCGAACAAATGAGAGTTTTAGCTGATTATTTGAGTGGCATGACCGATGAGTACGCTCGTAGAACCCATAAACGACTATTCGCAAGTGAATAAAAAAACGCCAGGAAAAACCTGGCGTTTTCTTGCAATTCTGTCAACGTCAGATAGATAACCTGACCGTTTTTCAACACATCAACGTGCTATCTTAGATAGCAACTTTGCCATATTGCTTAACAAACTCTTTAACTGGTAAGTTGTTACAACGTAGGCTGCGCGCTTTGTGGCCATGTACAGCGATGCTAGCAACGCCATCTTTAGCAGCCTTAATACAAAGCTCCGTTTCTGCAGATGCTGTTTTAGCCACAAGTGCTACCGCTTTATCTTGCGTCTGTGCTTGAGCGAAATCAGCTTGTTTCGCGATGTTACGAATGTCTTCACCGTTACACTCTAGAGTTTTAGAGAAACGAGAAATATTGATACCGTATTTTTGTGCTTCCGTACGTGCGGCACTAAGTCCTTGTTGGGCTGCAATCACACAAACTTTTGATTCTGGTGACGCATTGGCTGCTGAATATTCAACCTGCGCAGACACAGATGTAATAGTAGAAAGAGCAACAACTAGTGATAATGATTTAAACATAATATACCCAATATGAACGAATTTGCGCGCATTATATAGCCAATAATATTCTTGTAAATGATATATGATTCCTTTTTTGGTCATTTAATAGACTATTTACATCTAGGCAAAACGTTCCACTCGTCACGCTAACAACTGTTCATATTTTTACAAGCTCTGCCTAACTATTAACCTTTATACATCACGACCTATTGCAACTTCTTTTGTACCGTTTTTAAGTATAGCTTCGGAATTTTTCACGACTAAATACCCTGTGGTTACACACCAATTATGTTCGTAAAGTACATCAACTTTATTTTTAAACAACGACGCCTTGCCGTTTCTCATTAGAATTTACTTTTTAGCTACAAATACTTGCATTGCACTAAACGGGAGCTATTTTTAATTTGTAGCAGCAAAAAATTGCTATCAACTCTTTGCAAATCAAATAAGGAACGCACTATGTTACTGTCCACTAAAAATATGACGTGGAAAGTTGTTCTTGCTGTATCCACGCTCAGCTTTTTCTACTTGTCTAAAGCATCCGCTGAGGTATCCATCATCGTTCATCCGAGCAATGCCTCAACGTTTGATCAGGAAACCATCAAAAAAATATTTCTGGGTAAAACCAAATCTTTCTCCAACGGTCGCTCTGCAATCTTGATAAGTGCCAGCTCTAGTGACCCTGCAAGTGATGAGTTCAATACCAAAGTTATTGGTAAATCGAGTAGCCAAGTAAAGGCTTACTGGTCAAAAATTTTATTCACGGGTAAAGGGACCCCTCCTCAAGAAATGGACTCCAACAATGATGTGATCGCCGCCGTGTCTTCAAACCCTGATGCTATAGGCTATGTCGACGCAAGTGCTGCAACCGACGCGGTCAAAGTTGTCGCAACATTTTAAGTAGGAGTAAACATATGAAAACTTTATTGGCTGTTACTTCGGGTATGACAATGCTGATATCAGCATCGGCGCTAGCCGATATGCGCATCAGTGGCTATGGCTCAATCATCGCGGGTAAGACTTTAGGAACAGTAAACGATCCGCTAAATCCTGGACAAACAAGAGACGAAATACTCACAGCAGATTTCTATGATGTTGGTCAGTATGATAACGACATCACTATTAAAGCTGAGTCTATCTTTGCTGTTCAAGCGGTCATGGACCTAGCAGAGAATTTTTCTGTAACGGCACAGCTTGTGGCCAAAGGTGTTGATGATTTTGAACCTGAGTTCGATTGGTACTACCTGACTTACAAAGCAACCGAAAATCTTACGCTAATGGCTGGACGTCGTAATATTCCAATGTATTACTTTTCGGAATTTTCTGAAGTTGGGTATGCCTACCCTTGGATGAGACCGCCTTCAAATCTGTACTGGTGGCAAGTTACCCAGTTTAACGGTGTACACGCCATGTACGATTTTGAAATGGGTGGTTATTCAAATACCTTAACTTTCTTTTACGGTAACGAATACTCTGATGACAACGTTGAAATGCTTTATTACGACAAGTTGTATGGCGGCAGTGCTCGTACGGTTAATGAATATTGGACCGACATAACAGGGATGAACTGGAATATCTCAGGAGATAGCTTCGACCTGCGCTTTGTCTATTTCCAAAATGACCGAGATAGAGAAACAATTCAGCAAGATGGCAGCATTGACCCATATACGCCGTTCTCGCAAACGTTTGTTGGTTTAGGCGGTAACGTATCTCTTAATAAATTTACCTTATTGTTTGATTTCAACTTTGTTGAGTACGATGATGCTTTGGGCACAGAATTCCCAACCTACCTAGTATCGTTGGTTTACAACTGGGATGACTACCAGCCTTATATCTCTTACTCAAAAGCGGATCATGAACGTACCAAAGTGCCTACTGAAGACTTGGAAGAGCATTATGTATTAAGTTATGGCCTACGCTACAACTTCTTACCTAACGCCGCGTTTAAAGTACAGTACGACAAATTTGTAGACCAAGGCCATGCGCCTAGCGGTTGGGCCTATCATGGCGATGCTCGAGCGATTAGTATGGGTGTTGACTTTGTGTTTTAACAAACTTTGAATTTAATCTTGGTATCTGTCTGTACAGATACCAAGATTATTAACCTCCACAACGCTTTCCTTCACTTTGCAAACACACTTTCTGCTAGATGAATCGTTTAGCTCATGGTAAATGAGTGATATCATTTTGAAGTAGATTTTTCGCTGTCAATTTCCCACTCTGTGCTTAACATTGCATTTTCTATAGCCTATAGCGGAAACAGACAAGACAGCCGCAGCATAGTGAAAATAAGGTTACTAAAATAACATGAAAATCATCTCTTTTAATATCAATGGACTACGAGCCAGAATCCACCAATTGCAAGCCGTAATTGATAAACATCAGCCAGACATTATCGGATTACAAGAAATCAAAGTGCATGATGAGGCCTTCCCATTAGACGAAGTACAAGCACTGGGTTATCACGTTTACTTTCATGGTCAAAAAGCACATTATGGCGTTGCTCTGTTATCTAAAATGCCTGCCAAAAATATCCAAAAAGGATTTGCGACAGATACTGAAGAGTCACAAAAACGCATGATTATTGGTACCTTCGAAAGCGATTCAGGTAAAGAAGTAACTGTCATGAACGGTTACTTTCCACAAGGCGATAACATCAGCCATGAAGTTAAATTCCCTTATAAGCGTCAATTCTACGCTGATCTTATGACTCACCTAAATTCTCACTACGATAAAGAGCAAGCAATTGTCGTAATGGGTGACATTAATATTTCACCCACAGACCTAGATATAGGTATTGGTGAAGCCAATCGTAAGCGTTGGTTAAAAACAGGTAAATGCTCATTCCAACCTGAAGAGCGTCAATGGTTAGACACCCTATTGTCATGGGGACTAAAAGATACCTTCAGAGAGCTCAAACCAGATGATACTCAGCAATACTCGTGGTTTGACTATCGTTCTCGCGGATTTGATGACAATCGTGGGCTACGCATAGACGTAATTTTAGCGACAGATTCATTGATGGCCCACTGTGTTGAAAGCGACATTGATTATGAACTGCGTGGTATTGAAAAACCTTCGGATCACGCACCTATTTGGGCGACATTTGAAATTTAAGCATGTTCCTAACTATGCTCACAGCGGCAATGTTTGCCGCTACGTTCAACAAACAAACCTATCAGGCCTTGCTCACACGCCCTGCACGCCAAACTGGCGTGTTTGCTTGTGCTGTGTGCTTGGCGCTTATCTGGCAAATCCAAGCCGGTATATTAGAGCACCTCAACATTCATATTCTTGGCATAACCGCTGTCACATTAATCATGGGTTGGCGCTTGGCGTTTTTGTGTTCTTTACTTGCAAGTTTGCTACTGCTCTATTTTACCGAGCTATCTTCCAATCAGTTTGCACAATTTCTTCTACTTAGCACATTTATTCCCATCTACTTAAGCCATGCACTTTACTTGCTGTGTTATCGGTTTTTGCCCAAACATTTTTTTGTCTACATTTTTGTGTGCGCATTTTTGTGCGCAGGCTTTGTCGGGGCCGCGAAAATTCTTATCAGTGGAGGTTACTTTTACTTGCTTGGTCTGTATGATCTGCCCACATTACTCGATAATTATATGTTTTATGCCGTAATAATGTGGTTTCCAGAGGCCATGTTAAATGGCATGGTGATCACATTGCTCATTACCTACCGTCCTCACTGGGTGAAAACATTTTACGATCAGGAATACTTAAATAAATGACACTATTGTACCGATGCCCGTTGTGTTCTGGGCCTCTAGAGCAGACCAAGCAAAGCCTGTGCTGCAAAAATCGTCACCAGTTCGACTTCGCCAAAGAAGGCTATATCAACTTGCTCCCTGTGCAAAACAAAAAATCAAAACAACCTGGCGACAATCTGCAGATGGTACAGGCCAGAAGAGCATTCTTTTCCACTGATCATTATGTCTTTTTAAGAGAAAAGCTGGTTGAGATAGTCGCTAAAAGAGCACCTAATACTGTTATTGATCTTGGTTGTGGTGAAGGATTTTATACCCATGCAATAGCCGACTCAATTGCTGCACAGGTGTACGGTGTAGATATCTCAAAAGCAGCTGTTAAGTACGCAGCCAAGAGATATAAGCATGTTAACTTTAGCGTCGCTTCAATTAAGCAAACGCCTTTTTCAAATAGCTGTGCGGATGTACTTCTCAGTGTTTTTGCGCCTATTTTTGCAGAAGAACTTTATCGCTTGTGCAATGACAATGGCACCTTAGTCATCGTTAGCCCTGGACCAAAACACCTGTTTGAACTAAAGCAACAGATTTACGACGATGTGCAACTTCATGAAACAGTAAACACACCGCAAGGTTTTGTATTGCAAGAACACACCCTGTTAGAAGTGAGACAACACATAGATACAGACGTGCTCGAAGACCTTATCCAAATGACTCCCTTCGCGTGGAAGTTTAAAGACAATCACTACGAAGAACTACGCAAAGCTAAAGCGCACGCTGTTACATTGTCTTTCTACATCAGTGAGTTTAAAAAGGATAATAGCGAGCAGCCCTAAACCTAGAACTGCTCCTTGGTAAATGCCTTGTCCATCTTATTGAACATATCAGACAATAATTTGGCCAACTCTCTATAACGTGGCTTTTTAGAAGTTGAGGGAGCATCATAGCCATTGGCAACCATTTTGTGGTACAGCTCGTTATACCAGCTATTTAACGATGGGTTTAATGGGGTATCACAGCGCTTACCCAACCACAGCAGACCTTGCACAGGTAGTGACAGGAAAAACAGTGCCGCAGCTATCGCTTGCGGTAAATATTGCATACCCAACTGGCTTGTTTGAAAAAACACAGTAAAGATTGCCAATATCGGCATTACGGTTAAAGACAATTCTGTTGCCTTTATGACCCTATATTCAGCAAACATTGGCGCAAGCTCTTTACGCATGGGCCACTCCTTTGCATATTGGCGTCCAAGCTGCACTTGTGTAATAAGACTATTTTGCATCATCACTCCTAGGTGCTAACTTTTAAGTAAAATTTCGGGTAAAATTATCATTAATAAGTCAATTATACCTTTGTCTAGCGTGTCGCTTATTGGCCACTATGCTTTAAGCTTAATACGCGTTTACTGTTATTGTCAAAACGGAAAGTCATTATGTCATCTTCCCACGTTCTGGTTTTAAACTGTGGTAGCTCAAGTCTCAAGTTCGCCATTATTGATATTCACTCTGGTTCTGAAGAACTTTCTGGATTAGCGGAGTGCCTAGCCGAACAACAACCGCTAATAAAATACAAATACGATGGCACCAAACAAACGATCACTCTCAACGCTGGAGATGCTCATCAAGTCGCCATCTCCCGTTTAGTAGAACTGGTCAAGCAACTTAACCTAGACAAGCAACTGATAGCTGTAGGCCACCGTGTAGTGCATGGTGGAGAGCATTTCACGCACTCTGTACGTATTACTCCTGAAGTCATTGCAGCTATCAAGCAGACCAGCGCGTTGGCTCCATTACATAATCCCGCCAATTTGCTAGGGATTGAAGCGGCTCAACAGGCCTTTGCTAAGTTACCACAGGTCGCTGTATTTGATACTGCATTCCATCAAACCATGTCTCCAAGAGCATTTTTGTATGCACTACCCTATTCTTTGTACAAAAACCACGGTATTCGCCGCTATGGTTTCCATGGCACTAGCCACTATTATGTATCGACCCAAGCGCACGAAATTTTAGCGCTGAACAAAGATGACTCTCGTATTATCAGTGCGCATTTAGGCAATGGATGTTCTGTGGCTGCCATCAAAAATGGTCAATCAGTAGATACCAGTATGGGTCTAACGCCACTCGAAGGCTTGATGATGGGCACACGAAGTGGTGACATCGACCCTGGGATCTTCGCATTTTTAGTGAATCAACTTAAATACTCACCAACGCAAGTAGACTTACTTTTGAATAAGCAAAGCGGTCTACTCGGTATTAGCGAATTATCTAACGATTGCAGAACAATCGAAGAGGCGGCGGCACAAGGTCATGAACAAGCTCAGCTTGCGTTGGATATTTTCTGTTATCGGCTTGCTAAGCAAATTGCCGCATTCGCAGTGCCTCTTGGTGGCCTAGATGCACTTATTTTCACTGGCGGCATCGGTGAAAACTCAGACGTGATCCGTGACAAAGTAGTATCGCAATTAGGGTTTTTAGGCCTAACTCTTGATAAAGAAAAAAACCTAGCTGCACGATTTGGGCAACGAGGAGTAATCACCACAACTGACCGCCCTTGTGCAGTTGTCATCCCAACTAACGAAGAATGGGTTATTGCCACTGATGCAGCAGCCTTAGCACAGGAGCAGTAAAATGGGACGCCGTATTATGCTGATCCCCGTTTCAACGGGCGTAGGCTTGACTTCCGTATCTGTGGGCCTTGTCAGGGCCTTGGAACAAAAAACAGTAAAGGTTAACTTTTTTAAACCCATCGCCCAACCGCGTAAAGACGAACATGGCCCAGAGAAGTCGACTGTCATCGTTCGCCAAGGCTCTGCGGTAAATCCTCCTACACCTTTTGAACTGAGCTATGCTGAGCAAATGATAGGTGACGGCAAAGGAGATGATCTGCTTGAGGAGATAGTTGAACGTTTCGAGAGCTCAATACAAGATGACGAAGTTGCCATCATTGAAGGTATGGTGCCCACAAGGCTGCAACCATACGCAGGCAGAGTCAACCGTGAAATTGCTCAAACCTTAGGAGCTGACATTGTTTTTGTACTCACGCCTGGTAACGACAGCAATGAACAGCTAGAAGATCGCCTCGAAATAGCAGCCGGTAACTACGGCACAGTAAATCATAATCGCGTGCTTGGCTGTATTTTCAATAAAGTGAATGCCCCATTAGATGAACAAGGCCGTGCACGTGCTGATCTTGTCGACCAACACAACCCCGATGAACTCGAAAACGAAATGCATCGTCTTGCCTCTCTTCCCATTTTTAGAAAGCACCCATTTATGCTATTGGGCTGCATTCCTTGGGATTTTGATTTGGTTGCACCGCGAGTCATTGACTTATCAAATTATCTCAAGGCTGAAGTGATTAATGCGGGTGATATGGAACATCGGCGTTTGCGCCGAGTTACGTTTTGTGCTCGAACAGTATCAAACATCCTGAACCACTTTACGCCTGGTGCGCTGCTGGTTACCCCCGGTGACCGTTCCGACGTATTAGTCGCTGCATGCTTATCAGCAATGAATGGCACCAAACTGGGCGCTATCTTACTCACGGGTGGTTTTAAGCCAGAGCCACGCATCATGACACTATGTGAACAAGCGATGGAAACGGGTCTGCCTATTTTAGCTACAACAGCGGATACTTGGCGTACATCGTTATTGCTGCACAATTTCAACATGGAAGTTCCCAGTGATGATGATCAACGTATTGATAAAGTTAAGCAACACAATGCTGATCATATTGACTCAGATTGGCTGGATGAACTGGCTGTTGGCGTAGCTAGAACGCGTAAGCTCTCCCCACCAGCGTTTCGTTACTTGCTAACTGACTTAGCAAGAAAAGCCAATAAAACCATTGTCCTTCCAGAGGGTAATGAGCCAAGAACGATTAAAGCAGCAGCAATCTGCGGAGAACGCGGTATCGCCAAAACGGTGTTGTTAGGTGAACGCGAAGAAATAGAACGCATTGCCGCCCAGCAAGGTGTTGAGCTCAACGAAAATGTTACGATTCTAGAGCCTCATGATCATCTCAATAAATATGTTGAACCTATGGTTGAACTGCGTAAAGGAAAAGGTCTTACCGAAGTGGTTGCACAGGAGCAACTGCAAGACAACGTGGTGTTAGGAACCATGATGCTGGCGCTAAATGAGGTAGATGGTTTAGTCTCTGGCGCTGTACACACCACAGCTAATACCATTCGTCCACCATTGCAATTGATCAAAACCGCTCCGGGTTCATCTTTAGTCAGTTCCGTATTTTTTATGTTACTCCCAGACCAAGTCCTTGTATACGGAGATTGCGCTATTAACCCAGACCCTACCGCAGAGCAACTGGCTGATATCGCAATCCAATCGGCTGATTCAGCAGCCGCATTTGGTATTGAACCCCGTGTAGCAATGATTAGCTACAGCACTGGTACTTCAGGCCATGGAGCAGACGTAGATAAAGTGCGTGAAGCGACTAAACTTGCACAACAGAAAAGACCTGACCTTGATATTGATGGCCCATTGCAATATGACGCTGCAATTATGGAAAATGTCGCAAAGAAAAAAGCCCCTAATAGTAAGGTTGCAGGTAAAGCAACAGTGTTTGTCTTCCCAGATCTCAATACTGGGAATACAACATACAAGGCGGTGCAAAGAAGTGCTGATTTAATCAGTATCGGACCCATGCTACAGGGTATGCGAAAGCCGGTGAATGACTTAAGCCGTGGTGCCCTCGTTGAAGATATTGTCTATACTATTGCTCTTACCGCAATTCAAGCTCAGCAAATAGCTGATCAGCAACAATAATAGTAAAAGTGCCAAGTGTTAATAGGGTTCTCTTTCTTAACTCTTGGCTATACTATCTAGATAATGTTTTTGGATAGAGGTAGAGCATGTCAAAACAAACGCTGCAATTGCTCAGCCATAAATTTACCATTCACAGCCTAGATTGTGACGCAGTCATTCCTGGTCAGGTAATTAATGCCAATATATTTTTTATCGCTAAAACAGAAGACGAACTGTCTATTGTTTGCCCCAGTAGTATTAAGGTTGATAGCTTTGCAGCAGAGGATGGTTGGCGTGCTTTAGAGGTTATAGGTCCTCTAGGGTTTTCTCTAACCGGCATTATGGCGAATATATCTGGGGTATTGGCGAAAGCTCAAGTGTCTATTTTCTCGCTATCTACCTATGATACTGACTATATCTTAGTAAAAGAACAGCAAATTGAGGCTGCTATCAAAGCCCTCAAAAAAGATGGATACCTAGTTTTATAATGCAATTTTCTATACCTGTTGAATATGCGCCAATCACCACTATTCAAAATCCTTTAATGCATTTAGCCAGTCCATTTACAGGGAAAGTACTGCCTTTGCCCTCTCATCCAGACCCTTTGTTCGGCAAAGGTATGCTTGGTAGAGGAGTTTGCGTAGACATGACCAGCAACAAGGTCTGTTCGCCCGTTACGGGCCAAATAGAAAGAATTAAACGTAAAGGTAGTGAGTTCATTCTGGTCGCCAATAATGGTCTTAAGCTACTCGTGCACATTCAACTTCCTCCCGACTGCAATGCGATGGAGCGCCAACCAATCAACGCTTTTGGTAAAGAGCATGTGGAACAAGGCGAAATACTTGCCTACTTCGACCTACCCGGTTCCCAAACGAGAATGTTAGGTACTCTAATCGTACTCAATGCAGACAAACTCGGACCATGTTATTATCCTCTAAAACAAGTGAACGCTGGGCAAGACCCATTACTCACTATCACCAAGAAACAACCATAGAAAGGCCATAATAAATGACCATCATGTACGGCATTCCTAATTGCGACACCATAAAAAAAGCCAAAAAATTACTGTCTGATAATCACATTGAATTTACCTTCCACGACTACCGCAAAGAAGGTATTAGCCCCGAATTAATCGATATATTCTTCGCGCACCTCGGCTGGGAAAATGTACTCAATAAACGTGGTACAACCTATCGCTCACTTAGTGAAGATCAAAAGCAAAATTTAAATGAACAAACTGCCAAGCAAATTTTGCTGGACGCACCTGCCATGATTAAGCGCCCAATCATTCTACACAATGATAATTACCATCTAGGCTTCAAAAAAGAACAGTATTTAGAGATTTTTGCAATATGAGTGAACACCGTTGCAGTGACGTTATCGAACTTGCTCAAGCTCTTATTCAGCGTCCTTCGGTCACCCCTGAAGACGCGGGTTGTCAAACATTGATAAACAGAAGGCTGGCAGCAATCGGATTTAATGTTGAAGAACATTTCTTCGTCGATACCCTAAACACTTGGGCGCGAAAAGGCGACACCGGACCACATTTTTGTTTCGCAGGCCACACGGATGTTGTTCCAACAGGTGATGAATCCGCTTGGCTGTATCCACCCTTTGATGGTCAAATCCATGATGGCGTGCTTCATGGTCGGGGAGCTGCTGATATGAAAGGTTCATTAGCTGCTATGGTCGTAGCAACAGAACGTTTTGTCAAAAAGCACCCTAACCACAATGGTTCAATATCGTTCTTAATCACATCAGATGAAGAAGGTCCCTTTATCAACGGCACCACACGGGTGATAGATTTACTTGAAGCACGCAATGAAAAGATAGACATGTGTTTGGTCGGTGAACCATCATCACGTCACCAGCTAGGGGACGTCGTTAAGAATGGTCGTAGGGGCTCGCTGACAGGCCATTTGAAAGTTAAAGGTAAGCAAGGACACGTTGCCTACCCTCACCTCGCTGACAATCCAATTCATAAAGCAGCTCCTGCTCTTGCACAACTCAGTGAAACTGTGTGGGATCATGGTAATGAATACTTTCCAGCGACCAGCTTTCAAGTATCCAATATTCAAGGAGGAACAGGGGCTGGCAATGTGATCCCTGGAACTTTGTATGTACAATTCAATTTTCGCTTTAGTACAGAAGTAACAGCCGATGAGCTGAAACATCAGGTGGCACTTATTTTACAAAGTCATGGACTTGATTATGAGCTAGATTGGATTGTCAATGGCTTACCTTTTCTAACCGAGCCTGGCCCACTATTAGATGTAACACTCAGTGCGATTGAAGACGTTACTGGGATCATTAGTACCCCTGAAACCTCAGGAGGTACATCTGACGGACGCTTCATCGCGCAAACAGGTTGCAAGGTTATTGAGCTGGGCCCAATAAACGCTACGATCCACCAACTTAATGAGTGTGTAAGTACTCAAGACTTAGATAACTTAGCGCTCATTTACGAACGTATTTTAGAAAAGTTATTAACTTAAAGGTGTCTCATGGATTTGTCTCTTATCGCCTGCGGTCTCAGTGACGTACACCTAACTGATTGGTACGGTAAACAAGTTCACAAAAATATCGTCTCTGATCTAAAAGCGCTGAGTCGTGCGTCTAAACAAGCGGGATTTGATTTGGCAATTGCATCAGCGTTTCGAAGCTTCGAAAGACAGGCAAGTATTTGGAATGGCAAATTCTCAGGACTGCGCCCAGTGTACAATATTGATAACTGTGCAGTAGAAGTTTCTACACTCTCTGAAATAGAAAAGTGTCAGGCTATTATGTTGTTTTCAGCATTGCCAGGAGCCAGTCGTCATCACTTTGGCAGTGACCTAGATATTTATGCAAAGAATTGTCTCGGTCACGGGCAGTCCTTACAACTTGCTCCTTGGGAGTATCTGCATGGTGGTCCTTTCGCTGAATTTAGTCTCTGGCTTGATGAGAATCTAGCCGAATTTGGCTTTTTTAAACCCTATGCGCAATACAATGGAGGTATCGCACAAGAGCCTTGGCATATTAGTCATATCGCCACAGCTAAGTTACTTGAACAACATCAAAGTATTGATGTCATCGCCGATGCTATCAGTCGGCACGATGTCCTAGGCAAACAAACAATTCTAGCTAATCTATCTCATTTGCATGAAAGGTTTATTACCAATATAACCAAAGTGTAACTGCCAACCGTACAAGTACAGCCTGAGTCGACTGTACTTGTCGAATATTTTAAGATTGACGGTAGCCATCAAAAAAGCGTTGCATACGCTCCATTGCAGGTTCCAACTCATCTTTATGAGGTAGAAATACCAATCTAAAATGATCAGGCTCTGGCCAGTGAAATGCTCGACCGTGAACCAATAATATTCTCTCTTCTCGCAGCAGATCCAACATTAACTTTTCATCATTTTTAACGTTGAACTTAACTGTATCTATTTTGGCGAATGCGTACAATGCCCCTTTCGGTTTGACACAAGACACGCCGTCAATATTGTTAAGACCTTGATATGCGATGTTTCTTTGCTCATAAAGTCGACCACCGGGCTCAATTAGAGCATCTATAGACTGTACACCGCCTAGTGCTTGTTGAATCGCAAATTGAGCGGGCACGTTGGCACACAAACGCATAGAAGCAAGAATGTCTAACCCTGTGATCAGATCAGCCATATCACTGACCTTGCCACTTAGAATCATCCACCCCATTCGCAAACCAGCTGCACGATAGTTTTTTGCTAGGCCGTTAAAGGTAATAACTGGCAAATCATCACACAAAGAGGCAATCGGGATATGCTTCGCGTCGTCATACAGAATTTTTTCGTAAATCTCATCGCTCAATATTAGCAGCTGATGTTCACGGGCAATATCGATAAGCCCTTGTAACAAGGCTTCATCATATACTGCTCCTGTGGGATTATTGGGATTGATCAATAGCAACGCTTTAGTTCTGTTCGTTACTTTTTTTCGAATATCCTCTAAATCAGGAAACCAATCTTGTTCTTCGTCACAGCGATAATGCACAGGCGTGCCGCCAGATAATTTTACCGAAGCGGTCCACAATGGATAATCAGGTGATGGGATCAAAACTTCATCACCGTTGTTCAGCAATGCCTGCGTGGTCATCTGAATTAATTCACTAACCCCATTGCCAATATAAATGTTATCTACACTAATATTTGGCAACGACATTTGTTGATAATGTTGATACACCGCCACACGAGCAGAATACAAACCTTTTGAGTCACAATAGCCTTGCGCTGAGTACAAGTTGCGAATGATATCGCGGTGCATATCTTCTGGCATATCAAAGCCAAATGCTGCTGGATTTCCAACATTTAGCTTAAGTACCTTAAGCCCGTCTTCTTCCATTTTCTTTGCTTGACTCAGCACCGGTCCACGGATGTCGTAACAGACTCCATGCAATTTATTACTTTTTGATATTTTAGACATTCATCCCCCCATTTCCAGCGCTTAGCATAGCCCAAAGTTGACCATGAAAACTAGAGGGATAAACAAAGATAAAACAAGAATCTAAAAAAAATTATCGATTCATGGATAACCACTGTAGTAACTGAGATTTAGAACCTATAACTTGCTCGGAAATCAGTGCCATATTCTCGCTAACAGATGCATCATCTCCTTTCATTAATCCTTGTTCAATAGCTCTTGCAGTACTACTTAGACTAGTTGCACCAAACTGCGCAGCATTAGATTTCAAGCTATGCGCATGGCGAATAGCTTCTTGTCTGTTAGAATTTAGCGCAAGCTTAAGATCATTCTCCAACCTCTCAAATTCGCTACAGCAAAAAATCAATGTTTCTTCGAACTGTTCCCCAAGCAGCGACTGCATACTTTCCAGTGCACTGTTATCTATGCTTACATTCATAAAGTTCCCTTCTCACTATTGTTAGTATCAATGCTAGACAATTCAGTTCATGTTAGCAAAACAATTTGATATTTATGATAAGATTCTGCAAACGTTTTTGTTTTAGAACATATCATGAAAAGAAATTTTTGCCCAAAATGCCTCTATCCAATAACAACATGTGTTTGCAAATATGTTTCATCTCCTGTGCATACACAAACGCAAATAATTATTTTACAGCATCCAGATGAAGCTAACTTGGCAAAAAATACAGCGCGACTGTTACAGTTGCAACTCAATAATATACAACTTTATGTTGGACAAGACCCACAGGACTTCCAACAACTAAAAACATTAATGAGCAACAAGCACTGTGCGTTGTTATATCCTAGCGAAAACGCTGTCACAGTTGAGAAAATGCAACTACAGCCCGATCTCGATATACTCTTTGTGATTGATGGAACGTGGAAAAAGGCGCATAAAATACTGGCATTAAATCCGTGGCTGCTAGCACTACAGACAGTAACATTTGATACCATTCCTAAGAATCAATATGTAATCCGCAAGGCCGAGCAAGCACACAGCCTCTCTACACTTGAGTCTGTTTCTTTGTTTCTAGCTCAATATGAAGGGATTGATCAACAGCCACTACTCACGCTGTTAAACGGCATGATCACAGAACAAACCAAACTCATGCCAGACCACGTTAAAGCCAGATATGATTTATGAGCCGTATACCCCGCCTTACCGATGGATTTGTGAGACTCGGTCCCGACTATCGCTTTGATGACCAAACAGATTTTCAAGAAATCAAAGACACCTTCGGTTTTTGTACCATCACAGTAGGAAGCTGGGTAACGCCGACGGAACAGCGTATAAGCGCAAACCTTGTGTATGATGCGCTTGCAGATTTGGCACAAATTCTAGCGGTGCCGCCTTGGGTAATAGGTCTAAACGGTACTTTGAATTTTGCTTTTGGTGCAGGTGGACAACTTGGTGTGCAAGCCCATTACCAACCGTCATCAAGAACACTTGCATTGGCTAAAAATGCAGGTGCTGGCGCGCTTGCTCACGAATGGTGGCATGCATTTGATCACTACATTTGTAAAAAGCTCTTTACCGACACAAATGCAATGTCTTTCGCATCGAGCTCATGGCTACACAAACCAATAGCCCACCAACATCCTTTGAACTTACATTTAAATCAGTTTTTTAAACTCATATTTTTGGACCACAAGGGTCAGGGTCCTAGTCAGTATTTCTTAAATGCTAAATTACTGGATAACCACTACGAGCAATTTTATTTCAGCCGCCCTCAAGAGCTTAGCGCAAGAGCATTTGAAGCTTGCATTTGCCATAACCCTATAATTCGTAATGATTTCTTGGTCAGTGGCATTAATAACAGTAAACTAGCCAGCCAAGGTGGCTTTCCCAATTCAGAGCATCTAACGCAGCTATGTGACGTTATTTTTACCTATTTCAAAGTGCTAGGTACTGCTTTACATCATCGCTCTGGCTGACTTTATATAACCAAACCAAGTAATCCTCGTAGTTCATTGGCTTAGCTATAAAGTAGCCTTGGCCAAAGTCACACCCATAGTGCTCTAACCTCGTGTAACTCTCAATACTTTCAACTCCCTCAGCAACCACCTTCAATCCCAAACTGTGCGCCATGTCAGACATGGCTTTGGCAATGGTCTGGTTGCTCGGTGAGGTTTCAATGTCCATTATAAACTGCTTGTCGATTTTCAGTTCATCGAAACCAACTCGACTCAAGTAAGCTAATGACGAATACCCAGTACCAAAATCATCAATGGCTAACTTAACCCCCACACTTCGATAATCATCTAAGATACTCTTCAAGTTATCTTCGTTATCGATAGTTACTGACTCTGTAATCTCGAGAACTATTTGTGATGGGTTTAAGTTAAGTTCGTTCACTAAAGTGATCAAATGAACAAGCAATTCTTTTTTGGATAAGTCTTTACCCGACATATTGAGAGATAGCACATGCCCGGGGTACTGCTCAACGAGCTGCTTTTGATAGTTCAACCCTTTTTCAAACACCATTTCCGTCAATAAATGAATGAGCCCTGACGACTCCGCGATTGGAATGAACTCATCTGGGGGAACTTGTCCAAGTTTGGGGTGAAACCATCTCAGTAAACCTTCAGCACCATAGACTTTACCCGTCTTTAAATTAACTTGAGGCTGTAGGTATAAGCTAAAACTATCATTATCAATTGCATCTTTTAGCGCTGAGGACAATTGCATACGCCGTTCTGAGATCACAGAATTGGCAACATCAAAGATTTGCCACCTATCACTATCATGTGATTTGGTAGACAGCGCCAACATGGCTCTTTGTATCAACGCATCCGCTGTTTTTGCGTGAATCGGTGAATGTGCTACACCTATTTCTATTTCATCAACAAGCCGAGTCCCTTTATATTCAATGCCTTCTTCAAATACTGAAGATAAAATGCAAACATACTGCTCAATTTGACTTAGCGATAATTTGCCAATCAGAGTAATAGCAAAGGTGCTATCATCAAGCCTGAAAATTTCAGTTTTTGTTCCTTCTGACACTTCAAGTGTAACGGAACCATATGTATCAAGTTGAGTGTACAGCTTGCCAAACAATTCGTTTAAATGCTTATTTGCGTTTGCTACCCCCAAGTTCAAGCGTATCGAGTGAATGATCAACGGCCTAAACAACAACAGTGTATGGTGAGTGTTTTTATTGGCGAGCTGATCCAAGTAATTGTTGAGCGCAAAACGGTTAGAAAGCCCTGTATCTGGGTCATGTAGGCTGTAAAACAAAAATCTATCTTTTTGTTTTTTGTCGTGCATAAACACACTAACAGTTAACAGTAGAATATGAGTGGTGACGGCTAGTTTACTAATGCCGAGCATTCGTCCATTAGTTACTATACCAAGTTGCATACCTACCCATACGATCCCGAGCATAAACATCGGTAACCAAGCTGCACACACTAACCAGACATCCCGTCCAAAACCTTGTTTTGCACTACGATACATCATGCCCAACACCACCATAGTTCCTAAACTTGCTATCGCTTGAAGCTGTACCGACAAAGCGGAACCCATGCCAAAAGACATCACAGCCATACCAAGTAAAGCTGCCGCGCTTCCCCAAGTCACATGGCTTAGTGTTTTATTAGTTTGTGGTATTGAGAAATAAGATTGGTGATACAGCAAACACAGCGCGCAAGCCAAAATAAGCCAACTACCATTGAATGACGACACCAACTGACTAACATCCGAGGGCAAATAGAAGTAAATACTGCCATTATTCACGCTACATTGAATGGCCAAAAAGCTAACGTATACTGATAGCAATGCTAGGTACTGACGCCGACTGAGCAACGCCATGATTACTAGTGCCATAGCTATAAAATACAACAGACCTAACTCTAAACCATACCAAAACAACCTTGATTGACTGTGCTTTTTAAAAGCCTCTTCCGACACAACTTGAAAGTTAAACATGACTTTGTATGGAGAACGCAGCCTAATATATATCTGAGCACCTTCGTTTTGTGCTGAAAAATAAATATGAGGAAAAATGCTTTGCATTCTGGAAGGAGAGAAATTGTCGCTAGGTATGTGTATTTGCTGTAACAGTTTGCTTTGCTGGACCAAGTACAACTCAAGCTCGCTATTTAGTGGCTTGTCCACATACAAAACGCTGCGCCCTTTTGAAGGTGGCAGTTCAGATACATCAACTTTGACCCATGTAGATACAAGTTTTGGCGCGGTTAGTGCAGCTTCATCTAAATCAACAAATGATGTATCGTCTTTTAAGATATCATCTATGGTCTTTTGATTGCTCACATCGTTATATGTCGATGTCGGCAACGCGATGGAAATATGACTAAAGACGATTAAACAAAATAACGAAGCGATTTGAATAACTTTGCTGGCACCCATCTTAGCTCCTTTAACAATCTCCATAGCCATTGGCGTAGGGACATATTTTAGTATGGAAGCTTTATACAGTAATGCCAGCTAAAATTAGACAAAATAACACCGCGCCACGGTGTATAACTAAATTCTAAGCCTCTAAGTTGACCTAAAGGCTATTATTATCCGCGCTAATGCGACTAGCAACAGCGCTGTTTTGCCCTTTATATTTGGCATCTTTACGAATGTTATAGGGGTTTTCTGCTGCACTCGTCATAGTCTCAAAACTCAGCGCACCAATTTTCATTTTAGGCCTCAGTGCTAAAGGTAGTTTACCCGAATTATAAAACTCTAGAACAATATTGCCCGACCATCCAGGATCGATACGATGTGCTGTTACGTGAACCATTAGGCCCAAACGTGCCAACGATGACCGTCCGTCAAGCCAGCCTACTAAATCAGCCGGTAATGTCACGGATTCATAGGTGATTGCTAGCGCGAGTTGCCCTGGGTGTAAAAAAAATGCCTGACCATCTTGTAAGACGATTTCATCACTCATGATAGATTCCATCGCTTCATTGAGCTGGTCTTTCGGACCACTCAAATCCACATAAGGCGCACCATGATCTTGAAAGACCCTGAACTTGTTACCCAATCTTAAATCAACCGTAATACCAGAAATCATCTCTTCACTGGGTGCAGGTTCTATAATAATCTGCTGGTTATCTATCGCTTGCTTAATGTGTTTATCTGATAATCTCATTGATTAGTCATCCGTAATCACAATATCAACGGTGGGCGTTGATAGTGTTTGATAATAGAGCATGCTACTTATTGTCTGAGCACACGAAATGTAATGTTCTGCAATATCAACATGCTGTGTTAAAAGGTTTTGCCCTTGTTCAGACGCTTCTCTTATCTGAATATTGAGCGGGATCTGAGTAAGTAATGGCACACCGTGTCGCACCGCTAGTCGTTCTCCGCCTAAGTGTCCAAAAATATGATTCTTACCGCCACAGTGTGTGCAAATATAATGGCTCATATTTTCGATAAGGCCGAGAATAGGCAGATTGACCTGATTAAACATTGCAATCCCTTTTTGAGCATCAAGTAATGCCAAATCCTGTGGTGTTGTCACTATCAGAGCACCACTTGCGGGCACTTTCTGTGTCATCGTCAATTGAATGTCACCAGTGCCAGGCGGCATATCAACTATCAGGTAATCGAGTTCACCCCATTTGGTCTCGTTGAGTAGTTGATTTAGCGCTTGTGATGCCATTGGACCTCGCCACACCGTTGCATTGTCGGCCGGAACTAAAAATCCAATTGATTGGATCTTTATATCATCTTTTATAATGGGGTTGAGTGTTTTGTTGTCTTGTGTTGTGGGTTGTTCGTCAATGGCACCAAACAATGATGGGATCGATGGACCGTAAATATCTGCATCCAACACCCCTACCGCTGCGCCTTGAGCTGACAATGCCAGAGCCAGATTAGCCGCAGTAGTAGATTTACCTACTCCACCTTTACCTGAGGCCACCAACACAATGTGTTTAATTTGCTTGTACTGATAGTGCTTGGGGAGTTGAGTTTTAATATTCACATCAACCTGAATACCGACCAACTCAGATAAAGTCTTGCTTAATAGATGTCGTTGCGCATTGGCTGCAAATGGCAATGTCAAGTTCACCGTTATCGTCGTTTTGTTTGTCTCAATGCTATTTACCCACTGTGGCTCAATTCCCAGCGGAAAGACGCTATTTTTGAAAGCAGTCAACTGACTTAAAATCTGCTGTTTTAACTGATTGTCTTTTTTAAATAGTTTATTGAGACCAAACATTGAAATAAAACGTACTCTGGTGATGAAAAAGGCTACGGAATTATGTAACATTCAACCCATTAAAACCAGTCTATTGATGCTACACACACCGAGTAAATGGCACGTGTTAGCTTTAACTAAGCGATTTGGCTGAAATTTGAGCGCAGCCACGCGATAATCTTGGAACAGTTATGACGAAGAGAAAAATTCTCATCACGAGTGCATTACCCTATGCTAATGGACCAACACACTTGGGTCACATGCTTGAGTACATTCAAACAGACATTTGGTCTCGCTTTCAAAAACTACGTGGCCATGAAACGTATTATGTATGCGCAGATGATGCTCACGGCACACCGATTATGCTCAATGCGCAAAAGCAAGGGATTTCTCCTGAAGAAATGGTGAGAAATGTTAGTATCGAGCGCCAACGTGACTTTGCTGACTTTAATATTGAGTTTGATAACTATCACAGTACACACAGTGAAGAAAATCGTGAGTTGAGTGCGCTTATATACAAGCGTCTAGATGAAAAAGGCCACATTAAGAAACGTACCATTTCACAACTCTTTGACCCAGAAAAAAGCATCTTTTTACCTGATCGCTTTGTAACAGGCACATGTCCAACCTGTGATGCACCCGACCAAAATGGTGACAGCTGCGACGCTTGTGGTGCAACCTACAGCCCTACTGAGCTAAAAAATCCACGCTCAGTAATGTCTGGAGCAACGCCTATACTCAAAGACTCAGAACATTTTTTCTTTGACCTTCCTGCATTTGAAACCATGCTTAAAGAGTGGCTGCACTCTGGGTCATTACAAGCCGAAATGGCTAACAAACTAGAAGAATGGTTCGCCGATGGCCTACAGCAATGGGATATTAGCCGCGATGCGCCCTACTTTGGTTTCGAAATTCCAGGTGCGCCAGGTAAATATTTCTACGTATGGCTAGATGCACCCATCGGCTATATGGCGAGCTTCAAAAATCTATGTGATAAAAAAGGCATGGATTTTGACGCCTTTTGGGGTGAAGACTCACAAGCTGAGCTGTATCACTTTATTGGCAAAGACATCATTTATTTCCACAGTCTGTTTTGGCCAGCAATGCTTGATGGCGCAAACTTCCGCAAACCGACCAATGTGTTTGCCCACGGCTTTGTGACTGTGAATGGCGCAAAAATGTCAAAATCAAAGGGCACCTTTATAAAAGCGCGTACGTATCTTGATCATTTAGATCCTGAATTTTTGCGTTACTATTTTGCTGCCAAGTTGAACGGTGGTATTACCGATTTAGACTTAAACTTAGAAGACTTTGCGCAACGCGTAAACTCGGATCTAGTCGGTAAGGTAGTCAATATCGCATCTCGTTGCGCCGGCTTCATCAGCAAAAAATTTGATGGCAAAATGAGCGACACGGTACTTGAGCCTGAATTAATCGCACAATTCCAAACTGCAGCGGATACCATCGCTCAACACTATGAACAGCGTGAATATAGCAGAGCAATTCGCGAAATTATGGCGTTGGCGGATAAAGCCAATCAGTTTATTGATGCTCAAGCTCCTTGGGTTCTTATCAAAGATGAAAATACACAAGCTCAAGCACATGATGTGTGTTCGACTGGCTTGAACATGTTCAAAATACTCATGACATACTTAAAGCCCGTTCTACCTGGAATGGCAGCCAACGTTGAGCAATTCTTAAATACAGAGCTCTCTTGGGAAAGCGCCCAAACAGTTCTAACCGGTCACGCTATCAACAAGTTCAAAGCACTAATGCAACGTGTTGATATGGATAAGGTGAACTTAATGCTTGAAGAATCCAAAGAAAGCCTAGAAGCGAGTAACAAAACCACACTTGACCCTAACAGCCCGCTAGCGAAAGAGCCTATCGGTGAAGAGATTGAATTCAATGATTTCGCAAAAGTGGATTTACGCGTTGCTAAAATAGCAAAAGCCGAGCATGTGGAAGGGGCTGAAAAACTACTCAAGCTGACGCTAGACTTAGGTGGTGAAACCCGTCAAGTGTTCGCTGGCATCAAATCAGCATATGCGCCTGAGGATATCGAAGGTAAATTAACTGTCATGGTTGCCAACTTAAAACCTCGTAAAATGCGCTTTGGCATGTCTGAGGGCATGGTGCTGGCGGCAGGACCAGGTGGTAAAGAAATTTACATTCTGAATCCTGATGAAGGCTCAGAGCCCGGTATGCGCGTTATGTAAGCGCGAAACCTTGAAACACTATAATGAGGCCCTTAGGGGCCTTTTTTATGTTTACTACTTGCTCTTAAATAACCACTGACTTGTTTGAAATACCCTATTCGATAATAAATATTACAAACCCGAAGCATATGTAATGCTTTGTTACAACTTTAGAACCTAAATAAACAACTAGACATATCTTATCGTTTAATATGCACCTAATGGTATTAACACAGATACATATACCAACAACATCAACAGTTGGAAGGAAGATAACGTGGCTAGTAAAAAACAAATATTCTTACCCATTGCGGTACTCCTCGGAGGCATAGGTGTCGCTGTAGCATTTTCAGCGATGAAGCAACCCCCTGAAGAAAAACCTGAACAAGTCGTTCACCCTCTTGTAGAAGCGCAACCAATTGTAGTTGCACCTATGCAGCTCAACGTAGACTCCTACGGCTTGGTTAAGCCCAAATACAGCACAGAACTGGTTGCTCAGGTGAGTGGACAAGTTATTAATGTGTCAGATGCTTTTGTAAAAGGCGGGTTTGTCAAAAAAGGTGAAGTCCTCGCGCGTATCGACCCCAATGACTATGAAGCAGCGCTCATCGAGTCGGAAGCAAATTTGGCTCGAGCCAGTTCCGCACTTGAAATTGAACAAGCACAAGCCCACGTTGCAAAAAAAGAATGGCAACGTATTAAAGACAACGCCAATGCAACAATTCCTTCTGAACTGTACTTACGTAAACCTCAGTTAGCTGAGAAACTGGCAAGTTTCCGAGCAGCTCAAGCCAGCGTAAAAAGAGCCAAGCGAAATCTGGAACGCACTTATATTAAAGCCCCATATGACGCAATCATCGCCAGCCGAGATTTAAGTTTAGGCAGTGTTGTTAATCCAGGCAGCATATTTGGCGAGCTAAACGCCATTTCTGTTGCGGAAGTTCGCCTTCCGGTTGCAGACAATGAATTACAATACCTAGTCGATGGCGGTATTAATGCCGATGTGACATTAACAGCACAAGTTGAGGGCAAGCCGGCACAGTGGCAAGGTAAAATTGTTCGTAGCGAAGGGGTAATTGACCAACGCAGTCGAATGACATATTTGGTAGCTCAAGTACAAGGCCCCTATTCCGACCAACGCACTCCACTTCGCTTTGGTGCCTATCTAAATGCTACGATCAACGGAAAGGTCATCGATAACGCAGCAGCAATTCCACAACATTTGGTAAAGGATGGCAGAATCGCTGTACTCAATAGCGATGAGACACTGAGCTTTAAAGCATTAAATGTTGTGCGCGAATACAATGGTAAATCAATCATTGATAATGGTGTCAGTGATGGTACCCAGTTAATTACATCCGCACTTGAATATCCAACCGAGGGAATGCAACTCAAGCTCAATGACGGGACTCACTCAGTTGCAGATACTCAACTTGCATTGAAAGAGGAATAAGCGATGAGTAATGTAACTGAAAAAGGCATTATTGCCTGGTTTGCGCGCAATCCTGTTGCTGCAAACCTGCTGATGGTGTTTATTCTAGTCGGTGGTTTGCTCAGTGCCTTCTCAATTCGCAAGCAGATGTTCCCACAATTTGAGAGCCACTGGTTAAGCGTACAAGCCATCTACCCTGGTGCCGCCCCTCAAGAAGTAGAAGAAGGTATCACGATTAAAGTCGAAGAGGCCATGGAAGGACTCGAAGGGATCAAACGTATGATCACTTATTCAAACCGCGGCTTTTCACAGACTTGGATCGAAGTAGAAGAACACTATGAACCACTGGTTGTACTAGATGAAGTTAAAATGCAAGTCGACTCCATTCCCAGCTTTCCTGTAGGAATGGAGCGCCCTATTGTCAGCTATGATAAGTTTGTACAAGAGGTAATGTGGCTGTCACTATACGGCGATCTAGACAACGCTCAGCTCAAAGACCTTGGTAATGTTATTCACGATGAAATGCTTGCACTACCGGGGATCAATCTCGTTGAATTTCACAGTGGCTTAAATTACGAAATAGGCATTGAAATAAGTCCAGATAAACTCAGAGAGTACGATCTAACTTTCAGAGATATTTCTCAGGCTGTAAAAGCCTTTTCTGCCAACATGTCTGCTGGGCAAATTCGTTCAGAAAATGGCTACATTTCAATGCGAGTTGAAAATCAAGCCTACCGAGGCAAAGAGTTTGAGAACCTCCCTCTAAGAACTCTTGAAGATGGTGCGCAAATTCGTCTAGGCGACGTAGCAACCATTCACGATGGCTTCGAAGAAGGCCTACAATACTCAAAGTATAATGGTAAGAATTCACTCACATTTGAAATTCAAGCATCTAAAGATCAAGATATCACTAAAGTTGCGAGCACCATTAAAAACTACCTTGCTGAACGCTCCAAAACACTCCCAGAAGGCACAGGAATTGAGCCTTTAGTTGATTTAACTTACTACTTAAATGGTCGCCTAAATATGATGATCGAGAATATGATTCTCGGTGGTATCTTAGTGATGCTCATGCTCGCTCTGTTCCTGAGAGTACGACTCGCATTTTGGGTAATGATGGGGCTACCTGTATCATTTCTAGGTGCATTTTTGTTTATGCCAATTGGGGCGCTAGATATAACTATTAACTTAGCCTCGTTATTCGCCTTTATTCTGGTGCTGGGTATTGTTGTCGATGATGCTATTGTTGTGGGTGAATCGGTCCATGCCGAAATAGAGCAACATGGACATACGTTAGATAATGTAGTGCGAGGTGTTAAGCGCGTTGCCATTCCTGCTACTTTTGGAGTACTAACTACTGTGGCAGCATTTTTACCCCAGACATTCGCTTCAGGACCTGCTGCGGCATTTTCCAAGGCAATTGGTGGTGTGATTATTCTGTGCCTTATATTCTCACTGATAGAGTCAAAGTTTATTTTACCGGCTCACTTAGCGGCAATGAAAGATAAACCTAGTAACCCTAACAACCCATTCCATCGATTACGTGCTTCTTTAGATAATGGATTAAAACGCTTTATTGAAAACCTCTATCGCCCGTTTATCGAGCGCTGTATTCACTACCGCTACACCGTTATTGTTGGCTTTTTGACGATTATCATAGTAACCGCAGGCCTGTTTGCTGGTGGCTTAGTTAAGTTTGTGGCTAACCCAAAAATTCCTCATGACTTCCCTGAAGTTCGTATTGAAATGAACTTATCGTCATCAGAATCTGCAACGCTGCAAACAGCACAGAA
This sequence comes from Pseudoalteromonas sp. T1lg23B, assembly GCF_002964665.1. Lineage (GTDB taxonomy): Bacteria > Pseudomonadota > Gammaproteobacteria > Enterobacterales > Alteromonadaceae > Pseudoalteromonas. Next base: position 35,105 of record NZ_PQBZ01000034.1, on the reverse strand, counting down.
AATTGAGGCACTTATTCTAGACGTCGATAAACAAATAGCAGAAAAATATGGCACAGGCATGATCCGAGACTTATCTGTGAGCCTCAGAGGCCGTACCAATGCCAATATTATGGCTATCTTAGTCGAGCCAGATCTTCGTCCAATTGATACCTTTGCACTCAGTGCAATGTGGCGTGAGCAAATGCCGCCTCTACCAGGTGTAAAAACGCTTAATATTCAAGACAGTATTATGAATGGTGGACGCGACGACGGCGATATTAATTTCCGTCTAGAAGGCAAAAATAAAGACCAGCTCAAAGAAGTAGCAAACTTACTGAAGGAGAAACTCAACAGTATTGAAGGTGTTGGTGATATTAATGATTCATTGCAAAGCGCTACAGATGAGGTTCAATTAGAACTCAAACCTCTGGCCTACAGCATGGGACTTACACTGTCTGATGTCGCATCACAAGTTAATTTCAGCTACTACGGTCTAGAGGCACAACGTATCTTAAGAAATGGTGAAGAGATCAAAGTCATGATCCGCTATCCAAAAGATGCCCGTAATTCTATCAGTGATATACAAGACGTACGCATCATTACACCGTCTGGTGCTGAAGTGCCGCTTATTGAAGTAGCTGATGTAAAACTGGTTGATGGTGTAAACCGTATTCGCCGCGAAAATGCAAAACGTACAGTCAATGTATGGGCTTCGGTTGATACCAATCAGGCTGAGCCATTCAAGATAGCGGAAGAAATTCGTGATGAATACCTACCAACATTGCTAAAAAATTATCCGGGGGTGAGCAGTAATGTTGCTGGTCGTATTCAAGAGGAAATGAACAGTGTTGCAGAACAGATCAGAGACTTTGTATTGTCGCTGATGATCATCTTCGCTTTGCTAGCAATTCCGTTGCGCTCATATTCTCAGCCTATTCTCATTATGTCAGTCATTCCGTTTGGTATTGTTGGCGCGGTTGTCGGCCACATTGTGATGGGTATGACCATGAGTAGCCTATCATTTTTCGGAATCATAGCTGTGGCAGGTGTGGTTGTGAATGATTCTCTGGTTATGGTGGATTTCGTCAACAAAGCGAGAGAGCAAGGCAGTACCATCAAACAAGCTGTGGTAGAAGCTGGTTGTAAACGCTTTAGAGCAATCTTACTGACCTCGCTGACAACCTTTATGGGCCTAGTACCTATCATTACGGAAACTAGCCTACAGGCACAAATCGTCATTCCGATGGCTGTATCACTGGCGTTTGGTGTGTTGTTCGCCACAGTCATTACACTCATTTTAATCCCTTGTCAGTATGTCATGCTGGAGGATATCAAAGCACTGTTCAAAAAGCGGGAAAACAAAGCCAGTAATGAACAGCTCGCTTCTGAACATATTTAGATATTTGTAAACTTCCCAACCAAAAAGCTCGTTCATGAACGAGCTTTTTTTAATTCTGTGCTATTCCACCTTTACTTATTGCAAATTTGCTTACAAACTTAGTTCATCTAGAACTAATTCAATTCATTATGAAGTTAATACATACGATTTTAGTGACTTTATGTCTGATTCTAGTTGGCTGTGTTGAAGAAGATAAACCCAGAGGTGATGAAGACACACCAGGCTACATAGCTACGCTCTACTTTGATGCTTTGTACAACAAAAACAACATGGATATAGCACTTGAGCATGTCACGCCAAGACTTGCGAGAATTATGCGCTCTTATGGCACCGCATCACAATTTACCCGCAACCTCGTCAACATGCGCTTTGATGAAGTGACAATTGAAGTAGATATGACAAATGAGAGTTTGCGTGAGCAATACGGTGATAACGCCAAAGTAAATTTGGTATTCACAGGCTACTTTAATGGTGAAAAGGTAGACGATATGCGCAGTGTCCAAATGCTCAGGAAAAAAGGCAAATGGTATATAGATAAAATCAACCCTGACCCATTTGCCCGATAAACGTAGTTAATCAAAAAACATCAACCGCAATCGCTTTTTGACGAAGGTCTTCAGACTCAATAAGTGATTGCGCCTCATCTTCGCTCATTACCTGATCACCGACAGCCAACGACACCAAGTCCGCAAACGATTTATCGTAGTAGTAAACCTTGTAGTTGCTTTGCCACTGTTTAAGCTTTTTGCGCGATGCTATTGTGGACTTGTAGAGTTGGTATGCTTGCTCAACCTCAGCAACTGCGGGGTTAGACATACTACAACACAAATGGCTAATCCGCTCTCTGGCATTTTTATCCTTCCAAAGCGTCGTGCACACCTCACCTACCATACGATCACTAGGCCCATTCTCACCATGACCAAACATATGACACCAACGCTTTATCAACTGTCCGACAATACGGTTGCGAAATTATCTATAAATCCATCCAGTGCACAAAAGCCAGCCTTCAGGTGATGTGATAAAGCATAGTGAACAGCTTTAAGATCCCCCTGTTGGCGTCCGTCGTGCTCATACTTTTTCAGCACGCATGACGCAAGATATAAATGACTCAACACATCGCCTAACCGAGCCGATAGCATTTCTTTTCGCTTCAGCTCTCCCCCTAATTTGAGCATGGCCAAATCGGCACAGACCGCGAGACATGAACTCAGCCAGTTAAGCTTCTGATAGTACTTTTGTGTCGGTCCCGATATAGTTGAAGGCAGCCCATAACCTCGTGTCAAGCCTAACCATAAAACTTTAAATACATTGACCGTGGTATGTTGAATATGCGACATAAGCAGCTTATCAAACTCTCTAAGGCCATCATCTGCGTCATTATTCTGTATAACTTGGATCTCTTTAAATATAAAGGGATGGCATCGGGTTGCGCCTTGTCCAAATATCATAAGATTGCGTGTTAATATATTAGCGCCTTCAACCGTAATCGAAATTGGGATCCCGGTATAATTATTGGCAAGGTAATTACTGGGGCCTTTTTGAATGGCTTTACCACCGTGAATGTCCAGAGCATCGTTCATCACTATGCGTGACATTTCTGTTAAGTGATACTTCGCAATGGCAGTAATGACAGCAGGGCTCTTCTTCATATCTATAGCTTGAGCCGTAGTTTGTCGACACGCTTCTATGCTATAAGTCAGTCCTGCAATTCTAGCAAGGCTCTCTTGAACCCCTTCAAAATCAGCTATAGATTGTCCAAACTGCTCTCTAATTCTGGCATAAGCGGACGTCGTTCTAGTGCAGAGGTGAGCAGTACCTGCGCTCAATGCTGGTAGCGAAATGCCTCTGCCCGCACTCAAGCATGACACCAACATACGCCAACCCTTCCCTATACCTGCTTGACCGCCAATAACCCAATCTAAAGGGATAAACACATCTTTACCCTCAGTTGTACCATTCATGAATCCTTGATCTAACGGATTATGACGCGGTCCAGTTTTTACACCTTTATGGTCAGTAGGTATCAGCGCACACGTAATGCCCAACGCAGGTTTATCTCCTAACAAACCATCTGGGTCGTAGGCTTTAAAAGCTAGGCCTAATACGGTAGCAACCGGTGCTAAGGTAATATAACGTTTTGACCAAGTTAACTTTAGCCCTAGTACTTTTTTACCTTGAAAGGTTCTTTTACACACAACACCAAAATCAGAGATAGCGCCGGCGTCTGACCCTGCCTCCAATGCTGTCAATGCAAAACAAGGTAGCGCTTCTGCGGTAGCTAATTTAGGCAACCAGTTGCTCTTTTGTTCCTCTGTTCCATAGTGCATGAGTAACTCGGCGGGTCCTAGGCTATTGGGCACCATTACGGTTACGGCAGCAGACAAACTTTTGCTGGCTATTTTAGCCACAATAGTAGAATTAGCTTGTGCACTGAACTCCTTCCCACCAAATTTCTTAGGAATGATAAAAGCAAAAAAACCATTTTCTTTCAGGTAGTTCCAAACAGGTTCTGGTAAGTCTTTGTCATGCCGAATTTGTTGCTCGTCTAGCATCGATAACAAAGTTTGCAATTCATTATCAATAAAATCCTGTTCTTTATCGCTTAGTAATGGCGCATCATTTTGATGCCATTTATGCCAATTAGGATGGCCTGAAAACAGCTGGCTATCCCACCAAGTATCTCCGGCCTCCATGGCTTCTTGCTCTGTCTGCGTTAACTTTGGTAAAGCACGTTTAAAATACCGCATCACAGGTAAACTGATCACCCTATAGCGCAGCGGTTGAAATGCGAAAATAATACACACAAGTACAATGGTAAATACAATAATGCCCATACTGACCTCCTGTTCGTAACGCTTTAAGTATGCTTAAAAATCGCGCAAACTCAATTTATCCCCGTGATTGAACTTACATTATTTGTCGCTCGCCATGAGCGCTGTTATTATTCAACGCTCAAACAACAACAAGTGATAAAACAAATGAAACCTTTATTTCGACTGAGTGTAGGTGCATGTGTGGTTGCTACAGCACTGTCACTATCAGGCTGCAATAGCACTGAAAACAATAACCAAGCACTAACAGAAAAAGACGCTGAGATTTTCCTAGCAAACGCGCAAGCGACTTTGGAAGATTTAAGTATCAGGGAAAACCGCGCACAGTGGATTTACGCGAACTTTGTTACTGAAGATACTGCAGCCCTAGCTGCGAGCGTTGGCCAAGAATCAACAGACACCGTTGTGCGTTTAGCAAGTGAAGCCGCCCGTTTTGATTCGCTGAATTTAAGCGAAGATAACCGCAGAAAAATGGACAAGCTAAAACTCAAACTGACAATAGCTGCACCTCAAGACGCAGAAAAGTCAGAGCAACTTGCTGGGTTACTTGCAGAACTTGATGGTTTGTATGCAAAAGGTAATTACTGTAAAGATGGTAAAAACTGTCAAAGTCTTGGCGAGTTAACCACTACCATGGCAAACAGTCGTGATTACGAAGAATTATTGGATACATGGCAAGGTTGGCGTCAGGTTTCTAAGCCAATGCGCTCACTTTTCGAAAAGCAGGTTGTGTTAGCAAACGAAGGTGCTAAAGAGCTTGGCTATGAAGATACTGGTGCTATGTGGCGCAGTAAATATGATATGCCAGCCAATGAATTCGCTAACGAGTTAGACCGTCTTTGGGGTCAGGTTAAACCACTTTACAATGCGCTTCACTGTCATGTAAGAGCTAAGCTAGGGGAAAAATATGGCGAGGATAAAGTGCCTCAAGATAAGCCAATTCCAGCTCACCTTTTAGGCAACATGTGGGCACAACAATGGGGTAACATTTACGATGTCGTTGCGCCAGATAATGCAGATCCGGGTTATGACGTTACCGAGCTACTAGCAAAACATAACTACTCAGAAATGGATATGGTCAAAGGTGCCGAGAAGTTCTTTACTTCTATGGGCTTTGCGCCATTACCTGAGACATTCTATCAACGTTCTCTATTTCTTAAGCCTCGCGACAGAGATGTGCAATGTCACGCCTCTGCTTGGAACTTAGATAACCAAGATGACATCCGCATAAAGATGTGTATTCAGCGTACTGGTGAAGAGTTTTCAACTATTCACCACGAACTAGGACACAACTTCTATCAACGCGCTTACAAAAACCAGCCTATTTACTATCAAGATAGTGCTAACGATGGTTTCCACGAAGCAATTGGCGACACCATTGCGCTTTCAGTCACTCCCGGTTACCTAAAAGAAATCGGCTTACTCGATAGCGTACCGGATGAGTCAAAAGACATCGGTTTGCTTATGCGTATGGCGTTGGATAAAGTTGCCTTTATCCCATTTGGTTTATTAGTTGACCAATGGCGTTGGAAGGTGTTTTCGGGTGAAGTAAGCCCTGAACAATATAACCAAGCATGGTGGGATTTACGCGAGAAATACCAAGGTATCCAAGCGCCAATTGCTCGTACAGAAGCTGATTTTGACGCCGGAGCAAAATACCATGTACCTGGTAACGTACCCTACACGCGCTATTTCCTAGCGCATATTTTACAGTTTGATTTCCACCGTTCATTGTGTGAAATAGCTGACAATAAAGAAGCCATTCATCGCTGTTCAATTTACAACTCGAAAGAAGCTGGTGAAAAGCTTAATGCGATGTTGGAGATGGGTAGCAGTCGTCCGTGGCAAGAGGCTCTAGAGTCGGTAACAGGTAAACAGCAAATGGATGCAACAGCCATCCTAGACTACTTTGCACCGTTGCAAAAATATCTAGACGAGCAAAATAAAGGTCGTCAATGTGGTTGGTAATGCCCTAAACAGGTAATTGTTACATTAGCCACACTCTGAAACATATTTACAGTTTCTATCCTATCTCTAACAGGGTACTGTATGTTCAAAGGAGATATTATGAATATACAAAGAGTGTGGCAGTTAGCACAATTTGAGTTAACTCGCCTATTTGCCACAAAGCGTGGCCTACTTGCCCTATCCGCTTTCGCCATGTTGTGGCTTATGATACTGCGCTATCCAATTGGACACGCGGTCCCCTTTCTAAGTAGTCCAGAGTTTTCAGGGATTGCACAAGAGCTTGCGGGTAATATTGGCTTAAAAGCACTGGTCAGTTGGCCTGAAGCCGAGCTAGCTATTTTCTGGCTTATTGCGTTATACAGCTTTCCGGTGTTCGCTTTGTTTGTGTGCTCAGATCAGACTGTTGGAGACAGACAAAGAGGTACTTTGCGGTTTCTCAGTTTACGTTGTACTCGAGACGAAATTCTAATTGGTCGATTTGTCGGCCAGTTCACCATCATATTTAGCCTGATTGCTTTGACAGCTTTGGCTACACTCGCGGTAATGGCCTATCGCAAGCCTGAGTTACTGCTGTCAGGAATAGCTCTGGCCACAACCCTTGTATTGCAACTGAGTGTCATTGTCATGCCCTTTATCGCACTGATGGCGGTACTGAACCTAATATGTAGTTCATCACGATTATCTATTGTCCTTGCTATCTTATTATTTACGCTTGGCAATGCACTGCTGAGTTTTTTTAGCTATTATCTCAGCGTGTTAGATGTACTTTTTTATATGTTCCCAGGTGTACAATTACTAGATGTAGCGCCTCACTCTAACGTGCCTCTCATATTATGGGTATTCCCTGCTATACAAACCGTTGCACTACTGAGTGCGGGTGTATTCATTTTTAGGAGACGTGCACTATGAGTACACTGATTGAAGTAAATCAATTATCCAAATCATTCGGCAGTAAAAAGGCGCTAGAAGATGTGAGCTTTACCATTGAATCGGGCACAACAACTGCACTTGTGGGTCCCAACGGCGCTGGTAAAACAACCCTGTTCAGTATTCTATGCGGCTACCTCAGACCAGATAACGGCGATGTAAAAATTCTTGGCCAACCTTTGAATCATCCATCACTATTTGGCAAGCTAACCGCACTGCCGCAAGACGCGATGCTAGACCCAAGATTCTCCATACAAAAGCAACTATGTTTTTATGGAGTACTACAAGGGTTTAGCAAAAGTGACGCGCTGAAAGAGACTTCGCGGGTGTTAGAGTTAGTTGGCCTAAGTGAAAACCATCACTCCCAAATAAATGAACTTTCTCATGGTATGAGAAAACGCGTTTGTATTGCTCAGGCATTACTTGGTTCACCGAAAATTGTTTTACTAGACGAAGCGACCGCTGGATTGGACCCGCTGCACGCCAGAGAAATCCGCTCCTTAATCTCGTCATTGAGCGATGAAATTAGCTTTATCTTAAGCTCTCACGACTTAGCCGAACTTGAGCGTCTATGTGATCGAGTCTTGTACTTAGAACAGGGCAAACTCACCGCCCACAATCGTAACGCGCCTAGCGGCAGTAGCAAATACATTACACTGCAACTACATGAGCAATACAAAGATGCGCTCGAACGCTTAAAGCAGCTAAGTGGTGTGCTGTACGTGACCCAGAGTCAAAACAAGGAATATATCATTGAGTATCAGTGGGAGTTTGAACAATTTGATATACACTTGCTTAAATACTGCTATAAATGTAACTGGCAGTATCATCAATTGGTGAACGGCCATACACTTGAAAACCAACTATTTCAGAAGGACTAAGTAATGGGATTATTAAGCGGTATTTTAGGAAACGCCAGTGAAGTAGACCACGATAAACTGGATGCGTTACTTAAAGACACATTAATTGAAGGCGAGCATATTGAAAAAGCGTATCAAGTCATTCGTGATATGTTTGTGTTTTCGAATAAGCGCTTGTTACTAGTTGATAAACAAGGTGTGACAGGCTCTAAGGTTGAAATTGTTAGTATTCCTTACAGTAAAATTACTAAATTTAGTAAGGAAAGCGCTGGCCACTTTGACTTAGATTCTGAGTTAAAAATCTGGGTCGGCTCCGATCCCACACCTATCTGTAAAGAATTTAAAGCAGGCGATAATATTAACGAAGTGTATCGTATTATCAGCACCTACTCTCTTTAATAAAAAAAGCACTTGGGCTAGCCAAGTGCTTATCTAACAACCCACACATGTGTTTATCTTATAAACGGGCGTTGTTGACTTTAGACCATAAAGTTACGCCAACCTTTTCTATGGCTGCGCTAAAACCCAAACCCATTTTTTCAGAAAGTGACTTTTTACCTCGATAAGTAACCTTATATAGCTGATGTGTTTGATCTAAAGACATTAACACGTCATCACTGGTACTAATTTCGTCTACTAAGTTGAGTGATTTTGCATAGCTTGCGAACCAATGCTCACCAGTAGCTACCGCGGATATATCAAGCTGAGGTCTGTGTTGTGCAACAAAAGATTTAAACAAGCCATGTGTATGTTCAATTTCTTCTTTGAACTTCTCACGTCCCTTTTCAGTGTTCTCGCCGAACATAGTTAACGTTCTCTTATATTCTCCGGCCGTGATTTGCTCAAAATCTACATCATTCTTTTTTAGGAGCTTATGGAAATTCGGAATTTGCGCCAACACACCAATCGAGCCAACGATAGCAAAAGGCGCAGCAATAATTTTATCCGCAACACATGCCATCATATAACCGCCACTTGCTGCGACTTTATCTACACAAACCGTCAGTGGCAAACCATGTACTTTCACGCGGTTAAGTTGTGACGCAGCAAGACCATAGCCATGTACGACCCCACCACCACTTTCTACATTAACCACCACTTGATCTTTACTTTTGTCCGCAATGGTTAGAATAGCGCTAATTTCTTCACGCAAGTTTTTAACTTCATGGGCATCCAAGCTACCCGCAAAGTCCACCACAAACACTCTACCTTCAGGTTGCTCATCCTGTTGTTTTTTCAAGGTTTTACGATATGCCTTGAGTTCCTTTTTATCAAGTGCCTGTTCAACAAAGCGCGTGTTGGTTTCCTGCATTTGCTTTGACAGATCTTTTAACTCTACTTCTCCTGATTCATTTTTCGACTTTTGACCAGCGCCGACAATCAATACGATTACCGCCCCGATAGCAAAAACTATTGTGACCGCCTTCGCCAAAAATAAACCATACTCAAATAAAAATGCCAACGTTGACTCCTTTGAAATCTAGCAAATAAACCATAAAAAAAGCCGCTTTACAGCGGCTTATCATCTTGACTCAATAACTATTAATTAGCAATAACTGCTGGGTTGCTAATTGGCAGTAATAAACCTTGAGACTTTAAGAAAGACACGATTTGCGTTTGCATTTCTACTGTCGCCATTGCATGACCTTGTGCCGTGCCACCAGCGTTCTCACGATAAGCTGTAGTAACGACCGAACCATGATTACCTTGGCTAAAGTTAACAACATAACTCATTGGCGTAGTTGTCATCTGTGTTTCAGATACGGTTTGCAGACCCATCATACGTGCCATTGGCGTGCTACCAGCTAACGGGTTAGAAGTTGTTGGTGGAATAACCGTGTCTGCTTTATTGCCATCTACACCTCCTGTGATCACACTCATATAAATGGGTGTTTGCACAGCTTGAACAAGGCTCGCGTAGTTACCTGGGTCACCGCTATCTAGCACCGTTTGCGAAGCATAAACAAACTGTTGAACAATGCTCTTTATTGCTGCCAGTGACTGAGTGTCTCCCGTTTCTGTTAAGTGCTGGGTATAAGCTACAAATGCACATGGAGCCACTGCAGATAGGTAGGTCGGATCTTGTGGATTAACCGCAATTCCTTCATCAACAGGACAAATAGATGCCGCATCAGTCGCGATAAAGGTGATAAATGCTTTAGATGCGAGGTTGTTTGCCGCTAGCAATACAGAGCCTTGTACAAATGGACCAAACTCTTCTGACTCTGCTAAGAAACTCGCAATGCCACTACCACCGCTGGCCAATGCCGCACTTTGTACTCTAAATAGTGGATCGACTTGATCTGCTAATGGCATATTTGCATGAGCAATAAAGCTAGGTGCGACTACCGAACCCAAAGAGTGACCAATGAAGCTCACTTGTGTTGGATTTAAACCCAGCGCAGGGTTCACAAAGTTCAAGCCTAAACGTAAACCCAACAAATCGACAGATGACTGACGTAAATTATCACGTGCAACTAACAAAGATGTCAGGTTCATATATGATAATACAGAGCCCTTACCATCGGTTGCATTAAAGTCATCAGTACCATCACCATCAATGTCCAAACCACGCTCACCGTGCATTGGATGATCGATTGCAACCGTTGCAAAACCTTGTGAGCTCAGCGCTAAGGTCAGACCGAGCATTGCTTCTTTGCTGGTGGTAATACCGTGCTGAAGAATAACTACAGGCCAACCAGTTGCTGGCTGCTCAATGCCAAACAGTTCAGCTCTTGGTTTGGTAATTTGCACGGGTACGTTCGCCAACCATTGAACTTGTGGGATCGTGTTATATTTAGTTAAGAAACGCGTAGTATCCAAACCGAAATCACGCAGCACACCATTAGACATCGCGGCACAAGCAGCATCGTTTGTATCTGCTTGTGGTTCAGGCAACGTACCACCCACAGCCGCTTTGTAACCTAGCACTGCAACTGCACTATCACATTGAGCACGCCAGTAAGTATCTGCTGCACTGCTTATCTCAGTGGTCGCTGGCTTAGCTGAATACATAGGTAACTGAATACTACCTCGCATGTATTGAACAGCCTGAAATTGCGCAAGTGTCGCAGGGTCAGAAATCACCCCCGATAACACATCAGCTACTGTCATCATAGGTTGCTCAGGCACCACGACTTTCGGGTTAGTGCCTTGTGCAATGCTTGCCGCCATTAACTTTTTGATAGTGCCAACGACCGGACCTACCGATTGCATCGTTGCAGCGGCAGTATAAATGATATTTTCTTTGGCTAAATCACTGTCACTGGTTACCGCACTTTCGTAGCTTTTGATAACCGCTTGCAAAGCTTTTTGAGTGTCAGTAACTAAAGGAGCTTCTTGGCGCAGTAAGGTATACGTTGAAGAAGACTTAATTGCACGTCCGTCGCTCATGGTCAATGAATCAGTCAGTACCGTAATATAAGTCTTTCCCGCCTTGAATGGTTTAAGTGGCTGGATCACAATACCATCACCACTTTCATTTAAAACAGAAACAAAATCGCCAGTCATACCATTTTCAAGCTCACCAACTAGACGACATGCGATACCTGCTGGCACTGCTGCACATTGCTCATCGCTTTGATCGGCGCCCATCACCACTTCAAATATACGCACTGATTGTGGGTCACTAGCTGATTGCGCACTGACAGACTGTCCTGCTGGCACATTTAAGTCGATCACATAAGGCATTTGCGTAGACCAGCCATCTTGTGCCCCGAGGGCTAATGATGGAGACGCATAGTGGGCACGTGTAACCGCTGGACTACCATTTTCATCTAGCTCACCAGGTAGATTAAGGGTGCCGTCTTTTGTACCGCTCAAAAGTAAATCGTTAGGAATAGAAATTACACTGTTTGATGGATCAAATTTGATAGAAACTGAGGGCAGTACTGGGGTTGATTCTTTTTTTACATCTTCTAATGATTCACCGCCACCACAGCCGACGAGGACTGAAGAAACCGCGAGTGAGAGTAGCATTTTTTTCATTTTATAGGCTCCGACATAATCTTATTATTCTTAGTGCTCTAATTCGTTAAAACTATGTAATTTTGTTTTTAATAAGACATTAGACCAGTTAAAGTTAACGTAAAGTGTAGCCTTTCGCCACCTATATTTACAATAAATTCGATAACTTGTGGTAAAATGCCGAAAATTTACCAGTTGAGGTTGAAAATGCACGATTATATAGCCGCGGCTAATGCCTTAGAGAACAAAATAATTTTAGTAACCGGTGCTGGTGATGGTATCGGTCGAGTGGCTGCAATCACTTATGCTAAGCACGGTGCAACCGTAATTTTACTTGGCAAAACGACTAAAAAGCTTGAGTGTGTCTATGACGAAATTGTCAATGCAGGTTATCCACAACCTGCCATTGTCCCACTCGATATGCGCGGCGCAACCAAGCAGAATTATCGCGATTTGGCTGCCACTATTGAGCAGCAATTCGGTAAATTAGACGGATTACTCAACAATGCCTCGATTTTAGGCTCTTTAGGGCCGCTTGAGCACTTCTGTGTTTCGACGTTTGAAAACATCATGAAGGTCAACGTGACAGCTCAGGCAATGATCACTAAGTACATGTTCCCATTGCTACGCAAAGCGCCTAATGCATCGGTTGTATTTACCTCATCAGGCGTAGGCCGTCAGGGTCGTGAGTTTTGGGGTCCTTATGCGATTTCTAAGTTTGCCACCGAAGGTATGATGCAAACATGGGCATCTGAGGTGGGTAAAACCAATATTCGTATTAACTGCATCAACCCAGGTGCCACACGCACAAGTATGCGCGCATCTGCATTTCCGGGCGAAGATAAAGAGAGCTTAAAAACCCCTGAGCAGCTCATGCCAACTTATCTATATTTAATGAGTGATGATTCAAAGCAGGTAAACGGTCAGTCTATTGACGCCCAGCCTAAATAAAGCTACTCATGAGCTTGTTTTATAAGTGATGACGTCTCAAAGGAAGTCATCACTTTGGTTATTGCTTTTTATAGTTGCATAGTCGATTTGAACTGTAATTAATCTGAGTAGCTAACAACAAAACTGGTGAACCGACTAACTCCGTCGTTATTGCCAGGTAATGAACAGCCCAGCACACCACGGCCAACATCATTGAACTGAGACAACATAAAGCCTCTGGCAGCCAAATAGTTACGGCCCCTCTGCGCCTTGTTAGTCTGTTGATGAATTACGAGTGACTGGGCACCTGCATTATAGAAAGTCACATTGCAGCCTGTTCCATGGTTACTTTTTGCCTCCCATAAATCAATATTCGCACCTACCTCTAAAATATCTTTTCCTTCTCTAGTTGGGATAGGACAGTACACATGGTCATAGCTTTCGGTTCGGTTTTCTATTGTACCTCTAGAGATGTCTTTTTGCGCATGTCCTCTGCTGATTTCACAAAATGATGCGCCATAGGTTACGGTCTCGGCATAAGTAATTGGTGCCAGTAATAGTAGTGCAAGCGTACATATTTTAGTTTTCATTGACTTCCTTTTTTGTATAGATGTTATTACGTTCCTAGGCCATTGTAATCAAATTGGGTACTTCGTCAACATAAACAGAATTCCTCACTACAAGAATAGTTTTTTGCAAACTCCACTATTGAGTTAAAATCCAAAGCTGGCATTCAAGCCTAAGGTAATGTACCGACTCATTAATTAAGGATATTTGTGGCAAATTTTGAAACTCATTTTAAGGCGTCTGTCGTCACCAGCGCCGCACTTAGCTCGGTTATCTTAGCCACTTCACAGGCTAACCCAACCGACACACTGTTACTTTTTGTAATTGGTAGCTTAGCAGGATTATTACCCGATCTAGATGCAGACAAGTCCCGCTCGTTGAACAGTTTATTCTCTGTTTTTGCATTGTGTATTGGGATTTTTTTGCCCATATTTTTGGAACTAAACTCACTGACCGAAATTTGGTTAAGTGCGCTGGGAGCCTATCTCATATTGATGTATGCCATTAAACCTCTGTTTGAGCGCTTTACCGTACACCGAGGTGCCAGTCATTCTTTGCTCAATGTAGTAATGATTGCCTTGCTCACGCTTAATCTCGCGATCATGGCAGGAAAATCGATCAATTTTGCGTTGCTGTGTAGCGTATCGGTCACGGTAGGAATGCTGACCCATTTGATCCTAGATGAGTGTTATAGTGTAGATATTAATAATAACGAGATAAAAGCGTCATTTGGCAGTGCACTTAAACCTATTGCCGTCGCCTCTCCCTTCGCCTGTCTGTTACAAATTACAGTTATTGGATTATCTATTTATATGTTGACTCCATACTACGATGGACTAATAGCAGCTATAAACGGTTGGCACTATCAGTTGGCCAAGCTGCCGCTTTTACCAAACACTGACGTGATACAAAAATGGCTATAGTAAAAATCAGGCTGCCGGATAGGCAGCCTGAACTCAGTCGCTTGGTATTACCAAACTAAACGATATTTAACTGAGAACGTGCGGCCACGACCAGGGATTGAGCTGGTGTTGTTACCGTTACGTTGTAGCTGGCTGTACACAGGGAAGTATTGGTTATTGAATAAGTTTTCAATACCTACAGACACTGTGCCCTGTTCAAGCTCGATCTGAGAGTTAAAGTCAACCAAAGTGTAACTTTCAACGTCTCTTCGACCGAAAGCATTTTTACCTTCTAAACGATAGTCTTTGCTGCCACTGCGCATCAGTGTCAGGTTTGTGCGCCAGTTGCTGGTAATGTCATAGTTTAGCTGCGCGGTAAATTTACTTGGCGCAATGCTAAAGCCGTTCATCTGCCGGAATTGCTCTGCATTTTGTGGCTTTTCATCACCATTTGCTTTGCTGTAGCTAAAGTCTGCACTCAAATTATTGGTGATGTCCCATGATGACGCAATTTCAAAGCCATCAATTTCCACTTTGTTACGGCTGACTGAAAGGCCCATCCCCTCGCTTTTAACACCACCTAAATCAGATTCAGACACAAAATATGCAGCACTTAGGCTGACTGTTCCTAACTCACCACGCCAACCAATTTCACGGTCTGTTGACTCAATTGGTTGTAATGAAGACTGACTTAAGTCGAACTGACTGCTGGCATAACGGATCTGTAAGCCAATATCTGGTAATTCATACCCTTCATTGAAGGCAACATACACCGTATGGTTATCATTGATATCGTAGGTCACACCCAGATTGTAAACCGTAGAGCTATAGTCGTAGCTACTGCCAGAAATAGCAACTGCTTGACCTAATGTTGTGAAGTCCTCAAAACTCGCATCAATTCGCTCAGCTCTTATACCAGCCTCAACGCCTAGTTGTTCAGTGACACTCGCTCGGGCTTGGGCAAAAGCAGCTAAAGTACGGTGGCTGATCTCTGGTACAAAGGCTTTGTCACCCGTTTCTTTGAAAACTAAGTAACCGCTATTGTCGTATACCTCTCCATCATAGGTCGTCACTGGCATTTCACTGCGCTCATCTTGTGCGTCAAAGCCCCAATCCAACTCAAAGTTATCAGCTAGTTTTGAATTTATGGTTAGCTTAAGCCCTAAATTGGTACTCTGTAAGTACGTTTGTGCTAAGTGGTTCCATGTTGCATAAGGACGGCCATCAAACGGAGCGAAACGCGCATCATAATCGCGATAATAGAATTGTGCTGACAACTTATTATTGTCACTCAGTTGATTCTGATATCCTACATTAAAGACCAAGTTGTTGATCTGGTTCTGCTTATCAAGTTGTAACCCTTTGATAGACTGAGCTTTGCTTATGTATGGTAATGCTTTAACTGAGGGGTCAGAGGCATACTCTGTATCTTGCTCCAACACATAGCTTAGCACTGATAAAGACAGTGACTGTTCATTCCAAGTCCTAGAAACCTTTGCATCAAAGCTAAAAATATCGCTATCGAAGCTATCGCCTTGGCTCGGTTCAACCGCCAGACGATCGCCATCCGCATCTGAGAAGCTATCTACATTTTCATAGCTTGCCCCAATACGATATTGCCAATCATTAACTTCACCAACAAAAGATTGCGCCAGTGTATAAGCGCCGTTTTTCACTTCGATACTTGAAGCAATTTCTGACGCTTGTTGTCCACCCTTAGTATAAATGTAAATCACGCCCCCAGTTGCACCGCTGCCATAAAGCGCATTACCACCGCGGAAAATTTCTACGCGCTCAACTTGTGCGGGATGTAAGTTGTGCAAATCACGAGAAATATTGCGGTTAGTATTCATGGGTACACCATCAATCAGTACTAATGCATTGCGACCACGTAATGTTGTCCCAAAGTTTGTTAGTGCTGGAGTTGGTGGTGCCATACCCGGGACCGTTTTCGCCAGTACTTCAGCAATGTTTTGTGCGCTGGAAAATTGCGTACGCAACATTTGCTCATCAATCACTGAAACATTGCGAGCGATAGAGTTTAAGTCTGAAGCCATGCGCTCAGCACGGATTTCAACATGTTCAATATCGTCGGCTATTACGTTATGCGAAACACCAGCTAACAACGTGGTAATACTCACACAGAGCAGAGATTTTTTAAGAAGCATTCTAGTCCTTATACTAAGAAGTATTATTATTTATATTTAAAATCTAAATTCTGAGTGCATGATAATCTAACTGATAACTATTATCAATAAGTAACTTAAGTGAAATATTGCAATTTGGTAAAGGACGAACAAATTGATGGCGTGTACTTTTAGGTGGCAGCCGTTGCCCAGCCTTGGCGTGTTCAATAACACACTTTGGCGTTAAAGCCCTGCTTGGATGAGTGCTAATAAACTCAACTTCTTCATAATCCAGTAAAATACAAGGAACCTTTGCTAAGCCCAAGCGGCATGCAACTAAGTGCCTATGGTGGCCGTCCATGATAGAGCCTGAGAGCCTGTCTACTGTGATAGGAACACGCCACAGCTGTTCATGTAAAACTTTTTGCTGCAACCACTCTACGCGCTCAGGGATCACTTCTTCATTGGGTTTAAGATCTTGCGGTGACATAAAATGTATTGATTTATCTAGTGGCATAACATGGCTTCCTTATACATTGATTCATTTTAAATTTTGCGCAGCGAATACGCATAACCGCACTCGCTGCCGCACCGAAGGTTACAAATACACTCTTTGTGGATGTGGATGAGATAAAAAGTCATGATGAGAAATATGCCAACCATAGGCACCAGCCTTTTCGAAGACGATAATGTCTCCCGCACTCAAACGCTCCACCGTGACGCCTTTTGCCAATACATCTTTAGGGGTACATAGCTCTCCACATAAGGTGACAGGTTCATTGGCAACCGTTGGCTTGGCAAACGGATATGGCCAATCATCTCTCTCTAGTACCAAAAACGGATGATTATGCTGCCAAGACGACGGCAGTCTAAAGTGGTGGTTTCCCCCTCGTAGCACCGCAAAATTCTCGCCATGGTTACGCTTAATATCCGTCACTTGTGCCAAATAAACGCCACAATAGGCACTTACAAAGCGGCCACATTCCATGGCAATATTTAGTGTTGGAAAACGCTTCAGTAATACGCTTAGCTGCTCACAATAGCTTGACCAATCGAATGGGCGCTGATCATCTTGATAGGTAACACCAATACCACCACCTACATTGACAGTGCTCAGCTCTAAGTTATGTTGCTGTTGCCATTGCACTGCCGTTGTAATGTATTTTTCAATTGCCTTGATCTGGGTGTTTTCTTGTAAGTTATTAGAAATACAGTGGAAGTGAAAACCAACAACGCGTAAATTTGCATAATTACTAAGCTCGCCAAGTATCTCCTCCAGTTCACTTTGCTCAATACCAAACTGTGTTGCTTTGCCAGCCATTTGCAATGTCGCATCAGGCAGTTCAAAACTAGGGTTAACACGTAATAATACCTCTACCGTTTTTCCCTGCTCTTGAGCCAACCAATTTAGTCGCTGCATTTGCAACTGACTTTCAAGGTGATACAAAGTGACATCGTACTGCAATGCCGCTTTTAACTCAGTGAGTGTCTTACCTGGCCCGCCAAATGCAATGGGGACGCTTGCGCTGATGGCTCTCACCTTTGCTATTTCACCCATCGAGGCAACCTCAAAACCATATACATGCCCCAACAGTGCACGTAATACTTGTTCATCACTATTGGCCTTTATGGCGTAATAAAATTGCACCGTCTCTGGCAATGGGTTGAGAAGCGTTTGCACATGCTCTGTCAAACTGTTCAAGTCATATAGAAAGGCACACACTTCATGTTGCTGTTTAGCTACATATTCTTTTATTTTCTCAATACTGACCGTCACTGTTCCAGCTCCTTTTTGAATTGCGCAATATTCGCTTTATGGGCGTTGCGCATAATGCTTCTATCATCACCTAATACAAAGTTAGACACCCCGCTTTGCTGCCATAATGTGACAGCTTCTGTCGTACGTGGAATTGCCATAAAGGTGCTTTGTGCATGCTCACAAGCTTGTGCTATCTGAGTGATTGCGGCACGTACACTTGGGTGCTGAGTTTGCCACGCAACCCCTAGTGACTGTGATAAATCAGCCGCGCCTTCTAACACCGCATCTATCCCCAATGTTGACGCTATCTGCAACGCATTCTCAACGCCAAGCTGAGTTTCAATCATAGCGACCACCACCGTTTGCTTATTGGCTTCAATCAAGCTTTTGGCAAGCTCTTTTGTGGCGTATCCGTTGAGTCTTGTGGAGTTCAGCCCTCTCGTCCCCAAGGGGCTGTAATAGCAACGTTCAACCAACTCCTGCGCCTGTTCTGGCGTTTCAACCATGGCGCTGACTATACCGCTCGCGCCGGCATCCAATAGCGGTGCGATTAAGTCATAGCGCCCCTTGGGGATCCGCACCAATACTTCCAACTCAGCAACCCTTGCTGCTAGTAACACTTTTTCCACGTCATTTAAGCTGTGTAACGTGTGTTCAAGATCAAAAATGATGAAGTCATAACCAGCCAGAGCTAACTGTTCGATAGCCACCACATCAGAAATGGAGCTAAACACACCGAAACATTGGCTTGGCTGAGAAAGGCGTTGTTTTAATCTTACTTTACTCATCTGTCGGCTCCGAGTTTCGCATCTGCCAACGGATTGCTCACAGACATTACACGTAGGCGTTGTTCTGGCATAAAACGACGACAAGCTAACTGCTCTACGTCTATGCTCGGTGCAAAAAAGTCAAACATTTCAAAACGTTCACTAAGTTGAGAATGCGCACTTTGATAGCGCTCGATACGGCTGCGAACCAAATCCCAAAACGCCTCTCCACTGAATGCAAAATGTTGTTCGATAAACCAACCCAATTCCGCCAAATTGACAAAACACAATGCATCTTGCGTAAAGTCGCGTAACTCATCTTTACAATCAGTCTGTAAGAATGAGTTTGGATTAACACGGGCATGCTCCGCAGGTGACTCAATTAGACCCGGCAACAGTTCAGGTTTGTCGAGTAAAGCCACACTGAACCTCACACCATCGTGAAAGTCTTTCAGCGCAGCCTGAACTGGTAAACCTTGTTTATGTACCAACAACATATTTTGTGCGTGCGACTCCATTGCCACACCGTGTTGCCAGAGCATATGCATAACCGGAATATACACATGATCAACTAAAGCACTGAGCCATGTGGTCAAGCCATGCTGCTCTACCCAAGGGGCGATCACCGGTTTGTCATCAATATCCAGCTGCATCAATGCGGTCACTGGTACGACTGATTCGGGGGATTGTACATACTGATAAACACTTTCACGCCAGATACAACCCAATGCACCGTATTGGGCACTGAGCATGGGCTGAGACAATACGCTAACCCCTGCCACTTCCTTCAGAATTATGGGTCGCGTGACTTGCTGCCATGCCTGGTCATCTTGCAACAGGCTGCACAGCCAATCGCTGATCATGCCCGCATTGGCAATCGTGTGCGGCGCTAACACTCTGGAGGTTGAAGTATTAGTGATACTCAGGGCTAATTTCACCGATAATGCCGTAACGTCACTGTAATCGCTAAGTGTGCGGATTGACTGCTGAGGCAAGTAGCGGTGCCCATCGATCTCTAATGGGTAAAGTCCGCTGCGCGACGCAAAGTAAATTTCCCCAATATGTTCCCATTGCCATGGGTGTACCGGTATTAGCATTACTTGCTCTAATGTTGTACCAAAGGCTTTTAACTGGGTTTCTATTTGTAATAACTGACCATCATTAAAGTGATTTCTAGCCAAACTCTGGGCGCTATGACCATTTGCAAAATTTGCACTCACCTGTTGTAAGTCAACCGCTAACCAGCGCAGGTGCATGGGTTTGGCTAACTCAGGGCCATAATTGGCGTTATCTTTTAGTGTAAAACCCAATCTGGATTTAAAACTGGGGTGATAGAGATGACCATTACTGATCTTTGCCTCACAATGTGCATAGTCCATTTCTCTCAGTGGTGTCTGTGGTTTTGCCGCCAAAACCTGACTATGTTTTTGCGTCGTATGGTGCAATTCATCATAGAACCTAGACCAGACATCGGCTGGCGCTAACTCTAATTTGGCCAAGTCTGTCATCATTTTTGCCAATGAAAGCCCACAAGAACGTCCAAGGTGATGACGTACTAAGGTTGAGTAATCAATACGAATACGCTCAAAATGTGCCGTTTTTCTCGCTATCACTTCATAATAAGTTTGCTCATCCAAAGGCAAAATTAACTTATTATTCTGCCAGTGATATGGCAGCACTTTTTCATACAATAAGGCTTCTATAAGCTGAGTGACGACTCTTTGTTCAGCTTGTTGTTGCGCTGATAATGACAACCCACTTTGGTAACGTAATGGATTGTCTATATTTATCCACACAGGAGATTCACCACAGCCATGCAAAGTACTCAACAAGTTCCCTTTAGCTGGTAATGTGGCACAATTTAGCAAAGCCAGAGCCTGAGGTTTAGCAATATCGTCACTTGCGACACTCGTCAAAAACTCTCTCGTTACAGACCACAGTGCCTCTTCAGAGATAGCATGGTTACGCGCCACAGCAGACAGCACGTGTGCAATATGATTTACCACCACATAGTACTGATAGCGGAACCATGCTTCATCTTCACTGTAGCTTGCTGAACTGTCAGGGCTAAGGTTAGGCTGTCTTTGAATTGAAACACTACACCCTTCCATATCTCTGACTACCAGCATACTTGGCCAACCATTTTCAAAGTACATCAATGCATTTTGCAGGTGAGCTTCAAGACTCACACCGGAACTTGCGAACAGTCTCAAGGTGGGTAATAGCGCGGCATCTAAATATGCATACCACCATTGACTCAAAAATGTTTCATTAACTGTTGTGTTATGTGCTTGCGCCGCTGCATGAATAAAGTCACTTAAAGGCATTGTGCCAGTGATTGGTGATTCTTCCACTAAGGCCGCGAGAATGCGTGTTTGCGCTTGCATAGACTCACTCAAACCTTGTCGATACAACACCGCAAACGATGCAGCTAACGCTTCATTGTTGATTGTTTGATACGCGAGTTCAGGAAGCAGTCTCAGTCGCTCTATACCCTTATCAAGCTGGTTATCAACGATGATCTCACTTGCATCCAGCGCTCTTTCCAAGTGGCTTGGCGGATTATTACGTATGAAATTAGTGATACGTACATCAAGCGCTAACTTCACAAACAAACCCTGCTTTGGAGCAAACACCGTGCGCACCGATGAGGTTGGCCACACCGTCTCCCCCATCGGACCTAACGATATAATTTCATCCTCTGCTAGATACGCTTTTACGGCCTCATCTTCGAGCAGGTGATTGGCTTGCCATGGGTGACAGGGTAACAGTTGATATTCGTCAAAGCGATTACCCAGTAAAGACTTAGCTTGCGCAAGCATGATGGGATCTTGTGGTATTTTATAGTTACTGATCACACGTTGTTTCAAAAGTGCTGGAGACAGGGCAAAATAATGCAACTTAAATGCAGCACCTAATTCTGGGCTATAACGTGCCAAGTCTTCGTCACTAAAGCCCTGACACGCCTTTGATGTCACATGAAATGGATGGCCTAGAAGTAACCCCTGCTCTGCTTGAATGAATTCATCTCGCTGCATTGTGTTTTGAGATTGTTTTGCTACCTCGCTAACATAATGACGACAGTAACGTACGCTATTTGTTACTTTTTTAAAGAACTCATCAGAGGCCTCGATGCTGCTAACCTGTGCCAAGGCATTACACAAATGCGCAAGCAAAACATTAATATCCTTCAGCTCTGTTGTCACACCCGACGCATGGATTGCGACTGGCATGTGGTAGCGGTGATAGCCCGTCATCGAATAGTGTTGAATATCAAATAACACCTGTACACCATCATCAGACAAAGGCAATGCATATTGGTAGCGACCGGCATGACGACACTGTCCTAAATCGATTTCCCGTTCGCGAATATATGTGTTGAGATACTGTTCAACTAGCTTTGTATCTAACAAAGCCCATTCCATCGTGTTCATTGTGTTTTTACCTTAAAATTAACTTGTTGTACTGATAGTAAAAAACTCACCAAAATTGCGGCGGCGATAAATAATCCAGCGGTTAGCCAAAGCACACTGCTAGCACCAAAGTGAGCAAAGCAAAATGCTGCTGCAAATGGGCCAAGCAATTGCCCTGAAACTTGTGCACTTTTTGCATACCCTAATGCCTGACCTTGTTGATCATCTGGGCTTAGAATGCTGATTTGTAAAAATAAACTTTGTGATTGAGTTGCGAAAAAACCACCTTGTATGATGCGTAATATGGCAATAAACCAAAGCGACGACACAAAATCGATTAACATGACTGACAGTCCGCAGCCCAAAGCGCCAAATGCAAATGACTGCGCTCCCAAACCTCGGCTATTACGCCTTCCCCAGAAGCCCGCTAAAGCAAATGTGCCACACCAAGCCAAAGCGTGGATCACACCTATTTGGCTGGCTACGTTCGGGCTTGGCCACTTTTGTGTCATATACAAAGCAAAGCCTACGACCAGTGCAAAAGCGCCAGCCTGAGACAAAGCTCCCGCTACCAACCAGCCCCATATCTGTGAAGAAAGTTTACTTTTATCCGTCGCTAGCTGACCCAACTCAGAACCTTGAGGTTGCAGTACATCTTTATCTAGCAGCCACATCAGCGCCAATAAACAACTCACGGTGACACCCGCCGTAACTGTCAAAACGGTGTTCATACCAATCGTCTGTAGGCTATACCCACCAACCAATGGGCCCAATAAACATGCCAGTGAGATAGCCTGTTGCTGCATACCTAGTTGCTGACCTTGTGGTGCGATATTGGCACGGCTAAAAAACAACGTAAGCACCACGCCGATGCCTGAAATGCCAAGTAAAAAGCGCGCACCAATAAACAAGGTGATTGATTCAAACCAAGCCATTCCTAACAAAGACAACACAAACAACACCAACGCTGCGACAAAAATGTGCTTATAGCGATAACGATCGCCTAACATGCCGACCACTGGCGCGCTGAGTAAGCCACCCACCGCAGGAGCCGACAGTGCCATGGCTGAATAAAAACCTGATACCGTTTGCTGTTGACCTAGCTGCTCAAGATAAAGTGGCAACACTGGGATCAATACCATCAAGGAGAAAGTGACTAAAAATTGCGTTGTAAGTAGCAAATAAAGCGGCTTAGTTAGCGACGTCACATGCTCTCTCCTGTGGATACTGCATAACCGAAGCTAATGGATTGGCGATGGTAGACATTGCACTGGGCATACCTGTCACGTCATCCGCTGCTCCAAATAACGGCGCTAATACCGCTTTAAATGGCCACGACTTAGCATGCAATAGATGTTGCTGAGCCCATGCGCTAAATTCATCATCATTAATTTGCTCAACACATTGCTCTATATCGCGATAAAGTCTGCGCCAAAATACTTGCTCATCCCCTCCTTGGGGCATGGCTTTAGCAATTGGATACAGGTTCACTTGTAGTCCGAGCGTAATAAAGTATTTAGCCAGTTCGGTTAAGTCAGGCAGTACCAAAGTATTTGGGGTATGCCAATTGATCTGATAATCAGGTAAGGCCAACTGATTCGCTTCTAATTGCGAAGGACAAATCCGCAACGAATCGTGGTCGCGCAGTACAAAAGTAAAGTCGTCATGATCATTAATATACAAAATTATATTTTGCCCATGACATTCGGGCGCTACACCGTAGTACAGAAAAAGAAGCCCCATTTGTACGAAACGCTGACACACATTAGTAAAAAACTGCTGATTATTGACGCCAGCTTGTGCCAACAAATGCCACGTATAGGGGTGATTTAGCGCTGCCATTGAAAGTACAAACTTACTGTTATGAGATGGAAGACACCTAAGCTGCACGCCTATCTCACCTTTACATTGCAACATATCTCGATGTGTACTGAGGCTCCACCATTGACGCTCGTCACACAGTTTCACACACCGTGCCAGTGTTTTAGAGCGTAACAGAATCTCCTGCAATAACGCGTGCGCACAGTCACCGTTGTACAAATATCTCGGTGGCATGGTGCGCATTGCGCCTAGCGGCGTTGCACTACTGGCCATTTTGATATGCCGTAAAGGGTCGCTTGGGTGACAAAATGTGCGTAGCGAACTGGTTGCTAGTCCAAGTTCAGACGTAAACTCTAAATCGCGACTAGCCGAAATGTCACGCGCCACGACTGCTTGACTAGCAAGCAATGGTAAGGCGATATAATCTTCACTTAAATCAGCAAGTTTTGCTTGCAAACTCTGTTGCTGTGAGTGAGTCAGTAGCAAGTGGTATGCTGCGTGTGATTGGCGGGTAAACACCTGCTCTTTTGGAAAAGCCCACCATTGCACTTGCTGTGCAGTCCAATTCTCAAGCACAGATTGTAGACTTGCTTTGGCGTGGGCGAATGGGTGATTTGGTCTGTCAATTACCAATGCCAACCACTCAAATAAATCCGTCATTTGTGTCACCGGAGCTTGATTAGCTAGTACATCCACCGTTTGCACCACTTCATGCCACTTAGACAAAATTCTTTGCGTGTCACCGGGTGGCCACCAATCTGATTCAACAAAATGGCTCATCAATGATGTTAGAGACACGGATGTGAGTTGCTGGTTTTGCTTTTGTATAAAAATATCTGGGTCAGTTATGGTATAAGGAACCATGTTCACAGGATTAAACTGACACGCAAAAACCAAGTGACTATGTGGGTCAAGACGAACCAAGAGTTGTCCATGTTGATAACGACAATGGGTTTTGAAATCACCATAATTCTCAAGGAAAAGTGCGGCGATGAGTTTTTGCACCAGTGCAAAGCGGGGGTTATAAAGGTTAACCGATAAAGACATCTCAACTCCTTTAAATCGCAAAGCCTCTCAAAACTTTGCTCACACACGGCTTATGATTTAGAAAATTGGACATGCGCGGTTTGGCATGCCCGTGTGTTTCTTCAACGATTAAAATAGCGGTAACTTAGTACCCGCATCCTTTTCCAAGGCTGCTTGATAGAACCAACGCGCACACACAATGTCATCTATTGCCATACCCATTGGGTTTAAAAGGATGATTTCATCGTCATTTTCACGTCCTACTACTTCACCTAGTACGATTTCACCTAGCTCAGCATGTAGCGCGTCACGACTAAACTTGCCCTCTTCAACTAATTGATTAATAACCTTCTTCTCGCGGTTTGATTGATCCCAATCATCAACGATGACTTTATCTGCTTTCACAAATACTTCTTTTTCAATGTCCATGATGGAAATATTTGACACAAAACAGCCCTTTTTCAGCCACGCATAAGGAATGTAAGGCGCATCTGAAACAGTACAGGTTACTAATACATCTGCTTGCTCTACTGCCGCTTGTGCTGATGGATGAATAACAAACTCCACTGTTGGGTAATCACCCGCAAACTGACTAATCAAGCGATCAGCTGCTACTGCTGACAGATCATATAAATGAATTGTTTTGATAGATTGATATTGTTCAAGCAATGTCTGCACTTGCATCTGTGCTATCGGACCGCAACCGATGATAGACACATCACTGAAATCCTTTTTAGCTAAATATTTAGTCGCTACACCTGTGATGGCGGCTGTACGCATTGCACTGATCAAACTGGCTTCCATGATAGCCACAGGGTAATTGGTCTGTGCATCATTTAGGATGATCACGGCACTCGCACGCGGAATATCGAATTTACTTGGGTTGTGTTGACGAGAGCCAATCCACTTGATCCCTGCGATTGGGTTTTCACCGCCTAAATAACAAGGCATTGCAATGATACGGTCAGCAATATGCGGTGCATCAGACCATCTTAAATAAGGCTTAAGCGGTTGAACAAATTGTTGTTTCGCATGTAACCTTAGGCCTTCTTCAATTGCTTGAATAAAGGCATCACTGTGATCTGCGCCCAACTGCTTAAGGTCGGTTTGACTTAGATAGCGTAGTTCAGTTTGTACTGTCATTGATATTTCCTTAACTAGACGATTTGTTCTAATTGCGTATTTGAAAGGTGACGTTGTTTAACCATGTCAAACCAATCTTGGTCGTATACAAGATCCAGATAACGGTCGCCACGATCAGCAAACAGGGTTAACACAACGCTGTGTTTAGGGATTGAAGGAAGCAGCTTCTTAATCGCTGCAATTGCAGAGCCGCTGGAGCCGCCAGCAAAAATACTTTCTTTTTTGACTAGCTCTCGGCAGGCAGATGCGGACTCGTAATCATCCACATAAATTACTTCATCGACTTCTGTTGGGTCTAATAACTCGGGCACTCGGCTAGCACCGATACCTGGTAACTCTCTTGGGCCAGACGTACCACCGAAAAGTACTGAGCCAGTTATGTCTACAGCCACAACTTTTAGGTTTTTATTTGCTTCTTTTAAACGACGTGCAACGCCCATCAGAGTGCCTGATGTGCTGGCCCCAACAACTAAGTAATCAACTTTTACTTCGAGATCTTTTAGGATTTCTTCTGCTTCACCAAAGTAATGACTACGCCAGTTATCTGGGTTCGCATATTGATTTATCCACACGGCGTTGGCGGTTTGGGCTACTAAACGTTTTACTGTATCAATACGAGTTTGCAGGTAACCATTGTTCTGATCTTTTTCAGTAACCTGAACGATGTTTGCGCCATAAATTTCTAGTAGCTTCAGGTTGGTTGGAGAAATTTTAGGGTCAACGACCGCAGTAAATGGCAGTGCATGCTGTTGACAAATCATCGCCAGCGCAATTGCCAAATTGCCTGATGAGCTTTCGATGATATGACTGTAAGGTGTGATGTCTCCTCGTTTAATACCCTGCTCCACCATAAACTTGGCAGGGCGATCTTTAATACTACCTCCAGGATTTAGCATTTCTAATTTTGCTAAAACTGTATGCTCTTGATACGGAAACATTTTGCTTAAACGTACCGTTGGTGTATTGCCTACACAAGATAGGATACTGTCGTAAATCATTGTCCTTTGCCTCCACATTCGTTATGGAGCGCTAATTTACACCAAATGCAAATAAGATCAATTATTATTTGCATTTATAGTCAATAATACGACTTTGTTATGAAAAATTTAATAGACCAAATAGAAAAATAAGAAATAAGGACCGGTATATCTTTGCTTGATTTTCCTCAGACACTAAGGAAGAAAAGAAATTATTTAAATAATAACAATGACTTAAAATGCAAATAGCAAAGGTTCTAGCGTATACTTGAATATGAGTACAACAACAACAGTAAGATAAAAACAGTAACTCCAAACTTAAATGGTGGTTAACTTGTATTCTGGATAAGCATCTAACGGTCACAGAGCTGAAATTATTAGACCTATCCGCACCAACAAATAATTGAGTTTTTAACAGTAAGCTATAGCGTCAAACTTGTTTTAGAGTGAATTCCCCAGCGTACATCACTTATCGTTATGCATTTTTAAAAATGCACGTGACCAGATGATTTATCCCTGTTTTGTCAATTCAGATACCATATCTTCAATTCCCTATTAAACTGATTATGTGACGAGTGAACTTAGTAGCCGTTCCTTATGAGGATTAACAATGTCGAAAATGATTCTTGGGCTGTTAGTTGGCGGGTTTATAGGCATTATTCTTGGTGCTTGGTTAGGTTACAAGTTAAACATTGGCCGAGACAGACGCATCGAATTCAATGAAGCAATTGAGCCAATCAGAAAAGCCTTAATGAGAGGTGAGTACATCAATGAACAGGACATCAGTATACTTGTTGCTAAACTGGGAAGAGACAGTAAAGCGGTACTCAATACCTATCGTAAGATTTATCAACCAAAAATGAATATGTCTGATGCGATCCTCAGAAAAGATATTTATGGCAGGTTAACGTGCACAAAAGAAGAGTACGAACATGCGATGAAATTAAAAAAAGATGCCATGACCAGCCTACTCATAAAATGTAAGCATCGTTAAAAGAAGCCACACAAAGCGCTACACTACTCTGAATCTCTGCGGTTTACGAGACGCCATTGATAGCTTATCAGCAATAAAAAAGCACTGAATGTCTGTACATTCAGTGCTTTATTTTGTGATTGCCTCAGTACTTCACGGCATCACAACAAGTCTTGCTCAGTGTATCAGTCTCTGAAACGAACACCCTGTGTACGTCTCGTTACCAACAACGACAGTAGTAATAGCATCAGCATGCTTAAACTACCACCTGATCCGCCATCATCTTTACCACTGTTGCTATTGCCAGCGTTACTATTTCCATCGGTATTACCATCACCGTTGTCATTGGCAGCCATAACAGTGACCGTTGACATTTGTTCGCTCTGAGCCACACCGTCACTGACGATAACTTTAAAAATCAACTCAGATTGTTCTTGTACAGTCGGCGCTACAAATGACATTGTATCACTGTTGGCATTGTCGATATCAGCCTTAATACCACTCGTTTGAGTCCATTGATAGGTTAAAGCATCACCATCTAAATCACTGGCCTGAACAGTAATTGTCAGCGTATCACCACTTGTTACACTTGCATTAGAGATTGCTGAAACCTGAGGTACTCGGTTGACATTCTTCACCGCAATATCAAATCGAGTTTCAAAAAGTTCATGTCCATCGTTAATAAATAGTGTTACGACGGCGGAAAAATCTTCCTCAATATCACCAACTTTTAACTCTACAACACTCGCCTCATCATTTAGAGATAACTCTAAACGTGAGTCAGATGAAGTCCAACTATAACTTAAACTATCACCATCAGGGTCAACTGTTTTGCTCACGTCCAGCGTCATTTGAGAACGTTCATCCATAGTATCAGAGTAACCCTCTATGACTAATTCGGGAGCCTGATTAGGCATATCAATTGCCAGCTTAACAACAACTTCAATACTACCCGACTCTGAGCTATCGAGATCCATGTCATCACCGTCTGTGATAACGATACCCAAGCATGACTCGCATCCAGTTAACTGCGTATCTGAAGGCACCATCTCCACATTCTTCCAGCCGGTTTGGGTCAGTGCCCTAGCACTGATTTGGTCTGTTGCCACTAAGCTGTTCTTGACTGGTACATACAGCACAGACGAAGCGCCTTGGTTACCAACTTCAACGTTCAGGTTAACAAGCTCACTCACTGATTGAAACATTTCATCCGCTATCTCTGCATCCCATCCATTAGCAGAAAAATAACTCGTAATCGCTTCTTCAGAAATAGACACATCTCGAGTCATAAGCCCTGTTTCAGTCAGCTTCGCAGGGCCGACTTTCAGCTTATCGGTGACTTTGGTCGATCTTACGTACGCATTGTCATTAAGTTTCGCGAATGTTACATCAGGCTGATCATCAAGGTAATCAGGAATACCATCACGGTCACTATCTTTGGTTCCCTCTTCTGCATCTGAGATACCATCATTGTCAGAGTCAGCTTGACCATCAAGTTCTATAGAATCAACAAGCGGTAGCGCGTATTCTACTACCCCAACTAATTCGCCGACTGCACTCATTCGTACTGTGAGTGCAAACTCATCGTTCTCGACCTTTTCAGGGATTACGCCCAATGTTACGACATTATCGTTGTAAATAATGCTAACAACGGCATCAATATCACCGTTCAACATTTCAAAACCATATTCGTGTGTTGGATGAACATTAGCAAGAATAAAATCAATAGAAATCATATTGCCCTGTTTATCACCCAACGAGATCGGCTGTTCATCTTGCCATGCATTGATATCTACTTGTAACTTAGCTTCTTTGTGCGAATAACTGAATTCAGAAGCAAAGTATCGACCTACATAAACCTCATCTGTCTGTATTGAGCTAACGTACACACCATCGGCGCCCGTTAACAGCTGCTCACTAAGGTTTAGTTTGCCATTTTCTTTAACAGTGAAAGACTCTGAATATCCATTGTTATTTGATAGTGTTAACGAAAATTCTGTTGTCGGCCTACCGATAAATGAATAGTTCAACGTTGCGTTAGAATTGCTGTACACCAAAGTTTCAGATTCAATACGTAGCTCAACCAGCACGTTTAGGTTCAGTGTATAAATCGCGCTATTTCCAACCGCATCAGTTAATTTAAGCAATACTTTTTTTAGACCAGGGCTAAAGTTCGTAGGCTCTACCAATTCAATTCCTGTGACTTCACTTACAGTGTCATAGGCTATCTTGTTGTCTTTAACAGCTAAAATAAAGGCTTCTTCATTTCTGTCTTTAAGTTGCAAATTGTCGTTAAGCAGCACAGGTGCAGTGGTATCAACAATATGTACTGTCTGAACGACTTCAGCTTGATTACCAACAGCGTCTTCCGCCACCCAAGTGATTTGATGCTCACCAAGTGGCAACGATTGGGGGTTTAACAAATAAACGGTAGGTGCCTTATGACCGTTGTCTGTAGCCTCAGGTACTGACAACAATCCGTTGACGGGAGTAAATTTTGCGCTCGCTTCAATAGTAACCGCTCCCAACGCAGCAAATTCAGGAGCTGCATTTTCTCCTACATTTGGATTGCTCGGCTCAATGTCTTCAACATCTTTGACTCCATCGTTATCACTGTCTTGATTATTAGGCTCAGAGTTAAGGTTAAACTCTTCTAAATTCGTCAAACCATCCTGATCGCTATCTATAAGCGCATCCGTTGAAACCAGTGGGTTGAGGCTGTAGGATACTTCCCAGCCATCAGGCATTCCATCACTATCCGTGTCCGCATCGTGTGGATTGGTTGAATTAATGAATTCCTCCAGATTAGTTAGGTTATCCTGATCAGGGTCTAGGGTCGCATCTGATGGATCATTTGGATCCAAGCCATTTTCAGTTTCCCATCTGTCGAACATACCATCTTCATCACTGTCTTGAGATTCAATCACAAGGCCAGAAATGCTTAGGTTATCGACCAGCACGGCATCTAAACCATCTGATACACTGCTATCTTTGGAGTATTCGAAGCGAATTGTATAGTTACCGGCTGCTATTTCTTGCTCAAAATGCTGCCAATCATACTCACCTGCCAACCTCAAAACTTCCTGATTGTTTAAATAAACAGTCAGATGATCACAACACCCTTCTGTACTAACGAGGTAGTCAAACGATAGTATCCCCGCCTCCGATTCAAATTCATAATCAACATAGGTAACTTGTGAGTCATCAATATCATTGCTGCTCAGACTGAAGTTATCTTTACTACGTACCGTAGTTACAATCCAAGGCTGAGTGATATCAGAAAAAACAAACTCCTCAGGCAACCTTCCATTTTCAAAGTTAAATAACGTTGCTGGGGGGAGTTCCGGTACTGATTCAGGATCATTGGGGACTGTACCATATACATATTCAGCTAGGTTACTGACGCCATCTCTGTCTAGATCAAGGTTTCTATCTACGTCAGATATAGGATTTAAACCAAACGTGTGCTCCCAGCCATCAGGCATAAAGTCACCATCCGAATCGCTATTGTTTGGAAATGTGCCTAAGTCAAATTCTTGGATGTTGGTCAGACCATCTTCATCGAGATCACGATTTACATCAGCAGCATCAAGTGGGTCTAAACCATATAGAATCTCCCACACATCGGGCAGGCTATCTCCATCGCTATCTGCATTTTGGCTAACCACTCGAATATTATCTACAAAGACTGCGTCCAATCCGCTTGAAACACTCCCATCTTTATAGTACTCAAAGCGTATTGTATGCATACCTGCATCGACATCTAATCTAAACTCCTGCCAATCGTGCCGTCCAGAAGCTTGGTGGATCAGATCACCATCAATGTACACTTTTAAATAGTCACAACACTCTTCTGTGCTAACAAAATAGTCAAATGACAGTACACCACCATCAGTTAGAACAAGCGTCTCAGCATAGGTGCTTTGCCCATCCTCTATATTGTTATTGGTCAGGCTGTATGAACCTTGACTCTGGACATCGGTTATCTGCCAAGGGTTAGCTGGGTCTGAAAACAGCATCTGTTGTGGTAGTTCACCATTTTCAAAATCAATATTCCAAACGCTGGCGACATCAGGCGCTGATGCGCTGTTATTAGGTTCCGTTCCGAATAAAAACTCAACTAAATTACTAACCCCATCTTCATCTGCGTCTAATTGTGCATCTGCAGAAGAATTAGGATCTAAACCATAGCTAATCTCCCAGCCATCTGGCATTTGATCTGAGTCAGAGTCTGCATTAGTGGGATTTGTTTGATGGCTATGGAATTCATCATAGTCTGACAGGCCATCTTCATCGGTATCCGTCAAAGTTGGGTTCGTTTGTATTTCGTACTCTTTAAGGTTATTTAAACCATCATCATCAAGGTCACCCTGAGCATCAGTGGCATCGTTAGGATTCAACCCGTACAATAGCTCCCAGTTGTCATCCATCAGATCGCTATCAACATCAACAAATTGAATGTTATTGCACACAATACCTACAGTCTGAAAGGCTTGAATAACATCATGTGCATTATAGCTAAGATCAATAGCCGAGTTGATTACGCCACACGCACCATCTTCAAAATTAGAAGATGCAACCCAGTACTGTTGATTAGCTCTAACCATTAGATCAAACGCTTGACGAACATTCCAGCCATTGGTGTTTGACAACAAATAAAAGGCTCTATTAAAAACGCCGCTACTGTGATGAACATCTATTCCGTCATAATACTGAGAAGCGTGATCAATCGATCTTCCATCATTGGACGGTGTTTCAAAATACCGAAGCGCATCCTCTGTCTTCGTCATATCCCCACCGATAAGCCAATCATTACTTCCCCTGAGGTAATACTCCGCCGCGTCTCCTGCAATATCAGAAAAAGCCTCGTTCATACCGCCTGATTGACCATAGTAAATAAGATCTGAATTTTGATTTGTAAAACCATGGCTTACTTCATGAGAAACTATATCCAAAGTAACCAAGGGATGAAATCTATCAGCACCATCACCGAACGTCATGGCGTAGCCATTCCAGGTGGCATTTTCCCACCCGCTTCCTGCATGAATACGCATTAACAGCTTGAATGTTAAAGGTGCAGTGTTGTACCAATCATAATACATATCATAGACAGCTGTGCCAAAAGCATGGGCGTCATTGAGTGGCGAATAAGCACCATTTATCTCTTTGTGAGTATTGTGGCTACACGCAAAAGAAAAAGCGTCAATCGGCTCACTTCCTGACTCCATAGTAACCGTTTTGACCTTATCATTTTCCAGATAACAGGTATCGTCAATCTGTGTCACAACCAGTGCAGGATAATCCGTACCATATTCATACCGGCCAATTTTTGTATTACCACCCGGTCCAGTTGCTTCTGCACTGTGAACATTGTTCCAATGTTTTATTAATGTGTAGTCTGATTCAAGCACCAATACCACAGGCTTCGATTGCATCTGTTGCGTTAATATATTTAACTCAATCAAGCGCGCAAATTTCGCCTCTCCTGCGAGCATAACTACATAGCGTTCATTAGAACTAACAGTATATGGAACTGACTTTTCAAGCTTTTCCTTCTTTAAAGCTATTTGAGCTGCTTTGTTTACATCGAACTTAAGGTTTTTTGATTTTTGTAATGTAACCTCATCAATGCTCTGTACAAAAAAGCCACTAATATGTCCATTTATACCTTGCACACTCAATTGTTGTGCCCAAATAGGAGTGTCACCATAAAACTGTTGTAGTCGATATGGTTGATCAGCGCCTTTTGCCATACGATGAGCATTTACCGCTGTTTGTATCTTTTTAAAGTTCAGGCCATTACTGCCCTTACTCGCATAATTCCCTTGTGCTACAAGCGACTGAACTGTATCGTAATTATGCCTAGTAACCAGCTGAGACCCTTCAGCTAGAGCGCTTCCTGCAAATAGGGTAGCCGCTGCAACCACACCTATATTTGGTTTTATCTTCATTAATATTCCTATTATCCCAATATTTCCCTGTCAATTGTCTCTAATTAAGGGTTAAGTCACAAGTATTAAATTGGTCAAATTTGGGACAAGTTGAACGGTAGGTTAACGACAAACCGCATGTTGGAAAAGCGAAGTCTTTGGTACAAAAGTAAAACTCGTATAGCGGTAGGTTGGAAAAGCGACGCGCCTTCCAACAACTGCGCAAAAGTTTAATAGCGAATACTGACATTCCTTTTGCGCAAGGTGAGATGAGCAAGTTTGACTACCGCCGAGGGATTCACCTCTCACCCCTCGTCCTTAAACGTCGGATGGCGCTACGCTTATCACGACCTACAGACCCAAAACGCAAAAAGCCCATCCGAATGGATGGGCTTTTCACTTAATTAAGT
>NZ_PQBZ01000034.1:0-418 GCF_002964665.1 Pseudoalteromonas sp. T1lg23B | reverse complement strand
AGTGAGTGCGTTTCCTTTGCGCAAGGTGAATTAGGTGCAAAAGTTTAATGACAAAGCACGCAGTGCTTACATTCCTTTTGCGCAAGGTGAGATGAGCTATTTTATAGAACGCTGAGGGACTATCTTAAACGTCGGATGGCGCTACGCTTATCACGACCTACAGACCCAAAACGCAAAAAGCCCATCCGAATGGATGGGCTTTTCACTTAATTAGGAGCTTGGTTCGCTACGAAGTAGGATGTTCTACTCCGTAGCGGCAACTCCGTAGCGGCAACTTTCACATGGCAGCAAGAGTGCAAAGGGTTAACGACAGCGAACGAAGTGAGTGCGTTTCCTTTGCGCAAGGTGAATTAGGTGCAAAAGTTTAATGACAAAGCACGCAGTGCTTACATTCCTTTTGCGCAAGGTGAAATGAGCC
>NZ_PQBZ01000033.1 GCF_002964665.1 Pseudoalteromonas sp. T1lg23B | reverse complement strand
AATTCTAAGTTCAAGGAGTGAACGATGGGATTAGCAAGGAAGCGACAAATCAGTTTGTCGGATACTCGGTATTATCATTGTGTTTCACGTTGTGTTCGCCGTGCATTTTTGTGCGGTGAAGATAAATTGACGGGTAAGTCGTATGAGCACCGCCGAGGGTGGGTAGAAGAGCGATTGTTGTTTTTAGCTCAGGTGTTTTGCATTGATATATGTGCGTTTGCGGTGATGAGCAATCATACCCATGTGGTGCTGTATGTGGATGATAA
>NZ_PQBZ01000007.1 GCF_002964665.1 Pseudoalteromonas sp. T1lg23B | reverse complement strand
CACCTCAGGCAACAGTTTCGCGGGTATTAGCGACGATACCACTTTTAATTTTACAACGGCGGATGTTACCGCGCCTACGTTTGACAGCGCCAATTCTACCCCCAGTGATGGCGATACTAATGTATCGGTCAGTAATGACATCGTAATCGACTTTAGTGAAAGCATTGCCTTGGGCAGCGGCAACATCACCATTCGTGATGTAAGCGGTAGTAGTGACTTTGAAGTATTCAGTGTGACCACTGAGAGCGATGGGACAACCACTACGCCAAGTGCTGGCCGTATTGGTATCACTAATGACAAAATTTATCTAAACCCTACCAGTAGCTTAACAGGCAACCGCAATTATGCGATTCAAATCGATGCTACAGCGGTGGATGATACCGCAGGTAATAGTTTTGCGGGAATAAGTGACGAGACCACTTTTAACTTCTCTACAGCGAATACCGCACCTGTTGTGGATTTGGATTCTAGCTCTGGCAATGATGACAGTAGCGCATCATTCTCAGAAGCGGGTGGAGCGGTGAGTATTGCCCCCAATGCAGCAGTAACAGAAGCGGATGGTGATACCATTACCACCATCACCGTGACACTGACCAATGATCAAGATGGAGCCTCAGAGGGCTTAAATGTTACCGCTTCTGCACAAGATGCACTGACGGGGATCTCTGGCTCTTCAGATATTACTTTACAAGACACTATTACCATCTCAGGAGCAACGGCGAGCGCCTCAGAAGTACAAACCTTCTTACAAGCGGTTACTTACAACAATACCTCAAGTTCGCCTAACGAAACGGCCAGAACCGTGACCGTGGTGATCAATGATGGTACTGACAATAGCACTTCTCGCACCGCAACCGTATCGGTGAGTAATGTCACCGCGGCAAGCAGTACCGCAGCCAGTTTTAATACAACTAATGGTACAAACTTGTCTCCAGCCATTACCTTTACCAGTGATGATGAAACACTCACGATTGCCGATACCACGCATATCTCAGGCTCGACCGCTGACGGTGGTACGGGCACCGATACGCTGGCTGTTCCAACGGGGTCAAATCTAGCGAACTTTACCTCGCTGACGAACTTTGAAACCTTAACGCCAGATAACGATGCGTCGCTAACCCTAACAGAAACGCAACACGATGCGTTTACGACCATTAATGGCTCAGGCACCAACCAGTTCACGATTTCAAGTGCTGATGGCGATCAGACATTGACAGGTGATAGCGACATTGAAACCTATGTGCTCGGTGGTGCAATGACCTTTACCATGGCCACAGCGGC
Organism: Pseudoalteromonas sp. T1lg23B; assembly: GCF_002964665.1. Classification (GTDB taxonomy): domain Bacteria; phylum Pseudomonadota; class Gammaproteobacteria; order Enterobacterales; family Alteromonadaceae; genus Pseudoalteromonas. The sequence continues at coordinate 161,107 of NZ_PQBZ01000007.1, read as the reverse complement.
ACAAAATGTGACAGGTAGTAGCGCTGCTGACACCGTTAACGTGGTCGGCTTTACCACAACGGGTGTGCTCTCAGGTGGTACGGGCACTGACATATTACAGGCCGATACTGGCGCGAATATTAGTGGCGCCACGCTGAGCAGCTTCGAATCACTGACTTTGAGTGACAATGCCTCAGTGACGATGACCGAAGCGCAACATGATAGCTTTAGCACCGTCACCGCGGCGGGCACTGAAACCATTACCATCAGTGATACCAGCGATGGTTTAACAGGTAACAGCGCCATTGAAACTTATGTGCTGTCAGCAGCGAATACCTTCACACTAGGTAGCGCAGCGCAAAACCTGACGGGCAGTAGCGGTAATGACACCGTCAATGTTGGCACATTAACGGCTACTGGTACTTTGGCTGGTGGCAGTGGTACCGATACCCTGTCAGTGTCTGATGGTGGTAGCATTGCAGGGGCAACGGTCAGCGGTTTTGAAAACCTTTCGGTGGGTAGTAATGGTACAGCTACCGTTACGGTGTCTCAGTTATCTTCATTTACAGGCACTGTATCGGGCAGTGGTACTGAGTCACTCTCGGTCTCGGGAGATGGTGATGTAACCACAGTTTCAGCCATTGAAAACTATACCTTAGCGGATGATTCAACCAATAGCCGTACCGTTACCGTCAGTAGCGCAGGCCACTCGGTAACTGGCACATCAACAAGCGATGCAATTACTTTTGACCTAGGTTCTTTGACTTATACTGGCACCATCACGGGTGAAAACACGGTTGCGGATACTCTGTCACTTAGCACAGGCGCCGATATTACCGGCGCAACTATCTCGGCGGTGAGTAATCTTACCTTAGCCTCTGGTGCTTCAGTTGCCATGACAACAAGTCAACATGAAAGCTTCACTGGCACTGTAACCGCAGCTGGCTCTGAAACCATTACCATCAGTGGAGATGGTGACTTTAGCACCCTGACTGGTATTGAAACCTACAGTGTTGGCGATGACAGCACCAATACCAGAACGATCACGGTGTCGAGCGGTACAACCAGTGTTAGCGCAACTTCAACGACCGATGCCATCACCTTTGCCATTGGTGGTAGCGCATATACCGGTACGCTCACGGGAGATGCAACGGTTGCTGATCAGGCTCAGGTGACAGACGGCGCTGATGTAAGTGGTGGGGTATTCACCAACATCGGTACACTTAGTGTGGACAGTGGTGCAACGGTCTCAATCGATGCCGCTAATCTGGGCGACTTTGCCACCGCAATTACAGGTGGGGCAGGTAGTGAAACATTAAAGCTGATGGATGGCGGTACATTTGATTTCTCTACGACGACAGTCTCGGCAATTGAAGGTATTGCAATAGGCACAAACAATACAGCTACTATCACGCTGACAGATAATTTCAGTGCGGATGGGCAAACGGTGTCAGTCAGCAACACCAGTGGTAGTGCCATCACCGCAGATTTAACCATTAATGCTTCTGCGTTTGTGAACGATGTACTTCAGATCTCTGCCACTGATTTAGACGGTGCTGACACCATTACAGGGGGCAGTGGTGCTGATACCATTCGACCCGGAGCTGGTACTGACTCGATGACGGGTAATGATGGTAATGATAACTTTGCAGGTGAGGCAGGTGACCTCAATGGTGATACCATTGCCGACCTTGCTGCGGGCGATACCATCACAATTACAAATATCACAGGACTGACAACGAACAATGTCCGTTTCAATGGTACTGGTACGTTTGAAGTGGATACTGATGCAACCACGTTTGCAAGTCCTGAGGTTTTCATCACACTGACTAATGCACCGGGCAATGACTTGGTGTACACCGTGGCTGATTCAGGCAGTGATACACTGATAACATTTGCAGCTGCAAATGAAGCGCCTGTGTTTAGTAGCCTGAATGGCGGCAGCACCTTTACTGAAAACGGCTCCGTAGTGGCAATAGACTCCGATGTGACCGTTGCAGATACCGAGCTTGATGCGCTAAATAGCAACAATGGTAACTATGATGGTGCCACCTTGACGATTGCGCGCTCTGGTGGTGCAAATTCACAAGACGTATTTAGCAATACTGGATTGCTCGGAACTTTGGTGCAAGGCAATACCTTTACTTACAACAGCACAACGATTGGTACGGTTACCACCAACTCATCAGGCACCTTGGTATTGAGTTTCAATAGCAGTGCAACGTCTGCGCTGGTGGATAGTACATTGCAATCAATCGGCTATAGCAATAGTTCAGAAGACCCAAGTTCATCGGTTACGTTGAACTACACCTTTAACGATGGCACCACTGGTAGTACAGGTACGAATCAGGCTACGGTGACTATCAGTGCGGTGAATGACGCACCTACCGATATTGCGCTGACGGCAACCAGCATTAATCAGTCTAGTACGGGGGCCTCGGCCGCGGTGGCAACGGCCAGTACCACAGATGTGGAAAGTGCTGACAGCCATACTTACAGTTTGGTCAGCTCTGGCGCCAGTGATAATGGAACTTGTAGTGCCAGTTCTGGTAATGGCAGCTTCCAATTTACAGGTAGCACACTACAAACCCAAGCATCTACTTCATCGGGTGATTATGTTATCTGTGTACAAACCAGTGATGGTTCGGCCAGCTATCAAGAGTCATTCACCATTACAGTAGTTGATGATGTTGTGCCTAATGCACCGTCAACACCAGACTTGGATGCAGGTTCAGATACAGGGGCGTCAAGTACGGATAATATCACTAGCGATACCACGCCAACCTTTAGTGGTACGGCAGAAAGCGGTTCAACGGTGACGTTATATAGCGACCAAGTAGGTGGAGGGGCAACCTCTATTGGTAGCGCAACGGCCACGGGAGGTAACTGGCAAATTACCACCAGCACACTAGCCTCCGGTGTTGCTCACGCAATTACAGCTAAGGCAACAGATGCGGCTAATAATGTGAGCAGTAGTTCGAGTTCGTTGAGTGTTACGATAGATTCAACAGCTCCGTCGGCGCCAAGTACACCAGACTTAGCAGATGCCAGTGACAGTGGTACATCTAACACGGATAATTTAACCAACGATACAACGGCAACATTTACAGGTACTGGCACAACAGGCGATACCATTACATTGATTTCAGATGTTGATGGTTCGGTTGGCAGCGTAGTAGCTAGCGGTGGTGTATGGAGCATAACCAGCTCAGCCCTGTCTTCTGGCGCACACGCAATGACTGCACGGGCGACGGATACCGCGGGTAACACAGCAGACAGTGCAAGCTTAAGCGTGACGATAGATGCCAGCGCGCCAACTGGGGTGACAGCAAGCATAGATCAAAGCACTATCAATGCTGATAACGAAGCGGCAATGAGCTTCACATTAACGGGCTTAGAGAGTTCGGGTAGCTTCACTTATCAGATTTCCGATGGTACTAACTCTGTGAGTAGCGCAAGTGCAACCTCTATCACCAGTGCATCTGAGCAAGTTACCGCAATTGATGTAACCGCCCTTGATGAAGGAACACTAACACTTTCAGTGACAGTGACTGATACCGCAGGTAATGACAGCTCTGCGTTTACAGATACCGTAACCAAACAGTATAACGATGTGCCTGTGCTCTCTGGTACGCCTGCAACCAGTGTGAATGAAGACAGCGCTTACAGTTTTACTCCCACATTAACTGACTCGGATTCAGGTGATACGCACACCTTTAGCATTACCAACCAGCCTACTTGGGCAAGTTTTGATACGAGCACGGGGGCGTTGACAGGTACGCCAGACGATAGCCATGTGGGCACAACATCTAATATCCAAATATCGGTTAGTGATGGTTCAGATTCGGCAAGCCTTAGCGCCTTTAGCATTGAAGTTGTTAACACCAATGATGCGCCAACAGGGCAAGATACCAGCTATACCATTGATGAGGGGGGCACAGCATCCGCCGATAGTAGTAATGGTTTATTGAGTTTGGCTGATGATGATGATCTGGACTCCAGTGATACCTTAACCATAGTGAAAGACAGCGACCCTCAATATGGCACGCTTACGCTCAGTAGCGATGGTAGCTTTAGCTATGTGCATGGTGGTAGTGAAAATCATACGGATAGTTTCACTTACCATGTTGAGGACAGCAATAGTGCCAGCTCACCAGTTTATACTGTGACTATTAGTATGAATGCGGTGGAAGATGCGCCTACAGCAGTAAATGATACCCTGACTACACTTGAAGATACTGCTGATTCGCTCAACGTTCTGTCAAACGACAGTGATCCTGAAGACAATATGGTTGCATCATCTGTGGTCGTGAAAACATCACCGACTCAGGGGCAAGTATCGGTAAGCAATGGTACGATTACCTATACACCAAATGCCAACGCCAATGGGTCTGACTCATTTACTTACACAGTTAAAGATTCAACCCAAGCCGAATCAAATGAAGCAACGGTTTCTATTACCATCACGGCTGTCAATGACCTGCCAGTGGCGGCTGATTTTACCCCTAACATTGATGAGGATACGGCTACCTCGGCATTGACAATTAGAGCCAGTGCCAGCGATGTAGAAGACACGAATCCAACGGGTAATATCACGCTTGAAACACAACCGAGCAAAGGTAGTGTAAGTATTGATCAAACAGCCGGGACACTCACATACACACCAAGTGCCAATGAAACGGGGGCCGACAGCTTCACTTATTCAATACTTGATAGTGAAGGTGGACAATCAAATATCGCAACCATTTCAGTCAATATCGGTGCTGTGAACGACCGCCCAGTTGCGGGAGATGACTCTACAACCACCAACGAAGACACGGCAACAACGTTAGCTATTCTAAACAATGATTCAGATGTTGAAGATAGTGGTTTTGTTGGAGCGGATATTGAGCTGCAAGATCAAGGTAACGGCGCAGGAGTTTACACGCTTGCCAACGTATCAGTCGGTGCGGATGGCGTATTAACAATTTCACCGAATCAAGATCAAAATGGTGTGCTCGCCTTTACCTACACGGTTGAAGACAGTGATGGCCTTCGTTCAGACCCAGCCACCGTTACGGTGAACATTAGCGCTGTGAATGACGCGCCTGTAGCTGTAGATAACACCGCGCAATTAGTTGAAGACGGCAGCATCGAAATCAACGTGTTGGGTAATGATACCGATGTTGATAGTCAGCTTAATGCATCAAGTGTAACAGTTATCACGGGACCACAAGGAGGCAGCGCGCAGGTACAGGCTTCGGGCAGTATTCTTTACACGCCCAATGCGAATTTCTTCGGTAGTGACAGCTTTACGTACACCGTCCAAGACACTGAGGGATTGGCTTCCAATCAAGCCACGGTGACTATAACGGTAGACTCTGTGAATGATGTGCCTGTTATCTCGGGTACACCGGCCACCACAGCGAATGAAGACGAAGCATACAGTTTTGTTCCGACTGCTAGTGATGCGGATGGAGATACCTTGACCTTTAGCGTGACCAACTTGCCAGTTTGGGCAAGCTTTAACAGCGCGACGGGTGAGGTCTCAGGCACACCTGTAGAAGGCCAGCAAGGTACTTACTCAGATATTTTACTGTCAGTCAGTGATGGCCAAAATACGGTTTCATTGGCGGCGTTTAATATTGTTGTGAGTGCAGTGAATGATGCGCCAGAGATCTCAGGAACACCCAGTACATCGGTTAATCAGGATGAACAATACAGTTTCACACCACAAGCGACAGATGTTGACTCTGAGAACTTAACTTTTAGCATTGAAAATGCACCAAGTTGGGCAAGTTTTGACACCACTACGGGGGCTCTGACAGGCACCCCAAATATTGACGATGTGGGCACATACACTGGGATTGTGATAGCAGTGAGTGATGGTGAATTACAGGCTAGCCTCGACGCGTTTGATATCACTGTTGTCGCCGTAAATGCCGCACCAATTGCCAACAATATGCAGCGCAGTGTGAATGAAGATGGTACAACCAGCTTTGTAGCAGACGTCAGTGACGCCGACGGTGATACGTTAACCATTGAGCTGCAAGGCTTACCACAAAATGGTGTCGCATCAGTGCAAGGAACGGTCTTGACCTATACACCACTGCCAAACTTCAATGGTTCAGATAGCTTCAGCTATGTCGCCTCGGACGGAGAGTTACAATCTGATGTGGCGATTGTGAGTATAAATGTTGTGTCAGTAAACGACGCACCAATTGCAATTGATGATGCGTTTACGTTCACAGCTGTACCAAGCAATCAATATAGCCTAACTGTGCTGGATAATGACTCCGATCCAGATGGCGGGGTGCTGAGCATCATCGGAGCAAAAGCATCGCTGGGCAGTGTTAGCATTAGTGGCAATACTCTGACTTATCAGGCTGTGCCCAATGCACAAGGCCCGATAGTGGTTAACTACGTCATTGAAGATGAAGGCAAAGCAAGGGCATCGGCCAAAGCGATGGTGAGTATTAGTAATGCTGGAGGCGGTCAAGCACCGACCATCATTGCACCAAATGATGTTACTGTGAATGCTACAGGCTTATTTACCAAAGTGGATTTAGGTACAGCGGTGGCCACAGACTCTCAGGGCAATACGCTTCCAGTGTCGTTGTTAAATGGATTCCCTCTGTTTGCACCGGGTCCGAACATTGCGTACTGGCAAGCGACTGATGGGCAAGGTTTACAGGCGACTGTCAGTCAGAATGTAAATGTGAATCCTTTGATATCACTACAGAAAAACAGCCGAATTGCCGAAGGTAATAAGCACAGAGTTGCGGTTTACCTAAATGGTCGTTCGCCCAGTTATCCGGTAACAATCCCGTATACCGTATCAGGTACGGCGGACAGTGCGGATCATGACTTGTTATCGGGTGAGGTGGTGATTAACTCTGGCTTCCTAACCCACATTGAGTTTGAAACATTCGCCGATAGTGAAGTCGAAGGCAATGAAACCATAGTGATCACTCTAGATAGCAGTCTGAATGTGGGCACGCGTTCTTCGTCGACAGTAACAATTTCGGAGACGAATATCGCGCCATCGCTTGAGACAACCGTGCTTCAGTCAGGCGAAGAGCGAGAGTTGGTGACTGCAACGGATAACGATGTGACCATTTCGGCTATTGCCACAGACACTAACCTTACCGATCAGGTCAGCATCTCGTGGCAAACGAGTGCGCCTTTGGTGAACATTTCACCTAACCCTGAGCAGTTCATATTCAGTCCGCTGAATGTGGCAACGGGTATCTATAAAGTGAAAGTTACTGCTAAAGATGATGGAACACCGAGCTTATCAACACAAAAAGATGTGTACATTGAGGTCATTGAATCACTCGACCAGCTTGGAGATACAGACTCCGATGGTGATTTAATTCCTGATGCACAAGAAGGGTATACCGACTCAGATGGTGATGGTATTCCTGACTATCAAGATGCGATTTCTGAGTGTAACGTAATGCAGGAGCGCGCGCTTGAAGCAACACAATTCTTGGTGGAAGGTGATCCTGGAGTGTGTTTACGCAAAGGTGCAACGGTATCACAAAACCAAACGGGTGGTTTAGAGTTGTTCAATAGTGAGCTACCAGATGACCCGAATGCGAGAAATATCGGTGGCGTATTTGACTATATCGCGACAGGCTTACCGCAAGAAGGGGATACTTATAGTATCGTGTTACCACAGCGTGTACCTGTGCCGTTAGGTTCTGTGTATAGAAAACTCAAAGACGGTGTATGGCATGACTTTGTCATTGATGAGCAAAACCAGGTGCTAACAACGCAGGGCGAACCGGGCTTCTGCCCACCTCCCGGAGATAGTCTATGGACTGTCGGTTTGATTGAAGGCAGTTGGTGTGTGCAGCTAAACATTGTGGATGGTGGACCAAACGATGACGATGGCATAGCTAACGGTGTGATTGTTGACCCAGGCGGTATTGCAGTACCGGTTACTAACAATAATTTCCCAGAGGCCAACGCTGATTCGGTAGCGATAGTTTCAGGACAAACCATCGTCATTGATGTACTCAGCAATGATAGCGATGCAGATGGAGATACGTTATCCGTAACGGGCGCTACGGTTGATTTTGGCACCGTGATAGTGCAAGACAATCAATTGCACTATACACCGCCTACGTTGTTTGTTGGTGAAGCGATGATCCAATACAGTATTACAGATGGTCAAGGAGGCACGTCTTACAGTACTGCTACGGTTTCTATTACTACTAATCAGGCGCCAGTGGCGGTAGATGACACTGCGGTATCGAACGGCTCTGCATTAGTGATTGATGTACTCGCTAATGACAGTGACCCAGAAGGAACCGCTCTGTATCTAGTGTCAGCAACAGCTGAGCACGGTAGTGTTACGGTGAATGTAGATAATACATTGGCCTATACGCCACAAGCTGGGTTTAGTGGCACCGATACCATCACTTATGTGGTTCGCGATGAGTTTGGTGCGACATCACAAGGTATGCTGAGTGTGACCGTGACCCTAAATACACAGGAAAATACAACAATTACTAACAGTTCATCAGGCTCATTTGGAGGGCTACTCGTGTTACTAACATCAGCCATGTTTATCCGTCGTAAAAAGTCGTTGCTACCAGCATTTGCATTGGTGAGCAGTGCTTTTGTAGTTAATACAGCAGCTCAAGCTTCTGATTGGAGGGTCACAGGTTCAATCGGTCAAGCAACCGCCGATGCTCAAATCACTCAGCCTGAAATAGCAATGGTAAACATTGATGACAAGGGAACCAGCTGGTCTTTGGGGGCGTTTTACAACTTTGCGCCAAACTGGCATGCCGGTATTCGGTATATCAACTTAGGTGAAGCCAGTGTTAGTTTTTCAGGGAGTGTGAGCGACCCTAGTCAAGCACAGGGTATGTTGGCGGATGTTGCGCCTGTATTGCCTGAGGGAATATCAGTCCAAGTTGATTACTCAAAGAGCTTAGCAAATCAATTTGAGGGTAAAATCTTTTTTGGCGCGTTTAACTGGCAGTATGAAATTGACAGTGTGCGTGATGGCAGCGTCTCGCAAAAATATGAAGACGATGGCACGAGCGCTTATTTAGGTGCTGGTATCCATTATGCTATCTCAACCGAAGTAACTTTAGGGCTAGATTATAGCTACTACTTTGTGTCAAAGAATGACATTGATGAAATAGCCTTGAGCGTACAATATCGGTTCTAGTAATTCGTGAACCAAAAAGCCCCTCTTGAGGGGCTTTTTTGTTTCAGTATGAAGCACTGTGCGCTTAAATTAACTCGGTCACTTATCCCAATAAGATTGTTCTAGTGAATCCTCACGCTCAGGTAAACCACGAGAGAGGCGAGGAGAGTGTTGTACCAATACTTCATAGCTTGCGCGGTTGGCATATTTGCTAATTTGTGCCAAAGAAGAATAGGTGATTGCCTGTTGTTCATGCTTGGCCGAGTTGGGCACATTTAGTTTGTGGTACTCGTTTGCAGATAAGTCATGTAACACCGCAGCTAAAGCACAGTCACCTGCGCCGTTGGTGTTCTTAATCGTGTCAGGGCCGCCCATATATGGTGCGGTGTGACTGTATGCTCGAATTGGGTTTTTACAGTCGGCTTTGCGCATTCCGCGAGAGAACTCGTAGCGATTAAATTCAGCAATCGCTCCTGGCAACAACGGATATTCGGTTTCGCGTTTGAATCTATCATCTACATAGCCGGCCATAAATAACCCTCTTGGCCCAGCGGTACAAATCACAAGGTCAACCCAATCAAGCGCTTTGTCAGCGGCAAGTAATGGATCATTAAAGCCTGTAATTGCTTCGCCTTCTTCTTCATTCATAGCGAGAATATCGACGTGCTTCTCAACAAACTCAGCCCACCATTGAGGGTCTTGTTCAATGAGGAACTTGGTGCCCAAAGTCAACACCACAGGCACACCTGCCTGATTCGCATAATGCACAGCTTGTAACGTGGCTTGTGTCATGGTTTCATCAGCGGTGGTGCGCATCAAATAGGCGCTGATCACAAGTGCCGATGCATTCTCAATTAAAGATTGAGAAATCGATTCTGGACGTAGATGGTTCATTAATCCAGCACTGATGGCGAAGGTACGCTCACCGCTGTCATCTATTAGTGTAAAGCAACGACCAATTGGACCATCAACTGGTTGTAGATGATTCAAATCAACTCGGCTTGAGGTATTGCACAAAAACTTGTAGGCATAGCTACCCACTTTAATGTTTTCACTCATAACACCCAGCAGTACCGAACGGTCATCTGCCAAGACTGAGTAATTGTGCATTGTATTGCCTATGGTGCCGCCAGCAAATTCGTAATCAATCATGTTGTCGCGTTTTAGGCGTTCATAAAGCGCATTGGTAATGTCGCTTTCGATCACTTGCGACATACCGCGTTGTAGACCAAATTCATCTAAGAAGGCTTGATCAACTTTTGCTTCGATATCAACAACGATTTGGTCTATGCCACAAATATAACTGTGCTTTAAACCGCTATCATTACCTAACTGGTTGATTAGTGGGTCTTTATCTTCCACTGGAAAATAATGTTTATGCCTACGGCGTCCCGGAAATTTCATGTTTTACCCGTGTGTGTTGAGCTCAGGAAATAAAAAAAGCGGCGAATTATAGCTTAAGTGTAGCCTCAAGGGCCATGTGATTTTGCGATTTTCTAGGATGATTGCACTAATATGACGAAAAATAATCAGTTTATAAGTGAATTTACCTAAAATAGCTATCAACTCGAATGGCGCACTCATTGGCTCTAGCGAACAGGGGTATAGGTTTATCGTACGGCCTGTTCACGATATACTAAACAGCGATACTTTTATTAAATTTAACCTTCATGAACGAGCAAGAACAAGATCAATACTGGATGTCTCAGGCACTGATATATGCCGATAAAGCAGAGCAACAGGATGAAATCCCTGTTGGTGCGGTGGTTGTAAAAGACAATAAATTGATTTCGGCGGGATGGAATCAATCTATTTGCCAGCATGACCCTTCCGCCCATGCTGAAATGCAGGCCATTCGTGAAGCAGGCAAGGTGCTAGAAAATTATCGATTAGTAGATTGTACTTTGTATGTGACGCTGGAACCTTGCCCTATGTGTGCTGGACTATTGGTACATAGCCGCTTAAAGCGCGTTGTGTTCGGTGCCAAAGATGCCAAAACGGGTGCGGCAGGGTCAATTATGAATCTTGTCAAAGAGCCCAGACTAAACCATCAACTGGAGGTAACGGAGGGGGTACTTGCTGAGCAGTGTAGCGATAAACTATCGGCATTCTTTAAACGCCGCCGCCAAGAGATCAAGGCCGCAAAAAAGTTAAAAAAAGCGACTCAAGGTTGAGCCGCCATTTCTTCCATTTGCAACAAGGCAAATAGCTTTCTTCGTAGTAGCACTTTTTTGTGTGCGTTTTTGAGCATGACACGACGTCTGTTTGGAGAAGTATGTCGTGTATTACGTTTAAATTGATGAGTTCGACGTCTTTTTAGCATCAGAACCTCCTTATATGTGTGAGAGAAAAGCACGCGGGCAGCATTACAACTCTACATTGCAGTTTAATGACACTTCATGATTAGGAAGCAAGCTATTTGCCAGAAGTTACATCGAGTGCATTATTTTCGTCTAACCAGACCAATGCATCGTAGTAGCGTCGGATGTTGTCAACATACTGTACCGCAACATCTCCGCGCGCATATCCATATTTGGTCTTTCGATAGTAGCGCTTTTTTATCAGCAACGGTAGTCGTTTTTTTACATCAGCCCAACTGTCAGGATCAGCCCCTTGTTGCTGGGTAATGATCCTAGCGTCCTTCACGTGCCCCCAGCCAACGTTATACGAAGCTAACGCGAACCAGGTTCTATCTGGGTAGGCAATTCTTTTGGGAATACGCTTCAATAATTTTGCTAAATAATCTGCGCCACCGCGAATATTTTGCTCTGGCTCAAGGCGATTTGTGACCCCAACTTGTTTGGCGGTAGGCTGAGTCAGCATCATGATTCCACGCACACCTGTGGGTGATTTAGCCCTTGGATCCCACATGGACTCTTGATAGCTTAGTGCAGCGAGTAGACGCCAATCTATGTTTTTCGCATATTTCTTAAACCATGCTTGATAGGTGGGTAAAACCTCATGAGCTGCTTCAACGAATGCCAATGCATTAACATAGTTAAATGAAGAGATATGGCCGTAGTATTTTTCTTCAAGGGTATAAAGTACATCGGTTTTATTTAACTGCGCAAAGAAAGGTAATAATAGCGCGTAGAGCGAATCATCATTGTCATTGCGCAGTACCCATGAAATGGGGTCGCCTCTAGTGATTGAAAAGCCAATACTAACCGTGGGGTGATAACGGCGAAACAGAGCAAGAGTGTGGGAATCTGCAATAGTGTAATCTATCTGTTCATCAATAATTGCAAGCAGCAGCTCTTCTTCATCCATGTCGCTGATAGCGAGCCAGTCTAAAGATGGGTGCTGTTGTCTGAGTGCTTGCAAGGTGAGTACGTGACTAGAGCCGGCCAACACGGTAATGGGTTTGTCTATGTCTTCGATGCTTCGAGGTCTGGTACGGCCTTGTTTGTATACGAGCTTTTGGCTGATGGAACGATAACTCGGACCAAAACGATATAGTTCTGTTCTGTCTGGGTGATAGCTCAGACCTGAGGCGATTAAATCCAAATCACCTTTATTTAAGCGGGCAAACATCTCTGGCAGGCTGAAAAATGGCACCATTTGCAGCCTGACCCCCAAGAAATCGGCAAACTCTGCACTGAGCTCATACTCGTAGCCCTGTTCACCGTTTCGGGCCTGAAAGTAATTACCCGGCCCTGCCAGCGTACCCACGCGGATCACTTGTTTTTGTTTAATCAGTTCCAGCTGGTTTTTTGGTGTCTTTTCGCATCCACACAGGATAACGAACATAACAATGGCCAGTAGCCACTTGAATGCGTGCATATGTTCTCCTGATTGGGGAAAGCCTTGTATTTCACGTTAGCTAACTTTGCTTGCGAACGCAAAATTTATCCTTCGCTGGACTTTTAATAACGTATAACTATATGGATTTACGTTAAAAAGAGGTATTTTTGCGAGTTTTGGCATTATTAGTGTTAAACCCAGCCAACATTTCTACTATAATAGCGACCCTAAATATCGTTCAATCCCTAACCCCGGATGAAAATACCTATGTTGATCCTACGTGGTGCGCCTGCACTGTCTGATTTTAGAGTTCAAAAAGTCCTTAAAAACTGCGCGGATGCAAACTTACCTGTTTCAGGTGTGTATGCCGAATTTATGCATTTTGTTGATTTAACCGCTGAGCTTAGCGAGACTGAACTGGTTAAGTTAAACAAGTTATTGAAATATGGTCCTACGATTGCGGAACACGAACCGCAGGGGCAGTTGATTTTAGTCACTCCTCGTCCAGGCACGATTTCTCCTTGGGCATCAAAAGCGACCGATATCGCAAATAACTGTGGTTTGAGTCAGGTTCACCGTGTTGAGCGTGGCATCGCCTATTACGTTGAGGGTGAACTGAGCGCTGAACAGTTAGCGCACGTTGCGGCGTTATTACACGACCGCATGACCGAAGCTACACATAGTCAGCTAGAAGATGCGGCTTTACTATTCAAAGTAGACGAGCCTCGCCCAATGTCATCGGTTGATATTCTAGGCGGTGGTCGTGAAGCACTGGTTAATGCCAACATTGAGCAGGGCTTTGCATTAGCTGAAGATGAAATCGACTATCTGGTAGAAAACTTCCAAAAGTTAGGGCGTAACCCGAACGACATCGAATTATTTATGTTTGCGCAAGCAAACTCAGAGCATTGTCGTCACAAAATATTTAACGCAGATTGGACCATCGACGGACAGCAGCAGCCTAAGTCATTGTTCAAAATGATCAAAAACACCTACGAAACACACCCTGAAAATGTGCTGTCTGCATATAAAGATAACGCAGCGGTAATGAAGGGCTCGAAGGCGGGTCGTTTCTTCCCAAATCAAGATGGTGAATATGCGTATCATCAGGAAGATATCGAAATTCTGATGAAGGTTGAAACACACAACCACCCAACGGCCATTGCACCATTCTCAGGTGCCTCAACGGGCTCTGGTGGTGAAATTCGTGACGAAGGCGCAACGGGTCGCGGCTCTAAGCCAAAAGCGGGCTTAGTTGGCTTTACGGTATCAAACTTACGTATTCCTGGTTTTGAACAGCCGTGGGAAAGCGACTTTGGTAAGCCGGGTCGTATCGTAAATGCACTGAATATTATGACCGAAGGCCCTCTTGGTGGCGCCGCGTTTAACAACGAGTTTGGTCGTCCAAACTTGCTTGGTTATTTCCGTACATACGAAGAAAAAGTAAATAGTCACAACGGTGAAGAAGTACGTGGTTATCACAAGCCTATCATGTTGGCAGGTGGCCTAGGTAATATCCGCAACGAGCATGTTCAAAAAGGTGAGATCCCAGTGGGTGCAAAACTCGTTGTGCTTGGTGGCCCTGCAATGAACATTGGTCTTGGTGGTGGTGCAGCCTCTTCGATGGCATCAGGCCAATCAAATGAAGATTTGGACTTTGCATCCGTTCAGCGTGAGAACCCAGAAATGGAGCGTCGTTGTCAGGAAGTTATCGATAAATGTTGGCAGCTTGGCGATGCAAACCCAATTGCCTTCATCCACGATGTTGGTGCGGGTGGGTTATCTAACGCATTCCCTGAATTAGTCGACGACGGTGGTCGTGGCGGTAAGTTCCAATTACGTAACATTCCAAACGATGAGCCGGGCATGGCACCGCACGAGATCTGGTGTAACGAATCTCAAGAGCGTTATGTGCTAGCGGTTGCCGCTGAAGATTTTGCTCGTTTTGAAGCGATTTGTAAGCGTGAGCGTGCGCAATATGCGGTCATTGGTGAAGCGACAGAAGAGCGTCATCTAACGGTTGCAGATAGCCACTTTGATAACAACCCAGTGGATTTACCACTGGATGTCCTGCTAGGTAAAGCACCAAAAATGCACCGTGATGTAACATCACAACGTGCACAAGGTCGCGCGTTAGATATGCAAAGTATTGATGTACAAGAGGCGGCAAAACGTTTATTACGCTTACCAGCTATCGCAGAAAAAACTTTCTTGATCACCATCGGTGACAGAACGGTAACGGGTTTAGTTGCACGTGACCAAATGGTTGGTCCTTGGCAGGTGCCAGTTGCAAACTGTGCGGTGACGGCGGCTGCGTTTGATACTTACCATGGTGAAGCAATGTCAATGGGTGAACGCACACCTGCGGCGCTACTTAACTATGGTGCGTCGGCGCGTTTGGCTGTGGCTGAGTCGTTGACTAACATAGCTTGCGCAAACATTGGTGGCTTAGAAAACATTAAGCTATCTGCAAACTGGATGGCGGCAGCGGGCCACCCGGGTGAAGATGCAGGTCTTTATGAAGCGGTTAAAGCAGTAGGTGAAGAGCTGTGTCCTGCGCTTGGTTTAACCATCCCAGTGGGCAAAGACTCAATGTCGATGAAGACCACGTGGCAAGACAACGGCGAAGAAAAGTCGGTAACGGCTCCGTTGTCGTTGATCATCACCGCATTTGGTCGTGTTGAAGATATTCGCAAAACGGTAACACCACAGCTGCGCACAGATAAAGGTGATACATCGCTTATCTTGGTTGACTTAGGTGCCGGCCAAAACCGCATGGGCGCATCAAGCCTTGCACAGGTTTATAAGCAACTAGGTGATAAAACCCCTGATGTAGATAGCCCGGAATTACTTAAAGGTTTCTACAATGCGATGCAGAGCCTTGTAGCTGATGACAAACTATTGGCTTATCACGACCGCTCAGACGGTGGTTTATTCACAACCGTTGCTGAAATGGCGTTTGCGGGCCACACTGGTGTCACGGTAGACCTTGATGCGCTATCAGGTAGTGACATTGAAGTGTTGTATAACGAAGAACTGGGTGCGGTTATTCAGGTTCGCAATGAAGACCTAAGCGCTGTAAACGCCGTACTAGCACAACACGGTTTGGCTGCTATCAGCCACCAGATTGGTACGTTAAACAACGATGACAGCATCGTATTTAACCGTGCGGGTAACGCGCTGCTGAGCAACACTCGTACCGAGTTACGTACTATCTGGGCTGAGACTACTTACCAGATGCAGGCACTACGTGATAACCCTGAGTGCGCCAAGCAAGAATTTGATGCTAAGTTTGATGCCAAAGACCCAGGTTTAAATGTAAAACTGAGCTTTGATATCAACGAAGATATTGCTGCACCGTACATCGCAACGGGCGCTAAACCTAAGATGGCTATCTTGCGTGAGCAGGGCGTTAACTCTCACCTTGAAATGGCCGCGGCATTTAACCGTGCAGGATTTGCAGCGGTTGATGTACACATGAGCGACATTTTGGAAGGGCGTTTAACGCTTGAACAGTTTAAAGGTTTAGTGGCGTGTGGCGGTTTCTCATACGGTGACGTATTGGGTGCTGGTGAAGGTTGGGCGAAGTCTATCCTATTCAACGACATGGCTCGTGAGCAGTTTAAGAACTTCTTCGAGCGCCAAGACACCTTCAGCTTAGGTGTGTGTAACGGCTGTCAGATGATGTCGACGCTTAAAGAGCTTATTCCAGGCACTGAACACTGGCCGCGTTTTGTAACCAATAAATCTGAGCGCTTTGAAGCACGTTTCAGCTTGGTTGAAGTACAAAACAGCCCATCGGTATTCTTCGATGGTATGGCGGGCTCTCGTATGCCAATCGCGGTATCGCACGGTGAAGGTCATGCTGAGTTTGCCAATGCAGGTGCAGTACAAGCTGCGCTTAGCTCAGGCACAGTGGCGGTGAAGTTCGTAGACAACTATGGTAATCCAACCACACAGTATCCAAATAACCCGAACGGTTCACCGGAAGGGATCACGGGTATTACGTCAACGGATGGCCGTGCCACGGTGATGATGCCACACCCTGAGCGTGTATTCCGCGCGGTGGCGAACTCTTGGCACCCTGATGAGTGGCAAGAAGATAGCCCTTGGATGCGCATGTTCCGTAACGCACGTAAAAACGTGGGTTAATCGCCACCAGAAAGGTAATAAAAAAGCCGCTGAGTATATCACTACCCAGCGGCTTTTTTGTTTATAAGATATTGAATAATAAGAGCTAAAAAGATGAAAATAATCCGCGCAAAAGAATTCAAAGCGCAGCGCGCTTGGGGAGCATTGGATATTGCCAACATGAATGGCATTACCACCCGCTTACACTGGACGAATGAGCCTTATAAATGGCACATCAATGATGGTGAAGAAGTATTTGTGGTGTTAGATGGCTGTGTTGAGATGCGCTACAAAGAGCAAGCCCTAGAAAAATCTACGCTACTCAATGTGGGTGATATTTTCTATGCAAGCGTAGGGACTGAACATGTTGCCCACCCACAAGGTGAGGCGCGTATTCTAGTGGTTGAAGTTGAGGGCAGTGTTTAGTTAAACGTTACCTTAAATTTGCAAAGTGGATTAACAGCGGTTAATCCGTTTGCGAGTCTTAACAGTGCTGATGTTGAAATAAAGCTATTCAAAAGCAGGGCGGAGCACCCATTGCGTAAAACGGTGAAAACGTCGGATGGCGCTTCGCTTATGCCGACCTAGCGCGCTTCAAAATCTGGATTCAAAAAGAGCGCAATAACAGGGACCGTTTTAAGATTTCCGTTAATGTGACCTAGCGGTATATGTAATTCAAAAATATCTTTGTGTTCGTTTAAATCTTTGTTTATCTGTACTTGTCATAATAAGTCCTAAATGTGTAAACACATTTCAGGACGAGACATACATGCAAAAAAAGGGCAAGCCCCTGCGGACTTGCCCTTTTTTGACTGAGAAAGAGCTTAGATAGCTACAATATTCTCAGCTTGCGGGCCTTTTTGGCCCTGAGTTAGGGTGAACTCAACTTTTTGGCCTTCCGCTAAGGTTTTGAAACCTGAGCTTGCAATAGCGCTAAAGTGGGCAAAGACATCTGCGCCAGATTCTTGCTCAATAAAACCAAAGCCTTTTGCTTCGTTGAACCACTTTACTGTTCCATTAACTGTGTTAGACATAATAATAACCTGAAATTTAAATAAAAGATTGCCTTCAAGAGGCTTGAATAGCGTGAAAATTGACTGGAATCTAGAAACTTCAGGACGAGGAATTACGAATAAAACAACGAGATGGAGAGTATAAATAAAAGACTTTCTTTCGAGCTGCGAGCACAATATATACTTTATGTGGAAATGTAAAGGTATTTATCAGGTGCAGGCCTAAAGACATAGCAATTTAATAGTGAAAACGTCGGATGGCGCTTCGCTTATACCGACCTACCAGATTGTTGAGTGACACCTTTGGATTTACTAACCTACATTTACATCGAAGTAG
Source organism: Pseudoalteromonas sp. T1lg23B (assembly GCF_002964665.1). Lineage (GTDB taxonomy): Bacteria > Pseudomonadota > Gammaproteobacteria > Enterobacterales > Alteromonadaceae > Pseudoalteromonas. The sequence goes on along the minus strand of NZ_PQBZ01000007.1, from coordinate 142,755 downwards.
GTCGGATAAGTGGCGAAGCCGCGCCATCCGACATAAGGCTGTAAGCGTCTGTTGTGTGCCAGAAGCGGACCATCAGCGTAACTCGTTTTTGCCCCATTGTGAGTTAACATAAATGTTCTAAGTGCGGCTTAGAACGAAGAATGGACGTTCAAAATTTAGACTTAAAAGCAATCGACTCTCGTTATGTAATTTAAGCGGCTTCTTGTTAAAGCTTTCATAAACATTCAGGCTATTAATTTTCATACTGTTTTTGATGTGTGTTCTCATTCATGTAATTTTATTCATTCTCGATTAAGTAAATCCTCGGTTATAGGGCAGTCTAAACAATTGTAATTCCTTGTAGCTATGTGTAAGTTGTTAATAATTAGATTATTAACAATCGTATTTTGATTATTCTGACAATTAACACATAGAGTGTTAGCGGGAATTCTTGGTAATACGCTGTTAGCTTTCATGGAGATAAAGGCAAATATGAGAAAAAGTAGAGTGTTCGGGGAAAGAGAGTTGCGGGACTTTCTTGAGGCAAGCAAAGCGAATGTTGTTCACTCTATAGAAGCCGAAAGGGATGACTACATTCTAAACGTTAATGAAGATGATTATATCGCCCACAAAGTGGCAGAGGCGACAATTGAAAACTTAGAAATTCACGTTGACGACACCTACGCTTCCTCTAGCGAACAAATGATACCAGCCGAGCGTTTCCCCCGCGACTTTCATGTCTATTCAGGAAAATCCTATAAAAAAGATGTAATAAAATTTCATATTCCAATAAGTGGCAACATTCAATTGCTCCATTGCATGCCTAGTTCTAGAATTATGTGGACTATGGAGATCGAAGTTAATCGTGATGAATTTTGCTTTGAAATAATCAACTTCAGAGACAACGCTGAGGAGATAGTTCGTAGAAAAGACGAAAACCTTAGAAGCATTTTGCAGCAATATCAAAATGTGAAAACTGAAGTAGAAAGATCAAACGCTAGCTTGGAGCAATATGTTCGTAATGCATTTATTGCACGAAAGCAGAGAATTCAAAAAAGCTCTGGAGTTCTAGCGTCATTGGGTGTTCCAATAAAGAAATCTAGTGCGGCGTCAGCAACATTCTCTGTGCCTACGCCTCAGAAGCGAAAGAAGCCGATTTTAAATAAGCCAAGCGTTAAGGAAGCAGGCTTTACGCCCGAGCCAAGCCTTGATCAGTCTACATATATAGATATATTAAAATTAATCCATGATGTGGGAAAAGAATTTGAGCGGTTGCCTAGTTTGTACGCGGGCAAAGAAGAAGAGCATCTTAGAGATCACTTTTTAATGATGTTGGAGCCAAATTTTGAGGGTTCTGCAACTGGTGAAACATTCAATAAAACTGGTAAAACTGACATATTACTTAGGTATGAAGGTTCAAATGTGTTTATTGGTGAGTGCAAATTCTGGAGGGGTGAAAAAAGCTTCCTGGCCACAATAAGTCAGCTTTTGGGTTATCTGACATGGAGAGATTCAAAGGCTGCGGTGATTATGTTTGTGCCAAACAAAGATTTTAGCAGCGTGGTTGAAACTGTCAAAGAAGCATCCCCAAAACACACCAATTTCCTCAAGTGCGTTGATGAAAAAGATGAAACTTGGTTCAACTATGAGTTTCATCTTGATGGTGATAGAAACCGGGTGGTAAAGCTGGCAGTAATGCTCTACCACATACCAAGGTAAAAGCTAACAAGGCGCTGCTGTCGGACAAATTTTCCGCTGCGCTCCAAATTTGCCGCAGAGCGCGGCGTTAGGCATACACATGAGTTGTGCTCACGATAAAATTGAAGCTGCGTTGGATAGATGGCAAGAGAGCCACTGGTATCTTCATCAGATCGAAGGTAACTATCATGACGCTGACGCTCTTAGGTATTCTATGAATGCCTTTATACGATCTTTGCGGGAAATTCCCGATATGATCAATATGGCACTACAAAACCATGACGGATTTCCTGCGTGGCATAAGCCAATTAGAAAAGAATTAGAGTTGGTAGATCCTCTTTTCTCAAAAGTAATCCAGCATCGTCGTCATATTGTTCACAAGTCAATGTTAAAGCCAGAGAGTAAAGCTTTTGTCGCATCTATTAGAGGGTATACGATCAAGATGCAATTTGGTTTTTATGTTGATCCCTTTGAAGATAGCGATCTTGCAATTAAGAGGTTTATCGAGCGCTCTGAGAAAGAGCCAATACTAATGCAGGCTTTAGCTCCAGATGAAGTTCAGGTTTTAGCTCTGATCAGAGAGTGGCATATTGAAGGTTTTGATGAAGAGATAATTGAGTCATTCAGAAATGCTTGGATTAGAGTAACAACCTATTTATCAGATATTCTAGAATTTCTCGGTGGAGAGCGCTTCCCTGAGGGTTTGCCTCCTTGCTTTAGAGACTCTAGGGACTTTAGGTATAAAAAGTATCATGGCTTCCAGAAAGAGGTCCAAGAAAATGCCTAACAAAGCCAGCCAGAGGGACCAAAAAACCGCCGCTTCGCTCTGGTTTTTCGGCCCCTGCTTGAGGCGTTACCGAATAAATACCCTAAAACGTTTCTGTCCAAAAATGAGTGAGATCGACCTTCTGTTTTTCGTTCTCACCAACCTTTCAAACAAACTCAATCGTCACCTTTTTCACATCAGCAATAGGCAATACAACATAAACTCTTATCAAAGTGAGTAGTCAAGGGCGGTTATATTAAACGCGCCCATTAGCTGTTTAGTAGGCCCCTTCGCTATAAATTAGCTCGTAACTGTGGCTGTAGATCTCCAAAATATTACCGAATGGGTCTTCCATATAAATCATGCGATATGGCTTTTTGCCTGGATAGTAATAACGAGGTTCAGGCATTCGTTTTTTGCCACCTGCTGCCACGATGCGCTCAGCGAGTGCTTCTACATTTGGGTCTTGCACGCAAAAGTGAAAGATGCCGGTTTTCCAATATTCGAAGTTGTTTTCTGGGTTGCGTTGATTGTTAAATTGAAATAGCTCAACTCCTATTCTGTCACCGGTTGATAAGTGAGCGATGCGAAAGCTCTGCCAACCTGCACCGAATACATCGGTACACATTTGCCCAATTGCGCTGTCATCCTCGCTGATGTCGGTGGGTTTCATGATGAGATACCAGCCTAACACTTGGGTATAAAACTCAACCGCTTTGTCTAAGTCCGGCACCGAAATACCAATATGGGAAAAATTGCGTGGATAGGTGTTGTTCATAAAATGCACTCCTAAATAATGTCTGAGCGCAGGTTACAAATGATACTTGATTAAGTAAAATTATTATAAGTTATAAAATTGAGTACGTTTCGTAATGATAAATGTAACTTGGTTAAACACCTTTTGCACTTTGGTTGAAGTTGGGCACTTTACTCAAACTGCACAGCAATTGTTTATGACTCAATCAGGGGTCAGCCAACATATTCGCAAGTTAGAAGCACAGCTTGAGGTCACGCTGTTGATTAGAGAGGGTAAGCAGTTTTCTTTGTCAGACGCGGGCCAGCGGCTATACGAACAGGGTAAGCCCTTGTTACTCTCAATGGCAAATATTGAGCATGACATCGCACGGGATGACCCGCATGAAGGTGTGGTCAAGGTAATGTCCCCGGGGAGTGTTGGCTTAAAGGTATACCCCAAACTGTTGGACTTACAAGCTCGTCACCCGCGACTCTGCATTGATTTTCGGTTTGCGCCAAATCACGATATTCAGCACGCTGTAAGTGCATCAAAAATTGATGTTGGCTTTATGAGTATTAAGCCAACCTCGCCTGAAGTACGTGGTGAATTGGTCGCCAGCGAGCCGCTTTTATTGGTAACTTCTGCAAAGGTGAAGTCTGTTTCGTGGCAAGCACTCACGGAGTTGGGGTTCATTGATCACCCCGATGGTGCACACCATGCTGACTTGCTACTCAGTGCTAACTTTCAACAATTTCAGCATAGTGATTTACTTTTAAAGCGGGGCTTTTCCAATCAGATTGGGCTTATATTAGAGCCCATCAGTAGAGGTTTAGGCTTTACAGTACTGCCAGCCTACGCTGTTGAGGCATTTAGGGAGCAAAATGCCATCAAAACACACCCTTTAAATGTGGCGGTGAGTGAGCCTATTTATGCCTGCACTCACAGCAAGAAAAGCCTATCAAATAGAGCAAAAACAGCTCTGGATGAAGCAATTAAATGGCTCAAACCTTAGTCTATTGCTCACTCTAACCCTTGAGTGTCATAAAACATCGGTTTTAATGAGCCACAGTTGACGAATTTCAGCGTTAGTTCACTGTGTGGTGGCACGCGCTTAGAGGTGCGAAACTTCTGCATACAGGCGCTGGTCAGGTCCACATAGATCAAATGATTGAAACTCGGTGACTGTTGAATTTTATGAATATAAATACTGCCGTTTTCAGAGAGCGGGATAGCGTCATATTCTTGCCACTGTGACGATGGCGTTAAATCCGTGAGCACACGTGAATAAAGTTTTTTGTTGAACACGATGGGGTAATCTTTATGCATTTGCATACCTCCATCGGCAAAATGGCCACTGTACACATCGGCTTTTACCTCTAACTCTTCACCACGCATTAGACGCTCAATATTAAACTTCTTAGGTTTAATGGTGATCAAGTCTGAGTCTCTTACTAGGCTAAGAAACGCCACACCGGGGTTTTCAATTCGATACACCACCTGCACGTTATTGGGAAATTGATAACGCGGTAAGTTAACAGCATAAATACTCGAACCTTCATTGAGTAGCACCATAGGGTGTTCCCCGTAGAAGGCTGGGTTTAACGGTGGTGGTTCTTGTTTTTCTTTACTAGCCTGTGCACACAAAGTCACTAAAGAAAGTAAGGTGATCAGTATTATTTTATTCATTGTCATAGCAAAGGTTTATTTTGGCCTTACAGGCTGCTTTATATTAGAAAATGCACCTACCGGCGCTGAAGTATTAGGCTAGTATAAAGCATTATTCTGTTGTCTGCATGACTATGTAATATGATATTCCTGACGCTTTTTGGGACTACAACTTATTACAATTAGTTTGTCACAGCGGCGATATTTTCCTTTATTATTAGCACATGAATGTAATGATGTATGGATTGCAAGTGTATGATTATTAGGCGGTTAAAGTGGCTGTTGTTGGTGGTGTGTGGTTTGCTTTTAAGCCTGTACATAGCCAGACAACCATTGAGCACAAAGCTTGCTAATCATTATTTGCAATCGCACAACTTGCAAATGAGTTGTTTGGATTGGTCATTTGACAGTTGGCGTTCAATCCATATTGAATCATTGTGTTTAACCGCAGAGGCTTTTTCCGTGACCTTGCAAGATGTGTCTGTCGACCGCTCCATGATTAACGTTACACAACTCAATGCTCGTATAAAAAACGCAGCAAATGGGCCGTCTGAGCCAGCGACGTTTAAACCGTTGTCACTGACTTTGCCAAACAGGCCACTGCTTTATATTGAAAATATTAATATTGAGCAGTCCTCGCTGTTACCTAAATTCAGTGCATCATTAACGGAGAATCAGTTATATGACTTTTCACTGTCTGGGGATGTGGTCGCCGATGTGCAGGTTGCAGCCAGTGAAATTCAGGCAAGTGTCGATTTAGAAAGCCCATTAGTGCAAGGGCTATTACCCCAATTTGTCACGTCTTTAACGGGCAGTGCGGGCATTGTTTTTACGGGCGAGCGTGCGGTAATAAAGGCGGAGCCACAACTAGCAGCGAACATGCCTTATCAATCCTGTCAATTACCTTTGCAAAGTGTGGGGAAAATACAGTTGAATGCCGCGTTAAACACCCAAAAAGTCGTGGCAGATGCGTCTGATTTAACCACGACTGTGACGCCTTTGGGATGTGACACATTATTACCTCAGAATGATAAGCTGCAACTCAATCCTTTGATGATGCAACCATGGGCGTTAACGCTGCCAGCGGCTATCAATTTTTATGACGGGCAAATCGAAACACAACAGGTATCTTTACACAGTCACGATCAAAGTAGCGTGTTAACGCTGCGAGAGGTTCAGGCACAAATACCGCATAAGCAGTTCAAAAGTGAATTGAATTTCACCCATAACAGTGTGCAGTTGGGAGGTATTTCACTCACAGGCACATCAAGTTATAAGGCGCATGAACTGTATTTGGATACTCGTTTGGTATATCAAAGTGAGCGCTTACCCTTGGTTGAGTTTGAGCATGGCAACAGCCAACTTGATGGTGACGTTAAACTCGTTATGGGGCCTGCTGCTAACACATTATCTTGGGTGGCCAAAGGTAGTATACAAAGCGCATCGCTAGAACATTTTCAGGTAGAAGAAGGGCAGTTAGAGATTGAAGGAGTGTTGGGTTTTAGCGATACGTTAAATGGTCATGCCAAGGCCAAGGTAACGACACCAACACTTCACTTTACAGATGGCCAAAGCATACATAATCAACTGGATATTCAGGCCAAGTTAGGCGTTGATCAGCAACTGACCCTCGATACCGAGCTATCTATGGAGAAGGTGACACACAGTAATACTCAGCTTAGCTCGGTAGTATCAAAGTTTAGATTACGTGGAGATCTAGAACGTGGTGAAATATTCTCTGATATTTCAGGGCATACGGCTGTGGCGCAGCTACAGTTACCAGAGCTTACTATCAAAGACGTAAGCATTGACAGTAAAGTCCAGCAAAGTCGTGGTGCTGCGCTTGAGCACTATATTCATGCACCGGGCATTGAGGCCGTTTTAAAGCATCAATACTCCCCACAGGCACACCCATATCAGCTGGTGGTCAGCGTTGAACCGGTGACTGAGTTGCACCCACTGTTAGCTCAAGTTGCACCCAAACTTAAACTGGCGGAGGGAGCGTTAAGCATGCAAGCCAGTGGTGATTTAAACCTACAAACCGCTGATTTTAGCGTACAACTCAAAGATGTGTCAGCGCTGTATGATACGCACTATATTGATGATATTGATACGCAAATTAGCGGGCAATTCAGTTCAGGTAAGATTAATATAGCGAGTTCTAAGGTGGCTGTAGGGCAGGTACGCTCAGGTGTGGTGCTTTCTAATCTGTCTGCACAATTACAAGTTAAAGACAATGTAGCACAGTTACAGGACTTAAATGCGCAAGTGTTTGATGGTCAAATTCACTTAGATTTGCTTAAGTTATCAGCGGCTCCTCAACAATTGCAACTAAGCGCTGAATCATTAGATTTGGGGTTAATAGCACAAGCTGGACGAGATGCCGGCATTGAACTTAATGGTCGAGTTTCAGGAATATTTCCTGTGCGCATTGAAAACGCGACAGTGAGTATTGAGCAGGGCAAGTTGTTCAATACGGGAATTGGCAAACTCAAGGTTGCACAAAATGCTTCCGTTGAAGCGCTCAAAGCGCAACAGCCGAGTTTGAAGTCGGTGATTGGAGTGTTAGATGACCTGACAATTGAGACGCTTAGCAGTGATGTGGCACTGACCTCGGATGGCTGGCTGACATTGGCGGTACAGATTATTGGAGAGAACAAAGCTCAGGCGCAGCCTGTGAACTTTAATTACACACACCAAGAGAATATATTTACGCTTTTTAGGGCGTTGCGACTGAGCGACGAGATCACCCAAAAAGTAGAAGACGCTTTAACTAAACAGGAGCAAAGCCCATGAAATGGACCCTAATACTGATGAGCTTTTTGTGTCTGAGTGCTTGTACGCATAAAGTACAGGTCGAGACCAAGGAGCCAATCACCATCAATTTGAATGTCAAAGTGGATCATGAGATCCGAGTTAAAGTTGACAAAGAATTGGACAATTTATTCAGCGATGACAGCGAGTTATTCTAAGGGAGAGAAACATGAAAGCGAACAAATTATTAGTGACAATCGCCGCGCTTGGTATGGCTTTTTCGGCTTGGGCATTGACGCTGGACAGCGCTAAGGATCAAGGTCTAGTGGGCGAAACAGCAAATGGATATTTAGCGGTGGTAAGTAACGCAGCTCAGGTGCAAGCGCTTATCGATGATATCAACGCTAAGCGTAAAGCGAAGTATCAGCAATTGGCGAAACAAAATGGGATTAGCTTGTCTCAGGTTGAATTGCTGGCGGGTAAAAAAGCCATTGAGAAAACAGCCAAAGGACACTATGTTCAAGTCAATGGTAGTTGGGTGAAAAAGTAAAGACTCACAAACGGGGCGCGTATTCATCGCCCCGTTATCCCGCATTAAATCAGCAATATAAACAAAGCATAATTTCAGCGATTACTTCTTATAGCAGTTTTTTAATAACTGCTGCCAAAAAGCTTCGCCTTTGCGTCTTGCCAAACGAATGTTATGTTCAGGAATACTCTCAGGTTCATCGTAACTGTCTAATGCCTCGGCCATGCTTTGTTCACGAATGATATGTAATGTTGGATAGGGCGCTCTATTGGTATAGTTGGCCGCGTCGTCTTCGTCACTGTCGGCAAATACATAGTCTGGGTGGAAGTTCGCGATTTGATAAGTGCCTTCATAACCTTGTACTGCGAGCATGGCATTGGCCAAATCGACTAAATCCAAAAAGTCGGCAAACTCTCCAAAACCTTCAGTAAAAATCAGTAAAGCGGTTTCTTTGCCAGCGTCGTCATTCATGGCAGCACATTCGTCTAACATGTCCATCACGGCATCGTCATGGCTGACAGCTGTTGAAACGCGATAATGAATCGCGTTTTGCTCCACTTCTTGGCGTGCAAACGGGCAAAAATTGTATTTAACAATCACTGAGCTGACCCAATTTTGCATGATTTTCTCTGGGGTTAAAGAAGATGTTGTCATGATGTATTTCGCTTTAGTTAAGTTGCGAGTTCAATAAGTTTAAGGTTTTGTCCACGGCGCCTTGATTTTGCTTGAGACATTGCAATGCCTGTTGCCCCTGCTTTTGGCGTTTTTGTTCATCCGCCATCAGAGTACCCACTGTGTGCGCTAACTGCGCCTGATCAGCAACCGTGGTTGCCCCTTGTAACGTTAATAGTTCTGGGTAAATATGCGCAAAGTTATAGGTATGGGGACCACTTAATATAGGGACTGCGAATGCGGCCGCTTCGAGTGGGTTATGTCCACCTCGTGGGATTAAACTGCCGCCAATATAGGCAATATCGGCGCTGCCGAATAACATCTTAAGCTCGCCGAGCGTATCAACAAGCAGGACCTGACTTTGGTTGTCGAATGTTTGGCTGCGGCGACAGTAGCTCAGTTCTGAATGAGTAAGCAGCGTCTCGACCTTATCAAATTGCTCAGGATGACGAGGTGCAATAATTAGCAGCGCATTGGGATGAGTGTTCAACACGCTTTTATGGGCCGCTAACACTTGCTCGTGTTCATCTGGGTGTGTTGAACCGGCAATCCAAACAGGGCGGCCAGTAAACGCTGTTTTGAGATGATGTGCCTCGGCTATAACGGTTTCATCGAGTTGAATATCAAATTTTATAGACCCAGTAACAGACACTTTTTCGGCCGTTAGGCCTAAGGCTATAAATCGCTGTGCATCTTGCTCATTGTGACTGGCAAGTGAGTCGATATGGGTCATGATCCAGCGGCTTATGTTGGGAAATCTTTGATAGCCTTGCAAAGATTTTTCAGAGAGTCGAGCATTGACGACACATACGGGGCAGTTTGCTTGTTTGGCATGGGTGAATAAATTTGGCCACAGCTCTGTTTCTAATACAACTAGCAGCTTGGGCTGAACATGCTTGATAAACCTCTTACTGGCAAAGTAAAAATCTATAGGTAAGTAGCATACCGTGACATCATGACCAAAACTTTGCGTCACTTGTGCTCGGCCTGTGGGGGTGTTGCACGTGATAAGCACTGACTCGCTTGGGTGAGTCTGTATAAATCTTTTTATCAGTGGTGTGGCCGCAAGAACTTCGCCAACAGAGGCACAGTGAAACACCACTGGGTGTTGTACTTGCTGAGCATCGTAAAAGCCTAAACGTTCTTTAAAATGTTGTTTGTAGGCTGCGTTTTTCTTACCACGAACAAGATACAGGTACAGTAAAATAACAGGGCTCAATAATGCGAGTGAAAGAGAGTAAAGTAATCGAGTCATAGCACCTTGGCAGCTGATCAAAACGCTATTTTAGCTTGTTCGTCGAATTTAGTGAAATACTATAACAAAATTACACATTTGAAGCCGTGCGACAGGCACAGTTATTTGCTAACATGCCTTCACTTTTATCTACTAAGCAGCAGTTATTGTATGTCGTTAAAGCTCTCGTCCTGTGTCGCCGCGTTCGCGCTGGTATTTTCGTGTTTTAGTTTTAGTGCGCCAACCGCTTATTTACCGATAGGTAAAGATACAATATTGGAGTATCAGATAGACCGTATGTTTGCGCTGACGCAGGGAGTGCCTATGGCCAAGCCCTATCGGCTCAGTGAAATTAACATCGCGTTGCAAAAGTTACGTGGTATTGATGCTCAGCTGTACAGCCATATCCGAGAGCGTTTAAAGAAATATCAAGGGAAAGACGAGATTGTCAGGCAAGGGGTTAAACTTAGATATGACTCTGGCACAGAAGTAAAATTGGCTAATGATAGAAACAACAGCGCGAGTGAATACGCCGAAATATCATTAGATGGCGTATGGCGTGGCAGTGACAACACTTTGTTGCAGATGGGGATGGATTATCGAGTACGACAAGGAGACTTGGTACTTTACAACACATTTTATGCGCTGGCAGGAGATACGTTCCAATTAAACCTAGGCTACAAAGAACACTGGTTTTCACCTTTTAAAAGTTTTGCGCAAGTATACTCAAATAATGCTAAACCAGCGGCGTCAGTGTCGCTGGGGTTGATTGCACCGCTAAACAATTGGTGGAACTTAGACTTTGAATTGTTTTATTCGGAGTTGGACCGCGTAGAAAAGGGCATAGTCTATCAAGGTCAATTGCACGATGGCTCGCCCAAACTTGCCGGCACGCATTTGAGCATTGAACCAATTGAAGGCTGGAAAATTGGCTTGAACCGTATGATGCAATTTGGCGGCGGCCCCCGAGAGGTAAGCGGTAGTGATGTGCTCAAAGCCTATTTTGACCCAGCGGGTAATGACAACAAAGGTAATGGCGTGAGTCAGGATTCTGAACTTGGAGATCAATGGGCTACGCTTACCAGCACATTACAAACTAATTTCTATACTCCCATCGAGTGGTATCTTGAATACGGTGGGGAAGATACCAAAAACCATAGTAATTACCAATTTGGCAACACCGTTGCCAGTTTCGGGGTGTACTTGCCTCAACTGAGCAAAACCACAACGCTGCGCTATGAGTACACAAATATGCATAGCCTATGGTATGTGAATGAAATATACCCCACTGCGGGCAACACCTATAAGGGCTTTGTTGTTGGTCATTTTGCTGCGGATCAACGTGTATTTGGAGATGCCGCGCCGAGCAAAGTGCATACATTAGAGGCAACATACAGCAGTGATCACAGCACTATGTGGCGTTTCAAATATACACAAGTTGATAACGAAAGCGGTTATGTGAATGAGTTTAACCAAGTTGGGGCGAACTATGAGCAAGCCCGAGCGCTAGAGCTGAGTAATAGTCGTGTTATTGAAGGTCGTCAGATTGAAACCACACTAAGTGTTGGCAAAGATGTATTTGGAGAAAGTTATACTTGGCTGTCGCTCAATGTATACTGGTAATAATACGATTAAATTTAAGAAGTTATACCCAAAAGCGGTAATATAGGAACGAATATGTCGCAAATGAACACATTCAACAGAGTTATTTAGCGAGCCTTGAGCGCCATCAGACACTATTTGAAACCATGGCAAATTATCATGAAGAATGTTTGAGACTGCTAGAAGCTTGCCATAGCACATTAGCCAAAGGCGGCAAGGTCATTTGGTTTGGTAATGGTGGTAGTGCCGCTGATGCTCAGCACTTAGCAGCCGAATTTGTGGTGCGATATAAGCTAGAGCGTGGGCCATTAGCGTCAATCGCGCTCACAACAGACACCTCTATTTTGACGGCACATAGCAATGACTATCATTTTGATACCGTGTTTGAGCGCCAAGTACAGGCACTGTGTAAACCTGAAGATTTGGTGATTGGACTGACAACCTCAGGTACCAGTGCCAACATTAATCTAGCCTTGGCCGCAGCCAATGAAATTGGCGCGAATACCGTAGCATTAACAGGGCGTGATGGTGGTGAGGTTAAAAATATCGCTAAATTGCCCATAATCATTAAAAACGATGAAACTGCGCGTATCCAAGAGGCACACATGTTTATCGGTCACTGGCTTTGTGAGGCTGTAGATATGCTGGTAGCGGAGCAGCAGTAATGGAGTTTTCTCGCTTACAGAAGCTAAATCAAGCGCGCGTTCTAGTCGTTGGTGATGTGATGCTTGATCGCTATTGGCATGGTGATACAGGTCGAATTTCACCAGAAGCGCCTGTGCCTGTGGTTAAGGTGAGTAGCTTGGAAGATAAAGCTGGTGGCGCGGCAAACGTAGCCAAGAATATTGCGCATTTAGATGGCCAAGTGGGTTTGCTTGGTCTAATAGGGGAAGACGACAACGGCGTATCGCTGGCTCGAATTCTTGAAAATGAAAAGATAGCCTCGCAGTTAGTCACGGTCGAAGAGCTACCGACTATTGCTAAAATGCGAGTGATCAGTCGTCATCAGCAGGTTGTTCGGTTAGATTTGGAAGAAACATTTACCGAGCAGCATAGCCGTTTACTACTTGCGCGTTTAGAGCAGGTACTTGATGACTATGACTTTGTACTGTTTTCGGATTACAACAAAGGCGCTTTAAGTGCCATTAAAGAAATGATCGCCTTGGCTAAGTCTGCGGGTAAAACGGTATTAATCGACCCAAAATCCAGTGACTTATCGCTATATCGTGGGGCCGATTATATTACCCCTAACCTAAACGAATTTAAGTTAGCTGGTGGTAAGGTCGACAGTGAACAAGCGCTGACCGACAGTGCGCGTCAATTAATTGCCGACAACGGTATTGGCGCAATGTTGTTAACCCGCTCTGAGCAAGGCATGTCGCTTATTTGCGCAACAGAAAAACACGATTTCCCTGCACAGGTATTAGAAGTGAGTGATGTAACGGGGGCCGGAGATACGGTTATCGCAACGCTCACCACCATGTTGGGTGCGGGGATGGCACCTAAAGATGCAGTAGAAGTAGCCAATATCGCCGCGGGTATTGCGGTCAGTAAGCTGGGTGCTGCGACTGTATCACCAGAAGAGCTCAGCCGTAAAATGGGGCAGTATTTACGTCAAACTGGCGAACATTATCAAACCCCGTTCGATGATGTGCTCAAACATATTGCGTTTGCCAAGCAAAATGGTGAGAGAATAGTGTTCACCAATGGTTGCTTTGATATTTTACATGCAGGCCATGTACGTTATTTAGCACAAGCGAAAAGCATGGGGGAGCGATTGGTAGTTGGCCTAAATAATGATGAGTCAATCACGCGCTTGAAAGGCCCACAAAGGCCTATCAATGCATTGAAAGAGCGGGCCATGGTACTGAGTGCTTTGGCATCCGTGGATTGGGTGATCCCTTTTGGTAGCGAAGCCGAGAACGACACGCCAGCAAAGCTCATCGAGCAGATAAGTCCAGATATCTTGGTCAAGGGCGGCGATTACAAGGTGTCAGAAATTGCTGGGGCCGATCATGTGCTCAGTCAAGGCGGGCAAGTAGAAGTATTAGCCTTTTTAGATGGTTGCTCAACCTCTGGCATTATAGAAAAAGCTAAGCTAGGTAAAACCGCTAAGTCTTAGTTCTGTAGCGCTTGCAAATAAGATTGTTGCAATAGCTGCCAATCGTCTTGTGTGAAATAAAAGGTCGGCCATTTGCCGGCCTCTTTATTAAATGAACGTTGCAAACGGCTGATATTCGCTTGCTGCCACGCAGCGTTCGGTATTTTCAACTGGCCACGGTCAAAATCAATCAGATAAACCTCATCTTGTTCATCAAACAGAATATTATTGATATTTAAATCAGCGTGATAGACACCCGCTTTATGAAAGCGCGCGAGCGTTGTTGCAACATTTTGCAGCTCTAAATGAGTTGCTGATCTAGCTTGTAGGCGTTCGCATAGACTTTGAGCACCTGCAACGGCTTCGGTGATGAGATCGCCACGATAGACTAATCCTACACGTGACACCTTGGCTGCAATCGGTTTTGAAACGGGAAGACCGAGCTTTTCAAGCTGACAAAGCAGCGCAAATTCTTGATAAACACGAGTATTTTCTAAGCCTGTGAAAAGGTATTGATCAGACAATACTTTACCTATCAACCCGCCACGCCAGTAATGTTTTAACACATTAACTTTTTGACCTTGTTTAAAAAACCACGCTGTGGAGCGACCTTCTTTAGTAGCAACAATAGCATTCTTCGCTTGCCAAAATTGGGCATCAAACCAATTTAGGTCGACAGTGTAAGTGCAGGTATCAGATGTTAATAGGTACTGATTGTTGGCCGTGGTGATCTTCATCGAAAGGTTTGTTCAGGTAAAAGTTGTGCCAAGTGTAACGTGTTTTTTGTTGACCATAAACTTGCAAAGCAAATTGATTAATTTAAGATCTGGCGCAAATATTTTTGATAAGTAGGAAATTTGTGTCTCAGCCTCCTAGTTCTATTTGTATTCTTAGGCTTTCTGCGATAGGTGATGTATGTCACGCCGTTGCGGCGGTGCAGGCCATTCAAGCTCGCTATCCAAACGCTGCGATTACTTGGGTGATAGGTAAAGTAGAAGCAATGTTATTGGCAGACTTACCTGGGGTTGAGTTTGTTGTTTTTGATAAAAAACAGGGAAAAGCGGCTTATCAAACTCTAAAACGCACTTTTAAGGGCCGTAAGTTTGATGTGCTGTTGCACATGCAAGTTGCACTACGCGCCAATCTCGCTGCTCGATGTATTCCAGCCAAAATGAAAATTGGCTTTGATAGAGGTCGCAGCAAAGAGTTGCATTCGCTATTTATCAATAAACGTATCGCGTCCCAAAACGAACCTCATGTATTGGAAGGTTTTCAACAGTTTGCTCGCACGATTGGGGTTGAATGCGATGTGCCTACTTGGCAGATGCCAATATCAACAGAGGATGATCAGCAAGCAGCAGACTTGTTGGCACAGTGTAATGAGCGGGTGTTTGTTATATCACCTGCAGCGAGTAAAGCGGCGCGCAACTGGCTAGCTGAGCGTTATGCCGCCGTAGCTGATCACGCTGCAGCGCAGGGGTTTTCAGTGGTGATCACGGGAGGACCGACGCCGCTGGAGCAAGACTTAGCCGCTGCGATTCGTCAACACGCGCAATGTGATATTACGAACTTGGTGGGCAAAACCCAGTTAAAGGTATTACTGTGTGTGTTAAAGCAAGCGAGTTTGGTATTGGCACCCGATACAGGGCCTGCTCATATGGCCGTAACGGTGGGAACGCCGGTCATTGGTCTGTATGCGCATTCAAACCCAAAACGCACGGGGCCGTATTTGTATCAGGACTATGTAGTTGAGGTGTATCATCAAAACTTGTTGAAACAAAAAGGTAAAACGGCACAGCAATTGCCGTGGGGAATACGCGTGAAAGGGGATGATCTGATGCAACAAATTCAAACTCAACAAGTGATAGAGATGTTTGATCACGTGGTAAAGGCAGAAAAGCTATGAGCAAAAAGCAAAACAAAGCGGTGTTTTTAGACCGAGATGGCGTCATTAATGTTGATCATGCCTACGTTCATAAGATTGAAGATTTTGAGTTTATCGATGGCGTCTTTGCAGCGTGTCAGCAGTTTATTGCCAAGGGCTACATCATCGTTGTTGTAACGAACCAATCAGGTATTGGCCGAGGGTATTATGATGAGCAGCAGTTTGCTAGATTGAGTGAGTGGATGTGTAGCGAATTTGCTAAACATCAAGTCACCATCAGTAAGGTGTATTACTGCCCGCATCATCCGCATAAAGCGCTTCCTGAATTTCAAAAAGAGTGTGACTGCAGAAAGCCCAATCCAGGTATGCTCAATGAGGCGATAGCTGAGTTTGACATAGATGTCAGTGCCAGTGTGATGGTGGGTGATAAGCTGTCCGATATTGAAGCCGCCAGAGCTGCTGGCGTCAATTTAGCGATTCTGGTGGAATCAGGTCAGTCATTTAGCGATGAAGCAAAGAGTCAAGCCGACCATGTGTGCCAATCTTTAGGCCAAGTTCCCGCGTTACTACCGCTTGTCTCATAAATATTTACTTTATGGTAAAGCCCACGATAATCACAACCCGTGCATTTACGGGTTGAACCTTTTACAATAGCAACCCAGTTTGATTGACCCAGTATGCGCTTTGACACTCTCACGGTGATGGTAAAGTGGCGTGTACATTGGGACCCGTGCAAATAATGGAGACTCCAAATGAGAGCATCGGCCTTTTATAGCCAGCTACAGCAACAGATTGAAGAAGTAAAAGCTGAAGGTTTGTATAAAAATGAACGCGTAATCACTTCTTCTCAACAAGCTCAAATCGCGGTTGAAAGCGGCGAATCTGTAATTAACTTCTGCGCAAACAACTATTTAGGATTGGCAAATCACCCTAGTTTGATTGCTGCTGCTAAGCAAGGCTTAGATGCGCACGGTTTTGGTGTCGCATCGGTTCGTTTTATTTGTGGTACGCAAGACATCCATAAAACATTGGAAGCTAAAATCAGCGAGTTTCTACAAACAGAAGACACCATTTTGTACTCGTCATGTTTTGATGCGAACGCAGGCTTGTTTGAAACTATTCTTGGCCCTGATGATGCGATTATTTCTGATGCGCTAAATCATGCCTCTATCATTGATGGGGTTCGCCTATGTAAAGCGAAACGTTTCCGCTATGCTAATAACGATATGGCTGATCTGGAGCAACAGTTAATTGCAGCAACCGAAGCGGGTGCTAAAACAAAACTAATTGCCACAGATGGCGTATTTTCAATGGATGGTGTGATCTGTAATTTAAAAGCGGTATGTGATTTGGCCGATAAGTATGATGCATTAGTTATGGTTGATGACTCTCATGCGGTTGGTTTTGTCGGTGAAAATGGGCGTGGCACACCTGAGTATTGTGGTGTGATGGATCGCGTTGACATTATTACTGGCACCCTAGGAAAAGCACTTGGTGGAGCATCAGGTGGCTATACTTCAGGTAAAAAAGAAGTTGTAGAGTGGTTGCGTCAACGTTCACGTCCATACTTGTTCTCAAATTCCTTGGCACCTTCTATTGTGACAGCCTCAATCGCTGTATTAGATATGCTAAAAGAAGGCAAAGAGTTGCGCGATAGCTTGTGGCGTAATGCTGCTTACTTCCGTGAACACATGGAAGCGGCTGGTTTCACCTGTGCGGGTAAAGATCACGCGATCATTCCTGTGATGTTGGGCGATGCTAAGATTGCTGCGCAAATGGCAGACAAACTATTGGCTGAGGGAATTTATGTGACGGGCTTCTCATTCCCTGTTGTACCAAAAGGGCAAGCGAGAATTCGTACTCAAATCTCAGCTGCACATACCCAAGAGCAGCTTGATAAAGCGATTGCTGCCTTCACTCGCATTGGTAAAGAGTTGGGTATTATTTAATTTTAAAGCGAAGCGATAGCTTCCTTGTTTTGAGTAACGATTATGAAAGCTTTATCTAAGTTAAAAGCCGAACCAGGGATTTGGATGACGGATGCGCCTAAACCGGAAGTAGGGCATAACGATCTGTTGATTAAAATCCGCAAAACCGCAATTTGTGGTACCGACGTACACATCTACAAATGGGATGAGTGGGCGCAAAAGACCATTCCTACCCCTATGGTTGTTGGCCATGAATATGTGGGTGAAGTGGTTGATATGGGCCAAGAAGTACGTGGCTTCAATATTGGTGATAGGGTCTCCGGTGAAGGGCATATTACATGTGGACACTGTCGAAACTGTCGTGCTGGTCGTGTGCATTTATGTCGTAACACCACAGGTGTTGGTGTTAACCGTGAAGGCTCATTTGCAGAATACTTGGTGATCCCTGCGTTCAATGCTTTTAAGATCCCTGACAACATTTCTGATGAGCTCGCTTCAATTTTTGACCCATTTGGTAATGCTGTACATACGGCTTTGTCGTTTGATTTAGTCGGTGAAGATGTATTAATCACAGGGGCTGGTCCGATAGGTATCATGGCTGCCGCAGTTGCAAAACATGTGGGTGCACGTCATGTGGTGATCACTGATGTTAATGAGTATCGTCTTGATTTAGCTCGTAAAATGGGTGCAACGCGCGCCGTTAACGTGGCAAACGAAAAGCTTGAAGATGTTATGAAAGAGCTAGGCATGACTGAAGGGTTCGACATCGGGCTTGAAATGTCAGGTGTACCCGTTGCCTTCAACGGTATGCTCAACAACATGAACCATGGTGGCAAGATTGCCATGCTAGGTATTCCCCCTTCGGATATGGCGGTTGATTGGAATCAGGTTATTTTCAAAGGGCTCGTGATCAAAGGAATTTATGGTCGAGAAATGTTTGAGACTTGGTATAAGATGGCAAGCTTAATTCAATCAGGGTTAAACCTTGAGCCAATTATTACCCATCAATTCCATATTGATGATTTCCAGATTGGTTTTGATACCATGATCTCTGGTCAATCAGGCAAAGTGATCTTAAACTGGGATTAGTAGCCAATTTTACCTATCAAAGGCGACATTGGTCGCCTTTTCGCATTTTTTGAGTAGTAAATATTATGTCAATGAAACATATTTCTGTCGCACAGACTAAACAATTATTAGAGCGTGATGACGTTGTAATTGCGGATATTCGTGATGAAAATAGCTTCGCTCAGGGGCACATTCCTGGTGCTGAGCATTTATCTAATGCAAATATTGCGCATTTTATGCAGGAAAAAGAGTTTGATCAGCCGATTATTGTGGTTTGTTATCATGGGATTAGCTCCCAAGGTGCTGCGAACTATTTGATTGAGCAAGGCTTTGAAGATGTTTATAGCATGGATGGTGGCTTTACACAGTGGGCTTCAGAGTTACCGGATTTTATACATAAATGATTTTACTCGGGACCTATAATAATCCACGAGCGGTTCAAGGCGCTGCTGATTATTTTAAAACACAGGGCATACCAGTGAGTTTGCGCTCCAATGATGGTACCAATGTTGAAGTGTGGGTCCAAGAGGCATATCAGGCACAAGCGAATATCCTTTGGCAAGACTTTGTCAGTAACCCTCATCATAGCAAATATTCAGATGCTTCTTGGCACAATGGAGATACCAACTCAAGGTTGCTCTATGGTGGCAGTGAGCTAAATTTGAGACAACGTTTTACCGCTTTGCACTGGTTTTTAAAGCTAATATTTGTGCTGTGCTTACTTGTCTTCGGTAGCTTTTATTTATTTGATGCTAACGCCATTTTTACCCGTTTACAGTTTAAACCCGATGCTCCGTTGAGTTGGGTTACACCTGTGCTGTTACATTTTGGTGCTTTGCATTTAGTTTTTAATCTCAGTTGGTGGTTGCATCTAGGTCACCAAATAGTTCAGCGCACGGGCGCTACTAGTCTATTCATTCTGTTTATTGTTAGCAGTTTAGTCAGTAATTGGGCGCAGTTTTTGATGGTTGATAGTCGCTTTGGTGGGCTAAGCGGGGTGGTTTATGCGTTGCTTGGTTATGCGTGGATTTACGGTGTGAAACACTCAACGCAAGAGCCCATTGTTGGCAAACCAATAGTCGGATTTATGCTATTGTGGATGATTTTTGGCTTTACCGAGCTATTTTTTATCAGCATGGCAAATTGGGCTCATTTGTTTGGCTTACTCAGCGGTATGTTCATCGCGTTTGTACAACCCAGACAAAAAATCGCTCAATGATATAAGTACTTGGTGAATAGCACATCACGGATTATTTCTTCACCCGTTTCTTCTTTTAGCAAATTCTTTAGCCTATCTGTGCAACGTCGACGAATTTCTTCTCTGCCTGTGAGCGACTTAATTGTTTCTTCAGGCTCCTTGCTTAGGATCTGCACTATTGCATCTCTAAGCAGGGGAGTGTGGTGTTCTACGACACCGATATTGCTGACATCATCCAGCATCAAATCTACTGTTACGCGCACATAGCCAAGCTTTTTGTTTGATTGGCCAATGTAATTGGTAATGATATCAGGTTCAAAACCAAAGTAGCCTACATTGGAATTCGCTCGTGCTCCAAAGCTGCTCACAGTGAGCATAAGAATTGCGACAAGTAGATAGTAAGGCTTATTCATAACAATTAGAATTCCCATTGGTTCAACGGCATAGTTTGCTTGGCTAAGTGTATACGTAAATGCAATTAATTTACATATTAGAAGTGATATCCTATTAAAATATCAGCGAACTTTTTCCAAAGGCGGGGGAGTGCTATGATATACGCGAGTTTTTTAAATTGCAGATATTGTTTTGTTGATAACCCCATTTTCCATTGATTTTGAATGGCATTGCGCAAGCGAATGCTCGGATCTAACGAGTCCAGATGCCTCGGTGATCTTAAACGAAGGCTCATTAACCGCTTTATTAAAAAGCCAAAGTGACCAATTTAGAGTCGACGTGTTGCGTGAGCAATGGTTGGCAAGCAATTCGTTGCATAAAGGCCTACTAGGCGAGCAGTGCAGACAGATACAGTGTCGAGAGGTGTTGCTTGTTTGTGACGATGTAGCTCGGGTTTACGCACAAAGTTGGATTAGCACACAAGCTTCTGATTTAGGCGTCCGCCAACTTGGCTCTAAACCTTTGGGTGAGGTGCTGTTTCAAGATGAGTCATGGCAGCGTTCTGAGTTAGAAGTTGCTCAAGTTAACAATCATTGCGGTTATGACGCATTGTTGAATGACTTGCAATTACCTCTACATAATATGTATGCGAGGCGACGCGTGTTTACCAATCAGGCAGCTAAGATCATGGTGTGTGAAGTATTTTTACCTAAGGTGAATTATGCAACTCAACTTGCTAAGTAGACAGCATTTCCCAAGTTATTTACGTTTAATGAGAACGGATAGACCTATCGGTACGCTATTGCTGCTATGGCCGACATATTGGGCCCTGTGGATAGCGAATTCAGGTGTGCCGCCAATTCATTTGTTGCTGGTATTCAGTTGCGGGGTGTTTATCATGCGCAGTGCAGGATGTGTGATAAATGATTTTGCAGATCGAAAGGTGGATGGTGCTGTAAAAAGGACTTCAACACGTCCATTGGCGGTAGGAGAAGTCCAACCGGGTGAAGCAATAAGTTTATTTATCGTCCTTATATTGTGTGCATTTGCGCTGGTACTCACGCTTAACTGGCAAACTATATTATTGTCTGTCGCTGCATTGATGTTAGCGGCTTGTTACCCTTTTATGAAACGTTACACGCATTTACCGCAAGTTGTTTTGGGAATGGCTTATAGCTTTTCAATTCCAATGGCGTTTATGGCCAGTAACAATACCGTGCCCTTGTATGCGTGGTGGTTGTTTCTAGCCAATGTTTTGTGGACTGTGGCTTATGACACTATGTACGCAATGGTGGACAGGGATGATGACTTAAAAATTGGCGTTAAATCGACAGCTATTTTATTTGGCCGTTACGATAGACATTGGATAGCTATACTGAATATTGTGTTTATAGTGCTGTTGAGTTGCGTGGGTGTACAGCTTGAGTTAGCTTGGTACTACTTTGCCTCGCTGCTTGTGGCGGTCTCACTACTGATGCAATTGCAGGTGGCTATACACAGCCGAGATAGAGACCAATGCTTCAACTCATTTTTGCGCAATAATCGCGTAGGTTTGGCTATCTTTATCGGTATTGCGCTGAGCTATATATAAAATTGTAATAAAAAAAAGGATGCTTAGAGCATCCTTTTTTATTATATGAAAATATTTATATATTTGAGGCGCAAGCTTTGGCTTTAGCTGAGTTTTCTATCAAACCAAGTAAATGTTTGATGTGACCATCTCTGTTAACGTGATGGTTAGTTTGCACCACTAACTGTTCGTGATTAATATCCTTATTGGTTTTCAGAATCACTAAACTTGGGTCTTGTGCGATAGTATTAGCATGTTCAATGCTGGCTATAGCGAAGTGATTTGATTGCTTCAGGCCGTCCATGACTTGATCAATGTTACCAATTTTCATACTGCTACTTTTGTTCAACCCATCAACAGCTTCATTAAGCATTGTTTGTACTTGTTTTGACTGTGAGAAACAGCCAAACATAGGGTAGTCGTACAATTCTTCTTTACGTAGCGAATCTTTGCTAGCAAGCGGGTGATGTTTGGCAACAAACAGAATCAGTTGGTCAGGAAGATATATATCACTGACAACATTGCTAGCGCTTTGCAAGTAAACGCTAATATCAATTTCCCCAAGCTGTAATTTACGTGTTAACTCATGCTCGTCTTGTAATTGCATCTCAATTTTAATGTTTGGGTAATCAGCAAGGAACTGACCACATGACATAGGTACAATAGAGCTGGCGTCGCTGGTGTAACCAATAACCAGCTTTTGCTGGTCTCTACCAAACAAGCTTTGTTTGATAGTTTTTTTGGTCATCTCTAATTCAGACAGCGTTGTTTTGCAGTAACTTAAAAACATCTCACCCTGTTCAGTAAGCCTTACAGAGCGTGTTGAGCGTTTAACAAGTTCGCATCCAATCTCGTCTTCCAGCGTTTGAATGCTTCTAGTCAAAGCTGAAGTACTAATCTTTGTTTGTTCAGCAGCTTGTCTGAAGTGACGCAAGTTACCTAAGGCGACAAACTGTTCTAGTTGTTCAAATCTCATTCGAAATTCCTTTTAATTTCTACAAGTGACACAACGGTATTGTGTATTTTCCTAATACTAATACAAGTAATGGAAGATTGAAAGTGAAAATTTTACATTCTGCTTACAAAAGTCAATCGGGGTAGCTATCTCTAATTGCAATAAACTGATCTAAGTTGTCTATAAACAGCTCAACAAGCTTTGGTTCAAATTGCTTCCCTTTCTCAGATTGTATCAGCGCTAGCACTTTTTCTAAAGGCCATGAAGGTTTGTAACATCGATCGCTACCTAATGCATCAAACACATCAGCCAAAGCAGTGATACGACCTACGATATCGATTTGTTCACCTTTGAGACCTCTGGGGTAACCAGAACCATCCCATTTTTCATGATGCTGATGCGCTATTGTAGCGCCACATTGTAAAATTTCGTTAGAAGAATGTTGTAAAATTTCGTAACCGGTTTGCGCATGCGTCTTCATAATTTCCCATTCAGCGTCGTTCAGTTTGTCCGGCTTATTTAAAATATCATCGGGTATGCTGATTTTACCAATATCATGGAGCGGAGAAGCAAGCTTAATGATCTCGGCGCGATAATCAGATAAGCCATAAAGCTGTGCCAGTAACATACTGTAATGGGCAACTCTTTTAACATGGGAACCCGTTTCTTTAGAGCGACGTTCAACAGCTTCCCCAAGAATATAGGACAGCTCTTTTTGCGAGTCTTTTACTGTTTCTCTCAATTTAATATTGTCATAGGCTAGTGCAATGTTGTTGGCAAAAAACTCTAACAGCTGTCGATCAGTACTTTTCATTTGTGAGTCTTTGCCGACATACAACATTGTTTCTCCTCCACCTGCGGAAGGAAAATAACCTACATATTCGGTGTCGGTAGAGCGGGATGCCTTGAGGTTGTGAGATTCGATGAATAACTCTTTAACATGATCAGGAATGACCGATGAGCTCGGTTCAACGCCTTCTCCTGATGCGGCCAATAGCTTGAAGTGCGCACCAGATTCTTTGCGATTGTTAATGGCCGCTGCACAATAAATATCATTGTCATTGAGGCCCATAACATTGGAGACATGTGCCAAAATGGTAGATGCAAACTCTCTAACACTGTTGCATTTCAAAAATGAGGATGAAGCATTGATTATTTGCTCTAATCCACGTTTGTGCTTTTCAATAATCTGGATATCTCGGTGAGCCCGTAATGCTGAATAAAGTAAGGTTTTTAGTTTAACCGCCGTTAATTCAGTTTTATTTTTATAGTCATTAATATCATAGTCTCGAATCACAGACTCTTCTGGGGCTTCCCCTGGTTGGCCTGTACGCAGAATAAGTCTCACATCATGATTGGCTAAGTCGTTACGTATGTATTTAATAAGGTCAAGCCCAGCGTGATTGGTTTCCATCACTACATCTACCAAACCCACTGAAATGAGCTGTTCTTTTTCGAGTATTTCTTTGGCTTCTTTTGCAGAATACGCATGATGGAATCGCAGTGATTTTTTTTCAAATTCAAAGCCAGACAAGACCAGCTTGGTAACCTGATGGATATCTTCCTCATCATCAACGATAAGGATGTCCCAGTATTCAGACTTTAAATTTGGGGATGTTGGTTCTTCAATAGACTCATCAGAGAAAAGAAAACTGCTCACTCGCTGACCCTTAAATGACTGTTTACTGAGTCAGTATAGTCATTAAAGTCAGCATCTGCTTAATCAAGAAGTTGGCTTTTTCTCGATATTTTGCAATTCTATTTCTATGGCATCACAAGAAATATGTATTTCATACAAAGAGATAATTAGTGACACGATGAGGCAGCATAAACTGGCACCAAACAGTATGACGCCAGTAAGTGCAACGTCGATAAAAAGTGCAAACATTGACAGCGTACACAGTAAAAATGCAATCACGCCCCATACCTGCATGAAGCGAATTAACTTGATACGTTTTCTTAAGTTATCAATTTGTGCTCGAACTAAAGGCCGGATACTGTCTCCTTCTCGGGCGTTAAGTTCCCTGATGAGTTGTGCTAAGACCAAAAATCGATTTGTGTATGCCAGTAAAAGAAGTGAAATAGCAGGAAATAAAAGTCCAGGAGTGGTTAGCGTCATTTGAGCCTCTTCAATAATCAAGATTGAGTAATAATTATGACAGATAATAGCTTTAAATGGCGATGTGTATTTACAACAGATAATCTGCTTGAAGCACACATAGTAAAAGGTTTACTTAGCCAAGCTAGAATTGCTTCTCGACTGGATGGCGAACCTTTACTCGGAGGCATCGGTGAAATACCCGCTGATCAGGCAAAGTTGAGTTTAATGGTTTATGAGATAAAAGTACGCGCAGCACAAAAAATATTGTTAGACTACGCGCAAAAGCAACTGACCTCAGACTGGCGTTGCAACCATTGTACAGAATTGAACGGACCAGCATTTCAATATTGCTGGCAATGTGGAAAACAAAATGACCAAAGCGAATAATTTCCAGCGCATCAGAGAGCTTAACTATTTACAACAGGCTGTGTTGGCAGCGGCCATCATCGAAAGAATGCTACCCAATTATGGATTGTTCAGTGAAGCAACAGGGTTTGGTGATGAATCAGCCTTAAGAAGTGCGCTGAATGTATGTTGGGAAAAGCTACTGTTACCAAAAAGTAAGATCAGCCTTGAAAAGCAAATTGAAAAAGTTGAGCCGAACGTACCTGAGCTCGCTGAATTCGATATGTTTGGTACTTACCCCGCAATTGATGCGGCTACCGCATTATTGGGTTTGATGCATGGTTTGATGGCTAAAGATGAGCAGGAATTTATTAGTATTGCGAAGATATCTCAGGCGACGGTAGCCCGCTATGTTGAGTTTTTGTTGCTTAACGAAGACATTGAACCGGATAACAAGTTGGTTCGCGATCACCCTGTGATGCAATATGAGATCGAAATCTTATCTGAGTTGATAGACTTTGTAGAAAATATGGGACGTATTAGCTCAGACAATGTAAAAGCATTGAAACAACACGCACTAGCAGATGGCCAAACTAACATAGGTTTGGCGATTTAAGTGCTAATTCAGGGGATTTACTTGCCCAACGAAAGTACCAACAGGTAAAATACCTGCCTTTTAAAATCAAGTCTTGGGAGAGTCTGGGTGCGAATTTTAGGCATAGAATCATCGTGTGATGAAACCGGTATTGCGATTTATGATGATGAGCAAGGCCTACTTGCACACCAACTATATAGTCAGGTTAAAGTTCATGCGGATTACGGTGGTGTGGTGCCTGAACTTGCGTCTCGTGATCATGTTCGTAAAACCATTCCCTTGATCGAAGCCGCGTTTGAGCAAGCTGGTTGTGGCCCTGAGTCTCTTGACGGTGTTGCTTATACGGCTGGCCCCGGCTTGGTTGGAGCGTTGTTAGTAGGCACGTCAATTGGTCGCTCATTGGCCTTTGGTTGGAATATTCCAGCTGTTGCCGTACATCACATGGAAGGTCACTTACTCGCGCCGATGCTAGAAGATGATCGTCCGGAATTTCCCTTTATTGCACTATTGGTATCGGGCGGCCACACCATGATGGTGAAGGTTGAAGGTATTGGCGAATATGAAGTGTTAGGGGAGTCAGTGGATGATGCCGCCGGTGAAGCATTTGATAAGACTGCTAAATTGCTTGGCTTAGATTATCCAGGTGGCCCTTTGCTGGCTAAAATGGCCCAGCAAGGTGTTGCAAAACGCTTTGTATTTCCAAGGCCTATGACCGACAGACCGGGGCTTGATTTTAGTTTTAGTGGCTTGAAAACGGCAGCGGCTAACACCATTCGTTCAGCGGGTGATGATGAGCAAACGAAGGCGGATATTGCCCATGCTTTTCAAACAGCGGTGATAGATACCTTGGCTATCAAATGTAAAAGAGCGCTGAAAGAGACGAATATAAAACGGCTTGTTATCGCTGGCGGAGTGAGTGCCAATACAGAATTAAGACATAAGCTTGAACGTGTGATGCAAGGTATGCAGGGTAAAGTGTATTATCCGCGTACGGAGTTTTGTACTGACAATGGGGCGATGATTGCCTTTGCTGGTATGCAGCGTTTAAAAGCCAAGCAATATGCACCACTGGATATGAAAACCCAACCGCGTTGGCCTTTGGATAGTTTAAAGCCGCTTTAGCTCTTTTTACGCCCGACCTTTGGCTCCTTACCTTGCAGGAGCCTTTTAATATTTGCCCTATGTCGAAGGATGATCACAACGGTTAAAAAGCTCACTGGAAGTGTGTAGATAGGTTTGATCCACCATGTATACAGTGGCGCCAGAGTCACTGCAGTGATGGCCGCCAACGATGAGTAGCGAGTGATCCACAAAACTAATAGCCAAGTACTGATAAGTAACCCGCCAAGCGATAAGCCTATCGGTAGTAGCGCACCAAAGGCAGTGGCGACAGCCTTACCGCCATTGAAATGAAAAAATACCGGATAAATGTGACCTAAACATGCTGCGACAGCAACAGCACCAAGCCAAATTGGTTCAATCTGTAAGAAATAGGCGCCCCACACAGGGATTGTGCCCTTAAGAATATCGAACACCAACACGAGTACCGCGGGTAGTTTTCCTCCCAAGCGTAGTACATTTGTCGCACCTGGGTTGTGTGAACCCGCAAAGCGCGGATCGGGCAAGCCGAACACACGACACACCAATACGGCTGATGAGATAGAGCCAATTAAATAGGCACAGAGACAGATTAAACTAACTAACACGTTTTTCCTTATTTTGTCTTGTGACGTTTTCGGCTATGATCGGCGTTTCTATGCCGACTGTGGATAACTTAATAAGTAGTCACAGAACCCAGTTATGCAATCAGTGGAGTATCAATGGATAAGGTCTATATCTCACAACTACACGTCGAAACTATAATAGGAGTTTACGACTTTGAGAAGGAAAGTAAACAAAGCTTGTACTTTGATATTGAGATGTTGACCGACATTTCGGCCGCCGCCCAAAGTGATGATATAAACTTTGCGGTGGATTACGCCAAAGTGAGTGAGCGCGTTATTGCCCATACGACCGCGCAACCTGTGGAATTACTTGAAACACTGTTGGAGCAGTTGGCGGCACTGATCTTGGCTGAATTTAATGTTCAGCAAGTCACCATAAAGGTCAGTAAGCCTGCAGCGGTCGCTGCTGCCCAGACGGTTGGTGTTGAAATCACCAGAGTGAAAAGTTAGTTATGGCGCAGATTTATATCAGTCTTGGTTCAAACGTAAATCGTGAGCATAACTTAAAAGCTGGTTTAAGGGCATTGATTAAACATTTCCCGAACTATACGCATTCTAGCGTATATGAGAGTGTAGCCGTTGGCTTTAATGGCAGTAATTTTTACAACTCTGTATTGAGTGCATCAACAGATCTGTCGTTAGCACAGGTGTGTGTGTTGCTAAAACAAATTGAACTGGATAATGGTCGAACTCGTCAGGACAAAAAGTTTAGTCCGCGAACCTTAGACCTTGATTTACTATTTTATAATGACGTGATCTGTGAGCAACCTGCTCAACTACCTAGAGATGAAATAACCAAAAATGCGTTTGTGTTATTACCCCTCTATGAGATTGCTCCAGATCACATTCATCCTGTACATAAAAAAAGTATTGCCGATATTTGGCAAGCCTATGACAACCCGAATCAAAAATTGTGGAAAGTGGAGTTTTCGTTGCCGTGAGTATTATTGAAATTATAGTTTTGGCGTTAGTTCAGGGATTAACGGAGTTTTTACCGATATCGAGCTCTGCTCATCTTATTTTACCGTCGCAAATATTGGGTTGGGCCGACCAAGGCACTGCTTTTGATGTTGCAGTGCATGTGGGGACTTTATTGGCGGTGGTGATTTATTTTCGTAAAGAAGTGACAGATATTCTGGGCGCATGGTTTGCTTCTTTTGGTGCACAAGGCAGAAGCGATGACAGTCAGTTAGGCTGGTGGATACTGATTGCTACTATTCCATCGTTGA
Source organism: Pseudoalteromonas sp. T1lg23B (assembly GCF_002964665.1). Taxonomy (GTDB): domain Bacteria; phylum Pseudomonadota; class Gammaproteobacteria; order Enterobacterales; family Alteromonadaceae; genus Pseudoalteromonas. The sequence goes on along the minus strand of NZ_PQBZ01000007.1, from coordinate 114,028 downwards.
TTATTGGTTATTTAGTAAAAGATTTTGTTGAAGTTTATTCGCGTAATGCTTGGATCATTGCCACCACCACCGTTGTGTTTGGTTTATTACTTTGGTATGCCGATAAAAGTGCAAAACAGTTAAAAAACATTTATCAGCTTAACTGGTTAAGTGCATTGCTGATTGGTTTATCTCAAGTAGTTGCGATGATATTTCCTGGTACTTCACGCTCGGGGATCACTATGACGGTGGGTCTATTGCTTGGATTAAATAAGCAAAGCGCTGCGCGCTTTTCGTTTTTAATGTCTATTCCCGTGATTGCTGCGGCTGGGTCGTATTACGTCTATAAGCTTTCAAGCAGTGAGGAAATTATTAGCTGGAATGCCATCGTGTTGGGGTCGATATTGTCATTTATCACCGCATACGCGTGTATTCACTTTTTCTTAAAGGTCATTGAAAGAATGGGCATGATGCCTTTTGTGATCTACAGGTTGTTGCTCGGTGGTGCATTGTTTGCATTTTTACTTTGGTAACTGTCATCAGTTTCACAAGGCCCGCATCGGATAATGCGGGCTTTTTTATTTATGGCATTAATATCTGTTTAATCGCACGTTCTCTAGCTAGAGCCAGTTGATGCTTTATTTCGACCCCCTTGAAACCTTGTGCGATGATGCTTTGTGGCGCAACTGCCAGAGCAGCCTGTGCGGCTTGTTGTAACGTATCGATCACATCATTGTGTATTTGAGCATCGCTCTGCGCAACTTGGCAAAGCAGGTCAAAGCGTTCGGGGCGACGCCATAGGTCAAGCTGATTAAACATTGCAAGCGCTGCGCTTACGTCGATTTTACTGTGTAATAAAAGTGCTTGGTGTTGACAATAATCACGGGCACTTTGTGCGTACTTGTTTGGGATTTTAAGTCGCTGTTCAATGCCCTCTAGAGCATCTAGTGAGCTAGGTGCTAACCACAAGCAAAATTGGATGAGTTTGTAATTTGCTTGCGTGTTATCAAGTGACTGGATGGCGCTTGCCAATTGCTTTGCATGCTCCTCGCTCCAATAGGTGAGCATAGGCATAATTAAAGTCAGCGCACCTACCTTTTGTAAGATATTGCAAAAGACTTCAATTTGGCCATCAGTGAGGCTTTTTTCAATTTCCATCCAAACACGTTCCTTGGTAAGCGTGGCCAGTTCTTGGCTTGCGACCATTTGCGTCATCAATTGTTGGGTTTCAGGTGCGATGCTAAAGCCTAGGTAATGGTATCTAGCTGCAAAGCGCGCGACACGTAACACGCGTAAAGGGTCTTCACTGAATGCGTCACTGACATGACGTAAGACACGATTGTTGATGTCTTGTTGTCCATTATAAGGGTCAATCAAGTTTCCTTGTTGGTCTTTAGCAATGGCATTGACGGTTAAGTCTCTACGGTATAGATCTTGTTCAAGTGTTATGGTTGGCGCAAAATCACAAATAAATCCACCATAACCCTGACCTTGTTTACGCTCTGTTCTAGCAAGGGCGTATTCTTCTTTTGTTTCTGGGTGTAAAAAAACTGGAAAGTCTTTTCCTACTTGGCTGTAGCCAAGCGCGAGCATTTGCTCAGGTGTGGCACCAACCACTACATAATCTCTTTCGGTAACAGGGCGTTGTAAAAGCTCATCACGTACAGCACCGCCAACTAGATACACTTGCATATTAGCCTCAAATAAACAAATTACGCAAAATTAGAAACAGGGTTTTAACTTACCGTGTTTTTTTGCCATTATAGGCACCATCATAACAATAAAGAGACGCATCGTGTATTTACGCTATTTTGGACTAAGCGAAAAACCGTTTTCCATTGCCCCCAATCCTGAATATTTATTTTTAAGTGACAGACACAAAGAAGCACTTGCGCACTTAACATATGGCTTGGGAGATGCAGGGGGGTTTGTATTGTTGACGGGTGAAGTGGGCACAGGAAAAACCACCGTCACTCGCAGTATGCTGGCACAGTTACCTGAAACCACTCAGGTAGCGTTTATTTTAAACCCCGCCTTGTCAGAGATAGAGCTGCTCGCCAGTATTTGTGATGAATTGAAAATCGACTATCCTGCCCAGCAGGCTAGCTTGAAAGTATTAACCGATTTAATTAAAGCCAGATTACTCGAAAACCATGCGACAGGTGGTCACACCATGTTGATCATTGATGAGGCACAGCATCTTGCGGCAGAGGTATTAGAGCAGTTGCGTTTATTGACCAATTTGGAAACTGACCATAAGAAATTACTGCAAATTGTGTTGGTTGGACAACCTGAGCTGCAACACCTGTTACAACGCAATGAGTTGCGTCAGTTGGCCCAGCGCATCACCGCTCGTTATCATTTACTGCCATTAACTCAGTCACAAGTGTATGCCTACATTCAGCACCGATTACAAAAGGCAGGCAGTCAAACGATGATATTTAATCATGATGCGATTGCTTACATGCATAAAGTGACGGCGGGGATCCCTAGGCTGTTGAATCTGCTGGCGGATAGATGCCTATTGGGGGCCTACTCTGCACAACAGCAAGTTGTGGATAAAAAGATAGCGATGCAGGCCGCCAAAGAGGCGTTGCCGCTTAATTTAGTCCCTGAAAAATCCAGACCGGCCAAATCTCAAGTTTGGTGGCTGTCATCAGCAGCTTTAGCAAGCTTCGCGTTTGGTTTTGTTCTTTCATTTGTTTTTTAATTGGTGAGTTATGTCGTATTTAGTTAATGCATTAAAGCAATCGCAGCAAGCAGGGCATAGTGAGCAGGATCACTTAGCTTACCAGCACCAAAAACAACTTAAACTCTATCGTACAGTGGTATTTGGTCTGTCGGCGGTGGTGCTAGTTGGTGGGTTCACTTTTGCGGGCTACCTAAGTGGTCACTTCGTGCAATCCTCGTTTGCGCAGCAACAGCAGCCCAAGCAAGCTAAGGCTGAGCAAAGCGTGAATGAGTCAGGTGAGGAACGCGGTGAGACTGCTAAAGTCGCCGTTGCCGACACAGCTGAGAAGGCGACAAACACAGTCACACCTGCATCCCCCCCCGTAACGGCTAACACAGGGATACCGATACCTGCTTCACAGCCCCTAACGCAACCTATGGCAAATAATGCTGTTATGAACCCTCAGGTACAGTACCAATGGATGTCGGTTCAGATAGGGGTGGATGCCAGTGGTCAGCCGGTGTATCGACAGCAATTGGTGCCTGTTGTGAACCAGCAAGTGTTTAACGCAATGCCGCAGCAAGTTGCTTCACAAGGCACTGCGCAGTTTGCTCAGCAAAGTTTGCCACAGGCTTCGTCACAGCAACAGTTACCTCAACTACAGCCAATGGCATCTGGAACAACGGAAGATTTAAGTCAATATAGGGTGTTAGGTAAACCACTCAGTCAGTCAGCTGCACAGAACATGCAAGACCCCGAATTGGCTGGAGTATCAAAAGAGCTAAAAGAGGCATTTGCACAGGCTGTTGTTGAAACACAAAACAATCAACCGCATCAAATCACTGCCAGCAGTAAAGATTCGGCTCGGGCAACTCCAGTTGAATTGTTACCTAACTCTTTACAGCAATCACTGCCAACATTGCGCTATCAGGCACATATCTATGCAACCGACCCTGAAAAACGTTGGATTAAGCTAAACAACCGAGAGTTGTATGAAGGGGATAGCATCGGTGCGCTTAAATTGTTAGAAATAACGCCTGAGCAGGCTTTGTTCGATTTTGATGGTTATGAGTTCAGCATGAAAGCGATGCAAGACTGGCTGCCATAAGTATTATGGCAGCATTGAATGTTTAAAGAACTTCATCAGATTGAGGCTGAATTCTTCTGGCTTAATAGCGGCTTCAATCTCATCTTCCACACGTTTACTGGATAGGTCGATGTCTCGCACCTCTGTGTAGTGCATGTTTTTGGCGTGGTAAAAAACTTTGACCACGGGTTGTAGAGGTGTATCGGGGTTACTTTGACTGATGATACCAACGCGCTGACTTTTGAGTTTTACCAGTGTGCCTACAGGGAATACGCCAACACAATGAATAAAGGCGTTGAGAAGTGATTCATCATAGTGGTGTGGTACATGCTCTCGCAAAATTTTAAATGCGGCAACGGGCGTTTTTCCATTTTTGTAAACACGCTCAGAGGTAATGGCATCATAGCTGTCGACGATTGCAACCATACGTACATATTGGGAAAGCTGCTCCGCTGTTTTGCAAAACGGGTAGCCACTTCCATCTAAGCGCTCGTGATGAAAGCCTGCAATTTCAGTCGCAATGTCGCCAAGTTTGGCATCGGAAACGATGTCATAGCTGTAACGAGCGTGTTGTTTCATCTGCTCATATTCTTCATGACTGAGTGCGCCAGGCTTATGCAAAATCTCATCTGGCACTTGGATTTTCCCAATATCATGTAGCAATGCACCTAGGGTGATCTGTTCAATAATATGTCTATCTAATGACAAATGCTTGGCTAGAATACTTACTAAAATAGCGACATTAATTGAATGCTCTAACAGATATGCGTCTTTTTCTTTGATTTGCGCGATGCAGGCCAGCGCATCTTGGTTTCGAAATACAGAATCAATCAACCCATCGGCGGTATCCTGAAATGGTGATAAGTCTATTTGGTTCCCTTGTTTTAGGTCAGAAAATGTTTTTTCTTGGAGCGCTTTAGCTTGCTGATAGAGCTCATTGGCTTTATCGAGTTCACTTTCTATTGAGGTTGATTTATGCCATGGGTCATGAGCTTTTGGAGAAGCGCTTTTTGATGGTAAAACAGGCTCCGGTGTTGGTTCTGATTTGAGTTGCTCATTGGTTTCTTGGGGGGCTTCTTGGGGCGTACCAAGGGTTTTATCAGGGTCTATTTCTACAGCCATAACACCTGCTTTGAGTAGATGTTGGATACCATCTTGTGTTTTCACCCAGCCTTGATTTTTCACTTTCACATGCCCAGTTTGTTTGGTCACGCCAACAACGAACATCCCAGGTTTTAACTCACTGATATCTATGGTTTTCACGGTAGTATCTTAGAAATGGCAAGTAATTTAAGGTTAGCAAAGAATCCTTCAAATAAAAGCGCAGTAAGAATAAATTATGATGAGAATTTAGGATGTTTTTACCAACGAATGGCATCACTGGGGCAGAAAAAAAGCCAACATATGCTGGCTTTTTTATTTACGATAAATCGATTTATTCTTCGTCTTCAACCAAGGTCATCAATGAGGTGTTACCCCCTGATGCTGTGGTATCAATACTGATGGTTTTTTCAGTAACTAGACGGTTGATTAGCGTGTCATAGTATTCAGCACTGATCACCGGCAGAATTGCTCCTGAACGTGCAGCAAGCTGCTGACTGAAATAACCCAAACGCGAAGATCGAGCCGCGACAACCGCACCTGATAGATGTGGATGTGCCAAAATAGCTTGTAGCTGGTTCGGCTTCGCAACTTGGAATACCCCTTCGGCAATACCCGTTGAGATAAACTTATCTCTGAACGCTTGTGCTTCTTCGTAGAACAGTTCTGACGCTACCGTGATCACGGTATTACCAGCGGCGAGTGCCGTGATGATAGAAATAGCCCAGAAGTTAAACGAAGTACTCTTGTCCGCATAACACACCACACAACCGCGAGGTTCTAGGTGTAAGGTATTTGATTCACCCGTTGGACCTGGTAGGGTCGTATAGGTGCGCATACGCTTTTCAAGTCTATTTAGCTGTGCACGAGCATCGGCAAGTGTTTTAGCTAAGTCATCGGCCAACTCATCGATGATCTCAACAGTTGCTATCTTAGCAAGCAGCTGACGAACAGAAGATACGCGGTCATTCAGCGCCGTATTGCGCCAAATTTTTTCATCGCGCATAGAGTTGCGCATCAGTAAATCAACTTGTTCTGCAGCACCTGGGAAATCATGGGTCTCAAGCTCATCAGAAGTCAGGTTGGTCATTTGTACGTTTTCAGGTGACGCTTTTTCTTTCACCAAACGATACAAGTAGTTAGGGCCACCCGCTTTCGGGCCTGTGCCAGATAAGCCGCGACCACCAAATGGCTGCACACCGACGATGGCACCGATCATGTTGCGGTTAACGTATACGTTACCAGCACGAGACATTTTGGCTAAATACTGACAGCGCTCTTCAATACGTGAATGCACACCCATGGTCAAGCCGTAACCTGTGTTATTGATCTGGTCAATTACCTTGTCTAACTCGTTCGCTTTGTAACGCACGATGTGCACGATTGGGCCAAATACTTCACGTTTGAGTACTGATAAATCAGCAATTTCGTACAAACGTGGGGCAAAGAAATATGCACCATTTTCGCTGTTGTCTGGGATTTTAGATTCAAACAACAATTTACCATTGCTCTTAAGGTACTCAACGTGTGAAGTTAAGGTGTTCAGAGCTTTTTCATCAATAACCGGACCAACATCGGTAGAAAGTAACGATGGGTCGCCAACATGTAGTTCTTGAAGCGCACCTTTTAGCATTGTAATGATGCCATCAGCGACATCATCTTGCAGGAACAATACACGCAGAGCAGAACAGCGTTGTCCAGCACTTTGGAAGCCAGAAGAAATGACATCGTCAACCACTTGCTCAGGTAGCGCTGTGGAGTCCACAATCATACAGTTCTGTCCGCCGGTTTCTGCAATCAATGGCACCTGAATGTCGTTGCGCTCGGCAAGAATTTGCGAAATCAAAGTACCTGTTTCAGTCGAACCTGTGAACATTACCGCTTGAATACGCTCATCAGGCAAAATGTGCTTACCGACTTCACTACCACGCGCAATAACAGGTTGAACAACGTGCTCAGGTAAGCCAACCGTGTGCATTAATTCAATACAACGTAATGCTATATAGCTGGTTTGCTCGGCTGGTTTTGCGATAACAGTGTTACCCGTCACAATTGCAGCTGCAACTTGACCTAAGAAGATAGCCAGAGGGAAGTTCCATGGACTGATACATAAAATAACCCCACGTGCTTCAAAGCGCTCATCCTGTGCTAACTCTTCTGCACGAGCGGCGTAGTAGCGACAGAAATCGACGGCTTCACGTACTTCATCGATACTATCTTGGGCGACTTTACCGGCTTCTTTGATACAGATAGCAACCAGTTCATCATGATGGCGTTCTAAAATGTCAGCAACACGGCGCAGCAAGTCAGCACGCTCTTTAACAGGAGTTTGTGACCAGCTTGCAAACGCTTTGTCGGCATTTTCCAGCATGGCTTGCATGTCATCACTTTGATGGACACGAACCTGACCTACCACTTCTTTGTGATTGGCAGGGTTACGCACCGCTAGATGGCCTTCTTTTACTTGGCTCTCGTCGATTAAGTGCTCGCTAAACCAATTGTCTAGGTTTTCTTTAAACGGTGTCAACGTATTGATATCCGTTAAGTCCATCCCTTTTGAGTTGGGGCGTTCATCACCATATAATTCGATTGGCAGTTTGATCTGCTTGTTGAATTTATTGCGAAGACCTTGCAGGGTCTCAACTGGGTCTGGCAGCAATGATTCAACTGGCTTAGATGTATCAACAATGGCATTTACGAATGAGGAGTTTGCGCCATTTTCTAATAGACGACGTACTAGGTAGGCAAGCAAATCTTCGTGTTGACCAACAGGGGCGTAGACACGACATTGAATTTTTTCATTTTCAACGACTTGGTCGAATAACGACTCACCCATGCCATGTAGGCGTTGGAATTCAAAGCCTTGGTTATCACCTTTAGCAACTTCTAAAATGGTCGCCGCTGTATAAGCATTGTGCGTTGCAAACTGAGGGAACAGCACATCACGTGCTTCAAGTAATTTAATTGCACACGCTTTGTATGACACATCTGTTGTGGCCTTGCGAGTAAACACAGGGAAGTGATTTAAGCCATCTTGTTGAGTGGTCTTGATCTCGGTGTCCCAGTATGCGCCCTTAACGAGACGAACCATTAAACGACGGCCTACGCGGCGAGCAAGGTCAGCTAACCATTCAACCACGAAAATCGCACGTTTTTGATAAGCTTGAACAGCGAGGCCGAAACCTTGCCAATCACCTAGTTCATCGTCAGAGAATACTGCTTCAATGATATCAAGAGAAATATCTAGACGATCTGCTTCTTCCGCATCGACGGTAAAGCCGATGTCGTACTTTTTAGCAGCCAATGCCAGCTCTTTTAATTTAGGCACGATTTCGCTCATCACGCGCTCGCGGTGGCTAAACTCGTAACGAGGATGAATAGCAGAGAGTTTAACTGATATACCTGGGCTCTTAATTGGCCCACGACCATTGGCTGCTTTACCAATAGCATGGATAGCGGTCATGTAGCTGTTGAAGTAACGCTCGGCGTCAGCCATTGTGCGAGCGCCTTCACCTAGCATATCGTATGAGTACACGTAGCCTTTTTGCTCTTTTTCCGCTGCGCGCTCGATGGCTTCATCAATATTTTGACCCATCACGAATTGCTTACCCATAATCTTCATCGCAAAGTTTACTGACTTGCGGATCACAGGCTCGCCTAAACGGCCGATGGTTTTTTTCAATACACCAAATTGCTGCTCTTTATTTTTATCTGTGTAGTTAACCATTTTACCGGTCACTAACAGGCCCCAACTTGACGCATTAACGAATAAAGAGTCACTGCTGCCTAAATGTGAACTCCAGTCACCTTTAGCTAGCTTGTCGCGGATCAGGTTATCTTGTGTTTCTTTATCTGGAACTCGCAATAACGCTTCTGCCAAGCACATCAGTACCACACCTTCTTCTGTAGAAAGTGAGAACTCATTCAACAAGGCATCAACGCCATTTTGGCCGTCTTGGTCTTTACGAATGTTTAAAACCAATTGACGCGCACGTTCCCATGCTCGGCTTCGAGCCGTAACGCCTACCTCAGCAAGCGGCAAAATATGATCGATAACTTCATTTTCATCAATTCGGTAGAAGTCACGGATTTTTTGTCGGATAGGACAGCTAGTTGTCAAATCGCCGTTATAAAGCATAAGCAACCCTCAATAGTGTAGAGTCAAAAATACATGTAATTAGTACCAGCACCCTTGGTGTAGTGCAGCAGGCCCAGCCTGTTTAATTACGACAAATTAAATGCAATGTGTTGAATGCACCATATCATAATGATTCTGGTGTTTAAAATATCGCCATCACGCATTCGGTTGTATATCAATATTCGCCGCCATTCTATCCAAAATACAGCAGTATATGCTGTCTTATTTTTTCCGATTACGGTAAATTAGCGGGAGATTATTAACTCTCACAGAATAAAATGCTGAATGACTACTTCAATCAAAACTCGCGTACTTGATCGCATTGATTTAGCTATTTTAGATGTCTTACAGAAAAATGGCCGTATATCGAACGTAAATTTAGCCAAGGCGGTTAACTTAAGTCCCAGTCCGTGCCTTGATAGAGTGAAAAAACTTGAGTCAGAGGGCTATATTGAGGGCTACACAGCTAGATTAAATCCAGTGAAACTAGGACAACATCTGGTCGCGCATGTAGAGATCACGCTGAAAAGTTCGACAGAGTCGGTGTTTGATACTTTTAAACAGCATGTTGTGGATTTACCCAATGTTGTTTCTTGCGATATGGTGGCTGGCGGGTTTGATTATCTGTTGAAGATCCGTGTTCAGGATATGCGCCAATACCGTGAAGTATTGGGGCAAATAGTTGAGATACCCGGTGTTGGCACCAATCACACCTACATGGTTATTGAGCATATCAAGTCTGATAGAGGTGTAGAGGTGCTCAACTTATAATAAAAAAGGTCGCAATTGCGACCTTTTTAAAGAATAGCTTTATGTGTTTACCAACCATCGTAACGTTTACGACGTGACAGCAATAACGTAAGTATAACCCCGAACAGTAACCCAACTAGTGCAATGGCAGCGCCATATGAAAGCAGTAAATGTTGCGCTTTTTGCTTTTTGTTGATGTTAGCTTGCTGCTGCTCATTCAACGCGGTTTGTAATTCTGTAATACTTTGTTGTAGACGTTGGTTTTCTGCTCTTAAATCGTTGTTTGCTTGCTGTAAGGTAGGGAGCTCGTCGCGTAATGAATTAATTTCGCTTTGGCTATTTTCCAACGCTTCTTTTGCTTGAGTAAGTTGCTGGCTTAAGCCCGGCTCTCTTGAAACAAATTTTGCCTCAACCCACGCTTCACGGCCTTTGTCATCAATGATCTGAATAAATTCATTCTGTTCATTAGAGACGACAGAAATCGCTGTACCTGCGTCGACTGAGCCTAAAATTCGATAGTTCTTTCCTGGGCCAGAATGCATATAAATAAACAAGTTATCAACGATATATGCAGCATCCCCCGCTTGAATTGATGGAGGTGCTGTTTCAGTGGTAGTTGCTTCTTCCACTGGTGACTGTGTTTCTTCTGTTTGTGCTACAGCAAAGTGTGAGCATAATACCAGCAGCGTTGGCAAAACAATTCTGTTTAACATAGGTCGACCCAAGTTTTTGATAGTTTGTAGAAATAGTATGGATTTAAGTCGTTAATAGCAAGTCGGCGATGAAACTTCACTGAACTTGCGGTAAAAAGTTTGCAAACAAGCCTATCATTGTATATTTTGAGCGTTCAATAACTACATAGGTATTAGCTTGCCCAAATGGACACTGAAATAGAACTGAAGTTTTTACTTTCAGACAATGAAGTTCCTCTGATCCCAGGACTCATCACGCAGTTTGCGAAAACCGTTGTTAATCAACCCGCAAAGAATCTTCAAAATGCTTACTTCGACACGCCGAGTCGCGAATTGCGAGCTTTAGACATAGGTTTGCGTACCCGTTGCTGTGATGATGAATGCGAGCAAACCATAAAGTTAGCGGGAGAAGTTGTCGGAGGGTTGCATCAGCGCCCAGAATACAATTTACCGCTAGACTCTGGCCGTCCTAACCTACTTGCATTTGACATGGGGATTTGGCCACATGGTATGCAAGTAGATGTTATAAATGAAAACTTATTCCCGATCTTCAGTACTAATTTTATTCGCCGTACCTGGTTAATAGAAACGGAACAAGGGAGTAAGATAGAAGTGGTTTTGGATAAAGGGGAAATTGTTGCCCAAGGACAAGTCGAAGCCATTTCAGAGCTAGAAATTGAGTTGGTGGAAGGCCAGCGAAGCGATTTGTTTTTATTAGCAGATCACTTGATAAACGTCTCAGGTATGCGTTTGGGGTTATATTCAAAAGCTGCTCGGGGTTATCGCTTGGCGGATGACACTCCTCTTAAGCCCAATAAGTTCATTGGTTTTGTGCCTTTACAACATGGGACGACTCAAGAGCAGGCATTTATCGCAACGATTAATTATGGTATCCAGTTCGTACAAAAACATGAGCAGTGCTACTTTGATAAGCCAAGTTTAAAAACACTTAAACGCGTTATTGATGGCATCACTTTGATCCGTCACAGTTTTAGATTATTTAATGCCATTGTTGATAAGTCATCGACGGAGCACTTGCGCAGCGAACTAAAATGGCTTCTTAGTGAGCTTGAGTGGGTTGAAAATGCGATTCATCTAAAAACCTACACATCTAAGCGACATGCTTACTACAAGAAAATTAGCAATGCCCCAGAGTTGGCACAAGTTATAGATGACTTGAAAGATGTTCAGCCAACGCCAACTGACATCGAAGATCTATTTCACTGTGCGCGTTATAACCGCTTAATTTTATCGTTGACGCGCTGGTTGTTGGACAAAGGCTGGCGTCAAAACTGGGATCAAACAGCGCTCAATGCCGCTCAGATGCCGCTAAGTGATGTCGCAAGAGAGTTATTCGACCGAGATTGGGAAGAACTGCACCAATTACTTCCAGAAGGGAAAGTGCTGTCAAAAGGCGACTATCTGCACCTTAGAGCCCGATTAGAGAATACTCTGCTCAATGGTAATTGTTTGGGCGAGTTATATGACAAAGAAGCGAGACAAGAGTTTAGAACACCGTGGATTGACATTGTATATGGTATTTATGAATTGGATACATTGTCGTATCTGATGCAATTGTGCCAAGGGCAGGAATCTCAAAGCCTAGCGGATATTCAAGTTTGGCTGGAAAAGAAAGCTGACTTTTTGGTGGGGGCGATGGAACAAAGCCGCAGTGTGTCGTTCAAAAGCTTTCCATATTGGCGTTAATTTCGCATGTTAAAGCTCATTGTGATAGCGACCATTGCAATGAGCACGTTCTCGTGTTCAGCGGCACAGTGGCGTAACTGGTATAAAAGTGATGACCTGCAGATAGCTTATATGCGCCACGAAAGTGGTATTAACTATGTGAAAGTGAATGCCTTTTATACCGGGGCTTCGGTTGATTCATTACTCAATGTGATGAATGATACCAAAGCTGCACCACAGTGGCTTAGCAGTGTATCTTCTGTAACCGTATTATCCCGTCCAAATTTAGCGCAAGCGATTGTTTATACTTACTTTGATTCTCCTTGGCCTGTCAGTAATCGAGATATGGTGACTCACTCGTGTCTATCTCAAATTAATGAACGCGATTATCGTATGGACATAGTGAGTGTTCAGGTTGATGCACCGAAAAGTAACGCTATTCGGGTTGAACCGGTACGAGGTTACTGGCTGCTAAAAGAAACTGAGCAGGGACTTAACATTGAACATCAAATTTACGCTGATCCAAATGGCACACTGCCAGATTGGTTGGTAAACAAAACCGCGCTGAAAAATATCCGTAACAGCTTTATTGCTCTCAATGGACTTATATCCGATGAAAAATATCAGTTTTCACCAAGCGCATTTGTTGCAGGTAACTGCGAGACATTCAACCGACAAGAGGTGAAATAACTCTTAGGGACAATCGCAGTTTTGCCACGCCAGTGATCTTTTTTCATGATACATAGAAACCGTGTAGCACTAGCCGATTTAACGTACACGCCCACTATGCAGGCGCTTTATTTTATTCAGGAGTAATATGAACACACTCACTCAAGCGGAACGACCCTCAGACTCTCCCATTATCGTTATGTTGATTATGGCGATGTTGGTATGGGGGGCCAGTTGGATTTCTGGGAAGTATATCGCAGACTTAGCGCCAGCACCTGTGACAGTCTTTTATCGGCTTGCAATGGCGACGTTAGGCATGATCCCCATATTGTTCTTAGTTAACCATTTCAAGTTAGTCCGGTTAAGGTTTTCACGTAAAGCCTTACTGTGGTCACTACCCGCAGGCATCATATTAGCGCTGTATAACCAACTGTTCTTTTTAGGATTACATGATGGGTTACCAGGCAAAGGTGGCATGTTGGTTACTACCACCAATCCGGTTTTAACCTTTTTGTTGACGATCGTGGTATTTAAGCAAACGATTGGTAAGTTGCAGGCGCTTGGTTTAGCTTTAGGGCTTACGGGTGGACTGTGTATGATTGAGATTTGGCAGTTTAATTATCATCAACTTGTCGCCACAGGTAACGCGTATTTTATTATGGCTTCATTTACTTGGGCTATTTTGACCTTAGTGAGTCAGCAAGGCACTCGCTTTGCTGATTTTTTGTTATTTAGTACGCTTATGTATGGCAGCGCTACACTTGTGAGTTATGGCTTCGCATATGAACATTCTCCGTTGACGAGCATGGGCCAGTATTCTGCTTTCTATTGGCAGCACATGTTATTTCTGTCTGTTATCGTTGTGAGTGTCGCAACGAGTGTATTCTTCTTAGCTAACCAACAGTTAGGCTCTAATCGCTCTAGTTCATTTATTTTTGTGGTCCCTGCATCGGCGATGGGATTGTCAGCATGGTACTTTTCTGAGCCGCTGTCATTACCCGTAGCGTGTGGAGCACTATTAGCGCTTATGGCAGTTTATTTGATCAATAGTAAGCGCTCCCAATAGGAACGCTTACATATCTTAAAAAGGCGCATTCGAATTGTTCATAATGTAACGCTGTGTAATAGGTCATCATGTGAAAATCCATAATACTTAACTGTGGAACTTAGCTACACGTATAAGGATACATAAGCATGCATAGTGAACAATCACAAATACAAGACGTTGTTATTGGATTAACGGAACAACTTACCCAAAGAGCCGCACAAGATACCCCCGATCCCCACAATCAAAGGCGTGAAGTGCAAGCGGTGTTCGCTGAAACGGTGAATAACTTTAAGCTGTTCTATCAAGCTGCAATTGAAGGCGGCTTTAGTCAGTCTCGCCTTCTTAGCCAGGCCATCAATGGGTTGAGTGATGTTGCAGGTCTGAATAATTATCAAACCGAAGCGATGATTTTCAATACGCGTTTTCAGCAACATCCTTTTGCAATTGCATTGTGTGAATCAACGCTTGAAGTGCAATTTATCTATAAGTTAGCCGTCAAATACAATTTACCCATTAGAGTGCGAGCAGGTGGTCATGACCATGAAGGGGAGTGCAGTGGCAGTAATACCATTTTAATTGATGTGAGTCGCATCAAGCACTTTCACTACAACTCATGTACAGAAGTTGCAACGATAGGTGCAGGCTATCGGTTTTACCAACTAACACCAAAATTAGCTGAATGTGGCCGCATGATAGCGCATGGAACTTGTGCGACCGTCGGTTTAACAGGCTTTATTCAGGGCGGTGGTTGGGGTCCGTGGACTCGCAAGTATGGTATGTGTTGTGAACATTTAGTTGCCGCGACAGTGGTACTGGGTAATGGTGAAGTTGTCGAGGTAAGTGAAAGCTGTGAGCCCGAGATCCTGTGGGCACTGCGTGGTGGTGGCGGTATGAGTTGGGGGATTGTCACCGAGTTGAAGGTAAAAACATTCGAGTTGCCCGATGAAATACATCGATTCGAGGTTGTATGGAATACACTTTCAAAATCAAAAAAAGGTCGTTATGAACCTCTATGTCAAAGGCCAACACTAGAAATACTTAAAGCGTGGGAAGATGCGATAAAGGCGACTGACACACCCGATCTATTAGGCACAAACTTGAAAGTCAATGCTATCGCAGAAGACGCTGGTAATTGTGCATTACCATATGACCAATTGTACCATCCTTGTACTATGTACGGTTATTGGCAGGGCACAGAGCAGGCTATGCGAGACTTTATTGACCAAGCTTTTGGACCCATAAAAAATAATGCTGCTAAGCCAAAAATTACATGTGCCAAGGTAGGCGGTAAAGTGAAGCTCAAAAGAAAGACAAAGGCCAGTGGTGCACCTGCCTATAGTTATGATCACACGCTGCTCAGCAATTGGGCAAGAGAAAGCCTTGCAGACCAAGACATGCCATTGCACCAAGATTTGCAGCAAAAGCAAGCATTCACCCCCGATTACGACGCACCTGCACCACATAAAATAACCTCTAAATTAGTAAAACCAGATGGCCTAAGTGATAGAGGTTATGAGCAATTATTGATGTCTTTAACCTCACCACTTATTCAAGCAGATAACCCTTCGGTCGGGTTATTTAGTTATGTGACTTTGGGAGCGATTGTGGGAGATTTCTACCACAACCTTAAAGAAGATTGTAATGCGCTTGGAGTGTCATTTCCGTACCGAGAGTGCTTGTATACCATTCAATATCAAACTTGGTGGAATGAAAGTGTTAAGGATAAACTCGAACTACAAAACAACGCCGTTTATGTAGACACAAATCGGGCGATGGATTGGATCTCTGCGAGTAGAAATACCGAAATAGAGGGAGCATATGGCGCGTTTATCAGTTTTAAGGATGCCTCAATTCCAACACCGGTTTACTTTCAACAAAACTATGCGCGATTAGTTGAGATTAAAAAGTCCTACATCAAGGATGATTACAACATCTTCGAACTCGAAAAACCATCATTTAATTGATAAGTCAGCGAAAGGGCAGTGTCTATTCTAGTGTTTTAGGACTGCCCAGCAATACCTTTAATTTGGCTCGCCAAGTGGGTTGTTTCTGCACATGACGTGCTAGTAGTATCCAAGGAGTCAAAAGCACGTCTACCAATGAAAGGCGATAAACTCGGTCGGTAACTCCGTATTCTGGGGGCTGAGAGGCTTCAGGTTGAGCAAATGTGCCAAACAATTTATCCCAGATAATCAAGACACCGCCAAAATTTTTATCTATGTAGCAGGCGTTATGAGCATGGTGCAAACAGTGATGAGTGGGAGTGTTGAAAACCTTACCGAACCATTTTAATTGGGGGCCGTGTTCGGTATGTACAAAAAACTGATAGGCTAGGTTAAGTGCAACAATCGACATCACTAGTTCGGGTGTATATCCCAATAAAACCAACGGAAGCCAGAATAGCCACATACCGACGATGGGATAAAAAAGACTTTGTCGCATAGCGGTAGAAAAGTTCATATTGATGGAGCTGTGATGAACGATGTGCGCTGCCCACAGCCAGTTACAATGGTGACTGGCACGGTGAAACCAGTAATATAAAAAGTCTTGGATGATGAATGCTGCGAGCAGCGTGTAACCATTGATCTCGAACGTAAAGAGTGCGCCATGCTGGTATAGCCAATGAAACATCGGCATCAGTAAAATGAGTGACAGCAGATCTGCTGCTTGATGTGACAAGGCCAAAGTGGCATTTAAGGCAAATTCTTTGAGCGTATAGCTGGCTTTGGCTTTTCGATATTCCAAGAGGATGGCAATGGCAAACACAGGGCTTAATGCTAAGAGGATATAGTCAGCTTGCATGGTTGAGCTTCCTTAAGCGACGTAGTGCTGTTTTGAAGTCGTACAGCAGTATCAGTTTTAGTAACCAATTGGGAAGTAACGTATTACTCAACCCAAAGATCTGATATCGGAGTCTAAGATGAGTATTCATTTCGGTTAATGAGATCACGCCCTGATGATGTCTAATGGGCCCTTGTCCTTCTATTTCATAACATAACCGCTGTGAGCTGATATGGGTGATAACTTCAATGAAAGAGTGTCCGCGCATCGTTACGCGTCGTCTTGCTTGCTGATTGATTTCGGGTAAGGGGTGAAATTGGCCTTTGAAGATTTTGCTGAGAATGTGTGTATCGCAAAGCTGAGCCAAAGTCAGCGGGCTATCCAAGGGCAAGGAAACATATATATCGAGCAGTCTCATCATCTTCTCGCGTTATTGTGGTGTCCTTGCGCTAGCATAACGTCATAAGACGCGGCATACTTGACCTCAATCATTCAATTTTTTGTCATTATGCGCCATTATGTTTGATGTTTGCCGTCAGTATTGTCAAGTTATCGCAGATTATTTACCCGCTAATACGCTGCTACAAAGCCGGATTCCCATGGCGCAATATTTTGCTGCGTTAGATGAGGGAGCGAAGCAGCAGGACGATCCTCTATGGGGATTTGAATTGGGCAAACAAGTAGATAGTGCCCATTATGGCTTGCTGGGATATCTAGTTGAGTCTTCGACTACGTTATTAGAAGCCGTGGATGCGTTGCTATTGTTTGATAAAACGGTGGCAGATATCGGGGTGTGTCAATTTAGTCAATCAAATAGACAAGCATGTATCGCATGGCAGCCCTATGAGAATAACCGTCAGGCAATTTTGCGCAACATGACGGGGTGGGTGGCTATGGTAAGAAAGATCACTGGGAAAACCCTTTATCCACATCATGTGGAACTCACAAGTCACTATACTGATATGCAGGTGCGGCGTTTAGCATCTTGGTTTGGTTGTACAGTGAGTGACAAAGCAATACGTAATGCTATCACTTTCGACAGCGAGTTTTTAAACCTAGCTATTCTCACCAAAAATGAGCTGGTTAACGCTAATTTATATCCGCTGATCCAAGACTTACACCGAGCTTATAGCAGCGATCAGAGTTGGCTTGCTAAGTTACAGCCAACCTTACATAGTTGCGATTTACAGCAAATGTCGGTCACGCAGTTAGCAGATATGACAGGTACTTCAGCGCGCACTTTACAGCGACATTTAAAATCACATGGTTTGAGTTTTAGTAAGCTGGTGGAGCAAGAACGCAAGCGTCGTTTTACTTTATTCTGTGACGTCTTAAGCAAGCAGGCGTTGAGCGAACTGCTAGGTTATGCCGAACAAGCATCGTTAAATCGCGCGGTACGACGTTGGTATGGTCAATCGCCTAGTGAATATGTGCGAAAAAAACAACAAAGTACCAGATAACCGCCAATAAAAAAGGTGCCAATTGGCACCTTTTTTAACTTAAGCTTGATACTTAAAGACCAGCTGCTGCTTTTAATGCTTCAGCTTTGTCTGTTTTCTCCCACGGGAACTCATTACGACCGAAGTGACCGTATGCCGCAGTAGGTTGGTAAATTGGACGCTCTAAGTCTAGCATTGTCAAAATGCCATAAGGGCGTAGGTCGAAGTGATCACGAATGATTTCAATCAAACGTGTTTCTTCTAGCTTACCAGTACCGAATGTTTCAACGCTGATAGATGTTGGCTCAGCAACACCGATAGCGTAAGAAACTTGAATTTCACACTTATCAGCAAGACCAGCTGCAACGATATTTTTAGCAACATAACGTGCTGCGTAAGCTGCTGAACGGTCTACTTTTGATGGATCTTTACCAGAGAATGCACCACCACCGTGACGTGCCATACCACCGTATGTGTCAACGATGATCTTACGACCAGTTAAACCACAGTCACCCATTGGGCCACCGATCACGAAACGACCCGTAGGGTTGATGAAGAACTTGGTTGCTTCAGTGATAAGTTCAGCAGGAAGTACTGGTTTGATGATGGTTTCCATCACAGCTTCAACTAAGTCGTTTTGCGAGATTGAGTCACAGTGTTGTGTTGAAAGTACAACCGCATCAATGCCTACCGCTTTACCGTTTTCGTAAGCGAAAGTAACCTGTGATTTTGCATCAGGGCGTAACCAGCTTAGTTCACCACTTTTACGCACTTCAGCTTGACGCTGTACAAGACGGTGCGAGTATGTGATAGGTGCAGGCATTAACACATCAGTTTCGTTACATGCATAACCGAACATTAGACCTTGGTCACCAGCGCCTTGATCTTCAGGGCGGGCACGGTCAACACCTTGATTAATATCTGGTGATTGCTTACCAATGGTATTTAAAATAGCACACGAATCAGCATCAAAGCCCATGTCTGAGTGCGTATAACCGATTTCACGTACAGTTTTACGTGTTAATTCTTCGATATCTACCCAAGCGCTTGTAGTCACTTCACCGCCAACCATAACCATACCGGTTTTGACGTAAGTCTCACACGCAACACGTGCTTTTGGATCTTGTTCTAAGATTGCATCAAGTACCGCATCAGAAATTTGATCAGCAATTTTATCCGGATGACCTTCAGAAACCGATTCAGAAGTAAATAAGTGTTTTGCCATTTTATTTATGCTCATAAACATTGCGCTTCACAAACAACATGGATAAGCGCGAAAAAAATAAGGCGGGTATTTTAACGAAATTTTGAGCACATGCCTAGTTTTTTTACGCCTAGACGTCCAAATTCATAAAAATGCCTTGTAAGGCCCGAAAATCACGGCTCGAAGCAACTTTTTCTGGCATTTTACGTTGCAGTTTGGCCCAAAAATAAGTAAGAATGGGGACTTTCAACACCCGCGCATAACAAACTTAAAGGTAGGAGAATTCATGCCATCTCGCAAAGAACTTGCAAATGCAATCCGTGTTCTATCAATGGATGCGGTTCAAAAGGCCAAATCTGGTCACCCTGGTGCCCCAATGGGCATGGCGGACATCGCTGAAGTGCTTTGGCGCGACTATCTAAAGCATAATCCGAGTAACCCAGAGTGGGCTGATCGTGACCGATTTATTCTGTCAAATGGTCATGGCTCAATGCTAATTTATTCTTTGCTTCATTTGAGTGGTTATGAATTATCGATTGATGATCTAAAAAACTTCCGTCAGATGCACTCAAAAACACCGGGCCACCCTGAATATGGTTATGCTCCGGGTATAGAAACCACCACAGGTCCTCTTGGTCAAGGTATCACCAATGCGGTTGGTATGGCGATTGCCGAAAAGTCTCTAGCGGCTCAGTTTAACCGTGGTGAGCACAATATTGTTGATCACTACACTTATGCGTTTTTAGGTGATGGCTGCTTGATGGAAGGTATCTCTCATGAAGCGTGTTCACTGGCCGGTACACTTGGCCTTGGAAAACTGATTGCATTTTGGGATGACAACGGTATTTCAATCGATGGTGAAGTGGAAGGTTGGTTTAGCGACGATACACCAAAGCGTTTTGAAGCATATGGCTGGCATGTTATTGCAAATGTTGATGGTCATGATAGCGAGGCGATTAAAGCGGCAATCGAGGCTGCGCGTGCTGAATCTAATAAACCAACATTGATCTGTTGTAAAACCGTCATTGGCTATGGTTCTCCGAACAAGTCAGGTAGTCATGATTGTCATGGTGCGCCGTTAGGAGATGAAGAAATTAAGGCTGCGCGTGAGTTCTTGGGTTGGGAGCATGGTGCATTTGAAATCCCAGAAGATATTTACGCAAAATGGGACGCTACAGCACGAGGCCAGCAGCAGCAGAGCGAGTGGCTTGTTAAGTTCACTGAATATCAAATGGAATACCCAGAGTTGGCGGCTGAATTCGAGCGCCGTATGAACAGTGAGTTACCAGCAAACTGGACTGAGCATACCGAAGCATACATCGCCAAGTTGCAAGCAAATCCGGCTAATCCAGCAACTCGTAAAGCATCTCAAGATGCACTCAATGCATACGGACCGATTTTACCAGAATTTATGGGTGGCTCTGCTGACCTTGCTGGCTCCAACCTTACGCTGTGGGAAGGTTCAAAAGGTTTAACTGCGGATGACGCATCAGGTAACTACATTTTCTATGGTGTGCGTGAATTTGGCATGTCAGCCATTATGAATGGTATTACGCTTCACAAAGGGTTTGTACCTTACGGTGCGACTTTCCTAATGTTTATGGAATATGCGCGTAACGCGGTACGTATGGCTGCGTTGATGAAGCAACCAAGCATTTTTGTGTACACGCATGACTCGATTGGTCTAGGTGAAGATGGTCCTACACACCAACCTGTAGAGCAGATCGCAAGTATGCGTTTAACACCAAACCTTGTTAACTGGCGTCCATGTGATCAGGTTGAATCAGCAGTAGCATGGCAGCAAGCGATTGAGCGCAAAGATGGTCCAACGTCTTTGATCTTCACGCGCCAAGGGCTTGAACAGCAGGCTCGTGATGAAGAGCAAGTGCAGGCAATTAAAAAAGGCGGTTATGTATTGAGTTGTGATGGCAACCCAGACTTAATTCTGATTGCCACAGGCTCAGAAGTACAACTTGCCGTTGACGCAGCGAAAGAACTACGCGAGTCAGGTAAGAAAGTGCGCGTTGTTTCTATGCCATCAACCGATGTGTTTGATGCCCAATCAACGCAATATAAAGAAAGCGTATTACCAAGCTCGGTGACACGTCGCGTGGCTGTAGAAGCGGGGATCGAAGACTACTGGTACAAGTATGTTGGTCTAAACGGCGCAGTGGTTGGCATGAATACCTTTGGTGAGTCAGCACCTGCCAATGAGCTATTTGCTCATTTTGGCTTCACAGTACAAAATGTGGTAAACAAGGCAAACAGCTTGTTTTAATGACTAAGTAAATCAAATCAAAAACCCGCGCTTGCGGGTTTTTTTTTATATTAGATATTAGATAAATCGCTTTTGACACCTAAAACTTCGTAAGCCAGCGTGTAAAAAAGACAATAAAAAAGCGCCTCAAGGGCGCTTCTTAGTATCACCGTCAGCTTAAACTTTAAATTGCTCTACTGACTGTCTCAATTCTTCTGCAAGCTTCGCTACTTCACTGCTTGAGATTGACGTCTGGTTTGCACCCTCAGCAGTTTGTTCTGCAATCGAAACGATAGACTCAAGTCGCTCACTGATCTCCTGAGCTACTTGTTGCTGCTCATTGGCGGCGTTCGATATTTCTTCGCTCACATCATGAGCTTGAGATACGGCAAGTGTAATGCTGTTCAGCGCTTCGTTGGCCAGATCGCTTTGCTCTACGCAAGACTCGGCTTGTTGCTTACCCTTAGACATGGCTCTTACCGCTTCCTCAGCGCCAGCTTGTAGCGATTCAATCATTGATTGGATCTCCTGAGTAGACTCTTGAGTCTTGCTGGCTAGTGAGCGCACTTCATCGGCAACGACGGCAAAACCACGGCCTTGTTCGCCCGCTCTGGCAGCCTCAATTGCAGCATTGAGCGCCAGCAAGTTGGTTTGCTCTGCGATGCCACGAATCACATCTAAGATCCCGCCAATTGACGCACTATCTTGATGTAGTTTGTTAATCACCGCTGAGGCCTCATCTACCTCACGTGCCAATTGCTCAATGGTATGTTTATTCTCAAAAGAAATCCCTTTTACGCGCTCGGCTTCTTTGTCGGCATTTTTAATTTCTAACAATGCTTGATGTGCACTGTTACTGACGCCGTGTGACGTACTACTCATTTGCGTTGTCGCGGTAGCCGCTTGCTCGACTTGCGCTTGTTGATTACGGATCGCTTGGCTTGATTCAGTGGTGATAGCTGATGTTTCTTCAGACGCTGCTGCAAGTTGTGTTGAACGAGAAACGATACCTGTAATCAACTCTCGTAGACTTGAAATAAGAGTATTACAGCTACGTGATAATTCGCCGAATTCATCTTTTGCAGAATCATCTAGTCTTTGCGTCATATCGCCACGCGCAACGATGGTTAGTACGCGGTTTACTTCAGCTAAAGGCTTGGTAATTAAATTCACAGTAATATATGCAACCACAATGGCCATGAGTGTGGCGACTATCATACCGATCCATGTCCACAAGTTAGCCGCAGCCACGTCTTCACGCACACCTTGTTGCAGATTAAACGCGACTTTACTTGCTTCGTCCAGAAGTTCATCTAGTTGCTTGATGGCACCTTGAGTGGCTTGTTCAGAGTCTTGTAATTCTTTACGCGTCATATCAAGCGCATTGAGTAAACGTTTTTTGTTTTCATATAAGCTTTGATTGCCAGTTATATTCTTTTCTAATGCTTGATGATATGACTCTAAATCAGCGAATAAATCGGCATCTAACGCTTCCACAGGGCCTTTCATTAGTGCCATATTGCGTGTCAGTTCTTCAACAAGGTAGCTTTGATCGTTTTTAACAATTGACAGCGTATTAAGATTGTCTATGGAGAGCATATCTGTGCTATTGGTTACCACAGAGGAAAAGTTATTCTCCATGCTTGTGGCGGCTTGATAGGCTCTGGCATTTTGCTCTTTCAGATCGTCTAAATCTATGATATCCAAAACAACGGTTGTGGCATCTTCTGCGTTTAACTCGATGTTTTCCAGCTGTACTTTGAGTGTTTTACGTAGTTCGAGTTCAAGTGCTTTATCTTTTTGTAGACTAGTTACCGACTTTATAAAGGTATTGAAGCTTTTACCTACATCTCTAGCGCTACTTGATAACTTGGGATTTGCCTGTACAACTTCTTGTAGCTGTGCATAGGTTTTTTCAAACGCTTGCTGCCTTTTGCTAAATTGCGATTTCAGTTTATCCAATTCAGGCTGTGTTTGCGCGTAGAAGGTTCCTTGCGCCATTTTACTCATTAATGAAAACTCTACTTGTAACTCTGAGCTTTTATCTAGAGCAGGGAGTGACAATCGATTCACCTGTTGTGTAGAGCTATCGATATTTGCAATCCTTAGCAAGGAGTTTCCGCCAATTAACAGCAGTAAAAGGGTGATAAATATAAAGCCACCCCAAATTCTTTGGCTAACAGTCAAGTTCATACAGGTTCCATAAATTTACTAATAGGATTGAATAACTTATCGGTTTCATTCAGGATAAGTTAAGTATTTTATAGCAGAAGCGACTAAAAAATTCAGTAAAACTAGGCGAGTATACCTTATTTGCTTGAAAAATACTCACTTGTTTGTAGGTCCAGCATGGTCATTGGACCACCCCAGACACATCCAGTATCCAAGGCAATGATATTCTTCATATTGGTTTTACCTTCAAGTGCCGCCCAATGACCAAAAATATAACGAGTTCTATCGTGCTTAAAACGCTCATGCTTAAACCATGGGCTAAGCACCTTGGCTGAGCTCGCAGGTCCCTTGTTGCTCAAATTCAATTGCTGTTTGTCATCTAAAAATCGCATACGGGTAAAGGTGTTTACTACAGCTTTAAATTTATCATGAGAATTCAATTTATTGAGAGCTTGTTTCGGATGCTCTCCATACATGTTTGCAAAGTATGATAGCGCTTCATCTGATTGATAGCATTGTTGGGCAAATTGGGCGAGTTCCATTGCTTGTGATACGCTCCAATCAGGGTGTATGCCAGCATGAGATATAAAAGTATCAAGCTCGGGCAGAAACACAGCCAGTGGTTGAGCGCGCAATAACGCAACATATTGAGATAATCTACTACTGGCAAATACGTTCTCAAGCTTGTCTTTTGGGTTGGGTGCTTTGTTAAGTGCGACACATGCTAAAAGATGTAAATCGTGATTACCCAGCGTAATGCTAATCGCGTGTTGGTTGTGACATAAAAAGTCGAGACAGGCCTGAGAATCAGGGCCACGGGCAATGACATCCCCAACCAGATACAAATGATCTCGGCTAGGGTTAAAGTCAACAATCTCGAGCAGTTGCGCAAAGGGTTTATAGCAACCTTGTAAGTCACCAATCGCGTATTGAGCCATAGTACTTAATGTAGGATATTTGGGCAGGCTAAACGAAACACTTCAATCGGTGCTTTGAACTCACTGCCAAACTCGTTACGCATTACATAGTAGCCCTGCATTGTACCCAGTGGCGTATCGAGAATCGCACCGCTGGTGTATTTGTAGCTTTCACCAGGCCCAATAGTAGGCGTTTCACCTACCACACCTTCACCCTCTACCTCGGTCTCTTTGCCGTTGGCATCGGTGATAAGCCAATAGCGACTGTGTAGCTTAGCACTACACAAACTATGGTTTTTAATTGTAACGGTATAGGCAAATACGTATTTGTCTTTTTCGGGCTGCGATTGGGCTTCTACGTAAAATGTTTCTACGGAAACCTTGATCGGTGAGCCAATATTACTGCTTGTTGTCATATATCCAGTTAGCTATATCAATAAATTGTGCAAGTGATAGATTTTCAGCACGTTTAGAGGCATCAATACCTAATTGTTCCATTTCTTCAGAGGTTAACAGGTTTGATAAGCTATTGCGTAGTGTTTTACGGCGCTGATTAAATGCCTCTAAACATACGGTGTTTAGTATCTTAGTTGACTTAGCTGTGCGTTGCTCTGGCTTTTTAGGGATTAAGCGGATCACTGCCGAATCGACCTTAGGTGCTGGTTTAAAACACTCAGGGGGGACATCGATAACAGGCATTGCATGACAATAGTATTGTGTCATTACACTTAAACGACCAAAAGCTTTAGAGTCAGGGCCGGCAACCATGCGCTTAACAACCTCTTTTTGCAGCATGAAGTGCATATGCTCAACGTGGTCCGCAAATTCAAACAGGTGAAACAACAAAGGTGTTGACACGTTATATGGTAAGTTACCGAAAATCTTTAATTTCTCGTCACTTTTAATCAAGCTTGAGAAGTCGAATTTCATCGCATCACCCTGATGTACTGTCAACTTAGGTCCCATAAAAGGGTGGTGGATTAAGCGCTCAGCTAGATCCTTATCAAGCTCCACAACAGTTAAATGTCCACTTAAGTCAACAACAGGCTCAGTGATAGCACCAAGACCTGGGCCTATCTCAACCAGATTATCCGTGGGTTTAGGGTCGATGGCGGTCACTATTTTGTCGATGATCATGTCATCGTTTAGAAAGTTTTGGCCAAAACGTTTACGGGCGCGATGCCCTAAGTGTACTTTATCTGTCATGAATTCTGTGCTTTTTCAGTGGCGAGCTTGATAGCTTCGCGGATCGCTAAATCAAAACTACCCACCTCAATGTTATTTGTGGCGGCCAAATCAAGGGCTGTGCCATGGTCAACAGAGGTGCGTATAAAGGGTAATCCTAGAGTGATATTGACCGAATTACCAAATCCTTTGTATTTTAACACAGGTAAGCCTTGATCGTGATACATAGCAAGCACGGCGTCTGCATTATCCAAATATTTCGCTTGAAATAGTGTATCAGCGGGTAGTGGGCCGATAAAATTCATGCCTTGCTGGTTAAGCATCTGTAGGGTTGGAGAGATGGTATCTATTTCTTCTCTGCCTAAATGACCATCTTCACCCGCATGGGGATTTAGTCCACAGACCAACACTTTTGGCTGCTCAATACCAAACTTACTTTGTAGGTCGTGATGCAGGATAGTTGCTACCTTTGCAAGTCGCTCTTTGGTAACGGCTCTTGATACGTACTCAAGTGGAATGTGCGTTGTGACCAACGCCACGCGCAAGCCCTCAGTTGCCAACATCATTACGACATCGGCGGTTCCAGATTGCTGAGCGAAATATTCTGTGTGGCCACTAAAAGAAATACCAGCACGGTTGATGATGCCTTTATGAACTGGTCCTGTGACCACCGCATCAAATGTGCCGTCCATATTTTTTTCAGATGCTAAACGCAATGTTTCTAAAACATAGCGGCCATTCTTTTCATCCAGAACACCAGGAACGACTTCACCCCCTTTATCAACTTGCATGTAATACAAGCTACCTGCCTCTGCCGGAGTCGCAGGCAGGCTCGGGTCAAATTCGAGCATTTCAACCGACAGTCCAAGTTGCGCTGCTCGTTGTTCCATCAAGCCTTTGTCAACCACAGCAACTAATTGTGCTGGCCAGCTTTTTTGCGCCAACTTTATAACGAGATCGGGTCCAATGCCAGCGGGTTCGCCAGGCGTGATCGCAATTCTTAGGCTCATAATCACTTACTCAACAGGGAAAATATCAATATGGGCCTGCTCTCTTATTTCGCTTTGCCATTTGAACACTTCTTCTTTGAACTTACGGTTGTACAATAATCCATGAGCGCGATTGAGTTTTGCTTGTTCGGTTTTGTCTGCAACACGCTTATCAAGTAATTGCACAATATGCCAACCAAATGAACTTCTGAATGGTTCACTTATTTCGTTCTTATCTAACGATAGCACTGCATCTCTAAACGCAGGTACGTAGGTCGTTGGGTCCGTCCAGTCGTATTCACCGCCTTTAAGGGCTGAACCTGGATCTTCCGAGTGTTCTTTTGCTAACTCAGCGAAATCAGCCTTGCCTGCTCTTAGATCAGCCACGAAGCCAGTGAGCATTTCTTTTGCTTTTTCTTCACTTAGGATGATGGAAGGTTTAATCAAAATATGTCTAGATCGAACCTCAGTTGTTTCAACAACTTGGCGGCCACGAATGTCTTGAACCTTTAAAATATGAAATCCTGCTCCTGAACGAACTGGGCCAACAATTTCATCTTTTTTCTTGCCTTTAATAGCCTCAGCAAACAACGAAGGCATTTCGTTAATACTCATCCATCCTAATTGACCACCTTCAAGGGCTTTAGGACCACTTGAAGAAGCAATCGCAATACGTTTGAAATCTCTGCCTTCATTGAGAAACTCAATAACCTTGTCCGCACGTGTTCTCGCGTCTTCGATTTCTTCTGGCGTCGCTTTGCTTGGGATCTTGACTAAGATATGGCCTAAATCAAACTCCTCTGCGTTACCCGTTTGCTCTGAAAGTATTTTCTGCAAATTAGCAATTTCCCGAGGACTAATATAGATGCGGCGGTCAACGTTTGCTCTTCTTACTTGACCAATGGTGATCTCTTTACGAATTTGTTCACGATACTCTTGAAAGTTTTCGCCACTGCTTTCAACGGTTTTTCTTAAATCAGCGATGGTTCCGCCTTGCTCCTGAGCAATACTAGCCAGTGTTTGATCAAGTTGGGCATCAGATATTTCCATGCCCATACGCTCAGCAAGTTGTAGCATCAGCGTTTGGTCGACAAGTCGATCTAATGCTTGAATGCGTAGCGTATTATCAGAAGGAAGCTCGGTGCTTTGTTGCTTCGCTTGCTCTTTAACTCGCTGGATAATCTGGTCTACTTCACTTTGTAAAATCACCCCGTCGTTTACGGTAGCGACTACTTTATCAATTTGCACTCGCTCAGCGAATGCGTGTTGGTTGATGCTCATCCCGAATAGGGCAACCAATAACAGCTTTTTAAAATTCATAATGTTCTAATATTTATTAATTATTTAAAAAATAAGGGCGTCGATAGTTGAATAGTCCCTGTTGCAGGACTTGCTCAATATCATAATTTGACTTGCCGCCAAGGCCTTTTAGCACAAAGCTAATGCCTATACTTGAGTCAAATTGCGCATCGTTTTGATTAATAGTGCGATTTAAATCTGTTTCAATTTGCCTTTTACCCGTAACTTGAATTGCCCAGCAACAGCTTTCATAGCGTATTCCAGCAAAGACCTCAACGCTACGCGAAGTGTTTAAGTCCCGGTGATAGCTTGCGACTAACTGCCAATTATCATTAATAGGTAAACTGGCAAACATACCAGCTTGATCAATTTCATATCCTGAGACATCACTGGCGTAACGATGGTTCAATTGAACTAACTTATTGTTGTCACCTTTATAATCCAGTGTTGTATGAGACTCAATGAGCTCTTTTGCGTCGGCATCGTACTGAATACCTGCAGAGAAGTACCAACGCCTGTGCCAATGTATCATGGTTTGGGCTGCAAACAAGGCATTATAATTTGTTTGGCCATCGAGACTTTGCGCGCTTGGTTTAACACTATCTTCCAAATATATAATTTGTCCTGCACTGAAGTTGAACCGCTCCAGGTTTTTGTCGTCGAATAAGCGCGTTGTGGCACCTAATGTGATCTGGTTAGCCTGCGCGATTCTATCCACGCCTGAAAATCGCTGCTCGCGGAATAGACCATAAAAGTCATCCTGAGTTTTGGTGGTGTCGTATAAGCCGATATTCTGCTGGTCACGTTCTGGCGTGTATAAGTACTGCATTTGAGGCTCTAGTGTTTGTGTACCACCTGAAGCGAATAGGGTACTTTCGCGCTCAAAGTTAAGTTGTGTATGTATTCTAAGCTTTGGCAAAGTACGCGTCACATCACTTGTAAATTGTGTGTTTTGTAAATCACCTTCTTGCTTATAGCGGGTATGCAGCAGGCTAACTTCCCCCAGTAATGACCATGCGTAGTCATTTATCTTGTAGCTGGCTTTTGGCTCAATATGAAAGCGAGTTGCTTCTTCAATTAGGAGATCCTTATTACGAAAATGGCTCAGTTCACCTTGCAGATTAAAGTCTATGCCTAACGCGCGATAAGCAAATCGATTTCGCCAGTTTATTTGTGGTAACGCGGCATATGACTCAGTATGATCCCCCAAGACTTCGAATGTTTGAAATCTAATATCGGTGAGCCATTGCTCACCGAGATAGCTCAAAATACCCGTCCTATCCAATTGTGTGCCTGTTTCACTTGCATAATCGGAGGTTAAGTCGGTGAGATAGTTATCGTCACTTACGTTGGTGATATCAAGGCTCAAACGCCAATTTTTGTTCAAGTAACTTTGTTGATTCCAGTGCACCAGATAGCGTTCTTCAAGCGTCGGCTCAGAGTCATCTTTTTCCAGATATTCTATTCCTAGAAGACCAGAGTGCTTTGGTGTTAGATACCTAAACTCGCTGATAAGTTGTATACCCTGATTTGACATGTATCGAGGTGATAGGGTGGCATCATAGTTTGGTGCGATGTTCCAATAATATGGCAACACAACTTCTAATCCATAGCGACTTGAAGGAGCAATTTTTGGCATTAGTAGCCCAGACTTACGTCGCTCGTCGATGGGAAAGGTAAAATAGGGGATGTATAAAACCGGTGTATTGAGAATTTTGAGCACCGCATTATGTGTCTCACCCCACCCATCTTGCTTTGATAAGGTAATGTTGTCCGCTTCAAGCGCCCAAAAAGGTTGCTCTGATGGACAAGTGGTAAAGCTTGAGTTGAATAACGAAATTTTTTCCCCAGAGGCGGAAAACTTCTCTGCGCCCCCGCGACCAAGCTGTTGTGTTAGTTGGTAGTCAGCGCCAAGTAAGCTAATTTCATTATCATTCAAATCTGCATAAAGGGCATTGGCGTTGACATCGGTGAATGGGTCACGATAGCGCAGTGGGCCGGTTGCATTGAGTAGGCTTTGTTTTTTGTCAATCAGTGCACTGCTGGCAAAAAGCGACATTTTGTTGGTATTAATAACAACATTGCCCGAAAACTCCGCGCTTTCTTTCCCTTGCATTTCGACATCGTCAGCTTGAATATCGATTGCATTGTTAGGTAGTGAGCTGAGTGGTTGCCATGGTTGCGTTTGCAAAAATTGGCCACATAGCTGTGCTGTAGACTCAGATGCAGCCATCGCACTGGTACTTACCAATACGGAGACGATTGCAGCCCATGTTTTGCTCATTTATTAACCTTGAACGCCGTTATTTATATTAAGCAAGACATGATAAAGTAAAACTTAGTGAAATACAGTAATTAAGAGTGGAATTTTGTGACAAAAAAGCAAAATAGAAAAAGCTTGTATGAAGGCTTTTTAAAGTCGTACTTTGGTAATATCGAATACCAACATCGTGCTATCACGAGCGATGCCAGTTTTCGTTGTTATAGTCGGGTCGTCAGTGGAGAGCACAGCTACATTTTGATGGATTCAGACCCTGACAAGTTGGATAACCAGCCATTTGTCGCGCTAAACAGTTGTTTTGCGCAAGGCGGCTTGAGGGTGCCAAGCATTTTGCACGCTGATATGGACAATGGTCTCATGTTGTTGGAGGACTTAGGCTCTGAGCATTTAGCTGATAGACTGAGTACTACAACTCGGCAGCAAGATTATCTAGAAATCATTGCCTTACTTGCGAACATCGCAAGTACTCCCGTCTCTGAATTTATGAAACCCTATGACGCTGAATTTATTGGCATGGAGTTAGATATTTTCTGGCAATGGTTGGTGTGTGATTGGTTAGAACTAGACGAAAGCAGTTTGCCTGTTGAGCAATGGCTCTTGCTAAAAAAGCAGTTGGTTGATGCGATGCTCGCACAGCCTCAGGTGACGATGCATCGCGACTTTCATAGTCGAAATATCATGAATGTAAGTGGCGAGTGGGCGCTTATAGACTATCAAGATGCGGTGCAAGGACCGGTTACTTACGACGCAGTATCTCTACTTAGAGATTGTTATTTCAAGTTACCACAAGACGAATTTAATGTATTACAAAAAGCCAGCTTTGTGGTGTTGCGTGATGCAAACTTACTTGCTGGAATGACGTTTGAGCAGTACAGCAGATATTTTGACTTAACTGGCATGCAACGGCATCTTAAAGCTGCGGGGATATTCTGCCGCCTGCTACTGCGAGATGGTAAATCTGGATATCTGCAAAATATACTTCCAACTTTGGATTATATCCATGATGTTGCGAAATGTTACGAGTCGTTTCAGTGGCTTGCAACTTGGATACGGCATGACATAATGCCAAAAGTAGAAGCAAAGTTGAGTAGTTTAACAGTATGAAAGCCATGATCCTTGCGGCTGGACGCGGTAAGCGAATGATGCCATTGACCGCTGATGTACCCAAGCCCATGTTGACGGTAGCTGGCCGTCCATTACTTGAGTATCACATAGAGCGCCTGAAAAATGCAGGTATCACAGACATAGTGATCAATCTAGCTTGGCAAGGGGACAAAATCGTTCAGTATTTTGGCGATGGCTCGTCATGGGGTGTGCATATCCATTACAGTTATGAGCCGCAGGAAGGTTTAGAAACCGCAGGTGGTATCTTCAACGCCTTAGCGCTACTAAGTAATGACGATGACAAGTTTATCGTCATTAATGGCGATATATTTACCGATTATGACGTGAGTGCGTTAACGCAGTTGGTGTTAGAGCCGCAACAAGCGCATATCGTTTTGGTCGAAAACCCTGTACATAATCCTGACGGTGATTTTCGTTTGGCGCATCAACCGTTGAATGAACAGCGTTATACTTTTTCGGGCATAGGTTTATATCACGCCTCTTTCTTTTCACATTTGACGCCTGGATTTACTCCTTTAGGCCCAATGCTAAGAGAAGCACTTGAACAAGGCCGGGTATCTACACAACTGTATTTAGGTCAGTGGCACGATATAGGCACGCCTGAACGGCTATCAGAAATGAATCGTAAGTGGGAGCAACAATAATGTGGGGTAAGTTGCTTGGTACGTGTTTTGGCTTCATGTTTGGGCGTTGGGTTGGGGCGATTTTAGGGTTTTGGCTCGGTCACATGTTCGACAAGAGCTTAAAACAAAACTTTGATAAGGTTGGTGGCTTTCAAGGGTTCTTTAGTGGCGATGACTTACATCAACGCCAAGCGCTGTTTTTTTCTAGCTGCTTTGCGGTTATGGGGCACATTGCTAAATCTAATGGTCGGGTGAGTGAAATTCATATTCAGGCTGCATCGGCATTTATGGATGAAATGGGGCTGCACGGTGAAAATAGGCAGGAAGCTCAAAATGCTTTTCGCGCGGGTAAAAGTGCCGATTTCCAATTAAAAGAGGCGATCAGTGATTTTAAAGATGTCTTTGCTCGGCGCTATGATTTGTTGCAGTTATTCTTAGAAATCCAAATTCAAATGGCGTTTTCGGATGGGCACTTGGCGGCTCAAGAAAAACAGTTGTTGCAAAAAGTCAGTCAATATTTGGGGATCTCTGCCACCCATTTTCAGTTTATTCTTAAACGTTATCAGGCGGAGTTTAGTTTTCGTCAGCAGCGAGCCCAGCATCACAGTCAGCAAAATGGGCAACAACAGAACCACTATCAACAAAAACAGACAACGAGCAATGGCGGCACCTTTTCTAAATCACAGGCATTGGCGGTGTTGGGGCTTGGTAATGATGCCAGTGAGAAAGACATCAAACGAGCATATCGTAAGCTAATGGCCCAGCATCACCCCGATAAGTTAGTGTCACAGGGCTTACCTGAGCACATGATGGAGGTTGCTAAACGTAAAAGCCAAGATATTCAGTCTGCATACGAGTTTTTGAAAAAGGTCAGTTAATCACAATTGCCTTAAGAAGCCGTCAAGCTCCTTTCTCAACCGCTGATGTTGCAGCGGTTCGTTGCTTGCACCAAACAACTCACGTTGTCGGTAGTCATATTTGTTATTGCGTTTGACCCACCGCTTCCTTTGCTGTGCATTGTCTAGCAAGGTTTGATTGTCTTGTGAGTAGACGATGTCCAGTAGGGGGGGGCTAACCAGTGACAGTACCGCTGGTAAATGCTTATTTCTTTT
Source organism: Pseudoalteromonas sp. T1lg23B (assembly GCF_002964665.1). Lineage (GTDB taxonomy): Bacteria > Pseudomonadota > Gammaproteobacteria > Enterobacterales > Alteromonadaceae > Pseudoalteromonas. Next base: position 80,823 of record NZ_PQBZ01000007.1, on the reverse strand, counting down.
AATATTAGGAAGTTGTGCACTGAGGGTGATGAGGGCGTCAATCTCAACATTCGGTAGAGCAGCCAAATGTTCTGAAAACACACCCGCACTGGTTCCAGCAGCAATAACGACAAACTGTTGCTCAGGGTTCAAATCGAGAGTTTGCTGTAATGCCTCAAAGCTGGCCAATAAATTTTCTTTATACTCATCTAGCATGGCTTCTGACCAAGGGCCCTGATACTCAGAGGATGTGTTTTCATTGGTGGCGTCGTCTGAAAACATGCCAGCTTGCCAGTTGAGTTCAGGACTTTGCAATGCATAGGTATCGAAACCATCATCTGTCAGCGCTTGAGATAGATAGCTGAGGCCGTGGGGTGATAATGGCCCTTGATCTGCTCCTGGAAGCATGACCACAACACCACGTTTGATTGCACTCATATAGGGCGAATATAAAGCTAAAACTTTGCCATGTTCGGTATCTAATTCAACAAGCTGTTTAGAAAAGTACTTGTTTAGGTCGCCTTGTTCTATGGCTGTGCGTGCTGGCGGCATGATAAATGGCGCAGAGGCAGCGATGCAAAAAGTGCTCGCCGGTACTAGGAACACGCATAAAATTAGCGAAATAAGCTTCATAACAATGCTTTAAAAAAATTGGCTCATGTCACCATATCGGCAGCGATACATTTTTATTTAGTCAAATCATACGCGCTAAATATGGAAACAACCGATTTATGATGCTGTTTGCAAGAGTCGTTTTCCGTTAGACTAAGCCCAAATTTAAGATGGAGTAGATAAGTGACAGAGCATCGTGATTCTAAAAGAGACTATGTTTGGTTATTTTTGAAAGGGGCTGGCATGGGGGCCGCGGATGTTGTGCCGGGCGTTTCTGGCGGTACAATTGCCTTTATTACAGGCATATACTCACGCTTCTTACATGCGATAAAGAGTGTTGATCTAGCGGCACTCGGTATACTGAAAAATGATGGTATCAAAGCGTGCTGGCGTCATATTGACGGGTCTTTTTTGTTGGCTGTATTTGCAGGGTTAATAACCAGTGCCGCGTCGTTAGCAAAGTTAATCACCTATTTGTTGGCTAATCATCAAATCTTGGTATGGTCATTTTTCTTTGGTTTGATAGTGGCATCGTTTATCCATGTAGCCAAGCAGGTTACTCACTGGCGGTGGCAAACGATACTAAGTTGTTTACTCGGTGCGGCGATTGCCTTTGTTATTACGACGCTCGCGCCTACTGAAGCTCAGCCCCATTGGTGGATGTTTTTTGTTGCTGGTGCAATTGCGGTGTGCGCTATGATTTTACCCGGCATTTCTGGTAGCTTTATCCTGTTATTGATGGGAATGTATGGCCATGTTCTGCAGGCCATTACGCAAAAAGAAGTTATGTTGGTTGGGCTATTTTTGGTGGGCTGTGTGGTGGGGCTCATGGTTTTTTCTCGTTTTTTATCTTGGCTGCTCGATAAGTATCAACAGGTGACATTTTCACTACTGGCTGGTTTTTTGTTGGGATCGCTCAATTTACTCTGGCCGTGGAAAACCGTGCTATCAACCTACACGAGTTCTAGCGGCATAGAAAAGCCTCTGTTACAGCAAAATGTGACTCCCATGGAGTTTGCAGCAGTGACTGGTATGGCACCGCAAACCGGAATATGTATAGCGCTGGCAGTGGGTGGCTTGTTACTCATTCTGGCGATTGAAAAGCTAACAAACAAGTAATTTCTGGGCAGCCAACATGAGCTCTTGCTGTGTTGGCTGTTTATTTTCTTCTACCACCAAACTCCCTTTCTTGATTTGTACAAAAGCCGACTACGTCCCCCTTTTGGATTTTGGTTTAATACCAATGGGTAATATTCAATCTTCACCAAAAAAGCGAACATATAATATGCAAAGACTAGGGCGTATATCGTTTGTATAAGAATGATTAATGACTCAACAAATATGCTATGTTTTTTAATATCTTTGCTGCACCTTCGTCCACTAGATAAAAAGGCAAAATAAGTCCATGAGCACAGTGAGTTACAAGTTTGGTTTGTTGGTCATTCTGTTAATCGGTATGGTTTCCCCCGCTTGGGCAAGCGTGGAACGACTAGACCTGACGTCATCGTTTTTAGGCGGGCTTTGTATCCTGATCTTTGTGATTGCCTATGCATTGGTCATGGTTGAAGAAAAGCTTCATTTAAGAAAGTCCAAACCAGTATTGGTGGCAGCGGGCGTAATTTGGATACTCATCAGCGCTTACTATGTTACTCACGATATTCCTCATGTGACGGAAGAAGCGTTTAGGCATAATTTACTAGAGTTTGCCGAACTGATGTTATTTCTGCTCGTTGCGATGACGTACATAAATGCTATGGAGGAGCGCAAAGTATTTGACGCGTTGCGGGCTTGGATGATCCAACGAGGCTTTAGTTACACGAGTTTGTTTTGGATAAGCGGTTTTCTAGCATTCTTTATTTCACCTATTGCCGATAACTTAACCACGGCGCTGTTAATGTGTGCAGTGGTGATGAAAGTGGCTGAAGGTGACAAACGATTTATTAATCTCAGCTGTATTAATATTGTGGTGGCTGCAAATGCTGGGGGAGCATTCAGCCCATTTGGTGATATTACGACTTTGATGGTTTGGCAGGCGGGTATGGTGCAGTTCAATGAGTTTATGGTTTTATTTGTCCCCTCGCTAGTCAACTATTTGGTGCCTGCATTTATAATGAGCTTTGTTGTTGAGAAGAAAATGCCTTCGGCGCTTTATGAGCCGACTAAAATGAAGCGCGGTGCTAGACGCATCCTAGCATTGTTTTTATTGACTGTTCTCACTGCGGTGTTGTGTCACAGCTTGTTGCATATGCCACCAGTTCTGGGAATGATGATGGGATTAGGCTATTTACAACTATTTGGCTATTACTTGCGTATTACGTTGGAGAAAAGACGTAATAAAGCGCTGCAAGCTGGCGATCAAAGACGTATAGATCTGTTGGGCAGTGTGATGCCATTTGATGTTTTCAATAAAGTGGCGCGTGCCGAATGGGATACCTTATTATTCTTCTATGGCATTGTTATGTGTGTAGGAGGCCTTGGCTTTTTAGGATATTTAGGTCTTCTGTCTGAGATGTTATATGGGCAGTGGAGTGCAACGGCAGCTAACATATTTTTGGGCATCGTGTCGTCGGTGATAGATAATATTCCGGTGATGTTTGCTGTGTTGTCCATGCAGCCTGAAATGTCACATGGACAATGGCTATTGATCACCCTCACCGCAGGAGTTGGGGGCAGTCTGCTATCTATTGGTTCTGCAGCAGGTGTCGCCTTGATGGGACAGGCGCGTGGTTACTACACATTTATTGGTCATTTGAAATGGGCGCCTGTCATTGCTTTGGGCTATGTTGCCAGCGTACTGATGCACCTCTGGCTTAACGCTGAGCTATTTTAGGTAATGAGTTAATTGTTGCTGGTGAGCGTTTACCCAGTGAGCGCTTACTGGCTTAGCCGTATTGATAACTTGCTCAAGTGGTGTGGCAACGATTTCGCCTGCGGCACGTCCTATCATCACATTGTCTTTTCCCATTAATATAGCATCAACAGCTGCCAGTCCCAGTTCAGTTCCTAGGTTTCTATCTTCAGGAACCGGACTACCACCTCGCTGAATATGGCCCAGGATACAAATGGCACTGTCTACTTTTCCTTGTTCGGTGAGACTCTCTTTTAGTGCTTGAGCACCGCCAGGCCATAAGTTTTCAGCGAGTACAATGAGAAAGCTACCATGGGTGCGCTGTTGTTTTTCAATTGCACGCAAAAGCTCAGTTACTTTGTATTGCGCTTGGTCGGCAGAGAAATTCTCAAAAGAAATAATGGCTTCGGCACCGGTAGCGATACCTACATTAAAAGCGATGTGGCCACTGTGTCTACCCATAACCTCAACAATGAATATGCGCTCAAATGCATTGGCGGTGTCGCGAATTTTATCTATTGCATGGGTCGCAGTTGTGACAGCAGTCGCAAAGCCAATGGTGTAGTCAGTGCCGCTGAGGTCGTTATCAATGGTACCCGGTAAGCCAATGACTTGTTTTTCCCAGTGCTGTTTGATTTTTTGTAGCCCTCTCAATGAGCCATCACCACCAATTACTACTAATGCGTCAATCTCATGCTTTCTTAAGGTATTACACGCTTGAATGATGCCCTCGGAAGTCAGCATGGCTTGGCAGCGTGCACTTTTCAAAATGGTGCCACCTTGTTGTAGGGTTGGATTGATGTCAAAATGCTCCATTTCTACATATTGATCATCGATTAAACCGTTGTAGCCGTGATAAAAGCCGACACACTGTAGCTGGTGGTAATTACAGCTCAATGTAATTGCTCTAATTGCAGCATTCATGGCAGGTGCATCCCCACCACTTGTTAAAACAGCGATCTTCTTCATAATAAATCCTTCTTCAAACTATGAATGTAATTATAGATAACACATGAGCAGCACAGCCAGCATACAAGCATATTTAGAAGCAGAGCAAGGGAAAAGGAAATAGAAGGGGAGGGGGAAAGGGAAATGGCCCTCGCTGATGTGCGAGGGGAGCCAAATCCAATCTATTTATTTATTTAAAGACGCTGCGATTTTTGCTAGTTCTTCTTTTTGTGCGGTTGGCAAATTATCGACAACGATATTATAAGAATTATCGATCATCTCTTTAATTTTCTCGTCGGGCACTGAGCCGTCCAAAATGATCGTATTCCATAAACGTTTGTTCATGTGGTAACCAGGAACGATAGCTGGAAACTCATCTCGAAGTAACAAAGCCTCATCGGGATCGCACTTCAAATTAAGCCACCAGACAGGCTCACCATTGGCATCCACTTGACCTTCTTTACCTTCAGATAAAGTCGCAAACATCTTGTGTTGCACTTTGTAGACATCAACATCTTGAGCAAACGGCTGAGTTATAAACGTCGCGGGTTTACTTTGCAAATAGTCATGTACGCTTTTTTGATCCATATGATCGTGTCCTTGACGTAACTAAATAATTTAAAACAACATGGTCTAATTTTAGCAGCTATTATGAGAATACTGTAATTACCCGTTTATAAAACGGCTTGAAAGCTTCTGTTTACATAGGCCAATTTAGTATTACATATAAAAAACAACAATTTGAACTTAACTAGTTGTTTAAATCGTATAATATTCGGCCTTTTGCGCATGTTTTAACTGAATCAAGTTATGAACAATGCGAAGTTTGCTCGGCTAATGTTGATACGTTTAAAACGCTCTCTAGCACGTGCTAAATCGGGCTGCTAATGATGAAAACCATACCTCGTAGTTTCAATTTTCAATGCAGTTTAGATGATTAGAAAATAAATTATTTAATAATCAACTAGCTACTATATTAACATCACTCTTATTGCTAATATTGCATCGAACTGAGCTGCTATTAAATTAAATAATGCAATATTTTGCAACAATTAATATTTAATTGTACAAATACTGTGCATTTTGATACCCTGCGCGCCGTTATTAAAAGTCGTAGGTTAAGCTGGTTTATGATGTGGATTGTGTTGTCGTTCTTAGGTGCCATATTACTTTATGTAGAAGCAATTCGTAAGGGAATGCCTATTAAACGTTGGGTCGTTGCCGGTATAATGTGCGGTCCTTGCGCATGGTGCTTATTGAGGGTACATCATCGTCGTGCATGGCTGCGTAATCAATTACATAGCTGCTGTATGTGGCGTGCTTAATCTACTAATTTACGACCTTCAATTTGGGTTGTGATTGATTCTCTCTTTGTTTCTGAGCTCTTAAAAAAGCTGTAAAATCAGCAGCGCATAATGGCTTGGAATAAAAATAACCCTGGATAGTCTGACAGTTAAGCTGCTCTAAAGCACTAAGTTGTTCCTCTTTTTCTACCCCTTCGGCCACAACGTGTAGGTCAAGGTTGTGAGCGATGGTGACGATAGAATCTACCATGTTACGTCCTCGCTCAGAGGACATATCGTCTACAAACGCTTTATCAACTTTTAACGTGTTCAGCGGAAACTGCTTCAGATAAGCCAACGACGAGTAGCCCGTACCAAAGTCATCAATTGCTAGGTGTATGCCGCGTGCACTGAGAGAACGCATGATAGCAATCGCTTCTTGTGGATCATCCATAATAGTGCCTTCAGTAATTTCTAGTTCGAGAAAATAAGAAGGAAGCTGGTTTTTTTGTAAGATGACGTCAATTCTGGTTGTCAAATCAGGCAAACTGAATTGCTTTGCAGATAAATTCACGGCAACGCGACCGTCAAATAAACCTTGATCAATCCAGCGTTTCACATCCTTACAGGCTTTATCCAATACCACCTCACCGATATCGATGATCTGCCCTGTTTCTTCAGCGATCGGAATAAATATGCCAGGGCTGATGATACCTTTTTTCGGCGTGATGAAGCGAACCAAAGCTTCCATACCAACAAGGCGTCCCGTTTTAATGTCCATTTTCGGTTGATAGTAAACAACGAAATGGTCTTCTTTAAGGCCAAATCTCATCAGGTTCTCTATTTGCAGCCTTTTTACTGCCTGTTCATTCATCGAATCGTTGAAGAACAAATAGTGATTACCTCTTTGCTTGGCATGATACATGGCTGTATCGGCGTTTTTAAGCAGAATTTCAGGTGTTGCCCCGTCCTCTGGAAACAGCACAATACCGACAGATGAGGTGATCACCAGCTCATGGTTTGCCATTTTAAACGGTGTGGCAATGGCTGCGAGAAACAGCTTAGCTGTTCGAGTGATGGTGTGAATGTCATTGGTGCCTGTCATGACTAATGCAAACTCGTCCCCGCCAAGTCGATAAAAGGTATCTTTTTGTCGAGCGAGCTTATTCAACCGCATTGCTAGCTTGGCAAGGAGGCTATCGCCTAGTTGATGGCCCAGCGAGTCGTTGATCTTTTTAAAGTTGTCCAAATCGAACACAAGTAGGGCATGATGAGTATCTTGCTGTGCTAACTTCTTTAGATTGGTAAAAAACAGATTGCGATTGGGCAAGCCTGTTGTGCGATCTCGGTTAGATAGATTATGGAGTTGTGATTCTGCTTTTTTACGCTCAGTTAGGTCTGAATAAACCACAACATAGTTAGTTACTTGGCCATGAGTGTTCTTAATTTCATCGATGGTGACTTCGATCGGCAGCAAAATATCTTTGTGATTTCTCAGTCGTAACTCTTCTTGCCAGTGCTCGGTTTCTTTGAGGCTGGTAATAACCTGATTGATATAGCGTTCATCGTAGCCTGGCAGGTTAAATGATTTACCTACATATTGAGCTCGATTCCCCCCAAATAGCACTAAGTAACTTGGGTTTAAATCTACCAAGCGAAAGTGATCGTCATAAATAGCAATCGCGTCTGTTAGAGATTCGACACATTTGGCAAATAAATTGAGGCGCTCCTCAGTACTCTTTAAGTGACTGATATCTCTTACGGTCCCAGTCATTCTAAGCGGATTTAGGTTATTATCCTTTTCAATGATTTTGCCTCTGTCCAATACCCAGTGATATTGATCCTGAGTGTCTTTCAAGCGATAGCTTGCCTCGAAAAACGCACTTTTCTCTGAGAAATGTTGTTTAAGAAGCTTTTCTACGAGTGGTAAGTCCTGAGGATGAATTCGCTTTGCGTTAGGAATAAAATGATTAGACTTACTTTTATGCAACATATATTTGTCGTTGATCCGTACAACTTCACCCGTTGCGATATTCCAATCCCAAAGTGTATCACCGCTTCCTTCTACAGTACTTTTTAATCGTTGTTCAGATAGCTGCAATACTGCTTGAGACTTTTTTAACCTAGCATTAGTCACCAGTAGATAACTAATGATCAGAAAAAAAGTCAGACAGATCCCGGCCCAGACTGGTTCTAGGAATACTAGCTGTTGACCGGAGTTAAGTGCTTGCAGAGGAGCGCTAAGTACGGAGTACAACAGCATCATGATGGATGTTTTTTTTATTGTTCGTCTTATCATAGATGCATAACTCTTTATTGCGAGCTTTAATCTAAATGATGCAAGAGTCGGAGTCAAAGAGAAATGACGTAATTTGTTTCTTTTTTAGTTACAAAGGAGCGCTACTTTTGGATGGGTTGGTGAAAATATCGTTTTAATGTATGCAATAAGCGCGTCTTTATCGAGGGAGTCAATTTGCGCCACAAGTCGTCTTTGCATATTAAATTCGTGGTCATCATTGGTAATGGCTATCCAAAAGCGTTGGGCACGAAGTCTTAAGTTCTTGTCTTTCTCTGCGACTTGTAAACGTAATGCGCCAATGGCTTCTTGCCATGTTACATCACTCAGCGCTTCCAAATGTTCAATAAACTCAGCCACAAACTGTTCATGTCTTGCAAGTAACTGTTTGGAGTCATATTGCGGTGATTGAATATAAAACGCGATACCAGCTCGAGTGTTAAAAGGTGCATAACCTGCTCCAACTAAATAGCCAAGTTGTTGATGTGTTCTTAGTGTTTCAAAATACTGTTGACTAATGAGTTGGTTGAGCATCATCAACGCGACTTTCTCAAACACGTCTTCACTTAGGGCTTGTATATAAAAGACCATAGCGTGTTCACTGCCACTTTTCTCGATATGCTGTTGCTGATAGCTGTCAAGCACCAGCAAAGGTCGCTTCAAGTCCTCTAAGATCTCACTTTTCTCAAACAAACGCCTAAGCTTTTTCTGCATCTCTAGAGCGTGAGTTTCTTGCCAGTTACCGTGTAAAAATGCCTTGATATGTACGGAATCAAAAAATTGATTCCTGAATTGACAAAACTCATTGAAACTAATGGTTTTCAACGCCCTAGCCAAAGCCATAGGTTCAGGGTTCCATGGCATGAGCTTTGCCCCGAGAATACTGAATAATTCACTGACGGGTTTATTATGGTTATGATTTTTCCAATGTCGAATCAGTTGCTTTTTATATTCAGCGAAGCGGGTGGCACTGATCACTGCATGCAACATATGTTCAAGCAGTTGCAATGCGAGGGTAATTTGATTTCCAGATAGTCCAGCAGTATGCAGAGTGAGTCCACCTTGGTGGGAGTTGATATGGTAATTTAGGCCCGCTAGTTCAGCAGGGTAGTACTGCTCGGCCATGCTATCCATTAATAAGTCGGCAAAAAGGCGCGTCAGTGCCATATGTTTATCGCTTTTGATGCCAAGCAATGAATCGATTTCAATATAAAAGTGACCTTTGGTAACTCGAAAGGTGGTGTCTTGTTTGAACCAAAATGCAAAGCCTGGTTTGTCTTTGAGTAACGTCGGAGTGCGGTTCTTATTGGTCACATCGTATAAGATGTTGTCTACTTGTAAGTAAGGGTTTACTTTAGGTAGCTGCATTTCAGGTAATGGTGTATCGATTGCTGCCAGCGCATTTAGCCATTCATGATTGAGCTGTTCGACAGCGTAGGGGGTGTGATACCACTTCGCCTTCAACGTGGCTTCAACGGCGGGATGGATCAACACAATACGCATGTTGTGAGGCGATAAGTAGCCACACAGTTTGGTGTGTAACTGTTCATTGAATCCTTGCATCACATAGTCACCATATAGATAGTCCTGTGGCTCATAGTGATGCATATTAACGCTTATGCTGCTTGCCCACTCGAGTAAGCGACTCGGTTCTTGATTGTTGAACGCAATGTCGAGCAGCGTTTTCTTATCTTGGTAAAGCCTTGGAAGTACAGCGAGTTGCGACTTGATAAGCGCAATATATTCGAACAGCATTTCTACGATATCTTCGTAGTAGTCAATACCTTCATCAGTAAGCGCGAAGCTCACATTAAAGTCTTTAAAGTTGCTGCCGCTTATTCCACCGCCAGCGGATAGCGCATTGATCCAACCTTGTTCTTTGAGAATGGAGTAGAGTGAACCTTCTCCTTCATAGCCTAACAAATGAGCTAAGAAGCTAACGCTCTTATGCTTGTATAAATCATCGATGCCGTTCATCGCGAAGCTGACAATCAGCTTTTGCATATGCTTGCGCGGAGCAATATGTAATAACAATCCTAAATCTTGGGGCCGATAGAGTGGCTCACATATTTCGGCCTTGCGTTGGTGCGAGCCATGAATAGGACTAAAATATTGCTCTACTTGATGTGATAACTCCTCCAGCGAGTGCGGACCAGCAACTACGAGCGTCATCCATTGTGCTTGATAATGAGCTAAGAAAAACTCCCTCACTTCCTGAGCTATACACACATCTCGATTACTCAACGTGGTTTTGTTACCCACCGAAAATTTGGCAAAGGGGTGTTTGGGGTTCACGGTCTCTTTATGGACCTGATAAATTCGACGCCCATCGTCCTTTATTTTCATTTTGAATTCAGCGTCTATGGCATTGCGCTCGTTCTCAGTTTGTGACGCATCGAGCAGGGGATCAATGAAAAACTCTGCAAATAATGACAGTGCACTGAAAAACTGTTGCGGTGCACAATCAAAAAAGAAGCAGCTGTGTTCCGTACCAGTCCAAGCATTACTTTGTCCTCCAGCCTGACTAACAAACTGAGAAAAATGACCCGGCTGGGGATGTTGCTTTGTACCCAAAAATAACATATGTTCAAGAAAGTGCGCCATACCTTGGCGGTCCGCAGGATCATCAAAGTGTCCCGCATTGACGGTAAGCGATGCGGCAGACTTGTCACTGGACAAGTCACTGACTACTAAAACTTGTAGACCATTGTCGAGTGTAAGCCGGTGGTAGTTGCGATTATCATTATTACTAACTTTCAAATTTTTGCCGCCGATACATAGAATGTAAATAAAGAAAGCTTACAATGCGAAATGAAGAACTTTGCTTTATGTTTATAGGGTCGTTTGTTTTAATATAGCGAACAAACGAGGTAATTAGCTACAGGTTAGCAGGCAAATTTACAAAGAACATTAGAGAGTGCAATGAAAACTATTTTAATTATGCGCCATGGTGAAGCTGTCCCTATGCAGGTTAATGATGAAGCTAGGCCTCTAACTGAACGAGGAATTAAGCAAGCTAAGGAAATGGCGTGGTGGTTAAAAGGGCATTTCAAACCGCAAGCAGCACTCGTCAGTCCCTATACTCGGGCACAGCAAACTGCGCAGCAAGTACTGGCGATCAACGACTTCAGCTATGTGGAGATTTGCAAAGATGTTACCCCTATGGGTAATGCTGCATTTGCAATAGATTATCTCGAAACGCTCATTAGCTTAAATGAGCACCTTGATGTTTGGCTGATTGTTGCCCACATGCCCATTGTAAGTTATTTGGTGGAACAGCTATGTCCCGGTCATCTACCTATTTTTAATACTGCTGGGATTGCTGTCATAGAATATGATGAAGTGACACAGCAAGGGGTCTTTAAGAGCATGAACTCACCTTCTTTATAAACGTTTGCGCTAAGACGTACGGCTCAATGATGTTACCCCCCGATAGTTTGCTTGTTAAGCATACGTTTCCACTCGGGGTAAAAAGTGCCCACCTCTACATTTTGAGTCAAAAGTAGGGAAGGACATATGTCCTCATCATTGCGCTTTTTTGTAGCTAAAAGTTGTAAACGTCTGGCTTCTTGTTGCGAAAAAATCAAAAAAAACGATTTTTTGTTGTTGGCATGTCGGTAATATTTTATTTAGCTGCTATAATGTGGGCGTCACGTTCAGCCTCACAGGTTCGCTTTGCACTCTCGGTTGTGAGGTCCGCGCAAAATTAGATACGCGCGAAAAATTGAACGTACCACGCCAACGTGATACGGCGACCATACATACCGTTGAACAAAAAGAGTGCACATAAAAGGTTAAGCCCAAACATGAAAGCAATGAAAAGATCTACGTTAGCAACTTTAATCAATGCAACGTTGTTCTCTGCTGTAGCAGGTACTTCATTTTCTACTCTCGCTGCTGAACAAACCCCTGAAGCAAAAAGTAACCAACTGGAAGTGATCCAGATTACCGCGCGTAAGCGTGTTGAAAATGCTCAGGAAGTGCCAGTGAGTGTATCTGCACTACAGGGGGACAGCTTGGATGCATACAGCTCTGCGGGTATGGATATTCGTTTTATGAATGCGAAGATTCCAAGCTTGTCTGTAGAGTCGTCTTTTGGTCGTACATTTCCGCGCTTTTATGTTCGTGGTCTTGGTAATACCGATTTTGATTTAAATGCATCACAGCCAGTATCTTTAGTGGTTGATGAGGTGGTACAAGAGAACCCAATTCTAAAAGGTTTCCCTGTATTTGATGTCGCACGTGTTGAAGTTTTACGTGGTCCACAAGGTACATTGTTTGGTCGTAACACGCCGGCTGGTCTAGTGAAGTTTGATTCTGTTAAGCCAAGTCAATCGTTTGATGCTTATGGTGCGGTATCTTACGGCAGCAAAGGTGCGGTAGACTTTGAAGGTGCTGTAGGTACTGGATTGACGGATCGTATTTCGACTCGTGTGTCAGTACTTTGGCAAGATAAAGAAGATTACATTGACGTTAAAGCGCCAGGTTTTGAGAAAGAAGACTCACTAGGTGGCTATAACGAAAAAGCGGCTCGTGTACAGTTTTTGTATGAAGGTGATGGTTTTACTGGTTTGCTAAACTACCACGTGCGTGATTTAGATGGTCGTCCCATTGCGTTTCGTGCGAACCTAATTGAAAAAGGTTCAAATAACATTAACCCTCTGTATGATAATGACGTTGTTTATCATGATGCAGCTTCTCGTTCTACACAGCAAGTTGACTCTCAAGGTCTAAACCTTAAATTAGAGTGGGACTTGGCTGAGCACACGGTAACATCAATCACAGCTTGGGAAAGCGCTGAAATATACTCTCGCGCTGACGTCGACGGTGGTTACGGTGCAGTATTTATCGGTTTCCAAGGTCCAGGTCTAATTCCTTTCCCATCAGAAACTGCGGATGCAATTCCTGATCACGACCAATATACACAAGAACTTCGTCTATCAAGCAACTTCTCTGGTGATATTAACTATCAAGTCGGTATTTTCCTATTCGAAGAAGATTTAACGATAGAAAGCTTCTCATATGACACGTTGACGTATGACCCAACTGCGAACAACTACGGTTTGCAAAATGGTTATGCAGTTCAAAACCAAGACACGTCTGCTTGGGCGGTATTTGGTTCAGTTGACTTCACTGTAACTGACGATTTAAAAATCACTGCGGGCCTTCGTTATTCTGATGATGACAAAGAGTTTTATGCAAAGCGTACCATGAGCCCAATCGGTGCAGCTGCACTGTTAGAAAAAACAGCTAACCCAAGCGATAGCCATGTAAGCTGGGATTTGAGTGCAGCCTATAAGTACAGCGATGACATTAACTTGTTTGCTCGTATCGCAAATGGTTTCCGTGCACCAAGTGTGCAGGGTCGTATCTTGTTTGGTGATGTTGTAACAGTTGCTGACTCAGAAACAATTAATTCAATTGAAGCCGGTATTAAATCTGATGTACTTGATGGCCAAGGCCGAGTAAACGCGACGGTATTCTACTTCCAGATGGATGACCAACAGCTAACAGCTGTAGGTGGTGGCGCGAACTTTAACCGTTTGATCAATGCAGATAAAACAACTGGTTATGGTTTTGAATTAGATACAGAGTGGGTGTTAACGGATGAATTAAATGCAACGTTTAACCTAAGCTACAACAAAACTGAGCTGGATTCTCCTGGCTTAGAAGTAGGTGCATGTGGTTCTGCCTGTACAATCACTGACCCATACCGTCAAGTTGCCAATCCTTTTGCTGCAGATGGCGATGGGTTTGATGAGATTGCTATGATCGATGGTAATAGCTTACCTCATGCCCCTGAGTGGATTGCAAACGCTACACTACGCTATACCACTGAGCTAGAAGGCGGTGAGTTCTTTGTGTATGGTGACGTATCTTATCGCAGCGAAATTGACTTCTTCTTGTACGAAGCTGTTGAGTTCAGAGGTGATGCATTGTTTGAAGCGGGCGTGCGTACAGGTTACATGTGGGCTGCTGGCGACAACGAATACGAAGTATCAGCGTTTGTTCGCAACCTGTTTGATGAGCAAGTAGTGATTGGTGGCGTTGATTTCAACAACCTAACAGGCATGTTGAATGAAGAACGTTATGTAGGTGCTGAGTTTAAAGTACGTTTCTTCTAAACGTCACAGTAACTTACAATGATGAAAAACCCGCTTTCAAGCGGGTTTTTTGTTGTCTGTAATGAAAAGCTTGGCAAGAGCTGATAAAGTCGTAGCCAAGTATGAAATGAAGAGAAAGATAATGTCTGGATTTTGGAATTACCGAGTGATTTTTTGTGAAGCGACTAAAGATGAAGCCGCGTTGTATCAAATTCATGAGGTGGAATATAACTTAAATGGTAAAGTCACCAACTGGTCAGAAACGGGGGCAGCACCGTTTGGTCGTAGCATAGAAGAGCTACAGGCCGATACAGAACGCTTAAAGTCAGCTTTTGATAAGCCGGTCTTAAAAGTCGTAAGAAAGCCAAGAGGCTATGAGTTAGTTGAAGTGGAAAGCGGGCTGGAAGCCAGTGCTGAGCCGCCAGCTGGGTTAAGCGAATAACCCTCAATTTTAAGGAGCGAAAGATGAGTTTACAGGCCATTTTATTTGATTTTGATGGAACCTTAGTGGATTCTGAAGCGCTCCATTATCAAAGCTGGATGCGTGTGCTTGAACCTTGGCGGGTAAGCTATGATGAACTGACCTTTTGCGGTGAATTTTCGGGCGTACCAACACTTCAGGCAGCCGCAACGCTCAATCAACGTCACGGGCTGAATGTTCATGCTGAGGCTTTAACATATCAGAAAAACCAGTTTTTCGTAGAAGTTGCACGAACCATACAACCTAAGTTAATGCCGCATGCCAAAGAGGTTTTACAGCGAGCAAATGAGCGCTTTACCTTGGCATTAGTCACGGGGAGTACGCGAGCCGAAGCACTGCCAGTATTAGAGTTTTATAAGCTCGACAAGCTGTTCAAATATTTTATCTGTAAGGACGATGTGGTGCACGCTAAACCACACCCTGAACCCTACTGCAAAGCGCTCATGCAGCTTTCTCTAAAAGCTAATCAAGCGGTTGCCATTGAAGACACTTATACAGGTTTAAGTTCAGCGCGGGCGGCAGGTTTGAGAACGATTGTTGTTCCAAATCATCATTCTGAACAACAAGACTTTTCTCGAGCAAGCTTTCAAGTGGGCGATTTACTCGCGGCTTGGGAGCAAATAAAGCAGCTCGCATAACGGTATATCTATACTAAAGTTAAAGGCTCATTACACAAGTGCAAGGAGCCTTTAAATGAAAGTATGGATACTATTACTGATAAGTTACCTTTGTTTTTTACCCGCCGGTAAAGCGCACACCCGCCGAGCATTGAGTTAGCAAACACATATCGTGAAAATATACCCATCGCTGACTACTTGGTGAGTGAGAAGTTTGATGGTGTTCGAGCCATCTGGAATGGCTCCGAGTTATTAACTCGGGGTGGATTTCGCATCAATGCCCCTAAATGGTTTACACAACCGCTTGGTAGTATGCCACTAGATGGTGAACTCTGGTCAGGGTATCAACAATTTGCCTTTGTAAGTGGCTTGATCCGCAGCAAACAAGCAGCGGATAAGGATTGGCGTAAGATACGCTATCTAGTGTTTGACGCCCCTCACCCAACCATGCCCTTTATAAAACGCTACCAACGTTACCAACATGAACTGAGCCGTATTCTGGTCGCCCATTTACAAGCTATCAAACAATATGATTTCACCAGCAACGAATTACTGAATGAGTATTACCACAAGGTATTGGCGCGTGGCGGAGAAGGGGTTATGTTGCATCGCAAAGACGCCGTACATCAAGCCGGTAGGTCGGATAATGTGCTCAAATACAAGCCCTATCATGATGCTGAGGCGACAGTCATTGGTTACACACTGGGTAAGGGCAAGTATCAAGGGATGATAGGGGCGCTTAAAGTAAGAAACAAACAGGGTATTGAGTTTAAAGTCGGATCGGGACTGAGTGATCAGTTACGTCGGCAGCCACCTGCAATTGGAACACAAATCACCTATCGCTATCAGGGCTTTACTAAATACTCAAAGCCTCGCTTTGCCCGCTTTTTAAGAGTGCGTGAGCGACTGTAACAGGGTTAAACCTGTAAACTCCCATGGCGCATGTCATTGAGTTGAGGTTTGCTGTGCAAGTGTGATAATCTGCGCGACCTTTTTCTGTCGTGAGGTTAATATGATTGTTGGATTTGACTACGGAAGCTCAAACTGTGCTGTTGCTACAATGGTTGATGAGCAAAACGTAAAAATGCTTGAGTTGGAAGCAGGGCGTCACTATTTACCTTCGACATTGTATGCACAGCATAATTCTTTGGTGGTTGATTTTGTTGCTAAACAGCTTGCTGACACGGCCGATGCAGAGCAGTATCGGCACTCCAGAGCGGCTTTACTAAGCGGCATCAGCGGTATCCGTAAAGACTTAGACTTAGCGAACAATGAAACGGGACTACACATCGGCAGTGCTGCAATAGCGGAATATATTGATTTTCCTGAAGACGGATATTTTGTTAAGTCACCGAAATCATTCTTCGGTGCCATAGGCCTAAAGCCACAACAAATTGCTTTTTTTGAAGATATTGCCACAGCTATGATCATGCAGATAAAGCAGCGAGCGGAACGTCAGCTCGGTCAAAATATAACCCATACCGTGATAGGGCGACCCGTGAACTTTCAGGCCATTGGTGGCGAACAAAGTAACCAACAGGCAATTGATATTCTCACCACAGCAGCAAAACGAGCGGGTTTCAAAGAGGTTGAGTTTTTGTTTGAGCCACTAGCCGCCGGCATTGATTATGAATCGAGACTCACACAAGACCAAAAGGTATTGGTCGTGGATATTGGCGGTGGTACCAGTGATTGCTCCTTTGTGCAAATGGGCCCAAATTACCGAGCACGTAGTAACCGAGAGCAAGACTTTTTGTCACACACAGGCAAAAGGCTAGGGGGAAATGATCTTGATATTGCGATGGCTTATCATAACTTCATGCCGCTATGCGGGTTGGGCTCGACATTAAAGTCAGGGTTACCTATGCCAAACCAACTTTATTGGCAAGCCTGCAAAATTAATGATCTTCATCTACAAACCGAGTTCTATGGGCAAGCCAATCGGCGTGAACTTCAAGCTATGCTGCGAGATGTAAATGAACCTGAAAAGTTAGCCCGTTTACTTAAAATTCAACAAAACAAATTGGGCCACCAAGTTGTTCGCCAAGGAGAGTTATGCAAAATTGCGTTGTCTAGTGATGATGATTATTTAGCCCCGCTGGATTTTGTCGAGTCAGGGCTGAATTCGATGGTTACACAGACACAGTTGCAAGACGCTGTATCGGATAGTTTAAAGCAGATCTGTACCTTGGCGCAGGATGCAATCCGCAGTGCGCAAACTCAACCTGATGTGATTTATCTAACGGGCGGAAGCGCTCAATCTCCACTACTCAAAGCGGCATTACAGCAATCGCTTGGCAATATTCCTATGCTTAACGGTGATAACTTTGGCAGTGTAACAGCTGGTTTAACCAAGTGGGCTAACAAAATTTTTAGATAAGCCGATTGTTTGTATCGTGCACTTGTGCACGATACAAATTACTTAATCCAGTCGGGTAGCAAGGTAGTCTTGGTAATCAGGTAAATCACGGATGATTTCATCACCGATGCTCGGTGAGCAAATAAGCAAATCTGCTGTAACTTCATTACAGGCCACGGGAATGTTCCACACAGCGGCAAGTCGCAACAGTGCTTTTACATCAGGATCATGAGGCTGGGAAGCTAATGGATCCCAAAAAAATACCAACATATGAATTTGATGCTCGGCGATTTTTGCGCCAATTTGCTGATCTCCCCCCATTGGACCACTGAGTAATTTATCAACGCTTAGACCGGTTGCTTTTTCAATCACATGGCCCGTGGTACCTGTGGCGAATAGTTGATGGTTTTGTAGCACCGCTTTGTGAGTGAGACACCATGCTTTAAGTGCAGCTTTTTTTCCATCATGGGCGACCAAGGCGATATTTTTTTTGCTTGGTAAGGTTTGTATCTTAGTTTGCATGTTTGTTCTCATATTATTAGGTTGACGGCCAGCGCGATAAAAATTAACCCCGATGTTCTATCTATCCAAATCGGCGCACTAGGATGGCGACGAAAATAGCTTGCTATTTTATCGCCGCCGTAAATATACGCGCAGTCAATTGGGAATGCCAAAATAGGGTAAAGCAGTCCAAAGATGGCCAATTGCAATGTGGGTGAAGACAGGCTTGGGTCAACAAATTGAGGAATGAAAGCGATAAAGAACAAAGCAACCTTGGGGTTGAGCACTTCTGTCATCATGGCTTGTACAAAAACGTTGCCTGACTTTTTGGTACTGACATGAGGCTTATCTTCACTGTCTATGTGTACTTTTAAGGTGTCTTTAATGGTTGTAAAACCAAGAAAAGCTAAATAGGCAGCGCCCAAGTATAAAACTGCGTTATAGGCACTCTCCGAGGCTTTTAAAACAGCAGATAAGCCAATCACTGCAAATACGGTATGGATCACACCACCCACAGCAAAGCCTAACGCACTCTTCATGCCCGCAGCACGGCCATGGGTAAAGGTTTGCGCCATTAAAAACGCATTGGAAGGGCCAGGGGCAACCGCAATGATGGCACTCGCAATTAAAAATGAAACGAAGGATTCTGGATTGAGCATTGTAAATTGAGCAAAGTTCAACAATGTTAATTAGTCTAAGTGGTTTTGCGCAGAAAAGATATGATTGGTAAAACAGGCATTAAAAAGCGGGCTTTAGAGCCCGCTTATAATTAGGTTGGGTTTTTAGAACACAACAGTTTGTGTGTCAGAGCATACAGTTGTACTACCTTGCTCACATACTTGGTAAATGTAGCTGCCGCCGCCTTTGCCACTGATGCTGTCCGTATAGCTATTATCGTTTGCAGTTGTGACAATATTGCTACCGTTGCGATAAATATCTACTTGGCTTGTACTTGCACCTTGCCAATTTAAATCAGCAAAGTTGCTACCTTTTTGTTTGTAGCCAGAAACAGATAAGCTGATGCTGCCCTCACCTGGGTTACCGCCGTTGTCACCACCTGAACAGCCGTTTGCAGTTAGGTAAGCGTCTGCATCAGCAGCTTTAACGATACCATAACCGAAGTATACGTCTTTACCTGCTGCACCAGCATCTTCAGCTGTAGCTTTAAGTGCTGCACGGATCTCTTGACCAGTACACTCTGGGTGATTTGACCATACTAGTGCTGCTACACCAGAAACTGCTGGCGTTGCCATTGAAGTACCGCTCATGAAGCCGTAATCGCTTGTACCAATGTCAACAGTTGCAGTGCTTGCAGACATGAGAGTTGCACGGTCTTCAAGTGCCGCGCCTACAGCAGGAATGCTTGTTGAGTTCGTATCACCCAGTGTGCCATATAGCATACCAGCTTCGTTATTTACGATAATTGCACCGATACCACCTGATGCTTCACAGTTTGCTACTTTGTCGTGGAAAGAAATGTTACCACGGTCAATTAAACATACTTTACCGTTAGCGCCAGCATCCGCTGCTTCAGCTGTACCCATGAAGAATAAGCTGCCAGTTACTGTACCTGAGTTTTCCATTGCTGAGCTTGCTACTACGTTACCGTCAACGTTTAAGCTTGCTGATGTTGCCATACCCGCAGGGTAAGTTGAAAGTGTGTCTACACCACCCGCTGTTACTTCAACACAGATAGTTTCATCTTCAGTTGCATTTTTACCACGGCCACTTGCACAGCTAGGGAACTGCGAGAAATCAGCGATTTGGTTGTTCGCATCGTTCGCACCGATCATCATTACTGACGGGTAACCCGCAGGGTATGAACGTACGTCATTACCATCGTTACCCGCAGCTGCGATTACTAGACCACCTGCAGCGTTAAAGTTAGCAAATGCATTTGATTCAGTGTTGTTTGAACCGCCGCCACCTAGGCTCATGCTGATGATGTTTGCACCTGCTTGTGAACATAGGTTTGCCGCGTGTGCTAAATCAGAAGAATATCCCCAACCTTCAGCATTGAATACTTTGATGATGTGCATGTCTACACCCGGAGCCATACCTACAACACCAATGTTGTTGTCAGCTGCACCGATTGTACCCGCTACGTGAGTACCGTGAGGACCACCGTGATCGAACCAGTTACCTGTACCTGAGTCGTTATCACCCGTGATGTTACCCCAGATGAAATCAGGGTTAGAGCTATCAAGACCTGAGTCGATAACACATACCTTCATGCCTGCATTTGGGTTGAAAGTAACTTGATTCGCTTGTGATTGATAAACAGCATATGGCGTAAGTTGTTGAGTCATCGCGTCGCCAGCGTCATCGTTATAGATAGCCATTGGTACACGTTTAAAGTCTTGCTCAACGAGTTTTACGTGTGGATTGTTTAATAAACCTTTAACTTGAGAAAGATCTTTGCCAGAAAAAGTTGCAGCGATAAATCCGTCACCATCAACGTGAAGTTGTGCACCTAATTGCTTAGCTAGCGCTTTTACAACGCCTTTTTTATTATTATCAACTTGAATGATGTAACGGTCATCTGATGCTTGTGCGCCTGCTGCTGCACACATACCGGCAAACATTAATGCTGAAGTGAACTTGTTTAGTTTCATTATTATTATCTCTAGTTCGTTAAAATGAGTGAATCGCTTGTTAAACGAAGGGTGTTAATTAGTCAAAGATTGTTAAACAAATAACAATTGATTAACGGGTGAACAGAGTAGATCGAAATGCCCTACGGCGTAAAGAATATTTTATTGCTTTTTTTATAAAAATTTAGAGTATTAAATTATGTGCATATACTATTTTAGTATTAGAGGATGTCTAGCAGGTTACATGGTTTACTATAATAGATACATGATTTATAAAGGAAATGATAATTATACCTATTTAAAGGGGGGAGGTGCGGGCTAAGCCGCACTATGTAAGAATTGTTTATTTTTGCCTAATAGAGCGATTAAAAATGGCAGAGTTATGAGCAAATGTAGAGCCAATTGATGTGGTGCGGCTAAGTGTAATTGTTGTGTCAATAGAGCTAATACACCAGCACCGCTCATTTGCATAACACCAATCAACGCTGAAGCTGTGCCTGCTTGCTGAGCAAAACCTGAGAGGGCTTTTCCAGCCGCAGAGCCCAGCGAGAAGGCAAAACCAATTGAGGCAATATACATAGGCGCCATAAATGCTGCTGGGTGGGCATATTGGCTTGCCCACAACATTGCGAGGCCACCTAGTGTAAAGAGCGTTAAGCCCACGATGAGTGCTCTGCGGCTGTGACGCTTTATTAAAATAGGCGCGCAGAAGCTGGCGATGATACTGAGCACGGCGTTGCCAGTAAACCAACTCGTAAAGTTAGCGACAGAACCATTTAAATGATTCATGATCCAGCCTGGGGCTGTGGTTACAAAAACCAGCATGGCGGCCATGCCAAACATAGTGATCGCAGCATTAAACATAAACTCAGAGCTTGTTAGCATAGGCATAAAGCGGCGCAAATCTAAAATATGGCCCTGATAGATACTATCTGTAGGCTTAGTTTCACGGTATAAGCCAAGTACCAAGACTAACCCCAATAGCGAAAAACCAGCTAGAAATACAAAGTTACTACGCCAGCCAAACTCGAGGGTCAACCAAGCGCCGAGTAATGGCGCAAGTGCAGGAATAAAACAGACAATACCATTGAGGTAAGTGATCATTTGGCCACTGCCTTTGTGTCCAAAGCTGTCTCTTACAATGGCAAAAGCTGCAACGAATGTCGCGCAGGCTCCAAAACCTTGCATTGCTCGGGCAATCATCATCCATAGCCAACTCTCAACTAACGACGCCAACATAGCGCCAATGATGAACAACACAATTCCAACACTGGCGATAGGCTTTCTTCCGTATTTGTCTGCAAGGGGCCCCGCAACAAGTTGGCCAAGTCCCACAGTCAGCATGTACACGCTGATAGTTTGCTGGATTTTTGATTCAGATACATTTAGACCTTGCTGCATGGCTTGAAAGGCAGGTAAATACAGATCAATACCCAAGGGGCAAAAAATGACGAGTAACGCGAGAATAAATACTAAAGATTTACTGATAGATTGAGATTGCGGCATGACGACTCCTTTTGGCCGCTATTTTAGTGCGCTCATAAAAAAAGAACAGGACAAAGCGCCGGGTCATCAAAATAAAAGTATAAATGCACTAACTTGCATATTTTCTCAACAGGTCGGATGTGTTAATTTGATATCATTAATTCGTTTACAGAGGGATTGACCGTGTCGGCTCCATTACTCAAAATTTATAAAAGAATGCAGTGGTTACCGTTTGGACAGTGGCTTTTTAGTAAAGCTGTATGTAGAAAAGCTCCTTATTTTGGCTCAATTAAACCACGAATAACTAAGTTGGAACCCGGTGAGTGTTGCGCCAGTATACCGAAACGCAAAGCCGTGTTTAATCATATTGGCACTATCCATGCCATCGCACAATGTAATCTAGCTGAGTTATGTGCGGGTGTGATGGTTGATGCAACCGTACCTCACAAGACTCATCGCTGGATCCCCAAAGGGATGACAGTACAGTATTTGAGGAAGGCTGAAACAGACTTAACTGCACAAGCGAAAATGACTTTGCCACATCAGTGGCAAGATAAGGAAGATTTGATAGTACCCGTAGAGATCTTCGACGCTCAGGGTACTAAAGTTTTCCATGCCGATATCAACATGTACATTACTGAGCGTTAGTGGTTTTGTCTTTGTTTGAGGCTTTATCTTTAAACGAGGTGATATTTGTCACCTCTGTTTTGTGAGTGAGTTTACCTTCGATTAATGCACCGGCCTCTATACTGAGCGTGTCATGCATTACATCGCCATGCACTTTGGCGGTTTTTTCAAGCATGACCTTATCAGCATCAATACAGCCATTCACGGTGCCTTTGATCCTAACAATGTGAGCTTTTACATTGCCCTCAATAACGCCATGCAGGCCAATGATCAGGGTGTTGATAGCCAAATCACCGATCACTTTACCATCGACTTGCAATTCACCTTCGCACCTTATCTGACCCTCAACGACGGTGTTGGGAGAAATGATTGCGGGCAAACCGGAGGGCGCTTTATCGCTGCCTATTAAACTACTGAACACGATTGATCACCTTAGTTAACTTAATGGGGTTAATATGCTTGCCATTTTGTAATACTTCATAATGTAAGTGGGTACTTGTGCTTCGTCCAGTACTTCCCATCAAAGCAATGACCTCTGATTTACTAATCTGTTGCCCTTTTTTTACTTTGATAGTGTGTAAATGGCCAAAACGAGACACCAATCCATGTTCATGCTGTATTTCAATAAATTTACCATAGCCGCCGTTTTTACCTGCTCTAAGTACGACGCCTGCCGCTGGCGCTACAATTTCTGTTTTATGCCAGCCTGCCAAGTCAACGCCTTTGTGGTATGCGCGCTTACCCGTGATAGGGTCTTTTCGAAAACCAAATTGACTAGAGATATAGTAGTTGTCTTTAGCCACTGGCATAGAGTCAGGAAGCGTAGTTAACACTTGCTCGAGGTTGTTCAAAACCACGAGATTATCAATTGTACTTAGGTATTCTTCGGGAAGTTGCTCCAGCTCTAGTTGGTGGTATGGGCCACCCTGAGCGAGTGCAGAGCTTTCTTGCTGAGGGGCAATGCCCACTTCGGCAAGCCCGGTTGCTAATTTTGTAACGCGAGTCTGAATGTTCTGCGACAAGGCTGTAAGTAGGTCTCTTTGGTTAGCTACTAACAGTTGTGCTTGAGTATTAAAATCACCTTCAGGCGGCTGCTCTTGGCGCTCTCCTGAGCCAGATTCACTTTGTTCAGAGGTTGCTTCGGGCAGGGAGTCTTGATTGCTGATGTCGCTTTCTGCGTTGTTATCAGCATTGATGTTTTCATCAGTATCTTGGATATCGTCGCTGGTTTCATTTAAGGAGCTTGGCAAAGCATCTACTAGACTTTGTAGCATAAGCTGCTTTTCAGACAATTCATTAAGTGTCTGCTGCTGTTGTGCAAGTTGCGCTTGCATTTGTTGTTTTTCATTTAAAAAACGTTGTTGTTCGGCTTCTGTTTGTGCTTGCAAAGAGGATATTGTGCTTTGCTGGCGCTTAACTGATTTTGCGTTTATTACAGACCAAGCGACAGCGCCCAGCACGAGCGCAATCAACAATGGTTGCACCCAGCTAGCTAAAGTAAGCATATAGATCTCACCATTTTGGCGTATTAAGATCTGCTTTGAGCGGAACAACGTCTTATAAAGGCGACTGATTAATTTCAACATACACAAAAAATATTTTAGACAACGCTTAACCTTAACAAGATTGAAGCAAAAATCCAGCAAATTTATATAATAAAAAGGTGCACTTACGCACACCTTTGATTTTTATCTGCTTTTAATTTGGGATTATTTAGCAGGAAGAACAGTGCCTTCAACTGAGCCAAAGCCTATGCGGTTGAAGCCGTCAGCTTCACACCAGCCACGCATAATAACTTTGTCACCGTCTTCTAAGAACTTGCGCTCTTCACCATTTGCAAGCGTGATTGCTTCTTTACCACCACGAGAAAGTTCGAGTAATGAACCCGCTTCTTCGTGCTCTGGACCCGACTGAGTACCAGAACCTAGCATGTCACCTGGCTGGAAGTTACAACCGTTAACTGTGTGGTGTGCAACCATTTGTGCCACTGTCCAATAACTGTGCTTGAAACTAGACTCAGAAAGTTTCGTAGCAGGCTGTTGTGCTTCACGCATTTTCTCGGTCTCAAGCAGCACATCCATTTGAATATCAAACGCGCCGGCTTCGCGGTTGCGCGTTGATTCTAGGTATGCCATTGGCTGTGGGTCTTGAGCATCACGATGCCACTGCGTGCGGTATGGTGCCAACGCTTCAGTTGTTACAATCCAAGGTGATACGGTTGATGCAAAGTTTTTTGATAGGAATGGACCTAAAGGTTGGTATTCCCAAGCTTGCAAATCACGTGCTGACCAGTCGTTAAATAGACAGAAACCAAAGACGTGGTCCTCTGCGTTTTCAATTGCGATTTGCTCACCTAGTTCATTGCCTTTACCAAGGTATATACCAAGCTCTAATTCGTAGTCTAAACGCTTACATGGACCAAACGATGGGGTATCCGCATCAGGCGCTTTGGTTTGACCTTTAGGACGGTGAAACGCCTGACCTGACACATCAATTGATGATGCACGGCCATGGTAGCCAATCGGTACCCATTTGTAGTTAGGTAGCAAAGGGTTATCCGGGCGGAATAGTTTACCCACAGAAGTAGCGTGATAGACCGAAGTATAGAAGTCTGTGTAGTCACCGATATGACAAGGCATGGCGTACTCAACGTCAGCTTGAGCAACCAACGCATTTGCAAGCGTTGCTTGATGTTCAGAGCCTTCACGCAATGCGCGTGATAGTGCCAAGCGTAGTGCTGACCAATACGCTTGTCCCAAACTCATAAACTCGTTTAATACCTGTGCATTTGCGGCGTCAACAGCGACTTGAGCTTCACCAGAGAAAATACCTGCTTGTGCAACCACTGCAAGGTCTAGTACTTGATCACCGATGGCAACACCACCACGAAACTCTTCATTAGTGTCTTTACGACGAAATACAGCAAATGGTAAGTTTTGAATTGGAAAATCGGTTCCAGCTTGGTTTGCGCTCGCAACCCAACTTGTCAGATTAATATCATGGGTTTCGTTAATAAAAGACATTGCCGTTCCTTTTTATTTTTGATTAAGGCTATTTTGCCTTAACTAAAATGGAAAAAGCAGCTTTTAAAAAAGCTGCTTGTGAAAATAATAACGATAAATAGCTTAGATCACGCCGCGACGTTCTTGATCTCGCTCGATAGATTCGAATAATGCTTGGAAGTTACCTTCACCAAAGCCACCATCGTCAACACGTTGGATCATCTCGATAAAGATTGGGCCGAACAAGTTCTTAGTAAAGATTTGTAGCAAGTAGCAGTTTTCGCTTTGGCTATCTACTAAGATTTGGTGCTCTTTGATCTTCTCTTTATCTTCTTTAACCCAAGGTACACGGTCGAAGATAGTGTCATAGTAGTGCTCAACGATATCTAATGTCGCGATGGTGCTCTTGTCTAGCTGGTCTAGTGAAGCGACTAGGTCGTTCGTTAAGAATGCTAAATGCTGTACACCTGGACCATTATACTCGTCTAGGTACTCATCGATTTGGTTGTTGTTGTCGTCTTTACCTTCGTTAATTGGAATCGAGAAGGTGCCACAAGGAGACTTAAGCGCATAAGATAGTAGGGCAGTTTTTTGACCTTTGATATCAAAGTAGCGTACTTCTTCAAAACCAAATACGTCTTTGTAGAAGTTAGCCCATGTTTCCATGGTGCCTTTGTAAACGTTGTTAGTTAGGTGGTCAATACGGATAAAGCCCTTGTCTTTAACAATGTTTTGTTCTTCAAGATCAACAAAGTCATTCTCGTAGATTGAACCTTTGTCACCAAATACGTCGATGAAGTAAATAAGGCTGTCACCGATGCCATAAATTGCAGGGTAAGGTAAATCTTTATTCGCTGAGTCAGTAGCTGGCTTCGCACCACGTTCAACTGCAACTTCAAATGCTTTTTGAGCATCTTCTACACGCCAGCCCATTGAGCAAATTGCTGGGCCGTGGCTCTTAGCAAATGCCGCTGAGAAACCTTCGCGCTCGTTGTTTAGTAAGAAATGGATGTCGTTCTGGTTGTAATAAACGATGTCTTTGTCTTTAAACTTTTTAAGTTTTGAGAAACCAAAATCAGTGAACACTTTATCCATATAGTCCGCATCTGGTGTCGCGTACTCGGTAAATTCGATACCAACTAAACCTAGTGGGTTTTTTACTTCACTCATTGTCATACTCCCGCAATTAAGCAAATTGGGTTGCTTGTTAGATTATGTTTTTCAGTAGATGGATGATTAATCAAAAAAGGATAAAGAGGAAGAGTAGGCCTCTATTTAGCTGACAGCTCATTTGTAAATTAAGTTGCACAAACCTCTGTGAGCAAGGGATGTTTGCTGACACTCTGGTGATATCTAGAATAATTTGCAATTCAACGGCGGTTTAGGCGTAGTGATTTTCTTGGTATGAGCATTATATAAGTATTTACAATATTGATTTTAAAGTATTTTTTATTTTCTTGTCTGAAGGGGAGCTGTCAGCAAATCTCTATCGACTTAATACTGGCAAGCCACTAATTATCGGGCTGAGTGTAATTATATGTGTACACCCAAGTGCTTTATCTGCTTTTGATACAAAAAAACCGCGTGCTTTTAACACGCGGTTTTTGGTAATAAGTGCTGGTTGACTACTGTTTTACAGCAGCAACTTCTAGTTCTTCCGCAAGAATATGCTCTTGTGTGTGAGGCTCATGTTTGCCTTCAGCACCGTGCATCCAGTCTACAAGACGGTCACTCAACAAGTACATTGCTGTTGCAGAAAGTAATGCAGTCGCCCCTAGGCCGATGAAGATACCCATAGCGTTGTTCATTGCTTCTTGACCTTCACCGATGAATGAACCGACGAAGCCAGCAATCTTGTTAGCGACTGCTGTACATAGGAACCAAATCCCCATCAGTAGTGATGCAAGGCGCAGTGGCGCCAGCTTACTTACCATTGATAGGCCAATTGGCGATAAGCATAGCTCACCTAAGGTGTGGAATAGATAGAATAGCACTAACCACATCATGCTGATTTGAATGCTACCTTGACCTGAACCTTCAGTAACAAGCGCGAGCATCATGGTTAAGAAACCAAGCGCTAGGAACACTAATGCAATGGCAAACTTAACAGGTGAGTTAGGCTCGCGCTTGTCCAATTTTAACCAAATCATGGCAACAACTGGCGCAAAAATGATGATAAAGATAGAGTTGAGTGACTGGAACCAAGAAGCCGGTACCTCAAAGCCCATCAACATACGGTCTGTATAGTCGTTTGCAAATAGGTTCATCAAGCCACCAGCTTGCTCAAAGCCCATCCAGAAGATGATACTGAACACACTCATAGTGAAAATAACTTTAATGCGGTCTTTCTCAACTTTTGTGAGTGGTTCTTTGGTGCCAGTGCTAGACTGCGCCGCTGAAAGTTTAGCCGCAGGTACTACACCAATATCGCCTAGGTATTTTTTGCTAAGCACTAATTGCATAACAACCGAGATAACCATACCGATGCCCGCTGCGATAAAACCAGCTTGCCAGTTGATGACCGCTGCAACATAGCCCGCAACTAGTGGACCTAAAGCACCACCCATGTTGATACCCATGTAGAAGATAGTAAATGCGCCGTCACGACGTTTGTCACCTTCTTTGTATAAGTCACCTACCATTGTTGAGATGTTAGGCTTGAACAAACCATTACCTAAACACAGCAAAGCAAGGCCAACATAGAAAACATTTTCTTCCATACCAGCTACAACGGCATGAGGTACACCCATGATGAAGTGACCCGCTGCCATTAAAATACCACCGATGATGATAGCTTTTCTTTGCCCTAAAACGTTATCGGCTAACCAGCCACCAAATAATGGTGTGAGATAAACTGCCATAGTGAATGTGCCGTACAGGCTAAGTGCATCGGCGTTAGACCAGCCAAATCCACCGTCTTGGGTCATTGCAACCAAATATAATACCAAGATGGCACGCATGCCATAGTAGCCGAAGCGTTCCCACATCTCTGTGCCGAACAACAGGAACAAGCCTTTAGGATGGCCTAAAAACTCTCCTGAATTAGGTAATGAACTCATATGTGCTTCCTAATTAAATCAAATGTGTTGTGAGGCCTTATAATAATCATTACGTGCAAATAGTTATGTAATTTGAACGGGTGGCCAATTAAGTAAATATGCATGGTTCAGCGCTAGCTCAGCGATTATCTATGCACTTAAAGCGCGTCAGTATACCCACATGAAATGGAATGGGGAAGTAGTTAACGCTCAATGAACGCTAATTATGTTGCAAAAAGGTTTCGAAATATATTTTATAAAGTATGCAACTTGTGGGGCGTTTACCGTGAAATAGTTAAAATTTGCTGATGCCTTAAAGTGGTTATCTATATCCAGTGGCTAGGCTGCAAAGCGCCGCCTTACTCCTAATTTATCAGCCCATATTTTGTTATCTAAACTTTTTCCGCTCGCTAAACCAGCCAGGCTTTTGACTTTGACTGAGTTGCGTGAGTTCTGTTGTAGCCCGTGCAAGCGTGATGCGCTGTGTGGCAATATCTTTATATATTTGCTGGGCTTGTTTTTTGCGCTGTACCGCAGCTCCAGCTTCCAAAAAAGACTCAACAAGTTGGAAAAAAAACTGTTTAACCGGTGACACTGTGTGATTTTTCGAGGCACGCAAGGGCGTCATACTGGAATACGCCTCCAGTTTAGTCAGTAAAATCTGAAGTTCCGCTTGGCTTAACTCACTCTGTGCTTGAGGTGCCTTTAATAGGCGGGTCACAGTTTGCTGTAATGTGGCTGTTTCAAGCGCATTAAAGCTTACTTGCTGGCTGAGTTCATTGAGGTATTTTTTAAAGTCATTGGCACTGCATGTTTCTTGACTTAGGGTGTCACACCGCTGTTTGGTTTTTTGCCATTGCTGCCAACTTTGTACATAGCGTAGTCCAACGCCCTTGATGTTCTGCATTCCAACGATGAGTTGATGCTGGTTATCGCTTCCGAGTTGAGCGATTGTATGGGTCAAATCATCACTGCTTATCTGTGCATCTTCTATCAGTATAAGTTTGGCATTGAGCAGGGCTAAGCAGGTATCGACAATTTCGATTTTGAGTGGCGTATTTGGTTTAAGCAGCGTTTGGGCAACTTGCCATTGTTGATAGCGCGCTAAAAAAAGTTGTTGTTGCCTGTCACAGATACTAGCTCTTAATTTTAGCGCCTCGTCGAGTGCTTGTGATGAGCTTAAGTCTTGGAGAGTTAAAGGCTCATCAGGGCAAGACAAATTATACCGCGCAAGCATCTCCTCGTCAGAATGAATAAGTTTTAACTGTTCTAAAAACTGTGCGATGGTTCCCGCATCATTATTATCGGCGGCTTTTTCGATACGTTCAGACACCGCAGTACGCAAATAACTGGCAAAGCCTCCAATATTAGTACCAACGACAACAAGGTAATCAAAACAAATGTCTTCTGCCATGATGTGTGCAAATACCTTGGAGCGGGCGACTCTATCATCTCGGTTGTTGATGAGTGCAATAGTTTGAATATGGGGTTGTTGACTGACTTTTTGTAACTCAAGGCGTTGCCAATTTTCAAGGGTTGCCAACCGCTCGTTAGCCGACATTCCGTTTACAAATGATTGCGTTAGTTTGCCTACTCGAGCGGGTGAAAAGTGCTGGAGCACACCAATATCCGGCACGATATGCTCAGCGGTCGCCTTGAATACAAAATCTTTATTGATGCCTATATATTGTGCCATTTTGCAAACAAGCGCGATGTTGTCTGGATGTTCATCGTACGGATAAAGTGCTCTGATCTCCGGTGTGATTTGAAAACCATCTCCCCAATGTACTTGAATCAATGTGGAGCCTTTGCCTTTAGCGGCACTTTCTAAAATAGGGGCCATAGTTTGCTCACAAGTAAAGATCTGTGTGTTTTCTCCGACAAACGCCGACATTTCTCGCGCGACGTCTACGCCTGAAGGGCCCAAAATATCTTCATGGTCGGGATAGGCATTGGTGATGGTGACAAAGTTATCTTTCATCCAACGACGTAGTATCTTTACATATCGTGGTGTTAACCCCATACATTCCCACAAGAACACATCTGCTTGAACTGACTTGGCAAATTCCAATACATCACTTTGCTCCCAAATGGTGGCTTTGTTGAATGGTCTGAATATTGGTATTTCATATTGTTCGCCAGTGATTTTGCAATAAATCATCATCGCCTCACAGCCGGTAGTTTTGGTGATGCAGCGCAGTGCCAGAGCACTGAATAGGGCAGCCTTCAACCGTTCGGTACCCGACTTACCACGAGTCCCCCAGCCGCCAATGCTTACTGCAATAGCGCTACGGTTTTGGATGATTTTGCGGCTTACATAAAGGTGTCTGCCCCAAAAGTAGGCACTGAAAGTCACCACGAAGAATACCAATTGTGACAGCGTATTTTGGTAGACAGAGTATGCGTATTCTTTGAAGCTTGACCAGATGGCGAGCAGGCTGGGTGCAACATTCAATTTTGCAAATAATTGCTTGATGCCTTCTTCAACTGGGAACTGACAGTCAAGCACATCTCCATAAGCTAGAAATCGACACGTAAATCCGAGCTTGGTTAGCTCTTCTAAGTATCGGAGTTGCTCCAACTCACCGCCTTTACGCAAGGAGTCAATCTTTTGAAAATGCAGTGAAATGTAGCTGTAGGCATATAATCGACGCCATACAGTAGTGGGTTTTGTAATCTCCAAAATACCGTCTGGCGTGTAGCTGAAAACAGGCGCAGCGAGATTGTCTTGAGACAATATCGAAAGTATATAGTCCAACAGTGGTAAATGTGGGCGCGCGCTTTGCTGTGCCAAATGATATAAAGGTTCGCCTGGTACATTTGTGTCACTTATCTGAGCGATGCTACAACTGGGAACATGGAGCTGAGCACTGGGCTTGCGGGCCTTGGTATGACTAAACCCTTGGCGCTTATCCGAACTGGAATGACGCAACTCATGTAATATTCGCCAAAGTCGTCTACCAACCCTATAACCGCTTGAGATGAACCATTTGTGATGCTTGATCACACCGTTAAAGCCCAGTTGGCGCTGCGCCAAAAAACTCAACGTTCGGCCAAGTGTGTGCTGTTTGTCATCACAGGGTAAAATTATGTCGTCGGATGCGGTGATCTGCTCGTTAATATTGGCAATCAGTGATTGATTGTAAAAGCTCACCAATTGTTCTCTTGCTCTAGTTATATAGCGTCTTACAGCAATATGTGGCTCCTGTGACAAAGCGGTATTTAAGGTATCTATATAACGCTTAAATATGGTGTCAGGGTTACTGCTATCGAGCTGCATGTTGAGCATAATGCGTGCACTTTGTTCTATTGCAATGCGCTTAATCGGCAAACTATATTGCCCTGATAAGGTTTTTTGCCACAGCTTAAAAGCAACGTCATGTTCACTGTAACGGGTTTGAGAAAGCTGTTTGATGAGAGTGAAGCGCACCGCATCGATGTGCTCTTCATTAAAGCGATTTTCAATAATTGTTGTGGCAATGTCGTAAGACATGTGACTCGTTTGCTCAATTAGCGCCTGCCTAACTCTGGGGGAGTGGTGTTCTGACAGTTGTGTAAGTAGCACAACATCTTTATCTGTTAATTGTAATTGCCTAGTCAAAACACGGGGCAATGCAGCCAAAATAAACAGTTGGTCGTTATTTATGTGCTCCGCACTTTCAAACAGCATGGCCCACATGTGACCTCGGACAAAAGTAGGTCGTTGATGAATTAAAATTTCTAAAATATCTATGATGGCCGTATAGGGGCTGAGCTTATCCTCAAGTAACTCAACAAGTCGAGCAATGAGATCGGCACTCAGTTCGGTGTCAATATTATGCTCTTGAATTAAAGCCACTTGATTTACCAACGCCCGAATAATGCCATGGCGGATAAATGGCGTTTGGTTGTGTTCCAATAAATTCAAGAAAAAAGGTTGCAAGTCAAGCGTTTGCCATGTCTGTTCCAGTTGCCCATGATTTATCGCTAGATAGCTTTTACTTAAGGTTCCCAAACGGGCAATCAAGAATTTGATACTTTGTTCGATCTCAGCAACGCTATTTTGGTAGCGCTCTTTGACCGCCCCTTCATCAAACCAGCGCTCAAAGGCGGCTTTATCTTCTTTGAGTTGCTGCTTTGTGGCGCCTAGTTGCTCTGCATAATTTAGAATTTGCTTTTGCCGTTCGTGTTCAAGATCTGTTTTCGACAGACGGGCCACAAATTGCTGGTAAGCGTTCGATAAGGTTGAAATATGAGCCTGCTGTTGTTCAATTTTATGTCTGATAAATGAAATGGAGTGGAGATGTAGCCAAGGGAGCAGTGATTCATCCTCAGGTTTGTTCATCAGCAAAGGCCAATCACAAAGCTCATCAATCAAGGCTTGGTACTTATGATGGTAGAGATTTATCCAAAACTTTTCGGTATTGGCGAATAATAAATCCTGCAATTGTTGTTTTAGTTGCTCTTTATTCATCACTCACCTGCTGCATAAGTTGTTTAAGAGACAAGGATTTAAAGGATTGCTCCGTGTAGCTAAATGGTTCAAATCCGGTTGTTGGTACATTGCCAAGCGTTATTTGTAGTGCCACGGTATGTTCACCGAGACGCCAATTTTGTTCCAAATCCAGCGCAACGTTTAAAGCCTGCTTTGACGTTATGGCATACCACTTTTGCCATCCTAACCTTGATAAATATTGCCATTGACTTTGGACCCGATGCTCATCATTAAATGCGTAGCGAGTGATAAGCTGCGCGCTTAGAATATGTCCTTGATAAAACTGGTCTGCTGATAGGCTCAAGCGTACATTATCTAAACTGTGCCAATCTTTGTTACTGCTAATTTGTGCGCGAAAGCTTAATCGTTGGTCAACATGATTTTGGTACCAATATTGGTAGCCAAGGTGCCAGCCATAGGGGTGAGTATGCTTGTAGCGCGTTAAAATATCGGGATGTAATCGACTAGATAGTATCAAGTCATTGCTTTTAGCATCACTGTAGAAGTAATGAGGTTGCAGCCACCATTGATTGGTATGCACGTCATTAAATCGCCATCGTTGGCCAAATGTAACAGCCAACCGCCCAGAAAATAGATTGTTGAACTCTCTTTGTTCTGGCTGCCAGTTTGCTCGAAGCTGCACGTGAGTATACCAATCACTGTTTTTTGCTAGCCAGTCGCTGCGCCCATCCAATTGATAAGTACTGTAGTAAACATCGCTATGTTGTTTAGCTATACTCAATTTATACCAGTTGTTATCTGATTTATAACGGAAATTAATGCCCCATTCATAGGATTGGTGCTGCTGTAATTGTTCGTCGAAATTACTTTCCCCTTGATGTTCAGCTTTTACATACCCTGTGACATTTAACGTATCAGGATTGATTACGTGGCGGGATTGAATCATCGGCTGTGGTGCGGTATGTGGCAAGACTGTTTTTGTCACAGCGATGTTTGTATCGCGGCTAGGGGATACGGGAAGTTTGTGGTTGTTTTTTGTCATTTTCCACACAAACGCGCGCAGTAAGCGGGCATTTTCTATCGCCAGTGAATGTTTGCCTGAGGGATAAAAGCGCTCAATCTGATAGCGTTTATGATTGCTTAAATACTCTATTTTCAGCACAGCGTCATGGCTCAATTCAATGACCAGCGGCTGTTGTTCATCTGTTAAGTAAAAACGCTGCTTTTGCGCTAAGTCGATATTATGCCAATGCTTTCCCTGTTTTTCCTGCATTTGTACGCTGACTAATTGAGACTGATAGGGCGTGTGCCAAGTTAATTTGATAAGTCCAGCAGTTGTGTCCGCTGAAGTGAGTACATGCTCAACCGTTGCTAAGTCCTCAAGCGTATAGCGATAGCGATTTACACCCGCTTGAATGGTTACTTCCGCGGTTTGTGTCGTTGCGAGCTCAGCACCCGAAAAACGTAAACGTATTCTACTATTATTGGGCTCTAGCTCACTGATATCGAGAGACAGTGTGTGAAAAGGGCGCAGTAATACACCATCGAGGTGAGTGTTTTTTGTAGCGTGTCTGGTTAGTTGTTCGGGCAAACTCAATTGCTCAAAATCGTGCAATGAGACCAGCTGAGTACCTAGAAAATCAGCATACTGAGTGACACTTTGCCAATGTCCAAAATGGGCGATGCGGTTAAATAGCAAAGATTCGTCAGGCGTCAGCTTATCTGGCGTGACTCGGGCAAATAGCGCGGTGAACTCAGCATTACTTAAGTCATCGTTAGACAAGCGTTGTAAGGCGTTGGTCAACAGTGTTTTAGTTGCAATTTCGGTATTATTTAACAGTTGCTCAAAAGGCTGCTGGTGGTCGACAGTGATATGGTTAACATGAGTATTCGCCAACAAGGAATTATCGCGCAGTACAGCCAAGTTAATATAGCTCAGTGTCTGTGCTGAAATATCAAGTTGTTCATTTGCCTTGAGCTGCACATACCCTACGGCTGCTACAGACAAAGGGTGTTGATATTGATCCTGTGTTTTGGAGGGAATGTCTGAGAACAGGGGCAAGATCATTGTCTTATTGGGCGCTTTTAGGTGTAACCAAAAGGTGCGTTGCTGTCGTGGGTCTAGATTTTGTGTGCGAGCACTTACTTTCAATTTTAAGTCTTTCTGCGCAACGATGTGAATGCTCTGATTAGCATTCAACTGGTATGCTTGATATGGCCCTGTTGCTGCGAACAATGGGCTTTGGCCATAATGAGTGATTGTAAATAATGGTGTTTCGCTGGTGGCACCATGACTTAGGTGAAGGTAATTTAAATCCGCAAACAATGTTGAGTCCTGGCCCAGAGGTTGCTGATTGTCATGGTTTGACCAAAGGGCGAGCTGTTTTTTACCTTGTGCCTCATAAAGAGCAGGCACTAATGCTGTACATTGGCTGAGGTAATCAGAGAACAGTGCGCATAGACCCTGAATTTTATAATCAAGATTTGCTGTTTGATAGCGAGCCAGTAGTCGCTTTGCCGCAAATTGCCGCACCTGTGCGTTACCGTGCTTGATTAACCCTTCTAAATAGCGCTGTGCTAGCGCACGATAATTAAGCTGGTCGAGAGTCTTGACTCTCAAAGTCCAAGCATCAAGCATGATGTCGCTATATTCACTGCTTACCAAGCGTTTAAGTAATGGTAGAGCACTGTGCGGTGAATCATTGTGAAGCGCTTGTGCTTGAGTGAAAAGAAGCCGTTGTTCACTGTGGCTGTGCGGTAATGCATCAGGCCTTGCAGGTGAGTAAGGGAGTAAAGAATCAAGGTAGGCTTGAGCCGTATATTGCTGTTGCTGCGTAAGCTGAGACTTTAGAACAGGCGACTTGTCGGCGAGTTTACCCGGTTGCATGAAAAGTAGTTCACTATCCGTGAGTGATGATAGCGTATGCATGACCACTGCGACCTCAAGCTCTGTGTGTTCTGAGTTTAATAACAGCTGGGGTGCGTGATGAGCATTATTGAGATCGATACGGTGAAATTTGCTTGTATCGCTGATCGCGATGTCATAACTGCGCTCGCCGAGTGTCGCGCTGAACAAAGTGGGTTGTGGTGCTTTTACGTAAAGCGTTAATTGAGCCGTGGCATTGTCTCTGTGCCGCAAGTCAAAAGCTAATTGCTTATCTAACCTATGATGTTCCAGCGAAAGCTGACTCTGTACGGGATATATTGTGTCGTTGGCTTGACGAACGCCGTGTGATACCAAATTGTGCGTGTGCTTGGTTATTGTCGGCGTATTCGTATTGCTGTGCATCGGCGTAAAATAATTAACAGTTGTCACCATATTCGTAAGTTGTAAGTGGCGTTTACGTGCCAAAGAGGTGAGGGCGGCGTAATCAACTTGTTGTAAAGTACTCACATCTCGTTTTGACAGAATATCTTCGAGTTTGGTTGTGAGGTTGTTAATCCAATAGGGGTTTAATAATGACTCTTGTTGTTTTTGCGCACTGTCGGTATCTAAGAAGGGTCTGTGTGAGCGGGTTATTTGCACCAGTGCATTACCGTAACTTTTTAAGGTAAGTGTACTGTCTGCTGATACGGCAAAGTAATCATCATGGCTTATGCTAACCTTGTGGCTAGCATATTCTTCTGCTACAACGTCGCTCAGGGGGATGATGCTGACAGCTTGTTGGTCAACAAAGGCGTAAACTTTGCCCGTGCTTTGTGTGCCTGTTATTAGTTGCTTGACGGATAGCTTGAGTTTTTCTGCCTGTTGGAAAGTGACAGAGACCTCTTGGTACGGTCTTAATCGAAAATACGTTTCATACTGGTGGGCGGTATTGAGTGTGAGCTCGTCTAGTGGCAGAGGTACTCTGTCTTTATACGGTGAAGGATGATGCTCAGAATGACCTTCTTTAAGCGTTAAGGTGACGGTATTGCTGGTGATATTTTCAACAGTAATGAGTCGATCATTACCTGTGGTACTTATTTGGCATCGTGTTGCTGTACAGCTCAATTCATCTCTATCAATTCTTCTTTGACTACCGAACGTGTAACCCTGCCAAATAGACACTGTATTGTCATCAACATTGGGTAGGTCAAGCCAATGACCTGCTGCTAGGAATAGTTGGCGACTTGCATGCGCATCCAAAGTTATTACTGCCGGCCCATCTTGAGATATCTGAGCATCACCATGTTGGGTCAGCCAAGAGGGCGAACGAAACTGTTTGTGTGGGTGAGCACACACTGTCAGTGTAAAAGTGAGTAGCATGAAGGCTAACGAATAGATTGCAGGCATACAATAAACCGCTCCATAAGTTGTGGCTCCTCCGTCAGACGTTGCCGCATCGGTGCACTTATCTCAATGTGATAAAAAGAGTGGGGTGTTAGCGGTAGCTGATGCAGTACGTTTTTTGTTCCCCCCAATTCCGAGACTTGCTCCGGATAGTAGAAGCTATGTGGGCTGAGAGTCGTCAAACAGTGTGCAAGTCGATGTAATTCAGGTGTGCTTGTCGTACCTTGGCTGACAATAAAATCCGCCAGCTTGCCTTCGGGGGTTGAGCGTTTACTCTGACTGAAGCCGTGTAGTTGAAAGACCTTGGCGTCTTTGTTTGCCTGATAGGCCAATATTGCATTGTGATGTAAGCTATTGCGTCTTTTTGATAAATCCATAGATTCTTGGTGTTCATCCTCAGTGTTTCTGTGATGTGAGTTGCTAATGAGCAACTGACACATTTGCGCAAATACAGCCTGACCAATTGTGAGTGATTGCTTATCGAAAAACTGATGTGGTACAGACACGACACAGGTACTACCGCTTTGGCGATACCAAAGGTGATTGCCACCGAGTTGACTAGAGTTTGCAACGAGAGTGTGAAGATCTTCTGTAGCGTGATAGCTCCAAGGCGGCAATGGCGTGGGCTTGTTGAACCACGCCTGAAGTTGCGCCACAGATGGCAAACTCGATTCTGTGCGCGCGTCGTTGCAAGCCAATAGTAGCAGAACACAAATAATGTTAAATATCTTCATCTAACCACCAATTTAGCCTTTTTGGCTGTTGTGTATATTCATCAATAATGCTTATCCAGATATCCTCGTTTGATTTAATAGTCAGGTGTTCAAGTTGATGAATATCGTTATTT
This sequence comes from Pseudoalteromonas sp. T1lg23B, assembly GCF_002964665.1. Taxonomy (GTDB): domain Bacteria; phylum Pseudomonadota; class Gammaproteobacteria; order Enterobacterales; family Alteromonadaceae; genus Pseudoalteromonas. The sequence goes on along the minus strand of NZ_PQBZ01000007.1, from coordinate 42,497 downwards.
ATCCGTACGGTAACACTTGGATATGGAGTCAGCTTCCCGATTGTGGGGTGTAACATAAAGGCTTGAATGTAAGCACTGGGGTGAAGTTGTAAGCGTTTCTTATTAAGGCTGTAAGACGCCACGGGTTGGTTTTGAAAGGTTCCTTGCAACTGATAACTAAGTTCAATTGGCCGCGCGGTTTGCGATGCAGTATAAGCTTTAATTACAACACTTTGTGGTAATGTTTTAAAAGGCAATGCGAGGCGTGTATTAGCATTAAGCAAAAACAATCGCTGTTTTGCCCAAGGTCTATCAGAGCCATGATTTAAATATAGCGTCACACCTTGTTGGTCAGCGGCTTCAACAGCGCTCGCTAAATCAGCCTTCAATTCATGGATATAAGGGGGTTTTGGAGACTGTATTATTAATGAGTGGTCCGCCGTTAAGAGTTTTTGTAACGGTTTAAAAGCACTACTGTCATCAAGCTTTTTGAATTGATACGTTTGAGGTTTTGTTGGAACACGGTTATAGGGAGTCTTGGTGTTTACGAGCGCCGTGTTGGATACCGGCAATGAAGTAATAAGGTCTCTACTATAATAAAACGTTTCTTTATCTTGTAGAATCGGTGGCGCTAAAAATAGGCGCACCTTAGCGGTTTTACCTTGTGATGTAAGCGCATAATCATTGTCAGCTTTTTGCGCATACCAAGCTGGGATCTCAAAAAACTCACCAACATTGGTGTTACAAATTGGCTCGCATAAGGTACTTTGATAGTGAAAATGAGCGTGCCTAGTTTGCAACTTTATCAACGCTTGTTTGTCGCTATCAACGCGTATATAAGCAGCTTCTGCGGGTAAATCTCTTATATACCAAGTCTGTGAATTACTTACTCTGGCTCGGTTCGTATCTGCAAGTATGATGCGATCAAACACAGACCATTGAGAATCAATGTTAATGTTAAACTGGTCGATCACGGTGTCTTTTTCGCCATAGAGTTTTATGGCGACTTGACTGGTCTGGTCGGCTCTAAAGTCGAGCTTGATGTCGCTATTTGGTACAACGGAATATTTCACGCCATTACCATTATCTATTTGATAGTAAATGCTATGTTGGGAAGTGACAGGCTGCATGTCGTGGTAGTACCATTGTGATAAAGTAGCTGACTTTGCAGACACACTGATCAATCCAGGTTTAACCTGATGCAGCTTGTACCGGTGTTCTGTGGCGGTATGTTCAGCATCAAGTACTTGCGGGGGTAAAAGGCCATCCAAGTCATACCAAGTCAGATTAAGCTGATCAGCTTGCTCACTCACAAAGTAAATATCCTGCAAGGTATCGACCTTAAGTGATGCTGATAGCTCCGTATCGGTGTAAAAGGCATCTGGGTTCACTTGTTTGTCGGAGAAGTCGTAGCCCATCACGCTGTAGGGGAGCATTTCATAGAGAGTATCATTGTCGAAATCGACACCTGGTACACCTTGTGGCGCGAGTTTCTGCCAGTCATAGCGTACCGCGTTTGCTATTTCCTCATCGCTCAGGGCATTGGGCCCTAATGTGTGGTAATTGCTGACCCTTGCACGCCAAGCCAATGGGTATTTTAGCCACGCGCTAGTGTTATCTTCCGTGTTGGCATTTGTTTTAGCATGTACTCTGACAACCACACCTTTGACGTTTTGCTCCTCACTTTGCAGGGAAAGGGCAATCGCAGTCGCATCTCTAAAATTAGTATTATTAATATAAAAGGACTGGCCGGTGGACACATTTAAACTTTCGCGTTGCTCGATGATTTGTTTCGCTTTTTGACTTGTTTCTTCAAGCATAATTTTTGCGCTGTGGTGATATTTTGCACGATAAATAACCCGCTGTTGTTTGTCCAAGAGCGAGTAGACAATAGCGTAGTTAACAGATTGACCCTGTGTTTGGTCCGGCTCTAAAATAGCGTTCGATAATACTCTAATTGACCCCATGCGGGTGGGCGAAAAGGTATAAACGAGTGGCTTAGATTCATTTAGCCAATGTACTTTTGAGCGCGTTTCAGTGCCTTGTGTTAAGACTAATGGTTTCGCACTCATTACCCAGTTGTACATGTGATTAAAGAGCCACAATAAAGCTGACAATACAGCCGCGTAGCAGATGATTCTCCCCCCCCATTTAATGTAAAACATGCTCGTCTCCAAATAATGAGTCGGCAAAATTTTCTTTGTTGATCAGAATATTACGATTGGGTAGGTAAATAGCTATAATGGCGTCTTGGTGCTTGAGCACCAGCGAGAGCATGTCAGATGGTGCCAACTTAGCGCTAAGTATCGTGCAAGATGCCAGAGTTTGACAAAGCTTAGATAGCTGCGCCAAGTTCTGGGTTTGAGCATAGCTATCAGTGATTGTTTTGAGTCGGTTATATTGTTCTTCGCTTATGGCGTGCCACAGCAAAGGTTTGGACGTTGATAAATCTATTTTCAACGGGATAGTCGATGCGCTGATCGCGCTAAGACGCTGTAGCAGGGCTTCGTTAGATACGGCAAAGTGCTGTTTATAATCCGAAGCCAACCAGAGGGTAGCTAATTCGCTGTTAGCAGCAAATATATCATATCCGCTTTGCGCCGATGAGCCGATTTCTAATCCTCGGGTTGCTTCTTGGCCTGAGACTAACAGGTAGTCAACACCCAACTTAGCCAACCCGTCTTGCAGTTTCAATATCAATCCTTGGTGTTTGTTACTGGCAAAGGTATGAGCGAATGCCAAAGCCGATGGCCTGATATCAGATGGCATGCTGTGGCTGCGCAATTGTAAATTTATACTGACGTGAGCAGCATAATGTCGGATCAAACTTTGATGTACGACATTAAATAGCGAATTCACATTTGTCGGCTTCAGTACATTGGCATTGGCTGAAGCAAATGGATGTGCGCCGGCAATGAGTAGAGACTTGGCATGTGTGGTATCAAATAGCTCAGCGGAAAACTTTAACGTATGGCTTTCGAACAAGGGCCTTGGTACTTGCAGGTTGAGGTGGTTGGCCTGACCAAGGCGAATAAAATATATTCCTTGACCTAATTGGTAGTAACGGGGTTCTGCGCGTGGAGAAAGCATAAAATAATGCGCGTTATCATCGTTAATTAGACTTACCTGATAACCAACCATATGAGCCACTCTATTGATATACTCTAGGCGACTGAAAAGATTTGTATCTATAGAGTGTGGACCTGCTCGGTCTGCGATTTGATAAAGAGGCCTAAGGATCTCGAACTCCCACAAAGCTGCCTCTTTGTGGGATAGCAGCGCAAAGTGGCCACTGCCTTTTGCGCTGATGTGAGGCTTATAATCCTCGACTGCTTGTATAACGGATAGCTCATGTTGGGCAATAGGAAAGCGTTCTTGCTTCGTCTGTGTAAGTGCCACTTTTGCTAATAAATTGATGTAGCTGTCATTGTCTATAAATACCTCTAGCATACTGTGCTTATAGTGGGGATAAGGCAAACTATTGCGTGATACTAAGCCAAACTCAATGGCACCACATGCGAGTACATTTGTGAGCTGTGTTTGGTTAATAGAGCTAGGGACTTGGTTATACACCCAACCATGGCACTGTGCAGTTCTGTCTCCCGTAGGCAGAGTTTTGCGGCTTTGGCGATTGAGTTCTCGTAGTTGCAGCACCTCAGTTGTTGAAAGTGCCTCCACAAACGCACTGTAATAGCCGCTTTGTGGTAGGTCTGCTTCGTTGGCGACCAAGGTCTGTGTGTTGCCTAGTGCCAGCGCATTGCTTTTGAGATAAGTAAATAAAATCCCAGCAGCGTCACTCGCTGCGCGCTCAGTGATAGGATAGGGCATCGTGATGATGTGATTAGCCATTGGTTTTTTGTTAATCACAAACATGCCTCTCGGTATGTCATTACTGTGATCTTGAATATAGATATGATGTTGATCTTGGTATAAATCGAAACCTATTTCGGCGAGTTCTAAGGCGGCCGTGTTCACGGTACTTGGCTCATTTCTGTGCACAGCAAGCGAGGAGATCAGCTTCTTAAACTGGGCGATGTTCAAATTGTGTTGATATTGCCCTACGGCGCTGGGAGTTTGGCTTGCGGTGTAAAGCACGCTTTTATATTCACTGATTTGCGTAGATACCGAAAGTGGTTGGGTATTGGTTGCTAAAGTACCCGTTTTAGCGGTCATAAATAGACTGGGTACAAACATTATCAAAAAGCCAATAACAATGGCCAGAGCACCCCCTAAAATAGAGGTTTGAAATGTCGCTCGAATAATCAAACCTAATGCACTCTTTTGGTATATTTTTAGGGCTAATAACGTTGATAGCATATAACCAAAAGCGAATGCATCGGTGACCTTTAAACTCGGGTAAAAGTGGACCAGTAGGTAATTCAGCAACAACTTATAGACAAAGCCAACATTGAAGAAAAATAAGAGCAATCCAGCCCCTTCTAAACCGAGCTGTTTTAGACGGGTGAAGCGCAATAAGCTGCCTCCAATGAGTAAAATGATGGCTGTTTCAACAAGTGAAGTGAGTAACTTATTTGGCTCCAGTAACTGTAGTGCCAATAGCGCTGGTAATAGAATGCCATTGAACTCCCAGCCGTAACGCAAGTTTGCTCTTGAAGCGATAAATGCGGTGAGCACCAAAATAATATAGGCTTTTGGCGCTGCCACAATTGAACTGGCCACCGCCTCATACATGATTGCAAGATTGGCGATACTGAAGTTGGTATATGGCATTAAAACATAGCGCACGATAATGTAGGTGCACAGTAGCTGAATGCTGGTGACTTTTAGGCCATATTTAAAACCATGATTCCACATCACATTGGCGGCTAAGGCTATGATCACAAGCCCCAAACTATGTAGTTCTGACGCGTATTCAAACGTAATGTCCCATAGCCTAAGTTCGTTGGCAACGGCGGGCCAGAATAAGCTATCCATGCACACTCGAACCAGAATACTAATTAAAATGATGGCAAAAAAACGGTCGCGCCCGAACATTTCGGCATAGCCAAACTTTTCCATCAATGTTTGTGCGCTTAGCCGCATTAGCCAGTAGACAACAATGGCTTCAATCAAGATGACGGCGGCGGATGTCGGACTTACTATCAATAAAGGCACCAAATAACCGGGGACCACCAGACCCGTTAATGGAAAGCCAAAGCGCAGATTAAAAAAGCACACCACAGCAATGCCTATCCACACTGTGGTTATAACCGACTGACCTAAGCCACTACCGCTGGGAAATAAATGCAATACCCAGTCCATCAAGAGGTGCTCCAGTCGTCTTCGTTATGCTGTTGTTCACTCATGGTAAGGAGTTCAAGCATGTGCTTTGGGTTTTCAAGTTTGTTTAGTAGCGTTGATACGTTAATGAACTCAAATAGCACACCTGATATTGAAAAAGGCGTGGCAGATTGACGAATATTAGTGAGTTTATCGAGGCTGTATACAAGTAAAATATAGTGTTGGTCGTTGAGTGACACACTTAAACTGAACTGTCCTTTGTTGAGTGTTAAATATCGTAGTTTTCCTCTTGCAACGTCAATAGGCAGATTGCTGACCTCAACCAATAAATCCAACGCTGTGATATCAAAAATCAATAGCTTTTGTTGTAGAGCAAGCTGTTCAAACGCCTTGTTAACCTGCATCACTTGACCGAATAAATTAAACATCACACTGGCTGTACTGAGTCGATCGAATATGTGCTCTAAGGTTGAAAGTTTTTGTTCCATACCCGCGATGGCGGTATTCACCTTCTTACTCTGGGGTTCGAACACATCGAATGTTAGCGCGCGAGTCAGAGCTTGATTACTCGAATGTATTAAATTGTTATGAGTGTGATGGTGATACAACAGCTCTCCAATTTGGCCAGCAAAGCGGTTTACATTTCGGATAAAAGCCTGTTCATTAAACTGTTCGTTGTTAATAACTGTCATAGCCCAGAAACCACGAATGTCTCCGGCGTACATTAATGGCGCAATATACTGAGCTTCATTCTCGGCTAGATTTACAAAGAACGGACGAGAAATTTGAATTACCCCAAGGGCTTTAATCGCATCACTATATGGGGGGCGTTCGTAATCTCTTCGTTGTTCTTTAATGTCGCTTATTTGGCAATTGAGAGCGTGAATTTCTCGTAGTCGATGATCGTGCTCAACCCGAGTTAGAAATATGCCTTTATTTAGACTTAGGAGTTGGTTAGTCAAGGTGATGACACCATCCCAAGGTGTGTTTTGTTCAATGACGGACTTGGGCAGGTATCGACCAAACATACGTTGCTCAGTGTCTTCAAGTAGTTTTTTAAGGTTTTGATCTTCGATGGACCTGCTGTGAAAAAATGCCCAAGCCAGCGCTATCCACGTCACTATGAGTAATTGCCCGATGGGGAGCAGTAGTTGTAGGTACGAAATACCCATGTATCCCACTATTAAGATGAGTGTGTTCAACAGCACTGCCAGCCTGACGTTAAACATTGTACTAAAGCGCAGATAAACAAATATTAAAACGATGATGACAATGAGTTCTACAAGCGCTGATATTAGGGGGTTAAGTGGTGTGACTAAGCTGTTTTGATCAAGGTTGTGAGTGAGATAGCTATAAAGATAAACTGGGTTTGTTTCATCTTGTAGGCCTGGAGCCATGAGTGAGGGAAAGTAATCAGGCGTGCGTTGCGTAACAAAAACTATTTTATTCTTAACTTGTGCAGAGAAAATGTCATTGGCAAGCAAGCGCTGAGCTTTAAACTTAGGCAGAGTGCTCACTGGAAGTTTGAAACTTATCAGCTGGTGGTGCGTAGATTTCACATTGGGGAATAACACACTCAACCATTTTTGGCAGGCGCTGTGCGCAGGTGGCGAATAGACGATATGGTAGCCTAGCCATGATTTTATCTCGCGGTGGCACGGTTGAACGCTAATGCCAGTGTAGAAAACCCGCTCGCTATCGGTGGGGGTTGTATTGAACACTAGATCTGTGAATACAATCACGGCTCGCGCTTGTAAAGCGTTGGCTTTTTCTACGAGTTGTATATGCTCTTCAGCTAAGTTGTCCGACTCAATAATAACTAGGTTACTCTGTGCGGAAGCTTGTGTGCTGCTGTGCATAAAGGCGCTGTATATAGGCGCATTGATCTTTTGCAATACAGCGGATGTTTCAGCAATAAACATGCAGCACAGCACAATGACTAAAAGCCAAATAGCGCTGTTTAATTGAATCTTTCGTAATTGATGCCAAAGAGCCACTCACTGCCTCATGTTAAAAAGTTATAGGGGTTAAGGTATGTAATTTGTCATTCGTTGAGCGGGACACGACTTTAGCTCTGTAGACATTAAAAGCGTAGAATAAAACTCCAAAAATCATAGTAATAAGTGTTAAATATTTATAAAAAAGTTACGGCTCAACAGCCTATTGAAGCGTTATGGTGTTGTGCTTTTATGCTTTAAAAGATATTCAACTGAGTAACAGCCCGTTTGTTCATACGTTACGACCTTAGCACTTGGTTCATTCATTCTTATTACGGCCAAATATCTAAACTGCGTGATGCCAGTTGTTCTTAAAACTAATACAGTTTCATTAGTTGCTGGGTAAAAAACGGTATTTTTACTGATTAAATCGGCTGATTTGTTCAAAATTGTTTACATTAATCTAGTCCAGTAGCTATTCTTAGAGTATGATCCAAACAAGTTGTGCTACCCCTTTTTGAGGAACAAATGCGTCTTGAAATTCATTGTGCAGACCGAATTGGTATTGCCCAAGAAATACTCAATATCTTGGTTAGTTACCAGGTTGATTTGAAAGGTATAGAAGTAGATTCGGTTAATTGTCGAATGTACGTTAGTTTTCCGCCCATTGAGTTTGAACAGTTTCAAAAAATCATGCCTGAAATAAGGCTGATAGATGGCGTTGAGGACGTTAGAACAACGGCTTTCCTTCCATCCGAACGAGAGCATAACGAGTTATATACTCTGTTAAGTGCGCTCCCCGATGGCGTCATTTCGATTGATGCGAAGGGTTGGGTACGTCATTGTAACGATGCTGCGTGCAAGGATTTAAATCAACCTGAGTCGGAAATTATTGGTGCAAATATCAATAATTTATTGAAAGGTTTTAATTTTACACGCTGGTTAGAGGGCAAAGAAGTGCTTGGTCAAACCACACGTGTTGAAGTGAGTGGCGAAGATTACATCGCGGACATTTTACCAATTTCAGTTCCACAGGGTAATGATGCGGATGTATTGGCAGGTGCAGTAATCAACATCAAGTCACAGAGCCGTCTTGGTCAGCAGGTCAGTGCGTTTCGTCGTTATGGACAAGAAAGTTTCGCGACTATTCATAATCACAGTACAGCAATGCGCAGAGTCGTGCGTGAAGCGCGGAAAATGGCTCAGCTTGAAGCGCCTATTTTAATTACCGGTGAAACCGGAACGGGTAAAGAATTGCTCGCACGAGCATGCCATTATGCTTCCAACCGCTCACTTAAGCCTTTCATTGCATTATCATGTGCGTCATTACCGGATGATGTTGCTGAGTCTGAACTATTCGGATATGCAGGCTATGAAGACAATGCCGCGCCCAAACGAGGTGTGTTAGAACAAGCTGACGGCGGAACGGTATTTCTCGACGAAGTGGGCGAGATGTCAAAGCAGCTGCAAACTAAGCTATTAAGATTTTTACAAGATGGTACTTTTCGTAAAGTAGGTGATGAAAACGAGGTTAAAGTGAACGTTCGCATCATCGCTGCTACACAAAAAGACTTACCCGCAATGGTCCAAGAAGGCAGTTTTAGAGAAGACCTGTACTATCGTATTAACGTATTAACGCTAGAAATAGCGCCGCTGCGCGATAGAAAAGCAGACGTAGGTCCATTGGCTGAGCACTTCATTCAGAAATATGCACAGCAAAACGGCCATCCAGCCCCTAAATTGTCAGAAGATTGCTTAGAGTTTTTGGAGCAGTATCCGTGGCCTGGTAACGTGCGTCAGTTGGAAAACTCAATTTACCGAGCGGTATCATTGCTTGACGATCAAGAGCTACGTGTTGAGCATATGCAGTTGCCGACATTTACTCATGACTTAGGCTATTTAGAATCCGATTTTGAAGGCTCGTTGGAACAGGCTGTAAAGCGTTTTGAAGCGACCTTGTTGCGTAAACTCTACCCCGCGTATCCCAGTTCTCGTCAATTGGCGAAGCGTCTAGGATTAAGCCACACCGCGGTGGCTAATAAGCTACGTGAATACGGTATCAATAGAAAAACGGTGAAGGTATAAAATTACCTTTGCCGATCCCAAATGGGCATTATTTTCTAATGCCCATATCCTTAGTCACACCATCTAATTTAACGTTATCAATGCCTTCTGTTGTAAAAGAAATTTCAATGCTCACATTGCTTCTAGCAAGAAAATAATCCACGTTATTGAACGTCAATAGGTAGTTACCTTTTACGTTATCGTTAAAGTCTTGCTTGTGAAGCGACAGTTTATGTTTGCCAAGCTGCCAATCAAACCCTTCAATAAATCCTTTATTAAATTCTTGGATCCAGACTTTGCTTTCATCTTTGCTTAATGTGATTGCGATGGAATATGACTCTGGCAGTTCAGCCATTTCGTAGCTTTTTTCGCCAATACGAAATCGTTTAGTTTTATTTTGCCAAGCAAAACCAAAGGAAAAAGGTTTCTCTGCACCGGTTGGGTAACGAAGTGTACCCTCACCAGGGTAATCGAAATCGGCAAAGCTTAGGCTGGAAAAAAGCAGGCTAAAGGCCCCAGAAATGTATAAATGTAATAGTTTTCTTTCATCTCGAACAATTTTATAGACTTTTTTTGAAGACTAGTTGAGCAACACTAAGATGGCAAGTACTTCTTGTTCAGCGATTGTTCTATGTTAGACTCGACTCAAATAACAACTGGTTGGACCATGATATATGAACTTATATTTTCGATTGTTGTTGCTGTTTTGGAAAATTAAAACCAATAAAGAGTATCAGCAACTTCTGGATACGGTTGAATGTCGTTTTCGCGTATTACCTAGCGACTGTGATATTAACTTGCATTTGACCAACTCGCGCTATTTAGCCTTTATGGACTTGGCAAGAACTTGGATGACAGAGCGAATTGGACTGTTCTCTGCGGTGATGAAAAAGCGCTGGTTTCCCATAGTCAACGCAACGGCGATTACATACATAAGAGACATCAAACCGTTTGAGTCATTTAGTGTCTCTACTCGTTTAGTCGGTTGGGATCATAAGTATTTTTATATTGAACAAAAGTTCCATTCAGCACGAGGCCTACATGCCATCGCATACGTGCGGGGCGTGTTTCGTAGTAAGAAGGGGATTGTTAGCGTACAAGAAATGTTAGATGTAGCTGGCTTTGATGGTCAAACCCCTATTTTGCCAACAGAAATAATGCATTGGAAAGCGATGCTTGAAGAAAAGAAAATAAATAATAAATGATAAAAGGCCACTGAGCGTGGCCTTTAGGGCTGAGTAAAGTAACTGTATAAAGGTCTATTAAAATTTGTATTTTACGCCAAACATTGCGACCACAGGATCAAGCTCTACATCCGAGGTAAGAGTCTTAACACCATTGGCATAAACGGTCGCGTCAGTGTTGATATCGATTTTGGAAATCATACCGTGAAGCCCCCATTTGTCGTTTAGCGCGTAGTTGAAACCAACTTGCAGCGCAATGCCAAACGAGCTGTCTAAGTCAACTTTCACATCGTCTGTTCCCAATGTGGTGCGCAGTGCTCCCGTTGCTTCTTCGTCAAAAAATACAGTGTAGTTTAGGCCTGCACCAATAAATGGACGAAACTTAGCATCAGCTGCGAAGAAGTGATACTGCGCCAATAGTGTCGGTGGTAAGTGCTTTACCTTTGCGATTTCAGCGCCTTGGAGACCGCCAGCACCTTCAACGGTATGGGAAAATGGTGTCGCTGCGACGAGTTCAAAAACGATGTTGTCAGAATATTGATAGTCGAACGTTAATCCTAGCTGTGTATCTGAGTCGGCCACAAGTCCTAGCGCTTCATTTTGGTCAATATGAGACGCAGTATTGCTTGGGTTGACGTTAATAGCACCAACGTTAATGCTAAATTGTGCTTGAGCAAATGGGGCTGCAACAAGTAATGCTGAAAGTAATGCAGTGCTAAGTGTTTTCATTGTCATCTCCTGAACCTATACGAGGTATCTTGTTTTGATGGGTCAATAGTAAGGCTCGGACGAATAAAAAAACTGTTCTAGATCAATATTTGCGATTGGATGTTTCAGAAATTTTTGAAACTTTGATTTAGATTAAGGTTTTGCAGCTAAAACACAAAGGACTAGCGCATTTTACAACGACATTGTCATTGTGATGACCTAAAAATGCCATCAAATTGCAATACCAGCTGGCTGTAATAGTACAAACGTGTTTGAGTATATAGGCTTAACAACATGGCACAGCAACTTGCTGAGATAACCACAGCTAATCTAACCACCATACAGAAACTCCAAAAACTAATTCAGGCTCCGTCAGTTACCCCAGATGATGCGGGCACCATAAAGTGGTTGAGTGATCAATTATGTGACCTTGGTTTCGAAATTTTGCTGATAGAAGAAGTCCAAGGGGTTAAAAACTTAATTGCAAAGCGTCATTTCTCGCCGGGCCCCAGTTTGGCCTTTGCCGGTCATGTCGATGTTGTGCCTGCAAATAATAAAGGTTGGCAAGTAGCGCCATTTAGTGGCGATATTGTTGATGGTTGTATCGTTGGCCGTGGTGCTGCCGATATGAAAGGGGGCATTGCCGCGATGCTCAGCGCGACTGAGTACTTATGCAAGCAGCCACAGGCTCGGGGAACATTTTATTGGCTGATCACTTCTGATGAGGAAGGTGAAGCGGAATATGGTTCAAAACGCATCGCCCAGTTTTTGCATGAGCAGCGCATTGTGCTGGATGCTTGTCTGGTTGGAGAGCCAACATCAGACAAAGTTGTGGGTGATACGATAAAGAACGGACGCAGAGGCGCATTGTCTGGCAGAGTGCAAATTAATGGTAGAGCGGGGCATGTTGCCTATCCAGAAAATACCATTAATGCGGCCCACATTGCGGGTGAGATTGTAAGCGCGTTAACCCAGCTAGTATGGTGGAAAGATGAGCCCGGTTCTAAGACGCATTTACAGGTGACAGGGATCACAGTACCAAATATTGTCGATAACTTAGTGCCTGGTGAGTGTGAAATCACCTTTAATATTCGCTATAGCCATGGCTATAAAAGTGACATGGTACAAGCTTTGGTTGAGTCGTTGCTAGAAGATTGGCAAAGCCAATTACAATTTGTCTGGGAGCGCCCATGTGAGCCATATTATACGGGCGTAAAAGAGCATAATTGCTTTTTATCTTTGACCGAAAGAGCTATTCATCAGGTCACTGGTCACTATCCTACTTTAAGTACGTCAGGTGGTACGTCCGATGGCCGTTTTTTTGCGTCCCCACAGACGCAGGTCATTGAATGTGGTGTGCGTAACTACTCCATTCATCAGGTCAATGAACATGTTTCTATCTCAGACTTAGCGATAGTTGAAGATATATATATATCTGTTTTAAATAACTTTTTTATTGAAAATGAAAGTTTTTTGGAAAACTTATAAGTTTTTTACTTGAAAACAAGTTTGTCGACCATAAATCAGTTAGTGAAGACGCCGTAATGGGTTTTCATGAATATAACAAATTGAATTTAATAAAATAATAGTTTTTTTTCTGGTTCCTTAGGAAGAGTAAAAAACTTATATCGCTTAATTATGAGGATATTATTATGCGCACAGTAGACCTATCTCCACTTTATCGTTCATTCATTGGTTTTGATCATTTAGCATCGTTAATGGATGCCGCGGCTCGCACAGATAAACAAGCCACATTTCCCCCATATAACATTGAGTTGTTAGATCAAGACAAGTACCAAATTACCATGGCTGTGGCGGGCTTTAGTGAGCAAGAGCTTAATATAGAGTCAGAAAATAACACCTTGAAAGTATCGGGGACTAAAGCACAGAAAAGTGCCCAGCCAGAGAGAAAGTTTATTCACCAAGGCATTGCCGAGCGTAGTTTTGAGCGTAAGTTTCAGTTGGGTGACCATGTTAAGGTCATCAATGCTGAGCTAGAACACGGCCTGTTGGTGATTAATCTAGAACGAGAAATTCCAGAAGCGCTCAAACCACGTAAAATCGAGATCGGCTCTGGAAGACTGCTAGATAATAAATAAATATAGCGTCGCAAACAGATTTCCCTGACTGTTGTTGACCTTAAGTAATGACAAAAACGTCGCTCAAATGAGCGGCGTTTTTGTTTTAAGGGGTTTGTTTCAAGCCAAGGTTAGACTGGCGATTACTGCGTATGATCCTCTAGCTCCAACCTTAATTCCTCACTCATGGCTTTAATGCCTGCGATTTTCTGTTGCGCAAAGGTAAGTTCTTCTTTGCTGATACCTTCTGCTCGTCCACGTGCTAACAGAGCCTCTAGACGTTTAACTTTGTCGGCGGCAGCATCAATATATTGTTGTTTCAGTTTTCGTTCTTGTGCTTCACCAAACGCTTGATACTGCTCATAATCATTTAAGTCGCCTTGATAGGCTGGTGTGTGTGTCGGTTCGGCGATTGGCGGAACATATACATCTATGGCGTCTATATTGTTTGCGTCAGTGTCATTGCTTTGAGCCTTTGCGGCAGCAGGTGTGTGCTCCACTTGCTTATCAGCTAAATGCAAGGCTTCGCTCGCAGGTTCAACGATAATCGTGCGATTAGTTGCGTTCACATTTTGTGGGAGTGTTACTGGCGGCTGTGGGTCATGATTAAGCCAGATAATCAGTGTGCAGAGTATTACACCACTCAACATAAGCCCAATGTAATATCGTTTCATAGCGTCGCCTTGTGTTGTCTAAACCACTGTTTTTTTAATTTTTCATACTCGGCTGTTGCCAATGAATCAGTGAGCGCTATTTTGGCTTGATACTTAACGGTCTCACTATCTGCTTGGTAATAGCTGTACTGGCGTTTCAATGTGGTGGCGACAAGCCACTCACCTTGAGGCGTTCTCACGGGCTTCGATAACTTGTTTGGTAGCAAGCTAAACGCGAGTTGTTCGGCCCATGAATTTTGCTGTTTGCGCTTTACTAGACCGTCTGTTTGAGCGAATAGGTCTCGTTGTTTGAATTGACTCAGTGCCTGCTCAAAAGAGTGCTGTTTGGCATAGTGGTAAAATTGTGAAGCCTGCTCTTTCTCTTTAAAAAGTACCGCCTGAGAGTGTACTTGAGCGATGTACCTAAAGTCATTCTTGTTGGCTTTAAAGTAATCGTTAATTTGCTGTTGTGTGATCTTGGCTTGTAGTTGCTCTACATAGGCACTGTGTTCCCCATGCATACTGTGTAGTACGCCAAAGTAGGTGAGCATCACAGGTCGCAATAGTTCTGCTTTGGCGATTTCTAACAGTCGTTGCTTTGATAGCCCCATCGTCTGTAGCTTATCGGCCAGTAACTGCATGGTTAGGTTGAAACGACGGTGTTCAGCTATAAGCGATTTAAACAGATTAATTTCGCCTTGGTGTAGCTTATAGCGGTTTTGCATGGACTGCTCATTCATGAGCGTTGCAAGCGTCAGTGGAGCATTAGCTAAATGCGTTAAATCCACGCGTTCAAGTTGTGCTAACTGTTGCTGTGAGTAAATGTTATTGCTTGGATAGTTGGGTAAATTATCCAACAGCCACAAAGAGGTGTATGGCGCAAAAGCGTTGTCATCAAGTGCTGGGACATTGGGCAGGTCAAACTGACTTTTTAATAATACCAGTGTAAAACGTCGGGCATGATAGTCGCTGCTAAATCCAACCGCAGACTGCTTGTGTAAAATGGCAGGTTGGTGCCGTTTTGCTTGTGCCAGTAAAAAGGCATTTTCTAACAAGCGTTCTTTTGCTTGGCGCAAAGAGAGGCTGGGCGCTTTTTCTTGTAAGACGTTATGTACCAATTTTATTTCAGATTGGCTAAAGTTGAGCTGTGCGAACAGTGGCAAGCTAAATAAGCTTGCCACTAGTAAAACCAACATACGCATTAACGTGCCACCATTGCGTGGTTAAGTAAATGCACAACCATGGCAATGGCATGAGGGATCACAAGTTTTGCCGTATTTAGCCGATCATAGTGATCTTTTGAGTTGAGCACGATACCGCCTTGTGCGTAAGAAAAAGCACCACCTTGCGTGAGCAGTGGGCGTATATCTTGACTGTTTGCGCCAAGTGGGGCAAAGCTATCAAGCGCCTCTCGTACTAACTGCATATTATTGAGGTTCTCTTGATCATAATAGTCTTTTACCCAAGATTCCCAACTTGAGTGATTAAGATCCGAAGTTGTCCATGTATGATGGGGTTGCAGTAAGTCAGTGGTATGGAATACAAATCCAAGTAATTGAGGATTACCACTTTGCAGATACTTTTGATACCAATATTGGCCTAGGTTATCGATTGGCTGAAATGGCATCTCTTCAAAGTCATCGTACATATTATAGTTTGACTGACTGTCGATGCGATAATTGGCTTCAGTAATACCATAGCTGTTGTAGCGCGTGTCATCTGCACGGAACCAACCCGTTTCACCGCCTTGGCCATCGTCCAAATAATCACCTTTTAACCAAGTGGCGGCCATTGAGTCAACGCTGCCCCAAACAGTTAACTTTTGATAGTTATAACCGCCAAAGTCGTTACCATGCGCGTCTGCACCTTGTGTGTGATTTTGAAAGTGCCAGTAGCTGGTATATTTTACGATGCTCTCAGCGGCCCCCCACAATGGCGCTTGTACGCAGTCACCTGTGATTGCTCCGCAGAAGAATGTGTCTTCAAAGTCATCAACATCATACGCAGCTTGTCCGAGTAGTTGAGCTAGAGCCGAAACGCTCATATTGTTGGCGGCTGCATAGCTTGCTAATTTTTGATATTGAGTGGTTGACGGGTTTTGCGCCATGTAGTTCACAGCATCGATTACGATGCGCTTGTGGGTTTCTTGACTAAAGGCGTGAGCGTTCAGCGTTGCCATCCCCAGCGCTGCGCAGAGTATTATTTTTTTCATAATTATCCTTAGGTAAAGTAATAACTCTAGTTCGAGGTGCGATATTTGACAGGCTAAATGTTACTTTTTGATTTCATTTTGGTTAATTTTAGACTTTTAATTAAGTTAAAACTGTGATTGTTGATATCAGTTAGGTCGGGTATCATTAGGCGGCAATTTCGGCACAAACTACATAAATAAGAAAGCATGCCCAAATATGATAAATAAGATAAAAATATTGCTCCTTCTGTTGCTTAGCATGCCTATGGTGAGTAAAGCACAGCAAGAGTATGAACAAAATGGTGAACTCTATTGGCAACTCAGCTTAGGCGCTTTTTGGGTTGACCTCACGCTGCCAAAACTCAAAGGCGCTAAATCGACATTTGGTGGTGTCAGTATTCTTGCAGATGCGAGGGTTGAGTATAAAAACTTTTATCTTCGCGTTGACTCCGGTGACTTTTTTGGTGGAGCAGATATAGGTTATCAATTGTGGACTAATGGCCAAGAGGGAATAGACATTATCTACGGCAATTACCATTTGAGCTTTTCACAAAGCGGCTATATTGACGATGACCCAACCGTCCCCGCCCTTCGTGGCATAAAAGAACGCCATCAAGATCAATCCTTTGGTCTTGCCTATTATCGTTCTGTTGGAGAATATAGTGCGGTGGTTGAGCTGGTATATGACGCATTTGGCGGGAGCAATGGTTGGGTACTTCATGGTGAAGCTACGCGTAATTTTGAGTTACGCAACTGGGATGTATGGTTTAACTTTGGGGTAAATTACTATTCCGGTAACTTTATCGATTACTTCTACGGGGTTGATATTGATGAGCAATCAATTCACTTACCCGCTTATCAGGTGAATGGAGCTTCATCCGTGTTTACACAAGTTCAGGCAAATTATCCAATTGCTGTTGATTGGGTCTTTAGTGCTGGGGCGTCAATACTGGTTGGCTCTTCTAACGTGACAAAAAGCCCGCTGGTTGAGTCTCGTCATGCAAGTGCCGTTTTCGCTGGAGTGAAATATGTATTTTAAGCTCATTTCAGCTAAGTATTTGCTAGGAGCAATTTTAGGAGTTATTGCGTTTGACGGCTATGGTGCGACACAGGCACCGAGTGAGATTTTACATGCTACTCCGAATAAGTGCGTTGCACTTAACCAAGGAAGAACCTGCTATGCCGATGTGAAGTTTAAAGTGAATACACCCACGATAGGGGATTATTGTATTCGCGAAGGTTACTCAAAGAAGATTTTACAGTGTTGGGCAAACACGAAGTCATTTACCTACACTCTGAGTTTTGGTTCCGCGCAAAGCTTAAGTTATGAACTTATTTCTCAAGCTCAACGAGATGTTTTAGCGGTAACCACAATTGAGGTCAATTGGGTGCACAAAGTGCAGACCAAAAAGCGTCGTTGGCGCCTGTTTTAACAAAAAAAGCCCGCTGGGGCTTTTTTAATTACATTGTTCAACCAAGCTTCTTAAGTGCTGGCCTATGTTTTGGCTTTGAGTTTGTCCATCTTCTAAGAGTTGGTGCGCTTGTTTTTGCAAATCACTCAGTTCATAGCTGTTCAATAATGTACGCAGGTAATTGAGCGTGTCAGCACCTTGGCGCAATAAATCTGGAATGCGCTCAAGACTTATCTCTTGATCGGTTAATCCCTCAATGGTATTGATAAGATCGGCAAGGTTGGCACTGTCTTGCAATGCCCCTTCAACAGCGATGAGCTCCCCCATCGGATCCATTTCTAGCTGTTTGGTGACACACGCTGCAACCGAGCCCTTTTCTACAGTTGCAGAAAAGGCATCTAAACCTTGCTGACGAATGCCCTCAACGGCCTGTTTTAATTCTTGGTGTTGCGCTAAATACTGTTGTTCGACAGTGACTTTTGAATCGTTAAAAAAGTCACAACCGCTCAGTGTGAAACACAAAATTACTGGGAAAAGAAATGGTTTATGCATACGTACACCTAATCAATTAATTTGATTTAGTGTACGTATGAGATGCGCTAATGTCATTAATTGGTAGATGCTTGTTGTTGTTTTTGCAGCTTAAACTCATGCAAACAAACCACATTGCTTGAGCCAAATAGAGCATTTTTTATAATATTGGCAAAAATGTGTAGCGCTTTTCGCCATGCATTTCTCAGGGCCAGTGTGAATTGTGCGCCTAAGTGGAGTTGTAAGGTTGATATCATGACATTGCATAGCACAGTTATGTCCCTTTCTGAGGGGTTTAGCAGCATAAACCTTGGGGCATGTAACTGTATAAAGCTTGCTAGCTGCTCCTGTTGGGGCAGTAAATACAATGCTTCTTGAATAAATTTACTGGCTCTTTGTTCTATGCTGATAAGTTGCTCGTTGTTGTTTGGTAACACAAGTTGAACTTCATAACGATTCAACTGAGTACGCAAGCTCACACAAAAGCAGTGAAAGTTGGGCTGAATTGTCGCAAAGGATTGCGTTAACAGCTGGTATTGATAGGGAGAAATACTCATAATCGCCTCGTCGTCGATTAAGAGCGCATCCGTTTGCTCGAACTAAAATAACACAAGCAAAATGTTTACTTGCTAAAGATCACAGCCAGAGTAGGTCGTCTGTCTAGTTGTACTAAGTATAGTGTGTATATGCTAGGATGCGAGATGTTTGAAAAATTTGTACGAAAAATCTCTATATTGTGGGATAAGTCGTACGATGACTAAAGCGGTGATGAGGCTAAAAGTCGGTTCCATCATGAATGCAATTGTTATTTGTTGTAATCACACCTGAAGTTTGTGCTGTTATATTGGTTATGATGAACATAATCGCGATAAGTGCTGATTTATTTGTGTCTAAGGTTGCTTATTAATGGAACTGTCCTTATAATACAGCGCATATTTCGCAGTGCTTGCACTGCTATTGGCGCGGGATGGAGCAGCCTGGTAGCTCGTCGGGCTCATAACCCGAAGGTCGTCGGTTCAAATCCGGCTCCCGCAACCAAATCTGGAATACAAGCTATTCCTGTATGGTGTCGCGCATTCTTTGTAATGCGCGTTTTGCGTTTAAGCGTCTGCTTAATTTGGCTGCCGTCAAACGCAACCAAGCAAGGCCTTTGGCCACACAGTTTTGCTTTAGGTGTGACGCCCCGCTTGGTTCGGGGCGTTGTTGTATCTGCGGCTTTGGTTGCTAACCCAAGCTTTGATCTGAAGCAGCTAAGTTATTGGGGCTAAGGCCCTTTTTTTGTTTGTATGGAGGAATTTTGTGACAAAACTCGAGCAAGAATTGACAGCAATGTTAGAACCTGCAGTTGAAGCACTGGGGTTTGAATTATTGGGTCTTGAGTTTGTGCAAGCTGGTCGTCATTCTACGTTGCGTGTATACATTGAACACGAAAATGGCATTACTGTAGATAATTGTGCGGATGTAAGTCGACAAGTTAGTGCGATTTTAGATGTTGAAGACCCCATTACAAATGAATATGACTTGGAGGTGTCTTCTCCGGGTATAGATAGACCGTTATTCAAACAGGCGCATTACGAGAAAGCTCAGGGTGAAGAAGTACGTGTCCGTACTAAACTTCCTCAGGATGGTCGTCGTAACTTCAAAGGCGACTTAGTTGCTGTAAGTGGTGACATGATCACGATAAGCGTTGATGGTGCAGAGCATCTAATCATGCTTAGCAACATCGAACGTGCGAACATTATCGCAAAGTTATAAGTATTAAGTGCGAAGGACAAGGGCAAGCGAGGCATTACCTATGGCAAAAGAAATATTATTGGTGGCAGAAGCCGTTTCCAATGAAAAGGCAGTCCCAAGAGAAAAGATTTTTGAAGCATTAGAGTTCGCACTAGCGACTGCAACAAAGAAAAAACATACTGGCGACATTGAAGTTCGTGTAGCTATTGACCGTAAGACTGGTGAATATGACACTTTCCGTCGTTGGATGGTTGTTGACCCACGCGAAGATGGTTCACTTGAAAACCCCTACGCGGAAATTACCCTCGAAGCGGCCCAAGTAGAAGAGCCAGACATTAAATTGGGTGATTACGTAGAAGAACAAATTGAGTCAATCAAATTTGACCGAATCACGACGCAAATGGCTAAGCAAGTTATCGTACAAAAGGTACGTGAAGCTGAACGTGCACTGGTTGTTGAAGCATACAAAGATCAGCAAGGTGAGCTAGTAACGGGCGTTGTTAAAAAGGCAACTCGCGATGCTATCGTGATTGATTTAGGTAACAATGCAGAAGCAGTGATTTATCGTGAAGACATGTTACCACGCGAAAGTTTCCGTCCAGGCGACCGTGTACGTGGTTTGTTGTACGACGTGAAACCTGAAGCA
Source organism: Pseudoalteromonas sp. T1lg23B (assembly GCF_002964665.1). Taxonomy (GTDB): domain Bacteria; phylum Pseudomonadota; class Gammaproteobacteria; order Enterobacterales; family Alteromonadaceae; genus Pseudoalteromonas. The sequence continues at coordinate 22,139 of NZ_PQBZ01000007.1, read as the reverse complement.
CGTGGCGCACAATTATTTGTTACGCGCTCGAAGCCTGAAATGCTGATGGAGTTATTCCGTATCGAAGTACCAGAGATTGGTGAAGAGATGATCGAACTTCGTGGCGCAGCCCGTGACCCAGGTTCACGTGCAAAAATCGCAGTGAAGTCGAATGATAAACGCATAGACCCTGTTGGTGCGTGTGTTGGTATGCGTGGTGCGCGTGTTCAAGCAGTATCTTCAGAGCTCGGTGGTGAGCGTGTTGATATTGTACTTTACGATGATAACCCTGCTCAATTCGTTATCAATGCGATGGCACCTGCAGAAGTAGCATCAATCGTCATGGATGAAGATTCTCGTTCTATGGATATCGCGGTAGAAGCAGACAATCTAGCACAAGCAATCGGTCGTAATGGTCAGAACATTCGCTTAGCAAGCCAGCTTACGGGTTGGGAACTAAATGTGATGACAGTAGAAGATATGGCAGCAAAAAATGCCGAAGAGTCAGACAAGTTAGTGAACTTGTTCACTGAACACTTAGATATTGATGATGACTTTGCAGCGTTGCTAATCAACGAAGGTTTCTCAACACTAGAAGAAGTGGCTTACGTACCAGTTTCTGAGTTCCTTGAAATTGATGGTTTAGACGAAGACACTGTTGAAGAACTGCGCAACCGTGCGAAAGACGCTTTAACAACTAAAGCACTTAAGACTGAAGAAAGTTTAGAAGGTGCAGAGCCTGCTGAAGACCTATTGGCTTTAGAGGGCCTAGAGCGTCACTTAGCATTTGTTATGGCCAGCAAGGGTGTGGTTACACTTGAAGATTTGGCAGAGCAAGGCATCGACGAACTTGTAGAAATAACCGATTTATCAGAGCAAGAAGCTGGGCAGTTGATCATGGCTGCACGTAACATTTGTTGGTTTGGTGAAGACGCATAAATTTATTAACGGAGGTAACACACACTATGGCAGAAGTGAGCATTGAGAAACTAGCCGAGACTATTGATACAACTGTTGATAAATTACTGCAGCAGTTGAATGATGCAGGGATCACCAAAGGTAAAGACGACAGCGTGACTGAGTCTGAAAAAGCGCAATTACTTGACCACCTTAGCCGTCAACATGGCGGTAAAGGTGCCGAAGGTCCTGAGCGCATGACATTACAACGTAAAAGCAAAAGCACTTTAAGTGTTAAAGGCTCAACGGGTAAAGAAAAGTCTGTGTCTGTTGAAGTGCGCAAAAAACGCACGTATGTTAAAAAGAGCGCGATTGATCAGCAAAAAGAGCAAGAGCGTTTAGCGGCGGAAGAAGCTGCGCGTCAAGAAGCTGAGCTTAAAGCACAGCAAGAGGCTGAACTGAGAGCCAAAGAAGAAGCTGAGCGTAAGGCCAAAGAGGAAGCTGAACGTAAAGCCAAAGAGGAAGCTAAACGTAAGGCTGACGCCGAACGTAAAGCTAACGAACCGCAAGACAAAAAAGTGGATAGTGCGCAAGCTGAAAAAGATCGCCTTGAAGCTGAGCGTCTGCAAAAAGAAGCAGAAGAGGCAGCATTGAGAAAAGCTGAAGAAGAAGCGAAGCGCCAAGCTGAAGAGGCGCGTAGACTAGCTGAAGAAAATGAAGCTCGTTGGAAGAAAGAAGAAGAGGAACGCCGTCTTCGTGAAGAAACGGCAGACCACCATTTAACGACCTCAACTTACGCTCGTGAAGCGGAAGATGAGTCTGACGCACGTGAAGAGAAAAGTGCGCGTCGTAAGAAGAAGAAAAAGGCACCTGCTAAAGTTGAAGCGCCAGTAAAAGGTCGCAAAGGCAAGCTCAAAGCGCCAACCTCTCTACAACATGGTTTCCAAAAGCCAGTTACTGATGTAAAACAAGAAGTACGTATCAGCGAAACCATCACGGTAGCAGAGCTCGCTTCACGCATGGCTGTTAAAGGCGCGGAAGTTGTTAAGACGATGATGAAAATGGGCGATATGGTTACGATTAACCAAGTTATCGACCAAGAAACTGCCCAGCTAGTTGCAGAAGAAATGGGTCACAAAGTTATTCTAGTTAAAGAAAATGAATTAGAAGAGCAAGTACTAAGTGACCGTGCAGAAGTTGACTCAACAGAGCCTCGTGCGCCGGTTGTAACTGTAATGGGTCACGTTGACCATGGTAAAACGTCAACACTAGATTATATTCGTAGCGCTAAGGTAGCTTCTGGCGAGGCCGGTGGTATTACGCAGCACATTGGTGCATATCACGTTGAAACAGAAGGCGGTATGATCACCTTCTTGGATACACCGGGACACGCTGCGTTTACCTCAATGCGTGCACGTGGTGCAAAAGCGACTGATATCGTAATCTTGGTTGTTGCAGCTGATGATGGTGTGATGCCACAGACTAAAGAAGCTGTTCAGCACGCTAAAGCAGCGGGTGTACCTCTTATCGTTGCTGTGAACAAGATGGATAAAGAAGGCGCAGATCCAGACCGTGTTAAAAACGAATTAGCTCAACTGGATGTTATTCCAGAAGAGTGGGGCGGCGACACGCAATTCGTACATATCTCAGCGAAAGCTGGTACCGGTGTTGATGAGCTTCTTGAAGCGGTATTAATGCAAGCTGAAATTCTAGAACTGACTGCGCCAACCAAAGGTATGGCGGCAGGTGTTGTAATCGAATCTCGTCTTGATAAAGGTCGTGGTCCAGTTGCAACGGTACTGGTTCAGTCAGGTCAATTAAGTCAGGGTGACATTGTACTATGTGGCCTTGAATATGGCCGCGTTCGTGCAATGCGTGATGAAAATGGTCAAGAGATTAAAACTGCGGGTCCTTCAATCCCAGTTGAAATTCTAGGTCTTTCTGGCGTACCTGCTGCGGGTGATGAAGCAACCGTAGTTAAGGATGAGCGTAAAGCGCGTGAAGTGGCCCTGTACCGTCAAGGTAAATTCCGTGATGTTAAACTAGCGCGTCAACAAAAAGCGAAACTTGAAAACATGTTTAGTAACATGACCGAAGGTAACGTATCTGAAGTTAACGTGGTACTAAAAGCGGATGTTCAAGGTTCAATCGAAGCGATTGCTGATTCACTTACTAAGCTTTCAACTGATGAAGTTAAAGTGAAGATCGTGGGTTCTGGTGTAGGTGGTATCACTGAAACTGATGCAACACTTGCGGCAGCTTCAAACGCGATTATTGTCGGCTTTAACGTACGTGCTGATGCTTCTGCACGTAAAGTGATTGAAGCTGAGAATCTAGACTTACGTTACTACAGTGTAATCTACAGCTTGATTGAAGAAGTTAAACAAGCCATGTCTGGTATGTTGGCACCTGAATTCAAGCAAGAGATCATTGGTCTTGCCGAAGTACGTGATGTGTTTAAATCACCTAAGATTGGTGCGATTGCAGGTTGTATGGTTACGGAAGGTGTGGTTAAGCGTAGCGCGCCAATTCGTGTACTTCGTGACAACGTGGTTATCTATGAAGGTGAGCTAGAATCTCTACGCCGCTTCAAAGATGACGTGCAAGAAGTACGTAACGGTATGGAATGTGGTATCGGTGTTAAGAACTATAACGATGTTAAAGTTGGCGACCAAATCGAAGTATTCGAGACGGTTGAAGTACAGCGTACATTGTAATTCAATGCCGATATAATGGTTGAAATGGGGGCAATAGCCCCCATTTTGTCTATTGTGTTTAAATAAAACTTATTTTTATTTTTCAATAAGTTAATTTTATAAGTGGTGAAAATGAGAGAATTTTCTCGCACAGACAGAGTGGCTCAGCAGATTCAAAAAGAAATTGCGGTCATTCTACAACGTGAAATTAAAGACCCCCGTCTAGGCTTTGTAACGGTATCGGCTGTTGAGGTTTCAAGGGATTTGTCTTATGCAAAAATCTTTATCACGGTACTTAATACTACTGATGAAGATAAGACTAAACAAAGTGTTGCTATTCTAAATGATGCTACGGGCTATATTCGTTCAGTATTAGGTAAGCGAATTCGCGCACGCATCATGCCTGAGTTGCGTTTTGTGGTGGATAACTCATTGCTAGAGGGGATGCGTATTTCTAATTTAGTTGATACGGTAATTCGTAAAGACAATGAGAAACGTGGTTCAGAGTCATCTGAGAATTCATCCGAGAGTCCTTCCGATAATTCTTCCGAGAACGAGCAAAAGTAATGGCTAGGCGTTCAAAAGGTCGCTCGGTTGATGGCATTGTGTTATTGCACAAGCGCGAAGGGATTTCTTCAAATAAAGCATTACAGCAAGCTAAAGGTATTTATTTCGCACAAAAAGCGGGACATACAGGTGCGTTAGATCCATTAGCGACAGGTATGTTACCAATTTGCTTTGGTGAGGCGACCAAGTTTACACAGTTTTTATTGGATACTGACAAGACTTATGTGGTACGCGCTAAGCTTGGCGAACGCACAACAACTTCTGACTCTGATGGTGAAGTGGTAGAAACACGTCCCGTTACTGTTGATAAAGACGCGATTCAAGCAGCTGTTGACAGTTTTTTAGGTGAGTCTGACCAATACCCATCTATGTACTCTGCGCTTAAGTATCAGGGACAGCCCTTATATAAATATGCGCGAGAGGGCATTGAAGTGCCACGAAAATGCAGAAAAATCAATGTGTATAGCTTAACACTTGATGAGTATGATGCTGACAATGAAGAAATTCAAATGACAGCCCATGTCTCAAAAGGCACGTATATTCGTACCATTGTTGATGACTTAGGCGAAAAGCTTGGCTGTGGTGCGCATGTCATCATGCTGCATCGCTCTAAAGTAGGCCACTATCCAAGTGAAAAGATGGTGACGATTGAACAGTTGGAAGAAAAGCTTAACCAAGCAAAAGCTGAAGGTGTTGAGCCTTCCACTTATATCGATCAGTTACTCTTACCTATGGACAGTGCTTTGGTTGATTTGCCGGCGATAGAAATATCAGCCCAGCAAGGTATCGCCTTTAGCCATGGTCAAGTGGTGGTGTGCGGAAATGTACCTGATGGGGTTGTTAAAGTACTTGCTGATGGTCAGTTTATTGGTATTGGTGAGCGCAACGCAGATGGTCACCTTAAGGCAAAAAGAGCGCTTGCCACCAATCAATAAGTTTTGCTAGTTTCTGGTGCGGATTGCTGTTACAATGCGCGCCGCTTACTCGCTTTGGCTGAATTAGTGATCGGCTAAAGCACAATTTAAATTTATTTTGGAGTTATTATGTCACTAAGCAACCAAGAAAAAGCAGAAATCGTAGCAAAATTCGCACGTGCAGAAGGCGACACAGGTTCACCTGAAGTACAAGTTGCACTTCTTACTGCTGACATCAACAAGTTACAAGGTCACTTTGCTAACCACAAGCATGATTTCCACTCACGTCGTGGTCTTCTTCGCAAAGTTAGCCAACGTCGTAACTTACTAGATTACCTAAAAGGTAAGAGCGTTGATCGTTACTCTGCACTAATCAAAGAGCTTGGCCTACGTCGCTAATCGCTTGATTATTTGTTGGCTTTTTGGCCAACATCAAAAAAGGGGCTTAATAGCCCCTTTTTTTGTGGCCGCTGTACAAGTATACTAGGGCACTTCGGCATAGGGCCGAAATTGCGCCGACATCGTTTGCCAATTGTAGTGCTTAACCAGATTCAAAGACTGTTGAGTCTGGTTAAGACTGTAATTGGTAGTTGTTGGCGTCTATATTTGTTTTTATTAAGGAAATATTTGTGCAAGCAATTATTAAAGAATTTCAACTAGGTCAACACACTGTGACTCTAGAAACAGGTGCAATTGCTCGTCAAGCTGACGGCGCTGTACTTGCAAGCATTGGTGATACATCTGTACTTGTAACTGTAGTAGGTAAGCGTGACGCGGTACCTGGTCAAGACTTTTTCCCACTGACTGTTAACTATCAGGAGCGTATGTACGCTGCTGGTCGTATCCCTGGTGGTTTCTTAAAGCGTGAAGGTCGTCCAAATGATGGCGAAACGCTAATCGCTCGCTTAATCGACCGTCCAATTCGTCCACTTTTCCCTGATGGTTTTGTGAATGAAGTACAAGTTATCGCAACGGTTGTTTCTGTTAACCCAGAAATTCAACCTGATATGGTTGCGATGATTGGTACGTCAGCGGCACTAGCGATCTCTGGTATTCCATTTAATGGTCCAATTGGTGCGGCGCGTGTTGGTTATATTGATGGCCAGTATGTATTGAACCCAACGCTTAAAGAGCTAGAAGAAAGTAAATTAGACTTAGTTGTAGCGGGTACTGAAAACGCAGTACTTATGGTTGAGTCTGAAGCAGATGTGCTTTCTGAAGAAGAAATGCTAGGCGCCGTTGTATACGGTCATGAACAATCTCAAGCGATCATTAAAGCGGTAGAAGAGTTCAAAGCACAAGCAGGCAAACCTACTTGGGAATGGGCTGCTCCAGAGAAGAACGTTTCACTTGCAGACAAAATTGCTGAACTAGCTTCAGAGAAAGTAGGTGAAGCTTATCGCATCACTGACAAAGTAGCGCGTAAAGAAGCTCTTTCAGTAGCCAAAGAAGCGGTTGTTGCTGCTTTAACAGCTGAACTAGCTGAAGGCGAAGAGTTAGACACTCAAGAAGTGGGTAAACTGTTTGGCTCATTAGAGAAGAAAATCGTACGTGGTCGCATCATTGCCGGTGAAAAGCGTATTGATGGTCGTGAACCAGACATGGTTCGTGCGTTGGACGTAATGACTGGCGTATTACCACGTACTCACGGTTCAGCTATCTTTACACGTGGTGAAACACAAGCGTTAGTGACTGCGACCTTAGGTACTGAGCGTGATTCACAGATGATTGATGACCTAACAGGTACACACAAGCATCACTTCATGCTGAACTATAACTTCCCTCCTTACTGTGTTGGTGAGACAGGCTTCATTGGTTCACCAAAGCGTCGTGAAATCGGTCACGGTAACCTTGCTAAGCGTGGTGTTCAGGCGGTACTTCCTACGCTAGCAGAATTCCCGTATTCGATTCGTGTTGTGTCTGAAATCACAGAATCAAATGGTTCATCGTCTATGGCTTCTGTGTGTGGTACGTCGCTAGCACTTATGAACGCGGGTGTACCAATCAAAGCATCTGTTGCGGGTATCGCGATGGGTCTTGTGAAAGAAGAAGAAAACTTTGTAGTTCTTTCTGACATCCTAGGTGATGAAGATCACTTAGGTGACATGGACTTTAAAGTAGCAGGTACTAGCCAAGGTGTTACGGCCCTACAGATGGATATCAAGATTGAAGGTATCAACAAAGAGATCATGCAAATTGCACTAAAACAAGCTAAAGCAGCTCGTTTGCATATCTTATCTGTAATGGATGAAGCTATCTCTGCACCATCTGCTGAGCTTTCTGAATTTGCTCCGCGCATCTACACAATGAACATTCCTCCTAAGAAGATTGCTGAAGTAATCGGTAAAGGTGGCGCAACAATTCGTCAGTTAACTGAAGAAACAGGCACTACGATTGAAATCGAAGACGATGGCACAATCAAGATCGCTGCAACTGATGGCTTGAGTGCAAAAGATGCGATTGCACGTATTGAAGCTCTTACAGCAGAACTTGAAGTGGGTACTATCTACAACGGTAAAGTAGTGCGTATTGTTGACTTCGGTGCGTTTGTAAATGTATTACCAGGTAAAGATGGTTTAGTACACATTTCACAAATCAGTGCTGAGCGCGTTAACAATGTCGCTGACCACTTATCAGTAGGCCAAGAAGTTAAAGTTAAAGTACTTGAAGTGGACCGTCAGGGCCGCGTACGTCTTAGCATTAAAGAAGCACAAGAGACAACAGAGCTGCCTTCTGAGCAAGCGCCAGAAGCACCTGCAGAGTAATTTTGTGTAAATAAAACAAGATAGTAGTGGAAGGGGGCTGTATGCCCCCTTTTTTTATGTTTTAATGGCCGCTACGCGACATATGCTCTAAGAGCGACTAGAGGAAGGACATGAAGTTAACATCCATATTTTTTTTACCCTTGTTTGTCATTGGGTTGCTCGGCTGTCAATCTAGTCCCGAGAAAGGCGCACAACATGTGATCAATGTGCCCTTAAGCGTTCCATTGGCCTCCAATTTTAGTAACGAACTTGCTATTGCTCGTTATTCGGAGTTTTTACTTGCCAGTGACTTACAACAAGAGCAAAGAGCTCAGCTGTTTTACAATCGTGGTATGCTTTATGACAGCCTAGGGTTAACCACCTTGGCACGCATAGATTTTAACCGTGCGGTGAAAATGAAACCTGATTTGGCTGAGGTCTATAACTTTCTCGGTATTCATCACACTTTGTTGCAAGAGTATGGGCAAGCATACGACATGTTTGACACCTTACTAGAGTTGGATGATTCGCACGAGTATGGTTACCTTAATCGTGGTATTGCACTTTATTACGGTGATCGTCCTGCCTTAGCCAGTCAAGACTTCGCAACATTTTTAGCGCGAGCGCCTGAAGATGCATATCGAATGATGTGGTTGTATCTGGCTCAGGAGAAGGTTGATCCATTAAAAGCACAAGAGCAGTTGCGTTCAAATAGCACTACATTAGACCCCCAGCAATGGTCCAGCCAACTTGTTCAGTTGTATTTAGGACAGATCAGCGAAGGACAGTTTTTACAGCAGTTGGGTGAAGGTATATCAAATCAGCAGGAATATGCTGAGCGATTATGCGAAGCTTATTTCTATCTCGGTAAGCTTTATCAGTCACGCGGTAAGAAAGCGGTTGCTATTGACTTTTTTAAGCTGGCACTTGCCACCAACGTTTACGAATTTGTAGAGCATAAATATGCTCGCTTAGAACTGGACCTGTTAGCTGGTAATGCGCCAAGTTAGCAAGTTTATCTTGTTGGGCTTTGTGATATTGATAATGTCGCAAAGCCATCATCATCCGCAGTTGTTAGACTCGCACGCTCGTACTGATTATTTGACGGCTTACCCTCAGAGCTACTTTTTCGCACAGCACCGCATCAAGCTGGAGACTTTACCCGACGCAACGATTCGTACCATGCTGGAGTTAAATGACCCCGCAGTGCAATTTGAATGGGCGATTCGGCTTGCAAAAAGCAAGCGTTATAGTGTCAGTCGTTTGTACTGGCAAAAGTCTTATGCAGAAGTCTCACAAGCGCAGCACAGACGTTTACAACAGGTCTTTGAGCAGCATCGAGCATTTGAGGAACTGAGTAGGCTGGCAAAAGTGATTAGTTTAACAGACAAGATAAACACTTTGCTGGCCAGTGAGCAAGGTGTACTACCTGAGCAACTACCTTCCTCTGTACTGGCTGAATATGGCTTAATGACGCTTTCCTTGGGTTGGAAATTCGCTCCAACATGTCTAAACCGTGTGCTGATGCTGAGTGATCATTATTCAGGGGTGACGAAACTCGACGTGATCCGAACACAATACTTAAAACAACCAGAACCTATGCCAAACAGCTATTGCCTGTCAGAGGTGTTTTATGTTGGCGATGTTATGTCATGCGCAGAATCGTCAAGCGGATATGCTCGGTGCGATATAAAAAACATGTTAGCGCGTTATCGCGAGCAGCTCACTAACGTGGATTATTTGGTTATCATGACCCGAACGGGTATGGCGAATGTAGTCAAAGGGGTGATGACGCTGACAGCGGAACACAATTATCAGGTTTTTTTACATGAATTAATGCACTTTAGTGGATTTGAGGATGAATATGCGATTGCACCAAGTAAAGCACAATGGCTGTGTAAACAAAGTGGCCAGTTGGCCCCTAATTTAATTGTCACCGAGAGCGCGCCTCCGAAAAATTGGTACGCTAGCGAAACATGCCAACATGGTGCACATCAAGCATATAAACCAAGTAAAAGCTGGAGCATTATGCAGTATCAGGAATTACCGTTATCTGAGAGTTATCGCACCTTGTGGCAAAATGCTATTAACTCAAAGCGTTATCGATTGGAGACACTTTCAAGCCGGTAGTCTACAGTTACTGACACTCAGTTGACTTTATGTATAAGTACAGTTCAGGGCATAGGTGAAACATAGATATGAATATTATCTGAATTGTTTGTTAAAGTTGTCTAAAATATCATCAGCTAGAGTGTGGAACTATAGACAACTCAAACACTAATACAGTATAACTGGGGAAGTTTTGTGTGCTCAAAGCGTGCCATTTAGAATTATTAAAAACATGCTAAGTTGGACACGCACTCAGTGTGGGTCGTGCATTTACGACACTGAAACAAAAAGGTTTAATCTATGACTTTGCTTTGGATACCCTTGCTATCCTTTATCGGCAGTATTCTTTCATCATTTTCGGGTAAGTTGTCACGCAACCAATCTACTGCGTTGACACTCATTACGCCGTTTATAGCACTGGCTTTAACGATACATATTTCACCGGCGGTGTTTGCTGGGGAAGTATTACGTGAAAGCATTGCTTGGATCCCTCTGTTAGGGCTTGAAATTGCCTTTAGGCTTGACGGGCTCGCTTTACTGTTTGTATTTATGATTTTAGGCATAGGTATTCTTGTCATATTTTATGCTCGCTATTACTTGAGCGAAAAAGATTCGATGCCAAAACTATTTTCCTATCTCATGTTGTTTATGACCGCGATGCTGGGCATTGTTACGTCTAACAATGTGTTACAACTATGGGTTTTCTGGGAACTGACAAGCATAAGTTCATTTTTGCTTATTAGTTATTGGGGGCATAAATCTGAAGCGCGCAAAGGCGCAAGAATGGCGTTGGCGGTAACTGGTGGTGGTGGTTTAGCATTACTGGCAGGTTTGCTGATACTTGGCCACATCGTTGGCAGTTATAACTTAGATGTGATTTTACAAAGCAAAGCCCTTATTCAGGCGCATGGTTTGTATGAAGTGGCGTTGATTCTGGTATTGCTGGGAGCGTTTACTAAGTCTGCGCAGTTCCCGTTCCATTTTTGGTTGCCCCATGCGATGGCTGCACCGACACCTGTGAGTGCTTATTTACACTCGGCAACGATGGTGAAAGCAGGGATCTTTTTGCTGGCACGTTTTTATCCGGCTTTAGCTGGTACTGACTTGTGGTTCGTTATGGTCGGTTTGACCGGATTGACAACATTATTGTTTGCAGCTTACGTGGCCCTGTTTAAACATGACTTAAAGGGGTTACTTGCTTATTCAACAATCAGTCATTTGGGATTAATTACTTTACTGCTTGGGTTAGATACAGAGCTGGCAACAGTGGCGGCTATTTTCCATATTATTAATCACGCAACCTTCAAGGCGTCGTTGTTTATGGCAACGGGTATTATTGACCATGAAACAGGTACGCGAGATATGCGTAAACTTAATGGTATGTGGCGATATATGCCATATACCGCGACATTGGCCATGGTAGCCGCCGCGGCTATGGCGGGTGTACCTTTGCTAAATGGTTTCTTATCTAAAGAAATGTTCTTCGCTGAAACTTTATATCAGCAATTACTTGGCTCTATGTCTTGGCTTATCCCTGTACTGGCAACTGTCGCAGGGGCTTTCTCAGTCGCTTATTCAGCAAGATTTATACATGATGTATTTTTCAACGGTGATCCGATTGATTTGCCTAAAGAACCTCATGAACCGCCGCGTTATATGCGAGTTCCAATTGAAATATTAGTGGCTCTTTGTTTGTTGGTAGGTATGTTTCCTAACCTCGTCATTGATGGCATTCTCAATGTCGCATCCTCAGCCGTACTAGGTGGTAGTGCGCCAGAATATCATGTTGCATTGTGGCACGGCTTTAACTTACCTCTCCTGATGAGTGGTATTGCTGTGTGCGGTGGTTTGCTCATTTATACTCAGCGCCGTTATCTATTTCAATTCCAAGCATCTTTGCCACCACTAAATGCGAAAAAGGTGTTTGATAACAGTGTGTACAACATAGTTAAGTGGAGCCAGCGTAAGATTACTGCTATTGAAAATGGCTCTTTGCAACGTTACTTGATGCTGATGTTTTTGGTGGTACTGATAAGTGCCGGGTGGCCATTGTTTGAAATGGCGCAGCTTGTGGGAGGTAAACAACCCACAGAAGTAGATATGCACAATGGTATCGGTGCGGCTTTATTGATGATAGGCGCGATTGGTACTGTGATCTGGCATCATGTGCGAATGGTATCGCTGTTGATGGTATCCGTTGTTGGTTTGATGGTTTCAGTAGCGTTTACACGTTTCTCTGCTCCAGACTTGGCGTTGACGCAGTTAACGGTTGAAGTGGTAACCATCATTTTGCTGATGTTGGCTTTATTCTTCCTACCACAAAGAACACCCAAGGAATCAAGCTCAATTAGGGTATTACGAGATATTGGGATATCGTCAGCGATAGGTGTTGTAATAGGCAGTATTTGTTATGCCATGATCACCAGACCGCTCGATTCTATTTCAGAGTTTTTCATTGCCAATGCTAAAACTGGTGGTGGCGGTACTAATGTGGTTAACGTGATTCTTGTTGACTTTAGGGGCTTTGACACCTTGGGTGAGATCACCGTGCTTGGGATTGCTGCATTGGGTATTTACAAGTTGCTTATTAATCTACCTTTGTTTATGCCTGCTAGTGACAGTGAGGGTCGTCCTTGGGCGAAAGAGCGTTATCCGTTGTTGCTTGCCAGTATCTCGCAAAGTTTGTTGCCATTAGCGTTGTTAGTTTCGTTCTACATTTTCTTACGTGGACACAATTTACCGGGTGGGGGCTTTATCGCAGGCTTGATCACTGCAATAGCATTTATTTTGCAGTATATAGCTCATGGCTCAAATTGGATTGCTGAGCGCCTGACAATCAATTATAGAAAAATCATTGCATCGGGCATTGCGATTGCCTTGCTGACAGGTGTTGGCAGTTGGTTCTTTGGCCGTCCATTCTTAACCTCTTGGTTTGACTATTTTGATATACCGATAGTTGGAAAAATCGAACTAGCAAGTGCGTTGGTGTTTGACCTAGGTGTTTATATAACTGTTGTTGGTGCAACTTTAATGATTTTAGCGAGTTTGGGTAAAGTCACCGCGGATGCGCCAAAAGAAGAGGTAAACTTTTAATGGAATTGTTATATGCGTCTTGTGTAGGACTGTTGGTAACCTGTGGCGTATTTTTAATCTTGCGCGCACGTACATTCCCTGTGGTGCTTGGGTTAACTATGTTGTCATATGCTGTGAATCTATTTTTGTTCTCTTCTGGCCGTTTAGCTCTTAATGAAGCGGCTGTTTTAGGGTATTCAGAGGCGTATGCCGATCCGCTACCACAAGCTTTAGTGCTCACAGCAATAGTGATCGGTTTTGCGATGACGGCATTTGTTGTGATTTTGGCAATCCGTGGCCGAGCTGACTTGGGTAATGACCATGTAAATGGGCAGGAAACTTCTAAAAACAAAACTAAGGGTAAAGCATGATCCAGCATTTGACTTCTTTGCCAATTTTATTGCCCATGCTGGCGGGCGTTATTCTTCTGATGCCACCTTGCGGTAAGAACCTAAAGATCAGGCGTGTAGCGTCTGTGGTTTTTGCCTTAGCGACTTTGTGCGTCTCTGTATTATTGCTTTTCCAAGTTAAAAATCATGGCTCGCAGGTTTATGCGATAGGTGATTGGTCCGCACCATTTGGAATCGTAATGGTGGCTGATCCGCTGTCTGTATTGCTAGTGACACTAACCGCTGTATTAGGTGTTGCTTGCTCACTTTATGCGTGCGCCGGTGATGATGAGAGAGGAGCATTTTTTCACCCTTTGATGCACTTCTTGATTTTGGGGGTGAACGGTGCGTTTTTAACCGGAGATATGTTCAACCTATTTGTGTTCTTTGAAGTGCTACTGATTGCTTCCTATGCATTGTTAATGCACGGTGGTGACAAACACAACACTCGCGCAGCATTGCAATATGTGATTTTGAACTTAGTCGGTTCAGCGGTATTCCTCATTGCTTTGGGCACCCTGTATGGCGTGTTAGGTACTCTGAACATGGCGGATATGGCACACAAAGTTACTACTTTGCACGGAGATGACATCTATCTGGCCAAAATTGGCGGATTACTACTGTTAGTTGTATTTGCACTTAAAGGCGCATTGTTGCCGCTGCATTTATGGTTGCCTAATACCTATGCAACAGCACTGCCAGTTGTTGCAGCATTGTTTGCGATTATGACCAAGGTGGGTGTGTACTCAATGATGCGTGTTTATACGTTAGTGTTTGGTAAGAACGCGGGAGAGCTGAGCCTCATGGCACAAGGCTGGCTGTGGTGGTTAGCAATTGCCACTATCATAGTCGGAGCCATTGGAGTGCTGGCCAGTCAAGATTTGCGTAAACTAACCGCTAATCTGGTGATTGTTTCTGTGGGGACATTAGTGGCGCTGGTCGCTGTTCAGAGTGTGCAAGCAAGTGCTGCTGCTATTTATTACTTAGTTCATTCAACATTAGTCAGTGCAGCCTTGTTTTTAATTGCTGATCTCATCGCACGTCAGCGTGGTAAGGTTTCGGATAGGATCACAGCAGGGCGTCCAGTTGCGCAGCCTTTGTTATTAGGCGGTGGGTTTATTTTGGCGGCAATCACCGTGATTGGTATGCCTCCGTTATCAGGATTTGTTGCTAAAATTTGGTTACTCAGAGCAACTTTCGAAACTGAATATGTGATGGTGTTTTGGCCTGTTTATTTGTTGGCGAGTCTTGCTGTATTGATGGCGATATCCAAAGCCGGTAGTACATTATTTTGGCACAATACTACGGCTAAACCAGCAGATTCAGGTGAGCAGAATTTGGTACACCCAGCACAGTGCTGTGCGCTGTTCTTACTTGTATTGGCTTCACCTATGATGATTATTTTTGCAGGCCCACTCAGTGATTATGCATTATTTACAGCAACGGAATTACATAACTTTGCTGGTAATGTAAGCCTAGTTTTAGAAGGAGGGCAATAATGCGTTTAGAAGCTCGTTTTGCTTGGTTACCAACGCCATTTCGCAGTTTGATGCTGTTTTGTGTTTGGCTACTTCTTAATAATAGCGTTTCGGCAGGTCATATTATCTTAGGCGTGATATTAGCCATTGTAATTCCTTTGGCGACGCAACCATTTCGTACTAAGCAGCCGTTGATTTTGAAACCAGGCCTGGCAATCAGACATTTGTTTTTGGTGTTGTACGATATTATTACCGCTAACGTACAAGTTGCGTTGTTAATTTTGGGTCCAACGAAAAGACTCAAACCGGGATTTGTGAAGGTACCGCTGGATTTATCACATAGTATGCCGATCACGATTTTAGCAAGTACGGTATCTTTAACACCAGGAACGGTGAGTGCAGAGGTTTATCCTTGGCGTGAGTCTTTGCCCGATGGCAGCAAACCAGAGCAGCGCTACCTGCTGATCCACGTGCTTAACTTAGAGGACGAAGAGGCCTTGATACAAACCGTTAAGCAGCGTTATGAGGCACCGCTTAAGGAGATTTTTGAATGTTAGAGACTGTGATCCTGATTGTTTTTGCAATGATTGGTTTGTCACTGCTGTTGAATTTGTGGCGCTTAGTTGTAGGGCCTTCAGTGCCAGACAGAATTTTAGCGCTGGATACGATGTATATTAACAGTATCGCGCTAATCATTTTGTACGGTATGAGCATGGGTACGGGATTGTATTTTGAAGCAGCCCTTCTTATCGCAATGTTAGGATTTGTTAGCACGGTAGCAGTATGTAAATACTTACTACGTGGCGACATAATCGAATAGGGGCTGTTATGTCTGAGTGGATAATTTCAATACTATTATTGATAGGTGGTTTTTTTGTACTGGTTGGTTCAATTGGTTTAGTGAAAATGCCTGACTTCTTTATGCGTCTGCATGGGCCAACAAAGGCTACTACTTTGGGAATGGCCAGCTTACTCACCGCTGCAATGATATATTTTAGCCAGCTACAGGCTGGGATCAGTGCGAAAGAGATTTTGATTTCTATCTTCCTGTTACTTACCGCACCTATCAGTGGCTACATGTTGATAAAATCAGCGATTCACCACAAATTAAAAAGCATCGAACGCACCTCTGGCAAAGGTAATATTGAGGATGACGTTTAGTTAGCAAGCGGGTTGAATCTTAGAAAGGCATGATGATTATCATGCCTTTTTTATTGTAATGAAAAATTGCAACGGTTGCACAATTCGTATGTTTATGATGTTCTTGTATTATAAAAATAAATTCAGACATTTGAAAACTTGCAGAATGATCAATAAGTAGCAGTTTTATTGCATTTAGTTTCAGTCGTGCAGGTTTTAAAAATGTATATTACGGCCACTCAAATCATATGTGTGGTTCGAGTTAAGCTCAGGTTTTGCTCAAAAGGAAGTTCATGAAATACACCTCAATAAAAAGTAAGTTGCTCGTGTTTGTCACTGTGTTGGTTGTATCGTTGGTGATGATACTTACGCTATATATGTGGTTACATTTGGGCACACAAAATGAAAAACAAAACAGACAAGTTCAGGATGTTTTGTACGATGAAGCGCAAAAAAGTCTTACAGCACAGGGTCGTTATTACGCCCAGAAAGTCTCGGGCTTTATTAATGAGGCTTACCGTATACCTTTGACTTTTTCAGGAATACTGAACAACACAGCACAGGTTCAGCCCTTGTCTAGGGAGGTTGTACAAAAGGCGGTGGCTGGGGCACTAACAGAGAATAAATTTGTTTCCTCAATGTATGCGCAGTTTGAAGCCAACGGTTATGACAACAAAGATGGGCAGTTCATGGGCGGTGCAAGCCATTCTGTTGCCGGGGATGGCACGTTAGAAATTTACTTTACGCGTGAAGGGCAAACTGTAACGCAACAAAAAGTAGCGGCGGCGGCTGACAAATACCTTGATACTAGAAATGAATTTGGCTTGAGGGAAGCTGAATGGTATTTGTGTGCTCGTGATAAAAATGCCCCCTGTATAATGGAACCGTATTTATATAGTGATATGTTAATGACATCACTCACCGTACCGGTAAAAGCTCATGGACAGTTTGTTGGTCTGGTGGGGGTGGATGTGAACCTGCCTGTATTCCAGCAGCAAGTCGAGGAGCTATCTGAAAGTCTTTATCAAGGTGCGGCAAAGGTCACATTGTTGAGTGAGTTAGGCCTTGTTGTTGGCTCTAGCCATTATAGTAAGCTTGCAAGACCATTAAGTGAATCTGTAACGGGTACTCATGCTGAGAGTTTAATGAAACTGCATGAAAGCAAAGGCTTGTTGGATATGGGTGAAGATATTGCAGTCGCATTACCTATAAATATTGAGTTACCAAATGTGACGTGGTCGCTACTGATTGAAGTACCTAAAGCGGTTGTTCTTGCGCAGTCCAAAGAATTGGCGCAGGAATTAGAATCTTCATCAGATGCACTAAGCAAAACTATGTTATTGGTGGGACTATTGGTCGCCATTGTCGGGATTGCGGTAGCTATGGTACTTATCAACAATATTATTAAGCCACTAACTCACATTCAGCAACGTATAGAAAATTTGGCAAGTAGCGAAGGTGACTTAACACATGAATTAGAAGTGAGTTCACATGCTGAGCTAATGGCATTGGCTAAAGGGTTTAATTCGTTTACTGATAAATTGCGTAAAATGATAGATGATCTAAAACTGCTTGCTGAACAATCATACCAACAGTCATTTAAAACGAATGAAGTGGCTATTAACATAAAGAATAAAGTGGCCAACCAACATAATGAAATTGACAGTGTAGTTGCTGCAATCAATGAGCTTAGTGCAACTGCTTCAGAGGTTGCCAGATCCTCGGAGCAGGCAGCGCAAAGTGTCAATGAGGCGTCTGAGCAAGTTCAAAAAGGTGAAGCTAGTATCGTCCAAACAACTGAGACGGTGCAAAACATGGCATCACAAGTGCTTGATGCAAAAAATGCAATTAATAAGGTGGTGGAGAGAAGTACTGATATATCGCAAATTCTAGATGTGATTAGAGCTATTGCAGAACAAACCAACTTATTAGCACTCAATGCGGCGATTGAAGCTGCGCGAGCTGGTGAACAAGGCAGAGGTTTCGCTGTTGTGGCTGACGAAGTAAGAGCTTTGGCTTCGAAAACACACGCATCGACCAATGATATTAGTGAACTAATTAACAACCTGATTCATGAGGTGAATCAATCTGAGGGAATTATTGAGAATTCAGTGTCTCAGGGCGAGCAAGCGGTTGCTTATTGTGAAGAGTCAGCCCAAGCGATGAGTACAATGGTTTCTATGCTTGCAAGTATCTCTAATGAAGTAACACAAATTGCCACAGCAGCAGAAGAGCAAAGTGTAGTTACAGAGGAAATCAATAGTAATACTACCGGAATTGCTGATGCAGCAATGGAGTTGTCGCAGTTGGCTGACCAGGTAGAGTTAGCAGCAAACTCAATGACGCAAATTGTTGAACAAAAGCATATTCAGTTAAATTTGTTGAAAACCAAATAGAGTAAGCCATTACGTGTCGTGACTTATTTTAAAAGCTTAGTCTTGTGGCACTTTATTTGAAATGTTCAATGGGTGCCCAAGATGATTATTCATAAACTGGCGTATTTAAGCGAGATAACATAAAATAACTGTTAATTTATACAGTGGGTGTTTGTTTGGTCAATGAAACTTTACATAGCTGAAAAACCATCGCTTGGCAGAGCGATTGCGGATGCACTACCAAAGCCTCATAAAAAACAAGATGGGTTTATTGAAGTTGGTGATGGCAGTGTGGTGTCTTGGTGTATTGGTCATTTATTAGAGCAAGCGGAGCCAGAAGACTACGATCCTAAATTTAAAAAATGGCAGTATCAAGATCTGCCAATAGTTCCCTCACAATGGCAATTTAAGGCTAAACCCAAAACGAGAAAACAGCTAACTGTTTTGAGAAAGCTGATTAAATCTGCAGATGTCATTATTCATGCTGGTGATCCAGATAGAGAGGGGCAATTGCTTGTTGATGAGGTTTTACAGTTTGTTGGCTTAACTGAGCAGCAAAAAAAGCAAACTCAACGTTTGCTCGTTAGCGATTTAAACATTCAGGCTGTAAAGCGTGCATTATCTGTTATGCAGTCTAACCAAACGTTTGTGCCACTCAGTATTTCTGCTTTGGCTCGCGCCAGAGCGGACTGGTTATACGGCATGAACTTAACACGGGCGTTTACTCTGACCGGCCAGAAAGCGGGTTATAAAGGGGTGCTTTCTGTGGGTCGAGTTCAGACACCTGTCTTAGGGCTAGTGGTAAGGCGTGATAGAGAGATCAGCGAGTTTGTGTCCAAACCCTTTTATGAGGTATTTGCACATTTAGTCACCGAGGCAAACGAGAAACTAGTAGCTAAATGGCAACCAAGCGAGTCATGTGAACCATATATGGATGACGAAAAGCGTGTATTGATCAAAGCGCTTGCGGAAAATGTCGCTTCACGGATCACTGACCAACAGGGGGAGGTGAGTAAGTTAGAACAAAAGCCAAAGAAGCAAAATGTGCCATTACCTTATAACTTGTCAGCGCTGCAAATTGACGCCAATAAATTGTATGGTATGTCTGCCAAACAAGTACTTGATATATGTCAGAGCTTGTATGAAAAGCACAAGTTGATCACTTATCCTCGTTCAGATAATCGTTATTTGCCGAGTGAACATTATCAGCAACGTCATAGCGTGGTAGCTGCAATCGGGAATAATAAAGGCTGTGAGCAAGAACAGATAAGCAGTGCAGATCTATCGTTACGCTCAATGTGCTGGAATGATAAAAAAGTTGCAGCACATCACGCCATCATTCCTACCGAAAAGCGCCTTAAAACTGCACAGTTGGGGTATCAAGAGCAGCAAATATATAACCTTGTGAGTCGCCAATATATTGCACAGTTTTACCCACCTTATAGTTACCTTGAAACCACAGCATATATCTTAATTGCGGGTGGCCTTTTTATTGCTAAGGCCAAACAAATAAATGTTATCGGCTTTAAAGTCCTATTCACCAAGCAGGATCAAGATAAAGAAACGCTGTCGAGTTTTTTACCGCCACTAGTTGAGGGGCAAAAGCTGCATTGTAACGACGCACAAATTCAGGAAAAGCATACTCAGCCACCACAGCATTATACAGATGCCACTTTACTGAGCGCAATGACAGGGATAAACCGCTATGTCAAAGACAAAGAGATCAAGAAAATTCTCAAAGAAACTGATGGATTAGGGACTGAAGCAACTCGTGCAGGTATTATTGAACTGCTATTTAAAAGAGGCTTTTTACAGCGCAGTGGCAAACAAATAAAGGCGAGTGAAGTGGGCCATTCGATGGTAAATATGCTACCGGAATCACTCACTTTACCTGATAGAACTGCACTATGGGAATCTCATTTAGCGAAGATTGCAGACAAAGAATGTACTTATCAGGCCTTTATGGCCCCTTTAATGACACAGCTTAATGAATTTATTGAGGCTGCTAAAGTTGTCCAAAACGTCAATTTTAAAGGGTTAACTGCTGCCCCTAATACAAAACGTAGATTTAAGAAGCGCAGCAAAAAAGTGACTAATGCAATGAACTGACCTTGTAATTAGAGTATTCGCCACAATATAAATTCAAAACAAGCAGACAATACAAATAAAAGATATGAGTAATCAAATCAACCTAACGCCAGATAATATCCAGCAGGTACTTGGAGAGCAAAATCAAGATAAACTGATTTTGTTAACTTTTTTTAGCGCACAAAATCCAGATTGTCTGGCACAAGCCTCAATTTTGTCTAACTTAGCTACAAGTTATGGTGAGCACTTAATAATAGCTACTGTTGATTGCGAACAGCAGCAGGCATTAGCGTCACAGCTGGCTCAACAAATTGGATTACAATCACTACCAACACTAGTGATGTTAAAAAATGGTGCGCCTGTTGATATGCTTCAAGGTTCGCAAAGTGAAGATGAAATTAAGAAAGCATTAGCCGAACATTTACCTAAACCTGAAGTATTACTATTAGATCAAGCGAAACAAGCATTAGCTGCTGATGATTTAAATACTGCATTTAGCTTTGCTAAACAGGCATACGATATTGACGCTAACAATACACGTGTAAAACTCGTATTGGCCAATATCTGCATTCAAATTCAAAAGCTAGATGACGCTAAAGCATTATTAGATTCTGTAGATGAGCAAGAGCAAGATGCTTACTATCAAAACTTGTGTGCCAAATTGCAACAAGCACAAACGCAACAAGAATCACCAGAAATAAAAATGCTAAGTGAAGCATTGGCTGCTGAGCCAGAAAATGATGATCTTAAGTTAAGGTTAGCAAAACTGCTTGGCGAAGCCGGAAGAAAAGAAGAGGCATTAGACCTACTACTAAGCATATTAAAGCGCGATTTGAATTTTGCTTCGGCTAAACAAGACTTTTTAGAGATTGTTACTTCTTTACCAGATGGAGACACACTAGCTGCAACATATCGACGAAAATTATATAGTTTGTTGTATTAATATACATTGTAGATATGAAGTACACTGGGATGGGAAATGACTGGTGTACTTTTTGCAAAAATAATTTGCATCTTTACTTTTTTCTACAATACTTATCTTCCTCCCGAACGAATTTCACACGATTTGTTAGGCTGAACTGACATGGAACGTATCGTTTTGAATGGTTTTGTATGTTTTTTTGCTCGAAATGCGTTTTTTTGCAATTTTTATATAAAAAGTGCTTGCCTTGCGACGGGAGTTCTCTATAATGCGCCTCCACTGACACGGAGCGCTACGCTGATTAAGCAAAGCAACAACGGGTCAGGGTCGAGTAAAACTTAACTTTGAAACTTCTTAAAATTAAGTGTTGACAAAAAATAGGGAATGCTTAGAATGCACATCCCTCGAAACGCGAAAGCATTTCGAAACGTTCTTTAAAAATATGAAGCAATCATCTGTGTGGGCACTCGTACAGATTGAGTTCTAACAGCAGAACTACCTCGGTAGGGACGCAAACAAATTTAGAGTCTCAATTGAACTGAGTGACCATAAGTTATTAAAAGATTCAGCCTTGAGCTGTTTTGATTTTACTTTTTTAAAAGTGAAAATAATAACGCACAGTCAATTCGATTTCTTAGGAAATCAAAATCAGAATTCAATGAGCACGAAACTTCGGTTTCAAAAAAACTTTTAATTGAAGAGTTTGATCATGGCTCAGATTGAACGCTGGCGGCAGGCCTAACACATGCAAGTCGAGCGGTAACATTTC
>NZ_PQBZ01000032.1 GCF_002964665.1 Pseudoalteromonas sp. T1lg23B | reverse complement strand
CACCTCAGGCAACAGTTTCGCGGGTATTAGCGACGATACCACTTTTAATTTTACAACGGCGGATGTTACCGCGCCTACGTTTGACAGCGCAAACTCCACACCTAGCGATGGCGATACCAATGTTTCAGTCAGTAACGACATTGTCATCGACTTCGATGAAAATATTGCTTTGGGTAGTGGTAATATCACTATTCGTGATGTTGATGGCAGTAGTGACTTTGAAGTATTCAGTGTGACCACTGAGAGTGATGGGACAACCAC
>NZ_PQBZ01000031.1 GCF_002964665.1 Pseudoalteromonas sp. T1lg23B | reverse complement strand
AAGGTTGTCACCACCTCTGAGTAGCGCGTTTCAATCTCAATTTCTCTTGCATCATCCTCAAAACCAAAGATAGAGAACCCACAATAGCCTAACCAGATGGCTTTTACCCACCACTTAATTGAGGACATGGCAAGTATAATCATAGTCGCCACGATAAAAAATAAAATGGTAGAATAAAGGTCCAATACAGGCATATCCTGAGGGTATTGATAAACAA
>NZ_PQBZ01000030.1:132387-421108 GCF_002964665.1 Pseudoalteromonas sp. T1lg23B | reverse complement strand
TTGTTGCTTTGCTTAATCAGCGTAGCGCTCCGTGTCAGTGGGGTCGCATTATAGGGCTGCGAATAAAAAGCGCAAGCGGTTTTTGAGGAAAATCACACTTTTTTTAGTCCTTTTTACCTATACACATTTACACACTAGCAGCACACAAGTTACCCACAAAACTCTGTGGATAACCACCCTGCAATGACCTTTGAAAAGACTCTTCTATATATATGTGGTAGATTAGCCGCCCTGATTTACTCGTTCATATAATAAGTAGGCTCTGTAGTTATGGCTGATATATTAAACTTTGTTAGTGGATTGCTTTGGGGACACGTTCTCATCTATCTATTAATAGCAGCAGGTTTATTCTTTACGCTCCGTTTGGGCTTTATTCAATTTCGACAATTCCCTTATATGGTTAAAGTGATGGCAAATAGCCGCAGTGGCGCCGATGATGGGATCTCTTCTTTCCAGGCATTTTGTACATCACTGGCCGCCCGTGTCGGTACGGGCAACATGGCAGGTGTTGCGGTTGCACTTTATTTAGGTGGCGCAGGTGCAATTTTCTGGATGTGGCTTATCGCTTTAATTGGCATGGCCACTAGCTTCGCCGAAAGTACCCTCGCTCAACTTTACAAAACTAAAGATGAAGATGGTAACTATCGAGGTGGTCCTGCTTATTATATGGAATATGGTTTGGGTAAACGCTGGATGGGCGTTTTGTTCTCGCTATGTTTGATCTTAGCTTTCGGTTTAGTGTTTAACGCCGTACAGGCCAACTCAATTACCGCCGCGTTTGAAGTTGCCTTTGATGTACCAAAATATGTTATGGCTGGTGTTTTAGTTGTTGGCTCCGCCTTTATTATTTTTGGGGGCTTGAAGACTATCTCTCGCTTTGCGGAACTAGTAGTACCATTTATGGCGCTCGCTTATCTGCTTGTTGCTATCTATATAAGTGCCATTAACTACGATTTGCTTCCAGATGTATTTATGCAAATCATCTATAGCGCATTTGGTATAGAGCAAGCAGGTGCAGGTGCCATTGGCTACGCAGTGATGCAGGCCATGATCCAAGGTATTAAGAGAGGCCTGTTTTCAAATGAAGCGGGAATGGGTAGTGCTGCCAATGCCGCAGCAACCGCCACACCTAACCCTAACCACCCTGCTTCACAAGGCTATGTGCAAATGCTCGGTGTATTCGTAGATACCGTGGTGATCTGTTCTGCTACAGCCGCTCTTATTCTCTTATCAAATCAGCTGGTGCCAGAATCCGGCGTAACAGGCATAGCACTAACCCAAGCTGCATTGGTTGAGCATGTGGGTGAATGGGGCGCGACCTTTATTGCCATCGCCATCCTGTTCTTTGCGTTTACCTCTATCGTGGCAAACTACTCATATGCCGAAACCAACTTGATGTTCTTAGAACACAATCATAAGCACGGCATGTTGGTTTTCCGTTTATGTGTGCTGGGAATGGTGATGTTTGGTTCAGTCGGTGAGCTAGGTGTTATCTGGACCATGGCCGATGTGTCTATGGGCTTGATGGCAATCGTGAACGTGGTTGCACTGTTTATGCTCTCAGGCTCGGTTATCTGGCTATATAAAGATTACAACCAACAACTTAAATCTGGCAAAACCCCTGTGTTTGATGCAAACCAACATCCTGAGATTAAAAAGACCCTGCCAGAAGGCATTTGGTTTAAGTAATCTAGGCAATACAAAGTGTGACTGCTTGTTTAGCAGGCAGTTACACTCTAACAAGCTCATTTAATGTCCAAACAAACCAACTACTTATTGCCTTTCAAAAAAATATCCGTATAGTTACACCCAAGTCGGCATATAGCGCAGCTTGGTAGCGCACTGTCATGGGGTGTCAGGGGTCGCAGGTTCAAATCCTGCTATGCCGACCAGCTTTTCCTTACCCTATTCAATAAGTTATATCAATTACTCGTCCTGTTTTTCGTCCTTAATTTCTGCAATAATTTACGTTGTATCGTACTATATTTATCTAAAGTTATTTTCCCTTTTCATGCACCTAAAGGTGCTGTGATAGAGTCATCGGATCGCATTACAGATTTGATTACGAAACAACAAAGAGAAGTTGATGCTTCAATTCGGTACTTCCAAGGTTCAAGTCCAGTATTGATTACAATTGAATGTAGGCATAGGAAGATCACTTTTAGCCAGAAAGAAAGTGGTTATCTCAGAGACGGAAACAAATCACTGTCACCGAGCTATGTGGGTGGTGATGCAATATCCACAGCCAATAACAACAAGCCAAGGGAGCTGCTTCAATCTACAAGGTGAATGTACACCTTGGCATCACCTATTTGTCTTGCTAGAGATTTACTCTAGCAAACATATGCTGTTGGGCAATATGCAGCGCCTGTGTGGCAAGCACCATAATCTTTGCTGTAAGCGAAAGTACCGCCAGCGATTTCTTTGGTTTGTTTTGCATTTAAGTTTTTGTCTGTGCTTAGCGCTTTTAATTTTACTTTTTTAAGTTTCATGTTGTTTCCTGTTGTTAATTATTGAAATAAGTATTTGCATAGTGATAAACGCGTGATTATTCAACAACGTTCATCAATTAAACACTGTGTTTAAATTAGCAACAGAACTCAAGACCATTTGCTTGAATATTTTTCTACTCTTTTTAGCCTGTTGTTTTTTAAGTTATTTATTATATTGAAATTTTGTCATGCGTATCTAAAATGACAGCGCTAGACATATTTAACGAGAAATATTTGTCATTGCGCCATTGTGAGGAAGAAGTAATACAGCTTCACCATCATTAAGATGAAGCTGTACCTAGATTTACCAACACTGATAAGGTAAGGAGATATTTATACCTGAGTTTAACGCTTTTAGTTCATCGATTTGCTCACAGTTTACACGGTTATTGCCGATCAAATTAAGCGTACTTAGTTGTTTTAAAGAATATAGCGCACTGATATCTGATACATCACTATTTTCTAAATTCAACTCTTGTAGACGTGTATTCGAGGCCAATGCAGCAAAATTCACCAATCGCGTATTTGAGAAATTAATAAGGTTTACTTTGCTTGGAATCTTTAACTGCTCAACATTAACCGACATTCCTTCATCCGTATCGACGACCATAAAATTAATCAAGTTTTCATGTAATTGTGAGTTAGTTACGGCAGTGCTTAATGGCTGCTTTATGAAAACGGTCTCTAACGTGGTAAGGCTCGCCAAAACATCATCACTTAATATATTCATGTGGACATTAGACATACTAAGAATCGTTAACCCTGTCAGCTGTTCTAACCCTGCTAAGGATTGAATATCACCCTCGCAATCAATAATACCAACTCTTGTTCGCTCACTGCGGATGCTTTTTATCACACATGCTTTTAGCACGGGATCTGGAATTAAATTGGGCTCTACCGCATCTTGCCAACAACTTTCATACTCCATACTAACCCTTATAGGAGACAACTTATCCACATCGTCACAACTCGCCTTAACAGAGCTCAAGCTTAATCTGTCGAGGCTACTCATATCAATCAGACTGTCTAGGTCAAGATAGTACTTAAACTGTCGCAGATAGAGGTTTTCTAACAAAGTCAAGTTTGCTATTGGACTCATATCATAAGCGTTAGAGAACTCCACTTTCAGATCGGTGAGTGATGTCAGCTTACCGACCTGTTCAAAATCTTCTATCGCTTGCAAATTATTTAGGTGTAACGCCTGTAATTGCGGTAACTGTTCCAAATAATCCAAATTTGTTAAAGATTCCAGTCCAGACAATGAAACACTCTTTAAGTTGCTATTTACACTTAAATTTTCAAGTGTGGTTAACATCTTATAATCAGATAGATTTAACGATTCAAGCTTAGGCAACGAAGCAATATCAGGAAACCCTGCGCTAGCGCTCGCTCTAATGTTAAGCTCTTTTAGATTAGGTAATACAAGCTGTTCACCATGGTATTGACCACCTAACAAGGTTAGTTTTTCTAGCTGCGTATGGCCTGCTAATTGCGCAATTAAGTTACTTGGAGAACGCATAGAAACGGTTAAGTTTTTCAAATTTGATAGATTTGCTATCATTTTTGCAACTTCTTCACTCTCATCTATACCCCGCACATTCAAATTTTCCACACTCCTTGGGAGCGTATCCAGCCATACATGATTATGGAAACGGCTCCACCCTGTTAGATTTAAGTTCACAAGGCTTGTCAATGCAGACAACTCTGGTAACTCGACGGAGTTTGACTCTGTTTTAATAGCTAACGTCTCAAGCCCTGTAAGGCTGCTCAGTTTTTCAACATTAAGTAGGCCTAACTCACTGAGTGACAACTCTTTTAGCGATGGTGAAATTAGCCAATTAAAATCAAAGTCTTCATAATCATGCTCTGAAATAGTGAGCGCAGTCAATGTATCGAGCTGTGAAATAAACGATAAATCATCAATATTTGTTTCATTCAAAGTTAACCTTTCGAGCTGTGGCAGCTTACCTATCTCTTCGCCAACATATACACCAAAATCTTGTAGTTCTAATCGCTTCAACTTGCTCATATTCTCTAAAAAAGCGGTCGTACGCATTACCGAATACCTTGCTCTTTTGAGTATTAATGACTCAAGGTTTACCATTTGCAACAAAGTGCCCTTCATGCTGTAAATGCCAACGTTTTCAAGGTACAAGTCTTTCATATTGGCTACATCAATAGGAGATAGATCAATCCGTGAGCTGTAGGACGATGTGGAGTTATCCGTGATACTTAAAGACTCAAGCTCAGTCAGGCCAGTAAAGTCTAGTTTGGAAACAATGCTCTTGTGTGGCGTGGTTAGAACAAATTCCTTGAGCCCAGTCAACTGTTCTAATACATTATTAAAACTGCTCATTTCTACAGGAAAAGCTTCATCGAGGTGCAGCACCTCGAGTTGTGATAGTTCATTTAGACCGGTTACACTTTCAAGCGCTGCATTTTTAATAACTAAACGTTTTAAATTAGAGAGCGCAGAAATACCTTCCAGAGTTTTGATTCGATAGCCCTCGCATTCAAGTGTTTGTGTTTGTATATCTCCCGATTGCGCTGCAAAGCACCTTGCAAGTTCAGTATCAGCGAAGTTTATCTCTGAGCCATTCTCTTGGGCAGCAACACTAATACGAACACTTGACGACGTTATAGCACCGTTATTGTCCGTTACTTGCAGTTCAAAAGTCAGTATTGTTTCTTCACTTACAATAGGCGCTGTAAAACGCAAGGTCGTGCTACTTAAGTCTTGCACTGTAACAGTGACACCTGATGTCTGAGACCATGAGTAACTCACTATGCTCCCATCATCACTCACTTGTGGTTCAATTACTACATCAGCACCTGATACCACAGATACATCAGCCATCTCACCAATCACTGGGCTTTCATTATCGGGTTCGGGCTCGGGCGAAGGCTCAGGCTCAGGCTCGGGCGAAGGTTCAGGCTCGGGCGAAGGTTCAGGCTCGGGCGAAGGTTCAGGCTCGGGCGAAGGTTCAGGCTCGGGCGAAGGTTCAGGCTCAGGTGCAGGCTCTGGTGGCTGAGTCACTTCAGAGCCACCATTTGATGAGTTTTGTTCAGAATTCACGGGAGGGGTATCGCTTCCTCCTCCCCCACAGCCTAGTATTATCATGCTTAGTAGAACGGGTATGACAACCTTAGCCCCGAAAGTATTCAACATTGTATTTTCTTCCTAAATTTACACAGGTCCTAATTTAGGTATAATAACAAAGCAAGAGTAGAAGTTGCACTTTATTTCACAATTGTCACTAAACAATGCACTTATGGTGCTGTATGGCATATTTAAATTTTTTCATCATTTTTCAGGTGTTTTAATACCTTAATTCGCACTCTTAACTAATTAGTTATCGGAGCCACTTCACTATTATCCAGCTTATTTCATGGATAGAACATACCAAACCCTATGTGTCCTTTTTATGCCTTTCTTCATATTCTTGTTTAAAGAATTCAATCAAACCATCGAACAGTAAGTCTTTAATCGTCTCGTCATACTCTATTTCATAAGACACTATTTGCGGCAACCCAGACAAAAAGAACTCATCGATTCCGCCATACATCGCTGCATGCTGAGCATCTTCGAAATCAGGGTAGGTATCAATAGCGCTATCCACCAAGGTTCTCGTCGCATCATCCATATGTTCTGCAACAAACTCAACTGGATTATTGGTGAGTTTGTCACGAGCATTGCTCCAAACTTCCGACTCAGAGTCGTCACCACTCGATGTGGCATCAAGCGCTTTATACCCAGACTGTGAATCTATTTGCAAACCGATTGGTTGGTCTTTTCGATGCTGCTTTTCATCATTGGATAGGTCACCCACCGATTTTGCTGGTTCTTGATTGGGCTTTAATCCATACGCTGAAGTATTCCCAACGGCAGCACCTTGTCCATCAGTTGCCTCTCTGATTTTAGGACTACCCAGATCTGAGGTGATATTTGCTGTATAAGCGGTAGCCCCCACCTTACTCGTGTCGGTCACATCATTCCACGGGCTGACCGTGGCATGAAATGTCGCTTTGGCGTTGCTCGCATTAGCGCTGGTATAATTGGTAGACCCTGATACAGAAACAGAGTACTTCACAGCGGTGTTATGTTTCCAAAGCGCATTTTTTACATAGTTCTCAGAGGTTGATAGGTGTTTACCATTGGCACCTTTTGAGATGGGATATAGGTTGTTATCAAGCGCCGTGCCGCCCAAGTTATCATTCAGTAGATGCCCCTTCACCGACATAGGCCCTTTCGCCTGCGGATAAACACTTTTGATCCACGCCATCAAGCCATCTTGCGAAGCATTAACACTGGCGCTTTGCCCCCTAACTGGGTCGGCGGGGTCAAGCCATGCATTCATGGTGTGACCAACGGTCACGGTCTGTGCGTTATTTGCAGGCCCATAAGTACAAGATTGACCGATATTCTCAATCACAGTTTTGCGTTGCATTGGCTGCTGATTTGCAGCCGCTTGTAATAATGTATTACCCGCAGAAGAGGTGGCTCGGTTATCTTCTAGATATCGGCCCTTGCTCGCTGATTTTGACTGCGCACCGGCTCGTTGTAACATAGCTTGCGGCCGTGCTTGCTTATTTGTGAGTATCAAGTCCTTGAACCTCTATAAAATGGCGACCATCTCTACTTGAAGAGAAAAACCCTTAACTTCTGGCGCACCGTAATATGAATACGTAATTAAACTATCACGAGATAAAAACAGCGCAAAGTTTAAACTACCACCCCTTAAATTTATTCACTACCGCTACATTCTACTTTTTACTTTGTTCGTTGCGTGTGCTGTTGCTGGATCATCGGGCCAAAAGTGCTTGGGATAGCGCCCTTTCATCTCTTTTTGTACATCTTTATAGCTGGTTTGCCAAAAATGAGCCAGATCCTGAGTCAGCTGTAGTGGTCTGTGGGCTGGAGACAACAGCTCCATCAATAGCGGTAACTTACCATTGCACAAAACAGGAGTGGCTAATAGGCCATATACCTCTTGCATCCTAACCGATAACTTAGCGGGTCCCTGTAATGGGTATTCAATTTTAATATTTGAGCCGCTGGGCACTTGAATGCGCTTAGGTAAAATTTCATCAAGCCGTTGTTGTTGACTCCAATCCAGTAGACCTTTCACGGCGGTCATCAAATCAAGCTTCTTTAACTCAGCCAGCTTTTTCACGTTGCCTAAATATGGTGCCAGCCAATCGTCGATACGCAGTAACAATGCTGCTTCGTCTAACTGTTCAAACTCCTGAGGATAAAAGCGCTGTGCCAACGTCATGCGATTAAGTAACGGTTGTACTTGCTGATATTCATTAAACAACGCCAAACCGTGCTTAGCGACTAGATTCAACCAAGCTTGAGTTCTGGCCTCAACATCGAGCGCTTTAGAGCTTGGCTTAGACTCGATTACCAATGCCCCTAGCTGCACTCGCTGTTCGTGCAAAAAGCGTTCTGACTTTTCATCAAACTCACATATGTCTTTTTCTACAAACAGGTGTGGAAGTGACGCTTGTAGTAGTGATAGGTTAAGCTCCGTGGCGCTAAAGATGCGCTGTCCTTTGTGTCCACCGAGCGACGCAATGGCGATATAGTCGCAATCCAACCAATGGGTTTCATGCGCATTCACGCCTGCCCCATTGGCTAACACAAAACCTTGTCCTCGACGTTTCGCCAACCTATCTGGAAACGCCAGTGCCACAAGTAAGCTCAAATATTCACAGTGAAGCGTTGCGCGCTCGCTGACTTTTAAACGTTTTAGCCAAGGTTTTAACGCTTGAGTAAATGACTTTTGTGGCCTTTCAAACTGACTTTGCAGCGCAACTCTCAGCTCGGGCGAAACTGCAACTCGACTCTCCAGCAAGGCGACTAAATAACAGGCCAAATGACTGATACCGAGCTTACTTGGCTCTAGTTTCATTGCTTTTAAAAGCATATGAGCAAGACGCGGCTCTGTACCAAATTGGTGCATCTTACGGCCAAGCTCCGTCACCTTACCCAGCTCATCAACCGCTTCAAGCATGTTAAGTAACTGGCTTGCCTGTTGTAATGCACCCGATGATGGCACATCTAACAAAGGTAATTGCTCAACCTCTGAGCCCCAAATCTTAGCTTCAAGAACAAGACCTGCAATATCTGAGCTTAAAATTTCTGGCACATCGTGTTTGTCTCTACGCTCAAACTGCTCCTGTGAGCCAAGTCGATAAACCACACCCGGCTCTATCCTGCCAGCACGCCCTGCCCTTTGCACCGCTGATGAACGTGAGATTGAAACCGTCACTAATTCAGTTACACCGGTTTTTAAATTAAATTGTGCCGCTCGGCGTTTGCCACTATCGACCACAATACGAATTCCTTCAATGGTCAGCGAGGTCTCGGCCACATTGGTCGTGAGCACTACTTTGCGCTGTCCTTGTTTTGGAGGTGCAATTGCGGCTTGCTGTGTGGCTTTATCTTGTTCACCAAACAAGGTAACAACATGGGTATCAGAAGCCACTTTTCCTGCAAGGTTTTGGTATAAAAAGTTAATTTCTTTTTTCCCCGGTAAAAACACCAAGGCACTACCAGATTGCTGTTGCAAAGCATTTAAGACCAAAGCTGGCATGGCTTCTAGCCATTTTGATTCATCACGTAAGGGATGATAAACCTCGTTTACTGGATAACTGCGGCCATCGGATGCCACCACAGGACAATCCAAAAAGGCTTGATAACGCTCACTGTCTAAAGTAGCTGACATTACCAGAATTTTAAGATCGTCTCGAAATGCAGCCTGCGTTTCTAAAGCAAACGCCAGTGCGGTATCCGCTGCCAATGAACGCTCGTGAAACTCATCAAAAATGAGCAAATCTATCCCAGTCAATTCAGGATCTGATTGTAGCATTTTTGTTAAAACGCCTTCTGTAACGATTTCCAGCCTTGTATGCTCAGATACCGCAACTTCGTTACGAATTTTCAGGCCAATACTGTGACCTAGCGCTTCGTTTTGTTGGTGTGCCAAAAACTGTGCAATACTACGCGCCGCTAGACGTCTAGGCTCTAACATCACGATCCGCTTAAAGTGGTTATTTTTCACTAAATTAAGCGGCAACCAAGTCGATTTACCTGCCCCAGGAGGCGCCTGAAGTAACACGGTATTATGTTGCTGAAACTGAGCAACTAACTGATCAAAAACGGCTTCAATAGGTAACACAACAACACTCGATCCAAACTTTTTATTAATGTTAACATGTAACGCAAGGCAGACGTAACCAAGACTCTTTCAAGCTGAACAATAATCGCTCACCTAACTTGCTATCTTTAAAGAAAAATATTATTTTTTCATAAAAATTTCTGTATAAATAAATAAATTCCACATTTAGATTAACTTTTGGTTATTTTTTTGTAAAAATAAGACATCGGATAGATACCAATATCCAAAAAAAAGGAACTTTGACTACTTTTAAGGAAAAAGTGATGAGTATCAAGCCTTCAAACTACTTACACAGTACAACGTACCAATGCTCATGCCATGTTTTTCTGAGTGTTAAGGAGCATCATGGTTAATTACTATCTCAAACTAGCATGGATTAGCATACGCAAAACTCCTATGCTAAGCGCTCTCATGGTGCTTATTATCGCGATAGGAATAGCCATCACAATGATCACATTCACTGTGAGCTACATGATGTCAAAACATCCGATCCCAGAAAAAGCCGATACACTGCAACTGGTTTATTTAAGTAGCTGGTTCTCTGAGCAACCCTATAGTGAACATCTCGGAAAAGAAGAAGCCCCTCACCGCATCACTTATCGCGATGCAGTAAACTTAACCGCAGCCAATGAGCGTAGTGATTTGATTAAAGCACAAACCCTTATCGCTGATCATAAAGCGCTGATCCGCACGCCATCACAAGCAAAGTCGGAAGGCAAAATGCAATATATGTATGCAACGACTAACGATTTTTTCGACATGTTCAATGTACCATTTTTATTTGGCGCTCCATGGTTAGACAGTGTTGACGGAAATGGCGAATTTAATGTGGTGATCAGCAAAAAGCTCAACGATAAGCTCTTCTATGGCGAAAACTCCGTAGGCAAGCAAATACTGATGGACCAGCACACGCTAACAATTTCGGGCGTGTTAGACGATTGGAACCCAACACCTAAATACTTTTTCTATTCTTCTTCAGCATTTGAGAAACCCCTTGATGTGTACATCCCAATACAAACAAAAATCAATCATGAGTTGTATTTAAGCAGTAGTTTTTCAATGTATTGTGGCGTTACTCCTGAAAACCCTAGCTTCAAAACTATTTTAGACTCTGAATGTGTGTGGATCTTTTTATGGGTAGAACTGAACAACGCCAGTGACAGGCAAGCATATACTAACTTTTTACACGACTATGATGCTCAGCAAAAACAACTTGGCAGGTTCCCCAGAGATTTACCCAGTTATACCCGAACTGTTGAAGAATACCTGGTAAGCGAAGAGGTTGTGCCTGATAACAGCAAGATTGCCGTTTGGTTAGCATCAGCCTTTCTCATTGTGTGTTTGCTCAACTGCATGAGCTTGATGATAAATAAGTTTTACAATAAAAAAGGTGAAATCGGATTACGTAGAGCAGTCGGTGCCAGTAAGCAAGATATCGCCATACAATTTGGCTATGAAACAGTGTTAATTGGTCTGCTTGGAGGCTTATTAGGCTTGTTAATGGCACAACTTGGATTAAAAGCTGCGCAAAGTGTTTTTCACTTTATCAACGACAGCGTCATGCAAATGAATGCCACACTTGTCATCGTCACTATCATCTTGGCTGTGTTATCTAGTTGCTTGTTTGGGCTTTGGCCTATTTATCGAGCAATACAAGTACAACCTTCCAGCCAACTAAAGAGTTTGTAGGAGTGATCATGAATGACATTATGCCTATTTTGAAGTCTCTTTATCAGCGTAAAACTGCCACATTATTGCTGATTTTACAGATCTCCATCACCCTTACGATTCTCGTCAACACCATTTTTATGTTGATACAAAAGTGGGACAATATAAACACCAACACGGGTTTAGAAGAAAAACATACCTTTTCATTTACCACCAATATTCAAGGTGACAGAAGCGAAATTGCTAACTTGATAAAGCAAGATCTTTCAAGGATCAATCAACTAGACGCGGTTCAAATCGCATCTAATGTTTCTGACATTCCTTATACATCTTGGGGTTCAACCACGCAAATCGGTTTGCCTCCCACTCCAGAGGATGTGTTGCTAAGAGCCGGTTATTATGAAGGTGATTATAACTCGTTAGAGGCGATGGGGCTAAAGCTTGTTGCTGGTGAGTGGTTTAAGCCTAGTGATATTTTTTACTATGAAAGCGCAAAATCAGACGACCATAGTATGCCAAAGCTCGTAATTTCTAAAGCTCTTGCGCAAAAGCTATACCCCGATGACTGGCGACAAGCGTTAGGCAGCACACTGTATTCAGGAATGGATGCCTGTAACGTCGTAGGTATTGTTGATAAATTGCCAAGTGCTTGGAATTGGTGGAAGAACAATTGGTACACGGTATTAAGTAGTGGTAATTATATCGACTCAGAACCTATTTATATGGTCAGAGCACGTCCCGGTATGCGCGAACAAGCCATGGAGCAGGTAACCGAACTATTGCTACAAACTCCTGGCAGATGGCTGGATAATATGGCCACGTTTGAGCAAACACGTAACAAAAGCCATCAAGGCGATTTCGCTATGGTGGTCACGCTAATTGTGTTAGTAGCTATCTTAAGCACTGTCACCGCTTTTGGTATTTTTGGGCAAATGCGCTACACCATCATTACCCGTAAGAAACAGATTGGTACTCGACGAGCACTCGGTGCTAGTCGGTTACAAATACTGCGTTACTTTATGCTAGAGAGCTTTATTATCACCAGTATGGGTATCATCATCGGAGTACTACTTTCACTTATTTGCAATACCTATTTGATGGTTTTGTTCGAACTACCGCCCATACCTAGTGATTATTTGCTTACGGGCGCACTCGCTATGTGGGGCATTGGACAACTGGCCACGCTACAACCTGTTTATCAAGCGAGTTTAGTCTCCCCCGCCATTGTGACTCGCATGGGCTAATCATCAGTTTTAGCCAGCTTGCTGTTATTCATAAAAAAAGCGTGCATAGCACGCTTTTCAAAAATAAAACTTAGTCTTTGTGCTACTCTATATTACGCATGAAGCTGTCTCTAGCGCATCCAAAGTAGTGCCCATCTCGTGGCATTCGGAAGTAAGCCCAGGCAAAGTGATGAACCCACCTTACTCGACTGGTAAGTGCCAAGTGCAGCCCAGCAATAACTACCATTAACGTCGGCTTGCCATCCAACAAAGGTATTTGGATTAGCTGAGTTAAGGTATTCTGGCTTAGTACACCCCTCGACCGAAGTATTTACGTCATTAAGGACAGTACGACAAGTAGGAATATCGGTACGCTGTGGCATTGCTTCAACCTTATCAGCGTATGCCCATGAACTTCTGATGTGTTCAAGTTCCAGCGTAGGCATATTGGTTCCATACACTGACTTTCCGTCCGCACATTGAGCTTGTGAACAAGCAACTTGCTCTCTGGCGTCTGCGAAGTAACTTAAACTCCCCCTAAACATCCACAGTTGTGCTGGGTCTATAGGAGTTGTAGCCGGTTCTGTACCATAATCAGAAATGCGAGCTATGCCACCAGCTCGGCTCTTCGGGTAGCTCCCCACTAAGGTCCAGCCACCACCATCGGTGGTCATATCGCAATAGACCTGTAGCGTTTCGTTGTTGTCGGTCATTATGTTATATAAGCCGTCACCTGAGCTTTGACCTGCCTGTAAAATCTCTCGGCATGTATAAAAAGAGGACTGCTGATTCGCGCCTATTTGCCAGTCACCTTTTTCTCCTTGGCTGGAATACCATGTTCCCTGAAAGCCAGTGCCGCTAGCGCTACCCGTAAAGTATTTAACGGTATTGAGAGTGGACTCTGTAATTTGAAAGTGGATGAGTTGCTGAGCATGATTGACGTTACCTGATAGCACCTCTGTTTGATTGTAAGCGACAAAGTGGCTGTTTTGTCCCTTAAAATCATATTCAATACTCTGCTCGTTTGTGACTTGTCCGTCTGAGGTAGTGTCAAAAATAAGCGTGTGTGGTGCATTCAATTCTACCTGTGCGAAAGTGGTAAAGCTGGCAGCCAATAGTGCTGCATAAATTCCATTTAGTTTCATAATTTTTATCTTCATTGTTGTAAATTGTCTAGGTGTATACCTTTTGAGAAATTGCGTAATACGCTAGACGAATATAACCGAAAGCCCTCCTATTAGAAAGATTTGAAAAAGTGTCGCTTTAGTCACAACACCCTATGTGATTTGGTTTACTGTATTTGCTTTTTAGCTTCCCAACCATCGTGACGCGCTGCGCGATAATGATTACCTATTTACTAGCGAACTAAAGAAGCGCTTGAGAGCAAGCGCTTTTTTAAAGGTTTAATTACAACTTTTAGAACGGCTACGCCTCGTAGCCAAGGTTTGGTGACAACCAACGCTCAGCCTCAGCCAGCGTCATTCCTGTGCGTCTTGCATAGTCTTCTACTTGGTCTTTTTGAATACTTGCCACTGCGTAGTACTTCGAATCCGGATGAGAGAAATACCAACCAGAAACCGCAGCGCCCGGCCACATAGCATACGAGCTTGTTAATTTCATACCGATACGCTGCTCAGTATTGAGTAGTTGCCAGATTTTCTTTTTCTCTGTGTGTTCCGGACAAGCAGGATAACCAGGTGCAGGACGAATACCCTGATAGTTCTCACGGATCAGCTCATCGTTACTCAAAGACTCATCAGGTGCATATCCCCAATAGTGTTTGCGCACTTGCTCATGCAGGTATTCAGCGAACGCCTCTGCTAATCTGTCAGCGACCGCTTTTACCATGATTTTGTTGTAATCGTCATGTTTAGCATCAAACGCTTCTGCCAGTTCGTCTTCTTCCAAACCACCAGTCACCGCAAACGCGCCAAAGTAATCGGCAGTCCCTTTAGGCGCAATATAATCCGCTAAGCAATAATTTGGAAAGTCTGTCTTTTCTGTCTGTTGACGCAAATGACAAGACAAAGCTAACACTTCGGTGCGCGTTTCATCGGTGTAAATTTCGATGTCATCTCCCACTCTGTTTGCGGGAAACAACCCAATGACACCCTGTGGTTTTAACGCACCTGAACGCTCAAACTCATCCAACATCGCATTAGCATCTGTGAATAAGCTTTGCGCCTGCTCACCCACTATTTCGTCATGCAAAATTCTCGGGTATTTGCCTGCAAGTGACCAAGTCATAAAAAATGGCGTCCAGTCAATGTATTGTCTGAGCGTTTTGATACTCACATCGGTGAATTCCGTAACGCCTAACTTTTTAGGCACCGGTGGGGTGTAATTATCCCAATCAATCTTAATTGCGTTGTCACGAGCACGTTGTAAAGTGACTGGCTTCGAACGAGGCTTTTTACGTGCCTGCTGCTCCCTAACTTTGACATACTCTTCTTTTGTTTTCGCCAAAAAGTCTGTTTTTTGTGACTTGCTCAACAGATTCGAGACCACTCCCACCGCACGACTAGCGTTATTAACGTACACCACCCCTTTGTCATATTGAGGCTCTATCTTTACCGCTGTATGCGCTTTGGATGTGGTTGCTCCGCCGATAAGCAGTGGTAACTCAAAGCCGCGCCGTTTCATTTCCTTGGCCACGTGTACCATTTCATCTAGTGAGGGTGTGATCAAACCAGACAAACCTATCACATCGGCTTTTTCATCAATGGCCGTTTGCAAGATCTTTTCCGCCGGCACCATGACCCCAAGGTCAACCACTTCGTAGTTATTACATTGTAGTACCACGCCAACAATGTTTTTACCGATGTCATGTACGTCGCCTTTCACCGTTGCCATGATGATCTTGCCGTTGGTTTCACCTTCTTGTTTCTCTTGTTCAATGAAAGGGTCAAGATAAGCAACAGCCCGCTTCATAACTCGAGCCGATTTAACAACCTGAGGCAAGAACATTTTACCCGCACCAAACAAGTCACCGACCACATTCATGCCGTCCATCAACGGTCCTTCAATGACTTCGATGGGTTTGGCCATGCCTGCTCGACACTCTTCGGTGTCTTCTTCAATAAACTCGGTGATCCCCTTAACCAGCGCATGCTCTAAACGCTTTGCAACAGGCCAAGCGCGCCATTCCAAATCTTCAACTTTCGCAGCCTGCGCCATACCTGAGTATTTTGGCGCAAGTTCAACTAACCGTTCGCCCGCTTGAGGGTCTTTGTTTAGAATAACATCTTCCACCGCATCTCTGAGTTCTTTAGGGATATCATCATACACCGCGAGCTGACCGGCGTTGACGATACCCATATCCATACCCGCTTGTATTGCGTGATAAAGGAAAACCGAGTGAATTGCTTCACGCACTGGATTGTTACCACGGAATGAGAACGATACGTTTGACACACCACCAGACACCTTACAGTGTGGCAGTTCAGCTTTAATGCGTCGCGTACCTTCTATGAACTCTACCGCGTAGTTATCATGCTCTTCTATCCCCGTTGCCACGGCAAAAATATTGGGATCAAAGATAATGTCTTCGGGCGGAAAACCAATTTGATCAACCAAGATGCGATAAGACCGTTCGCAAATTTCAAACTTACGTTTTGCTGTTTCCGCTTGACCTACTTCATCAAATGCCATCACCACTGCCGCAGCACCAAAGCGCTTGATAATTTTTGCTTGGCTAATAAACGGCTCTTCTCCTTCTTTTAAGGAGATTGAGTTTACAATGGCCTTACCTTGAATACATTTTAGGCCTGCTTCAATGACTTCCCATTTCGATGAATCCACCATGATGGGCACACGAGAAATATCTGGTTCAGACGCTATCAGGTTAAGAAACTTCACCATGGCCGCTTTTGAGTCCAACATCGCTTCGTCCATGTTGATATCAATCACTTGCGCCCCGTTCTCCACTTGCTCACGGGCAACATCCAAGGCTTTCTCGTATTCTTCCTCTAAGATCAGGCGCTTAAAACGCGCAGAGCCAGTCACATTGGTGCGTTCACCAACGTTAGTAAAAGTGGCTGTAGATTGTTGCGTCATAAGTACTTCCTAATTCAAATTACAAGCTTCTAAACCAGCTAAGCGCATACGCACTTCAAGCTCAGGTAAAGGTCGTGGTGCAACCTGTGCGAGACCATCGGCAAATGCTTTAATATGCTCAGGAGTCGTCCCACAGCAACCGCCAACAATATTGATCAAGCCTTCTTTACCCCAATCAATAATTTCTTTCGCCATTTCAGGAGCTTCTAAATCATATTCACCGAACTCATTGGGTAAACCCGCATTGGGATGCACTGACGTAAATGTTTCGCACACCCTTGATAATTCAACAACATACTGGCGCAATAGATCCGGTCCCAACGCACAGTTTAGGCCGATTGATAGCGGTTTGATATGACGAATTGAATTGTAAAACGCTTCTGTGGTTTGCCCTGACAAAGTACGCCCTGAGGCATCCGTAATGGTGCCAGAGATCATGACAGGCAGAGTAACCCCGCAGCGCTCAAACGCTTCTTCAACCGCAAATGACGCTGCTTTTGCATTGAGCGTATCAAAGATTGTTTCGATGAGAATTAAATCAACTCCCCCTTCAATCAGCGCAAGCGTTGACTCAATATAGGCTTCAACTAACTGATCAAAAGTAATGTTGCGATAACCAGGGTCATTTACATCTGGTGAAATAGAACATGTTTTTGACGTAGGGCCGAGAACACCTGCAACATAACGCGGCTTATCCGGATTTTGCGCCGTAAATTCATCACATAATCGACGAGCCAGCTGCGCCGACACTAGGTTGATTTCTTTACTGACACTGGCCATGTCATAGTCTTCCATGGAAATAGTGGTGGCGTTAAAGGTATTGGTTTCAATAATATCTGCACCTGCTTCTAAAAACTGACGATGTATTTGTTCAATCACCTCAGGCTTAGTAATGCTGAGTAAGTCGTTATTGCCTTTAACAAGCACATGCCAATCTTTGAATCGCTCACCTCGATAGTCTTGTTCTTGTAACTTAAAGTCTTGGATCATAGTGCCCATCGCACCATCCAAAATTAAAATACGTTGTTTTAATGCCTCGGTTAAGGCTGCGCGTTTATTCGGCATAGTTGTTAGTCCTTACATCTTGGCTAACGAGGTTAATATCATAAGGTGTTGTTTGGTAAACGTAGTAATTCAGCCAATTGGAGAATAACAAAAAGGCGTGACTTTGCCATGTTTTCGACGGTTTTTGTGACGCATCATCGTTAGGGAAATAGTTCTCAGGTTTTGGAGCATCAGCATTTTTCTCCAGATCTCTTTGATATTCCTTAAGCAAAGTATCCGCATCATATTCAGGATGGCCGGTAATATACACCTGACTACCCGATACGTTCTTGATTAAATACGCCCCCACAGTTGGAGAACCCGCGAGCATCACTAAATCGTTCTTCTGTGCAATTTGTTCTGGGCTGATGTGTCCATAACGAGAATGTGGAACCAAAAATTCGTCGTCAAATCCACGGGTCAACGCACCATGATCAAAATAGCAGCGATGCTTAAACACACCACTTAATTTTTCAGCTCTGATCTCACGTTTTAATCCATGGTGATGGAACAGCCCAGCGTGTGCTGCCCAACACGAAAACAAAGTAGACGTAACGTGGTGCTCTGCCCAGTCAAAAAACTGCTGCAGCTCTTGCCAATAAATCACGTCATCATATTCTAAGTGGGCCAGTGGCGCACCGGTGATGATTAAAGCATCATAGTTTTGATCCTTCACATCTGAAAAATATCTATAAAACATATCTAAATGTTGCTCTGAACTATCAGATGTTCGATGAGTATCTAAACGTAGTAAGTCTACATTTACCTGCAATGGAGTATTGGCCAGCAAGCGGATGAATTGCACCTCTGTTTCCACCTTGTTTGGCATTAAGTTTAATATCGCCAAACGCATAGGACGGATCTCTTGGGTTTGTGCACGACTTTTTGGCATCACGAACACATTCTCTTGACGCAAACGTACAATAGCGGGCAATTCGTCTTTTACTGTAATTGGCATACTTAACTCCCAAGTGTAGATTTAGCTGACATTATGAATGGAATTAGAAAAATATCAACCTCTAGATGTATAGACGTCCAAATATTTTTTACAATGATCTCACGCCTAATCACCACTTTAAAAGCACCCCACATGCAGGTATGGTATCGAGCTGTAATATAAGCTTGAGAACAACATGATGTTGCAAAATTTACTGGCTAACTTGCCACAAGATACTAACCAAGAACATTTTGAAGATTTACTGTCAGCCAAGCATCTGCGTATAGAGAGAATTGTCTCTTACGGGCAAACATCACCCGACTCATTTTGGTATGATCAAGATGAGCATGAATGGGTTATGGTTTTGGCAGGTTGTGGCACGGTCGAGTTTATAGATGGCGAAAAGCATGTTTTAAAATGCGGCGACTTTTTAAATATACCTGCTCACACGAAGCACCGCGTAAGCCACACAGCCCCCTCTGAGGCGACTGTCTGGCTCGCTGTTTTTTATCACAACTAAGAGGTACGCTTACACTTGCGCTTCTAGAAATTCCATGGCGGTTTGCTCACGATGATCAATTTTACCGTCTGCAGCACACACTTTTTGCACAATTTTAAGTGCCAACTCTCGCATCGGTTGGTCGATGATAAATTTCATTCTGTGTTGTATAAATGCTTCTACGTCGTCGCTCTTTACCGCGTGTACACACTTTCCAACCATATCTGAAATGTAGTTATCAAGGCTTACGGCGGAGTTCCAATTTAACGTTGCAGCCCACTGTCGTACCACATGTAGTTCAGAATCAGATACGCTCCCGTCAACAGCCACGAACAACAGTGCTAAGTCCAGTAAAGATTCCTTTTGTAATTGCTCGACGCAAATGCCACTGTCAAAGTGATTGAGTAATTGTTCAAATTTCATAAGTCCTTGCTCCTTGAAGTCAATAACCGAGGTACATAATCACTTCATGACCATCGCGCTCTCTTTACCATATTAGACAAAAATCAAAATGTCACATTAAAAACTCTCATCATCCCCCGCTGAACTACACTAAAGATGGGTGTTATTGATTTTGGAGGTGCCATGCGGGGTTTATGCGCCTTACTTTTTATATTGCAAATCAACGTTGTGCGAGCGGTAACGATCCCAATCACCATCGAGGAAGATATTTATAATTATGCGCAAATTATTTTGGCTGATGAGTCCATTGAGACTATCAATGATTTTAGCCACCCTCTGTGTCAAAGGGATATCGTTGAGTTTGTGCTGTTACAAAGAGCACTAAAATTGGGCGGATTAGAACTCAATTTTAAGTTCGAGCTCGGTAATTATGATGCCCGAAATGTTAAACTATTGGTTGATGGACTACTGCTGGTCAGTTTCGATACCCTCTGGTATCAGCAAGCCCAGCAACATATTGAGCGGTTATATATTTCCGATGCAATCATTCGCAAAGGGGAGTATTTTGCTGGTCTATATGCTTCCCCCAAAAACGTCACCAACATAAAGAACAAAATTGCGGCAAACTTATCTCAAGTGTCTGTGATCTCGAGCCGTTCATGGCATACCGACTGGATCACGTTGTCCGCTTTGCGCCCAAAACAATTACATGAGGAGTCCGATTGGATAGTCATGGCCAAAATGGTGAGCCGAGGATGGGTTGATACCATGTTGGTATCTTTCAACAATACTATGCCCTTTGAGTACCGTGGCATAGATTATCGAATTATTGCGATTGACGGTATCAAGGTGCCACTCCAAGACAGTCGGCATTTTGTGGTATCACGCCTGCACCCGCTCGGAGAAGCTACCTTTAAAGCGCTTCAAGCTGGTATTAAGCAATTACGCGCTTCAGGCTTTATTGAGCAATCTTATAAACAATGTGGTTTCTTTAGCCCCCATATCGACGCCTGGCGAGCATTAACGCCACAATAAAAAAACCTCACTAAAATGGTGAGGCTTTTTATTATATAATATCTATTAAATTCAGATTTTTAGCGTTTTTTGGGCTTTTGCACACGCTGATTATGTTTTTTAACGGCTTTACGGATCTGGTTGATCTTGGCACGCTTATCTTTACGCTTTTCCGGCATGACTGAAAGCTTAGTCTCAGTTTCATTGCGAAGCTTCACTGACTTGCGCAGATAGTTTACATCTTCAAGTTTAAGCTCTTCCCAGCCACCTTGCGGCAACCGTTTGTTCAGCTCCAACTTCCCGTAACGAATACGAATAAGACGTGACACTTCA
This sequence comes from Pseudoalteromonas sp. T1lg23B, assembly GCF_002964665.1. GTDB lineage: Bacteria > Pseudomonadota > Gammaproteobacteria > Enterobacterales > Alteromonadaceae > Pseudoalteromonas. Next base: position 400,256 of record NZ_PQBZ01000030.1, on the reverse strand, counting down.
ACGTCTTGAGATTGCCACAAACGACGTACTTCACGGTTACGACCTTCGGTCAAGGTGACGTTAAACCATTTGTTAATGCCTTCCCCACCCATAGGCTTAATTTTCAAAAATTTGGCAGGACCATCTTCCAGTTCAACACCCTTGGTTAGGTTCCGTAATGTTTCATTGGTTACTTCACCAAACACACGAGCTGAATATTCTCTCTCTACTTCATATTTTGGGTGCATCAGACGGTTAGCCAGTTCACCGTCGTTGGTGAACAATAACAGTCCTGAGGTATTGATATCCAAACGACCAATAGCAATCCAACGATCGCCATCCAAACGTGGCAAACGGTCAAATACTGTGCGACGACCTTCAGGGTCTTTTCGTGTACACAACTCACCCTCTGGTTTGTGATACATGATCACGCGACATATTCTGTCTTCTTTTTGCTCGATTTTTACTATGTGTCCGTCTACACGGATCACCGCGTTTTCTTCAACACGATCGCCTAATTTTGCGACCTTACCGTCAACACTTACACGGTTGGAGTCAATGTATTTTTCCATTTCGCGGCGTGAACCCACACCAGCACGGGCCAATACTTTTTGTAACTTTTCACTCATTAAGATGGTTCTCTCACAGAAGGATCGTTCAACATCTGATCAATTTTAACACTGTGCTGCTCAGGTAATTTGGGCAACATATTAAGACCAGACAAAGAAAAATAATCTAAAAATTGCTTTGTGGTGGCGTACAGTGCGGGTTTACCCGGCACTTCTTTATAACCCACCACCTTTATCCATTCACGCTCTTGTAAGCTCTTGATAATATTTGAACTTACAGTCACGCCTCGCACTTGCTCTATCTCACCTCGGGTAATAGGTTGTCGATATGCAATCAATGCCAGCGTTTCCAACGTAGCTCTGGAATATTTTGGGGCTTTTTCTTGCCATAAGTTGCTTAGCCACGGACTTAAGCTTGAACATGCTTGAAACCTAAATCCAGTTGCAACTTCAACAAGGCGAATACCACGCGTTTGATAGTGTTCAGAAATACTGTCTAATGCTTGATCTATTCTAGCATTAGACACTGATATATCTTGTAATACAGTTTCTTTTAGGCGCTTCTTTGACAACGGTTTGTCCGCAACAAAAATTGCTGCTTCTATCAGCTCAATTAGTTGCTCATCGCTAATTCGACGCGTTGCCATACACTTGCAGCCTTACCAACACATAAACGTCTATTATGACAGAGGTTGCGCTACTCTTGTAGCTGCAAACTCAAATAAATTTGGCTATCCGGCTCAACTTGTAAACACGTTATGAGTTGCTCTTTAATCAATTCGAGCATTGCAATAAAGGTAACAACCACACCACTGCGTCCTTCATCTATCGTAAAAAAGGCGTTAAATACACAGGGGCCATTATGCTCAGACAAGTGCTGTAAAATATGACTCATTCGCTCTCTAGTCGATAGCGCTTCTGCACTAATGTGATGATGTTCAAAAGTTTTTGCTCTAGCCATAACGTCTCCCAAGGCAAGCAATAGCTCTTTGAGCGCAATGTCAGGAAACAGCGTTTCGGGTTCGGCGGACTCATCAACCAAGGCATGTGCAGTAAAAATATCACGCCCAACACGCGGGATCACATCGAGGTTCTCGGCTGCTTGCTTGAACTGTTCGTATTCTTGCAAGCGCCTAACCAATTCAGCCCTTGGGTCTTCCTCTTCTTCTAACTCTTCATGGACAGGCAACAACATACGGGATTTAATCTGTGCCAACAGCGCAGCCATCACCAGATATTCGCCTGCCAATTCAAGTTGAAGATCTTTCATCAGTTCCACATACGCAACGTACTGCTCTGTGATGCTGAGAATAGGCAGTTGAAGAATATCTAGTTTGTGACGTTTTATGAGGTACAACAACAAGTCCAGCGGCCCCTCGAAGGTTTCTAAAATGACCTCCAGCGCGTCTGGTGGAATATAAAGATCTTCAGGCTTATCAACCACCGCCTCGCCGTTTAAAAACGCCAGCGGTAGTTTTTGTTGTTGAGGAACATCATTCACTACAATTACTCAAATGGTGAGGTATCACCACATCCTACACGTAAAATTTCTACTTCATCTTCAGATAAATCGATTACGGTGGTTGCTTGCTCAATTAAAAAACCGCCATGGATAATCAAATCTACTTGTTTTTCCAGTCGCATTCTAATTTCATCTGGGTCTGACTCAGTAAACTGCTCATCGGGTAAAATTAATGAGCATGACATCAATGGCTCTCCCAACTCGGCCAATAATGCAGTGGTAATCGGATGATCTGTCACACGAATACCTATGGTCTTCTTTTTGTCGTTCAGTAGTCGCTTCGGAACTTCTTTAGTACCTTTAAAAATAAATGTGTATGGCCCAGGTGTATTATTTTTAATCAAGCGAAACATTTGATTATCAACGCGAGCGTAGGTCGCCAGTTCTGATAGATCTCTACACATCAAGGTGAAATTATGGTGCTTTTCTATGCCTCGAATACGTTCAATGCGCTCTTTGGCTTGTTTGTTACCAATATTACAACCAATCGCGTAACCTGAGTCCGTTGGATAGACCACGACGCCACCCTGCATTATGATTTCAGCAGCCTGTTTAATGAGCCTAGCTTGTGGATTCTCGGGATGAATATGAAAAAATTGGCTCATGCTAACACTCCTCGTTTGCTTGCCAAAACTGCCAAACCCCTTGGCAATCTTTTGGTAAGTATAGGTTTTTTCCTAAATCTAACCAAGGCATTGGATAATGGAAGTCGGAACCTTGGCTGGCGAGCAAGTTAAATTCACTACTCAACTGCCCCAAAAACTGTCGTTCTGAGGGAGCCTGTTGGGGCTGTGCCACTTCCATCGCTTGTCCCCCACTGAGACTAAATTCGCTCAACAACTTGCGTAGCCACTTGTTTGACATTTGATAACGCGCCGGATGAGCCAATACGCTCACTCCGCCCGCGGCTTTGATTGCAGCGACAGCAGTTGCCATGTCACACCACTCACTAGGTACGTAGCCGGTTTTGTTGCGCGCTAAAAACTTTTTAAAAACGCCTTGAATATTTTTCGCGACACCACGTTCAACCAACGCGGCAGCAAAATGTGCACGAGTGATTTCAGCCTCGCCGGCTAGCTCTTTAGCGCGGTCAAAAATGCCCTCATAACCTCTTTTTTCTAGTCGCCGGCCTATTTCTTCTGCCCTCGCCTGACGTTTAGCTTGTTGTGTTGCAAGCAGCTTAATCAAATCAGGGTGGTTAATATCAACCGCAAGCCCAACAATATGGATCTCAAAGCTCTCCCATTTTGTGGAAATTTCCACCCCAGCTACTAGCTCCAATGAAAGCGAGTTTTGCGTTATATATTGCTGCGCAGGCAAGATTGCTGCAGTAGTGTCATGGTCAGTAATAGCCAGTACATCAACGCCTTTTTCTGTTGCGCGCTCAAGCAATTCGGCCACGCTTAAACGACCATCAGAAAAAGTGGTGTGGCTATGTAAATCGTATTTTATCAATTTAACTCTTTATCAAATTTGTTACTTTCGAGGCGACAGTATACCACTGTTGTTTGTGTCGTTTCTGTGAAATTTATTGTTTTTGCTGGTACAGGGGTTGACAGAATATGAAGCAGTACGGTTTACTGTACCCACTAAAGACAAATAAGCAATGAAATCTAAAACCATGATTACAACAACAAACAAAAACATTTGGTGGTGGCACTCGTAAAAGCGGGTGATTCGTTGTGTCTTAACGAAAATATCAACCCGCTTAATGTAAGCGGGTTTTTTTATATCTAATTTTCGGAGAAAACTATGTTCAACAATGCAAAAACAACTATTTGGTGGTGGTGCCTGGCTTAGCGGGACGGCATTGTTGCAACTTTTTTAACGACCCCGCTAAGCCTAAACAGCTAGTGGGGTTTTTTATTTAAAGGGGAATGAGGTTTGATATTTAGTCACATAACGACCACACCAGGTGAAGTGACCAGTATACGGCAAAGGCGGGACTATATAAGTAGCCCCCTGTCTTTGTACGCGGCACTGGGAAAGAAAAATTCACTGTTGTTGGAATCGGCAGAAATAGATTCAAAAGATAATGTAAAAAGCATTATTCTTGCGGATGCGGCGCTGCGTATTGAATGTATGGGCAAGCAAGTTGTTGTTAGAGCACTGTCTAATAACGGTCAGCAACTACTGAGCTTCTTACAAGCGCAAGTCGCTAACTGTGAGACGACCTTACATGACGATACGCTGACATTAACATATCAAAGTCTAGACGAGGAACTAGACGAATTTAGTAAGTTAAAAGCGGACAACGCATTCAGCGCCTTGCGTACCTGTATTAACAGTATCAAGCGAAATTCTGAAACGCCCCTGTCGGTGTTTTTGGGTGGGGTGTTTGCTTATGATATGGTTGCTAATTTTGAACAGCTTCAAGATGTGCCAAATGGAGAAAATACCTGCCCCGATTATGTGTTCTATCTGGCAGAAACTTTGGTGCTTATTGATCATCAAGCGCAAACCACTGAGCTAATTGGTAATGTGTTTAATGGCCCAGATGTTCACGCAAACTGCTTCGAAGTCGGTAAACAACTTGAACAACTAAACGCGCGCTGTGATGCGTTAACTCCGTACTTTGCCGCGCCAAATGAAGGCCAAGCGGATGTTCACGTTAATATTGATGACGAAACATTTTGTGAACAGGTGTCTCGACTCAAACATAACATTGTTGATGGTGATATTTTTCAGGTGGTTCCTTCACGCACCTTTTCACTCCCATGTGCGCAACCACTGGCGGCATATCAGCAACTCAAGCAGCAGAATCCAAGTCCTTACATGTTTTACATGCATGACCAAGATTTTGTGTTGTTTGGTGCATCTCCAGAATCTGCGCTGAAGTATTGTATTGATAGTAATCAGGTGGAGGTATATCCAATTGCGGGCACGCGAGCACGCGGTAAGTTTGCCGATGGCCGTATTAATCCTGATCTCGACAGCCGCATTGAACTAGACCTTAGAAACGATAAAAAAGAACGTGCAGAGCACTTAATGCTGGTCGATTTGGCTCGCAATGACATTGCTCGGATCAGTGTCGCAGGCACACGCCATGCTAAAGAGTTATTAAAGGTTGACCGTTATTCGCAGGTGATGCACCTAGTATCTCGCGTAGTAGGTCAACTGAAGCCTGACTTGGATGCATTACACGCCTATCAAGCATGTATGAATATGGGCACTTTAGTAGGAGCACCGAAGGTGAAGGCCGCACAACTTATTCGCGATGTTGAGCAAAAGCGCCGTGGTAGTTATGGCGGTGCGGTTGGCTATTTAACAGGTGATGGCGCGATGGACTCATGTATCGTGATCCGCTCAGCCTTTGTCAAAAATGGGGTTGCCTATGTTCAGGCCGGTGCGGGAGTTGTGTATGACTCAATTCCACAAGCGGAAGCCAATGAAACACGTGCCAAAGCTCAAGCTGTGATCAAAGCGGTGCAATCAACTTATCAGGGAGCGACCAATGCACACTAACGCGAAAGTCTACTTTTTAGATAATTTTGATTCGTTTAGTTACAACTTAGTCGATGAGCTCACACTCCTTGGTATGGACCTTGTGGTATATCGTAATCATCTCAGTGCACAGCGTATATTTGACAAAATGCTGCAAGAGCAACAACCCGTTATTCTAGTGCTCTCTCCAGGTCCTGGTAATCCAGCGCAAGCTGGTTGTTTATTGGAGCTTATCGCACTGTGCAAAGGCAAATTCCCTATGTTGGGTATTTGTTTAGGCCAACAGGCTTTGACCCAGAGCTATGGCGGTGAAGTGGGACATGCAGGAGAGACCGTACATGGTAAGGCCTCTATAATTGATGCGCTACCCCACCCCGTCTTTGCGGGACTTGGTACGCAATTTCCAGTAGCACGTTACCATTCACTGATGGCGACCTATGTGCCCGACTGCTTAGAAGTTATCGCAAAGTATCAAGATATTCCCATGGCGATATATCACAGTGAAGATAAGGTTTTGGGTTATCAGTTTCACCCTGAATCAATTTTAACCCCGGATGGTGCCCGCTTGTTACAGCAAAGCATCGCATACTTAACACGGTAGGATTTACTATGGATAGCATCAACAAGTTAATTGCACAGCAGTCACTGGATTTTGTACAAAGTAGTGCACTGTTTGATAGCATCATGCACGGCCAACTCAGTGAGATTGAACTAACCGCTGTATTGATCGCGTTAAAAATTAAAGGCGAAAGCGCACAAGAAATCGCTGGGGCGGCAAATGCAATGCGAAGTAATGCGAAACCCTTTAATAGCAACGGATTACGTTGTGTAGATAGCTGTGGCACAGGAGGCGATGGCGCCAATACCATCAACGTTAGCACCACAGCAGCGATTGTTGCCGCCGCATGTGGGCTCAATGTGGTAAAACATGGTAACCGTAGCGTTTCTAGTAAATCTGGCTCAGCTGATTTACTGAAAACATTAGGGATTAATCTAGATATGAGCAGCGACGTTGCCAGTGATTGCCTTGTCAAAACTGGTTTCACTTTTTTGTTCGCCCCCAATTACCATCAAGGGACTAAACATGCGATGCCCGTGCGAACAGCGCTAAAAACTCGCACGATTTTCAACATCCTTGGTCCTTTGGCAAATCCTGCGGCCCCCCAAACGCAACTGCTTGGCGTCTACGACCCAGCTCTTTGTACACCAATGGCTGAGACCCTAAAAACATTGGGGACTGAACGCGCAATGGTAGTACACGGCGCAGGCACAGATGAAATCGCTTTGCATGGCGAAACTCAGGTCACCGAGCTTAATCAAGGTGAGTTGACACACTACACCCTCAGTGCACAAGACTTCGGCCTTGAAAACTATTCGCTTGCAGACATAGCGGGTGATACGCCAGAGTATAACGCCAAAGCCAGTTTGAATATTTTAAAAGGCAAAGGCAAAGATGCCCACAACGCTGCAATTGCGGCTAATGTGGCTGCACTTTTGGTGATGGAACAAAAAGCCGCGAGCTTTAAAGAAGCCACTGCACATGTACTTGAAGTACTGGCATCTGGCAGCGCATACGAAAAGCTCACACATATTGTTGAGGTAAGTAATCATGGCTAACGTACTGGAAAAAATTGTGCCGATAAGCGTGTGGAACTCCAACAAAGAAAAGCCACATTGCCATTGGATACTTTTATAAACAAGGTGGAGCCAACACAGCGGGACTTTTACGCAGCACTGGCAAAATCAGGCACGCAATTTATTCTAGAGTGCAAGAAAGCTTCGCCATCAAAAGGGCTGATCCGGTCACATTTTGACCTTGATGAAATAACTTCTGTATACAAACGTTACGCCAGCTGTATCAGCGTGCTTACTGATGAAAAGTACTTCCAAGGCAGTTTTGATTATTTGAGTTATGTGCGTCAAAGAGTCGATCAACCACTGATCTGCAAAGATTTCTTTATCGATGAATATCAGGTTTATCTCGCGCGTCTGCATGGTGGCGATGCCATTTTACTCATGTTATCTGTACTGGATGACGCCCAGTATACGGCCTTAGCAAAAATAGCCGAATCACTTAACATGGCGGTGTTAACTGAGGTGAGTAACGAACAGGAAGTAGCGCGAGCACTAGCGCTTGAAGCGAAAATTATCGGTATCAACAACCGTAACCTGAGGGACTTGAGCACTGATTTGGCGACTACTGAGCACCTACGAAAGCTTATTCCACAAGACAAAGTTGTCATCTCTGAATCCGGCATTTACACCCATCAAGATGTTAAACGGTTAGCGCCGCTGTGTGATGGCTTTTTGGTTGGCAGCTCCTTAATGGCAGAGCAAAATTTAGAAGCTGCATGTCGCAAATTGATCCTCGGAGAGAACAAAGTGTGCGGTTTGACTCGTTGTCAGGATGCACAAGCAGCCTATCAAGCAGGGGCTCTTTACGGTGGACTTATCTTTTATCCAAAATCTCCAAGATACGTAGATTTAGATTGCGCCAAAGCAGTGATCGATAGCGCGCCACTTCATTACGTGGGCGTGTTCGTAAACGCCGACATTGAACAGGTCGTGGAATATGTACAGATTCTAAAACTCAGTGCAGTACAATTACACGGCCAAGAAGACGAGAATTATATAGCCACATTGCGCAGCCAATTGCCTATCACCTGCCAAATATGGAAAGCACAAGGTGTTCAGGATGTGCTACCCAGCCCAATACAAGGTGTCGATAAACACTTGTATGACACGAAAACCCAAGAGGGTTTCGGTGGTACAGGCTTACAATTTGACTGGCAATTGTTAAGTTCTCAAGTTGCCAACAACTTTATGCTTGCCGGAGGCATAAACCCCGATAATGTGCTTGCCGCAACCAAGTTGGGCGCGCAAGGGGTCGATTTAAACTCTGGGGTGGAACAAAGCCCAGGTAAAAAATGTCAGCAAAAACTAAACAACGCTTTTTCAAACATTAGGAATTATTGAGGTGGAAATGAACAACGCAGCTTATTTTGGTGACTTTGGAGGCATGTTTGTCCCAGAGTTACTCGTCCCAGCGCTCAAACAGCTTGAGCAAGAATTTAACAAAGCCCAGCAGGATCCTGAGTTTTTGAGAGAATTTCAGCAGTTGCTCAATGAATATGCAGGGCGTCCTACACCATTAACCTTGACGCGTAATTTAGTGAATAACCCCAAAGTTAAGCTTTATCTAAAGCGTGAAGACCTACTACACGGTGGTGCCCATAAAACCAATCAGGTACTGGGTCAGGCTCTGCTTACAAAACGCATGGGTAAAAATGAAGTTATCGCGGAGACCGGCGCTGGCCAACATGGTGTAGCCACGGCTCTGGCTTGTGCCTTACTGGGACTAAAATGTCGAGTTTACATGGGTGCAAAAGATGTGGAGCGTCAACAACCTAACGTGTTTAGAATGCGTTTAATGGGCGCCGAAGTGATCCCAGTTACAGCGGGCTCTGGTACACTCAAAGATGCGGTAAACGAAGCGATGCGCGATTGGTCTGCCAACTATAAAACTGCGCACTACTTGCTCGGTACCGCCGCTGGGCCTCACCCATTCCCGACCGTTGTTCGTGAGTTCCAAAAAATGATTGGTGAAGAGGCGAAGCAACAAATACTCGAAGCAGAAGGACGCTTACCGGATGTGGTAATGGCCTGTGTGGGTGGTGGTTCAAACGCGATTGGTATGTTTAGTGACTTTATTGAAGAACATGATGTTAAGCTGATCGGTATCGAACCTGCAGGCAAGGGGCTTGATACAGCAGAGCACGGTGCGGCTTTGTGTAAAGGCACCAAAGGGATCTTACATGGCGCGTATACCTATATTATGCAAAATAGTGATGGTCAAATTGAAGAGTCACACTCAGTATCTGCTGGACTAGATTATCCTGCCGTTGGTCCTCAACATGCTTATTTACACGAGACGGGCCGTGCGGAGTATGTCGCCATCACTGACACCGAGGCATTAGAAGCGTTTCAATCATTGGCAAAACATGAAGGGATTATTCCTGCGCTCGAATCAAGTCACGCTTTGGCATATGCGTTGAAATATGCTGAACAACAGACGCAAGAGACAATCATCGTGGTTAATTTAAGTGGTCGTGGCGACAAAGATTTAGCCCACGTACATCAAGTTTTAAGTGAGCGAGGAGAACTGTAATGAGTCGCTATGCACAAATGTTTAGTACCCTAGCGGAGAACAATCAAGGGGCTTTCGTGCCATTCGTCACGATTGGCGACCCTAACAAAGCGCTCAGCGTTGAAATCATTAAACGTCTTATTGATGGTGGTGCTGATGCGCTAGAGTTGGGGATCCCTTTCTCTGATCCTATTGCTGACGGTCCCGTTATCCAATCGGCCAATATTCGTGCTTTGGCAGATAATACCAATACTGAAGATTGCTTTGAGATCATAAAGCAAGTCCGTCAATACAACAGCGATATTCCGATTGGACTGCTACTGTACTCAAATCTCATCTTTGCTAAAGGTATTGAAGCATTTTACCGTCAAGCCAAAGAAGCCGGTGTGGATTCAATTTTAGTAGCCGATGTTCCGCTGATTGAGTCAAAACCGTTTCGAAGAGCCGCACAAAACGTGGGAATAGAACCCATTTTTATTGCTACCCCAAATGCCGATGATGATACGCTCAGAGAGTGTGCAAGCTATGGACGAGGCTATACTTATCTGCTTTCTCGCTCGGGTGTAACAGGCACTGAAACCAGCGCTCAAATGCCTGCTGATTCAATGATCACAAAACTTATTGAATATCATGCAGCACCCACCCTACTGGGCTTTGGTATTTCAACACCAGAGCATGTAAAAGCCGCACTTGACTCTGGCGCAGCTGGCGCTATTTCTGGCTCCGCTGTGGTTAAGATAATTGAGAAAAATATTGATGAGCCCAACCAACTGCTCGAAGAAATACAATCCTTTGTCTCACAGATGAAAGCTGCAACTATACGCTAAAGGTTGCCTAAGCTAAGGCGTCTTTCAGCGCCTTAGCTGCTTTAAACTGAACTTTATTCGCCCCCTCAATGGTGATAGCCTCACCCGTTTGAGGATTGCGACCCGCCTTTGCTGGATGATAACTCAAGGCAAACGTGCCAAGTCCAGAAATTGGCATTTGATCACCTTCTGACAGACGTTTTTGAATAATAGTTAAAAGGCTGTTTAGTGCAGCTTGACTATCCTTTTTGCTCAACTCGCTATTTGCAGACATCGCTGTGATCAATTCAGATTTATTCATTACTACTCACTTTCTGGATTGTCTAATTATGCAACAATATCGCTGCATATTCATAAAAAGCGCAGAGGCTAAGGAGTTAGCTGACAAATGTCAATCTTGAACTTCCCTTCGGAACTTGGTAAAACCAAGACACTGTAAATAAAAAGGTAACCTTAAATGGCTACATTGCTTGAATATCTTCCTCTAATTTTATTTTTTGCCGTTTATAAATTTGTCGATATCTATTGGGCTACGGGAGTGTTAATCGTCACTTCTGTTATTCAGTTAGCTTATCATTACTTTCAAAGTGGCCATATTGCGACCCGACACTGGGTATTTTTTGCCATTGCCTTGGTGCTAGGTGGCATGACAATTCTATTTCAAGACGAACAATTCATCATGTGGAAGGCCACAGTGATTTATGCAATTTTAGCTTTGTCATTATTGGTGTCTCGGTATGTATTCAAAAAGAATCTGGTAGAAAAGGCATTGATAGGTTTACTTAAATCGGTTAGCGAAAAGGAATCTGGAAACAATACAGACACTCCCATTATGATCCCGCAATCTATTTATGAACAACTCAATCTGATGTGGATGCTGTTACTGGCATTTATTTCGGCACTCAATTTGTATGTGGCTTACAACTTTTCGCTTGATACTTGGGTTAACTTTAAAGTATTCGGACTGATGGGTATTACTTTCGTCGCTATATTACTGACGATGATGCGTATTTATAAATACTTGCCTGAAGACAACAGTTAACGCTGACGATAACAACCACATTTTCTAATTAATGTAACTTTTGAGGACATTTTTGCTGCTATAGTTTTTGTAAAACGTAGCAAAGCGAGAATGTCCTTGAACGCAAGTCAATACCGCTGGTGTGAACTGTTCTTAATCTTCTTTTGTTTGCCAACTTTGGCATACGTATTTCGTGATTATCTGGCCAACTGGTTGTTTCCGGCGCTTATCATCTTGATGATAATATGCAGCTTTTTACTTTTGAATGACCCACATTTCAAACGCTTTAGGCTCACCAGTTTAGGGCAATTCTCGACCATCAAACGGCGTCTATTTACCACTTTTCTCAGTGGCGCACTGTTTTCAGCGATGCTCTATGGTTTGTTTAATCAAGACAATTGGTTTGCTTTCCCCCTTAATTCCACCACTCAATGGTTGTACTTGCTGGTTGCTTACCCTTTATTGTCGGTGCTCCCACAGGAGCTCATATTCAGGAGCTACTTCTTCCATCGCTACAAACGCATTCTGCCAAAAAAAAGCTCACGCATCATACTCAGTGCAGCTGTGTTTGCACTGGCCCATAGCGTCTACGATAACTGGATTGCTATCGCTTTATCATTCGCAGGAGGTTTACTGTTTTCATACACTTATGCCCATAGTCGCTCCCTGATGGTATGCGTTCTTGAGCACAGTTTATGGGGGTTATGGATATTTACTCTTGGATTGGGTCAGTATTTAGACTCTGGGATCACCTTTTAACAGTCACAGCATTCATTACTTTGATAAATGTATAGATACAAAAAAGCCGGGGCATCCCCGGCTGTTTTAAAACCAATACGTTTAGAATCCAAACAAACTAACTGCAAAAAACTTCGTCGCGACAGTATTTGCAAAAATCACCAACAATATTACCGGTATGAAAGTGGACAATGAGAAGTTAACGTACTTTTCCACAAAACTACCTGTGTAGCCTTCACAGCCCTGCGCAAGCTCAGCAGATAGGTTGGCCTTCTTCCAGCGATAAATCACAAATAGGCAGACCATGAGGCCATTGAGTGGCAAAATCGTATCATAGAATACATCGTAGACTAGATCGAACATACTCTTATCAGCGCCACCATAGCTTACAAACTTGGTCAGCTCATCTACCATTCCAAATGACATAGTACAAAGCACGGTTAACAGGCCTGTTGATACTGCCAAAATAAGCAAGGCCATCTTACGACTAACGCACTTTTCTTCCATCAATGCGGATGTTGGTACTTCAACAATGGAGACCAAAGAGGTTATTGCCGCAAAAAATACCAATAAGAAGAATATAAAAGCAACGATAGACGCTCCCACATAACCAATATCCGTTTGCAGTGCTAATAAGATCTTTGGTAGAAACTCAAATATCATAGATACGGATGACTCTGATAACTCATCCGTATTGGTTGCAGGGTTAAAACTGAAAATGGCAGGTAACACCATCAGGCCTGCTATAAACGCAACCAATGAATCCGTAATCGCCACCATCTTCGCTCCTCCAACAATATCATCTTTCTTGGAGATGTAGGATGCATAAGTCATCAAAATACCCATACCTAAAGACAGCGAAAAGAAAGCTTGAGATAACGCGCCGTTAAGCACGCTGGCGTTCATTTTTGAGAAATCAGGCACGATGTAATAGCGTACACCCGCCATGGCATTATCAAGCGTCAACACATAGGCAACTAGTCCCACCAACAAGACAAACAGGGTTGGCATCAAAAACTTAGCGGCTTTTTCAATCCCTTCTCTTACACCACCGACGAGAATCAAATTAACAATGACACCTACCAATAGCATGTACCAAAACACACTGGATTGATTAATAAATTGTCCAAAATGGCTAGGGTTCGCCAGTGCATCAAGGTTACCCATCGCCGTTTGCGCCAAATAGCCAAAAATCCATACCGTGATCACCATGTAGAACACCGCAATCATAAAGGGCGTTAATACAGATAATGCCCCAGCAATAGACCAGCGCTTGTCGCCACCAGAGAGTGCTTTATATGCACCATACGGGTCTTTTTGTGCCTTACGGCCCATGGCCATTTCAGCCATCATCACTGGTAAACAAATAAATGCAACAAACAAGGCATAAACTAATAGAAAGGCGCCACCGCCATTTTTTGTCGCTGACACAGGAAAACCGACTAGGTTACCAATACCAACCGCTGATCCTGCGGCCGCTAAGATAAAACCCAGTCGAGAGCTAAAATGCTCACGATTTGAACTCATGCGGAAAACCTTATTATTATTTTTTAGAATATCCGAGCGACTCTACCAGCCTTGACGTGCGGTTTTCAAGTGTAAAAGGACAAAGGAGCAGACAAATACCCCTAGGCATTTACATTACAGAGCAAAGCAGACTAATATAAGCGTTTATTTAATTCACCTTAGATTCGCTGTTATGCTGTATATGATTTACTCGACAGACGTTGAAAACTCTCTGGAAAAACGTCTCGCTACTCGACCGGCACACCTTGCTCGCCTAACCGAGCTTAAAGAACAAAACCGCTTGTTTGCAGCAGGCCCATTACCTGCGATTGACAGTGAGGAACCTGGTCAAGCTGGTTTTACTGGTTCATTGGTGATTGCTGAATTTGCCTCTTTAGCGGATGCGCAAGCGTGGGCCAACGCAGATCCATACATCGCTGCGGGCGTATATGCACATAGTGTTGTAAAGCCATACAAAAAAGTACTGCCCTAGTTCAGTTTTGGTTAATTACGCCTAGCGTAGACTGGGCGTCAATTGTTAAGCAACCCAAACCCCGTGGAGCTTAGTAGAATGCGATTGTCAGTTTGTTCCCTGCTTTTTATCTGCCTTACATGCACGCAAGTATTTGGTCAAACTCCAAAGAGTGAGCCAATTAGTAAGAAACAAGCCGTCGAGCTTGCCTTAGCGGAATTTCGAGGCAGAACACTAAAGATTACTGAACAAAGTGACGATTACATAGTCAGAATCTTACAAAATGATGGCCGTGTAGTAGATATCCGTGTTGATAAAAAAACTGGGACAGTCAAGAAGGATTAAAAATGCGAATTTTAGTAATCGAAGATGATATACAGTTGGCTGAAAACCTCCGTTCGGCGCTTGAAAAAGAAAAATATAGTATAGATTTATGTCACGACGGCGAGTCGGGTCTATTCCACTTAACTGAATACCCGCTAGATATGGCAGTGATCGATCTAGGCTTACCAAAAATAGACGGTATAGAAATTATCAGACGTGCCAGAGCTGCGGGTATTAAAATTCCAATTTTAATTTTAACCGCTCGTGACCGCTGGCAAGATAAAGTTGAAGGCCTTGATGCCGGTGCTGATGACTATTTAACTAAACCTTTTCATGTTGAAGAGCTAATCGCACGCTGTAATGCGTTGATCCGCAGAAGTGCTGGACAAGCTAATCCAGAAATTTGTATCGGACCCATTAAAATTCACACCCGTTCACAACAAGTATGGGTAAATGAACAAGAGCTTTCTTTAACGGCTTACGAATATAAAGTACTTGAGTACATGATGGTTAACCCGCAAAAAGTGATCTCTAAATCAGAGTTAACCGAACACATTTACGATCAAGACTTCGATCTAGATTCTAACGTCATCGAAGTGTTTGTGTTGCGATTGCGCAAAAAACTTGACCCAGACGGCGTACTCAACCCAGTTGAAACTCTTCGCGGTAGAGGATACAGGTTTAAAACTCAGTGGTAAAACCAGCACAAATCTCCCTAAAAATAAGACAAGGTTTTATCCTTGTCTTTGTGCTTGTAATCGCCCTACCAGCACTCTTTTTCTCCATTGGTCGTGCGTACCATGCTTCTTTGGTCGATGCGACAGAAAAAACACTCGAAGCCCATCTGTACTCTCTTATTTCGGAAGTTGAGTTCTTAGAAGATGGCATTGAAATGCCACGTACCATTCTTGCACCAGAATTGAATAGAATAAACTCAGATACCTTTGCTCTGATTTACCAAGGACAAAGCCTAGTCTGGTATTCTGAGTCCGCAGTTAATCTCTCCATCTCGCCAATATTTGATGACTCTGAAGCTGGCGCGGCTGAATTTAAGCTCGTTGAATATGGTGAACAAAAATATTGGCAACTGAGCTTAACGGTCATTCTGGGTAATGCTGATTACTCTCAGCATGCCAGATTCATTTTGCTAAAAGATAACAAAGCGTTGCTCGAACTGATGTCGGGGTTTAGAACTACCCTTATCAATTGGATGCTCGTCATGG
Organism: Pseudoalteromonas sp. T1lg23B; assembly: GCF_002964665.1. Classification (GTDB taxonomy): domain Bacteria; phylum Pseudomonadota; class Gammaproteobacteria; order Enterobacterales; family Alteromonadaceae; genus Pseudoalteromonas. The sequence continues at coordinate 384,505 of NZ_PQBZ01000030.1, read as the reverse complement.
GCGTGATTATCGCAGCTCTGATGGCCGTTGGTTTCATCTGGAACGCAAGACCACTACAAAGATTAGACAAAGAAATAAAAGCTATTGAAGCAGGTCAAATTGAAAAAATCACAGGGATCTATCCAAAAGAATTATTAATCATCAAGTCAGACTTAAATCTACTGCTAGATTCTCAACGCCGACAAAAAGAACGTTACAGAGCCTCACTCAGTGATTTGGCGCATGCACTAAAAACGCCTCTGGCTGTATTGAAGTCCAGTAAATTAGCGGATGATGAGGATGCTCAGGAACAATTAGACCGCATTAATGCCATGATAGAACATCAGCTCAAACGCGCGGCAACTGGTGCATCTGACACATGGAAAAAACAAACGCTGATAAAACCAGTACTCGACTCAATTTTAAATGCGATGAAAAAGGTCTATCATGATAAAGACATCACTTTTAATTCGCAGTGCGGTGAAAAAATCGCCTTTTTGGGTGACAAAACAGATTTAATGGAGATATTGGGCAATATTATCGACAACGCATGTAAAGCATGTAAGACACGTGTAGAGATTTGTGTGCGCTTTGATAAAAACCAAACCCTTGCACTAGAAATAGAAGATGATGGTCCCGGTATACCAGAGCACCAACGCTCTGAGTTACTAAAAAGGGGTAGCCGTTTAGATACGTACGAAGCTGGCCACGGAGTCGGGATGGCGATTGTATCTGACTTAGTTAATTCTTACCACGGTACGATGGAGATAGGAAGCTCTAAGTTTTCAGGTGCGAGGTTTTTAATTGAATTCAATTATGAGAAAAATTAGCTCGGCGATATTGTGTCTATCTCCACTAATTGTCAATGCAAACCCAACAGACGTCTCCTTAACTGACTGCTCGACGCTTGAGAGCTACCACCCTATTGACTCTAAAGTATACATTCAGTGCCTAGACAGCAACTTAGATATGTTGCGTAGATACCAACAAAGTTGGATCAATAAACTACTGCACGACATAGAAATCATACAAGAGCAAACGGGCAACACACAATTGATGCCCATCATCAAAAGAGCGGTAGTTTATCAAGAGCAATATATGGAAGACACCTGTAAATGGCGTTATCTATATACCCTACCAAATTCTATTAAGGCATCCATTGTGCACAAAAAATGTAGCATCCGAATGCTACGTCGACACATTGAAGATTTACAGGTACCTTACTAAGGTGCTCACTGCTCCGTGCTACCAAGCAGTGTTGATAGCCAGTGTCCGTCTTCGCTGTTTTCTAACGCGATTTTTACCACCATGGTAAGTGGGACTGAAAGTAGCATACCAACGGTACCGAGTAACCAGCCCCAGAAAATCAAAGATAGAAACACGACGAGCGCTGACAGCCCCAATCCCCGTCCCATATACTTAGGTTCGACAATATTACCCATTACAGTATTTATCGTGACATACCCTACTGCAACCACACCTGCAATAAGTGGTCCTTGTGTTATCAAAGCCAGTAAAACAGCCGGTATTGCCGCAATAATAGAGCCAATATTGGGAATATAATTGAGTAAAAAAGCAACTACCCCCCACAAAATGAAATAGTCTATATTCAATAACCACAACATCAGTGACGCACATATACCTGTTGCTAACGACACGAGAGTTTTTATTGCCAAATAAGAATTAATAGACTCCAAAAAGCGATCTATTTGCTTTAACTTCATTTCGGGGTCATCTAGTGCAAGGTGGACCTTGTTGGCAATCATTGGTGCTTCAAACAACATAAATACCACGGTTAGAATAATCAAAAACACATTCGCCATTACCCCACCTAACCCCGTCAGCATTGACGAGGCCATATCGATCATTTTTCCGGGATCGAATAAAGCGATAATTTGCTGTTTGTCTATCAAAATATTGTGTTTAGCCGCGGTATCAACCAACCAGATAAATTTGCTTTGTAGTTGCTCTCGATAACTTGGCAACTGCTGAGAAAAGTCATTTACTGATTGTCCGACCAACCCCGCTATGCTGGTCCCGATAGCTAACACCAAAGCAATCACAAGAATAATAGCGAGCCCTTTGGGAATATGAAAACGCGCAAAAAACTTCAATAATGGGTTACAAATAATGGCGATAAAAGCAGCGAGTATAAAAGGCACTACAATATCGCTGGCTAATTTAATACCCGCAAGCACGATAACCAATGACGCTAAAACAACGAGACTCTTATTTATTCCTGATAATGAAGACACTTGGCTTCCTTAGTATTTTTTTCAAAGTGTAATGGAAACGAGCATAAAATAAAACGTTCTGATCTTTATTCAGTATTTACCGTAAATTACCTACACTAATGATATAGATAAAGATTTAGAGCATCGCGTTTATGAATATATTGATCACTGGCGCAACCGGTTTAATCGGCGATCAGCTGTGTCGGTTTTTATACAATAAGCATCAAGTCAGCGTGCTAACCCGAAATATAGTCAAAGCTCAGCAGCAATTTAGAAGCCGTGTGACCTGTGTAGATACCTTAGGACATATCGATTTTGACAATATTGACGCCGTAATTAATCTTGCGGGTGAGCCAATCGCAGATAAACGTTGGAGCGCAAAACAAAAGCGCGCCATTTGTGAAAGCAGATTAGATATCACAGAACAATTAGTTAATAAAATAGCTGCAGCTGACACCCCTCCTCATACTTTAATTTCTGGTAGTGCGGTTGGGTTTTATGGGCGACAAGCTAACGATGCAATCATTGATGAATCCTGCCAAAACCCACATCCAGAATTTAGTCATCAACTTTGTAAGCAATGGGAGGAGCTTGCTTTGAAAGCCCAAAGCGAGCAAACCAGAGTCTGTATTTTGCGCACTGGCATTGTACTAAGCCAACATGGCGGAGCACTAAAGAAAATGCTGCCTGCTTTCAAGTTTGGATTAGGCGGACCACTTGCCAGCGGAGAGCAAATGATGTCTTGGATCCACATTGATGACATGGTACACATCATCTTGTATTTGCTTAAACACCGCGAGCTCAGTGGTATCTTTAATGTCACCGCGCCTTCACCTGTTAGCAATCTGGAATTTACCAAAGCACTGGGGCAGGTTTTACACCGGCCTACCCTATTTAAAATGCCCGAAAAAGCTTTGCGACTGATGTTTGGTGAAATGGCTGAGCTACTCATCTACGGGCAGGCCGTAGTACCTAAACGAGTGCTGAAATCCGGTTATCACTTTAGATTTAGTGATATCAACGACGCATTCACAAGTTTATTGGTCAGAGATAGATAGTACCGTCTAGAAGGCTGCTTGCTATATCGAATAAAAACGACGAGCATTTGCTAGCCCGTCGTTTTTATGGTCGGGGATACTATGGAAGTACGTTATTGATGAGCTGCGACACACCTAGCGTCTCTGAATCTTTCACGTAGCGATAATGCTTTTTAAAGACCCAAAAACCGGTGCTCTTATCATAGGTTTGAAAACCAATATTGTTACCAGCTACACCAATGTTGTTTTGTGCAATGGTCACCTTGCCATGGTGTCCAGCCTCTCGAATAGTGCCATGAGTGTATCCATCCGCCATGATCAACGGATAATGGTAGGGCATAAAGCCACTCACTGCGTCATCTTGCGCTGTCAACTGGCCATCCATCGCGATTTGTTGTGAGCAGCTACCAAATTTAGCCGCTTTGCTGGCACCACATGCAGAGTGAGAAGCTACCACGCCATCATCACTACCTTTTAGAAATGGACTCGTCACACCATAGTAATCACTTGAGTTGGCAACAAAACGCAAACGCGGCGCACGGCTTGACGGCTGAGGAGCAATTTTACGCGCATTATTTACTTTTAAATCGTGCAAAATACCCAGCGCATTCACTGTTGTGCTACCTAACCACAATTTAATTGCTTGCTCTACAAGTGGATCCCAAAAATGTCCACCCATTAAAGCACTCACCGCAGTATCAGCTAACTCACTTCCTCCACCCGCACCTGCAATATCAAATGTAGCGACGATATTCAGTGGCTGTAAACCTGCATTTTCAAGCCAATTTGCCTGATTATCAATAATGTAGCGCGCCACTAAATCACCTGTTGAGTGCGTCAACAAGACACATCCCGGTTCACAAAGGTTTGATTGCGAAAACTGCTTTAGTTTGGGCCACAACCAATCAGTAGCAATTTTTCCTTCTAACCGCTCATACGATGGCCAATCTATGCGCTCATCCGCTTTATTGCCCCAGAACGATGTCCAATATGACTGGCCATCACTGACTACATTCGTACCATTGGGGTTTAGGAGTTGACCCGGTTGAAAACCGTGGATCAAGATAGTTTTATATTCGTTACTGTGTGCTGCAAAACTGCTCAGTACACACAACATAAAAGCGGCGAAAGCCTTTATGCTCAACTTGCTGCATTTGTTGTTCATGTAAACTCCTGAGTATTTATTTTATTTTTTATGGTTTATGAACTCAGACATCAGACCTCGTATCACTGAGTCATTCCAGTATGTTTAACAAAAACTCAAATTTCAACATTAAATTTACAAAAGTGATATTTAAATGAACGATAAAGACGGTATTGATAAATTAATAGCAAAGAAATCAACTGAGTATGTAGATTATGAGACAGTGAATTTTGCAGAAAAAATGCCTAAAACCACCTTAAATGGCGGTTTTAGGAGGATTAATACGCTTTTTATCGGTTTTTAATCGGCAATTAGATAAGCCTGTGACTGCTACAATTGTCCTTCACTCGCAAGGTGACGTAAAAACTCTAGACTTTGTTGTTCTTGAGAAGACGCTTGATAAGGAAGCTGTTGTAAGCTATCGAATGCAAAATCTTTGATTTCAAAAGTTTTAATGTCACTACTGCCGTAACTAGCGGGCTCCGAAGGACTGGGTGACATACGCTCCACGACAAAACCAGACAGCTGCATATTTGACATATTTGCTCTAAGTACTGACCAATGTGCCTTTAGCGTCATGCTTTGTGTGCCTTTTGATAACTTCTCTTTACTCACTAGATGCGCCAATGGCTGTCCATCAGCTGTGAATAAGTTAGCTCTTACCCGATATGTGCCAGGATTGCTGACATCTAAAGTAAGCACAATGAACATATTGTCATTTTGTGGGTAAACATCAGATACATCGACGATTTTGGCGCTAGGCTGCATATATTGAAACTGCGCCACTACGGGCACTTTTTTATCTGCTAATTTGGCGTTAGCAACCAATTGCAGAGCGCGAGGAAATTGCTTTTCTCCTTTGAAACGACCTGTAAAAGGGCCATTTTGTAGGGTTGTCGAGGCATACTCCTGCTGCGTATCGATATCAAGCAATTTAAGCTCTACCTCTTTCAAATCCGGGCCTGTTACCTCAACCACAATGTCTTCTGGATACACGTAACGATACTTAGACAACTTAACACTTAGGGGCTTATCACTGCCTTCGACTAAGCTAGTCACAGGGTAAAAATAATTCGGATTGAGCCTATCTTCATCATACTCGGTTAACGGCTGAGAATATGGGGGGTATTTAAGCGCCTGCTCGTATTGAATCGCTACCTGCTGTGCCGCTTCGCTCAGCTGACGGGCAGTTTGTGTTACTTCTGGCTTAACTGATACCTGCGCCTTTGGTTGTGTTGCAGCACTAGGAAATTGCCCAACCATGGGCATGTTCACCGCTTTTTGGGGCTTAACTAAAGGTTTGGTTTCTGTGCCTGATTGTTCATCAGACAAAAACCATACCAGCAGTACACTAAGCAGTCCTGCAACGATTAGATAAGTCTTCTTCATACACAACGCACTCCATTATTAAGGCCATTAAGAAGAAAGATGACGCTTCTTCACCTCTGACCTCTTACCATTAATTGATATTCAGTATGTAAAACTTATGCGTTGTATTCAAATAAAAATTAGAACACCACCTGTGTGTATACGTATGCCATGAATCTCAGGTAATTCTATCCAAAACCCTCTTAAGGTGTTTTACAAGTCAACCAACACCTTATCCAAGAGCTGAGTCAGCTGTTGCAGATCCTCTGTGCTGACATTTGGAAAGCCACAACGAATTTGCTCTGGAATTTGCAGGGCTTGAGATTTAAGTTGCCGCCCTTGCTGGGTTAATGTCACCCACTTTTTACGTTTATCATGCTCATCTCTGACGATGTCCAACAAAGACTTGCCAAGCATCTTCTTCAAGATCAATGTCATTGCCCCACCATCGATGGCTGTTTTCTCTAGGAGACTCGCGATGGTGAGCTTGTCGTGTTCCCACATGGCCATCATCACCACATATTGTGGATAAGTTAAATCAATGGCCTCAAGCAAGGGCCGATAACTTCTTACGATACCATTGGCCGCCATATAAAGGCGATGGCATAGCTGGTTTTCTAGTTTAAGTTGGCTGTCATTCATGGCATTTACCTCTTGAGATATTTTATTTTGTACACAAAGTATTTGCAAATTTGATTTTTACACATATACTTTGCATGCAAACTAATTTTGAAATACACAAGGAGCACACTATGAATACATTACAATCTGTTGCATACAGCGCACATGCCACAGCTACTGGTGGCCGTGAAGGTACAGCAAAATCTAACGACTCACGCCTAGACGTGAAACTTTCAACACCCAAAGGATTAGGCGGTGATGACGGCCCAGGTACCAACCCTGAGCAATTATTCGCGGCAGGTTACGCGGCGTGTTTTATTGGTGCGCTTAAATTTGTTGCAGGGCAAAGCAAAAAATCACTGCCAGCGGATACAAAAATTGACTCGCAAGTGGATATTGGTGCGATAGAGGGTGGTTTTGGTATTGCCGTGAAGCTCGCTGTCACTATCCCCTCAATGCCAAAAGAAGAAGCTCAGCAGCTGGTTGAAAAAGCACATCAGGTATGTCCATATTCGAATGCAACTCGAGGCAACATTGCTGTAGAGCTAACGGTTAACTAACTGACAGGTTATAAACCGAATTTATGCTCTACCTTCAGCGGGTGCTTGTATTTTTCAGGCACCCCAGCTTGCAAGAAAATAAAACCATAAAATATCAACGACTTATATAAGAACTCTGGTCACTAAGCTCCTTTTAACGATCGTAACTCTATAATTAATATGCATTTTCCCACCATATGTAACTAAAAATATAACAAAAGATTATTGTTTGATTAAGGAAACTACCGTAATCTGATCCCCGCAATAATTACCATATTGTTCACAAGGAAAATGTATGAATAATAATAAGTTACTTAAAAGAAGCTTGATCAGTACAGCGATTTTCAGCTCTCTGTTCATGTTACCCACTGTTGCCGCTGCGGATGCAGGCGCGGATGAAAATCAACAATCACTCGAAGTCATCACGGTGACATCTCGTAAAAAGGTTGAGTCAATACTCGAAATTCCAATGAGTGTCTCAGCTGTGTCAGCCGCAGAAATGAGCAACCGCAACTATTTAGATGCCAGCGATATCTACCGCACATTGGCGGGGGCTGCAGCACCGCGAGGCGAGTTGATTCTTCGAGGCCTAAGCGGTGGTAATGACACCACACCAGACACAACCGCTATTTTTACTGATGATATTCCGTACGAATTTACCAACTTAGCAGATATAGAACGAGTTGAAATTTTACGTGGCCCGCAAGGGACGCTCTATGGCTCTAATGCCATTGGTGGTACGGTTCGTGTGATCACCAACAAGCCTCGCCTTGATGAATTCGAACTATTTGGCACCATGCAAGGCTCTGCTGAAAAAGACGTTGATGGCTACGACAGCAGCATGTCCTTGGGTATCAACATTCCTTTAGTTGATAACACCCTAGCCATGCGTGTAAACGGCAATATCACCAACAATATGGGTCCTATGGTCAATAAGGCCACAGGTGTACAAAGAGAAAGTAAAACCAGCTTCTTGCGTACTCAACTACTATGGCAACCTATGGAAGGCACCACCATCAATTTTGCCTATGTAAGAGACGAACGTAATCCTCAAGGCACCACGCTCGGTGATACCTCAAAGCCTGGTGGATATTTTAGCTTAGATTATAAAGATGACCCCGATGCCAAGTACGGCTATACAGTCTCTCATACATGGAACGAGTGTAATCCTGATTGGGGACGTGTGCGTTGTGTACAAGGCAGCGAGTTTATCACTGGTGCAATTGATAAATACTCTGTTTATAACACCTTTGATTATTGGGAAGAAGAGCAAACAGACCTGTTCTCTATCGCCATCAATGTCGATAACATCGCGGATGTTGCCTCGCTGAGTTACACCGGTTCTTATCGTGATTATGAGACCCATTCCCTAGATGATTGGTCACGTCTTGATGCCTCAGATATGTTTAAAACATGGATCATTAATCATGACGAATATGAGCGCACAACCCATGAAGTTAGATTGCAAAACCTCGACGCTAATAGCCCACTGAGCTGGACGGTTGGCTTCTTCTACGATAAAACTGAAGAACCCAATACCCCTGACTACCAATGGCAATACCTAGAGCTTGGCGATAAAGTTGCAGCTGCAGCCCAGTACTGGTGGGATGTAGATGCTCGCCAAATGGGTATCGATAAATTTGGCGACCCGGCAAAAATCTGGAACCTAAGACGTTACAGCGCATGGGAAGAAGAACAAGCCCTGTTTGCTGATGTGAGCTACACCTTCCAAACCCAAGACTTGGGTGAGTTTGAAATTAACGCCGGTGTGCGTCGTTTCGACCTTGAAGACTACAGCCACACTGAAACAGAAGGTGTATGGTCAGAAAACGTAACACTGACTGCAGGCCAAGAAGATGGTAACCGTTACAAGTTAAGTGCATCTTGGCGCCCTGAAAAGCATTACTCAGTTTATGCCCTCTACTCAGAAGGTTATCGCCCTGGTGGTAACAATGGCCCATTGGCACAAGCTTGTGTTAATGACCCTAAAGCCGGTAACCGTAAAGATAGATACACTTCTGATGCGATTGATAACTATGAGTTAGGTGTCAAAGCTTCTTTATTTGATGGCCGCTTCAGCTTCAGCTCTGCGGTATATCATATTGATTGGACAGATATCAAAACCGACATCTATATGGACACATGTGGCTTTAGTTACACAGCCAATGCAGGTGCTGCTCAGTCACGTGGTCTTGAATTTGAATCTACAGCAAGTTTGACTGATGACCTGTCACTTATCGTCAACGCGTCTTACACTAAGTCAGAGCTCACTGAAGACAATGCTTCAATCGGTGGAAGTAAAGGTGATGAAATGGCACTGGTTCCTAAGTACAACGCCTATATCGCTCTAGATCAAGAGTTCGAATTTAGGGGTCGTCCAGCGTTTATTCGCGCAGATGTAAGTGCTTATGGCAAGTACAAAACTCACTTCAATACAAAAGATGGCGACAATGTACCTGCATACCAAGTGTTCAACTTGTCTGCTCGATATGAAGTAAATGACAACGTCAAACTCAGTTTACACCTCAATAATGTTTTCAATAAAGAAGCAATTAAGTATCAAAGTGATCGCAGTCGAACTGACAGTACGACAGCACAAAAATACATTGAGTTCTTGCAAGGCAGAACATTGGCAGTGCGTTTAGATTATATTTTCTTCTAAGCAAAGCACGGTTATAGACATAAAAAAATCCGATGCTAGCATCGGATTTTTTATATTCGTTTGTATTTATTTTTTCAATACACTAAGTAGCCTATCACTATCAAGCTCAGCTTGCGCCACACTCAGGTAGTGCGCTAAACAAGCGTCAAAACTGATTTCTTCGCCTTGCAGCTTGGCATCTAGCATTGCAACTTGTTCGACCATACGCTGTGCTTTCATTTCTTGTGGAGAGTCAATGTCCACCAAAATTTCCAAGCGAAGCATAAGCTGCGCAGGAGTTAACTGCGTAGTGCCTTTGGTTTGCAGCCAAGTGGCAGGTAGCGGTTCACCAGCCTCGATTGCGCTGATAAGGTCAACATATTTTTGCTTGTCTTGTTTGGCTTGCAATTGCTGTTGTAGCTGGGCGATTTTGTCTAACAACGCCGCTTTTAATTTTCGCAAACTCGGTACTAAGTCCAGAGCTGCGACTTCTGCCGCCAACTGAGTTAGTTGCTCAACGGACTCAGACTCATGTAATTTAGAAGCATAAGCATCCAACTGTGCTTGCTGCTCAACTTCATACTCTGATTGCTGTTGCTTTTGTAACTCAAATTGCTCGCTGCGTTTGGCGAAAACCGCATCATTATGCTCTCTAAACGTTTGCCAAAGCGTGTGTTCCTGCTTAGAGCCTGCGAAGCCAATATTTTGCCATTGCTTTTGCAACGCTTTTAACTGGTCACACGCCGCTGCCAGATCTTCAGATTCTAATTGCTGCTGTGCCTGTTCGACCAGTTTTTGCTTAAGCGCCGCGTTTGCTTGATGATAAGACTTCAAACGTTCATTCACTGAGCTGTAGACAGTGCGATATTCGCCGTTAAGTGCTTTATATACCGAACCATCTACGCTACCTGCGGTACGCCATTGTTTCGCTAAACGATTGAATTGGCTTTCAAATTGGCGCCAGTCAAAATCTTCAGCGTCAGTGGATTGTTCCTCAAGTGCTTTCATTTGCTCAATGATCTGCACACGCGCTTGCTTGGCCTCTTCTCGCTGTTGCTCTTGCTGTGCAAAGAACTCACGACATGGCGCAAACAACTGTTCAATCTTTTCATCAAACTGCTGCGCTTGTGCTTTCTCTTCTTCTGTATCTACACGACCCAGTTCATTCCAACGAATGCGCAACAATTTAACTTCTTCTGCTCGCTTTTTCGGGTCAACTTCTGCTTGCGTCAGCATCTCGTCAAGTTGGGTCAGTAATTCAGCGCGCTTGGGTGTTGCTGCATACTTTTGCCAATCGCGGACCTCTTGCAAAGCCTCATTTAAGCTAGTGTATAGCTTTTCGATACTCTGTTGATTATGGGCAGTCAACTGCTGATAATGCTCTAAAAAGCCATTAAATACCCCAAAGGCCACATTAAAACGCCCTTGTTCAATCAAACGCTGTACGTCTTTACCTTTGCGTTTGGCTTGTTTTAACTGATTTTGTTGCTCATCAAGCAACGGCGCAATGCCTTGCTTGAACTGCTTGCTTAAAGCCTGTAGTTGCGCTGACGCTTGGCTTTGCAAGCCCTCAGGAAGTTGGCGTAAAATGGTTTTACACTCACCATACGCTGCTTTTTGTGCAGCAAGAGTTTCATCCAACTTTTGTTTGTCATCAGTAGGCTTAATGGCCTCCAACGTCGACAAGGCGGCTTGTATTTGCTTGCTTGCGGTAATTAGTTCAGGGATCTGAGTCAATTGCTGAGCAAAGTTTTCCACTCGCTTGCGCTGGACAACTAATTGCTGACAATCGGCAAACTGGCTCTGAGCAAGCATATTGCTAATTTGCTTCAATTGCTCGTTTAATGCTTGGCCTTGCTGCTCATCTAACTCATTAATCGCTTTAGCAAGCTGTTGCTCGAACGTATCAATCGCAGCGGTGCTTGTGCTGATCTCATTGGCTTTGGTTTGTTCTGCTAACAGCTCTGCTTGCTGTGCTTCAAATTCCGCTTTTTGCTTTTCAATATGCAGCTCAAGCTTCTTACTGATGCTAGTAAACTTCTGATCAACTGATTTGATAGCCTCTTCATCTAGCCATTTGAGCTCAATCTCTTGCCACTCATTTAGCAGTGCTTTTGCTTGCTCATCAATTTGCTGATAATCAAACTTGTCGCGTAACGCGTTCAACTTGGCCAACACCATTCTGGTTTGCTGCTCAACCTGTTGCGGCATTTCTTTAGCAAGTCTTTGCTGCTCGATACGTTGCTCTATGGCTTCTTTAGCTTCGCCCTGCGCACTCTTTAAAACGGTTTTATCTAATTGATACTGCTCTGTCAAAGGTAGTAACGCTACTTGTAGAGCTTCACTTCCCTCTTTGAAGGCACGTTCGATAAGCTTCGCGTTTGCTAAGCGTTTCAGTAGCTTGACGCGAAATTGTATTTCTTCTTCTGAAAAAGCCAATTTTTCTAACAGCTTGGTTGGCGCATACTTGTCGATATACTCGCTGCGAATGTCATCACTAAGCTCGCCACTTCGGTTCAGCACTGCGCTAGAAATCTGCTGCTCAGCCAACTCTTTTAAGTTCTGGTCCTGCTTGTACGCTTGCCACCACAACACCAGATCATTAACCTTGTGCAGTGCTTTTTTGCGGATCTCTGTTGAGCTGTCTTGCAAGGCTAAGGTTTGTAAAACCTCTGCGTCTTTCCCTGTATCTAATTTATCAACTGCCGCCAAACGTACCGCAGCTTTTGGGTGCTTCCATTTAGGCGTAAAAAGGTGTTTAAAGATCATGTTCACTGAACCTAGCTATTTCATTTTGGGTTTTAAATTCTTGTTGTAACTCACGTTTTGATTTTTGAACCATTTCGCCACGCTCATTAATAGTAAATTGTTCGTTACTTTTAGCTACTTTAGCCTGATATAGCATTACTAACTGCACTGTTTGAGCTCTTTGCGCTTCACTCAACGGCGTGCCATCTGGCCACTTACCAGTTGATGCACCATATTGGAGACGTTCGTACACCTCGGGCGTTAAGCTTTTTACTATACTGTCAATATTCATCGCTACTTTTTCTTTTTCAAACAAATCAACACAACTCGGTTAACCAAGTACCACACGCAGCCAATCGCAATAGCCCCTTGCGCGGCCATCATTTGTAATGAATCAGGCTCAGGTTGACGCCAGTACATGTACAAGAAGCCACCAAGGAATAAAATCAGTGCCAAAAACGAATGATTCATAAACTTCTGTTGTTTATTAATACGTTTTTTTATCGCAAGTCGTTCAATCTGCTCATCGGTCAGCTCGCCCAATTGTATTTGGCAATGCGGGCATACCTTACTTTTATTTGAAATGGATTTGCTGCAACCAGGACATTGTACAATCGCCATAAATAACTCTCCAAATGCTACAAAAAAAGCGCCCATCGTGGGCGCCATTTTACTTGTTTTCTAATCGAATGTCTTTGCTCAATTCGACTCGTTTACACGCATGTTGCTTTTATCGTCACTTTTTTGGTCACTAGATGCTGCTTCTTTGTGTTCACGATTAAATTTCTGCCAATAATCATCAACCGAGTCTTTCATTTCTTTGCGCAGCAAGAAAATACCAAACAAGTTTGGCAAGGTCATAACCACGATAGCCACCGCTGCTAATTTCCATACCAAGGTAGTATCAGCAAATGACGCCCAGAAAAAGCCTGCCACATAAAATACACGATACGGCATCACCGAGCGACTACCTAGTAAATAAATCATGGCTCTGTCACCGTAATATGACCAAGCAATCGCCGTTGAAAATGCAAACATCAGTAAGCCGATTGATACGATATACTGGCCATTGTCGCCAAAGAAACCACGGGTGAACGCTTTGGTTGTCAGTTCAGCCGAGTGCACCAACGATTTACCACGAATGCTGATACTGTCATCAACCAATTTACCATCGTTCACTTCTACTGTACCGGTGTAAACATGGCGCTCTGTTATACCAAAACGAATGCTTTCACCAATTGAGCGCGAGTGAATAATAGTAAAGTCATCACTTGTCGCCTTGCCCTGCACCACTTCAATATTACCAGTATACGGCTGTACTGAATGGTTTTTACCACCATTAAGATATTGATACAGTTCCTGACGTTGCTGTTCATTATCTTCACTGTACTGACCTTGTAATATGGTCATCGACGAACGCTCGAACTGGGTATCAAATTTTTCAGACCACACGCCTGAAGACAAAATCACTAAACCCGTTAGCGTACAAATGATAATGGTATCAATGAACGGCTCTAAAATAGATACCATCCCTTCTGAAACCGGTTCATCAGCCTTGGCTGATGCGTGTGCGATGGGTGCTGAACCTTGGCCCGCTTCATTTGAGAATAAACCTCGGTTTACACCTCGGTTAAAGGCGTAAGCAAATGAAGCACCTAAGAAGCCTCCCGCTGCTGCTGAGCCAGAGAATGCATTTGTGAACACCGCAGCAAATGACGGAGCAATGTTTTCAATGTTATATAAAATAACCGCTAATGCGCCGACGATATAAATAGCCGCCATAATAGGCACTATACGTGACGTGATAGCTGCGATACGTTTGATCCCACCCAGTATAACCAGTGCTAACAATACTGACAGTACGCCACCTGTATGCCAAGGTTCAATACCAAATGTTGCTTCCATACCTTGCGCGATGTTGTTGATCTGCGGCAAGCTTCCTGTACCAAACGAACTGATCACGGTTGCGATGGCAAATAATATCGCTAACCATTTCATGTTTAAGCGACGGTCCATGTAGTACATTGGACCACCAGCCATGGTGCCATCATCGGTTTTAACACGATATTTATGAGATAAAGTTACCTCTACAAACTTGGTTGTCATACCGAAGAATGCAGTCATCCACATCCAAAACAACGCGGCTGGGCCACCAATAGAGATAGCCAACGCCACACCACCTATGTTACCCGTACCCACAGTACCCGACAAAGCCGTTGCAAGTGCCTGAAAGTGAGTGGTATCCCCTTCATGCCCTTTTTTATCAAACTTACCTGTCACCACTTTACAGGCATGTTTAAAGTAACGAACTTGTGGGAACTTGAGGTAAATTGTAAAGAATAAACCTACCCCTAAAAGTACATATGGGAACCAAACTGATCCCCCTAAAATGCTATCTAGAAAATCTAGAAACTGTCCAAATGCATCCACGACTCATCCTCTTGTTGTTATACGTAAAAAGCAACCGAACAACGGTTGCTTTTTGAATTGATTATTATCTTAATTTATCTACCACACTTACAATCGCTGCAAGTGTGTCTTGTCCAAACTGGTAAGAACGTCTGTCTGACCAACCATAATGTGGGTCCGGCAAGTTTGCGTTGTCCTTAAATGGCATTTCGATGGTGTAAGCTAACACTTTAAATGCCTCACCCACAGCGCAAGAAGCAACCGTTAGATTAGCCTCACCCGGTGCGTCTTTATCATAGCCGAATTCATCTTGAAACTCAGGCGTGATTGTTAACAAGGCAGCTTTGAAGGTATCTTCAAGCTCTTTGATACGTCCATCATAACTTGGGATCCCTTCACCACCTGCGACAAAGTTATACGGTAGCGCTTCATCACCGTGAATATCTAGATACATATCAACGCCTGTTTCGTGCATCTTATTTAGCACATGAAAAACCTCAGGTGATTTTTCTAAGCTAGGCGTCTGCCACTCACGGTTTAGGTTAACACCCGCAGCATTGGTACGCAGATGACCTCGAACACTGCCATCTGGGTTCATGTTAGGCACGATATGGAACACAGCTTTTGACAACAATGCAGCTGCATGTGGGTCTTCATCATCTAATAGCTTGTGCAACAACCCTTCAACAAACCATTCAGCCATTGTCTCACCAGGATGTTGACGCGCAGTGATCCAGATTTGCTTTTTACCCGGCTCAGGTTCACCCACCGTCAGTAGACTGATGTCGCGACCATCTAGCGTCTCACCGAGTGTTTCAATGGTGCAAATGTCATGACTTTGCGCCCAATATAATAAATCCAAATGGCGCTC
This sequence comes from Pseudoalteromonas sp. T1lg23B, assembly GCF_002964665.1. Classification (GTDB taxonomy): domain Bacteria; phylum Pseudomonadota; class Gammaproteobacteria; order Enterobacterales; family Alteromonadaceae; genus Pseudoalteromonas. The sequence continues at coordinate 368,914 of NZ_PQBZ01000030.1, read as the reverse complement.
ATAACTATATGGTGTGAAGTAAGCAAAGTAGGTATGTGCAAATTCAGGTTCGAAATCAATGATTAAACGACCATCTTCATAATGACTTGGTACTCTAAACCATGTTTGGCGATCGTAGGATGCTACTGCGTGATAATCATCCCACCCTTCTGGGTAAGCTGACTTTTCAAGACCATTGATATGCAGTTTATGACCTAAAAATGGTGTGCTTTCTAAACGAAAATGGAACCATTGAAAAAAATCTGATTCATTGTCTTTATTAATTTCCAACTGAATATCAAGAGGCTCGCTAGCTGCTAGCACCTTGATATTACCACTGTCAAAATTACTGGTGATCTTCATCATGTACCTTATTTTTTACCCCGCTCATTTTGAACGGGAGAACTTCACTGTTAATTCTTGTTAGCTGACTGTAACGTAATGAGCCCAAGAGTATCACAGCCTGCTACGTTCAAAAACTAAAAAAGCCAGCAAATGCTGGCTTTTTAGGACTATCAATGTATTAGCGAGGCAAACTTGGGAATGATACTTCCGCCATATCACGCATAACACGTACTACCTGACAGCTATAACCAAATTCGTTATCGTACCAAACGTAAAGAACTACGCGGTCACCATCAACGATTGTGGCTTGTGAATCTACCACACCAGCATAACGACTACCAACTAAGTCAGTAGATACGATTTCTGTTGAAGCAGTGTAATCGATTTGATCACGTAACTCAGAGTAAAGCGAAGTGTCGCGTAAAAACTCGTTTAGCTCTTCACGATCAGTTGCAGTTTCAAGGTTTAAGTTAATGATTGCCATCGAAACATTTGGTGTCGGTACACGAATAGCATTACCAGTTAGCTTACCCGCAAGTTCCGGAAGTGCCTTAGCAACAGCTTTGGCAGCACCTGTTGAGGTAATAACCATGTTCAATGCGGCACTACGACCACGACGCTCCGCTTTGTGGTAGTTATCAATCAAGTTTTGGTCATTCGTGTAAGAGTGAACAGTTTCAACGTGGCCATTCTTAATGCCAAACTTATCATTGATTGCTTTAAGAACTGGGGTGATAGCGTTAGTCGTACAGCTTGCTGCTGATACTATCTTATCTTCGCTCTTAATGTCCTGATTGTTTACGCCATAAACGACGTTTTTGATGTCGCCTTTAGCAGGAGCAGTTAATAGTACTTTAGCAGCACCCGTCGATTTAAGGTGAAGACCAAGTCCGTCTTCATCTTTCCAGATACCTGTATTATCAACGATTAGTGCGTTTTCAATACCGTACTTAGTGTAATCCACTTCATCTGGAGAATTTGAGTAGATCACCTGAATGTAGTTACCGTTAGCTTTAATCGCGCTTTTCTCATGGTCTACAGTAATTGAACCATTGAAAGGACCGTGGATAGAATCACGACGCAATAGGCTTGCACGTTTTTCTAAATCACCGTCACGGCCGCCACGTACAACGATGGCGCGCAAGCGTAAATCAGCGTGAGAGCCGCCACGTTCAATAAGTAGGCGCGCTAATAAACGACCAATACGGCCAAAACCATAAAGAACAACATCGCGAGGCTTTTGGTTATCGCCTTTGTTGATTAGCTCAGCAAGCTCGGCGTTAAGATATTCTTCGATTGAACGGCCTTCGCCAGCATTTTTATAGATGTAACCGTATGCTAGTTTACCTAAATCAATGCGTGCCGGTGCTAAATCCATTTTGCTGATAGCTTCTAGGAACGGGAAACTTTCGCGCAAGCGCAGTTTACGTTCTTCAAAACGCGCAACAGTTTTATGTGCTTTGATCACGTCGATGGTGCTTGTGTTTACCAATGGACGGCCGTAAACCGCAATTTCAATACCAGAGTTACGATATAAACGACCAATGATTGGTTGCATATTTTCTGCGTAATCTTGGCGCTCTTGCCAGCTATTTTGATATTCTTGCTCGTGAGATAAGGTCATTTTTTCTGCCTAATAAACAATTTTTTTGAACGGATAGCCCTATCGGGCACCCGTATTCTAATTTAAACTGCCATGATTCTCCACTGTTACTCATCAATTCATTGGGCTAGAATACTCTTAATAAATGACGAAAAGAGGAAATCTCATGGCATTAAGACAATCTATTGTCTTGTCTGTATTGCTATTAGCAGGCTGTGATAACCCAATTACGCTAAGTCGGGTTTGCGACGAAACGCCAGGATTTTGTAGTGACTTAAACACAGATAGTCATTGTAGAGAAGAACGTGCAGAAGTAATTGTTGCCCGTTACCATGAATATAAAAAGCCTACCGACGAAAATAAATACCAGTTACTAAAATTATTCGAAGACTATGATCGATGCGTGTCTATCGCCGCCAAAATTGAACACATTAAACTCAAAGAAAAAACCACATCACGGGTTAATGGCCATTTGACAAGTCTAAAAGAGATTAACCGTATTTTTAAAGAAACGCTCGACACAACTCACCCAGGATTGCTCTATTATCATTGGTCACGCAATGCCAACAGAGCGGCGTTGAATAAATTACTCAATATGCAAGAGCAAAACGTCGTTAAAAACGACCCTGAAATACAGCTATTCCTAGCGACGTTTTACGCCAAAATTGACGACGATAAAACCGTAGACCTGTTATATCGTGTATTGGAATTAAACAAAAAAGGTCAACAACCAGCACCTGAAGTGTACGAAACGCTCACCAGCATTTTCTATAAACAGGAAAAATATAAGCACGCGTATACCTTTGCCAAGGTCGCCAAGCTATCTGGTTTTGACAGTGTCGACATTATTCCAATTGAGCATCACATCACTAGCCTTGGCAAATCGCTCGATCCGTTGAATGATTTGGCTCAAAAAACCTACAACAGCATACAAGAAGGCACGTTTGTATCGCCACGAGAGTTTTAAAAAAAAGAGCAGCGATTGCTGCTCTTAAACTTTTAACTTTAAAAGTCGGAAAGTTAAAACTGTTAAACCTTGTTTTTAAGCTCTTTGGTTACTTGAGCCAAACCCACCTCAGAAATACGTGAAATAATCTCTTTTTGCTTGGCACTGAGCAATGAAATTCCCTCTGCAACCATATCGTAGACTTTCCAACTACCGTCTTTGGACTGCCTGAATTTGAAGTGCATGTCGATATCTGGTCCTGATGTTTCTTTAATCACCACTTTTACGGTCGCAAATTCAGTATCGCCACCAAGCGGCAACTCTTCGAAACGCACTTCTTGACCTTTGTATTGCAACAAAGCATTGGCGTATGTGGTGACTAAATAGCTGTCAACAGCGTCGATGAACTCAACAGCATCAGCACGTTGCAAGCCCTTTATGTGTTTACCCAGCAATTTAAAAGACACAAACTTCACATCTATATGTGGCATTAAGCGACTACGCACGATGTTTTTCATCACATCGGGTTGTGCTTTACCATCTTTATTGACCGCTTTAATGTCGGTAAATAACTCGTCACCTACTTTGGTAATTAATTGATATGGCGTGTCTGATGCAAAGCTAACGGCTGAAAATAGCATTGCCAATACAATGATTAATCTGTTCATGAGTAAACGTCCTAAGTGTTTATATAGCGATATGTTACGCAAACATTTCATGCATAAAAAGATGCAAATAAGCACATATTTGATGCCGATATTGCACCAATAGCTGTCCATTTATTGCTGTAGTTCACACGCACAAATGTTTCGCAGGCATTATAACCAATGCTTGAGGGAACAAATGTTAGGATTTGTAAGGAGTATTGAAAAAGTGTGGCGAAAGCCTAAGCAGACAAATGATTTATATGCTCAAGCCATTACAAGAAGTGTGTTTAAAACTAAATTACGCGACTTTGATGCTCATAAAGGTGCCCAAAGCGTGCTGCTTTTGCCGCAACGCTTGCGTTATGGCACCACTTTCAAAGGCAACAAGCTCATGTTTAGATAAACGCAGGCTTTCTTGCTGAAGATTTTCCATCAAAATATTGCCTAAAAATGACATCCGCTGCTGCGCACAAATACTCTTTGCCAGCCAAGCCCCAGGCAAAGACACAACACCAATATTTGGCGCTTTTTTAAATAACAACGCATCGTCAAGCTGAGATAAACCAGAAATACAACTGATGCGACCGCAAAATTGCAACAGTGACAATAGCTCATTGGTGTGTTTGCCTGTGCTATCGATCACACCTTGTACACCGTCATAGCCATATTGACGCTGGATCAAATCCGCTAGATTTTCATCTTGCTCACCAAACACTGCATCGGCACCAAGCTCTTTTAACTGCTCTTGATATCCATCTGGGCAGCTAGCAAACACCATTAGCCCTTGTTGTTTAGCAAATTGAATCGCCAACTGACCGGTGCAGGTATGACCTGACTCTATAAACACTGAATCACCTTCATCCAGTTGCAATTTCAATAAAGCGATTAACGCAGTCATGCCAGGCGTTGGCAAACATGCTGCAACGATAGGATCCACATTTTCAGGAACCACAGCCAAAGCATAGTTAGCCACAGCAACATATTCACTCATCACCCCTTGGGTACTGATGTCATTGTGCCACATCACACGCGTTCCAACGCCTGGATGCATTCCTTTGGGTGCATCGACCACAGTGCCAACCGCGTCAAAGCCAAATACCCGTGGATACTGCCAACAGGGTGTCCCCTGTAGAGCGAACTTCTCATCTAGGCTACCTAACCCTACGTACTCAACCTTCACTAATACTTGCTGCTCTGTGCGAACAGGCGTGCTCAACTGAGCCTGTTGTAGGCGAAAGTGCACACCGGGCTCCGCTAGTTGGATTGCGTTCATAGTTTCAGGAATTGTTGTCACGCGATTCTCATTCATTTCTTTGCTGAAGGCTTATTAGCTGTATGTAATGTTCTAATAACCGTTTTAATTATTAGAACATTCATTGTGGTATAGCTCAACTATAAGTTAATCATGTGTCAAAATCTTTGCGGGCTCTGATACATTTTTCGCTTTTTTGCTGCTGACCAACATATAAAATACCGGTGTAAATAGCAATCCAAACAGCGTTACGCCCAACATACCAAAAAACACCGCCACGCCCATTGCATGACGCATTTCAGCACCTGCACCAGAAGCCAGCACCAATGGAATAACCCCAGCGGTGAACGCTATCGAAGTCATTAAAATTGGCCTTAAACGCAATCTACATGCAGTGATGATTGCCTGTAACGCGGTTTGTCCCGAATCATTTTGTTCTTTCGCAAATTCCACCATTAGGATGGCATTCTTACAGGCCAGTGCTACCAACACTATCAAAGCAATTTGTGTGAATATGTTGTTGTCACCCCCTATCCACCAAACCCCAAGTAATGCAGAGAAAATTGTCATCGGCACTATCAGAATAATTGCCAGAGGTAATCTTAAGCTTTCGTACTGTGCCGCCAGCACCATAAATACCAGCAGTACTACCAACGGGAAAATATATACCATGGTGTTACCCGCCAATATTTGCTGATAAGTCACATCGGTCCACTCAAACGCCATGCCATTTGGCAGATGCTTTGCGAGTATCGCTTCCATTGCCTGCTGCGCTTGATCTGAACTATAGCCCGGCGCTGGACTGCCGTTTAGTTCCGCACTTGGATAGCCATTATAGTGCATCACCCTGTCTGGACCAGTGGTCGGTGTGGCTGTTAATACTGAACCCAGCGGCACCATATCTCCTCGCACATTACGCACTTTAAGCGCCAATATCTGCTCTGGGTCTAAACGGCTTTGCGCTTGTGCTTGGGCTGTAACTTGATAGGTGCGACCAAACAAGTTGAAGTCATTCACGTACAACGATCCCATATACACTTGTAATGCGTTGAATACTTCAGACAGTGGGATCCCCTGTAACAAGGCCTGCTCTCTGTCGATATCTATATCCATTTGCGGAACCTGAATTCTAAAGCTAGAGAACATGCCCGTCAGTGCAGGGTCTTTTCGCGCTTCGTTGGTCACGGTCTGTAGTGTATTAAACAGTGCTTCAAACCCCTTATTGCCACGGTCTTCGATTTGCAACTTAAACCCACCAGTGGTACCCAAACCTTGTATTGGCGGAGGCGGAAAGACAGCCACAAAGGCCTCGTCAATAGCCGTAAAGCGCTTATTCAGTTCCATCGCAATCGCCATCGCAGATAAACTCGGGTCATTGCGATTTTCAAAGCTTTCCAGCGGTGTAAATACGATTGCAGAATTGGGACTATTGGTAAAGCCATTGACCGATAATCCTGGGAAAGAAACGGTATTTGCGATACCCGGCACTTGCAACGCAATTTGCTCCATTTTTCGCGTTACAGCTTCCGTTCTATCAAGACTTGCCGCATCTGGTAATTGTGCAATGGCGACTAAGTACTGCTTATCCTGAGCTGGGATAAATCCACCTGGCACAGCATCAAACAGCTTAACCGTTGAACCCAAAAGCGCGATGTACAACACCATCACCACAGCGGACAGTCTGATTAGCTTTTTAACCAGCTTTTCATATCCTTCACTGCTCTTATCGAAAAAACGATTGAATGGCGTAAATACCCAACGACCCAGCACCTTGTCCAACACGCGTGTTAATCCATCAGGCTTGCTACCATGGGGTTTTAGCAACAGGGCTGAGAGCGCGGGGGATAATGTCAGTGAGTTAATCGCCGAAATAATGGTTGAAATAGTGATCGTAAGCGCAAACTGCTTATAAAATTGTCCTGACAGCCCCGTGATAAATGCTGTTGGGATGAACACCGCACACAGTACAAGTGCAATCGCGATGATCGGCCCCGTTACTTCGGTCATTGCCAGCTTAGTAGCTTCCACTGGCGTTAATCCATTCGCGATATTTCGTTCAACGTTCTCAACAACAACAATGGCATCATCAACCACAATACCAATCGCTAACACTAAGCCAAACAACGATAAGGTATTGATAGACACTCCCAGCCATTGCATCACTGCGAAAGTACCGACCAAGGATACAGGTACGGCTATCAATGGGATAATTGAAGCACGCCACGTTTGTAAGAAAAGAATGACCACTAGAACCACTAGCACAATGGCTTCAAGCAAAGTGGTGATAACCGCGTCAATTGACCCACGTACGAATACAGTTGGATCGTACACGATGTCATATTCAACGCCTTCAGGAAACGACTCGCTCAAGCGCACCATGGTCTGGCGAACTTGATCCGATAACTCAATTGCATTTGAACCTGGGCGCTGGAAGATAGGCATTGCAAGCGCTGGCTGGCCATCTAATAGAGCTCTTAGTGAATAATGATCCTGCCCGAGCTCTATCCTTGCCACATCTTTAAGCCTTGTTAGCGCACCCTGCTCACCTACTTTGATCACCACCTGTTCAAACTCTTCTATGCTGCCAAGGCGGCCACGTACATTTAGCAGAACCTGAAACTCAGACTCATTGGCCGCAGGCTGAGCTCCTAAACTACCCGCTGCCACTTGTTGGTTTTGCTCCCGTAATGCCGTAACAACATCCATAGCCGTCAATTGGTTCGCAGCCAGCGCATCTGGGTTAAGCCACACTCTCATTGCATACTTGCCACCACCAAAAAGCTGTACATCCCCCACACCGGGTAGACGTGCAATCTCATCTTTGACGTATAAATCTGCGTAATTCGATAAGTAGGTTGTATCGTGGCTGTTGGTCGGCGAATACAGGTGTACCACCATGGTCAAATCTGGCGAGGCTTTCTCCGCAACAACCCCTAACCGTTGAACCTCTTGGGGTAAACGAGGCAAAGCACTATTCACACGGTTTTGTACTTGCACTTGTGCTCTGTCCAAGTCTGTACCCAACGCAAATGTAACCGTCAACGTCATGCGTCCATCGCTGGTCGCCTGAGAAAACATGTAAAGCATATTTTCTGTGCCATTGATCTCTTGCTCAAGAGGTGTTGCTACCGTCTCGGCGATAACGGTCGGGTTAGCACCCGGATAGTTTGCGGACACCACTACAGTCGGAGGTACAACTTCCGGATACTCACTCACTGGCAATTGAAACAAGCTCAAAGCACCAGCAATAAAAATGACCAAAGACAGCATGGCGGCAAAAATGGGTCGCTTGATAAAAAAGTGAGAAAAAGACATGCCTTATTCTCCTCGCTCAGCCACGAGTAGTGACGGTTGGCTAAGTGCATCCATAACTAACAATGATTTGTCGGGTTCAACCTCAACCATTTGCGGAGCGATCGGCATTCCTGGTCCAACTCTGGCGGGACCATTAACCGCAATTTTATCCCCCGGTTTTAAGCCTGTAACAATTGCACGCATTACACCGTAACGTTCACCGAGCGTAACGGGACGGTACTGCAACACATTGTTTTCATCCGTTACCAACACAAAGCGATTTTTCAGATCCGTACCGATGGCTTTCTCTGGCACCAACACCTGTTGTTGAACATCATCAGCGGCAATACGCACGCGAACAAACGCGCCAGGTTTTAATTGTTCCGTTGCCTCAAAGACCGCTCGTACACGCAGTGTCCCTGTCTCACGGTTAATATGATTATCAACAAAATCAACGACTCCACCATGCTCGAACCCTTGCTCACCAAGCATTTGCATCCTACCTGAGTCTGCTTGTTGCCACGTAATTGATTAAACTGTTTGTGCCAAGTGCGCTCGTTAATATCAAAATACGCATAAACAAAATCATTTGACACCAAATGCGTTAACACACTCGTGCCCGCCTGTACCGTGTTGCCTGTAGTCATCTCTGCACGAGATACGATACCATTGATAGGCGCTTTTACTTCGCTGTAAGTTAAGTCTAACTTCGCTGCGTCGAGCTTAGCCTGTGTTGCCATAACATTAGCCCGATGCTGATCTAGTAAAGAGCGGCGTTGCTCCACTTCCTCTTGTGAAATTGATTTGGTTTTCAATAGTCGTGCTGCTCTTTTTACATCACGCTCTGCTTGAGATAATTGTGCTTTTGCACTGGCTAGCAAAGCATCTAACTCAGCGACTTTAACCATGAAAGGACGTTTATCTAACGTGAATAGCACGTCACCTTCACTGACTTGCTGCCCCTCTTTGAAGTTAACCGCAGCGATGTTCCCTGATACACGCGGCCTTAACTGTACAAATTCAACAGCTTCTAAGCGGCTAGTATAAGTAAACCAAGGTTGTACTGGGTATGCTTTTACAGCAGTAACATCAATTGGTTGTTTAAATGCCTGAACGCTTTGCGCAGGGGCTTCAGCATGTGATTCACTACATCCTGTTAAATAGGCTAAGCAGCCTAGAATCGCTATCGTCACGAGTGATTTTTTCATGGTTTTATCTCCTAATACTGATTGCACACAGTGTATAGATCAGAAAAGAGCCAAAAAAGCATCGTTTTTTAAATTATTTAATGCCAAAATGGCACCAATAGTAATTTAGAGGCCCTGATTATGGACACAAGTACACGCTTATTAATGTTTTTAGATGTTGTGGAAAGAGGCTCGTTTGCTAAAGCTGCACAAAATAGAAACATTGACCGTTCAGTTATTTCTAAACAAATCAGTAAGCTAGAAGATGATCTCAGTGTAAGACTGTTAAACCGTACCACCCGCTCGTTTTCTCTAACGGCTGCAGGCGCAGAAATGGTCAAAAAGGCACAGCAACTTAGAAAGCTGCTCAGCGAAACTCAGTTACTTGCGGAGAATTACCATACCGAACCTAAGGGACTGTTAAAAATTACCAGTTCAACAATTATAGGTCGGCGCTACGTGCAACCGGTAGTGAACGAATTTCAAAAGCGCTTTCCTCAGGTTGAGGTGGAATTGCGCCTTGAAGATAGACTCGTAGACGTGGTCGGTGAAGGTTATGATCTGGCTTTTCGCGTTGGAGAACCCAAAGACTCCACACTCATTGCCCGTAAAATTGCCCGAAATCGGCTTATAATTTTAGCCACCTCACAGTTTATTGAAACTTATGGTGAGCCACAATCCATGCAAGAACTCGCCAATTTGCCCGCAGCAAGTTATGCCAGTGATGGTCTCAAGGTAACTGGAGTCAACTATTTAGACGACAATAATGAACCACAAGAAATTCCGATCAAAAGTGTCTTTCGCAGTAATGATGGTGAGTTGCTTATGATGAAAGTGCTATCTGATACGGCGTTTTGCACCGTGCCCGCTTTTTTGGTCGATCAGGAAATTATCAACGGCCAACTCGTACCTTTACTTACCCATGTCAAACTGACAGATTACTCAGCTTTGTATGCCGTTTATCCACATCGTGACTTACCTGTCAGAACACGGTTGTTCTTTGATGCTATGCGTGAGTATATCGGCAAAGACGTCCCTATTTGGGAAAACAACATACCTGATTTTGACAAACTATATGGCTTCAAAGCCCCTGTAAAAGCACCGCTTTTTTAGCGGTGCCGGTACTTAATTAGTATTTTTTTAATACGCTTTTCACCAAGCCATTTGATTTGATCCACTTTGTACACTCTTCTAATGGTAACGCCTCGCAAATGTTAAAGCCCTGCAAATAATCACAATCAAGGCTAGTGAGATAGCTTGCCACTTTGTCATGATTAACACCTTCTGCCACCACACTGCATTTCAGGCGTTTAGCCATAAACATAATTGTTTCAACAATGACCTGCGACTTGTCATCTTTCATACATGTTTCAATGAACGAACGATCGATTTTTATTTGTGATACGGGTAAATCTTTTAATAGCTTAAATGAGGAGAAACCAGTACCAAAATCGTCTATGCTGACCGCGAAACCCATATCAATCAGCACTTCTATCAAAGCCTGTGTTTGTGCCAAATCAGCAACCATCATACTTTCTGTTAGCTCAAAGGTGATGTGTTTGGCTGCAACTTGGTTATCACTAAGCAAACTTGCTAACAAATTGATCAACTCTTTATTCAAAAAATCATGGCTAGATAAATTAATGTGTACAACCAAATGTTTATCGCACGCCAGTAATGTCGGAAGGTCTGAAATTACTCTTTGAATTACAAATAGACTGAGTTGGCGTATCAGATTACTACTCTCTGCAACCAGCACAAAGTGCTCTGGCATCATCATTGTGCCATTTGCTTGCGGCCAGCGCGCTAGCGCCTCTACACCATGTACTTCGGTGCTTTTGGCGTTGACCATAGGTTGATAAAATACTTTCAATGTATGATGCGCAAACGCCTCTTTAAGGCCAACAGAAATATGAAACTCTTGATCACATCCCTTGTGTAACACTTCATCAAATATCACCAAAGACTGGCGTGAACGCTTGGCACTGTACATGGCAATATCAGCCTCGCGTAACAAAGAGGTGCAGTCACTTTGCTGATCACCTCGATATACACTCACACCCGCGCTGTAGTGTACGTCAACCGCTACATCTTCAACCTGTAATGGCTGCTCCAACGCCTTTATTAGCGCATTGTTCTGCGCATAAATCGTTCTTTCTGCAATACCATCGATAAGTATTACAAACTCATCGCCCCCCATGCGAAAAAGTGCGCTATCTGGTGACAAAGCCTCAACCAACCTCTGTGACAAAGCAATCAGCACTTTATCTCCAAATAAATGCCCTACCGAGTCATTAATCTGCTTAAAGTTATTTAAATCAACCAACATGACAGCAAAAGCATGGCCTTGTGAAATCTTTAGATCAATGGAATTGACGCAGTGTTCTCGGTTATTTAACTTCGTTAGGAAGTCTGTTTGCGCGTGAAAACGCTCATCTTCAACGAGCTTTGCTAATGTTTGCAGGCTTTGATGAGCCATATGATTGATTATTAATACAAATATGGAACCAAAAAACAAGATACTCGCTAAACCCACATTGAGTAGTTCAACATGCTCTTGCTCTAATAAGTAAGCGCTAAACGCGCTATAGCCCAGTATAAAAAATACAATTAGCCCAAAGAGCACACGCCAACCAAATTGGCGAGAAATCTGACATATTTTGTATGCCCAGTGCAGAGATAGGCACAGCCCAACAACTCCAGCGATAACAAGAATGAGCGCTAACGATCCCACATATGTACACCATCATATAAGCAATGATTAGAAGTATAGTGGAAAATATTACACTCGGATTGCTAACTACCAAGAGGCGCATCAACGATGCTGAATTTTGAGCCGTTTATCCTGTTTACACCGCACTTTGTAGCTCAAGAACGGAATAGAATTCTTGGCCTGATGAAGCGAAAGCTTCTAGGCCCACCCTGCCAACAACTGGTTGGATTACTTAATGCTGGCAGGTTGAGTAAGCGTCTGTTATTTATGCGCATTTTAGGATGCGGTACAACTGATCTTTTAAATATAAACGCTGTTTTTTTAAAGACTCCAAATACTCATCCGAGGTATTTTCTAGCCCTTCTTCGATGCGAATAACCTCATGATCTACATTGTGATAATCATCAAATAGCCGAGCGAAGTGGCGATCTTTCATTTTTAGCTCATGAATTTTGTCTTTAAACTCTGGTAACTCTTTAGCTAGACTATGGCGCTCAATATTCATTGTTCAATTCCTATTTGTTGTTATGTAACTTACCATTGGCTGGTAGCTTTACAGTACGCCTGAGCAACCCATTGAACCTTGATCTAACACAAGGTTACGTGGCTATTATCATAAAAAAAGCCCTGCATTATGCAGGGCTTTTGGGCAAGTATAATAATTGAAATCGGATACTTTACTTATGTTGCGCTGTTGACTCTCGAGTAATGAGTTTTGCTTCAAGCGTTGCCTGATACACCGGCGTTTGCTCATCACCTATTTGCAAAATCAATTGCTCTACCGCTTGACGTGTCATCTCTTCTACCGGTTGTGCAATGGTGGTCAATCCAGGCCAAATATGACGGGCAATTGGCGCGTTATCAAAACCTGCTATAGAGATATCTTGGGGTACTTTTAGTTGCCTTTGTGTCGCCAATTTTAATACCGCTGCTGCCATGTAATCGTTTGAAGCAAATACAGCGCTTGGCCTAGGCTCTAGATCCAATATCGCCTTCGCACTATCAGCCCCCGAGTGATAACTAAAGTTACCCTCTGCAACTAGTTTTGGATTAAAGGCGATATTGTGCTCCGCTAGGGCGCGCTGATAGCCTGAAAAACGCTGTTCGGTTGCACTGTGATCAGGGTGACCTTTGATAAAAGCAATATTGCTATGGCCCAGTTTGATCAAATGCTCAGTAATTTCATACGCCCCCTGCTCGTCGTTACTGCGTACCGAGATTGATTCAGCATCATCAATAGCCGACGCCACACGGGCAAAATGTATTTTCTTTTTCTTTAAAAAGTCGATCAATTCTTGTGAGTCTGAAAAAGGCGGTGTTAGAACCATACCATCGAGTCTTGACGTGGTTAGCAAGTGCTCGATATTTGCGATAAGTTCCTCACCACGTAGCTCGCATGGATGAATTAGCAAGTTGTAGTGATGTTTATGGCAAGCTTCCAACGCGCCACTTTGTACCCGTGTAATGTAACTTTTACTTGGGTTATCGTACAGGCAACCAATAATAAAGCTGCGATTTCTAGCCAAACCGCGAGCAATCGGATTTGGCGTATAGTCCAGCTCTTTAAATACTTTTAATACTTTCTCACGCGTTGCGGGACTAACGTTTGGTTCATTGTTAAGTACTCTGGAAACCGTCTTTTTGGATACGCCAGCGTAGGTTGCAACACTATTAATGGTTACTTTCTTCATGCAATTATTCCAGGCCCCTTGCTATGCGCGACGCTCATGCAAACATGCCGCGGCACCAATAAGAGGAATATTGTCTTGTACTACTAAAGTCACCGGGATTTGTCCAACGTACTGCGACATTAACCCTTTCTCAGTGAACCGTTCAATAAATCGACTCGATAATAAGCGATCTGTCATGCGAGGTAAAATACCACCACCAATGTACACTCCACCGAGCGCACCAAATGTCAGGGCTAGATCACCCGCTACACTCCCCATCCAGTCACAAAAGTGCGTCAAAGTTGCATCACACACATCACATTCCGGCGCCAGTTGGCTAATTTGCGAGGCGTTCAAATCCATTGGAGTATGCCCTTTTACTTCGGCCATGGCTCGATATAGGCGCGCGATGCCAGGACCTGAGAACACGCTTTCGATTGAAACATGTTGTAAGTTGGAACGCAGAGCATGTAATAATTGTCTGTCTAGGGCTGTCACTGGTGCCAAGTTGATATGTCCAGCTTCGCAACTCATCACCGCACTGCCATTAATGTCACGTGCCAAGCATGCCGCACCAAACCCCGTACCTGGCCCCATCACGGCAATGTTTGCATCTGGTTCAGGCTGGCCAGATTTAATGATTAGGTTTTGCTTTGTATCCAAATACGGCGCTGCATAGGCAAAAGCAGCAAAGTCATTGATTACTGCTAGCTCATCAAACTGCATTTGAGTTTTGAGTTCTGCAATGCCGAAATGCCAGCCAAGATTCGTTAAGTAAACCTGTTGCGATTTAATTGGACCGGCGACCGCAAGACACGCTCTTTTAGGTCTATCTATCGGTAATTGGCTAAGAAAGCGGTGTAAAGCAGCTTCAAAAGACTGAAACTCTGCACTTGGATAAGTGATTTGATGTTGTATTTCGAATTGACGAGTTTGTTGGCAATAATGCGTGACGATAGCAAATCTTGCGTTCGTTCCACCAATATCGGCAACGACAATCGGATCAAAATCTTGATGTTGGTAACTTGTTGTCTGGGTCATGTTGTTTTCTCTTTTGTCATTGCGCGATACGCGCTTATTTTTATGCACCAAGCCCAGGTTGCTAGTGCAAGTATTTCTATTGGTCATTCAGTTAATTTTGCACGCTAACTGACGTAAAAAAGTGCTGCCCACACTTGTTGGGCAGCCAATACGTTTTGACAACAAAATGATAAAACACCCACATTATGACACCGGTGTCAGATAGTGGCAATAAAAAATTTAGGATTATGGCGAAATTGGTTGAAATATTTGTTCAGATCCTGACAATAACTGAGTTAACTACTGTTGAGTATAAAAATGAAGCATAAAGGTAAAGCAACATCTTTTGATATTGCCCACTACGCTGGTGTGTCGCAGTCTACGGTTTCGCGTGCGCTGAGAAATAGCCCCTTAGTCAATGAAGAAACTCGACGCAAAGTGCACGAAGTTGCCGCAAAACTGAACTACAAAGTAGACAAAAATGCCAGCAACTTACGTACCCAGCAAAGTAGTACTTTAGCGCTGTTGCTGTTTGAAGACCCAACCACTGACGAGTCACAAATCAACCCTTTCTTTTTAAGTATGCTAGGCAGTATTACACGTGCCTGCTCGAAAGAAGGGTATGACTTATTGGTATCTTTTCAATCAAGCAGTCAAGATTGGCGCGCCGATTATGAAGATAGTCATCGCGCCGATGGTATTATTTTATTAGGCTATGGCGATTACTTGGACTACCAATCACGTTTACAACAACTGTTGGAGCAAGACACTAAATTTGTCTGTTGGGGCGCTAAGGTTGATGGTAGGCCCGACTTGACAGTCAGCTGTGATAACTATGGTGGTGGCCAACTGGCCGCACAGCACTTAATTGACCAAAAACGTACTGATTGCGCTTTTATTGGTGATGCATCTCATCATAGCCCTGAGTTTTTCGCTCGCTATCAAGGCTTTAAAGACACGTTTCAAGCCAAAGGTATTCAATTAAATGAACGTAAAATCGCCAATGCTATCTCCACAGAAGATTCTGGCTATCACGCAACAAAATCTTTGATTGCAAATAATGTTCACTTTAATGCACTGTTTGCAGCCAGTGATTTAATAGCCATTGGGGCTATCCGTGCGCTGCAAGAAGCGGGTATTGCGGTTCCCAATGATGTGCGTGTGGTAGGGTTTGATAATATTCCCGCGGCAAGTTATGTGTCTCCAGCACTTACGACCGTGCAACAAAACACCACATTAGCAGGGCAAATGCTGGTCTCGAATCTACTCAGTCTGATCCGTGGTGAAACCGTAGAGTCTACGTTATTACCACCTAATCTAATCGTCCGAAATACCTAAAAATTTTAAGTCAGCTGTATAAAAGCGCACAATGCTATACTTTCGTAATAGATTGAATTGTGCGCTTTAACGTCAAAAGTTATACGTATTGAGCCTAGTAAGGGTTAGTTGGCTGGTAAAAGTTACTCAAGTTACCGTCAATTGACAGCATCAGCTCGGCACCCGTATGCGCATGACTATAGACATTATAGCTATCGCCACTTTGCAACTTCACTCTTAAAATATCCTGATATTCAACGGCCTGCCCACATGCCAACGCCACTCGCTGGGTTTGCGCAGTCTCTTTTAGAATGTACACCGCAGCACTGCCATCTACGACCCCATTACCATCAGCGGTAATAAAAATTGAAGTCGCTTCATCAGCCGCAATATTGAAATGACCATTACTATGTCTTGCAAGTGATACCGCCGCGCGACCCATTCTGTCTCGCTCAGCAAAGTGTGTGTCGGTCAAAGCATTATTTAGCATTGGAATGGAAACAAAATGACTACTAAAGTTTAGTGTCTCATGACAATAATCAGTGACGACTTCACTTGAAACCGCACCTAGCACTGCGTCTGGATCATAGATACTGTCAGCCATCAATGCCATGCCTGCCGAGGTACCACCAACAACGCCGCCTTTATCAAAAACGTGCTGAACTGCGGTTTGTACTGCCGTCCCCTGCCATTGATTGAGATAATCGGATTGATCCCCTCCTGCAAACCAGACAAATTCAGCACTGCGAATAGCCCATTCAACGTAAGGGTCATTTGCTTTGCTAACTGAGTCTACAATCAGGGTTTCGACCGAATCAGCTCCCATAAGTGTGAGCAGATAATCGTTATAAGCATTGGTGCCTGATGTACGTAAGACCACCACATCTGCACCACTGCCAACATGGGGGGTTACCCGTTGACTAAACGCACTATCGACATCTGTTCCACCACCCATTAACAAGGCTGCACCATTACCTGAATTGAGTGCATTACACGCATCCGCGCTGTTACCTGCTAGATAAGCTTTAAGCGCACCGGGTTTGGATGGTCGTTCCCCATAACTGCAACTACCACTCGGTGGTGGAGGCGGTGTATTGCTTTGGTCAAAACGCACATTGAGATCATACCAGCCTGAGCCGCTATAACGCGTTAACTTAACGTAATAAGTCCCCGTGGTTGTTGCAATATAACTTCCTGACTCAGGAACCTGACTGGTTTCTTTGCTAGCGACGGCTGGACCCGTTTGCTGGTATAGAAACCAGTCAAAATCATCACCACTGCTGTGATCGAGTGAAATGTCAATGGCACCCGCTTGCGTCACTTCAAAAGAAAACCAGTCTGTATCGTTTCTCGACAGCTCCCCACTGACCAATGTATTGCTACAGAGCCCGCTATTGGCACTGCTTTCTGTATTGTTTGATTCAATTTCATTGGTTAGACATGCATAGCTGTTAATGCTCGCAAGCAAACAGGCTGCTAGTGATGCAGATAGAATGTTCGTGTTGTTTTTCATAAGAATTTACCTGAATTTTAATAGTTATAGTTATTCCTGCCGCAACGAAAATGTGGGCATAGTTAGGCTTTAAAATTCAGGTGGGGTTATTCGTCGAACCACTCGCTTAAGTGATAGTCAACCGAACATTCATGCAGATCACTAGGGCGTACTACGATTACTGTAAACATATACGTCTCCTAAATGATTGTTGAGTAAATTAAGATTAAGCAGATGTTAATACCTGCTCAAAAAATATGGCATGCAAAAATAAACATTTCAATATTTATTATCAAATATCTTAATATATTTACAAAAAACATCTTACTGGAAGGTAGAGGAATGATAGGGTAACGCGTTGATGTATTTACTTACTTTAAAAAAAACCACAAGTTAAAATTGCAAAAAATACAACTTAAAAATTTCATCCTGTGTCAGTACAATATTAGTTTTCATGACCAACCATGTCAGTTTACATGGTTGGCATGCCTCATTCTCAGTGCCAACAACCGTCTATTCGAGCGATTTTAGTTTGACCACATCAAACGTGCTAGCTGGTATGGTTAGCGTGTTAAAATTCGGAAAGTCCCGAACCGATGCATGAACACTTGGGTCCCCCGTAACCATTCTCAATAACTGATTGGTGCCTGCTACAAAGTAGTACGTTGCTGGGCCTTTGCCATGCGGTCGCTCGAAAGTCCACGCTTCTGCGGATTGACCCAATACATCGTGTATTCCCGCAAATTGGGCATCACACTGTAGCAACACATCCTGAGTTAAAATGAGTTCATGACATGCATCCACTTCATCATCAAGTACCGACTCAACAAACTCACTGGGCATGTTGGTGTGTGCTCTGGTGTATGCGACTTTCGCCTTGAAAGATTCTCGGCTGCTAGGATACATGACTTCCGACATCCATAAGCGATGACCCTTTTGCGCTTCACTCCAAGGGTTAAATAGACCATCAATGCGACACACGTTGTTCTCATAGTCAAACCAGCAATAACCAGAAGTGATATCATCCTCACTCAACATAGGTTGCCAGTAAGATATGTAACTGCTGCTCCAGTTGTCGGGTAGTTTTGGTGGTACTTTATCCAATTTATTCAGTTCCATAATGACACCTACTAGCGCTGAAGCGCATATTTAAGCGCCTCTTGTAATGCTTCAGGAAGTGCGGGTAATGACGCTCGCCTTTGAGCAAACGCTTGGGCAATTTCAGGGGTCGTCAGATGCATGTTGTCTTCTGCACTTTCAAACCAAAGCCGGCTAATTTCAGCATGCTGACTAAACAACTTCATAACAGGCATCACACGCTCATTAAAGTCTTCCAATGCCATATCAATGTTGTGGCTGTGCTGATGTACTGACTTAACTAACAATTGTGCGCCGACTACCGCCATGGTGGTACCATGACCGATAGAAAAGTGGCCAGACTGTAAGGCATCGCCTAACAAAACAATATTACCATCGTAGGCTTTTTCATGGCTTAAGGTCATAAACTGACGCCATTTCAAACCGGGCTGTGCTATGACTGGCTGTGCATCAAGCTCTCTACTAAACACTCCAGCGATGAATGCTTCGCCCTGCTCAGGTGACATTTCATCTAAACCGGATTTTTGATATGTCTGTTCACTACATTCAACAACAAAAGTACTCATATTGCTCGAATACTTGTAAGAATGGGCAACAAACACACCACTGGAATGAGCTTTAAAAATGAGGTTCATTTCATCAAATAGCTGAGGTGTGCCATACCACATGTAACGGTTTTTACCGAAATCAATCTCAGGTTTGAGCGCTTCGCGATAGAAATGTGTGGTGTGACTAATGCCGTTAGATACCACCACAAGATCATATTGGTCGCAGGCCAACTGCGCTTCATCTAACACTGGTTGCTCGTACTCAATGGGAATATCGAGGCTTTCACAAAGCGCTCTAAGCGCTTTGATCATAGATTTTCGCTCTGCACCACACAAGGTGACGCCTGTGCTTTTCATTGCACTGTCGTTGTGGTGTGTCAGTTTAAACGTCTCTAAATACTGCGCATCTAGCGCTTCATGATCCAACAAATAAGATAATGGATTGGCTGGATGATGAGGCGCTCTACCTGGTAAAACCACCCCCCATCCTACACTCTCTTCTTGGTTATTCTTTTCGATGATACGAATATTCCACTGCGGATTCAGTTTTTTGATTTGGCTCGCAAACATCAATCCGGCAGGGCCTGCACCGATCACTAAAATGTTCATTAATTCATTCTCCCTATTTTGTACCAAACATTTTGTTTTTGTTGAACGTTTCTAAGCTCGCTGTATGCCATAGAGGTAAAGTACAGCTTTTCGGCCATATCTGGCGGGTAGAGCCCGGGAAACTTTTTATTCATGTATCGAGCGAAGCGCGCGCGCATGAAAAAGACTGGGTTAGAGCAAGAAAGCACTTCATAGTTAGCGCGAGCCATATCTTGCATCGCATCCGCTTCTTTCTTACGCAGCAGGGTAAACTTTGGCAATATCTCATCTTGGTCGCCATCGTATTGTGCAAATAACTGATCTAAAACATATGCATCTTCGAGTGCCATATTCATGCCTTGGCCTAGAAATGGCGCGGTTGCATGCGCTGAATCACCGATCAGTACAGCCTTATTCTTATAATGGAAAGTAGACGAGCGAACATTAATTAAATCGTTGCTCGGTTTTTCCATAAATTGTTCAAACAAAGACTGACGAATCTCATCTGGAACCATTCGATAGTATTGTTCAAAGAAAGCACGCATCGCAGTTTGATCTTTACTATGTAAACTCACCTGACCTGTGTATGGCAAACACACAGCAAAGCTAATGCTTCCATCTGGAATAGTTGCCGCCCTGCCTGCAAACTCGCCCCCTGAGTCCATTCCAAAGAAGTACAGTAAATCAGTACGTAAACCAACCTTCGACGCATCTGGGATCACCAAGGTTTTATAGCCGTGTTTGAAAAATGATTGATGAAACTCAAAGCGACGACAATGCGTTTGCATCGCATCACGTACACATGAACGTGCGCCATCAGCGGCAATAATCAAGTCTCCTTTATGAGTGGTAAATTGACCCGAGTCGTCTTGAGTTAAAATGCTGGCATTGTCTAAATCCACCTCAATACAACGCTGATGATAGTGGTAATGTACATCAGCTAGATGTGCGTACTTATTTAATAACACCTGAAATGCACTACGGCTCAGTGATAACGGCTTTAACTCACCCAGTGGTGGCAATTCCCTGACCTTGGCTTGACCGTTAACAAAAAATGCCATCCCCGACACTTGTACGCCACAAGCTTGCAACTCTTCAAGTGGGATCCCCGCAGCTACAACCGCCTCAATACCGCGCACGGTCATACTCACGCCAATAGCCCTAGAGCTGACTTGGTCAATGTAGTCTGCTTGACTGTCTATCGGGTTACCTCTTTTTTCAATAATATGCACTTCATAGCCGCGTCTGGCGAGATAGATGGCGGTCAAACCACCTGCCAAACCGCCGCCCACGATGATTATTTTTTTCATTGTATTAGCCTTCCCTTGAAAGATTTCCTGCTGCGAGATCTGCCATTTGTTGTTGGAAAAACTCCAGCAGTTCTATTTGCGTGTCAGGTGTTTGAATAAGATCTAAATTTCTTGCCATATCAGCCAAAGTTGCACAGCGCTGCGACAATTGGGCACATCCTTGCGCATAGTCCTCAGCCACCGATGATTCAACGGCTCTAGGGACAGGTGGTCCAGCATTGCGTCCCTCAATCCCCGAAGGTAAGGTCATCAAATGCACTGATAGTGGACGTAGAATGCCCGTCATTAGGTCAATCGCAGCATTCATTAAACGAGAGCGCCGTAAACTCCCCCGTGGTGTTTGCGCAAAATGGTGCATCATGATTTGAAACATCAACTCATGACATTCTTGGTAAAATCTCATAAGTGATTGCGCTTGTGGGTTAGTAACAAGGTTGCAGCCAACTCTGGCTTCAAAAACTGGATTTTTGAGCACGGGATATGCGCTCTCAAAAGGTATATCTTGCTGATTAAGTGCCTTGGAGATCTGACGAAGCCGATTAAAATGACTGAGTTCAAATTGCTCGGTTTGCTCACACACCCCCTCTCCCTGTTCGGTCACAAATTGAATCGCGAACAGTGCTGTTTCACGATTGTAGACCTCAAACTGATAGCCCGGATAATTGCGATTGACCACTTCATTTAAAAACAAATGATGCTCGCCACCAGAGCTTACACTTCCCTCGGGGTATAGGTCAGGCAGTTCTTCAAAGGCCTGCTTTATGTCAGCATAGAAATCTGCAATTGAGCGGCCGATAGTAGGAATAAAGGTAGGCCACTCAAAACGCACAAACTTGGCTATCATCTGCGCACTAAAAGGCTCAAATGAGAAGTCGGTATCCAAGCCAAATTTACGGTGTGCCTGCTCCGCTAGCACTGGCGTACCTGCATAAAATGGCTCACCCAGAGACATCAACAAGTTATTAACCACCAGATAGTGGATCATTTCTTCATGGGCTATTTCCAGAAGAACGCCGCGCCAACCACTGTTATGCCTTCTATCCGCGCTGCCATTTACCAACGCTAATTGCTCGCTAGTCCAGCGTCCAGCTTTAACGAATTGCTCCCCTGCCGCGTAAGTTGGCAGCGAATAGGCGCTGTATAGATATTGCAACATGATAGACAATTCGAGATCGACTGCATCCCTTAGCGCTTGAATAAGCTGTGCTTTACTTTTGATTTTGCCTGCTACGGCTAATTCAGTGTTACATGGCGGCAAAGACTTAGGTATGGCTGAGTTTTCAACATTGCCGAGATATTTTAAAAACAAATAGGATTGTGCCAAAGACATCTCGCGAGTACTTGGCATGTAATAGCTCTTGTGCTTGTTATTCGGATCGCACATTTGCCACATTAGACGAGCATATGTTTCACATTTACATTTATCCGCCATGCTAAATACTTTGTCAGCCATAAATGGGTATATAAACTCGTAGTAAGCCATGACATTTTCATACAAGAAATCATAGTCAACCTGTTCATCGGGAACATCCAACAATGCCCAATCGTCACTGAGTACCCGCACTTGTAACGGACTATGTTGTTCACCTAAAAAGATCTGTCCACTCCCTGCGGACAAGGCTTCAATGAGAAACTGACCACGACCATTCTCAGCGGTTTCAACATACGGAGCACATGATATGAGTTGTGTCGTACAATTGTGACTCGCCAACTTATTGATAGCGCGAGGCGTGCCTCTGAAATAACTGTAAACCTCTACAAGCTGGTTACTTTTCTGATTCGATTTAGGATTTGGAGACTCCATATAAGTAATATGTTGCTCCCCTTGCACGTACCAATCTATTTCATGCCAGCTATGCTTGTCACTCACGAGCTTTAGGGACTGGTTAGCCAAGTCTGAAGCATTCAACTCGATAGGAATGTCGATGATGCCAGCGGTCTTGAGACTCTGGTTATAAAGTGCCTCTGGAATCATCGCTAGGGTTTGACCCTCTTTGCTCTGGAGTTGCAAATCCCCAAGTGACACTTTGTCTGCCAACTTCGGGGGCAAACCCGAGTCGACTGGCAAAGCTTCTAAGTATCCCTGATGGCCAACACTGATTGCCATATTCAAGCTTAACCCATGTTGCGATACCTGAAGCGCAATATTTGAGAAATGTTCGTGGTTTTCAGGTTGCAATATCCTACCTGCGGGACAGGTGGCCATTTCGTGCTCACGCCACAATCCAATACTGCCATGCAGGTCGCAAAACACCGCCATATTTGGCTGGCTTGGTGGCGATAGATTACTCACACAATATTGAACAATCAGTCCTTTAACATCTGGCTCCGCCAGTGCCAATTTGAGGTGCTCTAAAAACTCAGATTCTAAATTCAACTGATTGATAATAAAATCTTTTGAGTCTTTACTTACCGTGAATTGAAACAGCCGAGCCGCTGCAAGGTCTGCTGCAAACCCATGCGGTTGAGGCTGTTCAATGTAACCTGGATTTAGCCAGCGCACCCCGTGAGTACAATCAATATCAGCGGAAAATACATGCGCCGTATTAGCTTCGCTATTTGGTGCGCTAATGGTGAGTTGCCCCGCATAAATCAGCGCTGAGTCTGGCCGAGTGGGGTCATTATCAACCCAACGAGCGCGATTAAATGAAGTCCGCAAGTATTCATTATAATGCCCCCATAGATTCAAAGTACCGCCTAAAAGGGGATCCTGTTGTAGGCATTCTCCAGGGCGAATTTGCAATGCGGTAATTTCTGTATCATGCCATGAAAAATGATTGTTCCCCGACATGTTGTAACCACATGCCAGACTAAACTGCCCATTTTCATCCGCCATTCCTTGGGCATTAAGTTTAGGTCCCAGTGACTGTAAATATTCATGATAGGCCTTTGGGGACATTTTAATATCTACAGCTTGGCCTTTATGTAATACTGTGTTGGTGGCTATCTCCAAGGTGTTGTGAACATTGCGATTAGCCGTTGGCACATTAACTCTAGCAACACCTTTAAAATGTATCCGTGGTAAATCTAAAACACTCATTTATATTCCACTTCTTGTTATTACTTTGATATTAAATTGAGATTTTCTTACCATCATGTGAACGCCACCGCTGCTTCATGTGTGCGAAGCTGTGAACTTTGCTTACTGATGATGGCCTCTGCGGTATGTCTGCCAGCCAAAACTCCCCCCTCCATCCAGCCGCAGTGATGTGTGTAAGCATCTGAAAGAGAAATAACGCTATCATCGCCTAATGTCAGATAGAAAGGATGTTCAGGGCAGCACTCCTTTGAAAACTCAACGCCATGAGTCCAGAATTTATAGGTATGGGAATGCGCAACGGGAATAGACTCAGCTGACTGATGCAACGCATCTGCAATGAAGTTTCTAACGGCTTGTAGATAATGCTGCTCGCCTTGGCTGACCATATCTTGCCAGTAAAGTGCATTTTCACCATCCGTGTAAAAGAACACATACTTGCTGTCTTTAAAGTACAACTTACGAATTGGGTTACGGGTAATTACGACATGATCAGTCAACCCTAACTCTTGCCACCACGGATCTAAATAAAAGAAAAACCCTTTAAACAAAGGGCTTGATCCATAACTATAATTGGTCCATCGTGTAGGAAACTCATTATCTAACAACTGCATTCTTGAAGGAGGCAGCGTCACTATTTTATAGCCCTTAGAGAGGGTTTGACGTTGCCCTTGCTGATCTTCAAGGATCAGATTATGACAATCAAGGCTATGTTCTATCGCTACCAATTCTTGATTAAAATGAAAGTTCACACCAAGTAGTAAAGCTTGCTCATATAGTGCCTGAGTTAACGCTGAAAAGCCTTCTTTTAAGTTGTACCATTGGTAGCCAACATTCTCAGAAAACCCTTGCGTCTCGGGGTGCTTTTCAATGATATCGTACGCAATTGAAGGTGAAATAATAGGCAGCGAAAGAGAGTCATAGCCTAACGCCATAATCACATCTAGTGCTTTGCTTTTTCCCAAATAGGTAGATAAAAAGTGACTAAAGGAATCATTCCTATGCTCATCAATAAGGGGCTTTAAATTATCAAGCAATTGCTTTAGCTCTTTTTGAATAGGCTGCGACGTTTTTAACTGCGTGAATGGAAATGTTTCATACTCAAGATTGAGTGTTTTAACTAACTCATAAACATTTAAATGTATTTGAGAACAAAACCTGCCAGCGCCCAGATCAAGGAATTGATCATTTATGAAGGTGGTATGTGCTCGTCCGCCTACTCTTGATTTTTGTTCATAAACATTAATCGACCAGCCTTTGCAAGTTTGTGAGCGAGCCAGCGTCAGCGCGCACATGATACCTGAAATACCAGCTCCAACAATAGAAACTGAGTGTTCAATATTAGACATCGTTATATTCCTTGATGATCCTGAGCCATAATTCGTTAAGTTTTCATAGTATTTACTGCTTCTACATCTATGTGTTTTGTTCCAATTATTACCAAACCAAGTAATCTAGTACCTTGGTCGGGGAATAAAGTTACGGCTTTAATGTTTCAGAAATCTTAAGGTTTTATATACACAGTAAGTCTGCATTGAATAATGCCCACTAATTATTGATAA
Source organism: Pseudoalteromonas sp. T1lg23B (assembly GCF_002964665.1). GTDB lineage: Bacteria > Pseudomonadota > Gammaproteobacteria > Enterobacterales > Alteromonadaceae > Pseudoalteromonas. Next base: position 343,306 of record NZ_PQBZ01000030.1, on the reverse strand, counting down.
ATGACGTTTATTGACAGACTTAAAGCAACTTTAACGCAACAATGGCGATTAATTGCGATAAACAAGCATTTAAAATATATAACCGGATGAATAAGCTAATTATTTTTAAAGTGACAAATAAATGTGCAATAGTTTATTTATGAATATATAAAGCCATGCAAGAAAGGAAAAACAAGGACAATAAATTGAATATCTATAACAGGAACAAATGGTTGGTGTACATTATTAAGGGCTGCCTTTGCTGAACATCAGCATCACCATAAAGTTAGATTCGGCAATACTGAGTCCATTTATTTGCAACTAATATTTTTATATGAATTTTTTATGTTCTAGTGGTAAATCTTCGCGATGCGTCAAATACTGTAAAGTTATCAGTGAAAAGCTCAAGGCGAACACCCCACCAACAACATCAGCAATAGGAAACGCGAACCAGAGGTCTTCCTTAGCAAAATACGTAGGCAATAGATACATGAGCGGGAACAGTAAAATATAGTTTCTAGCAGCATCCAAAAATGTCGCTGGTAATGCACGGCCCATACCTTGGAATAGCCCACTAGACATCATGCAAAACCCTGCGGTAATAAAACCTGCAAAACACACTTTAGCGATATCTAAACCTTGCGCTATGACTTGAGTGTCATTGGTAAACAGCCTAATGAGTAGGTCGGCATTGAAGCACAACAGCCAAGTGACCATTAGCCCCCATAGTGTACTGGCTGAAATAGCCACTAGATAAGCACTACGCACTCGTTGATATTGGCCCGCACCATAGTTAAAACCTGACAACGTTTGTAACGCTATCATCATCCCTATAATCGGCAAGAATAAAAACATATAACAACGAACCAAAATACCGTGAGCCGCAATAATAGTATCAGGCTGCTCACTAAAAAATGTGGAAATAGAATATACCGTAGCCGCTAAGGTCAATGAAAAACCACCATGAGACATCAACACCGGCAGCCCTAAACTGAGAATTCTAAAATGTACTTTAATGGAGCTAAATAAATACTCCCTGTTAAAGCCGACCTCACTCTCCCCACTTTTCTGCAATTTAATGCCAAGCAGCAAAGCCACAAAAATAGCGATAATAGTGGCCCAAGCAGCACCAGACACTCCCCAACCGAAACCAAATATAAATACGGCATCAAGAATAATATTTAAAATTGATGCACTGGATAAAACTTGCATCATTGCCTTTGGATTGCCAGACGCTCGAAATCCTTCCGTTATCTGATTGCTGACAAAACCAATTATCCAAAATAGTACTATTGGCGTGATATAGTCGGTCGCATTTACTCTAAGGTGTTGTGGCACTTTCAAAAAATCAAATATCGCCGCTAAATTAAAATATATGAGTAAGCATAAAATAACTGCAATTGTTATCGCCAATGAAAATGACGCACTGAATACCGTATCAGCATCTTTTTGCCGTTTCGCACCTAAATAGCGAGAAACCAATGAAGCCATGCCGCTTCCAAGCATAGTGCTGATGGCTATCAATAGCATTTGGATAGGAAACACGGCAGAGACGGCTGCCATCGCGTGACTACCAATCCCCTTTGAAATGAAAATAGCATCAACAAAACTGTACAGACCATTGATAACCATGCCAAGCGTGGTGGGAATGGCAATCAGCAAAAATTGCTTGGTGATATTGCTTGTGAGTAAGGGCGTGTCCGCGTGGTCTAATTCAGCATCAACACTTGATGACTGTATGCTCATAATTATCCTTAAATTTAGATATGGCTAAAGCGAGGAAGTGTAAAGATGAAATGTTACCAATGTTAAACCGACACCAAGTTTATTGATTTTGAGCACATATAAATGCCGATAAGCATTTCACTCAGCGTTTTATACTGATTAGCGCCTTTATTTTGATAATCGCGATAAGCACGTTACCCTGTTCACTCAAAAAGCCAATTACATCATCATTATGGAGGTAAGCGTGACATTTAAAGTATACCTAAGTGGAGAAATTCATACCGACTGGCGCGAGCAGATTATCGAGGGCAGTAAAGCAGCCAATCTGGATATCAAATTTTCATCTGCGGTAACCGTCCATGAAGCGAGTGATGCTGCGGGTGATTGCCTTGGTGAAGAAGTGAATGGGTTCTGGCGCGATCATAAGTCAGCCAAAGTCAACGCAATCCGCACCAAAACACTCATTGAACAATGCGATTTAGCTGTGATCCGTTTTGGTGAGCAATATAAACAGTGGAATGCTGCTTTTGATGCGGGCTATTGTGCTGCACTGAACAAACCCTATATCACACTTCACAGCGAAGCATTGATACATCCATTAAAAGAAGTCGATGGTTCAGCCCAAGCTTGGGCAACGACTCCTGAGCAAGTCGTTGAAATATTGACATATCTATTATCCGACCAACTCAGTTAACATGACAGTATAAAAATCATCAAAAAAATAGCAGGCCAAGACCTGCTATTTTTAAGGTTATTCTACTACGTGTGTTGCTATTTAAGCTTTTGTTCTACCACAGGATAGTGATCCCACACTTGCTTATCAGCAAGCGAGCGAACCAACTTGACGTATTCAGCATGCGTCCAAGCAAGTGGCGTTGCTGAGTTTGTGCCTTCACCAAATGCATACCCCTTAGGGTTTACACCAACGTTATCCCATACTTGCTCTGGCAACATCATGCCCTCGTTAGCAAACAGTTCCATGCCTTTTACGTAGGTTTGCTTAATGTTCTGCACTTTTTGCGCCGACAAACTGTTACTCAATGAGGCCGCAGCAATTTCGTAGTGTCCTCGCTCACCAGTGAAGAACGGCCATACTCGACCACGCTGTCCCGGTGTATTTTGTCCCCCTTCGGCATAATTGCTACCCGTTACTTCATCTTCACCATAGCCATCGTTACCATAACGACGGTACCCAGGGAAGCTGCCCTCTACGCCATCAAAGGTAAAGCTGTATTTAACACGCAAGTTGTCGACCATGCTTTCATCTTCATACTCTGGCAATGTCGCCAAAATACTTGGCGCATCAGCGGCGCGCACACCGTAGCGAACCAACTCTAAGAAACCCCCATCGATAATGGCTTTCTTATTCATCCCTTCTCGGCCATTATTGCTGTTTATTTTACTATTGCTGTTTGGATCAGAATCTTGACCAATCCTGATGAAATAGCGTCCGTCACTCGCTTGGCTCTGAGCTTGCTCTTTGAGCACCCCTTCACTGGTGAACATTAATGCTTCAACTTGCTTATCATATTGTTGAGCCACTTCCAGATATCGTTCAGCAGCGGCAACATCACCGCTATGCTTCGCTATTTCAGATGCCGTTACCAAACCTGAGATCACCGCCGCGGTCGTCGACGGCGAATAACCATTTTGCTCTTCCCAACGCTCCTGCTGCGTGCTTGGCGGGGTAATTTGAGTATCATTCCAAAGGATCTTAGCCTTGCCGCCGTGTACTAAAAAATCAGCCGCTGGTTTAAGCATTTTGGTATACCAATAAGTAAGCTCTTGCTCGCTCAGCACCTCAGCCTGATAAAGTTTCCACGCCAACATAATCGGCATTGCGGTTTGATCTAGTTGTACGCCAACCCATTCAAGCTCGCCGTCTACGTGGGTTTTTTGTAAAAACCACCCTGTATCGCCTTTGTTACCAGGGGTGCTGTCTTTCACTTGCACTTTTTCTAAATACTCAAACGCAGTTTTGGCTGTGTGAACATCACCCATTGCCATAAACGCCATCGCAACTTGATAGAAATCTCGCACCCATACCGCTTTGTATCCAGTTGAGCCTTCTACCGCTGATACGGTATCGCCCCATGGATTTGATAGCGAAGCAATTAATGCCCCTGCATAGGTTTTGTCTTCTTGCGCTTTAAGCACCATAGCACTGGTATGCAGTAATTTACCTTGATCCGCACTAAATTGCGTTAACCGCTGTAACGGCGTTAGCTGTGAAAGATAAGTTTCCCAGCCTCCGTTATAGGCATCTAGTACTGCCTGATAGCCTTTGTCTAGGGTCTGCTTAGCTTGCTTAGCACTTTGCGCCTGTGACTTGCCAAAACTCAATACAAAATCAAACTGTGCAGAGTGATTAACTTCACCTAGTTTGCCCAATAAGCTAACGTTACCAGCAGTTTCACCGGTTGAAGTGTATGATTGAGCCAGTTTTTGTTGCTCCATCAGTGATGTCAAATTATCACTTTTTCCTGTGAAGCCGACCGATGCCTGAGCAAAACCACCTTTTGCTTGCATGGTGAGATAATTGTCACCTTCATTAGCAACCAAACCATTGGCCGTAACGTTTGCAAAGTCATTCACACCATTGTTGTTAATGTATGGATTTGCTGACACATATGCCTGCAATGGTGATTTTATAGAGCTGTTGATTTGCGAGCGTACAAACAGGCTTTGTCCGTCAGGGTCTGTGAAAACATGCTTTTCTAGTACGAAGCGACCTAGCTTGTCTTTACTGGTGATCTTGTATGCTAAAGACAGCGGTCGGCCCGCAGAGTCTTTATGCAAATAATCAACACTGATATCTAGAGCATCAACATCACTTTCTTTAACGCTAAAAGCCTTACCCTCATCATCAGTACCCGTGATCACCATTTGTAAGTCTTTTAACTGTGCTTGATGAATTAGTCCAAACATAGTCTCGGTGATCATGCCCTTAGCGATTGAAAACCAAACCTTTGATACTTCGCCAGTATGCGCCTGATTGCTGTATTGACCCTCTTTGTACGCCTCATAGGAGGTGCCAATGCCTGTCTTTCCAGAATAAGCCCAAAATGGTTTTTCTCCAGGGGCACCCGGTGCAATCGTATCTACTTCTGTTTGACTGTTGTAAGTCGTATTTCCACAACCGACAAGACCCGCAGTCAGTAAAGCAATCGTGAGTTTATTTATCGTTTTTCTCATTTCGTTCCCCTAGGCAGAATGTGTTTTCACACGCAACACAGATACAGCGGCAAAAATAAATGACACGCCCCCTATCACTAACGCGTAGATAGGTTGATTATCAAAAAGGTGTCTTAGAATAAGCCCTAAAATGCTGGCGGCTAGTAGCTGAGGTATGACAATAAAGAAATTAAAAATTCCCATGAACACCCCCATCTTATTGCTTGGCAATGAGTTACTCAGCATCGCGTAAGGCAAGGACAAAATTGATGCCCAAGCAAACCCAACGCCTATCATAGGCAGCCACAAAAGTTGCGGCTGTTGAATAAACATGAAGCTTATCAAAGCCCCAGCGCCCAGTAGTAAATTGATACAGTGTGCCCAAGCTAGCCCCACCCGCTTTACTATCACTGGAATAGCAATTGCTGCAAGAGCAGCAAAGCCGTTATAGGCAGCAAATAACACCCCAACCCAATCGGCTCCATCATTGTAAGCTTTGCTGGTGACATCCGTTGTTGCATAGTGAAAACTGGTTACCGCCGATGTGGTGTAAATCCACATAGCAAACAATGAGAACCAACTGAAAAACTGTACAACCGCCAGTTGCTGCATGGTTTTTGGCATAGTAAACACGTCATAAACCACCTGATAGAAACCGCCACTCACACGCTGTTTGTTCTGTAGAAAACCTGCTATGAGTTGCACCAAAGCAAAGCTCAGTAATAGCGCGGCTAGCAAATACAGTTCTTTTTCCAATTCCAACGCCACTACACAGCCCAGTAAACCGCCGCCAAGTAACGCAAATACCAGTGCGCCTTTGGCAAAGTTAATCACTTTAAGCGACGCATTGTCTAAAGGTAGCTCGCTGTTATCACTATCAAACTTGGCTAGTTGTGTTGGGCTGTACTCTTTGGTTTTAATGACGGTCCACGTTACTGCCACAAATAAAATGGCACCACCGAAATAGAATGCATATTTTACCGATTCAGGGATTTGTCCTTCACTGGCAGTGTTACTAATACCAAACCAATTGGTCATCATCCAAGGTAATGCAGAGGCAACAACCGCCCCGACTCCGATGAAAAAGCTCTGCATCGAGTAGCCAGTAGCTCGCTGCTTTTCATTCAGGTTATCACCAACCAACGCGCGAAAAGGTTCCATGGTCACATTGATAGAGGCGTCCATGATCCACAATACACCCGCAGCTATCCAAAGCGTTGGCGAGTTCGGCATAATAAATAACGACAGTGTTGTTAAAATAGCACCATATAAAAAGAAAGGTCGACGACGCCCTAAACGTCCCCAAGTTTTATCACTCCAGTACCCCACAATGGGTTGTACTATCAAGCCGGTTAACGGAGCAGCGACCCAAAGAATGGGAATATCGTCTACGGATGCCCCTAATGTCTGAAAAATACGACTTACGTTGCCATTTTGCAGCGCAAAACCAAATTGAATGCCCAGAAAACCAAAGCACATATTCCAGATTTGCCAAAAGCTTAAGTTCGGTTTTTGTTGTTGCATGGCTAATCCTCAAGTAAATAAACCACACTTGCGCGTGGAGCTAAAGTAATCATAATTTGACCATCTTGTACCGTTTGCACTGGATGGTTTTCTAATAAATCACGAACAACGGTGTTGGCATTTTGCTGCCAATCATTAGGCAATCGTAAACTGAACGTATGCGATTGATTTGCATCAAAGTTGCTGGCAACAACAATCTTCTGTGCCGCATAATGACGTGCAAACGCCATTATGCGTTGTTGTGCACTGTGATCATCACTTTCAACGACCACTGGCAGTAAATCTCCTGCGACCACAACTGGTAAGGTGCTGAGCGACATGAGTTTTACATAATAGGCGCGTAACGCGCGCTGCGATTGCGTCAACTGGCCACCATCAAACTTTCCGCCGTTCATCCATGCCTGATGAGCAGGTACACCAATATAGTCAAAAATGCTGGTGCGACTAGGCTTACCAAACCCCGCCTCTTCCGAGCCATCCTCACCAACCGTTTGCCCAAAATACAACATGGTTGGTGCTTTGCTGATCAGATGCGACACCACCATTGCGGGTTTACCCATCCGCGCATCACCAGCAAATTCAGCACTGGCAATACGTTGTTCGTCATGGTTCTCTAAAAAGTGCAGCATGTGCTTTGAGATATCTTGCACACTTTGATGTGCCGCTAATACATCCTTCGCGTGACCGGTTTGTTGCATGAGCGCTTTCAAGCTGTCGTAAAAGCCAACTTTGTCGTAGAGATAATCCATTTTCCCTTGCTGGATATAGTCGCGATACAGAGCGGGGTTATACACTTCAGCGAGAATAAATGCTTCTGGATTTTTCATTTTGATTGAGGCGTTTAGAAAGCTCCAAAACTCTACCGGCACCATTTCCGCCATATCGTAGCGAAAGCCATCAACCCCTCGATTTAACCAGTAATAGGCTATATCACGAAATTTGTACCAACTATCAGGTAGGTCTTGTTGCTGCCAAAATTCATAATGGGCCTGAATATCGCGTTGTGCGTAATCCTCAGGTAGGCGCTCAAAGTCATAGCTTCCATCAGGTTTTACCCCATAATTAACTTTAACAGTTTCGTACCAATCATTAATGTCAGGCTGAGCGGCGCGTGCGCCGTTGCCTGTCCATTTCGCAGGCGATTCATGAAATTGACCGTCACTTTTAGGGTGAGCTTCTCCCCCCAAAGGCTGGTAATCTGGCGAGGTGGGCACCTTGAAATCTTCACCCACCACATAGTAGAAGTTGTTATCCCGAGCATATGCTTTTGACGTGTCATCGTTTTCGCCAAAGTCTTTTACGCCTTCAGGGGCCGACATTGATTGATAGTTACGGGCTACATGATTAGGCACAATATCAATGATCACCTTCATACCAGCTTGGTGAGTGCGTTCTATCAATGCATCAAATTCTGCCGGACGTTGACTTGGGTCTATCGCCAAATCAGGATTAACATTGTAATAGTCTTTAACAGCATACGGTGATCCCGCACGACCTTTGACCACATCAGGATCATCAGCAGCAATGCCAAATTTACTATGATCGGTCACCAATGCGTGATGTAGTACACCTGTGTACCAAATGTGGGTTGTCCCGAGCGCCTTGATTTCTTGTAGCGCCTTGGGGGTAAAGTCAGCAAACTTACCCACGCCATTTTGCTCAACTGTGCCCCAAGGCACATTCGCGGTTTGCTGATTACCAAATAAACGCGTGAATACTTGGTACACAACAGGCTTACTCAATGCTGCTTGAGGGCTTAAATGCTCATGTTGGTGGCTCGTCTGAGCATTTTTTTGTGGCTCAGAGCACCCCAGTATCAACACACTGCACGCGGCACTTAATACCGAGTATCTTAGCTTGTTGAGTACAGCCTTAGATTTTAGATTTCTCATTACACTTGTTGTCGCTTGTTGTTGTCATAATGTGGCTTATTGCAGTCTACCTTGGCTTACAACCGAGGTTGAACCTTCTGCATACGTATTCACCATAAGGATTCATATTCTAGTCACGCTCTAGCAGTAACACTCTTGCAGCCATTGTCGGTATTTCTAGACTTGTCGACACATCCACCTGTGCATTATTCAGTAAATCCCTCGCTGTTTTTGCACCTTGTAGTACTTCTTGATAACGCATCATGCTGACGGTTGTTGGCGTTTGGTTCTTATTGAGTAACACCAAAATATGCTGTGTTTTATCCTGTCGAACATAGCTGTATATGCCATCATAAGGGCTAAAATGCACCAGTTCACCACCGCTCAGTGCTGGGTATGCTTTTCTTATCTTAGCCAAAGTTCGTACATGCTCTTGCATTGCTTGTTGCGCTTTGCTCAGTCCCTTTGCTGATACCGCATCTTGCTTGTGGCCTTGAAACCCTCCAGGAAAATCAATTCGAATATCACCATGATCGTGTGAACCGGTGTTATCAAGCAACACTTCGGTGCCATAGTAAATCTGAGGAATACCACGAGTGGTTAGCAGTAAGGTCATCGCCAGTTGTGTTTTTTCTACATCTTGGCCTAACTCAGTAAATACCCGACTCATGTCATGGTTATCCAAAAATATCAGTAAATTGTGAGTGTCTGGATAGAGAAAATCATTGGCGATGGATTGATACACCCTCACCCAGCCTGTGTTCCAACTTTCCTCTTCATTGAGAGCCTTAACAAGCGCCTCTTGTAACGAGAAATCCATCACACTGGGCAAATGTGAGGTGTAACCATCTTGATTGACTTTGCCACGCTGCCAGTATGAAACGATAGCTGGATTAGTGCTCCATTCCTCACCAACAATATTGAAGTTGGGATATTCGTCCATTACGCGCTCGGTCCACTTGGCCAAAAAAGCTTTATCTGAATAAGAGTAGGTATCCACCCGAATGCCACTTAAGTTGGCATATTCCACCCACCAAATAGCATTTTGTATTAGGTAGGTCGCCAGTAGTGGCTGACGCTGATTGAGATCTGGCATACTTGGCACAAACCAGCCATCGTTAAACTGCTTTTTGTCGAACTCACTCGCATGAGGGTCTTGAATGGTTTGTCTGGCATGGCTCGTACCACTAAACTCACCCTCAAAGTTAAGCCAATCCTTGGTCGGCTTATCCTTTACCCACCAATGGTTTAAGCCACTGTGGTTAAGTACCATATCCATGATCACACCAATTCCGCGACTGGCAGCCGCTTGAGTGAACTCAAGGTATTGCTCATTACTCCCCATCCGAGGGTCGATTTTATAAAAGTCAGTCAGTGCGTAACCATGATAAGAATATTCGCGCATGTTGTTTTCACGCACAGGAGTTAACCACAACTGTGTAAACCCCATTTCTTTGATGTAATCTAGGCGCGCAATGATCCCTTGTAAATCCCCCCCGTGACGCCCGCCTTTAAAATCGGGTCTAGCCTGTTCATACAGACCTGCAACGCTATCGTTAGTGGCGTCGCCATTTGCGAATCTGTCGGGATTGATGAGGTAAATGATATCTTTACTAGAGAACCCCCGACGCGCGGCGCTGTGAGGTTGACGTGCGATGAGTGGATAACTGAGTACATCTGTGCTGTGTTGATAACTTACATCGAATATTAATTTACCCGCTCGTGCACGTTCATCAATGTGTAAATTAATAAAGGCGTAGTTGTTGCTGTCACCATGCTCGACCCCTAACAGTTTCACCCCTTTGTAAGGGCGTAGGCTGACCTTGGCACTGGCAACATTGGCCTGCCTGATCATAATTTGTAAATATGGGTGGTGCATTCCCACCCACCAGTTTTGTGGTTCAACTTGGTAGGCTTTTAATGCTTCATGACGCATCAAGCTACACAGGGCAAACAGGAAATATAAAACGGTTAAATAAGCTTTCATCGATTAATTGTCCGCCAAAAATTGCGTGTGTGTGGGCATGGCTGCCACAGTCTGCTCGATTAAGGTTCTGAGACTACTGAATAACTCTTGTCTTTGTTGGTCGGTCAGTGCATGCAATAACGGGTGTAGCTGTTTTGGTCTGAGCCCCTGACCAATAAACACTTGCTGCCACGCCACCTCAGCGAATAACTCATCATCTTCACGAAGTAACTTACCCGTTTCTTTGAACAGCGCTATCTTTTGCTGCAAACTGGCTGGGATCTCCATGTTTTGGCACTGACGCCAAAAGTCTGAATCATTACGTTCATTGAGCTTGTAATGTAAAATGATAAAGTCTCGAATACGCTCAAACTCAGTCTTCGATTGCTGGTTATACAAGGCGACTTGACTGGCTTCGATGCCATGATGAGGAAATAACTTAACCAATCGCACAATGGCGGTTTGAATTAGGTGAATACTCGTCGATTCAAGGGGTTCCAAAAATCCACTCGACAGTCCTATCGCCACCACATTTTTATGCCAAGGCGTAAGTCGTCGCCCAGTTCTAAAACGAATTAATTTAGGCTCAGCTAAAGCTTTACCCGGTAAATTACCAAGTAGCTTTTCTTTGGCTTGCTCATCACTCATGTGTTTACTGGCATAAACTAAACCATTGCCAATACGATGCTGCAACGGAATTTGCCACTGCCAGCCAGCCTCGTGGGCAATTGAGCGGGTATAGGGCGCAATGTCTGAGCTCGCATGCTCACAGGGAACCGCTAAAGCGCTGTCACACGGTAACCAATGCGACCAATCCTCAAACCCGCTGTTCAACGCCTGGTCTATCAGTAGAGCATGCATGCCGGTGCAATCAATAAACAAATCACCCTGTACTTGTTGAATGTTATTCAGTTCAAGTGCCGTAATATTGCCCGATGTTTCATCTTTAATGACACGCCTAACCGTTCCTTGAATATGACCCACCCCCAGTTTTTTCGCGTGGTGAGCCAGAAACTTGGCGTATAACCCCGCATCAAAGTGATAAGCATAAGAAATACCCGGTAGCTTAGTGCCCGGAATCGCATTGAGCTTGGAAAATTTGTGGTGCTTTGCCGCTTGATAATTTAAAGAGTAATCCCAAAAATCTCCAGCTATGCCCTGCTGCTGGGCATACAGCCAATGATTATGAAATTCACAAAATGGAAAGTCCTTACCGATGGCACCAAATGCATGCATATAGCTGCTGTCTTTCGCACCCCAACCCTCAAATTGAATACCAAGCTTGATGGTCGCTTTTGTTTCCTTGATAAACTCAGCTTCATTGATACCCATCGCACTGTTAAAAGGCTGCAAAGGTGGAATGGTTGCTTCACCAACGCCAACGGTACTGATATCCGCTGACTCTAACACCGTTATGTTGATAAGATTCCCCATGACTTTGGCTAAAAAAGATGCACTTAACCAACCAGCGGTTCCCCCTCCAACAATGACAACGTTTTTTATCTGTTGTGTAGACATAACACATCCTCACCATAGCTTGATACAAAAAAGCCCTTGTGGTTGAGACAAGGGCTTTGCTTTACTCGCGTGTCAGCGATTAAAACTTATAGCTTAAACCTAACATGTAAGTGCGACCATAATCTTGGTAGTCACGAACTTGTAGTGCGTTATCACCAGAAAGCGCTGTAAACGGTTCTTCTGTGATGTTTTGAATTTGGAAGCTTACTGACAAGCCATCCAACTGCTCAAAGCCACCTTCACCAAAGTCATAACCAAACTGTGCGTCCCAAATAGTTTCGCCTAAAATATCTACTTGAACAGTTTTAAAACCAAGTCCGTATACATCACCTTTAAACTCACTACGCTTACGCATACTTGTACGCGCTTGGAAGCCGTAGTTCTCGTAATAGAATGTTAAGCTTTGAATCCGGTCAGATAAGCCCGGTAATTCATACTCATTACCATTAGGATCTTCGATATCTGACTTAACTCCAGTGTGGCTAGCGATAATACCAAAGCCTTCAAGAGAGTCGTGGAAGATATTAAACGGTAATGCAACCGACAGTTCATAACCCCACAGGTCACCGCCACCGCCATTGACTTTACCTTTACCAGAACCACCAGCGTTAGGCGGAACTTCACCAGATACAGGGTCAACAACACCTGTCATGTCAATTTCGTAAGTTCCGTCAAAAATCCACTCTTTTAGTTCTTTGTGGAACAACGCAACAGAGAAGTAACCTTCAGCACTGAAGTAGTTTTCATACGTTAAGTCAAAACCAATTGCTTCTTTTGGCTCAAGTGTTGGATTACCACCTGATACTTCCCAGTTATTGCCATTTTCATCAGGGCGCTGGTTGTATTTAGCACTGATTGACGCGTTCATCTCATCAAGGCGAGGACGAGAAATCGTTTTCGCAGCACCAAAACGTACCGTTTGCATTTCGTCAATTGCCACTGACAAGTTCAAGCTTGGTAACAAGTGTGAGTAATCATGCTCAACGTGCGTTGGTGTTGTAACTACTTTACCATCAACGGTGTCGAACGCATTACCTTTACCAGTTTGCTCAGTTTTTACGTAGCGTAAACCTGCATTACCAGTCACTGGGAAACCTGCGATTTCAGCATTAATGTTTGCTTGTACAAAAGCAGCTGTCACTTGCTCTTCAACTGTCCATGACATCGTTGCGTGGCTTGGGTTAGTTAAGCTTTCAGCCAACAAATCGAACTGTCCATCAGCAACCATTGCACGCGAATCATAGGCAATCATGTTACCCATACCAATGAAATCTAGGTTTGCTGTACCAAGGCGGTATTGCTCTGGAACACTCAACATACCTGGGTTGTCAGGGTAAGAGAAACCCGCTACCGTCATGAAGTAACCTTCCGACATTTTAGACTTTTCTCGGTCACGGTATGACAAGCCGAACTCCACGCTGCTCACGAATTCATTGTCTAGCGCTTGTTTTGCTGCAAGTTTCAGTGCATTGAGTTCATCTTCAATGGTCGGGGCGTTAATGAAGCCATCTTGTAGCTGATTTTCATATGGGTGATATTCATATTCACCCTCAGCATTTTCTGAGCCCACAACACCATACTTTTCGTTCAGTGCCGAACTCCAACCCCAAGACAATGGGCCGCCAATTTTAATTAAGTCATAGTCACTGTAATCCAACTCATGACTAAACTGTGCACCCGTGTTACCACCAGAGAAAGCATACCCTAGGTTATCAGCTGCACCTCGGTCATTACCACGCCCAGTGCCAGAGTAGCTCTCTAAACTCCAAATTCTCTTCTCAACGCTAGAATGACTAGCATCAAATTCCAACGTTAAAGATTCATTCACGTTGTATTTGGTATTGAAACCGAATGCACTTAACTCGGCTTCACGGTCTTCGTAGTCGTTACGGACCACAACACGTTGCCCTTGCGTGACAGCACTCGTTACAAAGCCTGTTGCTTCGTCTACTGTTGCTGTTTCACCAGAGATTGCACCTTGACCCCACGCAAATGGAATTTCAATACCACGTAGAATCTTTTCATCTTTGAAGTCAACGTATAGCGCATCGAAAACCATTGATAGGTTATCACTTGGTGCAGCCTCAAATACGAACATCACAGAATCACGCTCAAGCGTTGAAGAGCGTACAAATGGCTTAGCACCACCTAAGATTGAGTATTGCTTACCATCGGCTTCAAATTCAGGGTAACCCCACGCGTTCCAACGTTTTTCTTGGTTTGGCGATGTCATGGTCGTCAGCGCCAGCGCGACACCAATTGTGTCATCAGCAAATTTGTCTACATAAGAGAAAGTACCACGCAGACCTGCATCTTCACCGTCTGGGTTCAACTTATCAAAACTGGTTTTTTCATACATGGTATTTAGTTGGAAAACACGCTCATCAACACTCAGTGGTTTGATAGTTTGCATGTCAATCACACCAGCAATACCTTCCGCTTCTAGGTTCGCACTCGGTGTTTTATAAACCGTAACGCCGCTCATTACCTCTGAAGGATATAAGTCAAATTCAACACCACGGTTATCAGAGATTGAAACTTGCTCACGACCATTAAAGGTGGTGGCACTTTCATCCTCACCAAAACCACGTACGCTTACTTTGCTGGCACGGCCATCAAGACGTTGTGCAGTTAACCCTGGTAAGCGAGCAATTGACTCAGCGATTGAAGAATCAGGTAATTTACCTATGTCTTCCGCAGAAATTGATTCAACGACTTCAGAAGAAAAGCGCTTCGTGTTGATTGATTCAACAACACTGGCACGAAAACCTTTAACTTCTATCACTTCTACTTTTTGATCTTCTTGTGCTTTTGCAGTTTCTTCAACTGCATACGCAGAATGTGAAACAACACCTGCACTCATCAGTGCCAGTGTAAACATACTTGGTTTGAACATAGACATAGTGTTTTATCCCAATTACCCAATTTATACCGAACCATCTTTTTTCTTTTCTGCCTGCTTGGATAACAAGCGCATCGATGTTCAGCTACTTTTGTTGTCAGGATGCATATTAGCGCTGAGCTAATTTTATAAACAACTTTATGCATACGTATTCAAACTATAGTCAACTTCACTAAGTTTACATTTATTTCACACGAAACAAGATTAACATTATGTTTTAAAAGACATTAATATATTTGAAAGATAAATTTTCTGATCACAAATATATAGCGCTTTTTTGCTGCAAACTTAACCTGATTTCTTTTTTTTGTCATAAAAAAGTAATAGCATTAGTGTGTGTTATCTATTCCCCTTTCCACAATGATAAATTGGTCTTACCATTTCAGGCCACTCTATCAACCCTCATTCTTTGATAAAAGCAGCCAACCTACCCGATTAAGACATAATTGGTAAACTTTTCTTACAGCAACCATCTTAACTTTTCCACGTTCAATTTTTGCCTCCAATTTCGGTATTTATGATGCATACGTATGCAACCTTTTTACAGTATTTGGGCGATAACGTATGCTTTTTGCCATTAATGCCCTTGTGTTGGTTCGATTTACAAAACTTCCTTCATAAATGGCAGTATTGAGCAGAAACTTGGAGAATATACATGGCTCAACAGCAATGGTGGAAAGGTGCGGTTATCTATCAGATCTACCCTCGCAGTTTTCAAGATACAAATGGCGATGGTATTGGCGATTTGCCAGGGATCATAAATCGATTAGATTATATAAAGTCACTTGGCGTAGATGCTATCTGGATCTCACCGTTCTTTAAGTCTCCTATGAAAGACTTTGGCTATGATATTAGCGACTATCGCGATATTGACCCTATGTTTGGCAATCTGGATGATTTTGATACTTTAATAGCACAAGCACACCAGCGCGACATTAAGATAATTATTGATCAGGTACTTAGCCACACGTCTAATGAGCACCAATGGTTTATTGAAAGCCGTGAAAATACTCACAACGATAAGGCTGATTGGTATGTTTGGGCCGACGCCAAGCCAATGGCAGCGCACCAAATAACTGGCTATCTATCTTTGGTGGCACAGCTTGGCAGTGGGAACCAAGACGTTGTCAGTATTACTTACACAACTTTTTAACTGAACAGCCTGATTTGAACTTTCACAACCCAGACGTGCGTAAAGCCGTTTTGGATAATGTAGAGTTTTGGCTGAAAAAAGGCGTTGATGGCTTTCGGTTGGATGCGATCAATTTCTGTTATCACGATGCACAATTGCGTGATAACCCTGCAAAACCTAAAGAACTTCGTCAAGGACGTGGCTTTAGTGAAGATAACCCTTACGCGTTTCAATACCATTACTACAACAATACACAGCCGGAAAATCTGTCATTTATGCAAGAGATCCGTAGCTTGTTAGACCGCTATCCCGGCACCGTGAGCTTAGGTGAGATCTCATCAGAAGATTCACTACAAACCATGGCAGAATACACCGCTGACGGTGATAAGTTGCATATGGGTTATAGTTTTGAATTACTCACCAAAGACTACAGCGCACAGTATATTCGTGAGACAGTGAGTACCCTAGAGTCCGTAATGACGCAAGGCTGGCCATGCTGGGCGTTTAGCAACCATGACGTGGAACGCGTTGCCAGTCGCTGGAATCCAACAGGTAATACCGACCCTAAACAAGTCAGTATGTTAACAGCTCTGCTTGGTTCACTGCGTGGCAGTGTATGTATGTATCAAGGTGAAGAGTTAGGTTTAGGTGAAGCACAGGTTGCGTTTGAGGACCTACAAGACCCATATGGCATAACCTTTTGGCCCAACTTTAAAGGTCGTGATGGCTGCAGGACACCGATGCCATGGCAGTTAGAGCAACCCTATGCTGGATTTAGCACACAGGCTGCTTGGCTACCCGTTGAACAGCAACATCAAGCGCTTGCGGTTGATGTTCAGCTACAAGCAGAAGATTCCGTGTTAAAACGCTTTCAACATTTTATGGCTTGGCGCAAAACAATGCCCGCCTTACAATATGGTGACATTGAGTTTATTGACACACCTGAGCCAATCTTGGCTTTTTATCGCCACTATGAGCAGCAGCGTATATTGTGCATATTTAACCTAAGCGGCGAACCGCAAACCTTGAAATTAGGTGACGAGATCCGCTCTGAACACACCGAGTTGCAGCATCACAACTGCACGCTTGATGCGGGTACCCTAACCATGCCTAGCTATGGCTGCTACTTTGCTGCGCTATAATTGCTAAAACCATCACAATTAAGCGTATAAAGGGAGTGTTGATGACTCCCTTTTTACCATCGCAATCAACGCTTCAATAGCCAATGCTTTAGCGTACAACCAACCCTGATGTACTTCCACTCCCTGCTTGAGTAAATAGTCTGCCTGATAAGCTGTTTCAACACCCTCTGCTATCAACTTTTTATTCAGTTTGGTTGCCATCTCTATCACCGCATTAAGGACCGGAGATTGCAAGTTATCTAGTCCAATAGAAGCCACAAAGCTTTGATCTATTTTTAATAAATCAATTGGAAAGCTCTGTAAATATTGCAAGCCACTATACCCTGTTCCGAAGTCATCAACAGCTACTTCAATGCCCTGCACAACTAGCTGCTCTAGCGTGTGTTTAACTTGCGCCTGAGATAGTACATCTCGCTCGGTTAGCTCTATTGTTAATGAACGAATATGCTGCTTCGCCTGCTCCAAAGTGGCTAAGTAAGCAGCGCAACTCAATAACTGACCATTGACATTAAATGAGACCTTAAGCTGTGGGTTCAACGCCAGCAACGGGGCCAGTTCCTCAACTGCATTGTTTACTTGAGCAATGGAAATTTCAACGATTGCACCACTTCTTTCGGCTTCTGGAATAAAATAAGCAGGTCCCAACTCACCTTCACTTGGATGTTGCCAGCGAATAAGCACTTCTACACCGACCATTTTTTGCGTTTTTGCATCTATAAGCGGCTGATAAACATTGAATAGCTGACGCTGAGCGATCGCGTGTTTCAATTGGAATTTCAAACTCAATTGCCGTTTTTCAATGAAGTAAAGAAGATAGCTAAGCAACCCCCAAACAGCCACGTATACAACCAAGAGCACGATAAAACGAGTTGATTGGATAGTCAAAATTGGACTGCTATTGCTTGAAGCAACCACGGAAAGCCTAGAAAGAGAGTCAAGAGGCTTGGCAAACAGGTATTTACTGTTCCCATCATCAAACTTACCATGTGCCTGTAACGGATGCCCAATAGGAAATAGTGATTGATGCAGCGGTAAACTATAGTGGCCCTGTAATAAAATAGGCACCCCTGTTTCACTGTCCACCAGAGCAATAAAATCGAGTTGTGAATATTGCTTTAAATCAAGCGTATGGCGCAGCCAATCGCTCGGTAACAGTACATTGACTTCATAGCCATCTTGTCTCGTTCTAGCCAATACAAAGGCTGACATTTCCATATATTCACTGATGATTGGGCCATGGTAACGAAGCCCATCGCTTTTTACGGGCTCAGTTGTCTGAATGGGCGGATTAAGCACACCATAGGTGTTACACAACAATTGGCCTTTTTGGTTAACAATGCCAATCTCACTCATTGCAGGGTTTTTAAATACCTGTTGCCTTAGACGAAACAATGTTTCTTGCGGACAAGTAACATCAAGCGATTCCGCCTGACGCAAAAATGTATCGATTTCTTTAAGTTGAGTATTCAGTTCGAAGTGAACCTTTTGGGCAATACTTTGAATATGCAACTGCTCGGCATCTCGATGCTGTATGTAAAATACACCGAGCAATATTCCAAACACAATACTGCAAGCCAACCAAGCAAACACAATATTTTTTAACTGCTTTGCAATAAAACGTGCCCTTGGCATGATTCAAACCTCAGCCTGCCATATATGAAAGGTGACAGTTTAGTGAAGGTTTATGACTTTTTTATGACAAAACAAAAGGCCTCGAGCGTGAACTCAAGGCCTTAGGAATAGCTTCAACTTTTAAAAAATATCAACTTTCTTTACTAGTACCAACTTCGACGCGAGTCTTCAGTTTTTGGCCTGGACGGAAAGTTACTACGCGACGCGCAGAGATTGGAATGTCTTCACCTGTTTTAGGGTTTCGACCCGGTCTCTCTTTTTTGTCACGGAGATCAAAGTTACCAAATCCAGAGAGCTTAACCTGCTCTCCTTTTTCAAGCGCTGAGCGGATTTCTTCAAAAAACGCTTCAACTAAGTCTTTGGCATCCTTTTTATTTATCCCCAATTTTTCAAATAGGTGTTCAGCTATGTCGGCTTTAGTAAGCGCCATATCTAGTCCCTCAACGATGCATTAAATTGTTTGGCCAGTTCGGCCACCACGTTGTCTACAACTTGATTGATGTCTTTCTCTTCGAGTGTTCTATCAACCGCTTGTAGTGTAAGAGCAATCGCCAAACTCTTAAAATCTGGCTCAATACCTTTGCCCTTATACACATCGAATAAGTTTAGGTCAACTAATTGATTTCCGCCAACTTTCTCAATGCTATCTAAAATATCGCCTATTTTTACATCATCTGCAACTAAAATAGCGATATCTCTTCGATTTGATGGAAATTTAGACACACTTACTGCTTCTGGCAACTTACGTGTACTCAATGCATCCACTTCAACTTCAAACACATAGGCCGTGCTATTCAAACCTAGAGACTTTTGTAATTGTGGATGAATAGCGCCAATAAAGCCAACTTTTGTATCATCAAAATAAATTGCCGCAGACTGACCTGGGTGCAACCCATCACACGGCTCAGCTTTGAAGCTAAAACGCGCGCTATCATTAGTCAACGCAAGTAGGGCTTCAACGTCCCCTTTAACATCGAAAAAGTCTGCTGGACGCGATGCGACTGACCAGTGCTCATTGTGGGTATTACCATAAACAATACCACCTAAAACAGCAACTTGGGCAACACCGTTCTCCGCTGACTCATCTTTTAAGAATTTAAGACCATGCTCAAATAAACGAATACGTGATTGCTGGCGGTTTTGGTTGTACACCACGGCATTAATTAACCCTGTCATCAAGCTTACACGCATCGCTGACATTTCCACGGAAATTGGGTGCGGCAGTATCAATGCGTCCGATTCTGGGTGTAATAACTTTTGCGCTTTGGGCTCTACGAAACTATAAGTGATAGCTTCTTGGTAACCACGTGCAACCAGTTCGTTGCGCATACGTGATACCGACACATCAGCCTCATTGTGGTTCGTCATCTTTAAGGCAGCCTTTGGCGCAACATTTGGAATATTGTTGTAACCAAAAACACGTGCAACTTCTTCAATCAGATCTTCTTCGATACTGATATCAAAACGATAACTAGGCACTTGAGCCTGCCACATATCTTCTGCAAAGCTCACACTCAGACCAAGGCGCGTAAGAATATCGGTTACTTTGGCGTCTTCAATATGATAACCGATCACTTTATCTAGACGAGCACGGCGTAAAGTCACTGACTTTTCTTTAGGTAAATCAGCTTCTGATACTGCTTCAACAACAGGACCTGCCTGACCACCAACGATTTCTAAGAGTAATGCTGTCGCACGCTCCATCGCATCACGCTGCAGCTTGTAGTCAACACCACGCTCATAGCGGTGAGATGCATCAGTGTGCAAACCATAGCTACGTGCTTGACCAGCAATTGCCAAAGGCGCGAAAAATGCGCTTTCAAGAAGAATGTCTTGAGTGTTTGATGTAACACCCGACGCTTCACCACCAAAAATCCCAGCCATTGCGAGTGCTTTTTTGTCATCGGCAATTAATAATGTGGTCGGATTGAGCTTCGCAGTGTTTCCGTCAAGTAGTACTAATTCCTCTCCTTCATTGGCGTTACGTACCTTAATGCCACCTTCAATCGCATTCAAATCAAATGCATGCATTGGGTGACCCAGCTCAAGCAACACATAGTTGGTTACGTCAACAACTGGGTCTATTGAACGTACGCCTGAGCGACGTAACTTTTCAACCATCCAAAGTGGTGTGGTTGCGTCAAGGTTAATACCTTTGATGATACGACCTAAATAGCGCGGACATGAAGCACTGTTAACCAGTTCAATACTGATTTTATCGTCAATTGTCGGCTGCACTGCTGTGATTTCTACAGGAGTAACATCAAGAGAGTTAAGTACCCCTACTTCACGTGCTAAGCCTTTGATACCTAAACAGTCACTGCGGTTAGCAGTCAGATCAACATCAATCGTTACATCGTCTAACGAAAAATATTCACGGATACATTGACCAATTGGCGCATCACTCGGTAGCTCCAAAATACCGTCAGAGCTTTCAGCCATACCAAGCTCTTCAAACGCACATAGCATTCCGTGCGAAGGTTGACCGCGTAGCTTAGCCTTTTTAATTTTAAAGTCACCTGGCAGTACTGCACCAACTTTGGCTACTGCGACTTTAAGTCCGGTTCGACAGTTTGCTGCACCACAAACGATATCCAGCAATTCATCTTCGCCAACATTCACTTTGGTAACACGCAATTTGTCTGCATCTGGGTGTTGACCACACTCAACCACTTCACCGATTACCACGCCAGAGAAGTCACCTGCTACGGCATCTAATCCATCTACTTCTAAACCTGCCATAGATAGCTGTTCAGATAGAGTCTCAGTATCAATGGCTGGATTAACCCACTCGCGTAACCACTTTTCACTAAATTTCATATTGTTAACTTCGCTCTTATCTGAATTGGTTTAGGAATTTTAAATCGTTTTCGAAAAATGCACGTAAGTCGTTTACGCCGTAACGCAGCATGGTTAAACGCTCAACGCCCATACCAAAAGCAAAACCTGTATACTTTTGTGGGTCAATACCAACAGAACGCAGCACATTTGGGTGCACCATGCCACAACCAAGTACTTCTAACCATTTTCCATTTTTGCCCTTCACATCAACTTCAGCTGAAGGCTCTGTAAACGGGAAGTAAGATGGACGGAAGCGAATTTCCATATCTTCTTCAAAGAAGTTACGTAAAAAGTCGTGCAAAATACCTTTGAGTTCAGTAAAGCTCACATCGGTATCAACCATCAAACCTTCCACCTGATGGAACATAGGCGTGTGAGTTTGATCGTAATCATTGCGGTATACACGACCTGGAGAAATAATACGCAACGGTGGCTGCTGCGTTTCCATCGTACGGATTTGTACACCACTGGTTTGAGTACGCAATACTAATTTAGGATTGAAGTAAAATGTATCGTGATCGGCACGTGCTGGGTGATGTTCAGGAATATTTAGCGCGTCAAAGTTATGAAAATCATCTTCAACTTCTGGACCAGATTTAACAGCAAACCCTAGTTCACCAAAGAATGATTCGATGCGCTCTATTGTGCGTGTTACTGGATGCACACCACCAATTGGCATATTGCGGCCAGGCAAAGTTACATCTATTGTTTCTGCCGCCAACTTTTTCTCAAGCGCCTGCTGAGTCAACTGCTCGCGCTTTTCATTTATTGCATCTTGCACCTGAGTTTTAGCCTGATTGATAACGGCTCCGGCTTCTTTTCGCTCTTCTGGTGCGAGTGTGCCCAGTGTTTTTAGTAATCCTGTGATCTCACCTTTTTTACCAAGGTAATTAACTCGGACATCCTCAAGGTGCGCAATTTCGCGGGCTACCGATACGGCTTCTAACGCTTGCGCTAAAATATTCTCTAAGTTCATTCTATACCTGATCTTTATGGAGGTAATTTGCTGTTGTATTAATCGCGTATGATAACTGAAAGCAAGGACTAGATTCTAGCCCTAACTAGGGTTCAGTTTACTATTGTGGGTGAATATTTGTAAAAACTTGCACCTTTAGGGTAAATCTAAGAGAAATTCACCCACTTTACCTGCAAATTCATCATAATCGCAGCGTGGTTTTAATAAAAGGAATGGTCAGCTTTCGTTGGGCTGCCATTGATGCGTGGTCAAGTTTGTCTAGCACATCTAGCAGCGCACGCATGTCACGGCTCAACCTAGTAAGTAAAAAACGCGCACATTCGTCACTCAGTTCTAGGCCTCGCATGTTTGCTCGTTTAACCAGCGCTTCGGCTTTATCATCATCGCTCATGGAGCGAATCTGAAATGTCGTCCCCCATGCCAAGCGAGATTCTAGATCAGGAAGGTTAATATTCAACATGTTAGGCAATAGATCTGCGGTCACAACCAAACACTTACGAGGCTCATTGAATCGATTAAAAAAGTTAAACAGGGCTTTTTCCCAATGTTCAATGCCTGCGACTAAATGCACGTCATCGATACACACAACGTCCAGCGATTCCAAGCCATCTAAGACCGCTGGGCCAAAATCTATTACTTCTCTTAAACTCAGTAGAATCGTTGATAACCCCATTTCCTGAGCATGAATACACGTTGCATAGAGCAAATGTGATTTGCCTGAGTCGGCCAAACCGCATAAGTAAGTATATTGAAAGCTTTTGTCTAAATTACTTAATGACGCCTTTAGATGATTTACCTCTAAAGACTGAGCGCCACCAAAGTAAGACTCAAACGTTTCATCATCCGGAAGCGTAACTGGCAACGCCATTTGCATGGGTTCGTTGTTCATCACTGGCCTACCCAGCTGTAGCGTAAATTCGAAGCATTTGCGATTTGATAAAACGCGTGGGGATCAACATAGATGCTAAATGCTTGCTCTAGATTTAAAGATTTAACAAGATCTTCTAACGTGGAACTATGTTTTATCTCAAATCTCACCAGATCTGCTGAACGATAAATTACATCCACATCAACCACGGTACTTAAACTTGCCAACTGTCTTTTTGCCAACTCTATTGACGCAAATGTTTTCAAATTATCGACCAATAAAGAAGTCGTTTGGGTCGCCAAAGTAACATTAGGGTCTATGGCATAGTTTTTTGCTAACGCCGATGAAAAGTCGTTCACCATCCTGATGAGTATCTGTTGCTTATCGCCCACCAATTTATTCACTTCAAACATATCTGCATCGGTGTAGCGCCACTCTAACTGCCAGCTACTACTATTGCGCTGCTGGAACATGCGTGCAGTAATAGCACGTTCCGCATTGTATCTTTGCGATGCCAGCTCTACTGGTTCGGAGAAATTACCCCAAACTTCCGCAACACTTACTTTGGCTAGATCATCAAGATCTAGCAGTGGCACGATGACAGGCACTCCCCACTCTGAAGCGGTATCATAAATTAAGCGTTCTAGCTGTGGGTAACTATCTTGCGTTACGAATTCGCGCCGAAAATTGTCTTCAATAGCAAGCCAAATCGCGATCAGTGGTCTACGGTTTCCCCAAAGTGGTAACTGAGCATCCCGAACTAACTCCTCAACTCTTGTTGGCTCAAACTTCACACGGATTTTGACTGTGCCATCTTCGGCGTCTAAATACTCATATTTGAGCATATAGTCAGAAATAGAACGCATTGCTTGTTTAATTAGCTCAGAATCTCCGCCCTCATGACGGCCCGTGAGTTTTTTTATCACGTTGTATAACGCTTTTTTGCTGGCTTCGACGCGTGTATCGCGGCTTTTGTCGGTGACATAAAGCTCGCTTTGATATAAATCTGTCACCTCTACTGCGTTACCATGAAATGACCACAACCAACAAAAAATAAATAGTATTCTCAATACCATAACTTAAGCTACAGGAAATCTTTATGGTTTGATCCTAAAGCAAAGCCCGACTAAAGCAAAGTCTTAAAACCGTTTGACTCTACTTTGACACCGAAAAAGAGATTTGCTTTTTGCCATTATTCTTTGCCTGATAAAGTGCATCATCCGCTTGATGTAAAATTGCCTCAGCGCTGAAAGGCTGAGCATAATTCCCCGTTACGCCAATACTGCAACCACATTGAACTCGGTTATTTTCACTTATCTCAACTGGCATACAGACCGTCTGAAGGAGTCTTTCACAAACTTGCTGCAATACCCCAAAATGAAGTGGCTCAGTCATCAACACCACAAACTCATCACCACCAAGGCGAGAAACCAAATCGTAACTTCTAACTTCTGCTAGCAATCTTTTCGCTACGGTTTGTAGGACGATATCACCCGCTTTATGACCATAATTGTCATTGATCGGTTTAAAATCATCTAAATCAATATACAACACATAGATTTCTAAGTTAGAGCGCTGTGATTTGGCGGCTAGCCTAGATAACTCTTTAAACAGATATTTTCTATTTGCCAAACCCGTTAAGTTATCGTGTAACGATTCATATTCTAATTGCTGCTGCAACTGCTCACGCTTAGTCACTTCCAAGCGAACTTCTTCCAAACTCTGTTGTAACTCTTGGGTGCGAGCCTGCACTCGCTCTTCTAGCTCTCTTTGATAAATTTGCAACGCTTCATTTGCTTCGAGTAAAGCGCGTTGATTATTAAACGCATCTAAAGCAGAGGAGATAACGTGGCTAATGGTAAAAAGTACGTCGACAATCACACCTGAATATTCATGCTCATTACGATAAGATTGTATGATGAATGCGCCAAGATAAGAGCTACGATTCAGTAATGGAAAGCATAACCATTGTTTGGGCATAGAGCCCAATACCTGTAATTCGCCGGAGTTTATTAGTTGCTGTATGTCTTGCTCAGTAAAGTTACAAATTTTACGCTGACTTATGGCATAACCTGTCAGCGTTTGTTCAACCACATTCAGGTCGATGTCTTCTAAATCTTCGGCCCTAACATCATCCATCACATCATGAAAATACGGAAAGTGTAACGTGCCTTCGCGACCGAACAACACAACATAAAAATTATCCGCGTAGGTGACTTTTTGTAATATACAATGAATATCCAGCAAGAAGCGCTGTATCGAATCACTCGTATTCAAACAAGCAACGATATCTGTCATGCTGTCAATAACGCTGTCATTCGCTATTTTTGACACAGGCATCGCCCTCTCTAGTGAAGATAAAACGCGTACATCTGATTATGTTGAGTATAGGATAGGATCTCGCTTTAGCTAAAAACTCTCTAAAAATACTTTGATAATTAATAGATTGTCATCAGCCCTTCACACAACGTAAATAAACTGTAATATAAATTTACATTTATTTTACCAGTGATATTTCGTGCGACGTTCAATTTTTATTCTTTTACATACCGCTGCTATATTTGCAATTACGCTAAGTTTGCTTTCGGGCTTTCGTATTGCAACTTTGACCAAGCCCTACTTATTAACCATTGCAGCCCTGCTCCCCTCTGGCCAAGTCCACAATTTACACTTGCTATCTGCAAGTCTGCTGTTATCCCTGAGTGTGTATTATTTGTATTTTAGAATGAGCATCGGTCGCGTAACATCACAAAGCCGCTATCATCGTGTGGTTACATGGTTGGGGCATGTCAGCCTAACCATTTGTTTAATAAGTGGCTTATTAAATTATTTTGATTTAACTCCCGAACACATTGTATCGCTACATTATTACAGCGCAGTAGCCATTGTCGCCTACTTATTGCTACATAGTTGGGTGTACATAATGCAATTTGGTTGCAAAGCCTTTAAGAAAATTCTGCTGATGAGCAGCAAACATGTGCCTTATAAGTTGCTTGCGGCATTAAGCCTTTGTACAGGAGTACTATTTTTCTTCATTAATTCGCTAACACACACATTAAATATCACCCCCATTTCGACCCAAGTGCTAATGGAAATCGACGGTTTAGCCAATGAGCCCCAATGGCAAAATGCACATACATTCATCATTGATACTGCCAACGGCGCTAACTTTGCTAACGGCCATACTCAAGTACAGATAAAAGCACTGAGCAATCAACACGAGACGTTTTTTTTATTTCGCTGGGCAGATCCAACCAAAAGTTTGCAGCACTTACCTCTAACAAAAACATCACAAGGTTGGAAGGTGAAAGAAAACGGCTTCTATCTATTTGATGAGCAAAGTTATTATGAAGATAAATTTGCAGTGATGCTTTCAAACAGCTGTGATATTGGAGCTGATGGCACCAGTCACTTGGGCAAAAAGCCATTTGCGGATAAACCGGCTAACTGGCACGGTAAAGGTTATCATGCCAGCTTAGATGGAAAAGTACGCGACCTATGGCATTGGAAAGCCGTGCGAACCAACGATATGGTGCTAGCCGATGACAACTATATTGGCCCTCTAGCCGAACCTCTAAGTGGTCAGCGACGCTACAAAGCCGGCTATCAAACAGATGGTAAAGAGAGCGGCGCTTACGTCATGAATTGGCAGTGGTATTCACCCAGTTCTATCACCCCAAAAAGGTTGCCCACCCACAGTGGCAACGATGATAAACCGGTTCTGCCTTGGTTTGGCTCGCAGCCCTACCACCAATCAAAGGACATCTACCCTATTGGTACACACTTAAGCTCGGTGCTCTACCGCTCCAACCGGTTCGAAGGCGACCGCGCTGACGTACGAGCCAAAGGCCATTGGCATGATGGCTTTTGGACCTTGGAGTTAGTCAGACAAAATCAAACCCAGTCTAAATATGATGTGGCCCTCAATAACGATACCTGTATCTGGGTTTCGGCTTTCGATAGCAGCCAAATCGCTCACACTCGCCACCAACGGGCCATCAAACTTAGGTATTCTCTGTGATTAAAAGATTTCTTATTTCAGTGCTTATCGTTGCCGTTGCGGGTGTTTATGTCATTTTCAGCGATACGATCATTGAGCCCATTGCACATCCTAGGTATACAAAAATAACAGCACAAGGCAAAGCACTTTCTCCTTGGCAAGGTCCATGGGCTTGTGTGTTGGACCACCAGCACAATCTATTGTGGGAGGTGAAAACTGATGATGAATCAATTCATGATGGCTACTGGACATACTCTTGGTATGACCACGGCTTAGGAAAAGCAAATTTTGGTGACTGCTACTTTGAAGACGCGCGCTGCGACACCCAAGATCTTATCCGTCATACCAATCAACAAGCGCTTTGTGGCCAAAATAACTGGCGACTGCCAACAGAGTATGAATTGGCCAGTTTGATACAGCCGCCCAAACGCCCCGGTCAACCTTACATTGCCTATGACTACTTTGCACATATTAAAAAAGGTGACTACTGGACAAGCAAGGCAAAAGTCAAATTACAGCAACAATTTGCGCATCTTAAGCAAGGTGCCAAAGCGGTGAATTTCCATAGTGGTGAAGTTGTTTCTTTGCCCTATAGAAACGCCGCATTTGTTATCTTAGTGAGCGATATCACTGGGACTTACTCTCACACGCAGCTAAGCAGTCGCGACACTTCAACTACACAATAATATAGGATCTAGGAAATGAGCACACGTATCGTGAGCCTTGCTGTCGGTTTAACCCTTACCGCCAGCGCCCATGCGGGAAGTCAATACCATCGACTTATCTGGGATCACAGCCCATCATCACAAGCGACCATTGGATTCACACCATCTGGGGGCAGTAATCACCATGTAAAATATGGCACATCAACGGATGAACAAAGCTGGAGCGTGCAGCCTGTAAATGCATCCCACACTTTTGATGGTTCGCTAGAAAGTCAGTTTGTTACATTGAAAAATCTCAGCGCAAATACCGCTGTTTACTATCGAGTATGTGACAGTCAGGGCTGTTCTGAACCGCTATGGTTTAAAACTGCACCAGCAGATAACCAGCCTTTTACGGCCATCGCAGGCGGAGATACCCGCACTGGCTGGACGACACGTCGCCAAGGCAATCAGCTTATCGCAAAAATTCGCCCACTATTCATCATGCATGGTGGCGACTATACCAATGCCAACTCCGTATCAGAAATGAAAGAATATTTGCAAGATTGGCAGTTAACCTTCTCAGATGATGTTATC
Source organism: Pseudoalteromonas sp. T1lg23B (assembly GCF_002964665.1). Taxonomy (GTDB): domain Bacteria; phylum Pseudomonadota; class Gammaproteobacteria; order Enterobacterales; family Alteromonadaceae; genus Pseudoalteromonas. Next base: position 314,815 of record NZ_PQBZ01000030.1, on the reverse strand, counting down.
GACGGTATAAGCTACCGACGTATTTACCCATTTGTGGCAACACATGGTAATCATGAAGATGACAACTACAAAACCCTCTGTCAGGTATTCGGTGTTGACTATAACCAAGATGGCGAATGTACCAGTTCAGATACTTATGGTGCTTTCAATGTAGGCACTTTGCTTCGTGTTTACACATTAAATAGTCAGTACAAAAATAGCGGTTGGTCTAGCTATGCCACGGCTATGAACAACTGGTTAACACAAGATCTTAGCAGCAACGGGGATACGACTAAATGGCGTAGCGCGCAATACCATAAACCTATGTATCCTCACTATTCCGGTAAATCTGACAACACCATTTTACACACGTGGTGGGCCGATGCTTTCTATAACCATGCCATGAACCTTGTGGTTGAATCTGATACCCATATCAATAAACTCACCCAAGCATTGCAGCCCACCAGCAACGGCTTTAACGCAACAACATCAGGCGGCACTGTCTATGTGGGTGAAGGAAGTTGGGGAGCGCCTGCTCGCTCAGCCAATGACCCTAAGTCTTGGACAATTGATTTGGCAAGTATTCAACAATTTAAAGTGCTATCTGTCAGCTCAGACAATTTATTGGTACGCACCGCGCAATTTGATGCATCAGCCGACACTCTAACGCTTGAGCAGCGTGCCGCCGCTCCCCTTGCTCTACCGGCAAATGTTAATTGGTGGCAAGCAAATGAAATTGGTGAGGTGCTCACGCTCAAACAAGCAGCCAACAAGTTAAGTGTGATCGACAATGGCACAGGCCCAGTTGAGCCACCCGAAGCCATAGCACTGCAAAATGGTGAAGCATTGAGCGGACTAAGTGCGGCAAAAGACAGTGAAACACACTACGTGCTAGAAGTTCCCCAAAATGCCACAAACTTATCATTTAGCACCTCTGGCGGCTCTGGGGATGCGGACATGTATGTTAAGTTTTCCCAACTGGCAACACAGCAAAACTATGACTGTCGCCCCTATGAAAATGGCAATACTGAAAACTGCGCTATCAGTAACATTCAATCTGGCAAATACTATGTGATGTTGCACGCCTATCAAGCCTATTCTGACCTGAGTCTAATCGCAAATTTCAATATTGGAACTACACCGGGTACACAGCAACAGTGGCCAGATCAAAGTGCTAGCAAAGGAGAATGGCTGTACTACACCTTTGAAGTGCCAGCTGGTAGCAGCAACCTAACAGTACAGACAAGCGGAGGTTCTGGTGATGCTGACCTATATGTAAGATTTGCTCAGCAACCCACTACGTCAAGTTATGAATGTCGTCCGTATGAAGATGGTAATGCAGAACTTTGTACTATTACTAACCCTCAAGCTGGCGTATGGCACTTAGGTTTAAGAGCATACCGAAGCTTTTCAGCCGTGTTATTAAGCGCGCAAGCCCAGTAGTTAACTTTGCCCCTTGTTATTTGCGCAAATGACCATAAGTCTATAGCTCATTTGATACAAGGGGCAATACATGGATTTTTTACATACCATGGTGCGTGTTAAAGACCTAGACGCATCACTGAACTTTTACTGTGATCTGTTGGGCTTGGTTGAAGTCAAGCGATATGATAGTGAACAAGGAAGGTTCTCGTTGATTTTTTTGGCTGCACCAGGCCAGTTAGAGGAAGCTAAAACTTCTCTTAAACCAACCATCGAACTGACCTATAACTGGGACCCTGAAGAATACACCGGTGGCAGAAACTTTGGCCATCTAGCATTTGCAGTTGATGATATTTACGCCAGTTGCCAAAAGTTACGTCAAGCTGGTGTCGTGATCAACCGTCCTCCTCGTTGTGGACACATGGCCTTTGTCAGATCGCCTGACGGTATTTCTATTGAATTGTTGCAAAAAGGTAAAGCCTTAGAGCCGCAAGAACCTTGGGCCTCAATGGAGAACACGGGTACTTGGTAAGCAAGATATGCAGCTAAGCGGCTCACTTGCCTGCTTAGCTTTTTATGTGTGAAAGCGAATCGGTCACATGATAGCGCATCAACATCTGCTTGAGCTCTTGTTTAAATTTACTCTTTTGCAGTACCCCGTTAATGAGTTCAATGAGATGGCTCATATCTTTTGGAGCCAATAGCGAGCGGGTGTAAGATTCATGGGGCTGCTCCGAGAGGTGTATTTCACTGTCCCAATGTTTATTCATCGCCAGTAAATAGTTCATGGTGGATTTGCTAATAACCGCAATTTCAAGACGTTGCTTTACGACCATTTCCAACAACTGTAATTCAGTGCTTGTTTCTAGCTGATCTGCTTTACCTATTTTTACCGCAGGTGCGACCTGAAAGTAATGATAGCCGCGAACGCCGCCAATGGTTTTACCATACAAAGACGCCTGACCTGCAAACTCAAACGGTGCTTTTATATTCGATACGAACTCGTCCCTGTCGGTCATAAATGGCTCAGACCAAGCAAATTTCTTCTGTTGTCGGTCTCTAAACCAGACCGGATTTACGCCAATAATTAAACCATCAAGTGTGCTTTGCTCGATATCTCGGTTAAGGCGCTTGCGAGGCATAAATTCTATTTTAAAAACATGCTCCGACTGATATTGATTCAAAAGCAACGCGAAATCAAAATACAAACCTTGCTCCTGCTCCACATCGATAATATAAGGCGCTTTAAGGTGGTACGCATAAATTGTGACGACTTGCTTGGCCGCTACCAAGCCACTTGAACTCATCAAGCCACCCAGAAAAACGAGACTTATCAATCTTTTAAGTAGAGAAAATGTGTTGATATGCTTACTCAATTATTTTCGTTTACATTCCTATAGTGTTAACTAGTGATTTACGCTTTGCAACCAGAATTGTGACTCCGTGCGACAATTGCAACAAAAAAGGCGGCTTAGAGGGGCCGCCTTTGAGTTAGCTTATCACAAGTATCTAATCGTCGATTAGTTACATCCACCTTCGTTATATGTCACTTTTAAAGATGCAGCTTGGCTGTCGCCAGATATTTTCAAATAGCCCCAATATTGAGTTTGTGCACTAACGTTAATGCACTCTGCATTACCTAGATTATCCGAGACAGCATCCACGTTGCTACCATCCGGCCAGCCTGCATTACTGTACTCTAGCTTTAAGTCACCACTGCCATTGGCCGTTTCAATACGTACCGAATCTTGCCCACTAACATTCTCCAAGCTAAACCACATCACCGCTTGATCACCAAGGCAGAGCAGTTCGCCTGCTTTGGCACGTCCACCGGTCGTTGCAGCTTGTGTTTTACACGCATCAGGTAATGAAGCTATGGGTGCGTCAAAATTAGCAACCAAAGAAACATTGTTGAACGCGTTGTAGCCTCTTACCATGACATAGTATTGACCCTCTTGCGGTGCCGCGAAATCACACTGTTCAGAATTGCCTCCAACATATGGACGACAATCATAGCTGCTTAGTGTAGGTTCACTACCATAACGAACATACAAATCCGCATCTCCACTACCACCTGAAATAGCAATGTTCAGATCGCTGGCGCCTTGTGGCACATTAACCACGAATAACAACTGCTCATTTTGCTCACCATTAATGGTGACAGCTTGACCACGTGTTAGTTGTGGAACCCCTTGTCCTTGTTCAATTTGTGCAGAAGTGCTAGCGCTACCTGACAGGCCTTGTGCATCAGTCACTGTTAATGTCACTGTGTAATTACCCGCGACATCATATGTATGCGTTGGATTCGCCTGCTGACTTTGGTTACCATCACCAAAATCCCACAAGTAGCTTGCAATTTCGCCTTCAGCATCACTGCTGCCATTACTTGAGAACGACACAGATTCGCCCGCAACACCACTGTATGGACCATTGATTTGTGCGCTCGGAGCCGTGTTTAAATCACCGGCCAGATCTTGTGTCCATTGTGTAAACTCTGCATCATAGTTTACTTGCCAGCCATTGAGTAACGACTTATAACCCGACCAGTCACCTACGCGGGTTTTACTTAGCATCTTATTCACTTCATCGTTATGACGCTCAAACATAAAGCGAACAGCCAGATAACCCCAGCGATAAATTCTGTCTTGATCAAACCCATCATAAGTGGTTGCAAACACTTGTTGCAGGTTATAAACAGAGCCATCTTTAATCGTGTCAATTGCATCCTGATTGTCATTCAGGTTTGCAATATATTCGGCCACGCCTTCTGTCCACCACACAATGTCTTCGGTAGGCGCGTTGAAACCGCCATATAAGTCAAAACGTCCATCAAGATAGTGCACATATTCATGTTCTAAATTCCAAACATAATGGTCTGCCTTGGCGTAGCTTGCTTCATACGCGACGAAATTCGCCTGATTATCGGTTTTGCTAGGGTCCCCTTCCAAATACATACCACCATTGTTGGTATCAATTTTAAAAATAGCCTTAGCATACTTTTTGTAGTCACTGCTGCTGTTAAAAATATTTACCTGTAAGAAGGAATTATTGTCATCGGCTACGGGAGTTTGATTGGTCGCTAAACGGGTGTGGAAACGTGTTTCTTCAGCAGCCATGGTATCACACGCTGAAGACAACTGCTGTGCGGTCATTTCTTGCGCACGAATACGAATAGTACTGCTACATTGGTGAATTTGAGACAATACTTGTTGTGTCAATGTGTCTTCAAAGTTACAGATGCCAAACTCGCTACAATCGGCATAATATGAGGCCACATCAGCTGCATTGAGCCATAGTGAATCACCGTATCCGTAGCTCTTATAAGTTGAAAATAATGTTTTCAAGCCATCGGTAACCGCTTGATCAATATTACTTGGACGGTACTGTGTAAGCCGCGCCAATTCACCTGCGGAGTTTGCAATTAAGAATTCCGAGTCTGAGTCCACCATCCAAGTTTTTTGCGTAAACGCAACCAAGGCATTGACCAATGCTGTGTCATTTTTGATTTTAGTGACGTATTCGCTATTCCATTGACCACGGAATAAGATATTAAAGATGCCATTAACAGCATTTCGCATATTGCGGTTGTTGGCGTAGTTTTGATCAAAGCGTGATAACCATTGACGCACAACGTCAATGTACTCGTGCTGTAGCTCTGCACTATCCATGGTCGTTATCACTTCCTGAAGTACTTTGCCATGCTCATCGTTGTTGTCATAAAAGTGGCTATTATTTACAAAGGTGTCGATGGCACTTTTAACATTGGTAGTGACTTGGCTATCAAACGTAACCGCATCATTATAAAACTCCACATAGAAGCCAGCACGAATAAATAAGAACATTGCCTTAAGTTCATCACCCCCAGCACCGGTATAACTGCTTGCTAACGTACGAGCATGATCAGCAATGGTATTCATTTTACTGGTTGTGAAAATCGCTACTTGACTGCTGCTACTTGCAGAGAACAGCTCGTTCACACAATTGCTGCCTTGTAATTTAATCTGTTCAACCAATTGGCTACCAGAAGAATTAGCAAATGCATTGATGTCACAGCTTAGTAACGCATCAGAAGCCTGTGATGTCATAACTTGCTGTAATCTGAGCTGTGGATTAATGCGTGCTACATCGTGTAACTGTGATGCAGCAATGGGCGCTCGATCATTCACTTGCTCATGCTCATGACCATGGTAGATATGCTTAACTGCTTGTTCTGTCTTTGGTTGAGTGAGCGTTGAGGCGCGATGTTCCGCCGCATTTACACTCAGGTTGAGGCTCATTCCTAGCACGGGTAGAGCTAACGCTAATTTATTAAGTTTCATAATGTACCTTTGTATGTTGTGTATCCAAACCCATCAAACTCGATAACGGGCTTTTAATTATTAACACCAAATACACAATGTATACAATATATTTTATATAACTTTAATGAATAACCACATAAATTTATATGTATACCACAACAGCCGATCCACAGTAATAGTTTGAAAGTATTGATAATTTATATTTTTAGGCGGGATTTATTGAGCGAAATGAAACAAAATAAAATTAATAAATAGCGGAATTTACCGATTAGCGTAACAAGCTATCACTGCTAGTTCTCTAAAATTAGAGCCGTTATCAAGTGGATCAGCAGATAAATGCACAAAATTTGCGGACTCACCCTCTTTTAAGATCCCTAGGTTACACCCCAAGTGTTCGGCTGCCGCCTTGGTAATTGCGTTGAGTGACTGGGGCTTTGATAAACATTGATCTGGCAACAGCACTCTTTCGTTACGTGTGTAACACCCTGGTGCATATTCCATCATGCGACTACACGCTTGTTCTGCGGCACGTAACGGGCTAAGTGGTAAAATTGGAAATCCTGATTGTAAGCACACATTATAGCCCTGCTCCATTAACTGTTGACATGGCTGTAACATTGACTGTCCATGATAACTTTTCACCCAGTCATAACCACAGTAACCCACTTCACCAATATTTATTGCTATTGAACGATTGACTGTGGGTTTCACCTCTTGATGGCGAGCACTTAAACACGCCAAACTATTGAGCTCTTGTAACCAGCTATGTTTTGGCTCGACTAAATTTATCGCACTGTTTGTTTGCTTGTATTGACTGAGCAACTTTCGCGCGAATGGGTGACTATCAATCATGCCAACATGAGTTATCCCCGATGAATGAGCACGCTTTATGATCTCATCAATATGCGAGCACATATTCATTAACTGGCGCTTAAGTTGCTCCTGTGGCAAAGCTTCCACCAACCAAACAAGCTGCTCGTTAATCAGTCCATTCTGGCGGTTGACTAAGTCGTGGAACATCGCTTTAGAAGAAAAAGGATTAGCGGCGTGACATTCTAAATGTGCATAGATTGCATCTAACGCACTGTCATTGATATATGCAATTGCACTGGTTGCGTCCAAAATGGCAACAGGTCTGTCGATAGCAACTTGTTGGAGCAATTGATAGACATCATGCTGACTCGTATGCGCACTTTCATCAAGCAACACACTATACAACCCGTAACCGAGCAGCCAATCTTCGGGCTGTAAACCCTTATCAAGATACAGTAACGCGCGCGCAATATAATTCAGCCCATAATTAGGCATTAGTTTCTGCCAACCACAGTCAAAGCCAAATGGCCCAATATGTGACCACTGCTGTAACAGCGCACTGACGGCTAAATTAATGTTCGGCTCTATAAAACCTGGACATATCACCTGCCCTTCACCTAGATATTGATAACGAGCATCTATATCTAAGCGCTTTAGATATCTCTGAACCTCTAACAAATTCCCCAAAATCACAACTTTACCGTTGCAAATTAACATCGCCTCAACGGTTTCAACAGTAGGGTAAAATTGAGTGTAGATTGTACCTAAGAAGACTTGATTATTTGGCGCTGTACTGGATGGTTGACTAGGCGTAGGCTCAACAACCAAAGAAAACTCAGACAGCTTATCAAGTAAGCTGTCAAAAAAAATATGATTGAGAGAAAATCGAGCGCTCGGCTGAGATAATCCTTTCACAGTATGCATCCAACATGTAACACACACTAAACGTTAGACTAATACCAAAAAACTGCCATTACTGCGTATTACAGCTTGAGAAAAATTCGGTTGCGTACGTCGATTCAGTACGCAACGGGCATAAAGTTACTTAATTGGCAGTGTGATATCTGCAAACAACGCGTCGACATCATCCTGATTACGCAACAAACTCGCCTTTTCAACCAAATCCTTGCTTAAGTGCGGCGCAAAGCGTTCAATAAAGTCATACATATAACCACGTAAAAAGCTGCCTTTTCTAAAGCCAATCTTGGTCGTACTGGCTTCAAACAGGTGACTGGCGTCGATACAGACAAGATCCTTATCCGCAACACTATCGATGGCCATTGATGCAAGTACCCCAACCCCAAGACCTAAACGCACGTATGTTTTTATGACATCAGCATCAGTAGCTGTAAACACAATATGGGGCTCTAATCCATGCGCATTAAACGCTTTATCTAGTTCAGAACGGCCAGTAAAACCAAACACATAGGTAATGAGCGGATATTTCGCCACATCATGCACTGTAAGGTTATGTGCTTTTTGCGCCAGAGGATGATCCTTTGCAACGACGATTGAACGATTCCAATGGTAGCAAGGTAGCATTACTAAATCTGAATACAAGTGAAGTGCCTCTGTGGCAATCGCAAAATCCGCATCGCCCCTAGCCGCCGCATCAGATATCTGTTGCGGAGTACCTTGGTGCATATGAAGAGAAACGGCTGGATACTTCTTCATAAAACCCTGAATAACGCTTGGCAACGCATAACGCGCTTGAGTGTGGGTGGTAGCGATATTTAGCTTGCCTTGATCGGGCAATGTATGCTCGTTGGCCACCGCTTTAATCCCCTCAACCTTTGACAGGATCTCTCGCGCTATATTTATGATTTCATTGCCCGCGTTCGTGACATGGGTTAAATGTTTACCACTGCGGCCAAAAATTTGTACCCCAAGCTCGTCTTCCAGCATTCTAACTTGCTTTGATATGCCAGGTTGAGAAGTATAAAGGCTTTCAGCAGTGGCTGACACATTCAAATTATGGTTTAAAACTTCTACAATATATCTAAGTTGTTGTAATTTCATAGCTTATTTTTTTCTTTTTAGTTTTTACAAGGCAATGAACACGACGCGCTATTTATGGTATATGCTTGAGACAAAGCCAATCTCCCTAAGGCTAGCATAATTACACCTATGGAGATAGCTCTAGACTATCTGTTTGTTTAACAGTTAAAACTCTGTCTTGGTCTATAATGATAAATAGTGATTTTTGAAATATTTTTCATACATCTGAACGGAAAACTGTTCAGAATGCAATTAATTGATGTAAGATAAAAATTCATCTTTTGATTCGTGGTCTAAGAGAAATTTGTTATGTTCGTTTCTATTATTATTATGCTTATTGTTGCACTGATCGTTATTGCGGTCTGGGTCAGCGCCGTACAACAGCATAGAGAAAAACAAGAAGCTGAGCGTAGAAAGGAATTAGCAAAACAGAAGAAAATTATCGAAGAATCTGAAGACATCATCGTTAATAGCTGTAACATTCCTATGTCGGACCTAATCTTACGGGTTCTACAGCGCAGGGTTTATGATGCACTGGCATCCATGGTTGAGCTTTCTCCAACAAATAGAGAATTAAAAAGCCGCCTGACCGAAGCCAAAGAACGCTTAAGTTCTTCTATTGACCCTGAGTCACAAGTTGATTCTTTAAGCTTACCTGATGCTGACAAACAATTGATTGCGCTGGTACAGGGTATTAAGCGTTTACGTCACGTGCTGCGTACAGAGCATTCTAAAGGTAAAGTTGACACACAATTATTCGTTGCCGAAGACAGGCGACTTGAAAAGCTTCAACTGCGGATCAATGTTGAGAGCCAAATTAAGCGTGGGGTTTCAGCCAGAACCGCTAATATGGTCGGCTCAGCACGCCAATACTTTGAAAAGGCTTATGCGACGATTTGCTCAGTTTCATATACTGATGACTATGTTGAAGAAAAGAAAGCACAACTTACAACTTTGCTTGATGAAATCAGCTCCGAGCTTAAAGCTTCAAACGCTTCAGCAGTTAAGAAGAAAAAAGAAAGAGAAAAAGACGATCTGGATGTGTTATTTGCACCAAAGAAAAAGTGGTAATCAATACCACTTTTTCCAGCCCATTTCTCATACCTTCATCATTGCATAGCAAATTTTAAAACAAATAATACTGTTAGCAGCCACACACTGAGCGTGATTTCATGTGTTTTACGGCACACCACTTTAACAGCTGTATAAGCAATAAAGCCCAATGCAATCCCATGAGCAATAGAAAAAGTCAGTGGTGTCATTAATAACACCACGCTGACCGGGATTGCATCACTCATGTCATCCCAATTTACAGACTTAAGATTTTGCAACATCAATACTGCAACATACAAAATTGCACCAGCAGTGGCATAAGCCGGTACCATCTTGGCCAGCGGCGCAAAAAATACCATCAATAAAAAACAAACGCCAACGGTCACGGCAGTTAAACCGGTTTTGCCTCCCACCGATACGCCTGACACTGACTCTATGTAGGATGTGGTTGTTGATGTTCCTAGCATAGAGCCTGCAATCGTCGCGGTACTGTCTGCCGATAGTGCCCGGCCCAATCGTGGCATTCTACCTTGTTTGTCAGCCAGTCCAGCTTTGTGAGTAACCGCAACCAATGTGCCTGACGTATCAAATAGGTCAACGAATAAAAAGGCAAATACAACGCTCAACATCGAAAGCTCAAATACACTGGCAATATCCAATTGCATTATGGTCGGTGCGACGCTGGGTGGTGCAGATATCAGCCCCTGATATGACACTAAGCCCAAGCTTAAAGCCACTGCCGTCACCACAAAAATGCTGATCAGAACACCACTTTTCACCTCTCTGAACATCAGTGCCGCGATTATGAAAAAGCTCAATATTGCCAGTAAGGGACCCGCCTGAGTTATATCGCCAAGCTGTACCAAAGTGGCGGGACTTGCGATGATAATACCGGCATTCTTTAAAGCGATAAGTGCTAAAAACGCGCCAATTCCAGTTGCGATCGCTTGCTTTAAAACCAAGGGAATGGCCTGAATCACCCACTCTCGTATTTTAAAAATACTTAACAGCAGGAATAAACACCCTGATAAAAACACCGCGCCTAAAGCAGACTGCCAACTATGGCCCATTCCTAACACCACACCGTAAGTAAAAAATGCATTCAGTCCCATACCTGGTGCCAACGCCAGTGGGTAATTGGCCCAAAAGCCCATAATAAAACACCCAATGGCAGCAGCAACGCACGTTGCAACAAATGCTGCGCCGAGGTCTATGCCCGCTTCAGCTAACATTGGAGGATTTACAAAGATGATGTAGACCATAGTCACAAATGTCGTCAATCCAGCAGTGATCTCCGTCCTCACTGAGGATCCTTGCTGGCGTATTTTGAATAGGCGTTCTAACATAATAAAGGTTTGAAATTGGAAACAAGTGTTTGGATTTTAACATAAACTACTGGTTTATTCGGACAAATTCGTTAGAATTCAACTACACTTGCTAATGGGCTTATTATTGCGGTTAAACTATGGAACGAGATCAATTCGAAAATTCAGCAAGCCAAGATTTGGAGCAACAGCTGCTTAATGTATTGGACTTTGTAACTTCCCCAATTAGCAGTGATGCCCAGCTACCACTGGATAATGATCCTCAGCTCGCTTTTAAAAAAGGCTTATACTACCTTAAAGAGCAGGCATATCCACTTGCAGCTAAGTGGTTTCGTATGTCAGCCATGTCGGGTAATTATAAAGCACAGTTTTATCTAGGCTTACTTTTTGTCAAAGGGCAAGGGGTGCCACAGAGTCCATTCCATGCCATGGCTTGGTTGGTACTAGCACAAAGTCAGGGAATGGAAGCCGCTAGTGCGATGATAGAGCAATTAAAGCCTCACTTGAGCACAAAACGTATCAAAGATGCCCACTGCTATGCCGCAACACTGTACGAGCAAATACATCAGCTAACCTTTATTCAGTCATAAGCTAACCACTATTTTTTCATTTAATTTCATAGACGTGGCCAGTATCCATGCAATATCTCACAGCCACAATAGCAACATTGTATAAAAAAGTGACAATTTTCGCTTGCATCTAATTACTGTATAAACTACTGTATACATATACTGTATATAACACCAGTGAGTTGATTATGTTGCACACAAGTTCAGTTTTAGAAATTACGGCAAGTTTACCAAAATCACCTGTAAGTAATATCCATCATGTGACAACGGAAGATGATATTTGTGCAAGCTTGGCTTTGCTCAAAATTGTTCATCAGTGCAATCAAAAACAAGGGTGGACATTATTGATAGCCCCCGACAATGTACCAAATAAAGCAATGATGGATAGCTGTTCAATTGATACCAACAAGTTATTGGTGATCAGAAGAAAACATATAGTGGATTTAAAATATGTTCTATCATCTGCGTTAAATAATGGTAACTTTGCGGCGGTAATTGCCTGGACGGATATTTTGAGCTCCACTGAGTTAACTGATATGAACTTACCCTGTTCAGATACTGAAATTTTCTGTTTTTCTCAAGCTAAACAACCAGAAAAGTGTACAATGTCCGCATTTATTTCTTAATGTGTGTAAGTTATGTGTTATTGCTCAAACGAAGCATCTTTTCAACAATGTTGCGAACCTTTTATTTCAGGAACCGAGTTTCCTAAAACTGCACAGCAGTTAATGCGTTCACGCTATAGCGCATACGTGGTTAAGAATGCGCTATACATCAGAGAAACTTACGCTGAAGAAGAACAAAAACACCATAGCATTGAAGATATTTTGGCATTTGCAAATGCCGTAGACTTTATTCGATTGGAAATATTATCGACTGGCGATACAACTGATGGTAGTTTTGTTGAATTTAAAGCCACATATATTGCCGAAAACAAAATCTGCGAACTTCATGAACGCTCTAATTTTATTTTAGAATCTGGTTTATGGAAGTATTTAGACGGCCACATTTATGAAACACCTGAAATCAAACTGGGTAGAAATGATGTGTGCCCTTGTGGCAGTGGCAAAAAATTTAAGAAATGTCATAGCAACTAATAAATGTGCTTAAGCGGTCAGCTGCAATGCACTTTGCATTTGCCCACTGGCAAGTTGATCATAGAAACCCGCTGCATTCATAGCGGGTTTGTCTTCTTTTGAAACCCCATTTTTCACCGATTCCAATCTTTTTCTTACAGCTATTTCGCAGTTATCTACGATAACCAATGGTATGTGAGTCTTATCATCGCGTATTGCCAGTGGCTCAGGTGATAAGCATTGCTGAAGTTTTAATGTCGTTAAGCTACTCTGTGCTAATCGTGATGCATTATCTTGACCTATCAACATGTCATATGTTTCTGGTGCTAGCGCTTGCTGAGGGCCAATTTGTAATTCTTTTTTAAGTGCTAATTCTGAGAGGTCAGCTTCAACTAGTTCTGACTCTGGTAAATGAAATTGACTAAATTCTAAGGCGTCTTGAGAAAGCATTGCCAGCAGCATGGAAAAATCGGCACGACGATGCTCGGTCACGCTGACCGAAAGTGCATTGCCAAGCTGGTCTTCCCTGGTTAATACCACATCAATTTGCATAGAGTTTCGCCAATTAATCACTGAACTATGTTTTTATCGGCATTTTTTAAAATTTCTTTAGCAGTTTTCTTTACTTAATAAGAAACTTTGATATTATCACCGCCGTTGTTGAGGAGGGGTTCCCGAGCGGCCAAAGGGATCAGACTGTAAATCTGACGGCACTGCCTTCGCTGGTTCGAATCCAGCCCCCTCCACCACCAACAACACAAATACAATTTGGAGGGGTTCCCGAGCGGCCAAAGGGATCAGACTGTAAATCTGACGGCACTGCCTTCGCTGGTTCGAATCCAGCCCCCTCCACCAAATTGTATGCTCCCTGAGGAGGGGTTCCCGAGCGGCCAAAGGGATCAGACTGTAAATCTGACGGCACTGCCTTCGCTGGTTCGAATCCAGCCCCCTCCACCACTTTCTTATTCCTTAGCTATGAATAGCTGCTTACCATTTGTTTTAAACCAGTTAACTGCACTCTTGTAGTCTGGGTCATATTGCGCCACAAGCAGCCAGAACTTCTTGCTGTGCGATAGAATGTGACAATGGGCTAGCTCATGTACCATCACATGGTCAATCATTCTCTTTGGCGCACCAGCAAGCAATATATTGAATGTAAGTGCGTACTGACTAGAACAACTTCCCCAACGACTTTTATATTCTCTAAGCTTCACACTTACTACGGGCGCATTCATTTGTGTACTGAGCTGAGGTAGTTTGCTGTCTATATATTGCTCAAGTTCCACCGCTAACAACTTCATAAGTTGCATTCTCATTGATTTAACAGAAGAGCGTGTAGATGTTTTGATGACAACCTGTTTTTTTGGATGATCAATATAGGATGAGCGACCAAACAGCAGTTCAAACTCATCACCAAAAATAAGTATCTTGTTACTTTGCCAAGGTGTTTGTATTTGTATACCGTCCGCGAGCCGGCTTTGTTGAGCCTTTACCCAAGGCTGTTTTGTATTCAGCCACCTTTCTATCTCAGTCATACAAGCGCCGTACGGTGCATACACATGGACACCTTTGTCTGTAACTTTTAATGCGACAGTCTTGCGTCTTTTGCTGAGTTTTAGCTGATATTCAAACATCTTAAATAAAAAAAAGTTTCTCTGTGTTCATTCTACCCCGCCAATTAGCTGCTAATCTATAAAAATAAATGGCTAAAGAGATCAAATATCTATGAGTGATAAACCAAGTTGTCAATATAAATCACCCGACGGTCATCAATGCCAAGAGATTGATATGGGGTCAGGACTTTGTTTTTGGCACGATGCTAAATTTGACAAAAGTGGCTTGGAACTCACCCAAAAGCTTGAGCGTTATGCAAAACGTGGTGGGCTATTACATGGCTTAGAATTAAAGCGTGCCAACCTCGAAGGGCTTAATTTGGTTAAGTTCGGCGACCATAGTGGTTATGATTTGTCATACTGCAACTTTTATCGAGCAAATTTACAAGGTGCTCATCTATTTAATAATACGATACGCCATGCCTCTTTAATGAAAGCAGACTTAAGAGAAGCTAATTTACACTGCTGTCATCTTGAGGGCACAAACCTGCTCGGTATTAAGCTCAACAATACTCGCATTGATAATCTTTATTTGGGCGACAAACTATTGCAGGAACAACAGGCGTTTAGCGCCTTAAAAGAAAAACGCATTGATGACGCTAACGATCTATTTCTGCAGTCTGAAGAAATATATCGGTCGCTTAGAAAAGGAGCGGAGCAACAAGGTCTATTTGAAATGGCGGGCAAATATACCTATCAAGAATTGCGCATGCGTCACCAACAATATCCAAAATTTTCGCAAAGGCGGATTGTTTCAAGTTTCATCAATTTAATATGTGGCTATGGAGAAAAACCGGAAAACGTCATTCGCTTTAGTTTAACAATGATAGTATTTTGTGCGCTTATGTACTTTATATTTGGCGTAACTTACGACGAGCAACGCTTACAATTAGACTTTGCCAGTACGTTTTCAGACAATATCAGTGCATTACTCAATAGTTTCTATTTTAGTGTCGTGACATTTACCACGTTAGGCTATGGAGATATCACCCCTGTAGGGGTATCGCGGTTTATCGCAGCCGTTGAGGCCTTCACGGGAAGCTTTTCGTTGGCACTATTCGTGGTCGTTTTTGTAAAACGCATGACTCGATAACATGCGTTTTTATATATTAAGCGATCTCTTGTTTCAGTTGGTCCAAAAACGCACTCATAAACTCGGTACGCTTGCGAGCCTCTTCTCTGGCTGAGGGCGTATGCATTTGCTCAGCAATGTGCAAAAGTTTAATAAAAAAGTGATCTAATGTGTAGCGCATATCATCGGCTTCTCGGCGCTCACAAAATGGGTCCTCTGGATGGTATAAGTGACGTGCTATGGCCCCTCCCACCTTCATGCATCGACTCACACCAATCGCACCTAGTGCATCCATTCTATCTGCGTCCTGAACAATTTTAGCTTCTAATGTCTCTGGTATGACATTAGCGCTAAAGCTGTGAGCAACAATGGCATGATGAATTGCGTCAAGCTTTGACGTGTCGTAATCAATCGACTGAAGAAACGTCACTGCTTTATCAGCAGCCATTTTTGACGCTCGAGCTCTATCCGGATGATTTTTCGCTACAGCAACACAGTCATGCAGCCATGCGGCAGGCAGCACGACGGCCAAATCAGCCTGCTCTTGCTGAGCAAGCTGCTTGGCGGTTTTAACGACTCTTTCAACATGCGTCAAGTCATGAGCGGTATCAGCAAAGACGCTGTTTAACATAAAGTTCTTACATGCCTGTTCAATGTTATGCATTACATTCTCTTATGATTTTTAAAATCTGTCCGAACGATTAATTCTATCGCTGACATACAAAGTCATCACTTTGGTGGTTCACTCTTTGCCAACACTGGAGTCTAGCTCACCATTATTCATGAGTTAAGATTGTATGTTGGCATGGCCTTCACTAAAATGGCAAGCATTCTATCAAGTAAGGAATTTTTATGTCTTGTGCCCTGTATTTACAGCCCGGTCGAGAAAAGTCGCTTAAACGTAAACACCCGTGGGTTTTCTCTAAAGCAATCAAGAAAATAAAGGGCAAGCCCGCCTTAGGTGACACGGTTACTATCTATACACACGACGGTCAGTATCTTGCGACTGCGGCCTATAGCCCAGATTCACAAATTCGTGCCCGCGTGTGGAGTTTTGACCAAAACGAACAGATTGATACACAGTTCTTTGTGAAACGATTGCGTCGAGCATTAGATGCAAGACAACAAACGATCGAGGAAGGCGGATTATCTGGCTTTCGATTATCAGCAGCAGAGTCTGACGGCCTACCCGGCATTACCATAGACAAGTTCGATAACTATCTAGTTTGCCAATTACTTAGCGCTGGCGCAGAACGCCATAAAGGTGACTTGCTCATGGCGCTTCGAGAGCTATTTCCCGATTGCTATATTTACGAACGTTCAGATGTTGATGTGCGTAAAAAAGAAGGGTTAGAGAAAACCACAGGAGCCCTGTGGGGCGATGCGCCCCTTGCACCTGTGCTAATCGAAGAAAACGGGCTAAAAATAGAAGTTGATATTATCAATGGTCATAAAACAGGTTTCTACCTAGACCAAAGGGATAGTAGAGCAGCTCTAGAACGTTTTGTTAAAGACAAAACCGTACTTAACTGTTTTTGTTACACTGGTACGTTTGGCTTATATGCACTGCGAGGTGGCTGTGAAAAGGTCATTAACGTTGACGTATCTCAACCTGCTCTTGATACCGCAAAACGCAATGTTGAACACAACAATTTGGACCTATCCAAAGCTGAATTTGTTAAGCAGGATGTATTTAAGCTGTTGCGACAATACCGTGATGAAGGTCGCCAGTTTGACACCATCGTGATGGACCCGCCAAAATTTGCAGAAAGTAAAGCTCAGCTCACTGGTGCATGTCGTGGTTATAAAGACATTAACATGATAGCTATGCAAATCCTTAAACCGGGTGGCACTTTGCTAACTTTCTCTTGCTCTGGCCTTATGGAGCAAAACCTGTTTCAAAAGGTCGTTGCAGATGCCGCACTCGATGCAGGGAAAGAGCTATTGATTATGGAACGTCTGAATCAAGCCGCAGATCACCCTATTTCAGGTAACTATCCTGAAGGCTTCTATTTAAAAGGTCTAATTTGTAAGGTTTACTAAATTAGCAGCTTATCGGCCAAAGGCGTTGAAAACACGCCTTTGCGGTCTCCAGTCTTCCCAAATCTCATCACTCTATAGAAGCGTTTTCTTACGATCATGTGTACGACCGTATTTGCGTCATATTTACCTATTGATAAAGTGGCGATAAGAAATAGCTGTTCTATATTTGCATTCAACGATAGCTTTTTCGGCCCAAAGCTATACCAGCTGTGAAACCAAAAGGAGTGAGTTATGATAGCCCCAGAGATCCAATTACTAATTAAAGAAAAGGCCGATACGGCCAGAAATCAAGCGATAGGTGCACTTGCATTTGTGGTTTTGATTGTCACTCTACTGACCAGCCTTGGCATATATCAGTTCGTAGTCGAGCATACCGAAGACAGCGTTAAAAAAGCATTAAAAGAGCAAACTATTGCTAAGATCATTGAACGACTCAAAACAAGCGATCAAGAGGCTCTTAAGATTGTTGAAAAGCTACGTAAAAAGGAGCAAGAGCTGAGCAGCTACATTGGCGGTATTCATATCGACCTTGAAGATATTCAAGTATCTAGTTGGCAAAGCAAGTTTAAGTTACATCAAACATATCTATGCCCTGACGATCGCGTCATGGTCGGCCTTGATTTTAAGCATGAACACGGACAAAACCTAACATTCCAAGAACAATACCGAGCACACTGCGCTAAGCTCACAGTTACTGCAAAGTAAGGCATTTTGTAGTTAGTCGTCAGTTAAACTGAGTAATTTCCAAGCCTAATATATATGTGCCATCTTGATCTTGAGCACAACGCACCACGTTAGCATGTGCATTCAATGGCGGAATTGAGTCACTAGTGGAATTAATGTGAACTTCCATCATGGTATTGGGTTCAATGGGCTCACTGACTTCAATTGACAATCCCGTTGCACTTAAGTCATGGCATTTGCCTTCAAACGTCAAACCCGTCTCCAAGATCGTCAATCTGGCTTGAGCATTGATCAACATACGCATAAACCTGCGCTTATCTTCATGCAACATCGCTATCCCCTTATACCATTGATTTTAGTTTTTCTAATAAGGATTGGATGGCAAATGGTTTGATCACGTAAGCATCACAACCGGCTTCATAGCCAGCTTGTTGCTCTTGTTCTGACTCTAAGCCAGATACCATCACAACAGGAATATCTTTAGTTTCTGGAGTATTTTTTAACATACGACACGTGTCGTACCCATCAAGGCCTGGCATGCACACATCAAGCAAAATTGCATCGGGCTTATGAGCTATCGCATTGGATAAACAGCTCTTTCCCGAGTCTGCATAACTAAGCTTAAACGCATCAGACAAAGCCATACTGAGCATTTCATAGTTAAAATACTCATCGTCTACCACAAGTACATGCGGCGTGTTATTCCCTTTTTTGCGAGTGGACATAGTTGATGTCACTTCCTTTTCAAAATCCAAAAACTTTTCCTTCTAATAAGGTAATTGGCTTAGAGTAAATTGCAAGCTTATTAAGCAATTATTCGCAGTCCTTTATTGCATTCATCACCCGCTTCGCGGAGATTGGATATGGCGTACCGAGTGTTTGTGCAAACAACGAAACTCGAAGTTCCTGCTGCATCCAAAAGATACTCTGTACATTATCAGGCAAAGGGTGTCCTTTTGGAATACGTGTGACCACTTTTTGATATGCCTGTGCTACTTTCTCAAGCTCAAGCACACACAAGCGGTCACGGTTTGGGTCAACCGGTAGCTTCTCTAGTCGCTTTTCTATCGCTTTCATATAGCGCAGTAAATCGGGTAATTTGTCTGCTCCGTGTTCACTTACAAAACCTTTGAAAATAAGCGTTTCTAACTGCGATTTAATGTCTCCGTGGGCTGTGATCATAGTTAGATCCACGCGCCCTTTCATACGTTTATTAATAGCGTGAGCAATGCTTAATACCTGCTCGACCTGTGTCGCAATGCGCACCACCGTGTCGCCAAGCTCACCACGGATACGCTCTTTTGCTTGTTCAAAACTTTGTTCATCACGAATGTCAGAATGCTGAGCTAATAGCAGATCAACACCGGCGGCTATGCAGTCATCGATGAGATCCTGTACTTTCCCAAATGGATTAAAGTACAAGCCCAGTTTTGCTTTGTTTGGTAAGTGCTGTTGTAGGTATTTAATGGGTGAAGGAACATTTAGCAACACCAAACGACGGATACCTTTTTGATGCGCAACTTCTGCTTTGATAGAGCTATCGAATAGCTCTATTGCGGTGCTAGCTTTTTTATCTACTAAAGCTGGGAAGGCTTTAATTTCATAGCTACCCTGTTTCTTAGTGTATTCTTTGGGTAGTTCACCAAATTGCCACTGGGTAATATCTTGTTGCTCAATCCCTGCTTCTGCGACCTGTGAAAGTGTATCAGATACACGGCCTTGCAATTTATCTTTCAGTGCTTGTAAGTCAAAACCATGAGCTATGACTTTGCCATCATCGCCAATTACCTGAAACTGTATTTTTAAATGAGGTTCAAGCGCACTTAGATCCCAATCCTCTTGCTCAACTTTAACCCCTGTCATACGCAATAGGCGCATTGCTAAGGCATCAAGTAAAGTACCTTGCATGGGCTCTAAACTTGCCAGTACCGCATCAGCATAGTTTGGTGCAGGCACAAAATTACGGCGAAGATTCTTGGGCAAGCTTTTGATCAAACCACAGATCAATTCATGTCGAAAAGCTGGTACATGCCAATAAAGCCTTGCTCATTAACTTGGTTTAACAACGCCAGCGGTATATTTACCATCACCCCATCCACGGGCTGGCCCGGCTCGAAATGATATTCAAGAGGTAACATCAGATTACCTTGGTGCCATACATCAGGGTAATCAAACTCGGTGATTTGCTGCGCGTCGTGCTGCATCAACTGCTCACGGCTCATGTGTAAAAAGCGCTTGTCTTTTTGCTTTTGACTTTTCCACCAATGATTAAAACCAGCGCGGGTGCATACGTCTTTGGGTATACGCTGATCATAGAATTCAAACAACGTTTGTTCATCGACGAGAATGTCACGACGTCGTGCCTTTTGCTCCAGCACATGAATGTCATCAATTAAAGACTGATTATGCTGCAAAAATGCTTCATTTTGGCCAAGCTGCTGTGCCACCAACGCTTCTTTGATAAATAACTCTCGACATAACACGGGCTCAATTTGGCTATACACGGTGCGCTTGCGCGCGACAATGATCAAACCAAATAACGTTTGCTGCTCAAAAGCTATGATACAACCTGGTTTTTTCTCCCAGTGTGGCTCGCTAAAGCTGCGTTTGACCACATGTTGCGCCAAAGGCGCTATCCAATTCACATCTATTTTAGCGTTGACTCTGGCATACAACTTACTGGTTTCAACTAGCTCCGCTGACATTAACCATTTCGGACTTTTCTTGAATAAACTTGAGCCTGGGAATATATGGAACTGACTGTTGCGTGCGCCTTTATAATGTTGCTTCTCATCTTTAGCGCCTATGTGGCTGAGCATTCCACTGAGCAAAGCTTGATGAACATTGTCCAAATCAGCTGGGTTATCACTCAATTGCATGTTCATTTCTTCACAGATGGTGCTTAGTTGGTAAACAATATCTTGCCACTCTCGAATACGCATGTAGGCAAGAAAATCTTTTTGACATAGTTTGCGAAACTGCGCGCGCGTAAGGTCTTGTTGCTGCTGTTCGATGTAATACCATAGATTCAAGTAAGCAACAAAGTCTGAATCGGGATGTTCAAAACGAGCATGTTTCTCATCCGCCGCACCTCGTTTTTCTTGTGGCCGTTCGCGAGGGTCTTGAATAGATAATGCTGCGACTATGACGATCACTTCTCTTAGCGCGCCCAGCTTGTCTGCTGTAAACACCATTTTCGCTAAGCGAGGGTCAATAGGTAGACGGCTGAGCGTACGTCCAGATGGCGTTAATTGGGTACTTTGGCGGCGCTTACTCGGATGCACCGCCTCCAGCTCTTCGAGCAACGCAATACCATCATTAATATTACGACTGTCCGGCGCTTGTACAAACGGAAACTGTGAAATGTCACCCAGCCCTAAGCCCAGCATTTGTAGAATAACTGACGCTAAATTTGTACGTAGAATTTCTGGGTCCGTAAATTCTGGTCGGGACACAAAGTCATCTTCCGAATACAATCGAATACAAACCCCCGCTTCAACACGCCCACAGCGGCCTTTTCTTTGATTCGCACTGGCCTGAGAAATTGCCTCTATCGGTAACCTTTGTACTTTTGTTCGATAGCTATAACGACTAATTCTTGCCGTACCCGGGTCAATAACATATCTGATCCCAGGAACCGTAAGTGAGGTTTCTGCCACATTAGTCGACAAAACAATACGACGTTGACTGTGTGGGGCAAAAATACGGTTTTGCTCGGCATTTGATAAGCGCGCATACAAGGGAAGTACTTCTACCCCTTTGAGGTTACGCTTATCGAGGGCTTCTGCTGTATCCCTAATTTCACGTTCACCATTCATAAAAATGAGGATGTCACCGGGCCCTTCGGCACACAGCTCATCAACCGCATCAAAGATGCCCTGCAACTGATCGCTTTGCGCTTCGCTATCATCAGATGCCGTGTCAAGAATGGGTCTATATCTCACTTCAACGGGATATGTTCGACCCGACACTTCAATGATAGGCGCATTGTTAAAGTGCTTAGAAAAACGCTCTGGGTCTATGGTTGCTGATGTAATGATCACTTTAAGATCGGGACGCTTGGGCAATAAATTTTTCAAATAACCCAAAATAAAGTCGATGTTTAAACTGCGTTCGTGCGCTTCATCAATGATGATAGTATCATATTGATTTAAATAACGATCTTGCTGTATTTCTGCTAACAAAATACCATCAGTCATCAACTTAACATAGGTATTGTCTGACACTTGATCACTAAAGCGGATCTTAAAGCCAACCTGCTGGCCCAGCTCACATTCAAGTTCTTCAGCAATACGATTGGCTACACTGCGTGCCGCTAGCCTTCTGGGCTGAGTATGACCGATGTAACCATCAACGCCTCTGCCAAGCTCTAGGCATATTTTGGGTAACTGCGTAGTCTTACCTGACCCCGTTTCACCTGCAACAATAACCACTTGATGCTGTTCAATTGCAGCTTTAATGTCATCTTTTTTCTGGCTAACAGGAAGCTGTTCTGGATAACTCACTTTAGGTAGTTGCTCAGTGCGTTGTATTTTTAACGTTTGGCTTTTTTGAATTGCCTGTTCAATCGAAGCAACCACTTTGCTTTGCTTGTTCGCATCTGTAATTTTATTCGCACCATGCAAACGTTTTTTAAGGAGAAACTGATCTTTCTTTAGACAAGACTTTAGCTCAGCAAACAGTGGTCCTACACTCACTACACATTACCTATCATCGTAAATTTAAGAGCGCGTAGTGTATCAAAAGACGTTCGCTGAGCCTATGCTCTAGGCGTAATAATATATCCCTTCGTATGTTAAGAAACACTGGTGGATAGCACTCACTCTCTTTGTTCTATGAACTTGGTTAAGTTGTTATTATCACCAAGATATACCTAGTACAAAATTGCTTAGTATTCACAACTTATGGTTTATTCAGGTATCAGAAAAGGTGATCTAGATAATGAAACAGCGTTAAATTTTAGAAGTACGCAGTGATTAAAGAATGAAGATTTTTAAACGCTCAATAGGATAGTTTGAATCATTGAGCGCCTATCAAAAATTTAGTAAGCAATACGGTTAGCTAAGTGAGTAGTTTTAAATCTTTAACTCCCGTCAGTAACTTTATACATACCTATGCCCAGATAAATAGGTATCATGTAAGTGCTTGTCCAATGCTAACAGTACGTTAGCACGACTGATCACACCAAGCAGACGTCCATCATCATCGATTACAGGGTACAGTTTGGGCTTATTAACTGTCATTTTATCGGCTATCTGCACAATGCTATCTTCAGGTTTTACACAGACAGGATTCGCCGTCATCACATCTCCTACCACGCTGTGAGATTCATTTTGATAGGTTGCTTCGAGCATTTTTCTTAAGCAGTCTTGTTCGGATAAAAAACCCACTACTCGCTTGTTTGTATCAATAACTGGCCCCCCAGGTTGGCCACTTTGTAGCAGCTTCTCCACTGCTGATTCAACTCTCATTTCTACAGAAAAGGTAACGGGGCGATGATTTAAATAGTCCGCCACTTTAATTGATTGCATAATTATTTGCTCCATATAAAAACGCCAGCATCTTAACTATAGCTGGCGTGTATGGAATTGCCTGTTTTTCAATCCTTTTTAAAGATTCCCACATAGGTTGGCTGAGTATCTGATTTGCTCGCTCGATACATTCCTTTGGTATTAAATGGCATATTGATATTGCCTTTAGTATCAACAATGATGACGCCTCCTGTCCCACCTATAGGCGCAAGCACATTGTGAATAACCTCGTTACCAGCCTCGTCAATTGACTGATTTTGATACTGCACGCGTGCGCAAATATCGCTGGCGACGCTGTAGCGAATAAAGTACTCGCCATGACCTGTGGCTGATACCGCGCAAGAGCGATTATCCGCAAAAGTACCTGCACCAATTACTGGAGAATCTCCAATGCGACCAAAACGCTTCGCTGTCATTCCTCCTGTAGAAGTCCCTGCCGCTAAGTTACCTTGCTTGTCCAATGCAACTGCACCAACCGTCCCCATTTTAAATTCGTTTGGCAAAGCGCGGTGTGCAGCTTGATAGGACTTATCTTGCTTTTGTGCAGCATCAAGCTTTTGTTTGGCCTTTTGTAGCGCTTCAAAACGATGTGGTGTATCAAAATAGCTATTATCTATTAACTTGAAACCCTGCTGCTTTGCAAACTGTTCAGCGCCTTCTCCACTGAGCATCACATGTACAGAGTCCGTCATTACTTTGCGAGCTAAGTTTATTGGATTTTTTATATGCTTAACTCCAGCCACAGCCCCCGCTTGCCGATCCCTGCCATCCATGATGGAGGCATCTAACTCATGCTGCCCTTCGTAGGTGTACACGGCTCCTTTGCCTGCATTAAAGAATTCAGAATTTTCGAGTATATTAATCGCGGTAGTTATGGCGTCGAGACTTTGTCCTCCGCTTTCCAATACCGCGTAGCCAGCTTCAACCGCCTCTGCAAGCTTAGCTCTGTATGCCGCTTCTTGTTGTTGACTAAAACGACTTTTGTCTATGGTCCCTGCGCCACCGTGAATAGCGATGGCGATGGGCTTAGTTTGCGCTATTGTCTGGTTGCTTGTGGCTAACAGAAGCCCCAATATTGCTATTAATATCGGTTTATTTTTCATGTTGTTTCCCCCATTAAAACCTCAAAATGCAATGCAACGTGAGCACTTGCAACTAAACGCGATTAACGACACACGATTTTATTTTCTGGCATAAAAAAAGCACCCTAAGGTGCTTTTTAACGTTATCATTTATTAATGATTATGCTTCAGAGCGCTTTGCTTTTAAGCGCGCTAAACGTGCAACCTGATGTGTTGACGTTAAGAAAGCGAAGATAGGCGCTAGATAGCCACGCTTGCGTAACTCTAAATACTCTTCATCACTTAGTTCGTTTAGTTTACGCTCATCAACAAGGTGAATACCGTTGATGTCTTTCTTCTCACCCTTGATTTCCACTGTCAAAGTTTGTGGGATCAATAGCTCTTTGTCTGCAAGGTATTGTGTGAAAGTTTCAGTAACACGAGAGAACTCAATAAAGTTAACCAAAGCTTCTTTACGGCGTGTTAAATATTCTGTTTCTTTACCGTCTTCAAACAAAGCGTTACCTTGTTCTTCACTCACCAGTGAACTCGCTTCATCAATAACAATACCGTACTGATCGCCTTCAGGGTGCTTAACTAAGCCAAATGGGTAACGAGTAACAGCTAACGGTGCAAAACCAGCTGTCCATTTACCATCTTCAACAAATAAGTTCTCACCTGGCTCTAAGCCGAACATAGCAACAGCTTGGAATTGACCAGTTTCGTTGTTCTTTACAAACGCCATTGGAAATTCAGTTGCAACACGTGCGAACTCATGCGCTACTACTGGGATTAAGTGCTGTGATTTAAGAAATTCAACATTGATGCCATTTTGTACTTTAGTGTTGGCATGCTTCTCGTTGTGTAAAGGCTGCACTTGTTGCTCCGCCATAATACTACTCCATTCATTTACGTAATTATTACTTTTGTGGCCCTAAGGCTAAAGGTTTTGGGCACAAATTGGAAGCGAAAACTGACATATAATTAACCCTGCTTTTGTAAACCTAAAACAACTCGTCAGAACGTGATACACAACTACTTATATAACAGCCCATTATGAAAACCATAGTGTATCTAAGTTCATACTAAGACATTACTTCAGCGAATATCTCGTTCTTAAAGCCGCGAGATACCTGCTTAGTTAATGCCTCATTTGAGACACAAATTATTCACCATGTATCTTTTGGTATGCAGATTTTAACGCTTCTAGCCAACGACGATGACCTAGTAATCGTTCTTTTGCGTTACTGATCATTTGAGCATTTTGCGCCAATAGCTGCTGGCTCATTTGCTTTTCAGTGTCGGATAACTCCTTGACTTCGGTATTAAACTCCATGCCATAGAGAACATATAAGAAGTTTTTGTGATCAAACAAATCAAAACGACTGAAAAAATCTGACTGAGTTGGAGCTCTGAATTTAAACTTACATAAACGCTGTTTGAGCTCAGAAGAACTCGCTGACATATCTCTGTTTGCCTGCCAGAAATCCGAATCAACCCTGTCTGAAATACAATAATGAAGCTTGATAAAATCAGTCGTTCTTTCCCAAACATATTTCATGACATCGTTAAAATACGTGCTCATCGTGTTACTTTCTTCAATGCTTCTGGGAAAGTTCTTGGCTAACAGCTCGGCGCAAAAATCAGTCAACAGGATGGATGTCGCTTCTAAAGGCTCCACAAAACCTTGCGCTAGACCGAAGGAAACACAGTTTTTGGACCAACATAGCTCTCTAAAACCGACTTTCATATCCAGTTTACGTACACTCAGATCAGCTACTGGAATATTTAGATAATCCGCGTAATTGGCCCTAGCCTCTTCCTCGCTCATATACTGGCTTGCATACACAAATCCTGTGCCACGGCGAGTTGTTAGAGGAATATCCCATATCCAACCTGCTTTGTGTGCCGTTGCTGTAGTATATGGAGGCAATTGCGCGTTTTCGTCCAGAGGTATTTGTTTTACAAGTGCGGTGTCTACCAGAAGTTCTTCGCTTTTATCAACAAAAGGGACTTTAAGTACTTTATCTGTAAGTAATGCGCTAAAGCCACTACAGTCCAAGTAAAAATCAAACTCAAACTGCTGACCTTGCTCATCCACAAGGCTTACAATATTCCCTTGTTCATCACATTTCGCATCAACTATTGTGGCGAACTGGTGTTTTACAAAAAACTTCTCCTTTGCGTTACTAGCCAACAACGCAGCAAATTTTGCCGCATCAAAATGGTAGGCATAGGCCAGGCTGCCTTGATACTCCACATCACTTTTCTGTTTGGGCGCTAACCCAAGTTCACATATTTGCGCCTGAATCCCTACATTTTCAAATTTAATCCGTTCACTTAATAAATAGTTTGTGATGTCATAGCCTTGTGCAAAAGGCTCGTCAAATGGGTGGTAATAATAATTGGAGCCATGAGTATCAGGATTCAACCAGTCGACAAATTTAATTCCTTGTTTAAACGTTGCGTCACACTTAACGAGAAATTCCGCCTCCGAGATACCAAAACGTTTTAGACTATTTTGAATATAAGGCACAGTCCCTTCACCGACGCCAATCGCATCTATCGTTGCTGATTCTATGACTGTTATTTCGACATCGCTCAGGTGGCTAAGCGCATGACCAATGTGATTTGCACTGAGCCACCCTGCTGTGCCTCCACCTAGGATTGCAATACGTTTAATTTTCATATTTTTACCCACAAAAAAGCCCAGCTAAGCTGGGCTTATGAACTTCATTTTACTGAATTAGTAACGGAAGCTAACGCCTAACTTATAAGTCGTTTCACCACGGAAAGACCATGTAGGGAAGTTATCTTTTAATGCCGCTTTAACATCACTGTTTACCCCAGCTGCACCGTATTGAACATCATCTTCCTCTGTAAGGTTAACGATTTCGAGAGTCGTGGTGATGTTCTCGGTTACGTTCCAGCCAAGTGTAACATCTAGCGTACCAAAATCATCATGCATGCGGTTACCATAGTAGTAGCCATACTCACGGATCATATACTCTGAACGCCAGTTGTAGGCTGCACGAGCAGAAAACTCGTCATTTTCCCAGTAACCAACCAAGTTAGCACTGTGTTTTGATGACTCAGTGAACAAGCTTAAGTTATCTGTATACACTTCTGCAGGTGCTTGTGCATCTGTATACGTATAGTTAGCATTTACACCAAAGCCATTATCGAATGCGTGGTTAATCTGGAACTCAATACCCTCGATTTCACCGCCACCGGCATTCTTATAGTTATTCACAGTCCATGTATCTGCTGGCTCTGGAATATCGTTGTTGATAACGCCAATCTGCTGATCAAATTGTGTTGTTGCAACGATGAAGTTACTGATATCTTTGATAAAGTATGTTGCTGATACTAAGTTACCGTCACCGTAGTAGTACTCTAAACTCAAGTCAGCTTGTGACGACTTCATTGGTTTTAGCGCAGGGTTACCATAAGTGATCTGCTCATTGAAATCACGGTCATCTGGGTAGCCACTTGAACTAGATAAGAATAGCGTATCGTAGTTTGGACGCGTAATCGCTTGACCCGCGGAGAAACGTAAGATCATGTCTAGAGACAGGTCAAACGAAATATTCACACTTGGTAATACGTCGCTGTATTCACCTTCCACAGACTTAACCGCACTGCTCCAACCTGCGTTTACAGCAAGGTTATCAGCTGGCGAGTTATCGATGACGTGGCCACTAGAAGTTACGTCAGTACTGATGTAACGAACACCGAAGTTACCGCGAATGCCATCTGCATCAAAGCCAAACATCGCATAAGCTGAGAAGTTATCTTCTTCAATCTTGCCATACGCTGGACGGCTATAAACAAACTCATCAACTAAAGAGATTGTGCTGTTGATCATCGCATCCAAGTTAGCTTTCGGAATTGTCCAACCGTCATAACCAAGTGGCATTGTACCGCTGTAAAGGTCTTCCGTATTGAACACATTTCGATCCGCAACATCATCAACATATACAGCACGGTACTCTGACTTCACAAATTCGTGGTCAGTAACACGGATACCCGCTTCAAATTTGTTGATTGCACCCAGATCCAAGTCTAAGTCTAAGTCGATTTGAGCATAAGTTTCTTCATCTGAGTTTGGACCTTTGATACCGGTCCAAGTAGATGTACCAACTGTGCTGTCTAATTGATCACGCGTGAAACCCATATCACGGCCATTCACTTTGATCTGTTTGCCCTGCGCATCAACTGTACCGGCCCACTTCACTTGATGGAAGTTATCACCCCACCAACCGTAACCGAAGTTTGCACTCATTTGAGTACCACCTTCAGCCTTGGTGTTACCCGCTACCGCGCTGATCACATAGCCTTCGCCTTCGTACTTCGCATTGAGTTCGAAAGTATCAGAAGTCATTTCACCTTTACGAGCCCAGTTTTGGAAGAAGACACGAGATGCTTGCTCTTCAGGCGTCACACTCAATGTACATACACCAGCACCATTGAATTTTTGACAGAACGAATCACCTTCACCCCAGTCGGTGTCGGTATTGATGTACATGTTTGCACCAATACTGTCAGCACCAAGCTCTAGGGTCATAATATGCGCGCCCACTTCAAAACGATCATTCGGGCGATATTGTAGTGTTGCATCAATTGCCGTGCGCTCTTGATCTTGTAAGAAGCTTGATGGCTGGATTGAAGAGCGAAGCCCCCAATCTAAGTCAGCTTCAGTACCTTGACGTAAATATTCACGGTCTACGTATGCACCTGAAACTAAGATACCAAATGTCTCATCTTCGTTCTTCCAGCTATACAATGCAGAAAGATCAGGCGCTACATTTTCGTTCAGTGAGCCATACTCACCTTTTACCGAAGCGAAAACTGTGTTTGCTTCTAAATCCAATGGCTTGCGAGTCTTGACGATTACCGTACCACCAATACCACCTTCAACAATATTTGCTTGTGTTGATTTGTACACTTCCATGCCACCAATCAGTTCTGCAGGTAGCATTGAGTAGTTGAAAGAGCGGTCGATATTAAGCTGATCGTACCAACCTGTTGACGCAACGTTTTGTCCGTTCAGCGTTGTCAATGTCATGCGAGGGTCAGTACCACGAATCGATACTGAACCACCTTGACCAAATGAGCGGCCAACCGTGATCCCAGGTACACGACCCAAAGCTTGACCTACGTCAGAATCAGGAAATTTACCGATATCTTCAGCAGTTACTGCATCAACAACGGCATTTGAAAAACGTTTTGCGTTAATGTTGGCTTTGTTTGAGGCGCGAAGACCGCGCACTTCAATCACTTCAACATCTTCTTTAACTTGGTTTTCATCAGCAGCATAAGCCATGCCAGATACACCTGCACTTAGTACAAGTCCGACATTAACTGCTAGTAAGCTTTTTTTAAAATTATTAGCTAACACAGGATTCCCCTTGAATCATTTTGTTGGATTTTTTAATCACTTCTGCCCAGTGATGATGACAACGCTGTCATCTAATAACAAACCATACACCGTAAATTACAAATCCGCTACATCTTTTTTGTCGAATTAATCAAAAAATATTCAACAATAAAACTAAAACATTGATTTTAAACGATATTAATTTACCAGTGTTATGCTTTGTTACAAATTCTAGATAGAATATAGCATGAAAAAACACTTTTTAGGGACAAAAATAACTCTGTTAGACAAGTTAGTAACTTTAAGTGGCATTATTATAACCATAGAGAATAGTTGCATGAGCGTAGAGAAACTTTGGCAGAAGTGTTCAAGGGTAATAATACGCAAAATGACAACGCTGTCATTATAGATTTTCATGCATCTTATGTCTAGGTTAATCGCTTAGAAAAGCACGGCTATGACAAGGTTTAATAAGGATAACGCTCGTTATGTACAGCTAGCTCATCAAAAATGCTAACTATTAGATCTATTTGGGGATAAAACGATAGGAAGTAAAGGCTACGTTGGTGTTAATTGAAGTGTCAAGGTACTGTATCACCAGTACCTTGAACCCGTTATTTTATCGCTATCTAATTCAGGGACACCAAAAAACAGTTAAATTAATATCTGAGTGGTTCAATACAGCTCTTAATGGAATGTCTAATTCTGAACCTGATTGCTTGGCTTGCTCATACATCGCACGCTTTTCATCGCCACTGATCAGTAGAACAACTTGTTGCGAGTTTGCGATTCCATTTAAAGTCAAGGTCATACGTTCAGTAATACTACCCGTTACTTCACTTTGTTTGGCATTAATTGCACACACAATATCCGCTGTATTCAGGCCGTGTTCTAACCCATCAGCATGAGGGAATAAAGAGGCTGTGTGACCATCAGGACCCATTCCTAAAATCGTAACATCGGCTTTGCCAAGTTCTCGATAGGCTTGTTCACATTCCTCCTGCCCGGCTTGTGCAGTTGCAGCAGAATTTTTCATGGTGACAAAGTTAGCTTTTGCACCATAGTTTTGTAACAACGTAGATTTGATAAAGGCTTCGTTCGATTTTTCGTGATCAGCATCAACCCAGCGTTCATCTACCATAGCAACAGAGATTTTATCCCATGCTAATGGGAGCTCCGATAAGTGTCGATATGCTGGTGCAGGTGAAGAACCACCCGATACCATAAGAACCGCGTTGCCTTTTTGTTCAATTCCAGTCACAAGACCCGCTTCAAGCAAACTGGCCAACGCATTACTTAGTTGTTCTTTTGAGTCAAAAAATCGCTCTGTTATGTTCGCCATTAAGCTTGTTCTCCAACATTAAACCACGCATGGTTATTTTCTTGTAGCAACTCATCGGCATCTTCAGGGCCCCATGAACCCGCACGATAAAGCGCCGGTGTCCCTTTACTTTGCCAACGTTCGATAATCGGATCAATCCATTGCCATGCCTGACGAACTTCGTCACGGTGGATAAATAGAGCTGGATTATCAGCTGCGGCATCTAACATTAAGCGCTTGTATGCATCTGAGTGAAAACTAGAGCCGTATTGCTGACTAAGTTCAATATTCAACGTAACGGGTTGCAGCTCCATATTCAAATTATCCATACGTTTAGACATCAGAGTTAACTGGATAGTCTCCTCTGGCTGCAAACGAATAACAAGGCGGTTTGGTTGAATTGCTCCCACCGACTCGTCATAAACATTGTGCGAAACACGCTTATACTCAACGACAATTTCAGCGCAGCGCTTTTTCATGCGTTTACCGGTTCTAAGGTAAAATGGCACACCAGCCCAACGCCAGTTATCAATGTGCGCTCGAATTGCGACAAAAGTTTCGGTTTTACTTGAACCTTCACCTAGTTCTTCTAAATAGCCAGGCACCATTTTACCACCTAGCTCTCCGGGCACGTATTGACCACGCACGATGTTATCATCTACCTGTTCACCCACTAGTGGACGTAGTGCTTCCAATACCTTTAACTTCTCCGCACGGATACTATTGGCATTCAGTTTGTGCGGAGATTCCATCGCAACTAAACATAAGAGTTGTAGTAAGTGGTTTTGCACCATATCACGCAGTGCACCTGCTTTGTCGTAGAAGCCAGCACGTGATTCAAGACCGACAGTCTCAGAGATACTAATTTGGATATTATCAATTGATTTAGCGTCCCATAAGTTCTCAAACAGTGCATTTGAGAATCTTAACGCCATTAAATTCTGTACAGTCTCTTTACCTAAATAGTGGTCAATGCGGAAAATCTGTTCTTCAGCAAAATACTGTGCAATCTTGCCATTAATTTCCTCCGCTGATTCACCACAGTAACCAATGGGCTTTTCAACGACAACTCGCGATGTTGCGCTAATGAGCTTTTTCTTTGATAGGATTTCACAACAAGTGCCGTAAACCGCAGGTGGAAGAGATAAGTAGAATACTCGAGATTTATCCTCTGCATCTTGCTGCAAAAGTGCCCGCAACTCATCCCAATGTCCATCGGCTTCAGTAACATTGATGACCACAGGGACTAAATATTGAGAAAATGCTTTCCAATCACGATTGTTAAATTCCCCGTCACCCAAGAATGACTTCAGTGCCTGTTGTGCTGTCTCGATATATTCTTGTTGTTTACTTTCTTCGCGAACAGTCGGCAAAATACGAGAGCCCTCGGGTAGATTACCTTCTTGATATGCGCGATACATTGCAGGCAATAGCTTGCGTAGTGCTAAGTCTCCGCCCCCACCAAAAATTACAATATCAAAAGGATTAAGCATAAATTACTCTCTACAAGGTTAAGCGCAGCAAAACAGTCCTGTTCACTGTCTGCGCATTTGTTGTTAATGTCTGGTCATGCCATATTCCTAGCCTACCAGACTATTCGCATTTTAGCGGTTATGAATTCGATTGTAACAGTTCAACTGTGAAGTCAGGCAGCAATCCTAAAATCCAAATTGCCTCATCAGGAGTGGCTGATAAAGAAATGCTCAGCCTGATAAATGAGCCTTAGGGGCACTGTAATTCCTCTCACAAAAATACAGGCCCTAAGAACTCCAGCGCTACCCGTTCAAAGGTATATTTTTCACATTGAGTGAACTGGTTGCTTTCACAAGGAAAGCGAATTTATTTCAATTATCGATTATTTTTATAATATCTAATCAAACCTGCCGTAGAGCTATCATGAGGGTTAGTCACCCCTTCACTTGTCAGCTCAGATTCAATGGCTGATGCCAAGCCTTTACCCAGCTCCACACCCCATTGGTCAAATGAACATATCTGCAATAATATGCCCTGACAGAAGATTTTGTGTTCATATAACGCAATGAGTCGGCCTACTGCTTTTGCATCAACAATATCTAATAAGATTGATGTTGTTGGTCTGTTACCTTGATGTATTTTATGAGCAAGTAATTGCTCAATCTCTTCAGGCGTTTTACCTTTGGCAGCCAAATCAGCTCGAACCTGTTGCGCATCAACGCCACTCATCATCGCTTCTGTTTGTGCAAAGAAGTTTGATAATAAAATATCGTGATGCTGGCCCATCGCGACTTGTGGTTTAAGCGACGCTATAAAGTCAGCTGGAACTATAGTATTACCCTGATGTAAGTACTGATAAAACGCGTGCTGACCATTAATTCCCGTCATACCCCAGATCAATGGTACAGTGGTATACGGCACTGTATCACCAGAGAAAGTAACATGTTTACCGTTACTTTCCATTTCACCTTGTTGCAAATAAGCGGGCAGCATATGTAGTGCCTGATCATAAGGTAGAATCGCCTGAGCGGTATGACCCAAAAAGCTACTATTCCATACGCTTAGTAAAGCCATTATGAGCGGAATATTTTTATCGAACGAGGCACTTTTGAAATGCTCATCAATCTCAAACGCGCCTTCTAACACCTCAATAAAGCGGTCAAATCCTACATACAACGCAATAGGCAAGCCTATGGCGCTCCACAAAGAGAAACGACCGCCAACCCAATCCCACATCGTGAACACATTATCGTCCGCAATTCCGAATTCACGGGTTTTTTCTAAATTTGTACTGACCGCGACAAAATGTTTTGCAATTGCTTCTTGCTGTTGCGCATGCGCCACAAACCATTTTACAGCCGAGCGTGCATTAGTCATCGTCTCAGAGGTCGTAAATGTTTTTGAAGAAACCACAAACAAAGTTGTTTCTGGGTTCAAATCTTTTAACACCCCCGCTAACTGTACACCATCAACATTAGAAACATAATGTACGTTAAGCGTATCGTCTGCGTAATTTTTCAACGCTTCGGTGACCATTTGAGGGCCGAGATTTGAACCGCCGACTCCGATTGCCACAACGTCTTTAACCGATTTTTGCGTATACCCTAACCATTGACCACCACGTACTTTATCAGTGAACGCTTTCATTTTTGCCAATTCATGGTTAACCAAGGGCATTACGTCTTCCCCATCTACCATAATGGGTGAGTTTGCTCTATTTCTAAGCGCTACGTGCAATACAGCTCGCTGTTCAGTGAAGTTTATTTTTTCTCCACTAAACATTTTACTTCGCCACGTTGCTATATCAGTTTGCTCTGCTAGTGAAATAAGCTGAGAAAATACACTCTCATCAATAAGTTGCTTTGAGTAGTCAAATAAAACCCCCGGAATTTGACATGAAAATTTGGCGAAACGCGCCGAATCTTGTGCAAATAAGGTTTTTAGGTGCTGTTGCTTTAATTTTGTTGCTGACTGCTCTAAAGCTTTCCAACTACTCAATTCACTGCGGCAACTCATACTCATTCCTCTACATAGTAAACAGCTTATTGTTCACCTTAAAAGGCTGTTTCAACAAGCAAAAGATTATTTCCAGCGTTCACAATATGCCAGAATGACAACGCTGTCAATTATCTAATTTCCAATTCTACAATGTGGATAATAACGCAATTTTATGTTTTTGACACCGGTATCATTCATTTATTTGTGATATTTGTACTGCTATTTTTGTTTTAGATTAGATAGACTAAGCTACTCACATGATCATTTAATGAATTTTGAGCGAACTACATGCTCTCGTACATAAAAGAACAAAAAAATGAAAGTCACCATTAATGATGTCGCTAAGTTAGCCGGTGTTTCAATGAAGACCGTCTCACGGGTGATCAATAAAGAACCTTCGGTTCGTAAAAAAACCTATGATTTAGTAATGAGTGCAGTAAATGAGTTGAATTATCAACCTAACATTGCTGCACGAAATCTGGCTGGCACTTCCTCATTTGCTATCGGGCTCGTGTACGACAACCCCAACGCTTACTATGTTATTGACATGCAAAATGGTGTGCTCTCTCGCTGTAAAGATGAGGGCTACGAATTGGTCATTCACCCGTGCAGCTACCTTGATGATAATATGCAAGATGAATTCAAGACAATGATCAAGCGGTCTCGTCTTGCAGGCCTAGTACTCACTCCTCCCTTATCAGAACAACAAAGTATTATCGATATGCTTGACGAGTTAGGTGTGCAGTATGTGCGATTACTCTCAGGGCGCGAAAGTGACATTTCAGAACGGAACAACTGTATTTTAGTCAATGACTTCGCGGCGGCATATGAGATCACCGAGCACTTAATCTCATTAGGGCACAAGCGCATCGCCTTTGTCCTTGGGGATAAAGAACATAAATCGACCTCAGAGCGACTGGCAGGATATCATCAAGCGTTGCAAGATCATCATATCGAGTCCAGTGATGACCTGTTATATGAAGGTAGCTACTCATTCGAATCTGGTGTCAATGGCGCTAAAGAACTCTTGAAAAACGGCAACCCAAATAAGATCACAGCCATTTTAGGTGGTAACGATGAGGTGGCTGCAGGTGCGCTGTTTGCAGCCAGATTAATGAATATCGATATTCCTTCAGAACTTTCTATCACAGGATTTGAGGACTCTCCTTTCTCGCGTCAAACATGGCCAAAACTCACTACTGCACACCAGGCGAATGATGTGATTTCAGAACATGCCGCTAGGCTGTTATTTAGCAAAGCGAGAGGCTCAAGAAAGCAAGACAAAGATATAAAAACCACCTTTACGCCCAGTATCGTTATCCGAGAAAGTACTGGGCCAGCGAAATAGGCTAACGCAATGAAAAAGGCACTAAACAGTGCCTTTTTCTTCTTTAATTTCAGAATCTTCGCGTTTGTTTGACCAAGCATTAGCTAATGCTTTAACCAAAGACGCGAGCGGGATAGCGAAAAAGACTCCCCAGAACCCCCATAATCCACCAAAAAACAACACGGCCACAATGATATAAACAGGATTCAGGTCCACTGCTTCTGAAAAAAGGAGCGGTACTAAAACGTTACCATCCAAAGCTTGAATAATCCCATAGACAATAATCACGGTCCAAAACTGTGCCTCAACTCCGAACTGGAACATCGCAACTGCTGCTACAGGAATCGTCACCAATGCTGCACCAACAAAAGGGATAAGCACCGACAAACCAACGAGCGCCCCTAACAAAGCGGAATAGCGTAAATCTAATATTGAAAAAGCAATGAAACTCGCCCCTCCAACAATCCCGATTTCAAACACTTTGCCACGAATGTAATTCATAATTTGGTGATCCATTTCTGACCAAACTTGGCTGATTAAGCGTCTTTCTTTTGGGATTAAACTCTCGATACCACGCGTCAGCACAACTTTATCTTTCAGCATAAAGAACACTAACAATGGTACAAGAATAAGGTAAATAAGCCACGCCACTGCGTCTTTTAAAGATGTTAAAGATACCGACACGAGCATTTGACCGAGCTCAAAAGCCTTTGACTCAACGCTAGTCACTAAAGTACGCACTTGATCCGTAGAAATCAGCGTGGGGTAATCTTCGGGCAGATGTAACAAGAATGCTTTACCTTGCTCAATCATGTGTGGGCTTTCTTGTAGCAGGTTACTCAACTGATGCCACAAAACCGGCACAATGCCCAGCAACATTGCAAGACACAGCCCGACAAAAAGCAAGATAACCAATGTGGTTGCCAGCACCCTACTAGGTACAAATCGCTGTAGTCTCGTTACAGGCCAATCTAGTAGATATGCTATCACCAGAGCAACTAACACAGGCACAACAAAAGGTCCAAAAAAATATAGTACGGCAACTGATGCAATCAACAACAACAGTAACGTAACGGAATGAGGGTCTGAAAACTTATTTTTGTACCAAGCTTTTACTAAGTCAAACATGGTTAATGCTAACCTCTATGGATGGCTGAGCACCATTACAGTGCATATATGAATATTGATGTTGATCCAGATAACGGACTATATCACTAATATCTTGTTCTTGATGATAATAAAACTGAACTTTAGCATCTGATTGTTGAGCTTGGCGCAGGTGCCACTTAAACTGTACAAACAATTGAGGGCATTGATATGTAGACAGGTCCACCTTAACTAGAGTCTTTGCGCCCACGTTTTAAACTCCCAACTGGATAATTCCCATACCGACAAAGCCATATGTTAGCACTAAGCTAAATCAACTTAAAAGCCTTATACTATGGCCTGACATCAAACAATGGTTTATTCTTTTATATAGAAATAGAATTGGAGTATTGCTTGCCATGTCCAGAGCAAATAGCAAGGCTATATTGCCTACAAACCCTACTCTCAAAGAAATAAATTGGTATAAAAAGCAGATTAATTGGGGTGAACTTCCCCCTTTCTATCACATGGTTGCATCATCAATTAGTGAAACTGAGGGAATATTACATCATGGTTTTGACAATGCTGTAAAAAGAGTACTTGATAAGCGAAATTGGAATTTAGAACTACTCGGTGGTTATGAAGATGATCACGGTGTGATCTTTTGCGATGACAAGCCTCAGGTATCCCTGCATCAGGTATTCACGGAAAGAGGCTTTGAACTTTGGGCCTTCCCTGTAGCTAAGAATGTGAAAGTTGATAAATACATGAGAGATAATCGCTTTCTTGGATTCAATATCTGGGATCCACATAGCATGAAGAGTCTCCTCAGGATCAATCAATTACATAAATTTATTGGCTTCTATTTTGAGCGCGGAGATTCGGCTGACAAAGCGCTCATATTGCACGCACATAAAGCTGTACACAAAGTTATTAGTTTTTTGCAGGCAGAATTGAACATCACCTCCGTTGATGGGGTCACAATAAAAGATTTTTATTTAATGTGTGAAAAAGAAAACCGTACCAGCAGCGATGAATATGATCTTGCTCGACTAAAATACGGTGATGGTATTAAGAAGGAATAATATGCAATTAACTTCTCTGGTTCGTGCCGCAGTTGGGACGGCGATGCTACTTGCGAGCCTAACCAGTCACGGACAAAACGCCTTAAAATTACCCGATTTAGGCACTTCTGCACTCCAAGTGCTACCACTAGAAAAAGAACAAGCCATCGGCGAAGTCATGATGATGCAGATCAGAAGTCAATCGCCTTTAGTGCAAGACCCTGTACTCGATGAGTATTTAACCAGTTTAGGGAATAAGCTGGTAGCCAATGCTAATGACGTACGCTTCCCTTTTTCATTCTTTTGGATCAATAACCAAGCAATTAACGCCTTTGCGTTCTATGGCGGCCATGTAGGCGTTCATACCGGGTTGATAGCCCAGGCTGACAACGAGTCGCAATTGGCCTCTGTTTTAGGCCACGAAATAGCTCACGTAACACAGCGTCACCTTGCTAGACGCATACAACAAGCTAAAGACAATAACGCAATGACGCTTGCTGGTATGATAGCGGGTATTTTGACAACCATAGTTGCACCAGATGCTGGTATGGCAATATTAGCCGCTAACTCAACGCAAGCGCAGTTGAGCCAGTTAACTCATAGCAGAAAAGCTGAGCAAGAAGCTGATAGATTTGGTATGCAAACACTCTATGAGGCTGGTTTTGATCCCTCACAAGCCAGTGAGTTCTTATCTAAACTTTCGGCTCAAGTACGTTATCAAACTAAGCCACCCACATTCTTACTGACTCACCCCTTACCCGATTCACGAGTATCGGATGTCAGGCTCAGAGCACAACAGTTTACCGCAAGGTATGTTCCTGCGAGTCTAAAGTTTGAACTAGCGAAAAGCCGTGTACTTGCTCGTTACCAATATAAAAGTGCGGATGCACAAGCTTATTTCGAAAGCCAGTTACGACTCAAAGCAACAGAAATGAGTAAACAAGCCCTCGAATATGGTCTTGCTCTGGCGCTGTTAGACCAAGAAAAACTAGAGCCAGCTCAAGTACTCTTGGACAAATTACTTAAGCAGGACGAAAACAACTTGTTTTATCTCGATGCTTATACCGATCTATTGATTGCGCAAAAACAACCTGAGCAAGCGACTAAATTGTTGCAGTTGAAGTATGAGTTTAGGCCCAACAACCAAGTACTCACACTGAATTTTGCGAACGCTGCAATTGAAGCCAAACAGTTCGATACCGCAGAAAAAATTCTTAAGCTATTTTTACTAGATAAACCAGAAAGTACGTTAGCAAAAGATTTACTGAGTAAAGTGTATAAAGAACAACAGGACAAAGCCGCGTACCATGAAATGTATGCGAGTCTGCTTGCCCAGTATGGTGCTTACATTAAAGCAGCAGATGAAATCCAGCGAGCGTTGAATCATATTGATGAGCAAGAAACAGTCAAAGAGGCCAGACTGAAAGCCTTGTTGAGTCAATATAGGCAAATGCAAAAAGAGCTCGCTAAGCTTTAAGTCAGTGAGTACATCCTTTAAAATAAACCAAAAATTATCAGGACCTATTTATGTCAGTTACTATTTATCACAATCCTCGCTGTTCAAAATCTCGCGAAACGCTAGCACTGCTTGAAGCACAAGGGGTCTCAGCTAGCGTTGTGGAGTATTTAAAAGAACCAATTAGTTTAGAAACATTAAGCGAGTTACTTACACAACTAGGTTTTGAGTCTGCTCATCAACTTGTACGCAGCAAGGAAACTCTTTACAAAGAGCTAGGGTTAACTAAGGACACAGACGAAGCCACATTACGTCAAGCTATGATTGATAACCCAAAGCTCATTGAACGTCCTATTGTGGTTAACAACAACAAAGCAGCCCTAGGACGCCCGCCTGAATCTGTGTTGAATATCCTTTAATGGTCACTGTAGTTGTTCTGTATCATTCCAGCCATGGCTCTGTGGAAGCTATGGCCCATGAGATAGGCGATGCGTTAGAATTTCACGGCGCGAATGTGAAACTCAGAACCTTCGAAAAAAGACATGAACACGACCAAATAATCAGTAAAGCGGACCTCATAGAATGTGACGCTTTAGCATTTGGCACTCCTACACGGTTTGGCATGATGGCAGCACAAGCCAAAGCCTTTTGGGAAACCACTAGCGATATATGGCTAAAAGGCCAGCTTATTGACAAACCCGCATGTGTTTTTTCTTCTTCTAGTAGCATGCACGGTGGTAATGAGGCTACTTTGCTCAACTTATCTCTTCCTCTGCTGCATCATGGTATGATGCTGCTGGGTGTTCCCTATGACGTGCCAGAGCTGTTAAGTACGCGCTCTGGAGGCACTCCTTATGGTGCAACTCATGTCGCTGGAAGTGATAACTCGAATGAGCTCAGTGAATGCGAAATGAAAATTTGTCGTGCCGTTGGTACTCGATTATTTAATATTGCAAGTAAACTAAAATGACAACACCAATTAAACAGCCCCTCACTATTACCTATCAACGACTAGCTTTGTTTGGCTATGTGGGGCTATTACTCCTTATGCCAATTTGGCTTTTTATCATGGTTCCACGAGAGGGCTACAGTAACGGATTTATATTTGCGGTGTATATATTGCCGCTATTGTTACCACTCAAAGGCATTATTCAGGACAAACCATATACCTACGCATGGGCGAACTTCATTGTTATGATTTACTTCATCCATGGTTTGAGCTTACTCTGGGTCTCTCCTGAGGAACTCATATGGGTGATCTTAGAATTAGTCTTTGCGACATCTATGTTTGTTGGATGCACCTACTACGCCCGACATCGAGGCCAAGAGTTGGGTTTGAAGATACGTAAACTAAAAGATGAACTAGCTGAAGAAAAAGCGGCCCATCAAGAAGCAGACAAAAAAGACTGATGTTATTCAAAAAGGCTAAAGCAGCAATGCTTTAGCCTCTGAAAAATGCGCTTAAAATTAATAAAGCAAACAAGACTTGTACACTAACACTCAACCAGCTAATTGCCGTCAATCCTTTTAGTGACCAAGGATGAGATAAATTGGGATACAGCTGCCCTCGTCTAACATTACGAGCAAAGGCAAACAACAATAAACCTATGGCCGTTCCCCCCCACACAAAAAGCGATTTATCCTCTATTTTTTCACTAAAAAATAAAGCAAGCTGGATTGGTAATAGTAAACTGGCCAAAGCATATAAGATATGCACCTGCTTTATTTTCAACAACTTCCCTTTTTCTGAAAGCTCTTTAATACCGTGTTGTTCTAAGGTTTTTTTTGCCACCAGCGCTGAAAGTTTCATGGCCAGACGATAAGGACTTTGACCTTGTGTGTCTGTTTGAGTTGCGTCAACTCCGGACGCTATTATTAAATCAACCATACTCGCCAAATTAGACTTAACAGCAAAGTGCATTAGTGTCTGGCCTTGTTCATCACGGTCATTGATATCATGATATGCAATAAGCTTTTCAACTACATTAACGAAACCTTTTTCAACCGCCCACATAAGTGCAGAGCGCCCTTGTTCATCACGTACTGTGCCTTGGGCACCTTGTGATAAAAGGCCCATCAATTTAGGCTGTTTCACATCATCAAGCATGACTTGAGCCAACAGAGCTTGTTCTAACAATAGTGATATTTCTGCCTTATCTTCAAACAGTAACTCTAGCAGAGGATAATACTCTTCACCTTGTAGCAGTTTATCTGTAGCGAGTGTGGCGGTGAGCTCTCTTTGTCCGATACACGTTTCAATATGCTTCTCAATAGCCACCCTAAACTCTTCTACCTGCCACGCAGCAACCACTTCGTGAGCCGTAAGTGACATATGTGCAGCCAGACACCAATCGAATACCTGTTCATGCTTTAAATTAATAAGTAGTTCGAAAAAATTAGGTAATGTTATCGACTCAATTTGCAACGCGAGGTCACTGTACTGAGCCAAGCGCTCCATCAGCATGATACTAATCGCCTGACGCGTCATACCCGATTGCTCAATATGAGCAAACAACTGCTGTGTATACGTCTGTTGTTGCTGATCATATTCGTCTATGTGTTGGAAGTAACAAGACTCAAATGGCTCAAGGGGCTTTAGCCATTGCAGGTAAAACACAGGAGGAAGAATAGTTGTATCAACACCTTGTTCATCTTTACTCGTACTACAACTTGGCCAAGATTCCAAAGCATCTAATATAAATGCCCCATTTTGTTCTATTAACCCACGCAATAATAAAGGGTACTGGGATGGCCACAGTAAAACATGTTCCATGAGCGAGTTATTCACCTTATTTAAACCAAATTTACGACTTGTATCAGCCTAAGTGCTTTAGTCTGACTGTTAGGTGAATGATACCAATATCGTAATAAAATTGCTTAACAAATCTTGCGGTTTATGCCTCAGAGCTTTCATATCTTTACCTTATGCAGCTACAATATCTATAGTAAGCATTCTGAATGGGTAAAAACATGTTGGAGCAATTGGAAACTTGGCACATCGTACTGATTATAGCGACGGTTATTGCTGTTATATGGAGTAATATCGCCTTGCTCAAGTACTCAGCTAAATTTGATTTTAAAGGGAAAATTGATAAGCAAACCAAGCCTGATGACAGCGACAAAGATAAAAAATAAATTGGTGGTTGAACATGATCGAATGCTCAACCACACCAAATATCGACCCTAACCTACTAGCCAATGCGCCATAAATGCAATCACCGGCAAAGTTACTAAGGTACGCAATATAAAGATTGCAAATAACTCCAATAAATTCACTGGGATTTTGCTACCCAATAACAGCGCGCCCACTTCTGACATGTAGATCAACTGAGTCACGCTCATTGCAGCGATGATGAAGCGTGTTACATCGCTTTCAATGTTACTGGCCGCCAGAATAGACGGGATAAACATATCAGCAAAGCCAACGACAATTGTTTGCGCCGCCTGTGCTGCCTCAGGCACGTTCAGTAGCTCTAAGTAAGGCACAAATGGTGTACCCAACACTTGGAAAATAGATGTGTGCTCAGCAACGATTAGCGCTAAAGTTCCCACGGCCATTACCACTGGTAGAACAGCAAATAACATATCAAGTGCGTTACTTACACCTTCTTGCAAAGTGCCTTTTACACCCGGCGCTTTTTGCGCTTTTGTCAGTGCTACATCAAGCGCATGCTTAAACAGAGTTTTACCTTCAGGCACCGCTTCAGCATCGCTATCTGGCACGGTGTCATCAATATAGGTATTACTTTTGAACCTAAGCGGAGGTAAACGAGGAACGATAATCGCGGCAACAAAACCGGCTAAACAAACCGTTAAATAGAACGGCGCAAACAGATGCTCGAGTTT
Source organism: Pseudoalteromonas sp. T1lg23B (assembly GCF_002964665.1). Classification (GTDB taxonomy): domain Bacteria; phylum Pseudomonadota; class Gammaproteobacteria; order Enterobacterales; family Alteromonadaceae; genus Pseudoalteromonas. Next base: position 271,324 of record NZ_PQBZ01000030.1, on the reverse strand, counting down.
TACCTGACCGATAACGACTAGACAAAATGTTATCGACACGGCGGAAAAAGTCGTACCTATTATTGCTGCTTCTTTTTGCGTGTAATACTTGTCTTCATATTGGCGAGCGGTCATCAAAATCCCCACGCTGCCATCTCCCAACCAAGATGCCACACAATTAACTGCACTGCGACCCGGAACACCAAATAGTGGACGCATCACCTTAGTTAATAAGGTGCCGACCAGCTCTAACAAGCCAAAGTTCAGCAACAAAGGCAACAGTAACCCTGCTAAAATAAATACCGAAAATAGTACAGGCAGCAAATCATTCAATACCAGTGCGCCCGTATGTGATGAATTGATAATACTAGGGCCGACCTGAAAGTAAGTCATTAGAATGAACGCCATACCAACCAAGCGCGTCACTAACCATATCCAGCTGACTTCAAACAGGTGTTTGACCAAGGCTATTTTCATTAATGGTGCAGGTTTTACAAGCTTCACCAACAGACTCATTACACCTGTTGTACAAATAACAAAGAGGATCAGGGTATCAACATATGGTCCGACAAACCCTTGTAGTGACTTTGCCATAACAGCGATGGGAATCGTCATTGCTTCGCCAATGGCAACGGGGGTCATGAATAAAAATACCCCAATCAATGAAGGAACGATAAATGCAAAAAGTGTGCGCCAATCGGGCGTCACTGTACGACTTGTTTGTGTTGTCATTATATTTAGCCTACAAAAACAAAGAAAAGAGCCTAAAGCTCTTTTCTCAATTAAAAAACGACCAACTGATTAAATAGTCAGGCCCTTATCGCGCAATACTTCTACGAGTATTTGTTGTAACTGCGCCATAACATCTGTATCTAACACATTTCCTTGCGCATCTCTCCAAGTGATTGACGTACTTCCCTCTTTTGTAGCGGCAACGGAAATTTTATAATCACCGCTTTCAAGCGGAAGTCGTACCGCGTCATCACCCCAGATAGAATCCCAGACACTATCCTGTGGTTTTTCGTAACGAGTTGAAATCAAGCCATTGTCTTTGTCTATCTTGATAATGGTAAAATTCACACGTTCTAAAAATCCAGCAAATCGGTCAATAACAATATCACGTTTTTGTTCTGTGATCATAGCGCCATTACCTTCATCATCAAAGCCATTAGCTAACGACAATACCCCCTGCTGTTTTCTAAGCTGAACTTCTAAAATGCGATACAAATAATCAAATTCAGCAACCACTTCGTTTACGGCTCTTGCTTCTAACTGTTGCTTGAGCAAATCATTTAGAGGCGTGTTGTCACTGCGATAATCTACCAACTCTGCGCGTAACGAGGCGGTTCTTTGATGTTCTTTTTGCTCTACAGTAAAGCGAAACTTTTGTTCAGAAACAATAACATCATCTTCCCAAAACCAACCTTCTACCGGTTTGATGAGTGAATACCATCCCGTACTCACAACACCTTGTGCTCGGTTGTCTTGCTCTAAAGGCGCGTTATGTTCAGCTACAACACTATCTACGGCTTTCCAAATAAACGCTGTTAGGTCGTCTATGCCATCATTTTTGTCAAAAAAGACCCTAGCTTGGCTTTCATTTTCTTCAACCCAACTACCTGTGGCTACCGTTAGCACCTGCTGAGGTGGACGAAAGCTCTTTGCCTCTGGGTCACTATCAAAACTTGCTACTGGCATTTTATAGGTCGGATCTTGTGATGGCTGTTGTAGATGTGCTGGTACCTTAACGGGCTCATTTACACGATAGTTACGCTGGTGGTGCGCATCATTCGTAAAAACACTACATCCAGATAAACCAATTAATACGCTGAAAGCCAACGTTTTTGGGATCCAATACTGCACTGATTATTCTCCTTAGCAGACCCGTTAATTTTTATTTCATTACTATGAGTAGGGAATGCTGGTTTGGTTCACTGTCAATTCGAAAAATTCCTAATAAGATGACAACTTCATTAGGAATGAATAGGTTAGTTGTTATCAACCGAAAAATTTGCAACTATGGTACTTTCCAATGGGAATAAACACAAGAAAGCCTTAAAATTATCCGCCCAGTACCGTAATAAATCCCAAAACAGGCATGTTAAGCGCCAAGTTCTGTGGTACTATTTTTGGTTAAATATCAATTATCCACTGTATTCTTCATGGCACTTTGTATCGATAGAGTACATTTACAGAGGTTAGGTTTCATTAATGACTGCTTTTGCCAATCAACAACTGGTGTTAACCGCAATAGGTGAAGACCGCTCAGGGATAGTGAGTGAGCTAACGCAACTTGTGAGTGACTGTCACTGTAATATCATTGACAGTCGTATTGCTATTCTTGGTAACGAGTTCACGTTTATTATGCTGCTTAGTGGTGATATGTCTGCTATCAGTAGAGTTGAGCATAGTTTACCGGTTAAAGGAATGGAACTTGGTCTACTGACCATGATGAAACGCACCAGCTCACATCAGCAAGGTGATTTCAGCGCGGGTTACACACTTGAGTATCAAGGTCTCGATACTCCAGGTACATTAAGCAAAGTAACACGCTTTTTTGCTGAGCAAAGCGTGAGTATTTGTTCATTAAAATCAGATACCTTTGAGCAAGATGAACAATTACATATGCGGTGCGAGCTGGAGTTTAATATTCCCAGTAGTGTCGATTTAGATAAATTTAAAATCCAATTTGAAGATCTTTCTCACACATTAAACGTAGATTACATTTTAAGACGAATTCGCTAAGGATTGACATGAAAACACTTACCGCAGGCGAACAAGCGCCACTATTTTCATTAAAAAACCAAAACGATGAAACCGTTTCTCTGGCTTCTTTGTTAGAGCAAAACCAAGTACTTGTGTACTTCTACCCAAAGGCATTAACACCGGGTTGTACTGTGCAAGCAGAGCAATTACGTGATCATAAGTCTGAACTGGCGAAACTCAACACGGTTGCCGTTGGAATAAGTCCAGATCCCGTAAAAAAACTGAAAAACTTTGAAGACAAGAAAGATCTTAACTTTGATCTTTTATCTGATGAAGATCACGCCATTGCAGATGCTTTTGGTGTTTGGGGCCTGAAGAAATTTATGGGCAAGGAGTACGATGGTATCCACCGCATCAGCTTCTTAATTGGACAAGATGGTAAAGTTAAGCACGTGTTTAATAAGTTTAAAACCAAAGACCACCATCAGGTGGTGATTGACTATCTACAAAGTAACTAACCCTGTAAATCACTAAAAAAGGCGCTTAACCAAGCGCCTTTTTGCTATTTATTAGCTAAAGCTTTAGTTGATACCAATATATTTATGGACCTGCACGGATAGCCGCCAGTTCTTTTTCATACAAGTATCAATCGCTAGCTTGGTTGCCTTGGCTTTTTGGCTGATAGGCTGTAAATACACGAGTTTCGGCGTTACACCTGTTTGTTCAAATAAGGCTTCTAATTCTTCTACGTGCTTTTGCATCGCTACCGGATGCTTGATTTCATTCGCTCGTTGCATTGCACTGGCTAAAACTTCATAGCCTCCACGCATATTGATCTTTGGTGAAACCGTCACCCAAGTTTGCTCTGGTACTTTAATTTCAAACGTACCGCTGGTTTCAATTTGTGTACTGTAACCATTCTGATGCAGCAGCTCGCAAAGTGGAACTAAATCAAACATACACGGCTCACCACCAGTGATCACTACGTGTTTTGCTAGGTAGCCACGCATCTGAAACAGTTCAAGAATTTGTTCGGCATTAGCCTCAGCCCACCACTGTGAGTCTGTTTTTTTCTCAACCGTACCATCTAACGAAATTTTATATGTCGAGTCAACTTCCCACGTTTGCTTAGTGTCACACCATGCACACCCTACAGGACATCCCTGTAAACGTAAAAAAATTGATGGGACGCCGGTATAACTGGCTTCACCTTGAATGGTTTCAAAGATTTCGTTTATTTTGTACAAAACGGCTCCGTAACAACTTCACAAACTCAAAAAATCACCAATGGAAATTGTTATTTCCACGGCGGCCGTGTAGTATATCGCGCCCTGACGTAAACCTCTATCAAAATCGAGGCAAAACACCTATGAGCGAAAAAGTCGTTGTCATTTACTCCGGTGGTATGGATTCATACACCGTTCTTAACAAAGCAATTCGTGCCGGCTATGAAGTCTATGCGCTGTCTTTTAATTACGGCCAACGCCACGTAAAAGAGCTACAAGTTGCAGAGCAAGTATGTAACAGTCTCAATATCGCTCATAAGATTGTCGATATCTCAGCAATCAACCAGCTTATTGGTGGATCGTCACTCACTGACGACATAGACGTGCCTGAAGGCCACTACGAAGAAGAAAGCATGAAAAGTACAGTCGTGCCAAATCGAAATATGATTTTGCTATCTTTAGCAGTAGGTTACGCAGTCTCTCTTAAAGCCAACAAGGTATTTTATGGTGCGCATTCTGGCGATCATGCTATTTATCCGGATTGCCGCCCCGAGTTTGTTAAAAAAATGGACGATGTATGTCGTATCGCTAACTACGAAGAAATTGAAATTGTCTGTCCATACCTTAACAACAGTAAAATCGACATTCTAACCGATGGCCTGAAAATGGGTTTAGATTACAGCCACACTTGGACCTGCTATAACGGCAGAGAGAAAGCTTGTGGTAAATGTGGCGCCTGCCAAGAAAGACTGGAAGCGTTTGCACTCAATAATGCGCAAGATCCTCTTAGCTACGAGGCTTAAAAAACAGGGAGTGATTTCACTCCCCAACATCCCCCTTCTCTCACATAACCTCTTGTAACTGTTTGCGTTTGGCCCGGTAAATATCCGTAGTGCCTACCTGTTAAGCATGCTAAGCTACCTATTTGACCTCATTGCGCAGTGAGTTGAATAAATGGACTACCTAAGTATTAATAAACAAGCGTGGAATAAAAGAACTCAAATTCACTTAGAATCCAAATTCTATGATGTCGAAGGGTTTAAAAAGGGTCAGTCTTCACTGAACCCTATCGAACTAGAACAACTCGGTAATGTCACTGGAAAATCGCTACTTCACCTACAATGTCACTTTGGTCAGGATACCCTATCATGGGCTCGCCGAGGGGCGAAAGTGACAGGTGTCGATTTATCTGCTGATGCGATTATGCAAGCAAACCTGCTCGCCCAATCGTTGGCGTTAGAAGCAAACTTCATCGAAAGCGACATCTACCAATTTGGCCAAGATAACCAACAACAGTTTGACCTCGTTTTTACATCATATGGAGCAATATGTTGGCTACCAGATTTAATCGAATGGGCAAAAGTAATCGCCAAGTCACTTAAAGTCGGCGGTGAGTTTCATATGGTCGAGTTTCATATGTTTAATGACCTACTGAGCGGAATGCGATATTTCCCAAACGGCCAAGCGGATGTCGACCAAGAAGGTACGTATACAGAAAATTGTGATGGTACACAATCTACAATCGTTACTTGGTCTCATTCATTAAGTGAAGTTATCAATGCATTGATTGGTGCAGGTCTTAATATCGAATCTTTGAACGAGTACCCCTACAGTCCATATGAATGCTTTGATGACCTAGAATATGTGCAAGGTTTTGGTTATCAAAAGCTTTATCAAAATCAGCAAGTGCCTCTGCTATATTCTGTTAAGGCTATAAAATCGCAATAACAACGGGAGAAAGTTGATGAGACTTGACACATTTATCGCGCTATTTTTCTGTGTTGGGGTGTTTGCCGAAGAACCCTTGGATTGCAACAATGCTTGGACTACGGTGCAGATAAACCAGTGTATGAACAAAGAACTGATTGCTGCAGAAACCCTTATGGAACAGTACTTAGCAAAGAGTATTTCGCGTTATACACAAGACCCTACCAGCGTCTCATCGATCAATAAAAGTCAGATGATTTGGCTTGATTATCGACAAGCGCACTGTGGTGCCGTTTTTAATACATGGCGTGAAGGGACAATCAGAACGGCCATGAGTGTGGACTGTAAAATAAAATTAACGCAGCAAAGAACACATTCTTTGTGGACATCATTTTTAACCTTTGAAGACTCAACCCCAGCATTGTTACCAGAACCGCAGAAGTAATCCACATAAAAATAAAAAACCGTGGTCTGCCACGGCTTTTTATTCAAAGTTAACCCAAAAAAATTATTTCCGCAAAGCCTGAATATATTGGCTACCCTGCTCCGTTGGCGTTAGCGTTTGTATTTGCGGCTTGGTGTAACTTACCAACACTTGCCCCAGCTCTTTTGGAAAGCTAGCACTTAGCATGCGTGGTGTATCCTTACCAGCTGCGATAAAACCATCCACTTCTATGCGGAAAAAGTTTTTAGGTTCAGCATGGTGACTCTGCTCATGCTGATGCGCACTCAAAACTTGCTCAGCCAGTTCAGCTTGCAACAGCTTTTTGAGTTCTTCCTTTGGTGCAACTCTAACTTTTACAGATTGCAATGGTTGCTGCGCTACTGACAAGTTCATGTTGTTTCTGAACAACTCCACTAAGGCCTGTCGAAACTGACCAAGCTGCTGATCTGAGCCATTCGCCAAATGCATCAGCGATGCTGGTTTACCTTGATAGTTCATATGCTGATACAGTTTCGCCACTGGCGTATGCATCGTAATAAACAAGTAGTTATCCTGACGCTGAACCACTTGCGCAGTACTCATTTGTAAGCCATGCGCTAGCAGTGAACCTGTCCAACTAAACAGCGTAACCATTAAAGCAATTTTCATACTAGTAACCGTCTTTAGCATACTAACCTCTTCGCTTATCGGCAATGCTCTGAATATGTATCATTAGTGCCTGCGGTATCTGTGCTATCAAGACGATATCTGAACGCATAGCAATTGGCGTTAGGATCATAACCACTGTCTCCACTGACTAACTGTCGATACATAATTAGCGCTTTTTTACCAGCTCCAATACGGTTATTGCTTTCGCCTGGAGTTACTTCAATAAATTGCCAAGTCATACCGCCAAAGCTCATGGTGTCATAATCGGTGAGTGAAACATCATTTCCAGACCAAGACAAATCTCGTTCCTGAACCCAATGAGGACCACTTGGCACTGAGCCTTCTTGGTCGGCTTGCGCTCTAAAGCAACCGATACTATATGGCGCATCAGTCGTACTGTAATAAACATACTCACTGCCATCTCCGTGCAGATCGTAAGCATTACATTCATCAAGCGGATTACTGCCATCTTTCACATCTGCTGGCAAATAGTTCAAATCTTCATAGCGACCAGCACCATAGTCAGTGCCATCTGTTGTTTTTACGCCCCCACCTGTACCAAAATACAGCGGTAAGCCATCAAACATATACGCCAATGGCTGTGAAGGGTCGTGGCTGTCCATCAAACAAATCGGTGCCATATGATAGTGATAATCTTCACCATTGCCCGCATGACCACCACATTGGTCGATTTCTCCCAACAACACGGTATCACGACTGCTATAGTCTTGACCCAGTTGAGCAATCTCATCTGGTTCACTTTCTTTGGCATAATGAAGAATTGGAACCCCCTCTACCGACACCCCCACCGCATGGTGGATATTGATGTTACTCTGTGGCTCAGGCAAATAAGTAGGCGTGATTGGCAAAGTCCAAGTTAGCTGCTCTGGGATAGGAACACGTCCAATCCATGAACGAATGCCGACGTTTGCTTTATCACTATCTAACTGAGAACGATAAGGTAGCAGTGTATGCGTGGTGACACTCATGGTATTGCCACTACAGCTCACAGAAACATGATCACCATAAGCTTCAAATGCCGCTGATTTTGTAGCACATGTCGTGGCCACACTCTGTGGTACATGTTGATCATTGTTAGGGTTATAGCGCGAACGCGTCAGTGACAAAGTGGCTGTACTCAATGTATGAGACGCGATAGCATCACGAAGTGTGGCGAGATCGGTTGTGCTACCCGTTAATCCCAAGCTGTTTACTGCGGATGAAAGAGCGTAGACAGTGATTGTATAATCATGTTCACCTGGGTCTGCGGAGCATGGCGGTGCATATTGTTGCTGACTATTCACACTGTTGATACCAAATACACCAACAGAGGTTTCACCCGCTGCCAGATTATCGGTCGCGGCTGGAATGTCGTAAACCGTCCAGTATGAATGTGCTTTTGAGAAGTCATCTGCATCATTTGGATTAGGAAAGTGATGCATTGAAAGCGCGTATGATTGTGTGCCAGAAGGTGCACCACTCCATTGCAGCGGAATTGACATGCCTCCGTTGGCACCGTCACATGTTGCAGACAGCGGTACTATATTATCGCTTTTCACTGCTTTACTAGTTAGCTGAAAATCACCGCTATCAGTGTCACCGTCTCCACCATCGGTGTCGCTACCGATTGTGCCGCGCACTAACACTTCGTTATCTAATACTAAGTTTGAGCTCCAAATAAACTGAGCATCACTTTGAGTATCATCAAATACGGAGGTAAAGTTGGTATAAGCCTGTTTGTTATCTACACCCACAGTCTCATTGGTATAAGTTGAAGCACTTGGCCAGCTACTGTCGTCAAAGTTTGCACTCATCCAGTTTGTCGGTCTGCTCCAATGTACGCCATAGACCGAAGAAATATCACTAACAGCTCCTGTACTACAACTTGTAGATAGACGCTGACTGCCCGACTCACTCAAACATGACTGATCAACAATAGGTGCGGTGTAATAGGTTTGTGCTTTCCACTGATTGTTTGTTACACCAACAATTTGTCCATTACTGTCTTTGAATACTGCAACCATCCCCCCATCACCGGCGGCATAGGCACTTCCTTGGTTATTTTCAGTACCCGTTCCCAGAGTCTCTTCCCAGTCAACAAGTGCCATTGCAACGGTAAAAGGCTGTTTCACCTTAAAACGCACAATGTTGGAATTAAACTCAGTGAACGGCACAGGATCTTTACCTACCGCGTTCCCATTGACGTACATCTCAAAGTAATTGTCAGCAAAGATGTATGCGGTGATCACCTCACCATCGGCGTCAATTTCAATGATATCCGTACCATCCAAAGCAGCCTCAGCAGCGGCAACATTGGCGTAATTGTGGCCCGATACGTAACTGTTGTATAAATCCGATGCGAATGGCATCGCACTGTCTTGGAACAGCGTCTGTGCAGGAACTATCCAGCTTTGTTGACTGCTATCTGTGATACTACCTACCGCCGCAACACGGCTACCTGCTGCAAACAAGTTGCTGATGGTTGTCGTCGCCACACCTTGAGTGAGCGCACCGGAACCTTTGTATGAGCCATCATCAGAGAGTCATCGTCTGAACCATCGTCGTCAGGATTATCGCCCGAGTTATCCCCTGGTGTATCACCTGAATTATCCCCAGGCGTATCACCCGAGTTATTGTCGGTAGGAGGGGTGACGGTACTAGAATCGCCTCCAGAACCACCACAACCACTAAGTAGCGTAATGGTTAACAAGCCTAACAACAGGCTTGAAGCTAGTTGCCTGATTACTTTTATCATTGTTTGCACCTTAATACATATTATTAGGGAAGTACTAAAGTTAAGCACACAATGTGGATGAAATATGCACACAGTAAGAAAAACATACTGGTCGGATGAATTTAACTGGTAATAAAGGACCAAGAAAGGAACATGACTGCATTTCAGATCCAGTCTGAAAGATTGGTATTTCCGTCTAACTTAATGAATTATTTACTTTTCTAGTTTGGTAGACTCGTCACTTGCAATGGCAAATCTATGGTTTTGATCAACCTTGATATGTAGATCACAGCGCTTTGGTAAATATTCAAAACCCCACTCAGTGAGCCGTTGAAAGTACTGGATAAAGTCATAAACTTGTGTTTCTGTCATGCCAGTGCCAGAAGCAGCCTTTAGTTGCTGCTCTTGCTGCAATCGCCAATTAAATACACGCTCAAAACAGCTGACGTCAAGGTAAATAAGTTTATCCAAATAGGCGAAAACACTTTGATATTCCCCTGCCAAAAACTGATTTACCTGCGCTCTAAATTTACCATCGCTGTCTTGTTGTTGCTCAAAATCATTGACACTTTTATTGAGCCGTAAGTTAGGCTGAGCACCAAGGCCTATGCACCACCCTTCAAGCAGCAGTACGTCAAGCTGGTCTTCACACCGTAACCATTTATGCTTTGGTTTGGGCGAATCTGTAGATTTATCAAAACTTGGCAGCACAATAGTCTTTTGATTCTTAAAATCGCTCAATACGCAGTTTAACAGCGCCATATTATGTGTTCCTGGCACCCCGCGAGTTACAAATAGTGGATGGTATTTATTCGCCACTTTTTCACGCTCACGGGGTGATAAGTAGAAATCATCTATGGACACACTTTGTGTTTTATAGCCTAAGTTACGTAAATGAATAGTCAAAAACGCAGCCAAAGTTGATTTACCAGACCCTTGAGCGCCATTGATCCCGATACACAAAGGCTGTGAGGTTGACGTCACAAGCTCAGTTAGCCACGTACAAAGCGGCTGTGCGTCTTCAATATAGCTAAGTGGAAGTTGTTGCTGTGCAATAAAACGCTGTTGCCAAGAGAGCATGGTCAATTCCTTTGGTAAAATAAAGGCCACTCAGGTGGCCTCTATTTTTTCATAAAATTTATGCTTGTCTTGCTTCAAGCATCAGACGTTTCATATCTCTCACAGCTTTTTCTAGACCATCTATTGCGGCACGGGCAACGATGGCATGACCTATATTTAGCTCATAGATTTCACTCATTTGCGCTATCGGCTTAACATTATGATAGTGTAAACCATGGCCCGCATTGACGATAATGCCTAAGCCATGCGCATACTTAACACCTTCACGAATACGCTCTAATTCTGCGGCTTGTTCTTCGTCATTATGTGCATCCGCGTAAGCCCCTGTGTGAATTTCGATGTAAGGTGCGCCGGTTGCTTTGGCTGCATCTATCTGAGTCTTGTCAGCATCAATAAACAACGAAACCTTGATACCCGCATCTGAAAGTGTTCTAACCGCGTCAGTTATCTTCTGTTGATTACCAATAACATCCAAACCACCTTCGGTAGTAAGCTCTTCGCGCTTCTCTGGTACTAAACATACGTACTCAGGTTTAACTTCTTGCGCAATCGCCAACATTTCATCGGTAACGGCTATTTCAAGATTCATGCGAGTTTGAATCGTCTTTGCCATCACGTATACATCTCTATCTTGAATGTGACGACGATCTTCACGCAAATGAATCGTAATACCATCCGCTCCCGCGTGTTCCGCTACACTCGCTGCATGGGCTGGATCTGGGTAGCTGGTGCCACGTGCTTGCCTTAAAGTAGCGATGTGATCCACATTCACACCCAATAAAATATCTTTCATAGCCTTACCTTGATATAAATAATTCCCGACTTTTTAAAGCCTTGTTTCCTAATAATGGTTTCAATAAATACCGACTAAGATGTTTTGCCGCTGCTCTTACGGTAGGTTTAGCAAAATCATGCTCGGCCATCGCCAGTAGCGCAGCACCAGCAAAACCATACTGAGGTATATCAGTTGGCACAAAGCCGAGCTCCGGTATGTATTGATAGCTTAAATTGGCACTGATTGGATCACCGTGAGCATCAATATCAAACTCAACACCAAACCCCAATAAGCTAAGCAACTGAAACTCAAAACTGCGTAACACAGGTTCTACATCTGTTTGCTGCACCAATATATTCAAATGCTGCTGATAAAGCGTAAACACTTGTTCCTGAGGTTCATTGCGTGGCACTATCCGATAAACCAATTCGTTTAAATAAAAGCCACAATATAACTGTTTTCCATGTAATGATAATGGATTTTGGGCCAGTTCAAAGGAGTTTAAATATTTTAAATCATGGCGACCGCCATATTGAGCCAAAATGGGAGTAAAAGGTCTAAGGTGAGCATTATGTTTGAGCGCTTGACGGCCCTTGACCCTCGCAATCATGCTAAGGTGACCGACTCCTTCAACAAGTGTATTAAGCATTAATTGCGAGTCGCTATGCGCACGTCGATGCAATAAATACACTTGTCGAAAGTCGTTTTGCAATCAGTCTTCTCCGTATCCTAAGCTACGCAGGGCACGTTCATCATCAGCCCAACCAGACTTCACTTTGACCCAAAGTTCTAAAAATACTTTGTTGTCCAGCATACTTTCTAAGTCTTTGCGAGCTTCACGACCAATCACTTTGAGTTTTTCACCCTTGTTACCGATCACCATCCGCTTTTGTGACTCACGTTCTACCAAGATCAACGCATTGATTTGCCAAACACCATTGTCTTGCCATTTAAACTGTTCGATCTCTACCGTTACAGAGTATGGCAGTTCATCTCCCATAAAACGCATGAGTTTTTCGCGAACAATTTCTGCAGCCAAAAAGCGCATTGAACGGTCAGTGACATAATCTTCAGGGAAATAAAACTCACATTCAGGCAAGCGCTTACGCACAGCATCTTTAACAAGATCGATGTTCTTGTTCTGCTTAGCCGAAACCGGAACTATACCGACAAACTCACCTTGCTCAGATAGCCACTGCATGTGTTTAAGCACATCTTCGTGCTCTTTAACCTGATCAACTTTGTTCATAACCACAAGTACGGGACGACCACTTTGCTTAACTTTATTAAGCACCATCTCATCATCGCTGTTCCAAAGAGTTCCCTCAAGAACAAAAATGATGAGTTCCACATCACCAATAGAACTAGACGCTGCACGGTTCATTAAACGGTTAATGGCCCGCTTTTCTTCTATGTGTAACCCAGGTGTATCCACATAGACCGCTTGATAGTTGTCTTCGGTGTGAATCCCCATGATGCGGTGACGAGTGGTTTGTGGCTTGCGTGAAGTAATACTTACTTTCTGCTCAACAATTTTATTCAAGAGTGTTGATTTACCGACATTTGGGCGACCAACAATGGCAACCATGCCACAATGTGTATTAAGCGTCATTTTTTAAAATCTTCAATGCTTTTTCGGCAGCTTTCTGTTCTGCTTTACGGCGAGAGCTACCTACTGAAATTATGCTCTCCATCCCTTCAACAATACATTCAACCGTGAATGTTTGGTTGTGTGCTTGACCTTTTGTGTCTATCACAGTGTAGCCTGGCAGTGGTAATTTGCGCGCTTGCAAATATTCTTGCAGTAAAGTCTTAGGGTCCTTCTGATTATGACCTGGTGAAATAGCCTCTAAACGTGAAGCATACCAAGTTAAGATCAATTCACTGCAAGTATCTATATCTGAATCTAAAAACACCGCGCCAATAATCGCTTCGACCGCATCAGCTAAAGTCGACTCACGACGAAAACCACCACTTTTTAATTCACCCGGTCCCAATCTTAAATAATCACCTAGGCTAAACTCAACACCGAATTCAGCTAACGTTTGGCCTCGTACTAAAGTGGAGCGCATCCGGCTTAAGTCGCCCTCACGCGCTTTTGGAAACTGGTGATACAAGGCATTGGCGATTACAAAACTCAAAATTGAATCTCCAAGAAATTCTAATCGCTCATTGTGTTGGCCTTTATGACTGCGATGCGTCATAGCCTGTTCAAGCAATGCCTCGTTGTTAAAGTGATATCCTATCTTACTGTATAATTCTGCTACGTTTCTTTTCATTGTTACTGAATATTACCTAGGCGTCCAAAACGAACACCAGTTGGAACCCAACCTGGAAGCAGGCTATCTGGGCCATTTTCAAAATCAAAACTCATCCAAATAAAGACCGCTTTACCGACAAGGTTTTCTTTAGGAACGAATCCCCACATGCGACTATCTTGGCTATTGTTACGGTTATCACCCATAGCAAAATAGCTGTTTTCAGGCACAACCCACTCATCGCGGCGCGTACCATCTTGCTGGTAGTAACGCTCAGTCATTTCGATAGCTTGTGGATTAATTAAAATATCATGTGGCACATTTGGCAAATCTTCTGTCAAACGTACCAATGGCATTGCGCCCTGCGTATACTCATCTCGGTTCACTATATCTAACTTAATCTTGTTGTACTCACCACACACTAAGCTACCTTGCTGTAACTCACCCTCAGCACAGTTAGGCTTGATATATAGTTGACGATTTCGATAAACAATATGATCCCCAGGAAGACCTATGACGCGCTTGATAAAATCAATACGCTCATCTAGAGGAAACTTGAAAACAACAACATCCCCACGTTCGGGTTGACCCACTTCAACTAACTGCGAACGCCATACTGGGTCTTTAATGCCATAAGCATACTTTTGCACCAGAATGAAATCGCCATCAAGTAAAGTTGGCATCATAGAACCTGACGGAATTTGGAAAGGTTCAAAAATAAATGAGCGAAAAATTGTGATCGCTGCAATCATCGGAAAAATTGACTTTGCACCTTCGATAATGGCAGGCTCAGGCGCTATTTGTGCGATAACATCCTCGTCTAGAGGTTGCTCTGAAGCACCTTGAGCAATTGCGATCCGTTCTTTTCTCTTTGGTGCATAAAGCAGGTGATCTAGTAACCAAAGTAAACCTGAACCTATGGTTAGTACCACCAAAAATATTGAAAAATAGCCTGCCATCAAAAATTTCCTGTTATTTGCCCACTTTTAATATGGCAAGAAACGCATCTTGAGGAACTTCTACGTTACCCAACTGCTTCATGCGCTTTTTACCTTCTTTTTGTTTCTGAAGTAGCTTTTTCTTACGACTTACGTCACCACCATAACATTTTGCGATTACGTTTTTACGCAATTGCTTCACTGTAGTACGGGCAATGACATGTCCACCGATAGCTGCCTGAATTGCAATATCAAACATCTGACGAGGGATCAGCTCTTTCAGTGCGTCCGCTAATTGACGACCACGACTCTGTGCACCATCACGGTGCGCGATAATCGCAAGTGCATCAACACGGTCACCATTGATAAGAATATCAACACGAACCATATCAGAGGGTTGGAAGTGCTTAAAGTTATAATCAAGCGAAGCAAAACCACGGCTAGTAGATTTTAACTTGTCAAAGAAGTCCATAACCACCTCAGCCATTGGTAGCTCATAGGTTACCGCTACTTGCTTA
The DNA here is from genome assembly GCF_002964665.1 of Pseudoalteromonas sp. T1lg23B. Taxonomy (GTDB): domain Bacteria; phylum Pseudomonadota; class Gammaproteobacteria; order Enterobacterales; family Alteromonadaceae; genus Pseudoalteromonas. The sequence continues at coordinate 256,310 of NZ_PQBZ01000030.1, read as the reverse complement.
CCGTGATAAGCCATCTTGGTTTGTACACCACGCTTTTCAATACATAGCGTGATCACGTTACCCAAGTATTCCTGAGGAACCAAAATATTCGCCTCTACAATTGGCTCGCGAATCTCAATAATATCGTTTACTGGCGGCAGCGCTGATGGATTGTCGATCTGAATAGTACCGTGCTTGGTTTCTATCTCATAGATTACCGTAGGCGCTGTGGTGATCAGATCCATATCATATTCACGTTCTAAACGCTCTTGGATGATCTCCATATGCAACATGCCAAGGAAACCAACACGGAATCCAAAGCCAAGTGCTGTAGAATTTTCTGGTTCAAAGAACAATGATGCGTCATTAAGGCTTAATTTGTTCAGTGCATCACGGAATGATTCATAATCATCCGATGAAATTGGGAACATACCAGCGTAAACTTGTGGTTTAACGCGCTGGAAACCTGGTAAACGTTCAGGTGCTGCATTCTTGGTTAAAGTGATGGTATCACCTACTGGTGCACCATGGATGTCTTTAATACCCGCAATCACATACCCTACTTCGCCGGTTTTCAACGTACCTGTATCTTTTTGTTTTGGCGTGAAAATACCTACTTTATCGGCAAGGTGTGTTTGGCCCGTAGACATGATCTTTATCTTATCACCTTGGCGTAATTCACCATGCTTAATACGCACGAGTGAAACAACGCCTTGATATGAGTCAAACCAAGAATCTATGATCAACGCCTGTAGTGGCGCATCAGGGTCACCGACTGGAGGCGGAACATCACGTACGATATTCTCGAGTACATCCTCAATACCAACACCCGTTTTAGCACTACATTGCACGGCATCCAAGGCATCGATACCAACGATATCTTCAATTTCCTCTGCAACACGTAGCGGGTCGGCTTGCGGTAAGTCTATTTTGTTCAGAATTGGAATAACTTCTAAATCCATTTCGATTGCGGTGTAGCAGTTCGCCAAAGTCTGTGCTTCAACGCCTTGACCCGCGTCCACAACCAAAAGAGCCCCTTCACATGCAGCCAAAGAACGTGACACTTCATAAGTAAAGTCAACGTGTCCTGGCGTGTCGATGAAGTTCAACATGTATGTTTCACCATCTTTGGCAGTGTAATTAAGAGTAACACTTTGCGCCTTGATGGTGATACCGCGCTCGCGCTCGATGTCCATCGAATCCAGAACCTGCTGTTGCATTTCGCGGTCTGTAAGGCCACCGCATACTTGAATTAGGCGGTCAGAAAGTGTTGATTTGCCATGGTCAATGTGGGCGATGATAGAAAAGTTACGGATATGCTTCATATACTGGATTCTAAACTTCTATTAAGTCACTAAATGGATTAAAGCGCAGATTTTACCTGTTATTTAACTCAATCACCATCTATTTGCGTCACAGCCATGCTAATTGGGTAAATTTTTACCACTTTTACATCATGCTTTATCGACTGAACGCGCCTTTTGGCAACTAAGAAACCTAGAAAACCGCCCGCTATCGCTGATAAAATCTGCCAAGGTTCACTGAGTTCCAATCCTAGAGAAACAATGAATGCGCACATAAATGCCATTAGCAACGGCAACATATACACATAAAAGGCATGATTGACCACTTTGGAGTCATCTAGGCTGAGTTTGACTTTTTGACCGATTTGCAAAGATTCTTCGATTTGGATTGGAAATGTTTTTTTGTGAGTGCCAAAAAGTTTACTAAAGATTTGGGAGCCGCATTTGCCATTACAGCCTTCACATGCGGTTTTTTGCTTGGCTTTTAAATAAGCTGTAGTGCCAGATACTGACACCACAGTTAATGTTTGTTCAATCATAGTGGCCGCTTTACTGACTCAGCTATACTTTTTGCCGTCATTGCGGGGATGTTGCCCACCACAGAGACATCGAATGCCCCAGAGTTGTGAACATATACTGTCGTTGCACCAGAGGACAATGCTCCACTTGGTCGTTGTCCAGGCAATGGACGCTGCACAAAGACAGAAACATCAACTAATCCGTCAGAAAACAAATAGTAATCAGCCAATTCATTGTTTAAATCTAATTTATGTCTATCTGATTTTAACAATTTAAATCCCTCAGGTAACCAACCAATTTGCCAATTATTTTGTAATGTATCTTCTTTGTTTAATTTCAGCGCGGGTAATGGTGTTGGGAATTCTCTTTGGGTTAACTCTAATAACTGTTCTGCTGGCTCAGGCGTTACACTGATATGTGTAAGCTGTAGTTGCTCAAGTAACTCACCTTGCTGGTTAACATATGCAGCCTTCAATAATAAAGAAGACTGTGTGTCGATCCATAGCCAATAGTTGTATTTACTACTATCTTTGGCTTCTACCCTAACTAATTGTGCAGGCCTACCTGCTATACGACCTTTCCCGCCTAGAACAAAGTCATAATGTTCTAAAAGTGTACTCACATCTTTGAACAACACTTCAGGAATTGGTCCTGCTATTGAGTCAGTTTTCACTGAATAAGGTGCAGACTGTGGTTCATAATAGGTAACTAGATCATCGACTCTTACAATTTCTAAGCCTGCTCCGTTTAGCAAGCTTAGTAACTCTAACTCTTTATTTTCGTGCTTTGCATGAACCCAACGATAAGGCTCCATGCCTTTACCTTTGAGCACAACAAAAGACGCATCAAAATTTCTGTTGTGGACCGCTGAAGCCATGTTTTGTAGTAGCTGCCTAGCAGAAACGACTTCCTCAGCATGTGCCCATGAAGCCAAACATAAACCTAAAATACAGGCAAGTAATCTCATTTAACTACTTCTTATCCTCTGGTTGTTCTGATTCAGCTTTGCTCTTTTGCTGTAAAGCATAAGCAACGCGAGACTGTCTTTGATGCTCAAGCACAAGTGCTCCAATGCGTTGCTGCTGCAAATCACGAATACCTTTCTCGGCACTTTGCAGTGCAGACTGCTCCGTCGAAAAACTCACTGGAGCGACACCACCAGCTAACGGTCGCGACTGTAAGACTGGCATTTCGTCAATGGCAGGAGCACTTTGTTGTGGCATGGTATTGACGCCTAGCACAGCGACTAGCGCCACGCTTGCTGCAATTGCTACTTGAGAAATGGGTCTACGCCAAGCACTTAGCTTTACAACTTTAGTTCCTTGAGCAATTTGCTCCTGATGCTCGCTTTGCAAGCTTAGGTTGTGACATGGCTCGTTTTCCAAAGCTGCTGCCACTTTTGCTGTAATATCAATGCTAATACCACCCGTTTGAGCTTCACGCATTACATCACCTATTTGTGCATAGCGCGCAAACTTGGCTGCGTCTATTTGACTCAAAGATGATTGGTCAAGCTGCAAATCGCCATCAAGTGCGCGTGATGCTATCTCTTGTGGTGATTTTGTGAGGTTCGCTTTTGTCATGTTATGACTCACCTATTAGTGGGTTTAAATTGTTATCTATTGCTTCTCGCGCTCTAAAAATTCGAGAGCGAACAGTACCAACTGGGCAGTCCATTACCACTGCAATTTCGTCATAGCTCATTCCTTCGATTTCTCTCAAGGTGATCGCTGTTTTTAAGTCATCAGGTAAACCATCGATAGTTGAAAATATTACCGACCTTACCTCATCACTTAGCAATAAGTTCTCAGGGGATGCATTTGAGCGTAATTGCTCAGCTCCATCATAAAATTCAGCTTCTTCAGCATCCACATCATTGGCTGGGGGTTTTCTCCCTTGAGCCACCAAATAGTTCTTTGAGCAGTTAACCGCTATACGATACAACCAAGTGTAAAACGCACTTTCGCCCCTAAAATTAGGGAGTGCACGATACGCTTTGATAAACGCTTCTTGTGCGACATCTGCTACATCACCGTGGTTTGACACATAACGTGAAATCAACGCGGCGACCTTATTTTGATATTTGGCAACTAAAAGGTTGAAGGCGTTTTTATCTCCTTGCTGAACCCGCTTAACCAGTTCTAAATCCAAATCCTGCTCGCTCATTCGAGCCGGTACTCCTCTTTGTTATCGTTATAACTTAATGTTTCGTTGCCATTATTTACTGCTACTCTGACTAGGCGATGAATAAAAAGTTCTGTTTTTTTGATATTTTTTTTAAAATAATGACAATCGGAACGTCTGACACAGACTTTTACGTGTCAATACGGCTCACACAAAGCACATATGGTTTACCCCAATTAGGTGTATAATAGCAAAAAATGCTGCATCTAGCTGTATTTAGTGCATATAAAAAGCGAAGATCCAAAAACATGAAGTCAATTAAAAATCATAGCACCGATGTGGTTGTAATCGGAAGCGGCGCCGCGGGTTTAAGCCTGGCCTTGTCTTTGGCAAATCATTGCCATGTGACTGTGATAAGCAAAGGCGCCTTGAAAGAAGGCTCAACACTTTACGCACAAGGTGGCATTGCAGCTGTATTTGACAAAAAAAATGACAGTATAGAATCACATGTGGAAGACACTCTAGCTGCGGGTGCGGGTTTATGTGACCGAGATGCCGTGCATTATACTGCAAGTAACGCTAAAAACTGCTTAAAGTGGTTGATTGAACAAGGTGTTCCTTTTGATATGGAGTTCGACAGTAAAGGTAAAGAGCGCTACCACTTAACTCGTGAGGGGGGCCACAGCCATCGTCGAATTTTACACGCGGCTGACGCGACTGGTAAAGCTGTACAAACAACCTTGGTAAGTCAGGTGCAAGCGCACGGTAATATTACGATACTAGAGCAATATAATGCTATTGACCTCATCAGCGATAAAAGTGCCCCAGAACGCCGTATCCACGGCGTGTATGTATTCAATCGAGAGAAAGATCAAGTAGAAACAATTTCCGCAAAGTTTGTTGCGCTCGCAACCGGTGGAGCAAGCAAAGTTTATCTTTATACATCTAATCCTGATGTCTCTAGTGGAGATGGCATTGCTATGGCTTGGCGTGCAGGCTGTAAGGTAGCCAACATGGAGTTTAACCAGTTCCATCCGACCAGTTTATATCACCCAGAACTGCAAAACTTTCTAATTACTGAAGCGATGAGAGGTGAAGGTGCTTTATTGAAAAGGCCTGATGGCACTCGGTTTATGCCCGATTTTGATGAACGAGAAGAACTTGCTCCTCGAGATATCGTTGCCCGAGCTATAGATTATGAAATGAAGCGTTTAGGGGCTAATTGTGTATACCTCGATATTTCACATAAAGATAAAGATTTTATCATTGAACACTTTCCAACCATTTATGCTAAGTGCCTGAGCGTTGGTCTAGATATCACTAAAGAAGCCATTCCCGTCGTCCCAGCAGCCCATTACACTTGCGGTGGTGTAATGACTGACTTTAATGGTAAAACGGATATAGACAACCTATACGCTGTCGGCGAAGTTGCATACACAGGTCTTCATGGTGCAAACCGAATGGCCAGTAACTCACTACTCGAATGTATTGTATTTGCACACGCTGCTGCCAAAGATATCTTGACCAAGATTAAGTCAAGCCCTACCCCACCTGAGTTACCTGAGTGGGATGAAAGTCGCGTAAGTGACTCAGACGAAGAAGTGGTTATTACCCACAACTGGCATGAGCTGAGGCTATTTATGTGGGACTACGTTGGCATTGTGAGATCAACAAAGAGGTTGGAACGGGCATTGCGTCGTGTTGAACTACTACAGCAAGAGATTCAAGAATATTATGCTCATTTTAGAGTGAGCAATAACTTGTTGGAATTAAGGAATCTCGTTCAGGTAGCCGAGTTAATTATTCGCAGTGCTTTGGCTCGCAAAGAGAGTCGTGGTTTGCACTACACCATTGATTATCCAAAACAAAGCCAAGACCCCAAGCCGACTATTTTGATTCCGTAGTCCCATTGTCCCGCAAACTTAATCGGCACAGGCGAGCCCAAGCTTGTGTCGAAAGCGCTGAGCGCACTATCAATACTCTTTTACGCACACCAGAGTAACTTTCTAGCTGCAAACATAAAATGTCGCACAACAGAAAAGCGCTCGATATCTTGCCGACAAAATCAGTATCACCATAAAACTCAATAAAATTATCATCTTGCCTTAGCAGCACAATACCTTGTTCAGGTGTGTACAAACGGCAATGGCGAAAACACAACCAATAACCGAGTAAACCAAGCAACAGCGCAAGAATAATCGCTGGTAAATGAGGAAACAATAGGATAGAAATAAATGTTACACAAGCGAATAAGACCACAAAGGGCTTGTGGTCTAGGTGGTTATTTTTAAAAGAAAACCTATACTCTGACTCGGTCAAGGATCAGCTTTACCATGGCGTCAAGTTCAGCATCTGGGCAACGTTCGTGACCCATAAACCATGCGAACAAGTCTGGGTCTTCAACGGCCAATAAGCGCTGAAAAACAAGCTTATCTTGCTCACTTAATGCGTCATACGCTTCATCTACAAACGGCCCCAACAACACATCCAGTTCTAACATACCACGACGACATGCCCATTTTGTGCGAGACTTTGAATACAGCTCTGCCATTAAAATACCCTTAATCTAATCTATCATTGTTTTATTTGTAGCGTTCTGGATTATATCTTAGTTTATGGAATGAAACACAGATCTTTACTTGAAAAACAATACGAGAGACGCCATCCATACAATTCTTTTGTTGTGAGCGTTTATGCTACTGTAGATATAAGTTACCATTACGCCAATTCTCTTTTTAAGGATTCATTCTATGTCACTTGCGTGTGCCTTTAATCTCCCATATCAATTAATTGCTGTTTCAGGTACGGAGCAATTAAGCTATTTACATGGTCAACTGACCCAAGATATGAACCTGATCACCGAGCATAACTTCCTGTGGGCAGGCCACTGCAGTCCAAAAGGAAAACTGTGGGGCGCATTTCGTGTTTTCAAACATCAGCAACGCTTTATTCTATTGGGCTCAGAAGCTGAGGTTCAAGCGTCTAATAGAGAGCTAAAAAAGTATGGCGTCTTTGCAAAAGTTGAAATTGACACGGTAAAAGAACCACGAGTAATTGGAGTTCACAGCCATACACAATTGAACAATGTATGTGATTTGCTAGGCTTAAAATTTGAGGGTGAAAACACAGCCTGTGATTTCGGTAATAACAAAGCGCTAAAACTCGATAACCAGCGTTTGCTGCTATACGTCGATAGCGACTTCTGTTTACCTGAAGATATCGCATTTAATGAGGATCCAAGCTTATTTATCGAAGCAGGGATCTTAGCTGGCGAACCGCAAGTTAATGAACAGAACATTGAAGAGTTTGTACCGCAAATGGTTAACTTACAAGCACTCAACGGCATCAGCTTTAAAAAAGGGTGTTACACGGGTCAAGAAACGGTAGCGCGCATGCGTTACTTAGGAAAAAACAAACGAGCGATGTACATCGTACAAGGCCCATGCTCTGAAGCGATTGCAGAAACAGAACTTGAATTACAGCTTGGGGATAACTGGCGCCGTGCAGGTAAAGTTATTCATCAAGTATTTAATAGTGCCACAAACACCTACAGTGCATTGGCAGTATTACCCAACGATACGGAGCAATCGGTAAGTCTTCGTGCAAAACATTCACCTGAGGTCGCATTAACCATTATGCCCCTCCCTTATTCTCTAGATGACCAATAAACGGGATATATTATGAAAATCGCACCAAATAAAGTGGTAAGCATGCATTACTCTGTTTTAGATAATGACAACAACACCATTGACAATACATTTGATGGTGAACCACTGGTGTTTATCGTAGGTACTGGCTATTTAATTCCAGGACTAGAAAATGCGTTAATGGATAAGCAAGCGGGTGACAAAGTCAGCGTAACAGTAGATCCAGAACAAGGTTACGGCGAACGCCACGATAACCTCATGCAAGCAGTGCCAAAGTCAATGTTTGAAGGCATGGAAATTGAGGTAGGCATGCAGTTTCGCGCAACCACAGACGATGGTGACCAAATGGTCATGATCATTGATATACAAGATGACGAAGTAGTCGTTGATGGTAATCACCCGCTGTCAGGGATCACCTTAAATTTTGATGTTGAGATCCTTGAAGTTCGTGATGCAACAGAAGATGAGTTAGCCCATGGCCATGTCCATGGTGAAGGTGGTTGTGGCCACGACCACTAACCACACGATTGCAAGCGCTAATCGGCGCTTGCAACTTTGTCACTTAATGCGGTCAGTAAATTAGCCTGATCATTGGTCCCTAACCTGTACTTCATACCATCGGGTAAACTTACCTCAATAGCTGAAAACCCAGATGCCGAATACACCCAGCCGTCATTAGTAATTCTCATCCCTACGCCGTGTCGAAACGAGTTGGTCACCCCTTTGATCTCGGTTATATCATCAAATCCCAGTGTTTTCTTAGCAACTCCCGGACCAAACCACCAGCTCAGAGTACGCTGTTCTTTATTCACTTCGATAGTTAACGCATAAAATGTGCAACACAATACGCCTAAAATTACGGCAAAAACCAACACCATAACGTTATATCCAAGCAGCCAAGTCGCCAGTATTAAGAAACTTGCAACCCAAGCTAATATTGCCATGATAGCCCATGAAAATTGAGTATGTCGGTACATAACTTTCCTCTTTAAAAACTGTATACCAAAGTAGCACCAAGTTCTGTGTCGGTTTTCAGTTTACCTTCTTCTGGCTGGGAATTATATCGATAGCTGTATGATACCTTCAATGACACGCCACCTAAGACCTGACTCACAAGTGCTGTTTCGCTCACCATACGATCGTTTAATCCGGACAGCGATATTTCCATACTCATATCGTGATTAAAGCGGGTTCGTTTGGAAATGTTGCGTTCCCATTGTAAAGCTAAGCGCAACAAATGCCCGCGCTGCAACCTTGATTGCCCTTCGATTAACGTTGTTTCCTCATCGGTTTTCGACAAATACAAACCAGGGCCGATATCAAAATCAACCGTGTTCTTACGTCCCTCAAACAATCGGTTGCCATAACCTATTGCAACGGTTGTGGTATAATCTTTACCGCTGAACTTATCATTTAAGTAATCACCGTAAATAAAGAAAGACTCATTGTCTTGACCGACCTTGTAGTTACCTTGACCTGAAAAGAAGTATCTAGAAGCTGTTACTTCATTATCTCCAGTGTCTGTGTCACTATCCTCACGGTACAACGCATCGATTTTGAATTGATTACGCCACTGAGTAAAATCTTGATATACGTTACTTTTTAACTTAAAAGCCGTATTATGAGAATTGCCCTTATTAGCAATTAAGCCAAATTCAACATCCCCATAAAGCAAATCTCCGACATGCAGCTTGTGAATTTCATCATCTGAAACTTCACCGTACTGATGAAAGTCCTCGAGAGGATCAGCGCTATAGCCGTGTGGCAACCACATCAGACTAAAAACAAAAATACACGTTTTAAAGTATTGCACTACTTAACAACAACTCTTAAAAATAGTTACTCAGAATCGTTTTGTTTCCACAAAACATGACAAAATGGTGCATCGAGATCACGGCTGATCAGTATTTTCACAAAGACTTCATCACCGTCTTCATACTCAATACCAATGAGCACTTGCACAAAGTGTTCAGGCTCTATCTCCAAGGCCACAAAATCTTGCCAACTATCATCTGGCTCGCTATCTTCGATAAAACCATATTCCTCATGATGTAGGTTAAATTGTTCAATATCCTCATCTGATAAATTATCTGGCGCTAATTGCTGAAAAATTTCATAAGCTTGATGTGCGATTTCTTCAACGCTACATAAACGGGCTGACATGGTAGAGGTACTCATTATTAATGCATTAATCGTTATGATAGCAAAATCACAAAATTAAAGGCTATGGTGTTTCGTTAAATGGGCAAATTTCTATGCTGAAATTATTATCATTAGAATATAAACTCTAATTCAAATACTTATAACAGACAAACAGGATGCCAAAATGCTAACTCTAGAATACCACGGTGATGTTGCATGGCTAACGCTTAATCGCCCAGAAAAACAAAATGCACTCACTTTTGAGATGTTTGTTGCTATAGACGGCACCATTAAACAGCTAACAAAAAACCGCAAACTAAGAGCTGTTGTAATAAAAGGTGCTGGAGATAATTTTTGTTCTGGGCTGGATGTTAAATCGGTAATGAAAAGGCCCTCTGCTATTTTCAGACTACTGTTTAAATGGCTACCAGGCAATGCAAATTTGGCACAAAGAATCTGCTTAGGCTGGCGCGCACTTCCAGTACCCGTTATCGCATTAATTGATGGTAACTGTTTTGGTGGCGGTATGCATATCGCCCTAGGCGCTGACTATCGAATTGCTACGCCGCAAGCCAAACTAGCCATTATGGAATCACGCTGGGGACTGTGTCCAGATATGGGTTCAGGGCCACTTCTACCAAGTACTATGCGCTATGATCAAGCATTCAAGCTCGCATGTCTGGGATCACCGATAGACAGCCAAGAAGCTTTGGATATTGGTCTAGTCTCTATGGTTAGTGATGACTTACATTTAGCGTGCGAAAAATTACTGTCACAAATATTAACGCGCTCTCCCGATGCTTTAGCTGCAATAAAAACAGTTAACCAGACGGCCTATAGGCACAACCGCAGAGCAACCTTAGCTAAAGAAACATATTCTCAAATAAGACTATTATTAAGCAAAAATACGCGAATTGCGATGCACAATGCCACAAGCGAAGAACACAAACCTTATCAACAACGTGCCAAGTGGTAAATTAGTCCAATTGAGGTATCCTAGCTGGTCAATTATTATTGGCCAGTCATCCCTATCTACGGAGCGTAACTTGTTAACTATCGCAAGGTTTTGCACAGCCCTGGCTCTGCTGCTTATGTGTTTATTTAGCGCTAAGCTACTTAAAGTTTGGCTGCAATTGTCGATACCCGCACCATTAATCGGTATGGCACTGATGTTGTTATTACTAAACTGCAAAGTGTTAAAACCGCAATGGTTAGCGCCAGCATGTGCACCCATTTTAAAATATATGGCGCTGTTTTTTATTCCAGCGGGCGTAGGGATTGTGCAATACACGTCACTGCTTAACACTCACTGGCCACTGTTATTGAGCGTATTGATTGCAGTGCCTCTTAGCGGATTATGTTTGGTTGGTTTAATTGCAAAAAAAGTGACCTTTCATGATTAGTTCGCTATTTATATGCACCTTGCTCTGTATGCTTTTTCTCCTGTTTCGCAGACTATATGCAAAGCACCGGTCTGCCATTTTTAACCCATTGCTATTGTGCATTATAGTAATAAGTACTTGGTTATTAACATTTGATGTTAATTACCATGAATTCTTCCAAGCAGCACAACCTATACATTTTTTTCTGGAAGTTGCTGTTGTCGCACTGGCCTACCCTCTGTACTCTCAGTTTCGTAGTATTAAACATTACTTTTTGCCACTCGTGGCATGTAGCTTTGCTGGCGTAACCAGTGCCACCTTAGTTGCTTTTTTGCTTTGTCGCTTATACACCACCGACGCTCAACTGAGTGCCTCGTTAGCCGCTTTGTCTGTAACGACTCCAATCACACTGCTGATCAGTGAAAGCTTGGGCGGTATGAGTGCCATCGCCGCTATCATGGTGATCCTTGTAGGAATATTTGGGGGCATATTCGGCGTGACTATACTGACTCAGCTAAATGTCGTACACCCACAGGCAAAAGGTATTGCATTGGGTGTATCCTGCCATGCGATTGGCACGGCAAGTGCGTTAGAATATCACCCTGCAGCAGGCGCTTACGCATCTGCTGCAATGACCATTAGTGCAGTAGTAACCGCTGTGTGGGTTCCACCTTTCTACCGCTGGCTTACTATGCTCTTATAAAAAGGATGCGCGATTTTGATTGAACAAGAAATGAAACAGTTTGAACATTATTTCAACCTGATCAGAGACTATTTAGTCACTTACAGTATGCAAGTATTAGGTGCTCTGATCATTCTATTGCTCGGGCTATGGATATCCAACCGATTATCAAAAATGGTTGAAGCACTTATGCATCGCCATCAAATTGATATTACTTTAACCAATTTTATCAGTAATTTAGTTAAAGTTTTACTGATAGTCATGTTCGTTATTATAGCGCTTGGCAAAGTTGGGATCAGTGTGACTCCTTTTGTTGCCGCGATTGGTGCCGCGTCATTGGGCGCTGGCTTAGCACTGCAAGGCATGTTATCAAACTATGGTTCGGGTCTTGCTATTATCGCCACACGCCCTTTTATCGTTGGAGATACCATCCAAATCAAGGGAGTCAGTGGCCAAGTTAAAAAGATTGAGCTGGGTCACACCATATTGATCAATGAAGAAAAAGTAGAAATTACCATCCCCAACAAACATATCATTGGTGAGATTTTACATAACTCCTTTGAATACTCGCTGGTAAAAGGTGAAATAGGAATCGCTTATAGTGCTTGTAGCGATACCGCAATCAGTGAAATCGTCACCGTTATTTTAGCCAATGATCAAGTGGCAAAAAGTCCTCAGCCACAAGTGGGCATTGAGCATTTTGGTGACAGTGCCGTGATTATTAGCTACCGCTATTGGGTACCTACTACACAAATTATTGAAACCAAACTCGCTATAAACAAACAAGTTTATAGCGCTATTAAAGCCGCGCAAATAGAAATACCTTTCCCACAGCGGGTTATTACATTGCAAAAAGAGTACGATTAAACAAAGAAAAGGCACCTTGCGGTGCCTAATAGGTTGGGAATTGGTTTGATCGCTAATAGACTAAATTGCTTGCCAGTGCTCTGGCTGCGTCGTGATCTGACATCATACGGCACAACAATTCCTGTACACATACAGACTCTTGGGACAATTCATTCTCTTCTAAGAAGAATGCCATCGATGGGCCTCTGCGGATCACTATGAACATGGGTAAAATACTATGGCCTTGAGCTTTGAGCGCGTCCACGACCGCTAGCTCCTGCTCGCTCCAACTACAGTCAAAGCTATCAAGTCTTGTTAGGGAAAACTCAGAAACTTCTCTACAAATAAGGATGGTTTCAGCATCTCGAAATGGACTTTTACGTCGAGCATACAAACGAAACTGGACCCCGCTGCGCGCCATAGTCCTGAATGTAAACACCTTGCTGCAAAGGTGACTAAGCCCGCTATTCATGGCATCAATAAAAGTAGCTGTATGATCAAAATCAAACTCCACTACACCATCAGCCATAGGCTCAATCACTCAGTTAAATTACACTAATTTAACTATAATGCTAATTTCATTTTATGCAAAATTAAATATTTACAGGATGACAACTTTAATCTCAAAAAAGTTAAACATATCACTTTTTGCGGTTATTCGAATGATACCAAAAACAAAGGCTTATTTAGCACTCGTTCATTGTTACAGAAAATTGTGAAACCATTATTCTAACTATTGCTATGATCCGAGTGCCATAAACGCCACAAATTATTTAATTATTCTGCACAATACTCTTATCTGCCGTTGACCGAATATGAATATCTCGTTGTGGAAATGGGATCTCAATGCCATATTTGCGAAGCGCATCATCAATCGCCCACAAGTAATCTGAAACCAATGCGGTTGGACGCTTCACCTGCTCAGGTTGCACCCACACACCTAATGTGAAATTTAAACTGCTATCTCCAAAGCCCGTCATCCACACGGTCGGCTCTCTACCTACGCTATTTAATGTATAAGGCACATTATCAGCAGCCTCTAGAACTGCTTTTTTAACCAATTCCTTGTCACTTCCATACGCCACCGAGAATGAGATACGAAATCGTCTTACCTTCTCAGCCAACGTCCAATTTGTGACCAGCCCAGATACCAGTTCAGCATTAGGAATGAGAATATCCACGTTGTCATTTGTTCTTATCAAGGTTGCGCGCATATAAATAGCCATGACCTCACCAACCACATCATTAGACAACTCAACAAAATCACCCACTTTCACTGTTTTTTCGAGCAGTAATACCAATCCAGACACAAAGTTGTTTACCATACCTTGTAAACCGAGGCCAATCCCTACCCCCAAGGCACTGGCGATCAGCGCAAGCTCGGTCATTTCCATTCCCAAAGCGGTCAGTGCGATGATAAAACCAATAAACAAAACGATATAATGAATAATACGACCTATTACATAGGCTGAAGTATGCGCTATCACCCCTTGACGCATAGCTAAACGTTGGAATGCGGCTCGCAATACACGAGATAAAACGAAAGTTACTATGATCACCACAAAAAATGACAATAACTCTCCCACTAGCAAAGAAAAATTGCCAACCTTGATCAACTCTTGATCCAGCCAACTCATATCCATTTATTTTTCCTCAAAAAAAACGCCACACTTTTGAGTGTGGCGTTTACATTTAAAATTCGCAACTTATTTGGGTCGAGGCTTAAGCCTTACGCCAAGTGGTTTTACCTGCGCTATCTTCTAGCACCACACCCAATGCATTCAATGCATCACGAGCCTCGTCGGCCGCAGCCCAATCTTTGTTTGCGCGCGCTTCATTACGTTTTACGATGAGAGCTTCAATTTTTGCTACTTCATCGTTGTCTTGCTCGCCCTGTAAAAAACGTTCTGGTTCCTGCTGTGCAATACCCAACACACTTGCCAATTGAACGAGTATATATGCATGCTCGCCCGCTGCGGTGAGATCTTTATCTTTTAAAAGGTTTACTTCCTTAGCCAATTCAAAGATCACAGGTAATGCTTCTGGCGTATTGAAGTCATCATTCATTGCCGCTTCAAAACGTTTCGCGTATTCGTTCCCCTCAAGTGTCACTTCGACTAACTCAACACCACGTAATGCCGTGTAAATACGCTCCAGTGATGAGCGAGCTTGATCTAAGTTCTCTTGCGAGTAGTTCAACTGACTACGATAGTGGCCATTAATCAAAAAGTAACGAACCGTTTCGCGGTCATATTGCTTCAATACTTCACGCACAGTAAAAAAGTTGCCTAGAGACTTAGACATTTTCTCTTTATTTACTTGCACCATGCCAGTATGGATCCAAGTATTCACATACTTGCCATTATTGGCACAACATGACTGGGCAATTTCATTTTCATGATGTGGAAACTGTAGATCAGAGCCACCACCGTGAATATCAAAAAACTCACCTAAATGCTTTGAACTCATAGCGCTACATTCAATGTGCCAACCAGGTCGCCCCTCACCCCAAGGTGACTGCCAAGCCGGTTCGCCAGCTTTGGCTTTTTTCCATAACACAAAATCTAACGGATCATCTTTGTCCTGTGCCACTTCAACACGTGCACCAGCTTGCAACATATCTAAATCTTGCTGTGATAATTGACCATATTGTGCAAACGTTGAAACATCAAATAACACGTCGCCACCGCCCGAAACATAAGCATGGCCTTTAGCGATCAGTGTTTCTATCATCGCTATAATTTCATCCATATGACCCGTTACCGTGGGCTCAATATCAGCAGGAAGAATATTCAGCGCGTCAAAGTCTTCATGCATGGCTTTGGTCATACGTACGGTTAAGTCGTTGATTTCTTCTTGGTTTTCAGCAGCACGCTTGATAATTTTATCATCTACGTCGGTAATATTACGTACGTAGGTTACGTCATAGCCAAGATAACGTAAGTAACGATTCATTACATCGAATGACACATACGTACGTGCATGGCCTACATGGCAGAAATCATAAATGGTGATACCACACACGTACATGTCGACTTTGCCTTCGACAAGAGGTTTAAATGGCGCTTTTTGGCGAGTAAGTGTGTTGTATATCTGCAACATGTAGTGTTATTCCTAAACAAAATAGACATGAAACCTAATGATAACACTTGGCCCGTCACCACTCTATACCCAATTCGCTGCTATTTTCCCAAATATAAAACATTTTAGCGGGTAGACGATTAAATCCTTCTGGAAAATTGTCAGACTAGGCGGTTCTGCTATAGAATAGCCTCTTTTATATATTAATGATTAGGAAGCCGAAATGGTTGTTCTACACACTAACTTTGGTGAAATCAGCATTGAACTATTCGCTGAGGACGCACCTAAAACAGTTGAAAACTTTTTAAACTACGCAAAGTCAGGCTTTTACGATGGCACAATTTTTCACCGTGTTATCGATGGTTTCATGATTCAAGGCGGTGGCTTCGCACCGGGTATGGAGCAAAAGTCAGTTCAAGCGCCAATTGAAAATGAAGCGAACAATGGCTTAAGCAACAAGGTTGGTACGCTAGCTATGGCACGTACACCGGATCCACACTCAGCAACGGCTCAGTTCTTTATCAACGTTAACGATAACGACTTCCTAAACTTCAGCAGTGAAACGTCACAGGGCTGGGGATATTGTGTATTTGCAAAAGTGGTTGAAGGCATGGACGTAGTTAACAAAATTAAGTCTGTCGCAACAGGTTCATCTGGCTTCCACCAAGATGTACCACTTGAAGATGTGATCATCGAAAAAGTAACCGTTGCCTAACTGGCAAGGTGTTTAAGCGGGCACAGTCCCGCTTTACTTACAAAGAAGCCCATGCGTAAAACCTATTTTATCTCCGACCTACACTTAAGCGAAGATCACCCCGCTATCACTCAAGCTTTCTACGAGTTTTTATCTGCGCACATGAACCAAGATGTCGATGCGCTATATATCCTCGGGGACTTTTTTGAAGTTTGGATTGGGGATGATGAGCATTCGGTGCTTGGCCAAGAAGTTGCCCAACGGCTGGCTGCTTTGCAGAAAATGGGGATCCGCACGTATTTCATACACGGTAATCGAGATTTCCTATTAGGAAAACACTATGCCAAACAAGCAGGTATGACCTTACTGCCAGAGCAGTGTGTTATCGACCTATACGGCACTCCCACGGTTATTTTACATGGTGACGAAATGTGTACCGAGGACTTGGCCTATCAAAAGTTTCGTAAAAAAAGCCGAGGTTGGTGGTGGCCAAGATTGATTTTATCTTTACCTTTGAGCGTTCGTCGCAAAATTGCTCGTGACGCAAGAGCCAAAAGTAAAGCCAATCAAATGGGCAAAGCTGCCGAAATTTTGGATGTGACACACAGCGCGGTAATAGAGATGTTTGAGCGCTATCAAGTCACACAGATGATCCATGGCCACACGCACCGCCCTGGCGTGCATCGATACGAGCACAAGGGGAACACTTTGACTCGCACCGTGTTGGGAGATTGGTATAGCCAAAGTGCGTACTTAGTGGTCAATGAATTGGGCGAACAAACGTTAGTTAAAGATCAAACCGCTTAGCGCTCTGATCTGTGAGGAGCCAACCCACAGCTTCATGCATGGACAGGCACACCACTATGAAACTTAAAATCTTCATCTGGTGATGAGATAAGCTCAGCTTCAACCTTACCAAAATAAACCACGCGCTCCGTGATATCAAACTCACTGATCTCTTGTGCCAATGTCAGGTAATCTTGATAATGACGAGCTTCTGAGCGCAGCAATGAGATATAAAAATCCCCAAGGCGTTTATCAACATGTGGTGCAAGCTTAGCGAAACGCTCACACGAGCGCGCTTCGATGTAAGCTCCTACAATTAGCTTATCAACCAACGCGTCAGGCTCATAGGTTTTAACGTGTCTGAGCATGCCTTTTGCGTAGCGACAAGGCGTGATACTTTGATACTCAACCCCATACTCATCCATGATCTCTAACACTTGGTAAAAATGATGTAGTTCTTCTTTAATCAACATCACCATTTTATCAATCAACTCTTGCCCATAAGGCGTATTTGATTTTGGGATCATTGATTTAGTTAGCTTATTTTTATCCGCTAAGTCACGCCAATTTCCGTCACGCTTATAGATAAGCGTTTCAAACGGCTTTAACCACTCAAGTAACGCATCCCCACTGTCTTTATCAACCGCATATTTGCGAATTAAAAACATAGCTGACTGGGCGGCCTTCAATTCGCATATTAAGTGGTCTATCAATACAACTGGCAGGTTTTCTTCTTTTGTCGCTGCTTGGATCCATTCGTTGGGCGTGTCACAGCCCAAAAACGCTTTGATCGGTTTTAACAAATCTTCCAATTTTATATCTCTACATAAGCAACTGCTTTTTAACAGCTACTGAAAATCTCAATATTAATCTACAGGTCATTCTACCATAAACAACCATGAACTGACTTAACTGGGATCAATTTCATATCTGACACTATGCTACTAAATTTTAATATCTAGAGGTAATGATTTTATATAGGCGTTATGAATAGCATTGTTCGTTACGGTGCGTGTATACCTGATAACAAAAGTATATGAAAAGTGGTTTATGTAATAAACCTGTATAAACCAAAAGACCCCTGTAAAATACACTTTCTTATGCCGAATTGGTTGATTTCGATCAATTCTGAAAGTTTCAATTAGACAAAAGTTTAACCTATTCTTGACAAAAATCAGACCGTCTCTCATAACTAAACAGGTACTGTATAAAAATAACACAACACATTTTATGAGGGACAGGTTATGATCCTTAACCATTTATGGGGCTTATATGCTCATCCACTCGAAGAGTGGCAAACTATCGACAACCGTCACGAAAGCATCAAATATAGTTTATCTCACATTGCCCTTATTGCGCTTATTCCAAGCATTATGGGGTATTACTCGTCAGTTCATCTAGGTTGGAAAATCGGTGCAGGAGACGCGGTATTTCTCACCCATGACAGCGCCTTAATGATTGGTGTCGCTATGTACTGCGCATTAATCGTGGGTATTTTTGCTTTGTCTTATCTATCCCATTGGATGGCAGTCACTTTTGGTGCGAAACCCACGTTTACACAAACACTAGAGTTATCCGCTTACACTGCGACTCCTATGTTTATGTCCGCGTTTTCGGCCTTTTACCCAGAGCTATGGTTTGTGGCAAGCGTAGGGCTTATAGCATTGGCTTATTCAGTCTACCTACTCTATACGGGCGTGCCGATTCTTATGCACATTCCTGAGGAGCGTGGCTTTATCTACGCCAGCTCGGTGGTGACCTGTGGCCTTATCCTATTGGTAATTATTTTGGCTGCAACCGCCATTCTGTGGACTAACGGTATTATCAGTCCAACCTTTAGTTAAGGTCTTATCACTCTTTATCAGGAAGAAGTATGTGATGCTTCTTTCTGATGGGAAAATCACATCTCTCTTTTCCATAGCCCCACTATTTTAACATGAGTTATGTCTACTTTTAGGGTAATTACCCTATATAGCGCCACCCAAAACTTTGCAACACTAACCTCGTTTTCAACACATTTAGTTAATTCGAGGAGCTGTTATGAAAATAACCAAACGTTTTTCAATCTCTTTATTAAGTGCAACCATGTTAATGAGCATGAATAGCTATGCTAATGACTATGTAAAACCAGGCGAGATATGCCCCAGTAACCTGCGCCATGTCACCTTAGCGGAGGTTCAAGCCAATACTCAAAAATACTGTGAAATGATTGGCATGTGGTCAATCGTAAGAATTGGTGATGGCGCATCTATTAGTGGTCGTGGCTATGGATGCCCTGTTTTCCAAAATGATACGCGAGGAATGGGTGAAACAATTTGTACCGACCAACCAACTCTCAGCACTTTGTCACCAAAAACACTCTTTACTGATGATAAGAACTTTCTTCTTACGGCAGATGAATGGATAGATATTCAAAACTATGTCTCTACCTCTTTCGCTTTACCAACAGATGAACCTTCTATGAGGCTGCAACTTCATATGCCATCTGATTTAGCATACAGTGCAGAGTTCCAAGCATTAGCGAACCTGTACACCCAAGTAAAGTCAAATGCAAGAAATTGGCGCGTAGATACCTATCCCTCAGCTGTAAACTTAGCACATACTATTCATTCATACGCGGGTGACATAGAAGACTATTACGGCCCACTAATTGAAGCAATAGATGATTTCATCGACAATGACAATGATGGCTCCGCTGAGTTCGCACAAGTTTTACTCGCTGACTTGGCAGCAACTGCTGAAGAAAACCAGTTGGAAGCGCAACATGTCTTTGAAAAAATCCAACAATTCTCCGCTAACAACAATGAATACCATGCTGCATTGGTTAGAATGCAGGATGGATTCAAAAAAGATGTTTTGAGTCAGAGGCTTGAACAAGTACGTCAACGACTAGCAAATGCACATGCAACCCTTAATGATGTAGAAGATGAGTATCAGCATTATGTGACTGTCGCCGCCACGACTCCGACCTATGCATGGGTGCCTTTTTACGGTTGGGTTGCAGCCCCAGTAGTCGCTGGTATTTTTGGCTCAAAAGCCGCACAAGCAATGTCAGCAATGCATGATGTAGAGAACGAAATACATGAATTAGAGCAATCAGAACGTCATTTAGTGATCACCATTCAAGCTTATGATGCATCGGTTAATAGTCTAAAAAGTACTGAGCAGTCTTTACAAGAAGCCCAACAATCCGTCGCTAAGATTGAGGCGCATTGGCAGTTCATTAAAAACGACCTAGGTGAAATCGTTAAAGATCTTGATGATGTGAATAGTAGCCTCGAAAAGCGCTCTGCAATCAAAGCTCGCCTAGCCAAAATCAAGCTAGAAGGGCGAAATGGCGTGATCAACGATTGGAAAGAAGTTGGCAATAAAGCTTACCAGTTTATGGCGAACGCTTACGCTGTATATTCCGAATAATCAAAATATTCAATTCTATAGTTAAATACCAACGGGTAGCATTCTTTGCTACCCCTTGATCCGGGATTATTATGAAACATAAAACTGTTATCACTTTAATATTTTCAGGGCTGTTACTGCTTAATACCTTCACACACCCACAAGCGCAAGCACAGTCTTGGGAGCAACACCACCAGCTTACTAATATTCAATCACATGAATTTCGATATGAGACCCACTCAGATAGCAGCTATTTTCTATCTTCACCATTAATTGAATTCGATTCATTGCTAAACAGTAGCCATTGGAATAACGACAATATTCTATATGTTTTGTTAGCAGATACCTTGGTCATGCCCACTCAGGATCTCAACCTAGGTGATAAAATTGTGCTCGTCATTGCTCGTGAAGTGTTCTCACCCAATGATGAAACTTTCATTTTACTGGATGGTGAAGAAAGCTCGATGGGTTCTTTTATCAGCTTACATCAAAATTTTAACGGAAAATTGCAATTTGGTGCATTTCTCCCCAATGGTTCGGAGCTGTATCACGATTATCAGCAACAAACATCCAACAGTAACAAATTGGGGTTTGAATACCACTTTAGCAATGGCAACATTCAGTCTGGATTGGTGTCAGATACGTCTGAATATTTAGCGTTAATGAATGATGTTCAAGCAGATCAGTTTTATGAATTTATGAAGTTAGCGATGACAACTTTCGCTCAAAACCAGTCTCTAAGTATTAAGCAGTTCGATTGGCTTGAGCGAGTATTCCACTCAGGACAAGGTATACAAGACAACGATGAATTCTCTCAGCTATACCTAGATGTCGTTGCTTCAAAATCATTTTATCAGTCAACATACATGGCAAATCAAATTAATGCCAGCTATGTGCCTACGCTTAATCAAGCTCTGTATATTGATGCATTCGACGCACACGCTTCTCGCATGAAGTATTACCAACAGCAATTCGAACGCTTTTCTGACACAGCGAGTTCATTTAATGAAAAAATAAGTTCAACCAATGCGATGAAAGCACTCCATCAAGATACTTCTTATGCGCACGATCAAATCCTTACCCGTATCCAAAATAATATTGATGGGTTGCTAGTAGACATTCAAAAAAGCCGAGAAACGATATTCAGTCAACAACTGTCACTTCTCAATGCCCAAACACAATTCAGCATTGGATTAACCCGTTGGAAACACGATCAAATCATTGGCGCAATCATAAATGGCTTAAATGCTTCAATGTCTTTTGCAAAGGGCGCGGCTAGCGTTTCTGCTGGTGACCCAAGCGGCTCATCAGACATACTGTCTGGCATCACTTTGGCACAGTCAAGTTCTGTTTCTTTAGCAAAAGCTATGAAGTCACTTAGTGCCATGGTAGACAACTTAAACGCCATAGAAACGCAATTGGGCAATTTATATAGCGAGCTGAATGCTGATTTACAAGTGTCTGAAATAGTTGAGAAGTTACAAGCTATGGAAGCAGTTTCTGTGCGTACAGAGTTAGATTTAATGCTATGGGATGCATTTTTAGCTGAAGCTTCAATCAACATTCAAACTGCAATCTCAAAAGGTGTTGCTGGCGCATCAAATTATTTAGCTGAGTTAAACAAGCTAGTAATTTATAGTAAGACATTGACACAAATGAAAAATACCATTGCTGTTGAGCAAGCGAAGTATTTAGATATTCTACTCATGGACAAAGTTAACCAGAATCATGCTCAGCGACTTTCATCATTAATTGATAATTACCATACGACTGAGCAAGGGTATGACACCTTAGTCAAACAAATTGAGCGTGAGCTTGAGCAGGCTAAACGCCCTCTATTCACAACGCTACAACACTATATTAGCGCATATGAGTATTGGAGCTTGAAACAATCCAATGTCACTCTCTCCTTTGGCATGAGCTATGCGGAGCTATTGTCATATCGTTCACAAATTGAGCATGACTATCATCAAGCATTACTCGCGTTTCCAAGGTACCCCCAGACATTTTCCAGTATCAAGCTGAACATTGATAATGAAACGCAAATTAATCGTCTCAAAGAGACTCGCTCCCTGAGCTTCACTGTTCCATTATCACAACCGGAGTTTGCAGGCTTGAGCCGAGTAAGGCTAAGCAAAGTCAGAGCTTGGATTAAAGGTGAGAATATTCCACTTAGCACGAAACTAACCCTCAATATAAAAAACTCTGGGGTATATGAAGACAAATACAATGGCAGCACATTTAGGTTTGCAGGAAAAGCAACAAAACGAGGGTTTCAATATTACAATTGGGCACAATATCCAGAGATACTAATAGATGGAGATGTGAGCAATGAGTTTCAATTTGCTTACTTCGAGCCAACGCCGTTTACTCAGTGGCAAATCAGCTTGCCAAATGATGGGTTAAATCAAAACTTTCAAATACAGGATATTGAGAGTGTAGAGATAGAGTTTTTTGGTAACGCCATCACACAATTTTAAATGCGTTCCATTTACAATGAACGAGTACTTATTACCTTCGTGAGCTCGGCTAAATGTCGAGCTTTTCATCAAATGCATAGCGTGCAAGTTCAACAGATTTATGCAAATTAAGCTTACGCATAATTTTAACTCTATGTGCATCAACTGTTTTATGTGATATATGAAGCCTTTCACCAATTTCCTTATTAGCATATCCATTGGCTATCAGCCTGACAATTTCTTTTTCTCGCTCTGTTAGCTGTTGCTCAGGTGAGTTTGCTCTGTACGTATCGAGCTCTTGCTGTATTTGACTATTTAAAAAACACTTTTTCTTAAGAACACAGTTAATTCCTAAGGTCAATTCTTCAAAAGCTGCATCCTTCACAATATAGCCATCCGCTCCAGCGCTCAAGGCGCGATCTACAACGCGTACATCGTAATGCATAGAGAGAATGAGTACTTTGCAAGATAGCTGTCTTTGTTTCAGTCTACGAGTGAGTTCTATACCGTTTAACATCGGCATGGAAATATCCAAAATCGCCACATCAGGACATTGCTCAAGAATAAGCCTTAATGCAGTTTCACCATCCGATGCTTCTCCATCTAAATGTAATTCAGGCTTCGACTCGATTAGAGATATAAGTCCCTGCTTAAAAATTTTATGGTCATCTGCTACAAATATTCTTACATTTTTCATCGCACTTCTCCTTTTAAAGAGGTAACTGAAATTCAACTCGCGTCCCTTTCGGATTCACTGACCTAATCGAAAATTGTGCACCTATCAAGTTTGCTCGCTCTTCCATCGTCAAAAGCCCTAGCCCCGTCTGCTTATCTAATGACGAAAGCCCTCTACCATTATCTTCAACAACCAGTACAATACATGTGCCGTGGACACTCAGTTCAACGCGAATAAGTGAGGCGCAAGCATGCTTTTGAGCATTACACAGAGCCTCCTGGAAGCAACGAAAAAGGTGTTCTTTATGACTCTCATTACTTAGTTCTATACTGGCAAGAGACAACTGAATCTGTATTTCATTTCCTGCGAAATTTTCTACAAACCCTTTAATTAGCTGAGATAAAGAGCTTTCAGCATAATCGGGCGCTCGTAGTCCATGTGCAAGATGCCTTAAATCTTGAGAAGCTGATGTGATCATATCTACCACCTTCGCCAAGGGTTCCTCAGCGTGGGCAGATGCAATACACATTTGAATATAAATTTTCACTGCTAGTAGCTGAGGTGCAACGCCGTCATGTAGCTCTCGGGAAAGTCGAGTACGTTCTTCTTCTTGCGCATTGAGTAGCTTTATTGCCAATGATTGTCGCTTGTTTGCCAACAACTTCGCCCGCATAGCAGCCTTTTTTAGCTCAGCCCTCTTTTGAGCCACCTCATCTCCTCGTGTGACTACTTCATCAAGCAATAGTGTGTTATTAAACTTCAAAGCTTGTTGACCACGGATCTTTTCCCCTAGCTCACTTAACATGTGTTGCCGATTAATGCATAAGGCGTCGATAAATCCTTGTATAACACTCTGCAAACTTTTTACTTCATGACATGAAATATGCACAATAGGCCACAAAGTGCGTGTTGTGAGTAACTTAGGTGCACCTTGCAACTTGGTAACAAAAGCGGTTAGCTTGTCGATACTTCGTACCACTCGGTGATAGTTTACGTGGTAGTAAGCACATACAAGTCCTCCAATCAATGCCAATAGAACTAAGCTTGCCAAAGGGTAATATCTAGAATGCACAAGGCTGTATTCATCGCCTAACTCAACCCTGAGATACATACGATTAATAGGTCGCGCCTTATTTGCCCGAACCGTGTAGCTATCAGCGATATATATTGGAAATGTCGCATTATTTGGCGCGATAAAGTGCCCATGTTCCTGGGCGGCCTTGTTTTGAACAAAAGAAAATTTAAGTCCTGTCATTATCTCTAGCTGTTTGGATTGCCTTAGTGACAACAACTGCCTTGCAATCCAAATAGTGGGCTCTTCATCATATTCATCGTTAATAAACTGAGTTTCTAATACCAACTGTGAATCTTCGTTTAGATTTGGCTCAGAAAGTAATCGTATTTCTGGAGCTTGTCTTAACTGGGAGTAACTTGGTAGTGAAGAAAATGCAATATCATGTTTGCCTACAAAATGGGTATGTAAAGTGTTAGAAGACACTTTTACTATCTGCATACCTCTTGGGAATAGTGGGCTTTTAAACAAATCTGTGTCTATTGCACTGTGTTGAACATCTTGAATTATTTGCAACATAATGATGTTATTACTTGCTTGGAGAAATAGCTTCTCTAAAAAAAGATTAGCTCCGCTCATTAGGTGGTTTTGAGTTGCTGTATTTAGCCTGCTAACTTCCTGAGTTATTAAAACCACCGCCAAGACTAAAAATATATACAACACCATTAGCCGCTTAACTGACTTTAACATAGTCACAACACAACTTTATCTTCTGGCATAAATGGGCGATGTTGCATTGGATATGTCAAAACAACATCTTTCCCTTTTTTGTAATTAGAAAAGCACGAAGACATAGCATGAACATATGCTAAAATGTCATCATAATCATTGTCTTTTGGGAGAAGCATTGAAGATGTCATATTCGTTCCTTGGTTGACCCCTCTATAGCTAATTTCATATCTCACATGTTCGGCTATAACGATTAAATTACTCGCATGAGCTCGGGGAATGAGTACCAAATAACTATAATTGAACCAATTCCCTATATAGCTACCATCAGGTAGCAGATCTAAGCACTGCATTTCGAATTGTTTCTGAATTTTAAAGAACCTCCCAAGCCCTAACTCTTCTACTAATGCGTCAGCTTCGTCTATCTTTACTAGCAGAGGGACGTAACCACCCACTGTTTCTTGATAAGCGGGCCCTATAAGTATCTCTTGAATTTCGCTTCGACTATATATTCGCTTGTTCTGCTGAGGTGAATCTTGAGACTGAGTTAATTGGGAGAGACTGTATTGTTTCTTTTTGAATAAGAATATAGAAATAAAAATGGACAAGATAGCTGCCAAGAAAACAATGGCGACTTTGGAAAATAAAAGAGCCCAAGTCGGCACTAAATCTGTCGTAACATACTTTGCCTCCCAATACTCTTGGATCTCTCTTTTTTGGTTTTCATTAATATTTTGTACTGCCTTATTTAAAATGCTTAACAGAACATCATCATCGTTTCTAACCGCGATACTTAACCTCATGTGTTCAGGCAAACGCTCCGCTATTTTCAAATTCATATATCCATCATGGTTAATTGAATAGGCAATAACCATCGCACTATCTACAAACCCATCCACTTTGAGTGCTGACGCTAAGTCCATTCCTTCACGCACCGATTTAACGTGGCGCAACTTAATACCAGGATAATTAGCTCTGAGCTTTTCTTCGTATGAGTAACCCTCCACCAAAGCGATTGTTTTACTTTTATATGATTCGCTAGTACTCCAATCTGCATCTTTATGAACTGCTATAGCAAATGCATACGATAGGTACGGTTGAGTAAAGTTTACATAAAGCTCCCGTACCTGAGTTTGCATTGCAGCAGATACAAAGTCACAGTCTCTTTGCTTAATGGCTTCTAGTGTGCTCGTCCAACTATTGGTAGGAAATAATTCGAAATTGATGCCCAACCCATGTGAAATAAGTGCTAAGTAATCTGCGATATAGCCTTGATGGCGGAAACCGTCATCTATCCACTCCAATGGCTTCCATTGCGGGTCTGCACAATATGTAAATGAAGAATTTTCATTCAAATACTCTATTTCTTCAGAAGTTAAGTGTTCGAGTAAAAGCTCTTTATCTTGATGGAAAAAAATTTTTGTTTCTCGCCCTTCACATGTATTCCAAAGCACTATGTAAAAAAGGGATATAGTAAGGACAACTCTCAGGCAAACAAGTCGCATAAGATACTCTCAAAGAAGTACAACAACCCATTACAATTGATACCAAAAATTAACATAAGTTTCAACATTGGAGACCTTTATTTTACAAATATACAATGAAATATAAAGGCTGTAAGACTTATACTCATAAAAAATGCCCGATGAAAAACATCAGGCATTTTAGGGGTAACTACAATGCAGGTATTAATAACAGAGTAAAAAGTTAACTTTATTACTCTTCACCCTCTTCTTGATTGTGCAGCTCTAAACTCGCTGACATGGCTTTCTCACGTGTTGACTTCGCAGAGTCATTACGCAGCGCATCTACGCGGTTCAGGTAATTCTGGTCGATATCACCGGTGATGTATTGACCGTCAAATACTGACGTTTCAAAGCGAGTGATCTCAGGGTTTTCTTCACGCACCGCGGCGATTAAATCGGGTAATGATTGATAAATCAAACCATCTGAGCCAATGCTCGCATTGATATCTTCTACTTCACGGCCATGTGCAATCAATTCAGCAGCCGATGGCATATCTATACCATAAACGTTCGGGAAACGTACCTCAGGTGCCGCCGATGCAAAGTAAACATTTTTTGCCCCGGCTTCACGTGCCATTTCTACGATTTGCGCTGAGGTTGTACCACGTACAATAGAGTCATCAACCAATAGAACATTCTTGCCCTTAAACTCACTGTCAATCGCATTGAGCTTACGGCGTACAGACTTCTTACGCATTTCTTGGCCCGGCATGATGAATGTACGGCCGATGTAACGGTTTTTCACGAATCCCTGACGATATGGTAAATCCAGCACAGATGCGATTTCTAGTGCGATATCACATGAAGTTTCAGGAATTGGAATAACCACGTCAATTTCTTTATCAGCCCATTCTCTGGCAATTTTCTCACCAAGCTTGGTGCCCATGTTCACACGAGTTGCATATACAGACATTTTGTCGATGACTGAGTCAGGGCGCGCAAAATAAACAAACTCAAAGATACAAGGCGCATGTGTGGTCTTTTTAGCACACAACTGTGAATGAAATTCACCGTCTTCTGTTACGTAAATTGCTTCACCTGGTGCAACATCACGTACAAAATCATAACCATCAATTTTCAGTGCAACACTCTCAGACGCAAACATATACTCTGTTCCCTGTTGCGTCTCACGCTTACCGAATACTAATGGGCGAATACCGCTTGGGTCTCTAAACGCCAAAATACCATGGCCGATGATCATCGCAATGCTTGCATAACCACCTGTCGCTTGGGCATTCACTTCACTGATAGCAGCAAACATATCTTCTGCATCAAGCTTCATTTTTTCAGACTTACCAAGCTCATAAGCTAAGATGTTCAGTAACACTTCTGAGTCTGATGTCGTGTTAACATGACGGCGTGCCTGTGTGAACAATCGTTCTTTTAACGCTTCCGCATTCGTCAGATTGCCGTTATGCGCAAGCGCAATGCCGAACGGTGAGTTAACATAGAAAGGCTGCGCTTCTGCGGAGCTTGACGAGCCTGCAGTTGGGTAACGCACATGCCCGATACCGATACTGCCTTGTAGTCGCTTCATGTGACGAGTATGAAATACATCCTTCACTAAGCCGTTTGCTTTACGTAAACTAAACGTATTGTTGTCAATGGTAATAATACCTGCCGCATCTTGGCCACGGTGCTGCAAAACAGTTAAGCCATCATAGATCGCCTGATTAACAGGAGACTTTCCGACTATCCCAACGATACCACACATTAAAATTTCCTCGCCGATTAACGGTTTACTGAATTCAAAAAGCTGGAGTTATGTTCTAGATAGGCAAAAAACCACTCTATAACAAAGCCAAATTCAGGGATCAAAGTTGATGCTGGCCACCACTGCGTATTTGGCGCACCGGTGAATGCATCGAGAAAAAACAATAAGGCGCTCACGACCAATACGCCCCTTAATGCACCAAAAACGAGTCCGAAGATTCGATCGGTACCGGTCAAGCCTGTGCGTTGCACAATCTCACCTAAAATATAGTTAACAAACCCGCCCAACAGTAAGGTCGCAAAAAATAATATGGTTATTGCGGCTGCATTTCTTAAAAGGGGTTCTGAAATGGAAGTTAGGAAGGTTGCTAGATATTGATAGAATAAGCTGGAGATGAAAAAGGCACCAATCCAAACGGCTAATGACATGGCTTCTTTAACAAAACCACGAATTAATCCGAAGAATGTCGATAAAGCGACAATACCAAGAATTGTGTAATCAACCCAGTTCATATAAACCAATAAGTCGTTAATTTGGGGCGCATTCTATAAGAGCCGCTGGGCAATTACCAGATCATTTTGCAATTTCGAATTGTGTCAAACGCCCATTAAGCTTAGTTAATTTCTTTAATTCTGGTAACTTAGCTTCAAGTTTTGCCTTATTTAAATCTGGCCCAACGAACACCTTTGTCAGAGTGCCATTGGGAGTTTGTACCGGACGAGTGAACGCCTTAAATCCATTTTTGGTCAATTTTGCAACCAACGCATCGACATTGGGTTTGTGAGAGAAACTCCCCAATTGAATCACATACGCCATACTGGTGAAGTTAGAGCTAGACGCCCGTGTCGGCGTAGGAGTTTTTTCTACAACTTTTGATTCACTCGTACTAGGGCTCTTAGTTTCTTTCTTAGATGGCTCTGTTGACGTGGTGCTGCTTGGTGTTGCCGATACTTCGTCGTCTGTAGTGGCCGCTACATACTGTTGATCATCAGCGGCAATATCTTCAATTGGCGCGCCAGCCACTTTGGGTGCCAGCTCAGCTCTCTCATCAATATCTTGTTGTAAATCAACAGTCGTGAATTCAGGCCGCTCAGGAATAGCTTTAAACCCCTCTTTATAGTGAACCTTTTCACCATCAAGAATGTTAGGAATAAAAATTATGGCAGCTACCACAACAATGCTGGTACCCACTAAGCGATTTACAAATCCTGAATCCACTTTACTACTCTCTATTTTTGCCAATATTTAATGGCGTCAGCCACCGTGAGGAATGAACCAAATATGATTAACACAGTATCATCCTTCTGTGTTGCCAATATTTTATCCAATGCAGCTTTCACGTTGTCATAACCTAAACACTCTGCTCGCGTATGCTGTGCCACCAAGCTCTGCAAGTTCTCTGCTTGTTCAGCTCTTGGCCCATGCAACGAGGCGCATGACCAAACATCAATCACATCAGAGACTTCTTGAATAACGCTTGCTTTATCTTTGTCTGCAAGCATAGCGATTAATGCATGGATTTTAAACCCTCGTTCCTTAAATAGAGCCATTTTTTGCTTCAAATATCGAGCCGATTCAGGGTTATGCGCCACATCTGTATAAACTTTAGGCGAATCACTAAGTTGCTGAAAACGTCCTTCTACTTGTAACTGTGACAAACATGAGCGAATCACCTGCTCACTTGGTAGTAACGTTAGCTTAGCTAAAGTAGTCAATGCGGTCGCCACATTTTGTATTGGGATGGCTGGCGTCGCAAATTCATAGTTGTATTGCTGATAGCGCCACTCAAATCCTTGCTCTGTGACAACATGGCTAAAGTCGCGATTTGCCAGTACCATATCTGCATTGATTTGTGTGCCATAGTCAGTCACTGTGTGCGGAATATTTAAATCACCCACAATTGCTGGGGTATCACTTCTGAAAATACCTGCCTTGTCATAACCCACCAATTCTCTTGTATCACCCAAGTACTCCTTGTGATCTAAGTCTATTGTGGTTATCACACTAGCATACGGCGTCACAATGTTAGTGGCATCAAAACGGCCACCTAGGCCCACTTCTAACAGAATGTAGTCCACGGCATAACGCTTGAAAATGGCAAGCGCGCCAAGGGTGCCATATTCAAAGTAAGTCAGTTGTGTGTCACCTCTGCCCTGTTCAAGCATATGGAAAGCGTCTACATGGTCCTGATCGCAAAGTTGTGCGCCATTTATGCGCACACGTTCATTATAGTGAACCAAGTGAGGTGACGCGTAAGTGCCTACACTAAAGCCTTGAGCAAGCAGCAAAGACTCTAAACAGCGCGCGGTTGTTCCTTTACCATTGGTGCCACCAATGAGGATAATTTTACTTGAAGTGTTAAGTAACTGGGTTTGTTCGGCAACGTGCTTAACGCGCTCTAGGCCCATTTCGATGTTTGCAGGGTGAACACCCTCTAAATAACAAAGCCAATCATCAAGACTAGATGATTGGCCAGGGATTTGAACTGTCATCAATAAAATAGCTTAAATGGAAAAAGTTACGCTACTCTATGCTCTTGTTCGGTAGAAGGCAAGTTCATAAACTTAGCCAAAACACGTGCAAGGGTGTCACGCATTTCTCGGCGGTCAACTATCATGTCAATAGCGCCGTGTTCGAGCAGGAATTCACTGCGCTGGAACCCCTCTGGTAAAGTTTCACGCACTGTTTGCTCGATAACGCGAGGGCCCGCAAAACCAATCAATGCTTTTGGCTCTGCCACATTGATATCTCCTAGCATTGCTAACGAGGCCGATACGCCACCCATGGTTGGATCTGTCAGTACAGAGATAAACGGTAAGCCACGCTCAGACATTTTGGCCAGTGCAGCACTGGTTTTAGCCATTTGCATCAGTGACATAAGAGCTTCTTGCATACGTGCACCACCTGATGCAGAGAAACATATCAACGGCATGTTGTGTGCCAAACACTCATCGACTGCATCGACAAATCTAGCACCTACAACCGATGCCATTGAACCGCCCATAAACGCAAATTCAAAAGAAACCGCCGCTACAGGCATACCTTTTAAGCGACCTTTCATTGCAACTAACGCGTCTTTTTCACCACTGACTTTTTGCGCAGCAGTGATACGATCCGAATACTTTTTCGAGTCTTTAAACTTTAATATATCTTTTGGCTCATGATGCGCGCCTAATTCTTGGCGATCTGCATCATCCAAAAATAACTCAAGACGCTTTCTAGCGCTCAAACGCATGTGATGATCACACTTAGGACATACGTTTAAAGACTTCTCTAATTCTGCTTTGTATAAAATAGAATCACAATCTGTACATTTAGCCCAAACACCCTCAGGGATTTCTTTTTTACCTGACGATTTTGTGGTCTTAGGTAAGATTTTTTCTAACCAACTCATGGCAACTCTCTTATTGCTAATCTGTGTCGCTAGTCTGTATCTTTACAGACAAATTTTCTTAATTAAAACATGAATTAGTTATCAGAGATATAAAAAACTGGTCTTAGTAGTCCAATATTATTACATTCTCTGAAAACTATTTAGATTAATCTATTCTGGTAAAAACAGCGGCCCCAGTGGCGTTGAAGGGATCTGCCATTTTTCAGGATAATCCACATCCACCAAATATAGTCCATTTGGCTTAGCTGTGGCACTTGCTTGCGTTCTGTCTTTTATATCCAGTAGATGCTGCATCCAATCAGGAGATTCTTTACCAATCCCAATATCTATCAAACACCCAGTGATGTTACGCACCATATGATGTAAAAACGCATTGGCTTTAATATCGATCACTACATAATTTCCCACACGTTCCACGTTGAGGTGATGGATATTACGAAACGGTGTGTTGGATTGGCAGTGCACTGCGCGGAAGGAAGTAAAATCTTGCTCACCAATCATTGCAGGACACGCGGCCTGCATAAGCTTTTCATCCAATGCATGATGATAATGTGTCACGCCGCTGCGTAAAATTCCTGGGCGAAACGGGTGATTGTAGATTACATAGCGGTATCTTCTAGCCGTTGCACTAAAGCGTGCATGAAACTCATCATCTACTTGTTGCGCATAACGAATCGCAATGTCATCAGGTAACTGAGAATTGAGACCCAATGTAAAGGCACTCATATCACGCTGAGCGTGCGTATCAAAGTGCACGACTTGACCTGTAGCATGAACACCTGCGTCGGTACGACCTGCGCATACGATATCGATAGGATGATTACAGATCCGCGACAACGCGGTTTCTAATTCTTGCTGAATACTATTTACATGTGACTGTCTTTGCCAACCACTATAACTTGCACCGTTATACTCGATACCTAATGCAACACGCATACTGACTACTACCTCCATACACAATAGCGGAGCATTTTATGCGATTGCACCGATGAATAAAAGCTTAGTGGCGCTCTAAGCCCAGTTATTACATATTTATCGCTAAATTAGATAGTCGTTTTGAGCTATACCTGACGCTTCAAGCTTTGGGAAAATCCGTGAACCTCAGACCCTTTGATAGGTGGGCTATAAAAGTAGCCTTGTACAATAAAGCAATTGTTCTTTTGTAGAAAATCTATTTGTTCTTGCGTTTCTACACCTTCTGCAACCACTTGGAGCTTAAGCTTTTGCGCCATCGCGATAATCGCTGCGGTGATCTCCATATCGTTTTGGTCCTCAGGTATATCTTGTACAAAAGAGCGGTCAACCTTGAGCATATCAACGGGGAAACGCTTCAAATAACTCAATGATGAATAGCCTGTACCAAAATCGTCAATCGATAAGGCAACACCCAGCTTTTTAATTTCGTGTAACTGTGTGATAGCCGCCTCGACATCACCCATTAGCATACTCTCTGTGAGCTCTAAATGAAGCAAATGCGGTGGCATTTTTGTACGCTCTAACACATCCGATAAAGTGCTTATGAGGCGGTCATCTTTAAACTGACGTGCCGATAAGTTGATAGACATATTACCCGCTTGTCCCAACGCTTGTAATTGCATTGAAAAGCGACAAGCTTCGTCAATCACCCACTCACCTAGCTCCACAATCATGCCGGTTGCTTCTGCTATATGAATAAATTTATCAGGCGGGATAAACCCTTTTTCGGGATGATACCATCTGATCAAGGCTTCATAGCCAATCACTTCCAAAGTTTGGCTGTTAACCTGCGGCTGGTAATTTAGCTTAAATTGCTTTGCTTTGAGGGCAATGCGCAACTCATTTTCAATAAACAGCCTTTCATTCGCTGCTGCATCTAGTTCTTGAGAGTAAAAATGAAAGGTGTTGCGCCCTTTTGCTTTTGCTTCATACATGGCCAAATCAGCATGCTTTAGTAACTGCTCTTCTTCTTGGCTATCAAACGGAGCCATGGTAATACCAATACTGGCACTAACAATAACTTCGTTATTGCCAAGCTTGATGGGCTTATTGATGGTTCTCTGAATAATATGAGCCACTTCCATGGCGTTATCTCGATTGTCGATGCCACTGAGTAACACCGCAAACTCGTCTCCGCCTAAACGTGCTATGGTATCTTCCGCACGCAAACGGTTTTTTAGGCGCTCAGCCACTTCCACCAACAACCTGTCACCGGCATCATGACCCAATGTATCGTTTATTCGTTTGAACTCATCCAAATCAAAATAAAACAATGCAAATGCATAATGACCACGCCCAGCTAACGCCATTGATTTGCGTAACTGCATCCTGAAAAACGTTCTATTCGCCAATCCGGTTAAGGTATCAAAGTACGCCAACTCTTCCATCTTGCGCTGGCTTTCTTTAACGAATGAAATATCTTGTGCGGAGGCAACATAACTTGAGATGGTGCCATCGGCTTCACGTATCGGCGAAATACTTAAACTTACCCAGATTGGGTCTGTTCCAGCGCCTTCAAGTACGGTGTCCCCACGCCAGTAATTACGGCTTCTTAAATCAATATCTATATCATCAATTAAAATAGCCATATCCGATGAAATAATGCTTAATAAGGGGGCATTTATAAACTGTGCTTCTTCAAACCCCGTCATTTCAATCATTTTCGGATTAACATATTCAATTTCAAAATTGCCATTGGTGATAGCCACTGCCGTTCCCGAGAAGGATACTGCTTTTGATAAACGGTTGGCTTGCTTTTCGGCTTTTTCTTTTTCTTGTATACGTTGGTTTAAGCCACCGACTAAGGCTTTGATCTCAGCACTCATTTTATTGAATGCGTCATTCAACAAACCTATTTCGTCATTACTGCTAGGCAGGTTTGGCGTCTCCCACTGCCCTTTACCAAAACCAGATACTGCACCAACTAAGGCATTGATTCGGCTGAGAACTAATTGATACAACACCTGATGCAACAACAACGCCACAAACACGGCATATAGAATAAACAGACCAAACAACTTAACTTTTAACGCTTGAATGTTGGCAAGAGTTACATCTCGCTTTTTGTAAGTGCCTACATACCAGCCCAGCTTTTTGAGAGAAGTGATATTGATTATGTGATCCTGACCCTCACGTTCAAACTCTCCTTGGTATTCTGCCAACTTAGAGGACAACACAGGCTGAAAAACCTTACTTAATGCAGGAAATAAGTCTGACGTTTCTTCGGCGCCATGATTTTGCAATGTGGCTTTTCCCAAACTCGGCGCAGCAATGATTTCTCCCTCGGCACTAAAAATGACATAGCCTTGATGCTCATCAGGAGAGAGTATCTGAGCCAGCATATGATTGACTTCAATGTCTGACCCCGTAAAACCAATGTATTCATCTTTATGGTACAGCGGCACCAACACGCTTATTACCCACTTGTTCCAGACTTTGTCAAAGTGAACATCTGACCACAATGCCTCTCGTGTTGGGTTTAGCTCTTCAGTGAGTAAAGGCAGGATATGAGCATTGAGCACTTTTTGTCTGTCAATTTGATTGATTAAAACATTTGGCGGAGCAACTCGTACAAAATCACCAGTGGTATATAAATAAAAATTAAAGAAATCTTGTAATAGTGGAGGCGCTAACACATTCCATAGGGATTCTGATTGAGCAAATAGGTGCGTTTGCTGTTCATTCAAACTAGCCTCAGATGTTAGCTGTGCCGCTGATAAACCATTGCTCGCGGTGCTGGCGTACACCCCATTTTCTTTACGAATTTCGATAAACGGTGCGTTAACGGTATTTCTTATCTGTGAATATAGCTCTTTTGCAACGATAGCGTTTGCTTGCTCAGCCAGATTGGTTTTGTGATCAAGATGATGGTTAAACTGCTGAATTAGCTGATTACTAACGCGTTTAAGTTCATTGTACTCTTCGTGGATCAGTTGTCTTTCTTCAGATTTCAGCATGAGTGCCGCAGCAAAAATTCCCGCGATCACGCACACTGCCGAGATAAGTATGGATAACTTAACACTGAGCGAGTGTATTCCAAATCGTGAAGGGGGTCGGCGATTGACCACAGCTAAACCCTTATATTAGTTGTTATTTTTAAGCATTTAATCGGACAAATATAACAGATACTTAACTGTCACGCCAAGCCTATAAAATACCAATTGCACCGAAAGTTGGTTTTTATAAGGCCTTATATAAAACTAATGCTTGTAGAAACAAATTAAAGTATGTTAATAATGTAGGCAGATTACTTAGATGTTAAAACCTAACCATGAATTTTATTGTTACACGCACTTACAATTTTTCTTTTTTAGCTTCTTCCGATGAGGAGGCTTATCTGTTTGCGCGTAACACAAATAGTAGGCCTCCCAACTGGGAGGTTTTTTTTTGCCAATGGGAATGAGGACCTATGACTGAAGACACTTTAAACGCTCTGCGTAGCGATATAAATGAGATTGACTCCGAGCTGTTAATCCTATTAGCCAAGCGCCGCCGCATAAGCTATAGCGTTTTAGAATATAAAATAGCAAATCAGAAGCCTATTCGTGACGAACACCGCGAACAAATACTTCTAGAAAAACTAATAAGCTATGGCAAATCACTTGGACTAGATGCTTTTTATATCAATAATGTATTTCAAATCATTCTGGAAGACTCGGTTTTAAACCAACAAGCTTTATTACAGAAGAATTTAAACCCAGAAGCGGTAGGCGACACGCACCGCGTTGCCTACTTGGGTGGCCCGGGTTCATATAGCCAGTTAGCCTGTCACAAGTATTTTAGTCGCAGACCCGGTAAACTTATCGAAATGGGCTGTCAAAGTTTTGAGCAAATCACTGAACAAGTAGAAAAAGGGCAAGCTGATTTTGGTCTTCTTCCTATTGAAAACACCAGTTCAGGAAGTATCAACGAAGTGTTTGATTTACTGCAACACGCACAAGTTTCTATTGTTGGTGAAGTCACGCACACCGTTGAACATTGTCTACTGGCACTACCTGATACACAGCTCAAAGATGTCAATAAGTTATTTGCTCACCCGCAACCATTTGCCCAGTGCAGTAAGTTTGTTCAGGGCTTAGGGGATGTGCTGCACGAAACTTGTGATTCAACGTCAAGCGCCCTACAAAGTGCTCTGAATACGCCAAACAGTGCTGCCATTGGTTCTGCACAAGCAGGTAGAGATGTAGGCCTTGAAGTCATAAAAACAGGTTTGGCTAATCAGGCCGAAAACCACAGCCGCTTCATTGTTGTTGCACGTAAGGCTCTACAGGTATCAACACAGATCCCAACTAAGACGAGCCTGATAATGGCCACTAAACAACAGGTTGGTTCACTGGCTGATGCATTAATGGTGTTTAAACAGCACAATATTAATATGGTGAAACTTGAATCACGCCCAGTACCTGGCAACCCATGGGAAGAAATATTTTACGTCGATCTAGTCGCCAATATTGCCTCGCCAGATGTGCAAAGGGCACTAGAGGAACTCAAAGATCACACACAATATGTGCGCATATTAGGCTGCTATCAAAGTGAATCTATAAAAGCTGTCGAGGTACTTTAACTTTACTCTTGTAGATAATGGACAAGCAAAGGAAGTAAATCTCCCTTTGCTTGACACAATTGTTAGCGCTTAGTCTAGCACTTTTGCGTCATTGGCTTTGTTTAACAAACCACGGCTTTGGCTTAAAAATTGCGCTGCGCTATCTGAAAAATACTGTTTCGCTTGAGTAAAGGCATCTATTAGCGCTTCTTTATCACCCCTTTGCAGCTTTTCTAAGGTACTGGCAAAGGTTTCTTGATAGCTGGCCAATAACCCTTCAACATCATCAAATTGCGCGAGCATAATGTCTGAATATAGCTCAGGAGATTGTGCAAACAACCGCCCAACCATCATCAATTCCAGCTGATAGATAGGCGATGAACAGCTGCGCAGCTCTTCTAGCGTGTGACATTGTTTTGATAAAAACTGACCATAAACAAAGGTGGTCAAATGTCGCATAACCTGAATGATTTGCATGGCTTGATCATGCTTCTTCGCATCTATTTCAACTAATTGACTGCCCCACACACCAAGCTGCTTTAACAAACCAGTACATTGCGCATGGGCACGCCCTTCACAAACGACAATGGTTTGTTTTACCCAATGAGAAATATCAGGACCAAACATTGGATGCAAACCCACTACGGGCCCGCTATGCTTGTTAAGCATGACCTTTAACGGCTGTTGCTTTACAGAGGTAATATCAGCCAAAATACATTCTTCGGGTAGCGCGGGTAGACTATTCACCACGCTCTCGATGGCATTGATAGGCACACTGATCAGCACCAGTTTAGCATCAGCTAACAGTACACTAGCTTGCGCCTGATCGTCTTTATCCAAAATTCTCACTTCATAGCCAGAGCGCTCTAGCTGTTTTGCAAACAATTGCCCCATTGCTCCTTTACCACCAACAATCACCACTGGTGATAGTTCTGGCGCAACACATGCTAGTCTACTTTGTTGATTTTCATATGCCTCGCGCATCATTCTGCGCAGGATATCTTCAACCAGATCTGGGTTTACATTCAGGTTTTGCGCTTGCTCGCGTCTTGACGCTATCAGTTGCGCTTCTCTGTCTGGAGCGTGCAATGGCGCGCCTGTTTGTTGTTTGATGGTGCCAACCTGCTCGGTCAGCGCACGGCGTTTTGCCAATAAGTTCACCAACTCAGTATCACACTGGTCAATGCCTTGTCTTAATTCATTTAAATCCATTACGCTCGCCAAAGGGTGTAAAGATAAAATTACAGAAGTAAAAAATACGATACAAGGAGTCTATCAAGATAGTGAAGAGGATAAAAGCGCAAAGGCACTTTATGTTAGCTGAAATTTTCGAGGTTACAAACCAAAACAGGCCACTCAAAGAGTGGCCTGTTTTTTTAGCGAGGTAAACGCCCGTATTAGTTAAGTTTCTCTTTAATACGTGCTGATTTACCTGAACGCTCGCGCAAGTAGTAAAGCTTAGCACGGCGAACCGCACCACGACGCTTAACTGCAATGCTGCTGATTAGAGGGCTGTGCGTTTGGAATACACGCTCAACACCTTCACCGCTCGAGATTTTACGAACTGTGAAAGCTGAGTGTAGACCACGGTTACGCTTAGCGATTACAACACCTTCAAAGGCCTGTAGACGCTCTTTTTCACCTTCTTTTACACGAACCTGAACAACAACTGTGTCACCAGCGCCGAATGCAGGTACGTCTTGCTTAAGCTGTTCAGCTTCAAGCTCTTTAATAATATTTTGGTTTACTTTTGCCATTTTATTTCTCACATTCCTAGGTGTAACTGTCTTCTAGCCACAAGCTTCTTGGTACTCGTGCTGAAATTCAGCGAGTAGTGTCGCTTGCTCCTCAGTCAGAGCTAGGTTACGCAACAAGTCTGGACGTCGTAACCAAGTTCTGCCTAACGACTGCTTTGTGCGCCATTTGGCTATCTCTTGGTGGTTTCCACTGAGTAATACAGCAGGCACCTTTTTGCCATCCAATGTTTCTGGCCGAGTATAGTGAGGGCAATCCAACAAGCCATCCGAAAATGAGTCTTGCTCCGCAGATTGGTTATGACCTAACACCCCTGGCACTAGTCGCGCGACTGCGTCGATTAATGTCATGGCTGGAAGTTCACCCCCGCTGAGGATAAAATCACCAATGGACCATTCTTCATCTATATAAGACTCGATGATCCGCTCGTCTATACCTTCGTAGCGACCAGCTACTAAAATCAATTTTTCAGACTTGGCCAATTCGACCGCGCCTTGTTGATCTAGTTTTCGCCCTTGAGGGGACATATAAATTACTTTAGCGCCTTCGCCTGCTGCCGCTTTGGCCGCAAGTATTGCTTGTTGCAATGGCTGCACCATCATCAACATGCCAGGACCACCACCGTAAGGTCTGTCATCCACCGTTCTATGCTTATCAGTTGCATAGTCCCGAGGATTCCAACAGTTAAAATCGATTAAACCGTTTTTAACTGCGCGTCCTGTAACGCCTTGTTGGGTAATTGCATCAAACATCTCAGGAAAAAGTGAAATCACTCCGACCCACAGAGAATGTTGTTGCAAAGGTTTTTCCTGGCTCATTAAAAGCTAGGATCCCAATCAACAATAATTTGTTTTTCTTCGTGTTTAACTTCTTTGATAACTGAATCAGTTAGAAAAGGAATCAAACGCTCAGATTGACCAAATGCATCTTTCTTGTTTGCTTTCACAACCAAAACGTCATTTGAGCCCGTCTCCATCAAGTCATCAACTTGTCCTAAGTCATAACCTTTATCGGTTACAACAGACATGCCAATGAGATCTCGCCAATAGAACTCCCCATCGGGTAGTTCTGGCAGTTGCGCAGCATCTACAGAAATTTCTGCATTGGTGAAAGCCATTGCTTGGTCTCTGTCGTTTACTTGCGCGAACTTGGCGATAAAGCCCTTGTTGTGGCGACGCCAGTCGCTTACTTCAAGGGTTTGCCATTTACCTTGTTGCCCTATCAACCATGGGCTGAAATCGAAGATCCCTTGGGGATCATCAGTAAATGAATGCACCTTAAGCCAGCCCTTAATACCATAAGGGGCACCAAGTTTACCTACTACAATAATCGTGGTGTTTTCTTGACTCATGGTTACACTTACGCCTATTAAGCCGCTTTACGAGCGTCTTTAACTAACTTAGCTACGCGATCTGTTAGAGCTGCGCCTTGACCTACCCAGTGTTCAACACGAGCTAGATCTAAACGAATTTTCTCTTCCTGACCTTGAGCGATAGGGTTAAAGAAACCTACTTTCTCGATGAAACGACCGTCACGCGAGAAACGGCTATCCGCAACCACAATTTGATAGAAAGGACGCTTTTTAGCGCCACCACGTTGCAAACGAATAGTTACCATACCGTCCTCTGAATAGATTGACTGTTTTCATTAATAAGATTTACTTCCCACTATTGGGAAGCTGGGGAATTGTACGAGTTTTTTTCAACAATGCAAGTAAGAATTGACTTTTCTCACTATGTCACTTGAATTGTGCGCACTTTAGCGGCACTGAGTATATATAAAGTGTACAGGATGAGTAACAGGGTGGCGCTTGAGTAAAGCGCACCCTGACAATTATATTACAAAGCGTACTTAAAGTTTATCGCAAAATGACGACCGGGCTGGCTATATTGGCTCAAATCGTCCTCAACACTCTGACCTGCCACACTATTATAGTGGGTGTAATGTTTATCCAAAACGTTAAATAACCCGCCGTTTACCTGCCAGTGGCCGAAGCGATATTGCGCGAATAAGTCTAATGTGCCCCAACCTGGGGTCTTTGCACTATTCTCAGTCGGCACTTTGTCCATCTTTTTTGCCGCTCGCATAGCAGCAGTGAAAGACAAGTCTCCTAATTCATACTTCGCTTTAAGGTAACCATGGAGTGGGCTAATCGATTCTAGGTAGCTATCGTTCACCTTATCCTTACCGTGCATATAGGTTACCCCGCCATCAATCGCAAACTGGTCAGAAAACCAAACCGTATATGAGGCCTCTACCCCTTCTATTTCTACATCAGAGAGATTTTGATATTGATAGTAGGCTTTGTTAACCCCCGGTATACGGGTAGCTTCACTACGAACCAGTTTAGAGGCAATAAAGCCATCAAATTGCGTGTTGAAGGTAGTGAACACAAACTGGTGATTATCAAAATCACCGCGTAAACCTAACTCAACACCTTCACTGTACTCAGGCGCTAACTGTGCATTAGGCAATATTTGATAAAAAGGCTCTACACCGTGACTTTGATAGGCCTGATCATGCGGTGGGATCTTAAACCCTTCAGCATATTGTGCATACACACGTAAGCTGTCAGTGAATGAATAAACTAGACCGATTTTTGGTGAGAATGCTGTTTCGTCAATATCTTTAAATTCACCACTATATAAACTACTTTGCTTAGCGCGCATATCAAATCTGTCCCAGCGCAATGCCATTTGCAAGTCGAGGGTATCTTTAATCAAGGCTGCGTTATTTTGCACAAAAATCCCTAACATGTCGGTATCCGCGCCCGGAAATGCTTTTTGTGGCTCATTCAAAAACACGCTTTGCCCCGACATGTCAAAACGCGACTTTAGCCTTGGGCGTACCGTGTCATAACGCTCAAAATCTACGCCATAAACAAACTGATTTTTGATGCTGTCCGCTGTCCATACTTTATCCAACACCAACTTGGCACCCATTATTTGTTGCTCAAAACGGTAGTTATTGCTGTCGATATATGGACCTGAGCGTCCATTACCAGCGCGTAGTTGGTCACTGCGCTGCTCAAAATTGGTGATATAGACTTGTGCGTCTAAGTTGTCATAAGCCAGTGTAGGAAGTGTACTTTTATATGCCAAAGAGAAAGATACATTACTATTGTCATCTTGGGTTTCATGGCTACCAAGGTCGACTAATTGCTCGGTTTCTTGCCTAAAGTAATCCACCGATGCCAGTAACAGGCTGGTATCTGTCAAACTATGCTGAGACTTTAAGACTAGCGCGGTACTTTGATAATCAAACTCGGGCAGTGTTTCTTGGTAATTTTGCGTCTCGCTACCATCGCGGTGAGTTAATTGAATGGATGTGGCATTGTCGCCAAAACGTTTTGCAAATACACCCGAGAGTGACGTTTCATCACTTAAGCCATTAAACCCCGCTTGTAGGCTAACATATTGGTCGCCGCCACTTAGGTAGTCGGTTGGGGTTTTGGTAGTGATCACCACAATACCACCCAATGCATCAGAGCCATAAAGCGACGAGGCTGCGCCTTTTGCGACTTCAATTTGGCGAATGCCATCTACATCCAAGTAGCCTCGACCTACTAATAATCCCTGCCCTCCATCATAGGCGTCGTTTACTCTGCGGCCATCTTTAACATAAACCACACGGTTACCACCCATACCTCTAATATTGAGTGCTTGAGCCTGCCCTGCATTGCCCGTTGCATTAATCCCTGTTTGATAGCGGAATGCCGTACTCAGATCAACCGCCAGCTCGTCTTCAAGATCTTGTTCGGTAACAACATTCACACTCCCCGCCACATCGCCAAGCGCCTGCTCTACACGCGAGCCCGTTACGACGATCACGTCCTTATTTTTCTCAAATTCTTCAGCCTGCACACTCGGAGCTCCCGACCAAGCGACTAGAATACCCAAGTAAATTGCCGTGTGTCTAAATACCATTTGTAAATACCTCAAAAAGGGAATGCTTCATTTTTTTTGCACTATAAAAGCACCTGAGAATAATTGCAAATAAAAATAGTTATCATTTGCATATTTATATGGATTTAGAAATTCTAATTCGCTATGATCCCTCATACACTCACAACCAGACTGCGCTCACGGCATATCGCTTTGCTACTTAGCGCACACTTTATGAGAAATTAATGAGGTACAGAATGAAATTACGCTTATATCTGCTGGTCGCTCTATTCACCCAAAGTTTTGCAGCACACGCGGAACGCATCGCGATCGCTGGCGGCACACTAACAGACATTGTTTTTGCCATTGGTGCAGGCGAGCAAGTTGTCGCGATTGATACCTCAAGTACCTCCCCTGCACGGGCTCAATCATTACCCAAAGTCGGCTATTACCGTGATTTATCCGCAGAGGGAGTGCTATCACAATCTCCTTCACTGGTGTTAACACTCGAAGGCAGCGGTCGTGCGGAGGTGCTGACCCAACTTAAGAGCACGGGAGTACGTGTTAATCACTATCCAAAACCAACGCAAGTCAAAGAGCTGTTCGCCCTAATCGACAGACTCGGTAGCGACCTAAACAAACAGCAACATGCCAGAGCGCTAATTCGTAAGTTGCAACAACAGCTTCCAGAAAAAGCTGCACTGACACAAACTAAAGCCATGTTCATTCTATCGGCGAGTGAGCGAGGCATTTTGGTCGCAGGCTCCGATACCGTGCCGGATATTTTGTTCAACTACGCAGGAGTTGAAAACCTTGCCACTGAAGCGGGATTCAAACCTTACAATATAGAATCCGT
The DNA here is from genome assembly GCF_002964665.1 of Pseudoalteromonas sp. T1lg23B. Lineage (GTDB taxonomy): Bacteria > Pseudomonadota > Gammaproteobacteria > Enterobacterales > Alteromonadaceae > Pseudoalteromonas. The sequence continues at coordinate 212,205 of NZ_PQBZ01000030.1, read as the reverse complement.
TGTGGCCGCTGATCCGGACTTTATTGTCGCGCCAAGCCACACCGTCGACTCGCTAGGAGGGAAGAAAAAGTTTTGCCAGTTACCTTCCCTCGCACTTGTGCCTGCTGCACAAGAGTGTCGCTTACTGGTCATGGACTCATTAATTTCAATTGGTATGACATCTCGTTTGCCTGAAGCCATTGCGCAACTTAGTGCGTTCCAACGAGAGATATTATGAGCAGTTTGGCATCTCCTTTTGTCGAAAATAAGCGTCATATTCAGTGGTATTGGTTCAGCTGTGCGTTGTTAGGGCTGCTCGCATGGCTATCCCTTAGTAGTGGAGCTATTGGCTGGGATTGGAAAATGCCTATCGTATGGTTGCTGCCCGAGTCAATGACGGGTGATGTACAACCTCTACACTTGACTGTAATGACACAAATTCGCCTGCCAAGGCTGCTACTAGCAATTCTAGTCGGCTCAGTGCTTGCCAGTGCTGGCGCTGCAACCCAAGCTCTGTGTCGAAACCCACTGGCCGATCCCAGTCTCATGGGGGTCACAGGTGGCGCAGCTGTAGGTGCTGTGTCAGTGATAGCGCTCTCAGCGCAAGTCAGCTTTATTCACGAAGCCATGGTTGCGCCAGCTGCTTTTGCGGGAGCTTTAGCCGTGACGGGGTTAATCTACAAAATTTCTAACCACCACGGACAAATTCAAATCACCACTTTGTTATTGGCTGGTGTCGCGATAAACGCCATGGCCATGGCTGTTATTGGCTTATTTAGCTTTTTTGCTGATGACAGCTCACTGCGCTTAATGACCTACTGGCAAATGGGCTCTTTGGGCGGTGCAAGCTGGTCTGGGATGCAGTACGGCGCTCCGCTTATTGTACTAAGTATCTATGCCCTCTTTGTGCGCCGCAAGAAAATCAATGCCTTGATGTTAGGCGAGCGTGAAGCCCGCCATTTAGGTGTCAATGTGAAGCAGCTAAAAGCTGAAATCGTGTTTATTGTGGCATTGGGTGTGGGTAGCGCGGTGGCGCTTTCAGGCATGATTGGCTTTGTCGGCTTACTGGTCCCGCATATCGCGCGATTGTTAGTCGGCCCTGACTTAAGACGCATGTTACCGCTGAGCATCTTACTTGGCTGCGTCGCATTGCTGCTCGCAGATTGGGTGTCACGCTTAATTGTTGCCCCCTCGGAGTTACCCATAGGCATAGTTACTGCGTTATTTGGTAGTCCATTTTTTATCTATCAACTATTAAAACAAAAGCGAGGCCAGCATGCTTAGCTGTCAAAATGTATCAATTGAGCGCGGTAATAGGCGAATCTTGGACAGCATCAACTTCACAGCGCAAAAAGGAGAGTTGATTGTTTTACTGGGTGAAAATGGTGCTGGTAAATCCACACTGTTAAGTGCCATCTGTAACGATATCTCGTACACCGGACAGATCACCATAGATAATCAACCGCTCCAGAGTTTTGATGAGCTCACGCTCGCCACAAAAAGAGCGGTGCTGTTACAAAACAATCAGGTTAACTTTTCATTTAGCGCCACAGAGCTTATTGCGATGGGCCGCTATCCTTATCATGAATCGATACATGAACAAAAACAGGTGGTTAAGCAACTCATTGCGCAATTAACTCTGGAAAAGCTGGCTGTGCGAGATGTGACGGCATTGTCAGGTGGAGAATTTCAACGTGTGCAATTTGCACGCTGCTTAGCACAACTTGATGCCCATAAAGCCAATACCAAAGGCAAGCTGATGCTACTGGATGAACCCACATCCGCTCTTGATATGCACCACCAGCATTTAACATTGAGCAAAGCTAAGTCATTTGCCCAACAAGGTAATATCGTCATTGCAGTTTTACATGATCTGAACTTAACTTCTCTGTACGCTGACCGTGTACTACTGCTAAATAACGGACAACTATGCCATGACGGCACACCAACAGAGGTTTTACAATCCTCAGTACTACAACCGATTTATAAGACACACATGCAAATAACAACGCATCCAACTTATCAAATACCCATGATATTTTCAGAACCACAACTAGGAGTTACCCATGCGTGAACAAGCTGCTTTTGAAGCACGCACTTTAGTCAGACAATCCAATGTTTGCGTTATTTCAACCATTTCAAAAAACTTAGCTGGATATCCATTTGGCTCTGTCTCCCCATTTATGAGCGACAATGAAGGACGCTTAATCTTCTATATCGCAGGCATAGCGCAGCATTCTCGCAATCTGACTGAGAACAGCAAAATGTGTGCAACCGTGTTTGATGCCGCCGAGCAAGGGGATCAAAATGCCCATGCCCGCGTCACGATAGTAGGCGACGCCGCCCCCGTTCCACAAGATGAACATGACGCCCTACTCACTCGCTATGAACGTCAATATCCAGAAGCCATAAGCTACCGCCAAGCGCACGACTTTCAACTATGGCGCATGGATGTAAAGCGTGTACGCTACATCGGCGGTTTTGGTCATATTTTTTGGATTGAAAAAGACGAGTGGCAGCAAAGTTCGCCGCAATGGGGTTTAGAGGACGAAACGCACATGGTCAACCATATGAACCAAGATCACAGTGACGCAAACCAACTGATTTTAAAGCTCACGCACGGTATCGACAGCGACGATGTAGTGATGACCACCCTCGTCAGCGATGGCTGCTATCTGCGTGCCAATGAAAAAAACTACTATGTGCAATTTGATACACCCTGTTTAGAGAGCACCGATGTGCGAAAAGCACTGGTGAAGCTCACCAAAGCAGCGCGAGAGCAGCCACCACATGTAAGAACAGTCGTTGTGAGCGAGTAACCCTAGCCGCCTCCTTCCAAGCAACTTATCAGGCTTGATAGTAAAGCGACTATCAAGCCTAGATCTGCTCCTCACTTAAATAAACACGGCACAATCTAGTACCTTAACTCTCTCACTTTCAAAACCTGCGCCTTTAATAGCGTAACGCTCACATTACAAGCATGTCTGCGCCTCCCATAAAGACAATACACTCTCCTAAAAAGCTATAATTTAAAAAAAAGAAAATGGCTACAAGACAAATTAGAATCCATGATTATGGTGGTTTTTTAGTCATTCACATTGCTGTTAAATGATGCTAACTTTGTTACTGATAAGGGGTCGCAGTTTGAATTTATCAACCGAACCGCTTATTTATTTGTATAAATCTACACACAAGGAAAGAAACCATGAAAGAACTAAACCTTAAAAACTGTCAAAAAGTGGTTGGTGGTAATTCATCTAGTTCAGCACATTTAGAGCTTGGCGTCTCGAAGCCTACGAGGCCTAAATAGTTAAGCCAAAAACTTAAACACAAGGAAACAAACCATGAAAGAACTAAACCTTAAAAACTGCCAAAAAGTGGTTGGTGGTAATTCATCAAGTTCAGCACATTTAAAGGTCGGCGTCTCGATGCCAAAAAAACCTAAGTAGCCCTACTTTTTACAACCGCTGCTACATCACTGCCAGCGGTTGTCATGCTCCCTAAATCAGCCTCCCGGCACCTTAGCAACTTGCCTCTCGAACTTTCAAAAAACGCCATACATTACCGCTACCATGCAATTTTTTTGCATTTGCTGTGACGCTTCTCTAACATCCTACTGGGTATAGGTCAGTTTTAGGGATAGCGCGCTTGGTCAAATTAATAGCAGTACTCATCCGTTGGTTTAAGAAAAACGATGGCGTTTCTCAAGGTGTCACGGGTAATGACAATTCGTCGGTTCAAGTTGGCGGCAATGTCTATGGTGATATCATTCTGGGCGACCCGAAAGCGACAGCCGCAATTGACGCATTAACAAAACAACTAGAAAGCCAGCAATTAGAGCTGGATATGAAAAACCAGCTTGTGCAATCCCACACCGAAATTATTGCCAGCCTCGTGGCCGCTAAAAATAATCATACCTTAACGGAGCTTGAGGTAGATAACGGGCTGCAAGCCATTATTGACAGTGGCAATGTAGAACGTGCAGAAGCGCTACTGGATAAACAAATTAACCAGAGTGAACCGTCGATTTTATTAGCGGCTAAATGTCACTACCAAAAAGGCACGTTAGCGTATTTACATAACACCCATCGCGCTCTTACTCATACCCTGCGCGCCACACAGCTTAACCCCGACTACATGGAAGCTTGGAATCAACTGGGTTATCTTTATGTAAGAACGGGCCTGTTGGATAAGGCCATAGAGGCTTATACTCACTTAAAAGACCTTGCTCAAGGTAATAACGATAACCTCTGGATTGCTATATCAATGGGCAATATGGGCATTGTATATCTGACACGCGGTGAGCTGGATACCGCCCTTAAGATGTTTCAGCAAAGCCTGTCACTGAGTGAAGCACTGGGCCGAAAAGAAGGCATGGCCAACCAATACGGTAATATGGGCCTTGTGTATCAAGTACGCGGTGAGCTTGATACCGCCCTTGAGATGTTTCAGCACAGCCTGTCACTCAATGAAGCGCTTGGTAGCAAAGAAGGCATGGCAGCTAGTTACGGCAATATGGGCAATGTGTACCGAGTACGCGGTGAACTGGATGCGGCCCTTGAGATGTTCCAAAAAAGCTTAGCACTGAGTGAAGCGCTGGGGCGCAAGGAAGGCATGGCCAGCCAATACGGTAATATGGGCCTCGTCTATGGAGCAAGCGGTGAGCTGGATACTGCCCTTGAGATGTTTCAGCACAGCCTGTCACTCAATGAAGCGCTGGGCCGCAAAGAAGGCATGGCCAAACAATATGGCAATATGGGCCTTGTCTACCAAATACGTGGCGAGTTAGATACCGCCCTTAAGATGCACCAAAAAAGTCTAACTATCGAAATAGAGCTGGGGCGCAAAGAAGGCATGGCAGCTAGTTACGGCAATATGGGTCTTGTCTACAGAGCACGCGGTGAGCTGGATAGCGCCCTTGAGATGTTCCAGCACAGCCTGTCACTCAATGAAGCGCTGGGGCGCAAAGAAGGCATGGCCAACCAATACGGCAATATAGGCAGTATCTACCGTAAGGGCGGTGAGCTGGATAGGGCTAAAATGATGTGGTTAAAGAGTTTAGCGCTATTCACAGAAATAGGAGCCACAGCAAAAATCGAACAGATTAAAGCGCAGTTAAATTCATTGGCTGAACCAATACCAGAGGATGATTAACATATGAGTTGGTTTTACAATCACAGCATTGAGGTGCAAGTTGCACTGATTACATTACTTATTGCAGGCATCGGGGTTTTATTTACCGTATTACAGTATTTTAAGCGCTCTCAAAACAAAGCAAAGGCCACACAGTCGGTTGCAGGCGATAACAACAAATCTGTGCAGGTTGCTGGCGATAGCCAAGGTGATATTAATATTAAATAAGCCAGAGCACTGGTAACAGCTATGTCGAGTAGCTTGAGCGCATCCGTCCAATATATTTTTATATCTGGTGGCTAAGCTAATACACATCGGGCGGCGTGGTTTGCCACACCGTCCCTCAGACGCTCACCTAGCGTGCGTGTAACGCGGGTTGAGAAAACGACACCCCTTGCCAACCAAACTTTATAAAGTTTCTAATATTGCCATGATCGCTGCCCTGTGGATTTTGCAGCACGTCCTCTCGATAGTACCGTCCAAAACAGTTTAATGTTGCTCTCTCATCAAGTCGATGTAACTTCGCAAAAGCCAATATCTTACATGAGCCAAGGTTGGTCCCTGATTCATTGTGTTGCTCGCCATTGCTAAAGGCCACAGGAGTAAATTGGTAATAGCGGTCAATCAATGCAATAGTTTGTTCAAATTCAATGCCCTGCGCATCCTCGCTCAACTTTTTGATAAAGGCATTTATGTCTAACGAGCTTGGTGTATGTGTCATACATTCTCCTTGGTGAAAAACCAACTCTACCATTTACACACCGCCATTATCATTATTTAGTTTAAAATACCGTATTTAACATCGTAAATTTCAACTTAAGCCAATGTTACGTAAGGATTTGTGCTAAACTGAATAAGAATACATTTAAGGAGATAATGATATAGCGTGAGCAGAGCCCAATTAAGCCAAGATGAAAATCTATCCTTTAAAATCCACTATCAACTCCTACCCAAAGAGACCTGTCAACTCGACCTATATTTTTCAATCCCAACAGATATGGGGATCAACGAAAGTACGCTCAGTGAGGTAGACTTTTTTAATGCCAATATAGAAAGCCACAGTGCTTACTATTCAGAACAACTGCATTTACCACTGGTTCATAGTCGTTTCATCAGTCAAAATAAGGGTCAAAAAACCGGTTATCGTCTCAATCTCAACCTGTTTTGTTACCAAATTAAAATTGCCCTTGATTCCGATGTGAAAGCTGCGCTGCAACTTAAAGAACCTGAAGAGTTCTTCCCAGCAGCAGCGATGTTAGTTGAGCAAACGGATCGTCTGCTGAAAAAGTTAAGGCGCTACACGCCTCCCGATAATAAGCTGAAGTCTTATTTTCAAAATGCCGATAACTACCTCAGTTGGCATACCGAACAAGCCTTTTTGAAGCTGCTTGCAAATGGCCCCAAGTCCAGCGAATTTAGCGAAGAGCGTGCTGTTCTTATCGAATTTTGTCAGTTAGAGAATCAATATCGGACAGACCAAACATACAATTCGCAAGTGACCTTGGATGATCCGAATCGGATCACCAATAAAATGAAGCTACTTGCTCGACTTATCGAGTACGGTGTGGTGTTTAATAAACAGACTATTGATTTAACGCTCAATTTACGACGATTGGTGAAAGGTCTAGTAACTGGCGTGATCATGGCGTTTGTGATGTTTATCGTGCTCAATGCCCGTTCTAACTTCCAAGAAGTGACCGTCGCACTCATCGCCCTTCTTGGTGCTATCTATGGACTCAGAGAAACCTTTAAAGAAGACCTCACTCAATGGGCATGGCGGATAATTCAAAGGGGTCGGCCAAAGTGGCGTAATCGATTTAAAAGCTCGGTAAGTGATGACATTGTTTGTACACAAACCATCTGGCTTGAGCATATTCGCAAAAAAGATTTACCCCAAGAGGTGGTGAAAATCCTCAAACAAAGAAGACAGCAAAATAAACAAGCCGCCAACTTGATGCATTTTTGCTGTAAGAACCAAGTTAATATCAGTGAGTTCTTACCTGGATACGATGAAGTTCAGCAACGTATCACCTTCAACATGGCCTCATTTGTTCGCTACCTGAAAAAAGGGGCTGGGAAACTGTATAGTTTAGAGGGTCAAAAGGTATCTAAAAAATCCGTAGAACGCCGTTATCAAATTAACCTTGTACTGCGCTTCACCTCAAAGCAAGGCATGCAACTTGAACGCTATAAGCTGACCATGAATCGCTCGGAAATCGTCGCCATTGAGCTTATGGAAGAAGGCGTTGAGGATGATTAATAAAGCGTAATCAGCGGGCATCGCGTCACTGGGTGGACGCAACAGCGAGTGGTAGATTGGAAAAGCCACAGGCGCCTTCCAACAAAGCCTTACAAGTATCTCCTAAGCCTCGATTAATAACGCAAAAAAATACCGAACAATATCATGTTCGGTATTTTCTGGGCTTGTTGATTAAATGTCTAGGCTACCCGCCTGCGTAGTACTAGCAACGGTGCCATCAGAAGTAGCCAGAACACACTACCGCCACCGCTGCCATCAGAGAGCGGCTTAGTCACTGTTACCGCTACTATGCCTTGGGCTTGTTCGCCATAAGCATCGGCAATCACATAGCGGATAGTGTCCATGCCTACATACCCTGATTTTGGTGTGTATCTGAGTAAACCATTACTCATTACAGACACACTGCCTACTTCCGCGCTCGCTGATAGCAGTGTGATCTCATCCATTTCAGGGTCGGTATCATTACCGAGTACATCAATGAAAATGGTAGAGATGTTATCTCCAGAAGCGGTATTGGAGTTTGCCACTGGCGGTTGGTTTTCAGCGACTGAAATAAATACCTGAGCCTCTGCGACGCCTCCTTTACCATCACTGATACGATATGTCAGTGTATCCTCTCCAGCAAAGCCGCTTTGAGGCACATAACCGATGGTTTTACCGTCGTTAATAAATGTACGGCCGTTTTGTGCACTCGCTGAAGTTACTGTTAATTCATCACCGTTTGGATCTGAATCGTTTGCCAACACATCAATCACCACCAAACTGCGATTTGCCGTTTGTGCAATATCATCAACTGCAACTGGCGCCATATTGCCAGCGACGGTGATTGTGGCACGACTAAAGCCTGTTCCACCTTGTCCATCACTGATGCTATAACTAATCACGTCGACACCCGCAAAATTGGTGACCGAGGTGTATCGAATGCGCTGCTCAGGGGTGATTTCCACACTACCAAACTGCGCGCTGACATGCACGATACTCAATGTATCACCATCATCATCGGTGTCATTGGCAAGCACATCAAACTCTGCGCTACTGTTCCATGGCATCGTGAAAGTATCTTCATTAGCAATCGGAACCTGATTGCCTGATGAATAAACACCAACACCACTTGGGTCGACTATTGTGCCGTTTACCTGTGCGTCCGCATCATTAGGACCACCATCTTCAACTTCCAGTTGAATGCACCAGTGGCCTTCTGTCATGCCCAACTGCCACTGCTCTGCGCCCGGAGGAGGACAATAACCAGGTTCGCCCGCGCTGCTATACACTCGGTTGTTAGCATCTTCAATGAAGTCTCGCCACCCTTGCTCTGGTGTAAACTTGCGATACACAGCATTGGCTGGGATTGGGAGCCTTTGCGGTAATACTAACCGATAGGTTTGTCCGGGTTCAGGCAGGCCATAGGCAATATAATCAAATATCCCACCAATATTAGACACCCCGTCATCTTCACCAATAACAGCTTGTTGATTACCTGACTGAAGTTGTAGACCACCACGATTATTAAGCGCCGCTACCGAGCCTTTTCGTAAACAAACACCGGGATCGCCTTCGGCAAGGAAACCAACCTGATTGCTCACTTGCTCGGGCACTACGTTACATTCATTGATCGCATCCAAATAATCCGCAATTCCATCACCATCCTCATCGGCATAACCTTCGAGACTATCGGGGATCAAGTCACCATCTTCATCATCATTGCCAAGTGTCACAAGTTCGGTCACCACATCAATATAGACCGTTTCTTTTGCACTTAGCGATGGCGTACCGTCATCTGACACCGACACAACCACCGAGTAAACCCCAGGTTCAACATTTGATGGGTCAAATACATATGTTGTATCGCTGGTACTTTGCGCGGCCAAAGACGAACTCCAACTGCTGCTCAGCACATCTCCTTGATTGGCGTCTTTAGCATTTACAGTCACGGTAACTGGCCCTTCAACTTGACTCACTGTGAGTCTATTTTGTTCATTCTGCATCACGCTCAACTCAACCGTCGGCGCTATGTTTCCTTCCAGAATACGAATCGTTGTCGTACGTTTATTACCAAAGTTACCGGCACCGCTGAGCGAGACCTCTATGGTTTCAGGTTCCTCAACGACATCATCATTGAACACAGAGAATTTGATAGCTGCGATGGTGCCACTGGTGAAAGTCACCGTGCCTGCTTGGGCATTGTGATCCTGTGCATCCGCCGTTCCAGCAATACTGTATGCAACGGTCAGTGGATAACTCGGGGCTGTACCGTTAAGAATCGCATACACAGTCACTTCGTTGCCTTCTGTAACCACTTGGTTTTTACTCAAAGAGATAATTGGGTGAATAACGACTGTTTGTTTTGCCCTTGTTTGTAGACCATTACTATCCGTTGCTTGCCAATAAACATTATTAACCCCAGCAGGGAATATTGGCGTCTGGTCAACCAAGGATACAGGCACTGGATTACCCAAACTATCTACCGCAGACGCAACCCCTAAGTCTACTTTGGTATATAAACCAACCGCATTGGTTTGTATATCATCAGGTAATGTCAATATCGGTTTGTCGTCATCTGATGGTCCAGTGATCCGTAAATCAACATTGGCTGTGTCTGTGCCTTTATTACCATCAGAAATGACGTAGCTAAGCTGTACTTCTCCACTAAAGCCACTGAATGCTTGATAACTTAATGTGCCATCAACAATGCTCACACTACCAATGCTGGCTTTAGCGCCTACAATACTTAGGCTATCACCATCTACATCCGTATCGTTGTTAAGTACCGGTAAGCTGTAAAGATCACTATCATTAAGTGCTTCGGTGATTGCATCATCAACGGCAACAGGCGCATCATTCACAGGCTCGACAGTGATACTAACTACAGCAGGTTCTGAGGTAAGCTCTCCATCATTGGCCGTATAGCTAAAGCTATCTTGCCCATTGAAGTCAGCGTTTGGTTGATAAGTCCACCCATTGTTTGAAGCACTTAGCGTTCCATTTTCGGGCGCATTGGCTATCGCAAAGCTCAATGTGTCCTGCTGCTCATCCTCTCCTTTGGCAATAATGGTCAGCGTTGAATCTTCATCCACACTCAGATTTTGCGGTGTCGCTACCGGTGCGGTGTTTTTCTGCACAACCGTTAGATCAAATGTCAAACTAGCAGACAAACTACCATCACTTACCGTGATCACAATATTCGTGGTACTCCCCACGTCACTTTGCGTGGGCGTCCCTGACAATCCGCCTGTGCTGGAGTCAAACGTCAGCCAACTCGCTAAGCCGCTCACACTAAACGTCAGCGAGTCACCGTCAACATCACTGGCTTGAGGGATGAAGCTATATAAGCTGTCTTGTACCGCGCTTGTACCCGGTGTTCCCGAGATGGTGGGGGCATCATTTACGTTAATCACCTGAATATTAAATGCTGGTAAACTGGCAGACAGCGCGCCATCGAATACCGAAATAATAATCCCCGAGGTGGTACCAACGTCATCATTTTGAGGGGTGCCACTGAGTGCGCCCGTGCTGGTATCAAAGCTCGCCCAACTAGGTTGATTAACAATACTAAAGCTCAGTGTATCTCCATCAGCATCACTTGCTTGAGGCGTGAAACTATAGCTAACTCCTTGTTCTATTGAAGTTGTGGGGGTTCCTGTGATGGTCGGTGCATCATTCACATTAGTCACATTGAGGTTAAAAGGCGCCAGACTAGATGATAAAACACCATCTGACACGCTAATCACTACGCCTACGGTGGTACCCACATCGCTATTAATCGGATTGCCCGTCAACGCACCGTTGGCGGTGTCAAATGATGCCCAACTCGGTTTGTTTGAGATGCTAAACGTCAAAGTATTCGAGTCCACATCCTGAGCGCTTGGTGTAAAGCTATATGACCCCCCTTGAACTACCGAGGTCGCAGGCGTGCCAGAAATAGTAGGCGCATCATTGACAGCACTCACATTAACTGTCACCGCAGCAGACACCGTACCAAATGAGCTATCGGTTAATTGCACTGTTACTGTACGCGCTGAGGTCGATGGCGCGTCAGAACTATTTTGATAACTGAGCGCACGTACCAGCGCTTGAGTGATCGCGTTGGTACTCGCCGTTAAGCTCACGGTTAGACTGTCACTGCCAGTAACAACACCATCGTTAGCCGTGCCGCTGCTATCAGTTAGAGTACCTATCACGGTATTCTGATAGCTTAATTGACCGCCACTAATACTAAAGTCCCCAGCCGTGCTGATGCTCAAACTATCTTCTGATAGGCCGCTAGCAGTAATTGACGCCACAAGCTGTGCACCATTTCCTTGCCAACTTGTGTCTCCGTCTGAATCATTCGCCACAGCCTGAGCATCCAATGCAGTAGCCGCCGAATTTTCTGAATAATCAAGCAGCTGTGCCATGGTTAATGTAGGTAATGCATTTTCCACCAATGTGATGGTAACGCTCTGAGTGCCTGACTCTGTGGCATTACCGCTAGTGATGGAGTCGATATCAACAATAACCGTTTCATTGTTGTCTACTGTTGGTGCATCATCTACACCTGTCACAGAGAAAGTTTGAGATGAGTTTGCGGCACTGATGGTTACACTGGTGCCTGATATTCCTCCCGACAACGAATAATCAGTACCAGCACCGGTTGCTGTGCCACTAAAACTTAATTGCACCACCACATCAGCTGGAGCACTAAATACTGTACCAGCCGCATCAACCAACGACAGTGACACCACCGCTACACCAGCGTCTTCAACTATGCTGGTGTTGTCAACGGTCATGGTAACATTGGCCGCTACCGTAAATGTGTAACTAGTATTGTCATTGATCCCAGCAAATTCATTGCCATTTGTATCGGTGATTGCAGAAGGTGCAATCTGTATTGCATAACTCGTACCCGCTGAAAGGTTTGAGCCTGGGTGAACACTGAGCGAGTCAGCGCTGATAGACACAGAGCCTCCATTATCGCCTTGCGCTGTTGTCACCTCAAAGTTTTCTACCACGGTTGCTGATGCCGTACTAATCAACATAATACTACCGCTACCAAAAGCGATATTCTCTGAGAACTTAAGCGAAATAGTGCCACTGGCCGCATGCCCATAACTTGCGTTTACTGGGGACGAATTCGCCCCATCAAAAGTCGGTGCAACGCCATCGATGACAATGGCTTTGTTGGCAGATAACGAATTAGCAGTACCAGGTGTAGCCAGCGTTAAACTCGCAGTGTTGCCCGCAGTATCACTGATTGTTCCACCATTTAGCGCCAAAGCGCTGGTAGATACATAGGCTAAATCACTACTGGAATCGCCGCTTTGCACCGTATACGCAAAGCTCAGTGTCGTTCCTCCAGAACCACTGCTATAGCTGGCTGTCCTATCTGTCGTACCTGTTTCTAGCGTTAATATGGGCGTACCTGTTACGCTCACTGCCTCACTGAACTCAATCGTAACAGTGATGACATCTCCTACACCATATGAACCGTTTGCTGTACTTGAAGACACACTACTGACACTCGGTGCCACACCATCAATAACTAACGCCTTATTTGCTGACAGTGAGCCAGCTGCGCCGAGTGAAGGTAGCGTCAATGATGCAACATTGCCTGATGCATCGCTGATGGAGCCACCCGCAAGCGCTAAAGCAGATGTGGAGAAGTAGTCTAAATCACCACTGGTGTCGCCAGATTGCACCGTATAACTAAAACTCAATGTTGTGCTGCCAGAACCACTACTATATGAAGCTACCGTGTCATTGCTTCCGGTTTCCAACGTGAGCTCTGGCGTGCCAGTTACTGTCACGGTGTCATCAAAAGTAACCGTAATCGTGAGCACGTCCCCAGCTATGTAAGTGCCGTCTGTTGTCGTTGAAGATACACTACTGACCGCGGGCGCAACGCCATCAATCACCAGTGCTTTATTGGCGGAAAGTGAATCTGTAGCCCCTGGCGTTGGCAGCGTCAAGGTCGCGGAATTTGTTGCCGAATCAGTAATTGTTCCACCCGCTAAAGCCAGCGCTGATGTAGAGCCATAGGCCAAGTCACTGCTTTCATCACCAGATTGTACCGTGTATGCGAAAGTTAGTGTGGATGTACCGCTGCCAGAGCTATAAGTTGCAGTCCTATCGTTCGTTCCCGTTTCCAACGTTAAAGTGGGCGTTCCAGTCACAGTGACGGACTCGGTAAATGTAACGGTAATTGATATTGAATCACCCGTTTTGTATGTACCGTCCGCGTCACTAGACGTCACACTACTCACCGTTGGTGCATCGGTGTCTACCGTGTGCGCTTCACCATTAAAACTCGCTACATAACCGTTTGTGTTATTACCATTACCAAGTCCATCAACAATATTGGTATTCGCGTTGAGATCTAACCGCAAGCTACCCGTACCGGTGATGCTACTTACAGTAATATCCATCGAAGAACCAGAAGATGACGATACGCTTGAGACTGTGCCACTGGCATTACCTGATACCGTAGTTACAGTAAAATCATCGGTAGACACATTAGCAACCGACTCATCGAATGTAATGGTGTAAGTGAGTGAGGAGTCCGATGCACTGGGCGTACCCGATAGGTCCAAAGCGCTGACAGAAGGTGGCGTTGTATCTGACACCGCGGCTTCAAAGTCAATGGTGTCAATCTGAACAAAGGTCACAAAAGTACTTTTACCCGATGTCGTAAAGCGCACCTCATCAATGTTTTGCCACTCACTGTCAAAAGTCAAAACGCCATCATTATAACTGTTATTCTTGGTGTAAGTTACGGAGTTCGCACTATCAGATACCTGAAAATCTATAGTATCGGATACCACGCTGGCACTGTCTCGATAACCTGTGATGGTAACCACATAGTTAATACTATTGCTTACGGCATTACCCTCGTTGCTGATACCACCTTCTTCCATAGATACCAGTTTAAACTCATCACCACTAGAAGTTGCAAAGCGAAAGTCCACATCACCCGTCGGCGCATCCAAGGTGCCGCCATCAGACATATGATAAAGCAAGATATTGTCGGTATTTTGACCATCGGCAGTACCAAAATTGTCATTGCCGGTCACTGAATCATTATAGCGAGCCATTTTACCTGTCGCGGGGAGAGCATGAGAGTAAGTTACGCCATCAAAAGTGACGGGGTTACTCAGCAGCGCAGGACCACCATTTTGAAAGGTCACGTCATTTGGCGCGGCTAATACTCCCTGAAAACCTTCGATATTTTGCGCGAGCTGCCAGCCATTTGAAGCCCCATCAGATGAGTACTCCAAACGCCAGTCGCCGCCATTTTCAGGGTTACCTGTTTTATTGGTCGATGCATAAACAGTACGATTCAGTCGTTTACTCAATAAATCAACAAACTGCTTACCGTCGCCATCAGCCAAGTCACAACCATATAGGAACAACTTACCTGTTGCCGTAAGGTTTGCATCAAGGATCTCAGCTAATTGACTGAATTCATTAGTATTTGCATAGACTCGCTGTTCGTTGATCAGCAACCAACCGGAGCCACCGTGAGAGAACAAATGAATTGCACCATACTGATGACGACGCTCACCGGTTAAGAATGCGTCTACAGGCATAATGCTTGAACTTAACGAAAGCGCCGCTAGTACACGTTTATTTTCTACTTGTGAATCAATAACCACTAACTGGTTATCATGTTGTGTATCTGGCTGCTGCGCAAATATATGTAGGCAAAAAAACAACATTAACGACCAAGCAAAAAACGTTGGCGCCCGTTTAACACAATTCATATAACACCCCATGTCGACACGAAGTTTAAGCTTCTTTTTGAACGAAAGTTGTATGCGCGATTAAATACCAAAATATTCAACCCTTATGGTTAAATCCATTTTGCTTTCTGCGGTTGCATCAAACCATACTGTAGTGCTTTCTCAGTTTCCTTTGAGGACGGGTATGCAACTTTGCTCTGGTGGCACTCCAACTGAGCTAGAAACCATTTTAATGTTCTATTTGTCAGTAATTCAGGGGGTATTCAGCACAAAGAGTCACTACTGTGACTTTAGTACACATTTGTTGATTATCAATGTTATCGACAGCGCCTAACATCCTAAATAGACACACACTTCAGCGCTTATTGAGAAAAATACGGTCATGTTAGATACACGGCGCAGGACAGCAAAAGGCTTAAGTATCGGCATACAACTAGGGAGGCTGTTTGGCTTTATTCATTGACTCTTCGCGTTGCGCCAGATAAACAATCAGAGCGTCGCTATACCATGTGCGCCAAGTTGTCATAACTGAGATATGTTGATTACTAATTTGATAGTTACTAGCGCTTTTTGCCAGCGCTATGTAAATTTCTGAAGAAAAACTTGAGTGATACACCATTCGCATCCGTTTTCAAACCAAGTTTTAAATTAAGGTTGAAGTTGGCAATGTCCCCTGAGCACCTAGGCTTTAATGGCTGGCTACAGGATCAATCACCACCACCACCGCCATCATCTCCTCCACCGCTTGGGCTACTTGGCCCATGATCACAATCACCTGAATGTGCCTCAAAGCCAAAAAAGAAATAGCCTCTTGCTAATTTCGAACAGAGCATCGCCATTACAAATAAAGGGAGCCCCAACGAGTACTGTTCGCTCAATAAAAAATATATCGCTCCAGCAAATAGCGTCAAAATTAATAGGTTTTTGAACTCTCGTATTCTCTCTTTATTGTTTTACACATCGACATAGCGCCACTATACATAACCATAATACGCAGAATAAAATTGACACTAAGCTAAGCGAGTTACTGAAACGGCCTAGCTTAAATATCTGGTTATTGATGTTTATAGCAAAGTGAAACCTTTTGGAGCCATTGGCTTGTTGAACTTATACAAATTCACATGAATAACAACTGGTTCAGGTATGCCTTCATAAGATAACTGGTACTTGTCTAATAAACCGCCGCCAAAGGGCATGGATGAGTCTTCAAATGGACAACAGCTTCCAATACGCTGCACTGTCACTTGTTCACCATTTGGCCCCATCAAGCTTTCAAAATACTCCACATGCGAGCCATGATATTTACTACCAATTAAGAAACCACCCAGTTCTATAGGCTTGCTAGCGCTGTAACCATATTCTGGGTCGCTTGAAGTCATTTCTGCTGACATTGCCACCACAGAAGGTTTGTGAGTTGAGTTACATGCAGCCAGAAATAAAATAAAAGTACACAAGTACAGCTTTTTTAACATTACTTTCCCTAACATTGACGATAAAACCAAAACAAGAATAATTGGAGTTACAATATTAATCCAACAAAATGAGCCCGTTATTTATCTCAAATTTGACAAATATTCAGCAGATGTGCATCAAGAAACATGGTTGATAATAATACTTAACAAACATAGTTCTTATAGCCTGACGACTTTGGTTCCAGCACAAAGATCAGCCAACGACCTATTGTTTTTAATAAAAAGTAAGCTTAGGTTTTGAATAAAAAAATAAGCGATAAATAAACAGGTTATTGTTGCTCCATTTGGAGTATTTATAAAGGTTGAACCAAATGCTGCTGCACCACTTGGAGCAAGTTGATACCACCAAGGTATATAACGCATGGACAATAAATCTTTAATAATTAAATGATTTAATTCCAACATCCCTTCATTTGATCTCACCACTTTTATTCTCGCTATAAATTTACCTAAGGTAAATCCAAACACCTTGTGGCAGGCAACAAAATAAACAAAGAATACCAATAAAACAATAACGTTCGCGTTATATCCAATATGTATAATCCCGCTATCTAACTTTTCAGCAAATCTAAACTCTACACCTATTAGCTTTAAGGCGATGAACAATATTATGAAGTCGAGTGCATAAGCTGCAAACCTCCTCCATGGGCTGGCTGGTTTTGTTTCTGCATTTGAGGTTTCGTTTTTAATTTCTGCCGCTTCCAATGGTATATCTCCTTAGCATCGCTACGCCCTTTAATTAGGCTTTAATCGGCTGGATATAATATTGAACAAAGCGAATAGGTCAATAAAATTCTTCTATTATTTATTCCCTTACTAAATTAAATAAGTAAGAATAGGCGACCCGTACAGAGCATTCATTGCGCCGTAACGGTGACTCGTCGAACATGCTTGTGCTCTAAGCCAATGGGAAGACTTCTATGATGCGATTACTCACGGTAACTTTACCTTTCTTGGTTAGCACCAGTTAAGAAGCTTTATAATAGTTGATAAAGAAAACGCACAGTATTGTTAAGCGTTGACCAACAAACCATAAAAAGCTCCTCGAATGGCGCTCTAGGCTTTTCTAGCAATTAATTGCTGGGCGTAAATTCCATTTGCCAATTAACTTCCCAAGTTTTCCCTTCATCCGCAGAAAATGCCTGCTCCCATGTGGGTTTATTTGGGTTTGTGGCATTCCACACAAACCTGATTTTAATAGCTTTGCCATTATACACTTCGTCCGCATAAAACCGCCCAACGCCATCAACGAATTTTCCCACAACTGGGGTATCTAAACTATTTGGATCACGACCATCTAACCACCAAATTGACCACTCTCCTGTTTTGGCGTTATAAGATCGTATGGCTTTTGCTCTTATAGATGCGTCTGGAAAATGCAGGTGATTATCCTCTATATTCCCGAACCCTCCGAGCGTCTTAACGGTGGACGACTGACCGTCAAATTCAACCCACTGCTCACCGCCATTTAAAATATCCTTTAGTCGTCGATGCTTAACATTCCACTGACCAATGATAAAATCAAAATCTTTTGGAGCGCTGGGATCTAAATCCATTAACATTGTTCTACCTTGTATCTTGTTTTAATTTTGCAATACCATAGCACAACAACTGTTTATTTATACAGTTATTAATAACGAAATTCGACAACGTAACAGTCAAATGCAAAGACAGGCCACTGAAGAACACGCTACTCTATGGTGACAGACTGTCAAGACGAATGAGCAAACGCTCAATTTAATGATCGGCCATCATCGCCGCATAGAGGCTACGACACGATACCGTAATCATTATGACTTTGCGGTTTTTTCCAAGATAGCTAATAATGTGAGTCAAACAGAGGGCTCAAAACCTTATCGCGCGATGTAACGAACTTTGCCCGACAGAACCTTTAACTAGATAGCAAGTGCGATACCTGAAACATTATTTCTTGAAAGGCTTATAACTCAATATAGGTAAAACAGACCTAGAGCTAAGATTAGAATAAGTAATACAATCCATTGTTTTTTTGATTCTTCTAAATTTTCACCGCACGCAGGACACGATATTACTGCCACAGGGTGGCCATCAATACTTGTGGTCTTTATTCTTGGCGAAGTAATTTTTGATTTACACTTTTTGCACTTCATAAATATTCATTCTAATTGGAGTTGAACTAAATGTTCGTAATCGTTGTTCGCTAATTTTTCCATAAAAATAGCGGCGCGCTCAAGGGAAGCATCATGATGAACTTCTGTAGAGCACTATACGTGCTAACAAAAGTTTATTGCCATGTTATCAACATGCTGTCGCAAAAGACTTAAAACTTGCCCCATCACAGCACTTCCAATTAATGATGATTGGCTGAGCTCGAAGAATAAATTCGAGTTCTGTGAACATAGCCACATTCCTGACAATGGTAGGTGATAGGTACCTTCTTGTAGCCACAGAGTATGGCCTTCTCTTTACGGCTAGCTCGGTATTTGGAGCGCCCACCACATTTAGGACACAGCGCGGTGATCAGATTGCGAAATACATAGTCTTTAACAAGAAGCGCTAACGCGGCTGGCACCATCCCGAAAACAATAAATACCACCTCTTTGACCTGCAAAATGTCAGGTAGTAAAGCCTCCGAGGCTTCATGAACAAACATGCCCAACATAAAACCACCAAGCAAAGCGGTGATCTGTGCTAGAAATAACAAGATTAGATGCAGTGTAATTGGCATGATATGTTCCTTGTGTTCGTTGTTCATGAACCATTCTCATACGTTACTTACAACTGATATGTATGAAAATATTCCCAAAAAATCTGTCGCTAAGAAAAAACAGTCAACTGCCTACCCTGTTCAAAGCTTGTTAAACGAAGTTGTTATTTCACAACTACACAGCGCAGTATCCATCGCGATTTTTTCATTAAACCCAGCGCATTCAAAATGATTATTCAACAAACTTACACATGCCTAGACCAAGTGGCTCTCCAGTTCGACTACTGTAACCGAATTTTGAGTAGAATTTTTCTTTGCCATAAGCAGCCAGCAAGGCGATGGTTGCGCCTGATTTTGCACTTCCCGCTAAAAATAGCTCAATTTCATGCATGACCAAGGTGCCCAGTCCTTGGTTTTGATGGTCTGGGTCAATAACAATGTCTTGAACATAAAAATACATCGCACCATCGCCAACAATACGACCATAACCTACCAATCGTGATGCGATATACACACAAATATGAAAAAGTGAATTATCTAAGCTTACTTGAACAGTGTCAGGCTCTGGGTTTGTCCAGCCGACCTTGCTACGTAGAAGAATGAACTGTTCAGCATTTGGTGCCTGATTTGTAAGGCTCAACGCCATGATACCTCCAAATTTCTCTAACGCCGCAGGTGGTGACACACAATAACAGGATCTCCTTTAGCACAAAGGAGTTAAAGTTAGTTAACATCGCACGCTGCCACAATTAGCGTGCTATACCCTGCTCTCAATAGTGAGGTATTTATTCTTACCTAACGAAATATAATAAAAAGTTAAAAACAACACTTTGACTATATTTCCAGCAAAGGTATTTTTAATCGTGATTTTTTTGGATTTTAACTCAGATAATTTCACAGGCTCGCTAGAACACCAATCAATTTTAGCCTGAATAGCTTTTGTGTCGTCTGGTAATGACACTACTTGAGTAACGCCTCGTTTGATTACAGCAACCTCTTGACCATCGGCAAACAATTTATAGTCTCTTGCCATATCTTGATATTGTTTAGGTCGGAAAACTTCAATATCCATATTTTCCCTCATTATTGTTATATTTTTAACTGAGCCATATTAAAAAAACTATTTTAATTCGTAAAGATCATTCCTTGCAAAGAACGTTGATTTATCGAAATATTCAAGCTCCGCATAGTGTTTTAAAACAAAGAGCAGTCACATGGTGAATCACAACTTTTCTTCAGCGCACAGCTTTTAATATCACAAGCCTGAAGGTCACGGATTTCACTAAAACTCCTTTTAAAGGATAAGATGCCCTTAATTAAGCCCTGTTATTTGAGCTATTTTTCCAATTAAGATAATGATAATTAAATAATCCCATTGTGATTATGGGATTAACACTAAATGCTTTTTTAATCTGATTGCGGATGCAAAAAATTGTTAAAGTATCAAGCGAAAAGGGTCAACAAAGTTGCCCATCACCATAAATGCACCATCATCCGTTTCAATTGAGTTGCTATTCATATCGATCCCCGCATAGTAGTATGATATTGCTCTGATTAACCCATTCTCATCCTTATGTTCTTCTGCAATTCCGAGCATGTAAAATTCATTATTACTATCGAAAGTCCCTACTTGAATATTTCCCCCCACAGAGGAGATCCTCCCCGACTTAATCAAGCTTTGCAAAGCATAAAGCGGTCTTTTAGAAATAGGCTTCTCTTTGTGGATATCTAGATGCAGTGAAAATTCGTTTTCTCCAGACCCAATATAGTAAATTGGTTGACTAGCACTTTCATAAGAAATGATTTCATACTTAGGTTCAAACTTATCGATAGCATCCCCATAGTCTATATAAAACTTTGCAAGCATCGTTCTTTTGTTATGGGGACAGTAACCAGCAAGAAAAAAATCTATGCTATCAGTTTCAATTTCACTCTGTAATTTCGTTGATAACTCGGCGTATATTTTGTCTACTATTTTGCATATATTTAAAAAAGAGACATTGGTAAAGGTTGGTACAAACTGTAAGCGTTGTAATGTAATCGCTAAAAAGTTTCTAATGACGGACGCACCTGAGAACTCACCGGCAAAGCACATTCCGTAAACACTATCAAAAGCAACTGGAGGAGGCGCACCATCCTTTGCGGGTTCAAAAACCTTGACGTGAACAGGCACTATTTTTACACCATAGTCAGAGCTTTTATCTCCTTTTGAGATTCTAGAGTCTGACGCAAAGTGTAGACCTGATGGACTGTTCCAAACTACAGCAAGAGTCATTTTAGTTCCTTGTATTAATGCCTCAAACGAAGCAAAACATATTTTATTGTTGAGCGCGGCTCATTGGCATTCATTACTTGCTAGTCGCTAAACGAGTTGCCAAGCCTAAAAAGATAACCCCTAAAAGACCATCAATATGACGACCTATATTTAACTTATTGTCCATTAATTTACCAAGCTGACTAAATGCTATAGAAAAAACACCATTAATCAATAAACCAAATAAACTAAGCATTGATTTTTTAATCTGCTTAAGGATAAACACTAAGTTGAATTAGAACGGAAATTGCCTAAGTTTAGTGATTAGTTAGCTCAACAGCTTGCTCGTTTTATTGCTGGCGACTAAACAGCAGGTTCACTCCAGATATGGCAAGAAAAGTAGCGCATGCTCTGTTAAAGCGCTTCGTCATTGTCGGCCTAGTAAACCATTGCCTTAAATATATCCCAAACATGGCATAAACAGATATAGCGGTCATTTCTAACATCAAGAATATAATTCCAAGAATAAAGAACTGTTCGTTTACACGGGCCGAAACATCGATAAACTGAGGAAGAAACGCGGTGAAAATTAAAATTGCCTTAGGATTACCCGCTGCTAATACAAACTCTTGCTTAGCTAAACCCAAACGGCTGCTATTATTTTCTATTTCCGTGACAAGGTTAGTCTCTGAACACCAAAGTTTAAAAGCGATCCACAACAAATAGCCAGCCCCTAAGACTTTGATCGTTAAAAATAGAGTCTCAGATAGTTGTAGCACAACAGCTAACCCTGAAGCTGCCAATGCAATCATTACCGAAAATGCGGCAATCCGCCCAAAACCCGCAACCAAAGAAGACTTAAAGCCGTAGCAGCGTGCATTATTCATAGATAGCAGGTTATTTGGTCCCGGTGCCATGTTGAGCGCAAAACACGGAGGAATAAAGAGCAATAACTTCCAGATTTCCAAAATACTTCCTCCATGAAAACTAACACCACAATAATGTGCTCGATCATAATTGACTAAATTGAGAGATAAAGAATACGAGCCGACCTTTAATAAGCTTATACGTTGATTTACCTGTTATGCTTCTCTAAATTCAGGCTTTAATAAACCAAAGCACTTTAAATCATGAAACTCATTTTTCCAATAGCCACTTGAGCGCCGAACCCCTTCCTCTCTAAAACCTAACTTTTTTAGTACTGCTTCAGAAGCCACATTATCTATCATGGTATCTGCTTGGATTCTGTATAATTCACAAAACGGTGATTCTTTAGAAAATGCTAAGCCAATGATCTTTCGCAATGCCTCAGTTGTAAAACCAAGCCCCCAGTATTTGGGTGAAAGCTCATAACCTATACCTGCATTTTTCATCTTAGAGTTTATTGCGTTCAACCCACATGTGCCAATCAACTGACCTGTGTTTTTCTCTCTAATGGCCCATCGAATACCAACTTTTTCATCAAAGCGACTATTGAAGAAATCAATTAATGCAGAAGACTGTTCTTCTGATTTATGAGCGTCGATATCGTAATATTTAACTACGCTTTTATCGGAAAAAATTTCGAACAAAGCTGGCGTATCGTCCTTTGATAACTTATTAAGGGCTAACCGTGATGTTTCTAACTCTGGGAATTCCACTATACCTTCCTTGAAGTTATACCTATTTAAAAGGCTAACTATCGCTTTGTAAAATTTGCGGTGAAACAGAGCAAACTGTTCGATTTATTATTTTGCAAATCGTTTTTTTGCTTGTTTTAATGTGATTAATAATTGAGAAAAAGCACATATTCCAGCGCCAATGAATCCGATTTGCGTAATCGCTATAGAAGAAAAGCCAAATTGCTCAGAATACATGTACTGACCAAGCAACTTCCCAAGAGTAAAGATACCTAATAAAACCAACAATGGACATACTACTAAAGTAAACCAAAACCATATACTTTTAATGTCTTTCATAAAAACGTCTCTTAAATTAAATGAGCACGACTATTACTCATTTTTTTGATGTGCCATGTGAACGATTATCGGTGCTTATACTGTGTCGGACAATAACCTCTCGTAATATCTGGACAACGTAACTTCATATGCTTCGCGTTGCGACCACTCACGCGTTCACGCCACAACTTAAAACTACATGATTTGAGTCGAGTTCGCATAAAACGAATAACTTCAGACTCACTTAAACCAAATTGAAATTCAATCGCCTCAAATGGAGTCCGGTCTTCCCATGCCATTTCTATAATTCTTGACTCGGCTTCAGGGGTCAATTTCACTGCAAATCACCTTGTTTTGAAATGACCCTTATTACGTACCAACTGAACGTTTAGTTCACCCACGGTTAAATTGATTGTGTCTAATCTACTCTCAACTTTATCACTCTTATAGGTAACTTAAGCCAAATTAAAAGACAAAATTCTGTTTGTTATACTCCGACGCGAGGCGAAAACAAACTCCGGCAATGCATCAGCTCAATTGCCTTGTTGGTGTTTGTGGAATCCTGCGATAAAGAACTCAACTTTACCGCAAGATTTGCATGCATACATGTCTAAATTTTCTTTACTGACAAATAGTTCACCTAACTCCCCCAGAACGCCCCAGCGAGTTCCTTCGTGGAAATTTTTTGTTCCAATGAAAGTTAAACCTGTTTGGCATCTAATACAATCAGGAGTTAGATTGGTAAGGTCTTGATCAGGAGCTGATTTTCCTTTTTCACAGCGACAGTTCCAACATACTTCAAAAGAATCATCGTCTATGATGGTATTGCAGTTTTGACACGTCCACGACATTGATTTTCTCCTGAATCCTAACGTCTGCCTAGATTGGCTTATTTAGTAAAAAACTACTCAATCGTTGTATTGTTTAGTGAATAATTCCAAACTTTGTAAAAATAAAAAGCGTAACCCAAACCAAGTGTAAGCAGAGTAATAATAAACCAAAGTATTACGTGGCCTATATTCCCAAATATATCGGTATGACATACCATTTGTCTCTGGTTTCCTTGTTCATCAATTAATTGCGAGCGATTAATTATAAATTTAGAAAATGAATATGGAAAAAAGAATGCTCCGATACCAAAGGTTATTAATATTAAAATAAACCAAAGGATTAAATGACCTAAGATGTCAATCGTTCCTACATCAGCTTGAATTCTCATACTTGCTCCTTGCTATACTTGTTACTTACACTAATGTAACTATATAATAAATGATAAAGGACATGAGGTTACTTGTCTTTACTTATTGTCTAGTAGTTTTTCCTCAACAATTTTATTAGCTAAACAAGCTCGCAAGCCAATCAAATGTTAAAAAGGTGGTAAAAACCTTTAGTCCAACCACCCCAATAAAAAGAAAAATTAAAGCAACTTTAACTTTTTTCTTTTTATAATGTTCCAGTTTAGCAATTTAGCTTATTTAGCACGCTACTCACCAGCCTTTCCAGCTTCTAGAATCGGCAGCCCTGCTTCTGTTGGTATATAAATACGTTCGCCATTACCCTCTTGCAACCCTTTGATCCAAATGTAACGTAGATAAGCCTCATTGCCTTTTAACGACTGACCAATAATTTTGTTAGCTTCTGCCGCAGCTTTCGCGCGTTCAATATCAGCTTGACCTTCCGCCTTGGCTTGAACAATTTTAGCTTCGCCTTCAGCCTGAGCCAAGGTTACTCTCGCCTTAGCTTGCATTAGCGCCGCTTGCTCTCTAGCTTTAGCTTCTTCGATTAAGATTTGTTTGCTCCACTCAGCTTCTTTAAGTGCTGCAATGCCGTTCATTTCTAACTTGTAGACTTTATACTTTGGCCATGCCATTAATGCGAGAACAATCAAAATTACAAAAAATAAAACTGTCGCTACAAGGCCACCAAAGGCTATTGCGTTTCTATTGGGATGCACGGTCTCTCCTATTGCTTATAATGCCCTGTTAATAGATAAATTGGGCAAGCCAGAATCAAGCTGGTCCAACTTTTCCCAGTTAAACGACTTGTCATGCGTTTATACACTGCTTTAAAAGGCTTAAACTAACAAACCGTATTAATACCACCAAACTATAAATGGCAAAGACGTATTTTACTGGCGAACAACCCTTATCTTCAAGCGCTGTAATGACTGTGTTTAATAATGCCTTATCTACGAATTCACTCGACTTCTAAGCTTAGCGTTCTTCAGGCTTGATATGTTTGGCTTTTGCTGAGAATTCTTTAAGTTCTTCAATACTATATTTGCTATGTATTCTTTTAACAGACGCTGGTTGATGGCTAATACTTAAACCTTCACGCCTTGCTACTTTTGGCCGAATAGGACGCGGCATAAAGCCCCCACCGCAATTTGGACATACATTCTCTAGTATCTCATTTACGCACGTGACACAAAAGGTACATTCATATGTGCATATCATTGCTTGTGTAGAATCTGGGGCTAAATCTTTATCGCAGCATTCGCAATTGGGTCTAATCTCTAACATAGTGTACCGCTCCATTTTGATTCACATAACGGCCATTAAATGCGATTGCTCATGGTACTTACACTGCACCCTTTTGGTTTTCAGTTATGCTTTTATAAATTAAGAATAATACCCTATAGATACTTCACTCGCTCATCCAAGCATTCATGAGATCCCATTTCAAATTCGCGACATATCCAAGGGCGATTTTCATAAATCGTGCACATTAAAGTTTCTCTATCTAAGGCTGCACACCAACCATCGTATAGTCGCTTCATTGTCTCACCACCATACTGGTCGCGTTCGATAAATTGCTCTGGCACACCCGTGTCTGAAATAATCATAACTTCAAGACGGCAGCAACAAGCTTCGCAGTTTGAGCAAGATACATCCGATGAGGAGACGTTTTTAATTGGTATAATCATGAATAACTACAAGTAGGTGAATTGTGTATGATAGCGTAAATTTATTACAAACTACCTTTCTTTCTCGAGAGCAATTATCTTTTAAGATATAACACTCAGCTAATGGGTAAAATTCAGCTGGTTATAATCTTAGGCAAAGTGAATAGCTCGCAATGTTCCACTGAACTGCTTATCATCCGTCGACGTTCCACTTCTAAAACTCGTGCGCCTATTTAACAAGCCGAATTTATAATTCTAAAACAGCAATTTACCTAAAAACAAAACTTAAGGAAAGGTTTAGGTAAAAATTGCCCTACTGGAGGACCGCATTCAAAGATGAGGTGTAACTGTCCACTTCCCTTAGCAAGAGTACCAGCATAAATGTTCGAATTTGAGTTAATGCGTTGGATCAAGCATCGGGTGTGGCACAATCACCGACGGCGTTAGGATGGCAACCAGTGAAAACTGATTGACCCACGAGCATAGACTGAAGACAGGTGCCACCGATAATCGGCATAGGACGAAATAAATAAGGTAGGCTTTGTTAACCGCAAGGTTGAAAAACCACGAATACCACCGGGGCGACGCTTCGCCATGATAACCGGCGAAACTACTTGCTTCATCCATGCATTAACTCGCTCTAATTCGAGCTCCACATTATGGTTTAAGAAGTTAAACAAGGATCGGTGCGCTTAACTTGACAGTGGGAGTCATACCAATGCTGCCTTAAGCGGTGAATAATTGTTGGCTAAAATGTGAAGCGGAGCCGAGCTAACTGTTACGAATCCGGCTTTAAGGACTTGTTAGAAGAGTTACAACGAGCACGCACTATATTATACCCCGCAACACCAAAAATAAGAGGGAAAGCAGTCCAAAAGCGTATTTGTAATGGTATTTTGCTTTTATATTCTTCATAACTGATTTCGTAATACTCTCTTGGCTTATCTCTCAAAGCAAAGTACTTCCCATTTTCAGTTTTAGTGTTTATGTCAGAGCCCATTCCTATAAAAAAATTTATCATTCCATTTAAAACAACTAACCCAAGTAATAGAAAATGCCGAACGCTCAAATTAGGTATTTTTTGCTGGCCTAGAGGTAAATTTTGATTCGCCATAGCTTCTTCTTTGTCTTCTGTTACTAGAGCATAAACAAACAAAGAGATTGCCATTAGCAAAGCAACAGCCATCCAAATAAAAGGTACATTTAGATTTATGTATGTCGAAAAATGGTCAAGAAATAAAGGTACAATCAAGATTTTTAAGTGTGCTACTTTCATCGACTCTTCTAACGCCGCCAGCAAAGGCGCAGCTATGCTGCGTCCTGTTGACTGACCTTGTTAGCCATCGTTTGCTCAATCATTTTTTTGCGTTTTGCCCAAAATGCTATTGCGCCGATAGGTATTGTAAAAGTAAATATTAACGGAGCGAATTCGCTTGCAGCACTAGCACCAACACCTAGAAACTTTATTGTTGCTATTTTTGTAGCTATTTCGCCAGTAGTCCAATTCATTGCAACCGCACCAATACCAACAAACGATAACAAGTACCAGCGCCACTTTTTCTCTATAGGGGTTCGATAAACAAAAACGCAAGTCACGACCATGAATATTGGAGTGACTATTGTTAGAGCCAATATCAAAAACTTAAACACACTTAATTCTGCGTTACCAAATGAATTTAATACTTTTTGTGATTCATTAGTGCGGTAAACATTAATTCCAGTTACCAAAAGTTTTCCGTCTTGCTTGGTCATGGAAACGCTTGATATTGACCAATCTACTTTGAATTTAGATTCAAACGAAAAATTCGCCGACCAAATATCATTGAATATGCGGACATGGGAACCCATTAATTCAGTTTTTAAAGGCTCACCTTCAGGAAAAAAGCTGGATAATTTATCCAGTTCTTCAAGTGTCACCTTGGTAAGAAGCTCTGGATGCATTTGATCTTTTATATATTCATAGTTTTTCAATCGAAGTTGATCTAAATATTCCTTGGCAAAAGATGACTCTTCTTTTGGAACTATCGATTCTTTCATATCATCGTACGAACAACCCACCACAAATAATGCAACAATGATGGTTAATATAAACTTCATTTAGTTGGTCTCTCCATGAGATGGCTAACGCCTTACTAATGGGCGCATAAATGCTTGGCTAAAATTAGCGACCAAGGAGCGTAAGCCTGCTATTTTACCTCCTTTGGTAAAATCATTTGTCAGCTAAGTTACACTCTAGAAAACGCACTTTTACGATGGAGATCACCGCCGCAATATGGACAAGCCAATGATGAGGTAAGAATTGTTCGACCACACTTAGTACAATCACATTTTTCTTTAGTGTTCACTCGACCATCCGCTTTACCATCCATTAAGTCAACTTTCTCAATGTATCTTTTTAAATCACCTTCAGTTAAACCTGAGTGGTCTTTTAATAAAGTCCACATAGCCATAGTCACTAGCTTTAATTGCTCGTGACGTGTTTCTAACTCTCGTAATCGCACTTCATTTGTCGATATTTTACCATCTTGATACTTATCTTTTTCATGGTTACTACGGAGTTCATCTTGCACATCACCGATTTGGCGATGTTGAAACATGTCCCAGATAAAGTCTATCACCTAAATTTCTCCCAGTGGCTAACGCCTTGTTAATGGCCGCATAAATGTTTGGCTAAAATAAACTGCTAACTAATGCTAACTGGACACCTGCTAACTGCTAACTGGATAACTGCTAACTGGACACCCACTTTTAAAGAATGTGCTAACTGGACACCCACTTTTAAAAAGAGATAGTCAGACCTTTTTCTGATTGGCTGTATCTTCTTTATGACCATATTACCAAAAATATATCCGTAGTTGACCCATGATTATTTCGCTTATGTGACTTTTTGTAAATTACCTTAAGCTTTAAACACACTAAGTCCTTCCAACAGTGGGGATTGTGTTTGGCATTGGTAAAGTAACTGCTAACTGGACACCCACTTTTAAAAAGAGATAGTCAGACCTTTTTCTGATTGGCTGTATCTTCTTTATGACCATATTACCAAAAATATATCCGTAGTTGACCCATGATTATTTCGCTTATGTGACTTTTTGTAAATTACCTTAAGCTTTAAACACACTAAGTCCTTCCAACAGTGGGGATTGTGTTTGGCATTGGTAATACTGCTTGAGTGTTAGGTAAATAGCGCTTCGCTGCTTTTTATACTTCGTCGCCTTTTATGCTGCTGTCGCTCACAATACATATTGAGGTTGTGTGCTTTGCCTACAGCACCATAAAACACTTTTTCAAATTGCGTGGTCAGTTTAAACCAATTTTCAGCTTTGATATTCAATCTTTGCAGAATTAGTTGTTCGTGTTGGTCTATATGACCTCGTTTGTCAGTGCGAATACATTTGCCTGTCAGCTCAACAAGCTCTAAGTAAGATGTAAGCTCGTATGGCAAACCTTTTGGCATGTGTTTTTTGGGACACCCTGCAAAACGTGCTAATACTTTGGGTTGTTTACCTGCTCTTGCATGTTCACAGCGCTTTTTGATACTCGTATGTATTGACGTCTCTGGTGTCTTTGCCATCTTAGCTCTGATGGGGTTTAAATCCACATAGGCCATACAGGCCATCAATGCGGCCTCATCCAGTAACGCCTGACTTTTAAAGCGCCCTTCCCAGAATCGGCCAGTACAACCATCTTCTTTGTTTGCTTCACGTGCGATGCCTTCGTTCAACACCCGCATAAACCAGCTAATACTCGACAATCTATCGCGATATTCTTTTATCTCATTATTTAAAAAGAACTGTTGGCCCGTATCTAAACGCTCGCCATTTAAAAATCGATGACTTAAATACGACCCTTTAAACAATTTATGCCAACGTAACAGCACCGCTTTGTCGCTCAGTCTCTGGGCTTTTTTATCATCAATAAACAACACCACATGAGTATGATTGCTCATTACCGCATACGCACACACATCTATACAAAATACTTGTGCTAAAAACAACAATCGTTCTTCAACCCAACCTCTGCGATGTTCATACGATTTACCCGTGAGTTTATCTTCTCCGCACAAAAATGCGCGTCTGACACAGCGTGACACACAGTGATAATACGGAGTATCTGACAAACTGATTTGCCGCTTCCTTGCTAATCCCATCGTTCACTCCTTGAACTTAAGAATTTGAAATGTTTTCTGAAGAACAAAAGCTTAGACTACCCTTCCCAGCATTCAAGTTAGGGTGGGCAAGTTAGGGTGGGTGTCCGTTTAAAAAACGTTCAAGTTAGGGTGGGCAAGTTAGGGTGGGTGTCCGTTTAAAAAACGTTTAAAAAACGTTCTCTTGATTTCATCGACAGTCCTCTTGGTAGTGCTAACGCCTCAGTTAAAAGGCAAAATTTGGTTGGCTATAATGTGAAGCGGAGCGAAACCAGCCAACTGAATTTTGTCCGCTTTTAAACTGTTTGTTAGGTTTCAGTTTCCCTAACTTTTTCAAGAACATCTAATGAATCACTTATGTATAACTGGTGCCCTTTACTATTTTTGATTTCAAACACCCTCTCTACACCCTTACAATGCAAGAAATCTAGCTCTTTTATATCGCACAAATCAACCCAACTACCAACACCTCTAACAGCAACTTGTTCATCTTGCTCTAATACACCTTCTTCAAATTTGATATCTTCGGCATAAGTACCTATGAACTTTCTGTACGAGAGATTTATTCTAGTAAGGGCTTTTTTTCTTAAAGTATTCTCACTTTCGGCCAAGAAACCTCCGCGGTCTTTGGTATAAGAATTTTCGTCATGAACGATATCTTCGTGAATTTTCAATTTACATTTATCAACCCGAATAATCGCGTACGATCTTTCACACTTGATTAAAAAATCACTTCTGTCTGAAACTAATTTTAAAGTCTCCCAAATTTGTTTCGAATCAACGTGCGAACCACCTCCTTTTGTTGTTACAACTTCTTCCATAGTGGACACTCTTGTTTCAAAAGCAGCACACTCTTTGCCAGAGAAAGGGGCTATCAATGGCTTTCCTATTAAAACTAGTTGTCCCTGTATTCTAACTAGCTCATTATCCTTGCACTTATCTAATTTAAATATGTTTGCTTCTTTAAATGTACGGATGAATTTCCTATTCCCCCAAAAATATGAACAGGTGTACGTTAATAGCCAAATAACAGAAGCAGTGCCAAAAATTATAATGAATAAACGGTTAGGCATAGATTCCCATAATTCCGCAAACCAAACCGACCGCTCTGCGAACTCCCAACCAGCAAAAGCAACAAGGAAGAAAATGGCAAAGCCACCAAAAAGCCCAATATAGTGCACAATTGATTCACTAATTTTCATTTACAACCCATCTTAATATTCGAGTGTTGGTATGACAAAACTCTGCTCTTTGCCCTGAAACCTAACGCCGCGCTCATGGGCAAAACGTAGTGGAGCCAATTTGTGGTAAAGTGAGCGTAGCGAACCACAAATTGGCGTAGCGTAGTTTTGTCCCTTGCAGCGCTTTGTTAAATGTTTTTGCACCAAACATCTAGCTCGCCTCTTGTATACAACCCAGAATCATCAGAGTAGATGCCATTCACAATTTCGCTCAATTTTACTGGGTTAACCTTACAGCGAAAAGGAAGCTTACCATGTGTTTGACTTACAGCAGAGATACGAATTTGTCCGGCCATCTCGTCAAACCATGAATAAAACACCATGCTAATACCCATACTTTTTCGTTCATAAAGCTCTGCACAAGATTCAATAAACTCTTGAACTGAATCTTTACCCCAATCATTTAGCACCGTGTCATTGAAACCAAAAGAAACCATATTTGAATTAGCTTCTTCATTGATTTCCTCTGAGGAAACTATCTCAGTTTCAGATTCAAGCTCCTGAACCCAATTATTCAACGTACTATGCATATCGTTTGACATTTAACGCCCGGTTATAGGGCGGAAAAGGCTTGGCTAAAATTAGCGACGAAGGAGCGCAAGCCAAGCTTTTTGCGTCCCATCATAAACCGCTTGTTATACGAAAGTTATCAACAATCTTGCATAGCTCATCAGGAGAAACACTGTTTAATCGTTGATGCTTTTCTTGAGACATACCTAAAGCTGGTTCAACCATATAAACTTCAAAATAATCACTTGTTAAAACATCTATACGATCTTTTATTACGTCACCCGAACGAACATATGGAGTAGAACTATACCCTACATAACTAAGCAAATGACCATCTTTGATCTCATAACGATTAGAATAATAAGTTACATCTATTTCACCACGTGAATTAAATTCATAACTTAAAACACATTTTTTACCATCTTCAGTGAAACCTATTTGGCTAAACCAGTATGGGTATATTCCATCAAATTTTAGTTCCCAAACACCAACTAAATCTTTTGAGCTAAATGACTTATCTAAACTGGTATTGGTACATGATGTTAAAGCCAATAAAAATAATAAAGAGGTTATAGTTTTCACTGAACTTTCCCTTTCGTATAACAGTGTATTAGCGTGAATTCGCGTTAATGTTCTACCCACTAGCCCTACAACACACCAATCATCAAATTTAATTACACCAAATATTAGCAGGTCAGATGCTATTAGCCCTCTAAAAAATTACAATGGGCGTAGTTCAAACCGAGAATCTACTTAAACGAGAATGAGTGACGCGTTTATAAAAGTTAAATCTATTATAAATCATGAACATAAATATCCAGCCTGATCTTTAGACAAACAATTTACGCAAAAATTAACGGGGCCTCTAGTTACGAATTTTAACGCTTTAAATTACACCAGTATAAAAAACAGCCAAGGATTTACTATAAACAAGCAATGCGAACAGGCACAAAAAACCCGAGCCTTGCTCGGGTTTTTACTAAACAATCTGTGATTAAAACTTCGGACCGCCACCGCCCATCATGCCCGGTGGTAACATGCCTTTCATGCCGCGCATCATTTTCATCATGCCGCCTTTGCCCTTCATTTTCTTCATCATTTTTTGCATTTGCATAAACTGTTTAAGCAACTTGTTGATGTCTTGAACTTGGGTGCCAGAACCTGCCGCGATACGTTTTTTACGAGACCCTTTGATAATATCAGGGCGTGCACGCTCTTTAGGCGTCATAGAGTTAATAATGGCTTCCATTTGAGTGAACGCTTTGTCACCCACCTGCCCTTTCACTGCATCAGGTAAGTTATTCATACCCGGCAGCTTTTCAAGCATAGACATCATACCGCCCATGTTTTTCATTTGGCGTAGCTGTTCAGCAAAGTCTTCTAATGTAAAACCGTCACCTTTAAAAACTTTTTCCGCTACTTTTGCGGCTTTGTCTTTATCGACCTTCATCTCAACTTCTTCGATAAGTGACAATACGTCACCCATACCAAGAATACGAGACGCTACACGGTCTGGGTGGAATGGCTCAAGCGCATCGGTACGCTCACCCACACCAATAAACTTAATGGGTTTACCGGTAATATGACGAATTGATAACGCTGCACCACCGCGCGCATCACCATCGGTTTTGGTTAAAATAACACCGGTAAGCGGTAGAGCTTCATCGAAGGCTTTAGCGGTGTTTGCGGCATCTTGACCGGTCATCGAGTCAACAACGAATAGTGTTTCAATCGGGTTGATGGCACTGTGAAGCGCTTTGATCTCATCCATCATGTCGTTGTCAACGTGTAAACGACCCGCGGTATCTACAAGTACAACATCAATAAACTTTTTCTTCGCATGACTAATCGCCCCGGTGGCAATATCCACTGGCTTTTGTGAGATATCACTGGGGAAAAACTCAACGTCAACTTCACTGGCAAGAGTTTCAAGCTGTTTAATCGCCGCTGGACGATATACGTCAGCACTGACCACCAACACTGATTTTTTCTTGCGCTCTTTTAAGAACTTAGCAAGTTTACCCACACTGGTAGTTTTACCCGCACCTTGTAAGCCTGCCATCATGACAACTGCAGGCGGCTGTGCAGCTAGGTTTAGCTCTTCGTTGGCCTCCCCCATGGCTTTTTCAAGTTCTTCACGAACAATCTTTATAAAAACCTGACCTGGGCTTAGGCTTTTTGTTACCTCAACACCAACAGCGCGCTCTTTTACTTGTTTAACAAACTCACGGACTACAGGTAAAGCGACATCGGCCTCAAGCAGCGCCATCCGTACTTCGCGCAGTGTTTCTTTAATGTTATCTTCGGTTAGACGGCCTCTGCCGCTGATGTTTTTAAGCGTTTTACCTAAACGTTCCTGGAGGTTTTCAAACATGTATTAGGTTCCAATAAATCGTAATTGCTCGACATTATACTGATATGGCCCCTACTAATACAGTGTTCAAGTGCAGACAAAGTTTCTTTTTGGAAACTCTATGCAAGCAGCAATGCTTAAAATACAATAGCTTTACAAAGGAAATTTATTATTAGGCACACTTTGATGTTGATTATTAGCTTGTCTTTATTCGCCAGTCTGTTCTACGTGCTTGCAACCGGCCATGTTTTATCAAGACTATTTCATAAAGAAGGGCCAAATCAAAAACTGACGATTGTTCTCAGTACGCTGGCGATTTTGGCGCATATGCTGCTATTGGTGAACTCAGTGTTTACCAGTGAAGGGCAAGACTTGAGCACGGTTAATGTCGCGTTGTTAACCTGCTGGGTTATCGTTGTCAGCGTCACGGCTGTGTCGTTAAAGCTTCCCGCCACCTTGTTGTTGCCTGTGGTGTATGGCTTTGCTGCATTATTACTGACAGCCAGTTTATTTATTCCTCATCATATTGTGATGCAAACCATTAATGTTGATTTGGGCTTGGTAATACATATCTCGTTG
Source organism: Pseudoalteromonas sp. T1lg23B (assembly GCF_002964665.1). GTDB lineage: Bacteria > Pseudomonadota > Gammaproteobacteria > Enterobacterales > Alteromonadaceae > Pseudoalteromonas. The sequence continues at coordinate 177,034 of NZ_PQBZ01000030.1, read as the reverse complement.
TCATTATTAGCTTATTGCGTACTTATTATCGCTACACTCTATGCTGTGCAATTCTTCTACATAGATAACCGCCTAAAACATAAAGACCTTGCAATCATGCACAGTCATTTGCCACCTCTGATGCAAGTTGAAAGGCAACTGTATCAACTATTAACCATTGGCACAGCGCTATTAACGTTGGCGTTGTTATCGGGTTTTGTGTTCCTCGATGGTATGTTTGCCAAAGAGTATATTCACAAAACGGTACTCTCTTTAGCGGCTTGGGTCGTCTTTACTGGCGTCACTTTAGGGCATCACCAATTTGGCTGGCGTGGTAAATCTGTTGTGGTTTCAATTATGCTTGCCTCAGGACTAGTAACACTGGCCTATTTTGGTAGCCGATTTATTCAAGAAGTCATCCTAGGCAAGTTTTAACTTGACTCTTTGGGCTGGCTAACGCTTAATACACGTTCGTAAGAAAGAAAGGGATCCACTGTTGGACGACATATCTACAAGCACCTTATTTATTATATTGGGCTTGCTTATCATGATCTCGGGCTATTTTTCTAGCTCTGAAACGGGGATCATGTCAATAAACCGCATTCGACTGCGTCACCTCGAAAAAGAAAACCACCGTGCAGCTAAACGCGTAAGCAAGTTGCTACGACGTCCCGACAGGCTTATCGGCCTGATCTTAATCGGTAACAACCTAGTAAATATCGCCGCGGCTCAAGTCGCAACGATTATCGGTTTACGTTTGTACGGAGATATGGGGATTGCAATTTCAACCTTTGTACTCACCCTAGTGGTACTGATCTTTGCTGAGGTAACACCTAAAACGCTCGCTGCGTTATATCCTGAAAAAGTCGCTTTCCCAAGCTCTATTATTCTAAAGGGCTTATTAAAAGTACTGTTCCCGCTGGTTATCACCGTAAACTGGATCACCAACGGCATGCTCAAATTATTCGGTATTTCTAATCAGCAAATCGAAGAACATAGCCTCAGCAAAGAAGAACTCAAAACTGTGGTAAATGAGTCCAGTGCGTTGCTACCGAGTAACCACCAAAACATGCTGACTTCCATTTTAGATTTAGAGCAAGTTACCGTTGAAGACATTATGATCCCACGCAATGAGATCAACGCAATAGACATCAACGATGATTGGAAAGACATCTCGAGACAATTGACCAATGCGCAACATACTCGTGTGTTGTTGTATCGCGACCAAATTGATGATGCCGTCGGTTTTATTCATGCCCGCGATGCATTGCGACTATTAACCAAAGAACAGTTTGATAAGCCGTCATTGCTCAGAGCAGTACGTGAAATTTACTATATTCCTGAAAATACCTCACTGAATACTCAGCTGTTAAAGTTTCAGCAAAGTAAAGAGCGTATTGGCTTAGTGGTAGATGAGTATGGCGATATTCAAGGGCTGGTAACACTGGAAGATATTCTCGAAGAAGTCGTCGGCGACTTTACCACCACACAAACCCCTGCTGCCAGTGACGAGGTGAACGTACAAAGCGATGGTTCGGTGCTGGTTGATGGCGCAGCCAACATCCGAGATATCAACAAAGAAATGAACTGGGAGTTACCGACCGAAGGTCCAAAAACACTCAGTGGCTTGATTGTTGAACATCTTGAAGATATTCCCGATGCCCCTATGAGCTTGGTTATTTCCGGCTATCCAATGGAAGTCGTTGAGCTAAAAGAAAATATGGTTAAGTTAGTAAAAGTTATGCCTGGTAAAAATACTAATAAGCAATACCATATCTAGCACGCAATTGAATCTTTAGCCGAGCTATCGCTCGGCTTTTTATTGCCTTGTTGCACGCTAAATAGTGCCAAGCTACCGTCATCAGTTAATAAAACTCACCTCCTTGATTAAAGGTTAAGCTAAGCGATAAACATCAGCCTGCTAAGTAAAGCCTCATTTAGACATGGCAGCGGTTGAACTCCCTATACATGTGTTCTGCGCTTGGCAAAGCTAGCCACAAGGTCACGCAGCTATAATGACTGACCTAACACCGTACACACCCAATGGTAAAAACACGCAAACTCCCTATTCATTGCTAGCTTAAACGAAAAAAATCTTTTCACTAAAAACAGAGTATAAAAATAACCTTTAAAATCAGTTGAATATAAAAGTAAATTTAATTGTTACCGTTTTTTTACAGTGTTTTTCTCGTAATTTTTACCACCTCAATAACAATGGCTATCAGCTCACAACAAGTGAGCGATGCACTTTATTAATTATTTATAAGGAAAATTACAGTGAAAAATAAAATCTTAACGTCTGCGCTATTACTGGGCACAGCACTATTTGGACAACAAGCGTTTGCAACTGATTACAAATATGCTCAGTGTAAAGACAATGAATATTCAGGTCATAATGCTCGTTGTCTATGGAATACAATAGATGGTAGAGATCCACTTCCGCCCAATACCGTTCGCTTCGATAAAGGCACGGAAAATGGCGCAAATGTTTACGTTTGTCGCGACCGTGGTAAATTAGTAGGTAAATACGTTAATGGCACCTGCTATGTACCATCGTATGGTCGAGAATACCCACAACCACAAAACGGTTTCGAAATTCTCGAGGTACACCCAAGTTACTTGCAATGGGAACAAGTAAACACCCGTGTTGACCTAGAAAGCAACATACTCCACCCGGGTAAATACTTAATAAAAAGTGGCAGAGACAGTGGCTACCCTATGTACGTGTGTGGCGTAAAAGACGCGCACGGTAACTACATGACAGGCAAACTAGTGAATGGTCACTGCTGGTACGCGGCAGGTGGTCGCGAGTACAATTACTCTCTGGCTTCTGGCCATGTATATGTATTGTGGTACACGGGTCCTATGTAACAAGCCAACATCAGTGCGTAACCCCTTACTATGGGGTTACGCTTTATATCCATACTCTCTGTTAACACCACAGCCCTCCCTCTGTTTTCACATCGCCACCGACAAAGGCTCTTCAAATAACCACTATTGCGATATGAGCAATTAAATTGAAAGAATACAGTCACATCAAAGTCATCAACTTATGTTTGACTGTTCCCTTTTTAACGTAATTAAAATTAAAGGGTCAAATATGTTGAAGCATTCATTAAAATCTTCCCTCATCGCCTTGTCTATCAGTGCTATTTTGTCTGGCTGCTCACTAGATGGAGACGATGGTAAAATTGGTGCGCAAGGGCCTGTTGGCGAACAAGGCGAGGCCGGTGATAAAGGGGAGCAAGGCGACAGTGGTCAGGATGGATTAGATGGACAAAATGGCTCTGACGGAAAAGACGCCAATCGTTTACTTGATATTCAATTAGTTGGTCGCGCGGTTCTCAATTCACAAAGCCCTGAGGGGGCTGCTGAGATTGTTGCATACCAAGCTTCAAAAAAGTGGATCTATGCAATCAACAGTTCAGGCGAAAACGCGGTAGTAGAAGTGTTACCTGCAACGGCTTTTGATAGCGTTGCGCTGGCTAAAAATAGTGAAAGCGTGATCACCGCCACAAATTTAAACAGCGTCATGACCTTAGAGTTAAACCAGCATACACCCGGTGATGCCAATAGCATTGCCATCGACAATAATAATCAATTACTGGCCGTCGCGATGGCCTCAAAAACCACTGGTGAAGCAGGTCATATCGCATTTTATGATGTCTCTGGTGATGCCCCAGTATTTTTGAAAAATGTCACGGCTGGCGCCCTACCCGATATGGTCACTTTCAATCATGACGGTACGAAAGTTGTCGTTGCCAATGAGGGTGAACCCGCTGGCGATTACAGTGTTGACCCCGAAGGGACTATTAGTATTATCGATATTACCAATGGGGTAATTGCAAGCACTGCAACACACATTGACTTTAAAGCTTTCAACGATAAACAAGCTGAACTTGAAGCGCAAGGCATGGTATTTGCCAACCCAACTGGGCGCACCATTAATGGCAAACTCATCAATACAACCGTCGCGATGGATTTGGAGCCTGAGTATGTCACCATCACCAAAGACAACCGCTATGCTTACGTGTCAATCCAAGAAAACAATGGTATGGCGGTGGTTGATTTAAGCGACAATAGCGTTAAGTTATTAGGTCTTGGCTTTAAGGATTGGTCGAACCTAACCATGGATGCGTCTGATAAAGACGGTAAAATTCACTTTCGCTCATATCCAGGTTTGTACGGCATGTACCAACCTGACACCCTCACCAGCTTTATGTGGAAAGGTGCCAACTTTATCGTCAGCGCAAATGAAGGCGATGGTCGCGAGTACTTCTTTGACACAAGCGACGAAGCAGACTGCTTAACCAAAGGTGGATTAGATTATGACGAGGACGACGGCTGCCTTGCTTATGTGGATGAAAGCCGAGCGAAGAAGCTCACCTTAGCCAGCAATTTTTCGTATTTGAACAACGACAATGATGACATTGGTCGCTTAAAAGTAACCACGGTCAAAGGTGATGCTGATAATGACGGTCAGTACGAGCAACTTTATACCTATGGTGCGCGCTCATTTACCATTTGGGATAGCAATGGTTTAGTTGTGTTTGATTCCGGCGATCAAATTGAACGTATAACTGCCGCTATCCACGGCGATGCATTCAACAACGATGAAGATGTTAATGAAGGCGATACCCGCTCAGACGCCAAGGGCCCAGAACCTGAAGCTCTGGCGCTTGGTAATATCGGTGAGCGCCTGTTTGCATTTGTGGGTTTAGAGCGCATGGGTGGTGTCATGGTTTATGATATCACCAACCCATATGACGTAAAATTTGCAGACTATTTTTACAACCGAGGGCTGGTAGAAGACGCTGAGATTTCGGGGGATTTGGCACCCGAAGGGATGACATTCGTCAGTGCTGAGCAAAGCGCCACTGGCAAGCCGCTATTGATCATCGGCAACGAAATCTCTGGTTCTATTGCAGTGTGGCAGATAGCACTTTCACAATAGTTTAACAGCCCTCCATTATTGCTCAGTGTATACATACAACAGTAAAGCCACGTATGTGAGCACTGAGCATGTGAAAAACTCGAACATTGAGTTCAATATATAGTCAGTGTAGAATCCCGCCTTTGTTAAAATTTTAGGGAATTTACAGGTATGCATTTACCTGCATTGCTGCTGGTACTCGCAGCGTTGTTGTTAACCTCATGCGCCACAACGGTGACATCAATTAAAACAGATCAAAACCAACAACTAAGCCAAGATAAAGGTTATGTGTTGCTGGGGATCCAAACCGATTTATCCTTAAAAGCGATAAAAATAACAGGACCACAGGATATCTTCCTTAGCTACAAGGATTTAAGGGCTGGAACAGGCTACTTTCTACTGGATCTGCCTGCGGGCCTTTACACCATTGAGCGTATCGACATTTCCAACTATTGGTATACCAGTTTGTTAGAAGATTCAAAGTACTGGCAGTTTGAAATACACCCAGACAACATTAATTACGTGGGACATTTAGAGTTTGCTCTAGGAGCGGAGCTGGTCAATCGCTCTTCGGAAGCTGTGGAATTTTTAGAAGATGAGTTCCCCAACCTGCTCGACAAACAGAGCCTTCACTACAGTGGCCCCGGCGAAGATGGCTTTTTCAAACTTTTAGAACAGATGGACAGAGGTGTGCAATGAAGCAATTATACGCAGCAACACTAATGCTATGCGCGTTTTGGATGTCAGCGCTGAGTGCACAGCCTATCAATGCTGAACACTTATATACTAATCCAAATATGTCGATGGTACAGCTATCTCCAACTGGTGAATATGTATTAGTGTTTGAACAACAAGACGACAGTAACACACTGAACCTCTTGAGTACGCAAAATCTACAATTCACATCCAGCGTCTCAATAGGCAAAGACAACAGTATATTGGGCTACCAATGGCTTACTGACGAGCACATTTTATTCCGTATGAGCCACGCTTCCGAGAGCATTAACCTGCTTGGTACCATTGAAAACGGCATACTAAAGGGCCGAATATTAAGTCTGCTAGGGTATTTAGTCCACGCACTTCCCTCTGACCCCAATAAGGTAATGTTCGCCAAGCGCAGTAAAAGCAACACAAAGCACAAAGTGTACATTGTGGATATCAAAGATTTGCTTGTTGGTGATTTCGATGATGCCTACCTTATTGAAGATACAGGTAAAGAGTTCGAATACTACTATTATGATGATGCCTCACAGCGCCTGATAGCCACACAGTATGATAAAGAAGAAAAAACCTTTACTGCAAAATACATTGAAGTAATGGGTGATGAATGGCATACCGCTTTTACATTAAAAGACGCGCGCTACTCTTTTGAGGCGTATGGTTTTATTGACGACACAACCCTGATGGTACTGACCAATAAAGATACCGACAAAGTGGTGTTACGAGAATTTGACATTCCCTCACAAACGCTTGGAAAAATCATCTACCAACACCCAAAATACGATATATTTTCAGCAGATATTCGCAACAAGGAAGTGATATCTGCCTCTTATCGTGAGTACGGTTTGACTCAAAAAGTATTCTTTTCTCCACATCAGGCTGATTTTCAAAAACGTTTAAAGGCCACTTTTAACGGTCTCGACAGTCATATTATTGGCCAAAGCGAAGATCAAAAGATTAGTTTGCTTTATGTCAATGGGTCAAACGAACCTGGGATGTACTTCATATATGATGCGCAGCAAGACAAAGCACACAAAATTCTCACCTCTTATCATGAGCTGAGCAAGTATACTTTTCGCTCATCTAAGGCCATGACAATTACCGCGAAAGATGGAACACAGTTAGAGGCATTTTTAACTTTACCAACGGATATTGACCACTCGACTTTATTGGTTATGCCACATGGTGGCCCCATCGGCATTCAAGAAACCGATACCTTCAACAAAGGCGTTCAATACTTAACTAGTCGAGGGTTTGCGGTATTGAGAGTCAATTTCCGCGGTTCTGCGGGCTTTGGTAAAGCCTTTTCGGAACAAGGGGTGGGAGAATTCGGCAAAAGAATTGAAGAAGATATTTCAGCGGCTGTATCTGCGGTTACTAAGCAGCACACATTCAAGCACATGTGTAGTATCGGTGCGAGCTACGGCGGTTACTCATCAGTGATGTTGGCGATAAAAAACCCAGAGCTGTATGACTGCGTCATTGCCTCCTTTGGTATCTATGACTTGCAATTACTGTTTAACGCTAGCAACTACCGTTCTGACGAAGAGTATCGCAAATTTATTGCCAGAACCGTCGGTGAGTTTGATAACAGCATGTTTGATGTGTCCCCGGTTTACCTCAGTAACCAATTAAAAGCCCCTATTCTGCTAATTGCGGGTGTCAAAGATGATGTTGCTGATTTTGAACATACCAATCGACTTAAATATTTACTGCAGAAAAACAACCACCCCGTTGAAACCATGTTTTACCCTAACTCAGCTCACGGCCACTATTCTTGGCGCTGGGAAAGACATGAGATGGCCGTCACCTACGACTACCTGATGAGAACACTGGGCATTAAGGAACCTGATATGGCACGTTTAGACTCTCTATCTAAAGAGTCTCTTGCCCGAGACTATGCCGAGATTGGAGATGACTATTCATTTGGCAACAATCAGGAAAAAAATGCTGCCAAAGCGTATGAATACTATCTAAAAGCGGCATCCTATGGACACCCAAGAGCCACATTCAACATTGGTGCTCGCTATTATCGTGGTGAGCTAGTTGAAGAAGACTACAACAAAGCCATTGAGTATTACAAAAAAGCCGCCGAGTTGGGTTACGGGCAAGCACATATGCGCCTAGCGAGGATGTATATGCACGGTGAAGTATTACCCGTAGATTGGCAGCAAGCATACAGCCACCTAGAGCAGGCAATGAAGCTCGATAGTCCCCATGTAAAAATTCGAATGGCAGAGTTTTACTGTAGCGCACCTGCTGAACTTAAAGACATTGATAAATGCATAGAGCTGATGGATATCAAACCGTATGAACAGATCTCCAGACGCGCTACCCAAAATGCTCTGAACTGGATTAATAGCGTACTTGCTTGGGTGTTTATCAATGCGGAACTCACTGATGCTCAGCTAGAGAAAGTACAGAATTTTGCGCTTGAAACCTTCAAGCTCGATCATTTACTTGCATCAGTAGAAGATATGCAGGCTGGGCAATTCACGTTGCAAAAAGCCCAATTGTATTCTGAACAAGATCAATATCAGCTTGCCAGCAGTGATGGTGTGTTAAGGGCAAATGACCTTGAGAATGATAGATATGGTGTGATGTTTGATGCTGATATCAGCGGTATAGACAGAAATAAACACCGTGTTGCATTGGTTGCTCATTGGAAAGAAATAGACGAACACGATAACAGCTACGATGTGGATACACATTTAATGTTTGGTTCGCCAAAAGCGCAGTGGTTTTCACTTAATTCATTCGAAGATGTTAAAAAACCAAAGACACTGATATTTGAACTATATGACTTAAATCAACAGTTACTGTTTAAGCATGAGTATCGCGTTGCCCCCAGCACCGAACAGTAAACCGTGGTAACCTGCCCTAAAAGCGTCTCACCACACGCTTTTAGGGCATCCCCCCTGCACCTAGCAAATAGCCTGCTGCGAGTTCTCCATAAACAGACCTGACAACATTACGCCAAAACTTCTCTTTGCATAATCACTAGTAACTTATTGTCTGGCACTGCATAGGTACCCAATATTTTGTCTGGCGAGATCACCTGAGCCAACTTCCAACCTGCCTGCCCATGCTTGTTTAATACCGCGTTAAGCTCAGACGCTAAGGGCTTATTAAAATCCAATGCAATACGGGCATCAAACTCTATTTCCACCACCTTAAATTCATATTGAATTGGCTCTTCATTCTCACTGAGCGAGTGCACCTCAACATCAAACGCAGCGGCCAGTGCTTTACAGGACCGCATTGACGCAGCGCCCTCATTTTCAATACGTTGTATTGTTCTTAGGTTTAATCCTGTATGTTGTGCAAGTTGCTCCTGAGACCAAGACTTACTACGTCGTAACTGGATGACCTGCTTTGTATTTATTTTCATAACTTCTACAACTCGTACTTTGCGCCTGCTGTCTACAATTCGATACAGCAGAGCACAAAAATTTAGCCGACATTTTTACGACACTTTTACTTAGCGACGATATAACGGGTTAGGTGAAAACAGCGCAGAAAAGACTAATTATTCACAATGAACGAATAAACACCCACAAAACCCGCGCCACATCTAGCATACTAAAAGTGTATAACTGACAATAATCGTCACACAAAATAACGAAAAGTTAGCACATACTCACTTAGAGTAAATACTTAAAACATTCAACCCGATTTATGGAACGCAATAGTAAATTATTCGTAAACATTAATCCACATGAATGAATATTGTATTCATTCCAATCTGTGTTCCCATATATAAAACTGTAATAAGGTAGCGCCAGTGACAACAACTAAAGAGTAAAAAAACGTGCAAAAAATCAATAAAATCACTCTCAGCCTTTTAGGGGTATGCTCTTTTTTATCAACCACTTGCGCGCAAGCAAATGCAGATGAAAATAGCGAAGAAAAAGTCGAACGCATCTCCGTAACCGGCAGTCGTTTGTTGAGTATTGAGGCAACCTCACCGTCTCCTGTGACCGTGATCTCAGAAGACATTATTGCAGCCAGTGGTGCTACCGATATTGCAGAATTGCTAAACAAGCTCCCTTCAATGGCACCTGGTTTGAGTTCTGGCACCAGCAACTACAACGGCAGCGCGGGTGTAAGTACCCAAGATTTACGTGGTCAAGGCGCCAAACGAACACTGACATTAGTCAATGGCCGTCGCCATGTTGGCTCGATCCCTGGTGAAAGTACGGTTGATATCAGCTCTATTCCAACTGGGCTTATCAAGCGTATTGAAGTGCTCACGGGCGGTGCGTCATCAGTATATGGTGCCGATGCGGTGGCAGGCGTTATTAACATCATCACCAAAACAGATTATGTTGGCTCTAAGTTAAATGTATCAGCGGGTATATCTTCTCGCTCTGATGGTGAAAAACACGGCTTCAACTTCCTTCATGGCTTAAACTTCAACGATAACAAAGGTAATGCCACTTTTTACTTCTCATATGACAAGGAAGCAGAAATTGACGCCAAAGACCGCCCCTATACCAACGCAAACTGGCAATACTTGCCTAACCCAGAACATGTTGCTTTAAAACTAAAGCTACTAGCTGAAGGTAAGAGCTCAGAAGAAGTCGCTGAAATTACCAAACATGATGACATTCCAAATAACATCATGGCTCGACGTTATTCTATCTCCGCGAGCCCAACCACAGTGGTATTTATTGGTGGCGTGGCATATACCTTTAATGCAGATGGCTCTATGCGCCCAGTTAAACTGGGTAAAAGTGGTGAGTTATACCGACCTGAAAATGGCTTAACAGGCATACAAACCGATGAAGGTGGTGAGCAGCTCGGTGCCTACGAGTACCAGCGTTTACGGGTGCCTGTTGAAAAAGCGATGTTTAATAACACCATTAACTATGAGTTTGATTCTGGCCACCGCCTTTCGCTTGATACTAAGTATGTCAAAACTGAGTCAGAGTCTCGCATGTTTCCACACTCATTGTATGGTAGCGTACCGCTTACCAGAGATAACGCCTTCATTCGCTCAGATCTTGGCGCATTAATGGATGAGAACGAAATGTACTACTTGCCTATCGCCCGTCACTTTACTGAGATGGGTCAACAAGGCAGCGATTACAGCCGTGACCTGTTTCAAGTTGTAGCGGCCGTTCAAGGTGAATTCTCAAACCACTGGCAGTGGGAGTTTTACGCTCAATACGGTAGGGCCACCGCAGATAACACAACTGTCAACAGCTATTATGAAGATCGCTGGCAGGCAAGTTTAGACTCGGTAAGAGACGAAAATGGCAATGCGGTTTGTCGTGCGACGATTGATAGTTCAGCAGCGCCAATTGCAGGCAATGATTATAGTAACTGTGTACCGCACGATGTGTTCACGCCCATGTCGGATGAAGTACTCAGCTACATTGACCTTGAGCACACCTCTTCACAATCACAAACACAAAAAGTGGTGCACTTTAACACCAGCGGCGACTTGTTCGAAGGCTGGGCTGGCCCAATCGCGGTATCACTGGGTGCCGAATATCGAAAAGAAAGTAGCGAAACTAACCCTTCTGAAGCGCTCCAGCAAGGTTACGGCGCAAGCTATTCTGTGGCACGCCCAGTAGTGGGTAGCTACGATGTAAAAGACGTTTTTGTCGAAGCTAACATTCCGTTGCTCAAAGATGTGTTCATGGCATCTAAACTTGATCTGAATTTGTCTGCCCGTTCAGCACATTATAGTGAAGCAGGTCAAAACACCAGTTGGAATGTCGGCGCAACATGGCAGCCGATTGATGATCTAACCGTGAGAGTATCCCGTTCTCGCTCGGCTCGAGCACCAAATATTAGTGAGCAGTTTACCTCTGAAGGTGAAGGATTTGCGTGGTTGTATCAGCCATGTAGTCAAAACCGCATTCAAACTGCTGAGCCACATGTGGTTGAAAACTGTAAAAAACTGGGCGTTAACGTCTTTAAAAATGAAGATGGTGTGACCACCAGTGATATCCGCTGGTATCAACCTGGAACACTGCTGACCTCTGGTAACAAAGAGCTAGATGTAGAAACCGCCAACACTTTGACTGCAGGTCTAGTGATCACTCCTGAGAGTATCAAAAACCTTGAGATAACATTCGATTATTGGGACATAAAACTTGATGGACTCATTAGTAGCTTTAACGTTTCCACGGTTGTTGATGCGTGTGTTGAACAAAGCTCACTGGATAATCAGTTTTGCGCGTTATTAACGCGTCAACCTGATGGCATAATCACTCATGTTACCTTGAAAACCCTCAACTTAAATCAACGTCGTACCAGTGGTTTAGATATTATCGCAAACTACAAGTTTGATGCGTTAGGGGGTGAATTTGGTGTAAACACCATAATACAAAAGCTAATTAGAAGAGATATTCAAACTGACCCGACATTAGAGTTGGAACCAACCGTTGGCTTGTTTGCTCACCCGCGTTGGAAAGGCACAATTAACTTAAGTTATGAAAATGATGACTTCCGTATTGGTGCCTCTACTCGCTATGTTGGCGAACAGCGCAGCAGAGATACCTACACAGCATCAATCGTTACACCGCATGAAACACCGACTATGATGTACACCGATTTAACGGCGTCTTATAACATCAATGAGCAGTTACGTATTAACGTAGGCGCCAATAATGTTTTTGATAAAGGAACTCCACAAATGCCAGAAGCCGATATCGGTGGTGCTAGCTACTACACGGGCACCAGTGGCGGGCTATTTGATACATTCGGTAGAACCTACTTTGCCAGTGTTAACTGGGAGTTTTAACGACATTAATTAATCAAGTTGAAGCACAGGGAGACTTCCCCCCCTCTCTGTGCTTATTTTGCTCAACGGCTTCGTTCTTTTAAATACAAATACAAGGGTAAGCCAAACGACACGCCCACACACAGTGTTCCTACTACTGCATACCAACGCCCGACTACCTGATGTTTGTTACCATCAACAACAATAAAAACCACCAGCGCCAGCGCCGCGACAATAACGTCCAACCAAGCAAATAGGCTCACAGGATGGCTGATAGCACCTTGATAGAACACCATCACATCAAGCCCATGCTCAGCTAACCACGGCAACAACACCATCAAAGGAACACTTGCCCCCATCATAGTCAGAACCAGATAGAGATACTTCATATTCAGTGACTTCCTGAGTACTTTTTGGCAGCTAAATCGGCTTATTTAACGAAATAGTTGTTAAAAATATAGCGCCATGGTAACACCAGCGGCGTCAAAATTACGCCAATAAAACAAGCAAATGCCACACCTGTGGCGTATTCATCTAAGCCCATGTTCAAGTGCATGGGTAACGCGAACATGGCCAGCCAAATTACTTTCCATAACAATTCAAACATCAAAATGGGCAGCATCTGCAAAGGAAAAAACACCCCGACCAGTGACAAAATCATAAACCCCATCAACATCGCATTGATCACCGTATATGAATCCGCCGATATGCCCATTTCAGAAATGGCTTCAGGGGTATTTGACAGCCCTAGACCTATAACAATAAAAACATACATCGCTCTTAGAAAATTGAGCCGAATCTTTCCCACCTCTTCCATCTTTCACTCCTTGGTGTCGTTTTAAGTTCTTTAATATTCCCAACAGACAGGAAACAGCGCTCTTGTAGACATTTCCGACTGTCTGGTTTGCCTTTCATGCTACTCAAATATTAACAGCAAAACCCTCGTTTTCATCTCGCCAACTCAAGTCTTTGTAATCATTATTCTCACACTACTTTAACCGATTGATATTGCTTTATTTTCAGTATTAACCTCTGAGTTCAATTACCAAAAAAGCCTTATGCTGTATTCTAACGTGCAAGTTATGAAGTTTTAGTTAAAGGTGAGCCATATTTGCAAAGGACACAGCGATACCTTGCCCAAAGGGCAAACAACCTCACTTTATAAACGCCTTACAAGCGGTCAGTTCAGACTCGAACTGCCCGCGACTGCAAACAAAAAAGCCCACAGAAGTGAGCTACTGTGGGCTTTTTATAATCACGGTGTTGTTATCTACATATTTTTTATCTAAATAGTCAGGCTAATTTTACTCTTGTAAAGAAGCGAGATCTTCCGCTAGCTCATCGAGTTCTCTCTGCAAATGAGCGCGCTGTTTGTCGGTTAAACTGTGGTAGATTTTAACCAGAAACTCACGGTCTAGTGCTTGATTATGGGCATTGTTGTTATTCAACTCATCGGATCTAAATTGTTCTGGATCGTTCAACAGAGCCAGTAAGGAAGTGGTGAAGTTTTCACCCCTATCTGGCTGGTCAAACAGTGTTTTCAGCTGTTGATGGTAAGCGGTACGATATTGATGCCAAAGCTCAGCTGTACTCAATTTCTTACCATAAAGCTCATCAATTAGCTGCTGTTGCTCATCAGTTAGCTTACCCAACCACTGTTTTAGGTTATCTTTATTGCCCTCAACCCAGCGTTTCTTACGCTGTTCAGCGGTTTGCTTTTCGCGTCTTTTGGCGTCTTTCTCCTCAGACTGAGTTAACTCTGTAAACAATTCATCCACTTGTTCCTTAGTGAGCATATGCGCCATTTGCGCCAAGTCTGGGGTGAGTTTGCTTCTTACTCGATGCCAGTGTGACAACATCTTCTGCTGATGTTCTTCGATTCGCTGCTCTGAAATTTTACCCGTTTGTATATCGGCTTTAATTTCATTGAGGTGCGCAACATATTTAGCCAACTCTTGGGTTTTATGCCACTGCAACCAATCTAATAAACGCTCGTCAAAACGATCTTCTTGCTCACTGTCTAAAGAAATATAATCATCTAAATACCAGTAGGTTAGCCAATCGGCATTTCTGTATACGAATTTGGTGGAACAACCTGCTAATATCACCAAGGTGAGCATCAATATTATTTTTTTCATTTTTTATCCCATTGATAACGCTTGTCCCCTAGTCTATACATGGTTGCGAAGAAAATAGATTAAAAAAGTGTCTGAAAGTATTTCAAAATATGTCAGATCACTGAGTCCATGTTGCCTATCTTAAGTCGGTCGCTCAAGTAGTCTCGCTACACATTAATTAATCACGTTTTTCCATCGCTGCACGCGACATTTTTAATAGCCACTTTCTGGGTAATAACGGTATCACCCAATTGATCATCAGCTTTATCACACGCTCGTTAAATGATACCAGCAAGCCTTTGCTCATGTCTCGATAACCAGTCGCCGCCACCGATTGCGCAGACTTGGCATATTTCCAAGTCGCCACACCTTGTAAGTCTCCTGTGATCACAAAGTCCGTGGCAACAGTACCTGGGCACAATGTGGTCACGCTAATATTATGTGCTTTAACTTCCTCGGCAATTGCCTGCGAGAACGATGTCACATACGCTTTTGTGGCAAAGTAAACTGCTTGCAACGGCCCCGGCACAAACGATGCGCTAGAAGACACATTCAAAATACGCCCATAATTAGCAGCAACCATATCTTGTAGATAGTAATGGGTTAAGTTGGTCAGCGTTACCATGTTAACCTGCATCATGGCTTGCTCTTTTGCAAGCGTCCGCTGATGAAATAAACCATGACCGCCAAACCCAGCATTATTGATTAAAATTTTGATCTTAATGCCCAGTTCTTCGGTTTGTGTGTAAATTTTCTGGGCGGCATCGGCTTCACTTAAGTCCGCGACAATGACCCAAACCTTAACTTGATGTGCAGCCTCTAACTCAGCCTTAAGCGCCTCAAGTTTTGCTTGGCTGCGGGCCACAATCACCAAGTCATTGCCACCAGAGGCATGAATACGTGCCAACTCCATACCAATACCACCAGAGGCCCCTGTGATAAGCGCTATATTCGCTTCTGTCATCGTCTATTCCCTTTTTAGTCAGATAGTAAGCTCATTTAAAGCAATCAAATCATGCCATCTAAAGCCCCTTGCGCCAACCTGTAATAGTTGTCACATAAATACTAGCATTGGCTCAGTGCGGCCATGGCCGCTTGCGCTTTGTGCACTTGCACAAAAATATGATCATGGTAGAAGCCCGCTATCACATTGGCACTGATCTGTTTTTCAGCTAATCGCGTCGCAAATGTGGCAGTAAGACCAACCGCATCTAAACTAGAGTGAACCATTAGCGTAATACTTTTGAACACCGAGTCATAACAATGTTGATGTTGGTCAGCAAGTGCTTTGGGAATGACTAACGTCATTCCCTCAGGCTCCATACACATAGCAATTGGATTTAACTTAGCTGCATCCCCGTATTTGCCTGTTGGCAAGGTAATAAATACAAACTCCCCATCCAGTAACGTCGGCTGCATTGATTTCAATAAGATGGCTAAATTCGTTTCACCCTTCATAGTTTTTTCCCTCGATATCATTAACTACTTGTTTTAAGACCAATAATGGCTATAAACAACAGCATCATGAAAATACCTTGTAAAAGAGACATCGTACTACCTAGAAATACATGGTTGATGACCATCAGGCTAGATACACCAACGCCAAGCCATACCATATAGGCAATTGCGACCGGAATAGCTTTGATAGATAGTGCAAATAAATACAGGCTAATAATCATTGAACCACACGCCAAGAACACAAACGGTGGTTTAGAGAAAGACGCTGATTTTTCCAAAAAGACAAGCCAGCCAGCTTCAAAAAAACCAGCTAGAACAAGATACAACCAAGACATAATACACCCCATCTATGGGGCCGTCCCCAAATGAGATAGAGCGGTGAGGTCGTCCTCACTTCATGGTTAACTGCGCTAAGGTTAAAACGCTGGGTGTGTGCTGTCAACACCACATTACATCAAAGCCCTTCAACGCCGTAGTGCCGCGAAACATTTTGTGTTTGCGCGGCCCACATTGATGCGCTAACTCGGTGTTGATGCTGTCTAAATGCCTCTGCATCAATAAATTCTTCATAGACGTCGAATCGCAGTGGATTGTCAGGATTTTGAGTTACCTCAAAAACAATACATCCCGGTTCAGCCCGTGTCAGCTCGATATGTTCATTCAATGCTTGGCGTACCTGACCAAGCTCTGGTTCTGGCACCAAGATATGCCCACGCAGTATGATTTTATTCATACAACCTCTGTTTTTAAGAATTATTTATGTGTACTCCCACAGCGATATCAATCGCCCGACAGCCCAGAATAAACCTGAGCTTGGAGCATATCTAACAACAATATTCCCAACAAGAAATTACAATTTAGGTAAAAAATCAGCTTGAAAAACAACCTGTTTCTAATTACGGTAGAATTAACTTCCCCTCGTATAAGGAATCAATTTACGCTGTAGAAATATTACCAAATAACAATAATTATCTGTAATAAGGAAATAACATGAAAGTAACTTCAGCAATTATGCTGTTTGCGTTATCTGCCACAACCAGTTATGCAACCACACAGTTAAGTTCACAACTACCCAAAGATTCAGCCAATACCATCAACCCGTTAAAAACTTATCGTATATTAGCCAATAGCGAACAGCACAGCTATCAATTGGCCCATCAATATCATGACGCCCTCATAGACAGACAAAACAGCTTTGTTACCCTACTGCTAGAACAAAGTGATGTCGATGAACTACGTAAAAGCGGATATTTTGTTTTGCCAGTAGAGGCCAAACAAGTACTTAAAAATCAACCCCACCTCAAGCAAGCGCTACAACGAGAGACGACCACCAAGACTGCGCGGTCAATCAAAAGCAGCAGTCTCAATGAGCTAACCGGGATCCCTGGTTTTCAGTGCTATTCAAGCGTGGAAGAAACCTATCAACAGGCCCAAGACATTGCGTCGCGTTATCCGCAATTGGCTTCTTGGCAACCAATTGGTTCATCATGGGAAAAAACTCAAGGTTTGGGCGGTTATGATCTCAACGTCCTAGTGCTTGGCAAAAAAAGTAAAAAACGTAAAAAGCCTAAGCCCATTGTATTTATGCAAAGTGCGATACATGCTAGAGAATATACAACCGCAGCGACAACCCTCGCGTTTGCTCAGTACTTAGTAGATAACTATCAAACTAACACTGATGTACAATGGATATTACAAGAGCGTGACATCCATATTCTCTTTGTTGCCAACCCAGATGGCCGAAAACTGGCTGAAACAGGCTTGTTATGGCGCAAAAACACCAATGATAACTATTGTGCAGATACACCGCAAAGACGCGGGGTCGACCTAAACCGCAACTTTAGCTACGAATGGTTTGCCATCGATAATGGCTCTAGTGGCGAGCAATGTGATTCAACTTACCGGGGGCCAGTCGCTGCATCAGAGCCCGAAGTTCAAGCTATTGAGCGTTACGTACGCAGCCTGTTTGAGGACCGTCGTGGTGACTTGCCAAGCGATGCTGCACCTTTGGATACGCAAGGCGTATTTTTGGATATTCACAGCGCTGGTGGTTTGATTTTATACCCCTATGATACAACCAATGAGGCCGCGCCTAATGAACCACAGTTAAAACAGTTGGCCCAGCGCTTTGCCGCATTTAATGGTTACCAAGCGATCCCCGGTGTGCAATTGTATCCCGCAGATGGCACTACATTGGGTCTTGGCTACTCTGAGTTGGGTGTCGCCAGCTTTGTGTTCGAGTTAGGTCGCACCTTCTTTGAAAGCTGTGAAAGCTATCAACAAGAAATACTACCCAACAACTTACAGGCATTGCTCTATGCTGCCAAAATTGCCGATGCTCCGTACATCACACCACAGGGCCCTGAAGTACTAGACTTGAGAGTCTCAGGCGCAGGCTCTGAGGCAGTACCTCAAGGAAGTGAACTGACCATTCAAGCACGCATCAGCGATGAGTTTTTACTCGCACCGAATGATACTCAAATTGAACCTGGCCAAGCCATTAAGAAAGTACGACTAAAAGTTGAACGCCACGGTAGAAAGTTTGGTAGAAAAATAAAGCTCAAACCGGTTGATGGGGTATTCGATACACCCGAAGAGTTCATTAACCACCCATTAAATACCCGCTTTTGGCCAAACGGTAGCTACACGCTTATTTTGCAAGCACAGGATAGCGATGGAAACTGGGGAGTCAAAGCCACGCAACAGCTCACTCTAGATAGTAGCGCAGCGGCTCCTGTTGCAGCACCTCAAGTGGACTTTGTCACAGAGTGCGAATATGGCGGCTGTAGATTAACGGCTATGCCTGAATCAACATCTGATGAGGAGCTGACCTATAAATGGTTCATTAATCACGCTACAGTACCCTTGCATGGGTCAAGTGTGGAGTTTGCAGGGCTAAAAGGTACACAGACAGTCAAGCTCGAGGTTGAGAACCGCTATGCTCAGCGTAACTCTACAGAAAAGTCCTTCGAAATGGATGGCCCAGTCTTACCCATCGTCGACGTGAGCTATGAATGTGAAAAACTGCGCTGCCGATTTGATGCTTCGAAAAGCTATGACCCTGATGGCTCGGTCGCGTTTTTCGGCTGGAGAATAAACGGTGAGTATTTAAGCGCTAGAGATGCCGTGCTTGAATATGAGTTTAGTCATGCCGGAGAGCACAAAGTAGAGGTAGTTGCGGTAGACAATGACTACTACTTTAGCTTGAAAGTACTTTACATTTCAGTGGCCGAATAGAAATTTGGGCCAAGGCATAGGCCTGGGTGGCCCTTTTTTCTCGCTCATAGCGCCAACTAACAATGAATGTTGGAAGGCGCTACGTTTTTTCAGGCAACTTGAAAATGAAGCTACTATGCTAATTCAACATCAAAAATCATCGCTATTTCATAAGCCTGTGTGATGCTCATCACCGTTCTACCACTTTCAAAATTGCTGATTGTAGCCTGATCAACGCCAATTAATTCACCTAGTTGTGCTTGTGTTAAACCATGAAGTTTACGTAAATGGCGATAGCGCAACCGCAACTCCGTCACATACCTGCAAGCGGCCTTGCGCCTATTAATGCCCTTATCTCTCATATCCGCCCTTATCACAGCCTGATCCCCACGCCTAACTCTTTAATGAAGGAATGAGAAAATTTAATCTATAGGTTGAAATAGCCATAACCTTCTACCTTTGCCTAATGCTACTTGCTAAGAGTTTCTGACCTTGTTCAAGAAGGCGACATCTGTGTTTGGGTTATGTCGTTTTCCCAATTTTGGCTTATCACTCTCAACAGGTTTCGTCATTTCGAACTTATCGCGTCATTCTGAACTTGTTTCAGAATCTCATCACCTGAAACGAGTGCCACGACTACCATTACCCCGTTACTGATGTCACTTATATGCTTGCATATACAGTCGTAGCTCTTGCGCGAGCACTTTGACATCAAAATCAGCTGCAAAACGCGCCACTAAACTGCCATCGGGCGCTATCACTGCAAACATCTCTCCATGTGACACGCTATAATCCTGCCCCTTGGATGAAACATGAAAACGGACCTTTAAACTGCTAGCAAACCGTTCAAGCTCTAACTTGTCTCCAGTTACACCAAGCAGTGACGCATCAAAATGTTTTACAAACTGTGCAAGGTGTTCAGTACTGTCCCGCTCAGGGTCAACTGAAACAAAAACAAAAGACACGGGCTGCGGTTGAGCACCTAAATTACGTAGTTGCTCGGCAAGCTCCGAGGCTTTCATCAAGCCCAGTGGACACACATCAACACAGTGTAAAAAGCCAAACCATACGATACTAAAACGGCCAAGTAACGACTGTCGGCTATATTCACCTGCTTGTGTTTGCAGACTAAAATTCACAATATGCTTAGGCTCGGCTAACCACTCAATACCACTTGAAGGTGTAACCTTAGGCGCAATAAAAGACAGCACAGTGCCAAGCAAAAGCGCAATGCTGATCACTCCCATAGCGAATGCGAAGCGCCTACTGACGCTGTAATGTATAACTGACATAAATTAGATACACACTTAACAGCGCAGGTAAAGTTACGCCTGCAAAATCAATTAGCAAAAATACAGGGCTACATAAACCGACCAAAACTTCCCAAATATGAAAAATTGCATGACCCAAAAGCCACGCAGCGGGGAACAACCAAAGCGCCAATCTCTGCTTCGGGTAAACACAGCCAAGAACAAAGGCAACACCAATGAGCAGATAATTGATGCCAACATCGCGCACCAAGTGCTGATTAAAAGGTCCTCTATCTGACACGCCAGGCACCAGCCAATACCAAGGCTCAGGCGCTAAAATCATAAATGTTCCGTTGATCATGGCGAGTAAGCCCAACAACATCGCAATTCTGATGCTTATCGTCTGTGACATACTTTCCTCCGCTGGCTAAACACGGTTGTTAAACACGGTTGTTATTAGGAGTCAGTGTCAAATCATTGAGTGTTATACGGCTACAGCTTTTGCCATAACCCAGCGTATATTTAAGGGTGGGATAAACCCGCATCGCGCTGATAGCCAACCCCAGTGAAACAAGCCCATTTTGCCCCCAAATCGTCTGTATTTTTTCTCTTAATTCATCAGCATGAGTGCTATGTGCTAACACGCTGTCAGTAAACTCAACAATCAAAGCAACCTCCGGCGGCAACAAATCCACCTCTTTAGCAATGATCGCTTGAATATGTTCAGCATCGACGCCCGCTTCCAGCGCCATATTGACAACCAGCTGCGTGCACGGCCCACAGTCGTCCCAAAGAATTGCCCTAAGCCTCGCTGCGTATATGACTTCTGGCGGCAAATTTCCAGAGTAGGAAGCCATAGTCTGAAAACCCATAAATCGCAAAAAAGCGGATAAATCGCTCCTTAGAATATCCTGCATGTAACCCACATCGTAATCGTAGCGCTGCGCCGTTGAGCGTAGGGTTTTGTTAAGTAGTGAGCGGATCATTTCCTTCTCCTTAAGTAGTGGTTGGTGTATCAGTTTTAAAACCTATCGCGCCGCATGTTTACGTGACGAGGGAGTTATTCTTTTGTAGTCGGATACTTGGTATCGATGTACTGGTTTAAGTAGCAACAAAAAGCTCAGCGCAAACAACAATGCACAGCCACACAACATGATCAAAAAGCGCTCATCACGCAGCAGTAACGAGCCCAGCATGGGTCCGGTTGCCAATGCACCATACGACAGCAAAGCAGCAATGCTCGCCAATGTCGTATGGGTGTCGTCTTGGGTAATGAGCGCAAGAAAGTATGAATGAACAGCAGGCCATGAGAAAAATAACAAAGACATTGCAATCACATAGGCGAAAAGATGCGCAGAGAAACACAACAAAACAGCGCTACAGAAGGATAACACCACGCCTGCAGCTAGCCAGCAAGAACGGCCAAATCGATGAACCCCGATGACAGGCAACATGGCCCCTGCTAATCCTAATAGCCCCGTTACAGCGATAGATATATTAACCGTTACTTCATCAAATCCCGCTGTATGACCTATTTGACCAACATAGGTCCAAATGGCGCTAGCAGCAATCAGATAAGCACTCATAGCAAGCAATAAAAGTAACGTATTTGCTCGTATACGCTTTTGTGGCGGTTGACCCTTTTGTCGCTCAGAGCCATTAGCGAACGGGACGCAGCCCTTAAAACTGGGTAATAACAAAGTACAGATCAAGCCAAGCGCACACAGCGCGGACATCACGTAAAACACCGCGAGTTCGCCTCCCCAAACTCGTAATGTGGGTAAGGCGTAAATAACCAATGACCCTATACCAAATTGCATCAACAACAATAGACCAAAGGCACGGTCGCCTTTGCGCAGCTTGGCTAACACCGTAAACGCAATGCCGACGCTCATGCCGCCTAATGCGCCCCCCACACATCGCCAAACCAGCATCAGTGAGTAGTCATTGAGCCACACCGTGCTAAAATCCAAACCACATAACATCGCCAAAGCACCAAATAGCAAGGTTCGCCATGGTAAACGCTCGCTCAACAATGCCGCCGCCATCAAGCCTAATAAAGCGCCATAGCCATTAAGGGCGACAACCTGCCCCGCTTGCGCTTCAGTTAATTCCATACCGTAAACCAACGCATCCACAACAGCGGGTAAAAAATTAAGATAGGCCAATCCCACCATGGCAACAAAAGCAACAAGTAGATAATCTAATGTGCCATGGGCCGACACTTCGCTGGGTCGAATAGGTTTAAACATGGTGTACTCACAAAATGATTTGTTGATCGTGAGCTAGATTCTATGCTGCTGAAAAAAATAGAAAAATGGGCAATAATCCCAAAGACCCATGAATAGTATTCACGAATCTTTACTGCTATATTCGACCTATATTGCGCAATAGAGACACAAGGAATGGATAAACTTAGAACGTTAGAAATGTTTTTAGCCACCTGTGATAGTGGCAGCTTCGCCTCTGCCGCCAAAGCCTGTCACACCGACCCATCTACGGTTAGCAAAGCGATTTCTCGTTTAGAGGCACAACTAAATCTCACTCTATTTCAACGCTCAACAAGACAACTGCGTATCACCGACAGTGGCCTGCGCTACGCCAGTACCGTACGCAAAGTCATCCACGAATTAACGGATGTTGAACAGGACTTGCAGCATGTTAACGATGCACCTAGTGGCACATTGCGGGTTAATTCAGCCGTTTGTTACGGGCACCTCTATCTGAGTACGATCCTGCCCGCATTTTGCAAGCGCTACCCCGATATAAAACTAGATTTAGAAATAAATGATCTGCATGTCGATATTATCGAAAACAACATCGATATTGCGATAAGAACGGGGTTTGTGAAAGACAGTCGTTTGATTGCGCGCCGCCTCAGTCCTATGGACTTTCTCACCTGTGCATCTCCTTTATATTTAAAAGAGCACGGTACGCCAAGAACATACCAAGACTTCGAACATCATAGATGGATTGGCTTTCGCATCAAAGAAACACGCCAGCTACAACCAATTTATCTACCCAACGAACAAGGTCAATTCGAGCTGTGTGAGCTACAACGCACGCATTTAACAGACGATGGTGAGTCTATGGCAAGTATGTGCGCCAATGGCATGGGCATAGCGCAGTTGCCACACTTCTTAGCAAAACAGTACCTAGACTCCGGCGCATTGGTTTCTCTGTATCCTCATATCAGACCACCACAAATCGATAGCGGTGTATTTGCTATCTATCCAAAACGCGAATATTTGCCCGCAAAAGTCAGAGTATTTCTAGACTTTTTAATGACAGCGCTTGAAGAACAAGGAGAAAATAGCCAACAAACATGGGCGCAACACTGCGACCCGCAAGTTAAGTTTTAGCATGGCTACCTTGAACCGCTCGCGCGTTACTGGCGGCTATTCGCTGCCAAGCAATAATCGCTTAATCAGCCACGTCTAATCAAGACGTGCATTATCATTCCCTACAGCAATCCAAAGCTAAATATTAAGAATAATTAATCAGCAAACTCTGGTCAGAGCAGAATACTCCTCCATATTCCATCCATTTTTTATTGCTACAAAAGCACTGTTTTTTATAATGGAAATAATAAAATATGCGCACAAAATATCTAGCCCTAGTGCTACCTCTCTTTTTGACCGCTTGCTCGAGTGATGACAACTCGGTGAAGGTTAATACAGACAATTTAACCAATAGTGATGTTGAAAACGTCGCCTTGATGGAAATTAAAAACCCAGAACAAGGTGTTTTCCAACCTGGCCAACCTATTAGCCTCGACTTTACTATTAACACGACTTTGCTGGAAACAGAGCATGTGGGTGTTACCTTTATGGCCATTCCTAAAGACAAAGTAGAGCAACTTAAAACCCATGATAACCCAGAAGGTTACAACTTGGGTGTTCACTATATCGCGCAACTAACACCGGGCGAGCAGAGCTTTACCGCTCAGCTGATGTTGCCAAACATGGATATGCCAAGTGGTGAATATCTCATTGCTGGGTACGTTGACAGCGCCAGAAGCATTGAAGATGAGCAAGACCTAGATGACAACGCCTCACGCGGACACGAAACCGGTGATTTCACTACCTACGCACAGGTTTCAATAGACTCTTCTAAATATCATGACTTCGTTATGGACAAACTGGTTGTAGGTGATGGCTATGCTATTTTCCCTGATGTTGGTTTGCGTGAAACCAGCACCGAGGGTGCGCCAGAGCACAAAGAAGCAGACTTAATTGGTCACTTTGATGCGAGTAAATTTGGCTCGGGTGTAAACAGCGCAAATGTCTCAGCAACGATTACCATCAATGGTGAAACCCTGCCTGTTCACTTTTGGCAAGAAGGCCTGAATCACTACGATGATAAAATGCACATTGAGTTCAAAGATCATGAGCAAAGTCATTACTTCCCATATGATATCGCTATCAATGGTGTGTTACTTGGCAAGCTACATGACGCATACAATGTAGACTCAGACAGCAACAGCTTTGAGCTGACCATGACACTAGAAGATACCTCTGAGTTTGATGAGAGCAACACAGCCAATAACACGCTGACCATCGAAGTGCCTTACACGCTGTATAAAAATGAAGTGCCTGACGATCACCCACAAGCAGAGCAGTTGAATGCAGCCGCAGCGGCACAAGCAAATCAAATGCTCTACCCTATGGCTGCAAAAGCAGATTCGGGCCAAGTTTCTCCATCTGCCATCGTTATAAAGGGCAAAGACTCATTGCTTATCATGGACATGTTTGCAAACGTTTATGGAGATAAGTCAAAAGTCGCGGTTATCCCTTTGTTCAGCTCATCAATGGCTTTTGCCAATGTAAATGGCGGAAAAGCTTCAGCATCAGCGTTTGGCGCTTTTACTTTATACATGTTTAATCAAAGTAAGAGCCTATTTAGCGCTAGTGTCTATGGTAATGCAGACGGCGGTGCAGGCACCATTGAATACGGTATGAAAGCCAGTTTGATTGGCAATTCACTTATCGACGAGTCAGAGACATTAGAAGCCTTGAATAAAAGTTATGGCTATGATTGGGAAGAAGAACAAAAGCTGTTCTCAACCACCTTCACCATTGTTATTGTACCAATCACTGTTTCTGCGGGTGTGAAGGGCAGCGTGGGTGTCAATACCGACCTTAAATACGAAGACTTACGCTTTAGTATCGGTGGTGATGTACTCACTGCAAGCCTTGAAGCGTATGCGACAGCGGGAATCGACTTGTTGATAGCAAGTGGCGGCATTGGTGTAGATTTTCTGATCATTGGTGATACCCTAACAGCAGAAGCCTATATCGATATCAGTAAAGTTCTGTCTGATTCAGAATTGGTTTACGGTCTGGACATCAGTAATAACATGAAAGCAATCGAAGGTGAGTTCTATCTGTGGGTTAAGTATCCAGGCTATGAGTTCTGTTGTTCGTTCCCTACCAGAGAAGCGACGAAAACACTGTATAACACGGGTGCGCTGTACGATAAAACGTGGGAACTTGTTAGCGTTCAAGACAGCCTAAACTTTGCCAATTAAGGAGTAATATGTCGCGTTTAACCTTATTTATGGTTAGCGCCCTGACACTGCCATTTGGCAGTGTCAGCGCTAACGATAATTGTACGAGCTGGGGTGAATTTACCACCACAGCAAACACTCAAATGACCACATTAAACAACCCTAGCAGCAACCGTTTAAGCATAGCAGGCGCGCTGCTATACAGGCCTCTACTGCGCACAGAACAAACGTATTGGTTGGGCTTGCAACTTCACCAAGCTACTTTGAGCGTTGATAATACCACAGCAGAATCAGCGCTCTACCAAGTCCCATTCGCGGTCAAAATAGGCGCTCAGTCGGGTCAAATACTGGACTATCATTTTGCTGCCAAGCTCAAAAGTGAAGATGAACAAAAGCTCATCGCCTTATACCAAACCATGCATATCGAGCGCATTAAGCACCTAGACTTAACAGCGCCAACTACGGTTGAAGAAAATGACAATATGGGGCGCTACAAGGTTCGCTATGAACGTGTTGATGACACATCACTCATGCGTCAAAAGTTGGTTTACCTGCAAACCACTCAAGGTAGTAACCTTTTCAACTTCAAACTACCCGAAGTGAAATCTGATACCTTCAACATTAGGCAAAATGCTTGTTGGCTCTCAAGTTTAGAGGGCGAAAACCACACCTTTGTTGAAAGTGAAAAAGGCGATATTCGCATCAACGTACAACAACAAGTATCATTTAAAATCAGTCAACAGCCTTTGCCTTCAAAGGCCTTGCTATTGTCACTGCCTATTGATCCCAAGAAGTGGCCAATGTTGCCCAGCAGTGTGGTTTACCCTAAGCCCGCACCAAACCCGCTACAAGATGCGCAAACATTCCTCAATGCACTCACAGCGATGGATTTAGCGAGCCTTGATGAAAAAACGCTAGAGCAACTACTGTATGACAATCAAGCTTACTTATTGTCATTGCAGCAAGCCATTCGCGACGGATTGTTTACAGACAAGGCCTTAAGCCGTCTATTTTTGAAACTCGGTCAGAATGATACAAGCAACGCGCACCAGTTGCTCGTCAACTTATATCTTGATAATGAGATTGCTGGAAAACAGCGTTTTCGCAGCTTAATGGCATTAAAATACATCGAAAACCCATTATCAGAACATTTAGTTGAACAAATTTTCTCACATCTCGATAGCAGCGAACTCAGCAGTGAAGAACAGCTTCTCTCTCGTAGTTCTATGATGGTGATGGGCATAATTGCCAATAACCAAAGTGGTAGTGATTTTGCGAACAAAATTACCGATACACTGGCGGATAAACTCATTACCACCAGAGATCAGAAAAAACAGGCGAGTTTATTGAGTGCATTAGGAAACAGTCGTGACGCACGTCATCAAGACAATATCAATAAGTTTATGAGTGACAATGACGCCGAGTTGCGCCGCCGCGCGGCTGAAGCCTTGGGTAAAATGCCCAACCCGCAGAGTTTAAAAATGCTTGAGAAACGCCTAGGTGCAGAGCAAAACAACAAAGCGAAAAGTGCGATTCTAGAAGCGATGGGCAACAATCGGCTCGACCGAAGACAGCTAGACACCTTGCTGACATACACTGAAAAATCAGCCAATAAATCGTTACGCCTCAGTGCCATCAACGCCGCTGCTAAACAACAAAGCACTGATGTTGATGTAAAGTCTCAACTTAAACCTCTACTTAAAAAAGAAAAGGACCGAGAAGTCCTCAGAGCCTTAATGCAAGCCATTCATGGTGACAAATAAAAAAGGGACCTCGGTCCCTTTTTTCTTGCAAGTCACACTGGCATGAGTAACAGCTTGCGAGTTCATCAGCCACCTAATATCAACTCAACCACTTCCTTTTTGGAGGATAGCTTAATATCCATTAACACATGGGTTGCGTTAACATCCGTGAGGTAGTCCACATTACTCGGTGCAGCACCAATGATAGTGAATTCTCCAGTGTCCAGTTGATATGACCATAATTGCAGCGCTTCATTGATGCCGTACAGTGCGCCATTGTTTATGACAAAACGTTTGCGACTTCCTTGCGCCTGCAATGCATCCAAATGCTGCGCCTCTAAAGAAGCTAAGCGCCAGAATCGGTGCATTTTGTCCATATACACTACCTGCCCGTCAGCACTTCTATCTGCCCAGACTACTTGAGAATCCAGCAGAACGTGAACACTAAGCTGATCCAAATTAAGCAATGCCAGCTTGACGATACCATTGATACTTATCTGTGCTAGCGCAGTATTGGATACGCTATCCCATTGAAACAACCGTTCTATCGGGTAGTCGAAGGTATATGTATCTCCCTGCGCATCTAAACGAATACGTGTTAGCGAGCGGTTCACGTTGACCAAAAGACTGCCACCGTGATTTGCCCATTTTAAGCCAAACACTTCAGAGTCCATTGCAAAGCTGGAAAGCTGCCGAGTTTTATTGCCATCTGTTAGCCAAACTTGTGGGTCACCCGAGCGTTCTGATATATACGCAATCAGCTGTGAATCAGGGGAAAAAGTCGCACTATCCTCTGCAACGTTAGAGCGATGGAGCACAGTATAAGCATCCGCTTGAGCACCTTGCTCCGTTTGAGTGACCATATTGGCTACATCATCAAGTGCTCCAATCACCACATCACTGTCGTAATGGCCCTTAATCGCCAGCATTTTTTGACCTTGTGGATGAACAACAGGCACACCTATGGGCTGATCCAGTGGTAAACTAATCTCTGCAACTTTGCCTTGCTGTGTCACAGTAAACAGTCGTCGACCTGTACTAAAAATCAATTGGTCTGCCATGGGAGAGAAGTTCGGATAAATCAGTCTATGCGGTGCCACGCTATTCGGATACTCTATACGATGACTTGATAATACCTCGCCCTTCGGTGTGAGCATTTCAATATAGTAATGGCCATCACTGTGAAACCCCGTCAACGCAATTTTTTTGCCGTCATTAGACACATCAAAGTCATTAATGCTGCCATCGGGCAGGTGATAAAGAGGTGTACTTTCACCTTGTGAAACCGAATAACGTATTAACTTCCATGCATCCGAGCGTTTTTGTAACAAGGCGATATCATTGTTATTCAACCACATTGGTTTACGGATCTCTGAGTTTTTGCACTCCATCAATACAGTGGGAGACTGGGGAGCACTGAGAGCTTGAGTAAAATCTAGACTCACCAATTGATAACACATTTTTTGGGTAATGGGCTTGTCACATTGATCTTGCGTGATAAACGTGAGCTTATTCCCATCACTTGAAAAACTATGCGCACCATATACTCGCAAATTTTTGGTGAGTTGAAACTCTTCTTGTGTCTCAATATTTTTTGCCCAGATATGATTAATACACAGCGCATCTGAGTAGCGGCTAAAAACAATGAATTGACCATCAGGCGAATAAATCCCACCGCTTTCCTTATAGTCCGTCGCGGTTAACGCTCTTATCTCACTCACCGATATATGAACGGGTTTTGATGACGAGAAATAATGAAAACCAGCCATAAACATGGCACATAAAGTAATGATCATCGCACCCAATTTGACCGGTACTTTTGCAGTTTTCAACACCGGTTCGTGGCCATCGGCCATAGAGGCCGTATCCACGGGGGCCGTATCCACGGGGGCCGCATCCACGGAGGCCGCATCCACGGGGGCCGCATCCACGGAGGCCGCATCCACGGGAAGCACCTGTGTTGTTGGCTCCTCGGCGACTTTTTCTGTGCAAACCTCGCATTCCAAACTATAGCCTTTTTTGGCGTGTGTTTTTATCAAGACTTGAGTCTTACCATCATCTCCCAGCGCCTTTCGCAGTTGAGCAATGCTACGCTGTAAGGTATTTGGCGACACCACCGTACCTGCCCACACATTATCAAGCAACTCATCCTGACTCACCACTTTGCCCTGTTGCTCAGCCAAATAAGTGAGTACAGCAAGCGCTTTAGGTGCCAGTGTTTGTGATGTATTGTGGTGTGTGATTTGATTTCTCGACAAATCTATAAAGAAGTCACCAATCCAGTAGTGCTGCATTGCTTTTACCTTAATCCTGATGAATAAGCTCATTCTAAAAAGAGACAAAACAAGACGAATACCTTATCGAAACCCAGTCATTAGTCAAACAAAATATATGTAACAACTTGATAAAATTAATTTTTATTTAATCAATAAGACGTCAGTAAAAAATCACCTCAACATCAAGTCATTTGCGTTCATTTGCCTCAAGCTAGCGTTATTCGTCAGTCTAGCTTAAGGATCTCTGATATGTTTAAAGTCTTTTTATTGGTTATTTTATTGCTACAGCCTTTACTCGTGATAAACGCTGAGGAGCACAGTTCGTATGTGATGCCAAAAACACATGTTGTTGCGCTTAAAGACAGTGATATGGAATATCAATATGAGTTATTGATCAAACTTCCCGAGGAGTACCAAGCAAATAAACACTTAAATTACCCTGTGATCTACTTCACCGATGCGGTGTGGCATATTGAAACTCTCTCTGGTATTAGTGAGTTTTTGTTTAATGACGTTATTTTAGTCGGTATTTCTTGGCAAAAAGACAATCACAACCCGCTACTAGTCGATGAAGGTGAACACGCGAGTCGGTTTCGCGATTACACCATCAGAACATCCAGCAATGCGGCAAATCAAGCCAAATACAAGTTTGGTCAAGCACAACAACATTTAGCCTTTATTAATCGCGATGTGTTTCAGTATGTTGAAAAGCACTATCGTACAGACCCCAGCAAACGCACCTATTTTGGCTATTCACTCGGAGGACTATTTGGTGCTTACGCATTGATGTCACAACCGGACACCTTTCAAAACTATATTTTAGGCAGCCCGTCATTAAGAAATAACTTAACCAAACTTGAGAGCGCTCACCAACGCATCACAGCCAAACAACGCGACACAAAAATTAATGTATTCATTGCCCACGGCACGCTGGAACAAGATCGCAGCAAACTAATTAACGATTTTGTGACAACACTCAAGACAAAACACAGTTCGCCACTGAACATCACCAATATAGTCGTTGCTGGTGATCATCAAAGCGCTTTTCCCGCAACTGCCGTGCAAAGCCTACATTGGCTAGCAAACCTAAAATACGCAACACACCCATAATTCTTTTTAAGGAATTTTTATGAATATTTTTGTTAAACACCTGATAGTGATAGCTTTATTCTCTAGCATCAGCACCTCGCTCCAAGCGAACACCTTAGACACAAAACCTTGTGCGAAAGAATCTGCTCCAGCAGTTCTCGCAACGCAAGAAGCATTATCATTTTGGGACTTTCCTAATCTTGAGAAACCATATCTAGAGGCCAAGCCAACTCTGAGAGCTGATGGTATTGAGGTAGGTAAGCTTGATAAAGATAGCAGCACTCACGCCAACATAATTGCACTAGCAAAAGAGATAGCAAATAAGCAACACAGCGATATTGATAGTTTACTCATAGCGCACAACGATAAATTGATATTTGAGTCTTATTATCTGCGCGGCCGAGTAGACTTGCCTCACCCTCAGGCATCAGCGACCAAGTCCTATGTGAGTATGGCCTTAGGCCGTGCTATTGAGTTAGGCCACTTATCTATGGCAGATTTACACAAGCCGCTCATTGAGTTTTTAAAACACCTCGACACCAACAAACTGGTCGAAGGCGCTGACACCATTACTTTGCACAAAGCACTGACCATGCGCTCAGGCATTCGCCTAACACGCCCACAACTGGATGAATTGGCCAAGCAAACAACACTCATGAAAGGCCAAGCCCAAGTTCAAACCTATTTGCAGCACAGCCCAGCAATCACGGCGCAATCACAACACTTTAACTATCAAAATCTAGACCCTAAGTTGGTCATGCAAGTTCTGGATGCTGTTGTGCCAGGTGGCGCAAAAGCATTCATCAAAACTGAACTGCTCGACAAGCTGGGTATCGAAACATACCAGTGGGCAGATGATGTCAGCGGATTACCGATGGCGCCCTATCATTCACAGATGACTTCGCGGAACATGCTTAAATGGGGCCAACTGGTGAAAAACAAGGGGAAATGGAAAGGAGAACAACTGATCTCTAAAGCCTTCATGAACCAAGCAACCCACCGTCATGTCAGGCTCGGTCAAGACGATATTTTCTTCACCGGTGATCATGTTAACAACCCGGCTTATGGCTACTACTTTTGGCACGCTACGATGAAAGTCGGCGATAAACACTACACCACAACCTCTGCACAAGGTGGCGGTGGTCAGTACATTATTTTAGTTGACGAGCTGGATCTCATTATTGTGTTCACCGCAAGTACCGGTGAAGAACGTATCATGGAGCTAACAGCACAACGTATCTTGCCAGCGTTTATCTAGCTGTGTACAAGGTTGGATAGCTAGAGCCTATCCAACCTAAAACTAACTAGCGCTCGCCAGCAACACTAGCTTACCTTAACCACACGAGGGTGCTTTTCTGATGCGAATTCATGATAAATATCATCTAAATACGACGCCAATTCAGACTCGTCCAAATCTGGGGGAATGACCACATCATACACACGACTGCGGATCCCACTATCTGACTCAATGAATAATAACCATTGTTGCTCTAATTTAATGACAGACATCTTCCTGCCAAAAACATTAAATTTTACTATCACTTATATGACTTTCTATTTTGCTGTTGAGAAGTATTTTAGTGTACACCGAGCAGTATTTCCTAGACTATAAATATTTATTGGTTCGCATTTTAGTTACAATAGAGCGCTTTTTTGCCACAAACAGAAGCACTCATCTATTGTAGCCTTTTTAATACAATGTAGATTTATAGTGCAATGAAGACACTTATTAAATCAATCACCGTCATCCTACTTACCTGTGTAACCCTGACCGCTAACGGGTCATATGCTGATAGCTCGACCACAACGACAAAGTCCAAAATACCGCAAGCTCATACTATCCGACTACCGTTTCGACGTGACGGTTAACGGAGTATCCGTGTACAACGTTAGTACTACCTTAGCCGTGGGAGTACCGGCCACGATTACTTTTTTCGATGACAATAACAACGAAACCTACCAAGTGAGCCTAAACGCAGACTTTGACAAAAAAGACAATAGCCATATCGCGACTGTTCACCATACCGTACACGAGAAAATGGCTGACTCTTGGGCTGAGTTGATCAGTGCAAAAATGGCTTATCAAGATAACGTGCAGGGTCGTGTTACGCTATATGGCAACAACTCAAAGAGTGTGACCATCATCGGCAAAGTAACGCCAAAGGTGCTGTAATATTTTAACGAAGGAGCGACTATCTGTTACTTTGATGGCAAGTTGCAGGCCTGAGATTTCACAACCACTCATTATGATATCCACCAGACCCCTGCTACAAGTTGATCTGAAAAGGTCTGGTGGTTTAGTTACGCTAACTATCGCGGCTTATAGCTTACTGATGTCCACCTCAAGTTTTGCCAATTGCGCAGCGGTTTTAGCACTCACGTCGGCTGACTTGCGTCCCCCCAAATGGGCCGCAAAGAAGATTTCCATTGCGTGGATAGAGGCCAGTTTGTTCTCTCGCTTCGCAAATCCATGCCCTTCATCTTTGGCAAGATAATACTTCACAGGTAACCCCGATTTATAAAGCGCACGCGCTATATTGTCTGACTCCGCTTTGGTCACTCTGGGGTCGTTTGCACCTTGAAGCAGCATCAATGGCGCCTGAATTTTGTCAACAAAATTAATCGGTGAACGCGATGCCATATCTTTACGATCTGACTCAATCAATGGGTCACCAACCGCTTTAAACCAATCGCCCAGATACGGACGAAAATGCTCTGGAAAAGATTCAACCAAAGTGATCAAACTAGACGGCCCGACATACGAGATAACCGCTTTATACACATCGGGCGTAAATACAGCACCTGATAGTGCTGCGTAGCCACCATATGAAGCCCCCATGATGCCGACGCGCTCTTTATCTGCAATGCCCTGCTCAACGAGATAGTTTACTCCATCGGTCACATCGTGCTGCATGTGGCCCGTTCCCCAGTTACGCTCACCAAGCAGTGTAAAGCGTTTACCAAAACCGATTGAACCACGATAGTTAGCCTGTAATACCGCGTAACCTCGGTTAGCAAAGTAATGTGCGATTGGCCCAAAGTAGTCACCGTCATACGCCCAATGATCACGTGCCCAAGGCCCACCATGCGGTAATACAATCGTTGGTAGGTTTTGCGCGCCTCCCTTTGGTAAAGTGAGATACGCCTGAATTTGTTCACCATCACGGGCAGTGTAGTAAATCGTTTTTCTAGGCGATAACAATTCTGGGGCGATTTTTGGTGCCTTATTCAATAAATCTACCAGTTTCTTGGTCTGGGTTTCATACACAAAACGTCTTCTCGGTTGCACCGAAGAAGTAACACTAATGTCCCAATGACCTTCCTTGTGGTCTATCTTATTGACTAAAATATCAACATCTTCATTACTAAACTGTGACTCTATTTCTGCCAGTCTTAGCTTAGCCTCTTCCTGTAGAGGATAGTTACGCAGCCTATCGCCATAATAAGTGACTAAATAAGGCGCACCATTTTCATCTAGTAGTATTTTCTCTAGATCGGATTCATCTTTTGGGTCTTGATGAATTGGCTGAATCTCACCATTACTGACGTTTAGCGACAGCAATTGCTCTTTATCGCGCCCACCAATATTCGCACTGACTAACGCCGTATTTGTCTTTTTATCAAAGTGATAGAATTCAATATCTTCGCCTTCTAAGGTGTTTAAAACCTTAAGCCATTGGCCATTGCTTTTACGATACAAGGTGCGGGTGTTATCTTTGTTTTTCACCAAACCTAATATCACCTCACCTTGCTCATCAATATACTCATCAGCAAAGAACAACGTGTTAGTGTGTACTGACTTTAATTCGAGTGTGTCAGCGTTTAGGTGGTACACATCTAACCTACCGCTGTCACTGTGATTGGCCTTAACAACCAGCGTCTGTGGTTGCTCACTCAGTTGCTCCATAAACTCAAACTGTGCGTTAGGGTTAGGTGTTAATTTCTTGATTTCAGGCGTTTTATGTAAGTCATTAACGTCAAATTGCAAAGAAAAGATCTGGGTCTTTTCATTCCCCTGATGGTCTTTGAAAAAGAACAGCTCGCCATCTCTTGCTGACCAAGAATAGTTATCAACTGGGTCTTCAAGCTCAGTCAGTGCTACCGCCTCAGAGATTTTGCCCCCCTTGGGAACAATAAACAGGTTGTTCGCACCATTTAGGCTTTTCAAAAACACTAAAAAGCGACCATCTTTGGACAGTTTTACGCCGCGAATTTGCGCCTTATCAAACAAGTCTTCCATCTGGATCAACGCGCTCTGTTGTTCTACAGATACGGAGTGTGTGTTGGTTAACACCGCAGCGCCCTGACATCCAGTTAAACAAACAGCTACAGCCATCGCTGTGCCTAGTAGCGTTTTTTTAAAAATGGTTAATTGTGTTGCCATAGAATTACTCCTCCTTAAATTTAAAATCATCATTACACGTAATTTTATTATTGCAAAACGATAATTTGTTATTTTTTTGCAATCATTACTTTATGATTAATAATAATTCATGCAAAATATCCATGTCGTATAGGAACAATAAGAGCAAATTGATAATGGACAAAATACAAAAAATCAGCGGTATCATGCGCTGGACAGTGGTGCTCATTGCAACTGTTGTAGTGGGCTATTTGCTGTATCAACAGTGGGTGGCAAATACTATTGTGTACTTTGAAAACGAGATGCTGTACCACCTTTGGGATTCAGACCAAGCGAGTAACGGCCTTCTTACGTTACTACTTACCCCTATTCTCTTGCTAATGGCGTTAAGCGTTTATTGGATCTTTGCTTTGCTTGGACAGTTTCAACAAGGTGAATTTTTCAGCCCGCTGGCACTGCGTTACTATGTGGCTTTTATTTGGACCAAAGTGGCGGGGTTACTCTACAAAATGCTATTAGCTGTTGTTGTTGCAAAGTGGCATGACGTGCTGTTTGACAGTAACAAGCTCATCATACATTTTGAGTTTGGCTATTTGACCACATTGATCTTGATGGGACTGGTTGCCTATTTACTCAAAGCAGCCAAAGCAAT
The DNA here is from genome assembly GCF_002964665.1 of Pseudoalteromonas sp. T1lg23B. Taxonomy (GTDB): domain Bacteria; phylum Pseudomonadota; class Gammaproteobacteria; order Enterobacterales; family Alteromonadaceae; genus Pseudoalteromonas. The sequence goes on along the minus strand of NZ_PQBZ01000030.1, from coordinate 140,994 downwards.
CGAAGACGAAAACAAAGAGTTTGTCTAATATGGAAATAGTCGTAAATCTTGACGTTGTCATGGCGATGCGTAAGGTCAGTTCGAAGGAGTTGGCTAAAGCCATTGGCATCACCGAGGCCAATTTGTCATTACTCAAACGTGGTAAGGTAAAAGGCGTGAGGTTCGAAACATTGGCACAAATTTGTCAGTATTTAGACTGTCAGCCCGGCGATATTCTTGCCTACAAAGCCGACAAATAACTCTACGGCTTACCATCACAAGGCTAGTTGTGCTTACACTGCTAGTCTTGTGACAAACGGTGTAAGTGAGTTTAGCGCTTTTTTTTGCGCGGGAATACCTTAAACCAAAACGCCATCTCAAAGACAAACCCCAAAATAATAAACAGGAATATACCCGTTGCACTGCCATAACTGTATGACGCGACAGCTGCTAAGAGTAAAAATAAAATAATGAGTATGCGGGGCAGCTTTTCCATATGCTTCCTAATGTTGTCGTTTTAAACCCAGAAATTTTCCCTCTATCAGTAACAAACATCTTGCCAATTAGCAAGTGCTGACCTTCTCCTATCAGCCCACTTTGCGCAAAGTGGGCTTTTGAACATTATGAAGATAGAGAACCCATTTCTGGCGGCACGGCGGTATTTTCTACTTGTGGATCACAATGAATGTTAGCGCTTGGATTGTTTGCATCTTGACACCAAATTGCAAAGTAAAAATCCCCTTTTGCAGAGTCAATATCTTCGAGCACTACTTGGGTATTGTTCTGTGAAGACAAGTCAAACTGCTCTGGTACGTTTGCCGTCATGCGCTGACTCACACTACTAATCGTGAATTTTGGGTCAGCCTTAAGGTCGACTGAAATATCTGTTACACCATCAAGTTGCAGTGGACTTGGCAGCGGTTGAAGCCCTGAACTAGTTTGTAAACAGTATTGGTAATTGTATTGTCCATCACCTGCGTTGCCGCCATGTCCTACTTCTTCAAGGCTCAGTATTACTTGTAATTGATTGGGTTTCATAGGTTTTCCTCAGTTGGGTTAAATAGTAAGGTGAACTCGTCTGGTCGATAGCCAGACGCTTTAAATGATTCAAGTAATACGGGATTTATAGGGCTGCCTGTTAGCATTTGCAGTAGTAAATAATGACCCACAATTTCCCACCTGATAAACAACTCTCTGTTGTTGATATGTGAGTCTATCAATGGCTGATATTGAGCCAACCATTGCTCAGCCATTACTTGATCTTGTGTATTTATTGCTATTTGGGTTTGGTTTAACATTTCGATATAGCGGGTAAAAACAACAAACTGTGCCAGTGTAAGTAGCGTGTTCTCGGCCGTATCCATAACGATATCTTGCTTGTTTTTGAGATATTCAATGGCAACTAAAGTCGAGCGGTTTGCTAGTGAATAGGCGCGCTCCAGCTCTATTTTCTTCAATGCTGAACGCGCTAATATAGAGCGCTCTGACATAGGTATGCTCAGCCAGCTGTCATCAAGAGTCGCTAGTTTCAGTAAAACTTGTTCATGTTGTCCTGTCAGTCTGTAACAGATTAACTCGATCAGTGTATTTATAAGCGACTTTTCATGGTGAGAAATATTTTCGGTATCAAGCTCTAAGAGTTTGGCAATTAACGCATTGCTGCTTTTCACTGTATCTAACGCACGCTGGTAATCACCAATATTCAACAACGCCACACTCATTTTCTGTACAATATCGAATAACTTGAGGGTATTAATCGAATTCTCAGTATCCTTGTTATAAATCACTTTTCTCAGTTCGGTGGCTTTTTCATAAAAAGGCAGCGCTTTTTCTAGCGCACCTTTTCGGTCTTGGATATTGCCCTGCCAAGAGTATGTACCAGCAATATCCGAAATTAACCCATTGTTTTTAGGCTGATATTTTAGCACTTGAGTTTTTAAACTCAGTGACCGCTCAAAATACTGCTCGGCCGCTAAAATATCATTGGTTTTATAGGCAACTGCACCTAAGTTATTGAGTGCGTATGAAAGTTCCAATTGGTAATGCTGATTATCTGGTGCTAGCGCCAGCAATCGTTCTGCATTACTGAGATAGCCACTAAACGCCTGCTCGGCGCTGTCGTACTTTTCTTGCTGATAGTGCAACTGGCCCAGCCAAAAGTAGTTCAGCATCTGTTGTTCGAGTAGCGGCGCATCGTCTGGAGTTTTACTCAATTGCGCTGCCAAAGTTTGAGCCCCTTGACGAAACAGTTTATGGGCTTGTTCAAACTGCCGCTTTTCATAGGCTACCTGACCGAGCAACGTAAACGCATCTGCCAACTGAACGGCCGCACTGGTGCTTAACTGCTCGCTGCCCTGATGGTCGAAATACTGTAAAGTTTTGTTCGCCACCATAGAGAGCAACTCTAACTTACCGATAGGCTCCAATTTGGCTTTGAGATCTGAGAGCATAAACGAAATTAAGTTCTCGGCGGCCCGATTGGCCTCACTAATTTGCTCTTTTTGCTGATTAACCTTAATACCAAACAACACCAAAGCAAACGCTGCGCTAAACAACACCGCCCCCACCAAGCGCTTTAACCTAACACCAGCCCGATATTTTTTGGCGCTTAAGACTAGGTATTGTTTAATCTGCGCATTGATAAGCGCCGATTGCTTCTCTAACAAGCCAATTTTAATGATTTCTTTTATTTGGCTAGGGTTCTTGAGCAAGTAGTCCTGATGTTGCTTCTGTCCTTGCCAACGGTTATAAGCGATTGATATATCTTGAGTTAAAAATAGTACATTGAGATTATCAGTGATCCACTTAGATAACCTATGCCATTCTTTCAGTAACGCATCACAGGCTAGCTGGAGTTCAACCTGCTGCATTGCATTGCCAGTCGCTTGTACCACCGGTACCAATAAATCGGCACGTATAAGCGCTTGTAACACTGGCATATTAAATTCATCGGCGCCTTCTTCAAGGAGCAAAGTTTGTCGCACACTTTGATGGTGATTCTCACTAGAAATAGTCACCAAACCGGGGAAAAAATAACTAAGTTCTGCCTGCTCGTTCGTATCGAGCTGTTGCGTAACCTCAGCGGTATAACTTGCTAAAAATATTGAAAAAGTAAACCGTTGATAACGCTGTTCATCCAGTGGGGTTTGGCTGTGTTTTTGATAAAGTTGCTGTAAGTAACGTTGTAGCAATCCAACTGAACTCACGCCTTGTGATACCTCATCGAGGATCAGTTCATCGATGCCATTACCCAGAGGATTTCCTGCCAGTTCAAAAGGACGACTGATGATCTGATAAAAATCAGCATAGCTAAACAAAGGTAAAATCACCTCACCCTGAGCGTATTCCTCTGAGTCTGCAATCAACCCCGTCGCGCAAAGCTGATTAACACGCTGTGATGGCAGTAAATGTGCGCATGGTACTAGCCAATGAATACGGCTATCATCACTGATCCGTTTGATACATGCCAAGGCATCACTACACAGTGAAACTTTATCTAAATCATCGAGTAGCACAATCAGTTTTTCTTGAGCCCCCAGTTGCACAAGTGTTGTTTCTATATGTCGTATTGACTGTGCGCAGTGCTCACGCAAACTGTAATAAAACACACTGCGAAAAACACTTTCAGACTTCAATGTCATCTTCTTAAGAGTGGGATACAGACCTGCTTTGAGTAACGAAGTGCTACCTTGTCTTGGCAACGCGGTAATTATTTGCACTCGTACCTTAGGCAGACGCTGAACACATTGATGAACAAAGCGCTGTCGACCAAAAAATACATCTTGATGCTGTGTTTGGTAGGGTTCTTGACCTTGATAGGGGTTGCCGTTGAGCCATCTGGGTGTAGGGAGCACAGGCTCAGGTGAGAGTGCATCTTTGTCATTATCTATTGTTGCTAAGTGAGCAACTAACAAGTAGCCCTTCTTGGGCAAAGTTTTAATGTAGCTTGGATGAGCTTTATCATCATCCAGTGCCTTGCGCAGCGATGCTATACACTTATGGAGCGGACTATCGCTGATATATTGATTGGGCCAGCAGTTTTCAATCAATGCATCGCTCGTAACTAGCTCTCCTGCATTGGCAGCGAAATAACATAACACTTCCATTTGCTTGGGCTGTATTGTGATCGCCTGTCCTGCCCTTTCTATCAGGTTTTTGTTGGGCACCACCAGCGTGTTGTTGAGATAAAAAGGACTGAGCTGTTTCGATGTAGAACCCGTCATGACAAATATCATCAGTTACTTGAACACTGCACATTTACCAATCTTAGCGTACCCGTAAAGTGAAATCATTAAAAAATATTGTGAAATAATTTAATTCAACGTTGTTATTTATGTTAATTAAAAATTCTAGCCGTCGAGTCTGTTCTCCTGTCGATTTTCCATCTGTTCCTAACCTTTATTCATGGCATTTTATTCTGCTCTAAAAAACCATAACACATTGTTAATTAACGATATAAAAACAGGTAAGAACGCGGTAAGAAAAGACCAGTAAGGCGTAAGGTGTTCTGCTTTGAGGTTATCTAAATTGTAAACCACTGAACGGGGCACAAGCGATGCTCTGGACGGAAATAAAGATTAAACAACCTCGAAGGAAATTATCATGAAGATTAACAGTACAACTAAGAGCATTCAGCGCGCTATCAAACAATCTGTGATGGCAACATCTCTAATGACAATAACGATGGGTGTGGCCATCGCACACAATAATCCAGGTTATTCACATGATGACCATATTGGCTACAGCAATCCCAACTGGATGGCGAGTATACAAAACGGAGCCCTATTGAGCCAGATATCGATACCCGGTACTCATGATTCTGGTGCCTATAACTTTGGTGGCGACGCGGTTGAAACTCAGACTATGTCACTGTCTACACAATTAAACTCAGGTATTCGTGCTTGGGATATTCGCCTAGGCTCATGTATGCTTGAAGTACCCTACTCACTATGTGTGTACCATGGTGCTGCACCACAGGGCATTGGTTTTGACAGCGTGCTACGAGATGCTGCAAATTTTTTAACCGCTAACCCCACCGAAACAGTGTTAATGCGTATAAAACATGAGATAGGTACAAAAACAATGTTTGAGTATTTCCTAAACGAAGATCTCAACCGTGTAGACCATCTTTTATATAAGGGACAAAGCGATAACCCTACAATGGGCGAAATGCGCGGAAAAATCGTTATTTTACAGGATTATGAAGGCGCTGACAAAGGCATACCATGGGGTAGTTTCAACATACAGGACAACTTTCATCTAACTACTAACTGGGATTTGTATAGTAAATGGGAGTCGGTAAAAGGACACCTAAGCAAATCATCCAGCGGTGCAACTGCGACCAAATACATTAACTTTTTAAGTGGTTCAGGTGGTTCATTCCCTTACTTTGTTGCAAGTGGTCACTCAAGCCCTGCAACTGGTGCCTCAAGGTTATCTACAGGCAAAACCATTGGCGTGTTCCCAAATGATTATCCAGATTTCCCACGTGTTGCCTGTGCCTTTAACCCATTCATCTGGGGTGAAGATTGTACCATTGCATTTGAAGGAACAAATACCCTAACGATGGACAAAATAAAGTCAGGCCCCGTCAATCGCGCAGGCATCGTTTATGCAGATTTTCCAGGTGGTGGCCTGATAGATTCAGTGATCGGACTGAATTATTCACTTAGCTCGAACATAGCGCGTATTAATGGTGTTAATTTCTTATGGAGCTCATCTGGTGCCATTCCATTTATGCACTGTACCGCAATTACTGAAGCAAGTGACCCTCACACTTGGCAGGACAACTACTTCTGTAGCTCTAAAGATATAGGTATGCGCTGGAGCAGTGCAGGCCCCATTGCAGATATGAAGTGTACTCAAATACTTGAACCGGCAGACCCACACACATGGAATGACAACTATCTGTGTCTGCCAGCATCCTCTCAGTTTGGCTTCCAGTGGAGCTACTCAGGCAGTGACAACGTCAACGCAGTACAATGGATCGAAGCTTCAGACCCTCATACATGGTTAGACAACTACCTGACAGTGACCCATGGTGACACATTAGGTCAAGGTTTCTATCTTGAAGTCAATGAGCAGCTCGTTTCTAGTGATGGCCGTCATCGTCTAGTCATGCAAGGCGATGGCAACCTAGTCATTTACTCTAACGACCAGCCGATTTGGGCAACAAATACGCACGGTAGCACAGCCGTCAGAGCCTATCTGACAAATGTGATGTTCAATACTGGCGGCAATCTGATGCTACTGGATGCAGAGGATCAAATGGTCTGGAAAACTAACAGTCTTGGTACTAATACTCGACTCATTATGCAAAATGATGGCAATCTGGTCATTTATAGCGACGATAACACACCAATCTGGTCCAGCAATACTTGCTGTCGTTAATCACAAGCAAACATAAAAAAAGGCGCTGGCGCGCCTTTTTTTATGTTTTTTATCTTGCGCCATTGCTGCAAACAACTCTGAAATGGCACGCATTTTTAGGTAAAGTCAAAAGCCTATGCATTACCTTTTATTTTACTTTGCAAAGCACTAGCTTCTTTTTGTACACCTTCTGGTCCTTTGCTAATCACTTCTTCAATGACCTTGTTTGCTGAGTCATAATCTTCTATCTCGATATAAGCTCTCGCCAAGTCCAGTTTTGCTGAGTAGCCTTCTTCTTCAAGGTCAACATCCATAGCATTGTCTCCAGCTAACAAATCGTCGAACTCAGAAAGTCCTACATCCATATCTGGCTCTGAATATGGCTCTTCTTCCAACTCAAAATCATCACTTTGAGCAAGCAACTCATCTATATCAACAAATTGTTCGTCTTCAGAGTCATCTTGTTGCTCGTCGCCTTCAACATCCGAGATACCTTCTTCATCTTGTAAAAGTGACTCAAAGTCTACATCAACCTCATCTAACTCAACTCTTTCGATAGGCTCAGGCTCAGCTAACTCATTGAGCAATGAATCGAAATCTGATTGAGTTAGATCAGACATAAACTCTTCTTCTATTGCTGCTTCATCTAACGCAATATCGTCGTCTGTCGGTTCATCATCACCGATTCCGTCTAGCTCAGAAAGCAATGTATCGGACGCATCGTCATCCGACTCCAATTCAAACTCTGGCAACGATTCTAAATCAAGCGCGTCTTCTTCATCGTCCGAATCGTCACTTATTATGTCTGCTTCGTCAGGTTCATCGGCGATAGACTGTTGCGCCGCCTGCTCGTCAAACTCCGCCAAAGATTCTACATCAAGCAAGTCTTCTTCATCGTCCGAATCGTCACTTATTATGTCTGCTTCGTCAGGTTCATCGGCGATAGACTCTTGCGCCGCCTGCTCGTCAAACTCCGCCAAAGATTCTACATCAAGCAAGTCTTCATCATCGTCCGGTTCGTCACTGATGATGTCTGATTCGTCAAGTTCATCGGCGATAGACTCTTGCGCCGCCTGCTCATCAAACTCCGCCAAAGACTCTACATCAAGCGCGTCTTCTTCATCGTCCGAGTCGTCACTTGTGGTGTCTGCTTCGTCAGGTTCATCGGCGATAGACTCTTGCGCCGCCTGCTCGTCAAACTCCGCCAAAGATTCTACATCAAACGCGTCTTCTTCATCGTCCGAGTCGTCACTGATGATGTCTGATTCGTCAAGTTCATCGGCGATAGACTCTTGCGCCGCCTGTTCATCAAATTCTGCCAAAGATTCTACATCAAGCGCGTCTTCTTCATCGTCCGAGTCGTCACTGATGATGTCTGATTCGTCAAGTTCATCGGCGATAGACTCTTGCGCCGCCTGTTCATCAAATTCCGCCAAAGATTCTACATCAAGCGCGTCTTCTTCATCGTCCGAGTCGTCACTGATGATGTCTGATTCGTCAGGTTCATCGGCGATAGACTCTTGCGCCGCCTGTTCATCAAATTCTGCCAAAGATTCTACATCAAGCGCGTCTTCTTCATCGTCCGAGTCGTCACTGATGATGTCTGATTCGTCAAGTTCATCGGCGATAGACTCTTGCGCCGCCTGCTCGTCAAACTCAGCCAAAGATTCTAAATCAAGCGCGTCTTCATCATCGTCTAGCTCCTCTGGCATATCGTCAAGCACATCATCAATGAGCAATTCAGATAACTCATCATCAAGATCGCTGTCCAAATCATCATCAGATGCTATCCCTTCGGCTAATGCGTCAGCCAAACCTCGTTCAGTTTCACTGACACTAGAAGGTTGTGACTCATCGTTTAGTTCAAGCTCAGGATAACTGTCGAGTTCAATACTTGGCTCTACTAGATCTTCAATTTCGTCTTCGTTATCCTCTTCCAGCAAATCAACTTCATCTGCTAGTGGGTCATCACCAAGCGCGACCTCTTCTTCGTCAAGCGGCTCATCATGCCAATCTTCTTGTTCTTCACTATCCAATTCGTTTAGAAGCTCATCAACACTTTGTAATTTTGATGTACCTTCTGTGCTCAATGGATGCTCTGGGATCTCTTCTTCTTCATCAACATCATCTAATGAAACATCGAATTGGCTTTCGTCCATTTCTGATGTTAACAGCGACTCTTCATCGTCTGCTGGTTCATCCAGCAAAGCATCGATGTCATCGGTCTCTAATTCATCTTTCGCAGGCTCATCCAGCAAG
>NZ_PQBZ01000030.1:121801-132152 GCF_002964665.1 Pseudoalteromonas sp. T1lg23B | reverse complement strand
GTCACTCTCAGTGTCATCTTCTGCTGGCTCATCTAGCAAAGCATCGATGTCGTCACTCTCAGTGTCATCTTCTGCTGGCTCATCTAGCAAGGCATCGATGTCGTCACTCTCAGTGTCATCTTCTGCTGGTTCATCTAGCAAAGCATCGATGTCGTCACTCTCAGTGTCATCTTCTGCTGGCTCATCTAGCAAAGCATCGATGTCGTCACTCTCAGTGTCATCTTCTGCTGGCTCATCTAGCAAAGCATCGATGTCGTCACTCTCAGTGTCATCTTCTGCTGGTTCATCCAGCAAAACATCGATGTCATCGGTCTCTAATTCATCTTCCGCAGGCTCATCCAGCAAAGCATCGATGTCGTCACTCTCAGTGTTATCTTCTGCTGGTTCATCCAGCAAAACATCGATGTCATCGGTCTCTAATTCATCTTCTGCGGGCTCATCTAGCAAGGCGTCGATGTCCGCGTCAGCACTTTCATCATCGGCTTGTGTCTCGTCGAGCAGGGCATCAATATCATCGATGTCCGCGTCAGCACTTTCGTCATCGGCTTGCGTTTCGTCGAGCAAGGCATCAATGTCATCGATGTCCGCGTCAGCACTTTCGTCATCGGCTTGCGTTTCGTCGAGCAAGGCATCAATGTCATCGATGTCCGCGTCAGCACTTTCATCATCGGCTTGTGTTTCGTCAAGCAAGGCATCAATATCATCGATGTCCGCGTCAGCACTTTCATCATCGGCTGGTGTTTCGTCGAGCAAGGCATCGATGTCGTCGATGTCCGCGTCAGCGTTTTCGTCATCGGTTTGTGTTTCGTCAAGCAAGGCATCAATATCATCGATGTCCGCGTCAGCGTTTTCGTCATCGGCTGGTGTTTCGTCAAGCAAGGCATCAATATCATCGATGTCCGCGTCAGCACTTTCATCATCGGCTTGCGTTTCGTCGAGCAAGGCATCGATGTCGTCGATGTCCGCGTCAGCACTTTCATCATCGGCTTGCGTTTCGTCGAGCAAGGCATCGATGTCATCACCTTCAAGGTCTTCTGACTTACTTTGTGCACCTTCCAACAGGCTGTCTACATCATCACTGTCTGACTCTGTCTCGGGCTGGGTAGCCTCATCAATAAATCATCAATATCAAAGTCATCATCAGAGCTGTCTTCTCCTGCACTCTCAACCAACGCATCAATATCAATATCTTCTTGATCATCCGCTAATTCTTCACTGAGCGCCGCCAGCGCGTCATCACTAACGTCAACATCTAACTCTTCTTCATTGAATTCAGCACCTTCATCTAACAGATCATCAATGCTTTCAGAACCAAAATCATCACCCTCAAGATCCAATGAAACATCATCACCAGCATCGTCGTTTTGACCATCAAAACTCTGTTGTAAGAAATCGTCGAGATCTTCTGGAATATCTGTCTCATTCGTATCATCATCGAATACGATGTCTTCATTTAACAAACTATCTAGTTCGTCTTGATCAAGCTCGCTGCTCCCCTCGTCAAACGTATCATCTTCTAAAGAGTCGAACATGATGTCATCATCTTCAGGTAAAATGTCGTCATCTAGCTGAACACTGTCTTCTATTTCAGTCTCTGGCACTGCTGTGGGCATACCCAAATCAAGTGGGTCTGTCGCAGCTGAAGCGGCTGTTTGAGGCATAAAGTCATCATCGTCAGAACCACTATCCTGATCCTGCTTTCGTTTACGCAAGAAGAAAATACCCGCACCAATCGCAAGCAGTGCAGGCAAAGTAGCCAATAGGATTAATGCCAAAGGATTACTCAATGCTGAGCTTAAATCAAAACCACTCTGGGTCTTTTTTCTCTGCTCTTCCTGACGCTCAATCAACGCCGTTTGTAGATTAATCATGGACTGGAGCTGCTGTTGGATCTCACTGTCCTTACCCAACTGCTCACGTACGTTTTGCAATTCCTCTGATATGTTCCCAAGCTGCTTCTTAAGCTTATCGTTTTCTTGTAGGATTTCTTCAACATTTCTGACGGAACTTCGAAACTGAGACTGCAAATCCATGAGTCTTGAGTCTTGTTCTAACTGTATTGATTTTAACTGCTTGGTTAAGGCATCTTGGGCCTCTTCGACGTCAATTTTGCGCGCTTGTGTGACTTTTTTCTGGGCTTGTTCAATCGTTTGGTTATCAAGCATACCGCTTTTTTTCAGTTCCCAAAGCGCATCGTCCTGATCTGAACGCTGTCTTGCCAAGTTTGGGTCTTCTTTGCGAATTTCACCCATTGTCGGAATTTTTAGATATGCGCCATCGCGCATGTGGTTTAGATTTTGATCCAAAAATGCCTGCGGATTTTTACGATAGAGCGCACTCATAACCTGATAAATAGTTACTGACTCATCAGGTCTAACTTTTTGAGCAATACGCCAAAGCGTATCTGATGGTGTAATTGGCCCAATTGATCGACCTTGCTGACCGTAGTCTACGCCTTTTGGCCCTTTAATCTGGGGCTCTTCTAGGCTATTAACTGGCAATGTGATCAATGTGAAGACAAAGATACAAAAAACGACAAAACCGCGCATGTTGGTCCTTTCAGTACTATGTTCAACATTATTTTTTGCTAAACATCAAAATGTTGCTAACGATTGCTACTGCAAGCTCTATTCCAAGTTCAAACTATAAACCAGTTACCTTGGAATATCCATTGCAACGCATTGAAAATTAACATGCTTATATCAAGCTATGGCGAAGCCATCGAGGTTGGAGACAATAAGGTGAGGCAAACATCTGACATTATTGCCATTGTTATGGCACATGACGGCAAAGTGCTGCCTCTTAGCAGCACTTTAATACTCGTACTTTACAAGTAGTTTGCAACGAGTTCTTCAGCAATTTGTACACTGTTGGTTGCCGCACCTTTTCGGGTGTTATCTGATACGATCCACAGATTCAAGCCATGCGGATGAGAAATATCTTGGCGTACTCTGCCAACATAAACGGTGTCATTTCCACTGGCATCACTCACTGGTGTTGGATAATCATGTTCATCCTCGATCAGTTCGACACCCGGAGCATCGTTAAGTAATTGCTTTATATGCTCAAGATCATAAGGCATGCGAGTTTCAAGGTGAACAGACTCTGCATGACCGAAAAAAACCGGTACTCTAACAGCGGTAGGGTTAACCATTACACTCGTATCACCCAAAATTTTATGCGTCTCCCACACCATCTTCATTTCTTCTTTGGTGTAGCCATTATCTTGAAACTCATCAATTTGCGGGATCACGTTAAAAGCGATTTGCTTGCTAAAAACTTGATTATCAAGTGGCCTTGCATTCATAAGGTTAGCCGTTTGTTTAGCTAGTTCATCGACCGCCTCTTTACCTGCACCTGAAACCGCTTGATATGTTGACACATTAATTCGGTCAATGCCGTAAGCGTCGTAAATAGGCTTAAGTGCAACTAACATTTGAATAGTTGAGCAATTTGGGTTCGCGATAATGTTACGATTACGAAAATCCGCTAGGCTTTCTTTGTTTACCTCCGGAACAACCAAAGGTACATCATATTCATACCTAAACTGTGAGGTGTTATCAATGACTACACAACCCGCTTCGGCTGCGATTGGTGCATATTTTTCAGACACACTGCCACCCGCTGAAAATAACCCAATATGCGCTTGGCTGAAGTCAAATTGCTCAACATCCAACACCTCAATTTTTTCACCACGAAAATCAACTTCTTCTCCTGCACTTCTGCTACTTGCCAGCGCAAATAACTGATCAACGGGAAACTTTCTTTCTTCAAGTGTTTCGATGATTTGTCGGCCGACTAAGCCTGTAGCACCCAATACCGCCACATTAAATTTTTGCGACATAATCAATCCTCATTCTTTTCAATAACATTAAAGCCCAACGAAGTTAGTAACCCGCCGTGTTCACTCATATTTTCTATGCTTAGAGTGCTAAACTCGCGACGCGGCGGATATGTTTTTCGTAGACTGTCAAAACCATGGCTGGCTAAATTGGCCCGCATCAAACCATCGTCGCGGCGAATATCATAAACCAAATGAACCAAACGACCTAAATCATGCTCGGTTAAACTTTTTTCAGTCCTACATTTGGTTAGCGCAGGAACTGGCAAAAAATCCTCTAAATTTTTATCGACACTTTTTCCTAGGCGCTCACATAACCCTTCGTAAAGCATCTGTGTGCCTCGTGCCTTACCCTCTTGAGTATGTCCTGCAATATGTACGCTAGCAAAGCGCACATATTGCAGTAACTCAGTCAAAATATTGGGCTCGTTTTCCCACACATCCAACACCAGCTCTAAGCGCTTGCCCCCCTGTAAGGCACTCAGCAATGCTTGATTGTCTATTACATCACCACGGCTTGCATTGATAACAAGCATGTTATCTTTCAATTTGGAGATGCGTTTAGCGTCTATTAGATGACGTGTTTTATGGGGCCCTTCTTTAATTAATGGCACATGAAACGTGACAATGTCGGCTTGCTCTAACACACAGTCTATGTCTATATGTTCATTCAAGTTGCCCGCTTCATGGCGCACAGGGTCACACAATAACAAGCGCAAGCCTGTATTGGTCAGCTTTTGTTGTAAGCACTTCCCTATGTTACCCACACCAACGATACCTAGGGTTTTTCCCGCAAGGTTCATACCTGTTTCTTGGGCATACGCATATAGGGCACTTATCACATATTCCGCAACTGCAATTGCATTACACCCTGGCGCACTCGAAAATGCGATATTTCTCCGCGCTAAAAGAGCAGTATCGACATGATCAATACCGATTGTCGCAGTCCCTACAAACTTTAGTTGCTGAGCTTGCGCTAGTAATTCTTCGTTTACATTGGTGACAGAGCGGACTAGCAAAGCATCTACTCCATTTAATGACGATGCTTGTAAATTTCTACCATCAAAACGCCTAACTTCACCCAAATCTGAGAAAAACTCCTCAACCAAAGGCATATTTTGATCTGCAAGGATCTTCATTGAATATTCCAAACTGTACACGGGACCGATATTGTATACCTAAGCCGAGGTATAATGCGAGTTTCCACCCGCATATTCACTATGCCTGTAGTGTTTACTCTTTAACTTTTACCTTGTGAATGCCAACGGCAATTCCTGCAAACATAATCATAAGCAACAACATGACCATTAACGTCGCTGTTTTTTGCTCAGGCAGAATAAGTAATGGACTCATAATAACGGCAAATACATTGAAAAATGCTAAGGCTAAAGCTTTGTGTACATGGGCATGATAGCCATACCAAGCACTGATTAAACAACAAAATAAGTTGAAAAATACGGCGGGGGTATAAACATTGACTGACATCCATGTAGCAATTAGTGACACTGATAGTACAACAATTGAAATGATCATTTAAGGCTCCTTCCTTGAACGCTTCCTTAGCTAAAACAATAGGCCCAAGTGAGCAAAAATCAACCACCCCTACCCCGAGTAAACATTATTAAAACTGAGAAATTTTTACCATGGCAAGCTGCCGCTACAAAGCGGGCTTTGTCAGTCTAGAGCGATTTCTACCTACTTCACGCCAAATCACCTACAGTTAACTACTATAAATGAAGCGTTTTTTCTCTTGAAATGATCAGCCGTTAGAGCTAGTCTAGCCAAGGTGGTCAGACCTCTTATAAGGAAGAACAACATGACACTCTTATTCACTCTAGCTTTGATAGTACTTGTGAGCATTGCGAGCTATCACCGAGCAAGCTGGAACGCCTCAGTTGGCATTGCAGCAATGACATTACTTGTGGGCACTATTTTCGGTGCCTTTGGTGCTATCTCTTGGCTGATTTTCTTAGCCATTGTGGTGCCTCTATCACTCACTAATATCCGTCAGCAATACATTGTTGCCCCATTGTTCAAAGCGTTTAAGAAAGTAACGCCAACCATGTCGGAAACCGAAAAGTCGGCTATAGACGCAGGTACAACTTGGTGGGAAGCTGACTTATTCTGTGGTAACCCTGATTGGAAAAAACTACATCAATATCCTCAATCTCGCCTTACGATTGAAGAACAAGCTTTTCTAGATGGCCCTGTTGAAGAAGTGTGTGCCATGTTGGATGATTGGAAAGCGACGCATGAGTTAACCGACTTACCTGAAGAAGTATGGCAATACCTCAAAGACAACAAATTCTTCGCCATGATCATCAAAAAACAATATGGCGGTTTAGAGTTTTCGGCCTACGCGCAATCTTGCGTGCTACAAAAGCTGACGAGTAAATCAACACTACTATCTTCGATAGTCGGCGTACCAAATTCACTTGGGCCGGGTGAATTATTACAGCATTACGGCACTCAAGAGCAAAAAGACCATTATCTACCAAGACTGGCAAACGGTCAGGAGATCCCTTGCTTTGCGTTAACTTCACCAGAAGCTGGCTCTGATGCTTCGGCTATTCCTGATTTTGGTATCGTTTGTAAAGGCGAATGGGAAGGTAAAGAAACTCTTGGTATTCGCTTAACTTGGAATAAGCGTTACATCACACTCGCTCCAGTGGCAACTGTTCTTGGTTTAGCATTTAAACTACGCGACCCTGATGGTTTACTTGGCGACAATAAAGAGCCGGGTATTACCTGTGCGCTGATCCCGACCAATACCCCTGGTGTGAAAATAGGCCGCCGCCACTTCCCACTAAACGTACCTTTCCAAAATGGTCCGACTCAGGGCGAGGACATTTTTGTACCTATCGACTACATCATTGGTGGTCCTAAGATGGCAGGCCAAGGCTGGCGCATGCTGGTTGAATGTTTATCTGTTGGTCGAGTGATAACGTTACCGTCCAACTCAACAGGTGGTATTAAGTCTCTCGCTCTGGCAAGTGGAGCCTACAGCCGCATTCGTCGCCAGTTCAAATTACCGATTGGTAAAATGGAAGGTATTGAAGAAGCTCTAGCTAAACTCGGTGGCTATGCCTACAGCACTGATGCGGCAGTGAGCATGTCTACAGGGGCGGTTGATTTAGGTGAAAAGCCATCAGTTGTTTCTGCAATTTTGAAATACCACCTAACTGAGCAAATGCGAGCTGCCACCATACATGCTATGGACATTCACGGCGGTAAAGGGATCTGTTTAGGTCCAAATAACTACCTAGGCCGAGGCTATCAAGGTGCTCCCATTGCTATCACCGTTGAGGGTGCCAATATACTTACCCGTAACATGATTATTTACGGACAAGGGGCTATTCGTTGTCACCCATTTGTTCTTGCTGAGCTTAATGCCGTGAGTATGGAAGACAAACAAGCAGCTTTAGAGAGCTTTGACAACTCACTTATGGGCCACATTGGCTTCACGATTTCTAATTTGGTGAGAACAAAGTGGTTAGCTCTGACAGGTGCACGTTTCAGCAAAGTACCGTTTAATGATGAAACCGCCGTGTTCTACAGAAATGCGAGTCGCTATAGTGCGTCATTGGCATTGATGTCTGATATTTGTATGGCTGTTTTCGGCGGTTCATTGAAACGTAAAGAACGTATATCAGCTCGACTCGGTGACTTGCTAAGTTATCTATATTTAGTGTCTGCGACATTGAAGCGTTATAACGACGAAGGCCGTAAGAAAGAAGACTTGCCATTCGTTCAGTGGAGCTGTCAGGAGCACTTGTATTTGTGTCAAAGAGCACTTGCTGACCTAATCAATAACATGCCCTCTGCGCTGCTTAGAGGCGTTCTCAAAGTATTATTGTTCCCGTTTGGGCGTCCGGTACGCAAACCGACTGATAAACTCGAGCAAAAAGTTGCACACTTGCTACAAACACCAAATGAGTCACGCGAACGCCTAGGTGCGCATATCTACCTTAAAGATGAGCCACTCAATATTTTGGGCAAGCAAGAGCAAACTTTACGTGATATTTTAGAAGTGGAGCCTCTATTCGATAAAGTGTGTCGAGCTAAAGGTGAAAAGCTACCATTTATGCAATTAGATAAAGTTGCGCAAATGGGCTTAGAAGCAGGTATTTTGAACAAAGATGAAGCCGAAAAGCTGAGTGCCGTTGAGGCTAAACGTTTAGCGGTCATCAATGTTGACGATTTTGACCCAAGCGAGTTAACCGCAGGTCAAGGTGCTAAACCAAAATCGCAAGGTGCCAGTGCGGCATAACCTCTTATATTCGTTAAAGTGAATCAAAGCCAGCTATAATGCTGGCTTTTTTATTAACTACATTAGTGCCTTAGCTAGATATGTAGTCACAGCTAAACTTCCCCAGCATACAGCGAGGCGCTGCGGTATGTTGGTTGCACACCATTGGAGCACGGGGACCTGTGCTAAAATAACCAGTGAAAAGCCATCCATTCCCAGTAATATCGCCCCTGTAAGCCAAGACAAAAAGTACCATACAAATATCAATACATGTTGCGCCTTTTTCAGCGTACCGAACTGTTTTAGGCTAACCCAAAACAGCCTATGTTCACTAATATATTGGGTGGTTTTGATGCCAAGCGATGCCCATATTAACAATGCAAAAAGTGCAACCATAGGTGTATACCAATGCAGTAATTCAGGACGCTCTGCACCTATTATAGCCACAGCCCAAATCACGAGTAAACTAGCACTTACCCGCCAAATTAGTGACCAGCTATAATGCACGCAATACAAAATCCAAAATGACCAAACCGTTAATTGTGTCGGTGAGTAGCTTAACCGAATGGGTTTGACGAAGCACGACATGAGCATAACAGCATTAAACCACGCCAAATAAGCAAGGTTAGATAACGTCATAGATAACAGTACAAACGCAGTAATAAGGGTTAATACAACCGCCTGAGGACGATAAAGCAACGTGACCCCCATACTGACTTGAGTTAGCACAAAGCCCACAAAATGTGGGGCTTTCATAAGCTTGTCAAACCCCATCGCAAGGGCCAGTACTATCGACATCCAAAGTAACACATGACTTATAAGTAATTGGGCGATGTCTGCGGTGATTATTGTGCTTTTGTTTTTGATAAGACTATGATGAAACATACGATGAGCATCATCTAATATAACGGGTTTTAATACGTTGAGTAGCAGCGTTTGTAACAACAAGCAGCCCCACATTACCTGACTCGAAGTGTGTTCACTGTCACTTTGTACTATCTTTCCCAAACCGAAAAACATGGCCGCTATCAGCCCTGGTAAGAAGATATAAAACAACGTGCTGATCATCAATGCAAACTGATTAAGCTGTTTAAACAACGTTTTTAGCGCATAACGATAGGCAGTGATCCGATACTGTAAGTATGTCATTCAAACCTCAAACTCACCGTTTGCCAAAGAGTGGCTGGGTTGCAAAACCTATGTCTAAAAACGGCTGTGGCTCATGACAACTTATTAATACCTGACCTGTAAATGACGCTAACCATTGGCAAATCACTTCAACACCAGCGTGGTCAAGCGCTGCGCTGGGCTCATCGAGGATCAAATAAGGAGTATTACGCATGATAGCGTTTAATAGTTGCAGTTTCTTATGATTACCAGACGATAAATCTTTAACGAACGTGTCTAAGAACCCTGTAAAACCAAGTTGCTCTGCAAGTGCTAGCGGCACATCACACTGCCAGCTGGCGCTGGTCATAGAAAGGATTTGACGGGCGGTTAAAAATTCAGGAAATGGCACTTTGTCCGATGCCAACGCAACATAGTCCTGCAATGGCAATTTAGGCTCACCACCAAGTAGTACTTGTCCATGGTAATGAGGATCTAACCCTGCAATGATGGTAAACAAGGTTGTCTTTCCAAGTCCATTTTCACCAAGAACACAACATTTTGAACAATGGAAATGATTACTGTAGTTTTCAAACACCAGTTTGTTGGCAAATTGTTTGTGAAGCTGCCTTATCTCAATCATTGATACACTCCTTTTCGGACCCATCTTATCATTTTAGGGACAAAAAGCAGCATGTTGGTGTTACAATATTTTTAATAGTAATTTATTAAAAACAATGATTTGATTAAAAATATTCAATGATATACTGATGTATTTTTTATCTTGAAAGGCTTTATTAAAAGTGAGCTTATGCGCTCTATGAGATGGCGGAGTGGACGGGACTCGAACCCGCGACCCCCGGCGTGACAGGCCGGTATTCTAACCAACTGAACTACCACTCCGCAGTGGTATGTGTTTATAGAGCATCCTCTTTGATATCAAGTGGCGGAGTGGACGGGACTCGAACCCGCGACCCCCGGCGTGACAGGCCGGTATTCTAACCAACTGAACTACCACTCCGCAGAGATATCATTTTGAATTTATTTGCATTGGCGGAGTGGACGGGACTCGAACCCGCGACCCCCGGCGTGACAGGCCGGTATTCTAACCAACTGAACTACCACTCCACAGAGCAAATAAAGGATTAAAACAT
>NZ_PQBZ01000030.1:0-121688 GCF_002964665.1 Pseudoalteromonas sp. T1lg23B | reverse complement strand
GTGCTTTTCTGTTGGCGGAGTGGACGGGACTCGAACCCGCGACCCCCGGCGTGACAGGCCGGTATTCTAACCAACTGAACTACCACTCCACTTAGGAAAAGCGTGCCTTTCGGCGTTGTAAGATTTGGCGGAGTGGACGGGACTCGAACCCGCGACCCCCGGCGTGACAGGCCGGTATTCTAACCAACTGAACTACCACTCCAGCACTACTTACAAAATTTGAATAATTGGCGGAGTGGACGGGACTCGAACCCGCGACCCCCGGCGTGACAGGCCGGTATTCTAACCAACTGAACTACCACTCCGCATTATTCTTGCTACCAGACTGCTCCCTGACAGCGGCGTGAATAATACGAATCGACCCCATGAGAGTCAACAGTTTTTTTGAAAAATACCCGCTTTTTTAGTCATCTGACATCGAAAGGTTCAAAATATCACCTGATTTGTCATTTTTTGAACCACTTTCGTCAACGTTTTGTTTTTGAGTTTCGTTTTGTGGTTCTTGAGATTGTTTATCTTCATGCTTAGATTTCATAAAAGGGAGTTTAAATTTAAAGTTAATTGGCTTGTTTTGAACAAGTACGCGCACCGCAACCCACCCTGCAAGCAAAATAAGTAGGTTCCCTACAACAATAATACTGACCACAAGTGGCGTATTGATCTCTGGTTCAGGCTCAGGTTCTGGGATGAGTATGGTTTCAATGGGTACAAGTAATTCAGGCACCTTCTCAATCGGTCTTTCAATTTCAAACTTATAAACCGGCAGCGTTGCCATAAACTCACGACCGTTAATATTCTCACCAAATGCTGAAAGTTCAACACTATAACGACCCCAGTCATAGTTTTTAATAGCAAGAGTTCTATACAACCGCTCTTTAGGCTCGATTGTGAATGCCTGCTCTTCGCCATTTGGATAAAAGATTTTACCTTGGAAAATAACACTCTCAGGTTTCACAATTTCATTGTCGAGCTTAATCATCAATTCATGTTCAAACTCTTCGTCCTCGGAAAGGGTCAATTCAAAGTTAAACGGAGGTTCTGACAGTAAAATAGGTTTACCCACAACTTTGCGCTTAACAAGCGGGGTTTCGATAAGAAACTCTGGGCGCCACTCTCCTGCTGGAAATGACAGCTTAAACTCGCCAGTGAAGACCCCATCTAGAGGGCGCTCATCAAATTCTCTGCCATCGTCTTTAAATTCGGTAACGCTTTGTGTACCGGCCCCAAAGTTATCGTAGTTATCGTTATTGGTACTGACAAAATCAACCACCAACGAAATAACGTCACGAAAGTAGCCAATCTCTATCGGCTTGCCATCGTTTGTCACGCGGCCTGTTACCTTTAAAGTCTCTCCTCTAAAGATAAGTGGTGGCAAAGGCTCAACTTCCAGCTCGATGTCACCCACTACCATCACTCGGCTGCCATCTTGAATATTACCTATCACTTGCCATGGACCAGGTGTTGGGTTGGATATCACGACCAAGTCAAAGCTTACTTCGTCATACCATTGCAAACTGTCATCACGTAAGGCGTGCGTTGCATAAATTTTGCTACCATCAGGCTGAACCAACACCACAGCAGGGGAGCCGGGCTTGCGAAAAAATAGTAGCGATATTTTTTCAACTTCATGGTCTATTCGAAAACGGTTATCCAGTAATGGGACCTCATTTGATACCCCATCACGCTCTAAAACTGTCACCTGAGGAGTGGCAAACACACCAGTGGTGACCATGATCATAAACAGAGCGAACCACAACCGTTTCATAATTTACCTCGCTATTTTTGCCATAAGGTTTCGCCATTTTTATTGACAACCTCTAGCCTGGCCAAATGGGCCTGTAATTCTTCATCTGTGGCTTTGACAACTTTCAATGCCGGTCTATCCGCAGCCAAACGACGAATACTACCACTATCATTTTGCTCATTACTGTCATTGCCCGTTGCTAGGTTGAGCTTAACTTGGCCGCCGGTCATGCCCAGATAAACATCCGCCAGTATTTCAGAATCCAGTAATGCCCCGTGCAATGTTCGCTTAGAGTTGTCTATATCGTAGCGCCGACATAATGCATCAAGGTTATTCTTCTGACCTGGGTGCAAATTTCGCGCCATAACAAGTGTGTCCAACACCTCACAGTAATCATGTGTTGCTGGGAAGCCTTGATTAAGCATAGCAAACTCATGGTCCATAAACCCGACATCGAACGGCGCGTTATGAATCACCAACTCTGCACCCTTTATATAATCAAAGAACTCTTGAGCCACCTGATTAAATAGCGGCTTATCACGTAAAAACTCATTCGTGATACCGTGTACATCAATCGCCTCTTCTTCAATTTCTCTTTGCGGATTAATGTAAACATGAAAGTTATTACCCGTGAGTCGACGATTCACAAGCTCTACACAGCCTATTTCGATGATCCTATGCCCAGCTTTGGGATCTATACCTGTGGTTTCCGTATCTAGGACTATTTGTCGTTTTAGCATATCGTCTGCCGCCCAACTTTGTTATGGTTAGCCATTAATACATCTATTCTACATAAAAACAGGTCTATTCGTGCAAAAAACCGTAGAGATTTATACTGACGGATCATGTCTTGGTAACCCAGGCCCTGGTGGTTATGGCATCTATATGAGTTATCAAGGCCATGAAAAAAAGCTCTCACAAGGCTATCAACTGACAACAAACAACCGAATGGAGATGCTTGCAGCAACAGTCGCATTAGAAACGCTCACTAGACCATGTCATGTCATACTATATACAGACAGTCAGTACGTTAAGCAAGGTATTGAGTCTTGGCTTGAAAATTGGAAAAAACGTAATTGGAAAACAGCGTCAAAAGCTCCTGTCAAAAATGTTGATTTGTGGCAGAGACTCGACAATGCTTGCCAAAGGCACACCATTGAATGGCGCTGGGTCAAAGGGCACAGTGGCAACCAGTATAATGAACTGGTTGACGACCTTGCCCGTGAAGCGGCATCATCAGATAAGTTGCTGGTTGACGAAGGATACCAAACCGAATCGGCAAACAGTTAAAACACAGCGTTACTTTTCGTTTGACGAACGGGTTTGCGTAAGTCGTGCACTTTTCACTGCCGGTGCCCATTTTGGACGAGCGTGCCATTTGGGTTTTATTGGCGTAAGTGGTGCAACCCGTTTGCGCGCAACCAGCATATAACAGCTTCCCATTGGCTTTAGATACTGGCGGCAAAAACGTCGCCACGGGGCAAAACGTGATAGACGGCTCCCCCGAGCAAGCGAAGCATGAATAAAACGTTCATCGGCTAAAATTTCAAATCCTAATAAGTCTAACCAGTCTTTAACCCTTGAAGGAGTAAAAAAGCGGCCTGACCAAGGTAGTTTTTCTTTACTAAAGGGTAATAAATTCGCTAATCCACATAAACTAAACGGATTAAACCCAGTGATTACAATGTAACCGCCAGGTATAAGTGTACGATGTGCCTCGCGTAATATATGGTGAGGGTCAGAATGATACTCTAGGCACTGGCTTAAAATACATGCATCAACGCTATGCTCAGAAAAAGGCAGCTCGTCTACCTCAGCAACGACACCCACATGCTGCAATTGATGTGGCGCAACACATACCTGATGTTTGATAGCACTTTTAGAGGTGCTGATCTGTCCACTGAGACTTCCCAGCTTCAACATATGATAACCGAACATCCTCGGCAACCATTTGCCCACTCTTCTCTCTATGCCAATCCGTAAATAGTCACCGTGGGGGAAATCTTGCCAATCAAGTGGCTTTGGACCTTGTTGAAAACTTAAGGCTGGTTTCATTGAATTTGCCCGTTATACTAATGCTATCAATCACTTTATAGAGCAATTAACTATGGTGCAAGTCGAGCCAATAAAAGCTTTTCAAGATAACTATATTTGGGCTGTCCGCGACACCAAGCAAAACCAAGTCTGGGTAGTTGACCCGGGACAAGCAGCTCCCGTAATGGATTATTTGCAACAACATAACGCTAACCTGCAAGGCATTTTGATTACACATCACCACTGGGATCACACCGACGGTGTAGCCGAACTACAACGTTTTGCACCCAACATCACGATTTATGGGCCCAAAAAGTCACCGTTCGAAGGCATTACTCAACCTCTGATTGAAGGCGATGAAATTAACGTCTTGGGCGTACAATATTCGATTATCGAAACACCGGGGCATACGCTGGATCATATCTGTTACATTAATGATCAGCATAGCTTTACTGGTGACACGCTATTTAGTGCCGGCTGTGGACGCCTATTCGAAGGAGACCCCAAGCAAATGTGGCAGTCATTGCAAAAGTTAGCAGCGCTTGCTGATACCACTTTGATTTATTGTACCCACGAATATACAGCCGCCAATTTAGCCTTTGCCAAAGCGGTTGAGCCACATAATCCCAATATTCAACAGTACCAACAATGGGTAGAAGAAAAGCGTCGCCAAGACCAACCAACCCTGCCCACTTCAATGGCTAAAGAGCGTTTAGTTAACCCTTTTTTACGCGCAGAACACCAACACATCAGTGAACACATTCCTACTCAGTTCCAGCGTAATCACGATGAACCTTGGCTGGTTTTTGCCGCTCTACGTGCATGGAAAGACGCCTTTTAACCAATAGGCTATACTAACTACTTTAAATATATGTACTTAACAGGTAGTATTGGCGAGTTTTTGCTTGAGTAAAAGAAAGTTGCCCATGAATAAATTGTCCATATCTATTGTATTGACAGCACTGCTGAGTAGCGGTTGTCAGACGTTAACCGCTGTCGATAACAAAGCCGAAGAAAAGGCATCCCAGCTCAATAACGCCAGTCCTGCAGAGATCAGTGACACTTTACTGAGTGCAATCCAAGAGCAAATTGAAGCGGATGAACCACCGCCAGTGTTTGACGATGTATGGGAACGAATTCGTTATCAACTTTCTATTGATGTACCGCAAAATCGCCCTGTTGTTGCTGAAAGAAACTACTATCAGCGTCACCAAGCCTATCTAGACAGAATTGCTAAACGTGCAGAGCCTTACCTCTACTTTATTGTAGAGGAAGTTGAAAAGCGCCAGATGCCAATCGAAATTGCATTACTACCCATTGTTGAAAGTGCGTTTGACCCATTTGGCTATTCACATCGTAGTGCATCGGGGATCTGGCAATTTATGCCACAAACTGGTGAGCGATTTAACCTCAAGCAAAACTGGTGGTACGATGGCCGCAGAGACATAGTACAGTCAACTCGTGCAGCACTGGACTATTTAAGCTACTTACACAAAACACTCGAAGGTGACTGGCTCAACGCGATTGCTGCTTACAATTCGGGCGAAGGTCGATTATTAAAAGCGATTAGAAAGAATCGTAAAAAGCACTTGCCTACCGATTTTTGGTCATTAGATTTACCACAAGAGACAACCACTTACGTTCCTAAGTTATTAGCTTTATCTGACTTACTAAAACGCCAAGAAGAGTTTAAGGTAAGCTGGAAAAAAATCATCAATGCACAGGTCGTTGAGTCTGTGGATATTGGCTCTCAAATTGATTTGGCTATGGCCGCAGATATGGCGGATATCTCTCTTACGGAACTTTACCGACTCAACCCTGCATTTAACCGCTGGGCGACCGACCCAAATGGACCGCATTCGCTACTTCTGCCCGCTGACAAGGTTGATGTATTTAAAGAAAAACTAGCCGCAACACCAGTTAAAGACAGACTTCGCTGGCAGCACTACGCCGTTAAAAAAGGTGACACACTATCTGTTATCGCAGCAAAGTTTTCAACAAGCCCTAGCGCAATACAATCTTTAAACAAGCTGAATTCACATATAATCAAAATAGGCCAGAACCTATTAATACCGCTTAGTAAAGGCAAGCTTAAAAGTGAACACTTACCAACAAATGTTCGTAATGCGGTTGTGAAAACACCTCAAGCACAGAAGACTCATGTTGTGGCAAATGGTGACACGTTATGGGATATCAGTCGTGAGTACGATGTGACCATTAAACAGCTTGCGCGTTGGAACAAGTTAAAATCTAACGCAATTTTACGCTTAGGACAAAAACTTACCATCTATCAAGAAGCTAAGACTGAAAAAGTTACGCCAACCAATCGTACCATTACTTACAAAGTAAGACGTGGCGATTCATTGGCACGCATCGCTTCTAAATTCAATCTTACGGTTAAAGAGATTGTAAAGTGGAACGATTTAGCTGGGCAAAAATACTTGTATCCAGGCCAAAAACTAAAGCTCAAAGTTGATGTAAAAAACTCTTAAAAAGCGCCACTGGCGCTTTTTTTATAAGTACGTGGCCCAGCGCATCAACCACGGCGCTGCGGGCTCCCACGGTTCAAAATGCTCACAGGCATCTATATCTAAGCGCTCCACGGGAACTGTTGCATTCAGCTCTTGTACCAAAGCGTCAATTTGACGCCCCGCACCACAAAATGTTTCTCCGTAGCTAATATCGCCTAAGCCAATCACACCGACTTTCTTATTGGTCAGCATAGGAAATTGACTTTGCATTTGCGTAAACAAAGGCTGTAAGTTATCCGGTAAATCACCTGCCCCCGTCGTTGAAGAAATGAACAGGATATTGCTGGCATTTTGTAGCTGTTCCAGCGTCCCTCCTTCATACACAGTCGCTTCATGACCAAGGCTCTGTAATTTGTTTTTTACTTCAATTGCTAAATTATCGGCATTGCCGTACACACTACCCACAAAAATAGACACTGACGCCATTATTCATAATCCTTTTCAGTATTTGGCCAACCCAATTGTGCACAAATTGACAACATAGGTTCACCAAGGCTCGCTTTAATCGTTATGATTTTATTGGTATAGGGATGAACAAACTTAAGTGAAGTTGCGAACAACATCAACCTTTGTAAGCCAAAGTGTTCGAAAAAGAAATGGTTATGCTTGTTGTCACCATGATTCACATCACCAATAATTGGGTAAGATAAATGTTTAAGATGACGACGGATTTGATGCTTTCTCCCAGTTTTTGGAAAGCACTCCACCAGCGAATATCGAATGCTCGGGTATTTACCGAATGGAATAGGTAAACTCGCCTGATACAAGCAATTGAACTGTGTCTGAGCTTCTTGAGGCGCTTTGTTTTGATCCGCAAACTTGTCTGCTATTTTATCCAATTCTTCTTTGAGCGGCCTATCCAAATATACAGATTCTGGTGCATAGCCTCTGACCAATGCTAGATAACGTTTTTCAATATTACCTTCGATAAACACTTGATTCATATCACGCGCGGCCTCAGAACTCAGAGCAAATAGCAATACGCCTGACGTGGGTCTGTCCAAACGGTGTATAGGAAACACATGCTGGCCAAGTTGGTCTCTAAGCATTTGCATCGCAAATTGCGTTTCTCTTTTATCTAAAAAAGAACGATGTACCAGTAAGCCTGATGGCTTGTTAATCGCTACGTAATTCTCGTCTTGATATATAATCTCTAGCATATTTCACCCTGAGATAAGCTCTGATCTAATCTGGCAAGAATATGCTTTACGTCAGCAAAATGAACATGAGTATGTAATGAGACATCCGCCATCGGTGCCAATGCAATATTACTTGGTAAATCAGCTTGGTGGCTAAGCAACTCCAACATTTTAGGAATAAATACAAATTGTAGCCATTGCTCAAAACTCAATGTGTCACAACAAAATGGCTGAGTAGATTGCAACAAACTGGGGTTAATTGGCTGTACTTGCCACAACGCAGCAGACTTAAGTGTTTGTTCTAACTCTTGTACAAGTGTCATAATATGTTGATGAAACGAACTGTTCATTATCAAAACTCAATGTCGTATTAATGGCGCAATTATACCTAAACTGACAATCTTTACCCATAGCTCGCTTATCAGATCCACTAATAACGGGTATAATCTCGCGCTCTAATCATTAAGTGGGTGAATCATGACAGCGCAAATTTCTACTTTAGGCGAACTTTTGAGTGCCGCAGGCACGCAGTGGCGAGTATATGATATTGGCCGCAGGATCACGAAAATAGATAAACAGCACTTTGCGCAAATTGAAACAACACAAGCTCCCTATCCTTACCCTCTGGGTGGGCATGCATTGCTGGCTATTCAATTTTGGGACAACCAGGCAACCTTAGACCCTTATGTTTGGTTTTTAAAGTTTCCTCTAGATGAACAAAGCAAACTAATTGTCGCCAGTCGAGATCATTTTGCAAGCATGGTATTAGAGGCTTTAGGAACGGAATTAACCGGGCAGCAAGCTGATGGAAAGCTTGACAATAACCCCTATGTTTTTACCCCAAATGCCAACAAACTAGCCGCTTTCAATGCATTGCTAAAAACAGAGTTAAAGCGTCCAGCATCTCAGTACTATGAGTACAGTGAGCTGTACTTTTCTGGCAAATTACCTTTAGAAGATTGGCAAAGCCTAGCCATTCAAGGCCTAGCAGACTTTGCGTTGCGACTTAACCATGGCCAAAACAGTGAAAACTTACAAGCTATTTGGACATCACTACCTCTTGAGGTGAAACAACCACTGAGTGCTATGCTTGAGCACGTCGCTATCGACATCAGCTTCACAGAGAAGCTGAACCATGAGATAAACAATAGTATTAGAGCGCAAGAACTTGATGCTCTGATCTGTAACCTTAGGGCAATCTCTGGCACGAGTGCTCAAGGCCTGCTGGCACAAAGCGTGGATACTATACTAAGCAGTGAATACAGCAGCGAATCCGACGTATTACTTACTTTGGCCGGACGTTGTTGGGAAACGTTTTCAGACTCACAAAGACTCTTTAAATTTTTAGAGTGCGCCGCACAAAACACACAAGTTGAAGGTTTATTTGCAAGTATTTTCGCAGATTTAGTTGCAATTCCATCATTGCGCCCACATGTTTTAGGCATTCTAAGAGCAGAAAATCGCAGTGACAATTTGTCTCGCGCTATAGGTAGGTTATTTTCGTAGATGGCGACACTTTGGCTTTTTATTCTCGTAGGTGCGGTGATTGCACTATTTTGGACCAGTCGACAAGCAGCTGAAGCCGCTAAAGATCATGCCCAACATCAAACTGACAAGCTGCAAGTCCAGCTTATCAGTGTCGCGTGCCAAAAACGTCAGTTGGGCATACTCAGAAATGGCAAGCCGGGTATCAAAAGCCAGTTTATCTTCGAATTTAGTTCAGATGGAGAGACTGTCTACCAAGGCATATTACATATGGAAAATAACCGTCTGGTCAAAGCCGATATTCCACCTCACCGTATGGCATCATAGAGGCAAGAATATAGTGATTGTTAATATAGAAGCTGAGTATTTTCGTTCGCTTTTTGGTGACGTCACCTATTTACAATCTGCCCGGTCATAATCTTTTCCAATCTTGGTAAGATCAGATTTTCCACACACAGTAGGAAGCATAAAACAAGATGGAGGCGCGCAGTTTTATGACCCTTAAGTACACGCTGATGATACCTATACTGTGTTTTCAAATCTGTAGTAAACGTCACTCTTTCTTCAACTGCACTCTAAAGGCGTGTTGTACTCTAAAATACCTAGATTGATACATGCTAAGTGAAACGCCCAAGCAATAGATAGGTTACTCAGAAAAGCGTCAGCTTAACGACGCACAGGCCCCGCGCACTGTTGTCAACTGTAATGGACCATCAACAATGGTTCAAGTTCGGCCAGTAGTATGACTATGTAAAGCGCTAGCAAAGCTGTATTAAGACAGCTAAACCTCCACCTCAACTACTTGCGCATTATCCAGCTCTAGTGCCTATCATAATTCATCGACGGGAAAATGCGGATCATCTAGGGTAATACGCTTTTTTATCAAATATGAAGCCCCAGGTATCACGGCTGTTCATTACTCGATGTCAAGTTGCTCTAAACCGCAGTTTCATGGACCTAGCTTTTTTAAGAATATTGCGAAGATATTTAAAGATTAGAGAAGGATATAAAGACATTATTAGAGTATCGGACAGCAAAAAAAACTAAGGCGCAACCTTTGTCGCGCCTAGTTCTGACTACATCCATGATGGGTTTTCCGTTCCCAATGCGTGAAGCCACCTTTTTCTTCATCCCCTGAACGGGTATACATCCTAGCCATACCCCAACTTCATCCTTGCTTGCTTTCCGTGTCACTTCCTATGACTTATCCACTTGCCAGCTTGGCCTCCACTTCACTCATCCTGAGCGCTCCTTAAGCAGCACCTCTTGTGCCTGTCCTACCTTCCTTGTGTATACCTTCCTGATATACACCCACATCCTGTGAGTTCCTAAATCAATCCTTGCTCCTTTATGCTCCTTGCGATTGCAGCTTACCCTACCCTCTGCACTCCACTCCTTTTGCGATTCCTATCGCTTTGTCTTCCTGACATGATTAAGTTTACGCTGTTATTCGAACTTCAAAAGGCAGAAAATAGAACATTCTCACTGAAATATTATTGCAAAAAAAATAAAGTTAAGAAATTACAATATCTTAAATTAAAAAACACGTCGAATGACAACAAAACAAAACACCTTAGCGCACATTCATGTAGGAAAAGTCTTACAACTAACTTTCCGATCCGTCTGTTAGTTGCTTCTTAAATAACAACTCCCCCGTCACTTTCTCAAAAGAAAGCTGCTTTATCACCTGATACCCATGTCCCAAAAAGAACGCTTTCTGAGCAGTCTGAGTAATAAAAACAGCCATTCCGCTAATGTCGTGATTGCTCGAAATTAAATCGTCCAATCCGCTAAGCAAATAATGACCAAGCCCTTGCCCTTGGACGTGTGGATCGACTGCAATAAAAGCAAGAAAGTAATAATGTCCATATTCTTCTAAAGCAGCCCTGATGGTATTTTCTTTATCGATTAATTGCTGGGTCTGCAAATATCCCGCACTTAACATTAAACGCAGTCGCCAATGCCAGTATCGCGATGCCTGTAGTTCGGTCTCGGATTCTAGTACACAGGCAACCGCATATAAGTTTTCTCCCTCAAACAACCCCACCATAGGCTGGCGTCCCTGACCAAAGCTGGCGAGCTCTTCTCTAATAAAGGCTCTCAGTTTCATTTCATAGCTACTGTCATCTTTTGCGGATAATACACTGCGCAACACATCGTCATCATGATACGCCTGATACAATAGGCTGGCTGCGACACGCATGTCTTCTGGTGTTAGGTATTTTACTGTTAAGTTTTGCTGCTGTAGAACGCGCATAATTTCCCCTTATGTTGTTGTTATTAGGGCGAACGGATTGTTGTTAAGTGCACTGTCTACTATAGTTACAGAGTGTTTTTTAGGCAACTTACGGAGTGATTTATGGATACCAGCAAGCACAACCTTGCCACTTTATTTGCTCAATTAGGATTAGATAATTCACCTGATCAGATAACAAAGTTCATTAACAAGCATCGTATCGCTGACGATATGTTGCTTGCTGAAGCGCCCTTTTGGAATGAAGGTCAGCGGCATTTTATTGAAGAATCTCTGCGCGAAGATGCGGATTGGTGTGAACTGATTGACGAGCTAGATGCCATGCTACGCTAACAATTTGAGCTATGGTATGATGCGCTTTATTTGTGTGGAGTAAAGCGCATGCATCCTGCAGTACAAAAGGCGATAGCAGAGCTAATTGCAGAAGGTAAAACCCCAAGTGTGGCATTGACCAAGGCCCGATTAAGTGGCTCTGTTGCCATGCCAGTAATTATCGCAGGACTCAGTGCCTATAAAAATAACCCAGATATAGTAACACAGCCTTTGCCGCCGCATTCTGAGCAAGATACGCCCTCTCAAAAGAGCCAACTTGATCGAATTGAGCAAAAGCTTGATAGACTATTAGCCCTATTAGAGAAGCGCTAACATGTTTGTTGTAGATTTAACATTCGATTGCTATCAAGACACGACCCTTGACATGGCAGAAGTTGCTATTAACCGGGTAGTTAATGCACTTCGCTTTAATGGCCAAATAATCGGTGATGAATTCCCAACGGTGCTAAAAGATGGCTACTTTATTACTCGGGTTATGTGTCCTCTGGAAGATGCTCTACACCCACTGAATCACAGCCCATTCGTCAAGCATGCCATCGACCAATTGCAAAAAGCTGGATTGCTTGCACCCAAAGTCAAAGTCATAGGACAAGATATCCATGCGAATGGGGCTGATCAGTGTACCCAGCCCTCTAGCTACATCTTATATACTACCTATGTACATACGTGTAGTCCGTTGTATTGTGGTGATGATTTTTTACCTGTACCGCTATACAAAATTCCAGCCATTGCCAACGGCGACTACAAAGCACTCATAAAGTGGCAAGAGGATTGGCAAGCGTGCGACCAAATTCAGATCAACGGTGCAACGCGTTGCGAGTTTGCAGCATTAGAAGAAATATCTAGTATTAGCAGTGATTTATTTCGAAGAGGCATGGATCTGTCAAAACGGATCCGTTTTTTGACCCAAAAACCTGTTTACTATTACATATACCGCGTAGGCGGCGAGAGTCTTGAAACCGAAAAGCAACGTAAATGCCCTAGTTGTCACGGTGAATGGGCACTCGATGAACCTTGGTTTGGATTATTCGACTTTCGCTGTGACAACTGTGAACTGGTATCTAATATTTCTTGGGATTTTCAGTAAATTAGAAACTTACTTGTTGCAAAAAATCAGCTAAGTCTAACGCTAGCACATGGTGTGGTGGTTTACCGACATACTCGAGACACACCTCACCACTGTCTAGCTTTACACTGATCAACAAATCATCTTGCTGTGTCAAGCCTATAAATACCGTGTCTTGTTGTTTCAACTTTCTCTTCATCAAAACATGGCCGGTTATATTTTGTTGTAGCCTCTCATAGTCTTCCTGATTCCAAGCTTGTAACAACTCAACTTGGTGTCCCTCTACTTGCCCGATGATATTACCTGCAAAAAAAGTACTGTAGTACTCATCCAGCGCAACAGGAAAAGTACATTCCAGTGCCATCGCCAATTGCTGCAAATTATTTTCATTGGGCTGTGCCGATGCTTGCCATTGAATACGCTCATCATCAATAGGATCACCTACTTCACATGGACTTGGCCACTGTGGGTCATAGTACATACATGGTAAAGATAGGTGTGCTTGCTGGTAATGTGCGGCAAAGTTTTCATGTAGTTGAGATAAAATCTGGTTTATAGCCATATACTGCCAACCGTGTTGAGATCCGTTATAATGTTGCCATTGTAACCACAAATGGTGAAACATGACAGATTACACAAATGCTCCCGAGCTAAAAGCTTCTCTCTTAGGTAAGACGACTGAATATGCGTCACACTATGATGCCACTTTGCTGCACCCAATCGCACGCAAGCTCAACCGCGACCAAATAGGCGTTGATGAATCAGCTCTCCCTTTTAAAGGGGAGGATAGTTGGACTGGGTATGAGCTATCATGGTTAAACCTTAAAGGAAAACCACAAGTGGCCGTAGCAAGCTTTGTATTTCCTTGCCAAAGTTCACACATTATTGAATCAAAGTCTTTTAAACTGTATTTGAATAGCTTTAATCAAAGTAAATTTGCAAGTGCTGAAGCTGTACAAAGTATACTGACTCGGGACTTATCAAAAGCAGCCAATACACAGGTAAATGTGACACTTTATCAAGCGGATGATTACGCTTGTTTGCCATTCACGCAGATGCCTGGTGAGTGTATTGATGAACTTGATATTGAAGTAAATATATACAGCCCACAGGCAAATATTTTAAAAGGAACGGGCGTCAACAGGGTGACCGAAACGCTACATAGTCACTTATTAAAATCAAACTGCTTAATCACATCTCAGCCTGATTGGGCCAGTATCGTTATTTCCTATACTGGCACTCAGATTTGCCGTGAATCGCTGCTACGCTATCTAATTTCTTTTCGCAGTCATAACGAATTTCACGAGCAGTGTGTCGAACGCATTTATTGTGAACTGATGAATACCTTTTCGTTTGAAAAGCTAGATGTGTACGCCAGATATACACGGCGCGGCGGTTTAGATATCAACCCTTATCGTTCTAGCGAGCAAGATCAAACAGCCTTTCAGATCCGTACTAATCGACAGTAAAGCTGCGTACC
Organism: Pseudoalteromonas sp. T1lg23B; assembly: GCF_002964665.1. Lineage (GTDB taxonomy): Bacteria > Pseudomonadota > Gammaproteobacteria > Enterobacterales > Alteromonadaceae > Pseudoalteromonas. The sequence goes on along the minus strand of NZ_PQBZ01000030.1, from coordinate 107,622 downwards.
GGCACTTTAATTGCGCAGACATCTGCATAATCTGGCTTGGCCACAAACCAAGCCTCCGGTCTGTTTTTTCTTGCTTCTATCAACGCTTTGAAGTCGTTTGAGTCAGTATTAAACACTTTAAACCTTAGCTTATCTTCTTTATACACATCAGCTAATACTTGCATGCGGATGATAGGGTTATACACCTTACCAGGTTCTGGCTTGCGATAGAGTCGCTGAATATGCTCCATGCCATGTAACACTTGACCAAATACCGTTGTATTTCTATCTAAATAACGCTGCGGCGTTAGCGCGATGTAGAACTCGGTGCCACCGGAATTAGAGTCATCTTCTCGTGCCATGGCAAACGCACCCGTACAATGGACTTGCCAAGTGTGCTTTGCGTTAGCATTTTGCGCAACAGCAAAGCCACCAAGAAACCCCGTTCGAGCAGCGTAGCCATCACTCATATTAAGCGCTGTGATCCTCAATGGAGCTTTACTTTTATGGATAAATTCTGCCGGTAATTGTTTTTTAGCTTTGGTAGGCAGCTTGTTACCACTTTCATCACCTCCCTGCGCAACAAACCCCTCTACAAATCGATACACAGTTAAGCCATCATAAAACTGCTCGCGGGCAAGTTGCTTGATATTCTCAACATGCAAGGGCGCAAGGAGTGGATTAAGCTCAACATAGAGCGCACCTGTCGCCAGTTGAATTTTCAAGACATTGTCAATGTCTACTTCCCGCCATGCTGATTCACTGGCTTGCGCCACTATCTCATGTGGTGCAGCTTGGCTTTCCTCAGCCTGCCCCTGTATAGCGGGCAGCGCGAGCATACAGGTTGCTAAGTAACGAACAATAGACATGATGTATTCCTTTTTATTGTTATTTTTATTATCTAAGGGTGTTTGCGATATAGTTTCAATCCAAATCAAACTTATACAGTAAATCAATACTGTCATATAAACCACTGGTTGCTTCAATGTAAAGCTTTGAAAAGACTCTATAACGTACCGCTATCTCACTTAACGAGTCAAACACTCCCACGCGATAACTAACTTGTACACTGGGGGTCAAATACCCAGACACTTCCACCTTAGTCGACTCTCCACTTCCTCTCGCACCGAGTGATACGTCACTGAATCCTAGCTTTTCTCCCGTTTTTGCCACTAGGTTTTCGCTGCGATTTAAACCCTGAGATAACAATAATTGCGTCAAAATAGCGTTGTTTGAGCTTTCCCCTTCGCCAAGCGGCTCTCCATTGAGCAAATATGCAAGCGCTTGAGATTGGTCCATTGCAGGTTGAGAATATATCGAAAAGCGCGGTGTGCTGATGCTTCCAGATAGCTCAATACCCGCCTCGACTCCGTCGGCTGTCACCTCTGGATTGCGAATAGCACGAACGTTTAAATAAGGTTTGTCTAATGCTCCATTAAAGCCAATTTGCCCGGTTTTTATAAGCAAATCCTGACCAAAGGCTCGGTAGCGTCCCTCTAGTAGAGATAGCTCTCCACTCGCAAGAAGCGCTCTGGCTGGCACTTTTGTCACATCTAGGTGGCCGGTAATATAACTGTCTAAACCCAACGCCTTTATTCTGAAATCATCGCCCACTAACACATCAACGTCTATGGAATAAGCAATCGGCGAGCGACTGACACGCTCTTTTTTAGCATCAACAATGATCTGGTCGTCAGACACCTGAATCGCTTCCGCTGGTATATCCTTGATTTCAATACGGCCATAAGGTACCAATAATTTACCGACTACCGAGGCTTGATTATTCGCATACTCAACCGTGAGATCTGGGGAGATTGTCAGTTCGATATTTGTCTCAGGTGAAAGTAAAAAATCTTGTCCCTTAGCTGTAATTCGTGCGGTTAGCTCGTTCTTCCAAGCCATAGCACCATCCAAGGTTAAGTTACCACCCTGCTCACCTTGTAATTGCCCGCTAAGGTAGCCTTGCTTACCTGCTAATTTAATACCCAATGTCGACGATACCAGAGAAATGGGAGACACAGGACTGGCTAACGCAATATCTTCGATATTGATTTCGCCTACGACTTCTGGAGTGCGCACATCACCAGATAGCGAAAGCTCACCACTAATGTTGCCCGACAATTTTACCGGTTGCTGTAGATTTTTACTTAAAATGGGAGCCAAAGGTGACAGTGACATGTGGACGATTTCTACCGTCGCACGAACTGAGTCGGTGTTCTTTGCTAACAAAGGAAACTCTAGTAATCCTTGGAGTCGTCCCAATATCGATGAATTAACCTGCCAATCCAACTTTGCTAGCTGGTTGCTACTAGTCAGTTGTGTTTGTAAATTCTCAACTGGCAAAGTATGAGTCTGCCCATCTTGTTGGCTATGCACCTTGAGTTGCTGCATTTGTAATTGACCGTCCACCTTGGTTAGTTGGCCATCTTGCCAAGCTACAGATAAACCACCATGTGCAAACCCATCTAGTCTCGCTTTATTAGCAAGCCAATGATTGGCGTCCTCAAGAATAAGCTGTTGCACGTCTGCAACTGCGCTGCCTGCACCACTGACGATATTCTGCTGCGCCCCTATACAAACCTTGCTATTGACCAGTTGCCAACAATGCTTGTCCACATTTGCAAAGCGTTTTGACACCTTGATATTCGCTGATTCCAGCAGCGTTAGCGTTTGCTGTTGATATTGCAGTATTGCATCGCTTAGTTCACCTTGCCATTGCTGGTTAAGCCAGCTTCCTTTGGCCGTCAATGAAGCTTCTAAGTCACCTACTGTGTCTATCGTTATCTTATGCTGAGACATGTCGCCTTGAAGCGCCACACGAACATTATTCAGTTGCGAAGCACCATATTGAATATAATTGGCATTCAGCTGAGCATTTGTGGCCCAATTGGCTGCACTATTGGTCTGAAGATCTAACTGCACATTTTTGACAATCAAGCTATCAACGCCAAATTGTTGAATATCTACATGCGCCTCAACTTGCGGCTCACTATGCGTGCCGCTAATCACCAAACTGCCTGTTGAGACCAAGTCCACTGGGATTATGGCATCATGCTGATGATTAACGTCTATTTCTCCAGACAGTGCCAGTTGTTGCCCAAGAGTACCGGACATCAACAATTTACTTTGTCCATATCTCAAGGTCAGCGCATTAAGCTGTCCCTGCAAATGTTGATCTAGTTTGAGTTGCGCGTGGGCACTAAGATCTTTCCCCAACAGCTGACCGGACACTTCTAATGCGTCGATATCAAATTGCCATTGTTCCCCATCTAAATTAAAGTCAGCTGTCAAATTTGCACTAAGTTCTGTATTGGCATAATCCGGTAAAAGCATTTGCATTGGCAAAGGGCTAAGCTGCGTTTCAATCTTTCCCATTATCCCTTGTTGCCAACTGAGTTGTGCTACCAACGTTGCCACAGACTCAGCCCATTTTAACTGTGCAGTGTCGATAGTCAGGCCAGTTAATGTGCCGTGAAATTTCGTCGTGAACTCAATAGGCGCTTCTGGCGATGTACTTCCTTCAACTGCCAGTTGTGCTGAATAATCGTTAACATCACCAACTAAGTTAATTGAGGCTTGCTGAAGTTGCAATTGCTGCAATGGGGCTTGCAATAGGCCCCCAAGGTCCCACGAGTGAGCGTCAAACTGCATGTAAAATGGCCAGTTCTGGCTAGTTAAGTCTATTTGCCCTTGAAGTTCACTTGGATACGTTCCACGACTTTTAAGTGCCAACTGCAATTCAGATAAAGGCCCAAACGCATCAATTTGTAGCTGGTTATCCCCCTTGTCCAACAGTAAATTCACTTGCAGCTGCCATGCATCTGACCAGTTTATTGTACCTTGTGAGTCGACGGTAATATCCATCGCTTTTACCGCAAGTGTATGCCACTTGAGCTGTTGAGAAGTCACGGCTCCTTGCAGCACAAGTTCATCAATCACAGTGGTTTTCTCGCCTTGTAAGATCTGTATTTCGCCAACTTTCAGGTCAGCTAGCCTGACATCCAAAGGCACGAACACTGGCGGCAACGCTAATCCGGCTAAACTGGTCGGTATAGTTTGAGATTTGTCTTCTGCTGCTTCAGGTAGGTTTAGGCTTATTCGATCAACAAGTAACTTACTGACATTGATGTGTGAGTCTTGCCACTGAATCGCACTTTGCAGCTTTTCAATAGAAATCTGTTGTTGGTCGAGGGCCACATCAATATGCGCTACATTAAATTCATTAACCCCAAGAGACAACGGCAAGCTGATAGAAGTTGTCGCTGATGACGGCTCCGTTGCAGCCTGTGTAGAACTGCTCGCGGCGACTTTTAGCTGCTGTGCCGATATATCTAGACAAAGCGTTGCACAACTAAACCATTCGAGCGACACGCTAAGCGCTTGCGCATTAAAAACCAATTGTTCACTGTTATAGTCCACATTTATTGGTGTACCAGATAACAACCGCCCATCAGCCAATTCTACTTTCAAATCAGGTACCGTATAGTTTGCTATCCCCACTAATAGCTGATGACCAGGCGCAGTGGCAATAATACAAAAAATAACCACCCCGATAGCCGCAAAGCCACCGAGTATTTTTTTAAAGCGTGACATAAAAGACATTAAATTTCTGGCCCTATAACAATACTTAGACGTGTACTTTTGCTTTCTTTACTCAGCCCCCACGCGTGATCAATACGAATAGGGCCGACGGGCGTAATATAGCGAATGCCGAATCCAGCCCCCACTGACCACTTCTCAGAGAAATCGTTTGTTGCCGTACCGGCATCAACAAATACAGCAGCACGCCAACTGGGCAAAAACTGATAGTTATACTCCAAGGAGCCTGTCACAAGATACTTACCCCCCACTTCCTTATCGCCTTCTTTTGGACCGATAGAACGATAAGAAAATCCACGAATACTCTGATCACCACCTGCGAAAAAGCGCATATTAAACGGCACTTCATGAATATCATCCGCAACAATAGCACCAAGATTAACGCGGCTAATCACAAAGTGCTGCTGCTGGTAATTGCGTAACCAAGCATTGTTCCAGCGTACTTTTAATAACGATGTCGATGACACCAAAGCATCACTGGCCATTTCCAATGAAAACAATCGCTCATTCGCCCAATACGGCGTCGTTCCTCCCATCGTCTGCTTTTTAGCGTAACTTATCCCAGGCAATAACATTTCAGTTTCTAAACGTTCACCATCTTGCTCAGTGGTTTCATGCTCTCGCTTAATAAAAGCAGTGCGGATCCAGTTATCACTGGTTAACCATTGTCGCTGCAATTGTACATTCCAGATTTTGCTGTTGATCCCTTGTTGAATATCATCGTTGAATTGATAACCACCCAGCACACGCCAAACATCGTTATTTGGGTCTGCTACAGGAATTGTATAGCTGCCGATAATATCTTGACGACGTTCAGAGACAGATAGATTGCTCTCTAAAAAATGACCATCGTCGGTGATCCAAGGCTTTGTCCATTTTAAACGAGCCTTTGCTCCTAAGTCTGTGCTATACCCACCACCCACTTCAAAGCTGCTATCAGGCTTATCAACTACATCTACTCGTACTGGTAATAACCCATCGTGACGGTCTTTAAGCTGCGGGTAAACTTTGGCAGAATGAAAATAAGGCGTTGCATTTAAAGCTAGTGTGTAATCCGACAACAAGGCTCCTTGAAATGGCGTCCCTTGCTCAAAGGTTGATAAAGATCGTATGTACTGCGTTGCTTTCGTATTTTGGCTCACCTGCAGTTCGCCAAATTGATAGCGCTCGCCACCATCCAGTTGCCACTTAACCCTGGCTGTGCGTTCGCTTTTATCAATGAGTAAATCACTACGTTGCCATTTAAAATCAAAATAGCCACGCTCAAGTAACAGACTCTCCAAGCTTGATTTAGCCTGTTGATATTGATCATGACGTACCGTTTGTCCAACAGCTATCGGCAAATCTGCGAGCAAGCTATTTAACGCTTTGTCGTAATGAGCAGAGCCAAGCAAATGTACTGAAACTTCGTTCCAACTGAGCGGTTGGTCCGCTTCGATATTAATCTGTAGGGTATTGTTGCTTGGTGTGGCAATGAAAGAAATCCGACTATGATAATAGCCCAGTGCTTGCATAGCTTGCTCGACCGCTTCGCGCAGTGGCTCTAATTGCCGTTGGGCAAAGGGTTGATCTAAATAGTGACCGATATAGCGACTAATATTATCTTCTACGCTACTCTCTACGCCCTCTATCTTAATATGCTGTAATTGCCAATGTTCAGGCACTTGAAGTTGCTCCTGAGCATTACACTGCATATTCACCAATGCTGCTAACAGCACAAATATAACGGCCTTAAACACTTACCATATATTCCTTATTACACACTCAGTACATTCTATCATATTCATTCACAACGCCCTATGAACATTACATGCGCTATTTGGCCGCTAATTTCTCTCCACCTCTTTTTATTTGCTTGCGAATAGCCGACAATAGTCGCAATTGAGTTACTTGGACCTAAATATGCAATTCCCAGATGATGATAACGGCCAACTTCTAGCTGAAATGGCAGAAGCAGGCATTGACCTTTCACAGTTTCACACGGTCGATTTTTTCATTCTCTTTGAGCAAAAACCTCAGGCAGAATCGTTTATAAAAGCGATTGCAGAAGATGAACTTGCGCCACATACACAACTACAACAATGTAAAGACACAGGTGTTTGGGAAGTGATCACCTCTGTGAAAATGGTGCCAGAGCATCAGTTGTTGAGCCAGACGGAGCAATACTTAGAAAGCATCGCAAATAGCCACGAAGGTTATGGCGACGGCTGGGGAATAATGGCTTCTGAATAAACGAGTTGAATCCTAGAGCCCAATGAGTGGCCTCTAGGATTTATCTGCGACTCGATACTGACCTTGATAATCAAAGATTTTTTCGCTGACCTGCCAGCCGTATTTCTTATGCTGCTTAGCCACGACGAAATCAGGTGCCTCTAGTAGGTGAGACATTTCTTCCACCTGCTGCGCATTTTGCCAACTAACTTGTACATTTCTGCCCTTCACTCGTCGGCTAAATTCACGATTAAAAACAAAGCGGCTTTTCGGGTTTGCAAAATCAAAAACTTCATCACAACTTGCACCATCCTCATCAAAGTAGGTCACTTTGAGTTGTTGGGCTTTGAGTAAGGTGACACTTAACCCACTACATCTCAGCACCATGGCATTTTTTAAATTTAATGCGGCACGTAACTTATCATCAGGATCTGCCATGATTTCGCCACATTGCAAACACTGCCTTGCTGCAATATCGTTTTCACAGCCACATGCTTGGCATTCTTTAAAACGGAAACGATAGTCACACTGTTGTTGCTCAGGAGGCTCTCCTAGTAGGCCCTGACATCGACGACCATAGTGCTCAAGCAACTCCCCTTGTTCGTTAAGTTGCCCCCAAAAAATGTTTGCAAAGCCGCAGCCAGGACAAATAACTTGTACAGGCTCGCTCTGTGAGTTTGGCTTTTTACTGCCAACTTCGGGATGAAATAAATTAAAATCGTTACCCGCGTAATCAAGTACCAAACAATCTTTTTTCCCCGGTGATAAACGCAACCCTCTCCCAACTATTTGCTGATATAAACTCACCGACTCCGTTGGACGTAAAATCGCAATAAGATCAACATGAGGTGCATCAAACCCCGTAGTTAACACCGACACATTTACTAAATATTTTAACGTCTTATTTTTAAAATCTTTAATTATATTATCTCTGTTAACAGTTTCTGTTTCGCCAATAATTAATGCCGCACTACCTTGGGGTAAATAACTAAATATTTCTTTTGCATGCATTACTGTTGCTGCAAATATCATCACCCCACTACGCTGTTTACTCTGTTCAATAATATGAGAAACAATACTAAAAGTTGCACGAGTCTGAGCGGATAGCAAAGTATTCATATCTTCCTGAGAATACCTTCCATATTGGTCACTGTTTAGAGAAGAAAAATCATAATGACTAACGGCTGGGTTAACTTCTTTTGGGGGAGTTAAATAGCCATTTTTGATCATATAACGTAAAGGCAGTTCATAAATACAGCGTTTAAAAGGACTCTCGGACGTTCCTCTAGCAAAGCCGTGATAATGATATTGGTATATCCACCCTGTTGTAAGTCGATAAGGCGTGGCGCTAAGGCCCAGTACCTTTAAGTTTGGATTATGGACTTTTAACGCGTTAATTACTTTACCGTATTGGCTTTCATCCTCACCACTTACACGGTGACACTCATCAATTATGAGCAATGAATAATAGTGAGTAAGTTGATCTAAGTTTCGCGCTATTGACTGAACACTCGCAAATGTGACTTGCTCAGATAAACTCTTTTGCCCTAATCCCGCTGAGAATACGCTAGCTGATAAGCCAAAACTGGTATACTTTTGCGCGTTCTGCTCTACCAACTCTTTCACGTGAGCTAAAACAAGAATTTTGTGACGTGCGAGCCGAGCCAACTCGGCGATGACTAAACTCTTCCCCGCCCCCGTTGGTAATACGATCACCGCTGGATCATCATTCAGTCGAAAATGGGCAATGGTATTTTGTACGGCTTCTTTTTGATAAGGTCTTAGCGTGTAAATACGCACCTCTCAATATTGGGGACTGAGAAACGATTACACGATTATACACATAATAAAATTAGGCTTCGAGACAAAAGGCCCATAAGGGCCTTTAGAAAAATATGATTGTTTAATTTTTCGACTAGATGGTGTAGTCGTCTAAATTAACACCTACGAATGCTTTTGGTGTTTTACCACGGCCAGTCCATTCAAATACTTCACCATCTTTTTCAATTCTATATTTAGGTTTAACTTTTGCGCGTTTATCAACTGGTACGCCAGCTACAAGATCATCAAGGGTTAAACCTTTTTCCTTGATCAGTGCTAATACTTCCTCTTTTACTTGCTGCTGCTCACGCTGAGATTCAATTGCGTCATTTATTAATTCAGCTGCTTTCTCTAAGTCATTAAAACTTGCAGATTTGATAAAAGATTTAATTTCTCGCATTGACTGTTCTCTTAAATTATCAGGTTAATACCTAAAAAAGGTATATTATAATCAAACTTTAAAAAGTGTGTACTCTTATACAATTACTATATTTTTACATATAAATATAATAAAGCAAATAATATAAGATGGTTCTGATAAAATAATGAGGAATTTTATAAAAATAGGAGCAACAGAACGTTACTCCTCAGGTATAGTGAAGTTATAACGCAACTACATTTTCCGCTTCAGGACCTTTTTTACCTTGCTTAATATCAAACGACACGGCTTGACCGTCAGTCAAAGTGCGAAAACCTTCACCAGAAATGGCACTAAAGTGTACAAACACGTCAGGACATTCTCTTGCTCAATAAAGCCGAAGCCTTTTGATTCGTTAAAAAACTTTACTTTACCTGTTTTAGAATTAGACATACCTATTATTCCTGTAAGTCAGATCAATTTAACACTCGCCTTAGAGGCTTCCTCCCTGAGTTCACGCCGCAACCCGTCGGAATAATAAATACAGCAAAAAACACCTTACGCTCACTAACCCAAAGCTAATGAAGCTTCCTTACCGCAACTCTTACATCCATAGAACAGCAAAAACTCAAAGCATTCTAAGCCTAACATATAAAATGACCAACAGTACAAATTCCAATCAAAATTAATATTTAAATAATATGCTTAAATAAAAAAAGCGCACCTAAATGTGCGCTTTTCATATTTAATTCAAACTGTTACTGAATGCTGCTAGACGACTTTCCAAGCAATTGTTGCACCTGCTTTAATTGGCACAACGTGACTATCTCCCAACGGGTAGCTCTGTGGAACAGTCCAGCTATCTCGTTTTAACGTCACAGTATCTGAATTACGAGGTAAGCCATAAAAGTCTGGACCAAAATGACTAGCAAACCCTTCTAACTTATCCAACGCTCCTGCGTCTTCAAACGCTTCGGCATATAATTCTAATGCCGCATGTGCAGTGTACGCACCTGCGCAGCCACATGCGGCTTCTTTTTTGTCTTTCGCATGAGGGGCTGAGTCAGTACCTAAGAAGAACTTTTTGTTACCACTGGTTGCTGCCGCTATCAATGCCTGCTGGTGAATATTACGTTTTAATATTGGTAAACAATAATAATGTGGTCGAATGCCACCGGCTAACATATGATTGCGATTATACAACAAGTGGTGCGCCGTAATTGTTGCCGCTACATTATCTGAAGCACTCTCAACAAATTCTACAGCATCCTTAGTCGTGATGTGTTCGAGTACGATTTTGAGCTTTGGAAAAGCAGCAACCACTTTAGCAAGCTTAGTCTCAATGAATACCTTCTCTCTATCGAAAATATCAATCGCTGAATCTGTTACCTCACCATGAACCAGTAGCAACATCCCAACCTCTTGCATTGCTTCAAGAACAGGATAAATATTCTCAATATCTGTTACACCAGAATCAGAGTTTGTCGTGGCACCAGCGGGGTATAACTTTGCAGCAACAATATGGCCACTCGCTTTGGCTTTTTTAATTTCTTCTGGTGTGGTGTTATCTGTCAGATAAAGTACCATCAGAGGTGAAAAATTCCCCTGTGGCTGAGCAGCCATAATACGTTCTCTGTACGATAACGCAGTTTGTGTACAAGTAGCCGGAGGCACTAAATTAGGCATGATAATAGCGCGACCCATGTAACGGCTAATGTCTTTAACCGTATCTTTGAGTTGTACACCGTCACGTAAGTGAACGTGCCAGTCATCAGGTCGAGTAATCGTAAGGGTGTCTACTGTACTTGTCATTGCTCTTTTTTCCATGGCTGAATTTGCCCGATCATAGGCAGTTAACAACCCAGAGTAAAGTTTTTGCGTTCACTCTCGCCGTATAAATAGCTTATTTGTTTCTAAAATGCTTTTTTTTGCGCAATAATGTGTCGTTTGTCTTACAAGTAAGTTAAATTGTTCCTAATTGCATATATGAGTGATGTGAATGCTTCCAAACAACAAACTAGAATCAAAAACTGAGCAGCTTAGCATCATAAATCAATTTTCTTCATCCTTGTTGCAGATCACTCAACTTGATGAATTATTTGATTATGTTACATCTCAGGTGGTAAGCCGTCTGGGTTTTGTTGATTGTGTGATCTACCTCGCTGACGAGCAGGATGAGTTCTTAGAAGAAGTCGCCAGCATGGGCGTTGCACACCAAAGTAATGACTACAAAGTTGCACAAACCAAAATACCCATCGAACAGGGGATCACGGGGCACGTTGCCAGAACCAGACAAGCCTTTGTATCTGGAGATGTGTCAGTTGAGCCTATGTATATCGCAGACTCACGACCCGCTCTGTCTGAGATCTGTGTACCTCTCGTATACGAAGAAACCTTGCTTGGCGTCATAGATTGTGAACACCCACAGCGAGATTACTTTACTGAAGGACATCTACAAATTCTCTCAACGGTTGCGCATTTATTAAGTGCTAAAATTAATCAGGTAAAAACCCTTAACAATCTGACTAAAACAATTGAACAGCTCAATCAGGCACAGCAACTTGAACAGTGTCTGTTAAAAATTGCGAATATCACCTACCGCTCATTGGATTTGGAAGCATTTTATGACGAGCTATATCGAATTATTAACAGTCAGTTACCTGCTGAGAATTTCTTTATAGGTTTGTATGACAGGTACAGTGATATTCTCGAAATTGACTATTTGATTGAGGGCAAAGTAAAGTGTAACGCACACCAACGGGTAACCAAGGCACAAATAAAGCATACAGCCTCTTATTTTACCCTGACATCTGGCAAACCTCTGCTATGTAATACCCGAGAATTTGAGCGCCATATTGAGTTAGGTAACTTCCAAATGGTAGGCCAGTCACCCAAGTCTTGGCTCGGGGTACCATTTGCTGTGAATGACCAATATCAAGGTGTCATCGTGATCCAAAGCTATACACAGGATAAAGCGTTCAATCATCACCATTTGTCTATTTTGACCTACATTAGTCGCCAAGTAAGTATGGCGATTGACCGGCAACTATCACGTCAAGCCCTTGAACACAGAGCACTGCATGACGAGTTAACTGGGCTTGCCAACCGCTACTTGCTACTTGAACGTGTTAAACATGCCATTTTGAGTTTAGAGCGAGATGATGATGATAACTTGCACTGCCTACTTTATTTAGATTTTGATCGCTTTAAGAGTATTAATGATGCGTTAGGACACGATGTGGGTGATCGCTTTTTAGTCGCCATTGTTAATATGATTAAGGACTGTATCCGTCGCACCGACACCTTTGCGAGACTTGGCGGTGACGAGTTCGCGATTTTCATTGAAAATGTCAAAGACAAGGAGCAAGTTTCCTTAGCGCTTGAACGTATAAATGAAGCCATCGCAAAACCATTATATATTGATGGCCACATACTCCAAGCATCCACCAGTATTGGTGTCGCATTTACAGACAGCGCCACAGATAATGCCATTACCTTACTACAACAGGCTGATGCTGCAATGTATGAGGCTAAGTCACGAGGACGCGGCCAAGTGTGTTATTTCAATAATGCCATGCGCAAAAAACTCAAGCGTCAGGCAGACATAGAGAACGACTTGCAACATGGGATTAAAAACAACGAATTTGAACTCTACTTCCAGCCCATTTTCGCGTTAAATGACCCTCATGTAGTAAGCTTCGAAGCGCTAGTACGCTGGCATCACCCCAAGAATGGTCTAGTTCCACCAAATGACTTTATCGTTATTGCTGAGCAAACCGGACAAATCATTGAACTCGATTTGCACTTACTAAAACTGGCAGCCCAACAACTAAAACTCTGGCGCCAAGAAGGCAGCCCAATGATTAGGATCACGGTTAATGTGTCATCTCGTCATTTTGCTAGCCTCGATTTTGTTACTTATATGCAGCAACTCTATATTGACTACCAGCTCCCAAATGGAGCCTTATGTTTGGAAATCACCGAGTCTGGTTTAATTGAAAACCTAAAACTTGCCACCAAAATAATCCAAGGCTTAGAGCCACTGGGCGTAAAGCTTTATTTGGACGATTTTGGTACTGGTTATTCAGCCTTAGGATACCTACACCAGCTACCCATTCACGTTCTAAAACTGGACAAGAGCTTTGTAGATCAATTGACCCATAAGGAGAACCCCTTAGTGGACGCTATTTTATCACTCGCCCGTTCGTTGGACTTAAAGGTCGTTGCTGAAGGCATAGAAAACCCGAAACAATGGGCATTGTTAAAACGTAAAGGCTGTCAATTTGGTCAAGGTTTTATGGTCTCAAAACCTCTGCCTGCCAAAGAGGCGATGCAGTTTTTAATTGATAATACCCAAATGACTTTGTCGATTTAAAAGTAGCCATATATTTAGGTTATAAAAAAGCCCATTCCCTATGGGCTTTTTATGTTAATTCGACTAACTAAGCTCTTTACGCAACTCTTTGGTAGCAAGAACCATATTGGCTAATGCCTGACGAGTTTCATGCCATGCCCGCGTTTTAAGGCCACAATCGGGATTAACCCATAGACGTTGCACCGGAATTTTTTGTGCCGCCTTGTGGATCAGCGCTTTAATCCAATCGACTTCCGGTACATTGGGGCTATGGATATCATACACTCCCGGTCCAATGTCATTGGGGTAATCAAAATTCTCAAACGCGGCTAACAACTCCATATTGGACCGAGACGTTTCAATGGTGATAACGTCGGCATCCATCTGTGCTAGTGCAGCGATAATGTCATTAAACTCGGCGTAGCACATATGAGTATGGATCTGAGTTTTATCTGCAACACCACTGGCTGATACTCTGAACGCGTACGCAGCCCAATCCAGATAGTTTTGCCACTGACTCGCCTTTAATGGCATCCCTTCTCTAAATGCAGGTTCATCAATCTGGATAATATCAATCCCAGCATTTTGCAAATCAACCGCCTCATCTCTGAGCGCCAATGCAATTTGGTTTGCTATATTCGGTTTATCCAAATCGTCACGCACAAAAGACCAAAACAATATTGTCACTGGGCCAGTTAACATGCCTTTCATTTTTTTCTCAGTGAGTGACTGCGCATACTTAGTCCACTCAACAGTCATCGGCTTACAACGGGATACATCTCCCCAAATAACGGGTGGCTTTACGCAGCGAGAGCCATAACTTTGCACCCAACCAAATTGCGTCAATGCGAATCCTTCTAATAATTCACCAAAGTACTCAACCATGTCGTTACGCTCAGCTTCACCATGTACCAGTACATCCAAGTCAAGGGCTTCTTGTTCTTCGACAACATAGCGAATTTCAGCCTCCATCTGAGCCTTATACTGTTCAAGTGACAGATTACCTGCTTTGAAATCGCGCCTTGCTGCACGAATCGCTTTGGTCTGTGGAAACGACCCGATTGTTGTAGTTGGTAATAAAGGAAGAGATAAAGACGCTTGCTGTGATTGAATACGCGTCGCAAACTCACTATTTCTTTGCCCATCACGCACAGTCAAGGCTGCCACACGTTTCTGCACAGCTAAGTTGTTAACGCGCGGAGAAGTTTGACGAGCTTTAATAGGTGCACAATATGCCTCAAGTATACGTTCATCCTGATGCGTAAGAGCCTTCTTGAGTAGTGCCAACTCCTGCCCTTTTTGTGTCGCAAATGCCAACCATGAACGTAGCTCACTATCGATGTTAGTTTCTTGCTCAAGATCAACGGGCGTGTGCAACAGTGAACAGGATGGCGCAAGCCAAAGCTGTTCTTTTCGCTTCTCTGCAAGCTCCCGAAGATTCTGATAAACCGTTTGTAAGTCTGTGCGCCAAATATTGCGACCATTTACTACGCCCAATGACAGCACTTGCTCCGGACGTAGTGCAGCATCAAGCTGAGCCAGATCATACTGACCTGCAACGCAATCAAAATGAACACCATCAACCGGATAACTGCAAATATTTTGTAAGTGATCACTCACAGACTCAAAATAAGTGGCCAACAATAGTTTAACGCCTTGACCTGATAATAAACTGAAGCTCTTGCTAAGTGCTGCTCGGTAGTCATCATTGATCTCTAGTGCGAGAACGGGTTCGTCAATTTGCACCCACTCAACACCAAGCGCCGCAAGCTTATACAAAACTTGTTGATATACCGGCAAAATACGATCTAGTAACGTTAGTTTATCAAATGGCTCGTTGGCACATTTAGACAAATACAGGTATGTAACAGGACCAACAAGTACAGGTTTGACTTTGTGTCCCAATGCCAAAGCTTCTTCGACATGCTCAAATAGCTCTGTCCAAGCGAGTGTAAAACTTTGGTCTTGTGATAGTTCAGGGACAATATAGTGATAATTTGTATTGAACCACTTAGTCATTTCACTGGCAGCACACGCACACCCCGTTGGCGCTTTACCCCGCCCAATACGAAACAGCGTGTCTAGATTGATTTCTCCACTTTGACTACGGTGACGCTCCGGTACCGCACCAAGTAATAAACTTGTACTTAAGACATGGTCGTACCAAGCAAAATCTCCCACTGGTAGCAGTTCAACCCCAGCCTGAGCCTGCAACTGCCAGTTTTGGGCTCTAATTTCACGCCCTTTTTTAATGAGCTCTTCCTGCGATAGCTTACCTGCCCAATACGCCTCTATGGCA
Organism: Pseudoalteromonas sp. T1lg23B; assembly: GCF_002964665.1. Lineage (GTDB taxonomy): Bacteria > Pseudomonadota > Gammaproteobacteria > Enterobacterales > Alteromonadaceae > Pseudoalteromonas. The sequence goes on along the minus strand of NZ_PQBZ01000030.1, from coordinate 92,001 downwards.
AATTTCAGTTCACGTTTCTTACCTATTCTGGGAAAACCCAAGTTATGTATCTGTATCATGCCCCTCTCCTTTAGATGTATAGACGTCCAAAACATTATTCCTTAACTAGTGTGGATACAAATGATGCTTTCTCAGCAGGAAGTTGAATAAAATTAATTTGTATTTTTTGAAAAAAAGTTAAATAAATAATGACAACGCTGTCAAAAATAATGTTATAGTGATTTTGTTAAAAATTAATCATCGATTGCTGGTTTTGCAGACGTCTAGACGTTACTATTAGGTAATGACTGAGATTCAAGTAGAGCAATCTGAGTTTAACTCACACTAATAATGAGATTTATTAAAGATGATCGACATAAAGCATTTGAAAACCATCGCAACCCTTAAAGACACTGGTTCACTTGTTAATACGGCCCGTGAGTTGTTCTTGACGCAATCAGCTTTGTCACATCAAATTAAAGACTTAGAAAACAAACTTGATTGCCAGTTGTTCGAAAGAAAAACCCAGCCTGTGCGCTTTACACCACAAGGTATGCTGCTGCTGGAACTTGCCAATGATATTTTGCCCAGAGTAGAAGCAACAAAATGTCGTTTAAAAGAGAGCCTAAATCAGCCAATTTCTCAACTTAGACTCAGTGTTGAATGTCATGCGTGTTTTCATTGGTTATTGCCAACAATAAAAGAATTCAATAACTTTTGGCCTGATATCAAAGTCGACTACGAACGAGGCTTTAGCTATGACGCTATTCCTGAATTACTTGATGACGAGCTGGATTTAGTGCTGACGTCAGATATGCGCGACCAAGATAAACTTGAATATGCACACCTGTTTGATTTTAAACTCAAACTGATCGTCGCCCCTGATCATGAATTGGCTAAAAAGGCCTATGTCACCGCATTGGACCTTAAGGATGAAACCATCATCTCATACCCTATTCCACGCGAGCGACAAGATATCTTCAAACACTTTATTCAAAACGCACGTTTTGATGGCACCCTTAAAACAGTTGATCAAGGGTTACTCATTTTTCAACTTGTAAGCGCGGGAATGGGCGTTGCGGCGTTGCCTGATTGGCTAGTCACGCCTTATGAAAGCCAGGGTCTTATTAAGTCTATTCCATTGGGTGCACTTGGTCTTAACCGCCCAATGTACTTAGCGATGAAGAAAACCATGAAAGATAACCCGGTTTACAGGCATTTCCTTAATACCTGTAAACAGAACAATTCTCGTTAAGCTATTATTTTTGTAAGATATTAACTAAACTGAACCCAGTCGAATTGATTGGGTTTTTTATGTTTCTGTTTAAAAAAGTGTTCGGTGGCTTACTGATGCCGCTACCGCTTACATTGATTGTCGCTGCAATGTGTTTGTTATTTGTAAGCAAAACCAACATAAAGTCATATATTATCCTTTGGCTTACGTTAATTTTTCTATGGTTTATCAGCACCCCGTTTTTCGCAAGCAAGTTGCTCAGCTCTACTGAATCACAATTACACACCTTTGATGTGAGCAAATACCCAAAAATAGACAAAATAGTGGTACTTGGATGCGGGGCACATCTTAACCGTCAACACATCCCTAATGCACAGCTAACAGCTTGTTCGTCCACGAGACTGACGGAAGGATTGAGGCTGGCACATCACTATAAAAACGCTGAATTAATAGTTTCAGGTCATAACAGCGCCCCGCTTATGAAGCAAACAGCGATAGCCATGGGGATTTCTAGTACACGAGTTAGAGCAAACCCAACCGCTATGGATACCAAAGACGAAGCAAAACTATTAGCACCTTACCTAGTTGATAGACAAGTCGCTTTAGTAACCTCCGCCAGTCATATGGCACGCGCAAAAGATTTATTCTGGGCGCAAGGAGTCGACACAATTGCCGCCCCCACTGAGTTTTATAACCTGCATAATGAACCCAGCTATAAGCAGTTTATTCCACAAATATTTGTGCTTGAAGCTGTCACTGCTCATTATCACGAAATGTTAGGAACGCTTTGGATAAAGCTCAGGCGTACTATTGACCCAGAGGCGCTGTAAGGCGCCTTCAATAAATAACGAGTCTCAGACTGGATTATCAATGTCGACAAAGGTGACATCAAAACCATATTGCTCAGCCAAATACTCTCCGAGTGCTTTGATACCATAACGCTCTGTGGCATGGTGCCCAGCTGCAAAAAAGTCAATACCTTGTTCATTAGAGCTATGAATGGTTTGTTCTGATGCCTCACCCGTCAAATAGGCATCGATGCCTCTGCTTGCAGCCAAATCAATGTAGCCTTGTCCGCCCCCCGTGCACCAAGCTATGGTTTCTATGGGCTTGTTTCGAACCGAATTAATCAGTGGCTTGCGATTGAGCACGGTTGCAACCTTTTCGGCAAATACCTCAGCAGACATCGGACTTTTAAGTCGGCCATGAACCGGCACACTACTAGGCCCGCTTTCTAATCCACCTAAGATTTCAATATCCAGTAGCTTTGCCAACTGCGCGTTGTTTCCAAGCTCTGGATGAATGTCTAATGGCAGATGATAACCATACAAATTAATATCGTTTGCTAATAAGGTGGCGATACGGCGCTTTTTCATACCCGTAATAACCTGTGCTTCACCTTTCCAAAAATAGCCATGATGAACCAAAATCGTATCGGCCTGTAGCTCTACCGCTGTATCAACTAATGCCTGACTAGCCGTCACCCCAGTTACGATTTTGCGAATATTTTCAGCACCTTCAACTTGCAGACCATTCGGTGCAAAATCTCGGATCGCATCGGGTTTTAACAACTCCGTTAGAGTGTGTGTAAATTCTGAACGCTTCATGAAATTACCAGTATTTGTTCTAAAAATTTTACAAATTTTGGCGTTTATACAGCCAAAATGGAAGCAAAACCCTTAAAAAATTGAAAAATAGCGCAAATATGGGTATAACTATTCATTAATCTTAATCCCGCGTATAAAACGACTAGGATCTACGATGAGTAAACTAGATAAAAATGAAGTATTAAGCGCTTTTGAAGCTGCTTACGAAGCTGCCCACGGCAAAAAGCCTGAGATCACAACCAAACCGGGTTGGTACAGCATTGACGGCGGGAAAAACCTGCGTCTTGCTGATGTAGCAGCACTGACAGAAGAGCTTACTTCTGGTTCTTCAACAAAGAATGAAGCGCCAAAGGCAGCACCTGCTAAAAAAGCAGCGCCTGCTAAAAAAGCAAAAACAAGCAAAGCTGCACCTGCAAAAGCGCAAAAGAAAGCGTCTTTTAAAGTAGTTAAAGAAAACGCTGATGGCTACACTGCAGAAGAGCTATGGATTGCTGAGCTTGCTGGCAAAGACCATGATTGTCGCTTACCTCGTGGTGTTGTATAACACTGACGTTTGTAACGACATAAAAAAAACCGCAGTGTGCGGTTTTTTTTATGTCTGCGATCTGGTTTTATTGCCATTATTCAACGGGATGTTCGAGCACTTCCTTGAGATTTTCCAACCCCATTTGCAAGTCATCACCTAACATTTGTTCAAAGTCCACCACCAGCAACATCAAATTCATTGGGTAGTCCATATGGCCGCTAAATCCCCATTTTACTCTGGTGCCCTCGGGTGCTTGTTCGGTGATCATATAAGCTGGGTCTATGGATTGAAACGGCTCTTTAAAGCGTAATTCAAAATCAATGCGTTGGTTTTCGTCAATTTTGATAATCTCTTGCTCGCCCACCCCCACTTCAGGGTGTTTACTTCGCCAAGCTGAGACAAAACCCACCGTACCGTCTTCACCGCGATATTCGGTTTCCATCGCGGGATCCATTTGTGCCCAGGTGCTGTAATTACCCTGATTTTTTAGCAGCTTAATATACGAAAACACCTGTTCGACGGGTTGCTCAATCACCACTTCACGCTCCACATGGTAACTGTCGGCCACAAACAGCGCGAGAATAAATGGCGAAGCGATGATCAGCAGCAATATGATTATTATTTTTTTAAACATGCTTGGGTTCCTGTGTTTTAGTTATTTGTTATCAAGCATAGACGATTTTTCAAAAGCAATACACGATTAAGCATAGCGACGAACAATAGTAGCGATATTACATGAAAAACCTAAACCAGAACTTGCAGCCCGTGCGCTACAATTAAATTCACAGCGCTATTTGCGTAACAGGCAAGTTCTATCCAAACAAACGTTCAAACCAATTTTTATCTAGGTCTTCTTCACAACGTTTGAGCTGTGCGCCATAGCGGCTAGCGCGATGTTTGACCTTATTGGCCACGGCCATCAACCATTTTTTCTTACGATAGGTGCCGCGTTTATATCCGCCCCAACCTTCATGATAATTGAGATATTGTGCATAGGCATCCCACTTAGAAACACCATTGATTTTATGGGTTTTATAAACAAACCACGCCATAAAATCGATAGCATCTTCAAAATCGTCTCTATCGGCACCTGAGTTACCAGTTTCGCGAATATAATCGCTCCAAGTAGGTGTTTTAGCTTGAGAATACCCGTAGGCCGAGCTCGCCCGCCCGATTGGTATAAACCATAAGAAGTACTCCATTGGTGGCGCTGCGTCGTGTTTGAAGGAGCTTTCTTGGTACATCATGGCCATTAATACGTGCTTTGGTGATCCCCATTTATCTTGAGCATCGCGAGCATCATAGTACCAATCTTCTTTTTCTTGGAAAATTTTACAAATATCATTGGGTTGCTTGGGGGGAGCCGTTGCACAACTCGCTAGCAACATCAGTACAGGCAATAAAATTATAATTTTTTGCATTTTTTTACGAACCCGTTGAACTTTTATAAATAATGCCTGTCTTAACCTATGAATGCAGCAGTTTAGCATTGTTTCATCCCTGAAATTTATTTGCGCAGCCTTTGGAGCTGCGCTTTTTTTTGCCTAGGCTTTAGCAAAATAATCACGTAAGAACGTCACAAAATCCTTATTGTCGTTTTCCTTAATTGAAATTGCCGCTTGTTCAGACTCTGCCGCCGCAAGGTCAAGCCCCTGTTGACTATATTCCACATAGCCAACATTCTGATACGATGCCTTATACTTAGCTGCTAAATCAAGCGCAAATACACCGCCATCCTGCTGTCTCTGTTTAAGTGATGATATCAAACGACCTGAGTAGGTTTTCTCTGGCTGCGTCACCCATGTCTTTAATTCATTGATAGTATTAACATACTTATCGGTTCCATAGGCTTCATCCATCCATTTTGCCACATCTTCTAATTCTGAGAAGATACGCTTTGCCCATGCTCTTAATGTGATGTTATTACTACCTTGCAGTAAAGTAACCTCTGGGTCTCTACCTTGGTTGACCACAGTTGTTAGATTGTCTTGACTGAGTTTTTGCTCATCCCAACTCATCTGAGACGATGGTTTTAGCAAACAATACGTCAAAAACACATCAAGAAAATTAATTTGCTCGATGCTAATCCCTGTATCTACAAATGGATTAACATCTAAGGCACGAATTTCTACATACTCAATCCCACCACGCTCTAAAGCATGTGTGGGTGGCTCACCACTAAGCGCATTGCGTTTTGGTCTGATAGGAGAATAGAATTCATTCTCGATTTGCAATATATTTTTGTTGAGCTGCTTAGGTGTTTCACTGGTGTAATCATCTAATTCACCGTAAAGATCTGAGTGACAGCGGATTGCCTCGCGTAGGCCCGCGATGTACTCATCTAAGCTGTTATACGTTACTTTCAACGATGACTGAGCACTGTTGGTATAACCAAGATCACCAAGACGTAGCGCCGTTCCGTGCTCAAGATACAATGTACCGATACCTAACTGTTTAAACGGCAAATGGCTTTCTTTACCCTGAAGAAAAGACGAACATAATGCTGGAGATGCGCCAAATAAGTAGCTGATCAGCCACAACTCACGCTTGAAGTTACGGATCAGACCCAAATACTTGTCCGACACAAAATGCTGTAACGGCAAAGTATTGCTTTCTAGCGTTTGTAAACTGTGCCACAGTGACTCTGGGTAAGAAATGTTAAAATGCACACCCGCTATCGCCTGCATCATGCTTCCATAGCGGTTTTTTAGGCCTTCACGATACAGCGTTTTCATTCGACCAATATTTGAATCGCCAAACTGTGCCAACGCGATGTCGCTTTGATCATTGATAAAGCACGGCATGCTCATCGGCCAAAGCAGCTCATCACCCATTTTCGACAAAGTGAATTTTTGCAATTCTTTCAACTGAGTCAATGTCTGCTCTGGAAACTCACTAACTGGAGTAATAAACTCCAACAACGACTCCGAAAAGTCCGTAGTAATACTGCTGTGTGTTAATGGATGTCCCGCGCCTTTTGGATGAGGGGTTTGAGCTATCGTGCCATCCTTTTCAATTCTTAAGGCCTCTCGCTCTATTCCGCGCTTAATACCTCTGATGGCATGTTTATGCTCAGGCATCGACAATGCTGAAAGTATTGTCTGTAAATCTGTTGTTATCAAAAAAATATCCTCGGCCAAAAAAGGCAATGCCAAAGTTATGGGGGCTAAACTCGTAATACTCAAGCCAAAATTATGACTTTTCCACTATGCCCGCCGTTTTGCATGTAACGGTGTGCGTCAGCAACCTCAGACAGTGCAAACTGTTTATCCATATGCACTGTCAGTTTGCCACTTCTATACGCTCGATACAATTTATTGAGATCATCACAGTTTGCTGTAACAACCATCCCCTGTGCATTGATTTGTTTACGCTTTGCATGCTCACATAGCTGTTCTTTACTGATTGTTGGCACCGTGACCACATCACTACCAGCCGTTAAGTTGTCAACTAACTCGATAGCCTTGTCTCCACCAACTAAATCGAGCAACTGGCCTGCTCTTCGCGTACTTAGAAACCTAGCATAGTCCATGACTTCGACATCTTGTCGTGCCAACAACTCATGATTGGGTCTTGTGGTCAGCGCAACAACCTTTCTACCCTCAAGTTGAGCAAGTTGTAAGGCTAAATGGCCTACCCCGCCGGTAGGTGCATTGATATATATCGGCACATCAAGATCGGCTGGTACACACTGCAATGCTTGAAGCGCGGTTAAACCACTCAAACAAAGACCTGCGATTGCAGGGTTTTCTTTCTGTATTAAAGGAATTATTTCACTGCAATGGGCATCAACTTGCTGCGCATAACAACCAGGGTGATGCGCAAACCCCACCATACCAATGACATACTGATCCACCGTAAAACCCGTCACTTTGCTACCCACAGCCGTTACTCGGCCATATACATCATAGCCAAGACCCATAAAGTCATTGGCCTTTTTTTGTGCTGCAACAAAACCAAGCCCCATACGTGTTTTAATATCAATAGGATTAACACTGGTGGCCAGCACCTCAATGCGCACGTCCTGTTCACCTAACGCTTTTACGATATGTTGTCGTGCTACAATTTGGTCAGCATCCCCAAATTGTTCAATTCCATACAGATAGTTTAACTCTGTCATTGATATCCGCCTTGTTGCTATGCTCTATAACTCGCTATAATCTAACACAATTAAAGCAAATCTTAATGGTATGATTACAACTATCGCTCAGTACCGCTAAGACTAATGTAACTGAATAAAATCATGGAGCTTGGTGATTTTATCAAGTGGTGAACGAGCTAAGCACTGAAATAGCTTAACTCGTTATCCATAGGGAGAGATTATGCGTCGTGGACAAAATATAATTAATGAAGAAGTTACTTTTGATGATAGCCAACAGCTAGTATCAACCACCGACCTTCGTGGAATAACCACCTACGCCAACGATGCATTCTGCTCGGTATCTGGGTTCTCACGCGAAGAGTTAGTCGGCAAAAATCACAACATCGTTCGCCATCCAGACATGCCCAAAGCGGCTTTTAAAGAACTTTGGGACAAACTCAAAGCTGGCCATTCATGGCGTGGGGTAGTGAAAAATCGCTGTAAAGATGGTCGGTATTATTGGGTTGACGCGTTTGTTACCCCTATTTTCGAACATGGACAGCTAACGGGTTACCAATCTGTGCGTGTACGCCCTGACATGGGGCTCAAGCAGCGTGCGCAAAAATTATATGACGCGATTAATCAGGGAAAAAGTATTTGGCATTGGAGCGAGCAATACAGTCTACGCAGAACACTGAGCTTAATGATTGCCATTTCGGCAACTATAGCGACATTTTGGTCTATGGATACAATGGCTGCGTTATTTTTGCTGCTTACCTTTGTTTTGCTGGTCGTAATTAATTATGACGAGCTCATTAGAACCCCTCAGGCGTTACGTGCCCAACAAGCACAATTCGACTCAGTATCAAGGTATGTATACAACGGCCATCATCCATTTAGCGTTGCACAGTATAGCCAAGGTATGTTGCAAGCAAAACTGCGTACTGTATTAGGACGCATGAAAGACGCAACGTTAACCTTTAAAAACATCGCCACAGGTTTGGATGAGAAATCCAGTAGCACAGAGCACGGGATACAGGCACAAAGTCAGCGTCTTAATTCAATCGCTACGGCCATGTCGCAAATGAGCAGTACCATTGGCGAGATCTCACATAATACAAGTGCCACTGCCGAGAAAGTAGAAGTAACTCAGCAGCATTGTAAAGACATTAAGTCCTCTATGGCTGACAATGCACACATGGTTAATACATTGGCAGGTCAGGTAGATGAAGCAGCGCAAACTGCCACCTCTTTAGCAAGTGAAGCGGAAAAGATTGGCAAGGTCATGACTGAAATCGAGGGTATTGCCGAGCAGACTAATTTGCTCGCGCTCAACGCTGCCATTGAAGCGGCTCGTGCCGGAGAGCATGGTCGAGGATTTGCCGTGGTTGCTGACGAGGTCAGAGCTTTGTCTTCAAGAACACAAAATGCAACCAGCCATATCTATACATCAATCAAAGAAATTCAAGATACTTTGTTTAGTTGGTCACAGGTAATGCAAAGTACCAAAGACAGAGCCGATAACTGCGCGCAAGCCAGTCAACAAAGCCAACAAGCGTTAGAGACAATTTTCACACAAATTAGTGAAATCGCCCAATCAGCCCAAGAGATCTCAGCTGCGGCTGAGCAACAACAAGTGGTAAGCTGCGAAATAAATAATAATATCGGTAATATTAGCGAGCATGGTAACGATAACCTGCAACTAAGCTACAAGGTTGCAGAAGATGCAGCCAAGCTGGTCGAAAGCGCCAATAAAATATCCGGTATGATTCTGACTTTTAGAACTTAAACAGCTATCGAAGCACCAATATTAAAAAGCCTGCATCTTGCAGGCTTTTTAATATCAAAACTGATTGTACTTTATGGTTAGTTATCTTGGATCAGATCACCGCTATCTTGGCCTAGATTCTTAAGTAGATAATCCAACTTGCCCTTAACGGTTTCGTGGAGCATTTCTCTGTTAAAACGGATCCCCATTTGACACACCTTTGTAGCACTGGTGTTGGACTCCAATGCACTAAGTCGAACAGGTACGCCATAAAGTGGCTCAATCAACATATTACCTTCATGATTTAAATCGAAAATATCTAGTTCTATAGAGTAGTTAGTGAACAGGTTAAGCTCGCGGCTATATGTCAACTCAATCAACATTCCCGTGTGGCTAATGTTTTTTACCACGCCAGCAAGCTTACGATTGCTGGTTTGAATTCGCACTCTATGTTCGGGTAAGCTGGACAAACGCACGGCACCACGACGATTCGCCGAATTCCAAGACTTTTGAATCGCATCTTCCAACTTATCTGCACTGAACGGTTTCATTACATATTGCGATACGCCATTTTGGATAGCAGCCAGCACGTGTTCTTTGTCGCCCAGCGAGCTCATCATGATAAAAGGCGTGAACTTATGCTTTTCTGATTTACGAACTGTACGAAGTAACTCGTCTCCATCCATTAGCGGCATTTGCCAATCAGCAATAATGATATCAATATGTCTTGCATTAAGCAGTTCAAGCGCTTCCTTGCCATTGGTGGCGGTATAGACATTCTCCGCACCCAAACGATTTTCTAGAGTGTTCCGTACTAGATTACGTACCAATTGACAATCGTCAACGACCAAAAAGCTCACATCTTGCATTTAATGCTCCGTAAATAGGGAAGAGAGAGACACGGTATTCATAAAACGCGAACATGATACAACAACGTTAGCGATTCCTTCATAACTTAGTTGTAGCACACCCTCAGCCGATAACAACAATTACATTGCTGTGGCTTTATAAACAATCTGTGCATTCTCATAGAAATTATTTGGTAGGTTAACCTACAAGTTCGTCTTCGCCACCAAGTAGCAAAACAGCGACTTAAACTTAGGTCCTTCAAGATTGGGGGGCTGCTATCACCAACCCCGCGCGCAGAGGCATTATACTCATTTTTGCGTACAAAAAAACAACTTCAATAGAAAAAAGCATGAGATTTTAAAGTGGTTGGAGCAGTCGCTGCGTAAACGCCATCACCCAGTAACGCATCGCAGGCCTAGAGCAACCATTGCCTAGACCTGCTCAAGTGACTATTTTATAAACACAATTTCATCGTCTTGCACATCCACCGTGATGCTGTCTCCGCTGACGAACTCGCCAGACAACAAACGCTGAGCAAGTGGGTTTTCGATGTACTGCTGTACTGCCCGTTTCAATGGTCTTGCGCCAAACACAGGGTCGAAACCGCTGGCGGCAATTCTCTCAAGCGCCGCAGGCGTTAAACTAAACTGATAGCCCTTATCCGTAAGCCTTGAGGTTAGTTTTTCCAACTGAATACTCGCAATTTGTTTGATATGCTCGTTGATTAAGGGGTGGAAAACCACAGTTTCATCGATACGATTGATAAACTCAGGTCTAAACTGACTTGCTAAAACACCCATCACCAGTTCTTTGAGCGTCACATAATCGTTATTTCCTGCCTGTTCTTGAATGATATCTGAGCCTAGGTTAGAGGTCATGATTATCACCGTATTTTTAAAATCTACCGTACGCCCTTGGCCATCCGTTAAACGGCCATCATCCAACACTTGTAATAAAATATTGAATACATCAGGGTGTGCTTTTTCAACCTCATCAAGCAATACCACTGAATATGGTCGACGGCGGACCGCTTCTGTCAAATATCCCCCTTCTTCATAGCCAACATAGCCAGGAGGCGCACCAACTAGACGTGCAACTGAATGTTTTTCCATAAATTCTGACATATCGATGCGCACCATCGCATCTTCGGTATCAAACATAAAATGCGCCAGCGCTTTGGTCAGCTCTGTTTTACCGACGCCAGTTGGGCCCAAGAACAAGAATGAGCCAATAGGACGATTAGGATCAGCCAATCCCGCGCGCGAACGACGAATCGCATTAGCAACCGCATTCACAGCCTCATCTTGACCAATCACCTTTTTGTGTAGTTCGTCTTCCATTTGTAACAATTTCTCACGCTCACCTTGGAGCATTTTTGCAACAGGAATACCGGTCCAACGGGATAAAATTTCTGCGATTTCATCTTCTCCTACCTGATTTTTCAGCAGACTCATTTCCTGCATTTCTGCCTGCGACGCGAGGTCTAGCTTACGCTCCAGTTCTGGAATACGACCATACTGCAACTCTGACATACGCTGCAAGTCACTCGCCCGACGAGCAACTTCCAAGTCCAAACGAGCTTGCTCTAGTTCCGCTTTGATTACTTGAGTACCTTGTAATGACGCTTTTTCAGCATTCCATACTTCGTCTAGCTCTTTGTATTCGGCTTCTAGGTCACTGATCAATGACTGCATCTCACTTCGACGCTTTTGGCTGGCCTCATCCTTTTCTTTCGCCAAGGCGTTGTCTTCCAGCTTTAACTGAATGATGCGGCGTTCCAACTTATCTAATTGCTCTGGCTTAGAATCAATTTGCAAGCGAATAGAGCTACCAGCTTCATCAATCAAGTCAATTGCTTTGTCAGGGAGTTGTCTATCACTGATATAACGATGCGATAGATTCGCCGCTGCGACAATGGCTGGGTCAGTAATATCCACCGAGTGATGTAACTCATAGCGCTCTTTTAAACCACGTAGTATCGCTATGGTATCTTCCACGGTTGGTTCACTAACGAATACTTTCTGGAAACGACGCTCAAGCGCGGCGTCTTTTTCGATGTACTGACGATACTCGTCAAGGGTTGTGGCCCCGACGCAATGTAGTTCACCACGCGCCAGTGCAGGTTTTAACATGTTGCCAGCGTCCATAGCACCATCTGTTTTACCGGCACCAACCATGGTGTGGATCTCATCAATAAACAAGATGACCTGACCTTCTTCTTTAGCCAGTTCATTGAGTACAGATTTGAGTCGTTCCTCAAACTCACCACGATACTTTGCACCGGCAACCAAAGCGCCTAAATCTAACGACAGTACCCGCTTACTCTTCAAGCCTTCAGGCACTTCACCATTGATAATGCGCTGTGCAAGCCCTTCAACAATCGCCGTTTTACCTACCCCAGGCTCACCAATCAATACTGGATTATTCTTGGTGCGACGTTGTAATACCTGAATGGTACGACGAATTTCATCATCACGCCCGATCACAGGGTCCAATTTACCTTGCTCAGCACGCTCAGTTAAGTCAATGGTGTATTTTTCTAGAGATTGGCGCGTGTCTTCTGCATTGGGGCTATCGACTTTTTGTCCACCACGAATGGCTTTGATAGCGGCCTCGATTTTTGGTTGAGTGATATTCAAAGCTTTGAAAATATCACCCAACGGCCCCTTATCTTCACAGGCTGCAAACACGAACAATTCGCTGGAAATATATTGGTCTTTACGCTTTTGTGCATACTTGTCGCACAGGTTAATAAGAGAAACAAGGTTATTGGACAGCTGTACATCACCGCCAATTCCTTCAACTTTAAACACTTTTTCAATTGCTTGAGAAAGCTTACTGTTAAGCTCATCTGCGCTCACACCTGCCTGAGCAAGTAGCGCGCGAACACTAGAACCATTTTGCTGTAACAACGCATACATAAGGTGTACAGGCTCAATAAACTGGTGATCTCTGCCCAGAGCTAGGGACTGCGCATCTGAAAGCGCGGCCTGAAATTTACTGGTAAATCTGTCTAAACGCATTGTGCATCTACCTATCAAAAACTATTAACTAGTTAATTAATGGGTATTGTTATGCGAATGTTCAAGTAACGAGTGTGTGGAAAATAAGATTAATTGCGCCAGATCAAACTGGCCATCCTTCCTGTTTGGCCGTCACGGCGATAAGAAAAAAACAACTCACTTTGACTCACGGTGCAAAATTGACCACCAAACACCTGAACAACACCAGAGCGTGCCAATTGCCGGCGCGCAATACTGTAGATGTCAGCAAGATATTTACCATTTTTCTGCGGATAAAAATCATTTTGATGCGCTGCGTTTTGCGCACAAAACTGCGCCTTCACTTCACTGCCAACTTCAAACATAGATGGTCCAATAGCAGGTCCGAGCCACGCATACAGTTGTTCGGCTGAACTGTCGAACAGACGCAAAGTATTAGCAATTACACCCTGTACTAAAGGTCGCCAGCCCCCATGAATAGCCGCCACTTCTGTACCTTGTTCATTGGCTAGCAATATAGGTAAGCAGTCTGCCGTCATCACAGCGAGTGGCTGCTGCGCTATACGTGTGTATAAAGCATCGGCTTTGGGCCAAGGAGTACAGACCGTACGGTGAGTCACCGAAAACACCTGTGCGCCATGTACTTGCTCAAGCCACTGAGCGGGTCGAGGCAAGTACTCACGTAACCGCTGGTGATTACTGTCAACCGCAGCGATTGAATCACCTACATGATAACCTAAGTTAAAACTGTCAAAAGGCCCTGCTGAATAGCCCTCAAGGCGCGTTGTAGACAACGCACTAACTCGGTGCTGAATGGGCCAGTTGGGCAGTATCATCATCTGTCCTTACAATGATAAGTCTGGGTTAACCTTGGTATCTTCACGCAACGCCTGAGTTAGGATTTGCATGTCTTCAGGTACTGGTGCTTCCCAGGTCATCATTTCACCCGTTATCGGATGAGCAATACTCAATTTTATCGCATGAAGTGCTTGTCGCTTAAAGTCTCGCAACTGTGCAAACAACTCGGGCGTAGCATTGCGAGGTGGACGTGGACGACCACCGTATAGCTGATCACCAATCAGAGGATGGTTTAAATACGCCATATGAACACGAATTTGGTGCGTACGACCCGTTTCAAGACGCAAACGCAAGCGCGTATGGGCACGAAACTTTTCCGCAACACGGTAATGCGTGATAGCAGGTTTACCCATTTCGTGAATGGCCATATGGGTGCGCTTTGTTGCATGGCGACCAATGGGCTTCTCAACCATACCACCCGCTGTCATGGTGCCATTACATATGGCTTCATACTCACGAGTAAAGTTTTCTCGAGCCTGTAGATTCTTCACTAAATGGGTTTGCGCTTGAATGGTTTTAGCAACAACCATCAACCCTGTGGTGTCTTTATCCAAACGGTGCACTATTCCTGCTCGAGGCACATTAATAATGTCTGGATGATGATGTAATAACGCGTTCAACACCGTACCATCTGGATTACCTGCACCTGGGTGCACTACCAAACCCATGGGCTTGTTGATCACTAGAATATCATCGTCTTCGTACACAATGTCTAGTGCGATATCTTGCGCTTCATATTCGCGCGGGGCTTCAATCTGGGTTTCAATTGCAACCACTTCTCCACCGAGTAGTTTTTCTCTAGGTGTATTGAACACGGCGCCATCTACGGTGACTTTATCATCTAAAATCCAAGTTTTTATTCTTGAACGTGAAAAATCAGGGAACAATTGCGCCAAAATTTGGTCTAGACGTTTACCACCTAATTCGGTTGGGACTTCAGCTTGAAGGGAAATTTGCTCTGACATCTGTAACTTTACCTAATTTACCAGTGCAAGCTGTGCTCGACTGGGTTAGAATCGCATAAATGCATAGTTTACTCGGTTTTACCGACTTGGCCTAGCCGAAGACAACAAAGGTAGTAAAATAAAATGATAAATAACTTAAGGACGCGCGCCTTTGCCATTGTACTTAGCGCCTCATTTTTAGGCTTAGCAGCCTGCTCTTCAGCGCCAGAACAAGATGAAATAGAACGCGTACCAAATAAATCAGCCCAAGCATTATATGAAGATGCAAAGCAAACCTTGGACTCAGGTTTATACGCTCGCGCCATTGAACTATTGAGTGCAATTAATGCTCGATACCCGTTTGGTCCTTATTCTCGTCAAGTGCAGATGGATTTAATATTTGCTTATTACCAAACTGGTAACACTGATCAAGCACTGGCAAGTATCGACCGTTTTATTCGTTTAAATCCGAACCACAAAAATCTTGACTACATGTACTACATGCGTGGATTGGTCAACATTAAAGCGGATGAGAACGCGTTCCAAGACTATTTTGGCGTTGATAGAGCCGATCGAGATGCCAACCGCACGCGTGTCGCTTTCCAAGATTTGTCGACCCTGATCAAAAGCTACCCAGATAGCGCTTATGTGCCAGAAGCCAAAAAGCGTCTCGTTTGGTTGCTTAACAAGATGGCACGCTATGAGTTAAAAGTGGCTCAGTATTACTTTGAGCGAGAAGCTTACTTGGCCGCCGCTAACCGTGGCAAATATGTTGTGGAGCATTACTCACAAAGCAGCTACCTCAACAATGCGCTAGAGATCATGGAAAAAAGTTACGATAAACTTGGCTTAAGTGACCTCAGCGAACATGCCCGCCAAACCAGAGAACTAAACAAACGCTAGCCTCATGAGAGAATAGTGCAGATATAAAAAATCCCTGCAACGCCGCGGGGATTTTTTTGAACTTTGCTGTTCTAAAACGAGGGTTAAATAGCGTCTTCGTCTTCTTCGCCGGTACGAATTCGTACTACGCGTTCAACTTCAGTCACAAAGATTTTACCATCGCCTATCTTTCCGGTTTGAGCGGTTTTTAAAATCACATCAATCGCGCGCTCTACATCTTCATCAGCCAACACGATATCAAGCTTTACCTTTGGCAAAAAATCCACCATATATTCCGCGCCACGATATAGCTCAGTGTGACCCTTTTGACGGCCAAAGCCCTTTACTTCACACACGGTCATACCCGTAATACCAACGTCCGACAAAGCTTCCCTTACGTCATCTAACTTGAATGGTTTAATTATCGCTTCTATTTTTTTCATGGTTTTGCACTTTACTGTGATGGTGCGTCGATTTTAATCAATCCTAAAAACGTTAGCAAACAAAGTCATTGCGTTGAGGTAAAAAACCACGCCATAATGAAGAAAACTAAAGTTGGACCCACTGTTGAATATGCACCCCCATGTGTTTAAGTCTCGCGGACTCACTCTGATTGAATTGCTCATCGCCCTTATCATTTTAGCCACTTTAGCGTCGCTTGCTTTTTATGGCAATAAAGGCATCTTGAATAGCAATCGAGCTGAGTCATACTTAATTGAACTTAAACGTAATATCACATACGCACGCGCCAAAGCAGCCGCAGATGATCAGGTTGTGATCTTATGTCCAGTTCCCCAAGCGAAGCTTACCGATAATGCGAGTTTCAACTGCCAATCGAGTTGGTCAGGTAATTCACTGGTGACATTTGTTGACCTAAACGGCAATGGTCGCTTTGATAGTGATAGTGACAACATCATACGAGTATTAGATCCAGTAAGTGGTAACGATACTCTGAGCTTTAGCACTGCCTTTATCCGTTTTGATGGTAGCGGCCAAATTACCAGCAATGTGGGTAGATTTGTGTATTGTCCAGATACCGAAGAAGCTGAAAATCAAATGCTTACAGTGACACTTTCTGGTAACGCATTGTTCAA
The DNA here is from genome assembly GCF_002964665.1 of Pseudoalteromonas sp. T1lg23B. Taxonomy (GTDB): domain Bacteria; phylum Pseudomonadota; class Gammaproteobacteria; order Enterobacterales; family Alteromonadaceae; genus Pseudoalteromonas. The sequence goes on along the minus strand of NZ_PQBZ01000030.1, from coordinate 75,177 downwards.
CGGTACAAGCCAAGATAAATGTAACTAACAAACGAAGCTTCTCTTGCATTTGCCCATTGATGCACTAGCTTTAATCTACAATCGATCTAAAAGTCCAAGGATGGACATAGAATGCATACCAAAGAAGCAGGGCTAACCCTATTTGAAATGCTTATCGCGATGACAATCATGGCTGTTTTGTTGATGCTCGCCCTATCCAGCTATGGTGAAATCATCTCTGAGCACAGACCAGAATATACTCTTAAACGTATTAAACATGCTTTAAGTCTCGCCAAAGCACACGCTAGCGCTTCGGGCCTTCAAGCCACAATATGTCATCTAGAGCACAACCGCTGTAGCGATAATCAATGGCATAAGTCTATTACCGTCTTTATTGACGTCGGTGAGCCAACCGTATTTGATGCAGATGATAAACGCCTTTTTGAGCTTGAGCCAATACACGCTGCGGATATATTGGTTTACCCTCGTCGTGCGATTGTGTTTACCCGCGATGGCTCCATTAAAGGTTTTACCAATGGCACCTTTGTCTACTGTTTGCCTGAGCAACAAGGCCTTTCAAGTGGCCTAGAAATGAGTATTAGCAACTCTGGACGAGCACGCCTAAGAGACACACAAAAGTGCCCCCTATAAATTACTTTTGATTCCAGCATTGCTGTGTCGTGGCACTTCCTGAACTCAGCTTTTGTCCAAGTTCATTGATTTTCAGCTCGGTGCATTGTTCATCGTTCGCCACAGGTCCTGCGATAGGTGATGCCTTCACCACAAACTCATTATCTTTTACCTCAAGTGAAATTGTATAATAGCCATTAGCTGTTGTTTCAGGCACACCTATATCTGACAACGTGTCCGTATAGGCATGATTATCAACATAATATTGCTCTTGCCTATTGGCGGCATCGAGCAACAAAACCATAGCCTCTGCTCTAGCTGCTTTCACTAGATGCGCTTGATAGCTGGGATAAGCAATGGATGTAACGATTCCTAAAATGACTAATACAATCAATGCTTCAAGCAATGTAAATCCGTTGATACTGGTGTTACTTTTCATCATTTTGCTCTTTTTTATAGATGAACATCTGTTGTGTTGTTAAGCCAAAATCCAAACCTGGGTTGACCAAGGACACTTTGCCATTAACCAACACAGGTACTGGATCGTCCACCAGCGTAGAAGGCGTCCACGGAGTCCCTGCAGAAGGCCCATCATCTTGGCTATTGAGGGTGGTATCTAAGGCTGGGCCAACCATACGCACCACAGTTTTGCAGCCATCCGTTTCCGTACCACCTTCACAGCTAAAGTAAACTTTCGGCGTATCTGGTACCGTATGAGTGGTTTCATATTTCAACTGCCCATATACCTGTGTTCCGTAATGGAGATGGAAAGCGTATAAGTTGCCTGTTCCTGTCGACACCTCACAACGGCTAACATTAGCGGGCGGTGTAAAAGATGTGAAATAGGCAATACCTCCAGCGACCACAGGGGCCGCTAGAGATTTTTCATTACCCGAGAGCGCATACTTCCATCCCCTAAATGAACCCAATGTTACTTCAACATTGGTGAACTCTTCTAGATTGCTGCGCTGTGTCGCGAATGGATCCCCTGTTATGTCCATTAAATCACTAATTGTTATTGCTTCTGGAACATTCGTTTGAAATGACTGAGTGACCGTGTGCTCATCTCTGATCATAAACAGGTAGTCATTAACCCCTGTTAATGTGGGCCGTGAGCGGTTGCCTGAGCCTAAAATCACTGCTTCATATGGCGTGTCTTTGCGCGTTTTTACCTTTCCATCTGAGGTAGAGGTAACAGTCACCTTACTGAAAAATGTTCTCACCACTGCGGGCTTATAGAAGAAACGGCGGTCTCCACTGGCGCTACCTTGAGCCAACTGGGCCAGCTTATAATGAGTCCATGCTTTATCGCTACTGTAAGGATCTGCTCCTGGTATATCAACACGCCAGACATCTCCCCCCGTGTCCGCAAAATAGAGCCTATCAGTATATCCATCATAGTTTGAATCAAGCATGGCGACGTCCCCTGCAACACTATGTACTCCCTTGTAACCTTTTTGTGGCGTCAATGACCAAACAAGTCCACCCGTTGCTGCATCTATGACAAAAATACCACGGCCCACCTGATCAGTGGTTTTGGTATAGTTGTCTTTACCTGTATCGTAGCCAGCCCCAAAGATCAGTACCGGCGAAGCACCCTTTGCTTCGATATAGGTTACTTCTGGCTTTGACCAACTTTGTCCTAGCTCTACAAAGTCTCCTTGACCGCCTATCAAAGGTCCTCCCCACATCAGTTTTGGATTATCTGGAGAGGTGATATCGAAGGCATAGTAACGTGTCCCACCACGGCGCATTCCAGCAAACAGCCAGACCTTATCATTGCCATCTACTACGCCATTTTTTTGCGTATCATGAAAGTAAATGGTTAATGGCCCATCCATGCCATACAGCTTTGTATCGGGTTTGCTATAGCGTATATTGGTGACATTTTTGAACAAATACTCTGGCATAAACGCCCAGCTTTCTTGAACGGTATCTCCACTGTCTTTAAACATGTGTAAAAAGCCCGCATTGGTCCCCACAACAACGCGAATATCGCCATTACCATAGTCCATGGATACAGGCTTCGAATGCAGAGGATCGCCAAAAATGGTTTCACGGCGCTCTAGTGTATTGTTATCTTGATCTTCATCGTCTACATCCTTGCCATACAGCCAGTCCATGGTGTTTTGTAATTGCGAGGCATTGGTACCAAACTTTCGAGCAAACTTGTTTCTATTTTTATACCTTGATACCCCCTCATTAATGGTCAAAGGGAGCAATGAGCTAGTACCAAAATCAGAATAAATTGTACGTGTGATTTGCTGACTTAGCTGATAGTTTACCCCTCCTCTTTTTACACTGTTGCCATCTTGAGAGCCACTTTGCGACCAAAAAGTGGTCGCACTTGCTTTAATGAGGCCTTTTCCATCTAACGCCGCAGCACCGTGCATATCAACAACTTTGTCGTTTGAGAACTTGAGCTTTTTAAGGTTTCCTTGCCAACGAGTATGGCTTTCAGGATAAAACATGGTGTAATAAAGTGACTCTCCACTTCGGGTATGATCCGAGCTACTGGTTGACACAGATGGCGATGAGAAACTGTCGTTGAGCTGGCGAATATTATCGATTTGGTTTTTTAAAGCTTCTGACAGCTCATGCGGGGTATTCGCCTGTGTATAAATACCGCCTCCCAAATCCGCCGTTTTTTGCAATATTTCAGTGCCTTCATCGCTCATACCTCGACCAAAGCCTATGGTATACACCCGCCCTCTGTCTTCAACACTGCCCGCTTGCGTGTACAAATCAGATTTATGACGAATAATTTCAGCAAGTGCTGGCATATAATTATCATGGACAGTCGTCGCACTTTTAGAAAATGTATTCCAGTATTCTGTGGCTATATTCCAATTACTTTGGCTATCGTTGGATGGGTCGCCATCGGTCATCACAATAACATTGGCCGAGCTGCTACAAATATTTGGATCATTTGCGATAGACTCAAATGGTGATATATAGTTGCTGTAGCGCTCTACATTACGGTCACGATGAGATGATGGCCAATACCAAGAATAGTAACGACTCCCTCCCGTTAAATATAAATATGCTTCCCATAAGGTTTCACTCAAAGGTGTAGCCCCATTGGCTTCAAGTGCGTTTATCTGGTTTTTAATTTTGCTCGAGCTCGAGCCTAGACCCGCCAGTATGTAGCCACCGTTACTGTCGTTGAAGCGCATCAGTCCAAAGTCAATATCTGGATTATCGTTCACTAGGGTTGTGATCGCGGTTTTAGCCACCCCTAAACGATTATCTGCGCATAAAATGTATCTATCGTAAAAATAGTCATAGCCACAGTCATCACCTGTGGTACTAGAAAATGCCATACTCCCCGAAGTATCAAACACTACCATGACTCTAGGTTTTTGAGTGACATCAGCACTGCGCTTTATGTAGAGCTCGATATCCTCTGCTATCGCTTGATTCGCTATTAAGCCGAGTAAACATAGCCACCACTTTATCATATTAACGTCCCTCTCTGACGCTGAGCATCTCTTGGCCCACCCCTGTGACCACTGTGATTGTGTACTGATCTTTACTACCATAAGTGATAGTGGTTTCAAGCTGAGTCATATTGCATATCACGCCGTTAGTCGCACTATATGAGCGAGGGCAGCTAATTTCCATTGGGCCATGATTTAGACTCGTCACTTTGTTTTTAGCGCCATTCAATCCATCAAATGTATTATTGCCTTGCTCTAGTTGCTCCTTACTAAGCGTAAATAAACTCTGTTCTCCAAGCGCAGCTTGTTGCGCTACAGCCCTTTGCACTTCACCCATTAACAAGCTTTCGGCCTGTTCGCGCTCTTGCGCTGCATGGGTAATTTTTAAATCTATACTGCTGGAGCTCATCAAAGTCACTGCTATGGCTGTCACCGCGACTATCATGATCATAGCACTGATCAAAACGATGCCTCTTTGCTGCCTTATAGACGCCATAATATTGACCCCATATTGTTAAGCCTTATTGTGGTAGAAAACACGGTACGACGAAAATTGTCGTTGAACGTATGTACGCGTTTGTCTGGATCTGACCCTAAGGTATAGGTTTGGTTTGCAAGCTTTAAGTCAGAGTCTGGTTCTAATGCCCTGACTAAAATAAATACCTGCACCGTTAGAATTCCGTTGAGTCTTTCCCAATCAGATGCGGTCATATCCTCCGTGCTACGATACGTATCTACGCGATTATCCGCATTGGTATCAAGTCCAAATACCAACCTTAAATCCTCCACCCCTTCCATCACCGTTTCGCTAATCATGCCACCATTGACCGTTAAGCGACGACGTGACAGTACTGGAATAGTGATAGTTTGGCCTCGCAAGGTGACCTGTTGCTCACTCACATAATAAACATGATGGCTATATGGCCAAAGAGTGGAGTTTACAGTGGGTAATGCCGTGCGCTGCTGACCTGAGGTGAATATGGCTTGCTCCTGATCAGCAATAAAATAATAGCGATTGGTTTGCATGGCTGTACTATTGGGTAACTGCTTACCTTCTAGGAACTTGAGCTGCACAGCTTCGGTGTTTTTCTTCGCATTTGAAATACAGTTAAGCGTATTATCCGTTGCTACAGCAGCATAAATGGAACGAAAATTTGCGGGTGCTGTATCTGGAAAACTACCGTTGTTGATACCACCAAAGCAATCTCCTCTGGGGTTACCTACTGAGTCGGCCATGGTTACGTTTTCTTCGCTAAACCCAGCCTCATAAAAGGTGCCCCAAAACCCAACCTGCTCAATATCTCGAGCTAGAATAGACAACGCCAAGCGCCCTGTTTCTTGCATTTCACCAATAGCGAGCGTGTCTCTGGTCGTCACCTTCATACTAACATACGTTGCCACTACACCGCCGAGTATCAACGCCCCGATAAACAGGGCAATCAACAGCTCAACAATGGAAAACCCTCTCTCTCGCATCTGCTTATGCCCTCACAAGTACATAGCTGTTGATCACGACCAATCTGCGCTTGTCATTTTTTTCGCCACAGTCAATTGCTTGATTTTCCGTACTGGCTTTCATCGCTTGTTTACCTTGCCAAGCGACCACAACCTCGACATTGTACCCTCTATTGCGCGTGCCACCGACCACAGAAGGCGTAATGCACACCGTGGTATTATCTAGTGAACCGGTGTTTTCTCTGGCGCGAATTGCCTGGCGCCAATGCTCTATGTCCATAGCGGCAATGCTGGCTGAATCACATTGTTGGCTAAAGCATCGATTAACGGGGCTAAGCGCGGAAGAACTATTGAACACCAATTTATAGTTACTACTTAGCGCCTGAGTATCATTTACTCTCAGTCGTTGCACTATGTCTTTCGCCAAGGCAATTGCTGCTGCTCTTTGCATTGCATCAAAGCTGGCTTGTTTGGCCTTAGCTTGCAATGCTACTGCACCGAGTAGGCCGAAACTCAGTACCATAAATGCAATCAGTACCTCAAGTAATGTAAAACCTTTACTGTGTGGCAATATTCTTCGCATAACAAAACAAAAAAAGGAACTTCATTAGGTTAGCCTATAACTTTGCAACAGATAAGCAAGTGGTTTGGTGGTGAACGGCTTACTGGACCGATAAACGGTTATTGTCCTGATTTAAGCGCTTGCGCTGCTCGACGACTAACTGGGATAGTCTCAGAGTAACCATTTACCCGAACATAATAACAACCGCTTTCGTAACTAAGCGATTGCATCTGGCTGCGTTTCACCAAGGTATTCCTATGTACCTGTACGAAATGCTCCGGATAAAGTGCTAACAACTGTTTAAGACTCATATCAACAACGGCTTCTGCGTCTGTAAAGATCAACTGCGTATATTTATCATCAGCGCGGGCAACCAATACTTCAGACACTTCCAGCCAGCGGATGTGATTACCAACTGAGTATTTAATTCTGGGTGGAAATAAATGCCTTAACAAAGTATGCAGCTCGCTTTGCTGCACGGGCTTAACCAAATAGCCACTGGCAAATACCCCAAACGCCTCTAAAGCATATTCAGGATGAGCACTAATAAAAATCACTTTGGGTGGGTTAACCAGTTCACTAAGCAACTTAGCAACTTCCAACCCATCCATATCTGGCATACTAATGTCTAGTAATACCACCTGTGGTTGATGGTGCTCAACCAAAGAAATAACTTCCTGGGCTCTACCCGTTTGTGCACAACACTCGTAGTCTGATAAAGAAGATAGCAGCCGTATAATTCGCTGGCGTGCCAATGGCTCATCGTCCACCACTAAATACTTCATGTCAGGTGCCCCGTTGGCACAGTCAAGGTAACCGTGTAGACAAACTCGCTCTGTGCAATCTTTAAACTCGCTCGTCCACCATAATGAAGCGCTAATCTGGCTCGAATATTGTCTTGAGCAATGCCTTGACCTCGATGAGAAGTCTTGCCTGTGCGGTCATAACTATTATTGATCGTGAGCACGACATACTGTGGCTGTATTTGCAAACGCACATTTATCTCAGTGCTCTTACTGACCGGCTCTACGCCATAAATCACTGCGTTTTCCAACAGTGGCTGTATCGTCAATACGGGTAATTGCACCTTAGGAAGCGACTCAGGTAGGTGCCAGTTGACCGTCAGCCGCTCGCCAAAGCGCCAATGCTCTAGCGCTAAATATTGCTTTGCTAATTGTAACTCATCACTCAGCCAAGTTAACTGCTGTGCGCGCATGGTAGCTTTGCACAACTGCGCCAATGTCAAAACCGCTTGTTCCGCGTCCTGTGCATTGCTATGAGCAAGCTCTGCTATCGTATTTAAGCTGTTATACAAAAAGTGTGGCCGAATACGCGCACTCAAGGCTTCAAACTCAATTCTAGAGAGGGTTTCAACGGTTTGCAGCTTGTCTAAGAAAATGGTCATTGAGTGAATAAATAATAACGATACAAACAGGCATATCGCCATATTTTTCAAAACAAATGTCCACTCTAAATCTCCTTGATACAGAGGAGAAAAGTAGCTGACCGCTATACTTATCAGCGCAGTTACACACTGGAATATAACGAGAATTAAAACAACTTGGCTAAGCAAACCATAGCAGCTTACTCGCTTGCGCACGCAATAAAGTGTACTGAAGCCAATGGCACACACGCAGTGAATAAAAAGACTGAATATGCCTAGTCTAACCCAAACATCTTCATAACTAAGAGGTGCGAATGCAAGCACACAAGCGAGGATTTGAGAGGTGATTAGCATCGCCAATACACCTCTGGCGGTCATAATGGTGGGTAGCAGCTGTGAAGTTAAATCACTCGACTTAAGCATGACATGCCGCGTCGTCTATTATCTGAGCTCAACTGGCACAGCAAAGACTACGTTTTCTTCTTCGCCTGGGTTTTCCACTACCGTCTGTCCACCTAGCTCTTTTAAGCGAGAGATGACTTGCTGTACTAGTATCTCCGGTGCTGATGCCCCTGCGGTGACGCCGACTTTTTGTACACCGGCGAACCAATCAGGTTCAACGCTGTTCGAGTCATCGATAAGATAGGCACACGTCCCCATTTTATCGGCAAGCTCTCGTAAGCGGTTAGAATTAGAGCTATTTTTAGCCCCAACCACTAATAGCACATCTACCTTATCGGCCAAGTCTCTTACCGCATCCTGACGGTTTTGTGTGGCATAACAAATATCATCTTTACGCGGGCCATGAATTTTCGGAAATTTTTCACGCAGTGCATCAATGACATCCGCCGTATCATCAACCGATAAAGTCGTTTGGCTACAGTAGAACAGATTGGCATCGTCCTTTACCTGCAACTTAGCCACATCATCAGGCGTCTCAACCAGGTAAATTCCTCCATTGGGGTTGTCATACTGCCCCATAGTGCCTTCAACCTCTGGGTGTCCTTGGTGTCCAATCAATACACACTCAGTACCCTTGCGACTTGCGCGCGTCACTTCCATATGTACCTTAGTGACCAATGGGCAAGTGGCATCAAACACTTTAAGCTCACGACGCTTTGCTTCTTGACGAACCTGCTGTGATACACCGTGTGCGCTAAAAATAACAATACTGTCATCTGGCACCTGTTGAAGTTCTTCAACAAACACCGCACCGCGTTTACGCAAGCCATCGACCACATACTTATTATGTACTACTTCGTGACGCACATAGATAGGCTTTTCAAAGATATCTAACGCACGCTCCACAATGCTAATCGCACGGTCAACGCCAGCACAAAATCCTCGCGGGTTTGCCAGTAAAATATCCATTAGTTTTTCACCTCTAGAATGTCAACTTCAAAGGTCACAGGTTGACCCGCCAGTGGATGATTAAAATCAACGGTCACCGAGTCGCCCGCTACGTCGCGAATGAGTCCCGGTAACTCAGTGCCATCAGGCTGAGTAAAGGCAATAATATTACCGACCTTAGCTGGCGCATCTGCGCCGAATTTGCTGCGGTCAAGGTAATAGATATTATCTGGGTTTGGTTGGCCAAATGCATCTTCTGGTTGCAAATCAAATGACTTACTATCCCCAGCCTTTAGACCTAGTAAGCATTTCTCAAAGTTTTCTGTCAGGCTACCATCGCCCATAAACAGCTTTGCAGGTTTATTATGAACCTTAGTGGAATCCGCGGCAGAACCATCTTCTAGCTTAATAGAAAAGTGAAACACTACTTCAGATTGTGGGCCAATCACTTGCTCACTCATACTTTTTTCTCCTGCGTCTTGTCACCTTTAAAGGCATCAAAAATTAACAGTGCAGCACCACCAACAATTGCCATGTCCGCAACATTAAACGCTGGGTAATGCCAAGTCTGGTAATAAAAGTGAAGAAAGTCAATCACATAACCATGGATCAACCTATCCACCAAATTACCCAATGCGCCTGCTAATACCATTGAGTAAGCACAGCACAACACCCAGCTTCGCGCTGGCAGCTTTTTAAGCCAATACAGCAATAAAACACTAATACCTATGGCAATAGCACTCAAAAAATAACGTTGCCATCCCCCAGCATCACTTAAGAAACTGAAGGCAGCACCGTAATTGTGCATGTAGGTAAAATTAAAAAATGGTAACAGCTTTATCGACTCATAAAGCTCCATTTAGCAACCACGACAGCCTTGGTTACGTAGTCTACTGCAAAAAGCAGTAGACTCAGCCATAACCAGACTAAACCACTTCTTTGGGGAGTGTTAGTCACTTAATGCTCCTATGCAAATTGACGCTGTTCGCCATCACCTTCTACGTTACTCACACAACGTCCACATAAGTCGTCATGCTCTTCATGCTGACCAACATCATCACAATAATGCCAGCAGCGCTCACATTTAGCGGCTTCTGTTGCATTGATAGCGATGTATAAGCCATCAATTTCCGTAGAGATTGCATTGTCTGGTTTGCTATTAACTACTTCCACTTTCGCTTTTGACGTCAATAACACGAAACGTAGTTCATCGCCAATTTGTTGTAAAGATTGTGCTAAATCACCACCCGTGTACAACGTCACCTCTGCTTGCAATGTTGCGCCGATAAGTTCTTCTTTACGAGCATTTTCAAGTACGCGGTTTACCTCATCACGTACCGCTAGCAAGTTCTGCCAATACTCATTGTTTAGCGTCCCTTCCGTCACATTCTCAAGGCCTGAGTACCATACATCAGTGAACACAAACTGACCGCGCTCACCAGGTAGAACTTCCCAGATTTCTTGAGCGGTGAAACTCATGATTGGTGCCATCCAACGTGTCATCGCCTCAGCAATATGGTACAGCGCTGATTGACATGAACGACGGGCGTGGCTGTCTGTCTTTGCTGTGTACTGACGGTCTTTAATCACGTCTAGGTAGAATGAGCCTAGCTCACCAGTACAGAAATTCATCAGCTTCTGGGTAACCACCAACATGTGGTAATGGTCATAAGCATGAATGATTTCTTTTTGTAACTGCGCAGCACGCGCCACTATCCAACGGTCCAACTCAACCATGTCCTCTACCGCAACCAAATCAGTTGCAGGGTTGAAACCACTTAGGTTTGCCAACAAGTAACGGCTTGTATTACGGATACGGCGGTAGCGATCTGCTGAACGCTTAAAAATCTCATCCGATACCGTCATTTCTGCGGTGTAATCTGTTGACGCCACCCATAAACGCAGAATATCAGCACCGAGCTTGTTCATCACATTTTGCGGTGAAATCACATTGCCCAATGACTTTGACATCTTGCGACCGTTTTCATCAACCGTAAAACCATGGGTCAATACTTGGCGATAAGGGGCGTGGCCATTAATCGCTACTGACGTCATCATGGAAGACATAAACCAACCACGGTGTTGATCTGAACCTTCAAGGTATAAGTCGGCAGGACCCGTTAACTCTTCTCTTGCGTCAACCACACAAGCATGTGTTACACCCGAGTCGAACCAGACATCTAATGTGTCTTGAACTTTTACAAACTGCTCCGCGTCATCGCCTAGTAAACTAGCGGGTTCTAGGTCGTACCAAGCTTGAATGCCTTTTTGTTCAACCAACTTAGCAACTTGCTCAATCAATTCATTGGTATTTGGATGCAATGCACCTGTATCTTTATCAACGAATAAAGCAATCGGTACACCCCACGTACGCTGACGAGAAATACACCAATCTGGGCGTCCTTCTACCATGTTTGCAATACGGTTTTCGCCCCATTCAGGGATCCACTGCGTTTTAGCTATTTCAGCTAATGAATCTTGACGCAAGTTTGCTTGGTCCATGCTAACGAACCACTGAGGTGTGGCACGGAAAATAATCGGTGTCTTGTGACGCCAACAATGTGGATAGCTATGCTGCAAGGCGTGATGATGCATTAGCGTGCCATTCTCTGCTAGCAATTCAACAATGCTGGCATTGGCTTTAAATACGTGTTGCCCTGCAAAGATGGGCGTATCTGGTAAGAACACACCATTTGCGCCAACAGGGTTAGCAACCTCTAAACCATATGCAAGACCTGCCGAGAAATCTTCAGGACCATGGCCAGGTGCGGTGTGCACGATACCCGTACCAGAGTCAGTTGTAACGTGATCACCTAAAATAACGGGTACATCAATTTCAAGGAAAGGGTGTGCCACTCGCAGATTTTCAAGCGCTTGACCATTTACATAACCTAATACGTGGAAATGTTTAAAGCCAAAGCGGTCCATAGCGTCTTTTACCAACTCTGAACCCAAGATGATACGCTGCTCTTTCCCTTCATCTTCAACTTGTACCAGTGCGTATTCAAGCTTAGCATGAACAGCAACAGCGCGGTTCGCTGGTAAAGTCCATGGTGTGGTCGTCCAGATCACAGTGCTAACGCTGCCCTGACCTTCGTGTCCATCTGCTAGATTAAATGCGCTAACTACCGCTTGCTGATCAACAAAATCAAAACGCACATCAATAGCTGGTGACTGTTTGTCTTGATATTCAACTTCTGCTTCCGCCAAGGCTGAACCACAGTCCGTACACCAATGAACAGGCTTTGCACCTTTGTGCAAATGTCCATTATTAATGATGCGACCCAGTACTCTGATAGCATTCGCTTCAAAATCAAAGTTCATGGTTAAATAAGGCTTGTCCCAATCCCCAAGTACACCAAGACGTTTAAAGTCGGTTTTTTGACCTTCTACCTGTTTAGCGGCATATTCACGACACTTTTCACGAAACTCTGCGGCCGTTACTTTTTGACCCGGCTTGCCAACTTTCTTTTCTACTTGTAGCTCAATAGGTAGCCCGTGGCAGTCCCAACCTGGAACATACGGCGCGTCAAAATCAGATAGCGTCTTAGATTTTACAATGATGTCTTTTAGGATTTTGTTAACTGAGTGACCCAAATGAATATCACCATTGGCGTACGGAGGGCCATCATGCAAAATAAATGGCTTCTTACCTTTTTTCGCGTTACGAATCTGACCATATAAGTCTTGTTCATACCAAGCATTAAGCATTTTTGGCTCGCGTTGCGCTAAGTTACCGCGCATTGGAAACTCAGTTTCCGGTAGATTTAAAGTATGTTTGTAGTCGCTCATTTATCCTAGTTTCCGTATCGGCTACTTAAAATTAAAACATTGTTTAGCAGCAGCAACATCTTCGCTGATTTGCGCCGTTAATTGTTCCAATGTATCGAATTTTTGCTCATTGCGAAGCTTTTTGATCAGCTCCACCTGCATAAAATGTCCATAGACATCTTGGTTAAAATCAAATAAATGCACTTCTAAGAGTGCTTTGGTACCATTTAGCGTGGGCTTATTACCTACATTAGCAACGCCGTTGTACTGTTTTCCAGCCACGGTTGCCCGTACTGCAAATACACCTCGAACGGGATTTACTTGTCGCTTCAACGCTATATTAGCGGTGCGAAACCCAAGCTCTCGCCCTTTCTTCCAGCCATGTATTACACGCCCAGAGATAGAATACGTATGCCCCAACATTTGATGCGCTTTATCAAGCTCACCTTCACTGAGCGCCTGCCTGATCAACGTGCTACTCACTCGGTGATCGTCTCTTCGAAAGCTCTCTGTACTTTTGACATGCATATCGTGCACTTTGCCAAGGCGCTGCAACATCGCAAAGTCACCTTGTCTAGCGCGACCAAAGCGAAAATCATCACCAACCGTTAACGCTTTAACACCCAGCTTGTTTATCAGCACCTGCTCAATAAAACCTTCGGCATCCTGACTGGCAAATTTAGCATTAAAACTGACACAGATAACACGATCTATGCCTAGCTTAGACAGTAAAACCAGCTTATCTCTTAGGCGAGTCAGTCTCGCAGGAGCCTTTGCCTTTGCAAAAAACTCTTGCGGCTGGGGCTCAAATAACATCACCGTGCTGGGTAAGCCATATAGCAGTGCGTCCTGCTGTAGCCCCTTAAGAACCTCGACATGCCCAAGATGCACTCCATCAAAGTTACCAATAGTCAACACACAGCCAAAATGATGTGGCCGGATGTTATGGATACCCCTGATCAGCTGCATAGTTTCAATGCCTTATTTACGCAATAGTTGAAAGTGAGCGATTATACCCAAGTTACCTAAAAATGCGAACATCTAGATACCTTAAGGCAAGCGGAGCTTCACGATAGGCTTGGCCGCTCCCATGCTATCAATCTCGCAGGTCTTTGATTGTGGTCAGCCTAACACCCAATATCAGCATCAAACCAAAATATACAGTCATTGCCATCAACAATAACATCAATAATAAAGCGATTTGCTCCATCAACAGCCAGCTTTGCCATGAATATAAGGTGGCAACATAACCAACACTGACCGCCATCAGGGCCGCCGCTACGATGCATTTAACCGCAAAAGTCCATGTAAAGCCAGACACGCGATAAACCCCATCACTGTTAAGACGACGATATAACAACAGAGCATTACATGTAGCGGAAAGAGACGTTGCCAATGCGAGTCCCAGATAGCCAATAAATGGCGCGAGTATGATGTTAAACACCATGTTTAGCACCAAAGTTATAATGCCTATTCGTACTGGTGTTTTAGTGTCTTGACGGGCATAAAATCCTGGCGCTAATACCTTGATCAACATGAAACTGACCAGCCCCACCGAATAAGCCGCTACGCCATAACTGACTGCTTGCACATGGTCTACCTCAGCGGAAGAAAAAGCGCCGTGATCAAACAAAACAGTGATGATAAGCGGGCTAATTGCCATCAACCCAAACATCGCAGGAAATCCGAGGAACAAAATGAAGCGTACGCCCCAGTCCAAGGTTTTTTGAAAATCTTCTAACTTATCTCCGGCATGCAGTTTAGATAGCGCAGGTAAAATCACAGTCGCAATACCAATACCAAACAGCCCAAGTGGAAACTCAATCAATCTATCTGAATAATACAGCCATGATATGGAACCTGTAACTAACAAGGACGCAATCACAGTATCTAATAGCAAGTTAATTTGGCTAATTGAAACACCAAACATGGCTGGCAGCATTAGCTTGCGTACCTTACTTACTTGCGGTGAGTACCACGCAAACGTTGGCCGACTTAATACCCCTAGACGCAACAAGAAAGGTAACTGAAACGCTAATTGCACCACGCCACCAACAAACACACCAACCGCTAGCGCATACGCACTGACAGAAAACGCGTCGTGCAAGAATATGGCACAACTGATAATTGAAATGTTTAACAGCACGGGCGTAAATGCAGCAACCGCGAATCGGTTGTAAACGTTAAGAATGGCGCCACTGAGCGCGACCAAACTGATAAAAAATAGATATGGAAAGGTCAACTTCAATAAACTGCTGGCTAATACAAATTTTTCTGCATTTGGGCCACCTTGCCACCAGTCGATAAACCAACCGGTACCAAAAAGAGCCGCAATAACAGGAGAACCAATCACCCCTAAAATTGTGACACACATCAATATTGTACCCAAAGTACCCACTGCTTGTGCGACAAACAAACGCACGTCATCATCACCATGCTTTTCTTTTATTTCTGAAAGCACAGGCACAAATGCTTGAGCAAAAGCTCCTTCAGCAAATAGACGACGTAAAAAATTAGGGATCCTATTGGCAAATAAAAAGACATCCGCAGCTAACCCTGCTCCTAGCAAGTTCGCGACAACCGCATCACGTACCAACCCCATTACACGCGATACCATAGTCATTGCACTGACTATCATGCCGGACCTGAATAACCCTTTGGCCACTTTTCCCCCAAAATTTAAACCATCGTTAAAACCTATCAATTATGCCATAGGATCATGATTCTATGACAATCTAATTGCCTCCCATCAACTGCAGAATAAAATTTCTTAGCCTAACACTATGTGAACGAAGTAAGGTTTGATACAATGCGCTCCATTAATCGCAACAGCCGAGGAATTTCTTTGGCATTGATGTGATTCAAAGGTCTGAGAATACTTTATAGCTAGCTTTTTGCTTACTGTTTTGTAAGGTCGGGCCACCAATGAGAAAGAAACAAAGGCCGCAGTTGTCAAATTTTATTGACTTTTGCGATTAAAACAGGCATATTCCTCGGCCTTTAAATTAAGCTTATTTTAAGATTGTTAGGAGCAAACCTTGGCTAACATCAAGTCTGCAAAAA
Source organism: Pseudoalteromonas sp. T1lg23B (assembly GCF_002964665.1). Classification (GTDB taxonomy): domain Bacteria; phylum Pseudomonadota; class Gammaproteobacteria; order Enterobacterales; family Alteromonadaceae; genus Pseudoalteromonas. Next base: position 59,543 of record NZ_PQBZ01000030.1, on the reverse strand, counting down.
AACGCGCTATTACTAGCGAAAAACGCCGCCAGCACAACGCAAGCCGTCGTTCAATGATGCGCACTTACTTCAAAAAAGTAGTAGCTGCTATTGAAGCTGGTGACAAAGAAGCTGCAACTCAAGCATTCGCTGTTGCAACACCTATCCTAGACCGTTACGCAACTAAGGGTCTAATCCACAAAAACAAAGCTGCTCGTCATAAGAGCCGTTTAGCTGCTAAAATCAAAGCACTATAATTTGTTTTTGATTAAAAAAACCGACGAAAGTCGGTTTTTTTATGTCCTAAATTCACTCCACAGCCTAACTTATCTCCAATTCTGGATAGAATTTTTTCAACATTGCTGCAATTTTCTTTGGTGAAAACGGTTTTACCACAAAGCCCTTGGCACCTAATTCAATCGCATCTTTTACATTTTCTACCGTTGAGTGTGCTGACACCATCACAACATTAAGATCCGGATTAATATCATTAAGTTGCGCAATGATTTCTTTACCATCCCCATCCGGTAGTTCTATATCCAGAAACACGATATCAAAATGTTGTTCCTCACACGCGTTTATGCATTGACGAACAGTTGAAGCTTCTCTGACATGCTCAATTCCTAGGTGCATTAAGGTTTGGTGTAAAAAACTACGCACTGTTCCCACATCATCGACGATTAATATTGAGATTTGCTGGTCCATAATCCTTTCCCATAGGCTGCGACATAAAAGTACGCTATTATTAAGATGATAGATCTATTATAGAGTGCTGCAACTAAAAGGCTACATCTAAGCATGGCAAACAATTTAAATAAGCAAAAAAAACAAAAAAAAGCTCAGTTACTTGGACAAGTAAAAGGAAAGCACAAGGCTCGCATCAAAAGAACTCCACATCAAGGTAATTTGACGTTTGAAAAGTCAGCCACTGAGTCAACAGCCCAAAGCCCTCAAGTAAAAGCAAGAAAAAGCCCAACCAAATGGATTGTCTTGGGAGTAATCATGCTAATTGTATTACTCTTCCCCAAGCCTAAGCTCATAACTTATGAAAAGTTAGGACTAGTCTCACAAAGTGTTTACTGGGCTGGACTGCCTGGCATTGACCCTGTTTTGTTTGATTCTCACTTGCACCCTCGTCCCGCTTTGGATAGAGATACGCTTTATTTATGCGCTGATTTGAACAATCCTGAGAGCTGTCAGAAATATCAAATCATTGAGCAAAACGGTTTTATTTCTGCCTTGAAGAAATTGATTTTAGATTAGAAAAACTAATCTGAAAATCACAAAAATACTCGCTTGAAGCATGGTTAAATGATCACCATAATGGCGCTCCTTTAATCAACTACGGAAGACCAAACAGACCATGCTCAACGAGTTCAACTGGCTCATTAATATTGTATTGTTAGCACTAGGCTTAGGCGCATTTTTTATCAATCAGATCACGCTGTTGCGTGCCGCAGCTATCGCTGCTTGTAGTCTGTTGTTTCTATCGTTCAGTTTGGACTTTGTGAATACCACGGTTGTTTCCAACCTTAGTTTGATCTTAATTAATACTTTTTATTTATTTAAAGTCTACACGTTCGGACAAATCGAACTAAGCTAGTAGTCATCGTCGTCTGACTAAGCTAGAATCTCAGCCATACTCTACAGTGGTTTTTACAGGTGCAGTATGGCTATGACAGACGAAGAACTATTTTTAGCATCAATGGGGGATGTCACTCCATTGGCTCAGTCCAATCAAATAGAGCTTTCCCGCCTTAAGCACTCTCCCACGTTAGCTCAACTCGAAAAGCGACGAGCTGCACAGCAAGAAATCGATTTTGACGCCAACTTCCTTTCCACCGAATATGTTGATTTGCTCGATCCCCATGATCTTTTGCAATACAAAAAGTCAGGTGTTCAAGAAGGAGTTTATAAAAATCTGCGCTTAGGTAAGTATCAGCTTGATGCAACACTGGATCTACACGGTAAAACGTTTCATGAAGCTCGAAGAGCACTATTTGACTTCGTTATGGATTGTCAGCAACGAAACATACGCGTTTTGCTGGTCAGACACGGAATTGGCCTCAAAAGCAAACCATTCCCAGCGATTTTAAAAAGTTACGTCAACAAGTGGTTACAAGAAATGCCACAGGTGTTGGCTTTTCATAGTGCGCTTAGTTGTCACGGCGGTAGCGCTGCGACCTATGTTCTGCTTAAGAAAAGCGAAGAAAAGAAATTAGAAAACAGAGAATTACACGCTAGGCGCTAACATGTACCACATTATTATCATGCTCGGGCAAAGCACTTGCCTGAGCCTTGGTAAACCAAGCGGATACTCCCAAAATGATAACTGACAAAAGGATAATTGAGAATTTCACACCACTTTGTTTACTTTTCATCTTAGCCTCCTGTTTTTATTGTTTTTTATTAATTTACTGAATATTCCCTGAACGAACAAGATGTTTTTACATACAGCAATATGAACAATAAGTGAACTTTTTGTAACAAGTTAGGTACAGAGTTCTGTTCTGTCAGATTGCTGCAATACCTGTACATACTATAACATAGTACTTTTCTCATATTTTATATAAATTTACTTAATAACCTCGCGCTCTATCTACCTGATTATCGATTTGCTCATTATTTATCAGAGCAACATAATTTGCTGCGATCTGCTCACAAGCTGTATCAATACTAGTCAATGCTGCACAATGCGGTGTCACGGTGATCAATGGATGCGACCAAAATGGGTGTGTTGCGTCAATAGGCTCTTGCGAGAACACGTCCAAACTAGCGCCAGCCAATTCACCATTATCCAACGCCCACAACAGGTCCTCTTCATTCACGTGCCGCCCTCTGGCAACGTTTATCAATACACAATGATTTGGTAACTGCTCAAATACATGACGATTGAGTATGCCTTGTGTTTGTTCAGTAAGTGGTAAGAGGCATACCAAATAATCAAGTTCAGACAAAAATTCTGATAGCTGAGCTGCTGCACTATAGCAACTAATGCCAGGCAAGCTTTTCGGGGTCGCTGACCAGCCACTCACTCTAAAGTCATTCGCTATGAGACGTTCTGCAACCACTTTACCAAGTTCTCCTAACCCCATAATACCGACTTTCATCCCTTGGTGTGCCCGCTTGGGCTTCCAACTATGTTGTATTTGCTGAGTAAAGTACTGTCGTAGTCGTAGCTTGTGTGCAAGGACGTGGGTCAAAACGTATTCCGCCATATCAGCGGCAAGTTGCTTATCAACAATACGCGTTACCACAACATGTGCTGGTAATAATGTCATAGCAATGCCATCAACTCCTGCGCCATACGACTGAACAACTTCTAAGTTCGGTAACTGAGGCCATAAATCATCTGGTGCTCCCCAGGCTAGAACAAAGCGGACACGATCGAGTGCAGAACAATGTGGCCACTCATTTATCTCAACATCTGGTAACAACGACCTTAACTTAGCAAGTAATTTTGTGTTGTCTCTGCGTGTCACACATACCAATAAAGACATTCTTCACCTCATCACAATGTATTTTTGTCATGCTAACCAATTCGATATCAAAAACCCAGCACCACTTTATATTACGTAGGTATCATGCAATGTCATACAACTGCCAGATATTTGCAACATGACTGTCACGGGATATTTCTAATCTACTGTTAATCGTATTCGATAGGACAGTTATATGATCAGTGTCGATAAAGTTATCGAAGCTAATTTGCCTCAGCTTGAACAGTCTCCAAAAGTCAAAGGACTGGTGAAAAAAGGTCTAGGTTATTTACTACATGAGCAGGAGTTTGTTGCGTTTGCCGACACCTACCCGCACCTGCAAGGTATAGAGTTTGTCGAGCAGGTACTTGATGAACTGGATTTTGATGCTCGTTACAAACCAAAGCAAATCGAACATATTCCCAGTGAAGGTAGCCTCGTAATTGTTGCCAATCACCCCATTGGTTCGTTGGATGCACTCGCATTAATCCGTGTCATCACAAAAGTTCGTCCGGATTTAAAAGTCGTCGCCAATAGAATGTTGATGTCAATCACTCCGATGCATTCATTGCTGCTGCCCGTAGATAACCTCTCTGGTACAAGCCGAAAGCAAGAGCTTGCTAACATTCAATCACATCTCAAGCAAGAGGGCGCGTTGCTGATATTCCCGGCCGGTGAAGTTTCACGTTTAAGCCCTACTGGTATCAAAGATTGCAAGTGGAATTCCGGCTTTTTGCGAATGGCAAAGAAAGCAAACAGCCCAATACTACCGGTTTATATCAAAGCTAAAAATAGCCCGTTGTTTTACGGTACTTCCATGATTTACAAGCCGTTGGCAAGTTTACTATTAGTAAAAGAAATGTTTAAACAGCGACAGAAATCACTGGAATTCGAAATCGGGGCTTCCATCCCGCCAGAGTCATACCTAATCGAAAACCTAAAAGACAAAGAGATCGTTGGCCTTATTCGCAAACAGCTATACCGTCTTAGCAGTAAAAAACCCCTGCCACTGAAAACCCGAACGCCAATCGCCGTGTCCGAATGCCGAAAAGAACTCAAAAAAGCATTAGAAACCTGTGAGCTTCTAGGTCAAACCCACGATGGCATGCAAATTTATCTTTATCAATACCAAGGAAGTTCCGTCATTTTCAGAGAACTTGGTAGGTTGAGAGAAATTGCCTTTCGCGCCGTTGGAGAGGGCAGTGGTAAGCGCCGTGATATTGATAAATATGACATGCATTATCAACACTTAGTGCTTTGGGACCCTAATCAATTAGAATTGGTCGGTGCCTATCGGCTGGCAAGTGCAAAACAAGTGCTCAAAGAATATGGACAGCAAGGTTTGTACACGGATAGCCTATTTCACTACAGCGATAAAATGCAACCATACTTTGAACACGGCCTAGAACTTGGCCGTAGTTTTGTACAACCTAAGTATTGGGGAAGAAAAAGTCTAGATTATCTGTGGTACGGTATTGGCGCTTTTGTTAAGCGCTATCCAGAACATCGTTACTTGTTCGGAGCGGTAAGTTTATCAAATAGCTTACCTGAAGAGGCAAAAGCGATGTTGGTTTATCATTATTCACATTACTTTTCCTCGCTACCAAATCACGCGCAACCTAAAAACGAGTTTAAACTTACCAACCAACAAATTAGTCAGTATCAAGCGCTATTTGACGGCGACGATATAAAAGAAGACTTTGCTGAACTAAAACATGTACTCGCAAATATGGGTGCCCAAGTGCCAACATTATTTAAGCAATACACTGAACTGTGTGAGCATGAAGGTGCTAACTTTTTGTGTTTTAGTATCGATCCTGATTTTAATAACTGTATTGACGGATTAGTACTTGTCGATTTGACTAAAATCAAACCTCAAAAAGCAAAACGCTATCTAGGATAACACCACAGAAAAGGCGTGTGTTGCTTTATTAATGCGCGCCTACCACCTTCGTTATCACGAAAAACCATAGTACACTGCATATAAATAATCCTGTTTGGTCTGACATACATGGCTAAGTTATTGATGCAACTAATCATCATGATATGTGTATTTTTACTTATCACTGCATATCAAGAAAAAGACATGCTATCGGATGCGGGTATTCAGCAAGCCCCCTACTTTTCCCTTCCAGCTCTAGAGCACACGCAGCGTGTGAGTTTAGACTCATTGCAAGGACAAAAAACCATTATTTATTTTTTTGCACCATGGTGCCATGTGTGCAAACTCAGTATGCCAAACCTAAACAAGCTCTACCTAGAGCGTCAGATAAATGTAGTGGCAATTGCACTGGACTTTCAAACTACCAATCAAGTTAGACATTTTGTTGATGACCTGAGTTTATCCATGCCTATTTTATTAGGTGACAACAATCTCAAAGCAAACTACCGAATCAGCGCTTACCCCAGTTATTATGTATTAGATGAAAAAAGTAACATCGTCGAACGCTCAGTAGGCTATTCCAGCGAGTTAGGTCTGCGCCTGAGAATGTAAATTTATGTGATGAAAACCGACAATTCATTACGTAAACCTAAAACTCTTAAACAACACATATCGGTACACTACTTCCTGTCATTAAGGACTAATTTCAGGAACCGAATCATGCTCAATCTCGCTCAACGACTAACTTTTCAGCTCAGCCCCATCATGCTGAGTTTAACCCTAAGTGCACAAGCACAAGATGCGCCCAAAGACATGGAACATATAGAAGTACACTACAAGCGCAGTAGTATTACCAGCACCATCACCGAGGATACAGAGAAACTGGTCGAAATGCCTGGCGCTATGGGCGATCCCTTGCGGGCAGTCTATGCTTTACCAGGTGTTGTAGCCGCAGGTGGCTCGATGAGTGAACCTGCGGTTCGAGGTTCATCACCAAGTGATAATATTTTCGAAGTCGACTTTATGCCCGCAGGCTACATTTTCCATGATTTTGGTAGCTCTATTTTTAACCGACATATCATCCAAGATTTTCAATTGTATTCAGCAGGCTATGGCGCAGCCTATAGCAATGCAACGGGAGCCGTATTTGATGTCACATTACGTAATCCCAAATATCAACCCCTGACAACGACTCTAGATTTCACTATGTTCAATGCTGGTATCTTTTTGGAGGGTCAAGCCACACAGAACTCGGCATTCTATGTATCAGCACGCAAAAGCACTTTACCGTTATTTTTCTCAAAAGGTGAAGAGTTGGAAGATGATGATGGCAAGCCAAATGGTGTGGTGATTAATGATGCCCCCGACGACCATGATTATCAAGGAAAGTGGCTATGGGATATAAATAACAACAACACCCTGACCTTTAACTTTACCGGTGCTGAGGACTCTGCCGCAGCCGGATTCAATGAACGCGCAGATCTTGCCAAGAAAACCCCCGAATATCAGGGTGACGCGAGGTTTATTCGTGACTTTAATAGCCAAAGTTTACTTTGGGATCACTATCATAAAGACTTCCATCTCAAAGTGGGCGTCGGCGCGCTGGCGCATTCTGGTCGCCTTGAATATGGCAAACAAGCCACGCTCAGTCAGGGCTATTTTGAACAGGAGAAAGAACAGCAATATAGCTACAAAGCGCAGCTCAATTATCGCATTAACGCAAAACATAGACTCATTACCGACTTCGCTTATTTCGACAATGAAACCACCTATAGCTACGACACATTTCAATACCTATGCACTGAACTTGACCCAGATTGCGACCTAAAAAAAGGCATCCCGATTCAAGGCAAACAGCAAGTTGACATTGATTCAGCATTTGTTGGCTTTACCCACCTATGGCAGTTATCTGACCAGCTGCAATCAGAGTTTGGCATTCAACTACAGCACAATGACTACACCGATGAGCATTTTACTTCACCTCGTTTAGCGTTGAATTATTATTTCACCGACGCTAGCACTATCACCGCCAAATATGGGCGATATAATCGTATGCAGGATATCGAATACATCATACCAAGCGTTGGTAACCCAAACCTAAGATCACAAGTATCCGATCACTTTACATTAGGATTCGAGCAACAGCTTCAGAACGAATGGTCATGGTCTGTTGAGGGTTACTATAAAACCATGGATAACCTACCACTGGCTATTGAATCAAGCGCTTCTGATGCGCATCAACTTTATAGTAATCAAGTCGAAGGAAAAGCCTATGGTATTGACTTGTTACTGAGCAAAAATAAGACTGACAACTGGTATGGCTGGGTAGCCTTGAGCTATGCCAAAAGTGAACGCACCGACACAAGACACCATATCACTCGAGATTATTTTGCCGATACCCCTTTGGTGTTCAATGCTGTTTTCCACTATGAGATCAATGAACGATGGGAGGGAGGTTTCAACTTTACAGCACGCAGCGGGCAGGCCTATACCCCCATCGTAGGAGTACAACAAAACCCCAACTATGAGAACCACTTTTTACCCATCTATGGTGAACCTTTTTCAGAGCGCCATGATCTTTATCACAGGCTCGACATACGTTTTGAGAGAAAAACACAACTATTCGGGCTCGACGGCAAACTGATCCTTGAGTTAATGAATGCCTATGGACAAAAGAATGTGAGCTATATCGACCTAGACTACAAAAAAGTTAACTCTATCGATGATTTACACATAAAAGAGGAAGAAGATGACTTCGAAATGCGCCCTTCTATCGGCTTCAGTGTCACCTTCTAAGTAAGTTAGCTTAGGGTGCCTCTAAGGGCTTGCATTTCATCAGCAAGCCCTTATTTCATCACTTCACTAAATCTACGAGCGCCTTCACAAGGGAGCTTTATGCCTTCAAAGCATTCAGCAAAGGCTTGTTTTTTTTCTTCCAGCCCTGCATGATCTCGCCGTTATTTGAATTGAGGAGCTGTCATGCCAAAAGCTTGTGCCTACCATATTTTGGTAAAAACTGAACAAGAATGCCTTGCTATTAAAGCAAAACTCGCCAAAGGTGGAGATTTCAACAAACTTGCCAAACAGCATTCACTTTGCCCTTCAAAGAAGCGCGGTGGTGATTTAGGCGAGTTTAACAAGGGTGACATGGTTAAAGCATTTGATGATGTGGTGTTTAAGAAACCCCTATTTGAAGTACATGGTCCGGTAAAAACCAAATTTGGGTATCACTTAATCAAAACGGTTTATAGAACCTAATCCACTTTTTCGATTAGTCCGATTGTTTTTTGTCACTTTTAGTTTGATAAAATTCCCCTACACTGTAATCAGTCAACCACATTACAGAAGAGAGTTTTATTGTGTTTACCGTTATTTTTGGCCGTGAAGGCTGCCCTTATTGTGTACGAGCAAAAGAAGTTGCAGAACGCTTGAGCGTACAACGCGACGATTTTAAGTTCCGCTATGTCGATATCATCAAAGAAGGCGTGAGCAAGGCTGATTTAGAAAAATCCGCAGGTAAACCTTGCCCAACGGTGCCACAAATATTTATCGATGAAAATCACATCGGTGGTTTTACTGAATTTGAGGCTTATGCCAAAGAAAATTTAGAACTTTACAATTAAGCGCCACTAAATAGCGGCTAAAAAACCGAACCATGTGTTCGGTTAAAATACGAGCAGCAATAACAACTTAGTAAATACATTGTTAATTACCTAAATTAAAAACGATTAAAAAACGTACAACTTCAACCACATATAAAATAGTTCTAATTAGTACAAGCATTTGATGCGCTTTTCCTATACAATGCGCGCCTCTTTAAATTCGTTGAGGCGCATTAATGTCAGAACCAGTCACGTTTGAATCTTTAGATCTTTCTCCTGCAATTTTAAAAGCAGTCGAAGAGCAAGGATACAAGACACCATCTGAGATCCAAGCTCAATGTATACCGTTATTGCTAGAAAGAAAGGACGTACTGGGACTAGCGCAGACGGGTACAGGTAAAACAGCAGCATTTGCATTACCATTATTGAACAATATTGACCCGGCTACTAAGCAGCCACAAATTTTGGTGTTAACACCAACTCGTGAACTTGCCATCCAGGTGGCAGAAGCATTTGAACAATATGCTAAATACACTAAGGGCGTTGAAGTACTTGCCCTATATGGTGGACAAAGCTATGGCATCCAATTAAGCGCATTACGTCGTGGAGCGCAAATCATTGTTGCTACACCGGGCCGCTTAATTGACCATATAAATCGTAAAACTATCGACTTATCTAACCTTGCAGCACTGGTGTTAGACGAAGCCGATGAAATGTTACGTATGGGCTTTATTGATGACGTTGAAAGCATCATGGAAAAAACGCCAAAGAATAAGCAAACTTGTTTATTCTCAGCGACGATGCCAAAACAAATTCAGTCTATTTGTGCAAAATACTTAGACAATGCTGAACAAGTTCATATTTCTGCTCGTAACTCTACGGTTTCTACTGTAGAGCAGGTATTTTGGCGTGCAAGCGTACACAAAAACAAAGCCATCGTTCGCTTTTTAGAAGCGGAAGAATATGATGGTGCGATTGTGTTCGTACGTACACGAAACGATACCGTACAGCTTGCAGAATTACTTGAGCATGAAGGTTTTTCAGCAGCACCGCTTAATGGTGATATGAACCAGCAAGCGCGTGAGCGTACTGTAGAACGTTTGAAAAATGGTTTACTAGATATCGTTATCGCAACTGATGTTGCTGCACGTGGTCTAGATGTTGACCGTTTAAGCTTAGTAATCAACTACGATATTCCACAAGACAGCGAAGCATACGTTCACCGTATCGGTCGTACTGGTCGTGCGGGTCGTAGTGGTAAAGCGATATTGTTCGTTAAGCATAACGAGCGTTATTTGCTACGCAATATCATGCGTCACACTAAATCAGAAATCGCTGAAGTTGAGCTTCCTTCTGCTAAAGTGGTTGAAGCAAAACGTATTGCAAGCATACAAGCTAAGCTTTCTACAGCTCTTGAGCATAAAGACATCACGTTCTTTAATGATGTAGCGAAAGATTTAGCGCAAAAGCTTGAGTTAAGTGCCGAAGATTTAGCAGGTGCTTTACTGTGTTTAGCTCAGCAACAATCACCGCTTAAGGTTGAAGAAATCAAGTTCCAACGCGAGCGTCGTGAACGTGATGACCGTCGTGATGATCGTCGCGAAAGTCGTGGTCGTGATGGGGCTCGAGGTGAGCGTAAAGGCCGTGAACGTTCTTCAGAGCGTGAACGCTCAGATCGTGGTCCACGCAACAGCTCACAAGGCCCTATGGATACATATCGTATCGAAGTAGGCCGTGATCACGGTGTTCAAGTTAAGAACATTGTTGGTGCTATTGCAAACGAAGCTGATATTTCAAGCAAGTTTATCGGTGACATCCGTCTGTTCAATGAACATAGTACGGTACAGTTACCACAAAACATGCCTGCGGATGTTGTATCACACTTCCAGAACGTGTTTATCTGTAAGCGTCCGATGAAGCTAACTAAAAGCTCACACCCAGCTGATCAAGCTGGTAGTTCTGAGCCTCGTGGCGAAAGAAAGCGTAGCTTTAAAGACCCACGAAGTGAAGGAAAACGTCCACCTCGTCGTGATGGTGAACGCAAAGAGCGTAGAGCTGTAAGCTTCAGCTAATCTCATAAAATAGCAACTAGATTGCACATTAAAAAGGCCGCTTTAAGCGGCTTTTTTGTTTTCTCTGAAGTACTAACTTTAGCGCAATATGAAGAGCATCAATATGTTAGCCACCTATTTTCCTCATCCTAGATAGATGAACAAACATCTTTATGCTACATTTTTGGTCATGTTTAAAAATCGAGCATTCATATGGCCTTGCTTTATCGTTGTTATCACTTCATCCTCAAATGCATCGTTATTTTAATTGGCGTACCGAACCCCAAATTACATCGTGGCAATAACGCACTCCAAGATGCCTTACACGCACTCAAACTGCCAAAACAATCTCATGTACTCGTGGTCACCGACCACACTCTAATTAAGTTGTCAGAGGTAACGAAACTGCTCAATATCATTAAACAGCAACAACTTGAGCCGTTCATTTTTTGCGATGTTAATCCAAACCCTACGATAGATAACGTTGAACAAGGCTATAGCAATTACGTGCACAATCACTGCTGCGCTATCATTGCCGTTGGGGGAGGCTCGGTCATTGACTGTGCCAAATTGATTGGCGCAAAGACCGTCAGACCGAATAAATCAATCGCTGACTTTAAAGGCCTATTTAAGATACTCAAGCGCCTACCACCAAATATCGCTATTCCAACGACTGCTGGTACAGGCGCAGAAACAACCGTTGCGGCCGTTGTGAACGACTCTAAAGCTCAGAAAAAATACGCAGCGACTGATTTTTCACTCGTGCCACAACATGCTGTACTGCTGCCCAAGCTCACTGCCAGCCTACCAAAGCACTTAACTGCAACCACAGCGATTGATGCCCTGACGCATGCCATAGAGGCCCTACTAAGCATCAATTGCCTACGTTTTAGCAAGGAGCGCGCTTTACAAGCCTGTGATTTGATTTTTAGCTATTTGCCAGCCGCTTACCAAAATGGTGAAGACCTACACGCCAGAGAACAGCTGCTATTAGCCTCATTCTATGCGGGACAGGCATTTACTCGTACTTCTGTGGGGTATGTCCATGCCATTTCACACCAGCTTAGCGCCAACTACGGCACTGCGCATGGTTTATCAAATGCAGTGTTGCTATTACCAGTTTTGCGCTGGTACGGTACACGTATTGATAACACGCTGGCTTTAATTGCACGAGAATGCAGACTAACGTCTTTAGATTATCCAATAGCACGTCAAGCGGAGGATTTGCTCTGTCATATTGAAGGTCTTCTCACGGAGATGCACATTCAAACCACCTTTAGTGAGTTGCGCTATGAAGATATTGATGTCCTAGCAAAGTCTGCGCTAAAAGAAGCCCATCCTGATTACCCTGTACCACACTTTATGAACTTGCAAGAGTGTCGAGGCATTCTGACCTCTGTCAGTGCTACAGCTTAAAGCGACTGACTAACTCGGTCAGTGAATTAGCAAAGCGGCTAAGTGATTCACTGGCCTGAGCCATATGCTGCATTTCATTCGCATTATCTTTGGCAGTTTGCTGAGCATGCTCCATCACACTCTCGATCTGTTGACAATGAGACACCTGCTCATTCGCTGCACCACTGGCACGGCTGCTCAACTCATTAACTTGAACCAATACTTGCTCAATTTGGCCAATGGCCTCAGACAAAGACTCACTACGTGCTGCACAGGCTTGCGTACCCGATTGTCCCTCTAAAATTGCGCTGTTAGCCAATTTAGTATCCTGTTGCAACGACTCGATCATGGTGTTTATCTCATTGGTCGACGACTGAGTGCGTGCCGCCAGTGTTCGAACCTCGTCAGCAACAACCGCAAAACCGCGACCCTGTTCTCCGGCGCGCGCAGCTTCTATAGCTGCATTTAATGCCAATAAGTTGGTTTGCTCGGCAATAGACACAATGGTGTCCAAAATTGACCCTATGTTTTGACTGTGCTGTGTTAGCTTATCCATGACCGCCACTGTGTCTGCCATTTTACTATTGAGCGACAACATATGTTGCTTGTTATCATTCGCTATTTCATTCACGCTCAAACTTTGTTGTTCCGCTTCTTTGATGCTGCTAAGCGTCGTGGCTGACTCATCACTAACTTGTTGAGCACTCAGTGCAATTTGTGAAGCTAAACCCGCCGCACTATCAATGCGCTGTAGTTGTTGCTGGGCATTTTTCGCGAGTGTTTGGCTGCGTTGCTGTGTCGAATCTGACATATGCTCCAGTTCATGAACCTTATTATTGATGTCTTCGAGCAGCACTCGCAAACTGTCTTTTACGCGGTTAATATTGTCGATCAACATGCCAAACTCATCATCGCTGCGCTTTTTCATCGCCCTCGAAAAATCCCCCTGAGCCAGATAACCGAGCATTTTGTTCACGGCGGCCAACGGCCCTAGCATCGCACGACTTGTTGAGATAGCGATAAATACAGCTAACACAATAAATACCACAGCCATACTCAAAGCAGTTTTTTGTGCTTGCTGAATTTTTTGTTCCGCGATGTTTTCATAATAGTTAAATTGCTCATCAGCAGCCCTTTGTAAGTCGCGTAGCGTATTTTGAATTTGCTCCGTCGCCTGCTCAGCTTGCTGATAGGCTTTCTCTGATTGCGCCAAAGCTGATAACTTGGTCGCCACGCTTTGGTACACGCTGCCTGGCTCATCCACCATGGCCGCCATTAGGGCTAATTGTTCACTAAACTCAGTTAATAATTCCTCTACGTCTAGTCCCTGTGACTGGCGCTTCAAAAATTGTAGATTATCGCGAATATTGCCCAATAAAAATCGCACATCTTCTTGTTGAGCTTGCCAATTTTGTCCTTCTAGCTGATTCACCACCTTCACGTTATCACTTAGGGTATACATCATGTCATCAATGCGAATACCTGTGCCAGCCACCTCTGCAAGCTGACGGGTATTACTCGTCTCTACCAACTCTAGATTAAGCATGGCATCACTGGCCAAGCTACGGTGCTGTTCAAATTGCTGGATCAGGTTGCGAATACGCTGTCTGTGCTCAATTGCTGTTAGCTTTGCCAAGAGCAAAGATTTGGCTTCACGCTCAATACCCTTACTCACTGAGACTATGGTGTTCAAAAGCGCGGTAAATTGTTGCTTGTCCTGAGTGATGGCATGAAGTGTAGATAGTTGATTTTGGTACATTTTTTGTTGTTCTCCAAAGCGCTGCTCTATGGCTCGCAATTGCGTCTCGTCACTTTCACTGTAGGCTTTTGAGATTAATTTACTCAACGCGCTTTGCTGTAGCTGTAAAGTGTTAGCCGTTTTTAAAATGGGCAGCGCGACACTCTTTACTTCAGTATTGGCATGATTGATTTGCTTTAAAGCTGTATAGGCAAGGCTACTTGATATCAAAAGTAAAATACCCAAGCTGGTAAAGCCTAAAATAATTTTTTGCTTGATGGTAAGTTGTTTAAGCATTTGGGCCACAGTGCAAAGCGCACACTCCTAATACAAATCAAAAGGTTAATATTTCACACATATTCAGAAATTAGAATAAAAACTTTAAAATATATTGTTATATCAAACCTCTAAATTGCGAAAAACACAAAAACCTAATTAAACATGGCACAACAGCGCTGACTCAACAACTTTATGTGCTAACTTTTGCTCTATCAATGTATAAAATTCAAACTATTGGATACATTCATCTATGCAACAGCAGACCGTATTAGCAGCAAAGCAGTTACTCAACCAGTCCAATCTCGCTGTGTTATCTACCTTATCGGTAACTATGCCGGGCTTCCCTTTCGGTTCTACCGTCCACTTTATCTCTGATGCCTCGACAAGGGTTTACCTCTTTATCAGTGATTTGGCCCAACATACAAAGAACCTGAGTCAATGTTGTAAATTATCACTCACCGTGTTTGCTGAAAATCACGCACAAAACGCCGCTGCATCTAGATTAACCTTACTCGCAACCGCAAAAAAACTCGCAAGAGCAGATAGCATGTCGCTCATAGAGCAGTTTGTTCAGCAGATCCCAGACGCGGCACAGTACGCACAACTTGCTGATTTTCATATTTGGCAACTAGACATCGTGCGCGCAAGATTTATATCTGGATTTGGCGAAATATTCTGGTTGGAACAAACCCAGTGGTATAACTCAAGCGAACTCGAATAGGAAAATGTTGCACATTCTGCTAGGGTGTTAATAGCAAACATAGAAATGCTTTTGACTTAATAAATAATAAAATCAATACACTCGAAAAAATGCACGCACAAAAAATGTGTTCAAAAATGCATGTGTAAACCTGCGTTCATAGAGGCCATAAGCCAATGAAAATGACCAAATACTATTTGTTAATGTTTACCCTTTGCCTTGCCCTTGCATGGTTCAGTATCGATAGCTGGTTTTTATTTCCAACACTATGGTTGTCAGTCTCTTTAGCTTGCGTTTGCTTCGCCTATGCCACCAACTATCCAAGCTTATTTAGAAAATCTGCCACGGGGGCCATCCCCATTTGGATAAAGGTCGCGCTCCTTCCCTATTTATTGGGTACACAGTTATATAATGCATTTGTACGTCACAATGACAAAGTACCTGCTATTCAGGAGATCACACCTAATCTCTTCTTGGCATGCCGCTTATTTCCTACTGATATTGAAGCACTTGAGGCTCAGGGCATCAATGCAATTCTCGACGTTACCGCAGAGTTCGATGGCCTAAACTGGTCAGCGGAACAAGAACATTTGTACTACTTAAATTTACCAGTACTTGACCATTTCTCGCCAAGTGAAGCTCAGTTACTACACGCCATCAATTGGATCAAAGCACAGCACCAACTGGGGCATAAAGTGGTGATCCACTGTGCGCTCGGTCGTGGTCGTTCCTTTTTTATGTTATGCGCTTATTTACTCGCCACTGAACCCACCTTAACTGAAAGGCAAGTAATTGAAAATGTTCAATCTATTCGAAGTACAGCGAGGCTAAATAAAAAACAACTAAAAAGACTGCTGACACTTAGCAAATACATTAAAGAGCATCAGGCGCCAGACATTTCCTTAATCATTAACCCTGTGTCTGGCGGTGGGAAGTGGAAGGAATATGCAAATCAAATCTTGGGGTTGCTCACGCAAAAATATAAACTGAACTGCCACATCACTGAGGCGGATACGGATGTGACGCAATTGGTTAAGTCCCTTTTACCCAATAAAGAACATACCTTCGTTGCCTGTGGCGGAGATGGCACAGTCGCACAAGTTGCGTCAGCACTAAAAAACACCAACCATACGCTGGGTATTTTGCCCATCGGTACAGCCAACGCACTCGCTCATGTGTTGTTTGGTATAAGTAGCAAAATCGATCCGATCCACAGTGCCTGTCACGCACTACTAACTCACCACACACTCCAAATGGACACTATGCAGTGTAACGACAAAACAGCGTTACTCGTTGTCGCATTGGGTATCGAAGAAAAGATGATAGACCATGCCAACCGAGAACAGAAAAATCAACATGGACAACTCGCTTACCTACAAGGTTTCCTTGATGCGTTACTGGATAATAAACCGCTTAATGTAGACATTGTGATTGACGATGAGCCTAAGCAAAATATCTCAGGCAGTAGCTTAGCGATTGCCAATGCAGCCCCAATGACGACTTTACTCGCCCAAGGAGGGGGAGAACCCAACTGGCAAGATGGGTTATTAGATATTACACAGCTTGAGTATCATCAAGATACCGCAGATAAACTGCTCAGTCTGACGCAATTGATTGGCAGCAACCTCACAGAGCAAGCGTCAAACATGCATGTCCAGCATCAAAGAGCAAGCAAAGTCACTGTAAGCGCATCGCAGCCATTTCAGTATTGTATTGATGGAGAGCTTGATACTGCCACCGAGTTGAACATTAAAATTCAACCCGCTAGCTTGTGCATTGTGACGCCCAGTTAAAGCGAATATGCGCAACTTGGGTGCTACTTTTTAGGACAGCTAATTGATAGTTGCTCAAAATGAGGCGGTAACTGCCAGCTCCCAGTTGCGACCCACCTGAGGTAAAATGGAGTTATAAAATCCACCCGTTCTTAGTAAATCGCCTTCTGCATCGGTAAATGTACTGCCTGAATTTGCTTGAGCCACGCCTGAGTGGTAAAGCTGACTATCAAACAAGTTATTGACTTTAAAATGTACATTCCACGCCTTAATGCTCCATACAAAGCTTACATTGGTCGTAAGTGAGTCACCAAGTTTAACGTCAGCATCTCGAAGCGGGTTGCTAAGATAAAGCTCTTTACTGGAAATATAATTAAAACGAGTATTGATACTGAACCTTTGGGTCACTGGTAGGTTGATCCCCAAGTTAATTTTATGGGGAGCGATATCTCCCAGTTGCACTTGATACTCTTCACACAAAGCGCTATCTGCCTGACAAGCCTGAGTATCTTTACCTACCCACATCCCCAGCTGATGGTCATAATTGATGTAACTGGTCACGTGGGTATAGCTATAATTGAGGTAACTGCTTATTTGTGGCGCATCGAACCAAGGATTATCGAGTTCATATTTCACTCGCCACTCGGCTCCTGTTATGTCCCTCTTCCCTGCGTTTTCAGACTCTTCTTTAATGACATTTTTATAGCGACTATGATAAAGCGAGAAATCACTGAACCAAGGACCATTTTGGTAGAACCAAATTAACGATAAGTCCTGCACTTCTTCGGGTAGTAGCTCGGGGTTTGAGTTACGCCCATTCCAACCACCATATAATTGAATGGGAGCCGGTTCTTGAAAAGCAGTTGCGTAAATTAACTTGAGTGTGTTGCGCTCATTGTAATCAAACGTCGCTGCTACGCGGGGTTTAATAAAAGTCCCATAAGTTGAGTTGTTATCCCAGCGAATTGCGCCACTCAATGACCAATTCGACTCTTTAAAACTAGCTCTAAAATAGGCGCCACGATCTGTTGTTTTAATCAAATTCACGGCGTCCATTTTTCCCAATGCCCCAAGCAATACAGGCATGGTAATATCGGTGGAATAATACACTCCCTTACCGAGCCCATAGGGCCCTAAGTCTTCGTCATCTTCAAGTGAACAGTACGCTGAAGCCCAGTAACCACAAATTTCGTACGCTTTGGTCAATTCTTTTCGCTCATATTTGATGCCCGCGGCCAAATGTAACGAGTCTGAATATTGATATTCATAGTCTTGGCGAAGCTTATTAGACGTACTTGCAGAGTTCCAATCTGAAATGGTGACATACGAATATCTCGCACGCTCGCTTTGTGAATCAGGGCTCGCCTCGGCCCAATTACCATAACGCTGCTCAGTGCGGTAACGATAGTAGCTCTTTATTTTTAGCCCCTCAGTAAAAGTATGCTCATGTTCAAGGTAATATAAACTGGTTTTTCTACTCCACGTTGCATTGGGTTGACCTCGGTCAAAGCTAAACTGCACCCCATAGCCATTGTGCGTCATCCAATGATTGACGCCTGCGGTCAGCCCATCATAGCTTATCTCACCAAAGACCCCATGTTCTTGATTCTTAGAAATATACTTCCCATATGGTACGCCATTGTAGCTGTAGTTGAGCACCGGTCCCCAAAACCGTTCATCAGATAGATATTGCTCATCCACAAAACCCCAGCGAGACATATCTTCAAGACCTGGCCCGTCACTTTCATATACTTTTGCCGATAGCCAATAACTCAAACTTTGCTGCTTACCCAGCACGGTGAAGTCTAACCCCAAAGAATCATACGCCGCCATTTGTGCTTGCATCGTAAGCTCATGGCTGTTCTCGTTTAGATTCTTACCTTTTTGCGTAATGATGTTTATCACACCTAAAAAGGCATTCGGACCGTACACTGCCCCTGCGGGGCCAGAGAGTACTTCGATACGCTCAATGCCCGTCATGGGGATCTGTCGATTGGTTGGAAAATCATGGCTCCACAGTTGGTTATTAATTATGCCATTGACCATAACTAATGTTCGCTGGGTGCTGGGTGTTCGATAGCCTCTTTGAAAAAAAGTTGTGTAATCAGAACCATATGAAATACTCAAGTCAAAGCCTGATAGATCAGCGATAACCTCGGTTAAATTGGTATACCCTCGCTGCTTAATCTGTTCTTTCGTTAAGACTTGAATTGAGGCAGGTGTGTGTCGCAACTTTTCGGCTCTGTCTGAGCCAGATGTGACTGAAAGCTCCAATAAATCATCCAAGGTTAGAGAAAATATTTCTTTTTCAATGTCTTGTGCTTGCAACAATCCCATGAATAAACTCGACACACCAAGACAACATAAAGCCAACCACCTATTCACTGTCATATCACTATAAAAAAATAAACGCATCATACAGTTATAGATGCGCTTGTGTGAGTTAGCAATATTCTAAGTTGATGAGGACAATACTTGTCCTGCCAAGCATTTATTGCTTATGTCTCACACGCAAAATTCACAGCAGCTTGAGCATGTATAAGTGTTGTGTCAAATAGCATCAGCTTGCAGTCTTGTTGCTTAATAAGCAAACCAATCTCGGTGCAGCCTAGTATAACCGCTTCGGCCCCTCTTTCATGTAACGCATTGACTAACGTTAAGTATTGTTGTTTTGAAAAAGGGTTAATTTGCCCAAGACACAACTCTTGATAAATAATGCTATCCACCATTTGCTGTTCGTCTTCATTTGGTACTATCACCTCTAGCCCATACTTGCTCAAATGCTCAGCGTAAAATGGCTCAGCCATGGTAAAACGCGTACCAAGTAGTGCTGTGCGTTCAATGCCCTGCGCTCGTAGCGATTGCGCAACCACATCTGCAACATGAATAATGGGCAACGACACATACGGCATGATTTGGGGCACCACTTTATGCATTGTATTGGTACAAATCACTATGCATTGGGCACCAGCACGCTCCAATCCCGCCGCCGCTTGCCCTAAGATCTCGGCACAAGTTTGCCAATCCTCCATTCGTTGCAGCGCCTCAATTTCTGCAAAGTTGACACTGTGAAGCACTACTTTAGCGCTGTTAAGCCCACCTAGTCGCGCCTTAACTCCCTCATTGATAAGTTGATAGTAACTTTGTGTTGACTGCCAACTCATACCACCTAATAAGCCAATGGTTTTCATGATTGCTCCTTGTTATATGTCTTCTCCAGCTTCATCGATTTCAACGATTTCAGTTTCCTGTAAGGCCTCATTGATCCATTTAGCCAATACGGGGCAACTAAGCACTTTATCCATATACAAACTAGCCTGTGAACTTACAGCAATACCATACGTTTGAAAGCGCATAACAACAGGCGCAAACATCGCATCCGCAATTGACCAACGACCAAACAACCAGCCGCCTGCATCCGCATATTGCGTCATTTGTTCAGCCCAAATTTGCTCGACCCGCGCTATGTCCTTTTTGCAAGCCTCACTCATCGTCAGACTTCGCTTCGCGCGAATATTCATTGGCATCTCATTGCGCAAAGCACTGAAGCCAGAATGCATCTCACTCGCTACGGCACGGGCCTTAGCTTTTTGGCTCACCGACTCAGGCCATGCACGACCAGATAAATAAACATCATTGATATATTCACAAATTGCCAGCGAGTCCCAAACATGAATATCATTGTCAATGATACTGGGAACTTTAAGGCTAGGAGTGACATCTTTCAAAGCCTCATAAAATGCAGGTGTATCCAGTGGCAGTTTGATTTCTTCAAAAGTTATCTCATTTTTTTCAAGCATTAACCATGCTCTTAATGACCATGATGAATAGTTTTTATTACCGATATATAACTGCATTTTTTGTTTCCTTAGCGTTTAATGTAAGCCTATTAAAACCAATAAAAACACTTCTGACTAACGGATAATTTTGATATAACCTATAAGTATTTCTGATAGGTTGGAGCGAGTAATGGACATCGATGCGTTGCGAAGTTTTTTAGCGTTTGTTGAAACTGGGAGTTTTACCCGTGCAGCCAAGCAAGTGAACCGCACACAATCGGCAATTAGCATGCAAATGAAAAAACTGGAGCAAGATTTAAATAAGTCTTTGTTTCAAAAACGAGGCCGCTTGCTTAATCTCTCTCATGATGGACAAATATTCGCTCGCTATGCCAAGCAACTCGTGCAATTGCATGATGATACTTTGGCGCAAATGAGCGCGGCTCAACCCAGTACTTTACTGCGCCTTGGCTGCCCTGATGACTATGCCGAGTCCGTTTTGCCGAAGATAGTCAAATTACTTCATCAGCAATGGCCAAATTTAGACTTACAGATCACCTGCACACCCAGCAACCGAGTTAAGATAATGATTGATAGTGGTCACCTCGACTTGGCGATTATCACTCGTTCGTCTGACTCTGAAGAAGGCTACCTACTGGAGTCAACCCAAGGCGTATGGGTATACAACCCCAAATATGATGCGCAAACAAAACAACCGTTACCGATTGCAATTTTCCAACGTGATTGCCGCTTTCACCAAGCGGCGATTGAAGGATTGCATAAACTCAATCGAGCTTTTGAAATTATTGCCTCTAGTGGCAGTGCCAGCGCACAACGAGGCATAGTACGAAGTGGTTTGGCTATTGGTGCCATGTCAGCGCTCAGCAAAGGTGATTTAGCTGAACTGCAATGCAGTAGCCTCCCACCACTGCCCATCGCAGACGTGGTTTTAATTCGAGCCAATAACCAACAAAACCCAGTATCGGACAATTTTTGCGCAAGCATTGCCAAATACTATACCAACGGACGAGTCCAAGATAACACGGCTCAGTTAGCGTCTTAGGCACACAGGCAATCACTGCGTGATAAGCCTGTGCAACACGGTGCGCCAAATATGTTAACTGATATGTGCTTCAAACTTATAACCGGCGCCATAGATAGAGTGAATAAACTCATGTTCCGGTGCAATACTGTGCAATTTTTTACGAATTTTTTTGATATGACTGTCTATCGTTCTGTCGCTGACAATATGGCTATCATCATAGATCTGATCCATCAGTGCATCTCGGCTATAAATACGGCTTGGATGGCCATACATCGCTTTGAGTAACATAAATTCAACGTGCGTCAGTGCCACTTTAGCATTGAGGAATGACGCAAAAAGGGTTTCTTCATCTAGTTTTAGCTTACTTTCTAACTCTGATATTTGCCCTTTTTGATTCAAAGCGACACGGCGCAAAATTGCTTTAACTCGGGCGACCACTTCTTTGGGGCTATAAGGCTTACAAATATAATCATCGGCACCAATTTCTAAGCCTAGCAACCTATCAACTTCTTCAACCCGAGCGGTAATCATCACGATAGGCACATTGGAATAGGCACGAATACGTTTACAAATCTCGATACCATCCACATTTGGCAGCATTAAATCGAGTAAAATCAACGCGGGTTGTTGTTTTTTAAAAGCTTCCTCAGCCAAAGCCCCATCAAGTACACAATAACTGGTAAATTCAGCCTGTGCTAAGTACTTAGCCAGAATATCAGCCAATTTGGGTTCATCTTCTACGATTAATATATGTTTGTTTGCCACACGTTGGGTCCACTTAATGCCTCAGTGTGATCATAATAGCGAGCCCGCCCAATTCACTCAAGTCTGCGCTAACTTCACCATTGTGCGCTAACACAATACTTTGACAAATCGCCAATCCTAATCCCGAACCACCAGCTTCACGACTACGCGCCCCCTCAACACGGTACAGCCTATCAAACAACTTACTAAGCTGAGCGGGTGATACGCCTGGTGCACTATCTTGCCAGCATATTTTAGTTTCACCATCATGCTGAGTTACTTTCACATCCAATGTGCCGGGTTGCTGTAATGACGAGTCAGTGTAGCGTAAAGAGTTTTGCAACAAGTTATCAAATAACTGGCCCAAACGCTGTTCATCACAATCAAGCTCCAAATCTTCAGCACATTGTAATGAGCAAGCGAGATGCTTGGCGTCAATCTGATGGCGGTTCTTGGCAAATGTACGCGATAAAATGTCGTGTAGATTGTGCCTATCCATGTGATAAGTTAACGCGCCACGATCAGATAACGATAATTGGTGCAAATCTTCCACCAATCTAGTTAAACGTTGGATCTCTTCATGTAACGACATTAATTGTTCCGGCGTGCTATCAATAACACCGTCTATCATCGCTTCAAGCTCAGCACGAATAACCGCAATGGGTGTACGTAATTCATGTGAAATATCCGCTATCCATTGTTGTCTGGCAATTTGGTTTTGCGCCAAGGTATCCGCCAAGCGATTCATATCACGCGCCAACAGACCAAGTTCATCTTTACTGCTGATATCAACTTGTGCGCTATAGTCACCTTGAGTTAATACCTTAGCATTGCGCCTTAACTGTATAATCGGTTTAACCATGTATTTACTAAATGGTACGGCTAACAACACGGTCACCAACAAGGCAACCAAAGCGATTAATATAAATTGTTGCTGCTGTTGCTTTGCAAACAGCTGGTCAAATTCGTTACGGATC
This sequence comes from Pseudoalteromonas sp. T1lg23B, assembly GCF_002964665.1. Classification (GTDB taxonomy): domain Bacteria; phylum Pseudomonadota; class Gammaproteobacteria; order Enterobacterales; family Alteromonadaceae; genus Pseudoalteromonas. The sequence continues at coordinate 36,121 of NZ_PQBZ01000030.1, read as the reverse complement.
AAGCCACTGCCTTCCACTCCTAAATAGGCTATTACCTGCGCACTTTTAGGCTCACTCAGATGATCCGTTTTGTAGATCGGGAACCAAAAAGTATTTTGCGTATTTTGCGCATTTCCCATTAACAATTGGCCATCTGCGTCTTTAAGCAACAAACGACGATTTGCAGGCCTTGGTGGTGGCTGACGGCGCTCATCTCGCCTCCTAAATTCTTCATCAGTGCGACGAGGTCTAGGTGGCCGAAAGTCATCCTGTCGAATATTTGCCTCATCATAGCGGCGTGGCGGTGGTGGTCGAGAATCATCTCTTGGCGGTGGAGGTCGGCTTCCTTCATAACCTGAAAAACCACCTCGACCTGTATCTCGGGCTAGGCCATAGTAGAAACGCACAAGGCTTTCCCAATCATCTGAACCTTTGTAAACCCATGCTAGTGAACCATGCTTTTCGTAAGTTTGCGCCACTTTGGCAATCACTTCCTGTAGTTGTACTCTGGAAGTATTTTCGATGTACTCAGAAAAGCTTTTTTCAAACGCTAGCTTGTTTGCAACATAAATAGCTAATACCAAAGCAGTATTAGCTATCAAAATAATTAACAACAGTTTGACGCGAATGGTCAGTTTCATAATGTTTCGTTATCCGCCCGTTCTACGCGGCGCACGCAAGCGTAAATTATCAGGATCAGGTGTATTACGATTTGGGATCCAACGTCTTACACACTCCCGTTCTTTGGCACACTTGTCTGTTAGCGCATGTAAAAATGCGACCAAGTCTTGCTGCTGTTGTGGCGCTAAATTTGCCGCCACAAATGGCGACGCGCGCAGCAAGCTTAAGGCTGCATCGGTATTCTCTCTAGCTTGTTGATTGAGTGTCTCACACTGTGCGCTTAAGGCAAACTGCTTTAAGCCACATGCTCCCCCACTTTGGAAGAATTGTTCCACTGCTTGTTCTGGATTCGAATAATGGCTAACAACCTGCTCTAAACTTTCATACGCACCGGCGTGGCTATACGGTGCTGTCAAAGCGACATTAATCAAACTAGGTACTCGAAATGCGAACTGGTTGCGAGGCTCTGGGTCAATTGCGCCACGACCGATATCTGCATTGTTCTCATCAGTACCAATACCATACTGAGGAAACGCTAAATTGAAAAAGCCGTCATTAGTAAATCTATCACCACTATGACAGTTTACACACCCAGCACCGCCTTCGGAGATTTGTGTGAAAAACAGCTTAGCCCCTTGTTTTTGTTGATCCGTTAACGCACTTAAATCACCTCGCACATAACGATGCCAATCGGTATTCACCATCACAAATGAAGATTGGTACTGTCCTAGTGCAAATGCGATATTATCAAAAGTGATCAGTGATTGAGCATCATCCTGTGAATTAAAGGCTGTTCGAAATGCCTGTAACCAATCATTGGTAGGCAGACTCCCCTGCTCAGTCCCATAATCACCAATACGTTGTGCTAAATGTGCGCGAACTTGATCATTGGTTGTCGCACTCTCAAACGCTTCGCCGCGCATTTCTTCTTTTGAAGTAACCGGAAAGCGTGCCAAAGTACTAACCAAGGAATCACCCGCTTGCTCATCAGGTTGGTTAAAGCCAGAGTCTGGCGTACTAATAAAGCTAATTTCGTTTCCTTGCTCATCCGTTGTGACAACACGCTCCACACGGCCGTCCCAAAACAAAGAATGAGTAGCAAATCCGGTGTTAAAAATGGTGGGTGAATTGCGCGGAATGTTAATTTCATCATTGATGGCTTGTCGGCCAGGACCAACAACATCGCTATCCACCGCATTAGTACCGATTGGCAGCGATAGCCCATCCGCACCGCCAAGTCGAGGGTCGTGACAGCTTGCACAGGCCACCGACTTTTCGCCGCCAAGGGCTTTGGTGAAGAATAACTGCATTCCCAACTGCGCAATGGGATCTGAAATTTTCGGCAACTGTTGTGCCCCAGCAACATGTCCTCTTAACTCATGTTGCGTGATCAAGGCTGAAAGTTCTTGATCTATTGGCGTTGCAATTTGCTCCAACCTTGGTGGATTTTTGGGCTTTGGTTTAGCTTCCAATGCCGATACTTGCAATGCGCTTAAGACAACTGACAGCGCCATTACCTGCACTAACTTTGCGTTATTCATAGTGTTCACTCCGTACCTTATTGTGATTCGCTATGAAACATTGGCAAGCAAAAGTGCACGAAATGTGAAAGCCTGAACTTATTTTAACCAAGCTATATTTATCCAGAGGTCAGCCAACATAATTGAACAACATCAACTAATAGCTATTTTACCTTGACCGCCTGCTCCAACTGTAATTTCTGTGCAACCAAGGTTAACAACGCCATCAGTGGATGATGCTTAACGCGCTCTGTACTACTAGCTAAATGAGGCTTACTTTCAGTCTCTTTACTTAATTGATGAGTCATAATGCTATTTCCTGTGATGATCAAACTATGTCATTATTAACAAAAATGAGCATTCTCTCGAACGATGATTTTTAACACCTATTATAAGATTAGCTTATGTATAAAGAATTAAATCACTTTACAGCATTGCGCTATGTTGAAGCTGCAGCGCGCCATCAAAGTTATAGTCTAGCCGCTCAAGAGCTATACGTGACGCAAGCCGCGGTGAGTCAACAGATCAGGCTACTAGAAACACATCTCGGCTGTAAGCTGTTCTATCGTCAAGGGCGCACTATGCAGCCCACTTCACAAGGCAAGCAGCTTGCACAGTCACTTTCCAAGAACTTTGCTGAAATTGCTGCGAGTGTGAAACAAATTAGCTGCGAACCACTGGAGGGCGTACTTACTGTCACCACAACCCAGTCATTTGCTTCTATGATTTTGATCCCAAACATGTGGCGCTTTGCGGAGCTCTATCCCGATATCGCAGTTCGTGTCTTGGTCTCCCCCGCTGTTGAAGACATTCGTCATACTGAGGTCGATGTCGCCATTCGCTATGGTCATTCACAGTTTCCCGATTTAGCACAAGAAGTTATTTTGGAAGACCAATTGGTACCACTTTGTTCTCCAGCCTTTGCCGAACAAGCTCAGCTCAGCGATATTGCCAATATGGCACATTGCCGATTGGTGTATTACGCCTACAATGACTATTGGCAAAACTGGTTTGATAAAGCTGGCATCTCACGTTGTAGTAGTAACAGTCAGTGGCTAGAAGTCAGTAACATGGATTTTGCTCTAGGTGCCGTTATAACCGGACATGGTGTTTGTCTAGGCTCACCAAAACAAGCCAAACACTATCTTGCACAAGGCTTGTTGGTGCAACCATTCAACATTAGCTGTGAGCCCAGCGTGCGTTACAGTTTCCTTTACAATCCAGACTCCCCTCGCAGGGCAAGGTGTTAATATTCAAAGACTGGTTGCTGGAATTGATGAACAAACTCTGAGTTCACAGCCGCCCTATTTACGATGAACTTGGCGATACTTCGCTTTGTTTCTTGCTCCAATCCGATACAGTAGTCCCCTGACACTGCGGCGAAAGCGGGGAAACAAATAACTTAAGGTGGCCAGTTTGCCACTGACTTTTGGCATCGCAATCTCAGTTTTACTCGAATGACTCAATTGTACAATCGCATCAGCAACTTGCTCTGCGCTACTCATTGGTTGTGAATAAACAATATCCTCAACTTGGTCAATTTCGTCCATAATAAACCCTGTATCAATGGGCCCCGGAGATACCACAGCAATATTAATATGTTTGCTTGCAAGTTCATCATGCAAAGCATAGGTAAATGCCCTCAAACCAGCTTTTGTGCCACTGTATGTCGCCGCACCTTGCAGAGGGGTAAGTCCGGCCAAAGACCCTACCATCACCACAGCATTAACTGTGTTTTCTCGCATATGCTTAAGTGCTAAAGACGTTAACACTAAAGGCGCTCGCAGATTCACATCCACCATAGCAGCCACATGCTGAGCATGTAATTTGCTGAACTCGCCGCGATGATGCACTCCCGCATTATTGACCAACACATTGATCTCATTAAACTGTTCAACAGCTTGTGCGACAATTCGCTCACAGTCATTTAATAGCGCAACATCAGCTTGAATAATCAAGGTTTGACAGTTGGTATAACTGGCTAATTGTGTTTTGATTTGCTCAAGAGGTGCTAAGTTTCTTGCCACCAGCACCAAATTCAATCCATTTTTATAAGCTTTGGCATAAGCAAGGGCACAAGCCGCACCGACTCCTTTGGAAGCACCAGTTATAAGAATGGTTGGGTGTGAATATTCTGTCATTGTGATTAATCTTCGTTATCCGTAATATGGGTACTATACATGTACAAGTTACAACCAAAAAGGATCTATGGTTTGCCTAAGTTAGTTAAGTACAGTCTGTTATTTTGCGCAATGGTCGCAATCATCACTGCCATTGCGCATCTCAGTTGTATTTATTTGGGTGAACAATGCTTTCGGGCCCAGCTTGCACCCGCAGCTATTATTAACTCCGCAGTGCAAGGGACTTGGCTTGCCCCTGTGGCGACGGTATTTGTATCCTTACTATTTTTACTGTGTGCCATGTATGCGTTTGCAGGTGCAAACATCATTCGAGCTTTGCCGCTACAAAGACTGGTTTTGATTACATTAGCAACACTGTGCACATTAAGAGGGCTCATGGCTGTACCATTGAGCGTCATGTATTGGCAACAAATCACAGGGTTTTCGCTGCTGGCGAGTTTGCTGTGGTTTTTATGTGGGTGTGGTTTTGGACTTGGCTGGTACTTTACTCGACCAGCCTCACAGTTAAAGCGAAATCGCGATAGACGCCCGTAATCGGTTTTTGCCAAACGTCGCCATTTTATTGAACTCTTCAAGCCCGATGGGAACGTGTTGACAATCAATGGACTGTTGAGATGGATCTAGTTCTGGGTCATGTACATACACACAATGGTCATCTATTGCGGTCACACACACCCAATGTGGTGCTTTTTTACCATCTAAACGGTACGTGCTAATTAACATCAGCACTCTGTGATTGCTTCTCAGTAGCAGATATAACTGAGCTAACTCCAAAGGTTTGTCATTGAGTTGACAGCCTTGGATATTTGCCTGAGCTACAAACTCTTCATGCACGGTGCGCATCACCTGTTTTTTTTCCTCACTTCTCACGCCTTCTAAAAACAGCGGAGTAAGCTGAGTAAGAAACACTTGGGCGTTAAAACCACGACTAATCGCTGACAATGCCAAACCAATTGGGTGACAACCACCATGTCCACTGGTCATAAAGATCGTTGTCGCCTCACGCCAAATAGCCAGCTCCTGCGTCTGTGTTAACGCCATGGTATCATCCAAGCTTTGCATAGCCATTAACAACGCGGCGGGGCCACAGGTGAAATCTGTGGTTTGTTTATACCAAGACACCTGTAATTGTGTACCCTTACCATCAAATCTGGCGACACGCTTTTGCATGCGTAGCGCCTCGCTGCCATCCCCATAGTAGTCACTGTAAGCACCAAACACCTGATAACCAAGACTTTTATAAAGAGAGATCGCCGCTTGATTTAACGCCGAAACTTCCAATCGTAAATACGCTCGGCCACGACGCTGGGTTAGTAGTTCAAGCTCTTTTAGTAACAACTGTGCAATCCCTTGTCCACGATAGGCAGGTAACACGGCCAAAGAGTACAGACGGGCCAAACGGGTGCCTTTTAAGCACCACACCAGTCCATAAGCAACAATCGCATCATCACAGCTTGCGACCAAAAACAGCCCATGTTTAGCGCTCAACCAGTGCTTTAAGCTGCGCACGCTAAGCCTGTCGCTACTAAAGCAACTTTGCTCAATTTTAGTCAGTTGCGCTAAATCTTCTGAATTAGCAAAACGCAAGGTAATCGCGTTGCTATTCATACCTTCCTCTTGCTTCTAAGCGTCTAACAAACTCAGCCATGATCAACATATACAACTCATTGCCTAAATAGGCATCCTCTACTTTATGGTCTATGCTCGGATTGTCGTTAACCTCAATAACATAAGCCTTTCCATTTACCTCTTTAATATCAACACCATACAATCCATTACCGATTACCTTACAGGCCTTAAGCGCAGCTGAAAGTACAGCTCTAGGTACTTCAAATGTGGGTAATGTCTCAAAACCGCCGGAACTAAAACGTTTCGAATCATGGTTATATATTTGCCAATGGTTTCTGGCCATATGGTAACGGCAAGCGTAAATAGCGCGACCGTTAAGCACCCCTATACGCCAGTCAAAATCTGTATACAAATACTCCTGTACCAGTACCAATGCGCTCTCGGCCAATAACTCCTCCAATCGCTCAATGAGCTGTTGACGGTCTTTGACCTTGTACACTCCACGAGAAAATGAGCCTTCAGGCATTTTTAGTACCATGGGATAGCTAAATAATTGCTCTAATTGCTCTAATGTATGTTCGCGAGCATCGCTCACAACTTGAGTTTTTAAGGTCGGCACTTTGTTGTAACTAAAAGCATCATGTAAATACACTTTGTTGCAGCAACGCAAAATAGAGGTTGCATCGTCCATCACCACCACGCCAGCACCTTCGGCTTTAGTAGCTAAACGATAAGTCACATGATCAATAGCGGTCGTTTGACGAATAAACAGCGCATCATACTGGTTGATATCGTCCAACGTTTGAATTGTTTTCACCTGCGCATGAATACCATTTTTACGTGCTGCCTTAACAAACTTAGCGATAGCATCGTCATCACTTGGTGGAGAAGGCTCCTGAGGGTCTACCAAAATTGCCATTTCCCAGCGCGCGTGGTGCTGTTTGTTGCCCAGCCTCCAAACGGATTCACTCAACTTAGTCATTGCGCTAAACAGATGTGACTTTTGCACGTCATCCAACTGTGTGATTGACCCTTGCTCAACAATCAAGCGATTTTCGCTCAACAGACGTATACACAATAATGGCGCGGCAAAACGTTTGTACAGATTCGAAGCAACGGCTTCTAAAGCGGCTTCTTCAGTTTGACCAAAAAACACCCATTGCGGCTTTTGCTCAAGTGCTTTGCGTTGGGTGTTGGTTAACGCGAATTCAAGATGCTCGGTACGCAGCGCATTAATGGTTTTAACCGTAGGCAGCACAACGTGTTTACGCGCTTCCGCCAACAGCGAACAATAATAGCCTTTACTTAAATACTGACCTGTATCACAGAGGTTGATGATGCGAGTTTTCGGCTCATCGCGCTTTGGGTAATCTTGCAGATATTGTTCAAAACTTAGCACATTGGCTAAACCAAACTCAGCTGCGGTTTGTTCAGATTCAACCACAATCAAAGTTTTTAACATGATAATTCCTAATCATTAGAGTCATTAATCGTGATATATCAATGGCTTTCCATTAACACATCACAGCACTGTGCAGTTAAGCACTGCGCGATTTATAAAGCTAAAACTCGCGACTGACTAGTGAGTTATTTTTATCTACACGATGAGAATCTTTAAGTCGCTAATGCTCTGAACCTTTCGCTATCCGAGCGTAAGTTAGCGAGCTTCTCATATACTTACTCTGTACTGATAATTTACAGGATGACAATGTAATTGCTCATAACACGATATCGTTATCTAGCCTTATAGATAACACCCTCAGAGCATTCTCAACCTAAACGCAACGTGTATTATCTAATACGGGCACAACCATTAACCTAGCTTGTCGAACTGGCATGAATATGTTGAGGTAGCGTTATACAAAAATGTGTACCTTTACCCACCTGACTACTTACCTCAATATGGCCCTGCAAACTCTTCTCAACTAAATTCTTCACTATGTATAACCCGAGACCACTACCACCTTGACCAATACGCGTTGAGTAATATTTATCAAATACCTTGTTAAGCGTGTCACTACTCATACCACGTCCATCATCCTTAACGCTTAACGTAATTTGCTGGTTTTGATGGCTAACCTCTATCAAGATATGACCTGAGGAATTTTCTGCAAATGCATGAATGAGTGCGTTATTGATCAGGTTGATTAGAATTTGTGACAAGGCCCCCGCATCTGAGGTGATCTGCAAGCCATCAGGACAATGAATTTGCACCTCATGTGGAGAACGCTTGAGCTTAGGGTGTAAAACACGTTGTATATCATGCAAATAATCTAATAAATTAAACTCGGTAATGGCACTACTAAACTCCCCCACCACAATGTGCTTAAAGCTGTTTATAAGATGCATCGCATTGTTTAAGTTTGAAAGAACGATATCATAGCTTTGCGCTGCATTATCTATAAACGCCTGCAAATCACTTTTTGCCAATGTTTGCTGCTGAACCTGTTGATTCAGCTCCTTTTGTTTATCATCCAAATGTGTAATAGCTGTACTGATCACACTCAGTGGTGTACCTAGTTCGTGTGTTAATTCCCCCACCAGCTCACCTAGATGGCTAAATTGTTGCGATGCTTCTAGCTGCTGCTCTTTGAGCTTAGATAACTTTTCAAGCTCCAACGTCTTATCACGTAATGTTGAAATCAACTCATCACGCAAATTTATCAACGCTTGTAATTGCAAATGGGTAGACACTCGTGCCAACAACTCTTCCTGACGAATTGGCTTAGTGACATAGTCAACAGCCCCCACGCTAAACGCTTCAACAATGTCACTTAGCTCAGCTTTACCGGTGACAAAAATCACAGGAACATCTTTGACCTTGTCGAGAGATTTGAGTCGTCGACACGTTTCAAATCCATCAATCCCAGGCATCATTACGTCAAGTAATATAAGGTGCGGTAAAAAGATAGTTGCGATATTAATGGCTTCTTTACCTGAGGTCGCAAAAGCCACTTCGTACCCCTCAGCTTCGAGAAAGCCCGTGAGTAATTCTAAGTTTTCAGCTTTATCATCGACTATCAAAATCTTGCAATTGCTGAGTGAGACCAAATCATCATTCATCTTGCACCTCGTCCAGCGCGGCAATAAACCCCGCCATATCAAACTTACTTATAAAGTTAGCTAAGTATTGCGTAAGTTGCTTATTATTTGGTTGCTGTTGCTCTATTTCCTGCAAAATTTGCTTAATCTTCGAGGTACCATTGATTTGTGCGGATTGTCGCAACTGCTCTCGTAACGCTTTTGGTAAGCTAAAAGCCGCTAACTCTATCTCATCTACTTGTAGGCCAACTGCCTCGTTTTCGTTGTTAAGTTCGATGGATTCAAAGTGTTCAGGAAAAAAACGCATGAGAGAATCAAAGATTTGCCCTATGGTGTAAGGCTTACCGATAAATTCGTCAAAGCCAATACTCAAATAGTGTTGTACCTCATGATGCAAACTAAATGCTGAAATAGCGACGCATTTTAACTCGCTTAGCTTAAGCTCATTTCGAATCACTTGTACCGCTTCGTCACCGCGCATTACTGGCATCAGCAAATCAAGATAAACAATGTCAAATTGCTGTTGTTTCATTTTCTCAAGCGCTTGACTGCCATCTTCAGCGTACTCAACCTCAATACCGCATGACAATAAAGTTTGCCCTAATATTTCTCGGTTATAGGCAACATCGTCTACACACAAAGCGCATAGCTTTTTGCCCGCACGTAATGACAACTGAGTAAGTTCAATGGCTTTTGTCTGGTTGATATCCATCTTGGCTGGCAGCAGCTCAAGGCTAAAAGAAAAACAACTTCCTTTTCCTTGCTCTGAGGAGACATTGAGTTTTCCTCCCATCAATTCTACCTGTTTGCTTGAAATGCATAGCCCAAGCCCCGTTCCGCCTTTTTCCACTCCCGCACTACCTTGCGTAAAACTGGTAAATAGGCTGTTTAGTTCCTGCTCAGATATGCCCGGCCCAGTATCGTGCACCTCAAAATGATAGAGGTTATCACCACGTTGCGAATGAACTAGCCTCACTTCACCGCGATCTGTAAATTTAACCGCGTTACCCAGTAAATTGATCAGTATTTGACGCAGTTTACCCTGATCACCATGCACGGCTATTTTCCCGTGCACTTTATTTTCTAAGCACCATGTCAGCTGCTTTTGCTCACATTTAAGTTTGAACATGCTGCTCAGGTCTTCAAGTAAACTACTCAGTTCAAAATCACTAAGATTAAGCTGAACAGAACCTGCTTCAATCTTAGAAATATCAAGTACATCGTTAATAATATCTAGGAGGTGATGGCCTGCTCTGATAATTTTATTCATGGTTTGCTTATGACTTTGAGACAAGTCTTTGGCTCTTTCCATGAGTTGAGCAAATCCTAAAATGGCATTGAGTGGCGTACGTATTTCATGACTCATGTTGGATAGAAACATCGACTTTGCTAAATTTGCTTGCTCAGCTCGCTCTCTCGCTTTGATAAGCTCAGTTGTGCGCTCGGCGACCTGATTTTCCAAGTCAACATTGCTGTCGCTCAATCTAATTTGTAATTTGGCATTACGCCAAGCAATTTCTATATTTTGCCCAAGGTTCAGCAGTAGTAACTCTTCTTGCTCATCAATGCCGTTGAGGTACTGAGCGATGACAAACACGGGGTTGCCACTTTGCTTTTCTCCCACATATAAAATCGCGAAGTTGTCCATCACTGCACTGTGATAAAGTTGTGCATCGAAATCATTAATAAATGTATCCAACAACGTCTTGGGGATCTCTAGCGCTTCACCTTGTGGCAAAATCACTTCGAGTTGACCTGATTGAATATCAAGTTGCGCGATAAACGCGGTGACAGGGCTGGGTTCAAACTGCTGGCTCAGCGGTAGAGTTTCAACAATGGATTGGAATGCTTTAATTTCAAACTCAACAAGTTCGGAATCTCCAAGTAACGAATTGGTGCATCGAATTATTTTGTTTAACCCCAATTGCACATATTCCGTTTTTTCCAAATGCTGATAGGTACGCAGGGCGACGATGACTGCAGCCTTAAGCTTGCTGCTGGTTAACTCCGTTTTCGTTTTATAGTCATTAACATCGTAATCTCGGGTAATTTCCGACTCTGGCGCCATACCCGGCTGACCGGTTCTTAAAATGATCCTAACTTTGGCATTTTGAGCCCCCTCACGAACGTACTTAGCAAAATCCAGCCCCGCTTCTGCAGTTTCCATCACCACATCAAGTAAGATCAGCGCAATATCACTATGCTCATGCAACACCTCTTTTGCCTGCTCGCCACTGTAGGCATGCAAAAACGTAATACCACGACTATCAAACTGCATTTGTGCCAAAACTAACTTAGATATTTGATGAATATCCTCATCATCATCCACAATCAGCACTTTCCATGGGGGTTTGGTTACAATTTCTTCGGGTTCTTCGTCTGAACTAAATAAGATTGAATCATCATCAAACATAAGACTACTCTTGCAGCGATCCAAGCTTTAAGTGTAGTGAAAAAATGTGAAAAGCAGATAATTCATTACGAAAAATCATATTATTTGAAAGTATCTGAAGCCGCCTTACTTAAGGTTTTCATTACTTTTTTATCACTCTGTTCATATTTAAACGTAATACAGGCCATAACTTAAATGATACACACTCTCCGAGTGAAATTATAAGTCTCCCTTTTTAAAGCATTTTATTCTACACTGAAGCTAACTAAACATGGTGGTGATGGCAACAATATGGGTCAGCAAGAATCAATTATTAAGTTGGTAGAACTAATAAAACATCAGGATGCACAAGCACTCATTGAGTTTTATCAGCAAAGCAACAGCAATGATAATATCGCGCAACTCAAATACCTATATCAACAGGCTCAAAGCGACCAAACGCTCTATCAATTTTTTCAAGATTTGGTCAGCACACTATTTGAAAAAAAGCCAATCCCAAAATTGCTGATCGCTGGGATTAATGACATTGATAAGTTGACATTTTTTACCCCTGCCCTGAGCGCTAGTGAAGGCTTTAACCAGCAAAATGAGCATGGCAATACCGTACTGCATACCCTTCTAGGACGCTCACAGCCCATAGCGCCGCCTTTTAACTACGTTCGCTCTCTCATGCTATTCGAGCGCAATGAATCCCTAGCAAAAGCTTTAGCCTGTAAAAATGCTCAACAGCTTATGCCGATGGATTGTTATCTCGCTTTCAATCCTTGCTTTGATGCACTGCCGGCACACGAGCTTACTGCCGCGCTGGCTTTACTTGAGGCACAAGTTAAACAACAGCCCAGTCAGGCAAGCACTTTGTTGTTGATCTGTAAACATTTGAAAAAAAGTCCGAACTTCTCAAAGCTAGACGGTAATAATCACCGTATTTTGCTACTCGGCGCGGCGTTTGAATGTGCTAGTGAAGAAGTAATGACCCTGCTCAACTAGTCATGGCAGAAAACTAGCGTTTGATGTACTCAACCGCAGGCATCGCATAATAAGTCACTTTGTCGTACAAAATGTGCGTAGGCTCTGGGTCTACTACCTCAACTTGAATATGATTATGACGGGCTATTTCCAGCGCCATTTGAGTAATATTGACACTAAATGAGGTACCAATAAAAACCATTTTATCCGCAGCTATCATCATTTCTTGAGCACGGCTGATGTTATATAAATCCGTGTAATACTCATCAAAGAGCAATACATAAGGTTTCAGTGACTTATTGAGTTCTGGCCCACCTTGAGCAATCTTAAAAATGTCCAGTAGCGACGCTTTAAGGTTATTTTCATCAACCTCATGCCAAGGCGCAGATTCAATTGCGACCTCATCTCCTTGGTGATGAAACAAGGTTACTTTATCAATGCGTCCATGCACAGAGATATAGTCTTTATTACCAGCTTTACCGTCTAAACCATCGATATTTTGCGTTATCAGTTGCTTGTTTGCTAACCAAGTATGTACGTCGTTGGGGCCGTGATCGCGATATGTCACAAAACGCTTATAGTACCAACTCAAGAACTCGCCTGGGTTATGTTCATACATCGCCCTCGTCGCCATTTGCTGTGGGGTATAATTACGGCTGCCAATAGTCCAGAATCCATCTTCGCCCCTAAATGTGGGTATACCACTTTGTGCACTGACACCTGCGCCTGTAATGTATAAGGTGTTCATTAGTTCGTCTACCTATCCCTTTTTACTTGATTTTTCGCTGGTGTAAACCACTTAAGCTGCTCACCAAATTGGAACAGCGCTAAACTCAAAATAATAACTGTCGCTCCAATTAACAAACTGCCTGTAAGAACTTCGTTATTGAGCCATGCACCCAATGCAATAGCAAATCCGGGTGTGATAAGCGTTGTCAAAGCCACCGTACTAGCGGGCAGTTTTTGCAAAACATGAAAATACGCTAAAAACCCTAGTAGTGAGCCAATAACGCCTAAATAAACCGTGGACCAAACGGATCTCAGTTGCCATTGTTCAATCGCCGTCGTGCCATCAGCCAACCACCAAACAAGCGCAAACAGAGGCGTAACAAATAACAGAGCCCCAAAAGTCGTGGCCATAGGATGAATCGCTACTTTCACGCGTTTGATAAGAACCCCACTGAGGCTAAAGCAGCATACGGCTAAAAAAACATAGCATAAACCAAGGGGCGCTAAGTCCAACTGCTGAATTTGCGCTGCACAAATCAAGTACAAGCCACACAATGCGAGCACCAAAGCGAACACTTTAATCGGCGTAAACTTAGCTTCACCAAGTAGCTTTTGAGCAAGCAACCCAGACAGTATTGGTGCGATGCCAAATATCAGTGAGATCACGCCGGATGGAACAGTTTGCGCAGCCAAGTAACTCAATAGCATTCCCCCTAAAATACCGAACGCGGAATACATGTAGAGCGTGCAGGCACGTCTATGCCAAGGCACCCGAATATTACCGATTGCGATGACCAATCCAGCAAGAACCAAAGCAATTGACATTCGCATCAACACGCTTAATGTCGGCGGTATTGTCTCACTGCTCCAAACAATTCCCAATGGCGTCGTTGACCACACTAAGATCACAAACAAATAGGATGCCTGAACGGGCATAATCTATATCCTTGCCAGTTTGGACGATAAAAGGGAGAAAAACTTTGAGGCTAACCGCTTTTATCATCGCGGTTAGAAAAAACAATTAACCGCAGAGCACAAGCGAGCGCATCACAACGTTATTTCGTTGCCATGTGGTCAGCTTTGTCAGTAGCGTTAATTGAGTCATAAAAGTATAAAAATTCAGAAGTTTATTGAATTTACAGTTGTATCAAATTAAGGGCATAAGTCAATTGAAAAATGCTCTAATCAACTTTTATTTTCTAAGTTATTCGAAATGAACTGCTAGACAAAATAACCTCGTTCTTTAAAATTCATGACGAATCTACAAGGTTGCTTATTCATGCAAATATTCACTTATATTTTACTCGCTATCACGATTAAAACATCACTATTAGGCTTGGGCATGGTCAGCCTACTTATTTCTCTTATTGCACTGCTGTTCATCAAGTTTATCGCCGCCGATATGCCAGAATACCACACTAAGCGTTTTGCCCGTGCATTTAAGGTAGCCGTGTTTGCGCACTTATCCGCTTATGGATTACTTATAATCAAGTTAGCATTTGTAGATGGATTGCGGGACATCCCTGCATTTATTGCATCTCATTTGATCATACATCATATACTCAGTGGGGCTATTGCAGGCGGGTTGACCTTATACGGGATAAAGATATTTATGTACGCTAAAGCAAGCACCTTAGTCCAAAAATAATCCAAATTAATACAGCTACTTACATTTTCTGACATACTTCCACATCCCCTCACAAACCCACAACAGACTCTCACATTGCTACTGGATAGACTGTTCGCAAGTTAAATGAATAGGAAGTGTACATTATGAAAACGCGCTCAATTATCCCTCTCACATTGCTGGCTTTAGCAAGTTTTACAAGTCAAGCAGAGCAGAACAACGAAACCCATCGTATTGGTGTACAACTGCAAGGCGGTGATGCCGAATATAAAAACTCCAGCCAAGATGGCGATGGTGTCGGTTCACTTTATCTCTACTATAACTACCAGTTTGATTCAACGTGGGCGTTAGAGATAGGTATCAACGGCGGCAGCGAGGCCGATGACTGGGACTGTAAAGACATCACAAATGATAAATTTGTTTGTAACCGAAACGACAATCTATTATTTGAACTTGATGCCAATAAGCTGGACTACAGTAACTTTGTTGTCGCTGCTAAGGGCCAATACCAAATCACCGACAATAGTCATTTCTATGGCAAATTGGGGGTCCAACTGTACGACTATGAAATCGCACAAAATAGCAAAATACTCAAAGAGGATGATGGACTTGGATTATTTGCCGAAGCTGGTTGGCAATATGACTGGGACAATGGCATAGCTGTAAACGTAGGCTGGCAATATATGGACATGAATGACTTAGATACAAGCTCACTCGCGTTTGGGGTAAGTTATAGATTCTAATTAGATGTCTGATTTATCAAAGTTTTGGTGTTGGAAGTGAGGTGATTTAACTACACATTATAAACACCAAAACTTTATATATTCATGTACAGATACATTTTGACTAGTTACCTACTATTTTCACCAACTGTGCCGGCACGTTGATGGTTTCGCAGTGAATCATGTGATTCCGATCGAATTAGTTCACGCTGTTCTTTCGTCGTGCACCGCTTCTTAGGTATGCTACTACCTAAAGTCTTAACTTGCTCACATCGATACCCATCACCCTTTGCAACATCATCATTGGTTGTTGAGTTGCAGCCCATTAAGGGAACAGAAAGTAATGCCGCTAATAAGATTTTTTTCATGTCAATTTCCTTATCTCTTATCTCACAGAACAAAAAGCCACTTCGAAAAGTGGCTTTTATCTTCATAGATTAGAATGTGTAATCTAAGCTAATGTAGTAAGTACGTAATAACTGGTCATAATAACGACCTTCATAACCTACTAGGTGACCTTCAGGGTCTGCCAACGACATAGGTGGAGCTTTATCTAATAGATTGTTCACACCAAATGTAATGTTCATGTTCTCGATACCAGAGTAATCAATCTTATAATCAAGAGTCATGTGTGACGGTATCGCAAGTTGTACTTGTTCAGTTGCAAAACGCGTCTGCTCATCACCTTTATCATCAAAGAACTTTTCGGTCGCTGGGTTAGCAATTGTACCTTTACCAACCGTTGTCGCAGCATCTTTCCAACCAGACTTATATTTCATACGTAACGTGTGTGAGAAATCACCATGAGTTAACGTATTGGTGATATTTACGATATTTCTAAACACCACGTCTTGGTCTACACCGTAGCGACCTAAGCTACTTGTCCACTGATAAGGGAATACACCAGCAAGAGTATATTGTGATTTATCAATGTAAGTACCTTGTACCATAGTTTTCAACTGGCCAAATGAGAACTCATTGTTCAACATTACTTTCCAGTCATAACCCGCAGTTTTATTTTCACCAATATTGATTGGGGCTTTGATAACACTTAACAGTTTATTTGTATCATCAGAGCGATCTGGTGCAACAATGAAACGCTCATCAAACAATCCAGGGTTATTGAACATGTAGTCTTCGTCTGGACGTTGTACCTGTTCTTTAATATTCACTGACCAATAGTCAAGCTCAAATGAGAAGTCCGTTGACGGCGAGTAAACAAAACCGATTGAACTTTGCTCTGATGTTTCTGGCTTCAATGAGTCACTACCTAGGTGGAATAGCTGATACTGCAAGCTACCTGGAGGACAGAACTGTGCACGAGAATCAGACGCTGGTAATGGGCAGCTATAAGCCGAAGAAGTCACCCCAAACGGCGTAATTGGTTCAGCAATTTGAAGTAACGTTGCAGCTCTGAAGCCTGTACCCGTCGAACCACGGACAACTATGTTGTCTGTTGCTTGGTAACGGAAGCTCACTTTATACGTCGTGTCGCTCTCGTCCTTATTTACATCTCCGCCGCCCATATTGTTTGAAACAGCGCCGATAGTGTCATAACGAGTTGCTACATTGAAGCTTAGATCTTCAGTTGCAGGTAGTTGCAACTCAACAAATGCACCGTATGATGCTCTTTCTAGATCGTAGTCAAAGTCACCACCACCGTCACCAAAACGACGGTCTGACTTATTCGCTGCTGAACGAATCTTTTGGTATGAGTTGATTCGATAATCTGCACCATAACCTACGTAAGCTTCGCCTGCTGGTAGCTCGAATGCAGCCTGTGATGCTCTGAAGTCAATTGAAAGAGATTCTGTTGTAGTCGTGTCATCTTTTTCACGGTACTTAGCTTCTTCCAACGCTTTTAAGTTGTTCTCATCTTTAATAAACTCTTCGTAAGACTGGAAGATATCAATTTTACCAGCACCAACATAGTCTACGAATTTCTCGTTATAGTAACCATCAAGTAACGAGTCTACACGCTGAGATTTTGAATAAACCACGGCAGTGTTGAAATCAACTTTATCAAACACTACACCTTCAAAACCTAAGATAGCATTGAACGATTTAGTGTGGTTTTCGTCGGTACGGTTACCACCTGCAAGACCACGCCATCTACCACGGAAAGCAGTTACATTCTCTGCTTGCTCAGCTGTTAGGTGTGGAGCGATGTGCTTGTCAAACAGCACGCTGTCAACTGGGATACGGATGTTACCCGTTGCTTCTGGTGCAATACGGCTAGTCAACGCGAAGTCAGTGTAGTTTACTGTAGCAAATGCTTTCACATCATCAGTTAGCGCAAAGTCAGCTTGAAGCATCAATGCAGTACGCTCATTCTCTGGATAGATTTCTAGCTTACTTGTATAGTCAAATGAGCAGAAAGAATCGCCAGGTGCAAACGCAGTATCAACATCACACTTGCCGTTTACCTTTTCATATGGCGTAAATGATTTTCCTGTTTTATCAGCGAACGTTAAGAACGCATTGCCTGGAACAGAGTTAGATGAACCGTTGATAGCATAATAAGCATTACGATTATGTTCGAACTCAAGGAAACCTGTTTTCGCAAAGTCACGGTCTGATGAACGAAGTGAATCAGTGCTGTCATAGCTTAGTGACGCTACAACACTATAACCATCAGCGTCAAAATCACCAAGGCCTGTTGTCACACTAAAGTTATATGACTCAGCACCATCTTTTGGTTGGTCGGTACGAAGCGCAACTGTAGTGCCTTGGTGCTCAGACTTAAGAATAAAGTTGATAACGCCAGCAATCGCATCTGAACCGTATAGTGCTGATGCACCATCAGTCAACACTTCAACACGCTCAACAGCTGCCAAAGGAATGTTATTTAAGTTTACAGCACTACCTGAACCTGACGTAGCCAAACGACGACCGTTTAATAGCACTAGCGTGTACTGATCACCAATACCTCTTAATGATGCCGTTGCAATACCAGCACCACCACCACCAACTGATGACACAGGAGTAGTAAAACCTTGCATTGAAGGAATTTGTGCTATTAGGTCAGGAACACTAGTAACACCAGTGTTTTTAATATCTTCTGCACTAATCACATCGATAGGTAGTGCACCCGCTAAGTCGGTACCTTTGATACTCGACCCGGTTACCTCGATACGCTCTACTTTTTCTTCACCTTCGGCTGCAAAAGCACTCGTAGAAAGTGCAACAGTTGATGCAGCACCGAACGCGATCGCTAAGCGAACCGCTTTTGATACTTTTGAATTTAACATGTATTTTGTCTCCCTGATTAAAACTAATCAATTGATTTTTATAGTTTTATTTTAATATCTAAATTCGAAACATGGCGTTCCTATTTAGATACAGGGCTCAATACTAAGCTTGGTTGAAACAACAGGTCAACATCTAATGCACCCGATACAGGTCCAAAGAAAACCTTAAAGTACCAAAAATAGCAACATGTAAATAGAATTTGAAAATCCCAAAATCTAAATAAAATCAAATAGATAAAAAAAATGCTTGTTGAACCTGAATTAACTACAAGAAAAAATAATGTTACGTTTACATTCTATTTTCACGGCGAAAATCAACAATAAAAAATTAAATTTATTTGAAATATTTATCAAAAGGTAGCAAATGAAATGTTTTTAGAAGCAAAAAAAACCCCACTTAAAGTGGGGTTTCGAATTTTATTACATCAAACTAACTTAGAAAGTGTAGTCAGCTTGGATGTAGAAAGTACGACCGTACGGGTCTGCATAACGTGGATCGTAACCTACCTGGTGACCAGCAGCCGCGTTTAGAGTAAACGGTGGCTCTCTGTCTAGTAAGTTCTTAATACCGAACGTTACGTTTGCATTGTCGCCGTATGCATATGACAAGCGGTAATCAACAGTGAAGTATACCGGTACGTGTTTCTGGATTAGGCTTCCATCAACTGTCTCGCTCAAGTCAGATCTGTAAACTGTGAAGTTTACATCTGCCGCTGCATCGGTGTAACCACTACGTGCCTTGATGTTCAAGTCATGCGTGAAATCACCATGAGTGAATGAGTTGTTGATGTTGATGATGTTACGGAATGCAACCGCTTCATCTGTACCAACTTTACCTAGGCTTGAATCCCAAACATTATCTTCACCAACACGTAAGCTTTCAGACTCAATCAGGTAAGTACCCATGATACCCGTCTTCAACGTACCGAATGATAGTTCATTCGTTAAGTTGATGCTCCAGTCGATACCTGTAGTTGTTGACTTACCAACGTTATCCGCTGCCTGTACGATAGCTAATACGTCTTTTTCTAGACTTGGATCGTATTTAGTAGTGAATAGGTGGTTGTATGTCTCTGGGTTGAAGAAGATTTGGTTCTGAGTTAGACGTTGAACCTCGTTCTCCATATCAATGTTCCAGTAGTCTACAGACACGCTCGTACCTGTATCACCAGCCCATACGAAACCAAATGTGTACTGCTCAGAAGTTTCTGGCTTCAAGTTAGCGTTACCTTCACGGTATACATCATACTGAAGCTTGTCTGAGTGACACGCTGATTTAAGAGGGTGACCTGATGCTAATGGACAATCGTAAGGTGAAGATGTTACACCAAACTCTACACGAGGCTCAGCGATTTGACGCATAGTTGCCATCTTGAAGCCAGTACCCATTGAAGCACGTAGTAATAGCTCGTCAGTAGGACGGTAAGATAGGCTTAACTTATAAGTTGTATCGTTTTCGCTGTCGTTAACTACTTTGTTACCTTCACGAAGTGAATCAGTGATTTCACCGATGTTGTCGTAACGGATTGAACCTGTAAGCTCTAGATTTTCCATAACTGGAACAATCACTTCAGCGAATGCACCGTAGTTGTCACGCTCAAGATCATATTCAGGAGATACTGACTCATACAATACTACTTGGTTGTTATTACCTTCACCGTTTGAACGTGCGTACTCAGAAGTACGGTAATCGAAACCAACACCTAGGTATACGCTACCAGCGTCTAAGTCAGCGATTGCACCAGAAAGCTTACCTTCAATAGTCGTGATTGAAGTTTCTGTTTTTTCCCATAGACCGTTGAACATTGACGCAGCAACCGCAGCGTTTTCTTCGTCAGTTAGGTCTTCAGGTGCTGCGAAGATATCGATTGCACCAGAGTTTAGTAGTGCTAGGAACTCATCTTGCTTCGGATAACCAGTTAGACGGTTTTGCTCACGCTCTGAATCACCACGAGTTACCGCAAGGTCATATGACCACTCAGAGATTTCACCACGGATACCCGCTGTGATTTGGTTAGTTGTTGTGCTCCACTCGTCAGTACGGTTACCGCCTGGAAGTACACGCCAACGAGCACTGATGCTCACCATGTCTTCTTTAACGTTGTCTGGTAGGAAAGGCATCACGTACTTTTCAGCAAGCGCTGAGTCAGCACTTAAAGGAATACCTGTTGGGTATGGTGCAATACGTGTGATCATTTCGAACCTTGACCATGAAGCATTTGCATACACTTCAGTCGTATCATTTACTGTTGCAACACCTTGAACAAAGATATTGTCACGCTCTGACTCTGGCTGAATCTCTAGTGTGCTTGTGTAGTCAAACTGACACGCACGAGCGCCTGATGGTGCGCTAGTCGCGTGACACGAGCCATTTGCCATTTTGTATGGGTTGAAAGAGTAGGTAGCTCTTTTGTTGTTACCTTCTTCATCAAACAACAGGTTACCATCTTCATCACGTGTGTTATAGCTTACATACGCGTTACCAGGAATAGCACTTGAAGAACCAGCAACCGCTAGTAGGTCTTGGCCTGAATGTTCAAACGAGATGAAACCAGTTTTCGCGAAATCACGGTCAACTGAACGTAGGTTGTCTTGCTCATCGCGGCTGTATGCAGCTGTGATGTTGAAACCATCAACACTTAGGTCACCGAAACCAGTTGTGATTGAGAAGTTAGAGCTTGAAGTGTCTTTTGGCTTGTCATAACGAGCGCTGATAGTCGTGCTTTGAACATCGTCTTTTAGGATGAAGTTAACAACACCCGCGATAGCATCAGAACCGTAAAGTGCAGATGCACCATCTTTTAGGATTTCAACGCGCTTGATAGCCGCTAGAGGAATAGAGTTAAGGTCGATTGTACCGCCTGAATCAGAAGATACCATACGACGACCGTTTAGAAGTACTAGTGTGTACTCAGAACCTAAGTTTCTTAGTGAAGCAGTTTGAACACCGCCACCGCCGCCACCTACTGACTCACCAGCAGCTGTGAAACCCTGCATCGCAGGAAGGTTAGCGATTAGGTCAGGAACGCTAGTTACGCCTGATTTAGCGATAGCTGACGCATCGATAACGTCTAGTGGCAATGCACCTTCTAGGTCAGTTCTTTTGATTGCAGAACCGGTAACTTCGATACGTTCTACTTTCTCTTCACCTTCGGCCGCGAACGTGTTCGCAGAAAACGCAGCCGTAGAAGCAGCGCCAAACGCGATTGCTAAGCGAACCGCTTTTGAAACTTTACTATTTAACATTTGTATCTCCCTGGACTACTTGTTAGTAGCTTGTAATTTTTTATGGGCTTTGCCCTTATGGGAAGTTGCACTCGTGCAACATTCACCATGAATATTAAACAAGCATTGACGTTAGCGTCAACCGCAAATTATTTAAATTTTATAAATTACCACTATCAGGTACAACAATTAAACAACAAATACTAAACATATATTTGATCTCAAAAAGAAAAAAAGCGCTGTTCTGTTAACTGAAAAAGAACATTCTCGTAATCAGGTATCATCATTAAAATGGGATATATCTGCTTTTCTATGTAGTGCTCATAGTCTAACGTGCTGTCATTGAGGTGCATGGAGGGTCCTTTCTTAGTCATGTAATACCTAATAACACTGCCTTTTGATAAATTTCGACTCTGATTGTTCAACACGGAAAGCCGAGCCGCTTTAACATGTGGAGGCACTGTTTTTGTGTATTCCTCTAAGGCTCGACCCAAACGTTTCGAGTAACACAACAACTCATCTACCTCACCGGCCTTGATAGCATCAATGTACCTTTTTGTTATACGCAATACACAATCCCCATCAAACAATGCCCTGATAATATCTTGTTGATATTTCTTCGCTATCTCGGTCCAATCACTACGGACACTTTCCATTCCTTTGAAAATCAACTTTGGCTTACCATTTACATACACTTCACCAACATAACGCTTTTTCGAACCAACCGCTTGCCCCCTAATCGTAGGCATAAAAAAGGTGTGGTACAGTGTCTCAAACTCAATTTCTAGATAACTTCGTAAATTGAAGGAAGCGCGACACTCGTGCTGCCAAAAAGTATTCACCGACTCTACCAAAGCCGCCGCCTCGGCTTCACATTTATCAGCCCCCCACTCATCTGGCAGCTTCACAAATGTAGAGTCCGTATCTCCATAAATTACCTCCAATCCTTGCTTCTCAATTAGCGCTCGCGTAGTCTGCATTATTTCGTGGCCTCTCAAGGTGATTGAGCTAGCTAAACGCGGATCATAAAATCGACACCCTTTCGAGCCTAAGACGCCATATAGGCTATTCATAATGATTTTAATTGCTTGAGAGAGCATGTCATCACGAGCGTACTTTGCCCTTTGCCGAGCTTCAGCTAACTCAGCGACTAGGTTTGGTAGATGATGGCGAGTTCTAGAAAAAGACCCGTTGTGAAACCCACATACTGCATCTTGTGGTGCGCGTAGACCTTCAATTAGCCCCATAGGATCGATACAAAATGTTCGGATAATAGACGGATAAAGACTTTTAAAATCTAATACTGCAACGTTTTTATATAACCCAGGTTTTGAGTCCATTACATACCCGCCGGGACTTTCAAAATTAAGCCCGTGCTCTCCTAAGTTGGGTGCAACGTAGCCACTGCGATGTAACAAAGGTAAGTAAAGATTGGTAAATGCAGCAACGGATCCGCCCATACGCTCCAGCTCAAGTCCGGTTAGTTGACTTCTTGCAATGGCAAAGTCGAGCAGCTTTAACTTCGTAAAAATCGCCATTACCAACTCACAGTCCTTAATGTTATATGCTGCAAGGCTCAATTTATCTTCGTTAAACTGGCGGATGATTTCCTCTAATCTGTCATCTTGCTCAATGAGCTTTTTCTCGCCCAACACTTTTTCTGCCACATTGGACAACCTGAAACTATCAAAGTGATACGTAGCATTTTTTAATGTGTCGATACCATCAATGACCACACGACCTGAGATCATCACTCTAACGTAATTCCCTTTATACACATCGATTGGCTGAGCATCCTTCCCGAGAATAAGCTCAATACCAAGCATTTGTGCACGTTCTGCAAGCACCACAAAATCGAATTCGATAACATTCCAGCCGATAATCACATCTGGGTCTAGGGCCCTCACTTTGTCCATTAATGCAAATAATAAAGCTGATTCATCAGGCACCCAATGAATGTAAGTAGGCACGTCACTGTCTGCGGGGGAATCGCCTATCATAATGACGCAGCGATCTTTCTCACTCACCAACCCAATGGAGAACAAAACCCCCTCACCATTACATTCAATATCCAATGACAACACCGAGAAGGAGGGGCGATAACTGCGATGCGCTTTTAGCCTAACATCTGATAGTTCAACATAGCCTGTCTTCTGCACAGGATTACCCTGTATCCATGCACCACCACGGATAAAACGCTCCATCAAAAAGCGATCACAGTGTCGGATATCTTCCTCGTACAAATTCACCACGCGTTCTAAAATTTGTTTCGCTTGATGATAAGAACGCGTATTTGGACAGTAACAAGCAATCATCTCTTCCTGATCGAAATGCTTTAGCCCTACGCTTTTGAACTGCACTTCTATATTTTCATGCTTAAGCAAACGTTGCGCTTGTTGTTGCTCGCTACACCGAATGAAGAAAACAGGTTGCTCATTGTCTACATAAGCCTTAATTGTGCCTTGATCCGATTTAAGCCAATAACACAACTGCAACCGCCCATGGTGATTGATCTGCTGCCGTGATAGTATGAAGCCTGCATAGACTGCTTGTGCCAAATCCGTTCCCCATCTAAAATAGCCCTTTGACACTGTAATTATATACATATAAATCCAAGTTAGGCGATTCACATGCTTTCAGACGCTCTCAAAAAGACCATTCGGCATACTCATCAAAACATAGCCGACCGCCTAGATGGATACCGTCAACGTAGTAGCCAAAATTACTTAGTCGCAGAAATTGCAAAAACACTGGCAGGGGAATACCACAAAACACAACGTATTTGCGTGATAGAAGCAGGTACGGGAACGGGGAAATCTCTTGCCTATTGCCTAAGTGCGCTGCCAACGGCGTTGGCCAAAAAGAAAAAACTCGTCATCTCAACTGCAACCGTCGCGTTGCAAGAACAATTGATAAATAAAGAACTGCCTTTTTTCAAAGAGCATTGTGGGTTTGACTTTAAGTTTGATTTAGTCAAAGGACGTCAGCGCTATATTTGTGTACAAAAACTCAACGCTGCCCTGAATGAAGACAGTATGCAACTATCAATAATGCCAACTTTGACTTCTCCATTGTCGGATATGGAACAAAAGTGTCTAAAAGATTTGCACAGCGCCTATCAAAACAAGCGTTGGCAGGGAGACAGAGATAGTTGGGCCGATACTATACCTGATAGGGTCTGGAATCTCATCGCTTGCGATAAGCATGCCTGTCAGCGACAAATGAAGTCACATCATTTATGTCCGTTTCATATGGCACGCCAAAAAATGTCACAAATGGACGTATTAGTGATTAACCATGCACTCTTGCTTGCTGATCTTGAACTTGGTGGTGGGAAAATTTTACCCGAACCAGATGACACGTTTTATGTCATCGACGAAGCCCATCATTTACCTCATATCACCAGAGATTTTTCGTCAGCCGCAGCAACCATCAAAGGAACCATTGATTGGCTCGAAAAGTTACTAAAATTTAGCGGGAAAATGGCTGCAACAATTGTCTCGCAAAAAGCCATAGGCCAAAACTTTAAACTAAACGATGCAGCCAATGACGCAAGCAAAGATCTCAAGGCAGTTAGGGATATCCTTGATTCTGCAGACTTTAATTACAATCAAGATGATACCTACCGTTTTGAACATGGCTTAGTGCCCGATTCCCTTATTTCGAAAGCTAAAGACATTAGCGATGCTACACTAGACGTGCTTCGCGCCCTAAATAAAATGCACGATGCGCTCACTGTAGATGTCAGCGATGGTGATGTTAAACCCTATCTGGCCGACCCGTTACTTGCTGAAAGCGGACAATATATCAATCGTCTCGAACAACTTTATAAACTATGGTACAGCTATGCTTGTAAAGGAGAAAATACGCCACACGCGCGCTGGATAAAACGTTTAGAGTATAAACATCACCATGATCACCTATTATGCGATTGTCCTATCGAAGTGGGTTACTATCTCAAAGATAAATTATGGAGAGAGTGCGCTGGTGCGGTGTTATGTTCAGCGACTTTGAGCGCGCTTGGTACTTTTGACCATTTTGCAAAAGAAAGCGGTCTTAGTAATGAACCGGGCGTCAAGTTTATCAAAGCTAACTCTCCGTTTGATTATCCTGCTCAGGCAACACTGCACCTACCTAAAGCAGATACCGAACCAACAGACAAAGCCTTCAGTGATTATCTTGCACGTGCACTTCCTCATTATTTGCAGCGTGATAAAGCTAATCTGGTGCTATTTGCATCGTATTGGCAAATGGACCATGTGGTTAGATTACTACGTAAGGATAACTGGCAAATTTTGGTGCAAGGTGAACAATCAAGAGAAAGTTTATTACAAACTCACAGAGATAATATTGATAAGGGTAAAGGCAGTATACTATTTGGTACCCAGAGCCTTTCTGAAGGCCTCGATTTGCCTGGTGCCTATTTAGAAAATCTTATCATCACCAAAATTCCATTTGCAGTACCCACTTCTCCAATTGAGGAAGCTCAAGCAGAATTCGTACAAAGCAAAGGGGGAAATCCATTTTTATCGATAACCGTTCCCGATGCTGCGAAGAAATTAGTACAAAGCTGTGGTAGACTGCTGCGTAAAGAATCTGATCAAGGCCGCATAACCATATTAGACAGGCGTTTGGTAACTAAACGTTACGGCAAAGCCATGTTAGATACGCTGCCTCCATTTAAAAGACAAATAGATTACTAAATGTTTGAACTTGCGCTCGATCCAATGACCTGGGGACTACTTTGTGTAGTTGCTTTAGCTGCTGGCTTCATTGATGCCATTGCCGGTGGTGGGGGGATGCTAACCGTACCCGCCTTACTAACAGCTGGCCTACCACCACACGTTACACTGGGCACCAATAAACTGGCTTCAAGTTTTGGCTCAATTACCGCTAGCCTAACCTACTACCGCCAGCAATTGTTTAACCCTAAATTTTGGGCTGCCTCCATTTTCGCCACTGCTATTGGTGCCGTACTTGGTACGTTATTAGTAGATTTTCTCAGCACTGAATTTTTGAACAAGTTACTGCCCGTAATCATTATTTTAGTCGCCTGTTATAGTCTATTCGGTAAATTGAGCCCAACGGAGTCTCACACCCTGCCGCCTGTTACGCAGGCCCTTAAAATTAAACAGTGGGTACAGGGACTATGCTTGGGTTTCTTTGATGGTATGGCGGGCCCTGGTGCAGGCACTTTTTGGACAGCTTCCAACAGCATACTTTATAAGATAAGCCTACTGCTAAACTGTGGCTTAGCCCGTTCAATGAACTTTGTCTCCAACTTCATTTCTTTAATTACTTTTGTTGCATTAGGACATGTTAATTTTTTACTCGGCTTATCAATGGGCGTGTTTTTGATGCTTGGTGCGTGGATTGGCGCGCATTCCGCAATTAAATTTGGCAATAAGCTAATTAAGCCTCTGTTTAATACCGTTGTTATAATACTCGCTGGAAAGTTAGTCGTAGAGGCATATTTATCGTGAGTAATGCACTTGAAAAATTACACCAGCAAGTAGCAAGATTAAGTGAGCAAGCTCAGCAATTTGACAATGCAAAGTGGTTTGATAAAAATCGCTATATTCAAGCACAACCCAGCCTATTTGACCGTACCGTGTTTGCGACTAAAAGCCTGCTGCTATGTGATTATGTTGATGAAATTAAAGCACATGTAAAGCATTTGCCGCCCATGGAAAATCGCCACGCATACAGCTTTGCAGTACAGCGCATCGCAACACAAATCGAAGCGGTGATAAAGGTGCTCAAATCGACCCCTGTTTGGGCCAAAGAGAATAAAGCTAACTTCAGCAAAAAAAACAAAGTATATCGTAAAGCAGTGCAAAAAATCATGCAAAGTTCACATGAGCTCTACCAAGAGTTATCTCAAAATCATGAATTTGAGCGCCGATTGCAAGAGATGATAGAGATCCGTCGCGAGCAGTTAGATAAGGCTGACAGTGACCAAACAAAGAAGATAAATCAAGAGATCCTAGCACTGCATGCAAGGCTCGGTCGCTGTAGAAAGGCCATTTCACAAACAGAAGCCAAAATACAACAAGTTGAAAAACAACAAAATCGCTGATGTTATTTTATCATCCTTCTTATTCTGCCTTGCCACTTCCTCCTAGACATCGTTTCCCGATAAACAAATATGCGCTATTGAAAAGCCAGCTATCTACTTTGCAATTAGATAATAAGTTCATTTCCCCAGACAAAGCGCCATTTGAGTCCTTACTGCTATGTCATGACAAGGACTACATACAGAGCTTTATGAATGGCACGTTGTCTCAAAACGCAATCCGAAAGATGGGATTTCCTTGGTCCAACGATCTGGTTGAACGTACTTTATTTTCTGTTGGAGGCAGTATTGCTGCAGCTAAATACGCGTTAGAAAACGGTACTGCTGCTAACCTAAGCGGGGGTTACCACCATGCTCACAAAGATTTCGCTGCTGGATTTTGTATCATTAATGACTTTGCAGTCGCAGCTTGTGATGTAATTGAGCAAGGCCTAGCTGAAACCGTCGTGATTTTTGATTGTGATGTCCATCAAGGTGATGGCACAGCAAGCATACTCTCTAAACACTCCGACGTCATTACGTGCTCTATACACTGTGAGAACAACTTTCCGCGTATAAAAGCTGAGTCTGATTACGATTTTCCACTTTCGGCTAATACTGACGATGACGCATATTTAAATACGGTTTCCCAAGCATTATCTTTAGTATGTCGTCTGCACAAGCCTGATCTGATCTTGTATAACGCAGGAGCCGATATATACAAACAAGATGAACTCGGGCTGTTGGACATTAGCCTCAATGGTGTATACGAACGTGATAGACTTGTGCTGGACTACTGCCATCAACAAGGTATTCCAATCGCAGCAGCAATGGGCGGAGGCTACCAAAAAAATATAACCCAACTCGTTGATGTACATAAGCAGTTTTTTATTGCCCTACTCGCCAACCCAGCTATTATGATATAGATATTATTCGTTATAAAAACGGCAGGTAAGCACAATGAAGCTACATGATGATGTACATAACTATTACGAGAAAATCGTATTGGACAAAATTGTTGAACATAACTTACATGACAAGTACAACGAAGATGTCATGGCTGATTTTTGCTGTACTGTGCTCAATCAATTACCTGCGCGTTATATCCGAAATGACGTGGATATGGCATTTTATTTACCACAGAGTGAACGCATAATAATGGAAGAACAAGTAGAAAAAGCAATCAAATTCGCGAGCGAGCAAGTTGCAAAAAAGAGAAATACGCCACAATGAATAATTCCCTAGATACCGCTCCAAACCACGTAAAACTGGCTGTTGACCTTATCATGTTGCTTGAGCGAAACGAGCTTGAGCCGCAAGAAGTTTTGGCAGCCCTTAAGATAGTAGAGAGTGATTTCGTAAATAAACTTGAGTCTCATAAAAAAGAATAAAAACTCAACACTTAACAAAATACATACAAATATGTCATATTTGCAACTTATCTTAAGTTTACACTTTTACGACGAGTTACCATTATGACAAACACAATTAAATACGTCACATGTACGCTATTCTCCATACCCTTTTTTGGCAATAGCGCCCTCGCTAATGACTTTACAGCGTTAGATAAAGCACTGCCACCAAGTTATATTATTAACGGTACTGAGCCCGTATTTGACTTTGACGGCGACGGTTGCTTACCAAGTGCGGGTATCAGTCGCACAGGGCAACAAAATGCGGGACTAAAGACATCGGGAACTTTAGGTGGTGATTGCCGTGACAGCCAATTTCTAAGAACTTCCAACACCGTACACAGATATGCCTGTCACAATAACGCTCAAGGCCAGTATTGTGCCCACTTCTACGCTCTGTACTTCAAAAAAGACCAAGTGTTTAATTACTTTGGAGGCGGACACCGCCATGACTGGGAATATGCAGCTATATGGACTCACGATGGAATTGTCACTCATGGCAGTTACAGTGCACATGGAGATCTATATACCAAGCCTGCTAGTGAACTCCCTTTTGAAAATGGCCATTTAAAAGTTGTCTATCATAAAGACGGCTTGTTAACCCATGCATTGCGATTTGCAAAATCCCAAGAAATCGCAGAAAACGGCTATAACCGCTTTGTAACACCGAATATTATCAGTTGGTATGAAATGTATGGTGATGGTATAAGCAATCAAGCGTTAAGAGCCAAACTCAACGAGTATGATTATGGTTCAGCCACCCTCCCCGTGAAAGACAGTCGGTTTTTATACAACATCAACCGTTTCAAGCCCGCTTACTATCCCACATTTGAGGCAGCCGATACCCAGTTATAAAAATCTTCTAAGGTGAGCGTCAGTTACACAGCGCCCACCTTTATTTTTATTGCCATTTGCAGCATATTCACTTTTAGTATCTATACTGAATAACGGTCACTTGTATATGTAAATTCAGTGTCTAAAAGTATTTCAAATTATCTAATTTCGTTACAAATTATTGCGGCCTAGTTATTTATCTTAGAATATTGGCTATTGGTCGCTATACCCTGTAGCGAGCGGAAAATAGCCGCTAGCACATCATATTCTTTTGCTAGATACTTAACCGAGCAAAGAAAAAGATTGGATGTTGTTATGAATTTAACACGTAGTTCGCTTAAAAACCCAGCAAGTGTATTGGTAATATTGGTACTGATCATGTTATTTGGCTTAATCAGTATTTTTAAGTTACCGATTCAATTAACACCGGATATTGAAGAGCCTCAGATCACTATTTATTCTGGGTGGCGACAAGCTGCGCCAGAGGAAATCGAGTCTATGATCATCGAACCTCTTGAAAATGCTGTAAAGAACACACCTGGCGCACTCGAAGTCAATACTCAAATTAATCAGGGAAATGGCACTATTACGCTCACTTTTGCGGTAGATGCTGATATGCAGCAAGCCATGCTCGATGTACTGACAAGCCTCAATCAAGCTCCACCGTTACCACTTGATGCCACTGATCCAATCGTCACTTCAGGTGGCGGTGGTGGCCCAGGCTCAGGTGGCCCTACCGCTGCTAGCTTACTCGTTTTGCCACTCAATTATGAAAGCGATAACTTTGATATGGCGGTCTATCAAAAGCAAATTGAGGACTTTATAGAACCTAGGCTAGCACGCATACCAGGCGTATCTCATGTTAACCTCAATAGTCAAAGGCCGCGAGAGTTAAGAGTAACGTTTGACCCATACAAAGCGGCTTCATTTGGTATCAGTCTGAACCAAATTCGCCAAACAATCTCATCTTCCACTGACGTTTCAGGGGGTATCGCGGATGTAGGAAGACGCCAATACACTGTTAGGTTCACTGGTAAGTATGACGTTGATAGCTTAACGAGCATGAGAGTCGGTTATTCTGGCGACAGACCTATCTACCTCGGCGACATTGCAGTTGTAGCAGATACCGTTACTGACAGACGTTCAATGACACTAAGAAATGGTAAACCTGCTTATTACATCACTATATCTCGAAGTAATGAATCAAATACCGTTGCCGTACTTGACGGTATTAATCAGGCCATCGACGAGCTCAACTCAGGCGTACTCAAAGAAGCCGGACTGTCTATTGAGCTGAGCTTTGATGCATCGGTTCATATTCGTAATGCACTACAACTAGTAAAAAGTAATCTTGGCTTAGGTGTGCTTATGGCATGCGGCATTTTATGGTTATTTTTTAGAGGGATCAGAGCAACATTAGTCATCGCGGCAACCATTCCTGTATCTTTAATGGTCGCATTTCTGGCACTGAACTTGTTTGAGCGCAGCCTAAATGTGGTATCACTTGCGGGTCTAGCATTCGCTGTAGGCCTAGTCTTAGATGCAGCAATAATCGTGCAGGAAAATATAGCAAGACTGAAAAGTGAAGGCATGGATAACGTTAAGGCCGCACTGAAAGGAGCAACCCAAGTTAGTGGTGCCCTGTTTGCTTCAACAGCAACCAGTGTTGCGATATTCCTGCCAATTATGTTCATGGCGGGTATCGAAGGCCAGTTATTCTCTGATTTAGCACTCACTCTCTCAATCGCAGTAATTGCTTCTCTCGTCTGTGCATTAACCATAATACCGATTGCCAACAAATATTTACCTGAGAAGGAGCAAACCGTAGACCCTTATCTAAATTACTGGAAAAAACTCACAAAATGGATAATGGCTCTAACCAATAGCCGAAAAAAACAGCTAGCTTGGATAGCAACGCTGCTTGGGGGTTCTGTGATCGTTACGTTAACTTTGCTACCACAGACTGACTTTATGCCAAGAGCGCCTACTGATGGCTTCTTTTATAGTTTAAATACTCCACCTGGTGGAAATATTGGTTTCATGGAAGAAGAAATAGCTCGGCGCGTGAAAGAGCGCGTTATGCCCTACTATACAGGCGAAAAAATGCCAAAAATTAAAGACTTTAACTTTTATGTTTTTGGCTCCAACGCCGGAGGGTTTATTTATTCAGAAGACCCGCAACGGGTAGAAGAATTGATGGATGTCGCAAAGAAAGAGATTTTCCATGACTTACCCGATACTCAGGTGTTCCTTTTTAGAGGCTCCATGATCCAAGTATCAAATGGTGGTGATGGCCGTGCTATTAACATCGATTTGACTGGCCCAAATATGGACGACCTGATCAGCGCTGCACAAGTAGCCTTAGCCGCCGTTAAAGACGCTATTCCACAAGCAACAGCTCAACCACAGCCAAGACTAGATATGGCAGAACCTGAGCTTCGCTTACACCCTGACGACAGACGCATCACTCAGGCAGGTTTAACCAGAAATGATGTTGCACAAGCAGTTCAAGCTTTTACTGGAGGCTTATTCGTAAACGAGTATTTTAACGGTAACGAAAGAATGAATGTGATCCTCAGAGCCAATACATGGGATACTCCTGAGCAACTACAGGCACTTCCAATTGTCACACCCAACTCTGGTATTCAAACTCTTGGAGAACTCGCCTTAGTAGAGCGTACAGTAGGCCCCACGCAATTGCGTAGAGTCAATGGAAAGCGCACAGTATCCATTGTTGTGACTCCGCCAGCTGATATGAGTTTGCAACAAGCTCAAGCGCTTCTTTCTGAGCAAGTCATGCCAAAACTCAGAGATGCTTTACCGACAAACGCAAGCGCAATACTCGCAGGAAACGCACAAAAGATGAACTCAGCTATTGAAGAAATGACCATCAATTTCATACTGGCGCTATTCATCCTATTCCTACTCATGACCGCGCTATTCAAATCTGCAAAAGATAGTCTATTGGTACTGCTAGTGATGCCGTTAGCAATTGCCGGTGGGGTACTCGCGCTGTATATATTGAACCTATTCACCTTTCAATCTTTGGATCTGCTCACCATGATAGGATTCATTATTCTGTTGGGGCTAGTCGTCAACAATGCCATCTTATTAGTCGACCAGACTAGGACGTCAGAGCGCTCAGGTCTCTCTAGAGAAAGAGCAGTACACCAGGCTGTATTACTTAGAGCACGGCCTGTTTACTTAAGCACACTAACGAGTTTATTTGGCATGCTGCCATTGATGCTAATGCCTGGAGTGGGTTCTGAAATATACCGCGGATTGGCAACTGTGATCGTAGGCGGCATGGCCATCTGTGCATTATTTACACTGCTGCTTATGCCCAGTTTGCTAAAGCTGGGGAAAAACAGAGCACCCATTGAAAATAGCGGTCTTAAAACCGATCAACCTAAATTTAATTTAGTCGCCAACCAATAGAGAGTTACTATGTTGTTACCTATCAAACATCTACATTCACGTAAATCAGCTGCCAGCGCACTGATGCTAGCATTGGCGCTTGTTTTTGCAACACCTACAATTGCAAAATCACCAGTTTCTGTTGAGACGGTGTCTTTGGCGCCTTTGAAAAGTTCACTCCTCATACACGGTACATTATACGGTAAACAAGATGTGACTCTAACGTCAGGCGTTGGTGGCCTACTTACATTTGTAGCTGAGCCAGGGAGCTCGGTCAGCAAAGGTGACATATTAGCGCGTATCGATACACTACCATTAGAGCTAGAACAAGCCCGTCAGCAGGAAATGCTTAATCGCGCTCAGATCAATTTGCAGTTCCACAAACAAGAACTAATGCGTTTAACACAACTGGCCAAAACAAGTAGTGCTGCTGCGAGTCAAGTCGATAGAGTTAAACAACAACACGATCTTGCGCAATCTGATATTCAGCTAGCAAAGATAGAACTACGCCTAATCGCCGATAAAATCGAGCGCTCGACCCTTAAGGCCCCCTTCTCAGGTGCTATTAGTGAACGTTTTAGCCACTCTGGACAAGATGTTAACCGTGCTGACAAGCTAGTACGCTTAATTGATATTCACAATTTAGAAGCTAGGCTTTATGTCCCAGTCAAATATCTCAGTAGTTTAGCTAAAGGCTTAACATTACCAATAGCCCCAAGTAACTCTGATATTTCAAATCGTGTAGATGCAACCATCACAGCAATTATTCCAGCGACAGATCCTCGCTCACAGTCTTTTGAAGTCCGAGCAACGCTACCTAAACAAAATGAGCAACATTGGGCTGCTGGTCAATTAGTCGATGTATCCTTGCCGCTAAGCTCTGGAAAACCTGAATTACTAGTCAATCGCGATGCACTGATCTTAAGAAAACAGGGAGTCCACGTAGTACGCATAAATAAGGACAATAAGGCTGAGCAGATCCCAGTCGAAGTTGGAAAAGGACAAGGTAAATATGTTGCAATTAAAGCGTTGGGAGAAAACAGACTAGAGGTGGGAGATTCTGTAGCCGTACGAGGTGCAGAACGTCTATCAACGGGTCAAGAGGTTGAAGTACATCTATCGTCAAACGCGTCATAACGGTACAAACAGTTACTAGCCCAATGAGCGGGTTCACTCATGTGAACCTCGCTCATTTTTTTTACTCAAATCTTATGGATTCTCATCGCCCTGCTGGCGATTGGATGGTTTAAACTTAAAGGTTATAAACTGAAGCAATTTTTGCAAAGGATAGGCGGCCATTAGTAAGCACATGAACACGTTAGTTAATACCACTATTTGGGTATAAATAACTTTTAGAACATCAGTGCCAAATACCACTCTATCAACATATCGTGACATCATTAAAATAACTAACATGCCTGATACGTAAAACCCGTAGGTGGTAATTTTAGCAAAATTACACTTCTTAAAGTTATGCCATTGGATTACTGCGACCATGAACAAACCTTCGTGAATACTATAGCTGATGTAAAATATTTGCCGAACTGCCTGCACACCCACATCAAGCGTGGTTATCACGTCTCTTATGGCAATGCCTATCAGTTGGAATACCATTGAAGTACACACAAAAACAAATAGCGAATGTTCAAACTGCTCTACACTACCGGATTCTGGGCGGTTGAATATCATTGCTCTTATAGAATCCTTGCCAAATGCACCAAGAATTACAAGCGTGAGGATCTTAATGACCGTCAACGTCAATTCTATATGCACCAAAATGCCATTCATAGCAACAAAGCTCCTTTTTTAACCTCTGTTCCTCTATTCGACAACGTTGGTAGCTTTAATTGGTGGTTCATAACCACCACTTGCTCCGCCGTTACCTCCAAAGACTTGTTTTAACAAGTTTTTCGATAATATTTTAAAACTTTTTTTATTAGTATTCATGCAATCTACACCTTTTATTTACATAGCACAATATAGGCCGAACGAATAAACATGCTCGATGACTAACACATACCAACAACCTTCGAACAGTTTTTAAGTACATCTATAAATCTAGCTACTGATTTCAGAAACGCAACGGGCCACATCTGTGTCTACTGCGTGATTGACCACTGATACAATTTCCTTACCGACATATGAATATATTCATATTTAGCTTAATTTAAATCGTATACCAATTGCAACTATTGAAACACTCTACATCCATAATGTTCAATTCAAATGTACTTTACATCTGACTAATACCTGAGCTCTATTTTGCATATTCGAATAATTAAAAACCTCATGAGGCGAATTCTGAATTCCTTGGAGTTTTGTGCGCTAAAGGTTAACAACAATACGCTAGGGTAAAGGGTTAACGACAGCGAACGCAGTGAGTGCGTTTTTATAGAACGCTGAGAGATTCTTAAGAATGTTGAGGGAAGCACCTGTGAAGGTTGCTTACTTCACCTTGCGTAGAACTCTCTGTGTCGCCACTTCGTGGTCACAAAGATTCTGCACGAAAAAAAACCCCGACTCTTTCGAATCGGGGTTTCTCTTATTAGGAGCCTGGCGATGTTCTACTTTCACATGGCAGCTGCCACACTATCATCGACGCTGTTTCGTTTCACTTCT
>NZ_PQBZ01000029.1 GCF_002964665.1 Pseudoalteromonas sp. T1lg23B | reverse complement strand
TTTGACGAGCAGGCGGCGCAAGAGTCTATCGCCGATGAACTTGACGAATCAGACATCATCAGTGACGACTCGGACGATGAAGAAGACGCGCTTGATGTAGAATCTTTGGCGGAATTTGATGAACAGGCGGCGCAAGAGTCTATCGCCGATGAACTTGACGAATCAGACATCATCAGTGACGACTCGGACGATGAAGAAGACGCG